>NZ_CP072559.1:2980000-4777500 GCF_023611805.1 Pseudomonas sp. BYT-1
AAGCCGCCGGTGGCCATGCCCGACGCCGCGTCGACCACGGCCGGCACGCCAGTGACGGTGAATGTGCTGGCCAACGACACCGACCCTGAGCGCAACCTGCCGCTGACGGTGGTCGACCTTGCCCAGCCTGACTCTGGCAAGGGCACCGTCAGCAGCAACGGCACCCAGGTGACCTACACGCCACCCCAGACGGTCGCAGCCCCCTTCACCGCCAGCTTCACCTATGCCGCACGGGATACGCTGGGCGCGGTGTCGCTAACGCCGGCCATGGTCAGTGTCGCGGTGACCGCCGATGCGGCGGCGGACGAGCTGCAGGTCACCAGCGCCACGGCGCAGGTACGCAGCAACAACCGCTGGACCTGGGAGGTGTCCGGGACCACTTCCCAAGCCACCGGCAACAGCATCCGGGTGACCGTGGCGACCACCAACGGCACGCTGGACCTGGGCCTTGCGACGTTGACAGCGACCACCACCGGCGCACGCTGGCGGCTGTCGGTCACCACCGTCGGCGCAGGCCCTGCCTCGCCGCCTACAGTGACTGTGCGTTCGGCGCTTGGGCAAAGCATCACCGCACCGCTCACCATTCGCTGAGACAGGAGCACGACCATGGGCTGGTTTCGGCGTCTCACGCGTGCTCACCTGATGCTGCTGTTGGTGGTCTGCATGCCCTACTGGCCGCCCCAGGCCACCCAGGACGTGGTTGAAACCACGCCCTGGGGCCGGGACTACTTCCCCAACATCCGCCTGCTCGACCAGGACGGTCGGCCAGTGCGCTTTTTCGACGACCTTATCGAGGGCAAGGTTGTGGCAATCAACTTCATTTTCACCGGCTGTACTGACTCATGCCCCCTGGAAACCGCGCGGCTTCGGCAGGTGCAGAAGCTGCTCGGCGACCGAGTCGGCAAGGACATCTTCTTCTACTCGATCAGCATCGACCCCTACAACGACACGCCGGCCACCCTCAAGCGCTACGCCGATAAGTTCGGCATCGGCCCAGGCTGGACCCTGTTGACCGGCGAGCCCGACGACATCGAACTGCTGCGCCGCAGCCTTGGGCTGTTCATCGAAGGCTTGGAAAATGGCCGCTCCAAGGACCACAACCTAAGCCTGATCATCGGCAACCAGGCCACCGGCCGCTGGATGAAGGCCTCCCCCTTCGAAAGCCCGTACATCCTCGCCGATCGCCTGGGCAAGAGCCTGCAAAACTGGAAGCAGGCCGACACACCTGCCGTCGCCGAAGCCGTCGACATTCGCACGCCCAGCAGTGGCGAGCAGATCTTCAGGACCCGCTGCTCTTCCTGCCACAGCCTTGGCGATGCCGGCCCCAACGGCGCGGGCGGCATCGGCCCGGACCTGCTGGGCGTGACCCGCCAACGCGATCCTCGCTGGCTGGTGCGCTGGTTGAAGGAACCCGATCAGATGCTGGCCGAGAAAGAGCCGCTGGCCATGCTGCTGTACACACAATACAAAGGCCTGGCGATGCCCAACCTGCGCCTGGGCGACACCGAAGTCACCGCATTGCTGAGCTTCATCGAAGAGGAAACCCGCCGGCTGCAGACACCTGCCACGGCAAAGAATGGCGACTGACGGAAACTACCCGCGCCCGCGCTTGAGGGTTTCGCTCGGCAGCTCCTGAAACAGCTGCCGATAACTCTCGGAAAACCGCCCCAGGTGCCAGAATGACCAGCGCATGGCCACCTCGGCCACGGTGACACCCCCGGCCCCATGACGCAGCAGGTCGCGCCGCGCGCCATTGAGCCTGCGCAGGCGCAGCCACTGCCCCGGCGGCATGTCGGTGAAGGCCTTGAAGGCCTGCTGCAACTGGCGCAGGGAAACCCCGGCCACTTGGGCCAGTTCCATCAGATTGAGGGTTTCTTCCGGGCAGTCGGCGGCCCATTCGCTGACCCGGCGCATGATCGCCCGCTCCTCGTCGCGTCTGCCCAGGGCGTCGCCTTGCAGGCGCTGGCAGGCATTGTCGAGGATGAACAGACAGTCTTCGAGCAGTTGCTCGGCCAAAGCCTGGCCTTCGAGCGGGCTGTCGGCATCGGCCAGTCGCGTGAGGGTGGCGCTCAGCCAACTGCCGAACAGCGCGTTCTGGCCGCTGCCCAGCGGCACCATGAACAGCCCGTCGAGGCGTTTCACATCCAGGCCGTGACGGGCCATGAACGCCTGGTCGAACACAACGGCCACCTCTTGGTAGTTCTCGGGGGTGATCCAGATGTTGCGGCTGTCCTCGTTGAGCAGGTACAGGCTGTTCTCGCTGCGGTCGAAGCAGAACGCCAGCGACCCGCTCGGAGCGCGGAAGAACTGCTCCACTCGAGTATTGAGGCGTTCTTCGTAGACCTCCACGCCATCGAGCCCCAGGCAGCGCAACTGGCCGTTGAAATGCCCTGGGGACATTTGCCGGTATTGCTGCTGCCAGCCAGGGGTCGCGCGCACCTGTTCGGTCACATCGTTGGTGTGGAAAGCCTGGACCTGCAAGGCATTGGGCGTTGTCACGCGCGCGTCCCTTATGCACTCTTTTGGTGCATTTGTTGCCGAAGAAAATGGATAGATCACCCCTGGGGGCTGCGACCAAGATAGTCCTCAGCGCGTCGCCTGGGAAGATTCCAACGCGGACTCGCCCATAAAACCCAACCAAGAGGTCTGTATGAACGCCCCCTTCGATCAGCTGTCCACCTGGCTGAAAGAACACCGGATCACCGAAGTCGAATGTGTGATCAGCGACCTGACCGGCATCGCCCGCGGCAAGATCGCGCCGACTGCCAAGTTCCTCCACGAGCGCGGTATGCGCCTGCCGGAGAGCGTGCTGCTGCAGACGGTCACTGGCGACTACGTCGATGACGACATCTACTACGACCTGCTCGATGCGGCCGACATCGACATGGTTTGCCGCCCCGACCCTTCGGCGGTGTACCAGATTCCGTGGGCCATCGAGCCGACTGCTATCGTCATTCACGACACCTTCGACAAGCACGGCAACCCGATCGAGCTGTCGCCGCGCAACGTGCTCAAAAAGGTCCTGAAGCTGTACGCCGACAAGGGCTGGCAGCCGATCGTGGCACCTGAAATGGAGTTCTACCTGACTCAGCGCTGCGAAGACCCGGACCTGCCGCTGCAAGTCCCACTGGGGCGTTCGGGGCGTGCCGAAAGCGGCCGCCAGTCGTTCTCCATCGACGCGGCCAACGAATTCGATCCGCTGTTCGAAGACGTCTACGACTGGTGCGAAATCCAGGGCCTGGACCTGGACACGTTGATCCACGAAGACGGCCCGGCGCAGATGGAAATCAACTTCCGTCACGGCGACGCACTGGATCTGGCCGACCAGATCACCGTGTTCAAGCGCACCATGCGTGAGGCCGCGCTCAAGCACAACGTCACTGCCACGTTCATGGCCAAGCCGATCACCGACGAGCCGGGTAGCGCCATGCACCTGCACCAGAGCGTGGTCGACATCGCCACCGGCAAGCCGATCTTCGCCAATGAAGACGGCAGCATGAGCGAGCTGTTCCTGCACCACATCGGCGGCCTGCAGAAGTACATCCCCAAGGTGCTGCCGATGTTCGCGCCGAACGTCAACTCGTTCCGCCGCTTCCTGCCGGACACCTCGGCACCGGTGAACGTCGAGTGGGGCGAGGAAAACCGCACCGCAGGCCTGCGCGTACCGACCTCCAGCCCCGAGGCCATGCGTGTGGAAAACCGCCTGCCGGGTGCCGATGCCAACCCGTACCTGGCGATCGCCGCGAGCTTGCTGTGCGGTTACCTGGGCATGGTCGAGAAGATCGAGCCGAGCGCGCCGGTGCAAGGCCGCGCCTACGAGCGGCGCAACCTACGCCTGCCGATCACCATCGAAGATGCCCTGCAGCACATGGAAGACTGTCAGACCCTGCACGAATACCTGGGACGTCAGTTCGTCCAGGGCTATGTGGCGGTCAAGCGCGCCGAGCACGAGAACTTCAAGCGTGTGATCAGCTCCTGGGAGCGTGAGTTCCTGCTGCTGAGCGTCTGATTCCTGTCACGTCCGTGGGCACGGGGTCACCTGCGAAGGCACCGGTGTGTGTGCCATCGCATTCACGGGTGCCCCCGCGCCCACGGGACTACGTGCTGCCCTTGGGCAGTGAAACCTTTGTTACACCGCATTCAAAGAACAAGACCAACGAGGTGTCGACATGCGTCATTTGCAAACCCTGATTCCCGCTGCATTCGCCCTGGTGTTCGGCGCCACCGCCCAGGCCCAGCCGAGCGTCAGCGTATACAACTGGACCGACTACATCGGTGACACTACCCTGGCCGACTTCCAGGCCAGCAGTGGCATCAAGGTGGTCTATGACGTGTTCGATTCCAACGAAACCCTCGAAGGCAAGCTGCTGGCCGGACGCACCGGCTACGACGTGGTCGTGCCTTCCAACCATTTCCTGGCGCGCCAGGCCCAGGCCGGCGCCTTCATGCCGCTGGAGCGCGACAAACTGCCGAACTGGAAACACCTGGATCCCGTGCTGCTCAAGCAACTGGAGCAGAACGACCCGGGCAACCGTTACGCGGTGCCCTACCTGTGGGGCACCAACGGCATCGGCTACAACGTCGAGAAGGTCAAGGCAGTGCTGGGCATCGACAAGGTCGATTCCTGGGCGGTGCTGTTCGAGCCGGAGAACCTCAAGAAGCTCAAGCAGTGCGGCGTGGCCTTCATGGACTCGCCTGACGAACTCTTTCCAGCCGTGCTCAACTACCTGGGCATGGACCCCCGTAGCGAAAGCGCCGCCGACTATGCCAAGGCCGAAGCGCGCCTGATGCAGCTGCGCCCTTATGTCACCTACTTCCACTCCTCCAAGTACGTCTCGGACCTGGCCAACGGCGATGTCTGCGTGGCCTTCGGCTACTCGGGCGACGTGTTCCAGGCCGCCAGCCGCGCGGTGGAGGCCAACAATGGCGTGAAGATCGCCTACAGCATTCCCAAAGAAGGCAGCAACTTGTGGTTCGACCTGCTGGCCATCCCCAAGGACAGCAGCAACCCCGAGCAGGCCCTGGCCTTCATCAACTACCTGCTCGACCCGCAAGTGATCGCCAA
This sequence comes from Pseudomonas sp. BYT-1, assembly GCF_023611805.1. Lineage (NCBI taxonomy): Bacteria > Pseudomonadati > Pseudomonadota > Gammaproteobacteria > Pseudomonadales > Pseudomonadaceae > Pseudomonas > Pseudomonas sp. BYT-1. The sequence continues at coordinate 2,985,066 of NZ_CP072559.1, forward strand.
GGTCAGCGCCACCGTCGGCTACGCCAACGCCAACCCGGACGCCAAGGCCTACATGGACGCCTCCCTGGTCCACAACCCCGAGATCTATCCGTCCCAGGACGTGCTGGACAAGCTGTATGTCTCCAGCACCCCGAGCCCCAAGATCATGCGCGTCATGACCCGCTCCTGGAGCAAGATCAAGTCCAACCGCTGAGCCGAGCACGAGCCATGCCTACTACCCAACACACCGCGTCCTACTACGCTGCCACCGCACGCAGCTCGACGCCCTACCCCACGCTCGAAGGCGAGCTGAGCGCAGATGTCTGCGTGGTCGGCGGCGGCCTGACGGGGGTCAACACTGCGCTGGAGCTCGCCGAGCGTGGCCTTTCGGTGATCCTGCTCGAAGCCCGGCGCATCGGCTGGGGCGCCAGCGGGCGCAACGGCGGGCAATTGATCCGCGGCATTGGCCATGACGTCAGCGGCTTCGCCCGCTTCGTCGGTCAGGATGGCGTGCGCTACCTCAAGCAGGCCGGCATCGATTCGGTGGAGCTGGTGGCCGATCGCATTGCCCGCTACGGCATCGAGTGCGACCTACGCTGGGGCTTCTGCGAACTGGCCAACACCGCCGCGCAGTTCGCCGCCTTCAAGGACGAGCAAGACGATCTGGCCGCGCTGGGCTACCGCCACGAAACCCGCCTGGTCGGCCCCGAGCGAATCCGCGAGGTGGTCGCCAGCGACCAGTACGCCGGCGGCCTGGTGGACATGGGCTCGGGTCACCTGCATCCGCTTGACCTGGTCCAAGGCGAAGCCCGCGCGGCCGAGCAACTGGGCGTGCGCATTTTCGAGCAGAGCCCAGTGCAGCGCATCGAGCACGGACCCACCGTGACCCTGCACTGCGCGCGCGGCAAGGTACGCGCCAACAGCCTGGTGCTCGGCTGTAATGCGCACCTGGACGAGCTGGAACCGCGCCTGAGCGGCAAGGTGCTGCCGGCCGGCAGTTACGTGGTCGCCACCGAACCCCTGCCCGAGCACGTCGCCAAGGCGCTGATCCCGCAGAACATGGCGCTGTGCGACCAGAAGGTCGGCCTGGACTACTACCGCCTCACGGCCGACCGCCGCCTGCTGTTCGGCGGCGCCTGCCACTACTCCGGCCGCGATCCCAAGGACATCGCGGCCTACATGCGGCCCAAGGTGCTCAAGATATTTCCGCAACTGGGCGAGGTGCGCATCGATTACCAGTGGGGCGGCATGATCGGCATCACCGCCAACCGCTTTCCTCAGGTCGGCAGGTTGAACCAGCATCCCAACGTTTACTACGCCCAGGGATATTCCGGCCATGGCCTGAACGTCACCCACTGGACCGCCAAACTGCTAGCCGAATCCATCGCCGTGGGCCACAGCCAGGGCCTTGATGTGTTCAGCGCCGTGCCCCACCTGACCTTCCCCGGCGGCAAGGCCCTGCGCTCGCCGCTGCTGGCCCTGGGGATGCTGTGGTACCGGTTGCGGGAAGTGCTGGGTTGACCGCCCTCTAGAGCCCCGCAGATCAGGTGCAGGCCTGGGCGACTTGCACCCGATTTGTGGGCTTGCCCATGACGTGGGGGGTTGGCATTGAACATTGGCATGACACCGGCCAGTTCCGGAACGAGCGAAACGGCAAAACTCGGCTTTACTGGCCGGTAACACCGTGAGAACCCAGGATGGATCCATGCCCCTGCTTGACCCCACCTCCAACGAAAGCAAATACCCCAAACTTTCGAGCGCCGCCCTGATCGGCGCCACCACACCCAGCAGTACCCGCCTGTGGGTACGCCTGTACCGGCCAGGCACTTGGTACCTGGCGGTCACCACCGAGCCGATGCGCGGCGACATGGTCCGCCTGGGCGAGTTGCCCGTCCCTCGGTATTTCAAAGACCAAGGCGTCACGCCTGTTTATCTGCAGGCCAAGACGCTGAACTTCGACACCGATGTCACCGGCGTCTTCGATGTCACTGGCCTCAAGCCCGGCACTACCTATTACTACGCGTTGATCAGCGACGAAACCGACGCCGGCAAGATCGGTCGGCGCACCGAGATCGGCGGCGATCGGCCGCGCTTCTTCGTGACCCCTCCGAAGGCGTCCGACACCCTCACCTTCGGGTTCTATAGCTGCCACGACCCGATCAGTGCCGACGGCAGTGCCGGTGCCTGGCCGCTGATGCATCAGCAACTGGCCGACCAGCGCGCCAGCTTCGTCATCGGCGGTGGCGACCAGGTGTACGTGGACACCAACAAGAAGAACGGCTTCCTGGATATCTGGGAATGGCTCAAGGACAACAAGGACGAACTGCTGCAGGCGTACAGCAAGGGCAAAGGCAAGGGTTACGACAAGGCGGGCATCGAGCGCTACCTATGCAACCTTTACCGCTGGTTCTACCGGGTCTACTGGAACGTGCCGGCCCAGCGGGAGATCTATGAACGCCTGCCCCAGTACATGATCTGGGACGATCACGAAATCATGGACGGCTGGGGCTCGCTGACCAAAGTCGAACGGCGCAAGCGCATCTCGCTGCTGTTCGAGCGCAGCAACAACACCACGACCAACCAAATGCTGGTGGATCTCATGTGGCGCGCCGCTTGCCGGGTGTACTACGAGTACGAGCACAGCCACAACCCACCCACGCCGATCGACTTGGACAATCCCGACGCCTGCCAGTGGGACTATGCCTTCGAGCAAGGCAAGTCGGCGTTCTATGTGCTGGACATGCGCGGCCATCACGACATCGAGGCCAAAGACCCCTGCAAGTTGCTTGGCAGCGAGCAGATGGCGCGCTTTGCCACCTGGCTCAAGAGCGCACCGGTGCAAAAAGCCGACGCAGTGTTCGTGGTGTCACCGGTGCCGGTCATGCACTGGCGCAACGCCGTGACCAACTACGCCGACATCGGATCGTTCAAGGACGATTGCATGGACGAATGGGACCATGAAAGCAACCAGGGCGAACGCAAACGCTTGCTGGATGCGGTGTTCGAGGCCTTGGGCAACAGCGCAAAGCCGGTGGTGTTCCTTAGCGGCGATGTACATTGCGCGGCGGTGTTCCGCTTGCTGCACAAGCGCTATCCGGCTGCCAAGGTGTTCCAGGTCACCTCCAGTGCCATCTCTCGCATGCCGGCCCCTGGCGTGCTGAAGCTCGCGATCAGCGCAGGCGGCAGCATGCCCGGCGTCAAGGACATCGTCTGCGAGCGCTGGTACGCCATGGCCGGCTCGAAGAACTTCGCCATGCTTCAGGTGCGGCCCTCGTTGGACGGTAGCCAGACCGAGGTGTTGGTGGAGCTGCACTGGCCGGGCGGGGACGACGGGGAGCTGACCAAGCGCCGGGTATTGCTCAAATAAGCCCGTATCTGGGAGAGCGAACAGTCGCAGGTAAAGCTAGGCTCACCGGGATTGCGCCGCTTTCTAGACTTGCGCAATCCCTGTGGCGGCGGGTTTACCCGCGAACAAAGCTGGATGCAGGGTCTGCCTCAGCACTCGACAAACGCCACGGCCAGCCCGCCGCGGGAGGTTTCCTTGTAGTTGGCATGCATGTCAGCGCCGGTGTCACGCAGTGTGCGGATCACCCGGTCCAGGGAGATGAAGTGCTCGCCGTCGCCACGCAGGGCCATCTGTACCGCGTTGATCGCCTTGACTGCGGCAATGGCGTTGCGCTCGATGCACGGTACCTGGACCAGGCCACCGACCGGGTCGCAGGTCAGCCCCAGGTTGTGCTCCAGTGCGATTTCGGCGGCGTTCTCCAGTTGCGCGGGCGTAGCGCCCAGCACTTCGGCCAGGCCCGCTGCCGCCATGGAGCAGGCTGATCCGACCTCGCCCTGGCAGCCGACTTCCGCGCCGGAAATCGACGCGTTCTTCTTGCACAGGATGCCCACCGCCGCGGCCGCCAGCAGGAACGCGACCACATCGTCATCGCAGGCGCCTGGGTTGAATTTCATGTAGTAGTGCAGAACCGCCGGAATGATCCCCGCCGCGCCGTTGGTGGGCGCGGTGACCATGCGCCCGCCTGCGGCGTTTTCTTCATTGACCGCCAGGGCATATAGGTTGACCCACTCCATGGCGCTCAAGGTCGAGCCGATGACATTGGGCTTGCCCAGCTCCTGCAGGCTGCGGTGCAGTTTGGCTGCCCGGCGCTTGACCTGCAGCCCGCCTGGCAGGATGCCTTCGTTGCGCAGGCCGTTGTTCACGCATTCGCCCATCGCTGCCCAGATCTTCAGCAGCCCCTCCCGGACTTCGGCCTCAGGCCGCCAGACGCACTCGTTGGCCATCATCAGCTGGCCAACGCTGAGTTGGTGGGCCTTGCACAGGGCCAGCAGCTCAGCCGCGCTGTTGAATTCATAGGGCAATTTGACCAAGTCGGTATCGCCTTGGGGCGCATCGATTTCGGCCTGTTCGACGATGAAGCCACCGCCGACGGAGTAATAGGTCTGGGAGAACAGGCTGCCCTGTTCGGTGAACGCCTCCAGACTCATGGCATTAGGGTGGTAAGGCAGGCTCTCGTCGAGCAGCAGCAGGTCCCGGGCATACTCGAACGCTACGGGATGGCTGCCATCGAGTATCAGACACTGCTCCTGCAACACCTGTGCGATGCGCGGCTCGATGCTCTGCGGATCGATGCGATCTGGCCATTGGCCCATCAATCCGAGCAAGCAGGCGCGGTCGGTGGCATGGCCGACGCCCGTCGCCGACAGCGAGCCATACAGCCGCACCTCGACCCGCGTCACCTGCGTCAGCACACCCCGTTCGCGAAGCGCCTGGGCGAAAGTCGCCGCCGCGCGCATCGGGCCCACGGTGTGGGAACTGGACGGGCCAATGCCGATTTTGAAGAGGTCGAAAACACTGATAGCCATGCTAATACCTGGGCGTGACGGGCCGTTTAGCCGTCGACCGCCCCTCCGAGAAAATTGAACGAGACTACGATATTGCGTGATACTGACTCGTCCGTCGGGTAATGACCAACGAAAGTTCCTAAGCAAGGCTTTAGCAAGGCTAAACGATGAAGCGACAACTCAATGGCCAGATGTTCGTCTGGCTGCATGTGTTCTCCTGCGCGGCACGGCATCTGTCGTTCACCCGCTGCGCGCAGGAGTTGCACATCACCCCCGGTGCGGTGAGCCAGCAGATGCGCCAACTGGAAGAGCGCCTGGGCTATCGGTTGTTCCTGCGTCGGGCTCGGGGCGTGGAGCTGAGCGCTGAAGGCCAGCGCCTGGCGCAGACCGTGGCCGAGGCCTATGGCAACATCGAGGCCGAACTGCTGCGCCTGGACGCCGGCGAAATCCGCGGCACCCTACGCCTGCGTTCGATCCCCTCGTTCCTGGCCAAATGGCTCACCCCTCGCCTGCCCCGCTTCCAGCAGCGCTACCCGGACATCGAATTGCGCCTGGTGGCCGAGGACAGCAACCAAGCCCTGAACCCAGAGGATTTCGACCTGGCCATCGACCTCAACGATGGCAGCTACCCCGGCATGCTCTCGACACCCCTGCTCGACGAGCAGATCTTTCCGGTCTGCTCCCCCGCCCTGCTGCGTGGCCGCCCGCCGCTGCATGGCCCGGCAGACCTTGTGCACTACCCGTTACTGCACGACATCACCGCCTGGCGTGGCAGCTCGGAATATGCCGAATGGGAGTTCTACCTCGAAGGCATCGGCGCCGGCAGCCTGGATGTGCGACGTGGACACACCTTCAATCGCAACCACTTGACCATCGAGGCCGCCATCGCCGGCGTCGGTGTGGCCATTGCCCGGCGCACCCTGCTCAACGACGAGCTGGAGCGGGGCGCACTGATCGTGCCCTTCGGCGTGCCGATCGCCAACCACAAGCGCTACATGCTCCATTACCCGCCTGGCGGGCTGAGCCAGCCAGGCGCACGCGCCGTGCATGACTGGCTGGTCGAAGAAGCCGAAGGATTCCGCGCCCTGCACCCTTTGCTGAGCTAGCGTGCGCCACTCGTCAAACATCCTGAACCCTCGCCAGGGCTTGCCGGTCGCACATCAAGAGTGATGCGGCACACGTCGCGCAAAACCACCCTGAGCGAAGGAAGGCACCGTGAGCGATATCCGTATCGGTATTTCCGGCTGGCGCTATGGCCCATGGCGCAAGGACTTCTACCCCAAAGGCCTACGTCAGGACGACGAACTGGCGTTCGCCTCGCGTGCGGTCAACAGCATCGAGATCAATGGCTCGTTCTATGCCCTGCAAACGCCCGAGCGCTATTGCAACTGGCGCGACGAGACACCTGATGACTTCGTCTTTTCGGTCAAGGCGCCGCGCTACATCACCCATGTACGCAGGCTCAAGGAGATCGAAGAGCCGCTGGCCAACTTCTTCGCATCAGGCCCATTGTTGCTGGGCGACAAGCTCGGCCCGGTGCTTTGGCAGTTCCCTGCGAGCATGAAGTACGACGAAGCACGTTTTGCCGAATTTTTCCAACAGTTGCCCCACGATCGCGCCGCAGCCCGTGCCTGTGCCAAACACTGCGCCGAACGCCTGCGCGACAACGGCGGCACCGATATCGACGGCAATGCACCGCTGCGCCACGCGGTGGAGATCCGTCACCCGAGTTTTCTCTGCGAAGGTTTCGTCGAATTGCTGCGCGCCCACAACGTGGCGCTGGTGGTGGCCGACAGCGCCGGCAAGTGGCCCTATGCCGAGGATGTCACCGCCGATTTCGTCTACATGCGCCTGCACGGGGACGTGGAGCTCTACAGCAGCGGCTATACCGCCCGAGCCTTGCGGCGCTGGAAGACACGCATCCTGGCTTGGAGCCAGGGTGGCCAGCCCAATGACGCCGAGTTGATCGTCCAGCGCGCGCCGCACAAGCGAGCCTCGCGGGACATCTACTGCTATTTCGACAATGACCAGAAAGTCCATGCCCCCTACGACGCCCGGCGGCTGCTGGAAAAGCTCGGCCTTGCCGGCGAGCTGGTGACCGAGCCCGGGGTGGAACCGGAGGTCGAACTGTGAACAAGACCATGCCTGCTCCCCGCTGCATCATCGACAAGGTCACTGCCGTGCGCCAGCTGAACGTGCTGACGATCAACGTGCACAAAGGCTTTACCCTGTTCAACCGGCGCTTCATCCTGCCCGAACTGCGCGAGGCGGTGCGCGCCACCGGTGCCGACCTGGTGTTTCTCCAGGAAGTCCACGGCAGTCATCAGCACCACGCCGAGCGACACCCCGCCTGGCCGGTGACGCCGCAATATGAATTCCTCGCCGACAGCATGTGGCCGCAGTTCGCCTATGGTCGCAACGCGGTTTACCCCCATGGCGACCACGGCAACGCGTTGTTGTCCAAATTCCCCATTACCCGCTACCACAACCTCGACGTCTCCATTGCCGGCAACGAACAACGCGGCCTGCTGCATTGCCAGCTGGAAGTGCCCGGACACGAAGAGGTGCATGCGGTGTGCGTGCACCTGGGGCTGCGCGAGGCCCATCGGCAGAACCAGGTACGCCTGCTGCTGGAGCTGCTCGACAGCCTGCCGCCTGACGCCCCGGTGATCGTTGCCGGGGATTTCAACGACTGGCGGCGCAAGGCCGATGCGCTGCTCTCGCAGCGCCTGGTGGAGGCGTTCGGTACACCCGCCCGCAGCTTCCCGGCGCGCCTGCCATTGCTGCGCCTGGACCGCATCTACTTGCGCAACGCCACCTCGAGCAAAGCCCAGGTGTTGTCCAAATACCCGTGGTCGCATCTCTCCGACCACGCCCCACTCGCCGCGCAGATCAGCCTATGAAGCGGCCTTGGGTGGATGGCAACCAGGTCGAGCTGCTGATCAACGGCGAGGCCTACTACGAACGGGTGTTCCAGGCCATGACCCAGGCCCGGGAAGAGATCCTGCTGGAGACCTTCATCATCTATGACGACAAGGTCGGCCAACGGCTTCAGCAAGTGCTGATCGATGCCGCCCGGCGCGGTGTTCGCGTGGAAATCGCCGCCGATGGCTACGGCACGGCCGACCTGCCGGACGCCTTCATCTCGGCGATGACCGAAGCCGGTGTCCGCTTTCATGCCTTTGACCCACAGCCGCGCCTGGCGGGCATGCGCACCAACCTGTTCCGCCGCCTGCACCGCAAGATCGTCGTGATCGACGGTGAGCGGGCGTTCATCGGCGGCATCAACTACAGCGCCGATCACCTGGGCGACTTCGGCCCCATGGCCAAGCAGGATTACGCCGTGGAGGTCACAGGCCCGGTGGTCGCCCAGGTGCATGCGTCGAGTCGTCGTTTGTTGTCCCCGGTGCTGGAACCACCGAGCCAGGTACGGCCTGTCACCGACCCTTGCGGTCCGGCCAGCGCCGTGCTGGTGGAGCGCGACAATGGCCGCCACCGCAACGACATCGAGGCCTACTACCTCGAAGGCTTTCGTCTGGCGCGTCAGCGTATCGTGGTGGCCAATGCCTATTTCTTCCCCGGTTACCGCTTGATGCGCGAGCTGCGCAATGCCGCCCGGCGTGGCGTCGAGGTCAGGCTGATCCTGCAGGGTCAGCCTGACATGCGTTGGGTCCGGGCCTTGTCGCGCCTGCTGTACAACTACCTGCTGCGCGACGGCGTGAAGATCCACGAGTACTGCCAGCGCCCGCTGCATGGCAAGGTCGCGCTGGTCGACGACCAGTGGGCCACGGTGGGTTCGAGCAACCTCGATCCGCTGAGCCTGTCGTTCAACTTGGAAGCGAACCTGCTGATCCGCGACCGCACCTTCAACCAGCGGCTTTACCAGCACCTTGACGAACTGGCCCATCAGCACTGCAAGGCGGTGACGTTGGAGCGCATGGTGCGAGGCTATTGGTGGCGGGCACCGCTGATCTTCCTGTGCTTCCACGTGATCCGGCGTTTCCCGAAGATTGCCGGCTGGTTCCCTGCCCACCGCCAGAAACTGCAATCGGTGACACCGGGCGCGCAGGCTTCAGGCACCTATCACGAGGGCAACACCTGATGGAACGCAAAGCCTGGCACACCTGGGGCAAGCGCCTGCTGACCCTGTTGTTCGTCGTCCTGATACCCGTGCTGCTCTACAGCCTTGCGCGCAACCTGGACTGGAACGAAGTGCGTCAGTCGCTGTTGGCCTACAAACCCGGCACTTTGGCCGTGGGCCTGGTGCTGGCGTTCACCAGCTACCTGGCGTTCGCCAGCTATGACCTGCTGGGCCGCGCCTACACCGGGCACCACCTGCCGGCGCGCCAGGTGTTGCCGGTGGCGTTCGTGTGCTACGCCTTCAACCTCAATTTCACTACCTGGGTCGGCGGCGTGGCGCTGCGCTATCGGCTGTACAGCCGGCTGGGCCTGGACACACCGACCATTACCCGAATCCTCACCTTGGGCCTGCTGACCAACTGGGTCGGCTACATGCTGCTGGCCGGCAGCGTGTTCGCCCTGCGCCTGGTCAAGCTCCCGGAAAACTGGGCGGTAGGCGCCACCGGGCTACAACTGATCGGCATCGCCTTGCTGGCTCTGGCGCTGGGCTACTTGCTGGCCTGCGGCTTCGCCAAACGCCGCACTTGGAGCCTGCGTGGCCACGAGCTGACCCTGCCCTCCCTGCGCCTGGCGCTGTGCCAGGTGGCCTTGGGCATGAGCAACTGGGCGTTGATGGCGGCACTGATTTACTGGCTGCTACCCCATGACCTGTTCTACCCATCGATCCTTGGCATTCTGCTGATCAGTTGCGTGGCTGGGGTGGTCGCGCACATTCCCGCCGGGCTCGGTGTGCTGGAGGCGGTGTTCCTCGCGCTGCTGCATGGCCAGCTCGGCCAAGGCAGCCTGGTGGCCGCACTGCTGGGCTATCGCACCCTTTACTACCTGATTCCCTTGTTGGTGGCGTTGGTCATCTACCTGGTGCTGGAAAAACGCGCCAAGACCCTGCGCCAACGTGGCAAGGCCGCCTTGCGCAAGACCTGACGAAGGCCCCCGGGCCGGGAGGTGTCCGATGCGTTTTCCCTTTGTGCTGTTGATGCTCGCCAGCCTGGCCAGCACCCAGGCGCTGGCCGAGGCCTGCGACGTGCTCACCCGCTCCTCCAGCGACGCGGTAAAGCCTGTGGAGCGGCACACCTGCTACAGCTACAGCAACATGCCCGCCGAAGCTATCGCCTGGTCGTGCAGCAACGAGAGCAAGGACATGCTCAGTACCCAGAAGCGCTCCGTCGCCCGCTGCGCCGATGGCAGCGTCGGTAGTTGCATCGCGCCGCTGACTCAAGAGTCGCTGGCAAACCCCAACGCTGCCGGGCGCGACCAACCTTCGACACGCCCGGCCCTGCCCAAGGACGCCCGAGTGATCACCTACTACTACGACACACCGAGCCTGGGCCAGGCACGCGCCGACTGCGAACGCAATGACGGGATCTGGCAAACCCATTGACCGTCGGTCGAAACCGAGGAACGACGGGGCTTGGCGAGCGTTCAGCCGTAGTAGTCGACAGCGATTTCCAACACCAGGGAGATAACCGCCATGCCACGTGGAGACAAAGACAAATACACCGACAAACAGAAACGCAAGGCCGAGCACATCGAGGAAAGCTACGAAGCCAAGGGCGTGTCCAAGGACGAAGCCGAGTCCCGCGCCTGGGCCACGGTCAACAAACAGTCGGGCGGTGGGGAGCGCAAGGGCGGCTCCGGCCAGAAGAAAAGCCCTCAGGCCAAGCAAAAGTCCCGTGAATCGTCGGCCAAACGCGCTGCGGCAACGCGCCGTGGCGTGCCTCGGCCTGGGCAGCAGTTGGAAGACATGACCAAGACCGAACTGATGGACCGAGCGCGCAAGCAGCACATCCCGGGGCGCTCGACCATGCGCAAGGCTGAGCTGATCGACGCGTTGCGGCGGGCGGCCTGAGCAAGGGGGCCGCCTGGCGGCCCCCACGACGGTCAAGGCGAGATCGGATCGCTGGCCGGGAAGGTTTCGTCCAGCGCGTTATCCACGTTGGTTTCTTTGGGCTGGACCATCTCGGCACAGTTGCAATCGGCCATGCGGCATGGCTCGCCATTGCGGTGACCGGTGGCGCAGGCTTCGCAGCAGTAGGCTTTGTCATCCTGCAGGATCGCATTGGCATCCACGGTGCAGGAACAATGATTACAGGCACAACGTTGCTCGGTCATGGTCAGCTCCTTTCATCGTCTTCATCGGTCGGCGAAACCTCGTCGGTCCACGGCTCGCCATCCAGGGGTGCGGAGCGGGCCAGTTCGGCCTCGTCCAGGCCAATGCCGCCACCGATCTCGTGCTCTTGCACTCTGCGCAGGGTCTTGTCTGCCGGGCCGCCGGCACCGGGTTCGTGCGGGTCACGGGCGCCGGTCTGGTCGTAGAGCGTGTCCGGGCTCAGGTCGTCGAGGGTGACGTTGTCTTCATGGAGGCTGTCGCTCAGGGCTTCGCCGCCGGTCATGCCGCTTTCGGCCACGCGTTCTGGTGGGTATTCCTGGGCGACTTCTTGGGCCGGGCGCTCGTCCCCCGCGCGGCCTTCGCGCTCGTCTTGGCGGTCGCTGAAATCCAGCTCACGCACACTGCCCATCCGGTCCTCGGTATCGTCGATTTCAACCGGGGTCCTGGTTTTCGGATCGTCTGGCTGGGGCATCTGGGCTCTCCGTCAGGTGGGTTCATGCGATCGACTGCCGGGGCTGGACAATGATTCAGACTTTCTGCCCGGCGGCGCAGCCGCGGTAAAAAATCTGAACTCTCAAGCGTAACGCTCCCTCCCACATCTAGAGACCCGCGAACCTCCCGGAGCCCGCCATGGCCAAGCCCCTGCAGGAGTACCAGCGCAAGCGCGACTTCAACGCCACGCCCGAGCCGGCCGGCACCCGACGCCGAGGCAGGCCGGCGCATGCCTTGCAGTACTGCATCCAGAAACACGACGCCAGCCATCTGCACTATGACTTTCGCCTGGAGCTGGACGGCACCCTCAAGAGCTGGGCCATTCCCAAGGGCCCCTCGCTGGACCCAAAGGTTCGGCGCCTGGCCATCCATGTGGAGGACCACCCGCTCGACTACGCCGATTTCGAAGGTCATATCCCCGAAGGGCACTACGGGGCCGGCGATGTGATCGTCTGGGACCGGGGTGTCTGGGAGCCGGAGGGTGATCCTCGCAGTGCCTATGCCAAGGGCAAGCTGCGTTTCCGCCTGCAAGGCGAGAAGCTCGCCGGGGTCTGGAACCTGTTCCGCACCCACCTGGCCGGCAAGAAGGAGCAGTGGATGCTGGTCAAGTCCGACGACGACCAAGCCCGCAGCGAAAGCGACTACAGCATCGTCGAAGCCCAGCCCGACAGCGTGCTCAGCGAGCGCACATTGCTGCCGCGTCGGGCCAAGGCCCAGGCAACGCCAGCCAAGCGCGCGGCCAGCCCCCGAACACGGGTAGCCAACGCCAAGAAAGCCGAGTTGCCCGAGCATCTGCAACCGCAACTGGCGACGCTGGTGGATGCTCCGCCGGTCGGCGACTGGCGCTACGAGGTCAAGTTCGACGGCTACCGCATCCTCGCCCGTATCGAGGGGTCGGACGTGCGCCTGTTCACCCGCAATGGCCACGATTGGCGCGCGAAGATGCCGCACCAGGTGCAGGCCCTGCGCGATCTAAAGCTCAAGTCCGCCTGGCTCGATGGCGAGGTGGTGGTCGCCGGGGAAAACGGCCTGGCCGACTTCCAGGCCCTTCAGAACGCCTTCGATACCGAGCATGACGAGCGCATCACCTATTACGTGTTCGACCTGCCCTTTCTCGACGGCCAGGACCTGCGCCAAGTGCCGTTGCAGGATCGACGCGAGACCTTGCGGCAATTGCTGGAGGGCCGTGAGTCGGAGCAGGTGAAATATTCGGCCGACTTCGACCAGCCCGTCGACTCGCTGCTCGACAGCGCCTGTCGCCTGGAGCTCGAAGGCCTGATCGGCAAGCGCGCCGACAGCCCCTATAGCGGCCGGCGCAGCAGCGACTGGATCAAGCTCAAGTGCAAGCAACGCCAGGAGTTCGTGATTGTCGGCTATACCGAGCCCAAGGGCAGTCGCAACGGCTTTGGCGCGCTGCTGCTTGCCCTGCACGACAACGACAGCGGCCAGTTGCGTTACGCCGGCAAGGTCGGCACCGGCTTTAGCACCACCACACTGGACAGCATCCACGCCCGACTCAAGCCGCTGGAGGTGGACAAGCCCGCCCTGGCCAAGCCGCCGACCGGTGCCGATGCCCGCGGAGTGCACTGGCTCAAACCCCAGCTGCTGGCCGAGGTCGCCTATGCCCAGATGACCCGTGACGGCGTGGTGCGCCACTCGGTGTTCCATGGCCTGCGCGATGACAAACCCGCCACCGCCATCGACCTGGAGCGCGCCATGCCCAAGACCCGCGTCGCCAAGCCCTCACCCGAGACCACGCTCGGTGACCTGCGCCTGACCCATCCGGACCGGGTGATCGATGCCAGCAGCGGCGTGACCAAGCGCCAGGTCGCCGAATACTACGCCCAGGTCGCGCCGTGGATCCTGCCGCAGCTCAAGGATCGCCCCGTAGCCCTTGTGCGTGCCCCAGAGGGCCTGGGCGGCGAGCTGTTCTTCCAGAAAAACGCCGGGCAACTGCACATTCCAGACGTGGTGAGCTACAGCAAGGCCCAGGCTGGCCAGGCGGCAATGATCCTCAACAGTGCCGAAAGCCTTCTGGGGGCGGTGCAGATGAACATGCTCGAACTGCACACCTGGAACGGCACCGACAAGGACTTCGACAAACCCGATCGCTTCGTCCTCGACCTGGACCCGGACCCGGCGCTGCCTTGGAAGGCCATGCTGGAAGCCACGCAACTGACCCTCACCCTGCTCGACGAACTGGGGCTGAAAGTGTTTCTCAAGACCAGCGGTGGCAAAGGCATGCACCTGGTGGTGCCGCTGACGCGCCGCGCAGGCTGGGATGAGGTGAAAGACTTCAGCCACGCCATCGTCCAATACCTGGCCCGGCTCTTCCCCGAGCGCCTGAGCGCAGTGTCCGGCCCCAAGAACCGGGTCGGGCGCATCTTCATCGACTACCTGCGCAACGGCAAAGGCGCGACCACGGTCAGCGCTTATTCCCTGCGCGCCCGCGAGGGCCTGCCGGTGTCTGTACCGATCTGGCGCGAGGAGTTACCCCAGCTCAAGGGCGCCAACCAATGGCACATCGGCAACCTGGCCGAGCGTCTGGCGGAAGTCGACGACCCTTGGGCGGATCTTGCCAAGACACGCCAGTCGATCACCGCTCGCATGCGCAAGCAGATGGGGCTGAACTGATGGCGGTACTGCTCGACCTTCTGCAATGGCCCGCCATGCTGCTGACCGTGCTGGCCGCCTGGTGCATCGGTTCCCGTCAGCCACGTCGACGCCGGGCGGGCTTCTGCTGCTTCATCAGCAGCAATGTGCTGTGGGTGATCTGGGGTTGGCAAGTACAGGCCTGGGCCTTGATCGTGCTGCAGTTCTGCCTGTGCGCCATGAACCTGCGCGGCTGGAAGAAGAACACCACGGGGGAGCCCAGTACATGAGCATCGTCCAGGATTTCGACCTGACCAACCTCGACCGCCTGCTGCGCACGTTCACCGAACGCCCCCAAGCGTTGAACCTCGATACCCAGTTGCCTGTGCTGATGCAGGCCTTGCAGGCCGATCATCTCGACCTGCTGCCACTGCCCGGTCAAGGACACACGCTACAGCGCTGGCAGACCCTCGCCCGCATTGCCGGCTGCGACCTGGCCCTGGCCAAGCTCTACGAAGGGCACACCGATGCCCTGGCGATCCTCGCCGAATGTGGTGCGCCGCACCTGGTCGGCGACGGCGTCTGGGGCGTGTGGGCCGCAGAGCCGCCGGATGCCCGGGCCCGCATCCTCGCCCGTCATGACGATCAGGTACGACTGGGTGGATGTAAAGCCTGGTGTTCCGGTGCGTTGCAGATCGACCGGGCACTGATCACGGCCTGGGGTGATGACGGCCAACCGCAGCTGGTAGCGATCGAACTGGCCCATCCCAACCAGCGTATCCAGGTGGAACAATGGCAAGCCGTGGGCATGGCCACCACGACCAGCGTGGAGATCAGGTTCGACGATGCACCGGGGATTGCCGTGGGCCGCCCCGGGCAATACCTCCAGCGTCCTGGGTTCTGGCACGGCGGCGCGGGAATCGCCGCCTGCTGGTACGGCGCAGCCGAGGCCTTGGCGGATTACCTGCGCGAGCATTGCCGCAAGCCGACACCGGACGCCCACGCCCAGGCACACCTGGGTGCGGTGGATGCCGCGCTATACGGTGCTCGCGCTGCGCTGCGCGAATGCGCCGGATGGATCGACCGGCAGCCGACCGCCGACGCCAGCTTCGAGGTGCGCCGCACCCGCGCCCAGGTCGAGCACGCGGTCGAGCAGGTCATCCACCATGTAGGCCGAGCATTGGGTGCCACACCCTTTTGCCGCAGCAGCCACTTCGCCCGGTTGAGCGCCGACCTGCCGGTGTACCTGCGCCAGAGCCATGCCGAACGGGACCTGGCAGCGCTCGGGCAACAACTGGCCCAGGTGCCGGCCGGAGCATGGCAGCTATGACCGACGACCCGATCAGTAACAGCAGCGGCACACCCTGGCGTCAGTGGCAACAGGCCGCGCATCTGGCCCGGGCCACGTGGATCGCGCCCGATCAACTGTGCCCACCCGGGCGACGCCTGGTACTGGTGGCCCCTCACCCGGACGACGAAATCCTAATGGCCGGTGGCCTGCTCGCAGGTTTCGCCGGGCGCGAGCACGACTTGCTGTTGATCTCCGTCACCGACGGCGAGGCCAGTCACCCCGGCTCCAGCCAGTGGACCGAGCACCGCCTGCGCCGGCATCGGCCGCTGGAAAGCCGTCAGGCTCTGCAGCTGCTGGGCCTTGATCTTGCACAGCTGGACTGGCAGCGCCTGCACCTGAAGGACGGTGCAGTGCCCCGCGACGAAGCCTTTCTGGTCAATCACCTTAGCCAGCTGCTCAAGGCCGACGACCTGCTGTTGACGACTTGGCGCGGTGACGGGCATGCCGATCACGAAGCGGTCGGTCGCGCTGCCGCCCAGGCCTGCCAAGCCCGCAAGGTACAACTGGCCGAGGTGCCTATCTGGGCGTGGCATTGGGCACGCGCAGACGATCCTAGCCTGCCTTGGCCGCGTGCTCACCGCATCGCACTGGATGAAACCCGCCTGGCCCGCAAGCGCCAAGCGCTGTCCGCGCACCTGAGCCAACTGCAGCCTGACGGCGAACGAGCGCCAGTATTGAAGCCCACCTTGCTGGAGTGCCTGTTGCAGCCTTTTGAACTGGTTCTGCTTTGAATGGAAACGGAGTCGCCATGAGCCTCGATGCGCAGTATTTCGCCGACCTGTACGCCACCAGCGACGACCCTTGGGCCTTCCGCACCCGCTGGTACGAGCGGCGCAAGCGCGAGCTGGTGCTCGCCAGCCTGCCGCAACAGTGTTATCGGCGCATCTTCGAGCCCGCCTGCGCAAACGGCGAGCTGAGCATTCTGCTGGCTGAGCGTTGCGCCACGCTCCTGTGCCAGGACATCGACGCCACGGCCGTGAGCCTTGCACGCGAACGCCTGGCGACTGCCACCCACGTTCAGGTCGAACAAGGCCGCCTGCCGGGCGATTGGCCCGGCGGCCAGTTCGACCTGATCGTCCTGAGCGAGATCGGCTATTACCTGGACCCGACCGACTGGCTGCAGGTAATCGAACAATCGATGGCCAGCCTCAGCCATGACGGCGGCTTGCTCGCCTGCCATTGGCGCCACCCGATCGTCGGCTGCCCGCAGGATGGTCGCGAAGTGCACGAACTGATCGCCCGTCACCTGCCGCTGTACCCAGTGTTGCGTCATGAAGAGGCGGATTTTCTGCTCGAATATTGGTCGTGCCAGCCCAGCGTGGTGGACCTGGACGAGACCTGCCCATGATCGGCGTAGTCATCCCCGCCCACAACGAGGCGCGGCGCCTGGGGCATTGCCTGCGCGCGGTGAAACGCGCCGCCCTCGAGGCCGAACGCACTGGCCGCACGGTGCAGATACTGGTGGTGCTCGACCGTTGCAACGACGCCAGTGCCGCGATTGCGTTCCGCCATGGTGTGGCAACCCTGGCGGTGGATGCGGGCAACGTCGGCATCGCCCGCCGCACGGGCGCGGCATGGATGCTCGAACGTGGCGCGCAATGGCTAGCCTTCACCGATGCCGACAGCCGGGTACCGGCGCACTGGCTACTGTCTCAACTGCAATTCTCAGCCGATGCAGTGTGCGGCACCGTGCACGTCGAGCGCTGGCAGCCATGGCAAAGCGCAGCCTTGCGTCAGCACTACCGCAGCCGCTACGAAGCCAGGGAGGACCACCGGCATGTCCATGGCGCCAACCTGGGTGTATGTGCCCAAGCATATGAGCGCGCAGGCGGGTTCGCGCCGTTGCCCGCCCATGAGGATGTACAACTGGTGCGGGCGCTGGAGGCCAGCGGCGCGCAGATCGTCTGGACGGCCCGACATAGCGTGGCCACCAGCAGCCGGCGCGATAGCAGGGCCCGAGAAGGGTTTGGGGATTACCTGGCGAGCCTGGAGGGTTCGGTCCCAGGATGACGAGGGCCACTTCGCGCACCATCTCAGGCCTCGCCACGAAGGTGCGCGAACTCAGCTGTCGTGGGCGCTGGCGTAGCCTGCGATGGACCGCGATGCGGCCCTCGTTCAGGAGGCCTTGCGCGAACGCTTGGCCGGTTTTTTCTCCGGTGCGGCTTTCTTGCCACCACCGAGGCTGCGCTTGAGCAGTTCGGTAAGGTCGACGATATCGGCCCCCTTCTGCACCGCCGCGCCTTCGCCCTTCTCCACCACGCTGATCTTGCCCTTGGCGGCTTTTTCCTCGACCAGGTCCAGGATGGTCTGGCGAAACGCATCGTGATAGTTCTCAGGCGTCCACGGCCCGCTCATGTCTTCGACCAGGCGCTTGGCCATGTCCAGCTCGCGCTTGTCGACCTTGGCATCGGTGACACTTTTGTCCAGTTCCAAGGTCTCCAGGCCACGGACCTCTTCAGGCCAGCGCAAGGTAATCATCACCAGTGCCTCGTCCAGCGGCCGCAGCAGTGCCAGGTGCTGACGGGTATGCAGCACCACGGTGGCCAAGGCCACTTTGCCGGTGCTCTCCAGGGTCTCGCGCAACAGGGCGTAGACCTTACCGCCGCGCCGGTCGGGGCTCAGGTAGTACGGGGTGTCGAAGTGTTGCAACGGGATGTCGGAGGCATCGACGAACGAGAAGATGTCGATCGTCTGGGTCGCCTCGGGACGGGCGTTACGGATTTCCTCCTCGCTGATGATCACATAACGGCCTTTTTCGTATTCCACGCCCTTGACGATGTGTTCCTTGTCGATTTCCTTGCCGGTGACCTTGTTCACGCGCTTGTAGCCCACCGGCTCCATGCTGCGTTTGTCCAGCCAGTCGAAGTCGACGCGCTCGGTGCGCACCGCCGTGTTGAGGCTGACCGGGATGTGCACCAGACCGAAACTGATCGCGCCTTTCCAGATTGCCCGGGCCATGGCTTAGCTCCTAGGTTCCAGGTTCAAACGGTTGACCGGGCCGGCAGTAGCGCAACGCGCCACAACGCTCGCAGCATTGGCACTGCAGCCCGGGGAATTCACAGGTCAGGACGGCGCCCCACTGGCAGCCGCGCAACAGGCAGATGAAGCTCATCAGCCACCTCCTTGGCCCTGAGCACCTACAGGGCCCTTACTTTCAGGGACTGCACGGCGCCGGGAAGGTTTACTCGCGCCGGCTCATGGAAGCGGGTTGCCGCCAGTGACACCGAACACCTCACCTGTGATGTAGCTCGACTCCTGGGAAGCCAGCAGCACATACAGCGGCGCGCACTCCGCTGGCTGGCCGGGGCGCTTCATCGGGGTCTGCGAGCCGAACTCTGGGATTTTCTCCGGGGGCTGGCCACCGCTGGGTTGCAACACGGTCCAGATCGGCCCAGGGGCGACGGCATTGACCCGGATGCCACGCTCGATGACCTGCTTGGCCAAAGCCTTGGTGAAGGCCACGATGGCGGCCTTGGTGGTGGCGTAGTCCAGCAAGGTGGCCGACGGCTGGTAGGACTGGATCGAGGCGGTGTTGATGATGGTCGCGCCGGCCGGCATCAACGGCACCGCTGCCTGGCACAGCCAGAACAACGCATAGACATTGGTCTTGAGCGTGTGATCGAACTGCTCGTGGCTGATCTGGCTGATGTCCTTGCGGGCCTCCTGCTTGCCGGCGACGTTGACCAGGATGTCCAGGCCGCCCAACTGCTCGTGGGCCTGATCGACCAGTTCGCTGCAGAAACGCTGGTCTTTCAGATCGCCCGGCAGAGCGATGGCCTTGCGCCCTTCGGCCTCGATCAGCTTGATCACTTCGCGTGCGTCGGCCTGCTCGATGGGCATGTAATTGAGTGCGATATCAGCTCCCTCGCGGGCAAAGGCGATCGCCACGGCGCGGCCGATCCCAGAGTCGGCACCGGTGATCAGCGCCTTGCGTCCGGCCAGGCGGCCGAAGCCTTTGTAGGTGTCCTCGCCGTGGTCGGGCTTGGGCTGCATGCTCGCATCCAGCCCCGGTGGGGCCTGGGTCTGGTCGGGGAATGGAGGGTGCGGATACTGAGTCAGCGGGTTCTGCATGCTGAACTGGTCGCGGGGTTTGTTGGGCATGGTGCGCCTCCTCACTTGGCCAATCGATGGGTCACTAAAGCTTTCGAGGCGGCGTCAGGATCGAAGGTTTGTTCGGCCCGTCATACGCACCGACGGGTGGTAAGGCGCAACGGTCTGAACCATTTGCCCGAGGCCGGCGTCCATCGCAAAAGGCCCCAACGAGGCAACCCCGATGCGCGAAGACCCTGTGCAGCACGTATTGGATTACCTGAAACGACACGCCCTGGTGCTGACCACCGCCGAATCCTGCACCGCCGGGCGCATGGTCGCGTTGCTAGCGGAACATCCCGGCGTGGGCGAATCGCTGGAAAGCGGCTACGTGGTCTATTCACCCAAGGCCAAGCAACGGCTGCTTGGGGTGAGCCCGGTGACCATCGAACGCTACGGCCTGACCAGCGAGGCCGTGGCCTGGGAAATGGCCCTCGGCGCGCTCAAGGACAGTACTGCCAACGTGGCCATCGCCACCACCGGCGTGGCCGGCCCGGACGGCACCGACGGTATCGCACCAGGCACCTTGTGCTTTGCCTGGGCGTTTCAGGATGAATCGATTGCTGTGTTCACCCGCAGCCAGCGCTTTTTCGGCGATCGCACCGAAGTGTTGCGCCAGGGCGCGCTATATGGCCTGACGCGGCTACTGCACTATCACGAACGCTGGTTGCGCGGCGAACGCGCCTGAGCGGAGTCTTGACCATGACCGAGGATGAACAGCGCTCACGCCACCAGCCGGTCGAGGAAAACATCGCCATGCAGCAGCGGGTCTGGCGCTTCGAGCGGGTCGGCTGGTACGTGTTGTCCTTGGTGATGCTGCTGGCCCTGGCGGGGCTGTTTGGCCGTGGCCCGTTGAGCCAGGGCCAAGCCAGCAGCGCCGACGGACGTGTGCAGGTGCAATACGCGCGCTTGAGCCGCAGCGGCGTGACGGAACACCTGAAGATCACGGTACGTGGCCCGCACAACGGGCAGGTACAGGTCCTGCTGGATGGAGAGCTGTTTCGCGAAGCGAGCCTCGAGACCCTGCAGCCCCAACCGTTGCGCTCCCGGTCCGAGGGCCAGGGGCTTGCGCTGCAGCTGGAGACCGGCACCGATGGCACCGCGACGTTGTATCTGACCCTGCGCGCCGACACGCCTGGGACTCTGGAAGGCCGTGTGAGCCTGGGGCCGGACAGCGTGGTGCACTTTTCCAGTTTCATCTATCCCTAGGGGGCAGCCATGGACTCGATTCTGCGCGCCGCCGGCATGTACCTTGCCTTGATGCTGCTGTTTCGCATCGCCGGTCGCCGCTCCCTGAGCGACCTGACCACCTTCGATTTCGTCTTGTTGATGATCATCGGCGAAGCGACCCAGCAGGCCTTGTTGGGCGAAGACTTTTCCTTCATCAATGCCATGCTGGTGATCGCCACCTTGATCGTGCTGGACGTCGGGCTGTCACTGGCCAAGCTCAATTCCAGGCGCCTGGCCCGGGTGCTGGATGGCCATGCCACGCTGGTGGTCGAGCACGGGCGTTTTTTGCATGGGCGAATGCGCAAGGCCCGCCTGACCGAGGATGATGTCCTCGAATCGGCGCGCGACAGCCAGGGTATCGAGACGGTAGAGCAGATCCGCTACGCCATTGTCGAACGCAACGGCAAGATCTCGATCATCAAAGAGCAATAAGCCAGATCTCTGGCGTTTGCTTAGACATCCACCGTCTTCTTCGCAGGTTTACCCGCCAACGGGGTTCGAAGCGCTCTGCTGGGCACCTTCTGCCAACACCTGATCGACCACCGCATGCAGGGCCTGGCGCACATCGCGCCCGCCACTTCGGGCCTGCTCCAGGCAATGGAGCTGGCGGTCGGCGCTGGTGCCTTCGCGCAGGATGCGCTGGGCCTCAAGCGCTGCACGCTGGGCATCCAGCGTGTCCGCCGGGAACTGCGCCAGCAGCTGGGCCAGCCAGCCCTCGGCAGTCACCTGCGCCTGATCGTGGACGCCAATGAACTGCCCGTGCCGACCATGGCGCTTGGCCCGCCAATAGTTTTCCTGGGTGATCCAGCGCACTTCACGGTTGACCGGCGTGGCGTCGTAGTGGTCCACCGCCAGGCCTTGTACCAGGTGACGGAACAGGCCAGCGATACACAGCACATCCTCCAGCCGTGGACAGGCGTCGCAGATGCGCAACTCCACCGTGGGAAACCGCCGCGACGGGCGAATCGCCCACCAGAAGTCCCCTTCCTTTGCCAAAGCACCGGTACGCTCCAGCAAAGCCCGGTAGCGCTGGTACGCCTCCCAATCCGCCAATGGCTCCGGCAGCTCCATGTGCGGCCACTCGGCGCAGATCACCCGTCGATAGCTCATGAAGCCGGTATCCTGGCCGCCCCACAAGGGCGATGAAGTGCTCAGCACCAGAAACAGCGGCAGCCAGTACAGCAAGCGATTGATCAACTGAATCCGATCGCACCCGGGGGGCACGCCCACATGAACATGCAGCCCGGACAACAGGCTGCGCCGGGCCACGTGCTGGTAGTCATCGAACACTTGGCGATAGTGCGGTGTGGTCCGGGCGCGCTGGCGCAACCACTGGGCGCTGGGATGGCTGGCGGCGCAGTAAAGGCCAACACCTTCCTGGGCCAATGCCTTGCCAAGGCGCTGCCGGCTGTCGAGCAGAAAGCCCTGCGCCTCGTGCAGGTGGGTGAACACCGGCGAGGCGACTTCGATCTGGCTGCGAAACATCTCCTCGGCAAAATACTTGCCCATGACTTCTCGGCAGCGCCTGGCCACCGCTAGCGAAGGGGTGGCCAGCACCCGCGCGCTGCGCAGTTCCACCAGCAGGTATTCCTCCTCGATGCCAAAACTCAAAGGCTGCTGCACGCCCTCACCCATTGCGTGTCACGGTCAGGGCCACCGCGGCGATGCGCTCGACCCGTTCGTAGCCCGGTTCCAGCAATTGTTCGCCGAACACGTCCGGATCCACTTCCCGGTATACCCAGCTCCATTGCGGCCCTGCCAGGCGCAGGCGGATGGCTTCGAGCAAGGCATCGCGTCCCTCGACGATGGCCACCCCCGTATAGAGCAGCAAAGTGCCTGCTGGACTGAGGCGCTCACATGCCTGTTCGACGATGCGCAAGGACAACTGCGCGCCCAGCGCCCCGCCACCATGGCGATACACGCGTTCGCTGGCATCGAGCATATAAGGCGGGTTGGCCACGATCAGGTCGAATGTGCCGCTGATACCGTCGAGTAGGTCGCTCGGCTCCACCGAGAGATTGCCCACACCGGCCAGCGCCGCGTTGATGGCGGTGTAGCGCAAGGCCAGCGGGTTGATGTCCACCGCGCTGACCTGCGCATGCTGCGCGGCACGGGCGATGAGCAAGGCGCCGACGCCGGTGCCGCAGCCGATGTCCACGGCATGTTGCACGGGTTTCGGGGTGCGCTGTAGGTGGTCATGAATGACCTGGGCGAAGCGGTAGCTGTCCGGGCCGAAGAACACCGCATCACTGGCGTCGGTGGGAAACGCCGAATGCACCAGCAGCAAGTCGTCCAGGCTCGACCAGCGCACGGTGCTGCGCAGCAGATCACCCTCGCCCGTCAACACTTGGGCCGCCTGCAACTGCTGCAACTCATCGGCCGAGATCAACCCAGGCGCAAATGGCCGGCTCCAACCGAAGACGTCGCGCAGCGTGCGGGCCCGCTCGCTGCCTTCACGGGCGTTGTTGCGGGCATGGGTTGCAGGGGTCACGCAGGTGAAGCGATAACCGTCCGCGCGCAGGCGCCGCCCCAGTTGCAGCAGGGCTTGATCGGCCTGGACCTGTTCCGGGTTCAGTTGCATCAGTAGGGCTCCTCCTGGGCAAGGCCAGTGGCCTGGATGTAGGCGCGGGTGGCGCGCAGCCCCTCGGGCGAGGCGTGGCCATTGCCGGACATGCGCGCAATCAGGTCTTGCACCGGCGCCTGGTCGAGCGACGCATCATCCGGAGCGAAGTCGAGCTGCCAACTGCCTGGCAGTACGCGACGCACAGCGTTGCCTTCCCAGTGCTGGGCGATCCAGTCGTGCCACAGTTGCTTCTCGTAGGCGCTGAACACGCCGAACATGGCCGCGTCAGGCCCCTCGATCAATTTCCACAAGCGGCTGTTGGCTGGATCTTCGCCGCGGCGCACCCAACCGTGCTGCTCGAACGCTTTGAGCAAGCCCGGCATGGCGCCCGGAGCGCTCAGCCACTGGTTGAGGGTGCGCCCCTGCAACCGGCAATGGTCTGAATGCATGCGCTGACCGAACAGGCGCTTGCGCTCCAAGGCAGCGAGCAGTTCGCCCTCCAGGTCGAAGCTGGCGATCAGGCTGGGCGTGTCGGTGTCCAGGTCGTTCAGGCGATAGCCACGCCGGACGCGTCGGTAGAACGCCTCACCCTCTTGCCCCGGCCAGAGTTGGCGTAGCGCATGGATCGCCTTGCGGGCATGACCGCTGGCGGCATTGTCGATGGTCACATGCAGCTGAAAATAGTGGCCATCGATGCCCAATTCCGCCAGTTCATGGGTGGTGATCAACAGGTGCAATGGGGGTTGCTCGTAGCCCAGGTTGTAGCCGATCACCTCAGGCAGGAAGGCATCGAAGTGCTGTCCCAAAGCCAATTGCAAAGCGCCCTGCAGATAACGCGCCGAGGGCAAGGGCAACAGCTCCTGACACCCCACACGACTGAGCAGCCGCTGGTAGATCAGCACGTGATTGCAACGCGGGTCGCCCTCGCCGAGTTCTTCGAGGTAGGTACGAATGAGGCCGTGGTAGCGCGGGTCATGCCAATGATGCAGGACACCCTGCAGCCAAGCACCGTCGACAGCCTTGGTTGGCGCAACCTGTTGCAAAAACCACAAAGCCTGGGATCGATTGGCAAAGTATCGGCGCGGCCCCCCTTGACGCCGTGCCTGAAGATACAGCGCATACTGCTCGGCCACGCTGGCGGCACGGCAGGCGGACCAGTGGTCCAGCTGCGCAGGAGAAGCAGGCAGATCATCCGACAGCGCGTCGGCGCGATCGAGTTGGTCTTCCAGCCACTGCTGGCCATCGGTGCATCGCCCCGCCAACAAGGCCTGGTAGCGCCGCTCCAGGCTCTGGCTCGGGGCCGGCATCACCGGGACGGTGGTCTCGCAGGTCATCACCCTCATGCCTTACTCCTCGCGATCAATTGTCTGGATCCTGGGATGGCATCGGTTGCGATTGGGGAGCAGGCTCGGTGGCCGACTTGTCAGGTTGTTGCATTTGCAACGAAGGCTTGCTGGGGTCAGCATCCTTCGCCGGGTGGTCGTCGTCGCGATCGAAACAGCCGCCGAGCAGCGTCAGGCCGCCCAACAGGCAAAGCATTGGAGCTATTCGCATGGCGTGTCCTCCTGGCCAGTTGATCGCAGTGCCAGGCAGGCCCGGCACTGCGTTGCCTTGCTTACGAGCGGCCGCCCTTGCGGCTGGAGTCGCTCGACCGGCCACCGCCGGATTGCTGCCCGCCTTTGCGGCCGGCTTCGGAGGCTTTCTCCCGGTCGTTAGCGAAGTTGCCTGGGTTTTTCGATCCGCCCTGGCTGCCGCTTTTGCTGGTCTCTTTGTTAGCCATGGTCTTTCACCTTTTGTGGCTGAAGGGATGCACGGCGCCGGGCCGTACATTACGTGGGAGTACGGCCACTTAAGGGGATTCGCTTTATTAGGACACTTGCCAGACCGGTGGCATTAAATAAGCGGCGAGCGCTTATTTGGCGCGCCAAGCTTGTTTCTGTGCAGGGGGAAGCCGCTAGAGAGTGCGAAGAGGCGCAATTCACCGATGGAGGATGCGCGTAACGAAAGGCCGCCGGGCTTCGCCGGCGGCCATTGCCGTCAGGCCTGCAGCAACAGGCTCAGATCCAGCCCCGCCTCGCCCATCGGCGGGCACCAGTAGTAGCCACCGGTCAGCGGACGGCTGAAGCGGTACAGGCCATCGATGATGCCATCCTCCAGCCCGCTCATGCGTCGCAGCTGCACCTCGAAGGCATCCAGCGAATGGCCCAGGGCCACGAAGGCAAGGCCGGCGCCACGCTCGTCCGCCCAGGCCACCGAGCGACGCACGACGAACGCTTCGGGGGCGAAGCTTTCCTGGGCGGTGCGTTTGACGTGGGCCGATGCGGGGGCGTCATCCAGCTCTTCGTTGTCGCTCATGCGACGGCCAATGATGTTGTCCTGCTCTTGCTGGGGCAGCGACTTGAAGTAGTTCAGGTCGTGCTTCCACAGCTGGAACGCAGCAAAGCTGGAGCCGGCAAGACCCGGCTGCTCGCTGGCGACGATGGCAGCCTCGACGGCGTCGTCATCCACCGGGTTCTCGGTGCCGTCTTCATAGCCGCTCAGGTCATGGCCACCGCGGTGCAGGAAACCGTCGACGCTATCGACCAGGCGCAGCGCCGGGGCCAACGTCTGCTCCAACGCCTGGGCCTGCAGGAACAGCTCGCCTCGCTCCGCGCCGCGCAACCACAACCACAGGGCGTGCTGGGTGCTGGGGTTCTCGACCACGGCATCCAACTGCGGGAAGGCACGCAGGCCCGGTACGTCGCGGCCCAGCGCCTTGACCAAGGGGGTACCCACACCAAGGATCAAGCTCTGCCCATCGACTTGCGGCAGCAAGGCGTCCAGCACGGCGGGCAGCGCCTCGACCGAGTGCAGGGAGAAGAACAGGTGACGGGCGTGGGCCGGCACGGGTTTGGCGAGCAGACCTTGCTGGAACGGCATAGGGGGCTAATCCTCGGTAAAAACGGGCATGCTAGAGGGGCGGCAGGCAAGCTTCAAGCGGCAAATCGCCTCGGTGATCGCCGTTTGGCCTGCAATCGGGCTGTCGCCAACTTGCGGCTAGACTCCTTTGAACTTGCCAAAGGAATGCCGCCATGACCGCCTCGCCGTTGCTCACCGCTATCCTGCCCATCGCCCTGGGGATCATCATGCTGGGTCTGGGGTTGTCGTTGACCCTGGCCGATTTCACCCGGGTGGTGAAATACCCAAGACCTGTGATCATCGGCCTGGCCTGCCAGATCGTGCTGCTGCCGCTGGTGTGTTTTCTGATCGCCAATGGTTTTGGCCTCGAGTCGGCCCTGGCGGTAGGCCTGATGCTGCTGGCCGCCTCCCCGGGCGGGACCACGGCCAACCTGTTCAGTCATCTGGCCCACGGCGATGTGGCATTGAACATCACCCTCACGGCGGTCAACTCGCTGATCGCCATCCTGACCATGCCGCTGCTGGTGAATCTGTCGCTGGCCTGGTTCATGGCCTCGGACCAGGCCATTCCCCTGCAATTTGCCAAAGTCATGCAGGTGTTCGCCATTGTCCTGCTGCCGGTCGCCTTGGGCATGCTGATCCGCCGCGCCGCGCCCACATTCGCCGCCCGGATGGAAAAACCCATGAAACTGGTGGCAGCGCTGTTTCTGGCCTTCACCATCGCGCTGGCCTTGGCCAAGGACTGGCAGACCGTCGTCCAGTACGCGCCGGTGGTCGGTGGCGCGGCGCTGCTGTTCAACCTGCTGAGCCTCGGCGTGGGCTACTGGGTCCCGCGTCTGCTGAACATTCCACGGCGTCAGGCGATCGCGATCGGCATGGAAATCGGCATCCATAACGGTACCCTGGCCATCGCGCTGGCCTTGAGCCCGTCGCTGCTCAACAACCCGACCATGGCC
Organism: Pseudomonas sp. BYT-1; assembly: GCF_023611805.1. Classification (NCBI taxonomy): domain Bacteria; kingdom Pseudomonadati; phylum Pseudomonadota; class Gammaproteobacteria; order Pseudomonadales; family Pseudomonadaceae; genus Pseudomonas; species Pseudomonas sp. BYT-1. The sequence continues at coordinate 3,012,314 of NZ_CP072559.1, forward strand.
GTGCCTGCAGCACTCTATAGCCTGATCATGTTCTTCACCGCCGCCGTGTTCGGCTGGTGGGTCAGCCGCACACGGCCGCAAACCGAGGTTGCAGGCAACACCCCGAAGCAAGCGACCGGCGACTGAGACGGCCCTGCTTGCTGTGGAGAAACGCCTCTGGAAGCAGCGCATCAGGTAAAAATGCAGAAACCCACTGCAGATTTACCAATTGTGCATGGCATATTCGCATGACAGGATCCTGCGATCCTCCAGCGCAACTTCCAGACTTCACTTGGAAAATCAATAACAAAGCAGGGAGACCGCGATCATGACCGCGCACGCTCATTCCGAGGCCCATGTCCTGGCCGAAATCCGCAATCACATCGGCCATCTGACGCTCAACCGCCCTGCCGGCCTCAACGCCCTCACCCTCGACATGGTGCGCAGCCTGCAGCATCACCTGGACCAATGGGCGGCCGATCCCCAGGTCCATGCCGTGGTGCTGCGCGGCGAAGGGCCCAAGGGCTTCTGCGCCGGCGGCGACATCCGCTCGCTGCACGACAGCTACAAGGCCGGCAGCAGCCTGTATCAAGACTTCTTCGTCGAGGAATATGCCCTCGACCTGAGCATCCACCACTACCGCAAGCCGGTGCTGGTTCTGATGGACGGCTTCACCCTCGGCGGAGGCATGGGCCTGGCCCAAGGCGCCGACATGCGCGTCGTCACCGAGCGCAGCCGCCTGGGCATGCCGGAAGTGGCCATCGGTTATTTCCCCGATGTCGGCGGCAGTTACTTCCTTTCGCGCGTACCCGGCGAGCTGGGCACCTACCTGGGCGTGAGCGGCGCACAGATCCAGGCCGCCGACGCGCTGTACTGTGGCCTGGCCGACTGGTTCCTGGAGAGCGACAAGATCGCCGCCCTGGACGCGGGCCTGGACAAACTGACATTCGGCGACCACCCCCTCAAGGACCTCCAGGGCCTGCTGGCCAAGCTCGGTACCCAGACACTCGACGATGCCCCGCTGGCCCGTTTGCGCCCTGTGATCGACCATTTCTTCGCCCTGCCCGACGTGCCCAGCATGCTCGAGCAACTGCGCACCGTGAGCATCGGCGACAGCCACCAATGGGCCTTGGCCACCGCCGATCAGCTGGAAAGCCGCTCGCCCCTGGCCATGGCCGTTACATTGGAGATGCTGCGTCGCGGCCGCCACCTGAGCCTGGAGGAATGCTTTGCAATGGAGCTGCACCTAGACCGTCAGTGGTTCGAGTACGGCGACATCATCGAGGGCGTGCGCGCCCTGATCATCGACAAGGACAAGCAGCCACGCTGGAACCCGCCGACCCTCACCGGGCTCGATCCCAAGCGGGTGAACCAATTCTTCGAAGGCCTGTGAGCCGGGGAGTACACAGATGCAAGACCTGGAACTGAGCGAAGAGCAGATCATGATCCGCGACATGGCCCGGGATTTTGCCCGTGGCGAAATCGCGCCCAATGCCCAGGCCTGGGAAAAGGCCGCCTGGATCGACGATGCCGTGGTGCGCAAGATGGGCGAGCTGGGCCTGCTCGGCATGGTCGTGCCGGAAGACTTCGGTGGTAGCTATACCGACTACGTGGCCTATGCCCTGGCCGTGGAAGAGATCGCCGCTGGTGACGGCGCCACCGGCGCGATGATGAGCATCCACAACTCGGTTGGCTGTGGCCCGCTGCTGGCCTATGGCACGCCCGAACAGCAACAGGCCTGGCTGCCGCGCCTGGCCAGCGGCGAGGTGATCGGCTGCTTCTGCCTCACCGAGCCCCAGGCCGGTTCCGAAGCCCACAACCTGCGCACCCGCGCGGAGCTGGTCGACGGCCATTGGGTCATCAACGGCGCCAAGCAGTTCGTCAGCAATGCCCGCCGCGCAGGGCTGGCCATCGTCTTTGCCGTGACCGACCCTGAGGCTGGCAAGAAAGGCCTGTCGGCCTTCCTGGTGCCGACCGACAACCCGGGTTTCAAGGTGGACCGCAGCGAGCACAAGATGGGGATCCGCGCCTCCGATACCTGCGCGGTGACCCTCGACAATTGCCGTATCCCCGCCGCCAACATCCTGGGCGAACGGGGCAAGGGCCTGGCCATCGCATTGTCCAATCTCGAGGGCGGACGCATCGGCATCGCAGCGCAGGCGCTGGGTATCGCCCGGGCGGCATTCGAAGCGGCCCTGGTCTATTCGCGCGACCGCATTCAGTTCGGCAAGCCGATCAACGAACACCAGAGCATCGCCAACCTGCTGGCGGACATGCAGGTGCAGATCAACGCTACGCGCCTGTTGATCCTGCATGCCGCACGCCTGCGCAGTGCCGGCAAGCCGTGTCTGTCCGAAGCCTCCCAGGCCAAGCTGTTCGCCTCGGAAATGGCCGAGCGCGTGTGCTCCATGGCCATCCAGGTGCATGGCGGCTACGGCTATCTGGAGGACTATCCGGTTGAGCGTTACTACCGTGATGCGCGGATCACGCAGATCTACGAGGGGTCGAGCGAGATCCAGAGAATGCTGATTGCGCGGGAACTCAAGCATTACGCCCTTTGAGTTTCATCGAGGGATGCGGCCCATCGCAGGCTTCGCCAGCTCCGCTTGCTGACCGAGCCTTGGATGGGCTGCAAAAATGATCGGAGCCATAGCATTTAGTCATTGAACATCCTGTTTGAGGTGCAGTAAGCTCGGGCTCATTCATTGGAGAGCAACATGACCCACAGCATCCGCAACCACGCCAACCTCACCGGTCGCACCGCGCGCCCAGTGCTGGCCGTTGCTGTCTGCCAGGCCGTTGCCAGCTTTTATTTTGGGTATTGGTTTAGCCACTAGGCGCCGCTGATACCCACACGGCGCCCACCTTCGAGGGGCCGCCGAACACGAGAATACTCAAACCCCCGGTCGGCCCCCCGACCGGGGGTTTTGCGTTTCAGGCTTCTAGAAAACACCGATTCACATTGAGGAAACAGACATGAACACCATCGCTTATTACTACGCCGACACCTACGCCTGGCGATTTAGCCAATCCCGTTCGGGCCAGCCTGCCGCCTCCGTTCGGTCGTCCACTGGTGGCAATGCTGCACGCAGTCATAAACCGAATATCTGTCGAACACCTCGATAGGGCCGACCACGCGGGCCTGAACCCGCCGTCCGCCCAGGGAAAAACGCCATGCAATCGTCGAACCTCGCCCTGCCCCTGACCCAACCCCAGGCTGCCAACACCGCCGTCAGCCAACGTCTGCCCTCACCGCACCTGCTCAAGCAGCAAATGCCGCTGAGCACTGCCCTGACCCAGCAAGTCCAGCAACATCGCCAAGCCGTGCGCGCCATCCTCGACGGCCTCGACCCGCGCCTGCTGGTGATCGTCGGCCCATGCTCGATCCATGATCCACGTTCGGCCCTGGAATACGCCGACCGCCTGGCCGCCCTGAGCCGCGAAGTCGATGACAAACTGCTGCTGGTGATGCGCGCCTACGTCGAAAAACCCCGTACCACGGTCGGCTGGAAAGGCCTGGCCTACGATCCGCACCTGGACGGCAGCGATGACATGCATGGCGGCCTCGCGCTGTCTCGCGGGCTGATGCTGAACATGATCGAGCGCGGCCTGCCGATCGCCACCGAGTTGCTGCAACCGATGGCCGCCGGCTACTTCGACGACCTGCTCAGCTGGGCCGCCATCGGCGCGCGTACCACCGAATCGCAGATCCACCGCGAAATGGTCAGCGGCCTGGCACTGCCCGTGGGCTTCAAGAATGGCACCGACGGGGGCGTCGGCATCGCCTGCGACGCCATGCGCAGCGCCGCCCACCCGCACCGCCATTTCGGCATGGATGCCCAAGGCTACCCGGCGATCATCGAAACCTTGGGCAACCCTGACACCCACCTGGTGCTGCGCGGCGGCCACCAGGGCCCGAACTACGATGCCTCGAGCATTGCCCAGGCACGCCAGGGCCTGTCCAAGGCCGGCCTGACCGGGCGTGTCCTGGTCGATTGCAGCCACGCCAACAGCGGCAAGGACCCGGCCCGCCAGCCCGCGGTATTCGAGGAGGTGCTGGAGCAGCGCCTGCAAGGTGACCGGGCGATCATCGGCATGATGCTCGAAGGCCACCTGTTCGATGGCTGCCAGACGCTGGGCAAGGGCCCGCTCAAGTACGGCGTGTCGATCACCGATGGCTGCCTGGGCTGGGACGCCACCGAGGCGCTGCTGCGCCGGGCGGCCGAGCGTTTGTGACCGGTACACCAAGCCTGGCGAGACATTTGCCGAACAAGTGCGCTAGGCTTGTTTTTTTCACCCAAGGAGTAGTACCCCATGGCCCGTGCCACCGCCCGCCACATCCTGGTCAGCAGCCTCGAGAAGTGCAACGAACTCAAAGCACAGATCGAAGCTGGTGCCGACTTCGCCGAAGTCGCCAAGGCCAACTCCACTTGCCCATCCAGCCGCCAAGGCGGCGACCTGGGCTCCTTCGGCCCAGGCCAGATGGTCAAGGAATTCGACACCGTCGTCTTCAGCGCCCCGGTCAACACCGTGCAAGGCCCGGTCAAGACCCAGTTCGGCTACCACCTGCTCGAAGTGACCAGCCGTCAGGACTGAGCCTGCGGTCCCGGTGATGTCCTCTGTGGGCGCGGGCTTGCCCGCGAACGTCGTCCCGTCGGCAACCGGGTTGCCAGCACGGACGCCTTCGCGGGCAAGCCTGCTCCCACAGTGCATGTGGGGTCTGCTCTTGCTGTGCACGGCCCTCGCAGCCCACGCCGCCCCCACCCACGCACTCACTGCCTACGGTGAGGCCCCGCGTTATCCCGAATCCTTCCGCCACTTCGACTACGTCAACCCCGATGCCCCCAAGGGTGGCAGCCTGCGGCGTTCAGCCCTGGAGATCGGGCAGTTCGACCATGTCCTGCCGTACATCGATAAAGGCATCGGTGTCAGCGAAGTCGATGGCTGGTTGTATGCGCCTCTGGCGCAGCGCTCATTCGATGAGCCCTACACCGTCTATGGTTTGATTGCTCGGCGCATGGAGCGTGGCCCAGAGGACGCCTGGCTGCGCGTTGAGATCGACCCGCGCGCGACGTTCGCCGATGGCAAGCCGGTGCGCGCCGAGGACGTGCGCTTTACCTTCGACCTGCTGATGAACAAAGGCAGTCTGCGCTATCGCACCCAGTTCGCCGAGGTCACCCAGCTCACGATCGAGGGTCCGCGGCAGGTGCGTTTCGATTTCAAACAACCCCATGGCCGCACCTTGGCCCTGGACCTCGCCACCCTCCCGGTGCTGCCCGAGCACGACTGGCAGCACCGCGATTTCGCCAACGGCGCCGGCTTCGACAGACCCGTCGGCAGCGGGCCCTACCGCATCGGCCGGATCGACAATGGCCGCAGCATCACGTTCGAGCGCGACCCCACCTGGTGGGCCGCCAGCCTGCCGGCCAGTCGAGGCCGCTACAATTTCCAAAGCATCCGCATCGAGTATTTCGGCGACACAGAAGTCGCCCGCCAGGTGTTGCGCGGCGGCGGGTTCGACTACAACCGCGAGTTCTCCGCCACGGCCTTCACCTTGGGCTACAAGGGTGACGCGCTGGACGATGGGCGCCTGCAACGCGCCCACCTCGGCCCGTCCAAGCCTCAGACGGCCCAGGGCTTCGTGTTCAACCTGAAGCAGCCGATGTTCCAGGATCGGCGCGTGCGCCAGGCACTGGCCATGCTCTGGGACTTCGAATGGAGCAACCGGCAGATGATGCGCAACCTGTACATCCGTCAGCAAAGCGTGTTCTCCAATACCCCGCTGGCCGCCCGCGCCTTGCCCGACGCCCAGGAACTGAAACTGCTCGAACCGTTGCGCGGCCAAATCCCCGATGAAGTCTTCAGCCAGGTCTATAGCGCGCCGGTGACCGACGGTTCGGGCATCATCCGCCCCCAACAGCTGCAGGCCCTGGCCCTGCTCGAGGCCGCCGGCTGGCGCCCCGACGGTGATCGGTTGGTGAACGCCAACGGTGAGCCGCTGAGCTTCACCTTTCTCAATGGCCAGTCGGGGCTCGAACGCCTGCTGCTGCCCTGGAAACGCAACCTGGCGCAGATCGGCATCACCCTGAACATCCGCAATGTCGACTCCGCCCAGTACGTCAACCGCCTGATGGCCCGCGACTACGACATGATCGTCACCGGCTATCCGGTCACGCTCTCCCCGGGCAGCGAGTTGTACAACTACTTCGGCTCGGCCTCGGCCGAAGACCCCGGGTCGAACAATTTCATGGTGCTGCGCGACCCGGCCGTCGATACCCTGCTCGACGGCCTCGTGCGGGCCGACACCCAGCCCGACATGCTGCGCCACGCCCATGCTCTGGACCGGGTGCTGCAATGGAACTACTACTGGATTCCCAACTACTACCCACCGGGCAGTTCGACCGTCTGGTGGAACCGCTTCGGCCTGCCCAAGGTCCAGCCGGCCTACGATGAAGGCCTGGATACTTGGTGGGAGATCAGCCCGACGCCGCTGACCAACGCACAGATGGCCGAGCGCCAGAAGGCCAGCCCATGACAGCCTATATCCTGCGTCGCCTGTTGCTGATCATCCCGACTTTGCTGGCGATCCTGCTGGTCAACTTCGTGATCGTCCAGGCCGCCCCCGGCGGGCCGGTGGAACAGGCCGTGGCGCGTCTGCAAGGTATCGGTGGCGGCACGCCGGGGGCGCGGGTCGAGACTGTGCATGGCGAGTCCCGCGCAAGCCGCGGCCTGGACCCCAAACTCATCGAAGAGATCAAGCGCCAGTATGGCTTCGACAAGTCGGCCCCCGAACGCCTGTGGCTGATGCTGGGCCAATACGCTCGACTGGACTTCGGCCAAAGCTTCTTCCGCGGCGCCAAGGTCACCGACCTGATTCTCGACAAACTACCAGTGACGGTCTCGCTCGGCCTGTGGGCCACCTTGATCACTTACCTGGTGTCGATACCGCTGGGTATCCGCAAGGCCGTGCGCCACGGTAGCCGCTTCGATGCCTGGAGCAGCGCGCTGATCGTCATCGGTTATGCCCTGCCCTCGTTCCTGTTCGCCTTGCTGTTGATCGTGCTGTTCGCCGGTGGCACCTCGCTGAACTGGTTCCCGGTGCGCGGGCTGGTCTCGGAGAACTTCGACCAGCTCAGCCTGCTGGGCAAGGTCGCCGACTATTTCTGGCACTTGGTGCTGCCGGTCGGGGCGTTGGTGATCGGCGGCTTCGCCACCCTCACTTTGCTGACCAAGAATGCCTTTCTCGACGAGATCTCCCGCCAGTACGTGATCACCGCGCGGGCCAAGGGCCTGAGCGAGCGCCGGGTGCTGTACGGGCATGTACTGCGCAACGCCATGCTGCTGGTGCTGGCCGGGCTGCCCCAGGCGTTGATCACGGTGTTCTTCGCCGGCTCCTTGCTGATCGAGGTGATCTTCTCCCTCGATGGCCTGGGCCGACTGAGCTATGAGGCCGCGGTCTCGCGGGATTATCCGGTGGTGTTCGGCACCCTGTTCATCTTCACCCTGGCAGGGCTGTTGATTCGCTTGATCGGTGACCTGAGCTATACCGTGCTCGACCCGCGCATCGATTTCGATGCAAGGGGCCGCTGATGTTTTCGCCCGTCGCGCTTCGTCGTTGGCGCTGTTTCCGGCGCAATCGCCTGGGTTGGTGCTCGCTGTGGCTGTTCGCCGCTATCCTGGTGCTCAGCCTGGGCGCGGAACTGGTGGCCAACGACAAACCGCTGCTGCTCGTCTACAAAGGCGAGCTGTACACGCCGGCACTCAAGCGTTACACCGAGCAACAGTTCGGTGGCCAGTTGCCGTTCCAGCCCGATTACCGCAGCGCTTACGTACGCCAGTTGATCGCAGGACAGGGCGGCTGGATGCTGTTCGCGCCGATCCCTTTCAGTGCCGACACGCCCAACTACGACCTGCAGGTGCCTACCCCCAGCCCGCCCAGCACCAGCAACTGGCTCGGCACCGACGATCAAGGGCGCGATGTGCTCGCCAGGGTGCTGTACGGCACACGGGTATCGCTGTTGTTCGCCTTCGCCTTGACCGTGCTCAGCGTACTGATCGGCATTGCCGCTGGGGCCGTGCAGGGGTACTACGGTGGCTGGGTGGATTTGTTGGGCCAGCGTTTGCTGGAGGTCTGGTCGGGTTTGCCGGTGCTGTACCTGTTGATCATCCTCAGTGGCTTTGTCGAGCCGGACTTCTGGTGGCTCCTGGGGATCATGGCGCTGTTTTCCTGGCTGACCTTGGTGGATGTGGTACGCGCCGAATTCCTGCGCGGGCGCAACCTGGAGTACGTCAAAGCCGCGCGTGCCCTGGGGCTGTCGGACGGGCAAGTGATGCTCAGGCATATTCTGCCCAACGCGATGACGGCCACGCTCACCTACGTGCCGTTCATGCTCACCGGGGCTATCACCACCCTCACCGCCTTGGATTTTCTTGGCTTCGGCATGCCGGCGGGCAGCGCTTCGCTGGGGGAACTGGTGACCCAGGGCAAGCAGCATCTGGAGGCGCCTTGGCTGGGCTTTACCGCATTCTTTGCCCTGGCGTTGATCCTATCGTTGCTGGTGTTCATTGGCGATGCACTGCGTGAGGCGTTCGATCCACGGGCCTAGCGGTCGATGGGTCTTCGCCAGTCTGGCCGACAGTCGTCATAATCACCGCCACTGCATTTCAAAGGCCCAGCCCATGCAAGAAAGCGACAGCCTCAAGGACTATCCCCAGGTTCGGCAACTGGCGATCCGCTCGCTGTTCGAGATCATCGAGCAGTCCAGCGAAGGCACGGTGATCGTCGATCGCCAGGCACGGATCGTCTGGATGAATGAGCGCTACGCCCGGCGTTTCGGCCTGCCCGATGCGGCCAGCGCCATTGGCCAGCCCTGCGAGGCGGTGATCCCGGGCAGCCTGATGCGCGATGTGGTAAGCAATGGCCGGCCGATCCTGCTGGACATGCTCGACACACCCAACGAGCCGCTGGTGGTGATGCGCCTGCCCATCCATGACGATCGCGACGAGCTGATCGGCGCCATCGGCTTTGCCCTGTTCGATGAACTGCGCAGCCTCTCCCCGCTGCTCAAGCGCTACGCGAGCATGCAGCAGGAACTGGCCTCGACCCGCTCGCAACTGCGCGCACGCCAGGCCAAGTACAGCTTCGCCCAGTTCGTCGGCACCAGCGCCGCGAGCCTGGAGGCCAAGCGCAGGGCGCGCCGTGGTGCAGGCAGCGATTCCCCGGTATTGCTACTGGGCGAAACCGGCACCGGCAAGGAGCTGCTGGCCCATGCCATCCATGCTGCCTCGGCCCGGGCGCACAAGGCGTTCGTCAGCGTCAACAGCGCGGCCATTCCCGAAACGCTGCTGGAGGCCGAATTCTTCGGCACCGCTCCTGGCGCCTTCACCGGGGCCGACCGCAAGGGGCGCAGCGGCAAGCTGCAATTGGCCGAGGGTGGTACGCTGTTTCTCGACGAGATCGGCGATATGCCATTGGCCCTGCAAAGCAAGCTGCTGCGGGTATTGCAGGAGAAGGAATACGAACCGGTCGGCTCAAACCAGATGCTGCGCAGCGATGTACGCATCATTGCCGCCACCTCCATCGATCTGCAGGCGGCCATGGCCAGCGGCGCGTTTCGCGCCGACCTGTACTACCGGCTCAACGTGCTGCCCATCGAGGTACCGCCCCTGCGCGAACGCCTGGGCGATCTGCCGGCGCTGTGCGAGGCAATCCTGGCCGAGCTTGGCACTCAGTACGAGCTCGAGCCCGACGCCCAGGCATTGCTGGCACGCCACGCCTGGCCTGGCAATATCCGTGAACTGCGCAATGTGCTGGAGCGTGCGACGCTGCTGGCGGATCAGCCGCGCCTGGGAGTGGACGATGTGCGCTCGGCGCTGGGGCCGTTGAGCCCCGTCGCGCCAGCGGGTGCAGTACCTCAGAGGTATCGGGAGGCGTGCGAGGCATTCGAGCGCAAATTGATCGCCGATGCCCTGGCCAGTTGCGCCGGGAATGTACCGCAGGCCGCGAAGGCGCTGGGGTTGGGGCGGTCTACGCTGTACAAGAAGATGATCGCCTTGGGGGTTCAGTCTCTATAAAGAGACCTAAGTCTCTAGCTAGAGACATTGTTGTAAGACCGTTTTTGCGGTCCATTGCAGGCCTCGCCAGCGCCTGCAGAGTCTCGATTGTGAGACACCTGCAGGCAATAATTCGATAAAACCCTTACAAATCAATACGTTACAAATCTGGCACGAATCCCGCTATCTCCTCGGTCAACCATAAAAACAACGACTTGGAGACACCCTCGATGACTGTGCTCATCGCCCTCGCTGCCCTGGCCCTGTTGATGTTGGCTGCCTATCGCGGCTACAGCGTCATTCTCTTCGCCCCCATTGCCGCCCTCGGCGCTGTCCTGCTCACCGACCCTGCGGCTGTGGCCCCGACCTTCACGGGCGTGTTCATGGAAAAAATGGTCGGCTTCATCAAGTTGTACTTCCCGGTGTTCTTGCTCGGTGCTGTGTTCGGCAAGCTGATCGAACTCTCCGGCTTCTCGCGCTCGATCGTCGCCGCCGCCATTGGCTTGCTGGGCACACGCCAGGCCATGCTGGTGATCGTTCTGGTGTGCGCGCTGCTCACCTACGGCGGCGTATCGTTGTTCGTGGTGGTGTTCGCGGTGTACCCGTTCGCGGCCGAGATGTTCCGCCAGAGCAACATTCCCAAACGCCTGATCCCGGCGACCATCGCCTTGGGCGCGTTCTCTTTCACCATGGACGCCCTGCCCGGCACCCCGCAGATCCAGAACATCATCCCCAGCACCTTTTTCAACACCACGGCCTGGGCCGCGCCCTGGCTGGGGCTGATCGGCACACTGTTCGTGTTCAGCGTCGGCATGCTTTACCTGCGCCGCCAGCGCAACAAGGCACAGCGCGCCGGCGAAGGCTATGGCAATGACCTGCGCAACGAACCGGAAACCGCCGACGACCTGGCCCTGCCCAACCCTTGGCTGGCGTTGTCGCCTTTGGTGATGGTGGGCGTGATGAACCTGGTGTTCACCCACTGGATTCCTCACTGGTATGGCGCCACGCATACGTTGCAGCTGCCAGGCATGAGTGCGCCGGTGCAAAGCGATGTGGCCAAGCTCACCGCGATCTGGGCAGTGCAGGCGGCCTTGCTGGTGGGCATCCTGATGGTGCTGGTATGCGCCTTCGGCGCCATCCGCCAACGCTTGGCCGAGGGCACCAAGAGCGCCGTCAGCGGTGCGCTGTTGGCGGCCATGAATACCGCCTCGGAGTATGGCTTCGGCGCGGTGATCGCCTCGCTACCGGGCTTTCTGGTATTGGCCGATGCCCTGCGCGCCATCCCAAATCCCCTGGTCAATGAGGCTGTGACCGTCACCTTGCTCGCCGGCATCACCGGCTCCGCCTCCGGAGGCATGAGCATCGCCCTGGCGGCCATGAGCGAAAGTTTCATCGCCGCAGCCCACGCCGCGAACATCCCGCTGGAGGTCCTGCACCGTGTGGCCGCCATGGCCAGCGGCGGCATGGATACCTTGCCGCACAACGGCGCGGTGATCACCTTGCTGGCGGTCACCGGGCTGACCCACCGCGAGGCCTACAAGGACATTTTCGGTATTACCCTGATCAAGACCCTGGCAGTTTTCGTGGTCATCGCCACCTTCTACGCCACCGGCATCGTCTAAGGAGATCTGCATGACGCTCAAAGGCAAGACAGCACTGGTCACCGGCTCCACCAGCGGCATTGGCCTGGGTATCGCCCAGGTGCTGGCCGGCGCTGGGGCGAATATCCTGCTCAATGGCTTCGGCGACCCGGCCCCGGCACTCGCCGAAATCGCCCGCCACGGGGTCAAGGTGATCCACCACCCCGCGGACCTGTCTGACGTGGCCCAGATCGAGGCGCTGTTCGCCCTGGCCGAGCGCGAGTTCGGCGGCGTGGACATCCTGGTCAACAACGCCGGCATCCAGCACGTGGCGCCGGTGGAGCAGTTCCCTGTGCAGACCTGGGACAAGATCATCGCGCTGAACCTTTCGGCTGTCTTCCACGGCATCCGGCTTGCCTTGCCGGGCATGCGGGCACGTGGCTGGGGGCGGATCGTCAACATCGCCTCGGTGCACGGCCTGGTGGGGTCCACCGGCAAGGCCGCCTACGTGGCTGCCAAGCACGCAGTGGTTGGCCTGACCAAAGTCGTAGGCCTGGAAACGGCCACCAGCAACGTCACGTGCAACGCCATCTGCCCCGGCTGGGTACTGACCCCGCTTGTGCAGAAACAGATCGACGACCGCGCCGCAGCCGGTGTCGACCCTCAGCAAGCGCAGCACGATCTTTTGGCCGAAAAGCAGCCTTCCGTGGCCTTTGTAACGCCCCAGCACTTGGGAGAGCTGGTATTGTTCCTGTGCAGCGAGGCCGGTAGCCAGGTCCGTGGCGCCGCCTGGAACGTCGATGGCGGTTGGCTGGCCCAGTGAGGGGCAGCCGGGATCTGGCGCGGTCTTGCATTCGTTTTCAATTGCAAGGAGGCCCTATGCGCCCATTCCCACTGACCGCGATTCTTTCCCTGACCTTGGCCGCCGCCGCGCCTGTGATGGCCGCCGGGCTCAAAGACGTCGCGCCCTACCCTGAGGCGGAAAAAGGCTTCACCCGGCAGGTCATCCACCTGCCGGCCCAAACCGACGAGTCGGCCTACCAACTGGAAATCCTCGCCGGCAAGACCCTCACCGTCGATTGCAACCGCCAGCGCCTGGCCGGCAGCCTCGAGGAACACAACCTCGAAGGCTGGGGCTACAGCTACTACCGGCTGGAAAAAGTCGGTGGCCCCGCCAGCACACTGATGGCCTGCCCGGACGGCAAGAAGACCGAGGCCTTCGTGCCGGTGGTCGGTGAAGGCTTCATGCTGCGTTACAACAGCAAGCTGCCGGTCGTGCTGTACGTGCCCAAGGACATCGAAGTGCGTTATCGCATCTGGTCGGCATCGCCGGACGTACAAAAGGCTAAAGTGGAGTAAAAGCCAAAGCCATTTGGCTGCGCATCGGCACTTTAGGCGCAGCCCCTGCAGGAGCGGATTCGCCCGCTCCTACAGGCTCTGGATTCCATCGAAAGTGGGAGGTTTCGGCATGAACGATGTGCTCTGGCGCCCCTCCACGGCGCAGAACCAGGCCAGCCGGATGGACGTCTTCCGCCGCCAAGTAAACCTGCGCTACAACCTCCAGCTCAATGACTACGCCGCGCTGCACCGCTGGAGCATCGAGCAACGCCCGGCTTTCTGGCAGACCCTTTCCGACTATTTCCACGTCCAGTGGCACACCCCGCCCGCCCAGGCCCTCAGCGAAGGTCCACAGATGCCGGATGCGCACTGGTTCCCCGGTGCCACCTTGAACTACGCCGAACACCTGCTGATGCGGCGCGATGACCGCCCCGCCGTGGTCGCCGTACGCGAGGACGGCCAGCGCCAGGTGCTGAGCCACGCACAATTGGCGGCCCATGTGGCCGGCATGCAGAAAGCCCTGCAGGCCCTGGGCATCCAGGCCGGCGACCGAATCGCTTCGGTGATGCCCAACACCTGGGAAACCTTGGTCGCCATGCTCGCCTGCACCAGCCTCGGCGCGATCTGGTCCAGTTCGTCACCGGAGTTCGGCCTTCACGGCATCATCGACCGCTTCGGTCAGATCGCCCCAAAGCTTCTGATCGCCTGCGCCGGCTACCAGTACGCCGGCAAGACCATCGACCAAGTCGAAAAGATCAACCAGGTCACCGCCCAACTGCCCCAGCTCGAACACTTGTTGGTAGTGCCCTACACCCGCTCACACACCCACTGCGAAGAATTCACTGCCCCGCGCGTCAGCCTGTGGGGCGACTTCTACCAACCCGGTGGTGAACCGCGCTTTACCGCCCTGCCGTTCGACCACCCGCTGTACATCCTCTACTCCAGCGGCACCACCGGCGTGCCCAAGTGCATCGTCCACCGCGCCGGCGGCGTACTGCTGCAACACCTGAAGGAGCACGGCCTGCACAACGACCTCAAGGCCGACGACGTCTTGTTCTACTACACCACTTGCGGGTGGATGATGTGGAACTGGCTAGCCAGCGGCCTGGCGGTCGGGGCCACCCTGGTGCTGTACGATGGCTCGCCCTTCCACCCAGGCCCACAGCGTCTGCTCGACCTGATCGACGCCGAACGCATCCACGCTTTCGGCACCAGCGCCAAATACCTGGCCGCCCTGGAGCAGGAAGGCCTCGAGCCTGCCAAAAGCCATCGTCTGAACAGCCTGCGCCTGATCATGTCCACCGGCTCACCGCTCTCGCCCCACAGCTACGACTACGTTTACCGCAAGATCAAACCCGACCTGTGCCTGGCTTCGATGTCTGGCGGCACCGACATCGTCTCGTGCTTCGTGCTCGGCAACCCCGTGCTGCCGGTACGCCGTGGCGAGATCCAGTGCAAAGGCCTGGGCATGGCTGTGGAGGTGTGGAACGAGCACGGCCAGCCCGTGATCGGCGAGAAAGGCGAGCTGGTCTGCACCCGCAACTTCCCGTCCATGCCAGTGGGCTTCTGGGGTGACAACGACGGCAGCCGCTACCACGATGCCTACTTCAGTCAGTACCCCGGCGTCTGGGCCCAGGGCGATTACGCCGAGCAGAACGCTGAGGGCGGCATGATCATCCATGGCCGTTCGGACGCGGTGCTCAATCCCGGCGGTGTGCGCATCGGCACGGCGGAAATCTACCGCCAGGTGGAAAAGGTCGAGGAAGTGGTCGAAAGCGTCGCCATCGGCCAGGACTGGCACAACGACGTGCGCGTAGTCCTGTTCGTGCGCCTGCGCGAGGGGCTGCAACTGGACGATGCCCTACGCCAGCACATTCGCCAGGTGATCCGTCAATACACCACGCCCCGTCATGTTCCAGCCGTGATCGTTCAGGTCACCGACATCCCGCGCACCATCAGCGGCAAGCTGGTGGAGCTGGCGATCCGCAACGTGGTCCATGGCCTGCCGGTGAAGAACACCGACGCCCTGGCCAACCCCGAAGCCCTGGCGCAATTCCGAGACCGCGCAGAGCTGCGCGATCAGGCATAATGGCGCCCTTTTTTGCCCGAAGCACAGGTGTCCCATGAAAGCCCAAGCCCGCCACATCCTGGTCAAGACCGCTGCCGAAGCCGAACAGCTCAAGCAACGGATCGCCAAGGGCGAAGCCTTCGACGTGCTGGCCAAGAAATTCTCCACCTGCCCCTCGGGCAAACGCGGGGGCGACCTGGGCGAAGTCCGCCCAGGCCAGTTGGTAGGCGCCATCGACCAAGTGATCTTCAAGAAGGCCCTGCGCGTGGTACATGGGCCGATCAAGACCAAGTTTGGGTATCACCTGGTGCAGACGTTCTATCGCGACTGACCTCAGCGCCGCGCCGCCAAAAGCCCCAACCCCGCACACCCCAACAACGACGCACTGACCCGGTTGAACACCCGGCGCGGCCCTGGGCGCTCGAACCAGCGCTGCATGTACGCCCCAAGGCCCGCATAGATCGCGATGGCCGCCCATTCCAGCAGCAGGAACATAACGCCCAGCCAGAGGAATTGCTCGGCGACCGGCATGGCACTGCCCACCGAGACGAACTGCGGCAGGAATGCGGTGAAGATCAGGATGGCTTTCGGGTTGCCCGCTGCCACCCAGAACTCCTGACGGGCCAGGCGCCAGGTACCCCGTGGATGGTCACTCGCCACGACCGCCTCACCCACCGGCGCCCGCCACAGCTGCCAGGCGATGTAGAACAGGTACGCTGCGCCCAGCACCTTGATGATCAGGAACAGGTATTCGCTGGTGTGCAACACCACCGCCAAGCCCATGGCAGCCAGGGCGATCATGCCGCTGAAGGCGAGCAACCGGCCGATGCCGGCCATGCAGGCGGTGCGCAGGCCATAGCGGCTGGCGTTGTGCAGCGACAACAGGTTGTTGGGGCCAGGCGCCATGTTCAGGGCGAAACAGGCGGGGATGAACAGCAGCAAGCTCGACAGGTCCATTTTTCTTCTCCTTCGGGACCTCGGCAGCCTCGCGCCGGGTGTGCATTGCGTCAAGTACAGTGGCGCAGTGAATGGCCGGAACAGTGGCCAGCAGTTTAGACTGCGTGCTCCGGCACTCGGCGAAGCAGGCCCTGCATGACCCTCTCGAACAGCGAAATCTGGCGCGACCCGGCCCTGCCCTTCGTGGAAAGCCGGCGCGCCTGCCATAGCCGCGCCTGCTACAAGGCCCATAGCCATCCGACGTTCTCCATCGGTGCGGTAGATGCCGGCCTCAGCTGGTTCACCGGCGCGGGCGACGGCCAGGCGCGCCTGACGCCCGGCACCTTGGTACTGGTCCCGGCGCAGCGGGTGCATGCCTGCAACCCCGAGTCAGGCCAGGCCTGGAGCTATCAGATGGTGCATGTGGATGCGCAGTGGCTGGGACGCCTGCGACTGGAGTCAGGCGTTAGCGCTGCCGAGCCTGGAGCGCCTGCGCGAATCACGCGTTCGGCTGAAGTGTATCGGCAGTTCTGCCAGCTCAATGCATTGTTGTTTTCCGACGCGGCACCCTCGCAGAAGGAAGCCGCGTTGGTGGCCTTCATCGGTGACCACGACTTTGCAGCGCATGCGACGCTGGATGCTGCCCCGCCCCCTGCCTTGAGCGCCCCAGCCCTGCGCGAGCTGATTGCCATGCTGCAGACGTGCGAGCTGGCCGAAATCAGCCTGGAGCATCTGGCCGGGCACGTCGGGTTGGGGCGATACCAGTTGATCCGGGCGTTCCGCGCCGCGACGGGGCTCACACCACACGCCTACCTGCTCAATGAGCGGGTCAACCGGGCGCGGGGGTTGCTCGGCCAAGGCCAGGACCTTGCGCAGGTGGCTTATCGCCTGGGCTTTGCCGACCAGAGCCACTTCCAGCGGGTGTTCAAGGCGCACGCGGGCATGACCCCCGGACAATATCGACATGGCGTCGGGGCACGCGGGTAAACCTACCCACCCGCTCCGCGCGCTGGAGCACACGCCGTGCAATTATCTTCAATACCGCCCAAGGCTTGGGACGACAGACTGCGGCTTTCCTTGCCACAGAAGCCTACCCATGGAGCAATTTCTCGTCGTCGCCGCAGCCCACTTCCTGGCCCTGCTCTCCCCTGGTCCCGATTTCTTCCTCGTCGCTCGCGCCTCGGCCACCGCCGGCTGGCGCACCGCGAGCGGTGCTTGCCTGGGGATCGCCCTGGCCAACGGCGTATTCATCGCCATAGCCTTTACCGGCGTCTCCATTCTGCAGGAGGGCAGCGCGCTGTTCATCGCGTTGCAACTGGCCGGCTGTGCCTACTTGCTGTATATCGGCGGGCTGTTCCTGCGCCATGCCGGGCGCAGCGACCTGCAATCGGCCGAGGTAGGTATTGGTCACGGCTGGGTACAGAACCTGGGAATGGGCTTCACCTCGGGCATCCTCAACCCGAAGAACGCTCTGTTCTATGCAAGCCTGGCAAGCATGCTCGCAGCTAGCAGCGCGGGCTGGAAGCTCGTCTATGGTGTGTGGATGTTCACAATCGTGCTGGGCTGGGACCTGCTGGTGGCGGTGGCCATCGGCAATCGCCGGGTGCTGCGGCGCTTCGCCCAAGTCTTGCCGTGGCTGGAGCGTGCTTCCGGTGTGCTGTTGATTCTGCTGGCCAGCGCGGTGCTCATGCGCCTGGCCTGGGGTTGATCACGCTCAGCGTCCTGAGGTCCACCACACTGAAAAAGCCGCTGGCCCAGCCGCCGGTGTCCAGGTGCCAGACGTTGCCCAACTGCTTGACCCGCAGCACTGGGGTATGGCCGACCAGCAAGGCGCGCAAGCCACCGACCGGCTCGGTGTCGCCCTCACGCAGGCGTCGACGCGACCATTGGCAGACTTCTCGGACTTCAGGATCGTCCATAGCCTCTAGAAAAGCCTTGAGCGTCGACCATTCGGGAAATGGACTATCGGCATGCAAGAGGCCGATCAGCCCAAGCGACGTCTGCACCTCGATCGCCAATGGCATCTGCGCGAAGCCTTCGACGTAGCGTTGTTGTTCGGCACGAGGAAGGTCGAGAAACCAGCCCCCGCCTGCAGAGCGGTACATCTCCAGATCGACTCTGCCACCGCGCAGGTGGGCGATGGCGAGCGCCTCATGGTTGCCCTGTACCGCGTGGAACCAGGGTTGCGCCAACCAGTCCAGCGCCTGCTCGCTGGCCGGCCCCCGGTCCACCAGATCGCCCACGCTGAACAGCCGATCCACCTCAGGATCGAATCCCACCTCGTCCAGGCATCGCTGCAACCGCTCGAAATGACCATGGATGTCGCCCACGGCCAGATCGCGGCCACGGTTATTGGCACTCACCCGCCGAAAACGGCTCATTGCTTCCACCCTCTGCTGTTGTCCCAGCGGCAGGCGTAAAATAGAGAGGCGATCCGTCCGTGCCCGTAGAGGTGCATCATGCGTACCACCCTCTCCTATGTCTTGATGCTGCTGGCCTCCAACAGCATGGCACAAGGCACACCAACCGCGCAGGTGGACGTGCATTTCGATCATCCCGAGCAGTTCCGCGATGCCAGCCTCGATAGCCATGGCTACGAACGGGGCGCTGATGCGTACGTCATCAAGACCCTCACCGAGCATCTGCACAGGCTCGGCCAGCGCTATCTGCAACCTGGGCAGCAACTGCGCATCGATGTGCGCGACATCGACCTGGCCGGGCGCTTCGAGCCGTGGCACAGCCGGGCCTACGATGTGCGCTTCATGCGCGAGATCACCTGGCCCAGCATCGACCTGAGCTACACCCTCGTCCAGCCCGGGCAACCGGAAAAACACGCCCAGGAGCGCGTCAGCGACAAGATGTACCTCAGCCGCCCCGGCCGCCAGGCCAGTAGCAGCGATCGCCTGTATGCGGAAAAAGCCATGCTCACCGACTGGTTCCGTCAGCGCTTCGCCCCGCACCCGGCCTCCTGAATCACTTCAGCGCGGGGTGGCCTGGGCGGGCTGGCCGATAGTATTCTCAGCCTTCCCGCTTTCTCCATGGATGGAATCGCCATGAAACTGTGTGCTGTACAACTGGCCTCCGGCAAGGGCGACCTGCCGGGCAATCTGGAGCGTCACCGCTACTGCGTCGAACAGGCAGTCGCACGCGGGGCGGAGTTGGTGGTATTCCCCGAGCTGTCCTTGAGCGGCTATGAACCCACCCTGGCCCAACAATTGGCGCAACCATCGGACACTTCCCTGCTCGATCCGCTGCAAGCGCTTTGTGACCGCCATGGCATCGCGGTAGCCGTCGGTCTACCGTTGCTGGCCCCCACCGGGATTTGCATTGGCATGCCCATCCTGCGCCCTGGCGCCCCGCCCCACTTCTATGCCAAACAGCGCCTGCACGATGATGAGCTGCCATTCTTCATCGCTGGCGAGCATCCGTTGGTGTTCACCGTGGGCAACCAGCGCATCGCACCGGCCATCTGCTACGAATCGATGTTCATCGAGCATGCCGAGCAGGCTCGTTCGGCAGGGGCAGACATCTATATGGTCAGCGTGGCCAAGACAACCAAGGGCATAGACGAAGGCTTTCGGCATTACCCGGACGTTGCCCGGCGTCTGGGCATGCCGGTGTTGCTCGCCAACTGTGTAGGGCCGGCCGATACCTTCGTCGGCGCCGGCCATTCCGCCGCCTGGGACCCCCAAGGGAATCTCTTGGCAGCATTGGATGAACACGCCCAGGGGCTGGTGCTGCTGGACACCACGTCGATGACTGCCCAAGCCATAACCTTGGGCGCGCTGGCGCCATGAAGTACTTAGCCACGGCGCTGGCCTGCTATGCCTGCACTCATTACCTGGTCGGTCTGTTGATTCATGGCCGAGTGGCCGAGATGGCCGAAGGACTACGCCACCGACCGGACGCTCCTACACCTGGCGAGTTCCTGCGAGAAACACAACCCTACGCGCGGCGTGCTCATCGGCAGTACAGCCTGGTGGTCGGGACGGCGGCGGCGGTGATTGGTTGCCTGATCGTGCTCTGGATGAGTTGAACGGGCTCAAAGATCCAACGCGAGGCTCTCTCGTCCTTCAAGGGCCAACAGGTACTGTTTGGCCTGCAGCCCACCGGCGAAGCCGGTCAGACCGCCAGATGCGCCGATCACCCGGTGGCACGGAGCGATGATCGAAATCGGGTTGCGTCCGTTGGCCGCTCCCACTGCCCGCACGGCGCTTGGGTTGCCGATCTGCCGGGCAATATCGCTGTAGCTGCGGGTCTGCCCGAAGGGGATGGTCAGCAGCGCGGCCCAGACCTGGCGCTGGAAGTCCGTGCCGACAAAATCAAGCGGCAGCTCGAAACCCTGGCGGCTGCCGGCAAAGTACTCGCCTAACTGCCGAGCTGTCTCCCGTAGCGTCGGATGTCCATCGTCCCGGTGCAGTGCGCCCAGACGCACACGGTTTTCCCGCTCCTGCTCCCACAACACCGCAGCCAGGCAATCGCCTCGGGCAACCAGCGTGAGGGTCCCAACGGGAGACTGAATGAAGGTAAAGGCGCAGGACATCGGAGCTGCTCGCTTGAAAAAACTGGTGCAAGGCACTCTACCCTTCGAGGTTGCTTGGTGCATCCGCTTTCTTGCCCTGGGAATTACCGCTGGACTGGTTAATTGGATATCTGTAACGACATCAGTCAATTACAGTCCCCGATTGGCCACTGTCTGAAAACTGGCACATACCAAAGTAATAGCTATTCTGGGTTAAACATCGCGTTTGTTGTTGCAGGGTCATCGGCAGAAAGGCGCCCTGACCCAAGGCAAACCGAAACCCACCGTATGCCGACAAACGTGGCCGCCATGGCTGAGTTTCTGCGTCAATGCTGGTTTCTGCTGCTAAGCCTCTACCAGACCATCCAAAGCCATGGCCTGATCGGTTGCGTGGTCGCGTTCATCCTGGCGTTGCTGATGAGCAAGATCGGCAGCAGGCTTACCGGAGGCACCGAGCGTCTGAGTACCCTGCCAAGCGGTGAAGCGCACGTGCCGCCTGCTCCGGCCATTGAAGGCACCCTCAGGGCCTGGATCGGTCGCGTGGTCGGGACGCTGCTACAAATAGCGGCGGGCGTGCTGTTTCTGGTCACCGTGATCGCCACGGTGAATGTGCTGTTGTACTGACCTGCGTGACGGGACGTCACCGTCTGCCCAAAGACGGTGACGCTCCCCATGCGCGTGGACCACTCAACGCCCCCCGCAGACTGCTACGACTGCGGGCTTGCTGGCGCGCCCACCGGACTGCAATGCCGGGTCGCTTGCCACCCTCCTGGCGCGTCCGACACCCCAGGCCAGCGCCCGGGTCATCGATTCGCCTGGACGCGAGTCGAACGCCTCCTCATGCAAGGCCATGCCGGACGGTGCGTAAAGGCCGATGAACATCTGCGTCGCACCGGTTCGTGACAATCGAACCTGCACGTCAATACACGAGCCGCTGTCGAGCGTTTCGTCATGCGTTCGATGATGAAGAGTGGGGTCTGCCCAGGACCAGAACACGTCACCGCGAATTCTCATGCCGCCTCCTACGACTTTAGTCTTATGTGTGTTGGTAGTGGCACCATAGCGGATGGTTGCCAGCACGCAACCACGTACGACTGGTCAAGGGGGAGAATCGGACAACCGGTGCTGCACCTGCCGTGAAGGTCAGGAAGAGTCCGGGGTTTTGTCGCTGCCCGGTTCGAGCAACGATTCGGCGAACGTCATCCAATCCTCGAAGGCTTTGCGGTGCGCCTGGCACATCCCTTTCCACTCGGCGCCGCCCACACGACCGTAGGCGATCTGGTTCATGGTCGAGGAGGTCAAGGAATCGAGTTCTCTCAAAAGGTGGTAGGCACGGTAGCGCTTTTCTCTTTCAGGCATGGCTTTGTCTTCCAGCGGTGCACGACAGGGCAATACGAAGCCTTATGTAATGGATTTGACGGCTTCCTGGGTCTGGACCTCCAACGGCTCGAAAAGGTTCGCGCCGTGTTGTGAGCCTCCCGTCAAAAAGCCAGTATCGCACTTGTCACGGCTCACGTCCGGGTGCGAATCACGCCACTGATGGCCCAGCCGGCGAACACGAAAAAGGCATCGAGATAGAACAGCCCTGCATAGTTAGGTAGCAATGCTCCGCCAGTGGTTTGCAAAGGAGGAGCAGCGACGGCATGAATGCCGTTGGGGACCACTGCCAGCAGCACCAGGGCTGCATAGGTGGCGAGCCGAAGCGCATTCGTTCGCTTGCTGGAAGCCTCGGCCATTTTCAATCCGAAATAGGCGATAACAGCCGCCACTGGCAGAACCCAGATATGCGTGGGCAGGCTGAAGAACACTTCGGCCATCAAGCTTTTCGTTTCCACGGATACAACACCTTGTCGTTGAACGGCCGGATTATCCATGGCCTGGCTGGGTTGTGGCTAGACAGGTAAAACCAAAGTGTTCCAGGGATAGGAAAAATGTGAAAGAAATGTGAAAATCGAAAATTGATAGCCTATTGACACCATCAAGGAAGAAGCGTGTTACGCAATGCTCAGTTTTGTTTCAACGAGTTCTGCCACAGCGTGAAACATCAGCGCACGACGCTGTATTTTCGCTCACCCGTCCCGTCACCCACTCGACAAGCGCTGATACGCCTGATTGAGCAACCCTCTGGCGCCAAACGGATGAGCGCCCCGCTCGAGTGCACCGATAGCGCGTTGTTCTTCAAGCGCGAGCCGCTTGATTCGTTCAAGAAAAAGTGGCGCATGCAACGTTTCACGGCCAAGCGCAATGGCATGTACGACTGGCCCATGGAAGAGCTGATCAACACCCGCGAGGCAACCCGTCGCGGCGCCCGGGTTCCGCCTCTGGTTGGCTACGGCTACAGTCGTTGCAAGCTCGGCCTGATGAAGGACTTTTTCATCATCAGCCGATCCCTGGCCGACCATATCGATGGCATGGCGCTCATCCGAGCCAACCCACAAGCCGTTCGCACCGTCATCGAGGCCACCGCCGAGCTGTTGCATGAACTACACAACCACGGCATCTCCCACATGGACCTATGGGCGGCTAACGTCATGCTGCCCTTGCACGGCTCTGGACCTGCCCAGGCGATCGATCTGGAAAACGGCTTCTTCACACCGACTGCATACTTCAGTGAAACCCTGGGCTTTCAGTTTGGCTTCCTGTATCTGCGCCATATCTACCGCTACATCACAGAATCGGCTTTTGACGACCTCGTAGCGCACTGCCTTGCGAAGTACTTTCCACACGTGGACCGCAAGGCATTTGACCAGACCTATGAAGTTGCCAAGCATCAGGTGATTGATCGACTCGAGCGTCGGGCGATTTTCACCAAAGGTATAGTGACGCGATAAGTTGCTGCCAGGCCTGTGTGATGACCGCTCCACCTTTTGACGGCCGATGGTTTGGATCTTTCCCCGGACCTGGGTAATGGGATACCCAGGTTCATTGAACGAACAGCCCCTACGGTCTGCGCTTGAAATAGACGTACAGAGCCATCAGGTCGATGGCCAGTACGATCGAGACCACCACGACAATGAAATAGATCTCCTCCCGAAGCATCGCGCAGCCCCCACGGCAAGGTGTGTTCGAGAAGGAGCAATTCGCATTCCAGGTCCGCCGGACACTCGCTCGAAAAATCAGGAACCGCTTAGGCTGGCTTCGGATGCTCACTGGACACCGCATTGTTAGCGTCCACATCCTTCATCTCCTGCTCTACCGGAGCATCGTCATCCGCCGCCAGCGGTACTGAATCGCTGCTACGCGGCGCGGGGCCGCCCTGCTTTTCGTCGACTTGCGCCGTGTCGTCATCCTGCGAAGCCCCAACACCTTGGCCAGCCCCAGGGTCGCCAGGGGGAGGATTCCAATCTTCAGGCCGGTTATCCGACCATGCCTCGCCCACCCCTTGCTTGGGCTCAGATTTGGCCTTCTCCAAACCCGATCCATGGCCTTCTCCCGAGTCGGGAACGCTGTTGGGAACAGGTGGACGTGTCACGTCTGGATCGTTGCTTTCGATTGCCATGATCATTCTCCCGTTGGTGGCACAGGAAGCCTGTGCCTAAAACTGAGAATGATCGGTGCGCATAGAGTGCCCCGCGTTAGACGAGTGGCTTCAACCACGTTCGGTCTCACGGATGACTGTGTAGACACCTAATATTGTCGTGGGGCCAACGTGTCGCATCTGGCGGTACACCGTATTGGGTTGCCCGGCGACCGCCCGACGACCGCGTTACCCTCGGATCGCCTGCAGCCGCTCCCGGCCAGCCTCTGTAATCGCATGCTCCCCTTCATCGCTGATGCGATAACGACCGGACACCATCTTGGTAATGGAGAACCGGACCAGCCCGCTCTTGGAAAGCGCTTGCCCCGCTTCGAAGCTCATCGCCTGCTCTAGATCGAAGATCTTTATTTCTCCAATCTTGTATCGGGCAAACGCTACCAGGGCAGCATCCAATTCTGTTTGATTGATCTTTCGAGCGACTTCCATTCGACCCTCCAGGTCATGAGCGCCCCGGTCCATGGGCGTGAACGCAACGAACCGGGTGGTTTGTTGAAGGCGGACCGTACTACGGCCCGGCGGAGGTCGCTACTGGCTTTCCATCCATGCTGGATGGGCGGGCAGGTTGTCAGAGCGCCCTGCCGCATGAGCTCAGCAAAAGCGGTGCATGGTCGCGCTGAGGTGATTGAAGAATGCTGTCGCCAAGCAGCACGGTTTCGAAATCAGAGATCGCCAGGAAAGCGCAACGGTCGACGGCGTGACCGGCTCCGCCCATCAGGGCCACGTCCACTGGTCAGCCTCGGGGCAAACGTCATGCAATTAGGCGTTTACTGGTGATCAAGCCCTCTGGCTCACCAATAAAACGCCTATAGAGGGAGGCCCATCATGAGACCTCTGAACAAACTGGCGCAGCAGCGGCGCCACCAACTGCATGTCCACATGCCGCCCAGTGGATTGAAGGAGGATGCTCATGGCAATGGATCGGACGCCCCATTACCGCCCATAACGCGAGAACTCGACCAAGCTGGTGGAAGAAAACCCACGTGGCTGGCAAGACCAAGGCATTGATGCTTGAGAGAGGAATCGCCTTGTCTGATGAACGATGGCGCTTTGCTGCGAACTCGCCAGCGGTTATGCGAAGCGCCTTAGGTCACCAGGCATCAGTCGGGCCGATTTGTACAATAACTGACTTAAGTACAACAAAAAAAGCCATGACCGGCATTTTCACTGCCTGATTTGTCATATTCACCCCCATAAAATGTGAAAATATCTATACACTTGACTTCCTTTTGTATAGGTATTGGCGCAATACTGCCGACACTGAGAAGCGCTTTTGAGCTCTCCAAGATGCCGGCATGGAGCCCTACCACCCCGTTCCCCTACCTGTGAGGCTCCAAAGATGTCTATACAACTCATATCTATCGAACCTCAAAGGCCCCATGGTTGCCGCAGCTGCCGGGATAAATCACCCATCGGTTTCGACTTCACGATGGCGTTCCAACCCATTGTCGATACGAGTAACAACAGCGTTTTTGCTTATGAATCATTGGTGCGGGGCGAGAATGGGGCGGGTGCAAACGCCGTCATGCAGCAGATAAATGACTCAAACAGATACAAATTTGATCAGGCGTGTCGGGTTAAAGCTGTCGAGCTCGCGGCCAAAACACGCATATCCGAACACTTGAGCATAAATTTTCTGCCCAATGCAGTTTATCAGGCAGAGGCCTGCATACGCACAACACTGATAGCCGCGGAAAAGTACAACTTTCCCATCGAAAAAATAATATTTGAAGTCACAGAGAACGAAAACATAACCGATAAAGCCCACATTAAAAAAATCATGGAATCTTACAAAAAACAAGGCTTCAAAACTGCAATTGATGATTTCGGTGCTGGATATTCGGGCTTGAACCTACTCGCCGACTTCCAACCAGACATCATCAAAATCGACATGGAATTGATTAGAAACATTCACAGAAGCCGAGCCAAGCAAGCGATAACCAGGAGCATAGTAACGCTGTGCAAGGACCTAAACATACAGGTGATAGCCGAAGGGATCGAGCACATTGAAGAACTGCAAACTCTACAGGAAGCCGGAATACACCTATTTCAAGGCTACTTGTTTGCGAAGCCGGAGCTCGAAACGCTCCCTCCGATAGCATGGCCTTAGGTCGAATATGGACGGCACTATAGGCTTCAATGCAGCACTCGAACTGACATCAGGCTAATTGAACTGCCACTCCTTATTCGTAATGTAAAGAAACGCCATAAGCGCAACTCTACGATTGAGCGCATTTGAGAACACCGCTTTACGTTCGACCACCCAACGGTCTGATTTAGCCATCCACATAACGGTGCGCCATGTTCAACAAACGTTTAAAACGCGAACTTGAAGAAGCCTTGTCAACGCTCTACGCACAAGACGCGAGAATGTCAGCAGTGAACCGATCCACTGCAATCATTGAATTTACGCCAGCGGGACTCGTAACCACCGCCAATCAAAATTTTTTAGACGCGCTGGGCTATCACCTCGAAGAGGTCATCGGAAAACATCACAGTATATTCTGTCTAGAACGTCACACCACAAGCTCTGAATACAGAGACTTCTGGAGAAGGCTTGCCGAAGGAGCGTCGATCCGCGACCGCGTCGTCAGAAAAAACAAGCTAGGGGAAGCGGTATGGCTGGAGGCAAGCTACAACCCAATCAGAGACAGCAACGGACGCATTATAAGCATTTTAAAATTCGCCACCCTCGTCACAGATCAGGTGAAAAACGAACAGGAACAGCGAAGCACAATCGAAGCCATAAGCCGATCGATGGCCATGGTTTCGTTCACCCCGGAAGGATATGTATTGGACGCCAATGAGAACTTTCTACGCACACTAGGCTATAGCCTGCATGAGGTTCTAGGCCAGCATCATCGACTGTTTTGCCCTCAGCAAGAGGTCGCGTCGCCCGAGTACAAAGAATTCTGGAGAAACCTGAACAAAGGCGAGTTTTTCTCGGGTCGCTTCCAACGCGTCAACCGATCTGGCAATACGGTGTGGCTGAGCGCCACTTACAACCCTGTATTTGATGCCAGCAACAAACTTTACAAGATCGTGAAATTTGCTCGCGACATTACCGCACAGGTTGAACAACAAACCATCGAATCCGACGCAGCCAAACTTGCCTACGAAATATCTTTAAAAACCGACCACAGTGCGCAGCATGGTGCATTGGTCATCAATGAAACCGTTGCCGTGGTACGCGGTATCGCTGATGAAATCACGAAAGCAGCAGACAATATAGCGGCGGTGAGCAAGCAGTCCGACATGATTACTGGCATTATCCAGACCATACGTGAAATCGCTGATCAAACAAATCTTCTGGCATTAAATGCAGCCATCGAAGCAGCGAGAGCCGGAGAGCAAGGTAGAGGGTTTGCTGTCGTAGCGGACGAGGTTCGTCATCTAGCAGTGCGCACCGCCCAGGCCACCGTAGAAATCAGGGACGTAGTAAAGCGCAATCATGAGTTATCGCAAGAAGCCGTGAAAGGTATGCAAACCAGTCAGCACAAGGTTGATGTCGGCGTAGGTTTGGTCGGTGAAGCGGGAGAAATAATTGAGAGAATCCAAAGCGGTGCACGTCAAGTCGTGGAAACAGTTAAGCAGTTTAGCGAAACCATGAATAAAACCTGAAAATGTATTGCGATCTATGGCGCGGACCTCGGCGTCTAATATCTGCATCAATTAAAGCAATTGCCAATGATCGTCACTCACCCGCCCGCCAAGCGTGTCATGAAGTGCTTGCTGAGCGGAGTATGTGCGCCCGACTGGCGTGGATTCATGGGCTGTTCATCCGCGGCTTGGCCACATCGCGCGATCACGGGGAGAGCAGCGGCGGCGAGGACCGAGGAGGCGGATGTTTGGTAGACAGGCTGTCGTTCAGACGCAGTAAAGGGGACGGCCCCGTATAACTGCCGTCACACCTATGCGACAATAGGCGCAATGTCTGGTCTGAACCCCACATTCATCGCCCAACAGCTCGGGCAAAGCGTGCAGATGCGCTCATCGACATGCACGCTGGATTAATTCGGCCAACGCCTGGCAGGAGCTCGAAAAGCTCTCGATTGGTCCGAAACGCGTCCGCAGCTGCGAAGAAGCCACGTAAGTTATTGATAGGTAAGCTCCTTGATCTCCACCGCTAATATCACCATGCAATTCGGCGCCAAGCCGCTCTTCGAAAACGTCTCGGTCAAATTCAACAACGGCAACCGCTACGGCCTGATCGGCGCCAACGGCTGCGGCAAATCGACCTTCATGAAGATCCTTGGCGGTGACCTGGAGCCGTCCGCTGGCCAGGTGATGCTCGAGCAGAACACCCGCCTGGGTAAACTGCGCCAGGACCAGTTCGCCTACGAGGCCTTCAGCGTGATCGACACCGTGATCATGGGCCACGAGCAGCTCTGGAAGGTCAAGGCCGAGCGTGACCGCATCTATTCCCTGCCAGAAATGACCGAAGAAGACGGCATGGCCGTCGCTGAACTGGAAACCGAATTCGCCGAGATGGACGGCTACACCGCCGAGTCGCGCGCCGGCGAACTGCTGCTGGGCCTGGGCATTCCGTTGGAGCAGCACTTCGGGCCGATGAGTGAAGTGGCACCCGGCTGGAAGCTGCGCGTGCTGTTGGCCCAGGCGCTGTTCTCGGATCCGGACGTGCTGTTGCTGGACGAACCGACCAACCACCTGGACATCAACACCATCCGCTGGCTGGAAAACATTCTGACCGCGCGTAACAGCACCATGGTCATCATTTCCCACGACCGCCACTTCCTCAACAGCGTCTGCACCCACATGGCTGACCTGGACTACGGTGAGCTGCGCCTGTTCCCAGGCAACTACGACGAGTACATGACCGCCGCCACCCAGGCGCGCGAGCAGTTGCTGGCCGACAACGCCAAGAAGAAAGCGCAGATCGCCGAACTGCAGACCTTCGTCAGCCGCTTCTCGGCCAACGCCTCCAAGGCCAAGCAAGCGACCTCCCGTGCCAAGCAGATCGACAAGATCCAGCTGGCCGAGGTCAAGCCGTCGAGCCGGGTCAGCCCGTTCATCCGCTTCGAACAGACCAAGAAGCTGCACCGCCAGGCGGTGACCGTGGAGAAGGTATCCAAGGGCTTCGAGGGCAAGACCCTGTTCAAGGACTTCAGTTTCGTGGTCGAGGCTGGCGAGCGCGTAGCGATCATCGGCCCCAACGGTATCGGCAAGACCACCCTGCTGCGTACCTTGGTCGGCGAGATGGCACCGGATACCGGCTCCGTGAAATGGACCGACAGCGCCGAGGTGGGCTATTACGCCCAGGACCACGCCCACGACTTCGAGGACGACCTGAGCCTGTTCGACTGGATGGGCCAGTGGACTCAAGGCGAGCAGCTGATCCGCGGTACCCTGGGCCGCATGCTGTTCTCCAACGACGAGATCCTCAAGTCGGTGAAGGTGATCTCCGGTGGTGAGCAAGGCCGCATGCTGTTCGGCAAGTTGATCCTGCAAAAGCCCAACGTGCTGGTGATGGACGAACCGACCAACCACTTGGACATGGAGTCGATCGAGGCGCTGAACCTGGCGCTGGAGAACTACCCGGGAACGCTGGTGTTCGTCAGCCATGACCGCGAGTTCGTGTCGTCGCTGGCCACGCGCATCATCGAGCTGACCCCGGATGGCGTGGTGGACTTCAGCGGCACTTACGACGACTACCTGCGTAGCCAGGGTGTTGTGGTCTGACAGCCTCGGCCTGAGCGCTTGATCCGATTCGCGGCTAAAGCAGCTCCTTCAGGTACCGCGCCGTTCTAAAGGACGGCACGGTACCTGCGGCTAACGAACAACTCGTTAGCCTGCTTTCTTTTATCCCGCGCAGACGCCATGATGGGCGACGCCCCACCGCCTGCCCGCGAACGTGCCCATGACCGCGCAACAACCTGCCTCCAGCGTCACCCTGCAGATCCTCTCGATCGTCTTCTATACCTTCATCGCCTTTCTGTGCATCGGTCTGCCGATCGCGGTGCTGCCCAGCTATGTCCATGATCAGTTAGGCTTTGGCGCAGTAATCGCCGGCCTGACCATTGGCCTTCAGTACCTGTCCACGCTCCTGAGTCGGCCATTCGCCGGACGGGTGGCCGATGGCCTGGGTGGCAAGCGAGCGATTCGCTATGGGCTTTACGGCATCGCCGGCTGCGGCGTGCTGACCTTGTTTTCGGCCTGGACCCTCGCCCTGCCTTGGCTGAGCCTGCTCCTGCTACTCGCCGGCCGAGTGCTGCTGGGCATCGCCCAAGGGTTAATCGGGGTCGCCACCTTGAGCTGGGGTATCGGTCAAGTCGGTAGCGAGCACACCGCAAAGGTGATTTCCTGGAACGGCATCGCCTCCTACGGCGCCATCGCCATTGGCGCGCCGGCCGGCGTGCTGCTGGTGGACGGGATCGATTTCAGCGTACTAGGCCCTGCATTGCTGGTGCTGGCACTGCTTGCCCTAATGGCGTTGCGCACACGCCCGGATGCCGTGGTGGTGCGGGGTGAACGTCTGCCGTTCTGGTCCGCCTTCGGGCGGGTAGCGCCTTTTGGCCTGGGGCTGACCCTGGCCTCGATCGGCTACGGCACCCTCACCACCTTCATCACCCTCTTTTACCTGGAGCGCGGCTGGATCGGCGCGGCCTGGTGCCTGAGCGCCTTCGGTCTGTGCTTCATCGTGTCCCGGCTGTTGTTCGTCAATGCGGTCAACCGCTTTGGCGGCTACAACGTGGCGATCGCATGCATGGCCACCGAAGTGCTGGGGCTGACCCTGCTCTGGCTGGCGCCCTCGCCTGCCTGGGCCCTGGTCGGCGCGGGCCTGACGGGGTTCGGGTTGTCTCTGGTGTACCCGGCGCTCGGGGTTGAGGCGATCCAGCAGGTACCGAGCAGCAGTCGTGGCGCGGGCCTGGGTGCCTATGCGGTGTTCTTCGACTTGGCCTTGGCCATCGCTGGGCCAGTGATGGGTACGGTGGCTGCGCACCAGGGCTATGCGTCGATCTTCTGCGTGGCCGCCTTGCTGGCACTGTCAGGGGTGGGTCTTGTGCTACTGCTCGCCCGCCGCGCCCATCGCGGCTGAGCGCTCGGCCGGCTGCGGCACCCCTAGGGCTTGGCTGAAAAACAGCGCGGCCTCACGCTGCAACGAATGGTGAATATGGCGACGGTCGACGCCATCAGCGTCCTTGCACAGCGCAGGCATACGGGCATGTTGCTCCTCGTCGCAGGGCGCCATGAACACGAAATGGCCGGCACCGGCCAGCAGGCGATAGTCAGGCGTTACCGGCAGTTTGCGCGCCAAGGCTTCGGCGTTGCGGTCCAAGGCCAGCAACTGGTCGCGGTCGCCGCTGTAGATCAATGCGGGGACCCTCACTCCGGCCAAGGCATGACGGCCGAACATCAGGCTCAGGGGCGCCATCAACATCACGGCCCCCACACGGGCGTCGGCCTGTGGCGTGAGCTCGGCGCGGTCGGCGATCAGAACCCCATGGGTCTTGCAGGCATCGGCATCGCTGGGGCGCTCCAGGCAATACCGGTGCAGACGGTCCAGGTCCGGTTGTGCTCCAGAAAGGATCAACGCGGTTTCCCCTCCTGCCGAGTAACCGATCACCCCAACCTTGCCCTCGTTCAGGTAAGGGCCAAGCAGGGCGTCGCCACGGGCTGCGCTGATCGCCGCGCTCAGTTGCAAGGGGCGTCCGTAGAGGTTGCTCAGGGTACCCAGGCGGCTGTGGTCACGGTTGTTGTCGCCGGGATGGATCACGGCCACGACGATAAAACCCCGGCGCGCCAGGGCGGTGGCCAGGTCGTGCAGTGCCAGGGGGCTGCCGGTATTGCCGTGGGACAACACCAGCAAAGGGAACTGCCCCATGGCGACTGGAGCCTCCTCTGCCACGGTCAGTGGGTAGCCTTCCAGGCGCAAGGCGCGTGTCGGGCCATTGGCCGGGTAGAACGCCAGCGCCTGCATGGGTCGAGCATCCAGCGGATCGGCCAGTTGCATCCGGTGCAGGCCACTGACCCAAGATGCTGCCTCGGCGCGGGCCATCAAGCTGCCGAGCAACACCAAGGCCAACAGGGCATAGGTTCGCTTCATGGGCGGGGAGCTCCGCACAAGGCCGAAGGACAGCGCCAGCATAAAGCCAGCCAAACGGCAGGCAGATGAAACCTGAATGAAAAAAAACCGGCTGGCGCCCAGGGCGTCAGCCGGTTTTTTTCAGGCACCGATCAGGCAGCTGCGAACAGCTCGTTGGCGATCTGGGCCTGAGCGGCGTCGATGGCCTTGCTGCGGTGTTCCGGGCCGTAGGCCAGGCCGTGGGCGCGGACGATCTCGAGGTCGGTGATCCCGATGAAGCCAAGGAACACCTTGAGGAATTCCTCATGCCCGACGCCAGTCGGCTGGCCGTGGTGCAGACCACCGGCGGTGGACACCAGAATCACTTTCTTGTCGCCGCACAGACCTTCAGGGCCGGCTTCGGTGTAGCGGAAAGTCTTGCCGGCGACGGCGACGCGGTCGATCCAGGCCTTGAGCTGAGTCGGCACGGAGAAGTTGTACATCGGCGCGCCGATCACCACTGCATCGGCAGCCAGGAACTCTTCCAGGGTCTCGGCGCTGAGCTTGGCTTCGTGGGCTTGAGCGGCGTCGCGCATTTCATCCGGGGTGCCGGCAGCAACCAGGGTCGCGGCGGAGAAGTGGCTGATCGCATCGGCGGCCAGGTCGCGGTACACCACCTCGATGCTCGGATCTGCAGCTTTCCAGGCTTGGACGACTTCACGGCTCAGTTGGCGGGAGGCGGAATTGTCGCCCAGGATGCTCGAATCGATATGCAACAGTTTCATGGGACTCTCCTGTGAGTGAAGACCGCATCAAGGGGCGATCGCGATGGAGAGAATCCTATAGAACCATCGAATGACTGATAAGCGGGCAAAAATGCGTTAGTTTGTCCTACAGATGGAACAATGAGACGTTAACCATGCAAGACCTCAATGACCTCTTCTATTTCGCCCGCGTGGTCGAAGCAGGCGGTTTCGCCGCGGCGGGCCGCCAGTTGGGCATTCCCAAGTCGCGTCTGTCGCGGCGCATCGCCGAGCTGGAAGAACGCTTGGGCACGCGCCTTCTGCAGCGCACCACCCGACAACTGAAGCTCACCGCCGTGGGCGAGCGCTACCTGCAGCATTGCCAGGCCATGCTGCTGGAGGCCGAGGCCGCGGACGAAGCGGTGGCGAGCATGAGCAGCGAACCGCGCGGGCGTCTGCGGGTGTCGTGCCCGGTGGCGCTGGCCCATGCGTTCCTGCCGGATGTGGTCAGCCGGTTTCTTGAGCAGTATCCGTTGGTGCAATTGGATTTGGTCCTGCTCAATCGGCGGGTCGATCTGATTTCCGAAGGGGTCGACGTGGCCCTGCGCGTGCGTGACCTAGGTGATGAGGACCCGGCCTTGGTCACTCGCCGCCTGCGCCCGGCGCAAACTCACCTGGTGGCCGCGCCGGGCTTTGCCGACCACTTGCGCGAGCCGTCGGAACTGGCCGGTTTGCCTGTGCTTGGTGCGGCGGAGGCAGATCGGTTGGTGCATCTGCGCCTGATCGGCCCTGGCGGACAGCAACAGGAGCTCGCCCTGGAACCTCGCCTGGCGGTGGACGATTTCTTGGTGCGCAAGGCGGCCGTGCGTGCAGGCCTGGGGTTTACCGCCCTGCCGAGCATGTTCTGCGAAGAGGAACTCGAACGCGGCGAACTGGTACGCCTGTTGCCAGATTGGTCGCTGCCTGGCGGTTGGCTGCAGGCGGTCTACCCTCATCGCCGGGGCCTGCTCCCGGCGGTGCGAGTATGGATCGATCATCTGGCGGCTTCGTTCGAAGCCTGTGGAGAGCGGTATGTCTGAGCGGCGGATGACGCCAGAACAGGTGGCAGCGTTCTGCCTGAACCTGCCCGGTGCCCGGGAGGACTATAAATGGGGCGGCGTACGGGTGTTTTCGGTCGCGGGCAACAAGATGTTCGCGGTACTCGACCTCGCGGGCGCGGGGTTGTCTTTCAAAGTGGCCGATGAGCTGTTCCTGGGCTATTGCGACCGCCCCGGCATCCGTCCGGCGCCTTATCTTGCAAGGGCGCGCTGGATCAGCATGGCCCCACCCTACCCCATGGGGCGCGCGGAATTGTGCGACCTGCTGCAACGCTCACACCAGTTGGTAGTGAAGCGGCTGCCCAAACGGCTGCAGGTTGGGCTGTTGCAAGGATGAAAAGACACGTCGGGGCAGTCATTGCCGCCTCGACATCAATGACCGGTCAGGACGCCGAGCGCACCACCCAGCCAGCGGCCGCCCAGCAGCAAATGGTCGGCCCAGAACGCCTGGTGCAACATCACGATGACCCAGAACGTCGCCTGGTAGGACACCTTGCGCGTCTTGTGTCGAAACAACTGCTGCGCCACCAGCGCGCCGGGCCAACCACCGCACAGCTCGCTGGCGTGCAGGACCTTCTCGGGCGTCCGCCAGGCCTGGGTGCGGGCTTGCTGTTTGTCCTGCCAGTAGAGCAACAGGCTGACCAGACTCGCCAGCGGATACACCACCAATGGCGCCCAGGACTGACCGCTGAAGGCCATTTGCGCGGCACCCACTGCCGGCAGCAGGCACAGCCCGGCCAGGGCCAGCAACTTCAGGTGCACGTTGCGTACGCCCTCCTGGGCGCGGCTGCCGCCACGCCGAGGTACAGTGTGCGAACGGGCCATCTCAGCCGTGCGCCGTGGCCCAGTTGACCCAGCCAAATTGCCAGGTCGCCAGGATCAGCAAGCCGAAAACGATGCGATACCAGGCAAATGCCGCATAGCTGTGGTTAGCGATGAACTTCAGCAGACCCCTTACGGCGATCATGGCGAAGATGAACGAGACCACGAAACCGATGGCGAACACCGGTAGATCGCCAGGCTGGAACAGGTCACGGTACTTGTAGCCCGAATAGACTGCGGCGCCGACCATGGTCGGCATGGCCAGGAAAAACGAGAACTCGGTCGCGGCTTTGCGCGACAGGCCGAACAGCAGGCCGCCGATGATGGTCGAGCCTGAGCGCGACGTCCCCGGAATCATCGCCAGGCACTGGACAAGGCCGATCTTCAACGCGTGACTCCAGCGCATGTCATCGACATGGTCGACCTCGATGCGGTGGTCGCGTCGCTCCGCCCAGAGCATGATCACCCCGCCAACCACCAGGGCTGCAGCCACGGTGACCGGGTTGAACAGGTATTCATGGATCAGATCGGCGAACAGCACGCCCAGCACCACCGCCGGGAAGAAGGCGATCAGCAGGTTGGCAGTGAAACGACGCGCGTGGGGTTGGCTCTGCAAGCCGAGGACCACATCGAAGATCTTGCGCCGAAACTCCCAGACCACGGCCAGGATCGCGCCAAGCTGGATGATGATGTTGAACGCCATGGCGCGCTCGCCGCCGAAGTCGATCAGATCGGCGACGATAATCTGGTGCCCCGTGCTGGAGATCGGCAGGAATTCTGTCAAACCCTCGACCACGCCTAAGATGATTGCCTGCAAGGCACTCCAAAAATCCATCATTCCCCCGATGGAGCGCAGCTCCTGGCTGGCCCCTTGTACTTGATTTGCTTAGTGATTGCCGCGAAAGGCCCGGCCGTTTTACAGCGACTGCCGGCCGCATTGCCAGTGGAAATACGCCGATGCCTAAAGGTTTCATCTTGCGCGGCCGAAATCCTATCAGAGGTGCTTGTCAATCGCTCGCACGGCATGCGACACGAAATGCCTCTTCCGGCACTTAGCCCTTGGTCGAGTGTGTCGCGATGCGTAAAGCATGCTTGGATGCGCCTGATAACAAGAACAATGCGGGAGTACCTTTCATGAAGACCTTGAGGTCGATGTCGATCAGCCGTCGCCTGTCGCTGATCCTGCTGGTGGCGGTGGCCATGCTGGTGATCCTGGGCCTGTTGATGCTGCGCCAGCTCCACGGCGACCTGTATCAGGCCAAGGCCCAGAAAACCCAGCACGTGGTACAGACCGCTGCCGGAGTGCTGGCCTACTACCAAGGCTTGGAGGCCGCCGGCACACTCAGCCGTGAGGCAGCCCAACAACAGGCGTTGCAGGTGGTACGTGGCCTGCGCTACGACAAAGATGACTATTTCTGGATCAACGACCTGGGGCCGAAGATGATCATGCATCCGACCAACCCCAAGCTCGACGGCCAGGACCTGTCCGCCATCCGCGACCCTGACGGCTTTGCCGTTTTCAACGAAATGGTCGCCCTCGCCCGCAGCCAGGACGCAGGCTCGGTCAACTACCGCTGGCCCAAACCCGGCGCCAGCGAACCGGTGGCCAAGACTTCCTACATCCAGCTGTTCAAACCCTGGGGCTGGATTATCGGCTCGGGTGTCTATATCGACGACGTTCAGGCCGAATTCGCCCGCCAAGTGCGCGATGCCTCCCTGCTCGGCCTGGGTATCGCCGTGCTGATGGCCCTGCTGGTGCTGTTGATCGCCCGCAGCATCGCTCGCCCGTTGCAGGATGCCGTGCAGGCCATGGGCAACATCGCCAGCGGCGAAAGCGACTTGACCCGGCGCCTGGATACCCATGGTAGAGACGAGCTCACGCATTTGGGCGAGCACTTCAACCGCTTCAACGGCAAGCTGCAGGGTGTGGTCGGCCAACTGCAAGGCGCGGCCCATGCCCTGGCCCAGTCCGCCAGCCACGTCGGCGACAACGCGGGCCAAGCCCAGGCGCGCAGCGTTCAGCAATCGCTGCAGATGGACCAGGTGGCCACTGCCGTCAACGAAGTCACCTATGCGGTTCAAGACGTCGCCAAGACCGCCGAACAGGCAGCCAACGAGATGCACGCGGCCCAAGTGCAGGTCGATCATGGCCAGCAGGCCATCCACAGTAGCCTGCAGCAGATCGACCGGCTGTCGAGCACCATCGACCAGGCGGTGCAGGTGATCCGCGAACTGGCCGGGCACAGCACTCGGATCGGTGGCGTGCTGGAAGTGATCCGCTCTATCGCCGAACAGACCAACCTGCTGGCCCTCAATGCCGCGATCGAGGCGGCCCGGGCGGGTGAACAGGGCCGAGGTTTTGCCGTGGTCGCCGATGAAGTGCGGTTGCTGGCTCAGCGCACCGCCCAGTCGACCGCCGAGATCCAGACCATGATCGAGCACCTGCAAAGCCAGTCGGAAGCAGCCGTCAAGGCCATCGACACCAGCAGCGAAGCCTCGCGCCAGACCGTCCATCAAGCCCGCGAGGCCGGCACCAGCCTGGATGCTATCAGCCAGGCATTGAACAACCTCACCGCGCTCAACGCGTCAATCGCCAGTGCCACCTTGCAGCAAGCCCATGTGGTCGAAGAGATCAATCGCAATGTCCTCGACACCGCCGGACTGTCTCAGCAGACCGCCGAGGCGGCCCGCCAGTCCAGCGATGCGGGTGCCTCCCTGGCGCGCCTGAGCGAAGACTTGGAACAGTTGCTGCGCCAGTTCAAGGTCTGACAGCTTATCGATTTGTTCACGGGTGAACCCGCTCCTACCTTAGGAGCGGGGTTGCCCGCGAACAGGCCGCCATCAGCCACTACAGCTTCCCCGCCCCACAGGCTACAATCGCGACCTTCCCCACTCCCAAGGATCGCCGATGTCCGGCCTCGAACTCTTCGCCGCCGTGCTCGGCGTCATCGCCGTGTGGCTCACGGTCAAGCAGAACCCGTGGTGCTGGCCGATCGGCTTGGTGATGGTGCTGCTCTACAGCTGGATCTTCTATGAGGTGAAGCTGTACTCCGACATGCTCCTGCAACTGGTCTATGCCGTACTGCAGTTGTACGGCTGGTGGCAATGGACACGCCCGGAGCGTGTCGAGTACGCCCGTCAGGTGTCCAGCCTGGCCACAGGGCCGATGCTTACAGGGCTTGGGGTCGGCCTGCTGGCAAGTCTTGCTCTCGGCGCGGCGATGGCACACTGGACTGACGCCGCCCAGCCCTGGCTGGACGCCGCACTGACGGGGTTCAGCCTGGTGGCGCAGTGGTGGATGGCGCAAAAGCGCCTGCAGTGCTGGGCACTGTGGATGGTTCTGGACGTGATCTTCGTTGGCCTGTTCCTCTACAAAGGCCTGTACCTGACCGCCGCACTCTACGCATTGTTCACCCTGATCGCCGTACGTGGCTGGCTGCAATGGCGGCGCGACCCGGCGCTGGTGGCGGCATGAAAGTCGTGGTGCTGTGCGGCCCGGAGTCCAGCGGCAAGAGCTGGCTCAGTGGGGAGATCCAGGCACATTTCGGTGGCGTGGTCGTCAGCGAATACGTACGCCATTTCATCGACCAGGAACAGCGTGACACCTGTTACGCCGACATCCCGACCATCGCCCAGGGTCAACTGGCCTGGGAGGACCAGGCCCGTCAGCTGACGCCAGAGCTCTTGATCCTCGACACCCATCTGCTCAGCAACATGCTGTGGAGCCATGCCCTGTTCGATGACTGCCCGCCCTGGCTGGAACAGGCCTTGCTTGCACGTCACTATGACCTGCACTTGCTGCTCAGCCCCCAAGGCGTCGGCTGGGTGGACGATGGCCAGCGCAGCCAGCCCGACCTCAATGACCGCCAACGGTTCTTCGACGACAGTCTGGCGTGGCTGGCACGGCATCGCCAAACGGTGCAGATCATCGGCGGAGAATGGCCGCAAAGAAGCGCGGCAGCCCTGAACGCGGTGCAACGCCTGTTAGAAGGCAAATCCCCCACCTGCCCAACCGAGTGTTAAGGACCTGACACACACTCAAGGGCGCCAGTCCCCGAATTCATGGGCTTTTCACCAGTTTTGGGGGTGGTGTAAGGCGCATGAAACACTTGTGAAAAAAGCCTCGTCAAGCAACACCGATGCAGGATCAGGCCACGCGCGAATGGATATCCGTCTCACGGCTGATACAACAAAATCCAAACATCCGTAGCTAGATTCTCCAACGCCTTGATTTAACGGGTAAATCCAAAAACGGCACACCTTCTGCTCTCATCAGGGCAACGCTGACCCAGGCCAGCGCTCAAGAGAAGGAATTGCCGTCGTGAGGACATTCGATAAAGGCCTGATTCACCACCTGCTGGTCGGTTGCGTATTCGGCTCATGCCTCAGCCTGCCCGCCCAAGCCGACAACGGCATCATCGTGATCACCCGCGATGTCCAGCCCCGCATGGCCATCCGTGCTCCTGTGGCCCCAGACCCCAATCCCACCACCGCCAATGCCAACCCGTCTGCGCACATTCTCAGGCAGACCAACGAACTCAGTGACGGTGACTTCGCCAGCATCACCAGCGGTACGGGCATTTC
Organism: Pseudomonas sp. BYT-1; assembly: GCF_023611805.1. Taxonomy (NCBI): domain Bacteria; kingdom Pseudomonadati; phylum Pseudomonadota; class Gammaproteobacteria; order Pseudomonadales; family Pseudomonadaceae; genus Pseudomonas; species Pseudomonas sp. BYT-1. The sequence goes on from NZ_CP072559.1 coordinate 3,051,594, forward strand.
TTCGATGGTGACCCAGCAGACCACCAACCTGGGCGGCGCCATCGGCAACCAGAACCAACTCCCCAACATGGCCGCTGGCCGCGGCACCGGCTCGGGCAACGGCATTTCCAACATGGTCAACTCAAGCGTCCAACGCGGCCTGGCACCGCTGCAGATTCTGACCGGAGGCAAATGAGATGAGGCAGACGCTGTTAATCCTTACCGCGTTTTGCAGTGCATCGGCCTTGGCCCAACCTCCTGTGATCAACGACGCCACCATCGACAATTCCGGCGCGCAGTACCAGGGCAACTTCAGCCTCAACCAGGCAGCGGGCGACCTGCAGCAGCAGGCCAACGCACGGGCCTTCGCCTATGGCCACGAGGCCAGCGCAACCACGCAGATCCGTCAGGGCCTGCAGTCAGTGGTCGATCCCAACATGGGGGCCCGAGCCAGCATCCAGGGTAGCGCCTTCAGCCATGGCAGCGGCGCACTGGGCGTGAACCAGAGCGCAGGCGCCAGTACCCAACAAGCCAACGCACTGCGGATCAGCATCAGTGCGCATCCACAAGCCATCGACGACAGCGTCCTGCTGCAGCAGAACGTTGCGTTGATCAACAGCTCCGATCCAACCGATGCCTCTCCCGGCTATCGCCAGGTCACCACCGGTGACCAGGCCTTCACCGGTAGCCGTGGGGTCATTCAGTTGAATCAGAGCGCCGGGGTGGGAAACCAGACGGCAAACACCCTGAGCGTCCGGGTCGCTAACTGACCCAAACAGGTGGAACAACACTTAACCTAAAAAAGATGGAGAAACACCATGAAACCCTCGATGGCACTCAAGCCTCTGGTTTTCGCAATTGCTGCGGTCATGGCTGTTGCTGCACAAGCGGATCAGAACGATCGGCGTGGACATGGCCACAATGGCCACCACAATCCTCCACCAAAACCTATCTACACCAGCGCCACTGCCAATGCTGAGGACACTCAACGAAGTACCAACAACTTCATCCTCAATGAAGGCACCATCAACGAAGCCGAAATGAGCAGCTCCGCCGGCGGCGCGAGCGGCAACGTCGGGATCAACGTGGCGGCCGGTAACGGCAACCAACAAGATAACGCGGCGGCCATCGCCAACACCGCGTCCGACAACTCCGCGCTCGACAACAGCTTCGTCTTCGGCGAGTCCGTGGCAACCGCCAGCGTCGATCAGCGCAGCAACAACAACACCGTCAAGAACTGGTCCACTCAAAGCTCCGCAGTCATGAGCGGCTCGGCAGACGGCAGCAGCGGCAACGTGGGTATCAACATCGCTGGTGGCGATCTGAATCAGCAAAAAAACACCATGGCCATTGCCAACAACAGTGCGCCTATGGGTAACTCCACCGCCACCGCTACCGCCAACCAGAACGGCCCAGGCCTGACTGTCATCAACAAGGCAGACCGCACCTATCGGGTGGATACGCTGACCTACACCACCTCCAAGAGCGGTTCGTCCTCCAGTAGCGGCACGTTCGATTCCTCCATCGACAAGAGCTCCAGCTCGAGCTTCAGCGAGTCTGGGTCCAACAGCAGCAGTGCCAGCGGCTCCCACAGCAGCAGCGCCAGTGGCTCGAGCAGCATGACTGCCAGTGGCTCCCACAGCAGCAGTGCCAGCGGCTCCAACAACATGGCAGCCAACGGCTCCAACAGCTGGAATGCCAGTGGTTCGCACAACTCGAGCTCCAGCTCCTCGTCGAGTGCTTCGTTGAACGCGTCGCTGGATGCTTCGGCCAGTGCTGACGCCACCAGCACCAGCACGTTCGGTCCATTCGTACGGACTCGTAGCGAAAGCTTCGACGGTTCGCTTAACGCCAACCTCGACGTGAACGTCGACACCTCGCACGACCAGTCGCATGAGTCGGCGTTCGACAAGTCGTTCGATTCGTCGTTCGACAAGTCGTTCAGCTCCTCGTATGACCGCACCCGCGACTCTTCCTACGAGAAAGCTCGCGACTCTTCGTACGACAAGTCGCGCGAATCGGCGTGGGAAAAAGCGAACGCTTCGGCCTACGAGAAAGCCGGCGAAAAAGCCTCGCAATCTTCGGACACCATCTCGAAGAGCTACAGCGAGTCTAGCGAGTACGCGCTGAGCAACACCGTGTCGTTCCAAGTGCTGACCCCGACTGGCTGGGCCAACCCTGTGACCAACACCGCAACCCTCAGTGGTTCGGTCAATGGCGGCAGCGGCAACCTGGGCGTCAACGTGGCAGCCGGTGTGGGCAACCAGCAAAGCAACTCGCTGGCCATCTCCAACACCTCGATGTAACTGCGACCTGGAGGCCCCCTACGGGGGGCCTCTTCCTAATCAGAAATGCAAAGGGGGCGTGGGACATGCGTATTTTCGCCTTGGCGTTGTTGCTGTGCGTGACCAGCGTGGGTGAGGCTGCCCAGATGCCGCTGTCGGTCCTGCCAGGCGGCGCAGTGATCTACAAACCCATCCAAAGCATTCGCGAACGCAAGTTCGCCGACCTGGTGCAACAGAAAACCGACTTCAGTTGCGGCGCCGCGGCGCTGGCGACCATCCTGCGTCAGGCCTACTGGCTGGACGTCGACGAACAACAGATCATCGAGGGCATGCTCGCCCACGCCGACCAGGACCTGGTCCGGGTGCAGGGCTTCTCGATGCTCGACATGAAGCGCTACGTGGAAAGCCTCGGCATGCGCGCCCGCGGCTACCGAGTGGCCCCCGACACCCTGAACAGCATCCGCATTCCGGTGGTCGTGTTGATGGACATCCGGGGCTACAAGCACTTCGTGGTCATGCAGAAGGTCGACAGGGGCTGGGTCTACATCGGCGACCCGGTACTGGGCCACAAACGCTTCACGGTCGAAGATTTCCTTAAGGGCTGGAACGGCATCATCTTCGCCGTCATCGGCCAGGGGTATGACAAGAACAACATCCTGCTCGACCCGCCGCTGCCGCTGAGCGCCAAGAATCGCGTCAGCAATTTCACCCCTGTGCAGGACGCGGAGTTGATGGACTTTGGCTTTATCCAAAGCGACTTCTTCTAAATCAGAATGGGCATGACGCTCCGGGAGCTCCCATGAAGACTTCAACCTGGCTGGTCGCCGCTTGCCTGGCGGCTGCCCTGCCGACCCAAGCCGAGACGTTCAAACCTATCGAGCTCAAGGACCAGGAACTGGCCAACCTGCGAGGTCGGTACGTGATGCCGGGGCGGATCGTCAGCTTCGGCATCGTCATGACCAGCACCTGGCAGAACGCCAACGGCGAGGTGATCGGCGCGACCTCCGCGATGCAGATCCAGCAATCGACCATCAAGCCGCAGTTCTACGTGTCACTGATCAACGAAAAAGGCACCGGTACCTCCCAGCCCAAGAGCAATGGCACAGGCACAGTCACCGGTGGCAGCGGGCTCAACACCACCGAAGGCGTGACCCAGGTGGTGCGGGCCGCCGGTGACTTCAACACCGCCCACAACAATGTCGCCATCAACGTGACCAGGGGCGACAAGGCCCCCAGCGGCACACCCCAGGGGCAGGCCCTTGCCAATGGCTCCACGCTGCTCGGCAGCAACGGCGCGGGAACGCTGAAGGTCTCCTCCTCCGGCAGCGGCGTGCAGATGAACATCGTCGCCAACAACAACCAGGGCAACACCTTCCAACGCATTGGCCAGGGCGGCCTGATGCAGAACACCACGTTGCTCGGCTCAAGCAACCGCGTCAGCAACCTGACCTCGTTCAATGTCGTGCTGCGAGAGGCCCCTGCGGCCGGCTCGATGAACGTCAATCTGGACCAACTTAAAGGCCTCCGTGGTCTTGGATACTGATCTACGCTCAGTCTCATCGAATGCAGTCAGAAGGGACGGCTAACCCATGCACCGTTTGTTGACGCTAAGAGCTATCGTTTGTTTGAGTACCCTGACCCCGGCCACCCTGCTGCAGGCAGCAACCGATCCTCAGGTCGAAGCACTGAAACAGGAGCTGATGGCGCTCAAGGAGCGCTACGAAGCACAACAGAACGCATTGATGGTGCTGGAACAACGGCTGCGTCAGGTCGAAGAGGCACCACCGGCTCCGGCCCCGCGGCGCCTGACCAAGTCGCCCGCCGAGGGCGTCAAGGGCAGCCAGACCGTCGCCTCCGGCGCGCCTGGCACCACCGGCAGCTCCTACGGGCAATCGCTACAGGACAACTCCGAGCCTGCGCAGAGTGTTTCCAACCTGTATGACGAGGCCAGCGGCTTCTTCGGCGGAGGCAAGTTCAGCTTCGAGACGGGCATCACCTATACCCACTACGACACGCGGGCCCTGACCCTCAACGGGTTCCTGGCGCTGGACTCGATCTTCCTCGGCAACATCAACATCGACCGCATCAAGGCGGACAACTGGACCTTGGACCTGACCGGCCGCTACAACCTGGATCAACGCTGGCAGTTCGACATAAACGTGCCCATTGTCTATCGCGAGTCCACTTACTCCTCCGGTGGCGCTGGCGGCGCCGCCGGGGTCACCTCGGACGATTCGGTAACCCGCGACCCGACCATCGGCGACGTCAACTTCGGCATCGCCTACAAGTTCCTCGACGAGTCGGAAACCTGGCCCGACGCCGTCGCAACCCTGCGGGTGAAGGCCCCGACCGGCAAGGACCCATACGGCATCAAGCTGATCCAGAGCCCGGGCAACGACAACCTGGCGGTGCCCGAGGATCTGCCGACCGGCAATGGTGTCTGGTCGATCTCGCCTGGCATATCGTTGGTCAAGACCTTCGACCCGGCGGTGCTGTTCGCCAGCTTGCAATACACCTACAACATGCAGGACTCGTTCAGCGACATCAGCCCGCAGGTGGGCACAAAGGTCAAAGGCGATGTGAAACTCGGTGATTCGTGGCAGATCGGCGGTGGTATCGCGTTTGCCCTGAACGAAAAGATGAGCATGTCGTTCTCGTTCACCGATCAGTTCTCCAGTAAAAGCAAGATCAAGCCCGATGGCGGCGATTGGCAGTCGATCTCAAACAGCGACTACAACGCCGCGAACTTCAACATCGGCATGACCTTCGCGGCCACCAACAACCTGACCATTGTCCCGAACCTTGCCATCGGCCTAACCGACGATGCACCGGACTTCTCGTTCAGCCTCAAGTTTCCCTATTACTTCTGATGACAGCCGGGGTGCCCAGCACCCCAATGCCATCCTTTATGCAATCTTTTGTAATGAGTCTGCAGGCCGCGCCACGCCTTGCCCTCTGTCCGCAAGCCCTGTCCAGCGCCGAACGCCTGTTATCATGGAGCACACTTGAGTGACTGTTTCATGACAAGAAGGAAGTCTTTGTGAAGAACATACTCGGTCATCCCCGTGCCCGACTGCTCGCCTTGGCAGTCCTGGTGCTGGTGATCCCACTGGGTACAAGGGCCTTGCTCGGCTGGTCCAACCCCTTCGGCTACCTGTCCGATATCGCGGTCGCAAGCCTGTTGGTGCTATTCCTGCATCGTCGCGCCTGGTGGCTGGCGCTGCCCGTACTGCTGATCTGGGGCGCCTTGTTGGTGGCTTCGGCAGAGCTGGTGAGCGCAGTCGGTCGACTACCCAACAGCGCAGACTTCACCTACCTGTTCGATCCGCAGTTCATGGAAAATTCAACCGGCGGCGCCCTGGCCCACGCCTGGCTGCCCTGGCTGTTGCTCGCCGGGTTGCTGGTCTGGTTGATCAGCGCCTGGCGCAGCCGTGGCCTGCGGGGCACGCCCCTGCCGCGCAAGGCCTGGGCCATTCCCGTCGTGCTGCTGGGCGTGCATTGGGCCGGCCAGCATCTGATCCCCTCCGACGCCGACCAATGGCGCCAGTACAACCTACCCCACCAGCTATTGACCGCCGCAGTGGGCAACGTGCAGCGCGCCACCTCCAGCGCCTTGGGCAACGAGCAACCCGTGCCCGTGCTGCCCATCGCCGGCCTGACCCAGTCGGACCTCAACGGGCGCAAGCTGCTGGACGCGCCGGGCAAGGCCCGCAACGTGCTGGTGATTGCCCTGGAAGGCATCCCTGGCGCCTATGTACGGGCCAACCGTCAAGCCCTGCACAGCCATTTTGACGAAGAGCTCATGCCCAACCTCAGCCGCTGGGCGGAGCGAGGCATGAACACGCCCGATTATGTCCTGCATACCCACCAGACGATCCGCGGCCTGTACGCCCTGCTCTGCGGCGATTACGACAAGCTCGCCAACGGCACGCCCAAAGGCATGGAGCTGCTGACCCAGGACCTGCGCAACCAGGCATGCCTGCCGGCGCAGCTGCGCCAGGCCGGCTTCAGCACCCATTACCTGCAAGGTGCTGGCCTGCGCTTCATGGCCAAGGACCGGATCATGCCGCACATCGGCTTCGGGTCAGTGCACGGCCAGGAGTGGTTCACCAACAAGAACTACCTGCATTTCCCTTGGGGCAAGGACGATCGCGCCTTCTTCGAAGGTGCCCAGAAGTACGTCGCCAAGCTGCGCAAGCAAAAGCAGCCCTGGATGCTCACCCTGCTGACCGTCGGCACCCATCAGCCCTATTCAGCGCCGGAGCGCTACCTGCAGCGCTACGACACCGCCAAGCAGGCGGCAGTGGCCTACCTGGATGATGCCCTGGGCGCTTTCCTCGACAACCTCGAGCGCCAGGGCGTGCTCAAGGACACCCTGGTGGTCATCACCTCCGATGAGTCCCACGGTATCGATGGCGTACGCCTGGCCTCTTCATGGGGGTTCAATCTGACGTTGGCACCGGAACAGGCCCAACTGCCGCGCCTCAAGCAAGGCACCTACGGCCATGTGGACCTCGCCACGTCCCTGCTCGACTACTTCGCCTTGCCCATCCCGGCCGCCTTGAGCGGACGCTCGCTGTTCCGCGATTACGACACGGGGCGCGAAATGATCTCCTACACCAACGGCATGCTGCGCTATCACGACGGTCACGGCACCCTGACCGAGTGCGACTTCCAGGAGCGTTGCCGCCGTTACGCAAGCCAAGGTTTCATTGCCGACCATGCCCAGTACCTGGGCCGGGGCAACGAGATCGCAGGCCAGCAGCTCACTGCCTTGGCCAACACGCTGGACCAATCGCTGCTGCAAACCCCGCTCAATCTGCGCTACCAGTTTGGTGGCCCGGCAGCCATCACCCTGCACAAGCGCATCCGCGATGACTGGGCCGACAACCTCATCGGTGCTCAGTACCTGGAAATGCCCCAGGGCACCCATACCCGTGTACGCGTGAAGGTGCGCTCGCTCGACCCGAAACACGACGCCTACATCCAACTCAAGGCCAAGGAATTCGAGCAGGATGTGCCGTTGGGATTGCCCGAGGAAATCATCGTTACAGCCGATCAGCCGCTGGAGCTGGAATTCGGTTTCGACAACCCGTCGGTGCGAAAGGCGTTTTCGTTCCACCTGTTGGGTTATGGCGGGGGCAAGGTCGAGGTCAGTGACTTCAGTGTGGTCACCGGCTTTGCCGGTGGCGGTTGAATCACCTCCAAGACGCCCCCACCCCGTCGGTGGGAGCAGTCTCAGATCGTGATGGGGCTACTGGACAGCCCCGCTGTCCATCAGGCGATTGCCGAATCCACCAACACCTGCGCTTCCTGCACCAGGCGCTGAAGGTGCGCTTCATCGATGAAGCTCTCAGCGTAGATCTTGTAGATGTCTTCGGTACCGGACGGCCGCGCTGCAAACCAACCGTTGGCCGTCATCACCTTCAGACCGCCAATGGCCTGGCCATTGCCTGGCGCATGGCTGAGGATCTGTTCGATCGGCTCGCCGGCGAGCTCGGTGGAGGTCACCTGCTCGGGCGCCAGCTTGCTCAACAGTGCCTTCTGCCGGGCATCGGCCTTGGCTTCCACACGCGTCGCGTACGGCTTGCCCAAGGCCTCGGTCAAGTCGGCATAGGCCTGGCTTGGATTACGGCCGGTACGGGCGGTCATTTCCGCAGCCAGCAACGCCGGAATCAGACCATCCTTGTCGGTGGCCCAGACCGTGCCATCCTTGCGCAGGAACGAAGCACCGGCACTCTCCTCACCACCAAAGCCGAGCGAACCGTCGAACAGGCCCTGGGCAAAGAACTTGAAGCCCACCGGCACTTCGTACAGCTCACGGCCCAAACGAGCGGTCACGCGGTCGATCAGGCCGCTGCTGACGACAGTCTTGCCCACCGCCGCATCGCTGCGCCACAGCGGGCGATGACGGAACAGGTAATCGATGGCCACGGCCAGGTAATTGTTCGGTTGCAGCAAGCCATCGGGAGTGACGATGCCATGGCGGTCATGGTCCGGGTCGCAGGCGAAGGCCACGTCGAAGCGCTCGCGCAGACCGATCAGGCCTTGCATGGCATGGGGCGAAGAGGGGTCCATGCGGATCTGGCCATCCCAGTCGACGGTCATGAAACGGAACGTTGGGTCGACCTCGGTGTTGACCACGTCCAGATCCAGACGGTAGTGCTCGGCGATCGCCTGCCAGTAGCGCACCCCTGCCCCGCCTAGCGGGTCGACACCCAGGCGCAGCTTGGCAGCGCGGATGACGTCGAAGTCGATGACGTTCTCAAGATCCGCCACATAGCGGCCTACATAGTCGTAACGCTGAGTGGTGGCGGCCTGCAGGGCCTGGGCATGGTCCATGCGCTTGACGCCGGCAAGACCTGCGGCCAACAGTTCGTTGGCCTTGGCTTCGATCCACTTGGTCACGTCGCTGTCGGCCGGGCCGCCATTGGGCGGGTTGTACTTGAAACCACCGCTTTGCGGCGGGTTGTGCGACGGCGTGATGACCACGCCATCGGCAAGACCCTGCTGGCGGCCACGGTTATGGCAGAGAATGGCATGGGACACGGCCGGAGTCGGTGTGTACTCATCGTCCTTGGACAGCATCACCTGCACGCCGTTGGCGGCGAGTACTTCCAGGGCGCTGGCTGCGGCCGGAGCCGACAGCGCATGGGTATCGGCGCCGACGAACAACGGGCCATCGATGCCTTTTTCCTGGCGATACAGGCAGATGGCCTGTGTGATGGCCAGTACGTGATCTTCATTGAAGCTCAGTTCCAGCGACGTACCCCGGTGCCCTGAGGTGCCGAAGGCCACACGCTGAGCCGCCACCGCGGCATCGGGACGTCCGGTGTAGTAGGCGGTGAGCAGGCGGGGGATATCGACCAGCACGCTGGCCGGAGCCGGCTTGCCTGCCAAAGGACTGAGCGTCATGCAAGAACCTCGAGTTCAACAGGATGTTGGTGTTGGAACACGCAGTGTACTGGGAGTTGCAACGCCGTGCGATGGGGCCTGCGCGGTTTATTCGCCACCGGTCTGCCACCAGGCCGGGAACATCTGCTGCACCCGTGGTTCGGCGAAGCGTTCGTCGATCAACAGCAGCACCCCACGGTCCTGATCGCCTCGAATGACCCTGCCTGCAGCCTGGATCACCTTGCGCACGCCAGGGTAGAGATAGGCGTAGTCGAAGCCCGCGCCGAACTGGCGCCCCAGGCGCTGCTTGAACTGCTCGTTGACCGGGTTGACCTGGGGTAGCCCCAGGGTGGCGACGAACGCACCGATCAAACGACTGCCAGGCAGGTCGACTCCCTCGCCGAAGGCACCGCCCAGCACGGCAAAACCGACACCTTTGCCATCGGGCACGAAACGCTTCAGAAACGCCTCCCGCGCGCCTTCGTCCATGCCTGGCGCCTGCTCCCACCGAGGGATTGCCGGATAACGTTCGGCCAGCAAGGTGGCCACCTGCCCTAGATATTCGAAGCTGCTGAAGAACGCCAGGTAATTGCCCGGCCGGGCGCGGTACTGCTCGGCGATCAGTTCGACGATCGGTTCCAGCGACGCCTGGCGCTCCCGGTAGCGGGTGGACACCTCGCTGACGATGCGCACCGCCAGTTGTTCGGCGCGAAACGGTGCCGCCACCTCCAGCCAGGCCGTGTCGGTCGGCATACCCAGCAGGTCGGCGTAGTAATGCCGTGGGCTTAAGGTGGCAGAGAACAGCGTGACGCTACGCGCCGCCTGCATGCGCGGCCCCAGCAGCCGCGCCGGCACCACGTTGCGCAGACATAAGGTCGACAAGCGACGCTTGCGCGGGCCCGTGCGCAATGTCACGTCGAATATGAAGTGATCGTCGAACAGCTCAGCGACCCGGGTGAACTGCAGGGCCTGGAAGAAGAACTGCAACAGCGCCGGGTCGACCTCGCCAGGCGCCTGCTCCAGACGTTCCTGGATCAGGCCGATGCACTGCGCAAGCGTGCGCAGAAAGTCTTCAGGCAGCCGATCGAGCGTCTGATAAGGGGCTTGTTGCGCCTTGTACAAGGCGTTCCACTGCCGGTTCAAACGCTCGAGGGCACTGCCCACGCCAGGGGGGTTGCTCTGGCGCAGGCTGGCCAACTGGCCTTGGTCCAAGCTTGCGCTGTACATCCCCCGCCCCCGCTCGACCAGGTTGTGCGCCTCGTCCACCAGCACCGCCACACGCCACTGGTTGGCTTGGGTAAGGGCATGCAGCAAGGCGTGGGCGTCGAAATAATAGTTGTAGTCGGCCACCAGCACATCGGCCCAACGCGCCATTTCCTGCCCCAGGTAATAAGGACAAACTTGGTGCGCCAACGCCACCTCGCGGAGCACCGCCTTGTCGAGCAGCGGCCGGCGCCCCGCCTCCTCGCGCGCTGCATGCAGCCGGTCGTAGAAGCCTCGGGCCAACGGACAGGACTCGCCGTGACAGGCGTTTGCGGGGTATTCGCAGGCTTTGTCCCGCGCGATCAGTTCCAGAGTGCGCAAAGCCGGCTGCGGGGTGGCATCGGTGATCTGGCGCAAGGCATCCAGCGCCAGGGCCCGGCCTGGAGTCTTGGCGGTCAGGAAGAACACTTTGTCCAGTTGCTGGGGTGCCATGGCCTTGAGCAATGGGAACAAAGTCCCTAGGGTCTTGCCGATGCCCGTGCTGGCCTGGGCCATCAGACAGCGGCCAGTGCTCACCGCCTTGTACAGCGTCTCGGCCAACTGGCGCTGGCCTTGGCGAAATTGCGGGTAGGGAAACCCCAAAGCCTTGAGATCCCTGTCACGTTCTACCAGGCGCTGCTGCTGGACTTCGGCCCAGACCAGAAATCGCTGGCACTGGACCTCGAAAAAGCGTTGCAGGTCCGAAGCGCTGTGCTCTTCGCTGATCAGTGTCTGGCGGTCGCTGTCCACGTCCAGGTAGACCAACGCGACGTCGATCGTCTCCAGCCCCCGGGCCTGGCACAGCAGCCAGGCATAGACCTTGGCCTGCGCCCAGTGCAACTGACGATGGTTGTGCGGCTGACGGGCAAGGTCGCCGCGGTGGGTCTTGATCTCTTCCAGACGATTGCGCACCGGGTCATATCCATCGGCTCGGCCACGCACGCACAAGCTCTGGTATTGGCCTTGCAGCGCTACCTCCGCCTCGTAGTCTGCGCCGCGCCGCGCCACAACCCGACGATGACCGGCGATCCCTTCCTGGGCCGTGGGCGATGGCGTGAAGCGCAGGTCCAAGTCGCCTACCTTAGCGCTGAACTCGCACAACGCACGGACTGCCACGGTGTAGGTCATGTCGGCGTCTCGGTCCAGCGTACATGGCACACCGCCACCGGCAAGTCGTGCTCACGGCAGAAAGCGAGCCAACGCAACTGGTTGTCCTGCAGTCGGTCTCCAGGCCCCTTGACCTCGATCATGCGGTAACGGCCTTCGGCAGGCCAGAACTGGATCAGGTCAGGCATGCCCGCGCGATTGCTGCGGATGTCCTGCAAAAGACGGATGAAACACTGTTTGAGGTGAGCCGCCGGTATGCACGCCAGGGCTTGCTCGAGCAGTTCAGGAGTGAGCATCGGCCAGAATACGAACGGGGATTGCAGCCCATGCTTGGCGGTGAAACAGTCGCGCATGGCCTGACGGTAGCTGCCATCGTCGAGCCGACTCAGGCAGGCCTGGAACAACGCCGCGCGTCGTTGCTGGAAGTCACTGTCGTGCAGATCCTGCGGGCCGGCCTGGAAAGGGTGGAAGAACGCGCCTGGTACCGGGGCGAAGATTGCCTCCCAGCACAAAAGACCGAACAGGCTGTTGAACAGGGTGTTCTCGACGTAGTGACAGGTGCTTGCGCCCTCAGCCAGGTGCAGGCGTACCGCCTCTTCGACACCAAGGGCGGAACGTTCGATCGGTAGCTGCAACTCGATCAACGCCAGGTCCGCCGGGCGGCGGCGCGCTTGCGGCGGACCACCGAGCTTGCGCGCCAGGCGTGGCAACATGCGCGCCAACGCTTGTTGTTCCTGCGCATTGACAGGCGAGGCGGCCAACTCCAGCGCCAGTGCCTGCGCCCGGTCCCACTGCTCACTGCGCTCCAGCACCCGCACCTGGCGTACACGCGCTTCGGGATGATCACTGCGAGCATAGACCACCAAGGCCTGGTCCCAGTCCCCCCGGCGCTCGCACTGCTGACCGATGCTGTACATCAATCGCCCGCGTCGCCGTACCAACCACGGGTTGTCGCTGTGCAGTCCCTCCAGGGTGGCCAGCAGCGAGTCGGCGTCCTCCCCTTGCTCCAGCCGGTCGGCGCACTGGTGCAACGCCATGGCCAGGTCGATCTCCGTGCGCTGGCGCAAGACGCGTGAATCGACACTCAGCGGCACTTGCTCATAACGCAGCAAACCCAGATCGGCGAGCACGAACTCCGACCAGTCCTGATAAAGATTGCCGAAAAACAACAGGCGCAAGCGATCACATAATGGCTGCAGGCGCCAATGGAAGATACGTATCGGAGATTGCGCAAACCACTCAGTCAACGTGCGGGGCGCCAGCGCCAACGGCTGCAACTGCGCAAGCAGTTCGCCTTTGGCGGCCCGTGGCTTGCTCAGGTGTGCGGCAAAGCATTGGGCCAGCTCCTGTTTGCGCAGCACATCGAACAATTGCTCCAGGGTCAGGACGGCGTCGTCGCTGACCCACCCCAACGCCAGCAGTGGTTGCAATGCCGATGAGCAATCACCGATTTCGGCGTAGTCGAGCCTGTCACTGCGAAACAGTTCGCCCTTGCGCATGACCATTCGAACCATCAAGGCCTGGGCAGGCTCGGGCAACCGCTCGAACGCCTGTAGAAAGCAGTGCTCGACCTCATCGAGCAGATCGGCGTAGCGCTGCTCGACCCAGGCCAGGACCTGCCGGAAGTTATGCAGGTAATAAAGAGGGTCGTCGACGGAATGGGCAATCACGGTGCGCGTTCAGGTATGGGAACAGGCACTGGTTATACATACAGACCCCAAGCACTGGCAAGTGCTACAGGTCGCCTCGCTGGTGAGCTCAGGGTCTTAAAAAATGGATCCGCACCCGCCCCTACTGCGTTGAAACGGGGCCTGCAATGCCCGTTCAAGTGCCGTCAAGGCCTGTGCATTAGATAGGCTTCCCCGCTCACTCGAACCATCGGGTGGGGCACGATCGTGCAGGTTTTGACGATCTTGAAACCGTGCCGTTCGTAAAAGCGCCGGGCACCGGTGTTCGCAGCATAGTCGATCAAGCTCAGGCCCTTGAGCCCCAGTTGATCAGCGCGTTGCTGAGCCTGCTCAAGGAACTGTACACCCAAGCCCTGATTACGCCAGCCATCGTGAAGAGCCAAGCTCGAAATATAGAGCGTGTCGGGAACTTCCATATCGGCATAAGGTGCCAATACAGGGTCAGTCATCGGGGCTGGGTCTGGATCGTGATGCATCGCGTAGCTATGCATCATGCCGATGACCTGCCCGTCGGCTTCTGCAATTAGGCAATTTTGATAGGAGAAATCCACGTTATCACGGGCATAACGGGCAGTGCCGACATCCAGCAAATCCTGGCCCGGTTCTGCCAACTGGCTCCAAATATAATCGGCTACCCCTTCGGAAGTTATTTGAAACAACCGAGCAATGTCACGCGCATCCGAGCTGCGACCCGGACGAAATACGACGGCCATGTAGACGACTCCAGACAAAGTGTCGCCCCTTATAGCGTGTAGGAAAACGTGTTTCAACACCGCCTATAAAAAGACACGCCAATGTTATTAACCAACTTGAAAGTGCGTCGTACAAGGCTATTTAAATGTCGTACTCAGGCAACAATGAAGACTTAACTCACTTTGGCCACTTTAATATTGAAAACACAATGATCCCTGGCGGAACCGATCAGCGGACGCACTCACTCAACGACCGACAAGTACCCTTCCCAGCCGGCGCAACACTTGGTCCAGCCCCTCCCATGACTCGGCGCACCAGACCAACAGCACGTGCTGCGGGAAACTGCCTTTGAGCCCGAACAACTCCCCAGGAATGACAGACAACGGGCTACCCGCCACTGCCGCCAGAATGGCGTCCATATCGATCGGTTGGTTCAGGCGTGCCCAGATCCCCCGCCCGCCATCAGGCTTGGCAAACGCCAGGTGCGTGCCCAGACGCAGTTCGATTCGACTGCACAGGTAGTCCATTCGAGTCTGCAGATCGAAGCGCAAGGCAGGCAAGCTATCGTCGACCTCCCCTTTTGTGAACGTATGCGCTACCGCTTGCTGACGCAGTGGGGGTAACAGAAAGCCTCGTCTGGTGATGGCTTCGTCGACGCAGGGTTGGCGACACAGCAGGTAGGTGTAAGGCGCTTCAGCGCCCAACGTGGCCTCCAGCGAACCGAGTATCAGCAGGCGACTCGCGTCGATGTCATCGCGTAGCCGCGACGCCGGAGGGCCTGCGAAACAGTGGTCGCTGTCCATGTCGTTCTCCAGCAGCAAAGCGGGATGCTCGGCGAGCACACGGGCCAGTTGCTGCTGATCCTGCACAGGCGTCAGGCGGCCCAGTGGCATGGACAAGCAGGAAGGCATCACCACAAGCTGTACCGACTCATGTTCGAGCAAGCGTGTGAACGCGCCCATGTCCATCCCCCCATGAGCAGCCAACGGTGCTTCCAGTACTCGCATGCCAGCCTGCTGCAAGCCATGCAACAGGCGCCAGCAGCAAGGGGTTGCCACCACAGCCGTTGCCCCTTGAAGACGCAGGGCAAGCAACAGCGTTTCAAGCAAGGCCTGTACATCCGTGGCCAAGTGCACGTGCCGAGCATTCCAGCAATGGCCAGAAGCGCGGGTGTAGCGTGCGGCCAAAACGCTACGCAACAACGCGCCGCTGCCCAAGCGCCACGTCGCCTGCCCGCCCTGGCGCGAGAGGCGTCGTTCATGGGCGAGCAACGTGCGTTCCAGTGTATGAGGCGATGGCATGGCCAGGACGGATACCGGAGGGACCAAGGGCGCATGCGCCCCTGTCGAAGCGATCTGCGGTTCGGCGAAATTCACGAAGTACCCTGATTTGGGCACCGAACGAACCCGGCCTTGACGCTCCAACAGGCTGTACGCGCACTGTACGGTCGCCAGCGAAACCCGAAGGCGCCGGGCCAGGTCGCGCAAGGAGGGTAGACGCCCCCGTTCTGCATAATCGGCTTGGGCAATCAGGGCATCCAGATAGCGATATACGCCCTGGTAGGCGAATTCCCCACGCGCCGAACGCCCCATCAGAATGCCGCCTGGCGGACGATCACAGGCGTAGAGTCCAGGGGTGGCAACCACCGCAGCGCTGCATCCCGCCGCGTCAAACTCACCAGCAGACGCCAAGCGGATGGCTCGAGGCGAGCCGCGTAGATCGCCTGCAACTGCACCAGGCTCAACCCACTGACGTCCACCAGCCAGTGCTTGATGGTTTCAGGGCAAGGTTTGCCTTGCAGTGCCTTGTGCAGATAAGGCAAGGCCACTCCCATGCGTGGATGGCAAGCGTGCACGAAGTCCGCCAGTTTTTTACCTCGCCCGCTAAAGGGGGTGAACAGCAGGCACGTGAGTTGCTCCTCATTGAGCCCCAGCCCCTGCAGGAACGACACCCTTCCCTGCTGCTGTACCCGCAGCCACCAGCTGGCGCGTACATCCTTAATAGAGAGCTGCCCCTCCCGCTCCCGGGGCTGTCGCGCCCGCAGATGTGCATGCGCCCCCGTCAGGTTTTCCACGATGCCGGACGCTGTCCAGGCGCCCAGTGGCGTATTGGCTAAGCCATGCTCTTTTGGCGGGCCCAGCATCGCGTCCAGGTGATGCGCTTCGCTCGAGGGGCAAAGCAAGTCGTCCACCGTCAACATCTTGAGCGGCAACTCAGGGCGCATTGCCGTGGGCATGTCCAGACACCGTCCCAATGGTGCCCCGACCCGCATATGCAGGCGACTCAACCCCTCAGCCAAGGCCGCAGCACACCGAGCCACGTCGCCAAGCCCCTCGAGCTCCCCAGTCAGTCGCAAGATCCGCCGCCCCCAGGCCATGACACGTCTGCGCTCACGATCAGGCAAGGCCGTGATCAAGGCGGTGGCAGCGCCGCTGTGATCGAGCGTCCCTTGCAAGGCGCCAGCCAGTTGCAGATGCAAGCGGCAGCCCAGCAGGGCCTTGGGCGTCGCCTCGGTGAGGTGCCCGAACATCAGCAAGGCCTGCCGCGAAGCCACCCAAGGCCGCACGGCTTGTGCCACGCAGGTGCTGAACGGCACCACCTTGTCATCTTCCAGCATGAGCAGCTGTACCCTGGGGTCATCCTGCATGAACAGCGCGTTGAACAGGCGCTCATGACTCAGTTGCATATGTGGGTCGGGCGCGGGCAGACAGCTCACGATCACCCTCAAACGGAAGGTCCGGCCGCCACGCAAGGCCAGACTTAACTGTGCAGCGCGTAAATTCGCCAGCAGATGCGCACTGCGACGGTCACCCCCCAGCACCACCACCAGCTGGAACTCACCGATGTACGGCTCCCCGCCTGCGGCGACCGTCAACCGCTGGATCAACAATTGCAGCGAGGCGTGTTGCCCGCGGGGCATCTGATTACATACACGGTCCAATACTTGTTGATAGATGGACTGCATGGCCTGGTCATGAAGACTGCTCATCGGAACACTCCCTGTTCTTCATCACGGTGTTTAAACGTAAAGTGCGAAATAAACAGTTGGGCCAGCCCAACTTTGCTGACCTTTCCTACAAAGTCTTGGGAAATACCGAAGCACACCACCCAAGCCAATTCACCCCGCACACTGGCGCACGCGCGCCAAAGCCTTCCCAAGCCCATCCATCGCTCCTATGAATCATCCGTACAGGGTCATTATCGAAGGTTGCATTACGAATAAAAGATACAGATCTGGGTAAAAAAACCATTCACCCACGTCCGCTTTAATCGTTAAAAGTTAAGACGTAATTGCATGACTGCAGCCCCACACCTCATTTATTAATTGTCAACTTCTACCTGTAAGACAATATTCAATGATGCGTAGGAATTATCTTTAGCTCGACCCAAAGAAAAAGCCCGGACCAAAGGCCCGGGCTTTTTTTGCACGATGACAAGCTTGGCATTAACCCATCGTCAAGACGATCCGCCCCCCACAGGGGCATTCATCCATCTCGCGATGTGCCTCGACCACATCGGTGAATGGATAGACCTTGCTGATCTGGGGTGTCAGCAACTGATCGGCGGTGAACTGATTGATGTCACGCAGGGCACGTTGCAAGGCAACCTGGTCCTGCGCAATGCCCAGCTCCGGCTTACCGGTGAAATTGCCGATGCAGTGCACGTAGAACTGAATGTTCTTCTGAAACGCCGCACAGGCCGGGAATGGCGTCTGGTTTCCGCCCTGCAGGCCGTACAGCACCAGGCTGCCACGCGGTGCCAGGACATCTCCAAGCAGCGACATCTGCGGCCCGCCCATGCCGTCCAGGACCATGTCGACGCCACGGCCATCGGTGTATTTGGCCACCTGCATGAGCAGGTCCTGCTCTTCGGTGACGATCACTTTCTCGGCGCCAAGGCTCAGCAGGTAGTCGCGCTGCTCGGGGTCCTTGGTGGCGGCAAACACCTTCAGACCCAATGCCTTGCCCAGTTGCACGAAGGCAGGCCCCGCGCAATGGCTGGCGTCAGTGACCAATGCAGTCTGGCCGGCTTTCGCACGGGCCAGGTCGACGTAGGCGAAGTAGGCAATCAGCAGCGGTGTGTAATGCACGCTGGCTTCGATCGGCGTCAGGATATCGGGATAACGGGTGATGGCGGTACGCGGCAGGACGATGACATCGCCATAGACCGGGTGTTCGTTGGCGCTGGTGGCCGGAAAGCTGGCTACCCGATCGCCCACGGCGATATCCTCGACGCCCTCGCCGACCGCTGTCACTACCCCGGCCATTTCATGACCGATGCCCGCCGGCAGGCGTGCCTGGGAGGGTGCCAGGTTCTGCCGCCAGAGCACGTCGTACCAGCTGACGCCAATCGCCTGGACGCGGATCTGCACCTCGCCCGTCGCGGGGGACGGCTCGGTCTGCTCTTCGCAGCGCAGAACGTCGGCGGCGCCGAACTTGTGGAAACGAATCATGCGGGACATCACATACCTCGCCTTCGTGAATCTCGTATTACCACGGACTTTATCCGGGCTTTTACCGTAAGACCATCAGTGGCTATTAATAGTTGACATGCCTGTCATCGATTGGGCTCCTGGCAAATCCGTGCATTGGTCCCCGGAAATCGGTGCAGGGTACCAGCCTTTGGCCTTAAGATTCATCCCTGACCTACTCTAGGCCGAGCACTCTTCGATGAACCGTAACGACCTGCGCCGCGTAGACCTGAACCTGCTGATCGTGTTCGAGACACTCATGCACGAACGCAGTGTGACCCGTGCCGCCGAGAAGCTGTTCCTCGGCCAGCCGGCGATCAGTGCCGCCCTGTCGCGCCTGCGTACCCTCTTCGATGACCCGCTGTTCGTGCGTACCGGCCGCAGCATGGAGCCCTCGGCCAGGGCTCATGAGATCTTCGCCCTGCTCTCGCCGGCGCTGGACTCGATCTCCACGGCCGTCAGCCGCGCCGCCGACTTCGACCCAGCCACCAGCACCTCGGTGTTTCGCATCGGCCTCTCCGACGATGCCGAATTCGCCTTGCTGCCGCTGTTGCTCAAACGGATTCGCGCCGAAGCGCCGGGCATCGTGCTGGTGGTGCGTCGGGTCAACTACCTGCTGATGCCCACATTGCTCGCCTCTGGCGAGATCTCGGTAGGCGTGAGCTACACCAATGAACTGCCAGCCAACGCAAAGCGCAAGATCCTGCGCCGCAGCCAGCCCAAGTTGCTGCGCGCCGATAGCATGCCCGGCAGCCTGAGCCTGGATGACTTCTGTGCACGGCCCCATGCCCTGGTGTCGTTCGCAGGCGATCTGTCCGGCTTCATCGACGAAGCCCTCGAACAGATCGGCCGCAAGCGCCATGTGGTCCTGGCCGTGCCGCAGTTCAACGGCCTGGGTAGCCTGTTGGCGGGCACCGACATCGTCGCCACGGTGCCCGACTACACCGCCGACGCACTGACCGCCGCCGGCGGCCTGCGCGCCGAAGACCTCCCCCTGGACGTGCGCACCTTCGAGCTGCACATGGCCTGGCGCGGCGCACAGGACAACGACCCGGCCGAGCGGTGGTTGAGGTCGCGGATTCAGATGTTCTTCGGCGATCCTGACAGCCTTTGATCGCCAAGCGCGGTCTGCCTAAGCCGTGGCGGTTACGCTCAGAGACTTGAGCAATCCCAGACGCGTGGCACGGCAGACAGCGCTCACGACAGCCATGAGTGATGCCTGGAGCACGCTGCCGTCCCTGCCCACTCCAAACAGCAGCTGGTTGTTGACACGTATCTCGATGTAAGCGATGGCTTCGGACTGGGCGCCATCACGCACAGCGTGCTCGTGGTAATCGGCAATATCGAAGGCCAGACCTTGTTGGGCAAGCGCATCTACCAGCGCGGCCAATGGGCCGTTGCCTTCGCCAGCAAGCGCCAGGTGCTCACCGTCAATTGCCAGTTGTGCGTCAAGGTACGTACGGGTTTCGTCCGTGGCGAGCACCGGTTGCAGCAAGGTGTATGGATTGCCCTGCTCCAGATAGTGTTCGGTGAAGCACGACCAAATCATCTCACGGGTGATCTCCCTGCCTTCGCTATCGGCAACCTGCTGCACCAGCCCGCTGAATTCCATCTGCAACCGGCGCGGCAGGACGATACCCTGCTGCTCCAGCAGATAGGCCACACCACCCTTGCCTGACTGGCTGTTGACCCGGATGACGGCTTCATAACTACGTCCCATGTCGGCCGGATCGATCGGCAGGTACGGAACCTCCCAGAACCCGTCGGGATCGCTTTGGCGGCGGGCGAAGCCTTTCTTGATAGCGTCCTGGTGAGAGCCGGAAAATGCCGTGAATACCAATTCTCCCGCGTAGGGGTGACGTGGGTGGGTCGGCAACTGGTTACAGAACTCGACCTCGCGCTGGACGTGGATGATGTCGGAGAAATCCAGCCCTGGACTGATGCCACTGGTATAGAGGTTCATCGCCAAGGTCAGAAGATCGACATTACCGGTACGCTCACCATTGCCGAACAACGTCCCCTCGACCCGCTCGGCTCCCGCCAGGCAGGCCTGCTCGGCAGTAGACACGCCGGTACCACGATCATTGTGTGGGTGGACGCTGATGATCACACTGTCACGCTTGCGTACATGGCGGCAAAACCATTCGATCTGGTCAGCGAACACGTTAGCGGTGGAGACTTCCACGGTAGTGGGCAGATTCAGGATCATCTTGTTGGTTGGTGTCGGATCGAATACATCGATCACCGCTTCACAGATTTCCAGGCCAAAGTCGAGCTCGGTGAAGCAAAAGGTTTCAGGCGAATATTGGTAAGTCCACTGCGTCTGCGGGTTGGCCTGCATCAGCGCCTTGATCTCACGGGTGGCCTGAGTGGCAATCTCGATGCAGCCAGCCCGATCCACGCCGAACACCACATCACGAAACACGGGAGCAGTGGCGTTATAAACATGCACGATGGCCCGTGGCACGCCCTTGAGCGCTTC
The DNA here is from genome assembly GCF_023611805.1 of Pseudomonas sp. BYT-1. Lineage (NCBI taxonomy): Bacteria > Pseudomonadati > Pseudomonadota > Gammaproteobacteria > Pseudomonadales > Pseudomonadaceae > Pseudomonas > Pseudomonas sp. BYT-1. The sequence continues at coordinate 3,072,435 of NZ_CP072559.1, forward strand.
GAAAGTACGTTCGATCAGGTGAGTGCGCGCCTGGGTCATGACCTGAATAGTGACATCCTCGGGAATGGCGCCGCTCTCGATCAATTCACGCACATAGTCGAAGTCGGTTTGTGAGGCGGCCGGGAAACCTACCTCAATCTGTTTGAAACCGACTTTCACCAGCAACTCGAAAAAACGCCGCTTGCGTTCAGCGTTCATCGGCTCGATCAGTGCCTGGTTACCGTCACGCATGTCGACACTGCACCACAGGGGAGCGGCCTTTTGAACGCGATTGGGCCATTGGCGGTCTGGCAAATTGACTGTGGCGAAATGGCGATACTTACGGGAAGGATCCTTCAACATCATGGCGGCTTCTCCTCTGCCTGGGTTTGCTGTGTAGCCGCCCGAACAGAACCGGAGCGACATTGGATCCAATCTAAACCCTGGCCGCTTCAGGAGGATTGCGTTTTGTAGCTCAAAAATGCCAAATTTCCAACATATATTGCTATGCACTTCGAATAATTGGGTTTTTATAGCCGCATAGTTCAAAAACAAGAACTCTTCTACCGAAACACCGTTCTACAGTGATCGACCTTACAAATCGGTACCGTCGCCCGGCACTGCGCAAGACATTCGACAAGTTACCAATGGTAGGTTACTTTTCGTAGCTAACAGCCAGCGGACACCTATGATCTCGACAGCCGCTCGCCAAACTGCCGGAGTATCGCCATGCACAGCCTGATCGTCGTCGCCCACCCCAATCCCGATTCCTTGACTCATGCCATTGCCCGGCACGTCGCCCTGGGCATAGCCGCTTCTGACGCGCAGCACACTAGTGAATTTGCAGATCTCGCGGCCGAAGGTTTCGATCCGCGTTTCAACCAAGAGGATCAAGCGCTCTTCATGAAACAAGCCGCAGCGCCTGCTGACGTGGCCAGTGAGCAAGAGCGACTGGATCGTGCCGATGCCTTGGTCATTGTTTACCCGATCTATTGGTGGTCATTCCCTGCCTTGCTCAAAGGCTGGATTGATCGGGTGTTTTCGATGGGCTGGGCCTACGAGGACAGTGGCAATGGCAAAGTCGTGAAAAAGCTGCAGCGTCTGCAGGTTCACCTGGTTGCCGTTGGCGGCGCCGATGAAGGGACCTTCACTCGACACGGCTACGGGCCTGCGATGAAGACCCAGATCGACCACGGGATTTTCGATTACTGCGGAGCCCGTGTGCACAGCTCCACCTTGCTTCTGGCATCGGATGAGGGTTATCCGCAGGTTCATCTGGAGACTGCGTACAAGATAGGCGCCGGTATGGCAGCTTCCCAGCACTGAACAAGAGTGGGACAATCGGCAGCATGACTTCACCAACTTCCGTACCTTCGCGCCGACGCCTGCCCCGAGAAGCCCGCACCCGCCAGTTGCTGGAGGCCTCCTGGGCATTGATCGGCGATGAGGGTACGGATGCCCTCACGCTGGGTCGCCTGGCCGATGTAGCAGGCATCACCAAACCTGTGGTTTACGATCACTTCGGAACCCGCAATGGCCTGCTCGCCGCCCTCTACGAAGACTACGACATCCGCCAGACAGCCCTTTTCGATGCCGCCGTCGCAACCGCCGAGCCCACGTTGACGGACAAAGCACGTATCTTCGCCGCTGCCTATGTCGATTGCGTGCTGACACAAGGGCGTGAGATCCAAGGGGTCCTGGCGGCACTCAGCGGGTCTCCGGAGCTTGCGGCCGTCAAACGCCGATATCAGAAAGCATTCATCCAAAAATGTGCGGACGTGTTTGCGCCCTTCGCCGGCTCCGCTGGCCTATCGAGCGCTAGCCTGTGGGCCATGCTTGGCGCCGCCGACGCCCTGTCCGATGCTGCGGTAGTGGGAGACATCACTGCAGAGCAGGCAAAGCAAGAGCTGCGCCAGACCATACTGGGCATGGTCAAACGCAGCGGCTGAACTGCGACACACTGCAACAACGCTTACCGCGATCGAAGTGCAAGAAATGGTCTTGCTCAATTTAGTTGTCGCAATCCAATGGACGTGGGCGAAGCCCGTGCCCCCAGCGTTTCGCGAATGCCGCTCAGCTACAAGCAGCCACCGCCTCGATTTCCACAAGCATCTCATCCAGCGCCAGTCGTGACACCGGAATCAACGTACAGACGGGCGCCCTGTCCTTCCAGACCCGATCGACCTCCCTGACCCACTCGCGCAGGCGATGCTCATCATGATCGACGATCAGCAAGGTCAGCTTGAACACTTGATGCAAGCTTGCGCCCTGCGATTGGAGTGCGGTGCTCAGGTTGGCCAATGCCTGTCTGGCCTGCTCAGAGAACGCCGATGGCAGTCGCCCATGGACATCCTCACCGCCTTGCCCGGCGATGAACAACAGCCTGGCCCCAGGCGCCACTGCCGCGACGTGGGAATATCCATTATCGCGCGGGTCATACAACCCAGCTGGATTGGACAGCTCGAACACAGGACGAGAATCGTTGAACATAGGGCTACTCCAGTGGTGAGAGCGGGCATTCTGAAACCTCGAGTTAACCTAAGGTCAAGCGTGCAGACCGAAGTCGCTTTCAAGGCCCAGTGCACGCATCGGCCGGCGCCTTGCCCTGCGCCGACAGAGGCACATCGAACACACGATCGAAGCTCCACTGAAATACCAGTGCATAGAAGAAGAAAAACACGAACAACCCCAGATCGGTCACCAATGCGGCCCACCACGAGATCTGCAGCCACCAGGCGACCAAGGGCACCAACAGCACCACCAGCCCGCCTTCGAACCCCACCGAATGAAGCAGACGCCTTCCGACAGTACGCGCCCGGTTCGCCTGACGGCTCTCCCAGAACTCGAACAGGTAGTTGTACACCACGTTCCAAAGCAAGGCGCTGGCAGACAGCATCAACGACAGGGCACCGGCATGCGCCAAGCCATTCTTGTAGACCAGGGCGATTGCAGGTGACAGAACGGCGACGGCGATGGCTTCATAAAGCACAGCCTGTACGACTTTTCGAAGAGGGCCTTGCATGACGATACACCTATGATTGAGCGAGTGCCGCTCACCTTAGCGCCCGATGAAAGCCAGGAAAAATGAGATAAATTGAGCCGGTCCCAATCCAATTCATCCAGGGAGGTGGTGGGTGTTCTCCACGCTTGCGCTCAACGCGCTGCGCAGCTTCGAGGCTGCGGCACGCCTAGGCAGTTTCAAGACCGCCGCCGAGGAACTGTCTGTCACACCGGCGGCCATTTCCCACCAGGTCAAGGCGCTGGAGGCCCGGCTTGGCACGTTGCTGTTCGAGCGCTCCGGGCAAGGCGTGGCACTGACCGAGCAAGGCGAACAGCTCTATCGCCAGGTCCACCAAGCGTTCCTCGATATCAGCCGGAGCCTGGAACACTTCCTGCCGAAAACCACTTCGCTGACCCTCACCCTCACCACGACGCCCGGTTTGGCCGCGAGCTGGCTGATCCCAAGGCTCGGCGCTTTCTATCGTGCTTTCCCGCAGCTGGACATACGGGTCGACACCCGTAACGAGCTGGTGGACCTGTTACGTGACTCCAGCGTCGACATCGCCATTCGAGCCGTCAGCCGCCCAGATCCGAAGCTGTTCAGCCAGCCACTGATGAACGAACGCTTCTCGGTCTATGCCGCACCAGCCGTGCTGGCCCGCCTGGATGAGGACCAATTGCAGCTGATAGACCTTCGCTGGCAGATTCCGCAAGGCGACACGATCAATTGGCAAAGCTGGTGTGCAGCCGCCGGCTGTGCGCACTGGCTGGGACGGGCACGCATGCGTGAGTTCGATGATGAGCATTATGCGTTGGCGGCCGCCATCGCGGGCCATGGATTGGTGCTGGCAAGCAACGTGCTGGTGGCCGACAGCCTCAAGCGAGGTGAACTGATGACCTTCAGGCCTGAAATCAGCCTGCCAGGGCCACGTTACATGGCGGTGTGCGTGCCGGGCCGAGAGCGACAGGAAGAAATGAAAGCGTTGCTGACGTGGTTGGAAGAAGCGGCGGCGGCCACCATGGCGTGAATCCGGTGCGCCGGGGCGGTTTATCCACCCCAGCGCGGTTCAAAGGCAATCAGCGGTCTTTGTCCCACTTTTCAGTGTCGCCTTGCGGCTGTTGCCCACCCATGCGGTCTTGCTGCGAGGGGTTCTTTTGGTCGGTCATGTTCTGGCCAGACTGCCCACCTTGGCTTCCCGAATCCCGGGAGCGATCCCAATCCTTGTTCATTTTGTCCTCAGGCTTACGGCCGGATTCGGAGCCACCTTTTTGCTGATTGGACCCTTGGCCACCTTGTTGACCTGCGCCGGTGCTGCCGCCTTGGTCGCCACGGTTGTCTTGATTGTTAGCCATGATCGCTTACCTCAAGTCAAACACAGGAAGATCTGTGTTCCTGTATGAGTGGCAGAAGTCGTCGCGCTATGCATTTTCTTCAGCAATTTCAGACCAAATGCCTTAACAACCACAGGCCCGGCATTTACGGCTCAAAACGCCACGACCTCCTAGCCTGCAGCCTGACGTCAAGCGCTTGATTGGTCACGCGGTGCCGATGACGACGCCTTGGGCTTTGAGGTTATGGAGCAACGCACTGCCGTGGGATTCGATAGCCGCTCGTTCGACACCCGCCCAATCAGCTACCACGGCGAGGTGTTCCCGACCGGTGAGCGGTTGCTGTTGCATTGACACCAGCAGCGCATGGGCCAACGGCGCAAGCCGCGCGAAGTGGATTTTCTGGTCTGCACCGCGTCGCGCCAGCAACAACGTGGGTTCGGCTGGTGCTGCCAGCGGAATGTGGTCGGGGCCGATATGGCTGACCGGCCAGGCATAGGCCAAGGGCATGGCAAGGCTCGATAGCAGCGGCACACCGTCGAGCAGGTCGCCCTCTGGATCATGGGACGCGTCGGCGGCGTCGCTAAGCAGCAACAGGGTCTCGACCCATTCATAGTGGGCCAGTTCGGCGACCCAGCCCGGCAGGTCGGCGCGGGTCTCCAGGTAGTTGACCCACTCGCCTGCCACTTCAGTGAACAACGGCGTCTTGCAGCGGTGGCTGGCATAGAAATCCGCAGTCAGCGATTGCCATTGCGCCTGGGGCAACGTGGCGCTCAGCACAGGGAAGCTGCCAGCCAGCAGCGACCGCATATTGCCCAGAAACAGTTGTCGGTACACCGCCAGGCGCCGCGCTTCGATGCCGGGCGGTGCAGGGTTGGCGTGCGGATCGCGAATGAAACGGCTCATGCACAGTTGCTGTTCGCGCAAAGTCTCAGCCATGACGCACCTCCGGCGCTTGCGCGGCGACCTGCAGCATCCGGATGGCCTCCACCTCGCCGAGCAGTTCGGCAAGTGGCGGGAAATTGAAATCGCGCTCCAGCAAAGTCGGCACCACCCCCAGGTACTGGTAGGCGCTGTGCAACAATTGCCAGACGTCATGCTGCACCGCAGCACCGTGGGTATCGATCTTAAGATCAGGCGCTTCATCGTAATGACCGGCCACATGCAGGCAAGCCACCCGCCCGGCTGGCACACGGGCAAGGAAAGCGTCAGCGTCGTAACCGTGGTTGCAGGCGTTGACGACCAGGTTGTTGATGTCCAGCAACAGATCGCAGTCGGCCTCATTCAGCACCGCGCACAAGAAATCGATCTCGGACATCGCCTGGTAAGGCGCCGCATAGTAGGAAATGTTCTCCACAGCGATGCGTCGACCGAGGGCATCCTGAACCTCACGAATGCGCCTGGCAGTATGGCGCACCGCTTCATCGGTGAAAGGCATGGGGATCAGGTCGTACAAATGGCCGTCATCGCTGCAATAGCTCAGGTGTTCGCTGAACAGCGGGACATCATGCTGGTCGAGAAAGGCACGGATGCGCCGCAAGAACTCATGATCCAGCGGTTCGGGGCCACCAAGGGACAACGAAAGGCCGTGGCAGGACAGCGGAAAGCGCTCGGCCAGGCGGGCCAGGCTCTCACCGTAGGCGCCGCCGACACCGATCCAGTTGTCTGGCGCACACTCGAGAAAATCCACCGCCCCAACATCCATATTCAACAACTCAGGCAAAAGCGACCGACGCAGGCCGAGCCCGGCACCGTGCAAGGCAAACGAAGTACTCATGGGTGATCTCCTGGGGGCTGTCGCCTCCCCGGCCGACGTGCTCGGGGAGGCGATCAGCGAAGGTCAGTTCCTGGCCTGGCTCAACTTGCTGTACAGATCGGAAGGGAATGGCTTGCCGTTGGCGTCGAACTGGTTCTTGCGGAACTGGTACACCTCACCCTCGGAGAGGAAGCCGTCGTGATTGGCGTCGATGGCATCGAACTCGGCATTGGCCTTGGGCGCGACCGCCAGCAGCTCGGCACGCGAGACCCGGCCATCATGGTTGGTGTCGGTACGGGCAAAGGAGGCATCGCCACACTTGCCCTCCCCGCACTTGCCTTCAGCCTGGGTCGCCTTGGCCTGGGCGCCATCGGCACCGCATTTGCCCTCGCCGCACTTGCCTTCAGTCTGGGTCGCCTTGGCACCACTGGCACCGCACTTGCCCTCACCACACTTGCCCTCCCCGGCTTTTTGCGCGGAAGCAAGCTGATAGCCCTGAGGCATTGCGTCCACGGCAAAGGCGGCGGATGTCATGTTGATGCCTCCGACCAGGGCGATGGTGAGCAGGCCGAGGCGGGTCTTGCTTGGGAACTGGGAACGGGACATGGTGATTCTCCGAAATATCTATGCGATTGGCCGCTAGGGCGAACGTGCCGGGGAACGTGGCCTAGGGCCGTTTCGTTCAGGCAGGTTCATTTGGCCTCACGCGTGTATCGCGCACGTATCCGCAGGTAGCGGCATTTGTAAGCGAAGCCTTGCAAGCAGGCGCTTAGATACACAGAGATACATTCAGCCCAGGCGTCGGATTACAGCGCTGCCCATTGCTCGCGGTACTGCAGCAGAAAGTCCACGAAGACCCTGACCCGCTGAGGAATGGAGCGCCCATGGGGATACAGCAAGGTATAGGGCCGGGAACGCCCGCCATAAGCGGCGAGAACCTCGATCAAACGGCCATCGGCCAGCTGTTGCTCGACAATGAACTTGTAGGTCTGGAACAGCCCCGCACCGTGTTCAGCGAGCGTGACGCCGCCTAGGACATCGTCGGAGCAGGCATAGCCACCGTCGGTGAAGATCTCTCGCTCTCGGCCTTGCTCCTGGAACAGCCACGAAATCCGCCGCCCACTGCTGGGCAGCTCGAACTGAATGCACTCGTGAGCCTCCAGATCCTCAAGCACCTGCGGTGTGCCGGCCTTGGCCAGATACGCAGGCGAGGCCACCACGACCAGCTTGGCGTCTTCGAGCAAGCGCGCGACCAGCGTCGAATCCGGCTGAGCCCTGACCCGGATCGCCAGATCGTATCCCTCCGCCACGAAGTCGATGTTCCGGTTGCCCAGGTGAATCTCCACGGTGACCTGCGGATAGCGCTCGCGAAACAGCGGCAGCAACGGAAGGATGCGGTGATGCCCGTAGGTGGTCGGCAGGCTGATACGCAAACGCCCAGACGGTGTCGCCTGCGCACCCATGACGGTTTGCTGGGCTTCCACCAGTTGACTGAGCGCCTGGCTGCACTGCTCGAAGAAGGTTCGCCCGGCCTCGGTCAGGCGGATGCTGCGGGTGGTTCTGGCAAAGAGTCGCGACCCCAGTCGCTTCTCCAGACGAAGAATCGAGCGGCTGACCGCCGCGGGGGTAACACCGGCAAGCTGGGCCGCGGCAGTGAAACTACCGGCCTCTGCAGCCAGGCAGAACAATTCGATGCTGCCCAACTGCAAATCGTCGAAATGGCGCTTCATCACAGGTACCGGGTAGGAAGATCCTAAGGCAGATCTTTACCACACCCGGCAACAGAAAAGCATCGTGACCCCAACGGCTTTACCGCCCGTGCGAGCCGGTAAAGCCACCTTCGGATCAATGGCCTGCGCTCTGGCCACCGTCTACATGCAGGATCTCGCCGGTGACGAAACCTGCGCCCTCCAGGTACAGGATCGCCTGCACGATATCGTCAATCCCGCCCATATGACCGACCGGGTGCAGCTTGCCCAGCGCCTCGTGGGTTTCAGCAGCATGCATCGGCGTTCTGATGATGCCTGGAGAGACCGCGTTGACCCGAATGCCGCGCTTGGCATATTCGATCGCCAGGGATCGGGTCGCCGCATTGATCCCGCCCTTGGTCAGGGACGCCAATACCGAAGGCACGCCGTCGATCGCATGATCGACCAGACTGGTGGTGATGCTGACGACATGGCCGCGCCCTTGTTTTTCCATTTCCACCATCGCCTGCTGGGTGATGTAGAAAAAGCCGCTCATGTTAGTAGCCACGACCTGCGCGTAATCGGCATGGGTGTAGTGGGTGAACGGCTTGGCGACAAAGATGCCGGCGTTGTTGACCAGGGTGTCTATCCGCCCGAAGCGGGCGATCGCCTCGCCAACGACGCGCTCGGCAGTCTGCGGGTCGGCGATGTCGCCAGCGATGGTCAGGATGTCCGGGTCGCTCGACGGCTGGATGGAGCGGGAGGTGGCGACCACCTGCCAGCCGCGTTCGCGAAAGCCCTTGACGACGCCTGCGCCAATGCCTTGGGAGGCGCCGGTAACAATGACGACCTTGCTTGAAGTGTTCATGGTGATTCCTCGGTCAAAGCGATGAGTTCAGGAAAAGCGTTGCGCTAGCGTTTTGCGCGAACAGCTCACTGCGCCTGCTGCTTGCGATAGGCCGTCGTGGTCATGCCCGCGTACCCCCAGTTATCCGTGTCGATCTCTTCGATCACGATATGGGTGAGCGCTGGGTCCTTGTTCAGGACACGCTCCATGGTTTGGGTGATCTCCTGGATCACCTGGGCCTTTTGCTGCGCGGTGACGCCGTCGCGAGTGATACGTACGCTGATGAAAGGCATGGTGTGCTCTCCGTTCGCTGCGGTGTCGGAATGACGGGGCAGCAGGTGGAGAAGACTGTAGAAAGTTGCCATGGAAGGATAAATACAGGCCGGAGCACTTCATTTGTGATGCGGTGTATCAAATAGCGCGGGCAAGCGACCGCGTCTTCACGAGACTCGCCCAGGGTGGGCTGATCGGACCGATACGGCCCAGTTACACGTTAAAGCTGCCCCACCCAATACGACACATCCACCTCGTCGATCTGCTCGGGACGCAAGAACCGCTGCGCATATTCCTGGTACACCCCGCTAGTGAGGAACAACCGCAACAGTTGCCCATCGATGTGGTTGTCGCGGGCCATCGTGACCAGGATCTTCACCGACTCGGACAGGGTCTTGGCCGGTTTGTAAGGCCGATCGGCAGCGGTCAGAGCCTCGAAAATATCGGCAATGGCCATGATCCGCTCAGGAATCCCCAAGTCATCCCTGCCCTGCCGGCGCGGATAGCCCGCGCCATCCATCCGCTCATGGTGGCTGCCGGCGATGGCCGAGACACGCTTGAGATGACGTGGGAACGGCAGTGAGTCGAGCATGATGATGGTCTGCACGATGTGCTCGTTGATCTTGAAGCGCTCCTCCTCGTTGAGCGTGCCGCGGCGGATCGAGAGGTTGTACAGCTCACCGGCGTTACTGGCATGAGCCGGCAGGCGCATGTCGAAGCCCCAGATGTTGCGCGGGTCATCCTTGGCCACAGGTGGCTTGCGCGCCCCCCAGGGCATCCGGTGATCATCGCGGTCAGCCAGCAGCAGCTCATCGGCCGGCAACGGCACGGGAGGAACACCTGCCAATCGCTCTTCCTCGTCCCGCGAGAGCCCCAGCCGATTGTCGAAGTGCCGTTGCCAACGCCGCTGGCCGATACGCTGCAGTCGCTCGATGTCCTGCTCCTGCATGAACTCTCCACCGATATTGGCCTTGGCAACGAAGGCAAACGCTTCCTGCAGTTCGGCCTGGGCGCGCTCGAGCGTACGCTGCAGTGGCGGTTGATCCGCGCCGCTGGCCAGCCCACGCCAGTAATCGAGCTCGGCATCGCGCCAGAGCACTTCGAAGCGCATGCGTATTTCATGGATGCGGTTGTAGAGGGTTTCCAGCTTGGTCGCCTTGTCCACCACGTATTCGGGGCTGGTGACCTTGCCGCAGTCGTGCAGCCAGGCAGCGACATGGAACTCATAGCGCTCGGCATCACTCAGGGTGAAGTCGGCATAAGGGCCGCTGTCGGCTTGCACGGCTTTGTCCAACAGCATCTGGGCCAGTTGCGGCACCCGCTCGCAATGACCTCCCGTGTAGGGGCTCTTGGCGTCGATGGCATCGGCCAACAACTTGATCATGGCATCGAGCAGGCGTTGCTGAGCCTCGACCAACTGACGTGTTTCGATGGCCACGGCCGCGGCGCCGGACAACTCCTCGACAAAGCGTCGAAATGGCTGCCCCACCCCTTCGCCTGTCCGATCAGCTTCCAATTGCAGCACCAGAATGCCGAGCAGCGCCTGACTTCGGTCGTTGAGCACGACCGCCAGGCTGCGCCCGCACAGTTCAAGGGCATGGCTGACGACTGCCGCCAAGTCCCGGTGATCGTCCGCTTGAATCTGGAGCTGCGCTGGATAGGCCTCGCTACCGCAGCAAGTGGCCAGGCGCAACTGCGCAGGCTCCGCATCGAACAGGTAGACCGCTCCGGCGTGCACGCCAGCGGCATCGACCAAGTGCGCCAACACGCCTTCGAGCATGCGTTCGAGTTGGCTCTCACGGCTGAGCGTGAGAGTGATCGCCTGAAAGCTGCGGATCGTCCCGGACATGCGGCTGAGCACCTGGCTCAGCTCGCGCACCTCCGACACCCGTGACCTGACCCCCACCTCGCGGCTGAAGTCGAAACCTGCCAGGCCGCGCACCTGCTCGGCCAGCAGACGTAACGGACGACCGATACGCTGGCCGAGCAAGCCGCCCAGCACCAGCAAAACGGCCATCAGCGCCGCGGTCCAGAGCAACTGCTCGAACAACACCTTGCGCGCACCCGCCAACAGTTCATGACCAGGCACGGCGATCAGCACCTGCAAGTCCTGCCCGGCCAAGCTGGTGAGCGGCACACGCATGCCGTACCAGGCTTCCCCGTCTACCTGGAAACGCTTGGGGCTGGCGCCTTGGGACTGGTCGGCATACAGCTGCGCAAGGCTGGGAATCCCCAGCTCACTGATGCGCGACAGGCGCACCGTCTCGCCCTCGTGCACGATGACCCGCTTGAGATCCGGATAGGCCACCACGCTGCCTTGATCGTCGATCACCGCAAGCTCGGTCCCTGCGGTCATGCGCAGGTCCCGGCTTTCGCTGGCCAGGTCATCGACCGAGACATCCATGCCGATCACCGCCTCGCCCTTGACGCTGCGCTGGGCCAGGGTCATGCCGACCTCGCGGGTGGTGAAGAACACATAAGGGCGCGTCAGCACGGTGGTGCTTTGCCCTGAAGCCTCGACGAACCACGGGCGCGCGCGTGGATCGAACTGGTAGTCCGGCTTGTCCTGGGCCTGGAGCAGGTTGAGTTGGCGGTCATAGAATCGCCATTGGCCCGACATCGACCCGCCCGCCTGCCGGCTAACGCTCTGCACCAGGAAGGCCGTGCCAGGTGGCGCCGCGAAACGCTCGAGCAGCTGAGGCTCCCGAAGCCTGCGCACGAGCAGGAACTCGCCATTGGCGTAACCCACATAGGCGGCGCTGAGCATCTTGTTGGCGTTCAGGCTCTCGACCAGTTGCGGGAGCCGCTCCAGACGTTGGGCCAGGTCGCCGGCGAGCGGATCGGCGGCCAGCAACCGCAGACTGCTCTGTACCGGATCGACCAGCCGGCGGGCACGCTCGTCGATCGTCTTGCCCACCTGCTGGGCAGTATCCCCAGCGGCGGCCAGCAGGGTCTCTCGAACTCCGCTGTAGCCCTGCCAGGCCAGGCCTGCGCCCAGCAGCAACATGCCCAGCATGATTGCCAGCGCCACCAGAAGCTGCAAAGAAAGGCCACGCCCGGGGGTGTTCATCGCCGCAGCCCCCCTGAGCACCTGGCCGCACATACCCCGGACACAAAGCCCGCCGACTGGCGAGCGACAACGATCAGCACACAGCCCATCCCAGGTACTCCATGTGTGGCGCTTCCAACAGTGTAATCAGCCAGCGCGATCGTGCTGGCCCGATGTGTAGCCCTTGCTCAGTGCCGCGCAGTCGCGGGCTCGGAGAGGCGATAAGGACACATCGAGCACGTTCCGGATACGACAGCGCCCACGTCGTCACGTGGGCGCTGTCGTATCAACCGGTCACTGTTCGCATACGGCCAGGAACGTCGCCGACGGCACGAAGAACAGCCCACCGGTGACGGCACGGCTGAAGTCCAGCAGCCGGTCGTAGTTGCCGGGCGGCTTGCCGATGAACATGTTCTCCAGCATTTGCTCGATCGGCGCCGGCGAGCGCGCATACCCGATGAAATAGGTGCCGAACTCCCCTGCCCCAGGGCGCCCGAACGGCATGTTGTCGCGCAGGATCTTCACCTCCTGGCCGTTTTCTTCCAGGGTGGTCAGCGAGCTATGCGAGTTGCTGGGTTTTACCGACTCGTCCAGCTCGATGTCCGAAAGCTTGGTGCGCCCGATGATGTGTTCCTGCTCCGCCGTGGACAGCCCGTTCCAAGCGGTCATGTCGTGCAGGTACTTCTGCACCAGCACGTAGCTTCCGCCCGCGAACGAAGGGTCTTCGTCGCCGACGAGGGTGAACTTGCCGACCTCGCGGCCCGTGGGGTTCTCGGTGCCGTCGACGAAACCGATGATGCTGCGCATGTCGAAGTACCGAAAGCCCTGGACCTCGTCGACCACCGTTACGGCGCCCTCCAGACGCTTCATGATCTGCGCAGCCAACTCGAAGCACAGGTCCATCTGTTCGGCGCGGATGTGCAGCAGAATGTCCCCGGCAGTGGCTACCGCCACGCGATCGCCACTGCCGATTTCACGAAACGGATGCAACGACGCCGGGCGCGGTACCTGGAACAGCACATCCCACACGCTCGCACCAAAACCCACGACGCAGGACAAGTTGCCCGAAGGTACCCGTTTGCCCACCGAGCGAACCAGCCCGGCAAGGTCGCCGCACAAACCGCGGACGCAATCCCGGCTGGCGTCGCCGGGGTTCAAGGTAGCCACGAGGAAAATGGCACTGTGGGTGATCGGGGTTTCGACAGCCTGGGGTTCGATCTCGGAAATGTTCATCACAGCTTTCGCCTTGTTGACAGTCAGCTAGCAGGAACCTTCGCCTGCGCACGGCTGTGCGACGCAGGCTTGGTCTATCGGTATAGCACAGGCCAGTCAGAGGCCCGCCCAAACACCAGGCGCGGTCAGTGGTAAGCATCCCCCGCTTTGACCTTGCCGCGGAACACGTGGTAGCTCCAGAACGTGTAGGCCAGGATGATGGGAATGATGAACAGCGCGCCCATCAAGGCAAACAGCTGGCTTGTGAGCGGCGCGGCGGCCTGCCAGAGGTTGATCGAGGGCGGCACGATGTTAGGCCAGATGCTGATCGCAAGTCCCAGGTAGCCGAGAAATACCAAGGTCACCACGCCCATGAACGGCAAATGCGAATGGCGCTTGCGCAGGGTCTTCTGGATCACCACCACCGCCAGTACGGCCAAACCGGCAATCAGCGCAGAGCGGATCCAGTGGCTGCCGGCGAACCAGCGCTGGGCAATGTCGGCGTGCAGCCAGGCCGTCCAGGCACAGATCACCACGATCACCATTGCCAGCAAATACAGCAGCGGACGGCTGTAATGGCGCATGCGCGACTCCAGCATGCCGTCGGTCTTGATCAGCAACCAGGTGCTGCCGAGCAACGCGTAGGCCAGGATCAAGCCCACGCCGCAGAACAGCGGGAACGGCGCCAGCCAGTCCAGCGCGCTGCCGGCGAACTGGCGGTTCTGCACGGGGATGCCCGAGATATAGGTGCCGATGGCAACGCCCTGGAAGAACGTGGCCAGCACCGAGCCGCCGATGAACGCCTTGTCCCAGAGGTGGCGCTTGCGCGGATGCGCCTTGAAGCGGAACTCGAACGCGACGCCGCGGAAGATCAGCCCGGCCAAAACCAGCACCAGCGGCAGGTACAGCGCCTCGAGAATCACCGAGTACGCCAGCGGGAATGCGCCATACAGCGCCGCAGCCCCCAACACCGCCCAGGTTTCATTGCCATCCCAGACCGGCGCGACGGTGTTCATCATCACATCGCGCTCGCTGGAGTCGCTGATCAGGGGAAACAGGATCCCCAGGCCCAGGTCGAAGCCATCCATGATCACGTACATCATCAGGCCGAAGGCGATGATCACGCCCCAGATGACCGACAAATCGATACCTTGAATTGCCATGCTTGCGCTCCCCTATCAATCCGCTACCGACAGCGGACGACGCGCTGTCGCAAGTTGGCCCGGTTGCTCAGGCAATACGTGCGCCTCATGGGTCTTCGGCCCTTTGCGTACCAGACGCATCATGTAGCCGATACCCACCGTGAACACCGAGAAGTAGATCAGGACGAACAGCGCCAGGGTGATGCTCATCTGGGTGGCGCTGTGATTGGACGCCGCCTGAGTGGTGCGCAACATGCCGTAGACCACCCACGGCTGACGGCCGACCTCGGTGGTGAACCACCCGGCGAGCAAGGCGATCAAGCCCGAAGGCCCCATGAGCAAGGCGAACCACAGGAAGAGTCGGTTGCGGTAGAGAGCGCCGCCTCGGCGCAATACCAAGGCCAGCAGTGCACAAGCCAGCATCAACATGCCCAGTCCAGCCATGACCCGGAAGCTCCAGAAGATGATCGTAGAGTTGGGTCGGTCCTCTTTGGCAAAGCTCTTGAGCGCCGGAATCTGCTTGTCCAGGCTGTGGGTCAGGATCAGGCTGCCCAGGTAAGGCACCTCCAGGCTGTAGCGGGTCCTTTCGGCGTCCATGTCCGGCAGGCCGAACAACACCAGTGGCGAGGCCTCACCCGGGATATTTTCCCAGTGCCCTTCGATGGCTGCGATCTTGGCCGGCTGATGCTCCAGGGTATTGAGCCCGTGGGCATCGCCCACCACGACCTGCACAGGCGTGGCCACCAGGATCATCCACATGGCCATCGACAGCATCTTGCGCACCTGTGGCGTATCACGGCCACGCAGTAAGTGCCAGGCGGCCGAGGCGCCCACGAACAACGCAGTCGACAGGAATGCGGCCAACGCCATGTGCGCCAGGCGGTACGGGAACGACGGATTGAAGACAATCCTGAACCAGTCCATCGGCACGACACGGCCATCGACGATCTCGATACCTTGCGGTGTCTGCATCCAGCTGTTGGACGAGAGAATCCAGAACATCGAGATGAGCGTGCCGATGGCCACCATGATGGTGGCGAAGAAGTGCAGCTTGCGCCCTACCCGGTCCCAGCCGAACAACATCACGCCCAGGAAGCCTGCCTCCAGGAAGAACGCCGTCAGCACCTCATAGGTGAGCAACGGCCCGGTCACGCTGCCCGCGAAGTCTGAAAAACGCGCCCAGTTGGTGCCGAACTCGTAAGCCATGACCAGGCCCGAGACCACGCCCATGCCAAAGTTGACGGCGAAGATCTTCGACCAGAAGTGGTAAAGGTCCTTGTAGACCGCGTTGCCGGTCTTCAGCCAGCAACCTTCGAGCACTGCCAGAAAGCTTGCCAGACCAATAGTGATGGCCGGAAAGATGATGTGAAACGAGACCGTGAAGGCGAACTGAATCCGCGCCAGGTCCAACGCATCTAGATTCGACATGACAATATCCTTGCAGGCCGCCGGCCGTTACCGGCCAGGGCCTGTGCACAGGGGAACGTGAGGGTTATTCGGCGACGGTGTGGATCAGATTGTCGGGCCGCGCCTTTTCCAACCTGATGGCGACGAATTTGGACGTGGGCGTGTAGGTCCGGTCGCCGTAGCTTTCCAGGGGCACCAGCGGGTTGGTTTCCGGGTAGTACGCCGCGGCCTGGCCTTCAGGCAGGTCGTAGGGCACCAACTGAAAGCCCGATACGCGCCGCTCACGGCCGTCTTCCCAGAGCGAGACCATGTCCACCTGCTCGCCGGGCTCAAAGCCCAGGCGGCGGATGTCAGCTTCGTTGACGAACACCACCTCGCGTAGGCCGAACACGCCCCGGTAGCGGTCGTCCAGGCCGTACAGGGTGGTGTTGTACTGATCGTGCGAGCGCAAGGTCTGCAGAATCAGATCGGGCCGCTCGCCACGCTCGAGCACGGCCTCGTTGACCAGGTGCACCGGCAGTTCGCTGGGCGTGAACTGAGCCTTGCCGGTGGCGGTGTTCCATTCGCGCTCGGCCGCCGCGTTGCCCAGGTGGAAACCGCCCGGTTGCTGCAGTCGGGCATTGAAATCCTGGAAGCCCACGATGGTGTCGGCGATCAGGTCACGGATGCGGGCATAGTCGCCGATCACCCATTCCCAATCGATCGGATGGTTACCAAGGGTCGCCTTGGCCATGCCGGCAATGATCGCCGGCTCCGAGCGCAGGTGCGGCGAGCGGGGTTTGAGCTGGCCGTGGGAGATGTGCACCATGCTGAACGTGTCTTCGACCGTGATGCCTTGCGGGCCTTCGGCCTGTAGGTCGATTTCGGTGCGGCCCAGGCACGGCAGGATCAACGCATCACGGCCGGTCACCAGGTGCGAGCGGTTGAGCTTGGTGGCGATGTGCACCGTCAGTTCGCAGTTGCGCAGCGCCGCGTGGGTACGCGGAGTGTCTGGTGTGGCCTGGGCGAAGTTACCGCCCAAGGCGATGAACACCTTGGCGCGTTTCTCTTCCATGGCCTTGATGGCGAGTACTGCGTTGTGCCCATGCTCACGCGGCACCTCGAACTGGAAGCGCCACTGCAGCGCATCGAGCAGTCGCGCCGGCGGCTGTTCGTCGATACCCATGGTGCGGTCGCCCTGCACGTTGCTGTGACCGCGCACCGGCGAAAGGCCCGCGCCAGGCTTGCCGACGTTGCCGCGCAGCAGTTGCAGGTTGATGATCTCCTGGACGGTCGGCACCGAGTGGCGATGCTGTGTCACACCCATGGCCCAGCACATGATCACCCGCTCAGCCTTGCGGTACATGCGTGCGGCCAGCTCGATTTCGGCCAGGCTCAGGCCGGACTGCTCGACGATATGTTCCCAGGACGTGGCATCCAGGACTGCCAGGTAGGCGTCCACACCCGAGGTGTGCGCCTCGATGAAGGCGTGGTCGAACACCGCCGGCTCGCCTTTGGCCTGGGCCTCGCGTTCCCACAGCAGCAAGAACTTGGCGATGCCGCGCATGACCGCCATGTCGCCGCCCAACGCCGGGCGGAAGTACGCAGTGTTGGTCGGCTCCGAGCCGTTGCTGAGCATTTCGAAGGGGTGCTGCGGATGCTGGAAGCGCTCCAGGCCACGCTCCTTGAGCGGGTTGAAGCACACCACCTGGGCACCGCGCTTGACCGCCTCGCGCAGCGGTTCGAGCATGCGCGGGTGGTTGGTGCCGGGGTTCTGGCCGATGACGAAGATCGCGTCGGCTTCCTCCAGGTCATCGAACACCACAGTGCCCTTGCCCACGCCGAGGGATTCGCCCATGCCCACGCCACTGGCTTCGTGGCACATGTTCGAGCAGTCCGGGAAGTTGTTGGTACCGAAGGCCCGCACGAACAGCTGGTACAGGAACGCCGCTTCGTTGCTGGCCCGCCCAGAGGTATAGAACTCGGCCTGGTTGGGCGACTCGAGCGCCTGCAGGTGCTGTGCGATGAGCGCGAAGGCGTCGTCCCAGGAGGTTTCCACGTAATGGTCGGTGGCCGCGTCGTAGCGCATCGGGTGGGTCAGTCGGCCCTGGTATTCGAGCCAATAGTCGCTCTGCTCGGCCAGGGCACTGACGCTGTACTTGGCGAAGAAGGCCGGGTCCACCGAACGGCCGGTGGCCTCCCAGTTGACCGCCTTGGCGCCGTTCTCGCAGAACTTGACCATGTCGCTTCCCGGCGATTCGCCCCAGGCACAACCGGGGCAGTCGAAGCCGCTGTTCTGGTTGGTCTTGAGCATCATGCGCAGGTTCTTGAAGGCATTCTCGCTGCCCAGCCAGGCCTTGGTCACGCTCTTGAGCGCGCCCCAACCGGCGGCCGGGCCGTTGTAACTTCTGATATGTTCTTCTTCGCTCATCGGGCTACCCTTTGATTGATACTCGGCGGGAGATCGAATTGAAGCGCTCACGTTCAACTCACGTACAGAAGTTGAAAAACACACTTCAAACTTTGACAGCCGCAGACTATTTTTGCCGCCACCCTCCGTCAAATCAAAAGTAATGACGACATGATCAGGTTTATCTATCACTGCCGCCAGGGCTTTATCCCCGCGAACTTTCCGGGTGTGATCGACGCTATTGATCACGTATTAATAAAAAACAATCACACGCTCGAGAGCGTTGCATCAGTTAAAGAGGCCATTAATTAAGTTTCGTTGCGAGCCCATTCGTTTTTGCGGGTAATCCGCCCTTGCAGGCTCGGGCTCACTGCCGCGAGCCGCAACGCTCGGCGGCCTTTAGGTGCGGCACGAAATTGCACGGCCGATGCCGCGAATCCAGCTGCTCCACCAAAATCCCCTCCCAGGCCGTACGGCAGGCCCCGGTGGAGCCCGGCAGGCAACACACCAGCGTGCCGTTGGCCAGCCCTGCCAGCGCGCGGCTCTGCACCGTCGAGGTGCCGATATCCAGGATCGACAGGGCTCTGAACAGCTCGCCAAAGCCTTCGATGTGCTTGTCCAGCAGACAAGCCACCGCCTCTGGGGTACTGTCACGCCCGGTGAAGCCGGTGCCGCCGGTGATCAATACCACCTGCACCTGATCGTCAGCGATCCAGCCTGCGACCTGGGCTCGAATCCGATAGAGGTCATCCTTGAGCAAGGTTCGAGCCACCAATCGATGCCCCATTTCCACCGCGCGCGAGGCCAGCAACTCGCCGGATGTATCGGTTTCGAACGTCCGGGTATCGCTGACCGTCAACACGGCGACATTCAGAGGAATAAATTGCGCAGTGGGTTTTGAACTCATCGTGAACACTCTAACTAAACAGGGGCCGTCATTCGCGAGAAACTAGAGCGCCCGCCCCTGTTCGTCCAATCAATAATTCATACTGCATTATCGATATCGCCTATCATCGTCTGCTGATCAGCAGGATCTATCAGGTGTTCGTAAATTCCCATTGGACACTCTTGTTCTTTCATTTTACTTTTCGCCGCCACAGGGTTTCGACCCGTCTCAATACACTGACTGCCAGCGTCAACATGTAAACGATCGGTTCAATGCAACACACCTCCGATACGACTCATGTGTTTGCAGGGCGAGCGATGGATATCAAACAACTTAAATTTCTAATTGCGCTGGATCAGACCCGGCACTTTGGCCAGGCCGCTGCGCTGTGCCATATCACCCAGCCGACCCTCTCGATGCGCCTGCGCAACCTGGAGGACGAGCTGGGCTTGGTGCTGGTGACTCGTAGCCAGCGATTCGAAGGGTTCACCGAGGCGGGCGAACGGATTCTGGCCTGGACGCGCACCCTGTTAGCCGCCTATGACGGCCTGCAGAGCGAAGCCGCCAATTGCCGTGGACAGATCGTCGGTAGCCTGCGCATCGGCATGGTGCCGCTGTCGAGCTTCAATGCCATGCAGTTGCTCAAGCCGCTGCTCGCGCAGTACACCGAACTCACCGTCCAGCTGTCATCGCTCAGCTCCGAACAGGTGATCGATGGCCTGAGCCGTAACCAGCTTGACCTGGGCATCTGCTACCTCGATCGGGTCAACAGCAGCTATTTCGAGATCATCGAGCTGGGCGCCACCCGCATGGGCTTGCTGTACGACACCCGGCATTTTCGCTTCGACGGGCCCGAATTACCTTGGGAAACGCTCGCCGGGTTACCGCTTGGCTTGCTCTCCCAAGGCATGCACTACCGCCAATCGCTGGATTTGAGCTTGCGCAGCCGCGGCCTGCACCCAACCCCCGTGCTTGAAAGCGATTCGACCTATCAGTTGATCCAGGCCGTCTGCGCCGGGCTGTGCTGCGCCATCATGCCGCTCGACGATGGGCTGGAGGAGCTGAGTGAACATATCCGCATCATCCCCATCGCCAGCGCCAACATCCATGCACCGGTCGGCCTGCTGCTGCGCCGCAACGAGCCACGCTCGGCGCTGGCGGAAAAATGCTTCGCCCAGGCCCGGGACTTGCTCACGCCGAGCCCGCCCCCGGCCATTGGCCAGAAAGCCTGACCACCCGACAGACAGCGTCCTCGAGCCTGCCCTCAGCCGGCATGTCAGCATGCCCCGGAGCCCCAATGCCCCCCACCGTCGACTCGCCTTCCTTGACCCACCTGGACACGCGCGGCAACGCCCAGATGGTCGATGTCACCGACAAATCCGAAACGCACCGCCAGGCCACCGCCGAAGCCTGGGTGCGGATGAAGCCTGAAACCCTCAACCTGATCGTCACCGCAGGTCACCCCAAGGGCGATGTCTTCGCGGTGTCGCGCATCGCCGGCATCATGGCCGCCAAGCGTACCCACGAGCTGATCCCGCTGTGCCATCCGTTGCTGTTGACGGCGGTCAGCGTGGAGATCAAGGCGGTCAACCCGGACTCGGTGCGCATCATCGCCACCTGCAGCCTCAAGGGCGTCACCGGTGTGGAAATGGAGGCCTTGACCGCAGCGAGTGTCGCGGCGCTGACCCTTTATGACATGTGTAAGGCCGTCGATCGCAGCATGCAGATCGACTGGGTGCGCCTGCTCAGGAAATCCGGCGGACGTTCCGGTACCTATCGTCTGGAGGCGCTGCCGTGATCCGGCTTCAGTACTTCGCACGCTTTAGGGAGCAGTTGGGCATTGACAGCGAATCGCTGCCTTGGACACCCGCGCTGGCCAGCCTGCGCGATCTGCGGGACCGGCTGGCCGAGCGCGGTGAACCCTGGACCACGACGCTGGGGCATTCAGGCCTGATGTGTGCGCGCAACGAGGCGCTCTGTGACCTGGATGAGCCGTTGCACGATGGCGACGACGTGGCGTTCTTCCCGCCGGTCACCGGGGGTTAGTGCGGGGACGCCCACGCCGCCATGCAGCCGGCGCTTAAATGACCCGGCTGCCCACACTCACCGGCTCGCCATCCTGCGCCGGTACTGGCGAGCGCGCAGGGCATTGGCCAGTTGCTGCACGAGCAACGCCCAACCCGGCGCCACCGCAGGATCAGTCGCCTTGCCCCGGGCAAGCTTGTTCAACTGATACTTGACCACCGCCATGTTGGCCAACGAGGCAAGCGCTTTGTTCTTCCAGGTGATCGCCGGCAGTTGCGGGGCGCTGAGCTGCCCCGCCTGCCAATCACGCGGCAAGGCAGGGTCGATCGCCAGCGCCGTGCCGATGCCGACCATGTCGACGCCACTGTCGATCACCTGTTCTGCAACCGGCAGCCGGCGGATACCGCCGGTCACCATGACCGGCATCCTCGCCACTTCGCGAATCTCGCGGGCGAATTCCAAAAAGTAGGCCTCCCGCGCCAATGTGCGGCCATCCCGCGCCTGGCCTTGCATGGCTGGGGCTTCATAGCTACCGCCGGAAAGCTCGACAAGATCGATGCCCAGTGGGTTGAGCAAGCCCACGACCTCTTTGGCATCGTCGGCACTGAAGCCGCCGCGCTGGAAGTCAGCCGAATTGAGCTTTACCGCGACGGCAAAGCCTGGCGACACCGCAGCCCGCACAGCCTTGACGATCTCCAGCAACAGGCGCGCGCGGTTCTCGAGGGCGCCGCCCCATTGGTCGGTACGCTGGTTGGTCAACGGCGAAAGGAACTGGCTGAGCAGGTAGCCATGGGCTGCGTGAATCTGCACGCCGGTAAAGCCCGCCTGCTCTGCCAACTGCGCGCTTCGGGCAAAACGCCGGATGATGTCCTCGATGACCTGCGTCGTCATGGCCTGGGGCTTGCTGAAATGCCGGGACATCGTGCCCAGTTCCAGCGCCACGGCCGAAGGCGCCCAGGTCGCCTGACCAAGGTTGGCCGGCATCTGGCGGCCGGGGTGGTTGATCTGCAGCCAGAACTGCGCCCCCTGCGCCTGCCCGATGCGCGCCCACTGCCGGAACCGCTCCAGGTGCAGTTCATCTTCCAGAACGACACCACCGGGGCCCGTCATGGCGCGGGAGTCGACCATCACATTGCCGCTGATGAGCAGGCCTGCGCCACCCTCCGCCCACGCCTGGTACAGGCGCATCAATCGAGCAGATGGCGCGTGGTCGGCATCGGCCATGTTTTCTTCCATGGCCGCCTTGGCGATCCGGTTTGCGAGGGTGGAGCCGTTAGGCAGTACGAGGGGGGTGAAGGCGTTCATAGCGGCACCTCATTGGACGGTGCCAGCGACGATATCCTTAAAGCCAACTTTAAGGTCAATACCCAGATGGAGGACGAAGTCGATTAGCGCTCGATGTCAGACTTGTTGACGGCCATGTCCTCACGCAACTGGATGAGTACGCGCTGTGTGTTGTCCGCGCATGCCATGCCTTCGGGCTTGCTCTGGACGCCATCGATCACCAGCAGCAGTTGCGCCTTGTTGCGCGCCAACTGTTGTTGCAGCGCCTCGATTTCCTCGACCTTGCGCTTGAGCCCGTCGAGCAGTTCATCATGGCGCCAGCCGTTGGCGTTGACGGGCATCAGATGGCGGATCTGCTCCAAGGTGAAACCCGCTGCCTGGGCGCTGGTGATCATCTCCAGCACCCAGACGGCGTCAGCGTCGTAGTCACGGTAACCGTTGGCCTTGCGCTCGACGGCTTGGATCAACCCACTCGCCTCATAGAAACGAATGCGCGATGGCGCCAGGCCGGTGATCTTCGCCAACTCGCCAATTTTCATGAAGCACCTTGTGATGGATGGACCTTGAAGCTCACTTTAATCCTCAGGCGGACGATGGGCCAAGCGGATCTTGGTGTCTGAAATGTGTCCGCACGAAGGTAAATGAACAATCCTTTCAACGCAGTGAGGGCCCGCGTGGATACCTTCGAGCAGCGCCTAGAGACCTGCAATGACCTCAGCTGCGGTAGTCACTTGGCCGAAGTGGTGCTTCCACAGGTCGATGCCCAGTTGGCCAGACCGGTCCAGGGTCGAGCCTACGGTCAAGTCGGTGATCAGCGTCGGGCTCAGCCCTGCATCGAACAGCGCGAAGCCCGCAGCCAGCACGCAGGTTTCTGTCTGCAAGCCGCAGACCAGGACCCGGTCGACGCCCAGGCGCTTGAGGTATTCGATCGTTGCGGGCGTTTGCCCATAGCCATGCTTGATGAAGACTTCATCGGCCTCGATCAGGCTCTCGTCTTCGGCCGCCGGGTGCCAGCCGAGCTGACGGTGAAACGGCGTGACCTGCTCGTCATGCAGCTCGATGGACGCGACAGTGGGAATCTTCGCTGACAAATGTCGGATGCGATCGATGAGCCATTCCGGCGGGTTGAACGTGGACTGGACGTCGACAATGAGCAGAACCTGCTCCATGGGCATTTCCTAGCGCGATGTGAAAAGCGCCGAGTATATCGTCCGAACGCGTTCAGGCGCTTCCGTGCAGCCCATCGCAAACTTTGTCGCCCACCCTACAGCCCTGGTTTACCGGCACGGGCAACGACCTCTCAAGTCGCCGCTGTGAGGGGCCACACGCGTTCGCAGGGGCCGCCTCTGGTCATGTGAACGAATCTTCATGTTTCGCGCAGGCGCCTGCCACCGGGCAGATCAGCGGTTTCGCTGCGGCTCGCTGCCAGAGGGTGTCTTGAGCCTCCTTCCCCCGTTGCGTAGCATCGCCCGCCCTCGCGCAGCCCTCTCCCGATCACCAGAGTTTCCGATGCCCCAACCGATTCCCTTGAAGGACCACGAAAAGGAAAAACACCTGGTCAATCGCAGGCTGCTGGCCTGTGCGACGCTGGTGATGAGCCTGGTGGTGGTGCTGGTGGGCCGGCTGTATGTGTTGCAGGTGCTGCAACACGACCAGCAAACCGCAGTGTCGGAAAACAACCGCGTGCACGTGCTGCCCATCCCGCCGGAGCGCGGGTTGATCTACGACCGCAACGGCGTGGTGCTGGCTGACAACAAACCCAGCTTCAACCTGACCATGACTCGCGAGCGCGCAGGCGACAGCGCCCAGGTGCTCGATACCCTGGCTCAGGTGCTGGGCCTGGGCGAGGACGAGCGCAAGCAATTCGACAAGGACCTGCGCCGGGGCCGCAAACCGTTCGAGCCGGTGACGCTGATGTTCGGCCTGTCCGAAGAGCAGATCGCGCTGATCGCGGTCAATCAGTTCCGCCTGCCGGGCCTGGACGTGCAGGCGCAGTTCATCCGTGAGTACCCGTTGGGCGAGCACTTCGCCCACTCGGTGGGTTATGTCGGGCGTATCAACGAAAAAGAAGCCAAGACCCTCGACAACACCGAGTATCGCGGCACCCAGTCAATCGGCAAGACCGGCATTGAGCGCTTCTACGAAGACCAGCTCCATGGCCACGTGGGCTATGAAGAAGTCGAGACCAACGCCCAGGGCCGGGTCATGCGGGTGCTGCGCCACCAGGATCCGATACCGGGCAAGGACTTGGTCCTGACCTTGGACGCCCATCTGCAGCAAGCGGCCGAAAAAGCGCTCGGCGAGCGTCGTGGCGCAGTGGTGGCGCTGGACCCGGCCACGGGCGATGTGCTGGCGATGGTGAGCAATCCGGCGTTCGACCCCAACCTGTTCGTCAAGGGCATCAGCTTCAAGCAGTACGCCGCCTTGCGCGACTCGATCGATCGACCACTGTTCAACCGTGTGCTGCGCGGTCTGTATGCGCCAGGCTCGACGGTCAAGCCGGAAGTGGCCATCGCCGGCCTGGACAGTGGCGTGATCACCCCCGCCAGCCGCGTCTTCGACCCGGGTTACTACACGCTGCCCAACTACGACCACAAGTACCGCAACTGGAACCGCAGCGGCGATGGCTGGGTGGACATGTACAGCGCGATCATGCGGTCCAACGACACCTACTTTTACGACCTGGCACACAAGCTGGGCATCGAGCGCCTGCATGACTACATGGCCGAGTTCGGGCTGGGCCAAAAGGTCTCCCTGGACATGTTCGAGGAGGCACCGGGCCTGATGCCCTCCCCGGCCTGGAAGCGCGCCACCCGCCGCCAGGCCTGGTTCCCTGGCGAGACCTTGATCCTCGGGATCGGCCAGGGCTACATGCAGGTCACCCCACTGCAACTGGCACAGGCCACCAGCCTGCTGGCCAGCAAAGGCGTGTGGCATCGTCCGCACCTGGCGCTGAGTGTAGGAGGCCAGGCGCCCGTGGACCCGCACCCGATGCCGGACATCGTGCTGCACGATAAGCACGCCTGGGACCAAGTCAACACCGGCATGCAGATGGTCATGCACGACCCACGGGGCATCGCCCGCGCTGCGGCAGCCGGGGCCCAGTACCGCATCGCGGGCAAGAGCGGCACCGCGCAGGTGGTGGCGATCCGTCAGGGCGAGCGCTACAACCGCGACAAGACCCTCGAACGTCACCGGGACAATGCCCTGTTCGTCGGTTTCGCACCGGCCGAGCACCCCAGTATCGTGGTGGCGGTGATGATCGAGAACGGCGAAGCCGGTGGCCGGGTGGCCGGGCCTGTGGTGCGCGAAGTCATGGATGCCTGGCTGCTCGACGACCAGGGCCATTTAAAGGTGCAGTACGCTGGCGGCACGGGCCAGCCCGCGGTGCCCCACGCCTGAGCGTCAGCGAATCTGATGCTTGTGCAGCAAGCGGTAGAACGTAGGCCTGGAAATCCCCAGCACCTTGGCCGCGACACTGAGGTTGTCGCTGTGCCGATCGAGCACATCCGAAAGCGCCTGGCGCTCGGCCCGGTGCTTGTAGTCTTCCAAAGTGCCCAGTAACTGCTCGTCCTGCTCGATCATCTGCAGCCCCAGGTCCTGTGCCTCGATCTGTCGGCCCTCGGCCAGCACCAAGCCGCGACGTACCCGGTTGGCCAGCTCCCGCACATTGCCCGGCCAGTCGTGCCGGCCCATGGCCGCCAGGGCGCGGTCGCTGAACGAGCGAGGCCGGCGTCCGGTCTCCAGGCTGTAGAAATGCGCGAAATGGCTGGCCAGCATCGACAAGTCGCCGTGGCGGTCACGCAGCGGCGCGGTGATCACCTGCAGGACATTGAGCCGGTAATAGAGGTCCTCGCGAAAGCGCCCCTGCACGATGGCCTTTTCCAAGTCAACGTGGGTAGCCGCCAGAACGCGCACATCCACCGGGATCGGTTGGTCGCCGCCGACCCGCTCGATGTGTTTTTCCTGTAGAAAGCGCAACAGGTTGGCCTGCAGCTCCAAAGGCAGGTCGCCAATTTCGTCGAGGAACAATGTCCCGCCATTGGCGGCCTCGATACGCCCCACCTTGCGCTGATGGGCGCCGGTGAACGCGCCCTTTTCATGGCCGAACAGTTCGGACTGGATCAAGTGCTCGGGGATCGCGCCGCAGTTGATGGCGACGAACGGTTTGTCGCTGCGCTGGGATTGCCGGTGCAGGGTACGCGCCACCAATTCCTTGCCGGTGCCGCTTTCGCCGCGGATCAGCACCGGCGACTCGGTCGGTGCCAGCTTGCCCAGTAACTTGCGCAGTTCGCGGATCGGCCGGCTTTCACCCAACAGTTCATGGGTCGGTTCATCCACCCGGACGGTGCCCTTGCCGCGCAAACGGGCCATGCCGAAGGCGCGCCCGAGCGTGACCTGCACACGCGACACGTCGAACGGCAAGGTGTGGAAATCGAAGAACCACTCACAAACGAAGTCACCGACGTTCTGCATGCGAAGTTGCTCGGGGCTGAGCACGGCGATCCATTCGGTATTGCTGCGGGCGATCAGGTCCTTGACGGCATCGGGATGACGCAAATGCGTGGCCTGCAAGCGCAACAAGCCGACATCGCACGGATGCTCAAGCGCCGAGGTCAGCGAACAGCTATGCACAGCCCAGCCGACGCTGCGCAAGCCCGGTAGTAGACGGTGGCAATCGTCGCAGGGGTCGACGATCAGCAGACGGCGTTGGGTGGTCGGTTCGAGCATGACTGTTCCTTGACGCCAATAGTTGGTTTTTCATGTAGAAACAGTAAGTTGCAACGTCCGAATTAACAGTAGCAATGAACCTGAGTTGGCCCAGTACCGTTTGTCCGCCAATTGCATTCGGCGATGGGGCGCTCGGGAATCTTTCAAAGTTTCCAGCGTCACAGCCGGCACAGGTTGCAGACATACTTTTGCCGACTTGAAAAAAAATTCGCCGCCCGTGTGACTTCACCCCTGACTTGGAGCATCAGTACGAATAACCCCGCGCTGCGCCTCCTTGAATATGAAGCAACGCGGACATCTTTTCGCTGTTTGGGACCATAGAGAGACCGAACCATGAACGCCCCGCTCCGTGTCAACGAAGCACTGCTGATCGCCGACCACGCCTTCGAACCTTTCCAGTGCGTAGCCTGGGATGCACCCAACGGTACTGGTGAGCTGAGCCTGGCAGTGATCGACCGGACCAACACGCGTATCGGCAGCAAGCAAGTCTCCTCGCGTATCTATTCCGACCCTGCGCAATGGGCCAGCTTGATCGAGGAGGTGCGTGCCGAACTTTGCGAAAAAGGTTACGACCTGCAACCCTGGTCGATGCCGAAATAATATCGGCGCCCTGCAAGTGCGTGCCAGGCCACGCACTTGTGCAACTTTCTTTTTGCCCTTCCGGCAACTTTTGTCATTGCGACATATCGTCGCAACTTCGACTTTCAACGTTAATCAATTCAACTCCCTGAACTGCTGGATATGCCGATATTCGGCCTGCAGTTGTTCGGCCAGTTGCCGCGCACGCCCCAGGCGCACCGCCGCCAGCTCAATGTCCACCAGCACCGTCGCGCATGGCATGGGTTGCAGTGCATTCCAGCGTTGCAGGCGACCATCGGTCAGCACCAAGCAACGCTGTGTTTCCTGCGGGTAACGCTTGGCCCGTGCCCGCAACCAGTGCTGCGCCTCTTCAAGGGCAGCGATCAACGGCGTACCGCCCCCCGCCCCGAGCGCTTGCAACCAGGGTCGCAGGGCGGCCGATGCCTTGAGGCCATGGCGCTGCCAACGCGGCGCGCCGCCACTGGCGGTGAGCAGGGCTAGGCGGGCGCGTTGGCGATAGGCCTGATCGAACAGCTCGACCAGCAGCCCCTTGGCGTGTGCCAGCGCCTGCTGGCGCCGGGTCGAAGCCGAGGCGTCAACGATCACCAGCCATAATTCCGGCGCCTGGGCCTGGCGCTGCTGCCAACACAGGTCATGGCGATGCCGTGGTCGCCCTTTGAGCAATGTCGCAAGCCACGCCACACGCGTAGCACCACCGATCCGCACGCGACCACGGGGCGTGCCGCTCAGGGTGCCCGGCTGGGGCTTGGCATCCGCCGCCTGGGCGGCGGGCTTGCGGATGCTCAGGGCTTTTTTGCCCAGTTCGGCACCTCGCGCCGTGCCCCGGTGGCGACCGTTTGTGGGGGCAACGCGCCCCAATCCCCCTGCCCACCTTGGGCGTCGGAATGAGCTTGGGTCTGAGGCGGTGGTGAGGTGGAGGATGCGCTGGTCGGGGGCGTCTCTCGGCGTCGATGGCGCAGGGCGAATTCCGCCACAGCCTGCACATCGGCTTCCTCTATCGCATCGCCGCCGCGCCAGGCGGCATGGGCACGGGCGGCCCGCAACCAGACCAGGTCGGCGCGCATGCCATCGACCCCAGCGCTGAAACAGCCCTCTGTGATCCAGGCCAAGGCGCGATCGTCCAGCGGGATGCTGTCCAGGCGCTGACGTGCGGCCTGGCAGCGTTCGCGCAGGTCTGCCTGAGCCTGCGCCCATTGGGCGCAGAACGCCTGCGGATCACTGTCGAAGGCCAGTCGCCGACGAATGATCTGCTGCCGCGCCTGCGGCGGCGGAAGACCTTCGAGCAGCACATTGAGGCCGAAACGGTCGAGCAATTGCGGGCGCAGCTCGCCCTCTTCCGGATTCATGGTGCCGATCAGGACGAATCGAGCATCGTGGCGATGGGAAATACCGTCGCGCTCGATGCGGTTGGTGCCACTGGCGGCCACATCCAGCAGCAGGTCCACCAGCGGATCGGGCAGCAGGTTGACCTCATCCACGTAAAGCACGCCCCCATGGGCTTGGGCCAGTACGCCGGGCGAAAACTGCGCCTTGCCCTGCCCCAGCGCGGCATCCAAGTCGAGGGTACCGACCAGGCGCTCCTCGGTGGCGCCTAGGGGCAGGGTCACGAAGGGTGGTGTCTGCCCAGGCGTACCCAACAGGTCCGCCAGCCCGCGCGCCAAGGTGCTTTTGGCCATGCCACGCGGGCCTTCGATCAACACACCGCCGATTTTGGGGTCGATGGCGGTCAGGCACAGGGCCAGCTTGAGGTCGTCGGCGCCGACTACGGCCGCCAGGGGGAATTGCACGGGTTCGCTCATTTCAAGCCTGTTCCTCGCCATCGAGCAATTGCTCTTCAAGGGCTTCCCGGTAGGCCCCTGGCGACGCCCAGAGGCCGCGTTGCTGGGCTTCCAGCAAGCGTTCGGTCAGGTCGCGCAGGGCTTCGGGGTTGTGCTGTTGCAGGAAGTCTCGGGTCGCAGGGTCGAGCACATAGGCATCGGCCAGCGACTGGTAGTGGTGATCGTCGATCAGGTGCGTGGTGGCGTCGAAGGCGAACAGGTTGTCGACCGTCGCCGCCAGCTCGAAGGCACCTTTATAGCCATGGCGCTTGGCCCCCTCGATCCACTTGGGGTTCAGAGCGCGGGCGCGGATCACCCGGTTCAGTTCTTCCTTGAGGGTGCGGATGCGTGGCCGGTCGGTCTGGCTGTGATCGCCGTGATAACTGGCCCGGGCGGTGCCGGCCAGGGTCTCGGCCGCTGCCAGCATGCCACCTTGGAATTGATAGTAGTCGTTGGAATCGAGCAGGTCATGCTCGTGATTGTCCTGATTTTGCAGCACCGCCTGGACCTGGCCCAAACGCCGGGCGAACGCGGCGCGGGCCGGTGTGCCTTCGTCGCTGCCGCCATAGGCGTAGCCGCCATGGTTGAGGTAGACCTCGGCCAGGTCGCCGCGTGTCTGCCATAAACGTCCATCGATTGCATTCTGCACCCCGGCCCCGTAGCTGCCGGGCTTGGCGCCGAAGACACGCCAGCCGGCCTGGCGCGCCGCCTGCTCGGCGTCCACGCCATCGGCCAGCAAGGCCTCGCGTTCGGCTCGCACCCGCGCAGCCAGGGGGTTGAGGTCGTCAGGCTCGTCCAGCGCCGCCACGGCCTGCACCGCCGCATCGAACAGCCGAATGAGGTTGCCGAAGGCGTCGCGGAAGAAGCCTGAGACGCGCAAGGTGACGTCCACCCGCGGGCGATCGAGCAGGCTCAGCGGCAGGATCTCGAAATCGTCGACTCGCTGACTGCCGGTGGCCCACACCGGCCGCACACCCATCAGCGCCATGGCCTGGGCGATGTCATCACCACCAGTGCGCATGGTCGCCGTGCCCCAGACCGACAGCCCCAGCTGACGCAGGTGGTCGCCATGGTCTTGCAAGTGACGCTCAAGGATCAGGTTCGCCGAGGCGAACCCCAAGCGCCAGGCCGTGGTGGTGGGCAGGTTGCGCACATCCACCGTATAGAAATTACGCCCGGTGGGCAGCACGTCCAGACGCCCCCGGCTGGGCGCTCCGCTGGGCCCGGCCGGGACGAAACGCCCGGCCAGTGCGGCCAGCAGGCCGTCGGTTTCGGCCGCGCCGCAGGCGTCCAGGCTCGGGGCGATGGTGTCGACCAGCGCCTGCAGGACCGTGGCAACCGGATGCCAGGCGGCATCTTCAGGCAATGCCAGGCGGCCTGCCAGCGCACGCTCGATCAAGTCCAGCGCAAGGTGTTCCAGGCGCTCGCGGGTATCGCCCTGGTTGCGCCATGGCGCGGTATCGAGCGCCTGCAGCACCGCTGGGCGCGGCCCCTGCCAAGGCTGGCCGAATTCGCAATCCAGCGGGTCGAAGCCCAACGCCAGGGCTTTGGCCAGCGCACGGATCAGGCTGGCATTGGCACCTTTGCCGTCACCGCGCTCCACGCGCAACAACGCCAGCAACGTATCGCTGCGCAGGCGCCCTTCAGGAGATTGGCCGAACACATGCAGGCCGTCGCGGATCTGCGATTCCTTGAGGTCGCACAGGTAGGTGTCCAGGCGCGGCAACCAGATGGCCGCGTCTTCGAGCTGGCCTTCAAGCTGCAATTCCCGGTCGATGTGGTTGGCCTTGACCAGTTCGAGAATGTCGCGCTGCAGCTCGCGTGCCCGGCGCGGGTCGAGCAGCTGCGCTTCGTAATACTCGTCGGCCAGGCGCTCCAGGTGACGCAGCGGGCCGTAGGTCTCGGCGCGCGTCAATGGCGGCATCAGGTGGTCGATGATCACCGCCTGCGTGCGCCGTTTGGCCTGGGCGCCCTCGCCCGGGTCGTTGACGATGAAGGGGTAGATGTTGGGGAGCGGCCCGAGCAGCGCATCTGGCCAGCATTGCGCAGACAGCCCGACACCTTTGCCCGGCAGCCACTCGAGGTTGCCGTGCTTGCCCACGTGGACCACCGCATCGGCGGCAAAGCCGTTGCGCAGCCAGAAGTGGAACGCCAGGTACCCATGAGGCGGCACCAGGTCCGGGTCGTGATACACCGCGCTGGGGTCCAGCTGGTAGCCCCGGGCCGGCTGGATGCCGACGAAGGTCAGGCCATAGCGCAGGCCGGCGATCATCATCCGACCGCTGCGGAACATAGGATCCTGTTCAGGCGCCCCCCATCGCTCCAGTACCGCACGCTGGTTGGCCTCGGGCAGCGCGGCGAAAGCCTGCTGATAGTCAGCAAGGCTCAGACTTTGGGCACAGGGGCGCTGGTCCAGATGGTCCAGGTCATTGGTCACCCCACCCAACAGCTGATGGATCAACGCGGTACCGCTGTCAGGCAGGCCCTGCACTGGGTACCCCTGCCCTTGCAGCGCCCGGAGAATGTTCAGCGCTGCGCCGGGTGTGTCCAGGCCCACGCCGTTGCCGATGCGCCCGTCGCGGGTCGGATAGTTGGCCAGCACCAACGCCACGCGTTTCTGGGCGTTGGGCAGCCGCGCCAGCTCCACCCAGCGACGCGCCAGCTCGGCGACGAAATCCATGCGTTCGGCGTGAGCGCGATAGCAGACCACGTCGGACTGGCTGCGCTCGCTGCGCCAGGCCAGGTCTTTGAAGCTGACGGGGCGCGTGATGATGCGACCGTCCAGCTCCGGCAAGACAATGTGCATGGCAAGATCCCGCGCGCCCAGGCCCTGCTCATTGGATTCCCACACCGGCTGGTTGTCCTGGGCGCAGATCGCCTGCAACACCGGGATGTCTCTGCGCAGCGGGCGCAGGTTGGGTTGCTCCGGACTGGACAAGGCAAAACCTGTGGTGTTGAGCACCACCTCGGCCTGGACTTCATCCAGCCAGGTCTCGACCTGGTCCAGGCAGGCCGCATCCTTGAGGCTGGCCACGGCGATAGGCAGCGGATTGAGCCCTGCTGCCTGCAAGCGCTGGCAGAAAGTATCGATGAACGCTGTGTTGGCCGCTTGCAGGTGCGAGCGATAGAACAAGATGGGGGCCACAGGCCAGTCGGGCTGCCATTCGCAGTACCAGTCCTGCAACACGGCGCTGGGCTTGGCGGGGTGGTACACCGTGGTACGCGGCAAGGGTTGCGGCTCCTCCCAGGCGTAATCGCGCCCAAGCCACAGGCTGGCCAAGCAATTGAACAGATTCGCGGCATTGGCCTTGCCGCCCTGGCGCAGGTAATGCCAAAGGCGCTCGGCCTGATCGCCGGTCACGGTGCCCAACTGGGTCAACTCCGGGTCCGGGCGGTCGTCGCCGGGCACCAGGATCAACTGCACGCCCCGTGTGCTCAGCTCGACCAGTTGCTCGACACCATAGCGCCAGTACCCGACGCCACCATGCAAGGACAACAGGATCACCTTGGCATGGCGCAGCACCTGATCGATGTACAGGTCGACCGAGGCGTGATTCTGCACCTGCATGGGGTTGGCCAGTCGCAGGCTGGGGAAATCCTCCGGCAACTGCTCGGCGGTTTCGGCGAGCAGCGCCAGGTGCGAATCACCGCTGCAGAGGATCACCAGTTCGGCGGGGGTCTGGCCGAGATCGGCAATGCTGTCGTCCGGCACGAAGCCGCCGGGCTGGGTCCGCAGCAGGTGCATGGGTCAGGCGCCCAAGGCCTGGCGCAGGCGCGCTTCGAGCGCGGCAGCGTCCAGCGCCTGGCCGATCAGCACCAGGCGGGTGATACGCGGCTCGTCGGCGCGCCAGGCGCGGTCGAAGTGCTTGTCGAAACGGGTGCCCACCCCCTGGATCAGCAGGCGCATCGGCTTGCCGGGGATGGCAGCGAAGCCCTTGGCGCGCAAGATGCCGAATTCGACCACCAGTTGAGTCAGGGCATCGAGCAGCAGGCTTTCGTCCGCTTCTGGCAGGTCGATGGAAATGGAGTCGAAGGCATCGTGGTCGTGATCGTCATGATCATCGCCCTCGTGGTGTGCGTCATGGTGGGTACGGCGACCATCGATGTGCGCCTCGGCCTCGGCGCCTACGCCCAGCAGCACCTCCAACGGCAGGCGGCCGCTGCTGGCCTCGATCACCTTGACCGCCGGCGGCAGTTCTTCGCTGACTTCGGCACGCACCTTGGCCAGGCCTTGGGGATCGATCAGATCAGCCTTGTTCAGCACCACCAGGTCGGCGCTGGCCAGTTGGTCGGCAAACAGTTCGTGCAGAGGCGACTCATGATCAAGGTTGGGGTCGAGCTTGCGTTGAGCGTCCACTTGATCCGGGTACGCCGCGAAGGTCCCTGCGGCCACGGCCGGGCTGTCGACCACGGTGATGACCGCATCGACGGTGCAAGCATTGCGGATTTCTGGCCACTGGAAGGCCTGCACCAACGGCTTGGGCAGGGCCAGGCCGCTGGTTTCGATGAGGATGTGGTCCAGGTCGCCGCGGCGGGCCACCAACTCGCGCATCACCGGGAAGAACTCTTCCTGCACGGTGCAGCACAGGCAACCGTTGGCCAGTTCGTAGACCCGGCCGCTGGCTTCTTCCTCGGTGCAGCCAATGCTGCACTGCTTGAGAATTTCGCCATCGATGCCCAGTTCACCGAATTCGTTGACGATCACCGCGATACGGCGCCCCTGGGCGTTGTCCAGCATGTGACGCAGCAAAGTGGTTTTGCCCGAGCCGAGAAAGCCAGTGACGATGGTGACGGGGAGCTTGGCCAGTGTTTTCATGTCGCGATGCCCTTGGCAGGATGGCGCGGGCATGCAGGACGAGTGCCGCGAGCCTTGCTGGCCGGGCCTGTTCGCCACCGGATCACCCCGCCCGGTTGAAAGTCGAAATCGTCTCGAGGCAGGTCTCCTGGCTTGCACCTTACCGGCCGTGCCGGTGGAACGACGCCTTCCCGCGCCTGGGCGCAGTGGCTGTGTCGATCCGGGTTGGTGCCTACAGTTGCGGGGGCAGCCGCGGCTTGAACCGCGTTCCCGTCTTAGCTCCGGCCAATGCCGGAGAACCTCGAATCGGCAAGGCTACGCAGTGGCCGGCAGGCGGTCAACCATGGCGCGTCAGTGTTTGCGGACAGGCCCTTTGGAACAGTCGCCCTGGCCTGCGGGTGCGGGTTCTCCCACGAGGAACTCCTAGGTGTATTCCAAGCTCGACCTTTCACCACCTGGCCCGCTGAGGGCGCGGCCACCGCAACCTTGCAGATTGACGCCATGGCGCCCCCATGCTTTGCTTGCACCTTGCGTTCAGGTGCCCCCCAAGGGGTGAAACGGGAAATCGGTAACCAAGCCGATGCTGCCCCCGCAACGGTAAGCGAGCGAAGCATCTTGACCACTGTGCCGCGTCGTATGGCATGGGAAGGTGATGCTTTCCAGGAGCCCTGCTCCTCCTTGCAAGCCCGGAGACCGGCCTGGCGTTAATAGAACACCCCGCGGTGGGCGGGCGCTGTCACCTCTTCTGGGTCAATCGTGCCCGGAACGACGCGCGTGTCCGCCGCCTATAAACAGCAGAGGAACGCACCATGCCGATCACCAGCACCAAACACAGCATCGCCACTCCCGTCAGCCTCAGCCAACGTGTCGTCATTGCCGTCGGTGCCAGCCTGCTGGGCCTGTGCCTGGTCTATTTCGCAGGTTTCTCGCACATCGAGGCGGTGCACAATGCCGCCCACGATACCCGCCACAGCGCCGCCTTCCCTTGCCATTGAGTACACCTGCATGATCAAGCGTATCGCCCGTACCGCAGGTTTCAGCGGGCTGCTCGCCGCTCTATTGCTGACCGTGCTGCAAAGTCTGTGGGTCAGCCCGTTGATTCTCCAGGCAGAAACTTTCGAGAGCGCTGTCCCCGAGCAACATGAGCACGACAGCCCCGTCGCAGCGCATTCCCATGACCCAGCGGCCTGGGCACCGGAGGATGGCTGGCAGCGTTTGCTCGCCACCACCGGCGGCAACCTCGTGGTGGCGGTCGGTTTCGCGCTGATCCTCGCCGCGCTGTACAGCCTGCGCGAGCCAAACCGAGTGATGACCGGCGCACTGTGGGGGCTGGCAGGTTTTGCTGTGTTCTGCCTGGCACCCACACTGGGGTTGCCACCGGAGCTGCCAGGCACAGCCGCCGCCGACCTGGGGCAACGCCAGAGCTGGTGGATCGGCACTGCAGCCGCCACGGCCGCGGGTCTTGCGCTGGTGGTGTTTACCCACCATTGGCTGCTCAAGGTGCTGGGCGTCGCTTTGCTGGTGGTGCCACACGTGATCGGCGCACCACAACCACCGGTGCATGAAAGTCTGGCACCGCAAGCACTGGTGGCCCAATTCAAGCTCGCCTCCTGGCTGACTAACGCCGCGTTCTGGCTCGCCCTTGGCCTGCTCAGCGCTTGGCTTTATCGCCGAGCCAACCAGGCCTGATGCGCAACGCCTCGTCCGAGCCGGTATTCTATGCCGGCTTCGGCTGCCGCAAGGGCTGCCCGGTCGAAACCCTGGAGCAGTTGCTGCGCACGACCCTGGTCACACACCGCCTGTGCGCCGATCATCTGGTTGGCCTTGCCAGTATCGATCTCAAATTCGATGAACCTGGGTTGCAGGCCCTAGCCGAACGGCTGGGCATCCCCCTGGTGGTGTTCCCGGCCACCGAGCTACAGCCCTTCGAACCGCAGCTCAGCCATCGCTCACCCGTTGCCTACGCCTACAGCGGCTGCTGGGGCGTCGCTGAAAGCGCAGCCCTGGCACTGGCCGCACGATCGCTCGGCACCTCGCGCTTGCTGGTGACACGCCAGGTGCTGGGCCAGGCTACTCTTGCCCTGGCCCGTGGCTGATAATCGCGTCCACATTACTGCCTATCTGCAAGGATTTCCCATGACGGTCTATTTCATCGGTGCCGGGCCCGGCGATCCGGAGCTGATCACGGTCAAGGGGCAACGTCTGATCCGCCAATGCCCGGTCATCATCTATGCCGGCTCCCTGGTTCCGCCAGCTGTATTGGAGGGAAACAGCGCCGAGACGGTGATCAACAGCGCCGAACTGAACCTGGAGCAGATCATCGAAGCCCTGCGCCGCGCCCACGAAAATGGCCAGGATGTGGCCCGTGTTCACAGCGGCGACCCCAGTCTGTATGGCGCCATCGGCGAGCAGATACGTCATCTGCGCGAACTGGGCATCGACTATCAGATCATTCCGGGTGTTACCGCCACCGCCGCCAGCGCCGCCCTGCTCGGCTGCGAGCTGACCTTGCCGGAGCTCGCCCAGACGGTGATTCTCACCCGCTATGGCGACAGCTCGCCCATGCCAGCTGGCGAACAGTTGGCCGACCTGGCCCGCCACCGCAGCACCTTGGCGATCCACCTGGGCGTGAAACACCTCGAGCGTATCGTCACCGAACTGTTGCCACACTACGGGCCGGACTGCCCGGTCGCCGTCATTCATCGCGCCACCTGGCCGGACCAGGACTGGGTACGCGGCACCCTGCAGGACATCGTCGCACTCACAGCGGCCAAGGATTTTCGGCGAACCGCGCTGATCCTGGTGGGCCATGTGCTGGGCGATGCACCTTTCGCTGAATCGGCCCTGTACCGGGCCGGGCATGCCCACCTCTATCGCCCCGCCGGTTGAGCGGCGTTATCTGACAGGAACCCACTCCATGCTTGAATTACGCCCCAACTGCGAATGCTGCGACCGTGACCTGCCGGGCGACAGCGCGGATGCGTTGATTTGCTCGTTCGAATGCACCTTTTGTCGTGCATGCAATGAACGTCAGTTCCAGGGGCGCTGCCCGAACTGTGGCGGCCAGTTACTGCCTCGCCCGGCAAGGGTCGGGACGGCATTGAGCCGCAATCCGGCCTCGCACCTGCGCGTGCTCAAGCCGCACCCGGGCTGCTCCTGAACTATTCTGTGCGTGGCCCGTCCTTGGCGCCTGGGCGGGCTTTACCATGGAGGTTTATTTTGTAGGCCTTTTCAACAATAATCTTCGCTTTTTCAACAAACCTACGCATCCCATTACCAATTGAGAGGAATCTACGTAATCTTGCGCGCTGCCGCGCAGGCTCCCTTTCACGTATTCCTGCGGGACTTCAGGAAACGGACCAAATTCCTACAGGAGTTATCCAATGACAACCGTTTTAATGGTTGACGACCATCCAACCGTTCGACTGGCTGTGCGCATGCTGCTCGAACGTGAACGTTTTCAGGTCATCGGTGAAGCCGGTGACGGCATCGACGCCGTGCAGCAGGCTCGCCAATTACGTCCTGACGTGGTTATCCTCGACATCGGCCTACCTGGCCTCGATGGCATGGAGGTCATCAAACGTCTGCAACTGTTGGAGCCGGCACCGAAGATCATGGTGCTCACCGGTCAACCCGCCGACCTGTATGTCCGTCGTTGCCTGGATGCCGGTATCGCCGCCTTCGTCAACAAGGACGAAGACCTCGATGCCCTGGTGTTCGCCCTCAAGGCGTTGGTCAAGGGCTACTCCACCTTTCCGCAGATGTCGGTCAACAGCAGCTCGCTCGAAAGCGAGTGCAGTCGTCTCGAAAGCCTCTCCAACCGCGAAATGGAAGTGCTACGCCGGCTTACCCGCGGCGAGAACAACAAGTTCATCGGTGAATGCATGAACCTCAGTGCCAAAACCATCAGCACCTACCGTGGACGCATCATGGATA
This sequence comes from Pseudomonas sp. BYT-1, assembly GCF_023611805.1. Taxonomy (NCBI): domain Bacteria; kingdom Pseudomonadati; phylum Pseudomonadota; class Gammaproteobacteria; order Pseudomonadales; family Pseudomonadaceae; genus Pseudomonas; species Pseudomonas sp. BYT-1. The sequence goes on from NZ_CP072559.1 coordinate 3,110,580, forward strand.
AACTCAAGACCGAGTCTCTGGTCGAAATGGTCGACCTGGCCAAACGCAATAACGTCAGTTGAACATCCCTCCGTCATGAGAGGCGCGGTGTTCACCATCCTGCTGGGCGCGCTCCTGGCCATCAGCGCTGTGGCGCATGCCGACAGCGAAGCCCGGCACCTGCTCGCCCGCTCACTGAGCGCCTCGCCCCCGTTGTCGCTCCAACAAGATGACCGGCACTGGCTCGAACGCCGCAAAGCCCTGGTGCTGGGCAGCTCGCGCCCTGACTACCCGCCGTTCGAGATCAACACCAGCCCCGCCGACTTTGAAGGTCTCAGTGCCGACTATGCGGGTCTGATCGGCGAACAGCTCGGCATCCCGGTCGAGGTTCGCCGCTTCCCCACCCGCCAGGCAGCCATCGAAGCACTGCACGCCGGCAGCATCGACTTGCTCGGCAGCTCCAACGCCTTCGAGGCCGCCGATGCGCAGTTGGTTCTCAGCCAGCCCTATGCCGACGACCTGCCGGTCGTCGTCAGCAAGCAGGATCGTATGCTCGGCCGTCATGGCAAAGCGTTGCCAGGGCTACGCCTGGCCATGGTCGATCATTACTTGCCCGAAAAGCTGGTGCGCAAGCAGTATCCCGACGTCCAAGTGACCCTGTACCGCTCGACACTGGCCGGATTGTCGGCCGTGGCGATGGGGGCGGCGGACGCTTATCTGGGTGATGCGATCAGTACCGACTACGCGATCGGCAAGAGCTTCCAAGGTTTGGTGAAAATCGATCATTTCAGCCCCTTGCCCGCCGACGTCTTCGCCTTTGCCCTGGCCCGCGATAATCCACGTTTGCAACGCCTGGTCAACGAGGCCCTGGCCAGGATCAGCGACAGCGAGCGCCTGAACATCCTGCGGCGCTGGAGCAGCGGCAATACCAGTTTGCTGATGAAAAATCCGGTCGGTGCCCTCACGCCTGAGGAGCGTGACTGGATAGCGCACAACCCAAAGGTGCGGGTGTTGGTCAATCCCTCCCTGGCGCCTCTGACCTTCAACGATGCTCAACAGCACCCGACCGGAATCACCATCGACCTGCTCAAGCGCATCCGTCTGCAGACCGGTCTGCGCTTCGAGATCGTCGAAGTCGATTCGATCCAGGACATGGTCGACCAAGTGGCCGAGGGGCAGGCGCAGATAATCGGCGCCCTGGGCTACGGCGCCGAACGTGCGACGCGCCTTCGCTTTACTCGCCCTTATGTGGTCAGCCCCCGGGTTTTGATCACCCGCAGCGAAGCCCCCTGGATCGGCACACCGATGACGCTCGATGGGCGACGTGTCGCGTTGTTGCGTGGCTCCCCTCAGCGTGAGGCGTTGCAACGGCGGTATCCTGGCGTCCGTCTGGTCGAGGTCGAAACCCACCTTGAGTTGATGGAAGCCGTCGCCAGCGGCAAGGCCGACGTGGCCTTGAGCAGCCAGATCAATGCCAGCTACTACATCAGCCATGTGTTCAACAATGGTTTGCGTATCGCCGGCCTGCAAAGCCACGATCCGGCCAGCGCCGCTTTTGCGATCGCACCGGATCTACCGGTGCTGCAGTCGATTCTGGACAAAGCCCTGCTTAACATCCCGCCTGAGGAGCTGGACCAGTTGGTCAACCGATGGCACACCAACACGCTGGTCAGCGACAGCCCCTGGCGCAACTACCGCACCCTGGCGCTGCAAGTGCTGGTGCTGGCCGCCGTGCTGTTGGCCGGCGTGGTGTTCTGGAACACGTACCTGCGCAAGCTCATCAACCAGCGCACCGAGGCCCAACGCGCCCTGCAGGCGCAACTGGCGCTCAGCCGCGGTCTGCTGGAGCAGTTGCGTCAAGCCAAGGATGACGCTGAACAGGCCAGCCAAGCCAAAAGTACCTTCCTGGCGATCATGAGCCATGAAATCCGCACACCGATGAACGCGGTGATCGGCCTGCTGGAGCTCGCCCTGGAGGACAGCCGCCGAGGCCACAGCGACCCGCAGACTTTGCATACCGCCCATGACTCGGCCATTGGCCTGCTCGAGCTGATCGGCGACATCCTCGACATTTCCCGCATCGAATCCGGCCACATGTCCCTGCAACCGGTACCGATCGACCTGGTGGAACTGGTGCGCGCGACCCTTCGCGTGTTCGACGGCAATGCCCGGATCAAGGGCTTGTATCTGAACGGGGATCTGCCGCAGGCGCCAGTCTGGGTGCTCGCCGACCCTGTGCGCCTCAAGCAGGTCCTGTCCAACTTGATCAGCAACGCCCTCAAGTTCACCGACCAGGGTGGCGTGCAAGTGACCCTGAAACTCACCTCTCCCAGCGCCACCGGCGATATCCGGGTTTCGTTGTGCGTACAGGACAGCGGCATCGGTATCAGCCCAAGCGACCAGGCCCGACTCTTCAGCACCTTCGCCCAGGTAAACGGCCCCCAGGCCGGAAAAGGCGCCGGCCTCGGTCTGGTGATCAGCCGAACCCTGGCCGAGTTGATGGGCGGGTCGCTCGAACTGCAGAGCGTCGAGGGCATGGGCACCAAGGTGAGCGTGGACCTGACCCTGCCGGCCACCTCGGTGCCAGCACAGGACGAACAGACCGAGCCGGCTCAGGACATGAGCAGCGGCCCACTGGATATCCTGGTAGTCGATGACTACCCCGCCAACCTGCTGCTGCTGGACAAGCAACTGACCACCCTGGGACACAAGGTGACCCAGGCCGAGAATGGCGAAGCGGCGCTGGCCCTTTGGCGAGCAGGTCAGTTCAATGTGGTGATCACCGATTGCAGCATGCCGGTGATGGATGGCCACGAGCTCACTCGGCGTATCCGTGCCCTGGAGCATGAGCGCGGCCAGCCAGCCTGCCTGATACTCGGCGTTACGGCCAACGCCCAAGCCGAGGAAAAAGCGCGCTGCCTGGCCAATGGCATGGATGAATGCCTGTTCAAACCGATCGGTCTCAAAGCCCTGAAAGCCCACCTTCCCAGCGCGCCGCTGGCAGAGCAGGTGCCGGCCCCCGCACCCGCACCGGAGCCTGCCACGACGGCCAGTGGCTTCAACCTCAGTGAGCTGCGTCACCTGACCCAGGATGACGACCAGTTGATTCGACGCCTTCTCGAACAATTGGCACACAGCGCCGGCGAAGACCTCGCAGCCCTGCGCGCCCTTGGCGAAGCGCCTGAAAGTGACGCGGTGCATGCCTTGGCACACCGCATCAAGGGAGGCGCGAAAATGCTGAAAGTCCGGGGCGTGGTGCGCGATTGCGAAGCGGTCGAACAGGCCGTCGCCCAGAAGCAGCCGACCAAGGCCTTGCTCGAACGGCTGGAAAGTAGCCTGGAGGCACTGCAACGCGAACTGCGCGAAGGCCTCGCGGCACTCAGCGCCCCCAACTGAGCCCTGCCCGGCCCGAACCAGCCGGTCAGGAGCTCTCGCGCACCATCAGCTCGAATCCCAGATCCTGCTGTTCGGTGGCCACCTGCTTGCCATCGAGCAGCGCCAACAGCGCTTGGGCTGCGCCTCGGCCTACCGCGGCTCGGGGGGTACGGATCGAGGTCAACCGCGGCACCATGTGCGCCGATGCCGGCAGGTCGTTGAAACCAACCATCGCCACTTGGCGCGGCACCTCGACGCCCTGGCGCAAAGCCTGCAATACCGCACCCTGGGCCAAGTCATCGTTACAGAAGAACACGCCGTCGACATCCGGCGCCTGCGCAAGCAACTGGCTGAACAGCTCGCTGCCCAGACCGATGGATGACGGTTGTGGCGCCAGCAGTTCCAGCTCCGGCGCCTGCAAACCAGCCTCGGCGAGCGCTTGGCGGAAGCCATCGGCGCGCTGCATGACGCGAGGGTCGAGCTGCGCCGCGATGAATGCCAAGCGCCGACGACCACGCTCGATCAAGTGCCGGGCAGCCGCGCGGCCGGCCTGTTGTTGGGAAAATCCGACCGACAACTGCCCCGCCTCGCCTCCGAGCTCCATCATGTGCACGCACGGCACGCCGCTGGCGGTCAGCATCTGCCGGGAAACTTCACTGCGCTCGAACCCGGTAAGCAGGATCCCGCAGGGCTGGTAGGCCAGGTAGTTGCGGATGAGGTTTTCCTCTTCGGCCAGATCGTAGTGGTAGTTGCCGATCAGTACTTCCAACCCGCGCGGGCGCATCACTTCGTGGATGGCCTCCAGGGTGTCGATGAACAGCTGGTTGGACAACGAGGGGATCAACACCACCACCGACTCACTGCGTGCCGACGCCAATGCCCGAGCAGCCGGATTGGCGACATAGCCTAGGCTCGCCGCAGCGGCCACGACTTTTTCCACCAGTTGCGGGGCCACGGTACTTACACCGCGCAAGGCGCGGGAAGCGGTGATGGGGGAAACCCCCGAAAGTCTGGCGACTTCTGCCAGGGTGGGGCGACCGGTCGTGCGCGAGCCTGTACGAGACATGGGGGTTGTAATTTTACTACTTGCCAGAAATGGGAACGGCCACTAAGGTAGCGCTGTCTCAGGATACAGGCAATGTATCTTTGGTAGCGGCTATGCGCCTAGCGTCCATACTGCGTAAAGACAAGACCAATAACACCCGGGAGGGTGGCGCTCGCATCCGTTTTCAGCGGCACCGAGACAGCGCTATCTCACCCCGCAGGAGGTACTGATGAACTCTCCCCTGACCGCAATCGTGGTGATGGGCGTGGCAGGCTGCGGCAAGAGCTGCGTGGGCGCTGCCATTGCCAGCACGAGCGGTGGTCGCCTGATCGAAGGCGATGCTTTCCACCCTGCCGAAAACATCCGCAAGATGAGCGCTGGCGTTCCTTTGAACGATGACGACCGCGCCGGTTGGCTGGTCCGTCTTGGCCAGGAACTGCAGGCCGTGCTCCAGGCCGGCGAACGCCCCATTCTCACCTGTTCCGCGCTTAAGCGCCGTTATCGCGAGACCCTGCGCGAGGCCGTGCCGGGCCTTGGCTTCGTGTTTCTCGAACTGAGCCCAGCCGAAGCGGAAAAACGCGTACTCGCCCGCCCCGGTCATTTCATGCCAGCCAGCCTCATCGACAGCCAGTTCGCCGCGCTGGAGCCGCCCCACGGCGAGCCTCTGACCCTGGCGCTGGACGCCACGCAGCCTATCGAAGCGCTGGCCGTGGCGGTAGACACCTGGCTAAAGCCCCAAGGTGACCGCAGCCTGGCGCGTACCGCCTGAACCGTCAGCCTTCCCGGCTCACCAAAGACAGCGCTATCTCGGCATCCAAAGATGCCGATCGTTTCGCCAAAACAATGATAAGACAGAGGCACATGAACCATGTTCGGACTGGCTACTGATACCTACCTGCTGCTCGACGCTCTGGTCACCATCGTCGGACTTATCCTGCTGATCACCCATTTCAAGGTCCACCCCTTCGTCGCCCTGACCCTGGCAGCCGGCTTCCTTGGCCTGACCTCCGGCATGCCGGTCGCCAAGGTCATGAAGTCCTTCCAGGACGGCTTTGGCGGTGTGCTCGGCTTCGTCGGCATCGTCCTGGCCTTGGGGACCATGTTGGGCAAACTGATGGCCGACTCCGGCGGCGCCGACCAGATCGCGCAAACGCTGATTCGTGCCTTTGGCAAACAGAAGGTGCACTGGGCCATGATGTTCGCCGCCTTCTTGGTGGGCATCCCATTGTTCTTCGAAATCGGCTTCGTGCTGTTGATCCCCCTGGTGTTCATCGTCGCGCGTCGCTCAGGGGTTTCGCTGATCAAGATCGGCATTCCGCTGCTGGCCGGCCTTTCCGTAGTCCATGGACTTGTGCCGCCGCATCCAGGCCCGCTGCTGGCGATCGGCATCTTCCACGCGGATATCGGCAAGACCATCTTCTATGGCCTGCTGGTGGCCCTGCCCACCGCGGTCATCGCAGGTCCGCTGTTCGGTAATTTCATCGCCCGCTACATTCCGGGCAACCCGTCCCAGGAACTGATGGACCAGATCGCCCGGGAAACCAATCAGAACAACCTGCCAAGCTTTGGCGTCACCCTGCTCACCGTGCTGCTGCCGGTCGTGCTGATGCTGCTCAAGACCTTCGCCGATGTGGTGTTACCCGCCGAGCACATCGTGCGCCAGTGGATGGACCTGATCGGTCACCCCATCACCGCCCTGCTCGCGGCATTGCTGCTGGCGTTCTACACCTTCGGTTCGGCCCGGGGCTTCTCACGTCAGCAAATCATGAAGATGCTCGACCAGAGCCTGGCTCCGACCGCCGCCATCGTGCTGATCGTGGGTGCCGGCGGCGGCTTCAAGCAGATGCTGGTGGACACTGGTGTGGGTAACGTGATTGGCCAGATGGCGGTGCAAGCCGAGATTTCGCCGATTCTGCTGGCCTGGCTGGTCGCTGCTGTGATCCGCATCGCGACTGGTTCGGCGACCGTGGCGACCATCACCGGTGCCGGCATCGTCGCGCCGGTGATCGATCTGGTCCCAGGCGTGAACCGCGAACTGTTGGTGCTGGCCACCGGCGCAGGTTCGTTGATTCTGTCCCACGTCAACGACGCCGGTTTCTGGCTGGTCAAACAGTACTTCAACATGACCGTGGCAGAGACGTTCAAGACCTGGAGCATGATGGAGACCATCCTGTCGGTGGTGGGCATCATCTTCATCATGCTGTTGTCGCTGGTGGTCTGACCGTTCGTCGCCGTGGTGGCACCTTGCGTTGAGGGTTGCGGCCCAACCCAGGTACAGGCAACACGCCTTTGCCCGCAAGGAGCCACCCATGAAACGATCGCGCACTTGGCTGCTCGCCGCCCTGCTGGCCTCTCCCCTGGCCCCGGCGGTGGGCACCGGTCCGACCCACCCGGACGATCCGCACAACACCGCGCCCAAGCCGGGCGCCGACAGCACCCTCAATCCAATCGAGAAGCCTGTGCCCCGCGATACCGACCCGCGTATCCAGGGCAACGATCCGGACAGCCCGCCCGCCGACCAGAACGATGATCGAAACCTCCCGGGAATGGACGGCGGAGGTTCTGAAGGGATGCGCGGGCATGGCGACGGAGGCACTCGCGGCCAGGGACAGCCCTGAAGAGCCTGGGACTGCCGTGCAGCCCCAGGCTCACCACTGTCGCTTGTCAGGCCGGGTCAGCCCCAGTTTCTCGATGCGGTAGCGCAACATATCCCGCGATAGCCCCAGCAGACGTGCCGACTTGGTGACGTTCCAATCCGTGCGGTCGAGGGTCCGGCACACCAGGTCGCGTTCCATGTCCGGCAGGCTGGTCCCAGGCTCCGGCTCATGCCGTGGCGGCTCGAAAGCCACCGACGTGGGTAAGCTCATGGGTTCGTCCACCAGGGTCATGCACAGGTTCAGCTGGTGCGCGGCCACGACATCATTGGGCGCCAGCAGGACCGTCTGCTCGAGCATGTTACGCAGTTCTCGTACATTGCCTGGCCAGCTGTAACCCAGCATCAGCGCCTCGGCTTCAGCAGAAAAGCGCAGATGGGGTTTGCCATATCGGCGCCCATGGTGAGCCAGGAAGTGCCTGGCCAGCAGCAGAATGTCCTGACCGCGTGCGTATAGCCGCGGCACCTTCAGCGCGATGATGCGCAGGCGGAAGAACAGGTCGCGTCGAAACTTGCCCTGCTGCACCATCTGCTCCAGGTTGCAGTTGGTGGCGCTGATGACCCGCAGGTCCACCTTGCGCTCCTTGACCGCCCCGATCCGGCGGATGCTGCGATCCTCCAGCAGCTTGAGCAGCTTGGCCTGCAGCACCAGGTCCATCTCGCCGATCTCATCGAGGAAGAGCGTCCCGCCATCGGCGGCCTCGACCAAGCCCACACGACGCTCCTTGGCATCGGTGAACGCGCCCTTCTCGTGACCGAACAGTTCGGCCTCCAGCAAATTGGCCGGGATCGAGGCGCAGTTGAATTCAATGAAAGGCCCCTTGCTGCGCGAGCCGTCAAAATGCAGGGCGCGCGCCACCAGCTCCTTGCCGGTGCCTGTTTCCCCTTCGATCAGCACCGGTGGCAGGTCGTCGCTGGCCATGCGCTGCTCTGCATCGAGCAACTGGCGCAGGGTGTGCTTGAGGTTCAGCATCGCCGAGGATTCGCCGATCAACGCCTGCAACCCAGACTTCTGCGCCTCACGCTCTTGGTAGAACGACAAGGTGCGTTCCATGCGCTCGGCCGCCAGGGCTTTATCGAGCATCAGCTTGAGTTCGGCCAGCACCACCGGCTTGGTCAGGTAATGGAACGCGCCTTCTTTCATGGCCAGCACGGCGTCTTCGACATTGCCGTATCCGGTCATCATGATCACCTTGAGCTCCGGCGCCTGGGTGATCAGTGCGCGCAACAGCTCGTGGCCGTTCATGCCCGGCAGGGAGTTGTCAGTCAGTACGGCATCGGGCAAGCCTTGCTTGACCTGCTCCAGAGCCAGCTCCGCGCTATGGCAGACCGTGACTTCGAACCCCTTCAAACCGAGGTAGGTACGTATGTTGTCCGCGAGGATCTCGTCATCCTCGACCACCAGAATGCTGGGCCCCATGGTCCCCTCCCGCTGCAATATTGAATACAAGACTCACGCGGGTTCCTTCCTCTTCGCGGCTGGTCAGGCTGACCGAGCCACCAAAGCGTTCCATGATGCGCTTGACCAGGGCCAGGCCCACGCCGAGGCCGCCCTGCTTGGTGGTGAAGAACGGCTTGAACACCATCCGTTCCTGTTGCTGACTCATGCCTTTGCCGGTATCGCTGAGCACCAGGCGCACCTGCTGCCCTTCCAGGCAACTGACTTCGGCGCACAACAGGCCGCCCTTGGGCATGGCTTCCAAAGCATTGGCGAACAGGCTGTTGAGGATTTGGGTCAGTTGCAGCGGTTGGCTGGCTACCCACTGTTGGGCCGGCCCCTCGAAGCTGAACTGCACGCCGTTGCGCTCGATCTGCTGCAAGAATGCCAGCCGGGTATCCTCGATAGCCGCCACCAGATCCACCGCTTCGGCCTCGTCACTGGTCGGTCGCAGCGACACCAGCAAATCACGCACCCAGCGTGACATCCGGTCAACCTGGCTGATGATGTCGGCAATGTTCTTGCGCGCCGGATCGCTTGCGATTTCCTGGGCTAACTCTGCGCTGGAACGAATGTTGGCCAATGGGTTGCGCAGGCTATGGGCCACGGCCGAAGACATCTCGCCCAGGGCCACGTAGGTCTCGCTGGCCACCAGGCGATCTTGCTGATGATGCAGCATCCCCGCAGCCCGGCGCACGATCCAGAACAAGCCGAAATAAATCAGCGCTCCGCCCACCAGAGTCGAGCACCAGATCAGCACATAGCCGCGCTGAATGCGTCGCACCAGATCTTGGGGCTCCTTGTAGATTTCGACCATCGACAGCACTTGCTCGCCTTGGCTGTCGAACAGCGGAATGTAGTTCTCGATGAACAAATAGCGTGGTTCGCGCTGGAATTTCTGCTCTTCCCGGTCATCTTCCGCCTTGTGATAGCTCGCTGAGACCGGCTTGCGCGAGTGGAAGGCCTCGTCCAAGTCGTCGTCTTCGGCAATGCGCTTGCCCAGCAATTGCGGGTTGGTCGACCAGACAATCGTGCGGTCATGGGCGTAAACATTGGCCAGCAAGATGTCCGGAAGGTGCGCCACGTGATCGAGGAATTCGCCGCGGGTCGATTGCACCAGAGCCGGGGGGATCTGCAAATGCTGATTGTCCAGGCGCGGGTCAAGCAACTCGCCCATGGTGGTGCCCGGGGGCAGTTGCGAATGGCGAACCTCGGCCTGGGCCATGGCCTGGATGAACTGGGCGGTGAGCATGGCATCGCGTTCGACGCTGTCGCGCACCACGAAGCGAGTCGAGAAGTAACCCAAGGCGCCGGCCACCGTTGCGATGATCAGCAAGCTGATGACCGAGAACCAGCGCAGCAGGTTGAACTCGCGCAAGGGCGCAGCGAGCCCAGTGGAGGGGCTGGCAGTCTTGTCCGGAAGATCGTGTTCCAGCATCTGCATCGCATCGTTCCCGTTCGAAGGCTTCGGGGGATGGAGTATCAGGACAGTGCTACTGCCTGTAGCAACGTGATAGCACTTTGCCTGAACTCTTGCCGCTGCCATTGGTCGCTATCATCTTGCTGCAAGTTCTCAGCCACCTACGTACCAATAGAGAATAACCATTATTATCAGGTAGTTACGACGCAAATTAGAGATCGATTCGAGATGAATCCCCCACTATTGGGTAACATCACCCAACTAAGTCAATTTTCTTATTAAATCAGGTAGATACGAGGCAATTGCAACGTAGAACATCATGATTTGACCAAGCGAAAATTCAGCGAAACGCTGGTACCTTGCCCTTCGCGGCTGCTCAACCGAACCGAGCCTGCGAAGCGTTCCATGATCCGCTTGACCAGCACCAGGCCAACCCCCAAACCGCCCTGTTTGGTGGTGAAGAACGGCCGAAAAGCCATGCGTTGCTGCTGGTCGCTCATACCCCGCCCGGTGTCCGACAGGCGCAAGGTCAGGCTGCGTCGATCCCGGCGCACCACTTCCACTCGCAACTGGCCACCCTTCTCCATGGATTCCAGCGCATTGGCGATCAAGCTGTTGAAGATCTGCCCCAGCAACACCGGATGGCCCACCACCTGCACTGAGGGCAGCGGCTTTACGTCCAGGTTCACGCCGCTGCGCGCCAGCGGCACGGCAAACGCCTGCAGGCTCTCTTGCAGCACCTGGGAGAGGTCAACCGGCACCGCGTCGTCATTGAGCGGGCGCAGCGACTGCAAGAGCTGGCGTACCCATTGAGACATGCGGTCCACCTGGCTGATGATGTCGCTGATGTTTTTCTGCGCCGGCCCTTCGTCGAATGCCTGAGCCAGCTCGGCACTGGAACGGATGCTAGCCAATGGGTTGCGCAAGCTGTGGGCGACCGCCGAAGACATCTCGCCCAGCGCCACGTAGGTCTCGTTGCTGATCAGCCGCTTCTGTTGCACTGCCATCACCCGTGCCGCGCGGCGCATGATGCCGTAAAGGCCGAAATACACCAGGCTTGCGCCGATCGCGATGGCCAGCCAGATCAACAACAGGCCATGCTCGATGCGTACGATCAGGTCATGGGGCTCCTTGTAGATCTCCACCATGGCGGTGACCCGTTCGCCATCGGCGTCGAACAGAGGAATGTAATTCTCGATGAACAATTGCTGGGGCGGGGTCACGAACTTCTGTTCGCTGCGCGCGTCCTCGAAGTCGTGATAACTGGCCGACACCTGCATCTTGTATTCGAAGGCCTGCTCCAGATCCTCGTCGGACTCGATCGACTTCCCGGTCAGTGCCGGGTTGCTTGACCAGATCACCGTCCGGTCCGGCGCATAGATATTGGCCAGCAGCATGTCGGGCAGGTGGGCGATATGGTCGAGGAACTCGCCCCGAGCCCGGCGCCGGGCGTCGGGGTCGACGTCGGGCATGGCCTGGTCGGTGCGCGGATCGAGCAACTCGCCCATGGTGCGCACATTGGGGATCGACACATGACGCACTTCGGCGTCGGCAATGGCCTGGATGAACTGCGCCGAGAGCAAGGCGTCTCGCTCGACACTCTCGTTGATGATGAAGCGGCTGGAGATCAGCCCCAGCCCGACGGCAATCGAGACGATGATCGCCAGGCTCACCCAGGCGTACCAACGCAGCAGGTCGAATGGCTTGCGGGCCACGTTGCTGTCGCCGCCAACGGGCACATCGAGTCTGGCGGAACGCGGGGCGAGGTCCATGGTCGACTCCAACGGCTGGGCACCTTCAAAAGGTTATAGCCCAGAGTTGGGGAAGTAGGCACACCCTGCGCGACATTGACCTGCGACACTTTGGCGGCGACTACAACGGCGCATCTTCGGCCAGCCCCTGCAACTTGCGGTAGTCACGCAGCACATTGGGTACGTAGCGGCGCGTCTCGGCGAAGGGCGGGACCACACCTCCGCGACTGATCACCGCATCGGGCCCGGCGTTGTAGGCCGCCACCGCCAAGGTGATGTCGTTGTCGAACAGCGTCAGCATGCGCTTGAGATAGCGCGCCCCGCCTTGCAGGTTGGATGCAGGGTCCAGCACGTCCTTGACCCCCATCTCCTTCGCCGTGTCAGGCATCAGTTGCATCAGTCCGGCTGCCCCCCGGGGCGAGCGCGCCTTGGGGTTGTAACCGGACTCGGCCTTGATCAGCGCGTGCAGCAGCGCCTGGGGAACGCCGTGGGCTTGGGCGGCCTTGGCCACTAGCTCGGCGTAGGGCCGGCCGGTGATCAATTGAGCATCGGCCGGCCCGGCATGGGCCACCGGCTCACGGATGACCCGTTCGTAATGCCGGCCGGGCCGGTGCACGTTGGACAGCACATAGCCGCCCTTGGCATCGATGGAGATGTACATGTCGGCCTCTGCGGCGCCCGCCGCGAGCCAGATCAATCCCAGGATGATTCCACGCATGTCGGCTGCCTCCCCGTCGTGGCCCCCGATGTGGGGGAAATGCCCCGGAAAACCCGAGGTTTTCAGCTACGACGCAAGCACTGTGCCGCTTGCTGCGCCCCATGGCGCAAGGCCCCGAGCCAGACGTGCACGGCTGTTGCATGGCAAGGCAAACCTGCCCGAACGCACTGGAGGATTTCACCATGCAACGCAGATCCATCACCCAGCGTGGCTTCACCCTGCTCGAACTGTTGGTGGTCCTGGTGGTGCTTGGCCTGTTGGCCGGCATCGTCGCGCCCAAGTACTTCAGCCAGCTCGGCCGTTCGGAAGCAAAAGTGGCGCGAGCGCAGATAGAGGGCCTGGGCAAGGCCCTTGACCTGTATCGCCTGGAGGTCGGGCATTACCCCAGCAGCGAGCAGGGCCTTCAGGCGTTGGTGGCGGCCCCCAGCGGTGAGCAGCGATGGTCCGGCCCTTATTTGCAAAAGGCCGTTCCGCAGGACCCTTGGGGCCGCGCCTATATCTACCGCCAACCCGGTGAGAATGGTGGCGAGTACGACCTGCTCTCGATGGGCAAGGACGGCCAGCCCGGCGGAGACGGGGAAAATGCCGAAATCACCAGCTGGCAATGAGGAGAACGGCCATGCGCTACAGCCTCAAGGCCCTGGGTCGCCAAGGCATCGTCCAGTTGCAGGTCGAGGCCGAGGATACCGAGCACGCGCGACGACAGGCCGAGAACCAGGGGTTACGGGTCGTGAGCATTCGCGGCCAGGGCGTCGCCCTGCGCGTCCTGGCTTTGCGCCGCGCGCCAGTGTTCGACCTGGTGTTGTTCAGTCAGGAATTGGGCACGTTGCTCAGTGCGGGCCTACCCCTGATCGATGCTCTCGAGAGCCTGGCCGAAAAAGCGCCCAACGCCTCCTCACGCAAGGTGCTGGAGGCGCTAGTACGCCAACTCTACGAGGGCCGCTCGCTGTCCCAGGCCTTGGGCGAACAGCCACGGGTTTTCCCGGCGCTGTACGTGGCTTTGGTGCAGTCGAGCGAACGCACCGGTGCCTTGGGAGATGCCTTGGGCCGCTATATCAGCTACCGACAACGCCTGGACGTGGTCCGGCAGAAACTGGTCGGTGCCTCGGTCTACCCCCTGCTGCTGTTGCTGGTGGGGGGTGGCGTGGTGCTGTTCTTGTTGGGCTACGTTGTGCCGCGCTTCAGCCTGGTGTTCGAAGGCATGGGCAACGAGCTGCCGTGGCTTTCGCAGGTTCTGATGAAGATTGGCCTGTTCCTCCACGCGCAGCAGCTACCCCTGGCATTGGCGGCACTGGGGGGCCTTTGCCTCTTGGCCTTGATGCGCCGCAACCCCGCCCTGCGCCGCTGGGCCAGTCGCCAGCTACGCCGTTGGCCCGCGCTGCATCAACGTCTGGTGATGTATGAGTTGGCGCGCTTCTACCGCTCGCTTGGCATCCTCTTGCAAGGCGGTATCCCCATCCTCACCGCGATGTGCATGGCCCGCGGCCTGCTGGGCAGCACCTCGGCGCAAGGGCTTGAACAGGCCAGCCGACGAGTGGGGGAAGGTTTGCCGCTGTCCGATGCGCTGGAGTTGGGCCAGCTGGTCACACCGGTGTCTCTGCGCTTGCTGCGGGCCGGTGAGCAGTCGGGAAACCTGGGGGAAATGCTCGAGCGCTGCGCTGACTTTCACGATCAGGAGATCGGCCGTTGGGTGGAATGGTTCGTACGCTTGTTCGAGCCGCTGCTGATGACCTTCATCGGCCTGCTGATTGGACTGATCGTGATCCTCATGTACATGCCGATCTTCGAGCTGGCCTCGAGTATTCACTAGCATTGGGATGGGTGCGCTGCACGCACCTGATCAGTAGTCGAACCGATCCACCGCCCGTCGCCGCTCGTTGTCGTCGCGCCGGTCGTAGTTGGCGGTGGTCTGGATGTTGGCATGGTGCGCGAGCTTCTGGGCGATGGACAGGTCATGCTCTTCGATCACCCGGGTGATGAATGCCCGGCGAAAATCATGGGGCATGATCTTGACCCCCACCTGAGCCCCACGCTGGCGGGCGATGTAGTAGATGGCGTGCTTGGTGATGCGCGCCCGTGTGATGTGGTTGCCACGGCGGATGCGGTTGAACAGGAATTCATCATCGGCCTCTCCTTCCGGCAAATGCTGGCGTCGAAGATCCAGCCAGGCCTGCAGTTTCTCGAACGCCCAGACGGGGGCGTACTTGATCAACTGGCGATTGCCCTTGCCCATGACCCGCAAGCTACGGGCCTCGAAGTCCACTTGGTCCAGATCGATGTCAACCGACTCGGATTTGCGCATGCCGGTGCCATACAGCAGCGCGATGATCGCCGCATCGCGTACGCCCTGAGGGCGCGGATCGGCGGCGCAGACGTCCATCAACTCGCGAATCAGACTGCGCCTTAAATTGCGCCCCGCCGGCAGCCTGCTGCCGCCTGCCGGCTTGACCTCGCGAATGTGCAACAGCTTTTCATGGTCGATCAGACCCTGGCGCCACGCTTCGTTCATCACCCCGCGTACCGCATTGACATACAGCGACGATGTGTTCGGGGCATAGCCGTCGGTACGCAGCGCTGCCACCAGGGCAACCACATGGCCTGGCTCGAGCTCGTGCCAGGGCACGTCGACGGTATCGCAGTCGACAAACCCCAGGCGGTCGGCGGCGTCCTGGAGGATGTAACGCATGGTCAGCTGGCTGGAAGGCGCCAGACGAGCCAGGTACTGCAACAGTGGGTTATGCAAGAAATCGGACAAAACATGGATCCTGAAGCGGGTCTTTCAGATTGGGTGGCAAGCCATATCGACTACAAAACACGGCGGCCATTACGCCTCCGGGTAGTGCCATCATCCTGATATACAAGGCATTTGCCGCTGGCACGGCGGGTGATAGTACCCCATTACCCTCCCTGTTCGAACCCAGGGCGGCGCGCGGTGTCGGAGTCTGGGCTGGATGGCGGGCCAGGCTGAACTAGAGTGTTAGCCATGCTCCTGTCACTGACGAGACCGCATGGCTTTCCACCGCCTCACCCGCACCCACCCTCGCCTGAGCATCGCCATCCTGGCGGGCCTGGTCGGCGCCTGGCTGATTCCTACCGACGATACCGTGCAGCGCATCCTCGCCGGATGGAACCTGGGCGTCTGGCTGTATCTGGTGCTGGTGTTCTGGCTGACCTGGCGCGCCAATGCCGACACCGTGCGCAAGGTTGCCTGCGTGGAAGATGAGAACGCAGGCCTGGTGCTGTTCACCGTCTGCTTCGCGGCCATCGCCAGCCTCGCGGCAGTTACGTTGCAACTGGCCGCCAGCCGTGGCCTGCAGGGGAACGACCAGGCCCTTCATTATTTGTACACGGGTCTGACGGTGGCCGGCTCCTGGCTGCTGATCGGTTGCATCTTCAGCCTGCATTACGCCCGCCTGTTCTATACCAGTGATCCCCACGCGCTGCCGCTGCGCTTTCCCGACGGTGAACGATCACCGGACTACTGGGACTTTCTCTATTTCTCTTTCACCCTGAGCGTGGCCGTGCAGACCTCCGACATCGGTGTGGCCGGACGCGGCATGCGTCGAGTGGTACTAGCCCATTCGCTGGTGTGCTTCGTCTACAACACGGCAATCCTAGGCTTCACCATCAACATTGCCGCCGGCCTGTTGGGTTGATGCACCGCACCACTGGTCAGAAAAGCACCATGCTCCGACAGCCGCGCGGAACCATCCTGACCAGCCGCTTTTGTCCCGGAAAAACGTTTGCCCTGGCCTTTTGCCGTGATTTGCTGCCCGGACCGTGGCACTGATTCAAATCAAGCAACCGCATATTTGTCATGCTAGGCGCGAGACACTGTCGTCACAGGTGCTATGGTTAGGTTCCTACCGGCCGAATGAGCGGCCGATCACCGCGTCAAGGATCAGGACAAGGAGGCTGGCATGAACAAGATGACGTTCCCCAACGCCTGCCAGGTGATGCGCTGGCATTTCCATCCATTGGGCTTCGAAGCCAGCATGGATGCACCGCGCAGCATGGTCGCCCGGCTGTTCGACCGCGCCACCGGCGAAACATTGCTGGCTATTGCCGGCATCCCCTGCGCGGCCATCATGGCGGCCGCGGATGTAGAGCGGATCATCGAGGCGGTGGAGGCCGAGATGGACGCATTCGAACCCTCATGCGCTCTGCGCGATGCGGTGTAGTCAGAGCGTCTCGGTCTGCCTCACCGTTTTGAGAGCCTTCATGAACTGCTCGGCGGGCATGGGCTGGCCGAGCAGGTAGCCTTGCAGCGAATCACACCCCAGGCGGGTCAAAAACTCCTGCTGGCGGCTGGTCTCCACCCCTTCTGCCACGATGCGCAGCCCAAGGGCCTGGCCCAGGGCGACGATGGCCGAGACGATTGCCGCATCGTCGCTGTCCTGCTCCAGATCGCGAACAAAACCTCGGTCGATCTTCAGCTCATTGGCCGGCAGCCGCTTCAAGTACATCAGGCTTGAATAGCCGGTGCCGAAATCATCGATGGACAGGTCCACCCCCATATCGGAAAGCTTCTGCAGCACGGTCAAGCTCGCGTCGGCGTCGCGCATGGCCGTGGTCTCGGTGATCTCGAGCGTCAGGCGGTTGGCCGGCAGCCGGTTGCTCGCCAAGGCCCGGGCCACGCTATCCACCAGACCGGCATGACAGAACTGGATGGCCGACAGATTCACCGCGATACGCCAGTCGTCATGCCCCTGCTCGAGCCACTCGCGCATCTGCCGGCAGGCTTCGCCGAGCACCCATTCACCGATTGGAATGATCAGGCCGGTCTTCTCGGCAAGGCCGATGAACCGGTCCGGCAACAGCAGCCCGTGCTGCGGATGCTCCCAGCGCAGCAATGCCTCGGCACCGATCGGCTGACGGGCGAGCGCATCGAACTTTGGCTGGTAATGCAGGCGGAATTGGCCATGCTCAAGCGCCGCACGCAGGTCCTGGAGCAGTTGCAGTTGCTGGCGCGCGTTGCTGTTCATCGACACGTCGAAGAAGCTGTAGCCGTTTTTGCCGGCACTTTTCGCGTGATACATGGCCGCATCGGCGTTACGCAGCAGTTCGTGCTGATCCAGCCCATTGCCCGGATAAAGCACGATCCCCACGCTCGCCGAGAGCTGCAGGTCGTGATCGGCCACCCGGTAGGGCCGGGCCACCAGGTTGACCTGCTTCACAGCTACTTCCATGGCATCGGCTGGCTCCTGCAACTCCACCAGCAGCACGAACTCGTCACCACCGATGCGTGCCAGGGTGTCCTGGCTGTGCAGGTGCCCGCGCAAACGGGCCGCCACCGCTTTGAGCAGCAGGTCGCCCACATGATGACCGAAGGCATCGTTGACCGGCTTGAAACCATCCAGGTCAATGAACATCAGGGCAAAGCAGCCGCCCTGCTCCGCCACCTTGCTGATGGCCTGGTCGATGCGCTCGGCCAGTAGGGTGCGATTGGGCAGGCCTGTAAGGGTGTCATGCAGGGCCAACTGGGTCAGTTCCTGGTTGGCCAGGGTCAGGGAGCGTGCGAGGTCCGAGGTGCGCGCCTCCAGGCGCGCATCGAGCACCGACGTGACCAACGCCACGGCGAGCACCGCCAAGGTGGTGATCAACACGACCGAATCCAGGCCGTCGCCACGCAGGCCGTTGGCCAGGGCACCGCAGAAGCTGCCTTCTGGGAAATTGGCCGCCGCCATGCCGGTGTAGTGCATGCCGACGATGGCCATCCCCATCACCACCGCCGCCGCCCCGCGGATGTGCCGCACATAGGGGGTATGACGACGCAGACGGAACGCGATCCACAGGGCCGCCGCCGATGCCCCTACGGCGATGGCCAACGAGGCGCCGAAGAGGGTCGGGTCATAATCGATGCCCGGCACCATCTGCAGTGCAGCCATGCCGGTGTAATGCATACTGGCGATGCCACCGCCCATGATCAGTGCCCCCAGCCCCAACTGCAGCATCGGCAGGCTCGGCTGGCTGACCAGCCACAGGGCGAAGCCCGACGACAGGACCGCGATCAGCAGCGATAGCCCGGTGAGCGTCCAGTCATACCCCAGCTCGATCGGCAGGCTGAAGGCAAGCATGCCGATGAAATGCATCGACCAGATACCGATACCCAGGGCAAAGGCCCCGCCCCCCATCCACAGGTGAGCCGCACGTCCCTGCGCCGTGGCGATCCGGCCAGTGAGGTCCAGGGCGGTATAGGAGGCAAGGATGGCAACGCACAGCGAGATCAACACCAGCGCGGAGGAGTAGCTACCGATCAGCATTTAGATACCAGCAAAGGGGCTGAGCAAGGGGCCCGAAAAGTTGATTATTGTACTCAAGCGTTAGGGAAACGCACGGGCTTTTTAGGGGTGACAACGGGCCTGCCAAGCCACCGCGCAGACCCCGCCCGGGGCCTGCGCGGCGAGTTCGGTCATGCCGTATCGTTTTCGTCCTCCGAGACCGTGAACCAGGGGTAGTACTGCGTGCGTCGCTCGTAGCCTGCGGCAGTGATCACGCGGCACACACGCCCAGTGGCATCGTACAGATGAGTATCGGCATAGAGTCCCTCGCCCGTGCGCTGATCGCTCACCGGGCGCCAATCGTTCAGGTAGAACGGCAGCCAGGTTCGCACCGGTTGTCCCTTGTTGTCGTACTCAGTCTTTCCGCTCACGGCCCAACGTATGGCGGCATGGGCCGTGACAGCCTTGCCATGCTCATCCATCTCCAGCTCGCCCTTGGAGGTGCGGACCAGTGCCTCTCCCGGCTCATGCAAGACCGAGGTCTGCAATGCACGCCCGCCCCCGTCGCTGTAGGTCACGTTCAAGCGCACCTGCTGCTGCGGGTCACCGTCGTAGCGATCGGTCAACAGGCTGATGATGTGCGGCGGCTCGCGCCCTTGGTCCAGGTCAATCTCGAGCCCATGCGTCTGGGCAAAACGCCTGAGCGCAAGTTCGCCGACGCGCCCAGGTTGAAACCTGCCTTGCTCGTCACGGGCCGGGAGCATCCAGCTGTCGGTCACCAGCAGGTGCGCCGTGTGGACCGGCACGTCGCCGCCTTCGAGCGACAGCATGGCCTCCATCGATGTCGGCACTTCGAATGCCCGCGTGGGGTGGTAACCCGCCTTTTCGCCATTTTCCGTGCCGTGGAATCGGCTCTGGACCACCCGTCCCAGTGCATCGAACATCACCGACCGCACATTGTCGTTCGGATCGATGAACGACATTACCGTCATGAAACGCCAGTCATGGCTAAAGCGCGTGCACAAACCTGCTGCGTCGGTCACCTGCTGCACGGCCAGTCCATGAGCCGTCCATTGCACAACCACCTCTCCCGTCAGTTCGCTGTCCCGCGCACCGACCAGCCGGTAGAAACCTTCGGCGCCGCAGTAGCGCGCCAGGCCATGGCGTCCCAGATAGACGCACTTGCCGTCCTCCGGTAGCTCACCGATACGGTAGCCGCCCTGATTCAACAGACGCTCCAGCTCCGCTTGGGGGATGTGGTCTTCGAAAGCGACCAGCGACGCCTGCTCCAGCATGGCCGTCTCGGTGTGAGCCACCAGCGCCTGACGCACCGGCACTTCAGTCAGTTCGCCCGAGGTGTCGCACCACTGCACACGCCTGTATTGACTCAACGCGGCATCGTCCAGTCGCGCAAGAGGCCCCTGCTCTGCCTGCAGGCTTTCCACGGTGAAGCCCCCCTCGGGTACCTGTGCCGACTCCAGTTGCAGCACGTCAGTACGCTCCCCTTCGCTCAGACCGGTCAGATGAACATGCCCGTCATGCAGGTTGCGCACTCGCTGACGCGATAACGTCAGCCACACCACGTTCTGTTGCGCGTCGCGAGAAGCGGCCTCAAGCCCTTCAGGCAACGTGTCCGGGTAAGGCGATGGCGTGAGGGCATCCCTGCGCGGATAGCGGATGTCCACGCTTTGCAGGACGCTGCCATAAAGGTCTTGCTCCAGGATGACCACCTGCGAAACCACCGGGTCCTCAGCGATACGCTCCGTAGCCAACGTCAAATGCTCCACCGCGGTTACCAGCGCCGCAGGCTTCGTCGGAATGCCGGTCTCATAGGCCCGTATCTGAAAACGCTGGCGGGTGATGCTGTAGGGCACGCCCGCCCGATCGCTGCCGTCCAGACCGTAGGTTTCCGTACGCACCGGCATTCCCTTCAGCGCGCGCAACAGCCAACGCCGTGTCTCGCCCTCCGGCGCGTAGGGCACCTCCTGCTGGTCGGTTTCCAGCCGGGTGATGCGCAGCGGGCTGACGGCAAAGTCAGACTCCGCCGAGCCCGGCGCCGCAAATATGCCCTCCAAGGTCGTGTCATAAGCTTCGATTCCACTGAGGAACCAGGTGCGGATCTGTGCAGGTGGCGAACGCTCTGGCGCAGTGCCCTGGGCCTCGACCAGCGTGTCGGTCTGGATCAGGCGGGTAAACCCGCGAAACTCTCGTTCGATACCGTCCCAGATGCCGCGCAGGTATGTCATGCCGCTGACGGTACGCAGCCCGCTGATGTCATCGACCGTGGTCACTCGGCTGAGCATGTGTACCGGAAACGGCAGCAGGCTCACCGCCGCCTTGCCTTGTGCGGTCAAGGCGGCTTTTTCATCCAGCCAGCCCTGGGCTGAGCTGCGGTAGTCGAACTGGGTACGGCTTCCGGTGTTGGTGCAGACCTGGGCCAGCAACCACGGCCGCCGGTCGTTGAAACGGTATGCCCAGGTCCGTGGCGCCATGTGCGGCACGGTCAGCACCAGCTCTGCCGTGCCCTGTCCGCGCAGGTCCGTCACCTGCAGCAGGCAGGTGTCATCCAGCACCACTCCCTTCGGCGCCGGCACTGGCGCAGCCTCCACGAAGCAGTTGCCGGCCTGGCTGATGAACACCCTTACACGGTCGGCCTCGCGGTACAGGATGTCGGTGGTGCCGCTGCCATCCGTATCCCCGAGAAACACCCGCGAGGCGCTGAAGTTCTCCACGGCGAAGCCGCCGATGTCGATTGGCTCACCGAAGCGGCCATGGCCGAGCGACGGCCAATAGGTGACGCCCTGCCCAGTAATTTCCATCAGATGCTGCTGGCCGCTGCCGGCCGGATCAGCGAATGCCACCAGCCGATGCTCACCGCCCTCCAAGGGTAATGGCGTCGTCCCCAGGTATGGCGTATCACTCGCCCGCTGCCAGCCTTCGCCGGCAGCACTGGCCCACAACCGGACACTGCGCGGGCCGATCATGGCGACATCCAGCAGTCCTGCGCCCGTCAGGTCGACCCGCTGGGCGCTGGGGTTCAACCATTCCGAGGGCAGGGCCTGGAGGGGAATGAACCGGCTCCACTGGCCGTCCGGGCCAAGGGTGAAGCTGCCATGCATGCCCGGCTGGGCGATCAGCCACTCGGGCCGGCCATCACCGTTCAGGTCGGTCAAGACGCCTGCCGCCATGGCTGGAACCTGGGGTAGTACCTGTGGCCCGCCCCACGTCACGGCATCCGCTCCTTGCGTGGCATCGCGCTGCGGTGCGCGGTAGTGCCAGGCACCTTCGTGCTGGTAAAGCAGCCCTGGCACGCCTTCGCCATGCAGATCGGCCATCTGCCAGCGAGGCGGGCTGAAGCCGTCCAGTTCAGGCAGCGCGTCCCAGGCCGGTGCCTTGCGCCCCGGCCGGCTCAGCTCGAACTCCGTCGGTGGCAGGGTCACCGGCGTACCGTCTGGTTCATAGGCCACCAGCTGGGCCGACATCAGCAGTGTCGCCACGGCTGAATGTTCGTGGACAAGGTGCAGGCGCGAGACCAGCACCGGGGTCGTATCGGCCTTTGCGGCCATCATCTGGGTACGGTGCCAGAGCATGACGTCCCGGCACAGACGCCGTACGCGCGTGTTGAAGCCCCAGCGCCAGAAACTGTAGCGGTCCTGGCGAACCGGCCAAGGCGCGTCCGTCTCGAACGGCGGGGAAACATCCAGGGGCGTATTGCGCTCGCCATAATCGAACAGCATTACGCTCATGAAGTCCTCGGCGTCGAAAGCGCCTTCAGGCACCAGCAAAGCGTCCGACGGAGTCGCGTTCAGCGCATGCACGCCGACCAAATACAGATTCGTCACCTGCCGGTGGGCAGCCAGTTCCTGGACGTCGCAGCCAGCGTCATCCTCACGGCGATAGGTGTAGACCAAGTGCTCGCCCTTGGCGCTGACCGTCTCTTCGGCGTACCAGCCAGCCACCCGCGAAGGGTCCTGCGGATCGCTCAATCGGGCGCTGGCCGACCAGCCGAACAAGGTGATGCTGCCGTCGGCATGGTAGTTGAGCCAGAAGCCTGGTGAATCGGGGCTCGCGTTGGGCCGCCAGTGTTCGAGACGCTCCCCGCGGCCGCCGCTGCGCGACACCCAGGGCGTGACCGTGTACTCAGCGATGACTGTGGAGAACGGCAAGCTGCGCTCGATACGCACACCTGCTTTGTCGCGCAGGATTTCCTCGCCGTCTGGGCCGGCCAAACGATCGTCGTCGTTATACCGTGGGATGCCGAAACGGCTCATGCGCGATACCGCAGGCAGCGGGCAATGCAAGCCGGCGCCGAACGCATCGTTACCGCCACCTGAGCTGTAGCTCAGCGTCAACGACGGCGACAGCTCGCGCCCGGTGGGCAGGGGCAACGGCAACGACCAGCCGGCCGCACCATCGGCGCTGCCGACGGACAGCATGCCGCCACCGATGGAGACGGTACCGCCGCCTTTGGGTAGCGACGGCGGGGTAAACAAGGGGTCGCGGCGAGAGTCCACGGACGTAGAGGATGAATCAGGCATGTTGGGCTCCTGCGCGCCCTCCCGCATGTCGCGGGAACGGCGCAGACTACTGGATGGCATGGAAGGAGCGTGCCTGCATGCCCGCCCGCTGTTGGCGGGCGCTCTGACGCGCATGCAGGGCGAGATCGCTCAAGCTTCGAAAAAGCTTATCCATCGGCCCAACGGGGCAGAACTGCCCGAAACACTAGGTGGCGCCCGGCAGGAAAAGATGCTTGCGCTGCACCTGCCAGCCTGCGCAGCTTTACCGACCGCTAGCGAAACTAATCCGCCTCGGCAAACGCTTGCTGGGCATCCCAGCCACCGCCCAACGCGGCAATCAACTGCACGCTGGCGACCAGCCTGCCCTGAAGCAAAGTCAACACACTGCGTTCGTTGCTGAGCGCGGTGGTTTGGACGTTGACGACATCCAGGTAGCCGATCAGTCCGGCACGGTACTGGTTTTCGGTCAGGCGCAGCGATTCACGGGCAGCATCCAGCGCTTCCTGGCGTACCACGGCTTCGTCCCCATACACCTTGAGCTGAACCAGATAGTTCTCGACCTCTTTGAAGCCATCGAGCACGGTTTGCCGGTACTGGGCCACGGTCTGGTCGTATACCGCCACGGTGCGATCCACCTCGGCACTGCGCCGACCGGCGTCGAACAGGGTCATGGCCAGCGAAGGCCCCACCGACCAGTAGCGGTTGGGCAGCTCGATCCAGTTGCTGAAGCTGCTGCTGGAGTACCCACCGCTCATGCTCAGGCTCAAATCCGGGAAGTACGCCGAGCGCGCCACGCCGATGTTGGCGTTGGCGGCCATCACGTTGCGCTCGGCCGAGGCGATGTCGGGGCGGCGCTCGAGCAGTTGCGAAGGCAGCGACACAGGGATCTGCGGCAAGGCCGGGATGCGTTCGCTATCGGCCAGGGCGAAGTCCGCCGGCGCCTTGCCCAGCAGCACAGCGATGGCATTTTCGTACTGCGCGCGCTGCCAGGCCAGATCGATCAGGTCAGCCTCGGTGCTCTTGAGCTGGGTGCGCGCCTGCGCCACGGCATCGGGCCCGGCAACCCCAGCGCGGTACTGGTTTTCGTTCATTCGCAGCGAACGTGCATAGGCGGCCACGGTGGCCTCCAGCAAGCGCTTCTGCTCATCGATCACACGCAGCTGCAGGTAGTTCTGCACCAGCTCCGACTGCAGGCTAAGGCGGATCGCCGCCAGGTCCGCGAGACTGGCCTGGGCACTGGCCTCATTGGCATTGAGCGTCTCGCGCAACTTGCCCCAAAGGTCGATCTCCCAGCTCACGCCAAGCTGGGCGTTATAGGTGTTGCGGATGCCGCTGCTGTTGTTCGACAGGCTCGAACTGCTACTACCGGTGCCCTGGGCCGAACGGGTCTTGCCCACGGAAAGGTCCAGGCTTGGGAACAACGCGCCCCGGCTGCTACGCACCAAGGCCTGGGCCTGACGGTACTGGGCCTCGTATTGGGCAACGGTCTGGTTGTTGCGGTTGAGTTCCTCGACCAGGGCATTGAGCTCTGCATCGCCGTAAATCTCCCACCAGGCGCCGCGGGCAATCGCATCGGAGGGGTTGGCCTGGGTCCAGCCCTCGGCCTGCTTGAACTGCGCTGACGTGGCGGTTTCCGGGCGGTGATAGTCCGGGCTCAGGGTACAGGCGCTGAGCAGCGCCACGCAAAGCCCGGCGCCGACCAGGCGCGAGCCGCGCCCACGGGTGAGCAGCTTCAGGGCGTGGTGAAGTGGGGTCTGGGCAAAGTTCATAGCGGGGTATCCAGTGCGGCGTCGGTGCGCACGCCACGCCAGCGGTTGAACCGATGGCGCAGGCGGTCGAGGTACAGGTAGACCACAGGCGTGGTGTAGAGGGTCAGAACCTGGCTGAACACCAGGCCACCGATGATCGTCAGGCCCAGGGGCTGGCGCATTTCGGCGCCCTCGGCACGGCTGAGCAGCAGCGGCAGCGCGCCGAGGATGGCGGCCAGCGTGGTCATCAGGATCGGGCGCAGGCGCAGCAGGCACGCTCGGCGGATGGACTCCTCCGGGCTCAGGCCATCGTTGCGCTCCAGTTGCAGGGCCAGGTCGATCATCAGGATGGCGTTCTTCTTCACCACCCCGATCAGCAGGAACAAGCCCAACAGCGAGATCAGGCTGAACTCGCCCCCGGTGGCGTACAGCGCCAGCAAGGCGCCCACCCCGGCCGAAGGCAAGGTGGAAAGAATGGTCAGCGGATGGATGTAGCTTTCATAGAGGATACCCAGCACCAGATACACCAGCACCAGGGCGCCGAGGATCATCAGCGGCTGGCCCTGGGTGGTCTTGGCGAAGGCATCGGCGGTACCGCCAAGCTTGGCGATCACTTCCTCCGGCAGGCCGAGCTTGGCCACCGTGCGCTCCACCGCGGCCATGGCCTGGTCGGGGCTGTAGCCTTCGGCGACGTCGAAGGCGATGGCTTCGGAAGCGAACTGCCCTTCGTGGCTGACACGGTCATTGGCCAGACTGTTCTCGTAGCGGGCGAAACTCGACAACGGCACACGCGCACCGTCGGCGGTGATCACCTGGACCTGTTCCAGGGTGCTCGGGTCCCAGGCGTACTTTGGGTTGATCTCCAGCACCACTTGGTACTGGTTGAGGCTGTCGTAGATGGTCGAGATCTGCCGCTGGCTGTAGGCGTTGTTCAGCACCGTGGTGACCATCTCCATGTCGATCCCCAAGCGCTTGGCCTGGTCGCGGTCCACCACCAGCGTCACCTGCTGGGTACCGGCGCCGTCACGGGCATCGATGGCCGTCAGCTCGGGCAAGGCGCGCAGGGCTGCGACCACCTTCGGAAACCACTCGCGCAAGGCGCTCAAGTCGCCACTTTGCAGGGTATAGAGGTACTGCGAGGTGGATTGGTCACGCCCGCCTCCGCCCAGCTGCAAATCCTGGTCGGCCATCAGGAACAACCGGCCACCGGGCACCTTGGGCATTTCCTTGCGCAGGCGTTCGATCACCTGCTGGGCCGACAGCTTGCGCTCGCCGATGGGCTTGAGGCGCACCAGCACGAAGGCATTGTTGGTCCCACTGTTGCCGCCAATGAAGCCTGCCACGCTCTCTACCGCCGGGTCGGCCAGCAAGGCGCGGCGGTAGATTTCCATCTTCGGCTGCATCACGCTGAACGACAGGCCATCGTCGCCACGGATGAAGCCCTGCAACTGCCCGGTGTCCTGCTGGGGCATGAGCGTCTTGGGCACCACCACGTACAGGGCGATGTTGACACCGATGGTCACCAGCAGGCTGATCAGCGTGAGCCGCTTGTGACGCAGCGCCCAACCCAGGCTGTGGTCGTAGGCCGCCACCATGCGCTGGTGCAATTGGTCACTCCAGCGCTGCAGGCGGTTCTGTTCCTGGGCGTGGGGTTTGAGCCAGCGCGAGCAAAGCATGGGGGTGAGGGTCAGCGACACTAGCAGCGACACCAGGATCGCCGCGGCCAGGGTGATGGAAAACTCCTGGAACAGCCCCCGCACGATGCCGCCCATGAACAGGATGGAAACGAACACCGCCACCAGCGAGACGTTCATCGACAGCAGGGTGAAGCCCACCTCCTTGGCGCCGAGGTAGGCCGCGCGCATGGGCGGCTGGCCATCCTCGATATGGCGGGAGATGTTCTCCAGCACCACGATGGCATCGTCCACCACCAACCCCGTGGCAAGGATCAACGCCATCAACGACAGGTTGTTCAAAGAGAACCCGCACAGGTACATGATCGCGAAGGTGCCCACCAGCGAGACCGGCACGGCCAGACTGGGAATCAACGACGCACGGACATTGCCCAGGAACAGATACACCACCAGGATCACCAGCACCACCGCGATCAGCAGGGTGTGCTCGGCTTCCTTCAAGGTGGCCTTGATCACCGGCGAGCGGTCCATGGCCACGTTGAGCTTGACGCTTGCCGGCAGCAGCGACTGCAAGGCTGGCAACTGTGCCTTGATCTCGTCGACGGTCTGGATGATGTTGGCGCCGGTCTGGCGGTTGACCACCAGCAGCACCGCGGCCTGATCATTGAAAAAGCCACTGTTGTAGCGGTTCTCGACGCCGTCGGTGATGCTCGCCACATCGGACAAGCGCAGGATTGCGCCGTCCTGCTGGCGGATCACCAGCGGCTCGTAGTCCTTGGCTGTTTCCAGCTGGTCGTTGGCACGCACCTGCCAGTTGCGCTCGGCATCTTCGACGAAGCCCATGGGCCGGCGCTGGTTGGCATTGGCCACCGCGGTGCGCACTTCATCGAGGGACAAGCCGTACTGGTTGAGCAACTGGGGTTCCACCGAGATGCGCACCGCCGGCAGCGAGCTGCCGCCGATCTGCACTTCCCCTACCCCGCTGACCTGGGCCAGGCTCTGGGCGAGGATGGTGTCGGCCATGTCGTAGAGCTGGCCTTTGGACAGGACCTCGGAGGTCAGCGACAGCACCATGATCGGTGCCTGGGAGGGGTTGATCTTCTTGTAGGTGGGCATGCTGCGCATACCGCTGGGCAGCAGGTTGCGGGTGGCGTTGATCGCAGCCTGCACCTCGCGCGCCGCACCGTCGATGTCGCGTCCCATGTCAAAACCGATGATCACCCGGGTCGAGCCCTGGTTGGAGCTGCTGGTCAGCGTAGTGACCCCGGCGATGCTGCCAAGCTTGCGCTCCAGCGGCGTGGCCACGGTGGCCGCCATCACCTCAGGGCTGGCCCCCGGCAAGTTGGCCTGCACCACGATCACGGGAAAGTCCATCTGCGGCAATGGAGACACCGGCAGCAAGCCGAAGCTCACGCCCCCCAAGAGCATGATCGCCAGGCTCAGTAGCATGGTCGCCACAGGCCGGCGAATGAACGGGCCGGACAGGTTCATTGGAAGCTCCAAGCCACGAGCTGCACGCTAGGAGAAAGAGCGTCGCCGCCGATCATGCTGCCTCCTGCGTCAAACCCTGCTTGCCAAAGCGGCGGGCCAGACGGTCGAAATACAGGTAGATGACCGGCGTGGTGAACAGCGTCAGCACCTGGCTGACCAGCAGCCCACCCACCATCACCAGGCCCAGGGGCTGGCGCAGCTCGGCGCCGGAACCGGTGGCAAGCATCAAGGGCACGGCACCGAACAGCGCTGCCAGGGTGGTCATGAGGATCGGCCGGAAACGCAACAGCGCCGCCTGGTAGATGGCATCGCGCGGGGCCATGCCCTGGTTGCGCTCGGCCTCCAGGGCGAAGTCGATCATCATGATGGCGTTCTTCTTGACGATACCGATCAGCAGGATGATGCCGATGATGGCGATCATCCCCAGGTCGTTGCCGCTCAGGATCAAGGCCAGCAAGGCACCGACCGCCGCCGACGGCAGGGTCGAGAGAATCGTCACCGGGTGGATGTAACTCTCATAGAGCACGCCCAACACGATATACATGGTGACCACCGCTGCAAGAATCAGCAGCAATGTGCTCGACAACGACGCCTGGAAAGCTTCGGCGGCACCCTGGAAGCGAGTCTGTACGCCCAGGGGCATCCCGATTTCCTGCTGTACCTGCTCGATGACCTTGACCGCTTCGCCCAGGGACGCGCCATGGGCCAGGTTGAACGACATCATCACGGCCGGGAACTGACCGATATGGGAGATCGCCAGCTGCGCCTGACGCTGCTCGATCCTTGCCAGGGCCGACAGACGTACCTGGCCACCATCGGTGGCCTTGACGTGGATCGACTCCAGTGCCTGCGGGCCAATGGTCGAGGCGGTCTGCGACTGCAGCACGACGCGGTACTGACTGGCCTGGGTATAGATGGTGGAAATCTGCCGCTGACCGAAAGCGTCGTACAGGGCGTTGGTGATCTGCGACACGCTGATGCCCAGGCGGCTGGCCATGTCGCGATCGATCACCAGGTACACCTGCAGGCCCTTGTCCTGCAGGTCGCTGGCCACATCCTGTAGCTCAGGCCGCTGCTGCAGGGCCTGGACCAACTTGCCACTCCACTCGGCGAGCAGGTCGGCGTCGGGCGAAGAGAGGCTGAACTGGTATTGCGTACGGCTGACCCGGTCTTCGATGCTCAAGTCCTGCACGGGCTGCATGAACAGGCGGATCCCCACCAGCTTGTCGACCTGCGGCTGCAGGCGGTCGATGACCTCGCTGGCAGTGACATCCCGCTCGCCGTGTGGCTTGAGGTTGATCAGCAAGCGACCGCTGTTGAGCGTGGCGTTGTCCCCATCCACGCCGATGTAGGACGAGAGGCTCTGGACCGCCGGGTCCTTGAGGATCACCTGGCTCAGCGCCTGCTGGCGCTCGCTCATGGCGGCGAACGAGGTGGACTGGGGCGCTTCGGAGATCCCCTGGATCACGCCGGTATCCTGCGCCGGGAAGAACCCTTTGGGCACGATGACGTACAGCAACACCGTCAGCACCAGGCTTGCCACCGCCACTAGCAAGGTCAGCGGCTGGTGCCTGAGCACCCATTGCAGGCCTCGGCCGTAGCGTTCGATCAGCCAGTCGATCCAGGCGCCACTGGCACGGTAGAAGCGCCCCTGCTCTTCATCCTTGGGCTCACGCTTGAGCAGCCGAGCGCACATCATCGGGGTCAGGGTCAGGGACACCACCAGGGAAATCAGGATCGCCACCGCCAAGGTGATGGCGAACTCGCGGAACAGCCGGCCGACCACGTCAGCCATAAACAGCAGCGGGATCAGCACCGCGATCAGCGAGAACGTCAGCGAGACCAAGGTGAAACCGATCTGACGGGCACCTTTGAGCGCCGCCTGCATCGGCGTCTCACCCTCTTCGATATGCCGGGAGATGTTCTCCAGCATCACGATCGCATCGTCCACCACAAAGCCGGTGGCAATGGTCAGGGCCATCAATGTGAGGTTGTTGACCGAAAAACCGGCCAGGTACATCACGCCGAAGGTGCCGATCAAAGACAGCGGCACGGCAATCGACGGGATAAGGGTGGCGCTGAAACGGCGCAGGAACACGAACGTGACCATCACCACGAGTGCGATGGCGATCAACAGTTCGTGCTGCACGTCCTTGACGGCGGCACGAATGGTCTGGGTACGGTCGGTGAGAACGGTGACATCCAGGCCGGCCGGCAAGTTATCGGTGATCGAGGGCAGCATTTCCTTGATCAGGTCGACCACTTCGATGACGTTGGCACCCGGCTGACGCTGGATGTTCAGCAGCACCGCCTGGTTCTCGTTGGCCCAGGCTGCGAGGCGCTCGTTCTCGGCGCCGTCGACGATCTCGGCGACATCTTTCAGACGCAAGGGCGCGCCGTTGTTGTAGGCCAGGATGAGGTTGGCGTACTCCTCGGGTGAGCGCAGTTGGTCGTTGGCGTCGAGCATCGACACCCGCGTCGGGCCGTCGAAGTTGCCCTTGGGCTGGTTGACGTTGGAGGCGCCGATCAGAGTGCGCACGTCGTCCAGGTTCAGGCCGTTGGCCGCCAAGGCATCGACATTGACCTTGATACGCACCGCCTGACGCTGACCGCCGGCGATGCTGACCATGCCCACCCCGCTGATCTGGGCGATCTTCTGCGCCACCCGGGTATCGACCAGGTCGTTGAGCTTGGGCAGTGGCATGGTCTTGGAGGAAATGGCCAGGGTCAGCACCGGGGTATCGGCCGGGTTGACCTTGTTGTACACCGGTGGCGCCGGCAGATCGCTGGGCAACAGGTTGTTGGCCGCGTTGATCGCCGCCTGGACCTGTTGCTCGGCGACATCCATGTTCATGTCGAGGTTGAAGCGCAGGGTCAGCACCGAGGCCCCGCCGGAGCTGGTGGAGGCCATTTGCGTCAGGCCTGGCATCTGACCGAACTGACGCTCCAGGGGGGCCGTGACTGCGCTGGTCATGACCTGGGGGCTGGCGCCGGGATACAGGGTCATGACCCGGATGGTCGGGTAATCGACCTGGGGCAAGGCCGAGACCGGCAACAGCTTGTAGGCGATCAGGCCGGCCAGGACGATGGCCAGCATGCTCAGCGTGGTGGCGACCGGGCGGAGGATGAACAGGCGCGAGAGGTTCATGCGCCCGCCTTGCTCGACTCACCAGCCTGGGCCGAGCCCTTGGCGTCCTGGCCTTGCAGATGCTGCCCGGGAGTGGTCGGCACCTGAGAGCTGTCTTGGACGACCTCCACCTTGCTGCCTTCGCGCAGACGGTCGGTGCCCTCGAGCACCAGGCGATCACCGGCGGCCAGGCCTTCGAGCACTACGCTCTGCTCACCGTCGCTGGGGCCGACCTTGAGCTTGCGGATATTGACCGTGCTCTGGGCGTTGACCACATAGGCGAAGGTGCCGTCATTGCCAAACTGGATGGCTGCGGATGGGGCCAGCAGCACCTGTTTGAGGGTATCGGCCAACAGGCGCACGTTGACGAACTGATTGGGGAACAGGGCCTGGTCCTTGTTATCGAAGCGGGCCTTGAACTTCAGGGTGCCAGTGGTGGTGTCTATCTGGTTGTCCAGACTGCCCAGCACACCGGTGGACTGCAGCTTGCTGTCGCTGCGG
This sequence comes from Pseudomonas sp. BYT-1, assembly GCF_023611805.1. NCBI lineage: Bacteria > Pseudomonadati > Pseudomonadota > Gammaproteobacteria > Pseudomonadales > Pseudomonadaceae > Pseudomonas > Pseudomonas sp. BYT-1. The sequence continues at coordinate 3,142,198 of NZ_CP072559.1, forward strand.
TCCCAGGCCTCGACTGGCAGGGTCGCGCCGCTGCGGTAGCGCTCGAGCACGGTGGAAAGCTCGGTCTCGGGCAAGGTAAAGGCCACGCTGATCGGCTCGGTCTGGGTGATCACCACCAGGGCGGTGGTGTCGTTGGCGGCCACCAGGTTACCCAAGTCCAGCTGGCGCAGGCCTACCCGGCCACTGATGGGGGCGCGGATCTGGGTGAAGTCCAGGTTTAAGCGAGCATCGTTGACCTGCGCCTGGTTGGTCTTGACCAACCCCTGGAACTGCGCGACCTGGGCCTGGGCAGTGTCCAAGGTCTGCTTTGCGATGCTGTCTTCGGCATACAGGCCTTTATAACGGGCCAGATCGACCTGGGCGTTCTTCAGCTGGGCCTGGTTCTGCGCCAGGGTGCCTTCTGCCTGCTGCAGGGCGATGCGGTAAGGACGCGGGTCGATTTCAGCGAGCAGATCGCCGGCCTTGACCTGCTGGCCTTCCTTGAAGTGAATCTTGACCAGCTCACCGGCCACCCGGCTACGGACGTTGACGGTATTGGTTGCCGTCACAGTGCCCAAAGCCTTGTAGTACAGCGGGAAATCGCCGACATGCACGGGCTCCACACGCACCGGTACCGGATCGGTGGAACCACCGAAGCCCGGACGCCCCATGCCCATGCCCATGCCTTTGCCGGGCCGTCCGCCCGGCTTCGCCGTATCAGGCGTAGCTGCAGGCCACAGCCACCAGGCCAGGAGGGCCACCAGCAGCAGGATCAGCAGGCCGACGAGCCAGCGACGCGGGGAACGAGAAACGGAAGATTGCATGGGTTGAACGAACCTTGTTCAGGAAATGACGACTGGGGAGGATGAACGATAAGCACTGACACCGTATTAGCAAAGGACCTTTACCAGGCATTTACCTTCGGCTTACGTTGCCAAGATGCTGAACTTTAAATGAAAACGGCCTGGAGATCGCTCCAGGCCGTTACAACGTGTGACCGCTGGGGCACACAGCCCCCGGCCTGTTTACTTCAGCACGGCCAGCGCCGCGTCGTAGTTAGGCTCGTCAGCGATTTCGCCAACCAATTCGCTGTGCAGGACCTTGTCGTTTTCATCCAGCACCACCACTGCACGGGCAGCCAGGCCGGCCAGCGGGCCGTCGGCGATGGCCACGCCGTAGTTCTCGAGGAACTCTCGACCACGCAGGGTCGACAGGTTCTTCACGTTCTCCAGGCCTTCGGCACCGCAGAAACGCGCCTGGGCGAACGGCAGGTCGGCAGAAATGCACAGCACCACGGTGTTGGCCACGTCGTTGGCCTGGGCATTGAATTTGCGCACGGAGGTGGCGCAAGTCGGGGTGTCGACGCTCGGGAAGATGTTCAGCACCTTGCGCTTGCCAGCGAAGTTCTGCAGCGAGGTGTCGGCCAGGCCTTCACCGACCAGGGAAAACGCCGGTGCTTGGGCGCCGACTTGCGGCAGATTGCCTTTGACCTGTACCGGGTTGCCTTTGAGAGTCACTTGAGCCATGACGAGATCCTTATGCGGGGTTTTGAAAGGACACTGAGTTAAGCATGAAGGCGCGCAAGTGCCTATCGGAAAAGTTAAATTGTTCTAATTCCAGGATTTTTTTGTGGACAATAAAAAGACCCAAATGGCGACAAACCATCCGGGCCTTTCTCTTTATACAGTGTCGGCAGGTCAGCCCAGCAGGCTATCGACCACCGAATAGACCACCGAGGACATGGCCACCAGGCCCAGCACCACGACGAAGACGTTGGACATTGCTCCACTGTACTTGCGCATCGCCGGCACACGGCGGATGGCGTACATCGGCATCAGGAACAGCAGCGCAGCGATGATCGGGCCGCCAAGGGACTCGATCATGCCCAGGATGCTTGGGTTGAGGGTCGCGACGACCCAGCACACCACCAGCATCAGCGCAGCGACCACACGGTCCATGGCCTTGGCACCTGGGCGCAGGCCAGCCTTGCCGATGATGCCCTTGAGACCCTCGCTGGCGCCGATGTAGTGGCCCAGGAAGGATTTGGCGATGGCGATGAAAGCGATCAACGGCGCGGCGAAGGCAATGGCCGGGTTACTGAAATGGTTGGCCAGGTACGACAGGATCGACAGGTTCTGTGCCTTGGCCTCGGCGAGCTGGGCACTGCTGAGGGTCAGCACGCAGCTGAAGACGAAGAACAGCACCATCGCCACCATCAGCAGGTGAGCGCGCGCCAGGATCTGCCCGCTGCGCTCGTCGGCGTGCTCGCCGTAGCGGCGTTTCTGGTCGACCGCAAAGGCTGAAATGATCGGCGAGTGGTTGAAAGAGAACACCATCACCGGGATCGCCAACCACATCGTATGCAGGAAGGCCGAACCCGACGGCAGTTGGCCTGCGCTGTCGAGGATGCCGCCATTCCAGTGCGGTACCAGGTACAGGGCCAGCAGCGCCAGGGCGACGATGAATGGGTAGACCAGCAGGCTCATGACCTTGACCGTCGCCTGTTCGCCGCAGCGCACGATCAGCAGCAAGCCGAAGATCAGCAGGAACGACAACAGCGCCCGCGGTGGCGGAGTCATGTGCAGCTGGTGCTCCATGAAGCTGCTGACGGTGTTGGTCAGAGCGACGCTGTAGATGAGCAGGATCGGGAAGATGGCGAAGAAGTACAGAACGGTGATCAGCGCGCCGGCTTTGATGCCGAAGTGCTCTTCGACCACCTCGGTGATGTCGCCGCCGCTGCGCCCGGAGAGCACGAAACGGGTCAGTCCGCGGTGAGCGTAATAGGTCATCGGGAAGGCCAGTACGGCCAGGATAAGCAGCGGCCAGAAGCCGCCAAGGCCGGCGTTGATCGGCAGGAACAAGGTTCCGGCGCCGATTGCCGTGCCGAACAGGCCCAGCATCCAGGTGGTGTCTTGTCGCGACCAGCTGCCGAGGGTGGCTGGGGTCGATTCTTCGAAGCGTTGTTCAACGCTTGGGGCCTGCTCATTCATTCCGGGTGCAACTCCACTCGCAAGACTGCAACAGGCTGAGAGCGGCGAAACAGAAGGCTTCGCACACCTCAACCGAAAAGAGGGGCGCGATTGTGCGCTGATTGGGTTGCACTTGCATAGCCCCGCCCTACAGACGGTTGCACCTATCAGGTAGGAATTCTCCGAAACGCGGCATCACCCGCCAAACGTCGACGGTTGCACGTCGAAAAACAATCGCGGGAATACGGCCCATCGCTGTCCGGTTATCATCTCATGCCGATTCTCTGGTACCGGCCTGCTCGAAAGGCATTGCGCCGAGGCGCTCATCAACAGCGCCGAGCTGCATTCGATAGCGCACATCGCGGCGCTCAAGCAGGCGCACGACCAAGGCCAGGATCCTAACTCACTCTCAGCGTCCAGCGAGCAATGACAATGGCCATCACAGCCAGGGCGAATGTCACCCATGACATCAAGCCAATGCCTCCTTCAAAGGCATTCACGGCGATGCTCATCAACTCGCTGGCCTGATCGCCTGTCAGTGCCGCCGCTACGGCATGGGCGCCGGCCAATGTTTCGCTGGCGAGGTGCTCTTGTATCGGCGTGAGAAACGCCGGCAAATCTAGAGCTCCGCGATAGTGGGCGGTAACCAAACCTCCCAATACCGCCGTCCCCAGCACCACCCCCACTTCATAGGCCGTTTCGCTGATCGCCGATGCCGCTCCCGCCTTGGCGGGCGGGGCAGCCGACAGAATCACGTCATTGGACACCGTGGCAATTGCTCCCACGCCAATATTCAATAAGGCAAAGGCGACTACCACGACCGTCAGGCTAGCGCCAAGACTGGCAACCAGTAAAAACGCGGCACCGGTAAACGCTAGCAGTACGGGCACCAACACAGGCACCGGTACCCGTTGAACAACGGGTACCACCAGCATCCCTACGATAATCGCCAAGACTTGTCCAGGCACCAATGCCAAGCTGGCATTGAGCGCAGACATACGCAAAACGATTTGCAAGAACTGCGTGGCGAAAAAGACAAAGCCGATCAGGAAGGCCAAACTCATCAGGTTGATGACGACAGAACCGCTGAACGTCTTGTTGCGAAATAGCGCCAGGTCCATCACGGGAACCGGCAGCCGCAGTTGACGCCGCACAAACAGCCAGCCACTTGCCGCGCCGACGACAAAGGCTGTCATAGCCAGACTGTTCACGCCTTCGCCGGCTACGTGCTTGATGCCATAGACCAGCGCCCCCAGGGCAACCATTGACTGCAGGATACTCAAAGGATCAAGGGGACCGGACGCATCAGGTTCTGACTCGGGCAACAACCATGGCCCGAGGATCAGCAGCGGCATCAGTATCGGCACCGCCAGCAGGAAGATCGCCCCCCAACTGAAAAACTCCAGCAGCACGCCACCAATCAAAGGGCCGAGCGCCGAACCCACCGTCAAGGTGGTTGCCCAGATGGCGACAGCCAGGCGCCGCTCTTCCCGGTCCTCGAAGACCGACCGGATCAATGCCAGTGTCGAAGGCATCAGCATGGCACCAAAGATCCCCATACAAGCCCGCCCGCCAATCAACTGCACGGCACTGCTGGAGTAGGCGGTCATGATGGACGTGATGGCAAAACCCAGGGACCCGACCAGCAGCAGTTTACGATGACCTATCCGGTCTCCCAGGCTGCCCATGGATACCAGCAACCCGGCCAGCACCAACGAGTAGGCATCAATCATCCATAATTGCTGGCTGGCAGTGGGGTGAAGCGCCTCGGCAATCTTCGGCAGCGCGAAACCCAGGACGGTGTTATCCACCGTCACCAGTAATACCGGCAACATCAATACCGCCAGACCCAGCCAGCGATTGGACCGAGGCCCTGGCTGCCTTACTTCAGTTATCGATGACATTTAAAGAGTTCCGTAATCAGGCAGAAAATCACAGACACGCACACTCGCTGTGATGTTCACTTAAAGCGAAGTCCCATTAGTTTCGGACGCGACGTTTCAGCTCAGCAGAGAAAAAATCTGTTGACAGTCCACGGCCCCGGTATCAAGACGTTTGCCCAAAGCGTTAGAAATAACTTGCAAATCACCTTTGAAACATTCGTAGTCTCGACTTCCGACATTGTTCATCAAGCGCTCCACGCCTTGAACCAGTGCCTCGCGATGGCGACAAGCTTGATCATTTTCCAGCTGTATGTCCCAGTACAACTCCGGTGAGTTGACCAGAAGGCGAGACAGCAGCGCCATCATGGTACGCATTGGAGGCGGCATGACTTCCTCGACGAGCGCCAAGTCCACCGAAGACTGCACCAAGGCCATGCCGAACCCAAGAATGGCGGCATGAGGTAACGACTGACAAAGCGCCATCAATTCGTCATGGGCAGCAGGCGTCATGCGCCGGGTCTTCATACCTGCCTCTGCCAGGTGTTGTTCAATGAAGGTTACCGATGCGTTGTTGTCCTCCATACAGATAGCCACCGTCCGCCCCTGGACCGAGAGGTTGGGCGAAAACATCGGGTTAATGCCGATGAACTGTTGGTGGGGAGACAAAACTTTCAAGGCGTTGTAGAAAGGACTTTGTACCGAGCAGGAGGGCATAAATACAACGTCTGAGGAAACCGCCTGAAGGACCCAGGGAATGGCACGGATTGCCACACGTTCAGGCAACGCAAAAACCACGGCCATCGTACCGCGGAATATATGTCCGCTGTTGCTGAATGCGTCGTTCACATCCACTTCGTAGTACTCATTCCCAACGCCGCCAGGACGACAATCCAGTACTTTGGTGTGGTAACCGTACGGGTTGAGAACACGACAGATAAACGAACCCACGAGGCCGGCGCCCCCTAGCACGACAACTGTGTTGTCCTTCATTGTTCGCTCCCGGCGACAAAGCTGTAATAAGGGACACTGGCCTTCACCAGGATCTCTTCGAGTTCCTGGTGCGGATCGGAATGCGCGACGATGGCGCCGCCGATACCAAACTCAGCCTGGTGATTTTTTAAAACTGCCGTACGAATGACGACACTCAACTCCGCTCCACCACTAAACGAAATCCAGCCCAGTGCCCCGGCGTAAACGCCCCGAGCCGATGTTTCCAAAGTATCAATGATTTCCATGGTGCGTTTTTTCGGAGCGCCGGTCATCGACCCCCCAGGGAAACAGGCCCTGATAGCTTCGACAGTTGATACACCAGGCGCCAACTGCCCGCGTACTGTCGAAACCAGCTGATGCACAGAGGAAAAACTTTCGACCGAGAAAATGTCCGGAACATGCACGCTGCCTGGACGGCAGACATGATTCAAATCATGACGAACCAAATCGACAATCATCAGGTTTTCAGCGCGATCCTTGGCTGAGACAGCCAAATCTTCGCGCAATCGTAGATCCTCATCGACGTCGTTGCCTCGTGCGCGCGTTCCCTTGATTGGCCGGGACTCAATCAGACCGCTGTCGTCAATACTGAGGAAGGTTTCAGGTGAGGCGCTTAATATCGAGAACTGGTCAAACATCAAGTACGCGCCATAGGGTACGGGGCTCGCCTCGCGCATCCTCTGGTAAGCATTGAGCGGTGCACCGTGATAAGCCATCCTGGCCCGATTGGTCAGACATATTTCATAGGATTCACCATCAATAATGTATTGCAGCGACCGCTCGATCTTACGGATATAATCCTGTGGATCATCTTCAAGGAGCAGCTCGAGTTCATTCACTGCCCCTGGCACGAACGGCTGATGTTCACTTGCAATCCGCTCCTCAGGCAACAAAGCTGGGGGCAATCGCGGCCATTCGAGCCGTTGGCCAACTTCCCCGATTAGACACTCGTACAGTTTTTGGCAGTGGTGGTCGAAGACGAAGAAATGCGGTGCGAAAATGAAGCTGGCGTCAGGATACTCCGAACAATAGGCTTTGCGTCCGCCCACCAATGCTTTCAACTCATAACCCAGGTATCCTACGAAACCACCCTTGAAGGTAAATGGCAGGTCCTGTGGCATTGTCAATTGCACCGATTCGATGATCTGGTCGATCAACGTGAAACAATCGCCTTCTACCTGAAGACGCCCTTTGGGGCCCTCCAGGGTAAGGCGCTCATGGTTAACGCTGTACTCAAGACGGATGGCTCCCTGAGCCTGGCCGCTGCCCATGATGGAGTATCGGGCGTTGGGTCTTTCCGAGTGTTCGCTGTCGAGCCAGAAAGCATACCGGTCAGTGGCATAGCACTGCGAAAACAAAGCCAGTGGTGTGAAGGTCCCGGGATACTCTCGATACACCAACTGCATATTCGACACGCCACCGACAGAGAAAAAGGCGTCTTTTGCTGACTGGCGCCTAACGCCGCTCCCCGAATGCAAATGATGAATGCTGTTGTACTCCAGCGCCATTCGCACAAAATTACCAAGTAACGCATGTCCATACTCGGAGTCGATGGACTCAGGATGGAACTGCACCCCCCAGACCGGTCGATTGATGTGCTCAATTGCCATGATCACTCCATCATCCGTCCACGCGGTGCAGTGCAATTCGTCTGGCAAGTGCGTGCACGCCAATGAGTGGTAACGGACCACGTCGAACTGTTCCGGCAGATCACGGAACAGTCCTGTCCCTATATGGGTGATACGGCTGCGGTAACCATGTACAGGCTTAGGGGCGTGAGTGACCGTCCCGCCGAGGAATTGCACAATTCCTTGATGCCCCAGGCAAATCCCAAGCAGGGGGACCGGCGATTGGAGAATGACATCGCCACACACACCGAAATCCAGGCTAGAGCCCGGATGCCCAGGACCAGGCGAAAGCACCACGGCATCGTAGTTTTCAATGTTCAGTTCCCTATAGGGGACTGTATTGGTCACCACATCAACACACACCCCAGTCAACTCATATAAGTACTGGGCAATATTTTGAGTAAACGAGTCAAAGTTATCAATCAGCAATATCTTCATGACTAATTTCCCTGAATCAGGCGTTGACTGATCAGCCGGGCTTCCTGTACACACGTCTCCTCGATAATAAGCTTGAAAATTGACTCGACATACGCAGAATTCAAGCCGACCTGCAATGACTGCTCCTTGAGATGGCCGAGAATCTGGGAAATGCGCTGTGGCTGCATCATCGGAATACCATGCACAGCCTTGAGTTCCGCAATATCCATGCAAACCCGCATACGCTCGCTCAATAGATCAACCATCTGACTGTTGATCGAGTCCAACTGATCACGCTGTGTTTGCAAAATAGCTGATGTATCGGGTGGAGAAAACCGTCCCTGTTTTGTCATTCTCAAATCCCCTATTAATGCGCCACGAAATAGCAGTCCTTTGATCGTCAGCCCTGAGAAACTTGCTCAATCACCTGACGGCCACAGACCTGCTTGTATGATCTCGTTCAAGGCGTTTCCTAATTGACGGATGTCGCTTTCACCGTGGTCGGCAGATATCGCGAAACGCAGCATCGCTTTGCCTTTGGCGATGATTGGATAGAACACTGGAAATAGCAGCACGCCGTTGGCGCGCAGGATTCTGGCCGCTTTTATACCCGTCTCTTCCGTTTCGAAAAGCGCGCCCCTGACGGGCGACTGGATACCCGCATTGAGCATGCGATTACCGGTGACAACATCAAAAAGACGCACGTTTTTCCACAGGCGCTGTTGCAACACAGCGATCTCTTCGCTGAGGTGGATCTTTGCCGCAGCAACATTTGCCGCCAGCATGGGCAACATGATCGAGTGGCCAAATATCAGTGGGTTGGCGAGGGTCTGTATTGATTCAATATCACGTTGATTGGCCAGCACAACAAACCCGCCGGCCCCACCAAACGCTTTGGACATTGAGCCAGCCAGCACCATGTTTGACGGCAATACATGTGCTACCGAGTCAAAGGCATAGCCAGCACCATGCCGGCCGGTAATGGAGATGCCATGGGCATCATCCACATAAAGATAGCCACCGGCCTGTTCCAACTGGCAAGAGAGCTCTGCTATCGGCACCAAACCACTCATCGAACCGATTCCGTCGATTAACAAGATCGGGGTTTCCTGACGCTCGATACAGCGTTTCAACGCAGCCCTCATTGACTCCGGGTCGGTAGACTGCACCCGGGAAACTTCACCGAACTGCTGGAGAACCCCTCGAAGCACCTGCATAGAGGCATGGGCTGTCTTGTCGAGTAGCCAGTGCACGCGCCGCTGAATCGGATAGCCTTTTAATGAGCCGCTGCCAAGCAGGGGTAAAACGCCAAGGTGCACGCTGCTGGTCGAAGTAAAGACACTGACCCCGCAACCTTGATAAATGGAACCTAGCAAAGATTCGAGCTGCGGAAGGTAGATCGGTCGCATGGCACTGCGGGACGAGGATAAATGCAATCCCCCGACCACCATGGCTTGACGTGCCGCTTCTATCAAGGCTGGATGAGTTTCAAGACCGAGGTAGGAACACGACACAAACTCGGTGAACGTGTCGCCGCCTTGTAATGTGACACGTTTGCCCTCCCGGCTGGCAACGGTAAAACCTGTCAGGCCCTCTTCATATGCAGTGACTAGTGCGCCAGTGGTATTGTCACGACGGATTGTCATCCAATCCCGCCCGATATCCGTACCCATTGCCCCAACTCCCTTTGTTCAAAAATCAGTGGACCAACGACCAACGGACATGACTGAACTGCCGGTGCTATCGGACACTGACTGATCCACAATGGTCCGAACCTCCGTTAGGCTGTGTTGCTCAAATAACTGACGTACGGCTTGGCCTTGATCCTCACCATGTTCGATGACCAGCCACCCTTGAGGCGTCAGCAAATCAACAGCCAAACTGATAATTTGCCGTATGAGGTCAAGGCCATCCCCCCCTGAATAGACCGATGCTTGCGGGTGATGACTGCTCCACTCTGGCAACAATTCAAGGCCTTCGGGGACGTAAGGTGGGTTGGCCACAATCAGTCCTACCCGACGGGTGAATGGGGAAAAGGCCGATTTATCGCGAATGTCTGCCTGCAGGGCTTGGACCTTTATGCCTTTTACCGCCATGCGGGCAACGTTGCGATTCAGGTACTGAAGAGCGACCTCGTCAAATTCCACGCAAGTGACTACCAAATCGGGCCTGCGTCGAGCGATTGCCAAGCCAATCGCGCCGCTTCCGGCACACAAGTCCAGAACGTGGGCGCCCCTGCCCACTTGCCCACCGCTCAGCCACTTATGGATAACCGTGCTATGGGTTCGAGGGATGAACACACCGCTGCCGACCACCAGCGGCAACTCATCAAACACCACCCCCCCGACAATATGTCCCAAGGGGACACGATTGCATCGCTCACTGACAGCTACCATGAACTCATCAAGCGCGCGTTTTCTATTGGCACGTATGAGAAAACGGTCGACCAGACAATTTAAGTCATCATCCAGATCCCAAACATTTGCCTCCTTAAGCAACTGCCGCGCACGAGCCACTGCTTGCTGCTCTAGTTCATCCAGGATCATGACCATTCCTCATAGTACCGAGAAAGTTTTACCCGCATGGACTCATAAAGATAAGAAAACGCAACCAATTCCGGCGGTGGCGTGTAGGATGGGTGTAAGTCAGAAATTAGCTTCTGATAATTACCCGACAACGCTTTGTCGAGCAGTGGCAGCCAGTAAGGCTTTACGTTCCAGCGATATTCATAGCCGGTGGCAAACATTTGTTTGACCGTTTCCTTGACGGTCTCTTCACGGGCCAGGCCTGCCAGGGGGGCACGGACGGGGCTAAACGCACTCAAATCCAGGCCGGTGTTAGGCACGCCTGTGAGGTAGTCCGCGATGTAACTTGCCAACAATGGGGATTGGTGCAATCCATCACGATAGGTACCCGTCGCCAGCCACAAACCCTCCATTCCGCACTCACCAATTAACGGAAAGCCATCGGCAGGAATCGGTCGGTTCCCAATCTGGATGGATATGATTTCGGCATCATGCAAGTCAAGGTTCAATTGATCCACAGCACAATCGAGCAGGAACTGAACGTCTGAAACCAATGCCTGTTGCTTCGGCCTTTCGGAAAGAATGTTGGTAGCCCCTAGGTACAATACGCCGTCGCCTCGGGGTACGCAGTGCAAGCCACAAGCGAAGGCACGATTAGGTGTACGTATCACTGAGTCCGGTAGGGATAGATGGTCAGGCAGCTTCACCAAAATGGAAACACCGTATCCACTGAACAACGGCGGTATCTTTTTTACAAAATGATCAAAATCCCTAAGCAACTCCAACGATTGTACGCCGGCGGCCACCACGACTTTTTCCCCACGCAGAACCTCACCATTGCTGAGTTCGACTCCAGCGGCGGCCCCACCTTCGGCCAACACTCGCCTGGCGTTTTCGCGCCTCAAGGTACCGCCCTCAGCCAGCAATGCGACATCCAGCTTTTCCAGTAGCAGGTGGGCGTTTACTGAGTGTTCGTTCGGGATGAACAAACCACGCAGTGGGCGTACCAGATGGTTGGGGCTAAGCCACGCCAGGGCACTGGGCTCGATGGACTCGTAAGGCTCCTCATGCTCCTGAAGGGTGTGTTCAATGACTTCGTAATTGACGGAGTCGACCTCGTCCATCCCTGCACTGTTAAGCAGAACATGAGTGCCAATGGCAGTGAACAAGGGCTGGTTATTTCCCGCTGAGCGGGCCAAACGCTCCGCCCACGCGGGCCAGAGATCTTGCGCTTGGCGATCCATGCGCAGTTTGAGGCGTCCATATTCGCTGGCAAGAAGGCCGCTGGTCACCTCGCCAAAACACCCATTCATTGCTCCGGCGGCTTTGGATGCAGCATTCACCCGGTCGGTCTCGCCGACCCTGCACACATTTAGACCCCGCGTAGAGAGTTCATAGGCAATAGAGCCACCGATAGCTCCCGCCCCTACAACTATGACGTCATACACCATATTTTGCCCCATCAAGGAAAATGGCGAGTTCGAAACTTATCGGAAGAATACGCCCCAATAAGCCTTCGAATTAATTACGCCATTTCATGATAGGCGCCAGACACCGGAGCGCAACTAGCGAATCTTCCCATTACCTAGCAGGCGACATCCCACACATCGAATTACCAACTAAACATTACGTGCAATAACGCTCAAAATACTTGAAAAGCACTTGCGCCACATTCAATAAAATTCAAAATACTTTTCTAAAAATAGAAAACTTAAAAATCTTCCGCCCCCATGAATTGGAAGCGTGGGCTGCATTGCTAACAACGCAAATTAACCTTATGAGATTGTGCCAACCTGCACTGGGCGCACCGCGATGTGTCGATGGCGGCGGTATCGGGCATCCTATGTTCGCCGGCGTATGGGCTGGCGCGTCCCTTGGTTCTCGTCCAACGGCAGCCGCTTCAACGAGGACTTCGCCGTGAGCATCACCACCGACCGCACCGTGTAGTAAAACGACGAGCCCTATATGAGCAGGAGCAACGAGCGGGAGCTGCCCGGCTGAGTAGGTTCCATCGGAACAACGACGGTGAGGTGAATGAACTAGGGGCCTGACGTGAAGGCCCCTTGTTTCAGGCGAACAGCCTACCGGACACCAAGCAGGTGCCCTTCAGGGTCTCAACCCTGCTGCACAGCCGCAAACGCCTCGGCCACCCGACGCAGGTTAGCCGGACGCAGGCCGGACATGCACACCCGACCACTGTCGATCAGGTAGACGCCGAACTCGTCACGCAGGCGACGCACTTGGGCGACGCTGAAACCGGTGTAGCTGAACATGCCGCGCTGGCGCAGGAAGAATTGGAAGTCCTGGCCCGGCAGCAATTCGCCCAGCAGGTCGACCAGACCCTGGCGCATGTCGAGGATACGCTTGCGCATCACCTCGACCTCAGCCACCCATTGGGCGTTGAGCTCGGCATCGCCCAGCACGCCGGCCACCAGTTGCGCGCCATGGCAGGGCGGGCTGGAGTAGTTGCGGCGCACGGTGGCCTTGAGCTGGCCCAGCACGCTTGCGGTGGTGGCTTCGTCATCGCAGACCACCGACAGCCCCCCTACCCGCTCGCCGTACAGCGAGAAGATCTTGGAGAAGGAGTTGCTGACCAGGCACGGCACGCCGGCACGGGCCATTTCGCGGATCGCGTAGGCGTCTTCCACCAAGCCTTCGCCGAAGCCCTGGTAGGCGATATCGAGGAACGGAATCAGCTGACGCGCCTTGACCACTTCCACCACTTGCTGCCACTGGTTCTGGTTCAGGTCGACGCCGGTGGGGTTGTGGCAGCACGGGTGCAGCAGGACGATGCTGTTGGGCGCCAGGCCTTGCAGGCACGCCAGCATGCCGGCGAAGTCCACGCCACGGGTGGTCGGGTCGAAGTACGGGTAGGTGTGGACCTTGAAGCCCGCACCTTCGAAGATCGCGCGGTGGTTATCCCAGGTCGGGTTGCTCACCCAGACCTCGGACTGCGGGAAGTAGCGCTTGAGGAAGTCGGCGCCGACTTTCAGGGCGCCGGAGCCGCCGACGGTCTGCACGGTGGCCACGCGCCCGCCGGTCACGGCCGGATGATCGGCACCGAACAGCAGCGCCTGAATCGCCTGGCGATAGCTGCCCAAGCCTTCCATCGGCAGGTACAGCGAGGCTTCGTGGGGCTGGTCGGCCAGGCGTTTTTCCACCTCGCCCACTGCCCCCAGTTGCGGCACCACGCCGGCTTCATCGTAGTACAGGCCGATACTCAGGTTGACCTTGTCGGCACGGGGGTCGGCCTTGAAGGTCTCCATCAGCGAGAGAATCGGGTCGCCGGCATAGGCATCGACATGTTTGAACACAGCGCACAGCTCCTTGGATCAGGACAGTTCGGGAAATGCTGCCCCGAGAATACCCTCAGTGAGGCGTGAGGAACATCACTGATGTGCAAGGTGTTCAATGCAGCCTTGCACGGAGCCCTGGGCCGCACCTTTGACTCGGCATCAGCGCTGCCCCTTTTGCGGTTAAACCCGCTCCCACAGGGGCTTGCGCAAGCCCTGTGAAAGCAGCGGTTGTATCCGCGAAGGCCGGCCCGGGCGCGTTCAGTCCGCCAAAGCCTTGAGCCCCTGCAGCTCCTGCTCGGTCAGCGCCACCCCTTCACGCTGCGCCACCTCGCGCTCACGGTAGCGCCGTTCCCCTGGCATGCGGGTCAGCCCCGCTTCCTGCATGTGATCGACCAGCGCTCGGCTGCGCTGGGCAAAGCGTTGCCCTTCGGCCTTGGTCGGGTCGATGACGATGATCAATTGCCCAGTCCAAGGCGTCTTCGCCCCCGGATGCCCGGACCAGTCGAACTCCCAGGAGAAATGCCCACCGGTCAAGGCCGCTGCCAGCAATTCGACCATCATCGACAGCGCCGAGCCCTTATGCCCGCCAAACGGCAGCAGTGCGCCACCTTCGAGAATCGCCTTGGGGTCGCAGGTCGGCTGACCCTGGGCATCCACACCCATGCCCGGCGGCAGTTGCTCGCCGGCCCGCGCGGCGATCTGTACATCACCATGGGCCATGGCGCTGGTGGCCATGTCGAAGACGATCGGATCGTGCCCGGCGCAAGGCGCGGCAAAGGCGATCGGGTTGGTGCCAAACAGAGGCTTGCGTGCGCCATGGGGCACCACGCAAGTCATGCTGTTGACCACGCTCAAGGCCACCAGCCCCTCGTCGGCGAACGGTTCCACGTCCGGCCAGAGCGCTGCGAAGTGATGCGAGTTGTGGATCGCCAGTACCGCGATGCCAGCCTTGCGCGCCTTTTCCACCAGCAAAGGCCGCGCTGCGGCCAGCGCCGGCTGGGCGAAACCGCCACCGGCGTCGACCCGCACATAGCCAGGGGCCAGATCGCTCACCTGCGGCTCGGCGCGCCCGTTGACCCAGCCACTGGCCAAGGTCGAGACATAACCGGGAATACGAAATACCCCGTGGCTGTGGGCGCCATCGCGCTGGGCGCTGGCGCAGTTGTAAGCCAGCGCCGCGGCGACCGGCTCGGCACAACCATGACGCTGCAGGATGCGTTGCAACAACGCCTGCAGCTCGGCGAAAGGCACGCGCACGACGGGGCTTACGGAAGGTGCGGACATCTGGAGCTCCTGTTCTTGTACTTCTTGGACGTGGAATGGCTACAGCGCAAGCAATGGCAAAACTTATCCCGCGAATGACAGCTATCTGTCAATTGTTGACTTGATGACAGAAAACATCCATTTTCTATCGCAAGCCTCACCCATCCCGGAGTCGACCATGAGCCAACCGATCAAGCAACGCCTCGAGAGCAGCCTGCAAAGCGCCGCAGCCTCGGGCCGCAAGATCGCCAGCTACATGCTCGCCAACCTGCACGAGTTGCCGTTCCAGACGTCGGCCAGCATCGCGACCAAGCTTGGCGTCAGCGAATCCAGTGTCGGGCGTTTCTGTCGCTCCCTGGGTTATGCCCACCTCAAGGCGCTCAAGCAAGACCTGCAGAACGACCTGGGGGACGGCCCTTGGCTAGTGGGAGATCGCCTGCAAGAGTATCGCCAAGGCGAGGACGACAGCGAGAGCTCCGGCAGTCTTGACCTTGAAATCGCTGCATTGGTGCGCGTGCATGAGTACCGCCGCGGCCAGGCCTGGCAGCAGGTCGCCCAGCGCCTGGCGAGCAAGCACCGCGTGTTCATCGCAGGTTTCCAGACCGAGCGCGGCGTGGCCATGTGCATGAGCCATTTGCTGCAATACCTGCGTGATGGCGTACAGCTGGTCGATGGCAGCGCCGGGCATTTCGGCGACGTGCTGCTGGGCCCTGCCCAGGACAGTGCCCTGGTGGTGTTCGAGGCGCGCCGTTACTCCCGCCATGCCCTGCTGCTGTGCAGCAAAGCACGCGAAGCGGGCATTCCGGTCACCCTGGTGACCGACACCTTCTGTGATTGGGCCGATGCCAACGCCGACGAGGTGTTCCGCATCCCCACCGAATTCAACCTCTTCTGGGAGTCCACCTCGGCAATGCTGTCGTGGGTGCACCTGATGGTCAACGAGGTCTGCAGGAAGCTGGGACCTGATGTTGAAAGACGCTTGGAAGCAACTGCCGCTCTACATAACGCATTCGTCGGCTACACCTCGTGGCCAACGGGAAAACAACAATAGCAAGAGTGAAAGTCCAGAGGTGTTAGATGAAAAAGACCCTGTCCGTGGTGGGTGTGTGCGCCCTGTTGCTGA
Organism: Pseudomonas sp. BYT-1; assembly: GCF_023611805.1. Lineage (NCBI taxonomy): Bacteria > Pseudomonadati > Pseudomonadota > Gammaproteobacteria > Pseudomonadales > Pseudomonadaceae > Pseudomonas > Pseudomonas sp. BYT-1. The sequence continues at coordinate 3,158,271 of NZ_CP072559.1, forward strand.
CTGGCGCGGCCAGCGCCGAGACCCTGCGCTTCGCGACCGAGGGCGCCTATCCGCCCTTCAACTATGTCGATGCCGATAACAAGCTGCATGGCTTCGACATCGACATCACCAACGCCCTGTGCGCGCAGATGAAAGTCGAATGCACCCTGGTGGCGCAGGACTGGGAAGGCATCATCCCGGCCCTGATGGCCCGCAAATACGATGCTGTGGTCGCCTCGATGATCGACACCGAGGAGCGACGCAAGAAGATCGCCTTTACCAACCACTACTACCGCACCCCGTTGACCGTCGCCGTGGCCAAGGACAGCCCGATCAAGGACGCCCAGGCCGACTTCAAGGGCTACACCGTCGGGGCCCAGTCGTCCTCCACCCAGGCCATCTACGCCGAAGACGTCTACGCCAAGGCCGGCGCCGACGTGAAGCTCTACCCGACCATGGACGAAGCCAACGCCGACTTGGCCGCCGGCCGCCTGGACGGAGTGATCGCCGACAAGTTCCCGCTGCACGAGTGGATGAACAAGAACGGCCAGGACTGCTGCAAGGTCCTGGGTGACGTCAACGGCACCAAGGCCGACGCCGCCATCGCCGTACGCAAGGACGACGACGCCCTGCGCGAGCGTCTAAACAAGGCGCTGGCCGAGATCGTCGCCAACGGCACCTACCAAAAGATCGCCAGCAAGTACTTCGCCTTCGACATCTACAACTGACCTGACGCCTGCGGGAGCGGGTTTACCTGCGGATACGGCAGTGGACTCACCGACGTATTGGCGGGCAAGCCCGCTCCCACAGGATCGCTGTTGCCTTTCGATATCGATGTCGCTGAGGAGTCTCCTCCATGCTCGATCAACTGTCTTTGCTGTCGTTCGCCAGCGGTGGCTGGGGTCAGGCGCTGCTCGCCGGCGCCCTGGTGACCCTGTCGCTGGCCCTGGCCTGCCTGCCCATCGGTCTGCCCTTGGGCCTGCTCGTGGCCCTCGCCGCGCGCTCGCGCAAGCGCGCTGCACGCGCCTGGGCCACCAGTTTCTCCACGGTGTTTCGCGGCCTGCCGGAGCTGTTGACACTGCTGATCATCTATTACGGCTGCCAGATCGCCGCACAGAAGCTGCTGGCGGCGATGGGCTATGAAGGCGAGGTGCTGATCAACACCTTCCTCGCCGCGATGATCGCCTTCAGCCTGGTGTTCGCCGCGTTTTCCAGCGAAATCTGGCTGGCCGCCTTCAAGACGCTGCCCAAAGGCCAGCTGGAGGCCTGTTCGGCCCTGGGCCTGAGCAAACGCACCGGATTCTTCAAGGTGGTGCTGCCACAACTGACCCGCATCGCCCTGCCTGGGCTGTCGAACAACTGGCTGTCCCTGCTCAAGGACACCTCGCTGGTGTCGACCATCTCGCTGGTCGACCTGATGCGCCAGACCAACCTGGCGGTCAGTGTCACCAAGGAACCGATGTTCTTCTATGGCGTCGCCTGCCTGGGCTACCTGCTGTTCTCGGCACTGTCGGGGCGGGTCTTTGCCTTCATCGAACGACGCTGCAACCGTCACCTGCAAGGAGCCCGGGCATGAGCTTCGAACAACTGCTGGCCATGGTGCTCGACCCCGACCTGCTCGAACGCTACGGCGCGCGCTTCATCGACGGCTTGCTGGTGACCGCCAAGCTGGTGGCGATCTCCTTCAGCCTGGGCGCGGTGCTCGGGCTGCTACTGGCGCTGGCGCGCATGTCCCAAAGCCGCGTGCTGCAGCGCCTGTCGGCGGGCTACGTGTACTTCTTCCGCGGCTCGCCCCTGCTCGCGCAGCTGTTCTTGCTGTACTACGGCCTGGGCTCGCTCAAGGGCTTCTGGCAGGACATGGGCCTGTGGTGGTTCTTCCGCGAAGCCTGGTACTGCACGCTGCTGGCCTTCACCTTGAACACCGCCGCCTATCAGGCGGAGATCTTCCGCGGCAGCCTGATGGCCGTGGCCCCCGGCCAATACGAAGCGGCGCGGGCCTTGAGCCTCAAGCGCTCGACCACCTTCTTCAAGGTCATCCTGCCGCAATCGCTACTGGTGGCCATCGGCCCGTTGGGCAACGAACTGATCCTGATGATCAAGGCCAGCGCCATCGCCTCGCTGGTGACCATCTACGACTTGATGGGCGTGACCAAGCTGGCGTTCTCGCGCAGCTTCGACTTCCAGATCTACCTGTGGGCCGCAGTGCTCTACCTGGTGATCGTGGAGATCGTCCGCCGCGCCCTGAAACACCTGGAAGCCCGCCTGGGCCGCCACCTGAACTGACCGAAGGATACGCTCCATGCATTGCCAAACCATCGTTCTGGGCGCCGGTATCGTCGGCGTCAGTACCGCCCTGCACCTTCAGGCCCGAGGCCGCCAGGTCATCCTGATCGACCGCGACGAGCCGGGCAGCGGCACCAGCCATGGCAACGCCGGGTTGATCGAACGCTCCAGCGTCATCCCCTACGCGTTTCCTCGCAACCTGGGCGCCTTGCTGCGCTACGGACTTAACCGCCAACCCGACGTGCGCTACAGCTTCCTGCACCTGCCCAAGGCCGCCCCCTGGCTGCTGCGCTATTGGCAGCAGTCCGCGCCGGGCCGCCTGGCCAGTGCCGCCGCCGACATGCTGCCGCTGGTGCAACGCTGCGTCGAAGAGCACGACGCCCTGATCGACGCCGCAGGCCTTGGCGCACTGGTGCAGGCCAAGGGCTGGATCGAGGTCTACCGCGACCCTGCCCTGTTCGCCCAGGCCAAGGCCGACCTGCAGGGCCTTGCCCGCTACAACCTGAAGTACGAGATTCTCGAACGCGACCAACTGCAAGCCCGGGAGCATCAGCTCGAAGGTGATGTGATTGGCGGCATTCACTGGCTGGACCCGAAGACCGTCAACAACCCCGGCGGCCTGACGCGCGGCTATGCCGCCCTGTTCATCCAGCGCGGCGGGCAGTTCATCCATGGCGATGCCCGCAGCCTGCGTCAGGTCGGCACCCAGTGGCAGGTGAACAGCCGCCGCGGCCCGGTCATTGCCGACGAGGTGGTGGCCTGCCTGGGTCCGCAGTCGGCCGACCTGTTCGAGCCCCTGGGCTATCGCTTCCCGCTGGCGATCAAGCGCGGTTATCACATGCATTACAGCACCCGGGACGGCGCCGAACTGGCCCACGCGGTCTGCGACACCCAAGGTGGCTACGTTCTGGCTCCGATGGCGCGTGGCGTACGCCTGACCACCGGGATCGAGTTCGCCGCCCACGATGCCCCCGGCAACGAGATCCAGCTGGGGCGCTGCGAAGCCCTGGCTCGCAAGCTGTTCCCGGCCCTGGGCGAGCGCCTGGACGACCGTCCGTGGCTCGGCCGGCGCCCCTGCCTGCCGGACATGCGTCCGGTGATTGGCCCGGCGCCACGGCATAAGAACCTGTGGTTCAACTTCGGCCACGCCCACCACGGCCTGACCCTGGGCCCGGTCACTGGCCGCCTGCTGGCCGAACTGGTCACAGGCCAGGCGCCTTTCACCGACCCGTCGCCTTACAGCGCCGCACGCTTCGACTAAACATCCACGCGGGAGAACAACAAGATGACCGCCGCCTCTCTGAGCCTTGCCAGTGTCACCCCCGAACCCGACGCGCGCCCAGTGCTGATCCGCATCGAGGGCCTGAACAAGCACTACGGCGCCTTCCATGTGCTGCACGACATCAACTTGCAGGTCCGCGAAGGCGAGCGCATCGTACTCTGCGGCCCCTCAGGCTCGGGCAAGTCGACTTTGATTCGCTGCATCAACCGTCTGGAGATCGCCGAACAGGGCAGCATCCACGTAGCCGGCACGGACCTGGCCGCCACCAGCCGCCAGGCCGCCCAGGTGCGCAGCGAGATCGGCATGGTGTTCCAGCACTTCAATCTGTTCCCGCACATGAGCGTGCTGGACAACTGCCTGCTCGCCCCCACCAGCGTACGCGGTCTGTCGCGCAAGGACGCCGAGGAACGGGCGCGCATGTACCTGAGCAAGGTCGGCATCGAGAGCCAGGCGCACAAGTACCCCAGCCAGCTGTCCGGCGGCCAGCAGCAGCGGGTGGCCATCGCACGGGCGCTGTGCATGAAGCCGCGCATCATGCTGTTCGACGAACCCACCTCGGCGCTGGACCCGGAGATGGTCGCCGAAGTGCTGGATGTGCTGGTGCAACTGGCCGGTACCGGCATGACCATGCTCTGCGTCACCCATGAAATGGGCTTCGCCCGTCAGGTGGCCGAGCGCGTACTGTTCCTGGAAGGCGGGCAGATCATCGAGGACAGCCCACCGGAGGTGTTCTTCAACCACCCGAAAACCCAGCGGGCACAAGCGTTCCTCAAACAAATCCTGCACTAGCGCGCATCAGCGCTCCCTCTCTGGATAAGCACCGCCCCTGTGGGAGCGGGTTTCACCCGCCAATGCGATAGTGAATGCACCGTCGTATTCGTGGGTAAACCTGCTCCCGCCGCGTTTTTGGCGTCCGGATGGAGCTGGCTGGTTTTTAGTGAGATGGGAACGGGAAGGCCCCCTCGTGCGGGTATTGCAAACCACCAAACTCCTGTACCCGCCGGCACTCATTGCACCCATGCAAAGACCCAACTGCATCGTTAAATATTATTGACCTAACCCACCGCCAAACCCTTGTCACCGCAGGGCTCCAAGCCCTCAACCCCCCGAAAAACGGCGCCTTCACCCCTCGCCACTCGTTTGACATATCGAACGGCTCTGGCAAGCTATGAACAAGCCCCGACCGGAATCGCCTGCCAGGCGAGCCGGCAGTGCTCGGGGTTTCAGGACGTACTCAAGGCCGAGCCCGTGCGCCTGCACAACAACGACAGGATGAACCTGTCCCAAGGTGACATATGTCCAACAGCAACATTGGCAACAAGCAACCCTCCCTGCGCAAACCCGTCGTCCTGATGACCATGGGCAGCCAAGAGCGCAAAGGCCATGACTATCAGGTCATGACCCACAAATACATCACTCCGCTGGTCGAATTCGCCGGTTGCGTCCCGGTCCTCGTGCCCACCTGCTGTGGCGTCGAAGACCTCGAGACCTACCTGGACATGGCCGACGGCGTCTACCTGACCGGCGCGGGCAGCAACATCGACCCGGCCCTCTACGGCCAGGAAAACCAGACCCCGGGCAAGGCCCAGGACAAAGATCGCGACCTGTTCGACATTCCTCTGGTGAAAATGGCCATCGCCCGTGGCCTGCCGATCTTCGGTATCTGCCGTGGGATGCAGGAAATCAACGTGGCCCTGGGCGGTGACATCTACCAGAAGGTCTACGCCGAGCCAGGCTTCAACGATCACCGGGAGAATCCGGAAGATCCGGTCGAGGTCCAGTACCAGGCCGTGCACAGCGTCAAGGTCCAACCAGGCAGCTGGCTGCGCGAGAAGCTCGGCACCGACGAGATCCGCGTCAACTCCCTGCATGGTCAAGGCCTGAACAAGCTGGGCAAAGGCATCGAGCCGATCGCCCACGCTGAAGACGGCCTGGTCGAAGCGATCCACGCCCCGAGCATCTCGCCGTTCCTGTTCGCCGTGCAGTGGCACCCGGAATGGCAAGCCGCGAAGAACCCTGACTCGATCAAGATCTTCGAAGCCTTCGGCGACGCCTGCCGCACCCAGGTGCGCAAATCCCAGGGCAAGCGCAACCAGGCTGCCTGATTCTTCTTCGTTAGTTTTGATCGCGGGGCGGCGCAATGTCGCCCCCGCTTCCCCGGTCACCCTCTGCTGGTCCCAGAACACTTCCCGTGGAAGCGGGCGGCTGGCTTGTGCCTGTCTCCGCGATCGTTTTTTGCCTCACACCGCCGTGTGCCGTAGTGCCGACGGTGCCTCCCCCATCATCCGTCTATACATGCTGGAAAACGCACTCGGGCTCTCGTAGCCCAAATCCAGCGCCACCCGTGTCACCGACTCCCCCGCCGCCAGACGCGTCACCGCCGCCATCAGGCATGCCTGCTGTCGCCACTGGGCGAACGACAACCCCGTGAGCGTTCGAAAGCGCCGGGTGAAGGTACGAAGGCTCCAATTGAGCCGATGCGCCCAATCCTGTGGCGTGACGCGGATATCCGGTTGAGCCAGAAACGCCAGGCACAACTGCGCAACGCGTGGCTCCTGCGGAATCGGCGCAAACAGTGGCAATGGCCGGGCACGGCTCAGTTCAGCAAGCATCAAGGCAACCAGCAAGCCATCGCGCCCCTGGGTGTCGTACAACGCCGGGACATCGGCACTGGCCAGCAGCAGTTCGTGGAGCAAGGGGCTGACCAGCAAGGCCTCGCATTGCTCACCCGGCCTGGGCACCGCTTCGGGTTCGATGTAGAGGCTGCGTGTGCTGACACCCCGCATACGCACCTGATGGCGCTTACCGGGCGGTATCCAGACGCCGTTGTAGGGCGGAACTACCCAGGCGCCGTCATCGGTCAGCACATCCATCAAACCGCTCATGCCGTAGAGAAACTGCGCCCGTCGATGGCTGTGCGCCGCCAGCAGCGTGCCGGGCGGGTAGTCGGTGCCGATGGCAAGCACGGGGCGGGGCGTTGCGTCCACGGTGTGCAAAGGAATGTTGCGCATGCCGATCGCCTTGGCCGAAAAACAACGATTATTGGCCAACGCGCGCAAGCCGGCCAGACCGAGGCCCATTATCGTGCAGCCTTCAATCCGCTCTGGAGGGCGTTGCATGTTCTACGCGTTGCTCGTCGCGTTCGGCCTGTGCGCAGGCGTCACCACGTTGTTGTTCGGCTTTGGCGGCGGGTTCTTCGCGGTGCCCTTGCTCTATGCGCTGCTGCTGGCCAGTCATGAGGCGGGCTCCGTGGTCAGTCAGCATGCGATGCAGATCGCCGTAGCCACTTCCGCCGCGGTGATGATCGTCAGCAGTGCCCTGGCCAGCTGGCGTCATCATCGCGCCGGGAGCCTGGACTGGGCACTGGTGCGCCTGCTGGTGCCGGGCATCGGTCTTGGCGCCCTGCTCGGCGCCATCGCCGCGCTCTGGCTGGACAGCGACTGGCTGCGCTGGCTGTTCGTCGCCTACGTGCTGGCAAGCCTGCTCGATGGCTGGTTTCGCCCAGGCTTCGTCGCGAAGACCCGCTCGCAGCGTCCCCCGTTGGGCCCAGGGCACTCGACCCTGATCGGCGTGCCGATTGGTGCGGTGGCGGCGTTGTTGGGTGTTGGTGGCAGCGTCATGACCGTACCGTTGATGCGCCGACGCGGCGCGAGCATGCTGACCGCCACGGCCATGGCCAATCCGCTGTCGTTGCCCATGGCATTGGTGGCCACGCTGACCTACGCCCTGTTGCCTCAGGCGCAACTGACGCTGGGGGTGGGCTATCTGGGCCTGGTCAATCTGTATGCCGCGACAGCCTTGGTGGCGGGCGCCTGGCTGGGGATGGCACTGGCTGCACCGTTGGTCGGACGCATCAACGATACGCTCCATGCCCGCGCCTACCTGCTATTGCTGGGCGGCGTGTTGCTGACGATGCTTCTGGTGCGCAGCTGACGGCAAATTGCTGGCCCCCAGCCCTGAGAAGTGAAGGCAAACTCCCTTTTCCTTCATAAGCTTAGGACAGCATCATGCGGGTATTTCTAGCAACGATCGCCGGCTGTGTGATGGCCACGGCCGCCTTCGCAGCCCAAGCCAAGGCCCTGAACCAGAACGATCGTCAGGTATGCCACTGGGGTTCGCAAATCGCCGCCGATGCGCAGCAGGCCAAGCTTTCCGGCGTCACGCTGTATGCCACGCGTAAGAAGTTGCAGACGCGCAAATTCCCCAAGCCCTGGATGCGCATGACCGCCTTCGGCATCACCGAGCAGACCTACAACAGCCAGTCCCGGCTCAAGCCCGCGGCGATCAGGCAGACGTACTACGAGCAATGCGTACAGCATGCGATCGCAAAACGTTAATACGTTATATATCAGTAGGTTATGCGATTAATTTAACGTTTTTGTTTACATACATAGGGACTGAGCAGACTTGAGATCGAGGCGCAGTCCCTGTGGGAGCGGCTCAAGCTGAAGCCGACAACCGCTCCCCAGCCCTCTTCGAGCGGCCACCCAGGCACGTCACCGCAAACGCGATCACCAGCGCGCTGGTGCCCAACAGGAAGATCAACTGCTGATTCGATCCCTCCACCAGCAAGGCGATCAGGGCTGGGGTCACCGCCGCCGCGCCCATCAGGGTGATGCTCACCAGGGGCGTGAGTTTTCCGGTCGGGTCATTGGTAGTGATCAACGCCATGTAGTACGACAACGACAATACCCAGCCGAAGTTAATCAACAGCAGCGCCACGAATAACTGCATCGGGGTGCGGGTGTGTCCCGTCAGCATGGCGATCGACACGAAGATCGCCACCAGGCCCACGGCGATCATCAGCTGCCGGTTGACCCGCGCGCCCAACAGGCTAGGCAGCCCCGCCCCCGGCAAGCCGCCGATCGCAGAAAGGCCAAACGCCCAGCCGATATCGACACCGTCGATGCCCTGGTCACGCGCCAATTGGTCGATGAAGCCCCACACGCAATAGATGGCGATCTGCATGAACAGCATGCCCACCAGCGCGCTGCGCCCCATGCGCGACGAACCGCCCTGGGCGCACGTCCCCTCGCCGCTACCGATCAGCGCCGCGGGCTTGCGTGGCAGCGCAAGGCTCGCGCCGCAAATCAGCAGGTACCACAGGCCAAAGGAACACAGCGCCGTCACCGTGCCGCTCTGGGCCGCAAGCAGGGGCAAGGCGGCGGAAAACAACGAGTACTCAGGCGTCTGCAGCAACAGCATCAGGCCGAACGAGCGGTCCTGGTTGGGCAAACGACCCAACGTGGACACCGCATAGGCATAGATCAACCCGGCGCACGTGCCCGCCGCCAGGCGTACCAGCAGCAGCGTGCCGTTGCTCGGCGCAAAGGCCGTGGCCATGCTCAGCGCCACGCACAGCAACCCCACCCACAGACAGAGGCTGCGCCCACCCTGGCGTTTCATCACGATCGGGCACAGCAATGTGCCCAGGGTCATGCCGATCATCTCTACCGAGACGACCCAGCCCTGTTGATCGAGCGACAAGTTCAGTTGTTCGGTGACCAACCCCATGAAGATTGGTTGTACACCGCAGACGATGAATGAAGTGCAGGCGATGAAGATGAGGGAAGCACGCAGTAGCTTGGAGTCTTTGATCATGAATGGACCCTGACACGCTGCACAGCATCACCCGTTAGATCAGGTGACCCTGCCCACAGCGTTTGTTTTTATTGTTTGGGTGACTGGGCCCAATACGCCGCGATAGACGCCCCGCAGACCCAGGTGAGCGGTGGCTTGACCGCTCTGGGATGCAATCCTGGGCCTTGCCTGAGGCCTTTGAAAGTTAAATATCGGAATCGACTCCAGTGGGCTTTTTAATGCACGCCGATACCGCTTGCCTGTATCCAGAAACGCACTGCAATCGATGCCGATATTTAATTTGTGAGGCCCCTGGAGATTCCCTACCGTGTGTCGCTACATCTAACCCAGGGGCCATCGCCCGCCACCGTGCGCTTCGTCGAACCGGCCCCGATGATAAAAGGCCAGCCATGAACGACCGTGAGTTCATCAACGCCATCGACGCAGATGGCCTGCCCCTGAACATCGCCGTGAAGAACGGACGTATCACCCACATCGGTCCACAGCGCGCCGCCGTCGCCGCAGCCGAGACCATCGACCTGGAAGGCCTGCTGGCCCTGCCCGGCTTCGTCGATGGCCACATCCACCTGGACAAGAGCTTCGTTGGCGACCGCTGGCGACCGCACCAGAACGTCGCCACCCTGCGCGAGCGCCTGGCGGTGGAAAAACGCGAACTGGCCAGCGCCCCACCGATCCTCGACCGTGCCGATGCCCTGATCCGCCAGGCCGCCACCTATGGCACGCTCGCCATGCGCTGCCACGTGGACGTGGATGCCACGACTGGGCTGAGCCATCTGAACGCCATTCTCCAAGCACGGGATAACTGGAAGGACCTGATCGACATCGAACTGGTGGCCTTTCCCCAGGCGGGCGTGGTGTCCTGCCCCGGTACCGCCGAAATCCTGGAAGCTGCCGTGCGTGAGGGTGTACAAGTGGTCGGCGGCATCGACCCGACGACGCTGGACGGCGATGCCGAAGCACAGCTGGACATAATCTTCGGCATCGCGGAGCGCCATGGGGTGAAGGCCGATATCCACCTCCATGAACCGGGCGAGATTTGCATTGCCCAGCTCGAACGCATCGCTGCACGCACCCGCGCCCTGGGCATGCAGGGCCTGGTTGCGGTCAGCCATGCGTATGGGTTGGGAGATGTGTCCGAGCAGGTGGTTGACCGAACCGCGCAGGTACTGGCCCACGCAGGTGTCTCGATCATGACCAATGCGCCTGGCGAGCATGCCTTTCCGCCGGTCTTGCGCCTGCGTGCAGGGGGGGTGCGGGTGTTCACCGGCAACGACAACATCCAGGATGCCTGGTGGCCCTATGGCAACGGCGACATGCTGCAGCGCGCGATGCTGGTCAGCTATCGCTCTGGGTTCAATACCGACGAGGAGTTGCGGGTTGCGCTGGACATGGCCACCGAGGCCAGCGCCGCCGTGATGGGCAAGACCGACTACGGCCTGAAGGTGGGCAACGAGGCGAGCTTCTTGTTGTTCAAGGCACCGAACGCGGCGGCAGCGGTGGCGGCGGCGCTGCACGAGCGACTGATCGTGCGCCATGGGGCGTTCTGGGGCGGGCCCGCCATCTTGCAGCTCAAGGCTGCTCAGTTCAGTCGTGAGATGCGCCGCTGAGTCGGCCCCTGGACGGAATCAGGCCGGTTCAGGTGCTTCGTCACGCAGGATGCCGATCAGGATGTCCGCCAGCGCCTTGACCATCGGGTCGGCCGTGGGCCGGTAGAAGATCGCCGCCTCGAACACCTTGATCGGCTTGAAACCCTCCTCGGCGCCCAAGACCCGATGCCCAGGCGTGACCACCCGGGACGGCAGCAGACTGACCCCCAGCCCATTGGCCACCGCCGCCTGGATACCGGCCAGGCTCGAGCTGGTAAACCCGATGCGCCAGCTACGCCCCATGGCCTCGACCGCGCTGATCATGTCGTCTCGATACAGGCCCCGCGGCGGGAAGGTCACCAAGGGGATCGGGTCCTGGGCAAAGCACGGGTACTGCGCGCTGTCGATCCATTCGATGCGTTCCGGCTGGCAGGCATTGGCCTCACGGCTGTGACGGCGTTGCTTGACCAGCACCAGGTCCAGCTCGCCACGGTCGTAGCTGCCCATCAGGTCTCGGCTCAGGCCGCCGGTGATCTCGAGCTTCACTTTGGGATGCTTGCGATTGAACGCCGCCAGCGACGCCATCGTCTTGCCGGCGACAAAATCGTCCGGCAAGCCGATGCGCACGGTCACCGTCACGCCGCCGGATAGCGCCTCGCTCAGCTGGTTGCTCACGGCCAGCAAATGCCGCGCATAACCCAACAGCATCTCGCCGGCATCGGTCGGATGCACTTCCCGGTTGCTGCGATCGAGCAACTGATGCCCGACCATTTCCTCCAACCGCCGCACCTTCTGGCTGACTGTCGACTGGGTAGAGTGAAGCCTGGCAGCGGCTGTGGTGAAACTGCCGCAATCGGCCACCATCACCACGGCCCGTAGCAGATCCAGGTCATAGATCGATCTATTGGGTTTCGCACTGTCTGTCATAGGCAAGATTCATCTTTCGAATACACGCAGTCCGAGCATCATGCCAGAAGCCCTGCGCCTTGGGTGGCGCGATCCGGCCTATCCTTGTGCTTGACCCCTCAGCGGACACGCCCGATGCCCACACCTGACGCTTCACTGCTGCAAAGCTGGCAGCACAACGCCCAAGCCTGGATAGCCGCCGTGCGCAGCGGTGCCATCGAAAGTCGGCGGCAAGTCACCGACCAGGCCATCCTGCTCGCGGTGCTGGGCCGCCAGCCTGAGCGCGTGCTGGACCTGGGCTGTGGCGAGGGCTGGTTGTTGCGCGCCTTGGCCGAGCGCGGGATCGAGGTGACGGGCGTGGATGGTGACGAGACGCTGGTTCAGGCCGCGCAGGCTGCCGGGGCGAGCCGTGTATACCAGGCGACCTACGAGCAGTTGGCGCAAAGGCAGGTAGACGTCGGCCAGGAGTACGACCTGGTGTGCGCCAACTTCGCCTTGCTGCATCAGGACATCATTCCGCTGCTCGACGCCATGCGCGCCCTGCTCGCCCCAGACGGCGCAATGGTGATCCAGACCCTGCATCCCTGGACGATGGCCAATGGCGATTACCAGGATGGATGGCGCGAAGAAACGTTCGCCGGATTTGCCGGGCAGTGGGCCCCGATGCCTTGGTACTTCCGCACCCTCGCCAGTTGGTTGAATGCCCTGGACATGGCCGGGTTGCGCCTGGTCAGCCTGCAGGAGCCGCAGCACCCGCAAAGCCCGGTACCGCAGTCGCTGTTGCTGGTTGCCCAACGCCAAGTCTTGTAGTGCCCTTTTCGCGAGTAAACCTGGGCCTGTCCCGCCCCCAACTGGATCCCTGAACAGCCGCTTGGTTGCGACAGGATTCACACCAGACGCGCCAACCACACCCCGCCCCCTTGCTCCCCTTCGCGCCCACCCGCTAGCCTGCCTTCCTCTCCCGGACGGACCCTGCCCCATGCAACCGCGCGACCTTGCCGCCTATTCGTTCCTGGCCATCACCTGGGGGATGTCCTTTCTGGTGGTGCTCAAGGTCGTGCATGCCTTCGGCTGGGTCGGCGCGGTCAGCCTGCGCTCGCTGATCGCCGGCGGCACGCTGGCCGTACTGGCGGCGCTGCTGGGGCGGGCGCTGCGCCTGCGCCCCTTGCTCAAGCCGCTGCTAGTCGTGGGCGCCACCACGGTGGCCGGGCAACTGATCGGTCTTTCCTACGCTACACCGCGAATCGGCACCGCCATGTCGGCGATTCTGGTGGCGACCATTCCGCTGTTCTCGATGATCATCGGTCGCGTCTGGGGCCTCGAGAAAATCACCCCCCAGGGCCTGGCTGGCCTGCTGTTGGGCGTACTTGGCATCGTCATGCTGGTGGGGTTCCCGGCGCAGGCCGTGACCGAAGACTTCATCCACGGCTGCATCGCTTCGGTCTTTGGCTGTCTGTGCGCTGCGTTCGGCAGCAACTATGCGAGCCTGCGCCTGCGCGGCCAGGACCCGTGGACGGTCACCGGCGGCGCCTTTCTCGCTGGCGGCCTGTTGACATTGCCCTTGTTGTGGGTGGTGCCTGTACCCACCGTGCCCCAGGCCAGCGACTGGCTGCTGCTGGCCATCAGCGGCGCGGTGATGAGCGCCACTACTTACGTGCTGTACTTCGGCCTGGTCGCGCGCATCGGTGCCACCCGTACCATCAGCGTGGAGTTCGTGGTGACCTTGGTGGCCGTGCTGATCGGCGCGCTGTTCCTCGGCGAAGCCCTGAGCCTTCTGCAGATCGTGGGCGGTGGGGTGATCCTGCTGGGCTGCATGCTGGTGCTCGGCTTGCTGCCGGGGCGCGGCAAGCGCCTGCCCAGCTGATCAGGCCCCTGGCACGTCCGGTGCCACATCCTGCGCCTGGGCGGTGTTGGTATCGATCGGTGGCGTCAGGCGCAGCACCCGGTCTCGCCCGCCTTCGGCGAGCAGGTAGCCACCCTTGCCGTCGGGAACGATGGCCTGGGGCGCCTTGAGGAAGGTCAGCACCGTGTGACGCTGCCCCTGGGCGTCGATGCGCAACAACCGTGCGCGGTGGGTGGAATCTTCGCTGATCCATAGGCCACGCTGGTCGCAGAGCAGGAAGGTGGGGTTGCGCAGGCCGCTGGCCACCACCGGGTCCTGGCCATCCTCGCTCAGCGCACGGATTTGCCCGGCGCCCTTTTCGGTGTAAAGCAGGCGGCCATCGCTGCAGCGGGTCAGGCCCTCGGTTTCGGTCAGGCCTGAACGCAGGATGTCGAGCTGACCGCTGTGCCAGTCGTAGCGCATCAAGCGGCCATTGCCTTTGCGGTCTTCGATGGCATAGAGGTAATCGCCGTCGTTCCACAAACCCTGCACGCTTTCGCCATCGAACAGATGGGTCACCTGGCCATCCCGAGCAAGGCTGACCGGTGCTCTGCCGCCCTCCTGGCTGAACACCCAACCGCCTTGTGCAGCCACCATGCCATCAGGCTTGGACAAGCCCTCGATCATGACGACCCGATCGCCTTCGGCGGTGATCTTCAGGATGCTGCCACGGCCATCGTCCAGCTCGCGGCTCACCAACAGACTGCCGTCGGCCTGGGGCAGCAGCGACGCGGCCTTGTCCACCGAGCGGTGAAGTACCTGAACACCCCAGCCATCGGCGGCCTGGACGGGGTAAAAACTCTGCCAGGCAAAGAACCCCAGCGCGCTGGCAAGCACGCCGGCGGTGCCGGCCAGCAACACTTTCACAGCGCGTACGCGTAGGGCTCGTGCCATTGATCGTCTCCTTGGAAGAGGCGAAATCCTAGCAAGAGGATGTGAAAAAAATGTTGTCAGCCCTACGCGGCCGGCCGTCTATGAAAAACAAAACGATATATAAAGAACAAAACATTCTAACTAAATGGAATTAAAAAATTGAAAGCCCTCGCGCGCCTCCTTAGGCTGGAGAACACCCCACCCAAGCCTTTCCAGGAGATCTTCCCGTGCCCGCCCGTGCCTTCTCTCCCCTTCGCCGCCTGCTGCTTGGCGGCCTGCTGGCCAGTGTCGCCAGCGCCTTGCTGCCTTGGTCCAACGCCTTGGCTGAAGACGCCAAGACCTTGCGCATCGGCTACCAGAAGTTCAACAGCATCAACATCCTCAAAGGCAGCGGCGCCCTGGAAAAAGCGCTGGCGCCGCAAGGCGTGAAAGTCACCTGGCACGAATTCGCCGCCGGGCCACAGTTGCTCGAAGCCCTGAGTACAGGCGCCATCGACCTGGGCCACGCTGCCGACGCACCGTCGGTGTTCGCCCAGGCGGCCGGCAAACCGGTGGTGTACCTGGCAGCCGAACAACCCTACCCCCGCGGCATCGGGCTGGTGGTGCGCGAGCAAGACCACATTGCCCGTGTCGAAGACCTCAAGGGCAAGCGCGTGGCCACCGGCCGTGGCTGGAACGCCCAGTACCTGCTGGCCGTGGCCTTGGAGCAGGCAGGCCTGAGCTACAAGGACATCACCCCCGCCTACGTCAACAACGCCGCCGACGCCGTGGCCGCCCTGCAGTCGGGCAGCGTGCAGGCTGTCACCCTGTGGGACCCGTTCCTGGCCGCAGCCGAACGGCAACCGGGCCTGAAAAACCTGCGTGATGGCAGCGGGCTTTCCAACAACCGGACGTTCTACCTCTCCACCGCCGCTTTCGCCGACCAGCACCGCGACCTGCTCAAGACCTTCTTCAACGAACTGGCCAAGGTCAGCCAGTGGGCCAATGCCAAGCCTGCCGAGGTCGCCAACCTGCTGGCGCCGCAGTTGGGCATCGGTGCCGACGTACTGGAGGTGGCCAGTGAACGGCGCAACTACAACGCCGTGGCCATTACCCCACAGATTGTCGCCGAGCAGCAGAAGCTGGCCGACACCTTCCAGAGCCTGGGCCTGATTCCGCGCAAGCTACAGGTGGCCGACGCGGTCTACCCGGCTTCCGTCCTGCCCTGACGCCAAGGAGCTCCGCATGCCGCGCCCGATTCGCTTCAACGCCTTCAGCATGAACGCCGCCAGCCACCAGTCACCGGGCCTCTGGCGTCATCCGCGCAACACCAGCGTGGATTTCAACCGCCTTGAATACTGGACGGACCTGGCTCGCCTGCTCGAACGCGGATTGTTCGATGCCCTGTTCATTGCCGATGTGCTGGGCATCTACGATGTCTACCAAGGCGGGCCGGACGCAGCCCTGCGTGGCGGCGTGCAGGTCCCGGTCAACGACCCCTTGCTGCTGGTGCCAGCCATGGCCGGGGTGACCGAACACCTGGGCTTCGGCGTGACCTTCTCGCTGACCTACGAACACCCCTACCCCTTCGCCCGACGCATGTCGACGCTCGATCACCTGAGCAACGGCCGAGTCGGCTGGAACATCGTCACCGGTTACCTGGACAGCGCCGCACGCAACCTGGGCCTGGCCCGGCAACTGGGTCATGACCAGCGCTACGACCTGGCCGAGGAATACCTCGAGGTGCTCTACAAGCTCTGGGAAAAGAGCTGGGACGACGATGCCGTGGTGCTCGAGCGCGAGACCGGCCGCTACATCGACCCGTCGCGCGTACACCCCATCGGCCACGCTGGCGAGCACTTCCAGGTGCCTGGCATGCACCTGTGCCAGCCCTCGCCCCAACGTACCCCGGTGCTGTTCCAGGCCGGAGCGTCGGCGCGCGGCCAGCAGTTCGCCGCGCGGCATGCCGAATGCGTATTCATCAGTGGCCCGACACCCACCGTGTTGCGCCGCTATGCCGACGGCATCCGCCAGGCCAGCGAGGTCGCCGGGCGTGGCCGCGATGAAGTGCTCATCTATGCCCAGGCCCTGCTGATCGTCGGCCAGACGCACGAACAAGCCCAGGCACGCTTTGCCGACTACCGCCGCCATGTCGATCTGGAGGCGGCCCTGGCCCTGCTGTCGGGCTGGACCGGCATAGACTTCGCAGGCCTGGAGCCCGACGCGCCCATCGAATATGTGGAGAACGACGCCGGCCGCGCGGCCCTGGCCGCCTTCACCGCCGCGGACCCCGACCGGCGCTGGACAGTACGCGAGGCGGCGCAGTTCGTGGGGCTGGGCGGCCGGGGACCGGTGCTGGTGGGCTCGGCGCAAGAAGTCGCCGACCAGCTGGAAACCTGGCTCGACCAGACCGGCATCGACGGTTTCAACCTCACCTACGCGGTGCAACCGGACGATCTGGCCAATGTGGTCGAGCTCTTGATACCCGAGCTGCAACGCCGCGGCCGCTATCCCTTGGCCTATGAAAAGGGAACCCTGCGCCACAAGCTGTTCGGCCAGGGCGATCGCCTGCCAGAAGCCCATGCCGGGCGCCTGGTCGACATTCACTGAATAAATACCGGACATTTCAACATTTAATTTGTGGATGCCACGGAAAGGCTCATATCCTGTCCGTGCATCCCCTGCGGCGCACCGGCCGGTGCGGTTCAACGGCACGGGGAAAGAACAACAAGTCGAGACTCTCCATGTCGAATCATTCGTACTTCGCCCCTCACGGTGGGCACCCAGGCCAAACCGAGCTGCTGACTGACCGTGCCATGTTCACCGAAGCCTATGCCGTCATCCCCAAGGGCGTGATGCGTGACATCGTCACCAGCCACCTGCCGTTCTGGGACAAGATGCGCATGTGGGTCATCGCCCGCCCGCTGACCGGCTTCGCCGAAACCTTCTCCCAGTACATCGTCGAAGTTGCCCCGGAAGGCGGCAGCGAGCGTCCTGAGCTGGACCCGAACGCCGAAGCGGTCCTGTTCGTGGTCGAAGGCGAGATCGACATCACCGTCGAAGGCAAGCACCACACCCTGGTCCCTGGCGGCTACGCCTTCCTGGCCCCGGGCGCCGACTGGAGTCTGCGCAACAACAGCAAGTCCAACGTCACCTTCCACTGGCTGCGCAAGCACTACCAGAAGGTCGAAGGCCTGGCTGTTCCGGAATCCTTCGTCACCCACCGCAAGGACGCCACCGTCATCGAAATGCCGGGCACCGAAGGCCGCTGGGTCACCACCCGCTTCGTCGACATGGCCGACATGCGCCACGACATGCACGTCAACATCGTGACCTTCCAGCCAGGCGGCGTGATTCCGTTCGCTGAAACCCACGTCATGGAACACGGCCTGTACGTGCTGGAAGGCAAGGCGGTGTATCGCCTGAACCAGGACTGGGTCGAAGTCGAAGCCGGTGACTTCATGTGGCTGCGTGCCTTCTGCCCGCAAGCCTGCTATGCCGGCGGCCCTGGCCCGTTCAGCTACCTGCTGTACAAGGACGTCAACCGCCACGTGCACCTGACGCTCAACCCACAGCGTTGAGTCCAGGCTGATGTCTCACAAGCCCGCCTTCATGGCGGGCTTGTCGTTTGTGTCCATACTTTTTGCACCCCACCGCTTGCGGACCTGCGTCCATGCCCCTGGTGTATCGTCTGTTGCTCGCCCTGCTGCTCCTGTTGCCAGCCCCCTTGCTGGTGGCGGCCGACTGGCGCCTGGCGCATCAGGAGGATGGCGTCGACGTTTATCTGAGCGCTGTGGAAGGCTCGCCCTACCAGGCGTTTCGCGGCGTGACCCGCATCAAGGCAAGCGTGCGTACCCTCACTGACCTGCAGGAGAACCTGCGGGTGGCCTGCAAATGGCTATATGCCTGCGCTGAGATGCGCTTGCTGGAAGTCGAGGGCGACAGTACCTGGGTCTACTTGGTCACCGACCTGCCCTGGCCGGCCCACCCCAGGGACATCGTGCTGCGCGTGCGCACCGAGCGCCTGAACGATGGGACCCTGGTGCGCTACCTGAGCGCCGAACCTGGTAGGGTGCCCGCAGCGCCAGGGTTGATCCGCGTACGCCGACTGCGCGGGGAATGGACCATGCGCCCGTTGGGGGAAAAGGAAACCGAAGTGAGCTATCAACTGCAGGCCGACCCGGCGGGCGACGTGCCGGGATGGCTGGCCAATCAGTTCGTGGTGGATGCGCCGCTGGTCACCTTGCGCACATTGAAGGCCGTGGCCGAGCGTCAGCCCTAAGAGCATTCGCGGGTAACCCCGCTCCCGCAAGGATCACCCTAACCCCTGAGGAGCGGGTTCACCGCCAAACCAGGCCCCGTCCTGACAGCGCAAAAATAAACGCTCGATGAAATAGAAATAATTTGAACAACACCCCGGGAGAGGTTTCGAATGATAGATACCTCCGCGATCCTCCCAGGAGCCCGTCATGTCCCT
Organism: Pseudomonas sp. BYT-1; assembly: GCF_023611805.1. Lineage (NCBI taxonomy): Bacteria > Pseudomonadati > Pseudomonadota > Gammaproteobacteria > Pseudomonadales > Pseudomonadaceae > Pseudomonas > Pseudomonas sp. BYT-1. Next base: position 3,177,119 of record NZ_CP072559.1, read on the forward strand.
ACGTCCGCTGTGTCAGCCATGAAGGCCCACTACCGCGCTCCCTGCGCCAGCCTGGAGCTGGACTTCGTCCGCGATACGCTGTTCGGCCCGGTGGCTCATCGCGTGGAATGCCAGGTCCAGCTAGCCGCGCTCAACTTGCAAGGCTGCCCGGCGCTGCGCCTGCACATCGACCCACCGCTGCCGGAAAAACTCGACCGCGCCCACAGCGTGGCGTTCGTCTGGGACGGACGCAGCTATCACGGCGTGGTGCGTGACCATGCCAAATGCGGCGATGGCGGCATGAACCTGGTGCTTGAGCTGCAGTGAAGCGATCAACGGGCGACAGATAACCTGAACCCTGGGCGCTGGGGCTTCTCCATAAAAAGAGGACACGCTTGCCCTCGAGGAGATTGCCATGAACAGCCCCTTGCTCAAGCTCTTCACTCAACCGGGTGCCGCCTGGCTGGACATCCGCCGTGCCGAGGAAGCCCACCCGCAACAATACCTGCCACGCCTGCTGGCACTGGCGCTGATCCCGGCCGTGTGCCTGTTCATCGGCACCACCACGTTCGGCTGGAGCCTGGCCGCGGAGGATCGCGTACGCCTGAGCCTGGTCAGCGCTGCGCAGTTGGCGGGCCTTCTGTACGCCACGACCGTGGTCGGCGTCATGTTGATGGGCGTGATGATCCGCTGGATGTCACGAGGTTTCGACGCCCAACCCACCCTCAACCAATGCATCGGCTTTGCCGCCTATTGCGCCACGCCCTGGTTCGTCGCGGGCGTGGTGGGCCTGGTGCCGATGCGCTGGCTGGCCGTGCTGGCCCTGCTGGCAGCCTCGGCCTATGCCACGGTATTGCTCTATGGCGGCTTGCAGACGTTTCTGCGGCTTCGCAAGGAACAGGCCCTGCTGTTCGCAACCTGTGTCTGGGGTGTGGGACTGCTGTTGCTGGTGACCATCCTGGTGTCGATGATCCTGTTCTGGTTCAACGGGCTGATGCCTGAGTATGTGCGCCCGGCCAGCCTTGGCTGACCGGGTCTGCCGAGCCTTTCAGGCGATGGCCCTGGCCACGTGCGGATGACCCAGGCGCTGATCCTTGCGCAACTGGTTCACCAGTTCATGGACATCACGACAGCTATTGAGGCTGTCCAGGGGAATGCCGGTGACGGTCAGGCAATCGTCAAGCCCCTGTTCATTGCCCAGACGAATGGTCAGGCTGACGCCGTCCGGGCAACTGACCTCGCAGCGGTCGGGCAGACAGGCCTGCTCGATCAGCTGGCGCATTTCCAATAGCGAAACTCCTATCAACGACATGGTTCGACCCTCTCTGTACTGGATGGCCTGTTGTGTGTGAGTACGCCCTGAATTGGCGCAGTGCCAATTGATATTGCGCATGTCCAAGCGGTCACTCATTTGCTGGAGCAATGAGTGCTCGGTGAATCCTCTAGCACCTTAGAAGAAGAGCCCGGCTTGACGCTGGCTGTTCGATCCAATGAAGCAGGCTTACGACGAGCGGTCTTGCCTGTGCCGCTGGTCGGGCAAGGGGGAATTCTTTCAAACTTTTGAGTAAGTCACAGTTTCCCACGGATAGGCCACGGAACGTCTTGCACGTGGCCAGCCTGCGCGGCTGCGCAAGGGATGGGGACCGATGATCGACGCCAAACTTTTCGTGATCGACTACGAACTGCACGGGCAGCACAAGTCGTTCGTGATCCGCGCCGAGCGGATGGACAACGCCGAGGCCTGGCACTGGGCCAGTTGCGATGCGGGAGTGGCCCGCATCGGACGCTACGGGCGCGAGAAGATCAAGAAAGTCAGCAAGCCGGTGGCCGAGCGTTACGGGATCAGTGATGTACAGTGGCGGCAGACCGGTTGAACGGCTGCCGCGCTGTGGCCCATCGACTCAATGCTGGGGGCCCTGCTCCCCCGCCATCTGGCCGAACCGCCCGGCCTGGAAGTCGTCGAACGACTCGGCGATCTCCGCTTGGCTGTTCATCACGAACGGGCCATAGCCGACGATAGGCTCATCGATTGGTTCGCCGCTGAGCAGCAGCAGGCTCACGTCTTCCAAGGCCTGCACCTGTACGTGCTCACCATCGCGCTCGAGCAGCACCAGGCTGGCCGGCCCGGTCTCACGCTCGCCATTGACCTGCACATTGCCCCGCAAGACCACCAGCGCAGCGTTGCGCCCTTGGGCGATGGGCAGTTGCAGGCTGGCACCGGCCGCAAGGCGCAGGTCCCAGACATCCATGGGCGTGAAGGTCCGAGCCGGGCCTTTGTGGCCTTGATAGTCACCGGCAATCACGCGCAGGGTACCGGCATCGTCTAGCAGCTTCACCACCGGAATATCACTGGCCAGCAGCGTCTGGTAGCCCGCTGCAGCGCGCTTGTCCCGGGCAGGAAGGTTCACCCACAGCTGCACCATTTCCAGGGTGCCGCCAGTGCGGGCGAAAGCCGGCGAGTGGAACTCCTCGTGCAGGATGCCGTTGGCAGCGGTCATCCACTGCACGTCCCCGGGGCCGATCAAGCCACCGGCGCCGGTGGAATCGCGATGCTCCAGCTCGCCCTGGTAGACGATGGTCACCGTCTCGAAGCCGCGATGCGGATGCTGGCCGACACCGCGGCGCGCGGTGGTCGGGGTGAAGTCGTGCGGGCCGGCGTAGTCCAGCAGCAGGAACGGGCTGATGTGACGGGCCAGATTGTCATAGGTGAACAGACTGCGAACCGGAAAGCCATCCCCGACCCAATGGCCGTGAGGGCTACGATGAACACCCAGAATCTTTTTCATGAGAAGTCTCCTCTCTCAGATAGCTGGGTATAACACTACCTATGAGAATAATACTTCGGTAGATAGCAAAAACGGCCCTGATCGTCCCAACAGCAGAACAATTGCAACCGGGTTGGCGGTCATCGTTGTCGGAGCGGGCTTACCCGCCAACACGCCACCGCCGACCTCACTCATTGTGCCGTGGCCGCCCGCAACCGCTGTCCCAGCCGCGGCCCGAACACATTGATCAGCAGCCCCGCCATCACCAGCAACGCGCCCCAACCCTGCACCGCGCTCAAGCGCTCATCCAGCAGCCAGGCCGACGAACTCAAGCCAATCACCGGCACCAGCAACGAGAACGGCGCCACCTTGCCCGCCGGATGGCGCGACAACAGCGTGCTCCAGAGGCTATAGCCCAGCATGGTGGCGACGAAGGCCAAGTACGCCAGCGCCAACACCGAATTCAAGCCGAGGTTGGCCAATGCATGGCCAATGCGCTCCGGACCTTCGAGCCACCAGGACAACGCCAGAAACGGCAGCGGCGGGATCAGCCCGCCCCAGATCACCAAGGCCACCAGGTCCACCGAGCCAAAGCGCCGGGTAATGATATTGCCCATCCCCCACATGGCCCCCGCGCACAGGGTCAACAGCAGCGCCAGCAACGGCACGTGGCTGCCATCTTCGCTGCCGATCAGCACCAACCCGCCCGCTGCCACCAGCAACCCCAGCACACTCGCCAAGCGCAGGCGCTCACCCAAAAACAGCGCGGCAAAACCCAAGGTGAAGAACGCCTGAGATTGCAGCACCAACGAGGCCAGCCCCGGTGGCATGCCGCTGTACATGGCCTGGAACAGGAACGCGAACTGTCCCAGGGAAATGGTCGCGCCGTAGGCGATCAACCAGCGCCAGGGAAGCTTCGGTCGCTTGACCAGCAGGATCGCCGGGAACGCCACCAGGGCGAAACGCAACGCACCGAGCAACATGGGCGGCAAGCCATCAAGGCCGACCTTGATGACAACGAAGTTGACTCCCCAGGCGATGATCACCACCAGGGCGATCAGCAGGTCCTTGAGCGGCATTGCGGCTTCCTTCTTCAGGCGTTCTAGACATATTTCGTTACAGCATAAGGCCATTCTTTTTTCACCGACCAGCACAGTTGGGCACCGACCTTGCGCAACAGTCGATCAAGCGAAGCGTCTGGCAAGCGTGTGAACCGCCACTCGTTACCTGTCAAGCTTCACTTGACCGAACTTGTCTATACATGCTCATATCTCGACACAGCCAGTCTTTGCCGATGGCTCGCCCGCCCCCCACAAAAACAAGTACGCGGAGTGCCCATGTCCAACAAACCCGTGATCGAACGGCGCTCGATCGACTACATCCCCGAAGCTGAACGCCATGGACGCGTGTACAGCCAGTTCACACTCTGGCTGGGAGCCAACCTGCAGATTACCGCTATCGTGACCGGCGCCCTGGCCGTGGTGCTCGGCGGTGATGTGTTCTGGTCGCTTATCGGCCTGTTGATCGGGCAATTGGTCGGTGGCACGGTGATGGCGTTGCACGCCGCCCAAGGCCCGCGCCTGGGCCTGCCGCAGATGATTTCCAGTCGTGTGCAGTTCGGAGTCTATGGCGCGGCCATCCCCATGGTGCTGGTGTGCCTGATGTACCTGGGCTTCACCGCCACCGGCACGGTGCTCTCCGGCCAGGCCATCGGCCAATTGATGAGCGTCAGCGACAGCACCGGCATCCTGATCTTCGCCAGCGTGATCGTGCTGGCCACCCTCGCCGGCTACCGGGTGATCCATTGGATCGGGCGCGTGGCCAGCGTGTTGGGGATCATCGCCTTCATCTACCTCTTCAGCCGCATCCTGATGCTGGCCGACATCGGCCAGTTGATGGACAACCGCCATTTCTCCTGGGCCTCGTTCCTGCTGGCCGTTTCGCTCGCCGCCTCCTGGCAGATCGCCTTCGGCCCGTATGTGGCGGATTACTCGCGCTACCTGCCCAGCAGCACTTCGCCGGTCAAGACCTTCCTCGCCGCCGGCCTGGGTTCGGTGATCGGCGCTCAAGCCTCGATGATCCTCGGTGTGTTCGCCGCCGCCATCGCCGGCGGCCAGTTCACCGGACACGAAGTGGCCTATATCGTTGGCCTGGGCGGCGCAGGCACTACCGCGGCCCTGCTGTACTTCAGCATCGCCTTCGGCAAGGTGACCATTTCGACGCTGAACTCCTATGGCAGCTTCATGTGCATCGCCACCATCATCAGCGGGTTCCGTGGCCATCTGCAGATCAGCCGAGCGCAGCGCCTGGTGTTCGTCCTGGCTATCGTCGGTGCCGCGACCTTGGTCGCGCTGCTCGGCCAGCATTCGTTCCTGAGCGCGTTCAAGTCATTCATCCTGTTCCTGCTGACCTTCTTCGTGCCCTGGAGCGCGGTGAACCTGGTGGATTACTACTTCATCACCAAAGAGCGCTACGACATCCCCGCCCTGGCCGACCCTGAAGGGCGCTATGGCCGCTGGAACTGGCCTGGGATCATCGTCTACACCTTCGGTGTGCTGGTGCAGATGCCGTTCATCGACACCAAGCTGTACACCGGCCCCATGGTCGCCCACCTAGGCGGCGTGGATGTCTCCTGGCTGATCGGCCTGGTCGTGCCGAGCGTGCTGTACTACTGGGTCGCCCGTGGCCGCGCGGCGCAGGCACCGGCCCACATCATCGTGCCGGATGCTCGCTGACACCGGCGCCTTCGTCCCTTGGGCTGCTGTGCAGCCCATTGCAGGCTTCGCCGGCTCAACGACGCGGTACCCTGGGAGCCGGCGCTGGCGTCTCAGTCGCGATAATCCGGCGCCACCCGCTCCAGCAACCGCAGCAAGGCCTGCCAGGCCAATGCATTGCCGTCTGGGTCCGACAACTCCCCGGCTTTCAACGGCCGCGCCGGGGCATTGAACTGGCGCTCGGTATGCGCGCACACCTCGTGCGGCGGCACGATCACCTGCCCGGCCTGCAAGGCCGCCAACTGGATCTCGCAGGCTTTCTCCAGGTAGTACATGCGCATGAAGGCCTCGGCCACGCTGCTGCCGACGGTCAACAAACCATGATTGCGCAGGATCATCACCGAGTGCTCGCCCAGGTCCGCCACCAGGCGCTGCTGCTCGTCCATGTCCAGGGCGATGCCTTCATAGGCGTGGTAGCCAACCCGGCCGTAGAACTCCATGGAAATCTGGTTGAGCGGCAGCAAGCCGCATTCGAGCGCCGCCACTGCGCAGCCAGCCCGGGTGTGGGTGTGCAACACGCACTGGGCGTCCTCGCGGGCGCCGTGAATGGCGCTGTGGATGACGAAACCGGCCGGGTTCACCGGGTAGGGCGTCGGCTCCACCGGATTGCCCTGCAAATCGATCTTCACCAGTTTCGAGGCCGTGATCTCATCGAACAGCAGGCCGTAGGGGTTGATCAGAAAATGATGCTCAGGGCCCGGCAAGCGCACGGAGATGTGGGTGAAGATCAGATCGGTCATGCGAAAGTGCGCGATCAGCCGGTAGCAGGCGGCCAGTTCCTGGCGCAGGGTCCGTTCGGAGGGGGTCATTGTTGTTGTCCTGGTTCGAGAATGTGAGAGGCCGAGGTCTGTTCGGCGCTCCGATTTACCCACGAAGGCCGCGAAGCGGCCTTGGGGATTGAATCTACCTCACTTGCTGGCCCATGCGTTGAAGCGCTGCTCCAGCTCCTCGCCATGGTCAACCCAGAACTCGACATTCATCGCCAGCGCGCCCTTTAGGTTTTCCGGTGAAGTCGGCACCCAGCTGGCCAACGCAGGATCGAGCCTGGCTGCGGCCTGAGTGTTGGTCGGGCCATAGGGGATCTGCTGCACATACCGCACTTGGGTGTCTGGCTGGTTGGCATAGGCAATCAGACGCCGTGCCTGATCGACATGCTGGGAGCCCTTGATAATCGCCCAGTAATCCATGCCATACAGACTACCCGGCCACACCACCGCCAGCGGACTGCCCTGCTGGGCAGCGACGGCGATGCGGCCGCTGTAGGTGGAGGTCATCACCACATCGCCTGCTGTCAGCCACTGCGCGGGCTGGGCGCCGGCATCCCACCATTGGATGTAAGGCTTGAGTTCGGTGAGCTTGGCGAAGGCGCGCTCGACACCTGCCGGAGTAGACAGCACCTTGTAGACGTCCTCGACCTTCACGCCGTCGGCCAGTAGCGCGAACTCCAGGTTGTACACCGCACGTTTGCGCAGCCCGCGCTTGCCGGGAAACGTCTTCACATCCCAGAAATCCGCCCAGGACGTGGGCGCCTTGGCCAGCTTGTCGCGGTCATAGGCAATCGCCACGCTCCACACCAGCGCCGCCGAACCGCACGCCTGGGCCGCGTCCGGGATCAGCTCGGCGGCATGGCCCATCTGTTGCCAATCCAGGCGCTCGTAGATGCCTTCGTCACAGCCGCGCATGAGGTCCGGGCCTTCGATCTGCACCACGTCCCAATCGACATTCCCGGTATCGGCCATCACCTGGATCCGGGCCATCTCGCCGTTGTACTCGCTCTGGATCAGCTTGCTGCCATCCTGGGCGCTGAAAGGCTGGAAGATCGCCACGTCCTGGGCTTTCTGGCCCGCGCCGCCATAGCCGACCACGACCATCTGCGGCGCCGCCTGCGCACTGCCCAGGCCCAAGGCCAGAAGCACTGCGCACAATCCGGTCCTGCGGGGAAATGCTTGCATCGGTGGTTCCTCCTGCCGGTGCCTGGCCGGTGCAGCGCAGGCTCCGCTTTCTTGTTGTTGTGAGGGATGCCCCTGAGCGAGGGGTCGAGGGAACGCTAGACGCCAGCCAGTAAAAAAACAAGTTGATTTTTTACTGGCGCTACACTTTCATGGAAAAAACAAGAACGACAACCGACCGGAGCTGCGCGCATGTCGACCGCCTTCCCCCACCTGTTCGAACCGCTGCAGATCCGTGGCAAACGCCTGAAGAACCGCATCATGTCCACCGGACATGACACCTGCCTGCCCACCGACAACTTGGTCAATGACAAGCTCATTGCCTACCAGCGCGCCCGCGCCGAAGGCGGCGCCGGCCTGATCGTGCTGCAGGTGGCGGGGGTTCACGACAGCGCCCGCTACACCTCCCATGTGCTGATGGCCACCGACGATGCCTGCATCGACGGCTATCGCCGTCTGGCCGAGGCCTGCCACGCCCACGGCACCGTCGTGCTGTCACAGTTGTTCCACCCCGGGCGCGAGATCATGGAAACCGCCGATGGCCTGCTGGCAGTGGCCTACTCGGCCTCGGCGGTGCCCAACGAGCGTTTTCGGGTGATGCCTCGGGCGCTGGACCAGGCGATGATCGACGAGATCATCCAGGGCTACGCCAGTGCCGCCCACCGCCTGCATCAGGCCGGGCTCGACGGCGTGGAAGTGGTAGCCAGTCATGGCTACCTGCCGGCGCAGTTCCTCAATCCGCGGGTCAATCGCCGCACCGACGGCTACAACGGCGGCCTCGAGCAACGCCTGCGCTTTGTGCGTGAAGTGCTGAGCGCCGTGCGCGCAGCCACCGACGAGCAATTCATCGTAGGCCTGCGCATCAGCGCCGACGAGCGCGACCCCGAAGGCCTGACCGAGGACGAATCCCTGGTGGCTGCCCAGGCCCTGCAGGGCGAGATCGACTACCTGCACATCGTCGCCGGCACCTCCGCCTCACAAGGCGGTGCGGTGCATATCGTTCCGCCCATGGCCATCGAGCCTGCGTATCTCGCCCGCGAAGCCGGCACGTTCAAGGCGCGCCTGGACATCCCGCTGTTCGTCACCGGACGCATCAACCAGCCCCAGGAGGCCGAGTTGATCCTGGCCCGCGGTCAGGCCGACGTCTGCGGCATGACCCGCGCGCTGATCTGCGACCCGCAGATGCCATCGAAGACCGAACGTGGTCAGGTAGAGGACGTGCGCGCCTGCATCGCCTGCAACCAGGCCTGTATCGGCCATTTCCATCGCGGCCTGCCGATTTCTTGCATCCAGCGTCCAGAGACCGGCCGCGAACTGCAATACGGCACGCTCATCCCCACCCAGGCGCCCAAGCGCGTGATGATCGCAGGCGGCGGCCCGGCCGGCATGAAAGCCGCGGCGGTCGCAGCGGCGCGCGGTCATGAGGTGACCCTGTACGAGGCCGGCCCACAGTTGGGTGGCCAGGTGCAATTGGCCCAGCTGCTGCCGCGTCGCAGCGAGTTCGGCGGCGCCAGCACCAACCTGCAACGGGAGATGGAACTGGCCGGCGTGCGCGTGGTGCGCAACACCCGCGTCGACCGGGCCTTGGTCGAACGCGAACGTCCCGATGTGGTGATCGCCGCCACCGGCGCCCGCCCGTACTGGCCCGAATTCGAACGCAGTGGCGACTTGCAGGTGGTCGATGCCTGGCAGGTGCTGCGCAACCAGGCCACCCTGGGACGCTCGGTGCTGGTGGTGGACTGGCGCAGCGACTGGATCGGCCCCGGCATCGCCGAGCGCCTGGTGCGCGAAGGCCATCAGGTGCAGCTGGCAGTCAATGGCACCCACTGTGGCGAGAGCTTGCCGCTGTACGTGCGCGACCAGATGGCCGGCGAGCTGCACCGCCTGGGCATCCCCATCACCCCCTATGCCCGGCTGTACGGCTGCGACGACAACACCGTCTACCTGCTGCACACCGCCAGTGGCGAACCGATGATCTTCGAAGAGATCGACACCCTGGTCCTGTGCCTGGGCCATCAACCGGTGGACACATTGGCCGAGGAACTGGCCGGTTTGGTTCAGGTGCGGCGCATCGGCGACTGCCTGGCACCGCGCACCGTCGAAGAAGCGATCCACGACGGCCTGACGGTTGCCTGGGCGCTCTGAGGCTGGTCATACTTCTGGCTTTCCCGATGGACCGACGCGCATGAGCCAGCAACCCCAGACGCCGCCGCCCGCCGCCGAAGACGGCGGCGCGGCCCCGCAGTTTCTCGGCACCCGCATCCGCGGCCTGCGCAAGCGCCGCGGCATGACCCTCGCCGAGCTGGCCAAGCAAAGCGAACTGACCGCCGGCTACATCAGCCAACTGGAGCGCAATCTCTCCTATCCCTCGATCCCGGCGCTGTTCAACATTGCCCGCAGCCTGGGCGTGACCATCCAGTGGTTCTTCGCCAGCGAGGCCAGCACCGCCCCTGAGGACCAAGGCTACGTGGTGCGGCGCAACAGCCGCCTGAGCGTGCATTACGAGGACGGTATCGTCGATCAGTTGCTCACCCCCCAGCCCAACCGGCAGCTCGAAATCCTCCATTCGCGCTTTCCCCCGGGCACCTACAGCCAGCAGAGCTACAGCCACGAGGGCGAGGAAGCCGGCTATTTGCTGTCCGGTAGCTTCGAGCTGTGGGTCGGCGAGCGGTATTTCCAACTCAACGAAGGGGACAGCTTCAGTTTCTCGAGCCAAGAGCCCCATCGTTATGGCAATCCCGGAGAAGTGGATGCCGTGGTGATCTGGGTGATCACGCCGCCGACATTCTGATCGGGCCCCTTTTCTCAGCCTCACGCCCTGTCATCTCCCGGTCACGCCACTGTCGTAATCTGCAGCGCATCTTTATGCCACAGGTCTCCGGCATGCCTCGCCTGTTCGCCTTGCTGTGCTGTCTGTTCCCCTTGTGGGCCCTCGCAGGGCCCGCGCAACTGCGCATCCAGGGCTCCAATACCATCGGCGCCGCCCTGACACCCGCGCTCATCCAAGGCCTGCTGGCGGCCCAAGGTGCCACTGCGGTCACCCAAACCCCGAGCCGCCAAGCCAACGAAACCGAAATCAACGCACTCGATGCCCAGGGCCAGCCTTTGCGCATCACCATCGCCGCCCACGGCTCGAGCACCGGCTTCACAGCCCTGGGCGATGGCCAAGCGGACCTGGCGGCCGCGTCCCGCCCCATCACCGACGACGAAGCCCGGCGTCTTCGGGCACTAGGCGATCTTCGCGGCAAAGGCGCCGAACAGGTCATCGGACTGGACGCAGTGGCGGTAATCGTTCACCCGGACAATCCGCTGGCCCAACTGACCACCGCGCAATTGGCCCAAGTGTTCTGCGGCCAGGTACGACGCTGGGAACAGCTCGGCGTGCCCGGCGGGGAGATCCGTCTGTATGCCCGTGACGATCGCTCCGGCACGTTCGAAACCTTCAAGGCTCTGGTGCTGGAGCCACGCCAGCAGACGCTGGCCGGTCAGGCGCAACGTTTCGAATCCAGCGAAGCGCTGGCCGAGCGGGTCAAGGCTGACCGCCAGGCCATCGGTTTCAGCAGCCTGGCCGCCGTGCATGGCGCCAAGGTGCTGGCCATCGCCGAAGGCGACGCGCCAGCCATGCTGCCTACCCCAACGCTGGTCGCCAGCGAGGATTATCCGCTGTCGCGCCGCTTGTTCTTCTACCTGCCTGCTCGCGCCGCCCCTTTGGCGGTCGCCCTGGCCGAGTACACCCAAACCCCCGCCGGGCAGGCCATCGTCGCCCGCCAAGGCTTCGTGGCCCAGCAGGTCAAAGCCCTGCCCGTACCCGCCCAGGCCGACATGCCGCCACGCTATCGGACCCTGACCGCTGAGGCCCGGCGCCTGACCGTGAACTTTCGCTTCCAGCCCGGCAGCGCCAACCTGGACAACAAGGCGCTGCGCGACGTACGCCGGGTCGCAGACTACCTGCGCCAGGCCGGCAAGCTGCAGCACCAGGTGGTACTGGTGGGGTTTGGCGACCCCAAGGAAACCCAGGGCCGCGCCGCCCTGCTCTCGCGCCTGCGGGCCATGGCGGTGCGCCGCGAGCTCGCCCGCGATGGCGTGGAAATCAAGGAAGTGACCGGCATGGGCGACGAACTGCCTGTGGCCGACAACGACCAGGAACAAGGGCGGCTGCGCAATCGACGGGTGGAAGTGTGGGTGTACTAAAGGACTGGGCAGCCTCGCAAAGAAATGTAACAGCGCGCCATTCGGCAGGCTCACTGATCGGGACTACGCTCAAGCCTATGTGATACCGGGCCCCTCTGACGGCTACCCAGCCGCCATGTCGGATCACTGTTGCCATGCAACGTCGACATTAAAGGAGGGGCTCATGATGGCTCTGCACACATTCCTCACCACCCCGTTCCTCGGCACCAGCGCCTGGCTGTGGCTGGTCTTCATCGCTATCGTCATCGGCCTGCTGGTCCTGGACCTTGGCGTGCTCCACCGCAAGAACCGCGAGATCGAAATGCGCGAGAGCCTGCTGCTGTACGCCGGCTATTTCAGTGTCGGCGTGTTGTTCGGCGCGTGGGTCTGGTACGAGCTGGGCGCGCAGTCGGCGCTGGAGTTCTACACGGGGTTCCTGGTCGAGCAATCGCTATCGATGGACAACGTGTTCGTCATGGCCATGATCTTCGGTTTCTTCGCCATTCCCCGCCGTTACCAGCACCGGGTACTGTTCTGGGGCATTCTCGGCGTGGTGGTCTTGAGGGCGATCATGATCGGCGTAGGTGCGGCGCTGGTGCAGCACTTTGCCTGGGTGCTCTACCTGTTCGGCGCCTTCCTGCTGTTCACGGGTGTAAAGATGGCTTTGGCTCGGCAGGAAAGCCACCCTGACCTTGCCAACAACCCGGTGCTACGCTTCGTACGTCGGCACATGCGGGTCACCGACCAAGTCCACGGCGCACACTTCTTCGTGCACCTCACCCCGCCCGGGCAGCACACCGCCGTGCGCCATGCGACGCCGCTGTTCCTGGCACTGGTACTGATCGAGTTGGCCGACCTGGTGTTCGCCGTCGACAGCGTCCCGGCGATCTTCGCCATCACCCAAGACCCGTTCATCGTCTACACCTCGAACATCTTCGCCATCCTTGGTCTGCGCTCGCTGTACTTCGCCCTGGCGGCGCTGATGCACCGCTTCGTCTACCTCAAGTACGCCCTGGCGCTGGTGCTGGTGTTCATCGGCTGCAAGATCTTCTACCACGGCCTGGTGGGCAAGGTGCCCGCCTTGCTGTCGCTGGGCGTGACGTTCGGCTTGCTGCTCGGCGGGGTGCTGTTGTCACTGTTCAAGACCCGCGACCGGCATGACGACCCGGCGCGAGACCACCCGGACCTTGCAGAAAAAAACGAGCGCGCCGGTTCTCCCCCATCTGGTCCATAACCCGCCTCGGGGCCGCATAAGCGGCCCCAGTTCAGTGACCGCTACGCAGTAGCTCCTTGGGCACATGCTTGCCGATCTCGTACTTGCCCACCGCTGCCCGATGCACTTCGTCCGGCCCGTCGGCCAGGCGCAGGGTGCGCTGCATGGCGTACATGTAGGCCAGCGGGAAGTCGCCACTGACACCGGCCCCGCCGTGGATCTGGATCGCCCGGTCGATCACCTTCAACGCCACGTTTGGCGCCACCACCTTGATCTGGGCGATCTCGCTGCGCGCGACCTTGTTGCCGACGGTGTCCATCATGTAGGCGGCCTTGAGGGTCAGCAGCCGCGCCATGTCGATCTCCATGCGCGAATCGGCGATCTTGTCGACATTGCCCCCCAACCGAGCCAGCGGTCTGCCGAACGCCGTGCGCTCGACGGCGCGCTTGCACATCAGCTCCAGGGCACGCTCGGCCATACCGATTGAGCGCATGCAGTGGTGGATGCGCCCAGGGCCCAGGCGACCCTGGGCGATCTCGAAGCCACGCCCCTCGCCCAGGATCACATTCTCATACGGCACCCGTACGTTCTCGAACAGCACCTCGGCATGGCCATGGGGCGCATCGTCGTAACCGAACACCGGCAACGGGCGGACGATCTTCACACCCGGCGTGTCGGTAGGCACCAAGATCATCGAGTGCTGCTGATGACGCGGCCCTTGCGGGTCGGACAAGCCCATGAAGATCATCACTTTGCAGCGCGGGTCGCAGGCACCGGAGGTCCACCACTTGCGCCCGTTGATCACCCACTGGTCACCCTCGCGCACGGCCGTGGCGGCCATGTTGGTGGCGTCGGAGGACGCAACGTCCGGCTCGGTCATGGCGAACGCCGAACGGATCTCGCCGCGCAGCAACGGCTCCAGCCATTGGCGCTTCTGCGCCTCGCTGCCATAGCGCACCAGCACCTCCATGTTGCCGGTATCGGGCGCCGAGCAATTGAACGGTTCCGGCCCCAGCAGCGAGCGCCCCATGATCTCGGCCAGGGGGGCGTATTCGAGGTTGGACAGGCCTGCGCCGTACTCCGACTCGGGTAAGAAGAGGTTCCACAGGCCTTCGGCGCGGGCCTTGGCCTTGAGTTCTTCCATGATTGCGGTGGGCTGCCAGCGATCGCCCTCGGCGACCTGGCGTTCGAACACCGGCTCCGCTGGGTAGACATAGGCGTCCATGAATGCCGTGACACGCTCACGCAATGCCTGGACCTTGGGCGAATAGGCGAAATCCATCAGGGCTACCTTCACAGGCTTGAGAACATGAGCCAGAGCCTAGAGCACCGAGGCGCTATCCACCTAGTCTATTTTCCGCGTGTATTAACATTCATAAGCAATATATGATCGGCCGATAATTCCTATAAAGAGCAGCGCCATGAACCTCAGCAAGGTCGACCTCAACCTGTTCATCGTCTTCGATGCCATCTACACCGAAGCCAACCTGACCCGTGCCGGGCAGATCGTCGGCATTACCCAGCCTGCCGTGTCCAACGCCCTCTCGCGCCTGCGCGAAACCTTCAACGACCCGCTGTTCGTGCGCACCGCCCAAGGCATGGTGCCCACACCAATGGCGCAGAACATCATCGGCCCGGTGCGCAACGCCCTGGCCTTGCTGCGCACCTCGGTGCAGGAAAGCCGTACCTTCAACCCGCAGCAGGCCAACAAGACCTTCCGCATCAGCATGACCGACCTCACCGAGGCGGTGATCCTGCCGCCGTTGTTCCAGCGCCTGCGGCGCCTGGCCCCGGCGCTGGTGATCGAAAGTTTCCTGTGCAAACGGCGCGAGACCACCAAGGAACTGGCCGCCGGTCACCTGGATTTCGCCGTGGACGCCCCGCTGAACATCGACCCGCAGGTGCGCCACGTCAAGCTCATGCAAGATCGCTTCGTTTGCGCAATGCGCCCCGGCCATCCACTGATCGAAGGCAAGCTCACGCTCGACAGCTACCTTGCCCTGACCCACATCCACATCTCCAGCCGCCGCAACGGCCTGGGCTATGTGGACCTGGCCCTGGGCAAAATGGGCCTGCAGCGCAAGATCGCCCTGCGCTCACAGCATTACTTGATGGCTTCGCAGGTATTGCAACAGACCGACATGGTGATGACCGTCCCCGAGCGCTTCGCCCGCCGCCATCAATTGCGCCACTTGCCGCTGCCGGTCGAAGTGCCGCCGCTGGAAACCCACTTGTACTGGCACGAAAGCACCGACCAGGACCCGGCCAACCGCTGGATGCGCGAGCAGATCATCGACCTGTGCGAACGGGTGACGACGGAAGAAGAAAAGCAGCCCCTCTCGGCCTGAAGCTCTGCCCGGAAGGCCTCCCGCTCCCTAGTTGGAGAAATTTTTCCTACACGAATCGACTCCAGAGAAAAATTGATCCTCAAGCCAGAGCACAATCGGCCAACAAGGCAAAAAGCATCTCCGCCCGCTGGGTACGATGGGACATCGATCGCCACTTCACGGCAACTTGCACGGACCCGCCCATCATGCCCAGCGCCCCCCTCTACTTCGACTACGCCGCCACCACTCCTGTCGATGCCCGCGTCATCGAGACCATGATCACCTGCCTTGGCCACCAAGCGCATTTCGGCAACCCAGCATCCAGCGGCCATGTCTATGGCCAGGCCGCCCGCGAGCTCGTGGAACAGGCTCGCCGCCAGGTAGCCGAGCGCGTAGGCGCAGACCCGACCGACCTGGTCTGGACCTCCGGCGCCACCGAATCCAACAACCTAGCGCTCAAGGGCATTGCCCAAGGCGTCGGCCACCCAGGCCACCTGATCACCAGCGAACTGGAGCACAAAGCGGTGCTCGATACCGTGGCCGAGCTCGAACGTCTCGGTTGGACGGTCACGCGCCTGGCACCGGATGCACGCGGGCTGATCCAACCCCAGGCAGTACAGGCGGCGCTTCGCAACGACACCCGCCTGGTGTCGCTGATGGCGGTGAACAATGAACTGGGCACCCCTACCGATTTCGCCACCATCGGCGAACACGTGCGCGCCCATGGGGCCCTGTTGCACGTGGATGCCGCCCAGGCAGTGGGCAAGGTCGCCCTCGACCTCGCGCGTCAGGCGGTCGATCTGATGTCGTTCTCGGCGCATAAGGTCTATGGACCCAAGGGTATCGGTGCATTGTACGTCGGCCCGCGCGCACGCCCGGTGCTGCGCGCCCAGATGCACGGCGGCGGCCATGAGCGCGGCCTGCGGTCCGGGACCTTGGCGACCCACCAGATCGTCGGCATGGGCAGCGCCTTCGCCCTTGCCGGCGGGCCCGGCGACAGCGAGCACCAACGCATCGTCCAGCTCAGCGAACGCCTGCGCCGTGGCCTGCTCGCACTGCCCGGGGTGCGCCTCAATGGCTGCCCGCAACAACGCATTCCCCATACCTTGAACCTGTGCATCGACGCCAAGGGGTTCAACAGCGCGGCATTGGCCAGCGAACTGGCCCTGTCCTCGACTTCGGCGTGCAACTCGGCGAGCAATGCCGCTTCCCACGTCCTGCTGAGCCTGGGTCTGGACGAAGCCCGGGCACGCAACAGCGTGCGGATCAGCCTTGGGCGCTTCACCTGCGAGGCCGAGGTGGACAAGGCCATCGAGGTGTTCGGGCGGGTGTTGAACGCTGCATCTGTCGCCTTGTGGTGACAGTCCCGACCTGTTCGCGGGTAAACCCACTCCCACAGGCACAGCGGACCAGGTTGGGGCGGGTTTACCCGCGAACTGAAATGAACTCCGCCCCCTGAAAAGAGCTCCACTGCCAGGCACACACCGCCAGCCTCGGAGCCCCTTCTGGTGACCCAACGCTCGCCCTGCTCTTCGACCGGGCGCCTCTACCATACTGACATTCCCGCCCGTCTCGACCGCCTGCCCTGGACCCGCTTTCATACATTGCTGGTGATAGCGCTGGGCATCACCTGGTTGCTGGACGGCCTGGAAGTCACCCTGGCAGGCTCGGTGTCAGGAGCCCTCAAAGACAGCCCGGTGCTGCACATGAGCAACACCGATATCGGTCTGGCTGGCGCCGCCTACATCGCCGGCGCCGTGCTCGGAGCCCTGCTCTTCGGCTGGCTGACCGACCGCCTGGGCCGGCGCAGGCTGTTCTTCGTCACCCTGGCGCTGTACATCGGCGCTACAGCGGCCACGGCGTTTTCGTGGAACCTGGCAAGTTTTCTACTGTTCCGGTTTCTCACCGGGGCCGGCATCGGTGGCGAGTACACCGCCATCAACTCGACCATCCAGGAGTTCACCCCCGCGCGCTATCGCGGCTGGGTGGATCTGGTGATCAACGGCACCTTCTGGCTGGGGGCTGCCTTGGGTGCGATCGGCGCGGTGATTCTGCTCGATCCGGCCTGGATCGGCGGCGATCTGGGCTGGCGACTGTGCTTCGGTATCGGTGCGCTGCTGGGCCTGGCGATTCTGCTGATGCGCCTATGGATCCCGGAGAGCCCGCGCTGGTTGATGGTCCACGGGCAACCCGAGCGCGCCGAACGCATCGTCAGCGACATCGAACACCAGCTGCGCGGATGTGGCGCCGTACTGCCATCCCTCGACGCCCCACCCTTGCGCCTGCGCACACGCGACCACACGCCCTTGGGCGAGGTCATGCACAACCTGTTCGTCGTCCATCGACGCCGGGCCTTGGTCGGCCTGACGTTGCTCAGTGCCCAGGCGTTTTTCTACAACGCGATTTTCTTCACCTATGCACTGGTGCTCACCGATTTCTATGGCGTGCCGTCCGAGCGTATCGGCTGGTACGTGCTGCCGTTCGCCCTGGGCAATTTCTGCGGGCCGTTGCTGCTGGGGCGACTGTTCGATGTGTTGGGCCGGCGGGTGATGATCAGCACCACTTACCTGGTATCCGGTGTGCTGCTGGCCATCAGCGGGTATGGGTTCGAGCAAGGCCTGCTCGATGTCACGGAGCAAACGGCAGCCTGGATGGTGATTTTCTTTTTCGCCTCCGCCGCCGCCAGCTCCGCCTATCTCACCGTGTCCGAGACCTTTCCCCTGGAAATCCGTGCCTTGGCCATCGCCGTGTTCTATGCCTTCGGCACCGGGCTGGGCGGTTTGATCGGACCCGCGTTGTTCGGTGCATTGATCGAGACTGGCGAGCGCATCAACGTGTTGTACGGCTACCTGATCGGCGCAAGCCTGATGATCATCGCCGCGCTGGTGCAAGCACGCTGGGGCATCGCCGCCGAACGCCGCGCGCTGGAGCATGTGGCCAGGCCCCTGTCACAGGAGCCTGACGACTAGCCCCTCGGCTCAGAGGAAGGTGAACACCGTGGAAGCCGGCAGACGCGACTTGTTGAGCCCGGCATTGAAGTCCTGCTCGCTGCGATAGCCCAGGGCGAGCACCACCACACTGGTGAAACCCTGCTCGCGCAGGCCCAGTTCCGCATCCAGCACCTTGCTGTCGAACCCTTCGATAGGCGTTGCGTCCAGGCCATGGGCAGCGGCGCCGAGCAGCGCGGTGCCCAAGGCCAGGTAGGTCTGCTTCTCCATCCAGTGCTGCAGATCCTTCTGGTCGAAGCGGTGCAGATTCACATAGCCACGACGGCTGGCGTCCTGCCCGGCACGGGCCTGCTCGTCGCGGAATCGTCCATCGGCCTGTTCCTGCTCGAGCAAGGCATTCAGGTGCGCTTCGGTCATGTCGGTGCGGGTGCAGAACACGATCACATGGGAGGCGTCGAGGATTTTTGGCGAGTTGTAGGCAAAACGCCCATCAGCGGCCTTCGCCAGGCGCGCCTTGCCCTCGGCGCTGTCGGCGATGACGAAGTGCCAGGGCTGCGAGTTGACCGACGACGGGCTGTGGCGCAATTGTTCGAGCAGCGCATCGACAGTGGCCTGGGGAATGCGGCGTGCGGCATCGTAGGCTTTGGTGGTGTAGCGGCGCTTGGCCAGGGCAACGGTATCCATCAGGACAACTCCTCAAGAGAACGGATGTGTGGCGCATCTTATCTTTCCCGTTAAAAAGAAAAAACCCGCACAATGCAGCAACACTTTCATCGCTGGAGTGAAAATGCTGCGTCTTACCGATCTCGAACTGTTCGTGCGTAGCAGCGCCTTGGGCAGCTTCACCGCCGCCGCCCATGAAGCGGGTCTGCTGCCGGGACAAGTGGCGGCAGCGATCAAGCGCCTGGAGCGCGAGCTGGATGTGCGCCTGTTCGCCCGAACCACCCGCAGCCTGCGCCTGACCGCCGAGGGCGAGCTGTACCTGCCCACCGCCCAGAGCGTGCTGGACACCCTGCGCCAAGGGCGCGACAACCTGCACGGCGCCCACAGCAGCCTGCGTGGCGTGCTGCAGGTGTCGGCGCCTTCGGACCTTGGGCGCAACATCCTGCTGCCCTGGCTCAGTGCGTTTCGCCGCGAACACCCAGAACTGAGCCTGCGGTTCTTTCTTTCCGACCAGGTCGCCGACTTTTCCCGCGATCCGGTGGATGTGGCTATTCGCTACGGCCTGAACGCCGAGGCCAACTACATTGCTCTGCCCCTGGCGCCCTGGAACCGTCGGGTACTGGTGGCCTCCCCTGACTACCTGGCCCGCCACGGCCGTCCGCGCACGCCCGAAGAGCTCCAGCAGCATGCCTGCCTGCTCTACTTGCAACTGGGGCGGGTCTACGACAAATGGCGCTTGGGCAGCCGCACCGTACAGGTACGCGGCCCACTGTTCAGCGACGATGCCGACGTGGTGCGGCGCTGGGCCCTGGAAGGCGAAGGGATCGTCTATAAGTCATGGCTGGATGTGAGTGCCAACGTGGCGGCGGGCGAGCTGGAAATCCTGATGCCCGAGCACCCCGGCGAGCCCACACCCGTGACTCTGGTGTGCCCCCACCGCAAGCAATTGTCGCCTGCGGTTTCGCAGTTGCATCTGTGGCTACGCGAGCGCTTCGCGGCGTTGCAGCCCGACGACACTTGATGCGATCAGCCTGCTCAGCACCGTCTGCTTCGCCGCCGGATTCAAGAGCGCCTGCGTCTACTTGCCTAACGCCTGGCGAAACCGCGCCGTACTCGCCGCCGCCAGCACCAGCCCCACCACCGCAACGCTGCCACCGACCACGCCGATGTACGCCACATCCAGTTGGCTGCTGACGATACTCCCCAGCAGGGCACCACCGCCGATGCCGATGTTGTAGATCCCCGAGAACAGCGCCATGGCCACATCGGTGGCGTCCGACGCCAGCTTCAGAGTCTTCGATTGCAACGACAGGCTGAAGCTCAGGATCGCCACGCCCCAGACCATGCTCAAGGCCGCGAACACATAGAAATTGCCCGACAGCGGCAGCAACAGCAGCAGGCACGCGGCCAGGGATGCGATGGCCGCCACCAGGAACCCATGGGGGAAGCGGTCGCTGTAGCGGCTGAACAACAGCGACCCGAACACCCCGGCCCCACCGAACAGCAGCAGCAACAGCGTCGTGCGCTCGCCGCCGATCTGCGCCACGTGCAAGGCAAACGGCTCGATGTAGCTGTAGGCGGTGAACTGCGCGGTGATCACCAACGTCACCAGCAGGTAGGTGATCACCAGTGCCGGGCGTTTGAACAGGATCGGCAGGCTGCGCAGGGAACCGGAGTTCTGGCTCGGCAGCAGCGGCAGCGACTTCACCAGGCACAGCAAGGTGGCCAGTGCCACACCGGCAATGCTGAGGAAGGTCACCCGCCAGCCTAAAGCCTCGCCCACCACGCGTCCCAGCGGAATGCCCATGACCATGGCCAAGGTGGTACCGGTGGCCAACAGGCCCAGGGCCTTGGCCTGCTGGCCTGGGGGGGCCACGCGCACCGCCAGCGACGCGGTGATGGCCCAGAACACCGCATGGGACAGGGCAATGCCGATACGGCTGACCAGCAGCATGGCGAAGCTCTGGGACAGCCACGACAACAGGTGGCTGACGATGAACACCAGAAAGACGAACAACAGCAGGCGCCGACGCTCGATGTTGCGGGTGATCAGCATCATGGGCAACGAGGCCAGCGC
This sequence comes from Pseudomonas sp. BYT-1, assembly GCF_023611805.1. Lineage (NCBI taxonomy): Bacteria > Pseudomonadati > Pseudomonadota > Gammaproteobacteria > Pseudomonadales > Pseudomonadaceae > Pseudomonas > Pseudomonas sp. BYT-1. The sequence goes on from NZ_CP072559.1 coordinate 3,197,984, forward strand.
CACTACCCAGGCATAGATGGTGAGCATCAGACCGACCTGGGCGGTGCTCATGTCGAAGCTGTGGCCAATGTCGCTGAGCAGCGCCACCGGTACGAACTCGGTGGTATTGAAGATGAAGGCCGCCAGCGCCAGGGCGATGACACTGAGCCAGCTGCCGCTTTGCGCGGTGGTGGGCAAGACGCTTGGAGTAGGTCCGTTCATGGATGGGTTGTTGATCTCCGCAGGCAAGACGAAAAGCCACACGCCACGTGCCGATGCTGGCCAGTGCCGTGCGGTTTGTTATTGAAAGGAATGCTCGGCATGGTACGCGTCAAGCCCCTGTCTCACAACCATGAAGCCTGTGCTGGCCTCAGCCTTCCAAAGGCCACTCGGCCAGTGGCCAATAGGCGCCCTTGCGCGACTCGTAGAGCACGAACGAGCGCGCGGCAAGGAAAAACTCCGGCGCCGTGGGAGACTCCGGCACCTGGGCGCGAAAATCGCGGGACAGCGTCAGGTGTGGCCGGTACTCGCGGGTCTGCTCGGCGACGCCCAACGGCAAGGCTGCCTGTTGCAGGGCGTAGACCAACTGACCCAAGGCCGGAGGCGTCTGCTGGGGCTCAAGGACCAAGACACTGGCGCGATGCCACACTTGTAGACGATCCAGCACCAGACGTATCGGCGCCTCTGGACGCTTGAGCTGATCCACGGCGGCGCACAGGGCGGGCACCTGGGCGACATCCACATCGCCTAGAAACAACAATGTCAGGTGAAAGTTCTGCGCCGGCACCGGCTTGCCACTGCGCAGCGCCAGCGCGCGCCGCCATTGGGCAATGGCGCGGCGCTGGGCATCGCTGACCGTCAGAGCGAAGAACAGGCGCTTGAAGGGCTGGCCCTTGTCGCGTTCGACGAATGCCATTGGTCATTCCCTCCTGGAAAAGGTCTAGGCCGGGGCACACGGCACGAACGGGGCTTATCGTACGAATGTCTGCCTGGCAATGTGAGATTAATTCTATAAAGCCGACGCATGATTGTTTATGCTGGCGGGCTCAAGCCACGAAGCATGGCCATCTTGACAAGCAGCCGTCCATGAAAATTGCATTAGTACTTCTATTCGTCCTCTCGATCGCCTATGTCCACCTGCGCGGTCGGGTTCGCCACAAGTTGACCCGCCAGCTGGGCGATCACTCCAGTTTCCTGGCGCCGGTCAACGCCTTCCTGTACCTGTTCTCCAAACACCCGGCCAAGCCCTACTTGCCGGTGGAGGCCTTCCCTGAGCTGCAACCGCTCAAGGACCACTGGCAGGAAATCCGCGAAGAAGCCCAGCAGTTACTGCACGTCGGCGAGATCAAGAAATCCGACAACTATGACGATGTCGGTTTCAACTCGTTCTTCAAGACCGGCTGGAAGCGCTTCTACCTGAAGTGGTACGGCGAGAGCCATCCTTCTGCGATGAAGCTGTGCCCCCGCACCACCGAGCTGCTGCAGGGTATCGGCACGGTCAAGGCCGCCATGTTCGCCACCCTGCCGCCAGGCGCCAAGCTCGTGCGTCACCGCGATCCGTATGCCGGCTCCTATCGCTACCACCTGGGCCTGGACACGCCGAACGACGACGGCTGTTACATCGATGTGGATGGCGAAAAGTACGCTTGGCGCGACGGCGAAGCGGTGGTGTTCGACGAGACTTACATCCACTACGCCGCCAACACCACCGAGCACAATCGCATCATTCTGTTCTGCGACGTCGAGCGCCCGCTCAAGTACCGCTGGGCGACCGCCTTCAACCGCTGGTTCAGCCGCAACGTCATGGCCGCCGCCGCCGCGCCCAACGACGCCAATGACAAGACCGGCGGCATCAACCGCCTGTTCACCCGTATCTACAAGATCCGCGAGCGCGGCAAAGCGCTGAAAAAGCGCAACCGCACCCGCTACTACCTGGAAAAGTGGGCGGTGGTCGCAGCCTTGGTGCTGTTCTTCATCTACATCTGAAATGCCAATGGGCCGCTTCGCGGCCCATCGCGACACAAGCCCGTCCCTTGCCGAAAACTTCGACTAGCCTGAAAGCTCCACTCCGCAACCTTCCCAAGGTGAAGACGATGAGCATGATGGACTGGGACGCCTACCGTAAGCAGTTGATGGCCGGCATCGGCGATCTCAAGCAGTTGTCTCCGGACACCGTGGCCGGCTACATGACCGCCAGCGGCGCCGGTGCCAAGACCAACCACCTCGATGCCAAGACCCGCGAGCTGATCTCCCTCGCCGTCGCCGTGACCACCCGTTGCGACGGCTGCATCGCCGTGCACTCCCAACAGGCGGTCAAGCAAGGCGCCACCCGTGAAGAGATCGCCGAGGCACTCGGCGTGGCCGTGGCGATGAACGCCGGCGCCGCGCTGGTCTATTCGGCCCGCGCCATGGACGCCGTGGGCAAAGCCGGCAGTTGAACCCGACCGGCGTCGTCGCCCTTGCGCGGCGGCGCCAAGCCACCCAGACTTGGCGGTCCAGCCCGCAGGAGCCGCCATGATCCAGATCCGCCCCATGACCCCGGAAGACTTCGACCGTTTCTGGCCGACCTTCCAGGCCATCGTCCAGGCCCGCCAGACCTACGCCTTCGACCCCGCACTGACCTTCGAGCAGGCCCGCCAGCTGTGGCTGGATCTACCCCTGCACACCCTGGTGGCCGAGCAGGACGGCGAGTTGCTGGGGTCTTACTACCTCAAGGCCAACGCCGCCGGCCCTGGCAGCCATGTGGGCAACTGCGGCTACATGGTCAGCGAGGCCGCTCGTGGCCGTGGCGTGGCCCGATTGATGTGCGAACACTCACAGAAGCTGGCCCGCCAGGAAGGTTTCCTGGCGCTGCAGTTCAACTCGGTGGTGGCTACCAACGAAGTGGCGGTGGCGCTGTGGCACAAGCTCGGCTTCGAGACCGTCGGCCGGCTGCCCAAGGCGTACCGCCATGCCCAACTGGGGTTGGTGGACTGCCTGGTGATGTACAAATGGCTGGCGGACGAGCCGGTGGTGGAAAAGCCCGCGCTGCTGATCGGGCGCAAGAATATCGAGGCGCGGGTCTCGCGCCGACGCGGGCGCTGAGCCCTCGCCTTTCCCCCGCGCATTGACTGCCCACCCGATCGATGGTCAGATGCGTGCCAGTTTCAGGTGTCCTGCGCCGCCGCGCGCAGGGTGAAACGGGAAGCCGGTGCGTCGTCCCTACGACAAGTCCGGCGCTGCCCCCGCAACGGTAAGCGAGCGAATCCTTCGACAGACCACTGTGCGCCTGCATGGGAAGGTGAAGGCTTCATGACCCTCGCAAGCCCGGAGACCGGCCTGGAACTTCACATTGGCAAACCCGCGGTGGGCGGGCGCAGGCCGGTCTTCGCGCACGCCCCTTGCGTGCGCGTTCGCTTGTCTTTGCGTTGTTTCCACCGGGATCCATTCATTCCTGCAGCAGTGGAACGACATGTCCCGTACCTACACGCTTCATACCTTGGCGGCCTGCCTGGCCGTTGCCCTTCCGGCAGTGGCCGATGAACAGCACAATCCCGTGCTGGCCCTGCCTTCGACGACCATCACCGACACCCACGACACGCTGGCCATCGATCTGGCCACCCCGACCGATGCCGGATCGCGCCTGAACCTGAGCGCCCTGCAAACCCCGGCCAGCACCAGCACCCTCAGCGCCGAACAGATCGAGCGGCGTAACAACCTCACCGTCCAGGACGCCGTGACCCGCTCGCCAGGCATCAGCTTCACCGGCAGCCCCGGCGATGGCGGCACCGGCCTCTCGGCCCGGGGCTTCGAAGGCCATAGCTCGGTGATGACCCTGTTCGACGGCTCGCGCCTGTACAGCGGCGCCGGTACGCTGACCTTCCCGGTCGATCCGTGGATGGTCGAGCGCATCGACATCCTCCGCGGGCCAGCCTCGGTCCTGTATGGCGAAGGCGCCACCGGGGCGGTGGTGAACGTGATTCCGAAAAAACCTTTCGCCGGCGACGTCCACAACCGGCTGCGCTTGGGCTACGGCTCCTGGGACCGTCAACAGCTCGGCCTGGACAGCGGCGGCAGCCTGAGCGAGCGTCTGAGCTACCGGATGACGGTCAACCAGCAGGCCGGCAACGGCTGGGTCGATCGTACCGACTCGCGCAGCCTGGCTTTGAGCGCCGCGCTGCGTTTCGACGCCACCGATGACCTGAGCTTCACCCTGGCCCACGAGCGCGGCGATGCAGAACCTGCCAACTACTACGGCACGCCGCTGATCGAGGGGCATTACCGCAGCAGTCTGCGCAAGAAGAACTACAACATCCAAAACGACGTCCAGCGCTACCACGACGAATGGACCCGGCTGAACACCGACTGGACCCTCAGCGACAGCGTATCGGCCAGCAACCAGCTGTACTACATCAAAAGCCGCCGGCATTGGCGCAATGCCGAAACCTATGCCTGGAATGGTGATCAAGACCGGCTGGAGCGCGGCAGTTTCCTTGAGATCAAGCACAACCAAGAGCAGATCGGCGACCGCCAGAGCTTGACCTTCGTCCATGATCTGTTTGGCCTGGCCAGCACGACGCTGGTCGGCGCCGAATACAACAAGATCCGCTTCAATGTCGACAGCAACGCGCCCTACGACGATGGCATCACAGACCCGCTCGACCCTTGGCATCCCGCCCCTGGCAGGTTCCATAGCCTGTCGCCGACACGCCCACAGACATTGTCCACCACTCACACCTTTGCCCTGTTCGCCGAGAACCGCACCGAGCTGACCGAGCGCCTGTCGTTGGTGACTGGTATCCGCCGTGACCAGAATCACATCGAGCGTAACGATCTGGTCAACGACACCCGCAGCGAGCGCAGCCTGCCAGGCGGAAACTGGCGCGCCGGGCTGGTGTTCGCCGTCAACGACGACTTGTCTCTGTACGGGCAATACTCGACCAGCGAGGATGGCGTAGGCGATTTGTTGACCCTGCGCCCGGAGCAACGCTACGACCTGACCGAAGCCAAGCAGACCGAGCTGGGCCTCAAGCAACGGTTCTGGGAGGGCCGTGGCGAGTGGACGCTGGCGGCCTACCACATCGTCAAGAAGAAACTGCTGGTTGCCGACCCCGTGAATCACGGCGTACAGCAAGCGGGCCAACAGACCTCCGATGGCCTGGAGGCGACGGTGGAACTGGCCTTGGCCAACCAGTGGCAGGTCTCGGCCAATGCTGCAGTGGTGCGCGCCAAGTTCGATGACTATCTCGAGAACACCGGAAGCGGCGTGGTGGATCGCGCTGGCAACAGACCGGGCAACGTGCCAAGTCGCACGGCCAACCTGTGGCTGAGCAAGGGGTTTGGCCAACAGGTCGATGCCGGCCTGGGTGTGCGTTACGTGGACCAGCGCTACGACAGCGCGGCCAATGAGAACAGCGTACCTGGCTATACGGTGGTCGATGCCAATCTGGGCTGGCAGGTGTTGCCGGATGTGCGCCTGGGCTTGCAAGTGAACAACCTGTTCGACCGTGAGTACGCGGCGTCCTACGTCTATACCAGCGACCAGTGGCTGCTGGGGGCACCGCGTTCGTATTTTGCGACGCTGGATTACACGTTCTGAAGGCTGGCATGGGGCTGCGCTGCGGCCCCCTGCCCCCGGACATGATTAAATAGCGCCTTTTCCAGCCCAAGGCCCTCCTCCATGCTCCACGTCCTGGTCATCGGCCAAGCCTGGCCCGAACCGCGCTCTTCCGCCGTCGGCGGTCACATGATGCAGATCCTCGAGAGTTTTCTCGCCCGCAACTGGCGCATCACCTTTGCCAGCACCACCGAGCCTGCCGAGCACAAGGCCGACCTCCGCGCCCTGGGCATCACCGAGCTGGCCCTCGCCGGCGACCACGCAAGCATTGCCCACCTCCTCACCGAACAGGCGCCCGACCTGGTGCTGTTCGACCGATTCGAAATGGAAGAGCAATTCGGCGCCATCGTTGCCCGGCACTGCCCCAACGCCCTGCGCGTGCTGGAAACCTCAGACCTGCAAAGCCTGCGCGAGGCCCGCCACCAATTGCTGCGCCGGCGACTGATCGAAGGCTTGGACCCCAACGACTTCCGCGGCCTGTTCAACACCAGCGGCCCCGAGCTGTTCCGCCAAATGGCGCCGAGCGCGCTGGCCCAGCGTGAGCTGGCCGCGATCTACCGCTGCGACCTGTCGCTGATCATCTCGGACGTGGAAACGGACCTGCTGGTCAATGGCTTTGGTGTGCCGGACTACCTGTTGCACTGGTGTCCGCTGATGCTCGACCCTGCGGCCCAGACGTTGCGCCCCTTCGCCGAGCGCGAGCACATCGTGACCATCGGCAACTTCCGCCATGCACCCAACTGGGACGCGGTGCTGTGGATGAAGCACAACCTCTGGCCGATGATCCGCCGCCACTTGCCCGGAGCCCAGTTGCACATCTACGGCGCCTACGCCTCGCCCAAGGCCCAGGCGTTGCACAACCCAGACGAAGGTTTCCACCTGCTCGGCTGGGCCGAGGATGCCTTGCAGGTGATGAGCAACGCACGCCTGTGTTTTGCGCCGCTGCGCTTTGGCGCCGGGATCAAGGGCAAGCTTGCCGACGCCATGCTCTGTGGTACCCCCAGCGTCACCACGCCCATCGGCGCCGAGGCCATGCACGGCGCCCTGCCCTGGCCCGGCGCCGTCGCCGGGACCGCCGAGGCACTGGCGAAAGCCTGCGTGCGGCTCTACAGCGACCAAGCGGCGTGGCAACAAGCCCAGGCGGCCTGCGCCCCCTTGCTCAAGACCCGCTACGACCGCAACCGCCACGCCTTGGCCCTGACCGAGCGGATCGAGCACAGCCTGGCGCATCTGGATGAACAGCGTCTGTACAACTTCACTGGGGCCATGTTGCGTCGGCGTTGAAACCGAAGACGCAAAGCGGCCCCGATTCCCGATCTGTCCCACGTCAGCATTCGCGCCGCAGCAAGTAGGTGTCCATGATCCATCCCTTGCGTCGCCGCAATCGCACCCTCAACTCGAGAATCTGTGCCTTGACCTCTTGCAGCGGCCCAGCGACCAGCACCTCATCATCGGTCCCCAGGTAGGCGCCCCAATAGATGGTCAATTGCGGATCGTCCAACCCGGCGAAGGCGCACTGCCCATCGAGCATCACCACCACGTTGTCGATCCGTGTCTGCTCGGCCAGGCGCCGCCCAGGCAGCACAGTCAGAGGCTCGCCGATACGATTGAGGGGAATCTGATGGCGCGCGGCCAGGGCCTGCACGCTGCTGATGCCGGGGATGACCTCCAGCATCAAGGCCATGCCCTGTTGGCGAACAAGGTCGAGCACACGCAACGTGCTGTCGTACAACCCCGGCTCGCCCCAGAGCAGGAAGGCGCCGACATCGTCAGGGCCCAGCTCGTCCTGCAGCCACTGGCCATACAAGGCCGCGCGCTGGCGATGCCAGTCCTGCACCGCGCCGAGGTAATCCTGCGCCTGGCCATCGCGCCGCGGGTCGCTCAATTGCACCAAGCGATAACCGCCTTGTGGCACGTAGCGCGCCAGGATGTTTCTGCGCAACTGCACCAGTTCATCCTTGTCGTCGCCTTTGTCGAGGACGAAGAACACCGTGGCGCGCCGCAGCGCATCCACCGCTTCATAGGTGATCTGGCGTGGGTCGCCCGGACCGATGCCAATCAGCAGCACGCGTTTCATCGCCCTGTCCTCCTGCCAACCAGCCGCCATTGTCGAGCGGCCGGCGGCATTTGGCAAAACGCTAGAGAATCGAGAAGTTGTAGCTCACGATCACCCGCGTCTCGTCCATGTCCCGCGCCCATTTTTCATAGTTGCTGCGGTAGGTGGAGTTACGCAGGCGCACGCTCACGTCCTTGAAGGTGCCGCTCTGCACTTGGTACTTGAGCTCGGTATCGCGCTCCCACTCTTTGCCTTCGGCGCTGCTGCCGGGAACCTTGATATGGTCGCCGTTGATGTAGCGGGTGAAGAATGTCAGGCCCGGTACGCCAAGGGCCTTGAAGTCGTAGTCATAACGCAGTTGCCAGGAGCGCTCTTGAGCGGCGGCAAAGTCATTGACCTGGGCGTAGTTGACCAAGTAAGGGTTGCTGCCATCCAGATACGGCATGGCGCTCTGGCCATACATGCGCTGCCAGCCGGCGCTGATCTTGTGCCCACCCAGGCTGTAACCGAGCATCCCGCTGAAGGCACGGTGGTCGATTTCACCCGCGCGGGCGTTGCCGATATCGTCGCTCTTGATCAGGCGTAGGTCGGCCGACAGGCTGCCCACCGCCAGAGGCTGGCTGGCCACCAGGCCCAGGAATTGTTGGCGATAGATGTTCTCCAGGCGCGACACCTGGTACTGGCCACTGAGGCGGTCATTGAAACGGTAGTCAAGGCCGGCCAGATCGAAGTGGTCGGCCTCGATGTTGCAGGCATAGCGCTTGTTCTTGCAGTGAACGCGGATGTCCTGGCGATCGGTGGAGTCCCGAGCGGTGTACTGGTTCAGGCGAGCCAAAGTGAACTTCAGGTTACGCACTTCTTCGGAGGTAAGCATCGCGCCATGGAACATCGTTGGCAGCAGACGGCCATCGTTGTACTTGAGCAGCGGCATATCCGGCATCATCGATCCGTAGCGCAGCACGGTGTCGGACACCTTGACCTTGCCAGCCAGGCCAAGCTTGGCGTACTGATCGGCCGAACCGCGCGGGTCATGGCCCGACGAGGGCAGCAGGCCACTGTTGCTATCGGCCGGGCTGGAATCGAGCTTGAAGCCGACCATTCCCAGTGCATCCACACCAAACCCCACCGGCCCCTGGGTATAACCGGACTGCACATTCAGAATGAAACCCTGGGCCGTTTCTTCGCGTTTGGATGCGCCTTGACTTGAACTGCTGTGGCCATCACGGAAATCCCGGTTGAAGTAGACAGTGCGCGCTTCGACCTTGGCGCTGCTGTCTTCAAGAAAACCGGCGGCCTGGGCATGGGCACCGACACACAGGAACAACAGGCCGGTAAAACGGCGCCCGGGGGCTGAGGAAAACGGGGGAAACATGCGAAAGGAACATCCAGGAAGAAGGCGAAAAACGATCCGGGGCAGCATTGCCCCCGGCACTACGGAACAGCCGACAAACACGATGGCCATCATCTTGAATGATCGTGCAACCCCTCTAGCATGCGCCATTGGACGATAGTCTAAGCACCGCTGAAGAGCAATTTGCAACGCGCTGCGAATAAGGCGCGAAAAACTAACAAAGTTCCGCGATTACTTATAAAAAGTTTGCGGTTTACCCAGTAGTGGACGACGACTACAATCGATATCAGCGAACAGCTGTACCCATCCCCGTGGCCGGCGTTTATTGCTTCTTGTATGTTCGTCACGCCCTGCCACGACACTTACAGGAGTGATGACAGTGTCCAGACTTGCAGAGTTTCGTGCTGCCGAAAAAGCTCTCCAGGAACAAATGGCGCAACTGGAGGCGATGAAAAAGGACGCCGGCCTAAAACGCGAAATCGAATTCGAGCAGAAACTAGTCGGCCTGATGAAAAGCTATGACAAGAGCCTGCGCGACATCGTCGCCATCCTCGACCCGAAGGCAGTGACCAAGGCACCGACCACGGCGCCCAAGCAGCAGCGCCGCCCCCGTGTGGTGAAGGTGTACGAGAACCCGCACACCGGCGAGCTGATCGAGACCAAAGGTGGCAACCACCGCGGGTTGAAGGCCTGGAAAGAACAGTACGGCGCCAAGACAGTGGAAAGTTGGGTACGCCCATGAAACATCAACACCCACTTCACACTTTTTTCACATCGACACGCGCAGTATCGAACCAGCTAAAGGACTAGCGACCCCATCACGCGCCCGCACATGCGGGCCTCTAATTCCAGCGCCCTGCACTCGTGCAGGGCGCTTTCGTTTGCGCTCACGCCTCACTGCCGTATCATGGCTCACCTGTCTTTCCCGCTGGGGCCTTGTGTCCCGGCCTCTCTTCTGGAGTACCCATGAGCCTGCACGATCTGCACGCCCTGCCAGGCGTCACCGCCACACCGGATGTCGCCACCGCCAACTTCGTTTTCAACCACACCATGCTGCGGGTCAAGGACATCGAAAAGTCGCTGGACTTCTACACCCGCGTGCTGGGCTTCAGCCTGGTGGACAAGCGCGACTTCCCTGAAGCGGCCTTCAGCCTGTACTTCCTGGCACTGGTCGATCCGGCACAGATCCCGGCCGATGACGCCGAGCGTCACCAGTGGATGAAGTCGATCCCCGGCATTCTGGAGCTGACCCACAACCACGGCACCGAGAACGACCCCGAGTTCGCCTATCACGATGGCAACACCGACCCGCGCGGTTTTGGCCACATCTGCATCTCGGTGCCGGATGTACGCGCCGCCTGCGAGCGTTTCGAAGCCCTGGAAGTGCCCTTCCAGAAGCGCCTGTCGGACGGCCGCATGAAGCACCTGGCCTTCATCAAGGACCCGGACGGTTACTGGGTCGAAGTGATCCAGCCGACCACGTTCTAAGCCTCGCCCGCCAGGGCACGCTCGTCGGGCCGGGAACTCCCGGCCCCTCGCTGTGGTATATGGAATAAACCGTTTCCAAGCCACAGCGAGGTAAAGGACGATGCAAACCCTTCACTGTGAATACCGCGACCACACCATCACCGCGAGCGTCATGACCCATCCTGGGTCGCCGCTGCCGTTCGCTGCCGGCTGCCTGATCACCGATCCCCAAGGACACACCAGCCGCCGCCTGTCGCTGCCGATGAAGATGGCCTTCCTGTCCGACCTGGAGAACGCCCAGCACGCCGCGCTGGCCCATGGCCGCTGGCTGGTCGATCAACAGCTCGACGGTGACCGCCAGGTGTTCTGACGGTTCGAAGACTGCTGCACCCATGGGAGCGGGTTTACTCGCCAAACGTCGACTGATCCACTACCGCTTTCGCGGGCAAAATCCGCTCCCACAACGTCTGCACGGCCCTAAGCCTGCCGCGCATACTCCACCGCCGCCGCCACCTGCGCGTCCGTCGGACGTACGCCGGTATACAGCACGAACTGCTCCAGCGCCTGCAACGCGATCACCTCCAACCCAGTAATCACGGGCTTGCCCAGCGCCTCGGCATGGCGGATCAACGGCGTGCGCGCCGGCATCGCGACCACATCGAACACTTGCTGCGCTGCTGCGATGGCATCCGGCCTAAATGCCAATTCCTCTGCCTCGGGCCCACCGGCCATGCCGATTGGCGTCACGTTCACCAGCATTGGCGGGCACAGGTCGCCCAGCTGCGGCAGCCAGCGATAACCGCACACATCCGCCAGTTGCCGCCCGGCCTGCTCGTTGCGCGCCACGATGATGCCTTCGGCGAATCCGGCATCGCGCAAGGCACTGGCCACCGCCTTGGCCATGCCACCGCTGCCGCGCAGGGCGAACGCAGTGCTGGGGTCGACCTGATGGCGTTGGCGCAATTGACGCACCGCCAGGTAATCGGTGTTGAAAGCCTTCAAATACCCGCCTTCGTTGACCAGGGTATTGACCGACTCGATGGCCGCCGCCGAAGGATCGATTTCATCGACCAGGGCCATGCACGCTTCCTTGTAAGGCATCGATACACCGCAACCACGAATGCCCAGGGCGCGGATCCCTGCAACCGCGGCGGGCAGATCCTGGGTGGTCATGGCCTTGTAGTAGTAGTCCAGCCCCAACTGCCGGTAGAGGTGGTTGTGAAAGCGTACCCCAAACGTGCCGGGGCGCCCGGCCAGGGAAATGCACAACACGGTGTCTCTGCTCGGTGGAATCGTCATTGCCCCGCTCTCCTAGGCTGAATCGTTTACGTAGCGTAACAGAGGGACTGCTTCGCACCCGAGTTAACGTTGATATAACTGATTAGCACTATTGAGGAAGTTGATTTCAAGCCGCGCCGGATGCCCGATAAGGTAGCCCCATGTCACACAGGAGGTTCTCAAATGGCCACTATCCAGATCATGTCCGTCATCGGCAGCGCCGTCCCGGCCACCTTGCGTGAACAAGGATTGCTGGCCTGCTGGTACCTGATCCGCAATGGCGAGACCGTCAGCGGTCCACTGACCTCCCGAGCCACCGCCCAGGCCCTTGCCGAGCGTTTGCAGGCCGCAAGCCTGCTGGCCTGACCGAATTTGTTGTGCGTTGCTCCCAAGCCCCTATTGCCCGCCTCCTTGGCGGGCTTTTTTTTGCCTGTTGGAGCCACATCCTGTGTGGGGTTTCCCGCGAGAACGTCTGAGAGGCAAGCCCCGGCCTTCATTGCAATGCGGATCGTATTCTGGCCATCAGCCATAGAGCGCTGGCCAAACACAGAATGAGAATGCAGATCGAAGCAGGCAGGTGAAACTGATGAAAGCCAGCCAAGCCGAAACCGGTATGGATAAAGACCGTAAGCAGGCCCAGGCCGGCACACACTTTAGCGAAGACCATGGCGTTGGCCGTACCCAGCAAAACATTTCGATAGCCAACCAGCAATACGGGGATTGCCAAGCTATTGAACAGCAAAAAGCCCTGCACCCCGCCAGGCAGGAAAAACATCTCCCATTCCTGCCAGTACGCGGCATCTATCTGATGAAGGATGAGCGCAAGCATCGTGACAAAATAGCTTCTTTCCATTTAAGCAATCCCTTCAAGCCAGTGAGGATCATCCCTGCGTAAAGCGTTGGCGATAATAGGAGCTGCGACGACGAAACGCTAATTCACCCACTGCGGTGCCCGTAAAGCATAGGCCTGACCAGGACGGCTAAAACCTTGACCCGCGTAAGGGCCTCAAAGGCAGTGAGGCGAGAGATCCGGCAGGTTGAGCAGAAGGCTATGCTTATTGGCTAACCGGGAGGGAAGTCAGATGTGCGGAAGGCTCAGCCAGTACCGTGGCATACACGACTTCGTCGATACGCTGAGCATGCCTGGGGTTTGGCGCGACACCATTGGCGACCAAGCCATGGAGTGCTACAACGTGGCGCCCACCACGCAGGTAGCCGTGCTGCGAATGGATGACGCAGGCCTGCGGGCGGATCTGGTGAGGTGGGGATGGCGGCCGCACTGGGCGACCGATCGAGCGCCGCCGATCAACGCCAGAATCGAGAAGGTCGCCCACGGGCCATTCTTCCGGGCAATCTGGCCGCATCGGGCGATCACGCCGGTGGACGGGTGGTATGAGTGGGTCGATGAAGGCGGGCCGAAGAAGCAGCCCTACTACATCCGGCGTCGGGACGGGCGACCCGCCCTATGTGCCAGCATCGGCCAGTTCACCGGCAGTGAGCACGACGGCTTTGTGATCATCACCGCCGACGCCCAAGGCGGCATGGTCGATGTGCATGATCGGCGACCGGTGGTTCTGGCCCCAGGGCCAGCCAGAGCCTGGGTAGACCCTGCATTCCAACCAGAGCATGCCGAGCAAATGGCCTTGAACCTGGGCGAACCCGCTGAAGAATTCGAGTGGTTCCGGGTGAGCGCGGCCGTGGGCAACGTCAGAAACCAGGGCCCGGAGCTGATCAAGCCGATTCAGTGATGGCTGTCGCGCTTCCCTCGGCCGCCCGGAACGACTTCGCCGAATATCCCCAGCGCCATACGTTTCAGGCGTGCCCTGCTTGTTGATGAGCGCAATCTAGTATCGCTTATGCAAAACTGCGTAGCTCAGTTGAAAGGAAGGCTTTCGGACCGAGTACATATGAATCACTTCGTCGTTATTTCCGGCTGCTCAGGCGCAGGTAAATCAACTCTCTTGTCCGAGCTTAAGCGGCGCGGCTATGCAGTGGTAGAAGAGCCCGGGCGGCGTGTCGTGCAGGCAGAGGAACGCGCAGGCGGGAAGGCATTGCCTTGGCTTGATATGGAAGCCTTCTTGCGTCGGGCCATCGACGTAGCGCTGGAGGACTATGCCAATGCGCCATGTGGTAGTTCGCAATGGGTGTTCTTCGACCGTGGCCTGATCGACGCGGCGGCTGCGCTTCAGACCCTGACCGGCGATCTCATACTGGAAAAGCTCAGCCAGCAGCATCCCTATAACCCTCATGTTTTCCTGGCACCGCCATGGGCAGAGATTTATGTGCAGGACGCAGAGCGCCGCCATGACATGGCTGCCGCTCGATGTGAGTTCGAGCAGCTCCAGAAGACTTATCCAGCGCTAGGCTATGCGGTATCGCTGCTGCCCAAGATCAGCGTGACTGAGCGTGCCGACTTCGTATTGACCACGTTGGGCATCGCTGAGCCCAGCGGTACTGGCTATGTCGCTGAACGGGTACAGGATTAAATTTCCTTCACCTTGCGCCCTTTGGATATAAGGCATTCGACAGCCGTTCGGCCATACTCCAGAGATGTTTTTCGCGTTTTCGTGAGTTCCTGTAAGTGACGAAACCCAATAAATTCGGGGGTTTCGTCACGCAGGGTCACGCTCACACACCCACCAAAACACAGCCATTGGTACAAAAATTGGTACAAGCTTGGCTATCCATCTCCGGCGTTCTGCCGACCCCATCCCCACTAAAAAATCAAACCCGCCCCGCTCCCACAGGTCCAAATGCTCAGCGACCTGGATTGGCCAGGCCGCCAATCTGAGATTCTTAAAATGGCTGATGACCTGTCGAACCGGGGCCCGCACGATCGATCCAGAATCAACATCGAGGAAAGCTGGGAGGTCAGATACTGGTCTCAAAAATTTGGCGTCACCGAGCAACAGCTGAAGGATGCAGTCAGGGCTGTTGGTCAAAGCGCTGAGGCGGTACAAAAGCAGCTTGGAAAATGATGGGGCGGGCGCAACAGCGCCCCTTCGTCGCACGGATTGGACCACACCTGCCACATGAAATACTGTATATCCAAACAGTATTCGCTGGCCGATCATGAAAACCCTGCCCATCACCAAATCACAAGCTCTGGAGAAATGGACCAAAGAGCTGCAGAACGAGCATCTACGCCTGAGCGATCCAGAAGCCTTTCTCTCCATCGCTGACTGGCGCCTGAGCGAAATGGAAAAGCTCAACCTCTTCGATCCGCTGGAGCTTTATGAGATGGGGGAGCAGGCGCACGCGGCTTACTCCGCCGGCCTTGAGGAGCAATTTGCCTATGAGCAGTACTGCCAGGCCTCCGTTTACAACGTAGTCCCGGATGGGGAGAACACGCGGATTGCAACCATCAGCCATGGTGTTTTTTCGTTCACGGATGCAGACGGAGAGCGAAGCATGCTCCCCGCTTATCATGGTCGAGTGATGGTCACCGAGGGGCGCGTGCATCTGGTGATGAGCCAGCCGAATTACTGCATTCCGATATCCGGCCTACGCTTTGTGACAGGAGACGGCATTCCGTGCCACCTGGTCGAAACGGGGCGAATGTCCAATGGTAAATGGCTGACCGGGGTGCAAGATCCAGATGCCTATCGGGCTTTGGTGGATCTGGCACAGGAAGCGTTCGAGAAAAAGGACTGGGGGCGGTATCGGATGCTGCGAGATCGGGCTCGCTACTCACCCTTCACCTGCTGCCCGACATGCCGTGATTCGTTCGCTCAGCGTGAGGATTGCGAAGGGTGCGGCGGACTTGGATTCATCCCCGATAACTTGGGAGAGCCGGTATGTGCGGGAGACTGTCGCAATATCGAGGACTGCACGACTTTGCCGACGCCTTGAACATGGATGGGGTGTGGCGCAATAACATCGGCGACCAGGCCTTGGAGCGCTACAACGTGGCGCCCAGCACACAGGTGGCCGTGCTGCGAATGGATGACGCAGGCCCGCGAGCGGACCTGGTGAGGTGGGGATGGCGGCCGCACTGGGCGACTGATCGAGCGCCGCCGATCAATGCCAGGGTCGAGAAGGTTGCCCACGGACCATTCTTCCGGGCGATCTGGCCGCATCGGGCGATCACGCCGGTGGACGGCTGGTATGAGTGGGTCGATGAAGGCGGCCCGAAGAAGCAGCCCTACTACATCCGGCGGCGGGACGGGCAGCCGGCCCTGTGCGCCTCGATCGGCCAGTTCACTGGGGGCGAGCACGACGGTTTCGTCATCATCACCGCCGACGCCCAGGGTGGCATGGTCGATGTGCACGACCGGCGGCCAGTGGTTCTGGCACCAGGGCCAGCGAGAGCCTGGATAGACCCAGCCTACCCACTTGAGTATGCCGAACAAATGGCCCTAAACATGGGCGAGCGCGCTGAGGAATTCGAGTGGTTCCGGGTGAGCACAGCCGTTGGCAATGTTCGGAATCAAGGTCCGGACCTGATCACGCCGATTCAGTGATGGGTGCCGCCGGCTTCGCCCCGGGACTTCAGCTGAAACTCGGTGACAGCCTGATACAGCGAATCCGCCAGCAGCTTCAAGCGCGCCACTTCTGCCTCTGGCGCGCCCATGTCCTTGGCTTCGTGGTACTTCCTGATTGCATCGATGGCCTGCTGGATCAGCTGATCGCCAGCCTCAGCCAGGCCTTGAATGGTCCTTTTCACCGCCCTGCTCCGGTTTTCTGATCAGGGCATCATACTCCGCCTCGCACTGCTGGCCAGCTATTCGGGCTCGGTCATACGCTTTCGCCAGCTCTCCCGCTCGAGCATCAGCCCGTGTGAGCAGGTCGGAGAGCACCATGGCGGCGCGGGTGGCTGCCTGGCCTCGGGCGATAGCGGCGGTGTCCGGGCCGGGGCAACGGACGGCGGCGGCGAAACTGGCTGCGTCGTGCAGCAACCGCTGGCCAGCAGCATCGGCGCCAGCAGCACCAGCATCAGCCACCTGGTGTTCTTCTCTTGCATGGGCTCTCGCCTCCTCCTGCGCCTTGGCGCGTCGTTGTTCTTCCGCACGGGCGCTGCGCTCGCCCAATACCTCGGCCAGGCGGTCTCCGCTGTCGCGCTGAGCCGATGCGGCGGCAGCCTCAGCGCGCTCTACAGATCGGCCGTGCTGGTAGGTGCCCCAGTAGGACGCCACCACCAGCAGGAGCGCCAGCGCACGCAGACCCCAGCCGTTCACGCCAAAGCCCTCCGCACGCCCTCGTCGATCACCTCAGCCTTGTACGGGTTGCCGCCGTTCTCATGGATGATGATGCTCTCCACGAACACCCGCAGCGTGGTCGGGTCCTTGATGTTGATCGGGTCCGTGGTGCGCACGCCCAAACGCTTGGCCACAGCCAGGGCGTAGGCCTTGGTGTCGTTCTCGTTCGACGGCGCCCAGCGGTTGATGGTCTCCAGCACCGTGTCGATGCCCTTCCCGCCCACACCGGGCATGCCGTCCTTGCCGCGGTAGGCAATGAGCAGCTTGCCCAAGGCACGGATGCCGTTCTCGGGCGAGTCGAAGCGGGCAAACCGCGGCTTGATGGCCCCGAGCTCCAAGCCCAGCTGGCCCACCCAATCGTTGCGTGGGTTGAAATCGATGTTCCCAGGATTGTTGTTGCGGACGCCGCGTGCAGTCATAGGTTTTCTCCGGGTAAAAAAAATACCGCCATCAGGCGGTTGTCTTCGTTGGCAGGCTGTCGTTCAGTTGATTAGGCCGGCGGCGCGGGCCAAGTGATCTCGTTGGGGTAGCCTGGCTGGTCTGGCAGGCGGTTCAGTGCCACGCGATAGCGCTTCCACTCCTTCAACAGCGCGGCCTCAGCCTCAGTGGCTTCATCCAGATCAACAGCGTCCTGCAGCGGAGCAATCGCCGAATCCGCCACAGCACGAAGCCGCGCCACCTCTACCGCCACATGGGACAGCAGCTGTTCAGCGGCAGCCTGCGCCTTGTCCTCCGCGGTGATCAGCTGCGACCAATCGATGACACCCGTGGCCGAAGGCTGCGGCGCTGTTACTTCAAGCCCCGGCAAAGTCACTGGCCCATCCGGAGGATCGATGATGTCGTCCGGGAACAGCGCCGATTGAGGAGCGTCGAGCGCATGCGGCAATCGCAAGGACACGATGAGTTTCCCGCCCTCCCGCTTTATCGGGTCGAGCACCCATTCGCTCGAGACGGCCTCAGCTGGCAATGTCGCCCCCTCCGGCAGCTGCGCAAAATCCAGCGCAACGTTGTTCAGGGTGAGCATGTCGCCCAGCCGGGATACGGAGAGCGTGTGGTCAGAGAGGCCAGGGGATAGTTTGATGATCATCTACATATACCTTCCGATAGCGGCGGCGCTGATCACCACCGTGGGGCCAGCGGCGCGGGAAATGATGTCAATACCGCGCAGAGGTGCGGCGTTGGTTGTGACTGTGCCACCCAGAGCAGACCAAGATGCCCCGCTACCGTGCCGGAATGCGCCTGGGATTACTGTCGGCGGAGCTGTGAATACCGCCGGAAAAGTCCAAGACCGGACGCCCTGGTACAGCTGTACGGAGCCGGATGAGTACGAAGAATCGATGGCTTGGTCAGTGACACTGATATTCAGCAGGCAAATTTGAGTTCCGTCTGGAAGCCGAATGGCTGTGCCATTGGCGTTCGTTACCGTCACGAAATCTGTAGCCTCGAGTAGCTTCGCCCAAGGGCTCCAGGAAGCGGAGGAGATGCTTGCCCTTCGGTACGCTCCTGCACCGCTTCCTCCAGACAGCGCGAGCTGCGAGCGGACTGACGCCGAGCGTTGCAGATGGATACCGGATGGAAATGCCCCGGAAGCACTCGGCCAATCGGGGGGGGCCGAGTCTGCAGCAGCAAAGAAGCTGTTGGCTGCAATCGACGCGAGGTCCGCTCCAGATGGCATATTCCCCGTAGAAGCGTTGCCGCGACCAACCCCATGGTCGCCGATCCGAAGAGCCCGACCCACGGCTGTATCGATGCTCGATGAGGAAGCATCAAGAGTAGATGCCGAGCCCAGGCCAAGTGCCGTTCTCGCATCGGGCGCGGTAGTCGCGCCTGTACCGCCTTTCGCCACCGGCACCACGTTCTCCGTGGAAACCGTTCCCAGGCCGGCTAGCGTAGCGCCCCACTGGTTGGCGATATCGTTGAATTTGTCGGCCAAGGTCTTGGGGTAGCCCTGCAGCGGAGCAATGGCGTAGCTACCGCCGCTTACCGTGGCGCCCTGATAGGCCGGAAGAATGCTCAGCACGGTATTGCTGGCGATGTTGGTGATCTCATACCAACGACCGTCCGGGCCGAGAAAACCATCACCTACCCTGCCATTCGCTGAAAAGCTGGTACCGGTACCGGTCACCGTCGTTTGGCCAGCCGTGATCGCCACTTGGCCTGTTCTGTACCAAGGCATGGATTGCTCCTGAAAATCAAAGAGGACGCATTGGGCGCCCGGCGAATAAGGTCCGTCCGTTCACGCCAGAGGCATTCGTGCTTGAGGTGTATGAGCCTGAGTAGGCTTGAAGGACGTTTCGGTTGCCGACGAGAAACCCGGCAGGGTTGTCATAAACATTGGCGCCGTCATCGAAGGTTGAAAGCAGCGTTGAGGCCAGGAAGTAGTCATTGGCACTGCCGGTCCAGGGCATCTGGAAGCTCGACCACAACACCGACCCAATCACCACATCCGATCCGGCGACGCTGAAGCGATCTGAGGATGGAGCTCCACCGCTCAACAGGATGAGGTTGTCATTGCTGTTGAAGGTCCGTTCCCCTGAGCCGTTTCGAATCCTGATGCCGTAATCGCCTTCGGCCCCGCTGGGTGTGGCCGAGCCAACCATCCAGTGGACGGTGTAGAGAAGGTTGGCGAATGACCCTCCAAACCAGCCATCTACGGTGAAGCCTGTCCAAGCACCTGGAGAACCGAGCACGCGATACTTGCAGACCATCATTCCGGTATCGGAACGCAGGAAGACGTATGGCTCTTCAATGGTGGTTATCGGCGCCGGGAAATTCCCGCGTCCGGTTGTGATGTAGTCACCCGGGCCGCGCCGACCAATCTGGAACGATCCAGATCCGGCAACGCTCATGACCTTGTTGACGTTGTCGATCTGCACCAGGTTGTTGTCGTTTCGCGCCCTGATCCCATACTTGGTCGTTGCGTCTGGCGCATCGCCGTATGAAAGGACTTTGACGGTCCACTTCAAACTTTGCGCCCGCCTCAAATGAAGGGTCCCCGGGCTCCACCACGCCTCAACACCGCTGGACATGTTCACTATTGGCGACTGCACAACAACAAACGAACCAGCCTTTATTTGCGGGATCGAGAAGTACTGGTCCCAGGCCCCATTCCCCTGCACCTGGGTCGTGTAGATCGACCGCAGTGGCGTGACCGATGTATCCAGCGTGATCGCACCGGACGCATCCCGCGTCCGGCCACCATATACCGCCATTAGGACAGCCTCCCCACTGCCGTACGCTCGACCCCATTGTTGTCGTAGACGTACAGGCCGTTGTTGTTCAGCAGAATCGATCCATCGACCGATTGGCCTCGGATCGTGACGGCGCCGGTGACCATGTTCAGCTCGATCAGCGGCCTGCCCTGCGAATCCACAGCCTGAGACCTCAAGGTCATGCCGAGGATGATCTGCTGGATGAAAGCGGTGTTGATGAACGCCTGGTTGATGAAGACCTGCCCACCCTGGACAACGAACGGCGCAGACAGCGTGCCGTTGATGCCGTTGACCACTGCAAATCGGTCGGCAGAAACCAGGAACTGGCTCTGCAAACCGGCCGGCCCATTCTCGATACCAAGGCCAATACCAGCGGCCACATACTGCCCCTGGGCATTCAGCTGCATCTTCACCGACCACATAGTCGACAGCTTCCCGGAGGTATCCGCGAAGGCCGTCGATGTCTGCTGGATGGCGGCCGAGTTCTCGCCCACCGACACATTGAGCTGGTCGATCTTCTGCGCAGTTGCAGATTCGTTGGTCGCCACCACGCGCTCGAGCGACGTAATGTTTGCCTCATTCGTGGCCACCCTGGCATCGAAGGTGGTCAGCCGCTCGGCCATGGCCATGTTTTCGGTGGACCGGACCCGCTTCTCTGTGGCGAGCGCCGAGGTGCTCTCCCAGCCCTTGAGCGCATCCGCCATGGCACCCGAACCGTCGTCATCCCGGGTCGAAGCGCGCAGCGCTTCAAAGGACGCCGCCTGGGCCGTGACCTTTCCGTCGACATTGCTGATGTCCACGGTGTTGGTGGCCACTTGTTGGGCCAAGCCATTGGCCGTGACCAAGGATTGGCCCACATCGATCCAGTAGGTGGTGTTCGGCGGCGCATTCGCCCCGGACGAGTTCGCCGGCACAGCCTGCTTGGCCTGGTAGATCTTTCCGTCGGCGACAACCATCTGGTCCTTGGTGTAGGCCGAATCCTTGTCGTAGGCCGTCAGGCCGCCCAACGCATCGATCTGGTCCTGAAGGCCTGGGATCTTCTGGATCTCCTCGAGCAGGTCCTGACCGAGTTGTGTTTCCGTGATCTTCCCCGCGAGCGCTGCCAACATTGCCGTAACGTCGTTGGACGTGGATGCAGCAATCTTCAGGAATCCACTCACCCCGTATGCGTTGCGCGAGCGGATGAAGTAGTAGTAGTTGGTGAAGAACGCCAGGCCGGTGTGCGTCAGGCTGAGCCCCTGCCCCAGGTACTCGGCCTGATCTGCAGCGGCCTGCGGGTCCATGGTGTAGAAATACTCATAGGTTCCCCCGTTTAAGCCATGCTGCACGTTACTCGGGAACAGCGAGATGCTCTCGATGGTTGACTGCACAACGCAGGCCTCGGGCACGGGCGGGCCGTCGATGTTAACCGTGATGCTGGCCTCGCCCGACCGCGCCAGCGGCCCCAGAGCGGCCACGCTCATCGTGTAGTTGCCGGAGGGCAGCCCCGAGAACGGCAGCTGCATGGTGGTTTCCGGGACCTGGCGGGCCTGCACCGCTACCCCGCCCCGTCGAACCGTCACGGCATAGCCGGTGACGACACCGAACGGCGGCACCCAGCTCAACACCCCCTGAGTGATCTCCGCCGTCTCGTCCTGCGTCCAGGTGAGGCCCGTGGGCGAGCCAAGGCCGCCGGCTGGAAGGTTGATGAAGCCAATCGGGTTGTAAGGCTTGCCCACCGCATCGTCGAAGATCGCTGCCTCGTACTGCGAGACAGTGACGGTGCAGCCGTCATCCGACGCCATGTTCCAGTCGGTGACGATGCACTCGCCCACGATGTTCAGCGACGGCAGGTTCACCCGCACGACGCGGCCAGGCCGGCAGTTGTAGCCAGCGAAGTTCATCGGGATTTGCAGAGAGCCGCCAGCGCGGGCGCGACGCAGCTTGATGTTAGCCAGGCGCTGGGCCTGGTAGGCATCGGTCACGTAGCCAAGCGACATCGATTCAGACGCTTCTCCGCCATCCTGGTCAACCCACTGTTGGACCCGCACCTCAGGGAAGTCGGTCTCCGCCCAGGACTGGGACGGGTCGATGAAGGTCCCGGTAACGATGTTGATCGCTGCGTCATTGCCCACCTCGGTGGAGCCGGACACAGTGCCGATCACCATGTCCTCGGTGATCTCGAAGTCGTACGGGCCATAGTAGGCGCCAGCCTGCAGCATCCACTTGCCGCCCACGCGGATCAATTGCCCAGCGCATGACTCTTCCAGCTTCTGGAGAACAGAGGTGCGCTGCTCATCGGCGCCGATCACGCAGCCCGTGCGATAGCGTACGCCGGTCGTGCCGTCGGCGTTTCCGACAGCCTCGTCGCACACGTTCGCAGCGCTGGCGAACGATTCGAAGACAATCTCGTCATCGGGGACCTTGCAGCGCGCGCGCAGGAACCACAACAGGTGAAGGGCGGTGTTCTCGCTGTATCCGGTCATGCCGGTGCGAGGGTCGTACAAATCCCGCCGGCCACGGACGACAAAGCGCACATTGGGGATGCCCGAGGGAAACTTCTCCGCATTGTGCTTGAGCGACATCCGAACGAAGGACAGGCCCCGGCCAATCTGCGAATCCTTCCAGTCCCGGCAGTTTGCCTTCAAAAAGGCGTTGACCTGAGTGGGGTTCACGATCAACTCATACGAGGCGTACTCCCCATAGGTACCGATCTCCTCCTCGCCGAGGTAGATTTTCTCCAGCCCATCGACCGCGCCTTCGCTCAGCACATAGACCAGGTGCACCCACTCGCCATTGCCTTGGTTGCCGGTCTGCTCCTGCGCCCATACCAGGACACCGCCAGTGCTGACCCGGCCAAGAATGAAGCGTGCCGGCGCCTTCGACGACCGCACGGTCTGGGCGGACGGCTCGCCGGTACCGCCTCGACCGCCCTTGAGCGCTGCGTCCTGCTGCGAGCCAACGAACAAGCCAACGGCGCCGCCGATGATCGCGAAGCCCACGCCGCCGGTGACAAAGCCCAGGGCGGCGCCAGCAGCGACCAGGGCAACCTTTTTGACTGCCTTGCTCATTCAACCCTCCACACCACCAGAGGCTCGCAGGCGATCCGCCCTGCCCCATCCTCCGCCACAGACCAGAACTCACCGGCCCAGTACACCGCCACTCCGCGCCCGTTGGGGCCGTCGTACATCGCCACATCACCGCGCTGAATGAACGCCGGGTTGACCCGAGCGAAGCAGGCATCCCAGGCCGCATCGAGCGAACCGTGGATCTTCTTCAGCAGGCGCTTGGCCCCCGTCTCCGTGGTGTACCGCCCCCGATACAGCGCCGCCGGATCAGTCCCGCACACCGCCACCGCGCAGTCCGCGGCAAACAGGCAGCAGTCAAATTCGCCCCATGAAAAAGGCCGCTCAGTGGCGGCCTTGATCGTGTTGGCGAGTTGAGTTGTCCAATCGCGGGTTCGCATAGTCACTTCTCGTAGGTGAACTTCGGGGCGTCCTTGGAGGCGCCCCAGTAAATGGGCCAGTCGGCCATCTGGGCCACTGCATAGAAGAAGCGGTCGTCTTGGTGCCGGGCCCGGTGGTTCTCGTCGGTCCAGCGCTCGGTGGAAGTACGGCTCCACTCGGCCATGCGGTCGATGATCGGCACCTTGATGGCATTGCCATCGCTGCCATTGCCGCTGTACGCGAACTGGGCCGCATCCATCCGCCCGCTGAACAGAATGTCAGCGGCGTAATCGCCGGCCTGGTCGATGACCACGAACATCAGTTTCGCATTGCGCCCTCGGCAGCCCTTCAGGCTGGTCTCGGTGATGATCGTGGTGTCCAGGCCGTTGAGGGTGAGTTCGACGCTCATGGGAGAACTGGAATTGCTGCTCTCCTGGGCCTGGCCAACCTCCCCGAAGGTGCCCACGCCTTGGTAAGTGATGCCGCCTAGCACAAGCTCACCCGTGCCGGTATGGGCGAAGACCATGCCGTCAGGGAAATCGAGCTGGCAGGCGTACACGGCCATGAATCGGCCCTTGGCGATGATGTCCACCACCCGCTGACTGAATGGGAATGCGCCAGCCATCAGAAGGCCTCCCTGAACTCGAGCGAACCGTTGGCCACCAAAGGCCGAAGCGTCAGGGCGTGGTTGTCACTGACGCGCCGCATCTCGGCATAGGGCGCCTGGTACTCAACTGCAGTGCCGGCGGCAATCGTCTTGCGGATCGGCTTGTTCACGTTGATCAACACCTGCCCGGATGCGTCAGAAGTCGCATCGTCGACGACCTCGAACATCACCCCGCCGATGGTGATGTAGTCCCCCATGGAGAAAACTTTCTTGTTGGCCGTCACCCCGCTCAGGCGCATCACGGAGGCCTGGGCGTTAGCGGTGACCACCTTGGGTGCGCCGATCGAGTCGGATCGCGTCCGGGTGAACGCTGGCAGATTGAACGTACCGAACATGCCCTGCAGGCGGCCGATGAACGCCGTCAGGATTCGCTCCTCCTCGCGCGACAACGCGCCGAAGGTCATCTGGCACTGCCAGTAGGCCCCCGGGTAGCCGACGATCTGCTGAGCGTTCGACAGCGTCGAGGTGAACGCCCGGTTGTTGTAGACGACGCCCCAGGTCATTTCTGTCGGGCACAGGCCATCCGGCCATGCGATTGCCATGTAGTCACTCCTGGTGGTCGATCAGCCCTTACGCAGCATCTGCCGGGCTGGGCCGTTGTTCTTGAAGTCCTTCAGCACCATCTGATAGCCAGCCTGGGCGCCCTGGCTGGCCGCCTCCCTGATCCGCGCCAGCGTTGCATCGTCGGCACTACCCTGGATCTGAAAATGCTGCTGAATGGGCGGCAGATTGCCGGGAAGGCTCCTGCTCCCGCCTTGGGCCTGGATGTCGCTCAGTGTCCGGTCCAACTTGGCGCTGGTTCCGGCAGTGGTGACGCGCTCGCCCTTCTGCAGCAACCAGGTGCCTTCGCGCGGCACGCTGTCGATACCGTCGTGAGCCATACCCACCAGGGCCAGGCTGCTGGCCAGGCCAGTGGTGCTGGTGATCGCAGCGGAGGCCGGCGCGGCGTTGGCACCAAACGATGCCAAAGACGCCATGGCAGCCGCAGGTGCATAGGCGGCGGCCATTGCGGTACCGGTTGCAGCAGCCAGCGCAGCCGACGAGGCCGCGGCGCTGTCTCCAATCGCAGCGTTGACCAGCATCTGCAGGCCGACCTTGACGAGCATGTGCAGCAGGTCATCGGCGATACCCTCGACGAAACTGCTGAAGTTGAACTCCCCGGTTTTCACGAAGCTGACCAGCTCATCCTCCAGGCTACCCAGGGCATTGCTGGTGACGTCATACATCTGCGACGACAGGTCCCGCGCATGGTCGGCATAGTCCTGCCAGGCGTCCTTGGAGCCATCCAACCAGTTGGTCTGGGCCTCGTCGAGCTGGTCGTAGTAGTCCATCTGCATGGACAGCCGCTCGCTCAGCGACGACTGCAGTAGTTCAGCCTCGCGCTTGAACAGGCTTTCGCTGATGTCGCCGGCGTTACGCTGGGCCTGCAGGTCGGCGAACTTCTGGTCGAACTCCTGGCGGATCTCCAGAATGCCTTGCAGTCGCTCGCGGGTTTGACTGCCCATGCCGGCGCCAACAAATTCCATGTCGAGGCCGGATTTGGCTGTAGCATTGGCCGCCGCCAAAGTGGCTGCGTAGGAGGCAGCCTTCGCATTCTCCTCGTTGGCTACCTTCAGCTGTTTCAGCTTGTCCAGCTCGGCGGCCAGGTCCTTCAAGCGGGTTTGCTGCTGAGTGCTCAGGCCTTTGAGCTTTCCTGATTCGACTTCGAACTGCAGCTTGGCCGCCTCGGTGGCATCCTGGCGTTTGTCGACTTCCGTGTTGATGAGAGCAATTTGTCGTTCATAGCCCTCTTCAGCCGACTCGAACTGCTGCTGCAGCTTCTTGGCTGCGGCCTCGGCCGCCTTGGCAGCGGCCTTCTGTGCATCGGTTTGACCGAGAATTCCAGCATTTCCATTGCCGGTCGGCACGATCTTTGGCAGGTCGAATGCCGCCTTCCGCGCCTCCTTCACATACTCACGGATTACGTCGCCAGACCACGGTTTCTTGAACTCATCAGCCAGTTCTGCGGCGATCAGGCCCGCAGTTCGGGAGTTGTCAATTGCGTCAGATGTCAGCTTCGCCGCGTTTTCCTTGAAATCCTTCGACATATCGCCAAACGTGACGGCGCCAAGCAATGTATTGGCTGTTGCACCAATGCTTTGCAGATACGCCATCGTCGTGGCAAACCCACTGGCGATTGTCCCGGCGACGATCGTGAAAGCTCGGCTTGTGCCATCGGCAACGCTCGCAGTGATTGCCGTGACCTCGATTAAGTCTTCGGCGAACTCATGCACCACATTCCTCAGTCCGCCAGCCTCTCTGGACGTGTCAGCCAGATCTTTTGCCAGCTGTGCCAACACAGGCATGAACTCAGCAGCCAGAGCGGTCTTAGCCGAGCTGGCGTATTGGCTAATAACAGTCAGCTCAGTGCTGAACTGTTGAGCGGCGCCGATCGTCTGCTCGTCCATGACCATGCCGGCAGACTGCGCGGCATCACCAAGTTCCTTGAATTTTTTCCCCCCATCGGCCAAGAGCGGAACCAAAGCCGTAGCCTCGTCAGCAATCGCCTCCATGAAGAAGGTCATCTGCGCCTGACTGACGTTCGCTTTTTGTAGACTGCTGACGTACAGCTGTAGCGCATCCGCGCTATTCAGCTTACGGAACTGCTCCGCAGTAACGCCAACCTTCGGCGCCACCGTCTCGAAGAAGTTCTTCAGCTCACCCCCGCCAGTGGCAAGAAAGTCTCCGACTTTGTCGTTGGTATCCTTGAAAATGTCCGAAAGCTTGTCCTGCTGAACGCCAACCGAAGCTGCAGCGGCGGCGTATCTCTGGAACTCAGTTGTACTGAGACCAGCGAGTGCGGACAGATTTGATATCTCTTTGGCGGCTGCCGCCGAGCTGGTGACCAGGCCGGCCACGACAGCGGGGATAGCAGCGAAAGATGCACCCACAGCCGCACCCAGGCGCTCGGCATGCTTTCGGATTTCCGCCATCTGCTTCTGAGTTTCGCGACCGGCCTTGTCCATAGGGCCGGTAAAGCCGCCAATCCTCGCGATCAAGTCGAGAGTCAATGTGCCAAGAGAACGGCTCGCCATGCTTTCCTCCAGGCGAAAAAAAGCCCGCGAAAGCGGGCTCGTTGCTTGTATGACTACCTACCCTTTAGAACTCTCTGCTTTTCCTCATCGAATTCTTCTTGGGTTAGATGGCCGCGCTCTTTCAGGTCGGCCAGCTGCTCCAGTCGCCGATAGCTATCGTTGTCCGCCGCTGACTGCTCCGTCGCTTTGACGTTGTCAGGTAGGGGGTATCGCCGAATTGCAGACGCCGACCATATAAGGGCAACGAACCACCCAATCACCGTCCATCCAAGCAGCAGGTTGAGCAGGAAAATCGAAACGCGGTTCGGATGCTGCCTGATCCACGCAACTATCGTCGGAGGAAAATAGAACAGTGCCGCGGTTACCGCCGTGCCGATTCCCATGTAGGTGTTCACATCAGCTGCCATGGCTAGTCGCCTTCCATGCAAATTGAGCAATCTAACATCCGGCAGCCTCGTACCAAATAGCCATTGTCAGGACCAGTCCTCCATGGCCTGCTCAAGGCTTGTCGCCTGGCGATCGTCATGAGGGCAGAAATCGGCCGGGGTGAAAGGCTCCGGCCTCAGCTTGACGTTGCGCCCTTGGTTGGCCAGGATCGACGCGAGGAGCCCCGCTGCCCGCTCCACACGCATACCTACGTGGAGAGAACCACGGCGATTCCTGTACTTCACCCAAGAGTGAAATTCGCGCAGACTCAGGGCTTCCTGGGCTTGCGCGATCGTGCGCCCGCCGACGCCGGCGAGGACGAGCTCGTGCCAGAGTTCGTCGAGCTCGCTGAGTTCGGCGTCTTTCCCAGGTTGTTCACCTCATGGATAGCCGTGAGCAGGGCAACGGTGAGATTGCCGTCCAGGGCGCCCAGGCGCTTGGTGCTGTCGCGGTCCTTCGCCAGTTCGGCGGGATCAAGCGGGCCATGGGTTATATCCAGAGCGGTGAATACCGGGTTGCCTTCCTCATCGCAAATGGCAGCAGCGATGCGGCCGGCAATGCTGTCCTGCTTGCCGCCAGCGGCGAGCACGTCACTGACAGCACTCTGGTAGCCCAGCGGGCGAACGAACACCGTCGCCGTCAGGGTGTCGTCGCCTTGGCGCCAGCTGATCTCCTTCTCAACTGGGCGACCGGTGAAGGCGCCCGCTTGGCGCAGGCTGTCGATGTTGAGCTTCATTGACTACCTCAGGCAGATTTCTTGATCCAGGCGGAGCCGCCCGAACGCTGGATGGAGACCGCGGTGCTGACCACGGAGTTGGCGGCGAAGTCGAACGGGAAGTCGGCGACGTAGCCTTCGAAGACGAACCAGGTCCGGGTCTCCGGAAGCTCGAAGTCATCTCCTGCGGTGTTTAAGGTCGGCGCTTCAGTGCCGTCGGACCAGCCCACGGCCCACTTGATAGTGGTATCGCCATCCTCTTCGGACAGCTGATGCAAGCGGATGTGGCTCGCATTGTTAGGGTCGGCATTGATGGTCAGGGAAGCCTGTCCCGGGGTGCGCAGGCCGGGCTTGTAGGTACGCTCCTTCGAACTGAGGCAGGTGTCCTCGATCTGCTCTTTGGGAGAGCCGCCAGGGTTGAAGGCGGTGGCGCACTCCACTTCCAGAACGGTAAGCGGACCGGTGCCAGTAACGGGCTTTACCAGGGCGTAGACCTGGGTGCCTTGGGTCAAAATCGACATGGTGGTCTCCTGTCGGGCAAAGAAAAGCCCGCTTGAGGCGGGCCTGGTTGGCTCAACGGCGGACTATCCAGTCCACGTCGAAGCTGGTTCGGTAGTTCTTGGTGGTTGGGTCACGGCCTTCGCCGCCCCAGCGGGTGACATTGGCGCGCAGCTCGATGGCATCACGGACGGCATCGCGCACTTGGCGCACAGAGGTGCCGGTGGTGCCGTACACGTCGATCTGCAGCGTGAAGCCGTCGACATCAGGGCGTCCGGCGAGGAAATTCTCCGGCGTTCCGTTGACGAGTTGCCACACGGCATAGGGCTTGGCCACGGCATCCGGCGCCTCGCCAAAGGAATAGAGCCGCATATCCGCGCCAGCCCCCAGCAAAGCGGTAACCGCTGGAGAAGCCAAACAGGCCTGAACAATCGGTGGTGTCATGAGGATGCAGCCTTCTTCGCAGCGCGCCGGATGGCGCGATCGATCGACTTTTCATATTCGGAGACGAAGGTGTTGGTCACCTCCGCGATGCTGTTGGCCAGGGCCGGACGCATGAACGGGACTGCGGCCATCTTCTCGGTGCCGAACTCAATCAGGCGCCAGTGAGGGGTCGGCGCATTGGTCGAGAGGTCGACCGCTTCCCCCTTCTTGGCCAGCACCGCGCCGTGCAGCACGCCGATGCGGAAGCCCAGGTCACCGGTCTGCTTGAACAGGCGGCCATTCCAGCGCAGGGCGATGTTGTCGGCGATAGAGCGACCGGTTTCCTTGTCGTCGATCCGCTCGGCGCCCTCCTTGGCCTTCTGCACCACCACCTGGGAAGCTTTGCGCAGTGCGGCCCGGCCACCCTTGCGGCGAACGTCGTAGCTGACGGCGCCCAACTTCCCCAGCAGGCTTTCCAGGCCGGTGATGCTGAACTCGACGCCATCAGCCATCCTTTACCCCCTTCGACACCAGAAGCGTCAGGTATTCCAGGCCGGACTTGTCGTCCTCCAGGGGTGGGCCTTCAATGCTGTACACCTCGCCGCGGTAGATGATGCGCATGGTGGGCAGCACGCCTGGTCGGTAGCGGATCACCATACGGGCGGTCGCCTCGGACTGAGCTGCCTGAGCCGCGACGAGATCCCGCGCTGACAACGGCTCAACACGTGCCGGACATTTCTCCCAGCGGGTCACCCATTCCGGTTCGCCGAACTCCAGGGTTGCCGGGTCACGCACCTGTACCAGCTCCTGAAGGTCGATGCGGTGCCGGAGCTTGCCGGCCTGCATCACACACCCATCCTGATGCGATAGGGCATCAGCAGGTGCTGGGAGGCCAGCGGCAGCTCAGTGGCGATGGTACCGGTGACCACCTCCTCGCGGTTGGCGAACAGGTGCCCAAGCTTCAACAGGCAAGCCGCCTGTATGGAGGGGTTGAGCACCATGCCGTAGGCGATGGCGTCGGCCTGGTCATACGCATCAGCCAGAGCCTGGCGGGCATGGTCGAGCAGTCGGCAGCGCAGTGTGTAGTCCTGCTCTGCCTCAGCGGCAGCGACCGCCGCAGAGTTCGCCTCCTTGGCTTGCTGCAAGGAGGCCGACACACCGGCGCGGGCGCCGTCGAGCGTCACCTGGTCTAGGTAGAAGCGGCGGTTGAGGAACTGCATCGCCGCCTCTTCCGCCGCGTCCAGCTGAGCCTGGACCAGTACCTGATCTTCAGGTTCGGCCAGCAGATGATGCATGGCAAGGTCGATGGCGATCACGGACATGGATCACTCCTTGGGCTTGGTGGCCGCTCCCTTGCCGCCTTTGTTGGCCGGCTCCGGCGCCTTCTTGTTCTCGGGTTCCTGGGCTTTCTTCACGTCGTAATCCTCGATCAGGCCATTACGCAGCAAATCGCGAGCACGTAGCTCGTCGACGGTGATCTCTTGGTTGCGCTTGACGTACGCGCCGCCGTTGTTGAAGCCCTTGATGGTTTTCACTTTGACGTCTGGCATGTGCAGTCACGCCCGGTTTCCCGGGCGTGCTCCTGGGCTGATTACGGGGTGACTTCGAACTCGCCGTGGACGAACGACTCGGGGCGGTACACCGCCAGCGCCAGACGCTCCTCAGCACGGATGGTGACCATGTTGGTGCGGAAGTTGTCGCCGTCTTCGGTCGAGACCTCAACGGCCGCCTCTTCGCGGTCGAACACCTGGGCGGCGATGTTCATCGCGCCTACCAGGAACTCACCTTCCGGCACAGCGTTGCTGTCCACCACAGGCAACTTCCACAGGCGCTGTACGCCGCCTTCCTGGACGTTCACCCAGATGTAGGAGCCGTTGGCGTCTTTGGTCAGCTCGATGTCGGCCCAGTCAACCGGGTTCAGAGCGATGGCCGAAGCACGGTACTCGGCAATGCGAACCTGCAGAATGGCGCGGCGCAGGGTGTCGATCTTGGTGTCGCCCGCCTTGCGCAGAGCGTTGTTGAAGGCGGTAGCCTGAGGAATCAAGCCCAGCAGGTTCTGGCCGGTACCGTCGCCAGCGAGCAGCTGCTCTTCTTCCTTGTACTTCAGGCCGTAGATCGCGCGGCCGTTGATGTAGCTCTGAAGGAGCGGAATGTCCGACAGCACCTGCTTGGAAGCGCGGAACCAGTGGGCAATGGTGATGACGTTGGTGGTCTTCAGGCCGAAGGACAGATCAGACTGGGCTTTCGCGGCACCCTCACCCGCCTGGGGCGCGGCCATGTTCTGGAAGCCGGTTTCCTGCACGAACTCGACCGCGTTCGAGCCGGTGCGGCCTGGCATGATCAGGTCGCGAATGGTGAACTCACGCTCCGGCCCAACCACGATGCCGGGCACACGGGTCGGCTGGATAGCCGCGCCGACGCCACCGGTGCCGGTGGTAGCGCTGGTGATGTTGGTGACGGCCTTCCGGCCCACTCGAACGATGCCGCGACCGCGAGTTTGCAGCGACTTGAAGTCGTCGCATTCGGTCAGCTCCTCGCCAGCCGACTTGAAGTCGACAGGGTCGTTGGCAGAGAAACGGCGGGCCATCTTCTGCTCGATTTCCTGCAGGCGATCCTGCAGGCCCAAGCCGTCCTTCACCAGACCATCGAGGATGGTCTTGGTCTCGGCCAGAATGGTGCCGTGCTCCTTGATCTCTTCGGCCGCCTTGGTGGCGAATACCTTGATCTCCTGATCGCGCTGGTCGAGCAGGTCATTGACCGCCTTCAGCTGGATCTTGTCGTCGGCATGCTCCTTGCGCTGGAACTGGCGGTACTCGGCGCGAGCCTGGTTGCTCATGGCGTTATGCATGGTGAATCCTCAAAACGATGGGAGAGACAGTGCCGGGCGCGATTTCAACGCCTCGACGATTTCAAGTTCTGCCAGGTCGCCCGCGGACTCGCTCCGGAGCAAATGCTGCAGCCCACGATTGGCAATCACCGCAGACTGGGTTTTCGAGAAGCCTGCCTCACGCAGGAGCAACTCAAATTCGGGCATCGAAGGCAGTCCGCCGTGGGCCAACTTCGACTTGATGGTGTCGGTGCGCGCCTCGTCATTGGCGGGCACGGTGACGATGGAGATCTCGATCAAGTCCAGCTTCGTCAACGTCCGGATTCGCGTCTTCTCGTCGAAGCTCGACTCACGCACGTAGTAGCCGATGGACAAGCCGGTGATGGACCGGGTTTGCATACCTCGGTGGGCAATGCGGGCGTAGGGTGCGTCAGCCAGCCAGAGCTCACCCTCGCCGAACAGACCTCGGTCGTCTTCCTTCAGGCTGTCGATGCTCCAACTGCCAATCGGCTCGCCGGTTCGGTGTTGCCAGAGCACGGGGAAGGTGCGGTTCTTTGCCTTGGCCTCGGCAATCGACTCCAAAAATGCACCTGGTGCGACAACCTCGTTGTAGCTGTCGACCACGCCGAACACCGAGCCGTAGCCAGAAAAAAGGCCGTCGTCACCGACAGCCTTCACGTCATAGTCGAAAGAGCGGTATTTGACCGCTGCTGCTCGGTCCTTGTGGCCCGCCTTTACGCCGGACCCAGACCACCAGCTGGTGGGGGCGGATTTCATTCGGATTTACCTCTTGGCTGGTCGTTGAGCCAGTCGAGCAGCGCCGCCTTGGCCTGATTGGCGCCGCCGGGGTCTTCACCCAGCTTGTCGATCGGCAGCATGTTGGATTGCACAGTGAGCTTCGCGGCGTTCCCGCCCTGCGGAGGCAGGTTTTCTTTGCGGCGGCAGTCGTCCCGCGTGTAGATCCCGTTCTGCGTCATCGAGCTGTAGAAGGCCGCCCGCGCCGCGCTATCCATGCGCAGCAGCCCTTCCGGATTGAACTTCACGTAGAAGCGGCGGCGCTCATCAGGACGCAACAGGCGTCGGTTGGCGCACATCTCGATGCGCTTGATCCAGGGAAGCAGGGTGAACGACAGGAAGCCGATCATCTGCTGCTCCATGCCTGTGCCCCAGCTGGTGGAGTTCTGCGTGTGCCCGACCATCCACGGCGGCACCCGGAACCAGCGGCAAATCTCCTCGACGTTGAACGCCCTGGTCTGCAGCATTTGGGCGTCTTCTGGCGTCATGGAGACCTGCTGGTACTTCATGCCCGCTTCTAGAACCATCGTCTTGCCGTGATTCGTCGCGCCGGAGAACTGCTTGATCATGTCCTCGCGGATGTCCTTGCGCTGTTCCGGCTTGAGGATCTGGTCGGTGGACAGCACGCCGCCCAGCTTCATGCCGTTGGCGAACATCTTGGCCGCCGACTCATCAGCCGCCATGGCCGAGCCCAGCACCTGCCGCCCATAGGCCAGCGGCGACAGGCCGCAAAGCGGGTCAACGCCGAAGGCTCGCACGTGCACCATCTGATCCTCGGTCAGCGTGTGAGGCTTGCCGAAGTTGTCCGTGTAGCGGTACTCGATGGAGCCGTCCGCCAGGCGCCGCGGTGGCGACATGTTCTGTGGCAGCAGAAACTCCAGACTCGTCAGCGTCCGACCGCTCATGTGCGGCTCGCAGAATGAGTTCCCCTGGAGCAACAGGCTCGCCATGACGTTCTCCCAGAACTCGACCGGGGTCTGGTCGGCGTTGGGCTGCTGGCTGATCACGAAGTTGACCGGGTGAGAGGCTGCCACCACCGGAGCGCCGTTCTGGTTCTCGTACAAGGCGATCGGCAGCGTGGCGATGGTCTCGGCGATCAACCTAACGCATGCCCAGACCGTGGAAAGCTGGAGGGCCGTTTGCTGGCTGACCACCTTGCCAGAGGCCGAATCGGTACCGTAGTAGGTGTTCCAGAACGCCGCGTCGCCGAGGCCAATCTTGCGCCCTGCCCATCCCGCCAGACTGGAGGCAAAGCCCGGCTCGGCGGACTTGACCAGCGCCTGGCCAAGAACCTGAGAGAGAGATTTAGCCACCGATCAGCCCCTTGCGAATGAAGCCTGCGGAAGCCAGAAGCGCACCGGCAGCGGCCAACAGCGCGTAACCCAGGCCGGCAAGTACATATACGCCAGCAACGCCCAGCAGCAAGCCGCCGGCGGCAAGCACCAGAAAGATGATCAGGCCAGTTTTCATAGGTTGTCCCGTTAGCCAACCACGATAGGGTTGGCGAAGAAGTTGTCGAAGCCGCCAGAGCCTTCGGCAGCCAGGCGCAGCACCGATCCAACAGCCATGATCAGTGCCACGGCGCCGTCGATCTTGTTGTCTTCACCCTGCTTGATTGGTCGCACCACGTCGTCGTTGCCGGGTAGGTGCTTTCCGATCACATTCCCGATACACCAAGTCATGATCGGATTACCGTCGTGGTGGAAGCGGCCCGCCTCGATGGCTGCCTCCAGCTCCTTCATGCCGTCGGACATGTTGGTGTAGTTCTGGGTGATGGTGATGGGGTTGAAACCCTGGTCGTCTAGGTCATGACTTAGACCAGTGGCGCCGTGCGGGTCGATTGGGCTCTCCCTGATCGGTGCTAACTTGTTGGCTTCCTTGGTGTCCTCGAGGATCTCGCGGTAATCGACCTCGGCGCCGGGCGTTGCGACTAGGTGGCCAGTGTTGACCCAGGCCTGGAAGCGCTCGGACATGCGCTTGTTGTCTACGTCGTTGGCCGTATCATCCGGCACCCAGAACGCAGGTCCGACGCTGTAGTAGTGGATTTTCCCATCGACTTCACGCCAGAACAGTCTGGCCCTAGAGTTCATGTCCAGCTTGCGCGCCAGGTCGAAGCCGGCAACCCATTCTTGGCCCTCGAACTGTTCAAGGGTGAGCGTCTTGTCCTCGCAGGCCTTCCAGCTCTCCATATTGAAGAAGCCGGATTTGGCACTCACCCACAGGTTCAGATGCTTGGTCTTGAACGTGTTGGTAAAACGCGCCGAGCGGATCGCCCTCGCCAGCTGGCTCTCCAGGTACTCCTGAAACACGGACACGCCCATGCAGGGGTTCGCCTTGGCCAGGTTCTTCGGATCAGTCCAGTCATCACCCTCGTCAAGGGTCCAGATGTAGCCGAACAGTTCGTCGTCTGGGACGGTGCCATTGAGCATCTCGACGACCTGGCGCCTCTTGTCGTAACAAGGCCCCTCGATGTTCGCTCCGGCGGTGGTAATGATGAACATCAGCGGCTGGCGGCGTGCGCCCATGCCGGTAAGCATCGTGTCGTACTGCGCCGCGCTGTCGTGCTCATGGTATTCGTCGATGATCGCGCAGGACGGCGAAGCACCATCACCCGGGTTACCAATCAGCGGCTCGAAGCGGCTGCCGTTGGACGGGATGTTCAAGTTCGAGGCGTTGACCTCGATGCCCGCCGCCTCGATCAACATGGGCGAACGGCTGACCATCAGCCTTGCAGGACGGAATACCTCCCATGCCTGCTTCTCGGTGGTCGCACCGGAGTACACCTCGGCGCCAAATTCGTTGTCGGCGGTGAACATGCTGATGCCGACGCCGGCGGCAATCACTGATTTGCCGTTCTTGCGCGGCACTTCCCAGTAGCTTTCGCGGAAACGCCGGTACCCGCCCTTCTTCCGGATCCAGCCGAAAGTGCAGGCCAGGCCGAAGAGCTGCCATGGCTCAAGCGTGATCAACTGCCGCTTGAACGCCCATTCGCCCTTAGTGTGGGGCAGCAGCTGCATCAGGCGCAGCTTCTTCTCGGCCTTGGCCGGGTCGAACTTGTATGGGTAGCTCTTGGAGCGGCTGGCCGCTACGTCGTCAAAGTGCCGCTCGATCGCCTGGTGTATATAGCGGCAGGCCGGGAACTTGCCTTTCAGGACGGACCTTGCCCACGCCATCGCCTTGTCGACGTTGGTGTACTTGGTCCTGGCCATTGGTCACTCGAGCAAGCCTGCGAATGGGTTCGTTGTCTTCTGCTTGTTGCCGCCGATGATGCGCGTGCGGCTCGCGGGATCGAGCCCAAGCATCGAGCCGAAAGTGACCATCTGGCGCATGGCCTCGTTGGCGGCGGTGAGCGCCGGGTTTTTCACCGGCCCGCCTGTGGCTCCCGCGACTACGACGCCATGTTCCCGGACAGAGTCTTGAGCAAGCCGCCAGTTACCGTACGCAGTGCAGAACGCCTCGACATTATGCATATCGGTCAGAGCCAGAACCTTGGCTCGCAGCAATTCCGGCACCAGCATTTCCCAAACCCGAGTGGCGTGTTCGCACAGCCATTCGGGCGGGTCGACATTGGTCACCAGAGCAAAGTCAGGCTCGTCCATGTTGAGCTTGCGCTTGCCGGGATTACCGGCCAGCGCCTTCTGGGCCGTGGGTTTTGGGCGACGGCCGGAGCGCCCGGCAACCCCTGGCATCGGCGCCTCCACTAAACTTTATATTTCGCGGGTGTAAAAAAACGACTGAGGGCGCGGTGTCCGAGCGAAAGGGCCTGAACTTTTGACCCTCCCCCTCCCCGGAAACGATATTTCGTCTCATTTGCGCCGATTTCGATCATTTTTTGATCGTTTTCGACTCCCGCTGCGTCTTCGCCTTGTGGCAGTCGCGGTTGATCGCCCGAAGGTTGTCGTCATCGTCCGTACCGCCGTGGGCCAGGGCCACGATGTGGTCCACCTCATGCGCCTCTCGGATGCGGCCAAGCTGGACACAGTCGTCACACCGACAGAGGTACTGGTCTCGCTTCAGGATTCGTTCACGCTTGCGCCGCCATGGACGACCACCACGGCCTGATCCCTTGCGGGTTGCCCAAGCCTTGGCCTGCTCGGCAGCCAGGTCGGCATGGCCATCGCAGTAGCCATTGGCATTGCGGTGCAGCGATCGGCAGCCCTGTGCCCGACATGGTCGTTGTGGTCTCAGCGGCATGGCGAACCGTCCAGATAGTGCGTGCGAGGAAGTTCGTCAGAGTCGATAGCCGTATCGTCAGCCAACGCCTCGATCAGTGCTAGGTTCTTGGTCGCGATCTGTTCGAGCAGACTGGTCTGCTTCTGCTGCTGGTCCAGGATCTGCTGGAGCAAAGAGATTGCTTGCTCGTTCACGGGCCACCTTCATCCACTTGTTGATCCATTCGCGCCGGGCGGCGCACCCAGTGCAGCTCATCAGCCCTGAGCCTTACGAGACAGGAACAGGTCGGAGTAGCCGCGAAGCTTCTCCACGCCCATGAAGCCGACCATGCCGCCGGCGAATGTGGCCATGCCCTGCGGCAAGCCCATCCATTCGAGCAGCGGCACCAGGGCCAGGGTGATGAGGCCGCACAGCGCGCCCTCCAAGAACATCTGCCGGCGCGTGCCGCCGCCATACACCACCCGGAGGACGGCGATCGCGACTGACAAGCCAGCGGCATACAGCTGAGGCTGATGGGCCAGCACCCAGGTGAGCACAGCGGCCCACAGGCCAGGATCCTTCTCGGGCATGTTTGGCATCTCGATTCCTCCCGTTGCGGGGAGCGGAAATGAAAAAGCCCCGGCATTTGCCAGGGCTCAGAAACGGAAAAGCCCAGCTCAATAGCCGGGCTTTCAAAAAATCAATGGATCAGGTCAGAGATCGTTCCATTTTTCAATGTTGTGTTCCCACCCTTCCCTGTTGTCTTTCTCGTACTCGTCTTCTTCCTCGTCATCATCGTACGGAGACTCATAAAACGGGTCGCCCTGCTCTTCGTCATCGTCTTCTATCGCGAAGTCGCCATCGTACTCGCGCTCAGGCTCGTGCTCGTGCTCGCGCTCGTCATCAATAAAGTCGGTCACTATCCCACCTCAAATTGGCTAACTGGGCGACCGCTATATATAGGGGCGGTGAATCTTAGTCAACAAAAAACCCGACACATTGGCCGGGCTTTTGCGATCACTCCTCAGCACGCGCAGGAATGACAGGATGG
This sequence comes from Pseudomonas sp. BYT-1, assembly GCF_023611805.1. Classification (NCBI taxonomy): domain Bacteria; kingdom Pseudomonadati; phylum Pseudomonadota; class Gammaproteobacteria; order Pseudomonadales; family Pseudomonadaceae; genus Pseudomonas; species Pseudomonas sp. BYT-1. Next base: position 3,236,174 of record NZ_CP072559.1, read on the forward strand.
GGATAATTTCGCTCAGTCGCTCACTGATGTCAACAGGCAATCATGCAGCCTCTTTCATCAGCAGCCCCTCGGCCTCCAATATCACCCGAACCTCTGCCAGCGCGTCGTCGATCATCCCGTCCAGCTTCTCGTTGATATCCAGCCTCCACCGCCGGCGGGTCGACTCCGGTGTAGCATCGAGATCCCAGGTGTTCATGTCGTAGAAGCTGTCCGGCAGGATGATCAACCCTTCCTCGACCGCTTCGATACGCTTCCTCGCGGCCTGACCAGCAGCGACGGCTGCTTTCACCGCTGCATCCCGCCGCCATGCTGATGCATCCAAGGCGAGATCCACCGAAACAGATTTCGGCGCCTTGCGACGGGCTCCTTTGAGTTTCGGGACCGCCCAGGCAGTCACCGCTTTGTAGATGAACAGTGTCGGTGCAGGGCTCGCGATGAGTGGCCGGATCAGCGTAATCGCCTGAACCTTCTTCGCCTTGTTGGTGCTGTACTTGGCGACCAGTGCATCCCAGTGCCTGCCCTTGAGCATGTGGTGCAGGCGGGCCGACAGCCAGTAATCCACCTGGGTGCGGTCAATGCCGCCCGATCGGCCTCCCAATGAGGCCAAGCAGCCACCTTCCTCCTCTGCCGCCTTGTAGAGTTTCTGCCAGGCCTGCCCTTTCGCGGCGCCTTTCTCCCCAGCCGCCAGAGCGGCCACTACTGCACCCGATACGCTGTTGTAGACCATGTCCTTCCCCCTCAATCGCCCGTGTAGTTGCTGCCACCGGCGCCCAGCCGGTTGCCTTCCTGATACACCACCTCCGGGCCAATCGCCCGTGGCTTTTTCAACTGCTCGATCTGCCGTGTCGCAGCCTGGAGCCTCATGCTGAGCTGGGTCACCAGCTCATCCAGGGCCAAGGCCTCGCCAGTTGCAGCCGCTACCCAGCCCGAGGCGTTGCAGTGGTCGCATGGCAGCTCGTGAAACACACCCTGAGTGACCGCCCTCCCACGGCACAAAGGGCACTTGTCCAGCTCGATCACGGCCTTCTTGAAGGCTGGGCCGTGCTTCTTCATCAGCCGACCACCTTGAAGCCTTGGGCGCGGAACGACTTTTCGGCCACCTCGTGCGGCGCGCATCTTGTCGTCGTTTTTCATTTCGAATCCTCGCCTACGGTTGTTTCCTGAATCCCGGCGCAGGCCGCGTGCTGCGCGGCTTGTGGGTCATTACCAGAATCGGCATTTCTACCCTCCTTCTTCCCATGAATGCGGTCGAAACCCTTGCTGTCGAGAAACGCGTGCCACTGCTCCAGGGCGGCACGCTTGCGCTCCTCGGCGGTGGTCTGGATGTACACCTGCACGTTGTGACCCATGGAGTGGTTGATCAGCAGCTCACCGATCAGGAAGTCGATGCCCTGGTCGGCCCAGCAGCCTCGGGCCAGCTTGCGCAGGTCGTGACTGGTCCACTCACCCTGACCCAGGCGGGTGAACACCTCAGCGGCCTGTTTCTCGCTCATGCAACGCCCGGACTTGCCAGGGAACAGGTAGCGGCCGGTGTAGCCCTGGGCCTGCTGAATCTCCCGGTAGCCGCTCAGCAGCGCGCATACCTGGTCGGTCAGCGGCAGCGAGTGCTCCACCCGGGTCTTTGTGTTCTCGGCGGGCAGGTACCAGCGGCGGGTGGCCAGGCTGATGTGCGGCCACTGGGCCATGCGGGTCTCTCCGACCCGGTTGCCGTGGCACAGCATCAACAGGGCCAACACGGCATCGGCGGGCGCCTGGGTAATGACCTCGGCCAGCTGTGTCAGCAGCTCTTCGATCTGCACGGCGCGCAGGCGGGCGGCTTTGGGCTTGATGCGGGCCTTGGTGAAATCGCTGAAGCGCATCCCGGCCATAGGGTTGGTGGCGATCATGCCCAAGGCGTGGGCCTTCTTGAACGCATCGACCAGCAGGCCAAACACCAGACGCACGTACTCGAGCGACAACTGTTCCTGCAGCGGCCATACCAAGTCGCGGTCCAGCGTGCTGCGGCTCACCTCGGCCAGGGCCAGGCCGCCCAAGCGCGGGATCAAGTGACGCGTAATGGCTGACTTGGCCGTGGCCTTGCGCTTGATCGACAGGCTGCGGTTGCGTTCCAGGCGATCGGCGAACCAGGCAAGCAGCTCGCCCACCTGCTCCCAACCCGACACCGTGGCGACATTGTCGGCGGCCAGGCGCTGGCGGATCTCCGGCAGCGCAGCCAGCACGACCTTGGCGGACTGGTCGGGGTAAGCGCCAATCCGGTGCCAGCGCTTGCGCACCACCAAGTACCAGGTGCCACGCGGACGGGCCTCAGTGAACCGGAAGCGCAAGCCAGGATAACGCGGGTCGCGCAGCAGCACGGCGGACAAGTCGTCGCTCCGGCGGCGCAGCTCGGCATCGGAGAACGCAATGACCGATGTCATGCGGCCACCGTGGCTGGCTGTGCCAGGTAAGCCCGAAGGCACTCCATGGCATCGAAGTGACCACGACATACCACGGCTAGATAGCCCTGGTCGTTCAAGCGACGAATGCATGCCTGCTGGCTGGGCGATACGGCCGCGGGATCGACCGTCGACTTGAACTCGATGTACAGGCCGAAATACCCACCACGGGCCATTGGCAGCACCAGATCGGGGATGCCAGCTTTGACGCCCTGCGCCTTGAGTTTGGCGGCGACCTCCTTCAGTCGGTGGCCGCCGTTTGGTACGTGGTACATCAGCTCGAATACGTCGGGATAACGGAGCTCAATTTCCTTCATCAGCGCGGCCTGTTCAGGTCCTTCGCGGTCCACGCGCTTGGCTGTCGGCTTCTTGGGTTTGTATGCGCGGAGTGCACTCATGCGACCAATACCCCCTCGCTGATCAGGATGGCCTGGGTGCGCATCACGCCCTCGGCGTGGAACTGCCGGGCGGTGTCGCGATCAATGATGCCGCTGCGACCGTCGCACGCGTCGTGGCAAGCGCTGCAGGCCCAGGCGCCTTGCATGTCGTGCGGCTTGATGCCCACGCCACAGGTCCCAGCCATGCGGTAGTGGGCCAGGACGGTGGTTTCGGGATTGCCATTGCACACGCCTGGAATGCGCACCTGGCAGTCGCGGCCACGGGCGGCCTTGGTCAGTTTGGATTGGCGCATGAATCGCCTCCTTGCAGGTCGATGACGGTGAAGGCGCCGGGCCACATCCGGGCGCCGTGCGCCTGGGCCAACGCCTCTTCGCGGTACAGCGCCACGGGCTGCCGGGCGCCATAGGAAATGTCAAGCTGGTCGCTGCGGCAGTAGAGCGCGTAGCGGTACTCGGCGGGATTCGGGGTGAGCAGCGTGCTCATGCCGGCTCCTTCCCGCGATGGGACGACCAGTCAAACGGCAGCACGATGCCGCCACCCTCTCGCAGCCGATCGGCTGAGCGCTCGCCCATCGCCGCAGGCAGTTCCCTAGCGCCGAGGTTGGAGATCACGATGGTCGGCAGCATCTTCTCGTAGCGACCGTTGATGATCGAAAACAGGCGGCTCAGCTCGAAATCACTAGGGGCCTCTTTACTGGCACCGACCTCATCCAGAACGAGCAACGCCGGCTTGATCAGGGCGTCGAGGATGCTGCTCTCGGTTTGCCCAGAGCTGCCGTCGAAGGTGGCTCGAATCGATTGCAGGATGCCACCCAAGGTTCGATAGGCAGCGGCATGCCGAGTGCTAGTCATGACTGCCTGTGCGATCGACACCCCCAGATGGGTCTTACCAGTTCCAGGATTGCCGACCAGGATCAGGCAACGACCAGCGGCGAGGTTCATCTCGAACTCAGCGGCATAGCGTTCGCAGCGCGCTTTGGCTTTGTGCTGCCCTTCGCTGGTGGCCGCGTAAGTAGCAAAGGTCTTATCCTTGAACCGCTTGGGAATGAGAGAGTCCCCGAGCTTGTAAGCCAGATCCAGCCGTTGACGCTTGGCGTCTTCGGCCAGGGCCTTCTCAGCTTGCGCCGCCTTGCAGCCTGGGCATGGCGATCGAAACGTGTGACTAAGCACCTGGTGGGTGGTCGCCTGATAGGGGCCGTGCTCCTCGCACATCGCCATCGAGGTTACTTGCGGGCCCGCCATGCTGGAGAGGTGGACCACTTTTTCAGAACGCATAGGAGCCATCCTCACGGGGAATCAGCCCGTCGTGGTAGTCGCGAGTGTTGAAGCCGTGATGACGGCTGGTGGTTTTGCCCTGGCTGGGCGACTGGGAGGCGAAACGCTTAGTGATCCACTCCACCTCGAAGCCACGCCATCCGCTTTCAACGGCGACCTCCAGGGCCTTGGCAGGCTCTATACCGAAAGCTTTGCACTGCTCGAGCTTGGCATTCAGACCGGACCACACCCTGGCGGTCACAGGGGCCTTGTTCGCCTTGCGGACGGTCAAGTAATCATCGATCAGCGATTCGTCCAGTCCGTGAGGGTTGCTGGCCAGCATGGCCGTCTTCCCGAACGGAGCCTTGCGGTCAGCTTTCGGCCGGGGGGGGCATGTAATCTCTTCCGAAGGAAGAGTTACATTGGGGGAGAGATTCTTAGAATAAAGAAGGGAGTCGGCGGTTTTGGTCTGTTTCGAATCTTCACCGAATCGGATCACTTCGGCCGAGTCGGCTGTTTTGGTCTGTTTCGGCTCAATGACGTAGGCCCAGTCTTTCGGGTCGTTCACGCCGATATCGCCGCGAGCACCTCCCTCGCGGAATAGCACACGTCGACGCAGAAGACTGGAGATCGCCTTCGACACACTGTCAGGGTGAGCGTGGATGGCCTTGGCAATATCGGTGGCAGGAATGCGCTGAGCACCGGCACCGAAGTTGATAGTGGCCTTAGCCACGTACAGCACAATTTTCATCTCCCGCGCCGGGAGATCGATAGCCAGCAGGCCATCCATGAGCTGGTTGTCCATCCGGGTGAACCCCCTGGACTTGTCAATTGGGACTATGTTTGTCATGCTTCAACTCGTTCAAATGCTGTAGAGAAAGCCGCCCTGCCAGGCGGTTTTTTTTCGCCTGCCGTTCCGGTACTGGATGGATCAGCAGGTGTTTTGGTCATCTACTGGCGTATTGCCGGACAGCGGAAAATGTCCTCACGGTCACGCAGCTGCGTCCGCCTTCCCGGCCTTAAGCGCTCCCTTCGTGATTCGCTCAATCTGGTACTGGCGAAGCTCAGGCACATCCGCCCATTGGCGGACCGCCTCGTAGGTCACCCCCAGCGCCTTAGCGAGCGCCGATATCGACCCGAAATGTTTGATTGCCTGGCTTTTGGTCATGGCGACCTCCTTTGCTCGTCTTGATATTCAAGCATGCTTGCATTTGCAAAACAAGCATGCTTGACAAGCAACCTTGTAGATTGCGCACATGAAAACCACAGACCGTATAACCAAGCTCGTCCTGGCCCGCCGTCCCGAACTGGGTGTCCGTAACGTCAAGCGGGACATCGCGAACACGTGTGGTATCAGCTATGAGGCTGTTCGTCAGTGGTTTGCGGGGGATACCGAGAACATCAAAAACGAGAATCTCATAGCCCTTGCGGACGGCTATGACACGACAGTGGATTGGCTACTTGCCGGCAAAGGGGAGCCACCAAGGCGCAAAGATGCGCCCCCGCCCAAGGCGGACGAAAAACACTCGCGATCGGCTGCGGATCTTGTTCAGCAGATGCTTGCCAAGCACGGAAAAAGTCTGACCGAGGAAGCCCGCCAGAAGATCGCAAGCGCAGTCGAGGAGACGGCGGCCGCAGTGTCGATGAGCAACGTTGTGACCGTTGATTTTTCTCGACCAGGGGTGGTCGGCGATGAGGTGTGCATCGCTCGCTACGACCTTCGCGGAGCCATGGGTGGCGGTCAGGTGGCCCCCGACTATCCCGAAATGCTTCAGGACATCCGAGTCAGCCCAAAACACCTGCGCGAACTGGGGGTGGAGTTCACCGAGCATTACCACCTCAAGCTGGTTACCGGCTGGGGTCAGTCGATGGAGCCAACGATCAAGCACCGAGACCCCCTGATCGTCGACGTGAGCATCCGAGAGTTCGTCGGTGACGGGATCTATTTGTTCTCCTGGGGCGACCATCTGTACATCAAGCGGCTCCAGATCGCGGATGAAGACCACTTCGAGATGATTTCGGACAACCCGAAGCACAAGGACCGGATGATCCGGCGGGAAGAGACCTACATACAGGCCCGCGTGCTGCTGGTCTGGAACGCGCATCTTGTGTAGTTAAAGAATTATGGAGAATCGCGCAGGCGGCGCTGTTTGCACGCGACAACAGAGCGTTTCATACCCTAGGTCTGCTGCTGGTTAGTTTCGCCAGGTCTGAGGTGCTTTTTGCCCGCATGGGCGTTTTGGGGAGGTAAAGGAATGACTCAGCTAGAGCTTATCCCGCGGCAGGTGGAGGGCGCTCTAATTCACCAGCGTGCGTCTGACGGTTACGTCAACGCTACGTCAATGTGTAACGCATCCGGCAAAGCGTTCGCTGATTATGCAAGGCTTCGCACAACACAAGATTTCATGACCGAGCTTTCGAGGTCCATGGGAATTCCCATGGACCTACTCGTGTACACGGTGAAAAACGGTACAAACGAGAATCGTGGCACGTGGGTACACCCAGATGTTGCAATCAACTTGGGGCAGTGGTGCTCGCCAAGATTTGCAGTCGCGGTGTCTCAGTGGGTGCGCGAATGGCTGGGTAACAGGCAGGCAGCGGATAACCTACTTCCGTATCACTTGCGGCGTTACCTGGCAAATCGAGAGCAGGTGCCCTATACACATTTTTCGATGCTAAATGAGATGGCCTTAGTGCTAATCGCACCAATGGAAGACTCTGGATACACCCTTCCCGATCGCATGCTTCCAGACATTTCTGAAGGGCGCATGTTCTGCAAATGGCTTCGCGACGAAAAAGGTATCGATACTGATGCGCTGCCGACATATAGGCACGTCTTCGAGGACGGTCGCATAGTGTATCCAAAGCTTTATCCTAATGAGGTTCTGGCGGATTTTAGAAGCCACTTTCACACCGTCTGGCTACCTCAAAAAGCGGTAACCTATTTCAAAGACAAAGATCCTGCCGCTCTTCCTCATTTGGAAAGGCTATTGGCTCTTCCCGCACCTCGTTGATCAAGGCCCGCCATGAGCGGGCTTTTTTGTATCCCTCAGAAAGGCGGATCCCCGTCGCTAACCTTAGCTTCCTCACCACCCTCCTCCCTCTCAATCACCTGGTCGCCATCTTCCGGCTTCTCCCATTGCAGGATCACCGATCCGTCATCACAGAAGGTCATGTCCAGGCCGTCCGTTTCGGATAGCAGTTCCATGATCGCATCCCAATCCTGATCGCTGTCCGTGTCGAGACGGTGAATCAATACCTTCCTTCCCAGCTGCGCGAGCGGGGAATTGATCATTGCCGAAACCCTCAGGCCCAGTCGCTCAAGGCTCGTCAATTCCGCGACCCGAACTGCTCTTTCCTGCGCCGACATCCGCAATCTCCTACTTACTGGATATCCATACAGTACGAAAAATTAACACAAGCGTGCTTGCATTTAAAAAACAAGCATGCTTTTATTATTGCAAGTTCGCTTGCATATGCATCGAGCCAGGCAGCCCAGGCAGCCGCCGCTCTTTACACAACTCGACACCCGTCACCCTCAGCGGCACATGAGGGCAGCAACTGCCTCATGCAGTGAGCTGGGTTCAGGTAACCAAGTGGCGCGCATGCCAATGCGGGGAAGCGCGTAGCCCAGAGAGCGATGGGCGCCTGGATCACTTCGATTTCACTAGCTGGCCTTGGCGACAGGGCCAGACGGGAAATCAACCCGAGGGCATCACCGTGAACAAAGAAGAAATCTACGACGAGCAAATCAGCCCGCTGATGCAGAAAATCATCGGCGTTTGCCGTGAGCACGGCATTGCAATGATCGCCAGCTTCAACATCGCCCACGACGGCGAAGGCCCGAACGGTGAAGACTGCTCCCGCCTGACCTGCACCTCTCATCTGCCTGATGGTGAAGGCGCTTTCGATGAGCGCTTCAGCAAGGCCGCCGTAGCGATTCAGCGAAGCGCGCCGCATCGCATCAGCATGAACATCACCACACAACGTGCCGATGGCACCCGCTCGCTGACTGCAGTCATTTGATTCCCTGACAGCCGGAAAGACGGCCCGATCTACCTGGTTCCCCATCACCAGGCTGCATCGGTCGTGGCGTTCGTCCTCCCCTGGTCCGGGAGGTAGCGGCAGCGAGTGTCACGACCAATGCAGCCCACCGAGGACTCTTCATGGAAACGATCACTTGCGGCTCATGGATTGGCCAGCTCGGCAAGGCGCTGGCTCCCCGCGAGCTCGAAGCACTGTTGTGGGTGGCCCAAGGCCTCACCACCAAAGAAATCGCACGCCAGATGGCGGTAAGCCCGGGCACCGTGGCAAACCGCATCGAGAACGCACTTTTCAAGCTGGAAGCCGGCCGCCGCATCGAGGCAGTCACCAAGGCCATGCGGCAGCAGATCATCAGCCCACTCTGCATCGCCCTCGCCGGCCTCATCGCCATGCATGCGGTCATCGATGACGCTGACCCGATGCGACGTGATCGCCGGGCGCCCGAACGGCGCACCGCCCAAGTTCGAATCGTTCGCAAGGCCGAGGCCTTCGAGCTCCACGCCTGACCCTACCGAGGATCACAACATGCAAGCAGCCATCAAAGACAGCCAGGGCCAGCTCGACGTCCTGCGCCAAGAGGTCATCACCGCAACCGAGGCCTTCCGCAGCAAGTCGCGCTTCTTCGTCACCCAAAGCGGCAACGGCTGGGCCGTGGTCTCGGCGAGCGACAGCCGCGTGTACGGCCGCAACGTCAGCTACCCGCAGGCAGTGCGTTACGCGCAGAGCCTGGAGCGGGCGATCGACGCCAAGGTTATGCCTGTCGCGGCAGTCATGCAGGCCAGGCAAATCGGTGAGCGCGCAACCCGCTGGATCAGCCTGTTTGCCCTGCTGCTGGTTGTGCTGGCCGGAGCGGCGTCAGCATGAGCCGGGGTGTCAACAAGGTCATCCTGCTTGGAGCGATCGGCCAGGACCCGGAGGTGCGCTATCTGCCCAACGGCAATGCCGTGACCAACATCAGCTTGGCCACCAGCGAGCAGTGGACCGACAAGCAGTCCGGGCAGAAAGTAGAGCGCACTGAGTGGCATCGCGTCGTGCTGTTCGGCAAGGTCGCCGAGATCGCCGGGGAATATGCCCGCAAGGGCTCGCAGATCTACATCGAGGGCAAGCTGCAGACCCGCGAGTGGGAGAAAGACGGCATCAAGCGCTACACCACGGAGGTGCATGTCGATATCCGCGGAACCTTCCAGCTGCTGGGCGGCCGGCCACAAAGCCAGGACGGAGGTCAGCAGCAACCGCGGCAGCAGCGACCCGCTCCGCAGCCGAGCCAGCAAGGCGTACCACCTGACGACGACATCCCCTTCGCACCGCTGCCTCACCTCGCCGGGGCGTAGCCATGAAGCACCAGCATGCCCCTCACCCTGCGGCCTACTACCTGGGCCGCGCCTGCCGCGACAACGGACAGTCGAAGCACTCCCAGCCCTATGGCTGGATGACCGTCGACTGCGGCTGGTGGCTGGCAGGCTGGAACGATCGAGACATGGAGCTCATCGCTTGAAACGCATCACCGCCCGCGTCCGGCACGGCCGGCGCCAGCAACACATCAATCTGCCGCCCAGCGGCTTGGGAGGTATCGGCAATGGCCGAACAGAAGACGGGAGCCGCCAAGCACTCAGCGGACTACCGCGAGCGCGAGAAGAAGAAGGCCGAGAAGCTCGGCATCGAGGACATCACCATCAAGATGCCGGCTGGCATCAAGAAAGCCTTGTCGGCGGAGCTCAAGCGACTTGGATTCAAGCAGGTGCAGGAGTTGTGGCAGGACATGGCTCTGTCATGGATAGCCCAGGATCCAGAGGAGCGAGCGCGCCGGCTTGAACGACCTGACGCGCCAGCTTTTTACATCTCGCCGAAACTAGCGCGCCAGTTCGAAGCGGCCAGCATGGCTGAACTGAAGCGTGATCCTGGTGATGAGCAGGTTCCCCCAGATCAAATCGCGTGATGGCTCAGAAAGATACCGCCATCAATGGGCGGCTTAAGTAGTCCTTGTCGCAACCAGCCCGCGTGCCGCTGATTGCTAGTTAGCCGGCATGTCAAATAATCTAAACTCAAAACCATCAGGCGGATCGTAGGCAACAAAAACACCAGCGCAATCCTTAACGAATTCCAGCCTCGTATTAGCAAGCTCAAGCTGACAACTTTGATCCCAGTACAGAAAGGCTGAAGACTCGAATTCGTATGGTTGAGTCACCGAGTTTGCTACCCAGTCAACTTTTGTACCAGAATGAAGGAGCCACCACTGAATAGCTGTTGCAGATGTTTCAAGGAAATCAAGCGACCCATATGTCACGTGCTCAATAACGATCCTATTGCGGATAAACCTGAACTGCGTTCCATCATCCGAAACTTCGAACTGAGCCATTACAACTAGCTCGTTTCTGCGTCTTTTGTCTCTAAGTCTTTTGTGCTTCCATGCATCCGCCACATCGCGAATCACCTTGCATTCAAGCTTATCGAACATAACGGACCGATCTGGCTTACCGTAGTTCTCTGGCAAGTGGTTGATCTCAATAGCCAGGGATCCGGCTTTGTAAATTGGGCCGCCCATATCAGACTGAAATGCACAATTGCGAGACAGCATCAGACTCAGCTCGTCCCACGGATGCAAAACAGTGGTTTTTAGCCTAAGCAATCTGAGCCTCCAAAATAATACAGAACGACTCGTGCGGGCCGCTGCAGCAATGAAATGTTGGCTAGGTCGACGCCTGCCCATCTTTTATGCGAAAGCATCATATATACCCAATCTGACTTAGTAAGAAATCTATCTACTTTCTTCTAATTACGCCACCCCGGCGAGGGCGGCGCCTGCCTGGAGATCACCATGAGCACATTCGCAGTGTTCGGCATGACCGCCGATGTAGCGCTGGCCGAGGCCAGGAAGATCACGCCGACGAAGAAGCCCCCCCCAGAAACCTGGCTCGATGCCTGAGGAGATGAGCCTGGACGAATGGAACATGGCTGTAGAGAAGGCGGCTACCAAGATCATGCGCGGTACCAAGGTTCGCCAGCTCAGCCCTGTTTTCGATGCACCACAGTACGCCGAGCAGTTCGCTGCCCTGGCTCGCAAGACAGGCCACTGCCGCGACCTTCGTGTCCGCGCAAAATGCGCCCTTACCGACGCGGAAGGCAACCCGATCATCAACAAAAAGACGAAGGCACCACGCATCGGCTGGGTCGACTATCAGCCCGAGATGACGCCGAAAGTCGCATAGCCCGGGAGCGCCCATGCCCATCACCTACGGAAGCGTCTGCAGCGGCATTGAAGCTGCGACCGTGGCCTGGCACCCGCTGGGCTGGCGTGCCGCGTGGTACGCCGAGATCGAGCCATTCCCGTGCGCGGTGCTGGCTCACCACTACCCTACTACGCCGAATCACGGCGACATGACCCGCCTGGCAGCCATGGTGCTGTCCGGCAAGATCCGGGCGCCCGATGTCCTGGTCGGCGGCACTCCATGCCAGGCATTCAGCGTGGCCGGCATGCGGGAAGGCCTGGCCGATCCCCGCGGCGCCCTCACCATCAAATACGTGGAGCTGTTCGATGCAATTGACCATGTTCGAACCATGCGCGGTCAGCCCGAGGCCGTCTGCCTCTGGGAAAACGTCCCCGGCGTCCTCTCCGACAAAGGCAACGCGTTTGGCTGCTTCCTCGGCGCCCTGGTGGGCGAATCCGAAGAACTCCAGCCGCCAGGGGGCAAATGGAAGGACGCTGGTTGTGTGTATGGACCCACGCGAACAGCCGCATGGCGGGTTCTGGATGCCCAATATTTCGGCCTGGCCCAACGACGCCGCCGTGTGTTCGTTGTCGCAAGTGCTCGAGCAGGGTTCGATCCCCTCGAAGTACTTTTTGAGCGGGAAGGCGTGCGCCGGGATACTGCGCCGCGCCGAGGCGAGGGGCAAGACCTTGCCGGACGAGCTCCATTCGGCCCTGCGCTCCAGTGCGGGTGCGGATACGTCTTCGGTTTAGATCTTGGTCAGTACGGCTGCCCGAGCTGCGAAGGCGACCAAGGGCCAGCGGTTGAGGTGCTGGCCGGCGTTCCTGCCTACGGTGGCCATAGCCTGCAGGGCGATGTCAGCCAGGCCGCCACGCTGACTGCAAAAGACACTCGCCTCGACATCGAAAGCGAGACCTACTGTATAGCCCCATCGCTCCGGGCGCAGCCAAACGCCAGCCACCGCCTCGACTCCGACGCATACGTGACCGGCACCCTACAGGCAAACGGCAAGGCAGCAGGCAGCGCCACCCAGCAGGACGCCGAGAGCGGCATGCTGGTGGTGCACGGGACGCAGGATCCATGTGTCCTACAAGGCATGGCTCATACGCTGGGTAGAAATAGCGGACAAGAAAACGCTGTTCTGGCATTTGCCGAGAACAGCAGAGCAGAAGTGAGGCTTGAAGGCGGCGACGGCCAGGTAGTGGGAGCTCTATCTGCCGGCGGCGGCAAGCCTGGTCAAGGTCAACCCTGCATCGCCTTCAGCTGCAAGGACCACGGCGCCGACGTCGGCGACATCGCGCCTACGCTCCGGGCAATGGGCCACGGTGCCAGCCACCCCAACGCCGGCGTACAGGTCGCAGTGTGCATCACTGGCGAGATCACCCACACGCTGAAGGCCGAAGGATTCGACGCCAGCGAGGACGGAACCGGCCGTGGCCAGCCCATCGTGAGCTGCAGGGAAGTTGCACAAACGCTGACCAGTAGCTACGGGAAGCAGGTTGACAGTACAGACTCGGCAAAAGGGCCGAACGTGGTGAGCCAGCCAGGCAGTGTCCGACGCCTCACCCCGCGTGAATGCGAATGGCTCCAGGGCTTTCCCGGCGACCACACCCGCATCCCCTATCGCGGCAAACCCGCAGACGAATGCCCGGACGGTCCGCGCTACAAAGCGATAGGCAACAGCAAGGCCGTGTTCGTCGTCCGCTGGATCGGCCGGCGCATCCAACAACAACTTGAACGTCTCGATTGAGGTATCCCCATGCCCACAGAAAACCGATCCAGCAACACCGAGAGGGTCAGCGTGCCTCGCGAGCACGAACTGAAAATCCGACAGACCCCGCTGGCTGACCTGCTCAGCGGCCTCAAGACCGGCGAGATCCGGGATTGCTCAGATCGTGAGTTCGCCGTCGGCGACACGGTTCTGCTCCGCGAGATCGACGATGCCCGCGACTACACCGGCACGGTTCTACGCCGGACTATCACCCATGTGCAAAAGAACTACGGGCTGCCAGATCACTTGTGTGTGCTGAGCTATGGCCAGCCAGCCGAGCAGCCCCAGGGAGAGCCGGTAGGCACGCTCCTGATCGACGAGTACTTCGATGGGCGCGAGGTTGGCGACGTGGACGTGCAGCTCGACACGAAGGCGTGCGAACAGCTTGCCGAGAAGTATCCCGGCCAGTCGCTTCCGCTCTACATCTGCCCAGCGCCAACCGACCCTGGCGAGGTTGATCAGCTTTCGCAGGTCATTCGCGATCTCAACGATGAGCGTGACGAGATAGGCGCAGAGGTTGGGAGACTGCGCGCACAGCTGGCCGAGCGGGATGCGCTGCTGGCTGAGATCGCGAAGCGGCATTGGTCCGGCGTTGATTTCGATCTACCCGCAAATCTTGCTGCCAGGATCAAAGCCCTATCCGCCAGCGCAGCGCCGAGCGCGCCGGTTGAGCGTGATGAGCGGGCGACGACGAAGGCATTCCACGACTGGGCGTTCTACAAGAAGGGCGAAGCGATAGGCCGCATGGATGGCCAGCAAGCCGCACTTGAAGGATTCATTGCCGGAGCAGACTGGCAAGCCCTCGCCGACTCGGAGCGCAGGCCATGAGCTTTGAACAGTGGTGGGCCGAACTCGTAGCTTTGGCCGCAAAGCACGGCCACACGCCCGGCATGCCCGAGCTGTGGAAGAAAGACAACTGGGCGCGCGGACAGACCCCGCAAGAAGCCTACTTGGCTGAATACTCTCTCGATTTCTAACCCCTCTCCCCTCTATTCACTGCCGCGATATGGCGGCCAAGGAATCCCCGTGTCCGAAAAAATTGAGTTGGACCTCGACGCGATCGAGGCGGCGGCCAAGGCTGCTACCCCACAGGACTTCGTTAACGCCCAGGTAGCAAGCAGTGAAGACGGCTGGATTGAATGCCCGAACTGCGGCGGAGAAGGCTCCGTCGAGCTGACGGCCGACTACCTGAACTACGACGGAGTGGCCTTGGGCGTGCAGTTCTACGGGATCGGTGAGCCGCACGTCCACGCCGAGGCGCATTACCGTGCCGCCCGGCCGGCAGTGGTGACGGCGATGGTCGAAGAGATCCGCAACTTGCGCAGGATGTGCGATCAGTTGCAGGCCGATCTGACGGAGCGGGATGAGCGGATCGACCAGCTGCGCAGCGGGTATGTATTCGAGACTGGTCCGTACGAAGTAGAGCTCAGCGATGCACAGTGGTCTGCTGCGCTGGGCGTCTTCGATAACTACAACATGGGCGACGACAGACACTTCGTCTTCCTGGAAGAGCAAGGGCGAGGGGTGATCAGCGAAATACTGATCGAGATCGGTGTCGCCCGGGCACCAGATGCTGATGAGGTGAGCGAATGACCCGCCTCGCCCTCTGCCTCCTGCTGCTGGCCACCGGCGCCAGCGCAACCGAGAACGTCATCGACGTGCAGCACGACAGCCAGCGCGGCGTCACCTGCTACCTGCTCAATGGGGTCGGCATCAGCTGCATCCCCGACAGCCAGCTGCAGGCCGGCAACCAGCGCCAGCTCTCCCCGCACGAAACCCAACCCGAACCTACACCCGCTATGGCGCCTGGGCGCTGGATCGACGAGAGGTATCAGCTGTGACAGAAGCCAAAAAGATGCGCCAGCACCTGCTGGTCGAAGAAAGCGAACTGCTCGACCTCGCAAGTAGAGCGTACCAGGAAGCTTTGGCGTTCGGCGTAAACGAACATGCATTTGAGCGCCTGGCCAGGTCCGTGGAGTACAAGTGCCAGGACGGCACGACCGTTGCGGGGCTTGCTGTCTTGGCTGAGCGCAAGCGCCAGGTCGAAGCGGAGGGCTGGACGGCGGAGCATGACGACCAGTGTGGCAGCCTTGAGCTGGTCGATGCCGCCACCTGCTACGCGCTCGCGCCCCCATGGCTGGATATCTGGGACGACGAAAAGCAGGCCATGAAAAAGTGGCAGCCAACTTGCCCGCCGGCCTGGCCGTGGGCGCTCAGCTGGTGGAAGCCTCGCAGCCGACGAGAAAACCTTGTTCGCGCCGGCGCCCTGATCCTCGCTGAAATCGAGCGCATTGACCGCTCAATGGCAACGCGGGAGGCGCCATGACCGACCTGATCGAAGTGAAGACGGCAGACCTCACCGGCCACGCGCTCGACTGGGCCGTTGCCCAGGCTGAAGGGCTTGAGGTCTTCCTGGTAGGACCTCAGTACAACGTGCCGTGGCGTGTTTTCTGGAAGAAGCGCGGCCAGGCACTGCAGTGGGATGTTCTCTACAACCCGCACGAAGACTGGGCGCTGGGAGGGCTGCTGATCGAGAAAAACATGGTCAGCCTCCATTGCCCGCAGAGCACCGACGATGTTTGGGCAGCTTGGGTAATCACTGACAAAGGCGAGTTTTGCCAGCCGGGTGACACCGCCCTGGTCGCCGCCTGCCGCGCCATCGTTTCCGCAAAGCTCGGCGATACCGTCCAGGTGCCGAAGGAGCTGATGCCATGATCCCGCATACGGGCTGGCTACGGCGTCAGTTGGAATCGGCGCTGATCCTACTGGCTGCCTGGATTCTGGGAGGCCGCAACGTCACCAGGTCCGGGGTCGTCTCGCGCCGGGACAACAACGAGATGTTCGAGATGGACGGCGAACTGCGAGCCGTCGCCCGTCGTATCCGCAACCAGTACAGCAAATAACCCCTCCCCCAACTACTCAAGCCCGCCGACATGCGCGGGCATGGAGAGACTCATGCTCAATTTCTTGGCCCGCCTGTTCAAGCGCAAGAAGAAGCCGGCACAACGCGCCGCGCTCGGCCCAACCGGGTATGCCCGAGGCCACAGCCCAGCATCCGGTCGGCAGGATCCGCTGCTCGACCCGCTCAATCCCATGAGCCCGGTCAGCCCTATGCACCCAATAAACATGACGGATAACTACGAGCAGACCCGCTCGAGCAGTTCCTGCGCCAGCCGTGACTACAGCAGCTACGACAGCGGCAGCAGCTACTCATCGAGCGACAGCAGCAGCTCCAGCGACAGCGGCTCCAGCTCGAGCAGCTGCGACTGACCACCAACCTGCCGCCACCGGCGGCGTGGAGACCATCATGCAAGACGAAGAGCGCCAGCCGGTGGCCTATGTATCTGACAAGGTGCCGGAGGAGAAAATGGCCGAGCTGGTCGGGACGACCAAGCGGGCCTTGGAAGGCAAGCGAAGCCGCGGAGTGATCCCCGAGGGGGTCTGGAAGAAGATCGACGGCCGGATTTTTTACAGCATCAGGAGATACGAAGCGTGGCTGGAAGGAAGCTGGGGCTACCCACTGGAGTCGAACTCATCGGCAAATCAATCCGGATCCGTTTTACTTGGAACGGTGAGCGTCGGTCCGAAACTCTCTCGTATCCCCAAACCGCCAAGGGGATCAAAGCGGCAGCCGATCTACGCGCTCAAGTAGTCAGCCTGGCCAAGCACGGCGTACTGGACGAAAAACGGTACGCCGAGCTGTTCCCATCCTCCAGCTACACGGCGCCGGCCAACGAGCTGATGTTTGGCGAGTACGCGCAGAGCTGGCTGAACAGCCTGGAAGTAGTGCACGACACTCGGGTCAACTACAAAGGATTGATGAACAACTACTGGATGCCACACTTAGCGACGATGCCGATCAAGGCCGTAACGCCGATGGTACTGAGAGAGGTGGTCGCGAAGACCGAGTGGAAAAGCTCGACGGTCAAACGCGCCGCAATCGCCAGGGTCAAAGCGATGTTCCGCGCGGCGGTGTTTGACGAGGTGGTGGACAGGAACCCAGCGGCATCAATCCAGCTGCCGCAGAAAGCCAAAAAGCAGGTTGACCCCTTCACGGTTGATGAGGCCGAAGGGTTGATCGCATGGATGTATGCAAACTTCTCCCGCTGCAACCAAGTGTTCGCTGCGTTCTATGAGTTTGCCTTCTACACCGGCATGCGCACAGGTGAGATCATGGCGCTGCGCTGGGACGAGATCGACTTCGAGAAGAAGACAGCCCACGTTTGCCGGATCGTGGTCGAAAAGACGGTGGTCGAGCGGACCAAAACCAAATACACCCGCACCGTGATGTTGAACAGTCGGGCTCTCGGCGCACTGGCCAAAGCCAGGGAAATCGCTGATTCCCGGTCGAAGCAGAAACGCCGTGTGTCGACTGAGTCGCCTTTCATCTTCCAGCCGTCGGGACCTTCACCTCACATCACCGTGCCGGAAACTGCGGGCAAACACTTCAACAAGGCTGTCGAGGCAAAGGGCCTCAGGCACCGTCCCCAGTACAACTGCCGGCACACTTATGCAACGATGTGCCTCATGTCAGGGATGAACCCGGCTTTCATCGCCGGACAGCTGGGCCACTCCGTGCAGGTGCTGCTTTCCACCTATGCCAAGTGGCTGAACTCGGCCAACGATTGGGCTGAGCTGGAGAAACTTGAAACGAAGGTAATTGGTACAGAATTGGTACAGGATTAAATTTCGTTCACCTTGCGCCCTTTGGATATAAGGCATTCGACAGCCGTTCGGCCATACTCCAGAATGCATCGGTTTTTTGGGGGAAACCCTTGCACAGCCAACGACATACCAACTTTTAGTGAGCCTCAACGTGAAAACTTCCCTGTCCATCCTCAGCCTGCTGCTGTTGCTCACAGGAACCGCGACCCTTCCGTCGACCGCTGCTGCACAACCCCCGGCCCAGGTACAACGCGACCCCGCCAAGCTGCACCTGGCCTCCGGCAGCGCCCTGCTGATCGACCTGAACACCAACCAGGAGTTGTATTCCAGCCATGCCGACCGCGTAGTGCCCATCGCTTCGGTCACCAAGCTGATGACCGCCATGGTGGTGCTGGACGCCAAGCTGCCCATGGATGAGATGCTCACCATGACCATTGCCAACAACCCGGAGATGAAGGGTGTCTATTCCCGTGTGCGGCTCGGTAGCCAGCTCAACCGTCGCGAGACCCTGCTGATCACCCTGATGTCTTCGGAAAACCGCGCCGCCAACAGCCTGGCCAACGCGTATCCGGGTGGCTACAGCGCGTTCATCAAGGCAATGAATGCCAAGGCGCGCAGCCTGGGCATGGCGCACACGCGCTATGTCGAGCCCACCGGCCTTTCGACCCAGAACGTCTCCACCGCCCGTGACCTGGCCAAGCTGCTGATGGCTTCGCGCAAGTACCCGATGCTCAGCGAGCTTTCCACCACCCGCGAAAAGACCGTGGCGTTCCGCAAGCCCAACTACACACTGGGCTTCCGTAACACCGACCATTTGGTGAACAAGAGCAATTGGGACATCAAGCTGACCAAGACCGGCTTCACCAACGAGGCCGGCCACTGCCTGGTACTGCTGACCAAGATGGACAATCGCCCAGTGGCCATGGTGATCCTCGATGCCTTCGGCAAGTACACCCACTTCGCCGATGCCAGTCGCATGCGCCAGTGGTTGGAGACCGGCAGCGCCAAGCCGGCACCGGCGGTGGCGATGCAGTACAAGGCCGAGCGCCAGAGCCGTCCGCGCCTGGCCAACGACTGATTCGCGACCTTGCTGCGCGGCGCCTGCTTCGCGGGTAAATCCGCTCCCACAGGTATGGCGGGGTTCGTGAGAGCACCGCAAAACCTGTGGGAGCGGATTTACCCGCGAATGCGCATCCCAGGTTTCAAACCTGGGTACTGACCATGCCACCGGCGCTGCTGCCGCCGGTTTTGCTCAGGGCTTCCAACAGTTGCGCGGTGGCCGCCTGGATTTCACCGCTGATCGTGGCGATGCTCGCCTGCTTGGCGGTGATCGCTGCCAGCTTGCTGGTTTCGTCCATGTTCTGGGCCGCCAGCTGAGCCAGTTGCTTTTGCTCCTCGGCCAGCTGCTTCTGCAGCTTCTTGATCATCTCCCGCAATTGCTTGATGTGCGGCGGCTCACCGCTGTCCTCGGCACTTTCCGCTTGCTTGGCCTGTTTGGCCTGCGTGGTATCACGCAGCCCGGAAAGATCGACCTGCACGCCCGTCGCCTTGCCCTGTTCGGTCTTGTCCGCCTCGCCCGCCTGGGTGGTCGTGGCCAGCGATGGGCTGGCGATGTTGATCCCTGTGATGCCTACCATGTGTTTCTCCCTGCCCATTAGGGCCATTTAGACGCAGTAACTATCGGCCGCCCGGCGCACTTCTTGAGCGTCAGCGCCCGCCAATAAATTTGCCGTCCCGCCATTCGTCCACCTGATACCCGAGCCCTGCCCTGGCCCACACCTGCCCGGCACCTCGCCCCGATCAGCCCTGCAACGAGATGGCAATGACCACGACCCGCTCCCGCAAAGCCCTGTACATTGGCCTGCCCCTGGCCTTGGCAGCCGCCCTTGGCGCTGCCGGTTACTTCCACTGGTTCGGCCAGGATCCTGGCTACCCGCGCCCCATCGTCGAGCAGGCCAATGCCCTGCACGAGCACATGCTCTCTTTCGACAGCCATGTGACCGTGCCACTGGACCTGGGTACAGCAGGCAACGAGCTCGACAAGGACGGTCCGGGCCAGTTCGACCTGGTCAAGGCCGGCCGTGGACGACTCTCCGGCGCGGCGCTGACGATTTTCGGCTGGCCGGAGATCTGGAAC
Organism: Pseudomonas sp. BYT-1; assembly: GCF_023611805.1. Classification (NCBI taxonomy): domain Bacteria; kingdom Pseudomonadati; phylum Pseudomonadota; class Gammaproteobacteria; order Pseudomonadales; family Pseudomonadaceae; genus Pseudomonas; species Pseudomonas sp. BYT-1. Next base: position 3,256,084 of record NZ_CP072559.1, read on the forward strand.
GGGCCCAACGCCCCGCACCGTCCCACCCCGGGCTTCGTCGACGAGGCCCGCCACCAGCAGGAAGTGCGCTACAAGATCATCACCGGCATGGTCCGCGATTTCCCCAACCAAGTGGGCATCGCCTACACCCCCGAAGACTTCCGACGCCTGAACGGCGAAGGCAAGTTCGCCATCTTCATCAGCATGCTCAATGCCTACCCGCTCGGCCACGACCTGTCCCAGCTCGACCTATGGGCGGCGCGTGGCATGCGCATGTTCGGCTTCAGCTACACCGGCAACAACGACTGGGCCGACTCCTCGCGACCGCTGCCGTTCTTCAACGACACCGCCGATGCCCTTGGCGGGCTGTCGCCGCTGGGTGAGCAGGCGGTCAAGCGCCTGAACGATCTGGGCGTGATCATCGATGTGTCGCAGATGTCCACGCTGGCCCTGGAAGATGTCGCCCGTCTTTCCCGCGCGCCGATCGTCGCCTCCCACTCCGCGCCCCGGGCGCTGGTGGATATTCCACGCAACCTGTCCGACAAGGAGATGCAACTGATCAAGGACAGCGGCGGCGTGATCCAGGTGGTCGGCTTCGGCCAGTACCTCAAACCGCTGGGCAAGCCAGTACTCGACAAGCTCCAGGCCCTGCGCACGCGTTTCGACCTGCCGCCCTTGCAGGGCCTGGCCAACGCCCTGATGCCAGGCGATGCGGTGATCGCCATCTGGCCCGAGGCGCGCTTCGGCGAGTACGCAAGTTCGCTCTACGGCATCCTCGAGGAAGAGCCCAAGGCCACCCTCAAGCAGTACGTCGATGCCATCGACTACACGGTCAAGAAGGTCGGCATCGACCATGTCGGCATCAGCTCGGACTTCAATGACGGCGGCGGCCTGGAGGGCTGGAAGGACGTCAGCGAAATCCGCAATGTCACCGCCGAACTGCTCACCCGCGGCTACAGCGAAACCGACATCGCCAAGCTGTGGGCCGGCAACTTCCTGCGCGTGTGGGAGCAGGTCCAGAAATCCGCCCACCCTGTCGCCCACCGCTGATCAAGGCCTGACCGCTCATGAGCAATCGCCGTACCTTCCTCAAGCAAGCCGGCCTGCTGGCCGCAAGCCTTCCCATGATGCCCCACGCCCTGGCCGTCGCCGCACCCGCGTCGCTGACCGGCCAGGACAAATGGCGCCAGCTGCGCACATTGTTTCCCCAGGCGCCGGAGGTGATTCACCTGTCCAATTTCCTGGTGACCACCCACCCTCGGCCAGTGCAGGAGAGCATCGACCGCTACCGCGCCGAACTCGACCGCAACCCGGCGCAGTGGATGGACTGGCACAGCCAGGCAGTGTGGAAGCGCGAGGCCGAGGTCCGCGAGTGGGCCGCACGCTATCTGGGCGTCAAACCCCGCCAGATTGCCCTGACCGGCAGCACCACTGAAGGCCTGGGGATGATCTACGCGGGCCTGAAGGTGGCGCCGCACCAGGAGATCCTCACCACCGAGCACGAACACTACTCGGCCAACACCAGCTTCGACCTTCGCCAACGCCGGCAAGGCACCCAGGTGCGAAAGCTTCGCCTGTTCGACGAGGCCTGGAACGTCAGCACCGAGCGCATCCTGGAGACCATCGACCGCGCCATCAGGCCCCATACCCGCGTCCTGGGCATGACCTGGGTGCATTCGGGCAGCGGCGTGAAACTGCCCATTGGCCAGATCGGCGAGCTGGTGCGTCGGCACAATCGCGACCGCGACGAGCAGGATCGCATCGTCTACGTGGTCGATGGCGTGCATGGGTTCGGCGTGGAAGATGCGCAGTTTTCCGACTTCAACTGCGACTACTTCATCGCCGGCACCCACAAGTGGATGTTCGGCCCCCGGGGCACCGGCCTGATCTGCGCCGCCAGCGAAAAACTGCAAGACCATCTGGTACCCACCTTCGCCACGTTCTCCGAGGACGAGGACTTCGCCACCATCATGACCCCCGGGGGCTATCACAGCTTCGAGCACCGCTGGTCAGTCGGCAAAGCCTTCGAGCTGCACCTGCAATTGGGCAAGGCCGATGTGCAGGCGCGTATCCACCAGCTCAACGACTACTTCAAGCAGCGCCTGGCGGAAATCGACCAACTCCAACTGGTCACCCCCCAAGGCAGCACCCATTCGGCCGGGTTCACCTTCTTCCGCGTCAAGGCCGAGGAAGACCAGGACCGGTTCGCCAACTACCTGATCGAACACCGGGTGATGGTCGACGCCGTGTACCGCGACGCAGGCCCGGTGATCCGCACCGCGCCGGGCCTGCTCAACGACGAACAGGAACTCGACCGTACCCTCGCGCTGCTCAAGCGCACGCTATGACCGCCACAGCAAGGAATCCACGATGCCCACGAACCTGCTACGCCCGCTATCCCTACTCGGCCTGCTCGGCTGCCTGCTCGCAGGCCCGGCCCGAGGCGCGCACGACCACAAGCCCGGCGAAGTGTTCCAGGACTGCGAGGACTGCCCGCAGATGGTGGTACTGCCCGCCGGTAGCTTCCAGATGGGCACCCCGGACGATGAGGTCGGCCGTCAGCCTGACGAGGGCCCGTTGCACCTGGTGACCTTCGACAAACCCTTCGCCATCAGCCGCTTCCACGTTACCGCAGGCGAGTGGCAGGCCTACCTCAAACAGACCGGTACGGTGATCGCCGACGGTGACGATCGCCCAGGCCGGCGCTGCACCAACAGCGTCCCCAGCTACAAGCTCGACCCCAAAACCGTCGACCGCCACCCTGCCGTGTGCATGAGCTACAAGGACGTCGAGGCCTATGTCGCCTGGCTGTCGAAAAAGACTGGCCATACCTACCGCATGATCAGCGAGGCAGAACGCGAATACGCGGCCCGTGCCGGCAGCACTGGGCCATTCCCCTTCCCTCTGGACCCGGATGCCGACTACGAAATCACCCGCCACGCCAACGTCTACGGCCCCAAGGACGGCTTCAGCTATACCGCTCCCGTGGGCAGCTACCCGCCTAACGCCTTCGGCGTGTACGACATGCACGGCAACGTCTACGAATGGACTGCCGACTGCTATCACGACAGCTACGTCGGCGCGCCCAGCGATGGCAGCGCCTGGAAGGAACCCAACTGCGAGCTGGTGCAACTGCGCGGCAACGACTGGGGCGAAGCACCGATCTTCTCCCGCTCGGGCAACCGCAACCAGACCTATCCGGGCGATCGCGGCGACTGGATCGGCTTTCGCGTCGTCCGGGAACTGGAGAACGAGAAGAGTTCTAAATTGCACGGCTGACGGCTCGTTCTATCGGTGTACATGCGCAGGACCCGGGTGCCTTCAAGGCACCCACCTCCGACAGACCCCGAGGAATCGTCACCATGAGCCAGCACCCAACCTCCGAGCCCCTTCACGACCTGATTGGCGTAGGCTTCGGCCCTTCCAACCTGGCCTTGGCCATCGCCCTGGAAGAACTCGCCGACACCCACGGCTACGCCCTCGATGCCCTGTTCATCGACAAGCAGCGCAACTACCGCTGGCACGGCGACACCTTGGCCACCCAGAGCGAACTGCAGATCTCCTTCCTCAAGGATTTGGTGTCCCTGCGCAACCCCACCAGCCCCTACAGCTTCGTCAACTACCTGCACCAGAAGCAGCGCCTGGTGGACTTCGTCAACCTGGGCACCTTCTACCCCTGCCGCCTGGAGTACAACGACTACCTGCGCTGGGCTGCCGAACACTTCGCCACCCAGGCGGCCTATGGTGAGGAAGTGGTGCGCATCGAGCCGGTCCTGGAAGCCGGGCGCATCCAGCACCTGCAAGTGATCTCCCGCGAGGCGGGCGGCCAGGAGCGCCGCCGCCTGGCCCGCGCGGTGGTGGTCGGCACTGGCGGCACGCCGAAAGTGCCGGCGACCTTCGCCGCGTTCAAGCATGATCCACGGGTCTTCCACCACTCCACCTACCTCAAGAGCCTGGCGGCCCTGCCTTGCAGCGACGGCAAACCGATGCGCATCGCCATCATCGGCTCTGGCCAGAGCGCGGCCGAGGCGTTCATCGACCTGAACGACAGCTACCCATCGGTGAAGGTCGACATGATCGTACGCGCCTCGGCGCTCAAACCCGCCGACGACAGCCCCTTCGTCAACGAAATCTTCGCGCCGCAGTACACCGACCTGGTGTTCAACCAGAGCCAGCCCGAGCGCAAGAAACTGATCGATGAGTACCACAACACCAACTACTCGGTGGTGGACATCGACCTGCTCGAGCGCATCTACGGCATCCTCTATCGCCAGAAAGTCGCCCACCAGTTCCGTCACGCCGTGCTCTGCCGCCGTCAAGTCGAAGCGGCCACCGCCACTGCCGAGGGCATCGAGCTGACCCTGCAGGACCTGGCCACACACCAGCAGCAGACCCATCGCTACGACGCGGTGATCCTTGCCACCGGCTACGAACGCCGTTCGCACCGCGAGCTTCTGGCGCCCCTGCAGCAGCACCTGAAGGACTTCGTGGTCGATCGCGACTACCGGGCCCTGGCCAGCGACGACCTGCAGGCGGCGGTGTACCTGCAAGGGTTCTGCGAAAGCTCACACGGCCTGTCCGACACCTTGCTCTCGGTGCTGCCGATGCGCGCCAGCGAAATCGGTCAGTCGCTGTACCAGACCCTGGCCGGCCAGCGTGCCGGGCTGCGTGAAGCCGTCGCCCTGAGCCGCGCGTGACGCGCGGCCGTTTTTTGAGGACGCTTCATGAGCTCGACAAAGGCTACATCCCGCGAACTGCTGTCGATCCTGCGCCCGCTGCTGCCCACCCTGGCCGTCTCCATCGTGCTGGGGATCGTCGGCGGCCTGAGCGTGACCGCACTGCTGGCGCGGATCAACGCCCTGATGCACAGCGAGCAGGCTTTCGCCAGCGCGGTCATGCTCGGCTTCGCCGGGCTGTGCGCGCTGGCCCTGGGCTGCGCCATCGCCGCGAACATCGGCACCAATTACGTTGGCCAGCAGGTGATCGCGCGCCTGCGCATCTCGTTGGGCGGCAAGGTACTCTGCGCCCCAATCGAGCAGTTGGAACGCTACCGCAGCCATCGCCTGATCCCGGTGCTGACCCACGACATCGACACCGTGAGCGACTTCACCTTCGGCCTGCCGCAGCTGATCGTCTCGCTGACCGTGACCTTGGGTTGCCTGGGCTACCTGGCCATGCTCGATGGGACGCTGTTCCTGATCACCGCCAGCGCTGTGGTGCTTGGCTGCATCGCCCAGTACGTGGCGCGCAGCCATGGCATGGGCGGCTTCGAAGCCGCCCGCGAAGAAGAAGACCAGTTGCAGAAGTACTACCGCAGCATGGCCGAGGGCGCCAAGGAACTGCGCATGCACCGCCAGCGCCGGCACACGCTGTACCGCGAGCAGGTGATTCCCACCGTGCAGCGCATCGCCGCACTGCAAATCCGCTCGGTGAACATCTTCCTGAGTGCCAGCACCTTCGGCTCGCTGCTGTTCTTCATGGTCATCGGCTTGTGCCTGGCCCAGCAGACCTGGGGGGTGCCGGTCGAAAACAGCGTGCTCAGCGGCTTCATCATGACCTTGCTGTTCATGAAAGGCCCGATGGAATCGGTGCTCAGCCTGCTGCCGCTGATCAGCCGCAACGCCGTCGCCCTCAAGCGCATCGCCGACATGAACGCCGCGTTCTCCACGCCCGAGCCGTTCCTGCTCCCCGCCAACGAGACCGGCGCACGCCCTGTGCTCAAAAGCCTGGAGCTGCGTGGACTGACCTATGCCTTCCCCAGCGTCGACGGCTTGCCACCATTTCGCATGGGGCCATTCGATCTGACGGTCACGCCAGGTGAACTGCTGTTCATCGTCGGCCAGAACGGCAGCGGCAAGACCACCCTGATCAAGCTGTTGCTGGGCCTGTACGAACCCGACAGCGGCCAGGTACTGCTCAACGGCCAGGCCGTCGGCCCTGCCCAGCGTGACGACTATCGCCAGCTGTTCACCACCGTGTTCGCCGACTTCTTCCTTTTCCAGGAACTGCTCGAACGCAAGGGCGTGCTCCCCGAGCACACCCAGGCCTACCTCGAGCGCCTGGAGCTGGCGCACAAGGTGACCATCCGCGACGGCGCGTTCTCGACCACCGACCTCTCCACCGGTCAGCGCAAACGCCTGGCCCTGCTGCACGCCTGGCTCGACGAGCGTCCGGTGCTGGTGTTCGACGAGTGGGCCGCCGATCAGGATCCGGCGTTTCGCAAGGTCTTCTACACCGAGCTGTTGCCGGACCTCAAACGCCAGGGCAAGACCGTGATCGTGATCTCCCACGACGACCGCTACTTCGACCTGGCCGACCAGCTCATCGAAGTACGTGGCGGCCAATTGCATCCCTTGACCGAGCGCGCCTGACCCCAGGCGCGTCTTTTTTACCCCTACTTGCAAGAATTTTTTCCGGTTTCCAGAAGGCTATGCGTCTTCTCCTTGAATACGAACAACTCTCATTCACCCAAAAAATTACAAGTTCCTTCAAAGGAAGCACGATGTCTGTCAAACACGCACTGTCACCGTTGGCCCTGGCCCTCATGCTGCCCTGCGCAGCGCTGGTCCAGGCCCAGGAAATCCAGTTGAACATCCCGTCGCAACCGCTGGGCTCGGCACTGCAAGCCCTCGGCCAGCAGACCAACCTGCAGATCCTGTTCAGCCCTGACACCGTCGGCGGCAAGCGCTCCACCGCGGTGAACGGTCGCCTTGAGCCGCAGCAAGCGCTGCGCCAGATGCTGCAAGGCACCGGCGTGCGCTACAGCATCGACGGCTCCCAGGTCACCTTGCAGGGGCCCTCGGCGGGCGACGCTCTGGAGTTGGGGAACATCCAGATCGACGGCCAGGCCCTGAGCGCCACCTCCGAAGGCACGCACTCCTACGCGGCCCAGGCGGTCACCATCGGCAAAGGCACCGAGCGCCTGAAGGACATCCCGCAGTCGGTGACCGTGGTCACCCGCCAGCGCATGGATGACCAGAACATGAACAACCTGCAGGACGCGATGCGCCAGGTCACTGGCGCCACCATCAAGACCTACAACACCGGCTCAAGCCTGAACGACGTGTACATGCGCGGCTTTTTGGTGGACCAGGTGCAGGTCGATGGCGTCTCGCAGATCACCGGCCAAGGCGACATGGCCACCAGCTTCGACCTGGCCATGTATGACCGCGTCGAAGTGCTGCGCGGCCCGAGCGGCCTGTACGCAGGGTCCGGCGAGCCGGCCGGTACCATCAACGTGGTGCGCAAGCGCGCCCTGGACACCTTCGCCCTGAACGGCGAGGTGGCCGCAGGTTCCTGGGACCGCTATCGCACCATGGTCGACGTCACCGGCCCGCTGAATGCCGAAGGCACGATCCGCGGCCGTGCGGTCACCGCCTACGAGAACAACAAATCGTTCGTCGACTATGTCGAGAACGAGCGCCCGATGTTCTATGGTCGCCTGGAAATGGACCTGGACCCGAGCACCACCCTGTCGTTCGGTGGTGCCTACCAGAAGAACGACTCCACTCCGGCGTTCGGCCTGCCGGCCTATGCCAACGGCAAGCTGCTGGATGTGGGCCGTCACACCTACATCGATGCCAAGTGGAATACGCTCAAGGAAGAGACCTGGGAAGCCTTCACCGAACTCGACCACGCCCTGGACAATGGCGGCCAGTGGAAGACCTCGCTGACCTACCGCGATGCCCGCACCCCCACCCGCGAGTTCACCTGGACCACCGACGGCGTGGACCCGGCGACCAATACCGCCATCGCGTCGATGTACTCCTACTACACCCGCATCAAGACCATGGGTCTGGACAGCTTCGTCACCTCGCCATTCACCTTCGCCGGTCGTACCCACGAGTTCACCCTCGGTGGCGAATACCAGCACCTGGACAAAGCCTTCACCTACGGCACAGCGGACCTTGACGGCGACGGCTGGGCGGACGGCTTTCCGATCGGCATCGGCGGCGCCAACGACCTGCCGCACCTGGACATGCCGCACACCAACTTCAACTACTCCAAGAGTGAGCAGTACGGGATCTATGGCCGCACCAAGCTCAGTGTCACCGACGAGCTGGACGTGATCCTGGGCAGCCGCGTGACCTGGTTCGAAGCTGACGCGAAGAACGCCAACACCTTCTTCAACAACTTCGGCAACCCGTCCACCGAGACCAACGCCAAGGCCATTCCCTATGGCGCCATCGTCTACAAGCTGACCCCCGAGCTTTCGGCCTACGCCAGCTACACCAGCGTGTTCAAGCCCCAGAGCGAAACCGACGCCACCGGCAAGCAGATGGTCGGCCCGCACAAGGGCAAGCAGTATGAAGTGGGCCTGAAGCAGGAACTGCTCGATGGTCGCCTGAACGCATCCCTGGCGATGTTCCAGATCTTCGACGAGAACCGTGCCCAGTGGAACGGCGTCAATGGCTACGAAGCCAGCGGCAAGGTGCGCAGCCAAGGCTGGGAAACCGAGCTGACCGGCAACCTGACCGACAACTGGAGCATCGCCACCGGCTATGCCTTCACCATGACCAAGCTGCTGGAGGACGACACCACCAACGGCGTGAGCAAAGGCAGCCAGTTCAGCACCATCACGCCCAAGCACAACTTCAATCTGTGGACCAAATACGAGTTCCTCGACGGCGCGCTCAAAGGCTTCCATGTGGCCGGGGGTACCCGTGTGGTTAGCGAAACCTCCTACAGACGCGGTGATGTCGACTTCGTTCAGGGTGGCTACGCGGTGACCACCGCGCAGGTGGGCTACAAATTCAGCGAGCACCTGAGCTCGACCCTGACCGCCAACAACCTGTTCGATCGCAAGTACTACGACCGGGTTGATAGTGCCTGGGGGTCGAACTTCTATGGCGAACCGCGGAATCTGACCTTGACCTTGCGCGCCCGCTACTGATCGGCGCCAGGCAGGACCAGGAGGCCGGAGCCACGTGTGTGGGCTCCGGCTTTTTCGTTGGGGCTGTGTCGGTTCTGAGGTTTGTGGGCTTAGCCATTGAGCTGGGTGACGCTGATTCACCCTTGCGCCCTTACGGCGGCTTACTTTTTTCTTGGAAAAAGCAAGCAAAACCGCTGCGCCCCTGATGGGCCACGCAGCGGCCCCCAAGCGCTCAGAGCCGCCGCTGGATTTCCTGCGCCAGCGTCGTCAGCATTTCGGGCACTTCGCCTACCACCTCGCCCATGCGTGCAAAGTCGTGTGTCATGCCTGCCTTGACCTCGCAGTCGATCTCGAGCCCAGCCCCGCGCACCCGTTCGGCATAAGCCAGGCCTTCATCGAGCAGTGGATCGAACTCGGCCAGCCACAGGATCGTCGGCGCCAGTTGCGCTGGCAGCTGGGCATGGATCGGCGAGAAGCGCCAGTCCAGCCGGTCTGCAGTATCACGTTCGTACTGCCGGTAGAACCAGCGCAGCGACTGCTTCTCCAGCAGGTAGCCCTCGGCGAAGCGTTCCAGCGAGGGTCGCTCCACCGCCGCGTCCAACACCGGGTACAGCAGCACCTGGACCTTCGGCCGCAACGCCAGTTGCTCCGGGGCCGAAGCGGCGCGAATCGCCAGCGCGGCCACTAGGCTGCCGCCGACGCTGTCGCCTGCCAACGCCACCCGCCCGGCATCCAGGCCATGACGGGCGCCTTCATTGAGCAGCCACAGCGCCACGTCCTCAGCATCGTTGAATGCGGTGGGGAACTTGTGCTCCGGCGCCAGCCGGTAGTCCGCCGACAGCACCACGAAGTCCCCCGCCAAGGCCAGGCGACGACATAGGGTGTCGTGGGAATCCAGGCTCCCCACCACATAGCCACCCCCATGGAAATACACCAATACCGGACGCAGTCGCTCCGCACCCTGGGCACGCTGATAGGCCCTCGCCGCCAGGGGCTGGCCGTCGCGGCTGGGGATCGTCAGCTGGGTGATTTCCAGGTTGCCGGCCGGGGCGCTGTCCAGCAGCCGTGAAGCTTGGGCGAACTGCTCGCGTGCCTGTTGCGGCGACAGTTCATGCATGGGCTGGCTCTTGCCGGTCAGGCGACCGAACTCCACCAGTTCGAGAAATCCTTCAATATCAGGGTGCAGCGGCATCGATCGGTCTCCAAAAAAAACCACGCTCGACTCACTAACGTAAGCCGGGCGTGGCTATTTACTGCAAACCGCCAGACTGGCCGGTCAGGCTTGAGGCAGCCGCACCGGCTCCAGGGTCGCCAACACCCCATCAAGGCAGCCGGGGCTATGCAGGATGTCGTAGTGGCTGGCGCGCACCACCTCGGTGTGGGCAATACGCGGTTGCTGCGCTTCGAGCGCCGCTCGCTCACCGGTCGGGTTGGCACTGGCCCACCAACAACGCAGCTCGGCCTTGACCACCGGCAACATCGGCAGCTCGCGCGACAGTTGCTTGAGCCGCTGGCTGACCATGAAGGTATGCGCCAGCTCATCGGCCCCGAGCAAGGCATAACCCGCGCCTTGTTGTGGCTGACGCTGGATCACCTCGGCAATCAACCCACCCACCTCCTGGGCCTCGATCGCCCTGTGCCCGTCGAGCACTGGTTGCACCGCGTCCGGGTCCATCCCCAGGGTGGCGCAGAGGAAGGCCTGCAGGTCTTCGCGCAGCGCTTCGGCCTGCTCACGGGTGTCCAGCGGCACGTAGCTGTCCACCAGGCCCAGCCAGCGTACGCTCTGCCCTTGGCCCTCCAGGACCTGAGCCACCAGCAGTGCCAGGCTGCCGCCGAGCGACCAGCCCAGCAAGTGATACGGCCCCTGGGGCTGGCGAGCGCGAATGGCAGCGGCGTAGTCACTGGCCATCTGCGCCAGCGACAAGTCTTGCCACTGGCGGTCCAGCAGCATCCGGCACTGCACGCCGTACACCGTGCGCTGCCCTTCCAGGCGCCGGGCCAGGGGCTCGTAGTCGAACACTGTGCCGAACCCTGCATGCAGGCAGAACAGCGGCGCTGCATCCGTCACCGGTTGGTTGAGCAGCAGCAACGGCTCCGGCGCCTGGCCCTGGGCGGCGGTCAGGCCGGCGATGGTCGGGTTGGCCATCATGTCGCGCAGCTTGAGTTCGAAGCCCAGCCCCGGCATCGCCCGTACCTGGGAGATCACCTTCAAGGTGCGCAGCGAATCGCCGCCCAGCTCGAAGAAGTTGTCGGTGATGCCCACCTGATCGACACCCAGCACCTGTTGCCAGACCTGCGCCAGCGCCGTCTGCAGGGGCGTGCGCGGTGCAACGAATTCGCGGGCACCGAAGTCAGGGTCCGGCAGCGCCTTGCGGTCGAGCTTGCCATTGGGCGTGAGCGGGAACTGCGCCAGCACCACCACCTGGGCCGGCACCATGTAGTCCGGCAGGCGCTCGCGCAGGGCCGCCAGCAGGCGCTGGCTCAACCCTTGTTCGGCAGCGGCGACCACATAACCGATCAGCTGGCGGCCTTGCGGTGTGTCGCGCACCACCACCAAGGCATCCTTGACCCCGGTCTGTTCGCGCAGCCTCGCCTCGATCTCGCCCAGCTCGATCCGGAAGCCCCGAACCTTGACCTGATGGTCGACGCGCCCCACGTAATCCACTACGCCATCGGCGCGCATGCGCACCAAATCGCCCGTGCGGTACAGCCGCGCTCCCGGCGCGCCGAACGGGTCGGCGATGAAGCGCTCGGCGGTCTGGCCGCGGTGGTGATGGTAGCCGCGGGCAACGCCCTCGCCACCGATGAACAGCTCACCGACCAGGCCCGGCGGCAAGGGATTGAGGTCGCCATCGAGCACGTACAGGGTCCGCGCCCCCACCGCCAGACCGATCGGCGCATACATTGCCTGGCAATGCCCGCTCGCCGGGGTCTTCCACAGCAGCGGCGTGACCACGGTCTCGGTCGGGCCATAGCCGTTGACCAGGTACTGTGGCGCCAGGCTGCGCTTGACCCGCTCGAAGCTGGCATCCGGTACTGCATCACCGCCAAAGCAGTAGATGCGCACGGCCGGCGCCTCGCCTTGGCGTTCGGCCTGCTCGGCCAGCTCCAGCAAGTACGCCGGCGGGAAGCAGGCGATGCTGATGCGTTGCGCCTTGAGCACCTGCAAGGTCTGCTCGGCGGTCCACAGGTTGTTGTCACGGATCACCAGGGTGCCGCCACTGATCAACGTGGTGATCCAACGCTCATGGGCGCCATCGAAGGCGAACGACATGAAGTGCAGCTCGCGGCTGTCGTGGTCCATCTCGTAGAGCTGGGCGATAGCCTGCACATGCATGCTGATCGCCCCATGGGCCACGGCGACACTCTTGGGCTTGCCGGTAGAACCCGAGGTGTAGATCAGGTAGGCCAGGCCCAGGTCCTGAACCGCCGGCAAGCCCGAGGCATCGACCGTTTCATCGAGTACCAGCGTATCGACCGCAAGGCAGGTCACCGATGGCGCCAGGGTCACCCGATCCTGCAGGCGGTGCTGGGTCAGCAGCACCGCCATGCCCGCGTCGGCCATCATGTAGCGCAGGCGCTCGGCTGGGTACTCCGGGTCCAGCGGCACATAGGCACCGCCGCTCTTGAGCACCGCCAGCAGCGACACCACCAGCTCCAGCGAGCGCTCCATGAACACGCCCACCACGGTTTCCGGCCCTACACCCAACGCTTGCAGACGCACGGCCAAGGCCGTGGCGCGGCGCTCGAGGGTAGCGTAGTCGAGCACTTGCTCGCCCAGCACCAACGCCGGGTGTTGTGGCAGCTCCCGGGCGCGACGGGCAATCAGCTCATGCACCGGGGTGTTGGCCACAGTTGGCGCGGCCGCCTGCAACTGGCGTGGCGCGTCCTCGACCAGGCCCAGACAGCCGACCGGCTGGAGGGCATCGTCGCACAGCCTGCAAAGCAGGCTTTCCATGTGCGCGCGTATCTGCTCGACCGTCGCAAGATCAAAGTGCGAACGCTGGTGCATGTACTCGATGCGCAGACCGCCCTCCTCCACGCTGACCATCAGGTCCATGGCAAAGCTGGTCAGGCCGAAGTCCGATACCTCCTCAAAGCGCAGTGAGTCGCCGTCCCACTCGCGCAGCGTGCGATCGACCGGCTGGTTCTCGAACACGATGATGCTGTCGAACAGCGCCTGGCCGCCCTGCCCGGCCCAGCGCTGGATGTCGCCCAGTGGCGTGTGCTGGTGATCGCGGATGCGCAGGTTGTAGGCCTGCAGCTCACGCAGCCAGTCGCCCACGGCCTGGGTGGTCGGTACGCTGCTGACCACCGGCAAGGTGTTGATGAACAGCCCAAGCATCTGCTCGGCGCCTTCCAGGGTTTCCGGACGCCCCGACACGGTGGCGCCGAAGGTCACCGTGCGCTGGCCGCTGTAACGCTGCAACAGCAGCAGCCAGGCCGCCTGGACCAAGGTGTTGAGGGTCACCCTTTGCCCTTGGACGAACTGCTGCAGGCGCGTGGTCTGCGTTGCGTCCAGCTGGGTGTAGAGCGCGTGATAGCCCGCCTGCGGCTGCTTGACCGGTACGGCACGGGCAAGGTGCGTCGGCCCTTCCAGCGCTGCCAGCGCAGTCTTCCAGAACGCTTCGCTGGTCAGCGGATCCTGGCGCTGCAGCCAGCCGATGTAATGACGGTACTCGGCCACCGGAGACAGCGCCTGGCCACTGTAGTGGCGCAGCACGTCACCGATCAGCCGCGAGACGCTCCAGCCATCCATGAGGATGTGGTGGTAGGTCCAGATCAGCCGGTACCGCTGCTCATCGATGCGCACCAACAGCACCCGCAGCAACGGCGCGCTCCCCAGGGCAAAGCCCTGCTCGCGCTCGGCATCGGCCAGCACGCGCACGGTCTGCCGGGCGTCGGCGCGGTTGCGCCAGTCGAGCACGCTCAGCAGCGGCGGCACTTCGCGCAGCACCACCTGCAGCGGCTCCTGCTCGCCCTCCCAGAGGAACGCGGTGCGCAGGATCGCGTGGCGGCGGGCTACCGCCTCCCACGCCGCAAGCATGCGCTGCGGATCCACGCCCACCACGCCTACTTCGATCTGGTTGACGTACAGGCCATCGTCGCTGTCCTGCAGCGCGTGGAACAGCATGCCCTGCTGCATGGGCGACAGCGGGTAGGCGTCCTCCACTTGCGCGGCAGTGAGCCCAAGGCGCGCCAGTTGGGCCTGCGAAAGCCCCACCGACACCCGCGCCACCGGCGTCTCGAGCGCCGGTGCCAGGGCGGTGGCGACCTGGGCCAAAGCCTCCAGGGTCGGGTGGCTGAACACATCCTTGGGCGTGATCGACAGCCCCGCCTTGCGCGCCAGGGCCACGGCCTGGATCGACACGATCGAGTCGCCACCGAGTTCGAAGAAGTCATCTTCGACGCTGATGTCGTCGCGCTCGAACAGCGCCTGCCAGACCGCCAGCAAGCTCGCTTCCTCAAGCGTGGCCGGTGCGCGCCCCTGACGCGTGCGCGCCTCAGGTGCCGGCAGACGGCGCCGGTCGAGTTTGCCGTTGGCCGTCACCGGCATGCGTTCGAGTTCGATCAATTGAGCCGGTTGCATGTGCTCGGGCAGTCGCTCGGCCAGGGCAGCCTTGAGCACCGCAGGGTCGAGCGCGCCGGCACTGGGTACCAGATACGCCACCAGTTGCGTGCTCTTGCCCACCTCCAGCGCCAGTACCACGGCTTCGGCGACGCCGGGCTGTTCGACCAGGGCGGCCTCGATTTCGCCCAGTTCGATGCGCAGGCCGCGGATCTTCACCTGATGGTCGATTCGGCCGATGTATTCGATCACCCCGTCGGCGCGGTAGCGGGCCAGGTCGCCGGTGCGGTACAGCCGCTGGCCGGCGTCGAATGGCGAGGCGACGAAACGCTCGGCGGTCAGCCCAGGGCGCTGGTGGTAACCGCGCGCCAGGCCCACGCCGCCCAAATACAGCTCACCGACCCGGCCCACGGCCTGGAGCTGCAGGCTGTCGTCGAGGATATAGGTACGCAGGTTGGCGATGGGACGGCCGATCGGCACGCTGTGCCCACCGTCGTCGCGGCAGGTCCAGTGAGTCACGTCGATGGCCGCCTCGGTGGGGCCGTACAGGTTGTACAGCCCGGCCTTGGGCAGCACGCGCAGCACCTGGCGTTGCAATTCGGCGGGCAACGCCTCGCCACTGCAGATCACCTGGCGCAGGCTGTGACAGGAGGCCGCGCCCTCGTCGCGCACGAACGCCTGCAACATCGACGGCACGAAATGCAGCGTATCGACCTGGTAACGGTTGATCAGCGCCACCAGTTGCGCCGGGGCCCGATGCGCCCCGGGCTCGGCGATGGCCAGGCGGGCGCCGACCATCAGCGGCCAGAAGAACTCCCACACCGACACATCGAAGCTGAACGGCGTCTTCTGCAACACCGTGTCCCCCGCGCCCAGCGGGTAGGCCGCCTGCATCCAGGCCAGGCGGTTGTACAAAGCGTCGTGACGGTTGCCCGCGCCCTTGGGTCGGCCGGTGGAACCCGAGGTGTAGATCATGTACGCCAGCGAAGCGCCGTCCAGGGCCAGGTCCAGGTTGTGGTCCGGGCCTTGGGTGAGGTCCAGCTGATCCAGGCACAGCACCTGGACGCCATCGACCAGCGGCAAGCGCGCTACCAGGGTGCTGTGGCTGAGCAGCAAGCCCACGCCGCTGTCCTCGAGCATGTACTGCAGGCGCTCGGCCGGGTAGTCCGGGTCCATCGGTACGTAGGCGCCACCGGCCTTGAGGACAGCCAACAGGCCAATCACCAGTTCCAGGGAGCGCTCGGCGGCGATGCCGAC
Organism: Pseudomonas sp. BYT-1; assembly: GCF_023611805.1. Classification (NCBI taxonomy): domain Bacteria; kingdom Pseudomonadati; phylum Pseudomonadota; class Gammaproteobacteria; order Pseudomonadales; family Pseudomonadaceae; genus Pseudomonas; species Pseudomonas sp. BYT-1. Next base: position 3,271,761 of record NZ_CP072559.1, read on the forward strand.
CAGCACCTCCGGGCCCACCCCGTGCGCGCGCAAGCGGTGCGCCAGGCGGTTGGCCTGGCGGTTGAGCTCGGCGTAGTCCAGTTGCTGATCGCCAAACACCAGTGCCGGCGCCTGCCCCGCACGCTCGGCCTGCGACTCGAACAGCCGATGCACCGGTTGCATTGGCGCGAAGGCCACCTGGGTGTCGTTCCAGGCCAGCAGTTGCAAATCGCGCTCCGAATCCCCCAGCAGCGTCAATTGGCCCAGCGCCTGCTCAGGCGCTGCGGCCATGGCCTGCAACAGGTTGCACAGGTGCTCGTGCAGGCTGGCGATGAAGGTGTCGCCAAAGGCGCTGCGGGCATAGTTGTAGCGCAGCGACAGGCGCGCGCCGAAGTCGGCCGAAACCGTCAGCGGGAAATGGGTCTGTTCGCGACCTTGCACATCCAGGATGCGCAAGCCCGTGTCCGGTCCCTGCTGCAGCGCCTCGGCCAGCGGGTAGTTCTCGAATACCAGCAAGGTGTCGAACAGATTGCCCAGCCCTGCCAGGCGCTGCACCTCGGCCAGCGGACTGTGCTCGTACTCGCGCAGGTCCAGGTTCAGCGCCTGGATCGCCTGTACCCACTGCGCCACCGATTGCCCGGGTTCAGGGCGGGCGATCACCGGCAGGGTGTTGATAAACAGGCCCAACTGCTGCTCGATGCCCGGCAGGTCTACCGGACGGCCAGCCACGGTGGCGCCGAAAGCCACGCAGGCTTGCCCGCTGTAGCGCTGCAACAGCAGCAGCCAGGCGGCCTGCACCAAGCTGTTGAGGGTGACCTTGTGCTGCCGGGCAAACGCGCCCAGGCGCTCGCTGGTCGCCGGGTCGAGCACCTGGAAATATTCTCCGAAGCCCGTTGCGCCAGGCTCGGCCTGAGCACCATTGGCCAGCAAAGTCGGCTCTTCGAGCGGCGCCAGCTGGGCGCTCCAGAAGTCCTGGGCGGACTGGGCATCCTGGACGACGAGCCAGGCCATGTAGTCGCGGTAGCGGCTGGCACTGCTGGCCGGGGTCTGGCCGGCATAACGCTGCATCACTTCGCCGAGCAACTGCGAGGTGCTCCAGCCATCGAGCAGGATGTGGTGGTGCGTGACGATCAGGTGCTGCCGGCCTTCGGCGGTGTCCAGCACGCTGACCCGCAGCAGCGGTGCCTGGGCCAGATCGAAACCGCGCTGACGGTCAGCTTCGGCGAATGCCTCCAGGGCACTGCGCGGCTGGCCGCGATAGTCCAGCCGTTCCAGCGGCAGACGCACCTGGCGCCCGATCGCCTGCAACGGCTGGCGCAGTTCATCGCCCCACAAAAAGCGCGCACGCAGGGTGTCATGGGCGTCCAGCGCCCCCTGCCAGGCCGCCCGCAAGGCTTCGACGTCCAGTCCTTCGACGTCCAGGCGCAGTTGGTGAACGTAGGCGCCTGGCTTATCGTCGTAGAGGCTGTGGAACAGCATGCCCTGCTGCATCGGCGACAGCGGGTAAAGGTCTTCGACGTCGCGTGCCACAAGGTTCAGGGCATCGAGCTGCGCCTGGTGCAGTTGCGCCAGCGGTACATCGGCCGGTGTCAGCCCGCCATCGCTGGCCAGGCAGTGCTCGACCAGCGCACGCAAGGCCTGACCATAGGCGTCGGCCAGGGCCTGCACCTGGGTCTGGGCGAAGCGGCGCGGGTCGAACGACCAGCTCAGGCACAGCTCGCCGCCATACACCTGCCCATTGATGCTCAGGCCTTCGAGCACTGTGTTGCCCGGCGCCTGCTCGTCACCGCCGCGCTCGCGTGCCGGTTGCCAAGCCGCCTGTGCATCGAAGCTGGCATCGAACTGGCCCATGTAGTTAAAGGTGATGGCCGGTGCCGGCAGCGCCCCCAGCCCCACGTCGGCCAAATAGCGCAGGATGGCGAAACCGATACCTTTGTTCGGCACCGCACGCAGTTGCTCCTTGACGGCCTTGATGCTGGCGCCGGCATCCAGCGCCGGGGTCAGCTTGACCGGGAAGATCGAGGTGAACCACCCCACCGTGCGGCTCAGGTCGATGTCCTCGAACAGGTCTTCGCGGCCATGGCCTTCGAGCTGCACCAGGGTCGAGGCCTGGCCGGTCCAGGCACAGATCACCTGGGCCAGGGCGGTCAGCAACAGGTCGTTGACCTGGGTGCGGTAGGCTGCCGGGGCCTGCTGCAGCAATTGGCGGGTGAGGTTCGGGTCCAGGCAGGTCTGCACGGCGCAGATCTCCTGCGCCACCGGGTGGGACACAGCCTGGCTCGGCAGGCCTGGCGTCACGTCCTGGTACTGGGCGTGCCAGTACGCGGCCTCGGCCAGCAATGACGGGCTCTGCGCATGCTGTACCAGGCGCCCGGCCCACTGCTGGTAGGCGCTGGTCTTGCCCGGCAGGCGCGGCGGCTCGCCGGCGGCCAATTGCTGGAGGGCCTGCTGCAGATCCTCCAGCAGCACCCGCCAGGACACCCCGTCCACCACCAGGTGATGGACCACCAACAGCAAGCGCTGCCCGCCCTCTGCCATGTCCACCAGCAGGGCGCGCAGCAGCGGTCCCTCGGCCAGATCCAGGCTAGCCTGAGCCTGGTTGCACAGCGCCAGCAAGGCCTGCTCGTCACAGGCGTGGGCGTGCTTCAGCACTGGCTGCTCGGCGCCCTCCTCGGCATGCCATTGACGCCACTGGCCGGCCTGCTGCACAAAGCGCAGGCGCAGGGCGTCGTGCTGGCGCATCACGCAGGCCAGCGCCCTACGCAGCTGCTGCGCATCGACCGGCTGGCGCAGGTCCAGCAACACCGACTGGTTCCAGTGGGCGCGATGGGCCACGGGCTGCTCGAAGAACCACTGCTGGATCGGCGTCAGCGGCGCCTCCCCAACTACCGGCGCATCGCTGTGGACGGCCGCCTCGCTGCGCACCGCGACCCGCGCCAGACTTTGCACGGTCTGGTATTGGAACAGGTCCTTGGGGCTGAAGCGGATGCCGCTCTGACGGGCACGGCTGACCAGCTGGATGGCGATGATCGAGTCGCCACCGAGCTCGAAGAAGTTGTCATCGATGCTGACCGGCGCACGCTTGAGCACCTCTTCCCAGAGCGTGACCAGGTCAGCCTGCAGCGCATCCTGCGGCGCTTGCCAGGCCCCTCGCGACGGCGTCAGGCCCGGCGCGGGCAGCGCCTTGCGGTCGAGCTTGCCGTTGCTGGTCAGCGGCCAGGCGTCGAGCACCATCAAGTGTGCGGGCACCATGTAGTCAGGCAGCTCGCCGCGCAGGTAGTCACGCAGGCCCTGGCCGAAGGTGCTGCTGCCGGCCTCGACGCCAGCCTTGGCCACCAGGTAGCCGACCAGTTGCTTGCTGGCGCCAGCCTCGTGCACCAGCACCAGGGCCTGGGCGACCTGCGGATGCTGTTGCAGGCAGCGCTGGATCTCGCCCAGCTCGATGCGAAAACCGCGGATCTTCACCTGATGGTCGATCCGGCCGATGTACTCGAGGCTGCCGTCGGCGCTGTAGCGGGCCAGATCGCCCGTGCGGTACAGGCGCGCCCCAGGGCGCTCGGCGAAGGGGTCGGCCACAAAGCGCGTGGCAGTCAGATCCGCGCGTTGATGGTAGCCCCGTGCCAAGCCCGCCCCGCCCACGTACAGCTCGCCCACGCAGCCTTTGGCCACCGGGTTCAAACGGCTGTCGAGCACGTACCACGACAAATCGCCGATCGGCTCGCCCAGCGGGCTGCTGTTGCTCGATTCAAGGTCGGCCCAGCCCAGTGGCCGGTAACTCACGTGCACCGTGGTCTCGGTAATGCCGTACATGTTCACCAGTTGCGGCTGGCGATCGCCGAAGGCTTCGAACCAAGGCCGCAGGTCGGCCACCGCCAGGGCCTCGCCGCCGAAGATCACCGTGCGCAGGGCCAGCGGCCCCTGGTCGCGGGCCGCGCACGCCACCTCGATCAGCGGGCGGAAGGCCGACGGCGTCTGGTTGAGCACCGTCACGCCCTCCTCGCGCAACAGGCGGTGGAAGTCCTGGGGCGAACGGCTGGTGGCATAGGGCACCACCACCAGCGTGCCGCCATGCAGCAATGCGCCGAAGATCTCCCACACCGAAAAATCGAACGCATAGGAATGGAACAGCGTCCACACATCGTGCTCGTCGAAGCCGAACCACTGCTGGGTGGCCTGGAACAGGCGCAACACATTGGCATGGGGCAACAAGGTGCCCTTGGGCTTGCCGGTCGAGCCTGAGGTGTAGATGACGTAGGCCAGGTTGTCGGGGTCGGTCAGGTTGGGCAGGTCGTGCTCGGGCGCCTCGCTCAGCCAGGCACCGGCCTGGTCGAGCAACAGCGTCTGAAGGCCCTCGACCTGCGGCAGGCGCGCGGCAAGCGGCGCCTGGCTGATCAGCAGGCGCGTGCCGCTGTCTTCGAGCAGATAGGCCAGGCGCTCCTCGGGGTATTCAGGGTCCAGCGGCACATAGGCGCCACCGGCCTTGAGGATCGCCAGCAGCCCCACCAGCATCTCCAGCGAGCGTGGCAAGGCGATGCCCACGCGCACGTCCGGGCCCACACCCTGGGCACGCAGGTGCCAGGCCAGGCGGTTGGCCCGGCGGTTGAGCTCGCCATAGCTCAGGCGCTCGCCCTCGCAGACCACCGCGGTGGCCGCTGGGCGCAAGGCCGCCTGGCGCTCGATGCGCTGGTGCAGGCACTCGCGCAGCTCATGCCGGGCCGGCCTGGGGTTCCACTCGGCCAGGGTGGCAGCGCGCTCAGCGGCATCGAGCATCGGCAACTCGCCCAGGGCCGTGGCCGGATTGCGCACGATCGCTTGCAGCAAGTTCAACCAGTGGCGCGCCATGCGCTCGAGGGTGGCGGCCTCGAACAGGTCGGTGGCATAGGTGAACGCCGCGCTCAGGCCCTCGGGCCCTTCGACGGTATCGAGCATCAGGTCGAACTTGGTGCTGCGTTCATCGACCGCCAGTACTTCGACCTCCAGCCCCTGCAACGACCAGCGGGCACTGCCCTCGGCGGCCTGCTGATGATTGAGCATCACCTGGAACAGCGGGCTCTGGTTCAAGCTGCGTTCTGGCTGCAGCGCGTCCACCAGTTGTTCGAACGGCACGTCCTGATGGCTCTGAGCTTGCACGGCCGCAGTCCTGAGGGCCTGCAGCAGGTCCAGGAAGGGTTGCTCGGGCTGCGGCTGGCTGCGCAGCACCTGGGTGTTGATGAAAAAGCCCAGCAGCGTCTGCACGTCCTGGCGTGTGCGGTTGGCCACCGGCACGCCGACACGGATGTCGTGCTCGCCGCTGTAGCAGTGCAACAACGCATGCAGCGACGCCAGCAGCACCACGAACAGCGTACAGCCCTGCTCGCGGGCCAACTGGCGCAGGCCTTCCAAGGTTGCGGCGGGCACCTGGACGCTGACGCAATCGCCCTGCTGGCTGGGCACGCTCGGGCGCTTGCGGTCCAGCGGCAGGCTCAAAAGCGGGTGTTCATCGCCCAACTGCTCGCGCCAATACTGCAATTGCCGCTCGCCCTCGCCCGCCTCCAGCCACAGCCGCTGCCACAGGGCAAAGTCGGCGTACTGGATCGGCAGGGCCTCGACCTGCGGCGCCTGGCCGCTGGCGAACGCCGCGTAGTGGCGGGTGAATTCCTCGATCAGGATGGGCAACGAGGCGCCATCGGTGACGATATGGTGCAGCGTGAGCACCAACACATGATCCTGGGCGCCGAGCCGGACCAACCGGGCGCGCATCAGCGGGCCGTGGGCCAGGTCGAACGGTGCCCGGGCAGCGCTGGCGATGGCAGCCTGAAGGCCTGCCTCGTGCGCCTCGACCTGCTCCAGCGGGCAGGCCATCGCAGGGTGGATCACTTGCTGCACAGCCCCCGCCTCCAGGCGGAAGGTGGTGCGCAGTACTTCATGGCGCGCCAGCAGCGCGGCCAGGGTCTGCTCCAGGGCCGCACGGTCCAGCGGGCCGCGCAGGCGGAAGGCACCGGTCAGGTTGTAGGCGCTGGCCTGTGGCTCCAGTTGCCAGATGAACCACAGCCGCTGCTGGGCGTAGGACGCCGGCACCACCTGCAAACCCGCCGCACGCGGCGGGATCGGCAGGGCTTCCAGGGTCAGGCCCTGCTCGCGCATCTTGCCTTGCAGCGCCTGTCGGGCTTCGGCCGACATCCCTGCAAACCGTTGCGCCAGCGCCAGCATTCTGTCCGGTACCGCATTCATAGAGCTTCAACCTCGTCGAACAGCGCCTCCAGGGAGTCCACTGTGTTTTGCTGATTACCGGCTTGCTCGCGCAATGCATCGATCTCCTGCGCCAGGCGCTCGAGGGTCTCGCCCTCGAAGAACACCCGCAGCGGGATCGTCAGGCCCAAGGCTTCCTGGATCCGGGTACGGATCGCGGTGGCCAGCAGCGAGTGGCCGCCGAGCTCGAAGAAGCTGTCCTGCACACCGACCTTGTCCACCTGCAGGGCCTCGGCCCAGATACCGGCCAGGGTGCGCTCAAGGTCCGTGCGCGGTGCGATGTACTGGCTGCGTCGGCTGTCCAGGGCCAGCAAGGCATTGCGGTCGAGCTTGCCATTGGGGGTCTGCGGGAAGCGTTCCAGCACCCGGATGCGCGCCGGCAGCATGTGCTCGGGCAGCACCTGGGAGAGGTGGCTGTGCAGGTCCAGGCCCAGTTGCTCGTGACCTTCCTGAGTAGAAACGACGAAGGCCAGCAATTGTTTACCCGCCGCGGTGTCATGGGCGATCACCAGCGCATCGTCCACGCCGCGCCCGGCGCGCAGGGCGTTTTCGATTTCGCCCAGCTCGATGCGAAAACCGCGCAGCTTGACCTGATGATCCAGGCGCCCAAGGCAGTCCAGGGTACCGTCGACCCGGTAGCGCGCTACATCGCCTGTGCGGTACAGGCGCTGCCCCGGTTCCTGGGCGAACGGGTCCGGCAAGAAGCGCTCGGCGGTCAGGGACGGCCGCGCCAGGTAGCCACGGCACAGGCCATCGCCGGCCACGTGCAGCTCGCCCTCGACACCCGGCGCGACCGGTTCGAACTGCGCGTCCAGCACATGCACCCGCAGGCCCTGGACCGGCTTGCCGATGGCGATGCCATGGCCGTCGGCCGGGTCCAAATAGGTGGCGGTGGACCACACGGTGGCTTCGCTCGGTCCGTACTCGTTGACCAGCGAAACCCCTGCCAGACGCTCGCCGTGGCGCCGCGCAAGCTCTTGGGTGCAGGCCTCGCCGGCGACGATCACGCAGCGCAGGCTCGGTGCATCGAGGTATTCGAGGATCTGCCCGTGGAACGAGGGCAACGTCAGGTAATGGGTCACGCCCTCCCGGGCGATCAGCGCGGCCAGCTGTTGCGGATCCTTGTAGCTGTGCTCCTCCGGCAGGGTCAGTGTCGCGCCCTGGCTCAACGCCCAGAAGACACCGGCCACGGAGCTGTCGAAGGAGAACGACGACAACATCAGGAAATTGCCCAGCGCTTCGCGGTAGAAATGCCCACGGGCCAAGGTCGAGGCCACGGCGTTGGCGTGGCTGACCATGACCCCCTTGGGCTTGCCGGTGGAGCCGGAGGTGTAGATCACGTAGGCCAGATTGTCGGCATCGCCCAGTGGCGCCGGGGCCTGCTCGCTGGCCGACCACACGGGCGCATCGGCGGCCAGGGAAGTGACCGTCAAACGCGGGTCCTGCTGCCAGGCCGCAGGCAGCGGCAGGCAGGCCAGCACCTGCTCGGCACCGGCATCGGCGAGCATGAAGGCCAGGCGCTCGGCCGGGTAGTTCGGGTCCAGCGGCAGGTAGGCGCCTCCGGCCTTGAGGATGCCCAGCAGTGCCACCACCAGCTCGCGGCTGCGCTGGCCATACACCGCCACCACCTGGTCCGGGCCTGTGCCCTGGGCGCGCAAGGTGTTGGCCACCTGGTTCGACAGGCGCTCCAGCTCGCCATAGGTCAGCCGCTCGCCGCCCACGCTCAAGGCGATGGCCTGGGGCTGACGCTCGGCCTGCTCGGCGAACAACGCTTGCAACTGCCGCGCCTGGCGCAGGGAGGCGGCCTGGGGATTGAAGCCCTGCAGCACCAGCCGGCGCCCAGCCTCATCGAGCAAGCCGGCCTCGGCAAGGTCCTGCGCTGGCGCGACCAGAGCCTGACCGGCAAAGTGCAGGAACTGCCCCAGCAGCATCTGCAAGGCCTCGACGCTGAAGGCAGCGGCATCGGCATCCAGGCGCACCAGGCCTTCGCCCAGCACCAGGCGCAGGCGCTCGGCCGGCCCTTCGGCGTCCAGCGCCAAAACGCTTTGTTCAGCGGCGCTCGGGCGATGGACGAAGCCGTAGCGGCACAGCCCCAGGTCGAACTCGTTCAGGCAGTCCAGCCAGGAGCGCGACTGTTCGAGGCGGGTCGTCATCTCGTCGGTCAACCCATCGAGGCTGGCGCCCTGGCGTTGGTCGAAGGCCACCGGCAGGGCCCGGGCGAACACGCCACAGGCATCGGCCAGATCCTCGTTACGGCCCTCCACGTGCAGGCCGATCAGCAGACGCTCTTGCTGGCTGATACGGGCCAGGAAAGCGCCCCACAGCGCCAGCACCCGCGCCTCGCCGCCGTCGCTCGACAGCAGCGCCTCGAGCGTCCGATCGGCACGGCTGGCCTGGTGGCGAGCGTTGGCGTGGCCTGGGGTTTCGAAGGCCAGGCGGTGGTTGACCTGATGGCTGCGCACCAGCGCCTGCCAGAACGCCGCGCCCTGGCGGCCCAGCTCATCTTCGCGCAGTTCCTGCTGCCAGGCGGCGAAGTCGACGTACTGCAACGCCTCGTGGTTGTCGGCGAGCACGCGGCCCTCGCACAAGGCGGCCAACTCGCCCGCCACCATCAGCAGGCTGGCGCGGTCGAGGCTGGCCGCGCTGCCCAGCAGCAACAGGCGTGGCTGGGCACCGGCCAGGGCGCTCACCGCCACGCTGCAGGCACCGGCTGCACTCACCTGGGCCCTGGCCCAGGCCAGCGCCTGGTCCAGGTCGCGGTCGGCCTCGGCATGTACGGCGCCAGGCACTTGCGCCTGCACGGCCTGCAGCGGCCAGGTCATGCCCGGCAGGCGGCGGTATAGGGTGCGCAGTATTTCGTGGCGCGCACCCAGGGTCGCCAGGTGCGCGGACAGCGCGCTGGCATCGGGCAGGCGTGCGACGCTGAGCACCACCCAGGCGTGCCCTGGGTGCTCGCCCTGGTTGGCCAAAGCCAGCGCCTGCTGGGCAGAGGCCTGGAACAGTTCACCGCCTACGTCGTCATGGCCTGGCTGGAGGGAGAGGGTCATGTGTGGAGCTCCTTAATCGTGGGCCAGATCGGCGCTTTTCTGCGCGATCGCCATGGCGGTGAGAATTTTTCGACGGCCCGTGAAGGCGTTGCGCGCATGCACGGTGAGGATGTTGTCCAGCAGCACCACGTCGCCCTTCTGCCAGTCGAATTCGACCATCACGTCGCGGTAGATCTGTTGCAGGTGGCGCACCACGTCATCGCCGATCGGCGTGCCATCGCCAAAGAACGTGTTCTGCGGCAAGTCCAGCGGGCCGAACTCGCGCAGCAGGTTGTCGCGGATGCTGTCAGGCAGGGTCAGGGCATTGAAGAAGGTGCCGTGGTTGAACCAGATGCGCTCGCCGGTCTGCGGGTGGCGGACGATGGCCGGGCCGCGCTGACGGGTGCGCAGGCGGTTGCCTGGTTTCCACTCGGCCTCTACACCGATTTGCGCGCAGTAGGCTTCCACTTCGCTGCGCACCTCGCTCTGGAACACGGTCTGCCACGGCAGGCCCATGCCGTCGCCATAGTTGCGCACATAGAGAATGCCCTTGCGGGCGAAGGCTTCGCGCACCTGCGGATCGACGCGGTCGAGGATCAGCCGGGTATCGCCCAGCGGCGTCTGGCCACCGGTCTGGGAGGGGGTGTCGCAGTAGAAGTACAAATGCAGCGGGAACACCGGCGAATAGGAGTGCTCGTTGTGCGGGAAGATCCGCTCACCGGCCGGGTAGTCAGTGGAGCTGTAGATGTTGAACTGGTCCGTGATCTGGGTGCGTGGCGAGGCGCGGAACAGGTACTGCAGGGCGCCGCCGGAAATCGCGTCGATACACTGGTTGAATTGATCGATACCTGCCACATCGAAGCCGCGGAACAGGATCGCCGCCCCCTGGTGCAACTGCTGCTGGATCAGCGCGCGGTTCTGCGCCGCCCAGGCGACCAGATCGACCCCTGGCACGGTGGGCGTACACAGCAGCGGAAAGCCCGCCTCGAACAACGGGCGGAAGCTGACCAGGCTGGACGTGTCGCTGGAAATGCGCTTGCGCACACCGCGCATGGGGCGAGAGGACAATGAAGTGACAGACATGACGCCTCCTGGAACTGGACCATGGCGGCTCGTCGCGAGCCGCCGCAAAAGTCGTTGAACAATCAGGTCATTCGACGGCGCTGGAGCGACGCCGGCGGATCGGGTGCAGCCCTTTGAGGCGGGCGGCGCGTTCGCTGCTCTGGCGCTGCTGGTGGTCACGCCAGACCTGCTCGGCCCGGGCCGACAGCTCGCCCAGGGTGGCTGCGCCCCCGACCAGCGCCGCGAGCACCGCCCGGACCTGCTCGAACATCGCCTCCAGCGTGGCCGGAGCGAAACGCCCGGCCGGATACTCGAAGCTCAGGTGCAGGTGCTCGTCGTCGTTGTAGAACGCCGCCACCAGGTCCAGCTCGGCCGCCTGGCGCCCGGACGGGAAGTCACTGACCTGCAGCGCCCCCATCGACGGCAGGCGCCCCACGCCTTCCTGGTGGATCAGCTTGATCGAGAACAGCGGCGAGCGGCCGTTGCGCCGGGGCAGGCGCAGGGCCTCGACCAGGCGCTCGAACGGCAGGTCTTGGTGCTCGGATGCCTCGATCAACGTTCGGCTGCACAGGGTCAGCAGCTGATCGGCAGTCATCGCCGGCACAAGCTCCACCTGCAGCACCAGCTGGTTGACGAAGAAGCCAACCATGCGCTCGAGCTCGGCATGGTTGCGGTTGGCGATGTCGGTGCCGATGCGCAGGCGGGCCTGCCCGGTGCGCTGTTGCAGCACCACGTTGAACGCGGCCAGCAGCACGCTGAACAGCGACTGCTGGCGTTGCCGTGCGAACCGGCGCAAGGCCGCGCTCTGGGCGCGGTCGAAGGTGAAGTGGCAGGTCGCGCCCTGCCCGGCTTCGCCGGGTTCGGCAGTCGGGTCCGGCGGCAGCTCCAGCACCGGGTGATGCTCGCCCAGATGGGCCTGCCACCAGGCGAGTTGGCGTTGCAGTTCGCCGCCCTGCTCCAGCCACTGGCGCTGCCAGCGGGCGAAGTCGGCGTATTGCAGGTTCAGCCCTGGCAGGGTCGGCTGCTCGCCTGCCGCGAATGCGCTGTAGAGGCTGACGAACTCGTCGATCAGCACACGGAACGAGCCGTCGTCGGCGACGATGTGGTGCAAGGTCATGAGCAGCACATGGTCCTGGTCGGCCAGTTGCAGCACCTGCACACGCAGCAGTGGGCCGTTGGCCAGATCGAACGGCTGCGCGACTTCCTCGCGGGCCAGTGCCTGGGCACTGGCCTCGGCATCGGCCAGGCCACGCAAGTCGCGGTAACGCAGCGCTAGCGGCAGGTCGTCACGCACCTGTTGCCAGGTACTTCCGCGCGCCTCGTGGTAGGTGCTGCGCAGCACTTCATGACGCGCCAGCAAGGCTTCGAAGGTACGGCGCAGGGCGTCCGGATCCAGTGGGCCGCGCAGGCGCAGGGCGCCGGGCATGTTGTACATCGAGCTGTGCGGCTCCAGGCTCCAGAGGAACCACAGGCGCTGCTGGGCGAACGACAATGGCTGCTCGCCCGGCCCTGAGTCTCGCGCCATGGCCGGGCGGGCGAGTACGGCCTGATCGGCACTGGCGCGCACCTGCTCGGCAAAATCGCACAGCCGCGGATGCTCGAACAGCGCCCGCAGGCTCACTGCACGCCCCACTTGCCGGCGCACCTGGGAAACGATCTGGGTGGCCAGCAGGGAGTGGCCGCCCAGGTCGAAGAAGTTGTCCTCGCGGCCCAGGCCATCGAGGCCCAGCACCTGCTGCCAGATCTGCCCGAGCTGCTGCTCCAGGCCTTCGCGCAGCGGCTCGCCACCCTCGAGCGCCAGGGCCTCGGGCGCGGGCAAGGCCGTGCGGTCGAGTTTGCCGTTGCGGTTGAGCGGCAGCGCTGCCAGCGCCACCACCTGGGCCGGCAACAGGTAGTCCGGCAAGCGGGCCTTGAGCGCCTGGCGCACGGCGCGGGTCAGTTCGGCGCTGGTATGCGCAGGCGCGGTGGGCACGGCGTAGCCGATCAATTGCTTGCCGGTGGCGCCCTCGTGCACCAGCACCGCTGCTTCGCGGATCATGGGCAACGCTTGCAGGTGCGCTTCCAGCTCACCCAGTTCGACCCGGAAACCACGGATCTTCACCTGATGGTCGGCCCGGCCGATGTACTCGACCACGCCATCGGCGCGCACCCGCGCCAGGTCGCCGCTGCGGTACAAGCGCTGGCCCGGGGTGCCGGCGAACGGGTCTGGCACGAAGCGCTCGGCGGTCAGCGCCGCACGGCCATGGTAGTCACGGGCAAGGCCCGCGCCTGCGGCGATGCACAGCTCGCCGGCCAGGCCCACCGGGGCCAGGTGGCCGTGGCCGTCCAGGATGTGCAGCGCCCGCCCCGGCAACGCGCGGCCGATCGGAATGGCGCCCGCGCTGTCGGCCAAGGTGCAAAGGTGCGTGCTCGACACCACCGTGGCCTCGGTGGGGCCGTAGGTGTTGACCAGCCGCACATGCCCCAGCCCAGCCGCGTGCCACAGCTTGAGCCCCTCGGCGGACATCGCCTCGCCCCCCACATGCACCTGGCGCAGGCGCCCGGCCTCACGCGGTGCGCTGGCGGCCCACTCCTGGGCCAGCAGGAACCAGTACGCCGCCGGCAGGTCGGCCAGGGTGATGCCCTGGGCGATGATCTGCTCGTAGAGGGTCGTGGTGTCCCACAGCTCATCGCCGCGCAGCACCAAGCAGGCGCCCACGCACAGCGGCGGGTAGCACTGCTCGACGAAGCCGTCGAAGCTGAAGGTGGCGAACTGCAGCACTCGATCCTCGGGGACCAGTTGCGAATAGTCGGCGGCGATCACGCAGAATTCGCGCAGTGCCGCATGGGCAATCGACACCCCCTTGGGCTGGCCGGTGGAACCGGAGGTGTAGATCAGGTAGGCCAGGTCCTGGGCACTGGCCAGGTTGACCGGGTTTTCCGGGCTGTAGCCCTCCAGCCAGCCCTCGCCCGCCTCCAGCAGCAGGCAAGGCAGCCCGGCCGGCGCCTGGAGCAAACCAGGCTGCATGAGCAACAGGCTCAGGGCGCTGTCCTCGATCATGTAGGTCAGGCGTTCGGCCGGGTAGTCGGGGTCCAGCGGCACATAGGCGGCGCCCGCCTTGAGCACCGCCAAGAGGCTGGCGATCATCATCGGCCCGCGTCGCACCGACAGCCCCACGCGCTGGCCAGGACCCACGCCGCATGCGCGCAGGCGATGGGCCAGGCGGTTGGCCTGGGCATTGAGTTGGTCGTAGGTCCAGCGCTGCTCGCCGGCGATCAGGGCCAGCGCCTGTGGCGTGAGCGCTGCCTGGCATTCGAAGCGCTGGTGCGCCAACAGCGGGCTGTCCAGCGTCAGCCGCGGCTGCCCGCCCTGGGCTAGGCGCTCGGCGTGGCGCGCGGCATCGAGCAGGCCCAGGCTCGCCAGCGGCTGTTCAGGCGCGGCCACGAACTGCGCAAGCAGGTGCACCAGGGCATCGCGCAGCTGCGCCACCTGTGCACTGCCGATCCGGGTGCGGTCGTGGCTGAAGGTCAGTACCAGGCCCTGGTGCTGCTCGATGCCCAGGGTCAGCGGATAGCTGGTCTGCTCGACGTTGCTGACCTGCGAGAGCCGCAAGCCGCCCGGTGCCCCTTGGCGCAGCGCCTCGGCCACCGGGAAGTTCTCGAACACCAGCAGGCTGTCGAACAAGGCCCCCTGCTGGCCGGCCCAGCGCTGGATGTCGACCAGCGAAGTGTGCTCGTGCTCGCGCAGTTGCAGGTTAAGCGCCTGCACCTCGCCCAGCCAGGCAGCCACGCGCTGGGTCGCACGCGGCGCGCAGATCACCGGCAAGGTGTTGATGAACAACCCGACCTGCTGCTCGATGCCCGGCAACTGCGCCGGGCGCCCGGCCACGGTGGCGCCGAAGGCCACCGATGGCTGGTTGCAGTAGCGCTGCAGCAGCAACGCCCAGGCCGCCTGGAACACCACGCTGACGGTCACCTGTTGGGCCCGGGCGAACGCCGCCAGGCGTTGGCTGAAGGCTTCGTCCAAGCCGTGGACCAACTCGCCGAAACCCTCCTCGCCCGCCTCGCGGGGCAGCGCTTCGCCCAGCAGGGTCGGTGCTTCGAGCGCCTGGAGCTGGCCGCGCCAGAAGACCTCGTCCAAGGCCGGGTCGCGCCGTTGCAGCCAGGCCAGGTAATCGGCGTACTTGCCCGCACTCACCGGCGGTTGGCCGCCTGCATAGCGTTGCAACACCTCGCCCAGCAGTTGGGCGTTGCTCCAGCCATCCATGAGGATGTGGTGGCTGGTGTAGATCAACTGGTAGCGCTCGCCGCCCAGGTGCACCAGCACCAGGCGCAGCAAGGGTGCGCGGTCCAGGGCGAAGGCGCGGGTGCGCTCCTGATCGGCAATGCGCTGGATATCCGCGCCTTCGCCCGGCAGCACCTGCAGTGGCAGTGCTACCTCGCGGGCGATCGACTGCACCGGCTGCGCCAGGGCCTCCCAGTGATACTGGCTGCGCAGCACGTCGTGGCGTGCGAGCACGGCCTGCCAGCTGGCGGCGAAGCGCGCCACGTCCAGGCCGTCGATGCACACCTGCAACTGGTTGATGTAGGCGCCGGTCTCGGGCGCGTAGAGGCTGTGGAACAGCATGCCCTGCTGCAAGGGCGAAAGCGGCAGCACATCCTCGACGTGAGCCCAGTCCAAGGCCAGGCCATCGAGTTGTGCCTGGTTCAGCCGCGCCAAAGGGAAGTCCGAAGGTGTCACGCCGAGGGTGCCGGGGGCCAGGCAATGGTCAAGCAACGCCTCGAGGGCCTGGCCGAAGCCCTCGGCCAGACGCTCGAGGGTGGCGGTAGCGAAGCTTTCGCGGCAGTAGCGCCACTCCAGCACCAGCTGGCCCTGGTACACCTGCCCTTCCAGGCTCAAAGCGCTGGCCAACGGCGCCATAGGATCCTGGGCCTGGCCGCTGCCTTCGATGGCCGGAGCGAACAAGGCGTCGTCTCCGAATTGCTGGTCGAACTGGCCCAGGTAGTTGAACAGGATGCCCGCCTGCGCCTGGGCGGCCAGCTGTGCGCCGGCCTCGGCATCCAGGTAGCGCAGCACACCATAGCCGACGCCCTTGTCCGGCACCGCGCGCAACTGCTCCTTGACCGCCTTGATCGCCTCGCCCGGCGTCGGCGCAGCCTTCAGGCGCACGGGGAACAGGCTGGTGAACCAGCCCACGGTGCGGCTCAGATCGATGTCGTCGAACAGCGCCTCTCGACCGTGGCCTTCGAGCAGTACCAGGCAGTCCGCCTGAGCGCTCCAGTCAGCCACGGCCTGGGCCAGGGCGGTCAACAGCAGGTCGTTGACCTGGGTGCGGTAGGCCTGGCCTGCGCGCTGCAGCAATTGGCGGGTGCGCTCGGCGCTCAGGCGCCAGGTCAGCACGGCCGCGCTGGCGTTGACCCTGCGCCCATTCGGGTTGTCGTGCGGCAGTGGCGCGCTGGCGCGCTGCGCCAGCCAGAACGGCAATTGCTGACGAGCTCGTGGCAGGTAATCGCCCAAACGTGCAGCCCAGTGCTGGTAGCCGCTGGTCTTGACCGGCAAGGCCTGCTGACGGTAGGCCTGCTGCAGGTCCTCCAGCAGCACGCGCCAGGACACCCCGTCCACCACCAGGTGATGGGCGACCAGCAAGAGCCGCTGGCTGCCATCGGCCATCTGCACCAAGAGCGCACGCAGCAGTGGGCCGTCGGCGAGGTCCAGGCTGGCCTGGGCCTGGTCGCACAGGGCGCGCAAGGCCTGGGCCGACGCAGCCTGACGATGCCACAGCTGCACAGGCGCCGCCTCGGCGTGGGTTTGCTGCCAGCCGGTCAATGTGTGGCGATAGCGCAGGCGCAAGGCGTCGTGTTGCTGGACCAGGCGCACCAGGGCCGCCTCCAGACGCTCGGGCTGCAGCGGCTCGCGCGGGGTCAGCAGCAGGCCTTGGTTCCAATGCTCGCGCGTCGGAATCGTCTGTTCGAAGAACCAATGCTGGATGGGCGTCAACGCCACCTCGCCCTGCAGCGGCCCTTGCTCGACCTGCACCAGCGGCGCCTGCTCCACGGCTTCGGCCAGCTCGCGCAGGGTCTGGTGCTTGAACACATCGGCGGGGCTCAGGCGCAGGCCGGCCTGGCGGGCGCGGCTGACCACCTGGATGGCGATGATCGAATCGCCGCCCAGGGCGAAGAAGTTATCGTCCAGCCCGACCGCCTCGACGCCCAGCAACGGCTGCCAGATCTGCGCCAAGGCGCGCTGGCGTTCGCTGTGCGGCGCCTCGTGCTGCTGGCGCACCGCTCCGGCGCGTGGCAAGGCCTTGCGGTCGAGCTTGCCGTTGGCAGTGACCGGCAGACGCTCCAGGAGCATGAAGCACTCCGGCACCATGAACACCGGCAGGCTCAGTTGCAGATGGGCTCGCAGCTGCGCCTGCAGCGCGCCGCTATCGGCCACAGGCGCCGATGGCACCAGGTAGGCGACCAACAGCTTGTTGTCCTGGGCCAGCACCACCGCTTCCTTGACCGCCGGGTGAGCCATCAGGCCGGCCTCGATCTCGCCCAGCTCGATGCGCAGGCCACGGATTTTCACCTGATGATCCAGGCGCCCCAAGTAGTCGATCACGCCATCTTCGCGGTAACGCGCCAGATCGCCGGTGCGGTACAGGCGCTCACCGGAGCCGAATGGGTCGGCCACGAAGCGCTCGGCGGTCAGCGCCGGGCGGCGGTGGTAACCACGCGCAAGGCCCACGCCGCCCAGGTACAGCTCACCGGCGGCGCCAACCGGCACCGGGTTGAGTTCGGCATCGAGGATGTGGCTGCGCAGGTTGGCGATGGGCCGGCCGATCGGCACGCTGTGGCGGCCATCCTCGATGCAGGCCCAGTGGGTCACGTCGATGGCGGCTTCGGTCGGGCCGTAGAGGTTGTACAGGCCCGCCCCAGGCAAACGGGCGAACACCTGGGCCTGGGCTTCGGCCGGCAGGGCCTCGCCGCTGCAGACAATGCGTCGCAGGCTGGTGCAGGCCTGGACGCCCGGCTCATGGATGAAGGCCTGGAGCATCGAGGGCACGAAGTGCAAGGTGCTGATGCCCTGCTCGGTGATGATCTGGATCAGTTGTGCCGGGTCGCGATGGGCACCGGGCTGGGCCACCACCAGGCGCGCACCGACCATCAGCGGCCAGAAGAACTCCCACACCGACACATCGAAGCTGAACGGCGTTTTCTGCAACACGCTGTCGCACGCCTGCAGCCCATAGGCCTGCTGCATCCAGGCCAGGCGGTTGAACAACGCCTGATGGCTATTGCCAGCACCTTTGGGGCGGCCGGTGGAACCGGAGGTGTAGATCACATAGGCCAGGTTGTGGCCACTGACCTGGCAGGCGGGATCGCTGTGCGGATACCCGGCGCAGTCGGCGGCGGCACTGTCCAGGCACAAGATGCGCAGGTCGGCGTTCAGCGGCAGGCGTGTCCGCAGCGCGGTCTGGGTCAACAGCAGGTTCACACCGCTGTCTTCGAGCATGTAGGCCAGGCGTTCGGCGGGGTAGTCCGGGTCCAGCGGCACGTAGGCACCGCCGGCCTTGAGGATTGCCAGCAGGCCGACCACCATCTCCAGCGAACGCTCAAGGGCAATGCCCACCAGCACCTCAGGGCCGACGCCTGCCTCGATCAGGCGATGGGCCAGGCGGTTGGCTCGGGCGTTCAGTTCGGCATAGCTCAACTGCGTACTGCCGAACACCAAGGCCGGGGCATCCGGCGTGCGCAGGGCCTGCGCCTCGATCAGGCGCTGCACGCAGGGGCCGTTTTCGTAGTGCTCGGCGGTGGCGTTCCAGCCGCGCAGCAGACGCTCGCGTTCGGCATGCCCTAGCAGCGGCAGGTCGCCCAGGCGTGCATCCGGCGCCTGGACGATGCCCTGCAGCAGGTTCAGCCAGTGCTCGCGCAAGCGCTCGATGCTGGCCTGCTCGAACAGGTCGCAGGCGTAGGTCAAGGCTGCGTGCAGGGCGCCAGACTTTTCCAGCGTGTCCAGGGCCAGGTCGAACTGGGTGGTGCGCCCACCCAACTCAAGGCGCGAGGCCTTGAGCCCGTCGGCGATGTACAACTGCTCGAGGTCGGCGACCACGGGCTGGTGGTTGTAGAGCACCTGGAACAGCGGCGAATGGGCAGCATCGCGCGAAGGCTCAAGGGCGTTGACCAGACGCTCGAACGGCAGCTCCTGGTGCGCCTGGGCACCCAACACTGCCGTACGGACTTCAGCCAGCAGTGCGTTGAACGGCTGATCCCCACGCGGCTGGGCGCGCAGCACCTGGGTGTTGACGAACAAGCCGATCAACCCTTCGGTCTCGGCCTTGCCGCGCCCGGCGACCGGCACGCCGACACGAATGTCCTGCTGGCCGGTGTAGCGGTGCAACAGGGCCTGGAACGAGGCCAGCAGCACCATGAACAAGGTCACGCCTTGCTGCTGGGCCAGTGTGCGCAGGCCCGTGGCCAACGCAGGGTCGATGGCGAACTCCAGGCGCACGCCGCGATAACTCGGTGCGGCTGGCCGGGGAAAATCGGTCGGCAATTCCAACACCGGCTGTTCATCGCCCAGCTGGGCCGTCCAATAGTCGAGCTGGCGCTGCAACTCGCCCGCCTCCAGCCAGCTTCGCTGCCACAGGGCGTAGTCGGCGTACTGGATCGGCAGCGGCGGCAACTGGGGTACCTGGCCCGCCACGCATTGGGCGTACAGGCGGCTGAATTCGTCGATCAGCACGTTCATCGACCAGCCATCGGCGACGATGTGGTGCAAGGTGAGCAACAGCACGTGCTCGTCCTCGGCCAGGCGTACCAGGCATACCCGTAGCAACGGCCCTTCCTGCAGGTCGAACGGCAGGCCCGCCTGCTGCTGGGCGATGTCTTGCAAGCGCTGCTCGCGCTCGGCGCAACCTGCAAGATCGTGGCGCTCCAGCGCCAGTGGCCCAGGCGCCTGCACGCGGGGATACCAGATGCCCTCCTCCAGGCGGAACAGCGTGCGCAGCGGCTCATGCCGCGCCACCAGCGCCTCGAAGGCCGCGCTCAGTGCGTCCAGGTCCAGCACGCCCTGTAGGCGCACCGCTCCGGGTAGGTTGTAGGCTGCGCCTTCTGGATCGAGCAACCACAACAGCCCCATGCGCTGCTGGGCGTAGGACGGCTGCGCGCAGGCGATGCCCTCGACCTGCGCAGGAATGGGCAACAGCGAGAACTCCACCCCTTCTCGCGCCAAGGCCTGAAGAAACAGGCGCCGCTTGTCCAACGGCAGGGCGATAAAGCGACGGGCAAGCTTCTCGGCGTCTTCAGGTTTCATGCTGGGCGTCTTCCTAAAAGTTCATTCGTAGTGCCGGGGCACTCGCATGCAGTTAGGAACGAAACTCAATTCGGCGGATTTAGGCTCGGCGCAACGCCGCGGCCCAGAGGCGTTGAAATATTTTTTTGCATTTTGCCCCGCAGGTTTTTGCCGCTCATTCGTCACATATAGAAACGAATGCGATTCAGTCGCGAAAAGCCCGCCTGGGCCGTTGCGCGATGTCGTGGCTCATTTGCCCAACAAGACCGGTACTCATGTCGAAAAAGTCCCGCTCCAAAACCTGGTTCCTGGTGCACAGCTGGCTGGCGTTGCCCATCTGGTTCTTCGTGTTGATCGTCTGCGTGACCGGCACCCTGGCCGTGCTTAGCCAAGAAATCGTCTGGCTGGCCAACCCAGACGTGCGCGCCAGCAAGCCCCACGATGACGCCCAGCCGCTGAGCTACCAGCAGGTGCTCGACGCGATCCACCGCGCCGACCCGGCCATCGCGGTGAACTACATCAGCAAGCCGGGCGAGGCGCACTTCGCCCTCACCGCCAGCGTCACCTACCCCGACGGCACGTCACCGATCCTGTACGTGAACCCCTACACCGGAGCGATCCAGGGCAAGAGCCCGACCTTCGATTTCGAAGCCTTCACCCGGGCACTGCACGGCTGGTGGCTGGTGCCGTTCACCAACGGCTACAGCTGGGGCTGGTACCTGGTGTCCTTGCTGGGGCTGCCGCTGCTCGCCTCGCTGGTCACCGGGCTGGTGGTGTACAAGCGCTTCTGGAAAGGCTTTTTCAAGCTGCCGCGCCTGGGCCACGGTTCGCGGATCTTCTGGGGCGATCTGCACCGCCTGAGCGGGGTCTGGTCGATCTGGTTCATCGCCACCATCTCCATCACCGGCACCTGGTTCCTGATCCAGGCCACGCTGGCCGATAACCACGTGACGATTTCCAGCGAGCCGATCGTGCCGGCCATCGCCCGCGAAGACGTGCCGCGCACCGCCGACGGCCAGGCGCCCACGCCGATCAGCCTGGACGAGGCCGAGCGCGCCGCCACCGAGCGCTTCCCAGGCTTCGAGGTGACCTTCATCACCCTGCCGGGCAATGCCTACAGCCATTACTACATGGGCGGGCGCGGCTGGTATCCGCTGATGTTCGAAACAGTCAACGTCAACCCCTACAACAGCAAGGTCGAGGCTTCGTTCATGGTTTCGGATCGCTCGGCCCTGGAGTTCGTCACCGAGTCCATGCGCCCGCTTCACACCGGTGATTTCGGCGGTATCTGGGTCAAGCTGATCTGGGCCTTCTTTGGCCTGATGCTGACCTTGATGGTGCTCAGCGGCCTGTTGATCTGGACCAAGCGCACCGCCCAGGCCACCGCCGCTGCGCTCAAGCGCCAGCCCCGGGCACGCGCGGCGACCGCGTCGGAGGCCAGCCTATGAGCAAGCACACCCCACCCCAGTCGCCAGTCAAACGTTTCTGGCTGAAGTGGCGATTTCACCTGAACATCCTGCTGGTGCTGATTCCCCTCGGGCTGATGCCCAAGTACTTGCATGAAGCCTCGATGGACCGTGGCGAAATCGGCCTGGGCGAACGTGAATTGGGCGAACTGAATGCCGGCCCGTGGAGCGTGCGCCTGGCCGAGCGCTTCGACGAGGCGCCGCGCTCCGACGGCCCGGCGGGCTACTTCAAGCAGTTCAAGATTGCCCTGTGCGAGCAGTGCAGCGACATCAAGGCGGTGTACCTGCGCGTGGGCAAACCGCGCAGCCTGCGGGCAGCCGGCGCGTTGTTCGTCGGCACGCCTTATCGCATGACCGGCGAGGTCAACATTCCGCAAAAGACCCGGCCCGACGCCGAGCTGTGGCTCACCTTCGAAGGCTGGGACGGGCAGATGCACCAGGCCTCGATTCCGCTGGCCAAGGCATCGCCGGCCACCGTGGCGTGGCTTCAGAAACAAGGAGGCAAGCAATGAAACACTGGATGGGCGCCCTCGCCCTGCCCCTGCTGCTGGGCGTCGCGCTGCCTGCGCAGGCCCATAACCCCATGTGCGAATGCACCGAATCGGCCGACCAGATCACCTGCAAAGGCGGGTTCTCCGACGGCAGCGGCGCACCAGGAGTGACCCTGGACGTGATCGGCTATGACGAACAGGTGCTGCTGGCCAGCAAGCTCGGCGAAGACTCCACCCTGACCTTCAAGCGCCCCGAGGGTGAGTTCTATGTGCTGTTCGACGCAGGCCCCGGCCATGTGGTGGAAGTCGACCATGCCGACATAGGCGCGCCATGAGCCGGGCCCAGGTAGTACGCCCGGCCGGTGCCGGGCACGAGACCTTGTACGTGCTGCTCGCCGCCCTGCTGATCATCACCTTCGCCACCACGGTGGTGGTGCTGCGCGGTGAGCGCGAAGACGAAGTGGCCATCGCGGCCCACCAGATCGATGCCCGCCGCGACCTCACCGCCGCCGAGCAAGGCCTGTACACCGACCTGTGGGTAGCGGTCGAGGAGATCGCGCTGCTGCGCGAGGAAAGCGGCCAGGTCCCGGACGTGGAGGCCTTGGCCGAGGAAGGCCTGCCGCCCTTCGTGCCCGACGCCAGCAGCCAGCGCCGCGGAGGTCACCACTGGCAGCGACTGCCCAGCGGCGCCTACCTGGGCCTCAGCCAGGACGCCCAGGTGGCGGGCAGCCTGCTGCTGATCCTGCCTTCTGGCGACGGCGAACAGCCGGATGTCTGGCTGCGCCGTGACCGCAGCGCCCTGGCCCCGGACGACCTGGGCCAGACCGCGCTGATCGCCGCCGGCTGGCAGCAGGTGGTCAGCCACTACGACGCCGGGGTCACCCGCCAACACCGCCACTGAACCGAAGGATTCCCCCATGCTCCGCTTCGTCCTCACCCTGCTGTTGGCCTGCGCCTTGCCGGCCCTGGCCCAGGCCGACAACGGCAAGCCCCTGCGCATCGGCATCACCCTGCACCCCTACTACAGCTATGTGTCCAATATCGTCGGCGACAAGGCCGAGGTGGTGCCGCTGATTCCGGCAGGCTTCAACCCCCATGCCTACGAGCCGCGGGCCGAAGACATCAAGCGCATCGGCACCCTGGATGTGATCGTGCTCAACGGTGTGGGCCACGATGACTTTGCCGACCGCATGATCGCCGCCAGCGAAAAACCCGATATCAAGACCATCGAGTCCAACGCCAACGTGCCGCTGCTGGCCGCCACCGGGATCGCCGCCCGGGGCGCGGGCAAGGTGGTCAACCCGCACACTTTCCTGTCGATCAGCGCGACCATCGCCCAGGTCAACAACATCGCCCGCGAGCTGGGCAAGCTCGACCCGGACAACGCCAAGGCCTACACCCAGAACGCCCGCGCCTACGCCAAGCGCCTGCGCACGCTGCGCGCCGAGGCCCTGGCCCAGGTCACCCAGGCACCGGACGCCACCTTGCGCGTAGCCACCATCCACGCCGCCTACGACTATCTGGTGCGCGACTTCGGTCTGGAAGTCACCGCCGTGGTCGAGCCGGCCCATGGCATCGAGCCGAGCCCGGCGCAGCTCAAGAAGACCATCGACCAGCTCAAGGCCTTGGATGTGCAGGTGATCTTCTCGGAGATGGACTTCCCGTCAGCCTATGTCGACACCATCCAGCGCGAAGCGGGCGTGCGCATTTACCCGCTGACCCACATCTCCTACGGCGAGTACACCCAGGACAAGTACGAGGTGGAGATGAAGCGCAACCTGGACACCGTGGTACGCGCCATCCAGGAGACCCGCACATGACCGCAGCCGCCCACCTCGGCGCCGCCTGCGGGCCGCGCATCGAGTTCGCCGGCATCGACCTGACCCTGGGGCGTACGCGCATTCTCGAAAACGTGGCCTTCAGCGTCGCCGCCGGCAGCGTGCATGCCATCGTCGGCCCCAATGGCGGCGGCAAGAGTTCGTTGATCAAGACCTTGCTTGGGCAGATGCCGCACCAGGGCCAGTTGACCCTGCACTGGCCGACCGAGCGCGAAGTGATCGGCTATGTGCCCCAGGCTCTGGAGTTCGACCGGGGCCTGCCGATGACCGTGGACGATTTCATGGCCGCCCTGTGCCAGCGTCGCCCGGCCTTCCTGGGCCTGGCCGGTCGCGTGCGGCCAGCCATCGACGCGGCCCTGGCGCGGGTCGGCATGCTCGAGAAACGCAAACGGCGCATGGGCGCCCTCTCCGGGGGCGAACGCCAGCGCGTGCTGCTGGCCCAAGGGCTGATCCCCGAACCTCAGCTGCTGGTACTCGACGAACCCATGTCGGCCCTGGACGAAGCCGGTATCCAGGTGTTCGAGCAACTGCTCACGGCCTGGCGCCAGGCGGGTACCACGGTGCTGTGGATCGAGCACGACCTTGAAGCCGTGTTGCGCCTGGCCGACCGGGTCACCGGTCTGAACCGCCAGGTGCTGTTCGACGCCCCACCCGCCCAGGCCCTCACACCGCAGCGCCTGCTTGGCCTGTTCAGCGTTCACCCTCGCAGCGGGAGCCTTGCCTGATGAGCTATGACGCCTTCCGCCAGTTGGTCCAGGCCTGGGCCACCGCTGGCTACCTGCCCGAGGCCCTGGCCTACGGGTTCGTGATCAACGCCCTGCTCGCAGGCCTGATGATCGGCCCGGTGCTGGGCGGGCTGGGCACCCTGGTGGTGGTCAAGCGCTTTGCCTTCTTTTCCGAGGCGGTCGGCCACGCGGCGCTCACCGGCGTGGCCATCGGCATCCTGCTGGGCGAGCCCTACACCGGGCCCTACGGCAGCCTGTTCGGCTACTGCCTGCTGTTTGGCCTGCTGCTCAATTTCTTGCGCAACCGCACCGGGCTCTCGCCGGACACGTTGATCGGCGTGTTCCTCTCGGTGTCCCTGGCGCTGGGCGCGAGCTTGCTGCTGATGCTGGCCGGCAAGATCAACGTACACATTCTGGAGAACGTGTTGTTCGGCTCGGTGCTCACCGTCAGCGCCCAGGACCTGGTGGTGCTGGGCATCGTCGCGCTCCTGGTCCTGGCCCTGGCCCTGCCGCTCTACAACCGCATCATGCTGGCCAGCTTCAACCCGCAACTGGCGGCGGTACGCGGGGTGGCGGTCAAGACCCTGGACTACCTGTTCGTGGTGCTGGTGACGCTGGTCACAGTGGCCTCGGTGAAGGTGATCGGGGCGATCCTGGTGGGCGCCCTGCTGGTGATTCCAGCGGCGGCGGCCCGGCTGGTCAGCCAGTCGCTCAAGGGGTTTTTCTTCCTGTCGGTGATCATCGCCACCCTGAGCACCCTGCTCGGCATCTTGCTGCCGATCGTCTTCGACCTGCCTGTGCCCTCGGGCGCGGCGATCATCCTGGTGGCCGGCGGGTGCTTCGCCCTCGCCGCCCTGGCCCGCGCCCTCGTCCCCCGCCTGCAAGGAAACCCGGCATGACCCTCTCCCTCAAGCACCTGACGCTGGCCCTCGCCCTGGCCGGCGTGCCCACGCTCTCCTACAGCACCGAAGTACTCACCACATTACCGGTCACCCACAGCCTGGCGCAGGCTCTGCTCGACGGCACCTCGGTGCAGCTCAAGCGCGCAGCACCGGCCAACTTGCCAGCCACGCGCCAGCCGTCGTACTTCAGCGGCCGGGGCGGCGCCAGTCTGCACAAGGCGGCGCAACAGGCCGACGCGGTGATCGGCGTGCGCTCGATCTGGCGCGACGACCCGCTCTACCCCATGGCCCGGCGCAGCAACATCCGTATCGTCGAGATCGATGCGGCGCGGCCGGTCGATGGTGCGCTGCCGGGCATCGCGGTCACAGGTGAAGACGCCTTCACCGCCTACCCTTGGCTCAACCCGACCAACCTCGGGCGCATGGCCGACGTGGTGGCCAATGACCTGGAGCGCCTGTCGCCGGCGGACAAAGCAAAGATCCAGGCCAACCTCGCCAGCCTCAAGCGTCAGTTGCTGAGCCTGGCCGCCGAGGCCCAGACGCAGTTGGCCGAGGTCGATAACCTGAGCGTGGTGAGTTTGTCCGACCGCCTGGGTTACCTGGCCAGCGGTCTGAACCTGGATGTGGTGGAGCAACCGGTGCCCGTCCAGGACACCTGGCACGAGGCCGACCTCAAGGCCTTGGGCGACACCCTCAAGGCCCAGGACGTGGCCCTGGTGCTGCACCACCGCCAGCCCGCCCCTCCGGTGGCCGAGGCGATCAAGGCCGCGGGCGCCCGGTTGCTGGTGCTCGACAGCGACCCGGACGACACCGTCGGTGGCCTCAAGGCCAGCGTCGAGCAGGTGGTGGCCGCGTTGCGCCAAGGCTGAGCCGGCCCTTGCCGTGCGCGGCTGCGAACTTGTAACGTGCGCTCATTCCAGCCCGGAGCCGCCTGCGTGTCCCTCAAAGCCCTGCGCACCCTGGTGACCATCGCCCGCCACGGTACCTTCGCCCGCGCCGCCGATCTGCTCAGCCTGACGCCCTCGGCGGTGAGCCTGCACATCAAGACCCTCGAGGACGAACTGCAGGTCCCGCTGTTCGACCGCAGCCGGCGTCAGGTGGTACTGACCGAGGCCGGGCAACTGGCCGTGGCCCGCGCCGAAAGCATCCTGGCCGCCTATGACGAGCTGGCCGATGCCCTGGCCAATGGCCCGAGCCTGCGGGGGCGCCTGCGCCTCGGGGCGATCCACACAGTGCTGGCCCGGCGCCTGCCCAAGGCGCTGGTGTGGATCAAAGCCCATCATCCGCAGCTGCACATCAGCGTTTTTTCCGGCATGTCAGCTGAGCTGGCCCGGCGCGTGGAGGACGGCGAGCTGGATGCGGCGATCACCACCGAGCCAGTGCCACCCTACCCTCAGAGCCTGAACCACACCCCGCTGTTCGAAGACCGCTTCTGGGCCATCGCCAGCCCCGAGCTTGCTGGCCAAAGCCTGCCCGAGCTGCTCGCCAGCCAGCCCTTCTTGCGTTTTGACAAGCGCGCCTGGGCCGGGCGGCAGATCGAACAGGAGCTGCGCCGCCAGCACTTGCAAGTGCACGAACAGATGGAGCTGGACAGCCAGGAGGCGCTCGCGCGCATGGCGGCCATGGGGCTTGGGGTCGCGATCATCCCCATGGCCGACGACGACCTCGAACGCCTGCCCCCGGCCATCCGCCTGCCGTTCGGCGAGCCGCAGCTAGTCCGCCGGGTGGTGTTGCTCGAGCATGAGAAGAGCCAGCGGCGGCACCTGAGCGCCGTGCTCAAGACCGCGTTGGAGGCCTGCGATGAGCCGCGCAGCGGCCCCCTGCCGGAATCGCGCCTTGAATCGCCTGCCCTGGGCCGGTAACCTGTGCGCGCTGCTGTCAATCCAGCAGCCGGGTTTGGTAGCCCGCGATCAATCAAGGCGCACAAGCGCCCGCTCTGCGTTTCAGCTGGCGCTTTTTTAGTGCCTGGCTGTTTCGTGTCATGGCGGCTGTGCGTAGGGCGCACTCGTGCGCGCCGGTTTCCTTGATTCCCGGCCTACCAACCTGCGTACAGCCGTCACCATTCGTTTGGTAGCGAATTGTGGCGGCTCCATTGAATCAAGGAGCGACACAATGACGAAAGCCATCCCGGACCCACCCCACCGCAGCACCACGGCTCCGCCGCATTCGGCAGCTGCGAACACAGCCATCCTCCCCTTTTCAGCGTCTGCGCTGGCGTCGAACTCGAAGACGCCCTGGTCCATCTCAGTTCCCTGCTCAAAGGCGCCTGCGCCAGCAACCTCAAAGCCTTGCAAATAACCGACGGCACCTGCCATGACCTGCTGCTGGGCAATGACCATGCACTGGAGGCCGGCAAGGCATTGGTGGAGGCGCTGCTGGATGGGCTGGAGAGACAGCAGGTGACAAAGACCATCGACTAGCCATGGCTGTGACTGCACGAGACGCTGACCGCTGACCGTGCAGTTTTCCTCAAGGGTCACTGCAGAAAACAACGTTTTTTTATGCTGACTGGCGCGGCTAGTCTGTGCCGGAACCCGACACGGACTGCCGCCATGCTCCCTCTGCTCCTGACTACCCTGCTCCCCATCATCCTGCTGATCGCCTTGGGCACCGTGCTGCGGCTGCGGGGGGTTCTGGGCGAGACGTTCTGGCCCGGTGCCGAGCGTCTGAGCTACTACGTGCTGCTGCCCGCTTTGTTTCTGCATGGCCTGGCCACGGCCAACCTGGACGGCGTGCCAGTGTTGGGCATGGTCGGCGTGTTGATGCTTTCGACCGTGCTCGGCGCGCTGCTGCTGGTGCTCTACCAGGGCGCGGTCAACCACGACGGCGCTGACTTCACCTCGGTGTTCCAGGGGGGCGTGCGCTTCAACAACTACATCGGTGCCACCCTCGCCGCAGGTCTTTACGGCAGTGCCGGCATCGCTCTGGCGGCGGTGGCCAACGCTGCCATCGTGCCGTTGGTGAACCTGCTGTGTGTGCTGGTGTTCGCCCGTTTCAGCGACCGGCACAGCTCACCAATCACGGTGCTGCGGGCGATCTTCGCTAACCCGTTGATTGTCGGCTGCGCCGGCGGCCTGCTGTTGCGGGTGACCGGGCTGGGCCTGCCGCCTGGGCTCGAGCCCACGGTCAAGGCCCTGGGCCAGGCCGCCCTGCCCCTGGGGTTATTGTGCGTGGGCGCAGCGCTGGGCGGCGCTCGCCTGGGCCGGCAGGTGCGGCCCTTGGTGGCGGCCTCGGCGTTCAAGTTCCTGGTGATGCCACTGACCACCTGGGGCCTGTGCCGACTGTTGGGCCTGGGCGGTCAGGCGGCGGTGGTGGCCGTGCTGTTCCAGGCCCTGCCGACCGCGTCGTCGTCCTATGTGATGGCCAGACAGATGGGCGGCAACGCACCGCTGATGGCCACGATCATCGCCCTGCAGACCGTCGCTGCCGCCGTCACCCTGCCACTGGTGCTGAGCCTGGCGCTGAGTTGAATCCGCTTGGCTAGACTGTGATTCACCTCACCTCGCGGAAAACTCGACCATGCGCACCTCGTCGCTGGTGTTCGGCCTGACCCTGGCCCTGCTCGCAGGCCCGCTGCACGCAGCCGACAGCCCCAAGGCCGCCGTGGCCGAGGACAAGGCGCAAGTGCTGGAAGAGAAAGTGGTCGATGACGCGCCACCGCCCAAGAAGAAAGAAACCCTCACGCCCGGTGAAGTGAAAGCGGTCGACCCCGCCGGCCAGGCGCCGTTGGATGACAGCATCACCTGCCTTGCGCGCACCATCTATTGGGAATCGAAAGGCGCCAACGCCCAGGACATGAGCGCCGTGGCCAGTGTGGTGCTCAACCGTCTGGGCCACGAAGGCTTCCCCGATACGATTTGCGGGGTGGTCAAGCAAGGGGTGGAAACCAAGGCCTGCCAGTTTTCCTGGTGGTGCGATGGGCGACCTGATCAGGTCGAGGAGGAGCAGCGCTATGCCCTGGCCAAAGAAATCGCCCGCAAGGCCCTCAACCAGCAGTTGAAGGACCCCACGGGCGGCGCGCTGTATTTCCATGACCGCACGGTGCGGCCGCAGTGGGCCAAGGCCTATCGCAAGACGGCCGAGACCACGCATTTCTTGTTTTACAGGCCTAATCAGGCGTTGGCACGGTGACCGCACGGATCATCGACCTGCCCTTCCCAGGCGATGCTGAAAGCGCGCCTGTTCTCTCAAGGCATCACCGATGACCAGAGGGTGAACCCGCCCAGCCCGATCGTTGTCGAGTTATAGGTCACACTGATTTGCATCGAGCAGGTGCGTTTGCGGTCAGTGGCTCCCTTTATTTCCCAATAGCCTTTGGACGCCGGCACACTCGAAGACACGCCAGGATTACAGGTCACCGTTGCATCGGACGTCAGACGCTCTATTTTGAGTCCGAGAGGATCGCCCTTGAAGTTCTTGAACCTGAACGACAGCTTTTCTGCTTTGGCGGTTATTTCAAAGGCATTTTCTGTCCACTTAGCTCGTGGTATCACAACGCCCTTCCAGGATATCTCCACTTCATCCGCGATATCAGGCATGTGCACGAAGAACAGATTCGCCTTGATGAAAGAGTCCGGGTAAAGCGAGCAATGGATGTTCGCCATGCCTTGACCACTTTTCGAGGAGGCGCCTGTCAACGCCCAGCTGGTGACACCCGTCGCATTCATGTCCGCCGGCTTGCCTTCGCTTGGCACGGCAGTCACGAGTCCAGTGGTACTGTCAGTGATCTTGAGCGACAGTTTGGCCCCCAGCGTTATGAGCGGGCTGTCTGCAGGATAGGTCGCCTCCGCCCCGCGAGGATTTTTCGCCCCCCGCTTGATGAATACACCTGTGCGTTGGCCGTTACTCACATCGTCTTCGAGCCGGGTAGACAACAGCCCGCACGTTCCAAGCACAAAGGGCGTTTGGAATCGCTCCATCGTCACCGTTACACCGAACACGCCACTGACATCTGTCCCGGTCAATGTCCAGTTCAGTCCTTTGGCGACCGTCGTGGGCTGACCATATCCAGGTACAGCGTTCATATCGGTCTGCTTCAACGTGCCGCCATCGTTGAATGACAGACGGGCGACGAGATCCAACTGGGTGAGCGGGCTGCCAGCTTTGGGCTTCAAGCTGATCGTGCGCCCCACATTGCGTCGGAAGATGGGCGGTTCGCTTATATCGGAGCCTGACAACGTGTAATCCACTTCATCGTCCAAGTGGCTCGACATCAGTACAGCTGTGGACAGCACCCTTGGGGTATCGAAGTCCTCCACCCAGACTTCCAGACCGAACCGTCCACTGGTATCCGACGCCCCAGTCAGTGTCCATTCGTTGCCATCGACCGGTATCGGGCGCGGGACACCGTAATCCGGGTTCGCCACCAGCTTCGATACGGGCAAACTTTGGGCATCACGGAATTGCAGTCGGCTTTTAAGCGCCGTACCTGCGCTCAACGGGCTCGTGTCCTTGGGCTTGAGCGTGACCCGCTGCGGCTGGCCCCGCCAGAAGTACCCCACCTCAGTCGCAGGCGAACCTTCCAACAAAAGATCGAATTCATCCTCCACCTTTTGCGACAGAAGCAGCCAAAGTCCTCGCTTCACAGGCGTCGTGAAGCCTTCCATGTGCAATTGCAGACCAAAGGTGCCGCTGACGTCCGTTCCCGTGACCGTCCATGCCGGATTGGTGTGGCCACTGAATTGGTTGCCATAGTTTGGAACGGACCCTACCTGCTGGCTGCTCAGCGAACCGGAGTCATCGAAGGCGAGCCAATACTTGAGTTTCGACTGGCTTATGGGGCTGTTTTTCTTGGGCTTGAAACTGATCGTTTGCGGCACCTTGCGTCGGAACGTTATCGAATCGGTCTGCGCACTACCGTCGACAGTCATCTCGACTTCGTCGTTCAAGTCCAATGACAACAGCAGAGCATTGCTCAGCTTCAGCGGTGTGGTGAAACCCTCCATATGGACCTGCACGCCGAAAATACCGCTGGCGCTCTGTCCGGTGAGGCTCCAGGCCGGGGCGCTCAAGTCGGTGAAACGCTTGCGATAGTCTGGAACAGCGTGGACATCCGCCTCGGCCAGCGTGCCGCTGACATCGAAATCCAACCAGAATTCGAGGCCCAACTCCTTCAGCGGGCTGCCAGGCCGGATCGCAAAACCGATCTTTTGTGCCATTTCCCGGCGGAATATCGTTGGGCTTACAGGCTCGCCCTCCCCTAGTTTCAGAACGGCCTCATCGTGAAGGTCGGTCGACAGCTGAACACCCAAGAGCGAGAGCGGCACTTTCAGGCCTGCCTCGGCGACT
This sequence comes from Pseudomonas sp. BYT-1, assembly GCF_023611805.1. Lineage (NCBI taxonomy): Bacteria > Pseudomonadati > Pseudomonadota > Gammaproteobacteria > Pseudomonadales > Pseudomonadaceae > Pseudomonas > Pseudomonas sp. BYT-1. The sequence continues at coordinate 3,303,025 of NZ_CP072559.1, forward strand.
TCCTTGGCGTACAAGCTGAACAGACCACTTATGCCGGTACCGCCTTCGATCGTCCAGCTGATACCGTCCTCGCCCATGCGCTGCGCAACATCAGCCTTCGGCTCAAGGGTGATGCCCAACTTCGACTCATCCGGCCAGCTCAGGGCGATGTCCTTGCCGACAAAATAGCTCTCGGCGCTCGTGGGCTTGAGCGTCAGCGTGTGACGCGTACCCCGGGTCAGGCGCAGGGCCAGGGCCGACAGGTCGGCAATTGGCTTGCCATCGAGCGTGACCTCCACCTGTTTGAGCCAAGGGGACTCGTCGAAGACCGGCAAGGTACGTTCAGCGCTGCTGGTGTGCTGCAGTGCATCCTTGCACTGTGCAGCGAAAATCACCTGGTTCGCCTCACCTGCATCTCCCAGTTCAGGGATATAAGTCAGCGTGGCGTGGCCGTTGGCGTCGGTCTGGCTGACATGCTGCTTACCTCGGTAGGACCAGATGACCTCCTGGCCGACTACAGGCCGATCAGGTGCGAAGGGGTTTTTCACGATGGCAGTCAAAGTGGTGGAGTTTTCGCCAACGACGGGCACGATGAAATCCCAGCGGATCTCTTCGATGATGTGATGGAAATCCCCTATCTGGGCCGCGATGGGGTGTTTCTCCGCCTGCCAGTAGCTGCCCAGCCCCAAAGGGATGTCAGGGGGCAGATCCCCTTCGGCCAACGTGGCATCGGCGGTCAGCCTCCAGCAGGCCCCGTCTGTGCTGGACAGCGGCTGGTAGCGGTCCTCCTCGTCGCCACCACGGTTGAACCCAGGCTCAGCTTCCAGGCCGTACTCGATCGGCAGTTGATCGGTGCCCATCCATAGCAGGCTGGTTTTTTGTGCTTCCCAGGCGTCGCCAGCCGGCACCTTCACCTGCAGGCGGTGAGTGGCGCCGTGACACAGCAGAAACGGTCTTTCAGCCTGGACGATCGGGTCATCGCCAGGACGCTCAACCAAGAGCTGAAGCTCACTCGCGTCGTTGAACATCGGCAGGCGCAAGTGAGAGGTCACTTTTCTGAGATAGAGATAGGGACCCTTATTTTCCGGCGTTTCGAACTGCACGCGCAGCCGGCGAACGCCTTCCGGTATCGCGATGCGGCGCTCGGACAAAACATGCCAGGTGGCATCCGGTTTGGCCGGAATGACCGAAGGCGCTTCATCGATCGGCTGAATCAGCTCCAACGGTTTGCCTTGCATGACGCCTTCATAGAAGTGCCCCTTCCCATCCTCGTCGGCATCGTAGACCCGAAGCCAGCACTCTTCGAATGCAGTGGCATCGTACTCGCAGCCCAGCCAGTACTCAGGGCGTCCCTCGACGGCGGCTTGGACAGGAAGCTCGATGATTTGCCAAAGCTGCTGGTCATAGGTAAGCCCCACGTAAGGCATGCCACTGGAATCTTCATAGTGGGAATATCGGCTGTTGTGGGCTTTCCAGACAGTCGCTTCCGACTCAGCGAACTCGCTGATCGAGCCCAGGGGAAACGAATCGGCCTGGACCAAGTTGTGGCCGCGTGTCGATGAATCAATATTGCCGTTCATTGCAAAGGACATGGTTGCTCCAAGGTGTTGTAGATCTGCCGAATGCCCGGGCAAGGCCCTTCCTTGCCTGGGCGCGGCGGATGAAAATGTCAAAAGTTGCGTAGATGCCTTCGTTTCAGGCCGGCAGTGAGCGCGTGCGTTTCGGGTCCGTTGCCAGCAATTGCTCGACCGCCTCTTCAAACAGCGGCCCGCCATGCAGGGCGTGGTAGCGAACCTCGAGGATGACGTCGCTCAGGCTCGCCAGGGTGTCGGCCTGCTGGGTATGCCGTGGGAACCGCAGGAGCCAGTCCGATACTGCTCCGGTACCCTCGAAGGGCCGGTAGCGGTCGTCAGCCTCTGGATTGCCGACCATCCCGATATCCTGGTTGGCGGACGACAGGCACACCTGTTGCCGCGCGCGCAGGCTCATCATCACGTTACTGCCGTCGCCCTGGTCATCGGCCCGGGTCGCCTTGGGCGTCAGGAACTTCACGCCCTCGATGTCGGGCTTGACCAACAAGCGGCTCTGCGTCTGAGTCAGCGTCGCGCGGATGTTCTGATACGGCCCAAGCAGGGCAGGCATCGACAGCGCCACGCTGTGCAGGCGGCGCAGGTAATGGCCGGGGTAGTCCTCGTTGAACAGCGTCTCGGACAGCGAGAACGCCACTTCGCCATGCTCACTGAGCAGCTCGCCAAGCCGGGCTCCCTCCTCGACGGGGGTACCGTCCTTGGTGGATACCAGGCCTTTGTCGAGCAGCGCCTGCAAGGAAACCGTCTTGTGCACCTCCAGGTGCCGCTCGTTGCGCAGCAGCGCTTCGGATTCCAGGCGGTGCAGGTCCAACCGCAGTTCGTTGCCGGCATTGAGGCCATAGCGGTCCGCCTGCCAGATCGGCGCCCGGACGATGCGCTTGTCGAACTGGCCGGTCTCGAACTGCCAGCATGCCTCGGCGCTGTTGCACAGGCTGACCGCCACGTCGAACAGGGTTGCCTGCAGGGTCGCGGTCTGCGAGCGCAACCAGCGGTACAGCGACACGCTGGTGGACTTGTTCTGGTAGTAGGCATACAGCTGCTGGGTATGGGCCAGCGCCTTGCGGCTATGTGCCAGCGCCTGCTCGGCGGCCAACGTGGCATGCTGTTGAGCGTCCAGCTGCTTGTCTAGGACATGGAGCTCTTTGCCCGCCAGTTTGGCTTGCAGCTGCCATTCTTGGCGGCGGCGGCGGTAGCCTTCGGTTTCACGCAGTAGTTCAGCCGCCGTGACCATCTGCCCGCCCGCTGCCTGCATCCCATGCCCTATCGCCGTCATCGGGGCCTTGTAGCGCATACCACCGTTTGCCAACCCGAACGTGTTGGGCGCCAGTTCCGCCAAGTGGGCTAGCCCGACCACGCCGGTGCCTACGTGCGTCAGGCTGCGACCGATGCCATGCAAGCTCATTGCCGCGTATTCCCCGTCGGAGATGTGATCCTCGTAGAGCTTGGTGTAGTGCGCCTGACGCAGCTCGGTGGCGACCCGTTGCGCCTGCAATACGTCCTGGCTCTTTTGCTGCTGGTGATAGAGCTGCTCCTGGATGCCAATGGTGTAGCTGGCGATCTCCGCCGCCTGCTGGAACTGCAAGGCTTCCAGTTCGGTACGCTCTTCCTGCTCCATCAAGCCACGCAGTTGCTCGCCGAACTGGATCAGCGCCGTGACCACTTCATGGGCCTTTGCGGCGATGGTACGGAAGCGATACGGCGGCACCACGGTGCGATACCCCAGCAGGTGCGACAGGCTGGCATTGCCACCCATCCTTGCCATGAGCAAATCGAACGGATTGGCCGCAGGCGCATACAGTGGCAGCAGCAGCGGTTGACCATCGATCGTCAGATAGTGGCGCAAGTTGTAAAAGCGCTGCTCCAGCAGTTGCCAGGTATCGATCAGGTGCTGATTGACGGGCAGGCGGAAAGCTTCGTGCGCCGCCACGCCGGTCCACACGAACGTAGCCAGGCGCTTGGGCAGGTCCGCCGGGGCACGCACCTGTGCCTGACAGGCCAGCAATTGTCCCCCACGCGATGTGCCGAGCAGTTGCGCCACGGTCTGGGGTTGCCAGGTGTTGATCGCACGCGCATTCGGCGCTTCGCCCATCAAGTCGGCCGCCCTTCGATAGAGCAGCCAGGCGGCGGCCAGGCTGTCACGGGTCGGCTGACGATAATGTAGGTCGGCCTCGCCGATCAGCAGGTGCACGTACTGGTGGAAAATCGCTTTGCGATAATGAGAAGGTGCATGCAACGCAATGGTATGTGGATCGAGCAATTGGTGTTCCAGGCCGGCCGCCGGGGTGTCCTGGGCCATGATCCAGGCGCAGTTCCAGTACTCAAGCCCTGGGTTTTCCGTCGACGGCTGCTTGCGCTGCGGATCGAAGATCAGGCCCAGCCAGCGGCGGGCTTCTTCGTAGCGTTCTTCTTCCTGCAAACGCGAGGCGATCAAGTGCGGAACGTGGAAGAACAGCTCGCGCAAGTACAGACCGTTGGCGTCGTAGGCATCCATTGGCGCATCTTCCTGGCTACGCAACCAACCGCCATAGCCCTTGCTGTTGGCCCCTTCGACGTAGGCCGGCTCGCGCAAGTGCTGGGCGTCCCAGTCGAACACCGCCTCAGACGAGGCCTGGGCGCGATTGATCAAGTCCGGTACATGCTGGGAATTAAGGCGTGCGACCAGGGGCTTGCGTTGCCCTGTTGCGAGCTGACCGATGCTTTCGAACACCAGAAAATCGGTGCCGCTTTCCTGGCGTGCAATGTAGGGCATGGTGGCCTGGCTGATCTCGACCAGAAGGCCCATTGTCAAAGTGAAATCGGTTTGTTTGCTGACACCTTCGTCGGCCCTGGCGCCGGCCGTGAACGGTTTTAGTGTGACCTTAACCGTAGGCCGCTCGACCCCCTCTGGTGTCCAAGCCTCAGTTACCCACGGCGTGGCCGCATTGCCGTTGAGCAGGAAGGTGCCTGTCCAGAGACTGCTCTCACCAATACCGAGCTCCATTTTTGTGCTAGTCGCGGTTTCGGCGTGAACGGTGATGAAGTTGGCAGCGCTTTCCAGGGGTTGTTCGTCGACAGCGTCGATCTGCACGCTGAAACCCGCACCTTGACTCACCCCTTGCGCGTCGTACTCGGCCAGTGCTGCAGGCAGCTCGGCGGACTTCACCTCCTCGGAGTTTTCATACCATCCAAAGAAATTCCTCTTGAAGCTGGTCCCGAGCAGTTTCACCCCCGCCCCTTCTACAGGATGGATCAGCTTCACGACTTGGAACTGAGGCGCCTTGTTCATCATGCAACGGAATTCGACCGTGCCTGCAGGGGTGGTGTGCACCTGGGCGCGCATCCAGACACCCTCTGCGATTTTCAATACACGGGCTACGTACACTGCCACAGGCTTGGGCGTAGTCTTCACTTGCGAGGAGCGGCCACGCAGATGCAATTGATGCTGGCCATCGCCTTGCTCCTCCAACAATGCATCGAGATCAAGGCAGGGATCGCCGCCTGGTGAAGGCATCACGCTTCTGATCGACCACTTGCTGTTGGTCATGCGGCGCTGGAACGACAGGTGGCCGTTCTTGTCTTCGAAATGCTCGAACAGACGATTCAGGGACTCTTTGTCAAAGGCCAGGTGCGGCGCTGCCTCACGTTTGAGCACGTCACGCTGGACATTGAACAACTGTGCGCCCGCCTCCCCGCGTAACGCGACGCACAGCTCATCGTCACTGCCATGCGATCGGGCAACGGCTACCGTCAACAGTCGGTATGGCGTCGTGTCCAGCTCTTTGTTGTTGTCTATCGGGTCGGTTATCACGCTCCAAAGCGTTTCCGGCGTCGTCCACTGGTTGTCAAGCCCCAGGTGCATGACTTCCAGTTTCAGGGTATAGCGCTTGGTTTCCTTGCCGCCCTCAGGCTGCTCCTGCACCGGCTCGCCATGGTGCATCCAGACCAGATGCAACCGGCCGCAGAACAGCACCAGGCGGGCCAGGATCACCTTGGTGCTAGTCGGCATGGAGATCGCGTGCCACTCCGTCCAGGCATCGGGTTGAATGATCGAGGAGGTCTGATCCAGGCGCACGGCGACTTTTCGCCAGTAATAACGCGCGGGCGTCGCCGTATCCTTGCCCAGCAGGTAGTAGTCCGAATTGGCGAAGGTATAGCCGTCGAAGCGCTCGCCATCCTCATGATCACCTCGGTAATCGATGTAGCCGGACTGCACGCGGATGCTGTTCTGGTACTCGTAGTGCTTGAGGTAAGTCAACAACGCGTTCTGCACGTTCGCATCGTTGATCTTGCCTTGCCCCAGATCGTTTTCCAGGGTCTTGAATGGCTCGGTCTTGTCCAGGCGCATCTCGGCGCGGATGTAGTTCTCCGGATAATCCTCCAGCATCTGGTAGGCGGCCCATAGCGAATAGTTCGACATCGCCTGTTGCCAGAAGCGGATCAATTTCGCAGAGAAGTCATGGTCGTAGCCAGGCTCGAGGTTGCCCAATACCGAATTGATGTATGTCTGCGTCGTGGCCAGTGCCTGCGCCAGGTAAGAGGTGGTCACGGCAGAGGTGACCTGCGTGTCCATCATGAAGTACCGATCCAGATGCTCGGCTGTCAACATGTTGAGCGAAGCGGCCTGGGATTGGTCCGGCAGCACGTGGTGGATGACATAGGCACTGAGGGCGTCGCGCCACTGCTCGGCCAGTTTATGGGTCAATGCATTGCTCATGGAGACCTCGGTTGGTGGGGTCGAAGGCGTCGGGCGGCCAAACACCGCCCGTCAGGCAGGGCCAGCTGCCCTGCCTGCTATCGCGCCAAATGAATTAGGGCTATTCCTGCCACCGGAGGCAGGGATGTGGTTGTGCCGGTCCGTCAGGCGGGGGAAGGCTTGACGATGACGTCGATCCAGATCGGTTCCATGGCTTGCTTGTAGGACACGCCAAGTTGCAGGGAGGCTTCCTGGTTCGAGCCGGTAGGCAGGCTCGTGATCTTCCAGTCCATCTGCACCGCCGATGCTTCGAAGGGTTTGGCCTCACCCAGCCTTGGATCGAATTCAAGACCCAGAGAGGACGCGGAAAAACGCCCGGAATACAGCAAGTACAGTTCTGCCTCGAGCAGCGGATGGCCCTCTGGCAGCCGGCAGGACAGGGTGTACTGGGCCTCACCTTCGGTCGGCTGGGTAATGACGACCGGGCCTTCGACCGGTTGTTGCTCGAACAGGATTTCCAGGCCCTGCTCGGGCAGGAATTTCACCGCCTCGAACGGATAAGACCCGTCATCCCCCCAGCTCGCGACCACGGTCCGTTCGCCCACCTGCGTGCTCTTGAGCAAGTAATGGGCCATGCCGTCAGGCCCCGTGAGGCTCGTGACCGCTTCGACTTCACCCTCCTGCACGGTCCAGGTGACCGGATAACGCTCGACCGGCTTGCCATCGTCGCTAAGGATATGAAGCGCGTACTCGGCTGCACTGATACCGTTGGCGATTGGCCATTTCCCGCTGGTCGAGGCTTTCGCGCACGTGGCATTGGACAGTACCTCGAAGCTGAGCGTCTCGGTGTAATAGTCGTCCTCGGTGTCACCAGACTTGCTGAGCATGACGGTGACCTCAACCAGGCCAGCAGCCTTGGCACTCAACACCGCCTTGGCCTGCCCATTCGCGTCGCTCAGCTCTTCCTGGCTGACCAACTCGGCGCCGGCGCAGGCCCACTTCAGTGCCTGGTCGGGATACGGGTTGCCATCGAGCCCCAGAATCGTCGCGCTGATGCGGATGTCATCACCGACGACCGCCCAAGAGGTGAGCGCCAGTGAACCGACATAGGGCAGGTCATCGAAGACAACCTCGAATTTCTGGACGTTTTCAGGATTGCCTGCGTACCAAAGAGCCACGATGCCTTTACCCGCCTGCATGCTGCGCAGCGAGATCCTGCTGATGCCTTCGCTGTCGGTCAGTGTCTCGCCCGAACTGTCGATGAACTCGCCGATGCTGCTGGTCCAGTTCACCAGGCGATCGACACCTTGGTTACCCAGGCCATCCAATAATTGAACCTGTAAGTTGAAGCGGCCCCTGTTGCCCGCCAGCACCGGCTTTTTGGGTACCGTGGTTTCATGGAGCCACAATGATTCATGACAATCGATGACCACCGGCGGGGCGAAGGCCTTGCTGTCGAGCAAATAGGTGGCCTGAACATGCGCAACCCCGATCTGTTGTCCGGCCTGCAGGCGCACCGTCGCGATACCCTGCTCATCGGTGTAGCTGTAATGGTCGAGCAGGCTTCCCAAATCGGTGGACCATCTGACCCGAATGTCGGACACCGGCTGGTTGTTCATGTCCAGCAGCGTCAGGCTCACAGCGGTTTCCTCATTCGTCTTCCTGGCAACCAGCCGTGGATTGCTGACCAGGCAACGCGTGGACAAGCTCTGACGCAGCTCAACCTCGTCGCGGCGCTGTTCGGGCGCCTGGCGCAGACTGCTCAGGACTTCGTGTGCGGCGCTGCGGTAAGCCTGGGTGTCAGAGTGACCGCTGAGGCGACTGAGCTTCATCAGGGAGCCGGCGCTCAGACCGGTTTTTTCGCACAGCTGGCGGGTATCGACCAAGGCGCACAGCTGCGCCAGGTTGCGAATGATGCCGTCAGAGGTCACCTGGGCCGCCACATCGAGTACCTCGCGGATGCCCCAGCCCAGCCAGGCGGCGATCTTCTCGGCCGCGGCGTCCTTGATCAGGCGGTGCTCGTTGTGGCTCAGCTCACCCAGCGACTCGATCAGGTCGAAATAGCCCAGCAACTGTTCTTCGGACTGCTTGGCCTGGCGCAGGCACCGCGAGTAGCGCTCCAGAAAGTACAAGGTCTGCAGAGTCAGCTCAGTGCTCTTGATGCTCCAGCGCGGGCGCTGGGCGCGCACCAGCAGGCTGGAGAACATCGCTGGGCTCAGGGCGAACTGGTTGACGACCCGGGCACAGCGTTGCATGCGTTGCATCAGGGGCATCATGGCTTTGAGGGCTTCGGACTGAAGCTGATCCGGCTCGAAGTTCGTCGCGCTTTCAAGCAACGTATGCGCTTTACCTCCAGCCCAGTAGATAACCGGGATCACGCTGTCGGCCTTGAGCGACAAGAAGTGCGACAGGCGCTCCTGGACAACGCCCCACTGCTGCGAACGAATCCGCAACACGACGCCAAGAATCAGGGTCTTCAAGCGTTCGGCTTCATCGGCCGTGAGCAGAGGCAGTTCGCTGTCCTCGCTTTGCGTTTGCCCCTCGCCTTTGCCTTCTTCAGGTGGCACACGCATCAGTCGCTCGATCACCACTTCGATTTCCCGTGCGGCGAAGTGCTCGTAATAGACAGGATCGAAGTCTTCTTCGGAATGGCCGGTATCGGTGATCAGGCCCTGGGCGTCGACAATCTGCGTGAGATTCTGCATCCAGCTCTGGGTTCTCAGAGGTGTTACGCCAGCTTCGGCGAGCAGACGGTCGAAGTCCTGGAACGGCACCAGATGACTCTTGAGCTCGCCCAGTAGCGTGCGGTACTCCTCGGGCACCACATCGGTGGTCTCGACCGGTAGCAGTTGTTGCACCAGCCAGGCGATGGGCAGTTGCTGCGTCTGGCACCACGCCACACAACGGCTCAGGGCATGGATGACGCTCAGGGTGTCGGTCTGGATGTAGCTGTTGTACATCGCGTTCTGCGGGGCACCGGCCAGCTGCAGGGCGTACTGGCCCTCAGGGCTCAGTACTTCGAGCAACGACAACAATTCGATGGTAGTGATCGACAGCAACCGGGCCAGCAAGGTGATGCGGTAGAACGCGCTGACCGTCGGCAAGGTGCGTGCGAGAGTCGACTGGCTTTGCCCCTGCATGACCAGGCGCGACAGGTAGCGGAAGGTCTCCATGTTGATCCCCAGCCCTTGGCACAGCTGATCGACCGTGCGTTTGCTCTGGACATCCTCGCTGCCCAGGCTGAATGGCGCATCATCGAGCACCAGCGGCGTGGTCGTCTCTGCATTGAACACCCGATCGAAATGGCTGAGGGTATCGCCACTTGCAAAAATGGACATGTCCGACAGCAGGGCGGAAAAGTCTTCGGCGCCGCACGAGAAGCGCTCACGTAGAAACTGGAACACACCCAGCGCCCGGATCGTATTGGCGGTCATCCACAACGGCGCCTCACTGGCAGTCTCTTGGCTGACAGCGGCACGCCGCTCCGCCTCGATGGCTGCGCAGACGATCTGGTCCGTTTCGGCGTAGGAGAGCTTGAGCGCCGTGGCCAGGCGCACCAGGCGATTGATCCGGTCGCAGCGGTCTTCGGTCAGGTGCTGGAAATGGTGCAGCGTAGGTTCGTCGTTATCGCTGGCCACCGACACCGGGGTATCGCTGCCGCTGTTGATGAAACGCGCGCCGAACTGCACGGGCGATGCAGGAGCACGAGAGGCCTCGACGACTACGTTATCGGAGCGAACCGGTGCGTAAGCGGCCAGGGCGAACAACGACTCCATTTCATCCTGGCTCATGTGCAGGGCCTGGCAGAAGGTCACCACGTTCTGCAGCGTCGGGTAGGCCTGGACACCAAAGTTATCCTTGAAAAAACTCACGCTGTTGCTCGCCACTTGTTCGGCGCGCCATGCCCCAGACGTGTGCGGCGGAGCCAGCAGTCGCCGGGTCTGGGGGTTGAAACGCACCTCACCGCCCGTGCCGAAGTAGGGTGCCTCGAGCAGGATCGCGCGCAAGGCCGGGCCAAGGCCTGCATCCTGTTGCAGAGCGACGTCCGACCACTGGGAGTGGGCTCCGGGCTGGATGAAATAAGGCGCATCGATGTCGGACAAGCGCGAAATGTCACTCACCGACAGCTCATGATGGGCCAGCACCGTGCGGATCTGTTCCCAGTAGTGCTCATAGGGAAACTGCTTGAGCGGATAGCGCACCTGAAGGAGTTTGTCCTGCGTGGCGGTGGTGTCGTCGGCCAGTTTTCGCTGGCGCTCGATGGCGCTTTCCATCACATGGTTGACCACCTCGACCTGGGTCACCGTGCGATTCATGGTGTCTTCATCGAGCGAAAGGTCGTACAGATCAGGACGCCGCGTTTTCAACGTCACGGCTTTGAGCACATTCCCCTCCGGCTCCAGCTCCTTCTCCACGAAAGTCAGCAGGTCGATCAGGTAGGCCGCCGGCGAGGTAGTGGCATCCACCGCTTGCGGATGGGTGTGGTTGCCCCAGGACGGCGAGAACTGATTCTCGAACGTCGGGCCATTGCTCTGTGCTAGTGGGCCCTTGAGCTCGTCCGCTGCCCGGCGTGTCGCGGCGCTCAGACGGTTTTCCCGAAATACGCGCATCATCGCTGCCGTGGCCACGTCCAGGCGATCCTTGAGTCGCTGGGCTTGCTTCATACGCAAACCGCAAAAGCGCTGGACCAAGGCGGCAGGAGGTTTGCCCTGCAGGTCCAGGACTGTGTCCTGGGCCACTGCATGGGTACTTAAAGCGCTTTTGATGCCGGGTTCGGTTTCGAGGATTTGGTCAAGCAGGTTGGGTTCATGATCACTGTGGTCAGACATCTAGGGCTCCCTTGGCATACGAGCGATCCATCCCGATCTGGCCGTCTGACGGCACTGCCGGGCGTTTCGATGGATGCTATTCCTGCTGCCTTGGCGCCTGAACTCGCAGATCTGTAGGGCGTCTACCAGTTGACCTATGGGAAAAGTTGCCTCAAGCCCCTTCCCCAGAGCGTGCGCTCATCCCCTCCTCGTTCAAGTACGTGCGCAGGTGTTCGATGAACACCGCGATCTTGCGCGTCGCCCGCCGGGTACTCGGGTACACCGCCTGCAACTGCGCGCCCAGGGCTTTGCGATCGAACGCATAGTCGCCGAGAAACGCCTGCAGCCGCCCCGCGTGCAAATACGGCAGCACGCTCCAGTACGGGCAGGCAATCACTCCTTGCCCGGCCAGGCAGGCCTCGAGCAACAGCTCCAGGTTGTCGCTGCCCAGCCGCCCTTTGCGCTTGATGGCATGGCGCTCGCCATCCTTTTCCAGCACCCAGGAATCGCCCAATGCCGGGTGCCGATAGACCAGGCACTCGTGCGTGGCCAACTGCATCGGGTGCATTGGCGTGCCGTGACGGCGCAGGTACTCAGGGCTTGCGCACAGCACCACTCGGCTCTCGCCGATGGGCTGGGCGATCAGGCCCGGCAGATCACTCTGGCCCAGGCGCAAGGCCATGTCGTAGTGGCCGTCGAGCAGGTCGATGTACTGGTCGCTCAGGTCCACCTGCAAGGACATCTGCGGATGCGCCTGCAAAAAGCGCGCGCAGGCGGCGTTGAGAAATGGCCGGCCAAACGACAGCGGCCCGGTGACGCGCAGCGTGCCTTTGAGGCTGTGCTGCAACTGGGCGATTTCCTCTTCGGTTTCGCGCATGCGCTCGAGGATGTCCCGGGCGTTTTCCAGGTACAAAAGGCCGGCCTCGGTCAACGCCATGCTGCGCGTGGTGCGCTCGAACAACCGCGCTCCGACCTCTGCCTCCAGGCGGCGGATCGACTTGGCCACCGCCGAGGGTGTCATGTCCCGCTGCTCGGCGGCCCGGCTGAAACTGCCGTACTCGGCACTGGCAACGAACAGTTGCAGGCTGAGGAACTTGTCCATGATCTAGTCCAGAAATTCCCAAGTGTTATGCCAGGCGATAACTAACTCGCCACAGCGAAGGCCTTTAACCTGTGCCGCAAGCCAAAGGTGACGGGAAAGACTGCCACAGCGCACCGCGCCAGCAAAGCCACCCTGGCTCCGGCACTTTGAACTCCTGGGCCGCAAAGCCCGGCACTGCCCCGCCGACAACAACAAGAACAAAGGACACCCTCGATGCATCGCACCCTCTCGCCCGCCCGGGCGTTGCTTCTCTGTGGACTCGCCGCTAGCCAGCACGGTTGGGCCGGCCAGCGTTTCGACCTCGATGGCTTGCAGGGCGAGCTCACCATCGGTGCTGGCGCCGCCAACATCGTGAGCCGCGGCGTGAACTTCGGCGCCGGACGCATGGACCTGCGCGACGCCAGTAACGGCGGCACCCGCGTGGACTGGCAAGAGCTCTACATCAAGCCGGGAGTCACCCTCGGCTATGCGTTGGCGCCGGATGTGGAAGTGCTTGGCGGTGCGTCGGTGATCGGCGCCACCACCCAGGGCGACGGCGATGCCGGTGGCTACACCCGCAGCGCCGATGGCCGCTTCGCCCTCGAAGAGGCCTACGGCGGACTGCGCGTAGGCGACTGGCGCCTGACCGCAGGCCGGCAGAACTTCATGGTCGGCACGGGGTTCATCGTCGCCGACGGCAACCTCGACATGTTCGATGACGGCGCCTACTGGCTCGCCCCGCGCACCGCGTTTCGCGACTCGGCGCTGCTCGGCTATACCCACGACGTGCTCCAGGCCCAGGTCTTCAGCCTGCGCAGCGACAATCACCAAGGCGACTTTCGCCTCAACGGCATCAACCTCGATTACCGCCTGGCCGACCGCGTCACCCTCGGTGCCATGGTCATGGCGGTCGACTCCCTGGCCGGCCATGGCGAGAACCTGACTGCCCGCGATGGCATGCAGGTTTTCAATCTGCGTGCCCTGAACGGCCAGCTGCCAAGCCTGGATGCCCTGACCCTGCACGGTGAGTACGCCGCGCAACGCGGCAGCGGCGAAGGCATGCACTACCACGCCGACGCTTGGTACGCCCAGGCCGACTACCGGTTCGCGCACCTGCCGCTTACGCCGATCCTCAGCTATCGCCATGCGCGCTTCTCCGGTGACGACGCCCCCGGCGACCGCACCCAGAAAAGCTGGGACCCGCTGAGCAAGGGCTTCATCGACTGGAGCACCTGGTTGATCGGCGACGTGGTCGGCAACTACTTGCTGTTCAACAGCAACGAGCGGGTCAGCCAGTGGACCCTCAAGACCCACCTGAGCGATACCGTGACGCTGGGCGGCATCCATTACCAGTTCTCGCTGGACGAAAAGCACTTCAACGGCATGCCCGTGGACGATCGCCGCTTCGCCGACGAGAACGTGGTCTTTCTCGACTGGAACCCCACGCCCCACCTGCACACCTCGCTGGCCTACAACTGGGTCAAACCCCAGGGCGCAGCCAAGCAGGCGTTGGGCGACGACACCTTCCGCGCCCTGGAAATGTATTTCACCTACCTCTACTGAGGACCTGCCATGCAGACCGCCGAACTGATCATCACCCACGCCGACATCCGTACCCAGGATCCGCACCTGCCCAGGGCCGAGGCCATCGCCGTGCGCGACGGCCGCATCCTGGCCGTGGGCGACAACGCCACCATCGAACGCCTGGCCGATGCCGCCACCCGGCGCATCCATGCCCAAGGCAAGCTGATGCTGCCGGGGCTGCAGGATACCCACGTGCATTTCCAGCTCAGCAGCGCCGACCTCTACCACAACGCGGCGCTGTACGACGCCACCAGCGTCGAGGACCTGCTGGCGATCATCCGCGACTTCGCCCAGGCCAACCCGGACAAACCCTGGATCCGTGGTGTGGGCTTTTCTTCGGCGCGCTTCACCCCCGAGCAATTGACCAAAGAGCGGCTCGACAGCGTCACCGACGGCCGCCCGGCGCTGATGTTCGCCAGCGACTACCACAACGGTTGGGCCAACAGCGCCGCCTTCGCAGCGGCCGGCGTACGACCCGGCAGTCCGGAGCCGGACAACGGCAGCTACCTGCGCCTGGCCGATGGCACCCCCAAAGGTTGGCTGGTCGAAGACGCCATCTGGGCCATGGGCCGCATTGCCCCAGGCTACAGCGAGGCGGACTACCTCCAAGCCATGGCCCACTACAGCAAGGTATTCAACAGCCGCGGTATCACCGGCGTGCTCGATGCGATGGTCAGCCGCAACTACATGAAGAACTACCAGGCGTGCCTTGAGCGCGGTGACCTCACCCTGCGCGTGCGCGCCACCGCCAAGGTGTTCGCCCACAAACCGCTGGATGAGCAATTGCGCGAGCTGATCGACCTGCGCAACACCTATCAGGGCGAGCGCGTGTCGCTGCATTCGGCCAAGTTCTTCCTTGATGGCGTGCTGGAGAACGGCACCGCCGTGTTGCTCGAACCGCGTTGCGACACGGGCGGCAATGCCGAACTGATGTTCACCCAGGCGCAGATCAACGAGTGCTTCGCCGCCTTCGACCGCGAGCGCTTCCAGTTGCACGTGCACAGCATCGGCGATGGCGCCACCCGTGCGGCCATCGACGGTATCGAACATGCCCGGCGCCAGAATGGCCCGTGGGACGCGCGCCACCAGATCGCCCACCTACAAGTGGTGCATCCGGCGGACATCCCACGCTTTCGCGAACTGGGCATCCTGGCCAACTACCAGACCCTCTGGGCACAACCGAACCCCGACGCCGACCCGCTGGTCGATGCCATGCTTGGCGAGGCCCGTGCGCAATGGACCTACCCGATCGGCGAGTTCATCCGCCAGGGCGTGACCTGCATGGTCAGTAGCGACTGGGGCGTGACCACATTCGACCCGTTCCAGATCATCCAGTGCGCGGTCACCCGCCAGAACCCTGCCCACGGCCCCGACAGTCCGGCGCACACACCGCAGCACCGGATCAGCATCGACGAGGCGATCCGTGGCTACACCCTCAACGCCGCCCATGCCGCCTGGCGCGATGACAGCACCGGCAGCTTGAGCGTGGGTAAGTACGCCGACCTGATCCTGCTCGACCGCGACCTGTACAGCATCGCGCCCCATGAGATCGGCGCCACCGAGGTCCTGCTCACCCTCCTGGAAGGCCAGGAAGTCCACCGCCACGCAGGCTTCGTCGGCTGACCCGCACCTGCGCCGCCCCCTCCAACAACGACAAGAACCGGAGCTCACCATGGGCCTTGCCACCGAGAAACCTGTGAGCCTTGAGGGCGGCGCGACACTGCGGCGCACCCTGGGCATGAAAGACCTGCTCGCCTACGGGCTGGCCTACATTGCGCCGATGGCGCCTCTGACCACCTTCGGCTTCGTCTGGGAGGCCTCGGGCGGGCTGATCGCCCTGGCCTACCTGCTCGGCGCCCTGTGCATGTACTTCACCGCCCAGAGCTACGCCACCATGTCGGCCGAAGTGCCCTGCTCAGGCTCGGTCTACGGCTTTGCCCGGCACAGCCTGGGCGAGTTGCCGGGGTTCATCGCCGGCTGGCTGATTCTGCTCGATTACCTGCTGATTCCGGCGCTGGTGTTCCTGGTCATGGCGGTCGGCCTGCAAACGCTGGTGCCGGGCCTGGACCGCGCCAGTTGCCTGGTGGGCCTGGTGGTGGTTTCGCTGGCGGTGAACTGGTTCGGCGTATCGGTGACCACCCGCATCAGCCTGGTCTCGGTGGTCGTGCAGTTCGCGGTCATGCTGGGGCTGATCATGCTCGCGGTAAATGCTTTGGCCGACGGCAAAGGCGCCGGTGCGCTGACCTTGGCGCCGCTGTATGACGCCAACCAGCTCGAGTTGGGCAAGGTGTTCGCGGCCACCTCGATTTGCGTGCTGTCGTTCCTGGGCTTCGACGCCATTTCGACCCTTTCGGAGGAGGTCAAGGGTGGCGACCGGCGCCTGGTCGGGCGGGCCATTCTGGCGGTATTGCTGATCTGCGCGGTGCTGTTCGTCCTCAGCACCTGGGTGCTGGGCAACCTGATGCCGGGGTTGCGCATCGCGGATGCCTCCGGTGCGATCTATCAACTGCTGGCCGTGCAGATCAGCCCCTTCAGCGCCGTGGCGGTGGCTTGGCTGATCGCCTTGATGTGTGGGTTCACCAATGTGTTGCCGATGCAGGTGGGTGTGTCCCGGGTGTTGTTCGCCATGGGCCGCGATCGCCAGTTGCCGGGGTTGTTCGCCCGTCTGCACCGGCGCCATGGCACGCCTCACGTGGCGCTGCTGTTGTCGACCGCACTGTCGCTGGTGATCGCCATCGTGATGTGCGAGCGGATCGACAGTCTGGCGTCGTTCGTCAACTTCGGTGCGCTCTGTGCATTCGTGCTGCTGCACCTTTCGGTGCTGGTGAAACTGGGCATCCAAGGCCGTAGCCGGCGGTGGTTCGCCCACTGGCTGGTGCCCGTGGTGGGGATCGCCGTTGTACTGACGGTAATAGGTGGGATGAGCGCCGCGACCTTGGCGTTCGGGAGCCTATGGCTGGCACTGGGCCTGGGCTACGGCCTCTACCTGCGTGGTCAAGGGCGCATGGCGCTACAGGTGTGACAGACAGGCGCGGCCAATGGAACTCCTGAGCACCGCCACCGCTCTTAACAACATGCAGTAAATCCCTTGGGCTTCACCTGGAGGTCTTGCCATGCGCCGTCTACTGCTCGTTCCTTCGTTCTTGCTCCTGCTCCCGGCAGGGGCTGCCCTGGCTGGTGTGGATGCGGGCGATGTCGCCACATCTGCGGGGGTCTCCGCCTCGCTGTACTCGACCTTCAAGGACGACAAACGGATCATCCCGGCCCGCGATGAGCTGTCGGCCTTCGTGGCCAGCGGCGGCGTCATTCGCGGTGCCTATGTGGAATCGGCGCTGGAGCAGGCCCGCAAGGACAACCCTGGGTTGCAGGCCAGTGACGAGGAACTGGCCAATGCGCTGCTTTCCCAGGATGATCCCTTGACTGATAACTGACGTCGACCTGCGTTCACTCGACGCTGCGTCAAACCAAGGGCCGCATTCCTGCGGCCCTTTTCGTTGAAGATGCGCAACACAACAATCCCGTTATTCAAGACCTCCATGCGATTCCCCCTACAGATCCGCTCTTTTCGTTTTCGTAAATTCTGCCCCTGAAAGCCTCCTGACGCTGTTAGAAACTCGCAAATACTGCATTTCCAATCCATTGCGTTTGGCGGCCTCGTAACATCTATCGAAAAGATGGAAGTTGCTTTCAACCGCTTCGCCTTGGTGTTGGTTATTTCCTCTTTGTCACTTTTCCTCCAGTGCACCTAAAACTGTCCATTGCTTGCGAACGGGCAATGGCCGGGCGAATAAACAGCTCCATCGCGAAGTTACATTTCAGGCCTTCAGGGAATGATAACTTCATTGAAAAAGCACACGTTTTACGGCGGGCCGCCCATCGCGACCCGGACCGTTGCCTGGCTCAACATCGGCGTCCAGGCGGTCCTTCCGTTGACCCTGGCATTGGCCACGCCTTCAGCCAGTGCCGCCCCCACCACTGAACCGGCCAAGCGATCACCCGCGCCTTCCCGTCTTCACACCTTCGCCATGGGTGACACCCTGGCCTCGATCGCCATCCAATACGCCACCACCATCGCCACCCTGCGCAGCCTCAACCCCGGCCGTGACCTCGAGACCCTCAAGCCCGGCGATCGCTTGGTCGTACCCTCGGCCGCCGCGCACCCGCTGCCGAAGCTGAACTCGCCCGACCCGCAGGCCTCCACCGACGCCCAGGACGAACAGGCCCGCGAGCTCGCCGCCATGGCCAGCGGCACCGGCAACTTCCTCAGCAACAACCCTGACAGCGACGCCGCTGCCGCCATGGCCCGCGGTCTGGCCACCCGCGAGGCCAGCAGCCAGGCTCAGCAGTGGCTCAGCCGCTTCGGCACCGCCCGGGTGCAGATCGATGTGGACGACAAGTTCTCGCTGAAAAACTCCCAGGTCGAACTGCTCGCCCCGCTGCACGACACCCCCGAGCAGTTGCTGTTCACCCAGGGCAGCGTCCACCGCAAGGACGACCGCCAGCAGACCACCCTGGGCCTGGGCGTGCGCCGTTTCAACGACGGCTACATGCTCGGCGCCAATAGCTTTTTGGACTACGACCTGTCCCGCCAACACGCCCGTCTGGGCCTGGGGGTCGAGTACTGGCGCGACTTTCTCAAAGTCAACGCCAACAGCTACACCCGTCTGACCGGCTGGAAGGATTCGCCCGACGTCGAGGACTACCAGGAACGCCCGGCCAACGGCTGGGACCTGCGCACCGAGGCCTGGCTGCCGTCGATGCCGCAGCTCGGCGGCAAGCTCAGCTACGAGCAGTATTACGGCGATGAAGTCGGCCTGTTCGGCAAGGACAACCGCAAGAAAGACCCCAGCGCCGTCACCGTCGGTCTCACCTACACGCCCATCCCTTTGCTGACCCTCAGCGCCGACCAACGCAAGGGCAACGGCGGCAACGAGACCACCGTCGGTGCCGAGTTCAGCTACCAGATCGGCGAGCCCTGGGCCAAGCAGGTCGACCCCGCCGGCGTCGGCGCCCTGCGCACCCTGGCTGGCAGCCGTTACGACCTGGTCGAACGCAACAACCACATCGTCCTCGAGTACCGCAAGAAGCAGGTCATCCAAATGGCCGCCGCCGCCCACGTCAGCGGCCAAGGCGGCGAGACCAAATCCCTGAGCGTGTGGGTCAACAGCAAGTACCCGCTGTCGCACATCGACTGGACAGCCCCGGCGCTGCTGCAGGCCGGCGGCCGGCTCGTGCACGACGGCGGCCCCCACTACAGCGTGGTGCTGCCCGACTACCAAACCCAGCAAACCAACGTCTACACCCTCCATGGCGTGGCCGTGGACAGCAAAGGCAACCGCTCCGGGCGCAGCGAGACCCGCGTGACCGTCAACGCTCCCGCGGTCAGCACGCGCCACTCGACCTTCACCCCTGCCCATACCGTGCTGCCGGCCGATGGCAAGACTCAGCAAACCCTGACCCTCGCCATCCGCGACGAGCAGCAGCAGCCGGTGGACATCGCCTTGGCGGATATTCAGATCGCTGTCGCCGAGACGCAAACGCGCGCCGGCGGCATCGTGGTTTCGAAGCCTGAGCGTGTTTCGGCGGGCAACTATGAAGTACGGGTGACCGCGGGCAGCGCGCCGCAATCGATTACCTTGACCCCGTCCGTTCAAGGGACTGCGCTGTCGCAAGCGCAGGTCAGCACGGTCAGCTCTGTGCCGGACGACGGCAAATCCGCCTTCGCCGCAGACCGCAGCTCACTCCCGGCGGACGACAAAACCCATGCTGTACTCACCTTCACCGCTCAGGACGCCAATGGCGCACCGGTGGAGGGCATCGCCAAGCACCTGAAGTTCGCGGTGCACAGCGACAAGGGCAGCGCGTCGCCTCCGGATGTGACGGTGAGCCCCATCGTGGAAAGCGCCCAGGGCCGCTACACCGCGACGTTCAAGGGCAAATTGGTCGGCCGTTACACCGTCACCCCCCAGCTGGGCGGTAAGCCCATCGGCCGCCTCAACGCCGAGGTTGAGCTGCAGGCGTTGCGGCCCGTGCCGTCCACTTCGAAATGGGAGGCCAAGCCAGACATCATCCCGGCCAACGGCTCCGATCCCTCGACACTGACCTTCGTGGCCAAGGACATCAACGGTAATCCCGTCACCGGCCTGGGCAACCGGCTGGCAGTGAATGCCACCAATAGCAGCGGCCTGCCACCGGCACCTGACGAGCTCACCCTCGAGCCGATCCAGGAGAGCGGCAATACCGGCATCTACGTCACCACAGTGCGCGGCCTGCAAGCAGACACTTACACCTTTGTCCCGACCATCGGGCGCCAGCCGGTCAATGGCTTGAGTGCCACCGTGCAACTGAAGGCCTTGCCGCCTGCACTGGGCCGCTCGACGTTCGAGGCCGCACCGCCCAGGATCCCGGCAAGTGGCACCGACCCATCGACGCTGACTTTCACCGCCAGGGACGCAAACGACAAGCCCGTGGGAGGTCTCGCCGATCAGCTGAAGTTCGAACTGGCCAACGGCCCGGCCCCGGGCATTACGCTCGGCGACATTTCAGAAGCCAAGACCGGTGAGTACCGTGCAACGCTCCAGGGCACTATCCCAGGCCACTACACCTTCATACCGCACTACAACGGCGCCCCGTTCGGCACGCTGAAAGCCGACGTCGAGCTGCTGCCTCTGCCGCCAGCTGCAAGCCACTCGAAGTTTCAGATCAAGCCGGACACGATCAAGGCCAATTTGAAGGAGTTCTCCACCCTGAACTTCACCGCCAAGGACATCAACGACAAGCCGGTGAGTGGATTGGCCGATGCACTGACATTCATCGTCCGGGACGCCAGCAACCAACCACTGCCACCTGAGGGCTTCAAGTTGGACCCTGTGCAGGAAACCGTGGAGGGCAACTACCGCACCACGCTCAAAACGAAGATACCGGGCGACCTGACCATCACCCCTCGCGTTGAAAACGACTCGATGGATAGCCTGACAGCGGAGTTGACCGTATTGACGTTGCTGCCATCAGAGGCGCACTCCACGATCACGCTGTCGAACTCCAAAATATTCGCCGATGACGTGCACCAAGCCGCCATTACATTTGACGTGCGCAACGAGCTCGATCAATCGATAGCCGACCTGCTCGATCGGGTCTCGTTCCTCGTGACGGACAGCGCTGGAAAGCCCACGTCCGATGTCACGCTAAGCGCAGTCACATCAACGGCCAAGGGCTATCAGGTGCAACTGCAAGGGCCGAAGGTAGGCCGTTATGAAGTTGTCCCACGCCTGGATGGCATCAACATGAACTCATTGAAGCGCCCCATCGAGCTGATGAGTACCGAGATCGTGGCGCTGAATGCCGGCCGGCCCCGGCATCGATTTCCTGTAAGTACCGGGTTCCCGACTATCGCTCATTTGGAAGCCAGTTTTGTGGTGGAATTGGCAAACGGCGCCGACCCAGTGGATTACACATGGACTTCAACGGCAAGTTGGCTAACGCCCTCAAGCAATGGATACTTCGAGTTCACTGCGCAACCCAGTGATACCGACTCGGGCACGATAACGATTACCGGCGCTCGCAAGGGCAGCGCAGTGACACACCGTTATACCTTCAAGGTAAGTAACTGGTTCCATATGGCGCATGACTATATGGAACCTTGGAAGGACGCGATGAAAATCTGTAGTTCCCTGGGACTTGTACAAGTATCAAAAGCCGAAGCGACAAAAGGCGATAATGTTCGCGCCCTGGGCACCCCGACCTCAGAATGGGGCTATATGCAAATCAACTGGCTAACATATGAG
This sequence comes from Pseudomonas sp. BYT-1, assembly GCF_023611805.1. NCBI lineage: Bacteria > Pseudomonadati > Pseudomonadota > Gammaproteobacteria > Pseudomonadales > Pseudomonadaceae > Pseudomonas > Pseudomonas sp. BYT-1. The sequence goes on from NZ_CP072559.1 coordinate 3,324,522, forward strand.
GTCTGGCTACCTGATGCAGCGGGGCCAGGCATGCGTTGGATGCTGACGCCACAATATGCCGGGTTTCCAGTCGGGGGGACCCAGACGCGGCCTGATCATTGGTTCCGAGGCACCATCTGTCGCCAGCCAATAATGTAATCGCGCCGTGGTGAGCGCCGCTTTCTATTAGCCCATTCCCTCGCTTACAGCGTCACCGCCCACTGTAAGCGAGGGCCCGCACCCATACCGCCACGCCTTCAGCGCATGGCGTGATGCACCCAACGCACGCCCACAATGCATTTGCCCCCGGCGGCGAACCCATGGCATAGATGCAGGTCCACCTTACGATGTGCCTACCTCGAGCCTTCAGGAGACTTCGCCCATGAGCAAACCCTACGTCCCGCCCAAGGTCTGGACCCACGAGGCGCCGTCCGGCGGTCAGTTCGCCAACATCAACCGGCCTGTCGCCGGCCCCACCCACGAGCGGGCGCTGCCGGTGGGCAAGCACCCGCTGCAGTTGTACTCACTGGCCACGCCCAACGGGGTCAAGGTGACCATCTTGCTGGAGGAGCTGTTGGCTCTCGGCCATGCCGGCGCCGAGTACGACGCCTGGCTGATCCGCATCGGCGAAGGCGACCAGTTTTCCAGCGGGTTCGTGCAGGTCAACCCCAACTCGAAGATCCCCGCCCTGCTCGATCGCAGCGTCGAGCCGCCCGTGCGGGTTTTCGAGTCCGGTTCGATCTTGTTGTACCTGGCCGAGAAGTTCGACGCTTTCCTGCCCAAGGCCCCAGCTGCCCGGACCGAGTGCCTGAACTGGCTGTTCTGGCAGATGGGCTCGGCGCCTTACCTGGGCGGTGGTTTTGGTCACTTCTATGTCTATGCACCCGAGAAGTTCGAGTACGCCATCAATCGCTTCACCATGGAGGCCAAGCGCCAACTGGATGTGCTCGACCGACGTCTGGCCGAAAGCGACTACCTCGGCGGCGAGCAATACAGCATTGCCGACATCGCCGTATGGCCCTGGTATGGCCAGTTGGTGCGCGGCAACCTGTATGGCGCGGCAGAGTTTCTTGCTGTGCATGAATACCCCCATGTGCAGCGCTGGGCCGAGGCCATCGCCCAACGGCCGGCTGTGCAGCGAGGTACCCGGGTGAACCGGACCTGGGGGGATGAGCAAAGCCAGGTGCCGGAGCGGCATTCGGCGGCAGACTTGGTGTGAAATGCCTGGGCTGCCTTGCAGCCCATCGCAGGCTTGCCAGCTTCCACCGAGCAAGCGCCTACGGAACCTGTAGACGCTGACGAAGACTGCGGATGAGGCGCGTAGTGGCCTTCGCAAACCAGAAAAAACGCCATTCGAGGCGGTCTGAGCCTCGACCTCGACACATGCACTGACGCACGCATGCAGCGCACGAGACTGCCGCCGTGCAAATGACCATTGCCACGCTGCATGCCTGCGCCGGGCAAGGGCTTCTTGCTACACTCGCGCCACGAGTTTCCACCTGCATAACTGGTGACAGCATGATCGAGGTAACTGAGGTTTCCATTGCCGAGCTGCGCGACGCGCTCGAGTCCGGCCGCACGACGGCGGTTGAGCTGGTCAAGGCCTACCTGGCCCGCATCGACGCCTATGACGGAGCCGACACCGCCACTGCCCTGAACGCTGTGGTGGTACGCAATCCTGAAGCGCTCAAGGAGGCCGAGGCCTCCGACGCTCGCCGAGCCAAGGGCCAGACGTTGAGCCCGCTCGATGGCATCCCTTACACCGCCAAGGACAGCTACCTGGTCAAAGGCCTGACCGCCGCTTCCGGCAGCCCGGCTTTCAAGGACCTGGTGGCCCAGCGCGACGCCTTCACCATCGAGCGCCTGCGCGCCGCCGGTGCCATCTGCCTGGGCAAGACCAACATGCCACCGATGGCCAACGGCGGCATGCAGCGTGGCGTCTATGGCCGCGCCGAAAGCCCGTACAACGCCGCCTACCTGACCGCGCCGTTCGCCTCCGGCTCGTCCAACGGTGCCGGGACCGCCACCGCTGCCAGCTATTCGGCTTTCGGCCTGGCAGAAGAAACCTGGTCCAGCGGCCGTGGCCCTGCCTCGAACAATGGTCTGTGCGCCTATACCCCCTCGCGCGGGGTCATCTCGGTGCGCGGCAACTGGCCGCTGACGCCGACCATGGACGTCGTGGTGCCCTACGCCCGCACCATGGCCGATCTGCTGGAAATCCTCGATGTCGTCGTTGCCGATGACGCCGACAAGCGTGGCGACCTGTGGCGTCTACAGCCATGGGTGCCGATCCCGGCTGCGTCCTCGGTACGCCCGGCTTCCTACCTGGATCTGGCCGTCGACGCCAGCGCCCTCAAGGGCAAGCGTTTTGGCGTGCCGAAGATGTACATCAATGCCGACCCTGACGCCGGCACCTCGGAAAAACCTGGCATCGGTGGCCCGACCGGCCAACGCATCAATACCCGCGCCAGCGTCATCGACCTGTGGAAGCAGGCGCGTCAAGCCCTGGAAGCGGCCGGTGCCGAAGTGATCGAAGTGGACTTCCCGCTGGTGTCCAACTGCGAAGGCGACCGCCCGGGCGCTCCGACGGTGTACAACCGCGGCATCGTCTCCAAGGAATTCCTGCATGATGAACTGTGGGAACTGTCCGGCTGGGCCTTCGATGACTTCCTGCGCGCCAACAATGATCCGAAGCTCAACCGCCTGGCCGACGTCGACGGCCCGCAGATCTTCCCCCACGACCCGGGCACCCTGCCCAACCGTGAGGACGACCTGGCGGCCGGCATGGATGAGTACGTCAACATGGCCAAGCGCGGCCTGAAGACCTGGGATCAGATCGAGACCCTGCCGGACGGCCTGCGTGGGCTGGAAAAGACCCGCAAGATGGACCTGGAAGACTGGATGGACAACCTGGGCCTGGACGCGGTGCTGTTCCCGACCGTGGCCGACGTGGGCCCGGCCGATGCCGACGTCAACCCAGTATCGGCAGATATCGCCTGGAGCAACGGCGTCTGGGTCGCCAACGGCAACCTGGCCATCCGTCACCTGGGTGTGCCCACTGTCACCGTACCCATGGGCGTGATGGCCGACATCGGTATGCCGGTCGGTCTGACCTTCGCAGGCCGTGCCTACAGCGACAATGCACTGCTGAGCTTCGGTGCCGCCTTCGAGGCCACCGGCTCGCGTCGCATGATTCCGCCGCGCACCCCGCCACTGGGCTGATCCAACGCCTGGCTGGAAACAGGTTTATCCGCAAGCACTGAATCGGTTGCTTCGCGGATAAACCCGCTCCCACTACGATCATCGCCAACGCGCAAACGGGCACAGCCCGATACACCTGAAAAAACGCCCTTGCCCCGCGATTGCGTCTGCCGGAACAATGAAGCATCCCTTTGGAGAGCCCACATGTCCCTGCACATCCAGACGCCCCTGATCGAATCCCGTCCTCTCTCGCTGATCGCCGGCCGCTCGGTCTGGCTCAAGCTCGAAGCCCTGCAGCCGTGCGGCTCATTCAAGCTGCGTGGCGTTGGCCATGCCTGCCAGGTCCATCATGCCCGCGGTGCGCGCCACTTCGTCTCGTCCTCCGGTGGCAACGCGGGGTTGGCTGTGGCCTATGCCGGGCGCAAGCTCGGCGTGCCGGTGACCGTGGTGGTGCCAGAAACCACCACCGAACGCGCCAAGGCGCTGCTGCGCCTGGAAGACGCCAAGGTCGTGGTGCACGGCAGCTCCTGGCAGGAGGCCAACGAACTGGCGCAGACATTGGTCGGGCCAGACGATGCCTTCATCCACCCGTTCGACGATCCACTGTTGTGGGCCGGTCATGCCAGCATGATCGACGAAGTCGCCCGCGCCGGCATGAAGCCCGATGCCGTGGTGCTCTCGGTGGGTGGCGGCGGCCTGCTCAGTGGCGTGGTCGAAGGACTCGAACGCAACGGTTGGCACGACGTGCCGGTGCTGGCGGTGGAAACCGACGGTGCGGCCTCGTTGCATGCAGCCCTTGAAGCCGGACAGACCGTGGAACTGCCACGCATCACTTCGGTGGCCACCTCCCTGGGCGCCAAGCGCGTCGCAGAACAGGCGCTGGCCTGTGCACAGCGTCACCCAGTCGAAAGTTGCCTGGTCAGCGACCGCGCCGCGCTGCAGGCCTGCGAGCGTTTTTTACTGGATCACCGCGTACTGGTCGAGCCGGCCTGCGGCGCGGCACTGGCCTTGGCCTACCAACCCGAGGCCGTGGCGGCGTACCGCAATGTCCTGGTGATCGTCTGCGGCGGGGCCACCGCCACGCTGGAGCAGATCCAGGCGTGGCTGGCGGCCCAGGGCTGAACGGCGCTCAGCGATCGCTGCGCCGCGGGGTACCGCCATGGCTGTGCTGGCCACCGACCCGGGCCTTTTCTGCCCGGTCGGTCTTCACATCCTGGTTGGTGCCGCCCTTGCGGCCGGCATCGTGGACTTTCTGTGGGTCGTCGGCAAAACCGTGGGAGCTTTCGTGATGCTTGGTCATGGGGTTCTCCTCATGGATCAGTTCTGAAGGTTCGAGCCCCACGGCACATGCCCTGCTCCCTCCTTCCGACAGATGGCGGCGCAAACCCTGTGACCGCAACGGTCACATTCATCTGCTCAACTGGGTCTGCCACGAGGCTGCAGATACCCTGATGAGGCTCCTCTGACCGAAGCGACCGATGCCTTGATGGCAAAGGGACAACAAATACACGTGCAACTCGGACGAAATGCGCCTTCGACCCTTTCGATCCGGGGCAAGTGAAGGCACAATGCGTGTCCTTTTTTTGGCCGGCCTGGCCGGGGGCCTTTAAATGATCAAGACGCCGTACTACCTCATCGATAAACAAAAGCTGCTGGGCAACATGGAAAAGATTGCCTACGTGCGCGAACACTCCGGGGCCAAGGCCCTGCTGGCACTCAAGTGCTTCGCCACCTGGTCGGTGTTCGACCTGATGCAGCAGTACATGGATGGCACCACTTCTTCGTCGCTCTACGAGCTCAAGCTAGGTCGCCAGAAGTTTGCCGGCGAAACCCACGCCTACAGCGTGGCCTGGGCCGACGACGAGATCGAGGAGATGCTCGAGAACTGCGACAAGATCATCTTCAACTCCATCGGCCAGCTGCAACGCTATGCCGAACAGTCCCAGGGCAAGGTGCGCGGTCTGCGCGTCAACCCGCAGGTGAGCAGCTCCGACTACCTGCTGGCCGACCCGGCACGCCCGTTCAGCCGTCTGGGCGAATGGGACCCTGAGAAGATCGAGAAGGTGATCGAACAGATCTCCGGCTTCATGTTCCACAACAACTGCGAGAACGGCGATTTCGGCCTCTTCGACAAGATGCTCTCGCACATCGAGGAGCGCTTCGGTCACCTGCTGCACAAGGTCCAGTGGGTCAGCCTCGGTGGCGGGATCCACTTCACCGGCGAAGACTATGCCCTGGACGCATTCTGCGCGCGCCTGAAGGCCTTCTCCGAGAAGTACGGCGTGCAGGTCTACCTGGAGCCCGGCGAAGCAGCCATCACCCAGAGCGCCTCGCTGGAAGTCACCGTTCTCGACACCCTGTACAACGGCAAGCACCTGGCCGTGGTCGACAGCTCCATCGAAGCGCACATGCTCGACCTGTTGATCTATCGCCTCAACGCCAAGATGGCCCCCAACAACGGCGAGCACACCTACATGGTCTGCGGCAAGTCGTGCCTGGCCGGCGATATCTTCGGCGAGTATCAGTTCGACAAGCCTCTGGCTATCGGTGACCGCCTGTCGTTCGTCGATGCCGCCGGTTACACCATGGTCAAGAAAAACTGGTTCAACGGTCTGAAAATGCCGGCCATCGTGGTCAAGCAGCTCGACGGCAGCGTCGAGGTGGTGCGCGAGTTCGGTTTCGAAGACTACGTTTCCAGCCTGTCCTGAGGCAGGCCCTTTCAGTAAGGAGCAAAAGGTAAATTGAAGAAGAACGTTCTTATCATTGGTGCAGGAGGTGTCGCCAAGGTGGTGGCCCACAAGTGCGCACAGCATAACGACGAGCTCGGTCGTATTGCGATTGCGTCACGGAACATCTCCAAATGCCAGGCCATCATCGACAGCGTCAAGGCCAAGGGTAGCCTCAAGGTACCCGCCGACATCCAGGCCTTCTCGCTCAATGCCCTCGATGTCGAGGCAACCAAGGCGCTGATCCGCGAGACCGAATCGCAGATCGTGATCAACGTCGGGTCCGCCTTCCTCAACATGTCGGTGCTGCGTGCCTGCATCGATACCGGCGCCGCCTACCTGGACACCGCGATCCACGAAGAGCCGGGCAAGATCTGCGAAACGCCGCCTTGGTACGGCAACTACGAGTGGAAACACCTCGAAGAGTGCCAAGCAAAGAACATCACCGCCATTCTCGGCGTCGGCTTCGACCCGGGTGTGGTGAACAGCTACGCCAAACTTGCGCAGCAACAGTATTTCGACCGCATTGACTCGATCGACATTCTCGACGTCAATGCCGGCTCCCATGGCAAGTACTTCGCCACCAACTTCGACCCGGAAATCAACTTCCGCGAATTCACAGGTCAAGTCTGGAGCTGGCAGAACAGCCAATGGACCAGCAACAAAATGTTCGAGGTCAAGCGCACCGACGACCTGCCGGTGGTGGGCTCGCAGAACCTCTACCTGACCGGCCACGATGAAGTCCACTCGCTGTCGAAGAACCTCGACGTGCCGAACATCCGCTTCTGGATGAGCTTCGGCGAGCATTACATCAATGTGTTCACCGTCCTGAAGAACCTGGGCCTGCTCTCCGAGCAGCCGGTCAAGACCGCCGAAGGCCTGGAAGTGGTGCCACTCAAAGTGGTCAAGGCCGTGCTGCCTGACCCGTCCTCGCTGGCTCCGGGCTACACCGGCAAGACCTGCATCGGTGACCTGGTCAAGGGCACCAAGGATGGCCAGCCGCGTGAAGTGTTCATCTACAACGTGGCCGACCACGAAGAGGCGTTCGCCGAGACCGACAGCCAGGGTATTTCCTATACCGCTGGTGTGCCGCCAGTGGCCGCGGCCCTGCTGGTCGCCCGTGGCGAATGGGATGCCAAGCGCATGGTCAACGTCGAGGAGCTGCCGGCCGAGCCGTTCCTCAAGGCGCTGGACGTGATGGGCCTGCCGACCCGCATCAAAGACGAAAAAGGCGATCGTCCTTGGGACGCTGAAGCCTAAGCAGCAAACAGAAGGGGCGCCAGATGGCGCCCCTTCTGCGTGTGGCCAGTGCCCACAGACGCCCCACTGCGCACGGTGCTCTTTTTGAAGTCGCAACGCTCTCACAGGCTCGCCCGCTACTTGCGCGCCTCCAGGATCAGGTTGAACGGTGTCTGCGTCGCCCGCCGGAACCGCGTGAACCCCGCCTCCTCGAACACCGCCCGCAGCCGCGCCTCGCCGGCCTGGGCCCCCAGCCCCAACCCTACCTCCTGAGACAGCGAGTTGGGGGTGCAAATGAATGTCGAGGCCGCGTAGAACAACCGCCCCACCGGGTTCAGGTTGCCTTCCAGCGAATCCTCCGCATAGGGCTCGACCAGCATCACCGTGCCGTCGTCCTTGAGCGCGTGGTAGGCATGCCTGGCCGCACCGACCGGATCCCCCATGTCGTGCAGGCAATCGAAAAAGCACACCAGGTCATGATCATGCCCCGGATAGTCCTTGGCCGAGGCCTGGGCAAAGCTGACCTGCCCGGCTACGCCCGCCTCCTCGGCACGCGCAGTGGCGGTCGTGATCGAGGGCCCATGGTAGTCGTAGCCGATAAAGCGAGACGCGGGAAAAGCCTGGGCCATGACGATGGTCGAGGCGCCGTGGCCGCATCCCACATCGGCCACCTTGGCTCCGGCCTGCAGCTTGGCGGTCACCCCCTCCAGCGCCGGTAGCCACTCAGCCACCAGGAAGGTGCGGTAACCGGGCCTGAAGAAACGCTCGGTGCCGCTGAACATGCACGGATGATGGTCACCCCAGGGCAGCCCTCCATCGCCACGCATGGCGGCGATCAGCTTGTCTTTGTCATGAAACAGTGCCGCTACCACCGACGCGCCGCCGGCCATGTAGGCTGGCGACTCCTCGATGGCCAGGGCCAGAGCCTGCTCTTCGGGAAGACTGAACGTACCGTCGTGGTGAACCATGTAGCCGGCTGCTACCTGGGCGCTGAGCCATTCTCGCAGCAGCCGTGGATGACAGCCGGTTCGCTGAGCCAGCACCTCGGGGGTCACGGGTTGGCTATCGGCCATGGCCCGATACAGCCCCAGCTCATCGCCCAGGATCACGTTGGCCAGTGTCGCCGCCGCGCCCATGTCGCCCACCAGCTTGCCCATGAACTCGTGAAGTCTTGCCTCGTCCATGACCTGCCCTCCTCTGCAAGAAGGCCACCGTCGGCGACGTCCGGGCCGGGAGGCGGTGGTCGGATGGATGATTGCCGGGCCTGCGCGAAACAGGCCCGGGCTTTAAGTCTAGACGAGCATGGCAAGTGCCACCGCCGGCACCGAAGGCTTGGCCTTACTGCCTGGCACCGTCCAGTTTCTCCACCAATGCCTTGGCCAGCGCCTTGTCGGAGAACGGGTTCTGTCCGGTGATCAGCTCACGGTCGATGACCACATGGGGCGCCCAGGCCTTCGCGTAGCTCATGTCGCCGCCCGCCGCAGCCATGGCCTTGGCCGGGTAGAACTGCAGGCGTTGATCTTTGAGCGAACTTTCGAACACTTGTTCTTCCGGATCCGAGAAGATCGTCATGCGATAGCCCTGGTACACCCAGTCACTGGCGGCCGGCGTCTCGCCGCGTGCCAAGGCCGCGCGGTAGGCAACCGGGTCCTGCTGGGCCGACAGCAGGGTGATCGGGCCATGGCAGATCGCGGCGGTCGGTTTGCCTGCCTGATGGAAGTGGCGCAGCAATGCCCCGACGTCAGGGTTGTTGGCAAGATCGATCAGCGGCGCATGGCCACCGGGGATGAACAGGCCGGCGTAACGGTCCAGGTCACCCGCCAACACCTCCTTGACCGGCAAGGTGTCGTCGATGCCCGGCAGACTCTGCACAATCTTGTGAATACGCTGCATCTCGGCCGCATCGCCACCGAAATACTGCGGGTCGACCGAACGCTCATCGACGCTCGGCGCATTGCCCTTGGGCGTCACCAGCACCAGCGTGTAGCCGGCCTTGAGCAGTTGGTCGGCCGGCACGCCGAACTCGTTGAGGTAATAGCCGGTCGGGTACGGTTTGCCGTCCTTGAGCTGCAGTTGATGCTCGCTCGACAGCAAGACCAGCACCTCGCCTTTGGACGCGGCAGTGGCCTGGCCGGCCAGCAATGCGCCAGCCACCGTGAGCGCCAGGGTGGAAATCTTGTTCATGGTCAGGTTCCTGTTCAGGCGAAGGGGACAATGTCGAGTGGGTGGGCAACGCGGACCTGGGTCGGTGCAGCCACCCAGTCAGCGGTGGCAGCGCGATAGGCCTGGTAATGAGCACTGTTGCGGTGTGCATCGATGGCCGCCGAGTCGACATACAGCTCGAACAGGTCGAAGGCCAGTTCGTCTGCTTCACGAACGAACAGGTCATAGCGCAGGTTGCCGGGCTCGGCGCGCGAGTGCTCCACCATCACCCGCAGGGCCTGTTCCACCGCGTCGCGGTGTTCGGGCTTGGGGAAAATAGTGGCGAAGATGCTGATAGGCATGACTGGACTCCAAGGTCGGTATCGGTCAGTGAGGCCATGCTATCGACTGCGCTATGATTCGATAATTCTAAAGATCTAATTTCAGCGATCCAAAATATGAATATCGTAAACAAGGACCTGAACCTGCTGCTGGTCTTCCAGATGCTCTATCAGGAACGTAACGCGTCCCTGGCCGCCGAGCGCATGGCGCTCAGCCAGCCGGCGCTGAGCCACAAGCTGAACAAGCTGCGCCATCAATTCGGCGACCCGCTGTTCGTCCGGGCGCCTCGCGGGCTGACACCGACACCTCGCGCCCATGAGCTGGCGCCTCAGGTTCAGCACTTGGTGGAGCAGCTGGAGCTGTTCTACGAACGTTGCGACGGCGCGGACATGCTCACCCGCCCTGCCCGCCTGCACCTGTATAGCACCGACTATCTGGAGCAAACCCTGCTGCCCCGTCTGCTGCCGATACTGCGCAGCCAGGCCCCCAACCTGGTGCTGGTCACCCACAACACCCGTGGCCAGTTGCCGCGCGAAGCCCTGGAGAAAGGCACGTGCGACTTGGCCATCGCCGGATTCTTCACCGACCTGCCGGACACCTTCCACCAGCAGCGTCTGCTCGGCGAAGAGTTGGTGGTGCTGGCCGCAAGGAGCAACCCACACCTGACCGACGGCCTGGACCTGGAGGCGTTTCTGGCCTGCGAGCATGTGCTGACCACCCTCACCGGTGACCTCGATGGGCTGGTGGACCGCGCGCTGCGCGCCCAAGGCCATCGACGACGTGTGATTGCGGGGTTGTCGAGCTTTCTTGCCCCAGCCCGCCTGGTCAGTGGCACCGACCTGCTGCTCACCTGCCTGCGTTCGCTGGCCGAAGATGCGGTGGCACGGGACCCGGAGCTTGCGGTATACCCGCTGCCCCTGGCGCTACCGAGGGTCGAATTGATGCAGATCTGGCACGAGCGCACGCACGCCGATCCATTGCGCAGGTGGTTCCGCCAAAAAGTCTGGGAGGTGGCCAATCACGTGGAGTAGAAGCCGCCGGGAGGCGCAAGGCCACCCGGGGCATCGTGCACACTACGGCGCTGCGATTTCGGTCTGCCCTGCGTGGCTCGACGGCGGCGCCAACTGGAGCAACTCGTTGGTGTAGGCCCACTCCTGTTCGAGCTTGTCAGGATGATCGTTCAGGCGAATCCCGTAGGACGGAATGATCTGCCGGAACTTCTCCTGCCAGGGCGCAGAGGCAGCCTTGTCCTTGAACACCTTGTGCAGCAGGTCGAGCATGATCGGCGGCGCGGTCGAGGCCCCCGGCGATGCGCCCAGCAAGCCAGCGATGCTGCCGTCCTTGGCCATCACCACTTCGGTGCCGAGCTTGAGGACCCCGCCCAGCTCCGGGTCCTTCTTGATGATCTGCACCCGCTGCCCCGCCTGCCACAGGCGCCAGTCCTCTTTCTTGGCGTGGGGGAAGTAGGTCTGCAGCGCCTCGAAGCGGTCATCGTCGGATTGCATCAATTGCCCGATCAGGTACTGCACCAGGTCGAATTCACGTACCCCGACGCGCACCATGGGCCAGGTGTTGTGCACGGACATGCTGGCGAACAGGTCCAGCAGCGAGCCCTCTTTTAGAAAACGCGTGGAGAAGGTGGCGAATGGGCCGAACAGGATCATGCGCTTGCCATCGAGCACGCGGGTATCCAGATGGGGTACCGACATGGGCGGCGCGCCGGTCGCGGCGATGCCGTAGGCCTTGGCCATGTGCCGCTGGGCGATGGCCGGGTTGTCGGTCACCAGGAACGAGCCGCCCACCGGGAAGCCCGCATAGTCCTTGGCTTCAGGGATGCCCGACTTTTGCAGCAGCGGCAAGGCGGCGCCGCCGGCGCCGATGAACAGGAACTTGGCGTCGGTGGCGGACGTGGTACCGTCCTTGAGGTTCTTGTATTCGACGTGCCAGGAGCCGTCATCGTTGCGGGTGATGTCCTGGACTTCGCTCGAGAGCTTCAGGTCGAAGTTCGGTCGGCCTTGCAGGTAGCCCACGTACTGGCGGGTGATCTCACCAAAATTGACGTCGGTGCCGATGGGGGTCCAGGTCACCGCGAGCTTCTGCGCGGGGTCACGGCCCTCCATCATCAACGGCACCCACTGCTTGATCTGTTCCGGGTCCTCCGAATACTGCATGGGCTTGAACAGGGGGCTGGCCTGCAGGGCCTCGTAGCGTTTTTTCAGAAACCGAATGTTGTCGTCACCCCACACGAAACTCATGTGCGGTGTGGTGTTGATGAACGAATGCGGGTCCTTGAGCACGCCCTGCTTGACCTGCCAGGCGAGGAACTGCCGGGTGATCTGGAACGACTCGTTGATCTCGATGGCCTTGGCGATGTCGATCTTGCCGTTCTTCTCCGGTGTGTAGTTGAGCTCTGCCAGCGCCGAGTGCCCGGTGCCTGCGTTGTTCCAGCCGTTGGAGCTTTCCTCGGCGACTTTGTCCAGGCGTTCGACCATTTCCATCGACCAACCCGGCTCCAGCTCATTCAGCCAGACCGCCAGGGTCGAACTCATGATCCCGCCCCCGACCAGCAGTACGTCGACCCGTTTGGTCTCGGCGGCCTGGGCACTGAGCATGCCGCACGTGAGGCCTACCAAGGCCCATCGCAACGTCTTCGTGGTGTTCATGTTTCCTCCTGCGAGACGTGATGCCTCGTTGTGTACTCCCTGTCGTGCGCAAGGCTCGTGCGGCGTATCTGTCTGCCGCCCCTGCGCCTGATCGGCCTCGCAAGCGAAGTCAGCCCTCTAGATAGTTAGCGCAACTTTCCCCAAGCCACCAGTTGGATTCATTCAGCCTGTCAAATGAATCTGAACATCCGGCCCTGGGGGTCGTCGGAAGTTTCACTGCTGTGACGGTTTGCATGGAGGTAGGAACGATGGCGAGCACCGTAGGCGATTTTCTGGTTGAGCGCTTGAGCCAATGGGGCGTGAAGCGGGTATTCGGCTATCCGGGCGATGGCATCAATGGCGTGTTCGGTGCACTGCGTCGGGCCGGTACGATCGAATTCGTGCAGTGCCGCCATGAAGAAATGGCGGCATTCATGGCCAGCGCCCATGCCAAGTTCACAGGTGAGCTTGGCGTGTGCATCGCAACGTCCGGGCCTGGCGCTTCGCACTTGCTGACAGGCCTGTATGACGCCCGCCTGGACCACATGCCGGTGTTGGCCATCGTCGGCCAGCAGGCCCGCACCGCGCTGGGTGGGCATTACCAGCAGGAGCTGGACCTGGTCTCGATGTTCAAGGACGTGGCCGGTGCATTCGTCCAGCAGGCCACGGCCCCGGCCCAAGTGCGCCATTTGCTGGATCGCGCCGTACGCACGGCGCTGGGCGAACGCCGGGTCACCGCATTGGTGCTGCCCAACGATCTGCAGGAAACGCCCTACGAGTCGCCTGCACGGGCCCATGGCACCTTGCATTCGGGCACAGGCTTCAACCCACCGAGGATCGTGCCCCACCCCGACGCATTGCAGCAGGCTGCGCAGATACTCAACGCCGGCAAGAAAGTCGCGATCCTGGTGGGGGCCGGCGCGCTGCAGGCCCGTGAGCAGGTGAGCGCAATCGCCGAAAAGCTCGGTGCAGGCGTCGCCAAGGCCCTGCTGGGCAAGGCCGTATTGCCCGATGACCTGCCTTGGGTCACCGGTTGCATCGGTCTGTTGGGTACCGAACCCAGCCTGAAGCTGATGAACGAATGCGACACGCTGCTGATAATCGGTTCAGGCTTCCCCTACGCCGAGTTCCTACCAGAGGAAGGTCAGGCCCGCGGCGTACAGATCGACATCGCTGCCGACATGCTCGGCCTGCGCTATCCCATGGAAGTGAACTTGATGGGCGATGCCGCACAGACGCTGGACGCCCTGCTACCGCTGATCGAGCATAAGACCCGCCGCAGTTGGCGAACCAAGGTCGAAGGTTGGCGCAAGGCGTGGGACAAGAAGCTGACGCAACGCGCCCTGAGCAAGGCTGCGCCGATCAATCCGCAGCGGGTCGTCCATGAACTCTCGCCTCGCCTGCCGGACGCCGCCATCATCACGTGCGACTCGGGCTCCTGCGCCAACTGGTTCGCCCGCGACCTGCGGATCCGCCCGGGTATGGAATGTTCGTTGTCCGGGGGCTTGGCCTCGATGGGCGCGGCAGTGCCCTACGCCATCGCAGCCAAGTTCGCTCACCCCGAGCGCTGCGTGGTGGCCCTGGTAGGCGACGGTGCCATGCAGATGAACAACATGGCCGAACTGATCACCGTGGCCAAGTACTGGCGACAATGGGGCAACGGACGTTGGATTTGCGCGGTGTTCAACAATCAGGATCTCAACCAGGTCACCTGGGAGCAGCGGGTGATGGAGGGAGACCCCAAGTTTGCCGCCAGCCAGGACATTCCTGACGTGCCCTACCACCTGTTCGCCCTCTCGATCGGTCTGAAGGGCCTGTATGTCGAACGCGAGCAGGACGTGGCCGGCGCCTGGGAGCAGGCCTTGGCCAGCGAGGTGCCCGTGGTCATTGATTTTCGTACCGACCCCGATGTCCCGCCGCTGCCGCCGCACATCACCCTGGAGCAGGCGAAGAAGTTCGCCGGCGCCCTGCTGCAAGGCGACCCGGACCAAGCCGGCATCCTGCGCCAAACCGCGCGCCAGCTGATCAGCGGGCTATTGCCAGGGCACGGCAAAGCATGATGCCGCTAACCTTTGAGCGCCGCCTCGATCCCGGCGATGTCGATCTTGCCCATCTGCATCATGGCGTCGAATGCGCGCTTGGCGGCGGCCCGGTCTGGGTTGTCCATGGCCTCGAGCAGCACCCGGGGCGAGATCTGCCACGAGATGCCCCACTTGTCCTTGCACCAGCCGCAGACGCTTTCCTGGCCGCCGTTGCCGACGATGGCCTGCCACAGACGGTCGGTCTCGGCCTGATCCTCCGTGCAGATCTGGAACGAAAATGCCTCGCTGTGCTTGAACGCGGTCCCCCCGTTCAGGCCGACGCAGGGAATACCGGCCACGGTGAACTCGACAGTGATGACATCGCCGGCCCTGCCCGACGGGTAGTCGCCCGGTGCGTGATGCACCGCCCCTACTGCGCTGTCGGGGAAGGTCTTGGCGTAAAAAGTCGCCGCCTCCAGGGCATCGTCGTCGAACCAGAGGCAGATGGTGTTTTTGCTGGGCATTGGAGTCTCCACGATCACATCGCAAAGGTTAGAGTCTAGACCTTCACCCCTGGCAGGCGATGGCCTGGGCAAGCGCTTCGTCGGTTGCAGACGCTTGCGGATGGGCCAGGCGATAGTCGCGCAGTCAGAGCGTGGTTCACGGTGGTTTCCTACATAATTGAAACGGTATTTGGCCTAGTCTCGAGCGCTTGGCGCTGCTTCACCAGCATCGGCTGCACAACGAGCCGGCGCAGCACAACTCAAGGTAGCCGCGCTTGTCGAAGCTTCTTTTTTCACGAGATAGAAGACACACCATGCATTTCGACCTGATCCAAAGTCTCAACCTGGCCGGCAGGGCCGATGTTCCCAATGACGACCGTATTGGCTGTGCAAGCCGTCATGCTTGGGTCATCGACGGCGCAACCGATCTGGGCCCGCCTGGTCTGCTGGGTGAACAAGGGGGCGCGGCCTGGTTGGCAGCGGCAGCGCAGGCTGCCTTTGTCAGCGCAAGCGGGCCGTTGCAGAGCCTGTGCGAACAGGTGTTCGCTACCGTGGCCGCAGCCTACGAACGCGACCGCCGACGTGAGCCGGTCGCCGGCTGGGAGCTGCCCCGCGCGGCCTTTGCGGCGGTGGCGCTGGAAGATGACGAAGTAGTCTGCGCCCATCTGGCGGACTGCGTCGTACTTCACCGCAGCGAGCACGGCATTGCCTTCCTGACACCTGAGCCGGACCGCGAAACTGAGCGCGCCGAGGCGCTCGCCCTGGGCCCTGGCACCGGCGCCCATGGCGTGCGCACACCTGCCGTGCAGGCAGATCGGCGCATCGCCCGGGAGCGTCCCAAGGCCGTGCTCAGCGTCGATGCCGAAGTGGCCAGGGCTGGTACCGTATACACCCGCGCACCGGTAAGGCGCGGCGACGACCTGGTGCTGATGAGCGATGGTTTCGCGGCCCTGTTCGATACCTACCGGGCCTGCACGCCCCACACCTTCATGACCCAGCTGCGCGAGCAGGGCCTGGCAGAACTTGCGCTGCGACTACGGCAGATCGAGCGCGACGATGCCGCCTGCGTTCGTTATCCACGGTTCAAAATGAGCGACGACGCATCGGCGCTCTGGTTGCGGGTGGGCTGAAGAAGAAAAACGCCGGGCCGATGCGGTTCCGATGCCAAGACGACCCTTCGCTATGCCTTAGGCTGGGTGCGATCGACCAGGCGGATGCTGTCACGCCCGCCTCGCTTGGATTCGTAGAGTGCAACGTCACCCTGTTCGATCAGTGCCGCCAGGCTGGCAGGCGCCCGATCGAACAGGTTGACGCCGATGCTGAGGGTGACCGCCGCAGGCGTAGGGAACGTCTGCGCGGTCATCCGATGGAACTGCTCGCGCAAAGCGCTCCCCAACCCTTCGACTTTTTCACGGGTCGCGTTACCCAGCAGGATGACGAACTCATCGCCGCCCAACCGGGCGGCCAAGCCACTGGCGGGGGTCGAGGCGCGAATCATCTCGCCCAATGCAACCAGCAGGCGATCACCGGCAGTATGGCCATGCAGGTCGTTGACCATCTTGAAGTTGTCGATGTCGATCAGCAAAAGCGCACCGGGGCGGTCCGTTGCCACGTCATCCAGCAGACGCGGGGCGCGTGCCTCCAAGGCGCGCCGGTTATACAGGGCGGTCAAGGGATCGCGCGCCGCCAGCCGGGCGATCTGCCGTTCGCGTCGGTGGCGCTCGGTGCCAGTCATGGACAAGGCGATGAGCATGATCGCCATCGTGCCCTCGACCAGCGACACCTGGATGATCGCGCCACGCAAGGCCGCCAGATCGATCAGCGTCCCAGGCACCAACGGCGGAATCATCTTGGCCAGGTAGAAGATGCCGTGGGCCAGCAGCACATAACGCAGCTGCACCGCCCCCACGCGCAACGACTTGCCATGGGGCCGCAGCAGCACGCAGGCCCACAGGGTGGGCAAGGCCACCAGCAGCGAGTTGGCCAGCAACATCACCTTCGACCACTGCGGGCTTTCAGGCAGCAGCAACAGCATCAGCCAGACAACCGGCAACAGGTACCAGCCACGGGAAAGCCGCATCTCGGTAAACCGCGCCACACCCACGAGAAAGAACCAATGCGCCAACACCAGCAAGCCATTGGCGAACCACACCCCGACGAGCATCAGCCCACTGACGCGCAACAATGCCAAGGTCGACCCCACACTGATGGTGGCGAACCCAGCGGCCCAGAACAGCAGCGAGGTGGCACGCACGGTGCGCCACTCGACCGCCAGGTACAAAGCAGCCGCAGCCGCGAGGGCAATGCTGATGGTCAACATCGTGAGGGGGTCTAGAGCCATGAGCGGACAGGCCTGAGCGATCGTATTGAAGGGCGTGGATTGTAAGCGTTCGGATGCACTTTTAGCAGGTCGCTACCGACTGGAGGGTCTTTTCAAAAGCGCCTCGCGGGCGGCGAAACATCAACATGTCAGTCGCCGATCCGGTGGGCTCACGCCGTCGAGAGATAGCTGACCAATTGCCGACCATGAGAACTCAGGCGCTCCCAGTCACGAAAACAGATACGCAGCTCCAGGGTGGCCCAGCGCTCCTCCAGCATCACCCTGCGAACCGCCAGCTCCTGCTCGGCGCGCACAGCGGCGGTTTCCGGCAGCATGGCGATACCCGCGCGCTGGGCCACCAATTGAGCGATGGCCTCGAAGCTCGGCGCACGCACACGCACCTTCAACGGCATGGCCAGATTCATCGCCAGCTCCTCGACGAAGCGCTGCATCGCCCGCTCTGCCGGCAGACACACAAACGGGTAACCCAGGGCATCAACCAAGCGCAATTGTTCGCGACCGGCCAAGGGATGATCCACTGGTACAAGCATTACCAGGCGCTCGTTGCGAAACGGCAGCGAGACGATGCCTTCGTCGATCAGGTTGCCGTCATACACCCCTAACTCGCATTCACCGGCCAGCACCACGCGCAATACATCGATGCTCTTGTGCTCGACCAGTTGCAGGTCGACCTCAGGGTAGTCGGCCAGAAACGGTCCGAGCACCGCCGGCAACAGCGTGCTGTTGCTGACGGTGGAAGCCGCCAGGTGCAGCGTGATGCGCCGCTGCCCTGCCAACTCCTTCAAGGTGTCCTGCAGCTTTTGCGCCTCCCCCAGCACACCACGGGCCGCCTCCAGTACCAGCCGGCCAGCGGGGGTCAGTTGCATGCCATCAGCCTTGCGAACGAACAGGGCAAAGCCACAGCGAGACTCGAACAGGCGCAGGCGGGTGCTGGCGGCGGACACCGCCACCGGAATGGTCGCCGCCGCCTTGCTCAGGCTGCCGGTAACGGCAATGGCGGCAAACAGGCGCAGATCGGGCAAGTCGAAGTGCATCCTTGTGCGTTCTCCAAAAGCGAAAGCCATGTTCGAGAAAAAGCGATTCTAGCCACAACCCGTTCTGTACAGAATAAGTCCTGCCTTCAATTGCCTGGACTTTGCCATGACGCGTTTGCACCTTCGCCTTCAGACTGCGATCCACAACGGCGGTGTCTATGCCGTGCTGGCGGCCTTGGGATTCAGCTTCAAGGCCATCTTCGTCAAGCTGGCCTATGCCGCAGGTCCGGTGGACGCCATCACCCTGTTGGCCATGCGCATGGGGTTGGCACTGCCGCTGTTCGCCTGGCTGACCTGGCTCAGCCGTGGCCAGTCCGCTGCGAAGCTGGGGCTTGGGGACGGCCTGCGCGTGGCCGGGCTCGGGTTGCTGGGCTACTACCTGGCGAGCCTGTTCGACTTCTATGGTCTGCAGTACATCAGCGCCGGCCTCGAGCGGCTGATCCTGTTCACTTATCCCACGCTCGTGCTGGTGTTCCAGGCCATCGCCCTGCGCGAGCGCCCTACCCTGCGGACCCTGACGGCCATGGGCCTGTGTTACCTGGGCCTGGGCATCGCCTTCGTACACGATGTCAGTGTGGCCGGGGTCGGCGAGCAAGTGGTGCTGGGATCGTTGTGGGTGGTGGCCAGTGCGGTGAGCTACGCGCTCTATTACTCGGGTACCGGCATCATGCTCAAGCGCATGAGCTCGATGCGTCTGGCTGGGCTCTGCGGCATCGCCTCGTCATTGATGGTGCTGGCGCACTACCTGCTGGTGGCGGACATCGGCCAGCTGTGGCAGCAGCCACTGGCGATCTGGATACATGCGGGGCTGATGGCGGTGTTTTCCACGGTGTTGCCGATCTACTGGGTGGCCCTGGCGATCCAGCGCCTGGGCCCCACCCATACCGCAGCGGTGGGCAATCTGGGTCCGGTGCTGACGATGCTCGCGTCGTGGGCAATCCTCAGCGAGCAGATCTCGGGGTATCAGTTGGCGGGTCTGGCGCTGGTGTTGTACGGCGTGACACGCCTGAAGCCTGCGAAGAAACAGCAAGCTTCGACGCAGCCCAAGCAAGCCGAAGCGTAGGGTCATCTGCTCACGCAGGCAAGGCGCCAGGCCAACCGGCGCCTTGCTTGTATCGATCAGTCCTCGAGCGGCTTTGGCGGTGCCGCCGGTTTTGCCGGCTTGGCAGGCTTGCTGTCCTTGCCCTTGGACTTGGGCTCAGCAGGCGCGGAAGCCGCCACCGGCTCCGGCGCGCTCACAGCCTTCTCGCTGGCAGGTAGTTCGTCCACGGCCTTGATGATCACCTGCGGATCGATCTTCTCGCCGCTGTCGTCGTCCTTGAGCACATGCCGCTCGCCATCCTTGCCCACCAGGATCACCTTGGTGCCCTTGCTGGCGCCGAGCTTGAGTTCGCGAATCAACGCCATGGTGGTCTGCTGTTCGAGGTTCTTGTCCTCGCGCTTGCCCATCATGTTGGCAACGCTGTACAGCACCAGGCTGCGCTCTTTGAAGGCGGCTTGGGTAGCGGGGTCCTGGAGTGCCTCGTTCAACCCGCGCAAGGTCGGGTCGGCGCTGCTGGGTGCGATGATGACCAAGGGCCTTGCCTTGCCCAGTTCTTTGGCCAGCGGAGCATCGCTGTCCGCAGCGAACACAGGGCTTGCGAGGGCAAGCAGAGTGGCGAGGGTCAGTGACCGGACGAGCATGCGCATCTCCTTATTTCTCGATAACTCAAAGACTACAGATCATTGAGAAAGATCCGACGTGCGAGCCTAAACCACCTGACAAGTCAGGTGATAAGGCGAAAGGTAACTGGCCATTACCAGCAGCGCGTCGAACCAGGCTTGCGACCTCTGCAGAAACCGCGGGCCCCCGAACTGAGCATAGTCCAAAGCCCTCCAGCCAGCGCGGCACCTGCAGGCAATACTTGCATCAACGGACATCGATGCCAGCACCGGCCGGGGCCGTCCCCAGCACCCGGTTGGTCAATACACGCATCTCGTATCGCTCATCAGCTTTTTGCAGCTTCTGGATTTGTTTCATCTGGTCTTCGATGTTTTCCACCTGTTGCAGAACTTGGGCCGATAAGGCCTGCGCCTGGGTGTCGCCCTGCGTCAACGCATCCCGCTGCGCCGTCAATTGCTCAAGCTGTCGGTGATGCCGTGCGTTGCCTTGGTCGAAGTGTCCTGGGTTTTCCGCCAACAGATGCTCACGCCAGAAATCCTGATCCACCATCCAGCTGGCCAGCGCTTCATGCTGTTCTGCGGCGCGAACCTGTGTACGGATCCGGTCGACCCGGGCCGGATCCAGATGGGCATACTCGGGAAACGCCATTTCGCCCGCCTCGATGGGTAAATCGAGTGATCCACGCAATGCCAGCTGATAGCCCAGCATTACCTCGACCTCATCTAGGGGGGTGCCGGCTTCAGCCTGGGCACGTAGGAAGCTCAAGATATGATCCTGGACCTGCGCCAGGCGCCACAGGCGCCGTCCGAGCCTAAGCAATGCCTGCGTCGTAGCGCCCTGCTCGGTGCCGGCCTGGGCCTTGGCCTGGACCGCCAACATCCGCACCTCCAGATTGTGAAACCGCAACGCCACACTGTCCTGGCAAGTCAGGTCATCGTCAGCATGGGTAAACAACTCTGTAAGCAAATCAGTCTGCTCGTGCATGTTTTTCAGCATGGTCAGCACACGCTGGGCCAATACCTGCGGTTGTTTCTGGAAATCCGCGGTATCGAGCAACCTGCGCAGAAGAGTCATGAGCCCAGCCGAGCCCTCGACCGCCTCGATCGAGTGCCACAGTTCGAGCAGCCGGTCCCGGTCAGCGCTCGCAACGGCATTGCTCCAGGCTATGGCATGGGTATTGGCTCCCCTGACGGACTGGAACGCCACGCGCAAGGCCTGTACATCGTCCTCGGCCAGCGGATTGCCCATCAACAGCACGCGATGCCTGAGCCACAAGGGGGCCTGATGGAACATCGGCGGTATCCGGGTGATTCGATTGTCGCTCAGGTCCGCATAGTCCAGCTCCGTGCACTCTAGCAATCCCGGAGGCAGCACATCGATGAAAGTGTTGCGCAGCAGCAGTCGCCTGAGCCTGGAAAATCCGCTGACGGAAAACACCAGCCCCAGAGGGTTGTGCGAAAGATTGATGTATTCCAGGCGGGAGCAGCGAGTCAGCTCAGAGGCTTGGCTGTCATCCAGGGCGATTTGGTTGTCGTACAGGTTCAGTTCACGCAGGCGCGGCAGTTGATGCAGGCGTGCCGGCAGTCGAGACAGTCGGTTGCCGCTGACCCGCAGCGTCCGGAGGTTGGGAAACGCCTGCAGGAAATAGTCCGGCACATGCGCCAAGTCCATATCCAGAATCGCCAGCTCAGAAACATGGGAGAAGCTGCGGGTAGGCAGAGGGGGCAAGAATCCTGGCCTCAGGCCGTTAAGTTCCAAGCGATAGTCGATCGCCAACGAATTGAGCTGCGAAGGCTCGTCGATGACTCGCTGCCAGCACGCCAGCAATTGTCCCGTGACCCGCCTGCGGTCTGACCTTTCCAACAGCGCAGTGGTGGCTGTGAGCCAAGTATTGAGCGATTGTTCCAGGGTCTTGAGTTCGTGACGAAGCTGACGCAGTTCCTGCGCCATGTCCCTGCCGGTACGCTGCATTTTCACTTGCCAGGCGCTGACCTGGGCGTCGGAGTAAGTGGGATAGATCCGCCGCAGTTCCGCCTGGATCATCCAGGGCCCTCCTCGGCTCCGGCTGCTACCGGACAGGCGCCCACTCAAGGGATAACCGAGCCGGCCATCGTCCTGGCGCAGCGGGGCCAGCCAGCGGTCCTTGCCTTGCCCTTTGTTCAACAGCTCCCCGACCTCGCTGGGGCGTTCGATCGCCTGGCGGGCCAGCAGCACGCGCAGGTTGTGGGCAAAGGGATCGGCAATGCCCATGGCCGCTTGCTGGCCTTTATAGGCGGTGGCCATCGCGTCGAACAACTCATGCGGCTCACTTAACAGGTTCGTTTTGGGATCGACGACCAGGAACTTACCCTCGACGTGTATCAGATCGCAGGCGGTGGCCCCCTGCTCGCTCGCAACGAGCAAGAGGCCGCTCGCACTGCCCTCGAACAAACGCCAGCGGATACCCGTGGCAGCACCGGGCAAATAGCGCAGCATGCCGATGGCGACCCGGGCCACATCAGCGTTTTGCGGCGTGTCCAGGTGCAGCGCTTCATACACGCGTGTCACACGCATGTTTTGTACATACGCTCTGGACGATTCCGCCAATTGCAGCGGCACCCGTCCACTGTCGAGTAAGCGTTGCCGGTCCGTAGTCGTCGCCGCGTCCACCAACCCCTGCGCAGCACGCCAATGCAGACTGGGAAACACCCGACGCAACATCGTGCTGGCGAGGTTCTCGCCGTTGGGCATGTGTTCGTAGAGATCCTGCAGCAACTCGCGCCGAGCCTTCCATGCCACCTCGGCCAATGCCTGGTCAGGCAGCCCGCCAGCTCCGGGAAGACGTTGGGCGCCTTGCAATGCGAAGGCATCCTCCACCTGTTTGCCCGAGCGCAAGCGCTCGACCATGTCGCGGATGCGCAAGTCCAGGTGGGCACGGACCGTGCTGTCCAGCAACCCGGAAGCCGGCGCGCGACCATACACGTGCAACCCCCGCAGATCATCCGCCTTTAGCCCGTGGAAACTAAGGACCAGATCGATCCGCTCGTCATCCAGCTCGCGAAAGTGCCCACCCAATCGACGGAACAAGTAATGGACGTCTTCCCACTGGGCCGGCTGCTCGAACCACAACCGCCAGGCACCCGCACCGTTGTGTCTCAACAACGGCCCATGCCCAGCCTGCGGCAGCAGTTGCCATTGCCCGTCCTGGGTTCGCTGACGCACGCGGTAGTAATGTCCGTCCATCTCGATCCAGGCCTGCTCCCCCAACCGGAAGACCCCGGCTGTATCGCTCGTCGCGCCAGACGGTGGCACGTCACTGCGAAAGGCCTTGACGTCCGCAGCCCACAGCTTTGCCGAACCGTCTTCCAGATAGGCCGGCAGCAGGTTGTCCATGATGCTCGAGCGCGCCGAGAGGGCCTCTACCCCAGCGACCGCCGCGGTGGTGGCGCCGGCCACCGACACCGCGGTAACGACATTGAGCAGGTGCTTGCATGCCTGGCGGGTGTGGTTGTCTTGCCAGGCCTCGATGCCGTGGTAGACCTCTGTGAGCGTATCCCAGGCGCTGACGGCCAAAAGCACCTCGCCAAGCACCGGCACAAACAGGCCTGCGGCGGACAACAATGCCTGGCCATCGGCAGCGAGGCGCTCGTCGTATTCGCGCTGCAGGGTGCGGTCCAGTTCTTCAACCGGCGCCACGAGCACCTTCGCGTCATCTTTTATCTGCTCGATACGCGCATGGGCCAGGCGTTGAAAAAACGGCGTGCCATAGGGCACGAGGCTTTCATCCAGGCTGATGTTGGCCCAGATGACCAAGTCTTTGTACGCGGGGATCACGATTGAATAGAACGCATGACTGTCGCGTCTGCGCACGAAGCGGCGAAAGAATGTCTGGTACGCCTGGCTGCGTAGGCGCCTTCCCAGTTCGTTGGCGAGCTTGCGAAGGCTGGAGAACGCGCTCCAGGCCCCGTTTGGATCGCCGGGCACATAGAGCAGCAACCTTCCGTCGTTGTGCGACTCATCGATGACTACGATCTGCTGCAGGTCGCAGTCCAGCAGACGCAGACGTTGCGCTGTCACGGTCGAAGCCTTGTTTTGCGCGCCCTGTTTCGCGCAGAGTTCGGCAATCGTCTCGAGCTCACGCTCGCTCAGTCCAGCGCGGTCACGGGCCTGGTAGGCATCAAACAGCATGGCATGGCGGCTCCAGTCAGCCAGCAAGCATGGGACGGTCCATGCCGGTTTGTCGTCTGTCACAGGTCCGCTCAAAACCTTGGCCAGATGCGCTTGGTACGCGCTGCCAAGATCGAGTTCACGACACAGCTTGGCAAACTCGGTTGCAGACGGCGCCTTGATCCTGCCCTGCCTGGCGCTGGTCAAGCGATTGCCGCGCGGTTGCCCGCCCGCTACGGCTTCCTCAGCGGTGAAGTTGCGTACTGCCACCTCCAGAAGCGAACGCTGGTCGTACTGCTGCTTGGTCAGGTGGACGCCAACGGGCTGGGCATTGATCACAGGCTCCGGGTACCCGCCGATAAAGCTCCACTGATGAAGATTGAACTGAGCCGAATAGCGCGCTCGCAATGCAGCCTGCAGCTTGGATTTGATAAAGCCGTCCAGCGCCTCGATGCGCCCCAGCACGTGTTTGAGATGCGAACGCAGCACCACGCTTTCGTCCATCGCATCTGCAAACCGAGCCCGTTGCTGCGGCGTCGCCGACTTCATCCACAGCGGCAGGCGTTCGGCGATGAAGCCATCCTGATAGGCACGCTCCGCTGCCAGCTGCGTTGCTTCGTTCACTTGCGGTTCATTGCGCTCGCCGCCCATGTCCATCTCCTGGTTGACTGGAGCGACGAGGCTAGGCGCCTGGCTTGGCGAAGGAACGCTAGATAGCTACCACCTCAAAACAACTGCAGTTGCCGACCGGTCAATGTGCCGAAGTCATCACCGACGAAAGGCAGGATCGCGTCGGCCACTGGCTGCAACTGACGCGACAGGTAATGCTCGTGATCGATCGGAGACTGCTGGTTTTCCAACGGCTCGGGACCGGCCGTGGTGATGACGTAGCTGATCCAGCCGCCGTTCTGGTACTGCTGCGCTCGCCCCAGGCGGCTGTTGTACTCATCGGCCAGGCGCGCGGCGCGCACATGCGGGGGCACGTTGCGTTGGTAGTCGGCCAGAGGACGTCTCAGGCGCTTGCGATAGACCAACAAGTCATCCTGCTCACCGGCCAAAGTGCGTCGCACGAAATCGCACACATAATCCCGATAGGGCTGGCCGCGGAAAATACGTCCATACAGCTCCTGCTGGAACTGCCGGGCCAGCGGTGACCAGTCGGTGCGCACCGACTCCAGCCCCTTGTAGACCATCTCCTCCTGGCCCTCGGCGCGGCGGACCAGGCCGGCGTAGCGCTTCTTGCTGCCCTCGTCGGTACCGCGGATGGTCGGCATGAGAAAGCGTCGATAGTGGGTTTCGAACTGCAGCTCCAAGGCGCTGTCCAGGCCCATGGTTGTCTCAAGGTGCTGGCGCCACCACTGGTTGACCTCGTTTACCAGCTCACGGCCGATACGCGCGGCGGCCTCTTCGCTGTGCGCCCCTTTGAGCCAGACGAATGTAGAGTCGGTGTCGCCATAGATCACATCGAAGCCACGGGCTTCGATCAGCGCCCGGGTCTGACGCATGATCTGATGACCGCGCATGGTGATCGACGATGCCAACCGGGGGTCGAAGAACCGGCAGCCACTGGAACCCAGCACACCATAGAAGGCGTTCATGATGATCTTCAGTGCTTGGGACAACGGCGCATTGCCTGCGCGCTTGGCCGCCTCCCTGCCCTGCCAGACCCGCTCGACGATCGCCGGCAGGCTGTGCCGGGTACGGGAGAACCGGGCCCCGCGAAATCCCTCCACCGAATGCGCATCGTCCGGCTGGGCCAGGCCTTCGACCAGCCCCACCGGATCGATCAGGAAGGTACGAATGATCGAGGGATACAGACTCTTGTAATCGAGCACCAGCACCGAATCGTACAACCCAGGGCGCGAATCCATGACAAAGCCGCCGGGGCTGGCTTCGTCCGGGCGGCTGCCCAGGTTCGGCGCGACATACCCCAGCCGGTGCATGGGCGGGATGTACAAATGACAGAACGCTGCCACCGAACCACCGCTGCGATCGACCGGCAGGCCCGTGACTGTGGCGCGTTCCAGGAGAAACTCCAGCAGACGGGTATGGGCGAAAATGCGCGTGACCAGTTCGCAGTCCTTGAGGTTGTAGCGCGCCAGCGCAGGCTTGTCCTCGGCGAACATGCGGTTGATTTCGTCCATGCGCTGGTAGGGCGAGTCGATGGCCTTGCCCTCGCCCAGCAGGGTCTGGGCGACACTCTCGAGACTGAACGACGGAAAGCTCCAGGTGGCCGAGCGCAGTGATTCGATGCCGTCGATCAACAGCCGGCCTGGGGCATCGGCGAACACGTGGTTGCGGCTGCCATGGGCGCGCAAAGTCAGCGGCGCACCGTTGCGTCCCAGGGTCAGTGGCACCTGCAGACGCGCGGCATGCTCATGCAGCAGGCGTAGGTCGAATTGCACCAGGCTCCAGCCGATGATCGCGTCCGGGTCATGGCGTGCGAACCACTGGTTGAGGCGCTCAAGCAACTGGGCGCGGTCCTCGCAGTATTCGAGGTCGAAATCCACTTCGCCGGTATCGCCGTTGGCCGGCCCCAGCATATAGACCTGCCGCTGGCCGCAGCCTTCCAGGGCGATACTGTAGAGTTCGCCGCGCTCGCTGGTCTCGATGTCCAACGACACCAGGCGCAACGCAGGGCGGTAGTCAGGGTTTGGTTTGAGATGGGCATCGCAGATCACGCCCTGGGCATCGGCTTGACCGCTGAACAGCACCGGCGCGGTGATGAAACGCTCCATCAGGTAGCGCTCCGGTGGGCGGATGTCAGCCTCGAAAACCTCGATGCCGGCGCTGCGCAGGCGCTGCTCAAGTTGCATCAATTGACGGTGCTGCCGGCAATACAGGCCCAATACCGGACGCTGTTCGAAGTCGCGCAAGCCAAGCGGGCGCAGCTCGACCCCTTGCTCGTTCCCCAGCAACAGCCGCGCGTGCTCGCCTTGCCCGGCTGCGATGAACGCCACCGACACCTGCGGCGCCAGACGCAACTGCCGTGGGCCCTGGTCGGTGGCCAGCCAGAACTCCACGCAGGTGCCCTCGGGCGTGTCATGCCAATGGCGGGTGAGGACAAAGCCCTGCTGCAACTGCACCGCGTCGACCTCGATCATGTTCGTTGGCAAAGCGTCATTCTACCGCGCCGGGACGGGAGCGACTGTCTTGATTGCATGGGGCCATTCAATCCAGGGCGCGCCCGATCCGTACGCTGGGCTTGTCATCAGCCGTAGAGGTAATCGATGTCCTTGTGAGCCAGTGGCGGCACCTGGCTGAGCAAGTAGTCCCGCAGGCGCTGCATGTGGCGCGCCTTGGGGCTGGACTTGAGCCACGTCATGTAATAGCCATCACCTGTGGCCACCGCGTGCTTGAACGGCGTCACCAGACGGCCCGCAGCCAGGTCGGCGCTGGCCAGCACCAGGTCGACCACCGAGATGCCCAGGCCCTGCTGGGCCGCCGAAATACCTTGGTCGAGAGTGTCGAAAACCTGTCCCTGGTCGATGCTGATGTCCTGGGCGTCCATCCGCGCCAGCCAGCGCCGCCAGTCGCGCCGATCCGGCGAGGGGTGCAACAGGTCGCAATGCTGCAGCGCAGATAGCCCCGGCTCAGCGCCTTGAAGATACTCAGGATGGCACACCGGGATCAGCCACTCGTCGAACAGTTTCAGGCTCTCGACATCCGCGGCGAAGCGTCCATTGCCCAACAGGATGGCGCAGTCGTAGGGCTCGGAATAGAAGTCCACCGTGTCGATGTCCATCCAGACGCTCGACAACTGCACAGTGCAGCTATTGTCGATTTTCTTGAAGCCATCCAGCGCCTTGAGCAACCAGCGCACAGTGAGCGTCGAAGGCGCCTTCAGACGAAGGCCGTAGCGGTCCTGACGCAGTAAGGCGCAGGCGTTTTCGATGATCTTGAAACCCACCTTGAGCTCCTGGGCCAGCAACCGGCCATGCTCGGTCAGGCGCAGCTTGGGTCCGCGCCGCTCGAACAGGTCGCAGCCGAACATGGCCTCTAGGGTCTTGACGTGATGGCTTACCGCTCCCTGGGTCAAGGCCAACTCCTGGGCTGCTCGGGTGAAGGAGCCGTAGCGCGAGGCCACTTCGAAGGCGCGTAAGGCGTGGAGTGCTTGAATCCGTTCTGACATGGTCCTGCCCAAAGCATGAGTGAGACTAATAGTAGGTCATAGTTCCACACGTTTTACAACGTCGGAGGGTTCTCAGAAAATGCTGTTAAATCACAAATTTACAATGGAAACCGCATACATCTTGCTTAGATGTCACTGAATCTCTGGGGACACCATGTTTACGGGTTATGGAAATTGCTATCGCCTGGATGCGCTAGAGCTGGCCGCTGAACATATCCAAAAATGCCAACATTGGGCGTATCAAACCCTCGCACAGTTTCGTACCTTGCTCGGCCATCCCGACTTTCCCTGCCTGTTCGGCCGCAAGGCGGTCGCCGCCGGCACCTGCCATCTTGTCTTCGCGCGCGCGACGCAACTGGCGACAGACATTGCCCGAGGGCTCGCCGATTACGTGAGCATCCTCGAACCCATCCCGCTCAGGCAGCGCATCGGCAACCCCTTGCTGGTGTTTCTCGAAACCGAGCCAGACAGCACGCTGGCCGAACAGCAGGCGCTGGCCTGGTCGGTGCTGCAACAAGTCCATGAACTGGACCCGCAACCCTGGCCTCGGACGCTACCCACAGACCCTCATGACAGCGGCTGGTCGTTCTGCTTCGCTGGCATGGCGCTGTTCATCAACATGAATTTCCCGGCCCACCGGCAGATGAAAAGCCGCAACTTGGGCGCGCACATCGCCTTCGTCATCAACCCGCGGGAGAGCTTCGACGAGGTCGCCAGCGCCGCCACCGAAAGCGGCCGTCGCATCCGTGCACGCATTCGCGAGCGGGTACGCCATTACAACGATGGCGTCGTACCCGATACCCTGGGCTTCTTCGGCCAGGAGGACAATTTCGAATGGCGCCAGTATCAACTCCAGGAACCGGGCTCGCTCAACCCTTCGCGCTGCCCATTCCATGCGCATGCAACACCTGAAACCCTGATCGAGAACTGACCGTGAACACCGCACTCACCGCCACCTATGCCCTCACCGTGCTGCTGCTGATCGCCACCCCTGGCCCAGTGGTGGCACTGATCGTCAATACCGCGGCTACCTCAGGCTCGCGCAAGGCGCTGTCGACCGCCATCGGCACCAATTGGGCTTCGCTTGTCCTGATCGCCGCCGCTGCCTGGATCATCATGACCAGCGCTGCGGTCGACAAGACCTGGCTCAGCGGCATGAGCCTGCTGGGCTGCCTGTTCATCGCCTACATCGCCATCACTACCCTTCGGGAAGCGCTGCAAGCGCCAGCCCTCGACGTGCCAGCGCAGGCCCCTGAACAGCCTGGACGCGGCGGGCTGCTCCAGGGGTTCATGGTGGGCATCTCCAACCCCAAGGACATCATCTTTTTCATTTCCTTCTTCCCGCAGTTCATCCAGATCACCGAATCGTTCGGCAAGAGCATGGTGGTGCTGTCGCTATTGTGGATTGCCATCGATTTCGCCGTGCTCAGCCTGTACATATTCGCCATCGGCAAGATCGCCTCGCAACGCAGCAACCGCATCATCACACTTGCCTCGGGCATTGCCCTGTTGCTGATTGCCCTTGCCGGACTGGCCTACAACATCAAGGAGCTGGCCGGCTGAACCGCGCCACCCTCGACCTCGCGTGCCAAAGGAGCGCCCATGAGACCGATCGACCATGACACGAACGTCCAGGGCAGCCCTCTTCCCCTGCAGCAGGACTATCAGCGCTTCCTGCTACTGGGCAGCCGTCGCGCACCGCATACCCTTTACATGCATGAACGAGGCTATCGCTCCGGCACCATCAACACCGACAGCCATGGCATGCGCTACAGCCATTGTGCCGACAGACGCTGCTCGGTGACCGAGCACAGCGGCGTCAAGCGGGTCAATCTGCTGGTAGGTGGTTCGACCACCCTGGGGATCGGCGCCAGCTCCGACAAACACACGATCGCCTCCTACCTGTCGGCGCTGACCGGCGAGGTCTGGCTGAGCCTGGCCGGCTGCGGCCTCAATGCCACTCAGGAACTGCTGATGTTCCTGACCCACCAACATCGCTTCACAGAGGTCGGCCACGTAGTCGTACTCAGCGGCCTGAACACCTTGGCACACGAGGCGTTGGGCGAAGTGCTGGCGGGCGATCACGAACAAGGGCACGCCCTGGCTTACCAGGACCTGCTCAACAGCTTCAACGAAGGCGTGCACACCGCCCATCCACCACCCGGCGAGTCGCTCTGGCGCCGCCTGGGCCAAGCCCTGGCGCCTCGCAGACAATCGCCGGCCCCCGCCTGGAAGCTGTCGCCCCCCGACAAACGCCTGGCACGCGCCGCCGACACCATCGGCCGCAGCCTGCAGCAGTGGGACCGCCTGCTGGGCGGTGGCTACGCCACCCTCACCTTCATCCTTCAGCCCCTGTTGCCCTGGTGCCGGGAGGCCATTCCACAGGGCGAGCAGCTCATGCTGCAGCACCTGCAACGCCAGCCGACGAACTTCGACCGCCTGCTGGCCGACGTCTTCGACAGCCAGTTGCACACGGACTTCTTTCGACGCATCAAGCAACAGGCCGCGCAGGTGCCCTGCTATGACATGAACTGCATGCTCAGCAGTTGCGCGATGTTCGACCAACCGTTGTTCGTCGACCGCCTGCATTTCAACGACTTGGGCAACAGTGCACTGGCCAAGGTGATCACCGCCAAGCTCGGGCTGGCCCAGGAAAAGCACGCCAATTATCGACCACCGCCCGTCAGGCTAGTCTGACAAAACAGGATTGGCCTTTCGGCAGGCAGCGTTGGGTGGCTAGAATACGGCGTCGTCGCTCTTGATTCGCTTGAGGTACATGCGTAACTGCCATGATGATCGAAGCCGTCCTGCCGTATCTGGCCCACCCTGGCCAGTCCGCCTGCGAGGCCTACCTGTGAACCGCGCCTTCTTCTGGTCGCCGTTGTTCATGGCCGTGCTGGCGCTCGACGCCCAAGCGCTGGAAGTACAGATCGACCCCCATGCCGATCTGCTCTACCGCCAGGCCCTGCCCCTCTTGGAGCAGGCCGACCTCCAGGACGACAGCCCCAGCCCACTGCGCACCTCGATTGGCAGCGACCCGGAACTCAGCCGCCAAGGCCAGGCCCTGGCGCGAACCCTACCCACCGCCGTGGCCTTGCTGAAAAAATCGGTGGCACTCAACCATCCGGTCGCCCAGTACCGCCTGGCGCTGTACTACATGACCTACCTGCCGACGGCGCAAATTCCGGATGCGGCCTGCCCGCTGCTCGAAGCCAGCCTGCAACAAGGATTCGCGCCACCCGCCCCGGCGATCGCGACCTGGTGCCCGCCTTACAACGCAAGCCCCGCCTACCGTCAGGCGCTGGAAGCGATCCCCAGCATGGCCACCCGTTATGCCGCCTATTACCCTCAGCCTGCGATACGGCTGGCCTGCAACCGCAGTCAACCCCAAGGCCTGGAAATGCAGTGGGGGCGCCAGCGGGACTACCAGGCGGAGGTGTATCGTCTGCTCGGCGACCTCGATCCTCAACAACGCCAGACCTTGCTGCAAAAGGCAGTGGACATCAATGGTTGCGCCGCAGCCCAACGACACCTGACCAGCAAACGCTAGACTCGCTTAGCAAGGGGCAGGCAGCAAGAATGTTCAAGCCATGCCCCATCCGCTCTGGCATGCTGGACTGCCTTGCCGATTCAAGTCACCACCATGCCCTGCAGCCCACCTGTCGCCCGCCAAGCATTCCTCCATGGCGCCATCGCCATCATGCCCTTATCCCTGGCCGTAGCCCCCTGGGGCCTGCTCGCCGGTTCCATGGCCATCGAGGCCAACCTCAGCGCCTGGGAGGGCCAAGGGCTGTCGGCCATCGTTTTCGCAGGGGCCGCGCAATTGGTAGCGATCGGCATGCTCAAGGGCGGTGCCAACCTGTTCTCGATCCTGCTCACAACCTTGTTGCTGACTTCCCAACATTTGCTCTACGGCCTGAGCATGCGTCCGGTGCTGTCCGGCCAGCCGCTGCGCTGGCGCCTGGGGCTGGGCTTTCTGCTCACCGATGAATTCTTTGCCCTGACCAGCCGCTACGACCAACAGCAGTTCAACCGCTGGTACGCCCTGGGCGTCGGCCTGACGTTCTATGTGGCCTGGAATCTGTTCACCCTGGCCGGCATCCTGCTAGGCCAGAACATTCCACACCTGGACCAGCTGGGCCTGGACTTTTCCATCGTCGCCACGTTCGTCGCGTTGATCGCACCGCTGGTGCGTAACCTACCGACAGTGGTGTGCGTGGCGGTGTCGCTGTTGTGTTCGGTGCTGTTCAGCCACTGGCATTGGGAGACCGCTCTGGTCGCCGCCGGCCTGCTGGGCATGAGCGCCGGCTTCGCTTGCCAGAAACTCACCGGAGGCCGCTCATGACCTGGCTGCTGATCTTCGCCATGGGCCTTGTGGTGTTTCTTAACCGCTACGCTTTCCTGGAACCGCGCCTGCCCCTGCGCCTGAGCTCCAATGCCCGGCAATTCTTGGGCTTCGCCGTACCTGGCATGCTGACGGCCATCTGCGGGCCGATCATCTTCCTGCCTGGGCATCAACTGGACCTGAGCCTCACCAACCCCTACCTGCTCGGCTCACTGGTGGCCATCGCCCTGGTGCTGTTGACCCGCAGTGTGTTGCTGAGCATGCTGGTGAGCATGTTGATCTTCTTCCTCCTGCGCAGTTGGCTGGCATGAACACGCCCCCGCGCGAACAGACCCACCTCTGGCAAGCCCCGGCACTGGGCGATGTGGAAATGCTGCACGCGCGGTATTTCCAGCAACGCTTCGCCCCCCATGTGCATGAAGGCTACGTGTTCACTGTGATCGAGTCCGGCGCCCAGCGATTCTGGCATCGTGGCAGCGAGCACCTGGCACCGGTGGGCAGCATGGTGCTGATCAACCCGGACGAGTTGCACACCGGCGCCACGGCACACGAGGCAGGCTGGCGCTATCGTGGCTTCTACCCCGAGCACGAACGGGTCACCGGCGTGCTCGACGAGCTGGAGCTGGGTCGCCATGG
The DNA here is from genome assembly GCF_023611805.1 of Pseudomonas sp. BYT-1. Lineage (NCBI taxonomy): Bacteria > Pseudomonadati > Pseudomonadota > Gammaproteobacteria > Pseudomonadales > Pseudomonadaceae > Pseudomonas > Pseudomonas sp. BYT-1. Next base: position 3,357,614 of record NZ_CP072559.1, read on the forward strand.
CATGCCGCACTTCAAGGACAGCGTGATCCAGGACCCCGCCTTGGCCGCCCTGTTCAGCGAGTTGCATCGGCTGTCGGAGTCCGACGCAAGCGCCTTGGAACAACAGACCGCCTGGCGCCAGGCAGTCCTGGCGCTGGTACAACGCCATGGCCACGGCGCCGAGGCGCCCGCCCCCGGCAACGAACCGCGCGCTGTGGCCCGCGCCCGCGAACTGCTCGAAAGCCAGCTGGCCGACCCACCGTCGCTCGAAGCCTTGGCCGCAGCGGTCAACCTCTCCCCCTTCCACTTCGCCCGGGTGTTCCGCCAGGCCACCGGCCTGCCACCCCACGCCTGGCTCAAGCAGCGCCGCCTGTCCCGCGCCCGAGAGCTGCTCAAGAGCGGCCTCCCCGCCTCAGAAGTCGCCTTCGCCCTGGGTTTTGCCGACCAGAGCCACCTCAGCAGGCAATTCAAGCAGGCCTATGGCGTGACGCCGGGGGCGTATCGGCAGGCGTGTCGGTTCGTTTAGCACCCGGTCACACAGTTCAAAAAGGCAGCTCCAATTGCAGGCGGGTCAATGCCTTGCGTCGCCCCCCAATAGCGCAACACAAGACGCACCGAGGTGTGTCGATTGAACCCTGGTGTAGAGCAGGCCGCCCAGCACGGTACCCGTGGCCAGCAGCGAGAAAACGTAGCCAACCGCCGCCTCCGAGGAGAACCACGCGCTCAAAACATTGTAAACAACATCTGCCCCACACCACTTCCAACAGACGCCTCGCACTCCGAACAAGACCCATATAGAGAGGATGAAGACCGTCTTACCCAAGCCGTGTATATATGCCATTCAATGGATAATGCAGTCGTTGTGCATCGCGCGAGACGTGAGGGTGATGCGCAGTGAGTACCTAGCCCCCACATCAGGCAGGAGCCCCACCCCCTGCTACACTGAAAGGGCTGAACGGAGGAACCTGCCATGTCCGATAGAGAGCTCACCACCCTCCTGACGCTGATGAACCAGCGCCAAGCCTGTCTGAGCAGTGCCTGCAAGGAGATTGCCGACTGGATCGACCGGCAGGGCGATGTGCCCGCGGCTGGCAAGATCCGCGCCAGCCTCAAGGCACTGGAGGCCGAAGACGCCCAGGTACGCAAGACCTTGACCTCGCTGACCATCGAGCGACCTTTGCCGAGGTTTCGTAGCTGAGCAGTATTTGTAAAGTCGATCGGGGCGCTTTGGCGCCCCTTTTATGTAGCAAGGCCGCGCCCACACGGTGGGAGCGGCCTTGTGTCGCGTTGGGCTGCGCGGCAGCCCATGCCACCGATCAGTGCATGTGCGCGTGATCATGCCCGGCTTCAGCCCCCAGCGGGCGAACCGGTGCCTGGATTTCCAGGGTCTGCTTTGTTCCCTTGGCATCTTCGATGGTCAGGGTCAGCGGCACCTGCTCGCCTTCCTTGACCTGCTGGGTCAGGCCCATGAGCATCACGTGGTAGCCGTTAGGGTCGAGGGAGACCGCTTTACCGGCGGGCAGGTCGACGGCCTTGACCTCCCCCATGCTCATCACGTCGCCCTTCATGCTCATCTCGTGGATCTGCACGGTCTTGGCGACCGGCGAGGCCACGCTGAGCAGCTTGCTGTCGGTGTCGGCAGTCAGCGTCATGAACGCGCCAGTGGACTGCTGGTGCGGCACGCTGGCGCGAACCCAGGCATCACTCACGGTGGTCTGGGCCAGGGCCGGCAAGGCCAGGCCCATCATGGCCAGAACGGCCAGCGCACGTTTGGCAGGTTGCAGTGAAACAGCCATTAGCAAATCTCCATCAGGGTGACCAGGTCTTCGGCGCATTCCTTGGCGGTCAGGGAATGGCCAAGACTCAAGCGCAGAGTGCCACGCGTGTCATAGACGTAGCTGGTGGACGAATGAGAGACGGTGTAGGTATCGCCGGCGGGGACCTTCTCGTAGAACACCTTGAATTCCTTGGCCACCTCGGCGATTTCCTCGGGGGTGCCGGTCAGGGCGGTGAACGACGGGTCGAAGGCCTTGACGTAGGCATCGAGCACTTCTGGGGTATCACGCTCCGGGTCCAGGGTGATGAGCACCACCTGGAACAGGTCGCGGTCGCGGCCCCTGAGCAACTTCCTGATTTGCGCCGCGCGCGCCATGGCGGTCGGGCAGACAGCCGGGCACTGGGTGAAGCCGAAGAAGATCATCGGCATGGAGCCATAGAAGCTCGACAGGGTGCGCTCGTTGCCTTGGGTGTCCTTCAGGCGGAATTTGCGCCCGAGGATTTCGTTGCTCATGTTCTTGCCGTACTTGAACTCGAGCCCCCGGGCCGGGTTGCAACCGGCCAGCAGGCCAAGCCCCAGAACGCCCATCCCGGCGACGACAGCACGCCGGGTCAGTAAATCAGTCATGGAACCATCCTTTATAGGGAAGGTGCCGGCCCCTGGGATGGGCCGACGAAAAAACCGAGGCATTCTGGCATGACACCCCAGGGGCATCCACCCGACGAAGGAGGGATCGGCCTGCAGCCCTTGAAATCCGGGCTGCGGCCTGTTGTCGCAGGGCTTGATTCCGTAACACTTTGTTGCTAGGTGCAACATCTTGCAAAGAGAACGCTGGATGAACCCACGCCAGGCAGCATGGATCAGTAGTAGGCGTTTTCCTTGTTGCTGTGGTCGGTCACGTCACGCACACCCTTGAGCTCCGGGATACGCTCGAGCAGGGTGCGCTCGATGCCGTCCTTGAGGGTGACGTCGGCCTGGCCGCAGCCTTGGCAGCCGCCGCCGAACTGCAACACGGCGATGCCGTCATCGACCACATCCACCAGGCTCACGGCGCCGCCGTGGCTGGCCAGTCCCGGGTTGATCTCGGTCTGCAGGTAATAGTTGATGCGCTCGTTGAGCGGGCTGTCCTCGTTGACCATCGGCACCTTGGCGTTGGGTGCCTTGATGGTGAGCTGACCACCCATGCGATCGGTGGCGTAGTCGACCAGCGCGTCCTCCAGGAACGGCTCGCTGACCGCATCGATGTACGCGGTGAAGCTCTTCAGGCCCACGGCCGTGTCGTCGGGCTTCTCCTCGCCTGGTTTGCAGTAGGCAATGCAGGTTTCAGCGTACTGGGTACCCGGCTGGGTGATGAAAATGCGGATGCCGATGCCCGGGGTGTTCTGCTTGGACAGCAGATCGGCCAGGTAATCATGGGCGGCGTCGGTAATGGTTATAGCGCTCATGGAAGTTCCTCACAGACTTGTCGGCAAGTGTACGCCAACCTGGCCCCCGAACAAAGTCCTAGTATTTGACTCGGGAAAGCGCCAGCACCTGGGCTGGCTCCCTGTCTTCACGCAACCAGGCCTGCATACGCCGGTACAGGCCGCGCTCCAGCCAGTGGAAGCTGAGCCACGACATTAGTCCAATGGACAGCACGCAGACGGCAAACACCGCATAGGGATTCAAGCCCAGGCGCTGACTGGCGAACCAGCCGCCATAGAGCACCAGCACGTGAATCAAGTACACCGAATAGGAGCAGTCGCCCAGTGCCTTGAGCACCCGGTTGCCATGGAAATACGGCTCCAGTGCGACAAACGCCAACACTACCAACGCACTCGGCACGCCCCAGTGCAGCAGGCGCACGGAGGCATCCAGCTGATACAAGGCATACCCCGCCAACCCCAGTACCATCAGCGGCAACCACAGCCCTTCGCGCACCAGCCCGCGGCGGTACAGCACGCCAATGCCGATGCCCAGCAAGAACTCGTAGATGATGCCGTTGCTGTAGAAGCGGCTCAGTACGCCCATGCGTCCAAGCACCTCACTGACCATCAACAGAGCTGCGCTCACCAGCAACAGATGGTGTCGCCGTCGCACCAGGAAGGCCAGGCCGAACAACAGGTAGAAGAACATCTCGAAGTTCAGCGTCCAGCCGACGTTGAGTGTCGGATACAAGCCGTAGCCGCCGGGGTTCTCCGCCGGGATGAACAACAGTGACAGCAGCAGATGCTGCCCGTCGAACACTTGGTGCGGCATCCAGCGACTGGCCACCAGCAACAGCAAGGCCATCAGCAATGTGTAGAACCAATAGGCAGGAACGATGCGCAGCACCCGATTGAGCAGGAACTGCCCGGGCGCGATAGGTTTGTCGCGGGTCGAGAGGTATATCACCAGCCCGCTGATGACGAAGAAGATATCCACGCCCACGGCGCCTCGTTCGGCGAGCAGTCGGCCGATCGGCCCGGTAGCGTGGAAGTCGAAGAAGATCTGCATGAAGTGGTGGCAGACCACCACCCAGGCGGCGAATGCCCGGAGAGCCTGAAGCGAATACAGCATGCCGGTTCCTGCGGTTTTCGGTGCATTGAGGCCCCGATCGAACGCAGCGGCGCGCACTGCGCGCTCGTCGAAGCTAAACCCGCTTGCGCACGGCTTGCGGCGAAACCGTGGGAGCGGGTTTACCCGCCAAGGGCTGCCACGCAGCCCCCGCGATGGATCAGGACCACCCGGCAGGTCCGACCGCAACGTATCCGAAAAGGTCAGCCCGACCCGATCAAAGGTTCTCGTAGCGGTTCATGTCCAGCACACCCGCTTCCACAGGCTCGGTCTCCTTGATGAACGTGTTCAGGTCATGGAAGTAGCGCCAGAACTCAGGGTGGCTGCGGCGCACGCCCCAGCGCATGACGATCCGCTCGAACTTGGCCGTATCGTCGCGGGCAGCCTCCATATCCTCGACGAACTCCGGTACATCCTGGGTCGGGATGTTGAAGATGAAGTTCGGGTAGCTGCTGAGCACGCCCGGGTACAGGGTCAGCGTGTCCAGGCCTGGCTGGTAGCGATAGGCCTCGCCGAGCAGGAAGGCGACGTTGCTGTGGGCGCGGTTGCGCAACAGGCTGTAGACCTGGCGCTGGCCGCCCTGCCCTTCGATGCGCAGCAGGGTCGCCTCGGGCAACTGGTTGATCACCTTGAGCCCGGCAGCCGGGCGCGAGACCAGGCGGCTAAGACTCTGCTCGGCATCTTGGAACTCGGCGCTCATCTGCGGACGCGAGCAATGGGCACCAGTGCAGCGGTTGATCGGATCGGGCGCCGCGTTGAGGCTACCAGTGCGTTGCAGCAATTTGAGGCCGAAATCACGCTTGGGATTTGCCTCGTCCAGCTTCAGCGCACTTGGTGTACTGGTGTCGATGTCCTCGTAGTCGAGCCACATCTTTACCTTGCCGCTGTTCTGGTACCAGTCGCTCAGGATCGCGCCGCGCTGGTCGGCCGGCATCAGGCGCAGGAAGTTGATCTCGGCACCATTGCGGATCAGGTCGAAGTACAGGCGGGTCTGCAACTGGTGCGAGACGTTGCCGAATACATCGAAGTTCACCGCCAATTGATAGTAGGTGCGCTCGAACAGCGGGTAGTCGAACAACCAGGTGGTCAGCGGCACGTCGCCGATCAGGCCCTTGCTCACCGACGCGCTGTCGAAGTGGCGGAAGATGGTCAGCAGCGCATTGTCATTGCCCGCCCACAGGGTCGACCAGCTCGGTGCAGGCATCTGGGCATAAGCTTCGCGACGCAGCTTCTCGTACTCGTTGCGCTTGTCGCGATAGGCATGCCACAGACTCAGCACACTGCCCACGTCGTCGATCTGCCCAGGCATCGCCAGCAGCGGTGTCGCCTTGCCGCGGTACTCGGCATCGGTGATGTAGCGGTCATGGGCCGGCTCCTGGAACAGCGCCCAGAAGTTGTCGCGAATCACATCGGTGGCGATCTGCCCACGACACACCGGGCCACGGATGAAGGTGCGCACGAAGTATTCGGCGTTGTCCAGCATGAACTGGTAGCGCGCCACCGCCGGGATCGCCTCGAAGGTCTCGAACGGGTTGGAGCGGTGGCGCGGGCCGTACCCCGGCAGTGACGTGGCGTGCCAGTCGCCGCTGTAGAACAGTTGCTTGACGCGCTTGAGCTTCTGCGGGCCCATCGGGTAGGTGATGTGTGTCTTGTGCACGATCACACCCTGTACCGGGATCAGGCGGTAATAGAAGTCAGTGCCGGGCGGGTCGTTGGGCCTGCGGGTGGCGATGATGTCCACCGGCTTGCCGCTTGGGGTGCGCGAACGCACCCACTGGAAGAAGTGCCCCGGCTCGCCCCCGGTGAAATAGACATGCGCCAGGAACAGATGCTCGTACAGCCAGCGGCCCACCAGGGCCTCGGTGGAACCCGGACGGTTGAGCAGCTCTTCCCATTCGGCGATCTGCCGGGACTCGATGGCGCTGGGCTGGATCGGCTGGTATTCGACCGGCGCACCGGCCGCCAGCCAGCGCTGCAGGGTCTGGTACTCGGCATCGGTGAGCCCGGTGACAGCTAGCGGCATCCCCTCCTTGGGGTGGGCACCGGCGTAGGCGTCGAACTCATGGGGCAATGGGCACATGTTGTTACGGTTGAGCCCCAAGACGATCTCCTCGGGCAGCTTGGCGTTGGGCGTCAGCGGCGTTTTGTGACCCAGCTCGAGCATACGTGCCATCAACGCGGCCTGGCTGCCCTGGTTGTCGAGCACCGAATAAAAGCCCATCTTGCGCCAGGCCTGCTCGTCGTGGGCGTCATAGAACAGCCGCGTGGTGGGCACCGCCTTGCTGCGCTCCCCCTGGTACACCGGCGTCTTGGAAGCACCGCGCACTGCACCTTCTGGGCTTTCCAGCTTGAGCTGGCAGGCCGCGTCGTTGCATGCATGGCAGGCCACGCACTTCTCAGTGAAGATCGGTTGAATGTCCCGGGTGTACGAAATCGCCGGGCTCGATTGAGGGGCTTGCCCGAACGCCACGCCGCTGATGAGCAGGGCGAAAGCGCCAGCAAGTAAACGATGCACCATGTGCCGAATGTCCTGATTCCTGAAAGCCATCACGATTGCCTGACCGGTCCTTGGGTGCTTTGGCGCGCTCACCAACATGAAGGAAATTCATGCAAATGGCCGGCACGCCTAAAATCCGTGCAGCTTTGTTATTATTCAGCACCTTCCGAAATTCGCCCGACCAGGTAGTTCCTATGTCCGACCGCAGCGCTCGTTTCCAAGCACTCCAGCAAGCACTCAAGGAGCGCATACTGATCCTCGACGGCGGCATGGGTACTATGATCCAAAGCTACCGCCTCGAGGAACACGACTATCGTGGCACGCGCTTCGCCGATTGGCCAAGCGACGTCAAGGGCAACAACGATTTACTGCTGCTCACCCGCCCCGATGTCATCGCCTCGATCGAGAAAGCCTACCTCGACGCCGGCGCCGACATCCTCGAGACCAACACCTTCAACGCCACGCAGATTTCCCAGGCCGACTACGGCATGGAAGCGCTGGTGTACGAGCTCAACGTCGAAGGCGCGCGCATCGCCCGCCAGGTGGCCGACGCCAAGACACTGGAAACCCCGGACAAGCCTCGCTTCGTCGCTGGCGTGCTCGGCCCTACCAGCCGCACCTGCTCGATCTCCCCGGACGTCAACGACCCGGGCTATCGCAACGTCACCTTCGACGAGCTGGTCGAAAACTACACCGAGGCCACCCGCGGCCTGATCGAAGGCGGCGCCGACCTGCTGCTGATCGAGACCATCTTCGACACCCTCAACGCCAAAGCGGCGATCTTCGCCGTGCAGCAAGTGTTCGAGGAAGACGGCGTCGAATTGCCGATCATGATCTCCGGCACCATCACCGACGCCTCCGGCCGTACCCTGTCGGGCCAGACCACCGAGGCGTTCTGGAACTCGGTGCGCCACGCCAAGCCAATCTCCGTAGGCCTGAACTGCGCCCTGGGCGCCAAGGACCTGCGCCCCTACCTTGAAGAGTTGGCCACCAAGGCCGACACCCACGTCTCGGCCCACCCCAACGCCGGCCTGCCCAACGCCTTCGGCGAGTACGACGAAACCCCGGCTGAAATGGCCGCGGTGGTCGAGGAATTCGCTGCCAGTGGTTTTCTCAACATCATCGGCGGTTGCTGCGGCACCACCCCGCCGCACATCCAGGCCATCGCCGAGGCCGTGGCCAAGTACAAACCACGCGAAATTCCGGACATCCCCAAGGCCTGCCGCCTGTCGGGTCTGGAGCCGTTCACCATCGATCGCCAGTCGCTGTTCGTCAACGTGGGCGAGCGCACCAACATCACAGGTTCCGCCAAGTTCGCCCGCCTGATCCGCGAGGAGAACTACACCGAAGCACTGGAAGTGGCCCTGCAGCAGGTCGAGGCCGGCGCGCAGGTGATCGACATCAACATGGACGAAGGCATGCTCGATTCGAAGGCTGCCATGGTCCGCTTCCTCAACCTGATCGCGGGCGAGCCGGATATCTCCCGGGTGCCGATCATGATCGACTCCTCCAAATGGGAGGTAATCGAAGCGGGCCTCAAGTGCATCCAGGGCAAGGGCATCGTCAACTCGATCTCCATGAAAGAAGGCGTCGAGCAATTCAAGCACCATGCCCGCCTGTGCAAGCGCTACGGCGCCGCCGTGGTGGTGATGGCCTTCGACGAGGTCGGCCAGGCCGACACCGCCGCGCGCAAGAAGGAAATCTGCCAGCGCAGCTACGACATCCTGGTCAATGAAGTGGGCTTCCCGCCGGAAGACATCATCTTCGACCCGAACATCTTTGCCGTGGCCACCGGCATCGAGGAACACAACAACTATGCCGTGGACTTCATCGAAGCCTGCGCCTACATCCGCGACCATCTGCCATTCGCCCTGTCGAGCGGCGGCGTGTCCAACGTGTCGTTCTCCTTCCGCGGCAACAACCCGGTGCGCGAGGCGATCCACTCGGTATTCCTCTACCACGCCATCAAGAACGGCCTGACCATGGGCATCGTCAACGCCGGCCAACTGGAAATCTACGACGAGATCCCGGCGGCGCTGCGCGAGAAGGTCGAGGACGTGGTGCTCAACCGCACCCCGCACGGCACCGACGCACTGCTGGCGATTGCCGACGACTACAAGGGCGGCGGCGCGACCAAGGAAGTGGAAAACGAACAGTGGCGCACGCTGCCGGTGGAAAAACGCCTGGAGCACGCGCTGGTCAAAGGCATCACCGCCTTCATCGTCGAGGATACCGAGGAGTGCCGCCAACAGTGCGCGCGCCCCATCGAGGTCATCGAAGGGCCGCTGATGAGCGGCATGAACGTAGTTGGCGACCTGTTCGGTGCCGGCAAGATGTTCCTGCCTCAGGTGGTCAAGTCCGCCCGAGTGATGAAGCAAGCCGTGGCCCACCTGATCCCGTTCATCGAAGCCGAGAAAGGCGATACCCCCGAGGCCAAGGGCAAGATCCTCATGGCCACGGTCAAGGGCGACGTGCACGACATCGGCAAGAACATCGTCGGCGTGGTGCTTGGCTGCAACGGTTATGACATCGTCGACCTGGGCGTGATGGTGCCAGCGGAGAAGATCCTGCAGACCGCCCGAGAGCAGAAATGCGACATCATCGGCCTCTCCGGCCTGATCACCCCGTCGCTGGACGAAATGGTCCACGTCGCCCGCGAAATGCAGCGCCAAGGCTTCGAGCTGCCGCTGATGATCGGCGGTGCCACCACCTCCAAGGCCCATACGGCGGTCAAGATCGAGCCCAAGTACTCCAACGACGCGGTGGTCTACGTCACCGACGCCTCGCGTGCGGTGGGCGTGGCCACTCAGCTACTGTCGAAGGAACTCAAGCCGGCCTTCGTCGAGAAGACCCGCCAAGAATACGTGGAAGTCCGTGAGCGCACCGCCAACCGCAGCGCCCGCACCGAGCGCCTGGGCTACGACCAGGCCATCGCCGCCAAGCCTCAGTATGACTGGGCCGGCTACACCCCAGCGGTGCCCTCCTTCACGGGCGTCAAGGTGCTCGAGGACATCGACCTGCGCGTACTGGCCGAATACATCGACTGGACGCCGTTCTTCATTTCCTGGGACCTGGCCGGCAAATTCCCGCGTATCCTCACCGACGAAGTGGTCGGCGAGGCCGCTACCTCGCTGTACAACGATGCCCGCGAGATGCTCGACAAGCTGATCGACGAAAAGCTCATCAGTGCCCGTGCGGTCTTCGGCTTCTGGCCGGCCAACCAGGTCGAGCATGACGACATCGAGGTCTACGGCGACAACGGCGAGAAGCTCGCCACCCTGCACCACCTGCGTCAGCAGACCATCAAGCCGGACGGCAAGCCGAACTTCTCCCTGGCCGACTTCGTCGCGCCCAAGGACAGCGGCGTGACCGATTACGTCGGCGGTTTCATCACCACCGCCGGTATCGGTGCCGAGGAAGTGGCCAAGGCCTACCAGGACAAAGGCGACGACTACAACTCGATCATGGTCAAGGCCCTGGCCGATCGCCTGGCCGAAGCCTGCGCCGAGTGGCTGCACGAGCAGGTCCGCAAGCAGTACTGGGGTTATGCCAAGGACGAACACCTGGACAACGAAGCGCTGATCAAGGAGCAGTACAGCGGTATTCGCCCTGCTCCGGGTTATCCGGCCTGTCCGGACCACACCGAGAAAGCCACGCTGTTCCGCCTGCTCGACGGCACAGCCATCGGCGAGACCGGGCCGAGCGGTGTGTTCCTTACCGAACACTTCGCCATGTTCCCGGCAGCGGCGGTCAGCGGCTGGTACTTCGCTCACCCGCAGGCGCAGTACTTCGCCGTGGGCAAGGTGGACAAAGACCAGATCGAGCGCTACAGCGCGCGCAAGGGCCAGGACATCAGCGTCAGCGAGCGCTGGTTGGCACCGAACCTCGGTTACGAGAGCTGATCTGCTAGGCGGCCGCGCTGCGGCACTCTCGCGGGTAAACCCGCTCCCATAGGGTTCACAGTGATCCTTGTGGGAGCGGGTTTACCCGCGAAGACCTGCGCAGCGTCCACAGGCCTGTCTACACTGTCGTGTGATTGTCTCTGTTTTCAGGAGCCCTTCATGGATGACAACGACCCCGGCAAACCGCCCACCTTCTGGCAGATGCTTCACAGCATCCTCGCCGCCGCCTTCGGCGTGCAGAGCGGCAAGAACCGCGCGCGCGACTTCACCCATGGCAAGGCCAGTCACTTCATCGCACTGGGCACCTTGTTCACCCTGGTGTTCATCCTCGCACTGATCGGCCTGGTGCAATTGGCCATGCACCTGACCGCCCGCTAGAACGCAAGCCGCCCGCGGATATCCCTTCCGCGGGCGGTTCCGGTTTGCTCAAGGTCTGAAGATCGGCGCTATTGGTGGCTGACCCAATACACGGCGGCCACGACGACCAGGACGATCAGGCAGAGGATCGCCCAGGCGTCGACAGTGCTGTCAGCTTTGCGCAACTTGGTCGAGTTTCCCATTGCATTGCCTCTTGTAGTGGTTATGGGAATGCACTTCAACCAGCAGTTAAGCCCAGCAATGGCCTTCTCTCAAGCAAGGTCTTTCAATAGTCGACAGGCTTGGCCAAAAACGGATAACGAAAACCTTCCGGTCGCCCTTCTGCGCTGTAGCGCAGAAAATCCACCCCCATGTCGTCGCAGCTTTCAAGCAACTTGAGCCAGCGGCGGGCCTTGGCCTGGTCGAAGGACTGCAACACCGGCATCGTGTGCGCTTGCAGACCATCACGATTGATCGCCAGCCCCAAGGCATCGTCATGCAACATCACCATGGCCCAGCCGCCCAAAGTGAAATGCCCGCCCATCAGCACACTCAGACGCCCATCGATTCGCGCGCGCAGCGCTTCGGGAGAGCTGTTGATGGCGCCGAAGATCACATCACGCCCAGGCGTGCGTCCCTTCTCTTCAAATGCCTGCATGGCACCGAAAGCCATCTCGTCGTTGGCAGACCACACCAACTGCGTATCCGGATAGCGCTCTGCCAGCAACTGGGCCTGTTCATAGGCGCGCTTGCGACTCCAGCCGCCATAGACCACCTGGCGCAGGCGCACCTGGGGGAAGTCCGCCAGGGCTTGGCGCATGCCTTGCTCGCGCAATTGGGAGGCCGGGGTGGTCTTGACCCCGGCGAACGCCACCAGGTCCACCGGTCCCGGACCTGGCGGCAGCATGGCAACCATCTGCCGCAGCATCTGGTAGCCCGCCTGCTCGTCGTTGGCAGTCAGGGTGCCCAGCACCTGCGCATAGCGGTCCGGCTGAGCCTGAATGCCGCGCGCCTGGGTTTCGGTCAGGCCGTTGTTGACCAGGAACAACTTGACGCCAAGCCCCTGTGCCAGGCGGATGATTTCCGGGGCCAGGTATTGCTCGTTGACCAAGACCAGGTAGTCCGGGCGCTGGGGCCCGGTCAGCACCGCGCGGGCCTGGGCCAGCGCCAGGTCCGTGCGCCGCTCGCTGTATTCGATGCGCAAGTCCATGCCCAGCTCCTGCGCGGCCGCCTGCATGAAGCGCGAGTAGCCGACCCAGAAAGCCTCATGGGAAAAGCCCGGGTTGAGGAACACCACGGAGGCGGCCTGCGCGTTCGCTGCTGCCAGGAGCAAGCTCAGCGACAGGGCCTGGCACAAGGCCTTGAGCATTCGATGACATCCGTTGCGAAACAAACGCGCGAGTATAAACGGACGGGGCCTGAAGGCGGGCAAATGCCAGTGGATCTCACTTAGTCCTATTGGTTCTTTTCATATGCAAAAACATCACTTTAGCGCATAAACACAACCTGATATCGTGCTCCGGCTCCGAAGCGGAGTGCGCGGCCGTGCGCGCGAATAGCTGCCTGCAGCCTGAGACAGGACTTATATGTACGTATACGACGAGTACGACCAGCGGATCATCGAGGACCGCGTCAAGCAGTTCCGGGATCAGACCCGCCGCTACCTGGCCGGTGAGCTGAGCGAAGAAGAATTCCGCCCTCTGCGCCTGCAGAACGGCCTGTATATCCAACGTTTTGCGCCCATGCTGCGTGTCGCCGTGCCCTATGGCCAGCTGAACGCACGCCAAGTCCGCGTACTGGCGAAGATCGCCCGTGACTACGACAAGGGCTACGCCCACATCAGTACCCGCCAGAACGTCCAGTACAACTGGCCGGCACTCGAGGACATTCCGGACATCCTGGCAGAGCTGGCCACCGTGCAGATGCACGCGATCCAGACCAGCGGCAACTGCCTGCGCAACACCACCACCGACCAATTCGCCGGCGTCGCCGCCGATGAAGTGATCGACCCACGCCCGTGGTGCGAAATCGTCCGCCAGTGGACCACCTTCCATCCGGAATTCGCCTACCTGCCGCGCAAGTTCAAGATCGCCATCAACGGCTCGAAGGAAGACCGCGCCGCCATCGAAGTCCACGATATCGGCCTGGAGCCGGTGTACAACGAGGCCGGTGAGCTGGGCTTCCGTGTACTGGTCGGCGGCGGCCTGGGCCGTACTCCTGTGGTCGGCTCGTTCATCAATGAATTCCTGCCCTGGCAAGACCTGATCAGCTACCTGGACGCCATCCTGCGCGTGTACAACCGTTACGGCCGCCGTGACAACAAGTACAAGGCGCGGATCAAGATCCTGGTCAAGGCCCTGACCCCGGAAGTGTTCGCCGAGAAGGTCGAGGCCGAGATGGCCCACCTGCGTGGCGGCCCGACCACCCTGACCGAAGCCGAGTTGCAGCGCGTGTCGCGCCACTTCGTCGACCCGGCCTACCTGGCCCTGGACAACGTCGACTACGCCTCGCTGGACGAGCAATACCCAGGCTTCGCCCGCTGGCGCTCACGCAACACCCGCGCCCACAAGAAGCCCGGCTATGTCGCTGTCACCCTGTCACTCAAGCCCACCGGCGTTGCCCCGGGCGATATCAGCGACAAGCAGCTCGACGCCGTGGCCGACCTTGCCGAGCGTTACAGCTTCGGCTTCCTGCGCACCTCCCACGAGCAGAACATCATCCTGGCCGACGTCGAGCAGCGCCAACTGCACGCCCTCTGGCTGGAGCTGCGCGAACAGGGCTTCGCCACGCCGAACGTCGGCCTTTTGACCGACATCATCTGCTGCCCGGGCGGCGACTACTGCTCGCTGGCCAACGCCAAGTCGATCCCGATCGCCGAATCCATCCAGCGCCGCTTCGACGACCTGGACTACCTGTTCGACATCGGCGAGATCGACCTGAACATCTCCGGTTGCATGAACGCCTGTGGTCACCACCACGTTGGCCACATCGGCATCCTCGGTGTGGACAAGAAAGGCGAAGAGTTCTACCAGGTCTCCCTGGGTGGCAACGCCGCGCGCGATGCGAGCCTGGGCAAGATCCTCGGTCCCTCCTTCGCCCAGGACGAAATGGCCGATGTGATCGAGAAGCTGATCGACGTGTACGTGGAACAGCGTACCGAAGACGAGCGCTTCATCGACACCTACCAGCGTATTGGCATCGACCCCTTCAAGGAACGCGTCTATGCAGCGAATCATTAAAAACAACCAACTGGTCGACGAAACCTGGCACCTGCTGCCCAAAGGCACCTCGTTCGACGAGCTGACCAACTGCGACGACTACATCGTCCCGCTGCAAATGTGGCGTGACCACGCCCATGCCCTCAAGGCACGCGACGGCGGCCTGGGTGTATGGCTGGACAGCGACGAAGAAGCCGAAGAGATCGGCGAAGACGTGGATGCCTTCCAGGTCATCGCCTTGAACTTCCCGGCCTTCACCGACGGGCGCAACTACTCCAACGCGCGCCTGCTACGGGACCGCTACAAGTTCAAAGGCGAGCTGCGCGCCATTGGCGACGTGCTGCGCGACCAGCTGTTCTATATGGCCCGCTGCGGTTTCGACGCCTTCGCCATCCGCGCGGACAAGGACCCAGAAGACGCGCTGCAGAGCCTGAAGGACTTCTCGGTGACCTACCAGGGCGCCACCGACGAGCCGCTGCCGCTGTTCCGCCGCCGTTGATCGTCACAACCAGCACCGACCGGCCCGCCCTTTGGCGGGCCGTGTCGTTTTCGCCCATTGCCCCTGCCTCACGCACGCGCCACCGGCCATTGATGATTTGAAGTCAAATGACCTTGGTTCACCGGCGTCTTAATCAATCTTCGGTAAATCCGCACACTGGTCTCACTCGATCGATTCCGGGCCACACTATCTCTGGGTTCGATCCTTGCCACACTTACCAGGAGCAGATCAATGAGCATTCCCTCTTTCGGCCTCGGCACCTTCCGCCTCACCGGTCAAGCCGTCATCGACTCGGTCAAGTCCGCCCTCGAGCTGGGCTACCGCGTCATCGATACCGCGCAGATCTACGGCAACGAAGCCGACGTGGGCCAGGCGATCTTCGAGAGCGGCGTACCGCGTGACGAGCTGTTCATCACCACCAAGATCTGGGTCGACAACTATGCCGCCGACAAGCTGATCCCGAGCCTGCGCGAGAGCCTGGCGAAGCTGCGCACCGATCATGTCGACCTGCTGCTGATCCACTGGCCAGCCCCCGGCAACGGCGTCGAACTGCGCGAATACATGACCGCCCTGGCCGACGCCAAGAAGCAAGGCCTGACGCGTCAGATCGGCGTCTCCAACTTCAACATCGAACTGACCCGCCAGGCCATCGAGGTGGTCGGCAAGGGCGAGATCGCCACCAACCAGATCGAACTCAGCCCGTACCTGCAGAACACCAAGCTCGCAGCATTCCTCAAGGAGCAAGGCATCACCGTCACGTCCTACATGACCCTGGCCTACGGCAAGGTGCTCAAGGACCCTGTGCTGGCCGACATCGCCGCCAAGCACAAGGCGACCGTCGCACAAGTCGCGCTGGCCTGGGCGATGCAGCTGGGCTATGCGGTCATCCCCTCCTCCACCAAGCCCGAGAACCTGGCCAGCAACCTGCTTGCCCGAGACCTGCGCCTGGACGACGAGGACATGGCGCGCATCGCCAAGCTCGAGCGCAACGGACGCGAGGTCAGCCCTGACGGCCTGGCGCCGATCTGGGACTGAGCCACGGCAAACGTCTACCGATGCAAAAACAAAGGGCTGCTACGCAGCCCTTTCGTTCATCCCGCGCAAGAGTTTCTACTGAAGACGCGCCGAATAGGCCGTACGCAGGTCACCCGCCCAGCCATCGAGCACTGCCTTGACGTTGTGCGCGGTCAAGACCTGCTTGTCATTGTCCAGCGGTACACCCGTGCCCTTGCGCACCAGCTCGGCGACGACCGCGCCGGTTTCGCCGTCCTCGAAGGACACCTCGGTGGCGATCTCGCTGTCCTGGTCGCGTATCCCCGTCGCCGCACTCACGCCAGCGGCCACCAGCGTGACCGGCAGCCACTCATAGAAGCGCAGGCCTTGGGTGGAGGTGGCGATCCGGGTGATGGCAGGCCTGACGACCAGCGTGTCCGGGCCAGGCTTGGAGGCCAGGGGGACGACTTTTCCCAACTCCAGCCTCAGCGCCGCATCGTAGTAGCCGGTGACGTTGATCAAGGTGCTGCGGGGGATCCGCTCGGTCGACTCAGGCCGCGGATAGAACTGGCTCGGTTCCAGGTACACCTGTTTGTAGCGACCGGTCTTGAGCGCCGGGCTGACCCAGCTCGACACCTGCTGGCCCGAGGGTGATTGGTGCGGCGCCAACTGGCTGTAGTCCTTCAGAAACCCTGTGTACATCTTGGGGCTGACGGTCTTGCTGCTGCATGCCGACAAGCTCAGGGTGGCCGCCAGCACCAGCGGCAGCGAGCGATGCTTTTTCATCAATCAAAGGTCCTTGTTCTGCTCGATGGCCGGCGCCGCTCAGGCGTGGCCGTGGGTGTCCGGGGTGTTGTCCGAGCATTCGATGTGCAACTGGCCATGGGTCATGATCCACTGGATGAAATCGGCCGTGGGGATCGAGTGGACGTATTGCACCCAATGTCCGCTGTCCGGGCTGTAGCGCTCGAAATAGCGACGCAGGACGATGCGCTCTTGATCCTCGGCCACGCCCAGGCAGGACTGCTGGAACAGAATCGGTGCATCCTGCCCTGGCGCGGTGGTGCGTTGGGCCAGGATCAACGGGCGTGCAGCCGCGCCCTGATCGGTGGTGTACCTGTTGCTCAAATCCTTCATGCAAGCCCCCAAAAACGAAGGCGTGCAAAGTACCCAAGGCGTTTTGCCAGAGGATGTCCGCTTGATGTCAGGCCTGAAGGAATGTTGCTCGATTGAAATAAATGACCCAAGCAGCAGAATGGTTTTAGATACCGCCCTTTCTAGCCCTGGACCCTGTGAACGTGAGCCGATTGCTGATCGTCGACGACGACGTGGAAATCCTGACCCTGCTGAAGAAATTCTTCGTTCAGCACGCCTATGAGGTGGACGTCGCAGCCGACGGCGAGGCCATGTGGGCGGCGATTGCGGCGCAGCGGCCCGACACCGTGATCCTCGACCTGATGCTGCCCGGGGAAAACGGCCTGAGCCTGTGCCAGAAGGTCCATGCCCAGACCGGTATTCCGATCATCATGCTCACCGCCATGGCCGAGCTGAGCGATCGCATCGTGGGCCTGGAGCTCGGTGCGGACGACTACCTGACCAAACCCTTTGCACCGCGCGAGTTGCTCGCCCGGGTTCGCGCGCTGCAGCGACGCATCGGCCAGCCAAACCTCCCGGCAGGCGAACCGACACGGCCGGTCATCCACTTTGCAGGTTGGCACCTGGATATCACCTGCCGCGAATTGCGCTCCTCCGAGGGCGTGATGGTGCCCTTGTCCGGTGGCGAGTTCGACTTGCTGGTGGTGTTTCTCGAACACCCCCAGCGCATCCTCACCCGCGAGCAGTTGATCGACCTGGCCCACGGCCAGGGCCATGAGGCGTTCGACCGCAGCATCGACGTGCAGGTCAGCCGCCTGCGGCGCAAGATCGAGCCGGACAGCAAACGCCCCGAACTGATCCGCACGGTGCGCAACGGTGGCTACCTGTTCACGGCCAAGGTCACCCGCTCATGATCGAGCCACTGCTGCGTCGCGACACCCTCAGGCGCCGCATCGCCCTGACCATCGTCGCCGCGATGCTCGCCTCGCTGGCCCTCAACGCCCTGTTCGTCCAGGTCGCCGGCACCTGGGCGCGCCCGCCCATCGAACGCACCGGCCTGCTGGAGCAGATCGCCTCGACCACCCGGGTGATCGAAGCTGCGCCTGCGCCGCTGCGAGCGCAATTGGCAAGCGCCGCCAGCAACCCCATGCTGCGGGTGGCCTGGAATGCGCAGCGCGCCGACTTCCAGCTGCCCAGCGACGGCGCACGGCTCGATGCAGGCCAGGTGCCGGTGCTGCACCGATTGCTGGGCGATGGCCGGGAAATCGACATCTTCACCCCCGACGACTGGCCCGGCGATAGCCCTCAGGCCCGTTACGTGGCGCTGGTTCAGCTTCAGGACCGCAGCTGGCTGTCCTTCACCCCGCCCGAACGCAGCTGGGGCTTGCGCGCTAACGTGCGCATCGCCGTGATCATCGCCCTCGGCCTGGTGGCCACCCTGCTGGTGGCCTGGATCGCCACGCGCCAGCTGGCAGGTCCCTTGCAGCGCTTCGCCAGCGCGGCGCGGCGCTTCGGCGATGACCTGCGCGCCCCGCCCATCGAGGTGCAAGGCCCCGAGGAAATCCGCCAGGCGATCATCGCCTTCAATACCATGCAGGCGCAGATCCAGCATTTCGTCGCAGAACGCACCCACATGCTCGCCTCGATCTCCCACGACCTGCGCGCCCCGCTCACACGCATGCGCCTGCGCAGCGAGTTCATGGAAGACCTGGATCACCAGCGCAAGCTCATTCGCGATGTCGAGGAAATGCAGTCGATGATCAACGCCGCTTTGGCGTTCTTTCGCGAAGACACCCAGCGCGAGCCCAGCACCGCGTTCGATCTCTCCGAGCTTTTGCACACCATCGTCGACGACTACCGCGACCAGGACATCGCCGTCGACTTCACGGGCCCCGCCCACCTGGTGTACCTGGGGCGTCCGCTGGGCATCAAGCGGGTGGTCGTCAACCTGCTGGAAAACGCCCTCAAGTACGGACGAAACCCGGCCATTACCCTGACCCAGGACGATCAGGCGGTGCGCATCGATGTCAGCGACGAAGGGCCAGGGATTCCCGAGGCCGCGCTGGAGCAGGTGTTCGCCCCGTTCTTTCGCCTGGAGGCCTCGCGCAACCGTGACACCGGTGGCGTTGGCCTGGGGCTTTCGGCGGCGCGGGCGATCGTTCGCGAACAGGGCGGCGAGCTGACCCTGCGCAATCGCGACAGCGGCGGATTGCTGGCGCAGGTGGTGCTTCCCGTGCGCCGCTGAACTGCGTGCTGCTCAGCGCCTGCTCAAGGCCAGACGCGCGGCGAAGGCAACGAAGATCAGCCCGGTGGTGCGGTCCATCCATTGGATCACCGGGCCCCGGCGCAGCACCGTCGCCAGCGGCTGGGTCGCGGCGATCAGGGCGCTCGCCCAGAGCAGCCCCAGCACCACATGGATCCCGACCAGGCCGAAGGTCCAGGCCACCAGCGGCTCGCCTTGGGGGATGAACTGAGGCAAGAAGGACACATAGAAGATGCCGACCTTGGGGTTGAGCAGGTTGCCCATCATGCCCTTGAGAAACCAGTTGGCCACAGGCCTGGCCTGTTCGCCGGCAGCCGAAAAGGCCTGGCGCGGGCGCAACAGCATGTTCAGCCCCAGGTAAGCCAGGTAGGCCGCGCCGCAGTATTTCAGCAGGTTGTAGGCCAGCTCCGAGACCGCAATCAGGGCCCCGAGCCCGAATGCCACCGCAGCGCCCCACAGCAGGCAGCCTGCGTTGATGCCCAAGGCGGCGCGCATGGCTTGGGTGCGGCTCTCCACCGTGGCTGTACGCAAAATCAATGCGGTGTCCAGGCCCGGCGTGAGGGTCAGCACCGTGGCGGCGAAGGTGAAGGCGATCAGGTTGTCGACGACGGGCATGGGGCGAGGCCTGTGCAGGTGCAAGTGGGCACGTTAGCAGGCCAGTCAGCCCCCGCACAGCCCCGTCACAGGACGCGCTCGAACTTTTCCGCGCTGCGCTTGGCGCCGCCACTCCAGCGCATCGAGACGAAGCGGACGGCTTTGTTCCAGGCATAAGCCACAGCGATCCCGCCGACGATGGCCAGAACCACATCGAGCCCCGGCACATCGCCCAGACGGCGCGCGACGGACTGGAACTGATAGTGGGTCAGGTAGATGAACAGCGTCGAGGATGCGATCAAGGCAGCCCCACGGGCAATGAGGTCAGGCAGGGGAACGGCGCGCCACCAAATCATCGTCAGCACCGCCGGGATGGCCACATCGACGTATTGGCTGAAGTCCACCCCATGCGCCAGCACATCCACCACACGCTGCCCGCCCAGCACGAGCACCACCACCGCGCTGGCCAGCCATTTCTGCGGCGTGGTCCGGGCAAAATGAATCGCCATGCCCAGCACCAGGACCGCAAGGTAATGCTGGGGCACGCGGTTGTAGAGCGCACTTGCATCGAAGATATAGGCATCGATCAACAGGCCCGCCACGGCCGCCGCGCAGGCGCCGGCCAGCAGCACGCGAAACGGCGCCGCCATGATCAGCGCCCTGACCCGGGCGAACGACAGCACCACCGCCATGATCGCCAGCATCTGCACCAGCAGCTCGATGTACCAATACGAAAAACCTCCGGTGACCGCTGGCGGGTACCAGTTCGCGATCAGCAAGAAAGCCTGCCAGTGCACGTTGCCGAACACGACCTGGGTCAACAGCGTATAGAGCAGGGTCGGCACCACGATGACGGCGATCGAGCGAATCAGCGTGCGCACGCTGCCATAGTCGTCGATGGCCTTGAGTTGAAACCGCGCCAGGGCAAGCCCGGACACCGCGAACAACACCGACGTTTCGCCCACGATCGGCCAACCCGAGCCACCGTGAAAATGCCCGATGACGATCAGCAGGATCGACAGCACCCGCAACAGCACCGGGATCTCCACGGCGCGGATCATAGGCCTGGCCGCTGGCCGCGTGGCACTTAGCTGACACAGCTCATGGATCGGCTTGAGCTCCCATTGCGCCGGTAGCGGGCCGATAAGCGTCTCCAGCACCATCGAGGCCTGGACGAACGACAGTGAATCGCCGCCCAGTTCGACGAATGACAGGTTCGGGTCGATCTCAGGCGTCTGCAGGATTTCTGACCAGGCGCTGACCAGCTTTTGCGCCACCGGCGACAGCGCCTGGTTTGCCTGCACGGTGCTCGCCTCGATGTCGCCGCGCAGCGCCTGCAAGGCACGCTTGTCGACCTTGCCGTTCGGCGTGATCGGAATCGCCTGGAGCATCACGAACAACGCCGGCACCATGTAGTCCGGCAATTGGCTGGCAGCGTACTCGCGCAGCGCCTGGGAGGACGCTGCGTCGTTGGCAACGCAATAGGCCACCAGCTTGGTACTGGGGCCTTCGGTGTCGGCCAGCACCACGCATTGCCTGAGCTGCGGGTGCCGGGCCAACACCGCTTCGATCTCCGCCAGTTCGATCCGGTGCCCACGTATCTTGACCTGGCTGTCTCCACGGCCAAGGAACGTGACGCTGCCGTCGGCACCGTAACTGCCCAGGTCACCGGTGCGGTAGCACAGGTCGTCTTCGGCCTGGGTGAAGGGGTTGGGCACATAGCGTTGGCGGGTCTGGACCGTATCGCCCCAGTACCCCTGGGACAGATAGGGGCTGCGGATCAGGATCTCGCCAACCTGCCCTTGCCCGGCCAGTTGGTTAGCGTCATCCACGACCAGCAGCTGCGCGCCATCGATGCCTTTGCCCAGGGGGATCCTGCTGTGGTCGGCGCCCGGATCGATCCGGTGGTACGCCATGGCCTGGGGCGTTTCGGTGGTGCCGTAGAAGTTGACGCAGCAGGCGTTGGGGGCGATTTCGCGTATTTGCCCATACAGGGCGCTGCCCAGCGCTTCGCCGCCCCAGAACAGGTAGCGCAGCGCATCGAGCCTGATGCCGCCGAGCCTGGCGCCGGTCTCGATCAGCTTGCCCAGGGGCGGTGTGAGGTGAACCACCGAGACCGCCTGGGCCTGCAGCCAGGCCGCCAGTGCAGTCGGGTCGATCACTGTGGTCTGTGCAGGGATCGCAACCCTGGCACCGATGGACAGCGGCGTGAACACATCCCGGTACACCGGGTCATGGCCCAGCCCGGAGAGCAGCGAGAAGCAGTCTTCTTGGGAAAATCCATGCTGGCGAACATGCCAGCCGATGAAGTGCACCAATGGCGCGTGGGTCGTCACCACGCCCTTGGGCTCGCCAGTGCTGCCGGACGTAAAGGTGATATAGGCCGGTTGATCAGGATCGACCAACGGCAACTGCTGTTGGTGATGGGCAAAGCGCGCCAGGGCCTCAGCTGCCGGCTCCGGCACCCGTTCCACCCGAATGGACGCGTCATCGAGGTCAAGCTGCGCCGCCCCGGCCAACAAGACGAAGGCAGGTTGCAGCGTATGCAGGATCTGAGCGATACGCGCCTTCGGGTAGGCCGTGTCGGCCACCGTGAAGATCGCGCCCGCCCGCGAGGCACCGAGCATGGCGTAGACCAGCCCCGCGCACCGGCTCGAAACGATCACGACGCGATCGCCTTGATGCACCCCGCTTTCGATCAGCAACGCTGCAATACCCCGGCTGATCGCCTCAAGCTCAAGAAAAGTACAGATGCCATGCTCGGAAACAATGGCAGGCGCCTGCGGCGAGCGCTGAGCCTGCTGCAAAAAGTCCATGAAGATCGGCTGCCCAGCATCGTGGGCCAAGGGAAGACGCGGGTTCGGACGGACATCCTGCATTTGCTTGTCTACTCCGTAAGCCAAACGAGTGACGTCGTCCTGACAACGTTGATTCGTGGTCTGGGCATCAAAGAAAGCGATAAATGGCGCAGGCCCCGTTGCTTGAACGGTAGTGCACAGTGGCCATAGATGCCAACCAGAGGCTTGCAGGTCGTGCATTCGCTTTGGGCCGTGCCCTGTAAAGCTGTTAGCCTTGGCGGGCGAAGGTTGCAATGGACAGGCTATGACCAACCACAAGATCGAGATCCGTCGACGCAACGTCGAAAAGATCCTGCAGGCCGCCGAAAAGGTATTTGCCGAAAAAGGCTACGCCGGCACCTCCATGGGCGATATCGCCGAGCAAGCCGAACTGCCCCGCTCCAACCTGCACTACTACTTCAGCACCAAGGACGAGCTGTACCAGGCAGTGCTGCGCGATCTGCTGGAAGTGTGGAAGCAGGACGCCCTTTGCTTCGAGCGCTTCGAGGATCCGCGGGTGGTACTGACCAGCTACATTCGCGCAAAGATGGGTCATTCGCGCTCGCGGCCGCTGGGCTCGAAAGTCTGGGCCGAAGAGATCCTGCATGGCGCGCCCCTGCTCGGCGCCAGCCTGGACGACGACTTGGTGCCCTGGGCGCTGATGAAGGAAGCCAAGATCCGACGCTGGGTGGAGGAAAAACGTATCCTGCCGGTGGAGCCTTCGGCACTGCTGTACATGATCTGGGCCGCGACCCAGCACTACGCCGACTTCGGCTATCAGGTGACGCTGCTCAATGGCGGCGAGCCGCTGTCAGACCCGGCCTTCGAGCGGGCCGTGCAGACCGTGACCTGCGTGATCCTGCGCGGCATCGGCCTGGAGCCCTGATCCCATTGCTGCCCCTGGTGCCGATACGCGCCCCATCGCAGGCTGTCGCCAGCGCCCACAGATCTTGCTGTTTAACCGTGGGAACTGGCGACAGCCTGCGATGGGCTGCGCAGCAGCCCCAAGCTCACGTCCGGCCGGCCAGGGATCAACTGGCCTCGCGATAGGGATTGCGCGGATCCTGGGTCCAGTTGAGGTAGGGCTTGCCGGTGTCCTGCGCCACCATGTCGATGCAGCCCTCCACCGGGCAAGTGATCTGGCACAGGTTGCAGCCTACGCATTCCTTGTCGATCACGCTGTAGGCATGGGTGCCGTCGGCCTTGAGGGTGCTGGCGATGGCCTGGTGCGAGGTGTCCTCGCAGGCGATGTGGCAGCGACCGCAGCCGATGCAGGCCTGCTGGTCGATGTGGGCCACAACCTGGTAATTCATGTCCAGGTACTTCCAGTCGGTCGTGTGCCCCACCGCCAGACCGCGGAAGGCCTCCAGGCTGTGATGGCCGTGCTGGTCCATCCAACGCGACAGGCCATCTTTCATGTCCTCGACAATACGGAAACCGTGCAGCATCGCTGCCGTGCACACCTGCACCGCGCCACAGCCCAAGGCGACGAACTCCGCGGCGTCCCGCCAGTTGCCGATACCGCCGATGCCGCAGATCGGCAGGCCGCGCGTCTGCGGATCCCGCGCGATCTCGGCCACCATGTTCAACGCAATCGGCTTGACCGCCGAACCGCAGTAACCGCCATGGGTGCTCTGCTCGCCCACGATCGGATGCGCGACCATCCGATCAAGGTCGACACTGGTGATGGAGTTGATGGTGTTGATCAGCGACACCGCGTCCGCTCCGCCACGATGGGCGGCGCGGGCTGACTGGCGTATGTCGGTGATGTTGGGCGTGAGCTTGACGATCACCGGCAGCGAGCAATGGGTCTTGCACCAGCGGGTGACCATCTCCACGTACTCCGGCACTTGGCCGACCGCCGCACCCATGCCCCGTTCCGGCATGCCATGGGGGCAACCGAAGTTCAGCTCGATACCGTCGGCGCCCGTGGCCTCCACCAGCGGCAGGATGAATTTCCAGGACTCCTCCACGCAGGGCACCATCAGCGACACGATCAATGCGCGGTCAGGCCAGTCTTTCTTCACCTGAGTGATCTCGCGCAGGTTGATCTCCAGCGAGCGGTCGGTGATCAGCTCGATGTTGTTGATGCCCTGCACCTGGCGGTTGGGGCCGTAGTGCGCGGAGTAGCGCGACGACACGTTGACCGCCGCAGGGTCCTCGCCGAGGGTCTTCCATACCACCCCGCCCCAACCGGCCTCGAAGGCGCGCACCACGTTGTAGGCCTTGTCGGTGGGCGGCGCGGAGGCCAGCCAGAAAGGATTAGGCGCCTTGATGCCGGCGAAGACGATAGACAAGTCGGCCATTTACGCAGCCTCCACGTTGAGCATGAGTTCGGCATGGATGGCTTGGGCAGCCAGTTTGCCATGTTGCACGGCCTGGACAGTCAAGTCCTGGCCCAGCGCGGTGCAGTCGCCACCGGCATAGACGCCTGGCAGGCTGGTGCGCATCTGCGCATCGACGCGGATGCGCTCGCCGTCGCGCTCCAGCTGCGCCGCCAGCGGATCGGCCAGGCTTGCATCGTCGAAGCGTTGGCCAATGGCCTTGAAGATGGCGTCGGCGGCCAGTTCGAACGTCTCACCCGTGTCGGTCAGTCGCCCATCGACCAGCGCCGTGCGGGCAAAGCGCATGCCGCGCACCCGGCCGCAGTCATCGAGCAGCACCGCGTCGGGGCGGGCCCAGGTATGCAGGCGCACCTGGTTGGCCTTGGCGATGTCCTGCTCATGCCCGGTCGCGCCCATGTCGGCCTGGCCGCGGCGATACACCAGATTCACGTCCCGCGCGCCCAGGCGGCTCATCTGCACCGCCATGTCTATGGCGGTGTTGCCTGCACCGATGACCAGGCAGCGGTCGGCCACGGGCAGTTGCGTCAGATCGCTGGCCTGGCGCAACTCGCGGATGTATGCAGTAGCGCCAAGCACGCCTGGGGCCTCTTCATCCTGCAAGCCCAGTTGGCGCACGGCCCCAAGGCCCAGGCCGAGGAACACTGCATCGTACTGCCCACGCAGCTCCGTCAAGGTGAGGTTGGCTCCCAGCGCCTGGCCATGGCGGATTTCGATACCGCCGATACCGAGCAGGAACTCGACCTCGCGCTGGGCGTAGTCATCCACCAGCTTGTAGCGGGCGATGCCGTACTCATTGAGGCCACCGGCCTTCTCCCGCGCTTCGAAGATCACCACATCGTGGCCCTGCATGGCCAGGCGATGGGCGCAGGAAAGCCCGGCCGGCCCTGCGCCGACCACGGCAATGCGCTTGCCGGTAGCCGGTGAGCGCTGGAACGGATGCCCGGTGAAGCCTGCATTGTCCAGCGCGTAGCGCTGCAACTGGCCGATCAGCACTGGCGCGCACTCCTGGGCGTTGTTGCGTACGCAGGCCTGCTGGCAGAGGATCTCGGTCGGACAGACGCGGGCGCAGCTGCCACCGAGGATGTTGGCCGAAAGGATGCGCTCGGCAGCGCCCTGCAGGTTCTCGTCGGCAATGCGACGGATGAACGAGGGGATGTCGATCTCGCTGGGACAGGCATTGACGCAAGGCGCGTCGTAGCAGTAAAGGCAGCGTGCGCTTTCCACGGCAGCCTGGCGCGCCGTCAGCGCAGGTGCAAGATCGGTGAACGCCTCGGCCAGCTGCTCACGGCTGGCCCGGGGCTTGGGCAAGTGGTTCAGGGCATCGATCACGGTTGTAGCCTCTCTTTCTTATTGGCCGGGCGGCGGTCACCCGCCCGGCGTTCTCGGGATGGCAGTCAACGGCAGTTCGTGGTGTCTGAAGGGCTGCCAGCGCAGCCCTCAGGCTCAGCGGCTGACGGGCGTCGGCCGCTGCTGCTCGGCACGTCGGCCCAGCACTTCGTACACCGCTGGGTAGGCCGGACGCTCCACATAGCGCCCTGCCCCGGGCTCGGCGCGCAAATCGCCATCGGCCCAGCACACGCGGCCCTGGCTGATGGTGTGGCTGGGCACGCCACGGACCGTGCGCCCCTCGAAGATGTTGAAGTCCACTCGCTGGTGATGGGTCTGGGCGGAAATCGTGCGTGTGCCTTGGGGGTCCCAGAGCACCAGGTCGGCATCGGCCCCAACGCGAATGGCGCCCTTGCGCGGGAACAGGTTGAAGATCTTCGCGGTGTTGGTGGAAGTCAGCGCGACGAACTCGTGCATCGACAGGCGCCCGCTGTTCACGCCGGCGTCCCACAGCACCGCCATGCGGTCCTCGATGCCGGCGGTGCCATTGGGAATGCGGCTGAAGTCGTTGCGGCCCATGGCCTTCTGCTCGGCGCAGAAGCAGCAATGGTCTGTCGCGGTGGTATGCAGACTGCCCGATTGCAGCCCACGCCAAAGCGCTTGCTGATGTTCGCGCGGGCGGAACGGCGGGCTCATCACGTAGCCTGCGGCCGTGGCCCAGTCAGGGTCGCGGTAGACGCTGTCGTCGATCAGCAAATGGCCCGGTAGCACCTCGCCGTACACCGGCTGGCCCTTGGCCCGGGCGTAGGTGATCTCATCCAGGGCTTCGCGGCTGGAGACATGCACCAGGTACAGCGGTGTCCCGAGCGTCTCGGCGATGCGAATGGCGCGGCTGGCGGCTTCGCCCTCGACCTGGGAGGGACGCGACAGCGGATGCGCTTCTGGCCCGGTCAGGCCTTGGGCAAGCAACTTCTGCTGCAAGTGGAACACCAGCTCGCCGTTCTCGGCATGCACCGTGGGCACCGCCCCCAGTTGCAGGCAACGTTCGAAGCTGGCCACCAGGGTGTCGTCGGCCGCCATGATGGCGTTCTTGTAGGCCATGAAGTGCTTGAAGCTGTTCACCCCGTGGTGGGCGACCAGTTCGCCCATTTCTTCGGCCACCTGCTCGCTCCACCAGGTAATGGCGACATGAAAACCATAGTCGGCGGCGGATTTCTGCGCCCAGCCACGCCAGGTGTGGAAAGCCTCCAGCAGCGATTGCTGCGGGTTGGGGATGACGAAGTCGATGATCGACGTGGTGCCACCGGCAAGGCCTGCGGCCGTGCCGCTGAAGAAGTCCTCGCTGGCTACCGTGCCCATGAACGGCAACTGCATGTGAGTGTGGGGGTCGATGCCGCCTGGCATCAGGTATTGGCCGCTGCCGTCGAGAATCTCGCAGTCGGCCGGTGGGTCGAGGTTTTCCCCGATGGCGCGGATCAGGCCATCGGCGCACAGGACATCTGCGCGATAGTGTTCTTCATGCGTAACCACGGTGGCGCCACGGATCAACAGGGACATGCCGTTTTCCTCGCAGGCTGACCGGTCAAGGCCGGTTCTTGAAATTGTTATGTGGCCTAGGCCTGGAAAGGAACATGCAATCCTGTCAGACCTGACAAGATTGGAATCTAGTTGCTGATCCGGGTTTGGTCAAAAAATTAATTGGCAAAACCGTCAATCATTAACATCTTGTTTTTATTAGTTTTTTATAAAAAACAGGAAAAACAGCGGACCTCGAACCAGCTTGACTCACTTGACAAGAAGCGAAATTGGTCGAGATTTTCCATGCAAATTCAGCTGTTTGAAATCTGGTCCGTACAACACGAAAACAGCGGGCGCGGCAGGTGCCGCGCCCGCTGTTGTTGTCGAGAAATGCTTTGCAGCGCATTACCTTCGGTCGGCGGCGGCCATCCGGGAAGGTCCAGGGCCAACCCGGCACGTTTGTTGAGTGCGGCCCCAACCGCCTGGCCGGACCGAAGGTGCAGTACTGGTGGTGTGTGTACTCCGGCCATCGCATCAGCCCGATGAGCGAACAACTACAAGAAAAACCTGGAGAGCCCCATGCAACAGAGCAGATCGCAAGTGATCGAGCAGGACGGGCTGTTTGAGCTGTCCGCCGGCAGCGATGTCCTGGACAGCCCGCGCTACAACCACGACATCGCACCGACCAAGGTGCATCAACGGACCTGGAACAAATGGCACATCACCGCCCTGTGGGTGGGGATGTCCATCTGTGTACCCACCTACACACTCGGTGGCGTGCTCACCGCCTATTTCGGCCTGAGCGTCGGCGAGGCGTTGCTGGCGATCCTGCTGGCCAACCTGATCGTGTTGATTCCCTTGACGCTCAATGCCTTTCCCGGCACCCAGTACGGCATCCCCTTCCCCGTCCTGCTACGCGCCTCCTTCGGCATCCTGGGCTCCAACGTGCCCTGCCTGATTCGCGCGGTGGTCGCCTGCGGCTTGTTCGGTATCCAGACAATGTTCGGTGGCCTGGCCATTCACCTGTTCCTCGGGTCGCTGTTCGAGGGCTGGAAGTCGTTGGGCGGCACCGGCGAGGTGATCGGTTTCATGGTGTTCTGGTCGCTCAACTTGTGGGTGGTGCTGCGCGGTGCGGAGTCGATCAAATGGCTCGAAACCCTGTCGGCCCCACTGCTCGTGGCGGTGGGCTTCGGCCTGCTGATGTGGGCGCTGCCGCACATGTCGATGACCGAGTTACTGGCCCAGCCGCCCAAGCGTCCGGAAGGCGCCAGCGTGGTGGGCTACTTCTGCGCGGGTCTCACGGCCATGGTGGGGTTCTGGGCGACGCTGTCGCTGAACATCCCGGATTTCAGCCGTTACGCCAGGAGCCAGAAAGACCAGATCCTCGGGCAGATCTTCGGCTTGCCGCTGACCATGTTCCTGTTCGCCTCCCTGGGCGTGATCATGACGGCGGCCTCGGCGTCCCTGGTCGGTGAGACAGTGTCGGACCCTGTCAGCCTGATTGGTCACATCCAGAGCCCAGGCTGGGTGGCACTGGCCATGGCGCTGATCATCATCGCCACGCTGTCGACCAACACGGCGGCGAACATCGTCTCGCCCACCAACGACTTCCAGAACATCGCCCCACGGCTGATCGGCCGTAGCCGCGCCGTGTGGCTCACCGGTTTCATCGGCCTGGCCCTGATGGCTCACGAGCTGTTGAAAAAGCTTGGCTGGATCGTCTCGGACCTGAGCCTTGAGAGTGTCTATTCCAATTGGTTGCTGGGCTACTCCAGCCTGCTCGGGCCGATTGCCGGAATCATGGTGGTGGACTACTTCCTGGTCCGCCGGCAACGCCTGGACCTGGCTGGTCTGTACCGTGACGACGTTTACCCCGCCTGGAACTGGGCGGGCTTCGCCGCCTTCGCCCTGCCCGTGGCGCTGACGATCATGGCCATCGGCAACGACCGCTTCAGCTGGTTCTACGACTACGGCTGGTTCACAGGCTCGGTGCTCGGCGGCACGCTCTATTACGCCCTGGGCAGCGTGGCGCTGCGCAAACCCAGCCGACTGGTCAAACCAATACCGTGACGCAAGACCTGCGCCCAACCGGATAACAACAGCCTGAGGAGATACCCATGAGCACTCCCGCCCAGCATGTCCTGCAATCGAGCGAGCGCCATATCGACAGTGCGCGCCTGTGGCAATCCCTGATGGACCTGGCGCGCCTCGGCGCCACCGCCAAGGGTGGCGTCTGCCGCCTGGCCCTGACCGACCTCGACCGCCAGGCGCGCGACCTGTTCGTGCAATGGAGCGAGGCCGCCGGTTGCGACGTCAGCATCGATGCAGTCGGTAACATTTTCGCCCGCCGGCCAGGACGCAATCCGAAGCTGCCACCGGTGATGACCGGTAGCCACATCGACACCCAGCCCACCGGGGGCAAGTTCGATGGCTGCTTCGGGGTCATGGCCGGCCTGGAAGTGATCCGCACCCTCAATGACTTGGGTGTGGAGACGGAGGCGCCATTGGAAGTGGTGGTATGGACCAACGAGGAGGGCTCGCGCTTTGCCCCGTGCATGATGGGCTCAGGCGTGTTCGCCGGTAAGTTCACCCTCGAAGAAACCTTGGCCAAAGTCGATGCCCAGGGAGTGACCGTCGGCGAGGCGCTCGATGCCATCGGCTATGCCGGTCAACGGGCCGTGCTCGGTCACCCGGTGGGTGCCTACTTCGAGGCGCACATCGAGCAAGGGCCGATCCTCGAGGACCAAGCCAAGACCATCGGCGTGGTGCTGGGCGCCTTGGGCCAGAAGTGGTTCGACCTGACCCTGCGCGGCGTCGAGGCCCATGCCGGTCCAACGCCGATGCACCTGCGCAAGGACGCCCTGGTGGGCGCCGCCGACGTGGTGGCCGCGGTCAACCGCGCCGCACTGAGCCATCAACCGCACGCCTGCGGCACCGTGGGCTGCCTGCAAGCCTACCCTGGCTCGCGCAACGTCATCCCCGGCGAAGTGCGCATGACCCTCGATTTTCGTCACCTGGAGGGTGAGCAGCTGGATGCGATGATCGCTGAGGTCCGCCAGGTGATCGACAGCACCTGCCAGCGGCATGGCCTGAGCTACACGCTGACACCGACCGCGGACTTCCCTGCCCTGTACTTCGACACAGGTTGCGTCGAAGCCGTGCGCGACTCGGCGCGCAACCTGGGCCTGGCGCACATGGACATCGTCAGCGGTGCGGGGCACGACGCGATCTTCCTCGCCGAGCTTGGCCCTGCAGGGATGATCTTCGTACCCTGCGAAGGCGGCATCAGCCACAACGAAATCGAGAATGCCACGCCAGAGGACCTGGCGGCCGGCTGCGCGGTGTTGCTGCGCGCCATGCTGGCGGCTTCGCAGGCGATTGCCAGTGGGCGCCTGGCGGCCTAGCCAGACGGCAGACCATCGAGGCTGCTGCGCAGCCCAGCGCAGGACAAGCCCCCCACCCACAAGGACAGCACCACTGAGCCTGTGGATGGGGGGTTATCTAAGCGTCGAACCGCCGCGAAGCAGACCGTGCAGCGGTGGCCGGTGTCCGCGAGTGAACCCGCTCTTACAGGGGCGAGGCCCTTGCCGCCAACGCGTCCGGAGTATCCACATCACGCAATACGCCGGCGTCGTCCACCTCGAGCAGCACGCAGCAATCCCGGTGTGAGCGCAGCACCGAGCGCGCACCTTCGTCGCCAGTAAGGCGCATCAGTTCCGGCCAAAAGGTACGGCCGAACACCACAGGATGCCCCTGTCGCCCCCCATGCGAGGGCAACAGGATGCTGGATGCCGAAGCGGCCTGCGCCATTCGCCGCAAGGTGTCCGGCAAGATCCAGGGCATGTCCCCCAACAAGATGGCGACCGCGTGGGCATTGCCGTCCTGAAGCGAGGCCACGCCCGCCGCGAGGCTGTGGCCCATGCCCAAGGCAGCATCCGGGCTGGGGACCACGCGGCAGCCGGCAGGCAGTCCCAACTCCTGCATGCCTTCCCCCTCACGCAGCACCACCCGCACCTCGTCGAACACGGCCAAGGCCTGCTCGACACTGTGCGCCAACAGGCTACGCCCGTCAGCCAGAGGCGCACGGCGCTTGTCGCTGCCGAAACGCGCACTGCGTCCGGCGGCCAGTACCAGCGCAACGACCGTCACAGCGCCTCGCGGGCGATGCCGCTGCGGGTACGCAGCACATCCGCAAGCACTGCCAAGGCGATTTCCGCAGGTGTCTTGCTGCCCAGGTTCAGGCCGATGGGAGCGTGAATCCGCCTCAGCGCCTGCTCATCCAGCTTGCCGATGCGCTGGAGGCGTTCGCGGCGTTTCTCTGAGGTGGTGCGCGAACCCATCACCCCAATGTAGAACGCCTCGGTGCGTACCGCTTCGAGCATGGCCAGATCATCGATCTTGGGATCGTGGGTCAGGGCCACGACCGCCGTGTCGCGGTGGCAGCCGCCATTGGCAATGAACACCGACGGCAGCTCGCGACGAATCTCGATGCCGTCGAGCTCCACGCCGTCGAGCACCTCCTCGCGGGGTTCGCAGAGGATGACTTCAAAACCAAGCCCCTTGCCAAACTCCGCACAGAAGTGCGCGACGCTGGAATACCCTGCCAGCAGCAAACGCTGGGCCGCGCCCACCCGCAGATGGACGGCGGCCTCGTCGTAGGCCACCCGAGGCCCCTGCTCGATATCGTCGCTCAACCGGCGCTGGCCATCGTGCAGGCTCACCTGGCGTAACAGCCGACGCTGGCCGAGCAAGGCCGACTCCAGCTCGCGCAAGTGCGCCTGCACGTCGCAATCCGCTGGCAGGTTCTCCACCAGGACATCGAGCACACCGCCGCACGGAAGCCGAATATTCGAGCGGCTGTCGCTACCATCGCCATAGCGCACAACCGCGACCGGCCCTGCAAACTCGCCTTCGCCGACCCGCGCCAGGAAGTCTTCCTCGACGCAGCCGCCAGAAAGCGACCCCACCCACTGCCCGCGCTCATTGACCGCCAACAGCGAGCCCGGCGCACGGGGCGCCGAGCCGTAGGTGAAGAGCACGGTGCACAGCCACACACGCTGGCCCTGGCAGGACCATTGCAGCGCCTGTCGTACCACTTGCAGATCAAGATGCTGCACGGCTCACTCCGTCTTCAGGTTCGCCAGCTGCTGGGTACTCAAGTCCCCCGGCAGCCCGCCCCATGCTTCACGCAGGTAGTTGACCAGGTCGGTGACTTGCCCGTCGTCGAGCTTTTCGGCAAAGCCCGGCATGGGCTGCATGCGCTCGAAACCGGTGAACTGCTGCTCGCGGATGCCTTCGAGGATCACCTTGGCCAGGTTGCGCGAGTCGGCCTGGCGCAGCACGGTGTTGCCCTGCATGGCGACCGCGATGTGCGGCTTGCCCTCGCCCTCGACGCCATGACAGCCGGCGCAGACGTTGAGGTACTGCTGGCGGCCACGCTGGGCGCTCTCGCCGAGCTGGTCCACCGGCACGGCCTGCACGACCTTGGCCTTCGGTGGCTGGTCACCCAGCAGATAGGTCGCCATCGCGGCCAGGTCGGCGTCTTCCAGATGCTGGGTGCTGTGGTGCACCACCGGGAACATCTCGTTGAACATGCTGCCCTGGCCACTGATGCCGTGCTTGAGGAACGTGGTCAGGTCCGGCTGGGTCCAGCCGCGCTCGGCCAGGTCCTGGGCCAGCAGGCTGGGTGCCAGGTAGCCGGCCAACAGGCCGCCGGTCAAGCGCTTGTCCTGCTCCAGGGCGCCGATGCGGTTACGCGGGGTGTGGCATTCGCCGCAGTGGCCGAGTACCTCCACCATGTACTGCCCGCGCTGCCAAGCCTCGCTCTTGCCCTCGGTGGCCTGCAACTGCACGCTCTTGCCGTACAGCATGTTCCAGCCGGCCAGGCCCATGCGCACGTTGAACGGGAAGCTCAAGCTGGTTTCAGGCGCGGGCCGGTTGATCGGCGGCACGGTCATCAAGTACGCGTGGATGGCGTCAGCATCCTCGCGCTTGATCAAGTGGTACGAGGTGTAGGGCATTGCCGGATACAGGTTGGCGCCGTCCTTGCGCTTGCCCTCGGTGAGGGCGGCGAAGAATTCGTCGCGGCTGTAGTCACCGATACCGAACTGCTTGTCCGAGGTGATGTTGGTGCCGTAGATGGTGCCGAACGGAGAATGGATCGGCAGGCCGCCGGCGAACGGCGCACCGCCTTCGGCCGTGTGGCAGGCCATGCAGTCGGCCGCGCGGGCCAGGTATTCGCCACGCTTGACCTGCGCCTGGTCGGCTGCCTGTACACCGAGCGACAGCGCCGCACCCATGGCCAGCGCCAGGCCCGAAAGAACGTGCCTCATGCTCAACCCTCCTTGACCAGGCCGAGGTCACTGAGCACTTCGCGAGTGGCGTCGTAGTAACGCACATACCCGGTGCAGCGGCAGATGTGATGGCCGAGACTGGCCTCGATGGCCCCTTCGAGCTCGCTCTTTTTCAGTGGCTGGCGCTGGGCCTTTTCCACCAGCACGGTGGCGGCATTGACGAAGCCGGGTGCGCAGTAGCTGCATTGGAAGGCGAAGCGGTCGACGAACTTCTGCTGGATCGGGTTCAGCTCACTGAGGTTGCCCGCCTCGTCATGCTTGGCATGGCCCTCGATGGTGCGCACCTTCTTGCCTTCGAAGTAATGCGCGCCGGTGATGCAGGTGCGCACTTCCTCGCTGGTGCCGTCAGGGTTGTCGACGATCACCACGCAGGCGTGGCAGATGCCCTGGCCACAGCCCAGGCGGGAGCCGGTGAGGTTCTGGTATTCGTGCAGGTAGTCGATCATTGCCAGGTCTTCAGGCACTTCGGCCGGACCGACGGTTTGACCATTCAAGGTCATTTGAAGCGGGCGGTTAGCCATTGAGGGCCTCCTTGACGCGGGCGGGGGTGATAGGCAGGTCGCGAACACGCTTGCCGATGGCATGGGCCACGGCGTTACCGATCGCGCCGACCACCGGGATCATCACCACTTCGGCGATGCCCTTGGAGGGGTCGGTCGGTGACAGTGGCGGCAGGATCTCCGATGTCTGCTGCCACACTGCCACGTCCTTGGCCATCGGCAGGCGATAGCGGTTGAAGTTCCAGTCGCCCTCGCCCGGGCCACCTTCGTACAGCGGCATTTCTTCGGTCAGTGCATGGCCGATGCCCATGGCGATACCGCCTTCGAGCTGGCCCTTGACCAGTTCCGGTACCAGTACACGGCCACACTCCACCCAGCTGTGGTGGTTGAGTACCTGCACCTGGCCGCTGCCTTTGTTCACTTTCACCTGCACCAGGGTCGCCACCGGGCTGTAGTAAGTCACCATGGCGTTGTTCAGCTGGGTGGCCGGATAGGCGGCGTTCTGGCGGTCCAGCAGGTGGTAGCTGGCGCTGTTCATCTGCGCTTTCTTGACGTTCGGCGCACCGTCGCCGTACTTGACCGCCATCGCATCGAGCGGCAGGCGCTCACGCACGCCATCGATGACGAAATCGGATTCAGCCCAGCTCCAGCGGTTGAATGCGTGGACGCTGACGCCGGTCACCAGCCCCATCTCATGGGCTTTCTTGGCCAGCTCGGCGAACGGGATCGGGGCCAGGCCATTGCCGGTGAGTTCACCGTTGACCCAGACCGCGTTCTCGCGGCGCACCACCAGCGGGTTGGCCTGCCCACCGAACGGGCCCTGGCGCCACAGCGACAACGCCGCCGGCCACAGGCCATGGTTGAACAGCACCCGAGCGGCTTCGCGCGTGGCGTGGCTAAAGTAGAAGGCCGAGTTGGTCGCCGAGGATGGCGAGGCCAGCTTGCCGACCCAGCGCGGGTCACGCAGGGCAGCGTCCTGCTCGGCCTGGCTCATCAGATAGGGGTTGCCGTGGGTGGCCAGTTGCAGCTCCGGCCACTCGGTCTCGGCGGTTTTCACTTCATCGGCCGGACGCCCCAGGAAGTCGCTGACCACGAACGCCTGGGAGGTCGACATGCCAGTGCCCAGTTCGGTGCCGATATGACGCAGGCTGATACGCCCGTCGGCCGTGAATTCGATGCTCGCCATGGGCGCTTCGGCACCCGTGCCAAAGTCCTTCTGGCAGATGGCAAAGCCCACGCCGTACCAGTTGTCGGCGTCCTTGGCTTCCATGGTCTTCTTGTAGGCGTCGCGGTTCTTCCATAGTTCGTGGGCGCTGGCCTTGTCGAGGATCTCATGCAGGCGCAAGGCCCCGGCGGGTACGGCGCCCTGGGTGTTCTTCATGCCCGACTTCAGGGCATTGACCCGGCGCAGCTCGATGGCATCCACACCCAGGCGACCGGCGATCTCGTCGACCATCATCTCGGTCGCGGCCATGGTCTGCAGGGTGCCATAACCCCGCATGGAACCGGCCTCGACACCGCGGGAGTGGTAGGCGGTCACGGCCAGATCGCTCTGAGGCATGTAGTAGATCGACTGCGCCGCGGTCGCGCCCACGGCGGCCACCGAGGAGCTGTAGTTGGCGCGTCCGCCACCGTCGACACTCATGTCGGCACGGAAGATCTTGAACGACATGTCTTTCTTGTCCACCGCCAGTTGGTAGTGGATGTCGAACGGGTGGCGCTTGATGCCGCTCTGGAACTGCTCGTAGCGGTCGTTGGCCAGGCGCACGGGCACACCGTTGCCGTACAAGGCCGCGACGGCAGCGTAGAACACGAAGATGTTGTTGTCCTTGGAGCCGTAGCCGACCGTGTAGCCGGGGTGCATGTTCAGCGTCTTGAGGGCAAAGCGCGACGGTTTGATCATGTGCACGCATTCCTGTGCCACCTCGAAGGGGCACTGCGTCGCCACCACGAAATGCAGGGTGCCGCTTTGCGGGTCGTACCAGCCGTTGCCGTTGTCCGGCTCGAGCGCTGCCGGTTCGATCGAGGGCGTCTTGTAGCGCTCGTCGAACACCAACCAGTCCTCAGGGGCCTGCTTGAGCTGCTCGGCCATGCGATCGGCATAGAACAACCCTTGCTCGGTGAGGGTGCCGTGCTGCTTGGGCTCGTTGGTCCAGACCGGTTTGCGGTTGAGGATGGTGGGGAACAGCATGGAGTTCTTCAGGCTGGAGAACTCGTCCTCCTCGAACGGCGTCTTGCCCGCCACCCGCACGAAACGGAAGCTGCCATAGGGGTCGCCTTGATACAGCGGCGCTTGGGCGCCGTAGCGGATGGCCTTGTCGTTGAATTGCAGCTTGAGCTTGGCCTGGCGGTAACGCTCGAAGTCGTTCCAGATCAGGATCGCCACCGGGTGGCCGATGAACATCGGCACCTTGCCAGGTGGCAGCAGCGGGTCCGGCGAGTGGGCCTCAGGCCAGGCGATGCCATCCTTGTGCAGGTCCTCGGCGGTGACGACGCGGTCCGGCTGCAGGTCGGCGCCCAGCCAGGCAAGGTCCAGGCCTGCATAGATGCGGTCGGCCTTGATGGTCTTGAGCAACAGGGCGTGGCCTTGCTGCTGCGGCCAGCCGGGCATGTCCTTGGCGCGGATGTCGCGGGCGAACACCTTGTTGCCGCACACCTTGGACAGCGCATCGTTGCGAAAACGTGTCTTGCCGTCATGGCTCATCCACTTCTGCGGGGAAGTGGTGACACTGTTTTCCATCAGGGCGGCGAAGGCCGGGCTGCCGAGCGGTGCGAGGGTCACCCCTACGCCCGCAATCACGCCGCCTTGCAGGAAGGCGCGCCGGGAAATATCACGGTGGGTCATGCTTCATCCTCTGGGCAGAGCGCGCCTGCCCATGACGTATTCTGGTACTTGATAGCTCGGAGGGCGGAATCACTGACGTTCCGAAAGCAAGGTCGGAGTGGAAATCACAAAAACTGACCTTGGCGTCAAGTTTAGCGCAACGACCGCGCCTCTGGCAAAGTCAAGCAGACAACTTGTCGCGCCGATGTACGAACTTTCGCCACAGGCATTAAAGATGAAGGTTTTTCGGTCACAGGGCTCGGGCCATCAGCGCTTGCACTTGGCCAACACCACCTGACAGGTATGCGGTGTACCGCCGGAGCGGCTTGCGTAGCGCATGCAGTTGTGAAGGGACTTTTGCCGGGCAATGCTCATGCTCGCCCCCCAGGCCAGACCGCCCTCGCCCGCTGTCGGCAAGGCCTTGGCATAGCAGTTAGACCCCGCCGTCGCTGCGGCATACCGAGCCGTGCTGGTTTTGCTGCTGCAGCCGGCGGCCAGGGCGAGATTGATGGCGAGCAAGGTGCACAAGGCCCATGGCGGGCTCTGGCGCGCAGGTTTTCCCCACATTTGGAGGACTCCAGAATCAAAAGCTGCAGAGCCTGGCCGGTCTGCCTGAAGATTTCAACCGCGACTATTGGCCCGTGAAACTCCAGACGATTTCGACCACCCGTAAAGCCAGAACCAGTTAAAGCACGCACAACACCACCTGCAGCACCGTGTGCTAAGGCAACTTGGCCAAGCGGTGCAGCGTATAGCTGACATTGAGCAACAGCAGCACCGCCGAGACCAGGATCAGGCTCCCGACAGAGCGGTGCCCGCATTAGCGAAATTCTAGAAGAACTTGAACGACTTGCCGGCCATCGCCAGCGAGGGTTTTCTTGCCCGCCCCAGTAGTGACGCAGGCATGAGCCTTGTATGCTGTCCTGCGCCGCGAACGCCCTTCTGCACCGGACTCCGCTGACCTATGGCCGTCGACCTCCAAGCGCTTTACCCCAAGTTGATCCACCTGATGCTGGACACGGTCTTTGTGGTCGACCGGGACAACGAAATCGTTTTCGTGAGCGACGCCTGCGAAACCCTGCTCGGCTATCGAGCCAGCGAGTTGGTCGGCACCCCGATCACCCACTACATGCACCCCGAAGACCTGGAAGCCACCCGCGCCTCGATCATCCGCATCATGAATGGCCAGCCCCATGTGGATTTTCGCAACCGTTACATCCGCAAGGATGGCGGCGTGGTGCACATCCTGTGGGCGGCCTTCTGGTCCGATGAGGTCGGGGCTCGCATCGGCGTGGCGCGCAACGTCACGGCCCTGGCCCAGGCCGAGAAGGAGCTGCGCTTTCTCGCCCACCACGACCCGCTGACCCAGCTGGCCAACCGCTCGCTGTTCAATGACCGGCTGGAATCGGCCCTGCGCACGGCGCACCGCCAACAGAGCACACTGGCGCTGCTGTTCGTGGACATCAACGACTTCAAGGGCATCAATGATGTCCATGGCCATGCGGCGGGCGACCGCGTGCTGTGCACGGTCGCCCGACGGCTCGAAGCCTGCGTAGGCAAGACCGACACCGTGGCACGCATGGGCGGTGATGAGTTCATCGTGCTGTTGACCGACATCCCGTCGCACAGCGCGGTGGCCGAAAAGATCGCGCAGATCCTCGCGGCCATGGCCGAGCCGTTGGGCGCCGAGTTCGGCGAGGTCGAGATGCCTTCTTGCAGCATCGGCGTGGCCTGCTACCCGGCGGACGGCGAGGATGCCGACGCGCTGCTCAGCCATGCCGATCACGACATGTACCGGATCAAGCGACAGCGTTCGGGCACACGCTGATACGCGCCTGAAATCAAGCGTTTGAGACAACCTGGCGCGATTGCGCGATACTATTGTGCCACCACTTTTTTTCTGGAAAAGGACTTCACCCCATGAAGCGTCTGTTTGCCTGCACCCTGGTCGCACTGGCCCTGGCCGGTTGTGACAAAACCGAGCAGAACACCGCCCAGGCCACCGTACCCGCCGGACAATGCGCCAAGGACATCGACTGCAAAGGCGATCGCATCTGCGAAAGCGGCCAGTGCGTCAGCCCGCAGCCCCCGCAAGCCCTCGCCGCCAAGCCCCCGGTGGCGCCGGAACTGGCCCCCGCTGCACCGACCATGGCCTACGAAACGCTGCTGGTCAGCGGCGACAGCGCAGGTCCCTTCAGCATCCAGCGCATGGAACTGGGGACCGCGCTGATGTACCCGTCGCGGGCCGGCGTCGTGAACGTCATGGAGTCGGTCGTCGAAGATGTCGAAGCCACCGGCTATGTCACCATCGAGAAGGCCTATTCGTTCGGTCCCAGCAAGTACGTCGTGGTGGTGTCCACCGGTGAAGGTGGTAACGCCTGCCCCGCGTCCACCTATGTTTTCAGCTTCGACACCAAGGGCGAGTACGTGGACGGCAAACAGGAAGTCGATGGCTGCTCCGAAGTGGTCGAGTCGCTGGCCGAGGGCAACAAGCTGACGATCAAGAAGGATGGCGTCGCGACGGTGGTGTACAACGGCGTCGTGCAGTAACGGAGACACCCAAGCCCAGCGCCAGCGCTGGGCTTTTTTTACGCTCGATTTTCGGGCCATGGCGGTGGATCATCAGTCGGTCGGATGTGTGGAGATGACTTCGATGGTAATGCCGGCCCTGATCAATGCCGACCTGCGGCAAACGGTGATCGTGCAGGGACATGCCCTGCCCTGGATTCCCAGCCCGCAAGCCGGGGTGGAGCGACGCCTGTTGTTCCGCATCGGACAGGAGCAGGCCCGCGCCACTTCGCTGGTGCGCTATGCGCCTGGCAGTCGGTTCAATGCCCACGCCCATCCGGGGGGTGAGGAGTTCTTGGTGCTGGAGGGGGTCTTCGAGGACGAACAGGGTCAGTATCCAGTTGGCAGCTACATACGCAACCCACCCGGCAGCCAGCACTCGCCGGGGTCTGCCCAGGGCTGCGTCATCTTCGTGCACTTGCGCCAGTTCCATCCCGAGGACCATGAACGCGTGGTCGCACAGGTGCCCGAGCAGGGTGACCAGCTACTGTGGCAAAGCATCCATGAACGGGTTTGGGTGCAGCAGGCCCAGCCCGGACAGACACTGAACATTGCCAACCCGCGAGGTCTGGAGCTGTTCGTACTCGACGGCCAGTTACAAGGTGACGACTTCGCGTTGCGGCCTTGGAGCTGGATGCGCCGACCGCCGGGGGCTGCGGTTCAGGCGGTGGCAGGCGATGCCGGGGCGCGGATCTGGATCAAGGATGCCGCGCTGGACCTCACGGCCTGTTGATTCAGCGCAAATCGCTACTTTTGGTATCACCGTATTACGGTATACCTAGAAACACGCCCCCGCTAAGCACCCCAAATGCCCCTGCAATGCGCCTTACGGCCAAAACGCCAATAATGGCCCGACGTTTGCTTCGCTCCTGCTCAACCGTTCCAAGGCGCACCTCACATGGGCACTTTTTTCACTCTCACAGGCAATCGTCGTCACGCTGCCCTCTGCAGGGCAGGCGTTGACAGACATGACCTGCCCAGTGCCATGCAAGGCTTCCTTCGCCATGGGCGCGCGCCCGCCCAGGTCACCCTGCCACGCCTGCCTGCCTGCGTGGCAGCCAAACAGAACGGGTTCTGGCAAATAGTCGCGTAAGTCCCCTTCGAGCGTCGTCTCGACCTTCCCACAAGCGCCCGGCTCGCCTGGACGCTGCGACTGTTCGTTCGCCCTCAAGGCGCCTCCTGCGACGGCGCCAGGGGCACTGTACCCGAGTGATTTACCATGACCTGTACCAGCGCACTTCTCGTGATCGACCTGCAACAGGAGGACGGCTTCCCCCTGGAGCGTTTCGACCAAGTCGTCGGCAACGCCGGCGCCCTCATCGGCGCAGCCCGCCGCCTTGCCATCCCCGTGATCTACACCCGCCACGTGAACAACGCCCAAGGCCACGACCTGGCGCACGGGGAGCCGGTGGACGAGCATGGCCAACCGACCAGCTACCGCGCCGGCACCTCGGCGGTGGAGGTCCTCGACGCCCTGGCGCCACACGCCGGCGACCAGGTGTTGGACAAGCACCGTTACAGCGCCTTCCATGGCACCGACCTGGCGCAGCGGCTTCGAAGCCAGGGGATCGAGCATCTGGTGGTGTTCGGCGTGCTGACCGATGTGTGCGTCATGACCAGCGTGTTCGATGCCTACCAGCACGGCTTCACCCTGAGCCTGGTCGCCGATGCCTGCACGGCCACGACGCTGGGTGCGCACTATTCAGCCCTGATGATCCTCTCCAACTGGATCTACGGGCTGGAGATCTTCTCCACGTCACAGCTGCTGCGCCATTGGCAGCAGCAGCCGGCAGGCTCGGTGCGCACCGATACGCCCGACCACCTCGCCTTCCACCCCGAGGCATTCGTCGACGCGATCCAACGCTTCGAACACCGCCTTGCCCATGATTGCTGAGTGTGGAGAGATCCTGATGAAAGTTGAAAATCGCAGCATCGATTTCATCCCTGAGGGCGAGCGCTACGGCCAGGC
This sequence comes from Pseudomonas sp. BYT-1, assembly GCF_023611805.1. Taxonomy (NCBI): domain Bacteria; kingdom Pseudomonadati; phylum Pseudomonadota; class Gammaproteobacteria; order Pseudomonadales; family Pseudomonadaceae; genus Pseudomonas; species Pseudomonas sp. BYT-1. The sequence goes on from NZ_CP072559.1 coordinate 3,399,563, forward strand.
GCGTTCGCTGTTCTTCGTGTGGTTCGGCGCCAATGCCAACATCACTACGGTCGCGGCCGGCGTCTTGCCCATCAGCCTGGGCCTCAACCTGTTCTGGAGTGCGCTGTCGATTCTTTTGGGCTCGATGATCGGTGCCCTCTTCATGGCGTCACATTCTGCCCAAGGGCCCAAGCTGGGCATCCCACAGATGATCCAGAGTCGGGCCCAGTTCGGCGTCTATGGCGCGATCGTGCCGTTGTTGTTCGTCATGCTCATCTACCTGGGCTTCTTCGTCAGCAATACCTTGCTCGCCGCCCAGGCCGTCGCCAGCGCCAGCCCGATCGGCAATGGCGGCAACATCGTGGTGCTGGGTGCGGTGTGCTTCCTGGTCGCGCTGTTCGGCTACCAACTGATCCATCGCCTGCAAAAGCTGCTGACGCTGGCTTCGCTCGGGGTGTTCGGCATCGCGACCTGGCTGGCACTGAGCCTGCCAGTGCCCGCCGGGCAATGGTCGCTCGAGGGCTTCAGCCTGCCGACCTTCCTCGCCTCGGTGAGCATCGCGGTCACCTGGCAACTTTCCTATGCGCCCTACGTGGCCGACTACTCCCGCTACTTGCCTACCGAAACCCCGACGCAGCAGGTGTTCTGGTACAGCTACCTGGGCACGGTGATCGGCGGGAGCTGGATGATGCTGCTGGGTGCGGTGCTGGCCAAGGCGATGGCCGGGTTCGGAGACAACGTTGGCTTGAACCTGGTGGGATTGCTCGGCGGCAGCACGGTGTTGATGTTCGCCTTCGTGCTCTACGGTCAGATCGCCATCAACGTCTTCAACCTGTACGGAGCATTCATGTCGACAGTGACCGTGATCGAACCCTTCACCGCACTCAAGGTCACCGCGTGGGTGCGGGCAGGGTTGCTGCTGGTGATTGCCGCTGCGGCTACAGGGTTGTGCACGCTTGCCCAGGATGACTTCATTGCGTTCTTCCTGAACTTCATCTTCTTCATGAGCTACTTCCTGATCCCGTGGACGGCCATCAACCTGGTCGACTACTACGTCGTGCGCAAAGGGGTATACCGCATCGAAGACATCTTCCGGCCGAGCGGGATCTATGGACGGGTGAATGGCGTCGCGATCGGCGTATTCCTGGTCACCATCGTGCTCGAGGTGCCGTTCATGAATACTTCGATGTACGCCGGGCCCATCGCCACCCACCTGCAAGGGGTTGACCTGGCCTGGGCGGTCGGCCTGATTTTCCCAGCGCTGACCTATTACTGGCTGATGGGCAGACGCAAGGCGCTGGCCGGCGCCTGCGCATAAAGCCAAGCCTTTGTGCAGCGTGTGCTGCGCGGGTAACCCACTCCCACAGGATCGGTGCCGATCCGATGGGAGCGGGTTCATCCGCAAAAACTGTGCGAGGAGGACTACGGCGTCTGTGGGAGCGGCGAAGGGCCGCGAAAAGGGGCGCACCGCGCCCCCGGTAGCCACCAGGGCTGGCGACTGGCTTAGCGCAGGGTCACCTTGGCCCGGGCGCTGTGCAGCTTCTTGTAGCTGTCGATCAAGCGCAGGTGGCGGTCGAGGCCTTCGAGCTTCATGCTCGTCGGTGTCAGGCCATGGAAACGTACGCTGCCATCGACCGAACCCAGTACCGCATCCATGCGCGCATCGCCGAACATGCGGCGGAAGTTGGCTTCGTAATCGGCCAGCTCCAAGTCCTCGTCCAGTTCCACTTCCAGCACCACGTTCAAGGCCTGGTAGAACAGCCCGCGCTCGACGGTGTTGTCGTTGAACTGCAGGAAGGTCTCCACCAGTTCCTTCGCCGCCTCGAACTGCTCCAGGGCGAGGTAGATCAGCAGCTTGAGCTCCAGGATGGTCAACTGCCCCCAGACCGTGTTGTCGTCGAACTCGACGCCGATCAAGGTGGTGATGTCGGTGTAGTCGTCCAGCTCGCTCTCTTCCAGCCGCTCGACCAGCGCCGCCAGGGCGTCATCGTCCAGGCTGTGCAAGTTGAGGATGTCGGCACGGAACAACAGGGCCTTGTTGGTGTTGTCCCAGATCAGGTCATCCACCGGATAGATTTCCGAGTAGCCCGGCACCAGGATGCGGCAGGCAGTTGCACCGAGGTGCTCGTACACCGCCATGTACACCTCTTTGCCCATGCCCTCGAGAATGCCGAACAACGTGGCGGCCTCCTCGGCGTTGGAATCCTCGCCGTGGCCGGAGAAGTCCCACTCGACGAATTCGAAGTCGGCCTTGGCGCTGAAGAAGCGCCAGGACACCACGCCGCTCGAATCGATGAAGTGCTCGACGAAGTTGTTCGGCTCGGTCACCGCATGGCTGGAGAAGGTCGGTTGAGGCAGGTCGTTCAGGCCCTCGAAGCTGCGCCCCTGCAACAGCTCGGTCAGACTGCGCTCCAGCGCCACTTCGAAGCTTGGGTGTGCACCGAAGGACGCGAACACACCGCCAGTACGCGGGTTCATCAAGGTGACGCACATCACCGGGAATTCACCGCCGAGCGAGGCGTCCTTGACCAGTACCGGGAAACCCTGCTCCTCGAGCCCCTGGATACCGGCCAGGATAGCGGGGTATTTGGCCAGTACCTCCTGCGGCACATCCGGCAATGCCAGCTCGCCTTCGAGGATTTCGCGCTTGACCGCCCGCTCGAAGATTTCCGACAAGCACTGCACCTGCGCTTCAGCCAGGGTATTGCCGGCGCTCATGCCGTTGCTCAGGAACAGGTTCTCGACCAGGTTGGACGGGAAATACACCACCTGGCCGTCGGACTGACGCACATAGGGCAGCGAGCAAATGCCACGCTCGACGTTGCCAGAGTTGGTGTCGTAAAGGTGCGAGCCACGCAGCTCGCCTTCAGGGTTGTAGATTTCCAGGCAGTACGGGTCGAGGATCTCCGCTGGCAGCGCGTCTTTGCGGCCCGGCTTGAACCAGCGCTCGTCCGGGTAATGCACGAACGGCGCGTTGGCGATGTCCTCGCCCCAGAACTGATCGTTGTAGAAGAAGTTGCAGTTCAGGCGTTCGATGAACTCGCCCAGGGCCGACGCCAGGGCGCTCTCCTTGGTCGCGCCCTTGCCGTTGGTGAAGCACATCGGCGAGTGGGCATCGCGGATGTGCAGCGACCATACGTTGGGCACGATGTTGCGCCAGGAGGCGATCTCGATCTTCATGCCCAGACCGGCCAGGATCTGCGACATGTTGGCGATGGTCTGCTCCAGTGGCAGGTCCTTGCCTGGGATATAGGTGCTCGCGCTCGGGTCGGTGTCCACCATCAGCAATGCCTGGGCATCGGCATCGAGGTTCTCCACCTCTTCGATGACGAACTCAGGACCGGTCTGCACGACCTTCTTCACCGTGCATCGCTCGATCGAACGCAAGATGCCCTGGCGGTCTTTTTCGCTGATGTCCGCCGGCAGTTCCACTTGGATCTTGAAGATCTGTTTATAGCGGTTTTCCGGATCGACAATATTATTCTGAGACAGACGAATATTATCGGTCGGAATGTTTCGTGTATTGCAGTACAACTTTACAAAGTACGCCGCACACAAGGCCGAAGAGGCCAGGAAATAATCGAACGGCCCCGGTGCCGAACCATCGCCCTTATAGCGAATCGGCTGGTCGGCCACGACCGTGAAGTCATCAAACTTGGCTTCAAGTCGAAGGTTGTCGAGAAAGTTGACCTTGATTTCCATGCGGGGGATACCGTGATAACGAGCAAACCGAAAATGGCGGCCATTATCCGGTTTTTCCCCGCGAAAGTCTTGTGCTTTTCGGCCGTGGGCGCGGCGCCCGGCAGGCCAGGCGCAGGGCGCCTCCCAGCCTGTTCAGGCTCGCTCCCGGGCCTGCATGCACCGTGCTTGGTCACCTGCGCAAGCCCGACCAACCGGCCCGGCATAATGCTTCCCCGAACAATTAACAGATTGTTTAAAAATACTTTTTCCCGAGAGTACGCCATCCGTGAGCTTATTCTTGCGACATTAACGACAGCCCCACCCATAGCGAATTTAATAACTTTCCGCACATTGGCAAACTGCCACGCTGGCGCTTAACATGGCAAAACTGATGGACCTGCCGCCGAGCCCAAAGGACTTCCCGTGCTCTTGAGTATTCCCACCCTCATTCTCGTCACCGTCTTCCTGCTCGGTCTGATGGGCACACTCACCCTGCACACCTGGGCGCGTGGCAAACGTGAGCGGCCGCTGGGTTATCTGGGCGCGATGTTGTTGCTGGCCTCGGTGGGCGTCGCCTTGATCAGCCTGCGCGAGCGCGGCTACGACCTCGTTCCCCTGGTGCTGGGCAATATCGTGCTGTTGTTGTCAGCCGCACTGGGCTGGACAGCCATGCGCACCCTGGCCGGGCGCGCGCCCTACTTGCCCGGCATTGCCATGGGTGTGGTGGTGTGGCTGCTGTTCTGCTTCACGCCGGTGTTCTACGACTCGCTGTCACTGCGCATCACGGTGTATTCGACCCTTGCCGCGGCCTACTCGGGCCTGGGCATCGTCGAGCTGTGGCGCAGCCGCAATCGCCTGGACATGGCGTACCTGCCGGCCCTGTTGATCCTGGGCATGCACACCATCTTCTACCTCGTGCGCCTCATCGTCGATGAAGGCCTCTCGCTGGAAAACGCCTTGTCCGGCAGTGGCGATGGCGCACGGTTCTTTGCCGTCATGCTGTTCGAGTCGATGCTCTATGCCACCGGCATCGCTTATATCACCCTGGCAATGGTCAAGGAGCAGGCCGAGAAGAAGTATAAAACGGCCGCCAACACCGACGAGTTGACGGGCATCGGCAACCGCCGGGCATTCATCACCCAAGGTGAGCAGATCCTGGCCGAGGCCAAACGCACCCACACCCCCATCACCCTGCTGCTGTTCGACCTGGACCATTTCAAGCGCCTCAATGACAGCCTCGGTCACCAGGCAGGCGACCAGGCGTTGATCGCCTTCAGTCAGCTGGCGACCCGCAACCTGCGCCACGGCGATGTGTTCGGCCGGATCGGCGGCGAGGAATTCGCCTGCCTTCTGCCCGGTGCGGGGGAGCAGATCGCGACCCTGGTCGCGCAGAACATTCGTCAGCGCTTTCACAGCGCTGCGCTGCCCACGCCAGGGAGTCTGAGCGTCAGCATCGGCGTCGTCACCAGCGAGGCCGCAGGCTACGAACTCTCGCGCCTGCTGGCGCTGGCGGACGACGCGCTGTATGCGGCCAAGGCCGCGGGACGCAACCGTGTCCATGTGTTCGAGCACAGCGCAGCCAACGAGCCGGCCATCGAAGGCTAGGCCAACCCCGTGCGCTCCAGGTATGCCGCCAGGTACTCGATGAACGCCAGCACCTTCCCCGTCGCTCGCCGATGGCTGGGGTACACCGCCAGGATCTTCGGCCCGAAGGCGTCGGGGTCGATCGCGTAGTCTTCCATCAAGCGCACCAGGCGCCCATCGGCCAGATAGGGCGCGCCACTCCACAGCGGCACATGAAACAACCCGCCACCGGCCAGCGCGCTGGCCAGCAGCAGGTCGTAGTTGTCGCTTTCCAGTCGAGCATGGGTGGGCTGCAGCAGGCTCAGACGTTCGCCGTCCTTCTCTACCCACCAGTAGGTGCGGCTCAGGGCGGCATGGCGATACAACAGCCAGTCGTGCTGATCGAGGGTCTGGGGTGTGACCGGTATCGGGTTGCGCGCCAGGTAGTCGGGGCTCGCGCACAGCGTCAGGCGGTTGCGGCCGACCTCCCTGGCGATCAACCCGGGCAAGTCGTTGTGCCCTTCGCGCAGGGCCAGGTCGTAGCCGCTTTCCACCAGGTCGACGAAGTCATCGGAGAGGTCCACGCGCAGGCGGATCTGCGGATAGTCGCGCAGAAACTGTGAGCACACCTGGTCCAGAAAGGCCCGCCCATAGGCCAGCGGCGCCGTCAGCCGCAGGATCCCATGCAAGCCATGTTGCATCTGCCCCACCACTTCGCCGACTTCATGCATGCGCATGAGCACCTGGCGCGCGGTTTCCAGGTAGACCTTGCCGGCTTCGGTCAGCACCGTGCGCCGCGTGCTGCGCTCGAACAGCCGCACGCCCAGGTCATCCTCCAGATGGCTCACGGCTTTGGTCAGGGCCGACGGGGTCTTGCCCAACTGCTCGGCGGCGCGGCTGAAACTGCCGTGCTCGGCAGTGGCGACGAACATGGTGATGGCGGCGAACTTGTCCATGGTTTTTCCATTCAGGAAAAAAGCTTTTGCGCATTTCGGGCGTTCTGCCTGCCCGGGCCAGCCGTTAGTCTCGCCAACAGCCCCCAAAAAACAAGAGGTTTTGCAATGAGACGTTTCACGCCTACGTTGCTGTCCGTGGCGCTGGCCTTTGCCTCGATGGATTCGATGGCCGCTGTGGATCTGGTGCTGCTCAATGGCAAGCTGTACACCGCCGACCCCGCCCACCCGTCTGCACAGGCCATGGCCGTACAGGACGGCAAAGTGCTCAAAGTAGGCACCGATACCCAGATCAAGGCTCTGGCCGGCAGCACGACCCAAGTCATCGACCTGGGCGGAAAGCGGGTCATGCCGGGGATGATCGACAGCCACTCCCACGCCATCTTCGGTGGCCTGGAGCTGTCGGCAGCCAGCCTGGCCGATGAGGAGAACGTGCCCACCGCGGAGCTGGAAAAACGCTTGCGCGCCTGGCGTGACGACGGCACAGCCCGCCAAGGCGATGTGCTGACCGTGGTCGGGGTGAGCTCCACCTACTGGGCCAAGGCCGAGGAGCTGGGCGCGACCTTCAACCACGGCGAGTGGGCAAAGGTCCCGGTGGTGTTCATTGGCAGCGACCACCACACCGCCTGGGCCAACCAGGCCATGCTCGACCGCGCCGGTATCGACGCCAGGCTCCTGGCCACCCTGCCCGCCGCCGAACGCGACACCCTGGGCAAGAAACAAGACGGCACACCCAATGGCTTTGCCGTGGATGCAGGCTGGGACCGCATCAGCGCCGCCATGCCCTCCCCCAGCGCCGACGCCCTGCTGCACGCCGCCGACGCTGCGGTGAAATACAACAACGCCTTCGGCATCACCGCCTGGATGGACCCGGCCGCCAACGCCGCACCTGGGGAGTCGGTGTTCAGCCTCAAGCCCACGGAAAAATCCATCGGCGTACTGCCGGCCTACAAGGCCCTGGCCGAGAAAGGCCAGTTGAATGCCCATGTCGCTGCGCTGCTGGTGGCCAACCCCAAGAGCCTGCCGGCCGATCTCGACACCTTGGACAAAGTTCGCCAGCAGTTCCAGGGCATCCCCAACCTGACACTGCCCGGCATCAAGATATTCGCCGACGGCGTGGTGGAATACCCGGCGCAAAGCGCGGCGATGCTCGAGCCCTACAGCAATTCCCACAAAACCGGAGAGCTCTTGATCGACCCGACGCATTTCGGCGAGCTGGTCAGCGCCGCCGACGCCCGAGGCTGGCTGGTACATATCCACGCCATCGGTGACCGGGCGGTACGCGAATCGCTCAACGGCATCGCCCAAGCGCGCAAGGACCGCCAGAGTGGCGTCACTCACTCCATCACTCATCTGCAACTGGTGAACCCCACCGAGTTCGCCCGCTTCAAGCCCTTGAACGTGATCGCCTCGATGCAGCTGCTCTGGGCCTCGGGCGACGAATACACCTTGGACATGGTCAAGCCCTACGTCAGCCCCCATGTCTTCCCCTACCAGTACCCTGCCCATTCGCTGCTCAGCCACGGCGCCACCATCGCCGGGGCCAGCGACTGGTCGGTTTCCTCGCCCAACCCGTGGCTGGCCATTCACCAGGCCATCACCCGCGAAGGCCCCAAGGGCGTGCTTAACCCCAAGGAGCGCATCGACCGCCAGACCATGTTCCAGGCCTACACCCTCAACGCCGCACGCACCATTGGCCTGGACAAGCAGATCGGCTCGCTCACGCCCGGCAAGCAAGCCGACTTCATCGTGCTAGACCGCGATGTGCTCACCGTCGCCGACAATGACCTGGCCGACACCCGCGTCCTGCAGACCTGGTTCGGCGGCCGCGAAGTCTACAAAGCCGAACACTGACTCCCTCTGCACCACGCCAAGCTCCCGGGCTACCCGGGAGCCAGGCCGCGCTTTGCCCGCACCTGCCAGAACAATCACAACAAACAGGTACCTTCATGCGCCGCATCCTGCTCATTGCCTCGACCCTGGCCCCCTTGACCAGCCAAGCCGTATCCCTGAGTGATGACTTCTACCTGGAGATCGAACCCGCTCTGGTCAGCGATTACCGTACCCGCGGCATCTCCCAGACCCAGAACGACCCCGCCGCCCAACTCGCCATCACCCTGCAGCACACCAGCGGCCTGTACCTCGGCGCCTGGACCTCCAATGTGGACTTTGGCTTCGGCACCCAGACCCGCCAGGAGGTGGACTACTACGCCGGCTGGTACTGGCAGGCCACCGATGAAGTCAGCCTGGATGTGGGCTACCTCAAGTACACCTACCCCAAGTCGAGCCTGTACAACCTCAGCGACTACTACGCCGCCCTCACCGTCTACGGCGTGACCCTGGGAGCGAACTACTCCAACGACACCGGCAGCGCCCTGGGCGATGACCAGGACACCCTCTACAGCTACGTGGCCTACGAAACCGCCCTGCCGCTGGAGATCGGCTTGCAGCTGCGTTACGGGCGCATGGACTTCAAGGATCCGATGTACACGGCCGGCGATGGCAAGACATCGTCCGACCACCACGAATGGGAAGTGAAGCTGACCCGTGAACTGGCTGGGCTGACCTGGAGTTTGTCGTACATCGACACCGACCTGTCCAAGACCGAGTGCGCCAGCAGCTATGGGTTCGATGACCTGTGTTCGGCGACCTGGGTAGGGAGTGCGAGCAAGAAGTTCTGAATCAGGACTGCACAGGCAGCCCCGGCACCCTGTCGTTGCGTTGCCTGTAGGGACACTTTCGCCGGTGAGCCCGCAGCCGCACAGAGGCCTGCCTCTCGCCTGCGACTGTAGATACGCCGGCGCTTCGAAAAAAATAGCCAGGCCAAGAAGTGGGCTTCGGCAATTGCCGACGTATCGCTGCACAGCTCGGCCCAGGGCTCAGCCTGCGCTTTCAGTGCCAGCCCTCACTCGGCTGGGTCTACCTTCACCACCTGCCAGCTGTCGTCCGGGTCGAAGCGCTTCATCGCCTTGGCGACCTTCTCGCCATCAGGCCCCAGGTCCTTGTCGAACACCTGGCCGTCATGGCTGATCATGAAGCTCATCACCCCCGTCTCGTTGTACTTGGCAGGCCAGGCGATAAGCGCAAAGCCTCGGCTCATCTGGTCGCCGATCAGGTAGCTGTACGCGCCGCCAGGTGCCGACGGGCCCTGGCCATCGAGAATGCGAAAGTGGTAGCCATACCAGTCATCGCCGACTACGTCCTGACCGAACAGCGGGCCCAGCGGGCTGATCTGGCCGTCGCCTTCGTCCGCCCAGTAGAGGCCGTCGTGCTTGCCTGGGCTGCTGAAGATTTTCTGGGCGTACTCGAGCGCACCGTTGCCGTTGCGATCCTGGGTGGCGTAGTCCATCTGCGCGTCGTGATACGCCAGCACCGACTGCAAAGCCGCCAGCTCATTGCGGCCAATGCGCCGCGCACGGATCTCGGCGCTGCCGGCCTTCAGATCGAAGCGCCAACCGCCATTGCCTTTGACCAGCGGGATCGGCAAGGTCCAGGGGGCGTTGCCCACTGCCAGAATCGCCTTGCGCTCGCCGTCTGGCTCGATGCGGTGTCGTTCGCGGTACTGCTGCAAGAACGCATCCACGTCGCTGCGCTGCACGCCCCCGCGGGGAATGTAGTTACGCCAGTCTTCGCCGAGCAGCTGCGCCAGGCGCGCTTCGTCGGGGTGCTCCACACCCAGGGCCTGGACGAAGGCCTCGACGGCTTTTTCCGGCGTCGGGAAGGCCTGCTGGGCCGAGGCGATGCACGACCAGGCAAGGCCTGTGGCCCATAGTCCCATAAGCAACTTGAGGTTCATCGCCGCCCTCCTCCCCTGCGCATCGGCGCACTGACCGGTCTGGACACCGGACGTCCCGCCGCCCGCGCGGAACCGGGCCGCTGGGCGAACGACTGGCTCAACCGTCCACGGTTGGCCTGCACGTTGGCTCGCGACGGCGAGCGAACGCCATCGAAAGCATTGTTGCGGGCCCGCCCGGCCGAGGCCGTAGGCCGCTTGTGCGCAGCCTGGCGGAGCTGGCCATCGCCTTGGCGACGGTCGGCTACCCGGGGTGCGTTCGTCGCACCTTGCAGGCGATGGCCAGCCTGGGCTTCGCGTGCCCGTTCACGGGCCTCGCGGTTGGTGGTGGCCGGACGTTCGATGCCGTGCCGGTCCATCGAAGCCCGGGCGCGTTCTCGGGCCTCGGCGCGCTGGGCATCGTCACCCCGATACGCGGCGCGCTGGCGGGCGCCGTCCAGTTGCCGGCCGTATTGCTCGCGGCTCCTGGCATCGCGATAGGGCACACCATCGCGATGCACGGCGTTGTGCTGCCACTTGTTCTGGCTGTTGTCGATGCGGTTTTCGATGTTGTTGATGTTGTTGTAGCGATCGACATCGATATCGATGTCGTGATCGTCCCAGTCGCAGTCGCCCCACAGCGAATTGATGATCGCCACGCCAGTGCCGAAGGCCAACCCCGCCACCAGCGCTGAACCTGCGTAATAGGCCGGCGGCGGTGGGTAGTACACCGGCGCAGAGGCGGGGTACTGCCACGTGCCGTAGGTGGTGTTGGGGTTGTAGCTGGGCACGTAGACCACTTGCGGGTCGGCCGGCTCGATGATGATGGTGGTGTTGCCGGCCGCTGCGCTCTGGCCGGTACCGCCGGCGGAGGACGGCGCGGGCGCGGCCTGCACGGTCACGTTCTGGTACTGGTTGCTCTGCAGGTTGCCGGCTGCCTGAGCTTGGTGACGCAGGCGCTGCACGCTGTTCATGACGTCGTCGGGCTGGGCCAGGAAGGCATCTCCCAGACGCTGCACCCAGACCGGGTCTTGGCCCAAGGTCACCAGCACCTGCGGAAAGGCCACCAGCGCCTGCACGCTGGGGTCCCAGGTCTGCCCGGCCACCTGCTTGACCGCCTCGTCGCCCTTGAGCGTGCTGTTGGCCTTGGACCAGGTCACCGCCTCGGCGACCTCGCCCGGGTAGGTGGCCGCCATGAGCACCTGTGCCAGCAGCGCATCGGGGTACAGCGCGATGGGCGCGAGCATCTGATCCAACTGCTCCTGGGTGAACACGGCCGTCTTGGCGGCGCCCGTGCTCGGCGCCGGCTCGCCAGCCGGGGCAGGCGCTGTCGTCGCCGTCTGGGCGAGGCTCGCCGTGCCGCCTAGGCACAACATCATTGTGATGACGCCTAGCATTGGAACGCGCATTGCACCTCCCGCAAAGGCCTATCGCCTGAAATGACTGTGCGTTAAGGGTAGCGCTGCACCTGCGATTTACCACGTCGCGCACGCCGGCTGTCGATCCACACCAGCATGGCGCTGGCATACAGCGAAACCGCCAGGAACAACGCCATGCGCACCGCGAACGCACGGTACACGTCCTGGCCTGCCACGCTGTCCTGCACCGACTGCCCGAGCAAGATCAGCATGGTCGTCAGGCAACTGACCCAGAACGCCGGTCCATGCCGGCTGCCGATCACCGCATACAGCCGCCGGGCCTGCCACAGGGCAAACAGCAGCCCCCACAGAAAGAACATCCACAGATGGACGAACAAGCTGAGCGCACCCCACAGCACAATCGCCAGCAGCCCGGCCAGCAACGTCGAGCCAATCAGTTCGCGGGCGGCCTGGCGGGCATCGGTCTGGTCTGCCTGTTGGCCGAGGCTGACCGCCTTCATGATCAGCGGCATGAAGCGGTCCGGTGCGATCAGCGCCAGCACGAACGCCGGCATGACAATCAGCGTCGCGCGCAGGGCGATCCAGCTCGCCTCATCGGGGCCCAAGCGCGGCGGCACTGGCGCAGCCGCCACGTCGGCCGGCTCGGGGAACAGCACATGGGCCACCGCACAGCCGATGACCGCTAGCAGCATGCCCTTGGCCAGTGCCTCGACCACCGACAACGCCAGGGTGAAATCGCTGGTCCCTGCCGCGGCGATCATGGTCAAGCCGATCACCAGCAGGTTCGCCAGCAGCCCGTTGCCGCCGCGCAAGGCGTAGCGGAACACCGCGAACAAACCAACACCCACCAGCAGGACGCCGCTCAGCGGCGCATGGCGCAGCAGCGGAATCAGCAACAGGCCACTTCCACAGCTGAGCAACACCATCAGCGCCAGCACCGGCGCCGCACGCAGCCCCAGTGCCTGGCTGCGCATGGCCAGCAACAGCACGGCGAACACCGGCGCCAGGATCGGCACCGGCATGTCCAGGCCGAAGCTCGCCGCCAGGCACAGTGCCGTGCCCCAGGCCAGGCGCAGCGCCCGCAGGCGACGCAGTTCAATAGGCATAGGACAACCAGCTCATCACCCACATGAACACCCGGCCCAGCAGGTTGAGTGGGTTGCCCTCCCCTGGCAGCGCCATGATCTCGGCCTGGCCACCGACCCGCAGGTTGCTCACGTTCAGCCGCCCATCGCGTTCCAGCTCGACGATCACCGGGAAGCGCTGCGCCGAACGCAGCCACTCGCGGCTGTTCTGCACCTGGGGCAGCGAACCTGGCGGCGGGCTCTGGCCGACGCTTACGCCATAGCCGATGCTGCGTACCCGTCCGTGCAGCAACTCGCCGGGCAAGGCATCGAGCACCACCAGCACCGGGGTGCCCGGGCGCAGGTGGCCCAGGTTGTTCTCGGTCATGTCGGCGCTGATCCACAGGTCGTGGATGGCGATCAAGGTCATCACCGGGCTGCCAGCGCCGACATAATGGCCGACATCGGTGCGCAGGTCGGTGATCAATCCATCGGAGTCGGCCCGCACTGCGGTGCGTGTCAGGTCCAACCGAGCCTTTTCGACGTTGGCCACCGCGCTGCGCACCTGGGCGTTGTCCGCCTCTTGTCCGCCCTGCTGCTCGCGGGCGCGCTCGACTTCGGCGCGGGCTGCGGCCACTTGGCTGCTGGCCTGCTCGCGGCTGGCCTGGGCGCCCTCCAGGCGTCGCACGGACACCGTGCCCGGGTCTTCCCGATACAGGCGTGCCAGGCGCTCGGCGTCCTGGCGGGCCTTGCGCTCGTTGGCCTGGGCGGCAGCCAGCGAAGCCTGGGCGGCGTCGATGCCGGCCGTATGGGCGCCGATCTGCCGGCGCACCGTGTCGAGCTCGGCCTCGGCCCGCGCCAGGGCGATGCGGTATTGCGCCTGGTCCAGTTCGAACAGCACCTCGCCCTTGCGCACTTCCTGGTTGTTGCCCACCGCCACCCGCTTCACCTGCCCGGCCACCTCGGCACTGACCGGCACCACATAGGCCTGCAGCCGTGCCTGCTGGGTATAGGGTGTGAAACGGTCGGCGAGCACATACCAGAGTAGGCTCACGAGAATCAGCAGCAAGACCCAGCGCATGCCCCGGTCGGGCTTGGCGGGTGTCGGCGAAGGGGCTGGGGCATCGCTCATTTCGGCTCATCTGTGTCGTTGCGCGCTGGGGCGGGGTTGTCGAGCAGATCCCCCCAGTCGGTGCGTTGCTGCATGTGTTGGCGGGTGTCGGGGGCGATGGGCGCACGGTGCGGATCCCAGCCGCCACCGAGGGCTTTGTACAGGGCCACCAGGCTGCCGACCGCATTGCCACGGCTCACCAGGTAGCTGTCCTGCTGTTGCAGCAACAGTTGCTGGGCATCGAGCACCCGCTGGAAATCGGCAAAGCCCTCACGGTACTGGGACGTGGCCAGTTCCAACGAGCGTTGCGCGGCCTGGGAGGCCTGCTGACGAACCTCGGCACTTTGCAGCGAGCGCACCAGCCCGCTGGCCGCATCGTCGGCCTCGCGAGCGGCCTCACGCACATCGCGCTGGTACAACTCGATCAACTGCTGAAGGCGCGCATCTTCCACGCGCACGGCGTTCTTGCGCCGGCCATAGTCGAACGGGTTCCAGATCAGGCTGGGGCCGGCGGCGAGCTGGAAGCTGTCGGGCAGATGGCTGGCCGAGACGAACGTCCAGCCAATGCTGCCCAACAGGCTCAGCGATGGGTACAAGTCGGCCTCGGCCACGCCCACCAGCGCCGATTGCGCCGCCACCGCCTGTTCGGCAGCGCGGATGTCCGGGCGGCGCTGCAGTAGGCTCGCCGGCACGTCCTGCAGGATCGCCCGGTCAGGCAGCGGCAACTGCCCGTGGCCGCTCGCCAATTCAGGCAATGGCCCAGGTGGTCGGCCCAGCAATGCGCACAGCACGTTACGCAGGGCGTTGAGCTGGTTTTCCAGCTCCGGAATGCTGGCCTGGGTGGCCAGGAACTGGGTGCGGGCTTGCTGCCAGTCGAGTTCGTCGTTCTCGCCATGGCGGAACAGCCGTTCGGTGATCTGCAAGCTGCGCGCCTGGCGCTGGGCGTTCTCCTGGGCGATGTCCAGGCGGGCCTCGACGGTACGCAGGCTGAAATAGGTATCGGCCACCTGCGCCCGCAACAGCACCATGGCATCGGCGTAGTTGGCCTGGGAGGCAAAATACAGCGCGTCGGCCGACTCGATGGCGCGGCTGAAGCGCCCCCAGAAGTCCACTTCCCAGGCAATGTCGAAGCCCAGGCTGGATTGCCAGAACACCGAGTCCCGGGCCGTGGGGGTACCGGACTGGTCCTGTTTGAGGTAAAGGCTCTCGCCACGCAGCTGCTGCACCTGGGGGTAGCGCCCGGTCTGGGCGATGGCCAACTGCGCGCGCGCCTCAGCGATGCGCAGGCCGGCCACGCGCAGGTCGGTGTTATGTGCATCGGCTTCGGCGATCAGCGCATCGAGCATCGGGTCGGCGAATACCGCCCACCACTGGCGTAGGTCCGGCGATGCCGCTGGGTGGGTGGCCTGCTCCAGCAAGGGGGTATTCCAGGTGTCCAGCCAGGGTGTCGGCACGGGTTTGAAATCCGGGCCGACCTGGGTGCAACCGCCCAAGGCGGCCAGGCTCAGTGCACAGCAAAAGACACGTTTGACCATGGCAAGCCCTGGTTCAATACGTCTTGTCGACGGGCGTTTCGGGCACTTGCTGCGCGACCCACTGCCAGAACAGGTTGTAGGTCACAGCCAGGATCACCGGGCCGATGAACAGGCCAATGATGCCCTTGACCACCATGCCACCCAGCGCACCGATCAGCACCACCGGCATCGGCACGTCCACGCCACGCCCCAGCAACAAGGGCTTGAGCAGGTTGTCGGCAAGGCCGGCGACGAAGGTGTAGATGGCGAACACGATGGTGCCGACCGTGAAACCTTCGGTGCTCAAGACGTAGGCGATCACCGGCAGCGTGATCAGCGTCGCAGGCGCCTGGGCAATACCCAGCATGAGGATGGCGATGGCCAGGATGCCTGCGCCTGGCACCCCCTTGATCACGAAGCCGACACCGATCAGCAGCATCTGGATGAACGCGATGCCGATCACGCCTTGGGCCACCGCACGGATGGTGGCGGTGCACAGCTTGGCGATGGGCTTGCCCTGAGCTTCGCCTGAGACCCGCATGGCGATGCGTTGCGCCGCCCATTCACCGCGCTCGCCAAAGGCCATGATCACCCCTGAGATGATGATCGCCGCAATAAACAGCAAGAACGCGCCGCCAGCACTGGCGATGGCCCCGAGCAGCAACCGGCCGGCATCCTTGAGGTACGGCATCAGGTTGTTCAGCACCCCGCTCAGGCTTTCGGAGGCCGACAGCCAGAGGGCATACACCCGTGGCCCCACCAATGGCCAGGTGGCGACCGACTCTGGCGGCGCCGGCACGCTCCAGGCGCCGCTCTTGAGCAGTGTCACCAGGCTCTCGACCGACTCGCCGAGGGACACCACCACCAAGTAAATCGGCACCAGGAGCACCAGCAGGACCAACAGCACCACCAGTGTCGCCGCATGGCCGTCCTTCAAGCCGCTGGCACGCTTGATCCGTTGCTGCAACGGGTACAGCGTGACCGCCAGGATCACTGCCCAGAGCATCAGTTCGAGAAATGGCTGGAACACCTGAAAGGCGAAAATCACCAAGCCTGCCACCAACCCCGCCTTGATGAGCACATCCAGCAATCCCCGCGACAGGGCGCTGTCCAGTTTGAAACTCGGCTGCATGAATCACCTCCGGGCCGCCGTGGGCGGGTCGAACAGTCGGTGCGCCGATTGGCGCGATGTTGGTCGTCAATCCTGCGGTCGGTGGTCGTCTGCCGAACCGTCATCGTCCTCGAGCCTTTCACTGGACGCGCGTCGTTGGTACAGCTCCAGCAGCCATCGCTGCTCCTGGCGCTGGTAGCGCCGCACCCAGGCAGCGGCCTGGGCTTCGTCCTGGCCCAGGGCGATGAAGGCGCGACGCGCCATTTCAAGGCTGGAATGGAAGGTTTCGCGGACCGGGCTCGCGCCCAGCTCGAGCAGATGCAGGACATCCCGATGATCGCGTACGGAGGCGATGACTGGGGTATGCGGGTACTGCTGGGCGAGCAGGTCCACGGTCTTGAGATTGACCTGCGGATCGTCGGTGGCGACGATCACCAGTTCGGCCTCGCCGACCTTGGCCGCGCGCAGGATCTGCGAGCGCGACGGGTCGCCATAGAACACCGGCGGACCTTGTTTGTCGGCTTGGCGTCCGAAGGTTTCGACCGAGGTATCCAGGGCTACCAGGCGTACACCTTCGGCGTGCAGCATCCTGGCGATGGCGCGCCCCATGCGGCCCATGCCGGCCACCACCACCTGCGGCGCTTCATCCACTGCCGGCAGCGTGTCCGGGGCCTCCAATACCGGCCGCTCTTCACGCAACTGACGCGCCAGCGCCATCATCACCAGCGGCACCACCGCCATCGACAAGGTGATGGCCAGCACCAGCAGGTCGTGCACCTGTTGCGCCAGCAATTGATGATCCAGCGCCAGCTTGAACACCACGAAGGCGAACTCGCCCCCCGACGCCAGCACCACCGCCAGGCACAGCGCCTGGGCACGGCTCAGGCCGCCGGCCCAACGTCCCAGGCCAAACAGCACAGGCAGCTTGATGCCCACCAGCAACAGGGTCAGCCCCAGCACTTGCAGGGGGAAACCCAGCAGCAATCGCAGGTCGGCGGTCATGCCGACGCCGACGAAGAACAGCCCCAGCAGTAGCCCCTTGAGCGGCTCGATCTGGGATTCGAGCTCGTGACGAAAGGGAGACTCCGCCATCAGCACACCGGCCAAAAATGCACCCAGCGCCATGGATACGCCCACGTGCTCCATCACCCAGGCCGTCCCCAACACCACCAGCAGCGCCGTGGCGGTGGAAAGCTCGTGCAGCCCCGACTTGGCCACCCAGAGAAACACCGGCCGCAGCAGGTAACGCCCTCCGATGATCACGATGCCGATACCAATCGCCACCGCCAGCAATGGCCGGGTGCCCTCGGCCGTGGTCGTCGCGCCACCGGCGAGCAACGGCACCACGGCAATCAAGGGGATGGCGGCGATGTCTTGGAACAACAGGATCCCCACGGCCAAGCGCCCATGTGGCTTGTTCAGGTCCTTGCGCTCGGCCAGTACCTGCAGGCCGAACGCGGTGGACGACAATGCAAGGCCCACGCCGAGTACCACCGCCGCCGCAGGCGACTGGTCGAACAGCACAAAGGCGAGCCCTCCCAGTGCCACCGCGGTGAAACCCACCTGCAACGAGCCGACGCCGAACAGCGACTTGCGCATCGTCCACAATTTACGCGGCGACAATTCAAGGCCGATGATGAACAACAGCATCACCACGCCCATCTCCGAGAGCCGTGCGACGTTGTGGGGATTGTCGATCAACCCCAACACCGAAGGGCCGATCACGATACCTGCGAGCAGATAACCAGGTACGGCGCCCAACTTCAGGCGCTGGAGCAGAGGAACCAGAAGCACCACAGCCAACAGAAAGACTACCGTCGCCTGCAACAGGCTGCCGTCATGAGGCATTTCCCTCCCCCTTGCTCGAATGCCAGGCAATCGCCCGCGCGAAGTCGATTGCCTGAGTCCCGCCAGTCAAGATGGAATTGAGTATGGGTGATTAATGGCCGTTTGCTTGTCGCAGGTTTTTATTTTCCGCGCAGGGTTTACAGACGCGCATCGCCCCCCTGCCGCTGTCTGCTCGGGGCAGTCGATATGTAAGGCCACACGGCCTGTTGCGACGCGTCATCGACCTCAAGGGCTGACCTGATAGCCACGTCCCTGCAGGCAGCTGCTGTAGGCGCTGGCGTGGGCGGAGTCCTGGGCTTGGTTCTGGCTGCGGCGGTCCTGCCGGCGCTCCTGACGCTGGCGCATTCCACCGACTGCAGCCCCCGCTGCGGCCACTTCGCCGGCGCGGTTCTGTCGGTATTGCGCTTTGGCATCGTCACCGGCCCGGTCATAGAGTTCCTCGTGCTGCCGGCCACGGACCTCGGCACCCACCGCCCCTGCCGCCGCCCCGGCTGCCGCGCCACGCACGCGGCCCCCGACATGGGCCTCGGACGAGGTGCCGGCGCTGTTGGCCGCGTTGTTGGCCACACCATTGCAGTAGTCCATGTCCTGTTGCATCTGCTGGCTGCTCTGGCCATTGAGCGGCACGACGCTCTGGGCGCTGACGGGCCCTGCGAGCAACATCAACCCCAGGCAACACCCTGTGAACGCACGCATGACACACCTCCTCGAAAGAAAGCCCCAACGTTTCAGAATAGTGCCCGCGCGAGTTCACTGGGTTCGTGGGGAAAATCATTCGGGCCCTCGCCTAGAACTTTTTGCTATTTATCGGTCTATGTGAGGGAGCTCAGCTCGATAAACGCGGCCCACCGCTGTTTAAGCCCCATGGCCGCGATCCCAATGTCATTCAGAGGTTGTCTTTGCTCATGAAAATCAACGTCCCACGAATGGTGCTCCTTGGCCTGTTCGCGTTCGCGTCGATGGGCTCGGCATCTGCTTCACCGATGAAAGCGGCAAGCCCAGCGCCCGCCGCCCCGATCACGACCCCTCGGGTGGTCGAGAACCCTTGGCCGAGCCTGGCCAGCCTGACCGATAAGCAACAAGGCCCGATGCTCGCCCACGACGACCGCTACTGGCGAGACGGCCGCTGGCACGACAGACGGGACGATTGGCGCCGTGCCCAATGGCGCCGCGAGCAGGCCCGCCGGGAGGCCGAGCGTCGTCACGAGTGGGAACGCCGTCACTACCGCGCCCGTTACGAACACGATCACCGTTACTACGATCACGACCGACGCTATTACGGGCGTGATCAGCGCTATTACCGTCGTTAAGCGCCTCACGCCCTGATATCAGGGCGTGTCCTGGCTCCAGCGTCCGGCGTAGTCCCGGGCAAACTGCGCGGCGATGCGCCCGGAACGCGAGCCGCGCTGAGTGGCCCAGCGAACCGCGTGCACATGGGCCTGCTCGATGGCATGCGCAGGCACACCGTAGAACGCCAGCCACTGGTTCACCGCGTTCAGGTATTCGTCCGGCGAGAAGCCGTAGAACGAAATCCACAGCCCGAAGCGCTCGGACAGCGACACTTTCTCTTCTATCTCTTCCCCTGGGTGCAGTGCACCGTTCTCGCCGCGGGTCATGGACAGGTTGTCCGAGGCGCGTTCGGCAATCAGGTGCCGGCGGTTGGACGTGGCGTAGATCAGCACGTTCGACGAATGCTCGGCCACCGAACCGTCCAGGGCGGTCTTCAGACGCTTGTAACCGATATCCCCTTCCTCGAACGACAAGTCATCGCAGAACAGGATGAAGTATCCAGGCTGGTGACTGACGATCTCGATGACCTCGGGCAGGTCCCCGATATTTTCCTTGTCGATCTCCACCAGCTTGAGCCCACGCGAGTGGAACTCGTTGAGGCACGCCTTGACCAGCGAGGACTTGCCCGTGCCCCTGGAGCCGGTCAGCAACACATTGTTGGCTGGCTTGCCGTCGAGAAACTGCTGGGTATTCTGGCGGATCAGCGCCTTTTGCCGGTCGACGTTCTGCAGTTGATCGAAGCCGATGAGCATGGGCCGCCTGACCGGTACCAAGGTGGCGCGATGGCCGCCCTGGCTGGCCCGGTACTGCCATTGGTAGGCGATGGCATCGGGGTCCAGGACGGGCACGGGTGGAGGCGCGAATGCGCGTTCCAGGGAATCGGCGATGCGCTTGAGCTGCGCAAGGACCTGCTGGGAGAAATCGGCCGGGTCAGGCAAAGGCGTGTTCATGAGCGAAGGCACACAGGGCGAGGGTATGAGGCGCCATGATGCTAAGCTGGCGCGCTCCCGTCTAACGACTGATGGACACAAATCGTCGAATAATGGACAACAAGACCCCGATCGCGACCCAGCATTTCCTCCCACCTGACCAGGAAGTGGCCACGCTGGCCCTGGACCTGGCGGACGGCACCTGCATCGAAACCCACCGACACCCCCATGGGCAGTTGCTCTACACCACCCAGGGCACGTTGATGGTCAACACCCATCAGGGGTGCTGGGTGGTGCCTTGCAATTACGGATTGTGGATTCCCGCCGAGGTCGCCCACTGGACACGCAGCCTCGGTGCCACCTGTATCCGCACGCTTTATTTCGCGCCACAGCGCACCCCGGGCATGCCTGGCGAGTGCGCGGTCTACGCCATCTCCAATCTGGTGCGCGAATTGATCATCGAGACCTCGGGCATGGACCTGGAGATTGCCAAAGGTAGCCGGCATGCCCGCCTGGTCGGGTTGCTGCTCGATGAACTGGCGCTCGCCAGAGTCTCGGCGATCTACCTGCCGCGCCCCAAGGGGCAGCGCCTTCAAGCGCTGTGCCAGCACCTTGTCCAGAACAGGACGCTGGATTGGGGGCTGGCCGAGTGCGCCGCCTTCCTTGGCTTGAACATCAAGACTGTGCAGCGCTGGTTCCATGAGGATGTGGGCATGAGTTTCGGTACATGGCGCAAACAGGCGCGGCTATTGATCGCGCTGGACAGGCTTGCCCAAGGCCACAACATTCTCGACGTCTCGCTGGATGCCGGCTATTCCACGCCTAGCGCGTTCACGGCGATGTTCAAACGGGAATTCGGGCAGCCCCCGCGCACCTTTCAGCAGCCACGCCGCTGAGCTTGCAAGGCGGCGTGGCAGCGCCAGGGCGGATCAATCCAGCACGTTGGTCAGCACTTCATAGATCAGGCCCGTGGCGATCGTGACCAGCAGCAAGTCGGTGCCCGCCTGGCGCCACTCATAGCCGTCATAGTGAGGCAGCCGGCCAATCAGGCGCCCATCGAGCTTCTTGGCGATGCCTGGCGGAAGCGGCTTGCCGCGTGCCAGATTCTTCCGCACGCCAGGCGGCAGGTCTGCTCCCGGGCTCCAGTAGCCGCGATTATCGTCGAGGATGACCCGAATGCCCCCGATGTCTATCTGCGGGCCACCGCGCCAGTCGTTGCCGCCGCCCGGATTCTGATGACCTTGATTACCGTGCTGCATGTTTTTGCCGTGGCCATTGCCCTTGCCTGGGTCGGCCAGCACTGGGGGCGCGCCCAGCAAGGCCAGCCCCAGCGTGGCGGCGAGCAGTGTGTTGAGTCTGGACATTGCATCTGTCTCCTTACTTGAGAATGCCGCTACTGAGCGTAGCGCCCACCAACAGAACCCGACAGCGAAAACTTGGCACCGGCGTGCCTGCATTTCGTCGCCAGGCCGCGAACTCAGTGGCCTGGACGATGTCAAATCGGCATCCCAATCCCGCCCCTGGAGGCGATTCGATCATGAAGAAAACCCTGGTAGTTGCAGCAGTGTGCGCGTTCGCGCTTGGTGCTACAGCCATACTGCCCGCTGACCTTTCCCCGATTGGTTCGGTTTATGCCAAGGGTGGCGGCGGTGGCGGCGGTGGTGGCGGCGGTGGCGGCGGTCATGGCGGCGGCGGCGGTCACGGCGGTGGCCATGGCGGCGGCAAGGGCGGGCTGGGCGGCAACCATGGCAGCAACAGCAATGGCGCCAACGAAGGTGGTCTGCATGCCGGCAAAGCCACCCGCGACCACGGCGTGAGCGGCAAGCATTACGGCCAGGACAGAAATGACAGCGAAGGGCATGGCTCGGTGACCTCCGGAGTCGCACACTCCAAGGAAACCCGCGGCCTGGACAAGGCCCGAGCGATCTCCGACACCACGCCGGGTAGTCACAACACCAAAGGCTTGGACAACGCAGTCCACTCCTCCACCAAGAACGATCGCTGATCAGGCTCGCTCCGCGACGAGCGCCTGGCTCACCGAGGTACCTGGACATCGCCCGATGCCCAGGTACCTGGCGCCACCTTTGCCCTCATTCATCGCAGATCGCGATGGACCTGCCGAAACACACCGTCAGTCGTGCGTTTGTCCCTCCGCTATGATGCGGACCGGGCACCAAATAGCACTGACTGCCGGGGATCAGGTCATGAAGCAGCACCAGACGGGTATCGATTTCACTCAGCCACCGCAGCGCCGCCCTCGCCTGGGCTTGATCGCGCTGGCGTCGGATGTGCTGGTCGAGCGTGACTTCTGGCGCATGGGCCTGGCGGCCGGCGTCGATATCGTGACCACGCGGATCGCGCAATCGATGCCACTGACGCCCACCACGCTCGCGCGGCTCGAAGACGGCATCCCGGACGCCATGGGTTTGCTGCTGCCTGAAGCACAACTCGATGCCATCGTCTTCGCCTGTACTTCCGGCTCCGCGATCATCGGACCCGCGAAAATCGCCGGGCAAATCGCTGCCTTGCGTCCCGGCGTGCCGGTCATCAATCCAGCGACCGCCGCCGTGGAAGCTTTGAAGTACCTGGGATGCAGCAAGATCGCATTCATCGCGCCCTATACCGAGGATGTCGCCGAGATCACCAGCGGGGTATTCGCTGAGGCCGGTATCGGTTTTTCCGATCGTCTGTGCTTTGGCCTGACCAGCGACGTGCAGATCGCCACTCCGGGGCTGGCGCATTATCGACGTGCCATCGCTCAGATGGATATCGCCACCGCCGATGCACTTTTCCTCTCCTGCACCACCGCTGCCACGCTGGACTTGATCGCACCGCTGGAGGCGCAAACAGGGCTGCCGGTGATCACCTCGAACCAGGCAGCCTTCTGGCATGCACTGCGTTGCATGGGCCGTACGCCCTCCATGACCGGCTTCGGCAAGCTGCTTTGCTAGTTTCCATCGGCCTGCAAGGCCTCGCGCAGGGTCGCGAGCAACTGCTGCACGATGACCGGCGGTTCGCGGTGGGCAGTCTTGAACTGCCCATGCACGATGGGCAGCCTGGGCAACCGCGGATGATGCAGCTTCACAAGATCATCAGGGCAGTCTTCCTCGGGGATGGCAGCAATGGCAAGGCCACTGCGCACCGCCGTGCGAATGCCTTCGAGCGTGTTGCAGTCATACACCGAACGCCACGGCACACCCGCCTGGTCCAGCGCCGTGAAAGCCTCGCGAAAGTACAGGCAATGCCCTGAAATATGCGCCAGCGGCAGGACCTCGGCCTGGTCCAGGTCAAAGCCCGGCAGGCCGATCCACACCAGCTGGGAGGGGCATAGATCTGCCACCTGCCCTTCCTGCAACGGCTCGCGCATCAGCGCAGCATCGAGAAAGCCATCGGCGAGCGCCCGGCTGTGCTCGTAGGACAACCCCGAGGTGACCTTGATGGTCACCTTCGGGCGCATGGCCATGAAGGTTTGCAGCACCGGCGCCAGGCGCGAGAACAGGTGATATTCATCCGGCAGCCCGAGCTTGATCGTGCCGCCCATACGCGCGGGGCAGAACTCTTCCTCGATCCGGTCGATGACCTGCAGCAAGGTGGTGACATGGGTGAGCAGCACGTCACCGGCCGTGGTCAGCTGGCAACTGCGGGTGGTACGCCGGAAAAGCTGGGTCTGCAGGTAGTCCTCGAGCTTGGCGATATGCCCGCTGACCGTGGACTGGCTGGCATTGAGCAGACGCGCTGCCTCGCTGAAGCTCCCCACCGAGGCCACTTTGTAGAAACTGCGCAGCAGGACGGTATCCATCGGAGTGTTTCCTCTACAGGCTTGAGGCCGTTGGGCGCAGGCTCGATCGCGCGCCTGATTTATTGCAAATCGCGATCAAACTATCAGATAAATCCGTTACCAGCCAATAAGTGCTGCTGGGTATAGTGCCGACACATACCCATAAGAACTCCAGCAAAGGAGAAGCAGCATGAGTGACAAGCCAGGTGACCGTCCGGCATCCGCCACCGACGGCGAGATCGGCATCCTTGCCCGGCGCCGTATCGAAGCCGGTGTCATCGCACCGATCTACCAGGAACTCTGCGCCCGCCTGGGCGAGGACATGGCCCAAGCGATCATCGATGCCGCGATCCGCAAGGCCGCCGTCGAGGCCGGCCAGGCCTTCGCCGCCAAGACCCCGGGTGGCACCAGCCTGCGTACCTTCCAGGAGCTACAGTCGCTGTGGACCCAGGACGATGCGCTGATCATCGCCGTCGACACGGCCACCGACGAGCACTTCAACTACACCGTCCACCGCTGCCGCTACGCCGAGATGTATCGCGAAATGGGCCTGGGCCACATCGGGCACCTGCTGTCGTGCAACCGCGACTACATGTTCCCGCAAGGCTACGACCCGAACATCGAACTCGAACGTACCCAGACCTTGATGGAAGGCGCGCCCTGCTGCGACTTCAAATACCGCTACGTGAAAAAACAGGACGGCCAGCAATGAGCGTATCGACCAGCAAGGCGCGCAAAGTGCTCATCCAGCAAGACCGTCTCTGGGCGGACTTGATGTCGACCGCCAGGTTCGGCGCCTTGGGCGAAACCGGCATGCGTCGCCTGGCCCTCAGCGAGGAGGACCGTCAGGTTCGGGACTGGTTCGTGGCCGCGTGCCGTGCCCTGGGCTGCACGATCGACATCGACCGGATCGGCAATATCTTCGCGACCTACCCAGGCCGCGACCCAAACCTGGCCCCCATTGCCATGGGCAGCCATTTGGACACGCAGCCTGCCGGTGGCCGCTTCGACGGCATCCTCGGGGTGCTGGCCGGTGTCGAGCTGTTGCGCGCATTGCAGGATGCCGGGATGCGCCCTGCCCATCCGATCACCGTCATTGTCTGGACCAACGAAGAGGGTTCTCGCTTTGCCCCGGCCATGATGGGCTCGGGCGTTTATTGCGGCGCCCGTTCGCTGGAAACCGTTGCTGCGACCTGCGACAAGTCCGGTGTTTCAGTGGCACAGGCCCTGGACGCCATCGGTTATGCCGGTGATCGTGAGCCTGGCTTCCTGCCGTTTGCCGCCTACCTGGAACTGCATATCGAGCAAGGGCCGGTACTGGAAGCGCAGAACCTGGAGATCGGTGTCGTCGAAGCGGTACAGGGGGTCTGCTGGCTGGACATCAAAGTGCCCGGCGTCGAAGCCCATGCCGGTGGCCGTCCCATGACGATGCGCGAGGATGCCCTGGTCGCGGCCTCCAAGATCGTGTTGGCGGTCGAGGCCGTGGCAGCCCGCCATAGCCCTGGCGTGGGCACGGTCGGCTACATCAGTGCCGGGCCCAATTCACGCAATGTCATACCGGGATCGGTGTCGCTGGAGGTGGACCTGCGCCACCCCACCGATACAGGGCTCACGGCCCTGGAAACCGAACTGACCGCCGAAATCCGGCGCATCTCCCCCGAGGCGCAGGTGCGCAGGGTATGGCTCAAACCACCGGTCAGGTTCGACGCACGCATCGTCGATGTCGTGGCCGCCTGCACCGAGGCCCTGGGCTTTTCGGCACGACGCATGGTCTCCGGCGCCGGGCACGACGCTGCGCACGTGGCCGGCTTGGCTCCGAGCGCAATGATCTTCATTCCGTCGTACCTAGGGCTCTCGCACAACGTGCGCGAATACTCCTCACCCGAGCAATGCGCCAAGGGCGCCACGGTACTGCTCGATGCGGTGCTTGACCTGGATGAGCGCCTGTCGGCCGACGCCTCCAGCAACTGACGCACTGCCCCACGGCAATTGATTGCACCCCGGACGGCCCTCGAGGCTGTCCGCGCAGGGTCGTGGGCGCAATTCATTACGATCGGCATAACTTGGAACATTGATATGGGCATTGATACCACGCAATCCGTAGCGATCGATTGGTCACGCAACGCGGTCAGGTTGTTGGAGGGCGACGGTCATCGCTCGGCCGACACCCATCTGATCAAGCCGACCTTCCCAGGCCTGGGCAAGCTCTCGGTCTACCTCAAGGACGA
The DNA here is from genome assembly GCF_023611805.1 of Pseudomonas sp. BYT-1. Taxonomy (NCBI): domain Bacteria; kingdom Pseudomonadati; phylum Pseudomonadota; class Gammaproteobacteria; order Pseudomonadales; family Pseudomonadaceae; genus Pseudomonas; species Pseudomonas sp. BYT-1. The sequence goes on from NZ_CP072559.1 coordinate 3,425,763, forward strand.
GAGTACCCATCCCACCGGCAGCCTGAAGCACCGGTTGGCCCGCTCGCTGTTTCTCTATGGGATCTGCAACGGGCGAATCAACCAGGGCACCACCTTGGTGGAAGCCTCCTCCGGTTCCACGGCCGTGTCGGAAGCCTACTTCGCCAACCTGCTGGGCTTGCCATTCATTGCCGTGATGCCCAGAAGCACCAGCGAAGCGAAGATCGGCGCCATCCGGCGTTTCGGTGGGGTCTGCGAATTCGTCGATCACCCCGGCGAGGTCTATCGCGTGGCCGCCGAGATCGCGGCACAAAAAGGCGGCTACTACCTGGACCAGTTCACCTATGCCGAACGGGCGACCGACTGGCGCGGCAACAACAACATCGCACAAAGCATATTCAACCAGATGGAGTGCGAGGAGCAGTCGTGCCCAGCGTGGGTGGTGATGAGCGCCGGCACCGGCGGCACCTCGGCCACCCTCGGCCGCTACATCCGTTATCGCGGTTTCGACACCCGCCTGTGCGTCGTGGACGTGGAGAACTCCGCCTTCTGCCAAGCCTGGCAGACCGGGGATCTGTCAACGACCTGTGCACACCCTTCGCGGATCGAAGGCATCGGTCGCCCGCGTGTGGAGCCGTCGTTCATTCCGGGCGTGATCGACCGCATGTTCAAGGTGCCGGACGCCGCCTCGATCGCCGCCGCCCATGTGCTGTCGGAGCGTCTGTTCCGCCGCGTCGGCGGCTCGACCGGCACGAACTTCTTCGGACTGCTGTGCATTGCCAGCGAAATGAAACGCCGTGGCGAAGAGGGCTCGCTGGTGACCTTGATCTGCGACAGCGGCGATCGCTACGCAGATACCTATTTCAACGCCCAATGGCTGGCGTGCAACAACCTCGACATCGCGCCCTGGTACGCGCGCATCGAAGCCTTCCTGGACGGCGCGACGGATCACTTGAGCACCGACTGATCGCACTACAGCAACGCACCTTTCCCACGACAACGGATATCGACATGATCACCCAGGTTTCCAGCACCCACGCCCCGCTTGCCATAGGCCCTTACTCCCAGGCCATCCGGATCGGCAACTTGTTGTTCGTTTCGGGCCAGTTGCCCATCGTGCCGGCCACCGGCGAGTTCTGTTCCGATGACGTCGTCGCGCAGACGCGCCAGTGCCTGGAGAACATTGCCGCCATCGCGCACGAGGCCGGCACCTCCTTGAAGTACACGGTCAAGACGACGCTGCTTGTCACCGACCTGAGTGCGTTCGCCTTGGTCAATGGGGCCTATGCCGAGTTCTTCTCAGCGCCTTGTCCAGCGCGCGCCTGTTATGAGGTCAAGGCCCTGCCCAAAGGCGCCCAGGTCGAGATCGAGGCGGTGATCGCCCTTCCCTAGTCCCACTGCCGGGGCCTGAGGTCTTTGCTTCCGACGGCCCCGGTATCGCACCGCCACATAGACCCAGCACGCGTCATGCAGGCGCCCGCCACGGCGGGGGGACCGTCTGCGCACATCAATAATTACAACGAGAGATTGCGGAGGCTTTTATGGGTATGCCAATCGCTTCGAGTCCACGCGAAGCAAGCAGCACGTCCGGTCAACGTTTGCTGGATGAGGCGCGCCTGATGCCCATCCATGTCATCGCCGCGCTCGCCTGTCTGGGCGGCGCTGCGCTGGATGGCTACATCCTGGGAATCGTCGGCCCTGCGCTGGCGCTGGCCAAGAACGAACTGCTGCTGACCGCCACGAGCCAAGGCCTGATTGCCTGCAGTGCGTTGATCGGTGTATTCATCGGCGGTCTGGTGTTCGGCAACTTCGCCGACCGTTACGGACGTCGACCAGTGTTCTCCTGGAACCTGGCGGCGTTCATTGTCCTGTCGGTGTGCCAGTTCTTCGTGCAGGACATCTGGCAACTGGTGGTCATCCGCTTGCTTCTAGGGCTGGCAATCGGCGTCGAGTACGCCGTCGGCTCCACGGTCCTGGCCGAGTTTTCCCGACGCAAGAACCGCGGGGCCTTGCTTGGCTGCTTCACCATCGCCTGGCAAATCGGCTTTACCGCCGCCTTCATCATCGGCGCCTTCTACGACGGTGATAACTGGCGAATGCTGTTGGGTTCGAGTGTGATTCCAGCGGTCATCATCTACCTGCTTCGCCTGCTGCTGCCGGAAACACCGATGTGGCTCAAGGCACAGGGACGGGACGCCGAGGCCCGGGCCATCGTCGATCGGCACTTCGGCGCCGAGTACGCGATTCCCGATGTCGATGTCAGCCCCAAGGGCGCCTCGCTGGGCGAGCTGTTCAAGCGCGACACCTGGAAACACACCTTGTTCTCCGGCCTGTTCTGGTTCTGTCAGGTCGGCCCCTTCTTCGCCATCTTCACCTTCATGGTGCCGGTGCTGGAAACGCTGGGGCTGCAAGGCGATCACCGGGTCGACCTGTCGCTGAACGCCATTCAGATTGCCGGGGTGGTCTTTGGGGTGTTCCTGGTGCACTGGATGAGCCGTCGCGGATTCGTCATCTGGACCTTCGTCGCGGTACTGGCGATCTTCTTGGCACTGGGTCTGTTCGCCCATGCGCCGACCTGGGTCGTCGTAGGCTTGTTCGCGACATACATGTTCATCGGGCCTGCGATCAACAACATTCAGTTCGTCTATCCGCCTGAGATTTTCGACACCCATGTCCGTGCGACCGGGATCGGCTTCTCGGCGGCTTTCTCGCGGATATCGGCAGCAGGCGTGACCTACCTGCTGCCCTCGTTGCTGCAGGCGTTCGGCTTCTCGGCGACCTTGATCATGATGGCGCTCTTCCCGCTGCTGGGCCTGCTGGTGACGGTGGCCTGGGCGCCGGAGACCAAAGGCAAGGCGTTGCGATAAAGGCTCAAGTGCGCTGGCGATACCCTTGGGGCTGCCCTGAGCAGCCCTCAAGGGTATTCACCGGTCAGTCACGCGCCTGACGCTTGGCGCCCTTCTTGACGATGGCCTTCAACCGCGTCACCGCACGCTGCACCGTCGCCATCTTCTCCGGCCGCTTCATGCCGCGCCATTTGCGGATCTCTTCGCGGGTTCTGCCACAGCTCACGCACAGCTCGCCATTGAGCTGGCAAAGCGAGACGCAGGGGTTGTCGATGTCTTTGGCCATGGGCTGCTCCGAAAGCGGGCGCGCATGATACTGCAAACACGCCGGCATTCGGTGTTCCCACCAAGGCACTTTTAAGACTCATCTTATTGGCCGCCTGGCCCTGTCATGGTCCCATCGTGAATCGATGACCCATCACCGTGACAGGCTCTGGATACCTGATGGAAAAGTACTTTGGCATTGCGCTTTGCAGCCTGTCTTCGGTGTTCAGCGGATTCACCGTTGCCTCGCCAGCGAACGTCACGCCCGAGCAGGAGCAGCAAATCGCTCGGGTGAACGATCTCGCCCACCAACTGGCTGATGAGCTTGAGCAAAAGAAGGTACTTGTGGATGCACTGAACCACTTGGAGCAACAGGTGGCGAACCTGTTCACGGCCAACCAGCAGCTCTCGGATCGACAGACCGCGCTCGTGGATGCCCAGGCGAAAAGCGCGGCCATCAGCCACTTGAACGATGAGGCCTCGAACGATGCGCGCACCAGTTATGCCGTGGGCGCCTGGCCCTTCTCGCCTTGACAGCACCCACAAAATCCGCAAAATCGCCGCCCCTCATTTGGCGACTGGAAGTCTTCCCATGCAACGGATTGTGATACTCGGTAACGCCGGCAGCGGCAAATCGACATTGGCCCGGGCGCTGGGCAAACGCCTCGGCGCTTGCGTCGTGCACCTGGATACGTTGTTCTGGGAACCAAACTGGGAAGAACCCGACGCCGACCAGTTTCGCGAACGGGTACGCCATGCCGTTGCCGCGCCCGCCTGGGTCTGTGAAGGCAACTATGCACGGCGCACCTTCGACCTGCGCCTGCCCCAAGCCGACCTGGTCATCTGGCTTGATACCCCGCGACTCACCTGCCTCGCCCGGGTGATCGTTCGCAGCCTGCTGGACAGGCCCCGGGCCGACCGGCCGGTTGGCTGCAAGGAACGCCTGGACAAAGCGTTTCTGGAGTTCTTGAAATTCGTCTGGCAGTTCGATAGCAGCTACCGCGCAGAGATTGAAGCCATCCGCCTGACTGTGGCGCCGCAGGTTCCAACCGTGCATCTGTGCGGCAAGACGCAGATCGACCGCTTCTTGGAAAGGTTCGATGACACGACCCTGCAGAGAGCGATGGAGCCAACGCGACACGATCGTCCCTAGTGTGCTTGCAGGGCTCAGGTTCGGCGCATTTGCCGTGCAATTGATAGTCGCTGCGGTGTGGCGCTGGGCCCTGATCAATCTGTATCTCCTGTGACCGTATCTGCCCAGCGCCAGCTCACACAAAAGGGTGATGGTGGCCTCCGCACAGCCATGGAAAAATAGCCAAGCACGGACGATATGAAGAATTGACACTCCAGGGGTGGAGTGACAGGCCATGAGAGGTGGATCAAAACCGTCTGAAGCTTGAGTCCTGGTTGGACAACGGACTCGTTCAATCCCCAAGTCGAAAACAGGATCGTCGTTGGGCCAACAGGGATTGTCTTGTCATGCTTTCTTGATCAAGGCATTTAGTGGTCATCGAGCAATATTGCCGCTGTTGTCATTCGAAATCCGATATCCGTTCGATGGCAATATAAATGCCTTGAAAGTACTAAGTAGTTACACCTACTTAATGAACTACAGGAATTGACCTGCAGTGTTACGGCTCTTCTCGTTCCGAAGGCCCGGTTTTATATCGCTGCCATGGCCTGGGGCCATTCGAGCCCGCAGGTCGCCCCACTCATGCCGTAAAACGCTTGTGAAGCTGCAAGTTTCAACGTAGCGACTCTTGGACGTGCTGAATGCGTTATTTCAACGCAGGTCATCACGTGCCCGCACCGAGGTTTTTCAAAGAGAACAAACGTACCCACAAAGTCACGATCGACCCAAATACCGCCAGTGCCTTGCCTCTGAACTTTCAGGAGTCAGTAATGAATATAACAACAAATGCGGCCGATACCTCCTCCCACCATTCACCGTCGCAAAGCACCTCATCAAGTCGTTTCCGCCAGTCCATGAGCCTGACCGCCCTAGTGCTGTTCGGTTTAGCCTACATGGTGCCGCTGGCGGTATTCACCACTTACGGACTGGTCACCCAAATGACCCAAGGGCATCTGCCCACCGCCTACATACTGACGCTCGTCGCCATGCTGTTCACCGCCTACAGCTATGGACGAATGGTCCAGGCCCACCCCTATTCCGGCTCGGTGTACACCTACACCCGCAAGGCCTTCGGCACCTACTTCGGCTTCATGGCCGGATGGACCCTACTGCTTGACTACATCTTCCTGCCGCTGCTGAGCTATCTGTTGATCGGCATCTACATGTCCGAATACTTCCCCGAAGTCCCCGCGTGGGTATGGGCGCTCGGCTCCATCGCTCTGGTGACGTTCCTAAACCTGATCGGCATCGAGTCCATCACCCGTGTCAACTGGGTGCTGATCGTTGCCCAGTTGGTGTTCATCGTGGTCTTCATCGCGCTGTCGATCAGTCACCTGAACCAGCAAGCGGGGCCTGTTTCGCTGCTGGCGCCCTTCCACCATGAAGGCTTCAGCGTGCCGCTGATCATGACCGGCGCAGCCGTACTTTGCTTGTCGTTCCTGGGCTTCGACGCGGTGTCGACCATGGCCGAGGAAACCCCCAACCCACAACGTCGCATCCCCCAGGCGATCATGGCGGTGACAATGATCGGTGGCCTGCTGTTTCTGGTGGTGTCCTGGTGTGCCCAGATGGTGTTTCCGCAGTGGAGCACTTTCCACGACCCCGACTCCGCATCGGTGGACGTCATGCGCCGGGTGGGCGGTGAACTGCTGGTGAGCGCCTTCACGGCCACCTACGTGGCAGGTTGCTTCGCCTCAGCGATGGTGTCCCAGGCGAGCGTGTCACGGGTGCTGTTCGCCATGGGCCGGGACGGCGTGCTGCCGCGCGCATTTGGCCAGTTGGTGTCCAAGAAGCGGGTGCCGGCCACAGCCATCATGGTGGTCAGCCTTCTGTCGCTGATCGCGCTGTTCATCACCCTTGATACCGTCGCCAACATGATCAGCTTCGGTGCACTGTTCGCCTTCTCGGCGGTGAACCTGGCGGTGGTCAAGCACTACTTGGTCGGCCAGAAGCTGCGTGGCCTGCGCAACTACCTGTTGTACGGCATGCTTCCGGGGCTGGGGTTCCTGAGCACGATCTGGCTGTGGACCAGCCTGTCGAGCATGTCGTTCATGATTGGCCTGGGCTGGATGGGGCTTGGATTCATTTGCCTGCTGGGGGTCACCCGGGCGTTTCGTGTCAAGCTGCCGGAACTGCAAATCGCGGCTGATTGATTCGGCAGACATGGAGGCACAGGGGCTATGGATGCCCCTTTGCCTCCAGGAGGCGTGCCTTTCGAACAGGTACAGCCACAAGGAAGTACACTGCGTCGCCTTGAACACCTGGCTCGCCATCAGCAGCGGTCGGTGGCGCCGCTGCGAAGATAGGAAGCGCCGGCGGTGATCAATGCGCGCCTTGCTCGATCTCTGCGCTTGATTCACTCGCCGTCTGCGCGGCTAGCTTCTCCCGCTCGGCCTTGCTGATGTACTTGGGCTTGTTGCTGCGCGGTGCGAGCTTGGCGCTGGCTTTCTTGGCATGGGCCTTGAGCAACTGCTTGATTTTTTTCTGACGGTTCATGATTCACTCTGGCGGGATCGCGTTGCGCCTATCATACCGTGGCGTAGCGCCCACAAACCCACGGTTGATGCTTCATATAAAGACGCTTAAGTAAATCAATCTGATTTACAATGCCGTTTCTTTCGCCGAGGCCGCCGTTTCGTGGATGCACTGTCGCTTGCCTTCGAACATCTGACCGAGTGGGTGATCGCGCCCGTCACCGAGCAGTTTCTCGGCATATTCAACCTGAACGGCCGTTTCGGGGTCCTGTTCCTTTGCATCTCCTATGGCGTCGCCTATGGCCTGTTCCGCTTCAGAAAGCATCACGGCCTGACCGACGCCCCTTCGTTCTGGCAGTTCATCGGCGCTGGCCGAGTACACCTGCATCCCTCGGCGCTGCTGGATTACCGCTACTACTTCGTGCGAGCCGTCCTCAAAGTCGCGCTGGTGCTGCCTATCGTCAACTGGGTCGATCCCTACATCCTGCATTCAGGCGACTACCAGGCCTTTTTCGTCAATCTCTGGGGCGAACGCCCGCGCGTGGGTGAAAACCTCGGGCTCTCACTGCTGTACGGGTTGGGGGTGTTCCTGGTCAAAGACTTCATTCATTACTGGGCGCATCGGGCGTTTCATTCCCGCTGGCTCTGGGCTTTTCACAAGGTTCATCATTCAGCGCCCGTGCTGGTACCCGTGACGGCAAGCCGGGTGCACTTCGTGGAAAAGATCGTCGAAAAACTGAGCACCAGCCTATTCATCGGCCTGTACGCCGGTTGCTTCTGGTACGCCTGCGGCGGCGAAATCAGCCGCTACACCTTGTTCGGGGTGACCTACCTGGTGTTCATCTTCAATGGCCTGGCGGCCAACCTTCGCCATAGCCATGTCTGGCTGTCGTTCGGTCCGAGGCTTGAGCATGTATTGAACAGTCCGGCCCAGCACCAGATCCACCACAGTGACGCCCCGCGCCATTTCAACCGCAACTTCGGCACCAACCTGTCCCTCTGGGACTGGATGTTCGGCACGCTCTATGTCACCACCTCAACGCCTGAAGACATCCGCTTCGGCACCGCAGAACAAGACCAGCAGCGTTACCTGACGCTGTACAGCTTGGTGGTCACGCCCTTTATAGAGACAGCCCGCAAGCTTCTGGCAAAGGACGAGGGCACGCCAGAGAACATGCACACCAGACTCCACACCCAACGCCCTCAAGACACCCAGGGGTAGGCGCCGAGGCCCGACAACGGCTACCGTAACCCTTTTGCCAGCCGCCGAGCCGCCGCCCCATGACACGCACCCCCTCCCCGACCGACCGTGCCCACCTCGAGACCGAAGACGGCTATGTGGTGGTGCGCGGCGCGCGCGAACACAACCTCAAGGATGTGGATGTCGCCATCCCCCGCGATGCACTGGTGGTGTTTTCCGGCGTTTCCGGCTCCGGCAAGTCATCGCTGGCCTTCGGCACTCTGTATGCCGAAGCGCAGCGCCGCTACTTCGAATCCGTAGCGCCTTACGCCCGGCGACTGATCGACCAGGTGGGCGTGCCGGATGTCGACGCGATCGATGGATTGCCCCCGGCTGTGGCGCTGCAACAACAACGCGGTGCGAGCAATGCCCGTTCCTCGGTCGGCAGCGTGACCAACCTGTCCAGCCTGGTGCGCATGTTGTACTCGCGCGCTGGCACCTACCCCAGCGGCCAGCCGATGCTGTATGCCGAAGACTTCTCGGCCAATACACCGCAAGGGGCCTGCCCGGCGTGCCATGGCCTGGGGCACGTCTATGAGGTCAGCGAGGCGAGCCTGGTCCCCGACCCGACCTTGAGCATCCGCGACCGGGCCATCGCCGCCTGGCCACCGGCCTGGCATGGGCAGAACCTGCGCGACATCCTGGTCACCCTGGGCTATGACGTCGACAGGCCCTGGAAAGACCTGCCGCAGGCAGACCGCGACTGGATCCTGTTCACCGAAGAAGCGCCCACCGTGCCGGTCTATGCGGGCCTCACGCCGGCCGAAACCCGCACCGCCCTCAAGCGCAAACTCGAGCCCAGCTACATGGGGACGTTCACCGGTGCCCGGCGTTACGTACTGCACACATTCGCCAACACTCAGAGCGCGCTGATGCGCAAGCGTGTGTCGCGCTTCATGGAGGGTCGCCCCTGCCCAGCGTGCGACGGCAAGCGTCTGAAGCCAGAGGCATTGTCAGTGACGTTCTGCGGGGTGGACATCGGCACCCTGGCCCAGATGCCGCTGGACCAGGTCGTGGCCTTGCTCGAACCGGTCAGCCGAGGCCAAGTCTCTGCCCAGGACACCCGCTCGAGCGAAAAACAACTGGCCGCGCAGCGCCTGGCCGAAGGGGTGTTGGCGCGCCTGCGCACGCTGCAGCAGCTGGGCCTTGGCTATCTCACCCTGGAACGCGCCACACCGACACTGTCGACCGGCGAGCTTCAGCGACTGCGCCTGGCCACGCAACTGAGCGCCCTGCTGTTCGGCGTGGTCTATGTGCTCGACGAGCCTTCAGCCGGCCTGCACCCTTCCGACAGCCAGGCGCTTTACGACGCCCTCGACCGCCTGCGCGACGCCGGCAACTCGGTGTTCGTGGTCGAGCATGATCTGGAACTGATGCGCCGCGCCCAATGGGTGGTGGATGTCGGTCCCGATGCCGGTGAGCGCGGCGGCCGCGTGCTCTACAGCGGGGCCCCGGCGGGCCTGCGCGAAGTGGCCGAATCGCACACCGCCCGCTACCTGTTCGACCAACTGCCCGCCCCCAGCACTCGCGCCCGCACACCCACCGGCTGGCTGGAGCTGAATGCCATCCGACGTCATAACTTGCACGGCGTGGACGCACGCGTGCCGCTGGGTGTGCTCACGGCGGTGACCGGCATCTCCGGCTCCGGCAAGTCGAGCCTGATCGCCCAGGCATTGCCCGAGTTGATGCTGCTGCACCTGGGGCACGAACCTGAGGAGCAAGACAGCGAAGCCAGCACCGAAGGCCCGACGATCATCGAGCGCACCGGCGGTCACCTGGGCGGCGATGTACAGGCCGTGCAACGGGTCGTGCAGGTGGACCAGAAGCCGATCGGTCGCACGCCTCGCTCCAACCTGGCGACCTATACCGGGCTGTTCGACCCTGTGCGCAAACTGTTCGCCGCGACCGACGAAGCCCGCAAGCGCCGCTATGACGCGGGGCGTTTCTCGTTCAACGTGGCCAAGGGGCGTTGCGACACCTGTGAAGGCGAAGGCTTCGTCAGCGTCGAGCTGCTGTTCATGCCCAGCGTCTATGCCCCCTGCCCCACCTGTCACGGCGCCCGCTACAACGCGGACACCCTTGCGGTGCAATGGAATGGCCGCAACATCGCCGACGTGCTGCGCATGACCGTGGAAGAAGCCTGCGATTTCTTCGTCGACGAGCAAGCGGTATCGCGCTCGCTGCAGGTGCTGCGCGAGATCGGCCTGGGTTACCTGCGCCTGGGCCAGCCGGCCACCGAGCTGTCCGGCGGCGAGGCGCAGCGCATCAAGCTGGCCACCGAGCTGCAGCGCAGCCAGCGAGGGCGCACGCTGTACGTGCTCGACGAGCCGACCACCGGCCTGCATGTGGCCGATGCCGACCGGCTGATGGCGCAGTTGCAACAGCTGGTCGATGCCGGCAACAGCGTGGTGATGATCGAGCACGACATGCGCATGGTGGCCCAGGCCGACTGGGTGATCGACATTGGACCCGGGGCAGGCCAGGCCGGTGGCCTGGTCGTCGCGACCGGCACCGCCGCCGAGGTTGCCCAGGTTCAGGGCAGCCGCACCGCGCCCTATCTCGCGCAGGCGTTGGCCCGCGGCACGCCTGAGGGACGCTGCGGCTGAACCCGCGCCCTACAGGCTCACAGCGCTTTCATTTCGCCGATGTCACGCGCCACCTGGTCGGCTGAGTGGTCGAACATCGATTGCTCCTGCGCATCCAGGGGCAGTTCGACGATCCGCGTCAGCCCTTGCTCTCCCAGCACGCAAGGCACCCCCATGGCAATGTCCCGGCGCCCGTACTCGCCCTCGAGGATCGCGACCGCAGGCAGTATGCGGTTTCGACCGTTGGCGATCGCATCCACCATCTGGGCGATTGCCACGCCCGGTGCATCGCATGCGCTCCCCACCTTCTTCAGGCCCAGGATTTCGCCGCCTCCCTGACGGGTACGCTGCACGATCCGCTCGATCTGCTCAGAGGTCAAAAAGTGCGAAAGCGGTACAGAGCCGACCGTGCAGTAGCGCATCAACGGCACCATGCTGTCGCCATGGCCTCCGAGCACCAGCGCCGCGATATCCCGGGCAGAAAAGCCTGTCTGTTCGGCAATGAAGCACTTCATCCGCGCGGTATCCAGCACCCCGGCCTGCCCGAACACCTTGTCGCGGCCCAGCTCACTGAGGCTCCAGGCCCGGTAAGTGAGCACATCGACCGGGTTCGACACCACCAGTACGATCGCCGACGGGGCATGCCGATTGATGTCCCGCATGATGCCGTCGAGTATCGGCAGGTTGATGCTCAGTACATCCTGGCGCGACTGACCCGGCTTGCGCGGCACGCCCGCGGTGATCACCACCAACTCGGAATCCTGCAGCAACTGAGCATCGCCCCCTCCGTAGACCCGGGTATCGGAACCGGACTCGACGGCTGCCTGCCAGACATCCAGTGCCTTGCCCTGCGCCATGTCCCCTTGCACATCGATCAACGTCAGCTCACGGCAGAACTCCTCCCGGGCGATGATTTGCGCCGCCGCCTCACCCACCATTCCGGCACCCACAATGGACAATTTGTTCACCTCACACCTCCTCGCGGCCCGCGCCACCAGCCAGACGCCGCCGATACCAGCAGTATCGGCCCTGGCGAAGGCCTCGCAGTGCTTTCACGACGCAAGGCCGCCTGGGGTGTTGTCGACAGCGAGAGTGGACTTCGAGTCAGGTCAAGGTTTCGCTTGGCGCTTTCCAGCGCCGCGACCTCTGGCTACAAGTGTCGGCCTACTTGAACAAGGCCCCACTATCGCGTTTGATGGGCCGAGCGCAGCGTGCCGCTCCCGGCCTCTGCCCCGTGAGGAGCCTGACATGACCGACCCGATCTATCTGGAGGACCTGGCCGTAGGTGATACCTTCACCAGCGGTGAGCATTGCCTGGATGTTGAACAGATCATTCGCTTTGCCCGTGAGTACGATCCGCAGCCGTTTCACCTGGACGAAAGCCTTGCCAAGGACACGTTCTTCGAAGGGTTGGCCGCCAGCGGCTGGCAGACCAGTGCGCTGACCATGAAACTGTTGGTGAGCAGCCTGCCCCTGGCCCGCGGCGTGATCGGTGCCACTGCCGAGGTTTCCTGGCCGCAGCCCACCCGAGCAGGCGACCGGCTGCGTGTGCAGAGCACCATCGTGAGCATCACGCCCTCGCGCACGCGCCGCGACCGCGGCATGGTGGTGGTCGAATGCATCACGTCCAACCAGCGGGGCGAAACCTTGCAGCGCATGACGAGCAAGGTGCTGTGCTTTGCCCGTGAGGCCTAGGCGCCCTGCCGGGGTCAGTAGCGGATGAGTTGTTCGGCGGTGATCATGCCGCTGGCATCGCCGCCGGCCCGCTCGGAGTCCTTGATCGCCGCAGGCATTGCACCTGAGCGCTGAGCGTTGCGCGCCGCCGTTATCAGCTGAAGATTGCGAGCGTACAGCGCACGATTGGCGCCGACACGAAGGTTGGAGCGGGCCGCCAGCGTCTCGGCCTGCTGGTATTGCCCCTGCTGCAGGCGCAACACACCCAGGTAATGCAAGGTGGCGGGATTGTTCGGTTGTATGTGCAGCGCGCGTTCCAATGTCGCCGCCGCCTGGTCCAGATGACCTTCTGCATATTGCTGCGAGGCGGCTTCGATCAACGCGGTGGAGGCGTTGTTGCTACGGGCTTGAGTGGCACGGCCGCCAGCCATGGCACACTGGGATACGACCACCGTCAGACACAGGCATAAAGCCAACCATACAGGCGTGCTTGGCATCGGAAACGAACTCGACAAGACCGGGTGGACTGCCACACGATGGGCAGGTTTGCAGCCGTCCAGGTTGGCTGGGCCCTTGTTCGGAAGGCAAGGGATGCTATCGACCGGGCCCGCCGCTTGAAGTTCCGCGTCGCCCGGCCTGATCCGCCGCTTTCGCCTCCCCCAAGGCTGGCCTCGGTCGGGATGAGGTTTCCAGCCCTGCAACGGCCAGCGGCCATCAGGGCTGAGCACGCGGACAGGACCAATCGGCCAATTCCGATGGAAAGCCTGCCGTCTGCCAAAAACCAGGCTGCATCCTGGGATCCAAAGGCGTTATGGTTAGCACCATCCCCACGTCAATTGCCATGGAGGCAGTCATGACCACCCTCTTTCGCGCCAGCCTGCTGCTGTTGATCGTCGGCATGATCCTGGGCGACATCGTGCTCGCCAGCGTTGGCTTGTGCGGTGTGTGTGGCATTGCCGTGCATGGCACGATCCAGCAGGATGCCCGGGCAGAGCCGCCCGCCGAATCGGATTTCATTGCATAGCTGGCGCATGGCCATAGCTGGGCGCCTATCATCTACACTGCTCGTTGTCGCCGGGCAGTGACGTGCCCTGCGCTTTTCCCGGACGACAGCACCACGGTTGTCAAGGATCGGTACTCAATAGGCCTTAGCAGTGGCGAAACCCAGGATGCTCGAAACCGTCGTGTGGCGCCTCGGCCTCGCCGTCCTGTTGGCGCTTGTGCTGCTGGGCAGCCTGCGCGCCGATTGGGATTTCTCGCAGATCAGCCGACGGGCCCAGGCCCTCTATGGCCCTCTGGGCCCAGGCCAGGCGCGCATCGATGCCTGGCAGCAGCTGCTTGCCACCCAGCAACAAGGCAGCGAGCTGGAACGGCTGCGGCAGGTCAATCTCTTCTTCAACCAGCAGTTGCGCTACGTCGAAGATATCGACCTGTGGCGCGACATCGATTACTGGGCCACACCGATCCAGTCACTGATCAAGGGCGCAGGCGATTGCGAGGACTACGCTATCGCCAAGTACTTCAGCCTGCGGCGCATGGGCATCCCCAGCGAGAAGCTACGCATCACCTATGTCAAGGCCCTGCGCCAGAATCGGGCGCACATGGTCCTGACCTATTATTCGACCCCACAGGCCCAGCCGCTGGTGCTCGACAGCCTGATGGACGCGATCAAGCCGGCGGGCGAGCGCACCGACCTGTTGCCGGTCTACGCCTTCAACGGTGAGGGTCTCTGGCTGACCGGCGCCTCGGGGAACAAGAAAGTCGGCGATACCAAACGGCTGTCGCGCTGGCAGGACGTGCTGAAAAAGATGCAGGCCGAAGGCTTCCCGGCCGAACCGGTCTACTAAGGAGCGCAGATGTCACTGTTCAAACAATTGCTGTTCGCCATTTGCCTGTTCCTGGTGGTTGCCTTCACCGGCAGCTTCATGGTCAGCCTGGAAAGCTCGCGTAGCCAGTACGTGAACCAGCTGCGCTCGCATGCCCAGGACGGTGCCACTGCATTGGCCCTGTCGCTGACGCCGAACATCGACGATCCAGCCATGGTCGAGCTGATGGTGAGCTCGCTGTTCGACAGCGGGTACTACGCCAGCATCAAGGTCATCGACCTGGCCTCCAACGCCGTGCTCGTGGAGCGCCACGCCGAACCCGACAGCAATGGCGTGCCCGCCTGGTTCATTCGCCTGGCGGGATTGCAGGCCGCCGGCGCGGACGCCATCGTCAGCCGCGGCTGGCAGCAGGCGGCACGGGTCGAGGTGGTCAGCCACCCGATGTTCGCCCTGGCCAAGCTCTGGCAAGGCGCCTTGGGCAGCCTGGGCTGGCTGCTGCTGTGCGGGGCCTTGAGCGCCGTGTTGGGCGCCTTGCTGCTACGCCGCCAATTGCGCCCGCTCGATTACATGGTTGCCCAGTCCCATGCCATCGCCCGCCGGGAATTCCTCAGCCTTCCGGATCTTCCCCGCACGCCCGAACTGCGCCGCGTCGTCCAGGCCATGAACCAGATGGTCGAGAAGCTCAAGGCGCTGTTCCACGAACAGGCCGAGCGCAGCGAGCAGCTGCGTGCCGAATCGTATCAGGACAGCCTCACTGGCCTGGCCAACCGGCGTTACTTCCAGATGCAGCTCAACGACCAAGTCAGCAACGTCGAGGACGCCCGGGCTGGCTACCTGCTGCTGCTGCGCATTCAGGACCTGGCCGGCCTCAACGCGCGCCTGGGCGGGCAACGTACCGATCAGTTGATCCAGGCGGTGGCCGAACAGCTACGCCGCGCTTGCGCCTCCCATCCCCAGACCCGCGACCTGATCGCGCGCAGCCGTGGCGGCGAGTTCGCCGTGCTGGCCCCTGGCCTGGACTCCGAGCAAGCCGTACACCTGGCCCAGGCATTGGAGCAGGCCTTGCACAGCCTGCACCAGACCGAGGCCAGCGATGTCAGCCCGGTGGCCCGCATGGGCCTTGCCCCCTATACGCCAGGCGATCAGCCCGACGCACTGCTCAAGCTGGCCGATGAAGCCCTGGCGCGCGCCGAGCACCAGGGAGCACCGAGCTGGGTGTGCCTGGAACGCAGCGCCGCGACACAGGCACCCGACAGTCAAAATGCCTGGCACTCGCGGCTCGACCGGGCCCTGGACCGGGGGCTGTTCGAGCTGTTCTTCCAGCCGGTGGTCGATTGCCAGGTGCCGAGCCGGATCCTGCATTACAAGGTCATTTCCCGTCTGCACGATGATCAGGGCGAGCCGTTGGCGGCGGGTCGCTTCCTGCCGTGGCTCGAGCGTTTCGGTTGGATGCCGCGCCTGGACCTGTTGATGCTGGATAAGGTCCTCAGGCATCTGGAAGGCCACGATGCCTCCCTGGCACTGAACCTCTCGGCCGCCACCCTGGCCGATGACGGCGCGATGCGCCAGGTCTACGAACAGCTCGGCCATCATCGCGCATTGGCCGCACGCTTGACCCTGGAAATCGGCGAAGAGCAACTGCCCCGGCAGGCCTCGCTCGAGCACTTGACCCGACGCCTGCGCGAGTTGGGCGTTGGCCTGGCGCTGCAGCGCTTCGGCGGGCGCTTCAGCATGATCGGTAACCTGGAAAACCTGGGACTTGCCTACTTGAAGATCGACGGTAGCTACATTCGCCACATCGATCAGGAGCAGCATAAACGCCTGTTCATCGAAGCCATTCAACGGGCAGCGCACAGCATCGACCTGCCGCTGATTGCCGAGCGGGTCGAGTCCGAAGGGGAATCGAACGTTCTGCGCGAAATGGGCGTGCAAGGGATGCAAGGGCGGCGGGTGGGCGAGCCTGCGCCCTGGCGCTGACGTCAGCGCTGCCGCCCCCCGGACGGGGTCAGATCAGACCACCGCCCTCGTCTTCCTCGATCAGGTTGTTCAGGCTGCCGAGCGCCTTGCGCGCCGAAGAGCGGTTGAGCAGTTTGGACTGAGCATCCGGCGGCAGGTCGGTGATGCTGATCACGCCCTTGGTGGTCAGCACGTCGATCAGGTCTTCGAGCACACGGATCATGTCCAGGTCACTCTGCTTGAGCTGGCGAAGGCTGTTTTCCACCACATCGTCCGCGAACCAGGCCTGGATTTCGCCATGGTCGGCAGGGAGTATTTCGGTGTAGTCGGCGTAAGGAGCGGCTTCGACCCGCAACAGTTGGCCTGCGGCATCGCGTTGCACGTAATACATGGTATCGACCCTCGTGACGTGTTGGTTTCGCCTTGTCTGGCCTTTGCGCGAATACATTTCATACAGCCCCTCGCTACGCAGCATAGGCAAAGATCGCCCGGCAACAAGTAAGGCGAGCCTGCTCATCGGCGCGGGATAGTCCGTTTGGAGGATTCCTCTGCAGCG
Organism: Pseudomonas sp. BYT-1; assembly: GCF_023611805.1. NCBI lineage: Bacteria > Pseudomonadati > Pseudomonadota > Gammaproteobacteria > Pseudomonadales > Pseudomonadaceae > Pseudomonas > Pseudomonas sp. BYT-1. The sequence continues at coordinate 3,442,295 of NZ_CP072559.1, forward strand.
ACGGCGATCAACCATGGTCACGGTCATCTCTCAACCATGCCTTGTGTCAAGGAGCGCTCCGTGCAGAAAGTCATCTACCTGCTTTGGCAAACCGAGCACGACACGTTCGATTCGTTCTCACAGCAATTGAGCGGCCCCCTCGCCGACCGCCTGCACACCCTCGGCGCCCGGCACCTGCAGCTGAACCTGGCCGACGCCGACGTGAGCGCCGCCAACGGCTTGCGCCAGACACAGGCAGGCCCCCTGCCCCAGGCCGTACTGAGCTTCTGGCTGGACAGCGCCGTCGGCGAATTCCGCCGCCCATTCGACGAGGCCTTGCAGGCGATCTGTTCGCGCATTGCGGGGTACCTGGTCTGCGAGTCGGTGCCCATCCGCAACACGCGATTCCCCGCCAGCCCCGGCCAGCGCACCCACGGCTTCTCGCAACTGGCCTTCCTGCAACGGCCGACGCGCTTGAGCCACGAGGCCTGGCTCGAGGTCTGGCAAAACCACCACACACGGATAGCCATCGATACCCAGGACAACTTCCAGTACGTGCAAAACCTGGTGGTGCAGGTGCTCACCCCTGGCGCCACCGCGTTGGCGGCCATCGTCGAGGAATGCTTCCCGCCGGCAGCCATGGACGATCCGCAGGCGTTCTTCGATGCGCCGGGCGATGAGGCGAAGTTCCAGCACAACCTGGCGCTGATGATGGACAGCTGCCAGCGCTTCATCGATTTCGACCAGCTGGGCGTACTGCCCACCAGCCAATACCCCCTGTCTCTGGAATTCCTCGCATGAACCGTCTTACCGGCAAGACAGCCCTGGTCACCGGCGGGGGTCAGGGCGTAGGCCAAGGCATTGCCCTGGCGTTGTGCGCCGAGGGCGCGCGGGTGGCCGTCGCAGGACGCACACTGGCCCCCTTGGAAGCGACCTGCGCGCAAATCCGCGCGCGCGGTGGCGAGGCACTGGCGGTGGTCTGCGACGTCACCCAGGCGCAGGCCATCGAGCAGTGCGTGGCCCAGGTGCTGGAAGCGTTCGGCACGATCGACATCCTGGTCAACAACGCCCAGATCGTACCCCTGGGCCGATTGCTGGAGGTCAGCGACGAGGCCTTCGCCCAAGGCATGGACTCAGGCCCCCTGGCCACCCTGCGCTTGATGCGTGCATGCCACCCGTATCTGCGGGGCGGCGGCGTGGTGGTCAACCTGGCCTCCTCTGCCGCAGTGCGCTGGGACGCCTGCGGCTATGGTGCCTATGCGGCGGCCAAGGAAGCCATCCGCTGCCTCAGCCGCGCAGCCGCATGCGAATGGGGGCCTGATGGCATACGCGTCAACGTGATCGCGCCCCACGCCTTGTCTCCAGGGCTCGAAGGCTGGATGCAAGCCCACCCGCAAGAAGCCGAAGCGTTCCTGCAGGGCATTCCGCTGCGCAGGGTCGGGGATTGCGAAAACGACATCGGCCGGACGGTCGCGTGGTTGGCCAGCGACGAAGCAGGCTATCTGACCGGCGCCACCCTGCCGCTCGATGGCGGCCAGGCGTTCTGGGGTTGAGCATGCAGTAGCGCCAGCCTCCTGGGATGCTCCGGAGGCTGGCGGCCATTACCGGCAGATCAAGGTGGAAAACCCAACCCTGCGGAAAGATCGGCCCCCTTGGCATCACGCGCCGTGCCAGGCGCCTGCTGCCCCGAGGTATCGTCGACGGCATGTTTCACCGACGCCTTGAGCCCCTCGCCCTTGGCCTTGAGCGCGTCGGTGACCCGATCGCTGCTGGGCCCCATGAGTCGATCCTCCTGACGCGTGCCGGGCAGCGCAGCGCCCAGCGCCGCCCCCAGAAGTACGCCCAGCGCGGCCAGCACCAGCGGCTGCTCCTTGAGCAGGTGATCCATCTGGCCCTTCAGGGCGGTGGCCTGGTCGCCTATCTGATGTGCGCGGCTGCCCAAGGATTGGGCAGATTCGCTCACCGAGGCGCGTGCGCTCTGGCCGAGCTCGCTGGCGCGGTCCCTCGCATCGTGGGCTTTGCTGCGCACCTTGTGGCTGGCATCGTGCACCGTCTGGGCGGCTTGGGCGAATGCACCTTTCACGGAATCGACCGCATCGCCCAGTTTGTCACCCAGCCCAGGCCCTGTGGATGCAGGGCCTGGATTGAAGGGCCGGTGCTGGTTAAGGCCCAGCCAAGCCAGGCCCAGGACCGTCAGGGTCGCAGGTACCGGATTGTTCTTGAGGGTGGTGCCCAGGTTGTGCAGGAACTCGCCACCATTGCCTTTGCCATAGGCAAGCAGCCTGTCGACCAATTGCCCAGGGCTCAGTCGTTGCTCCAGTGCATCGACCAGTTCGTTGATGTGCTCGCGCTTGGCGTTGATTTCCTGCTCGAGCAAGTCGGGGTCTTTTTGTGCGTCGCGTTCGAAGGTGCTGGTCATGGCAGTTTCCTCTTCAAGGTGTCCTTGTCCTGCTCCATGGCATGCAACGTACGGTCAGGTCTGAGGTGCGAAGGCTCGAACTGCTTCTTGCCCGATTGCACCATGATCAAGCCGACGATGACGGTGACGGCACCCACGATCAGCGCAGCCAGCCACGGCTCCAGCACCATCGCCAGGGCATAGACCGCCGCCAGCAGGAGGATGACAAAACCTGCCAGCAACACGATCGCGCCGGTCGCTACGGCCGCCGTGCCGGCCTTGAGCGTGGCCAGGTTCTGTTGCAGTTCGGCCTTGGCCAGTGCCAGCTCCTTGGCGAACAGTTCCGGGACTTCGCGCATCAATTGGCGCAGCAGGCCCGTCACGCCCACGGGATCGTCGACCGTCGAATGTGCAGTTGGGGTGTGTTGCAAAGGGTCCTTGTTCATCACTCGCCTCCTTTGAGTGGATCGCGATCCAGTGGGCTGTCAGTCACCGGCCTTCCGGCGCCGAGCCCCACAGGGTCGACGGGGGTGTAGGGTTTGTGGGTGGAAACATCGCTCGCCCGATCGGGCACGGCTGGTAGGGTGTGATCGGGCTCAGGGCGCGCGTGCGTCGTAGGTTGAGGGGGTTCGGCGGTTGCGTGGCGGTTGCTGGCACTGGCGAAACGCGACAAGGCAAATCCCACCGCCACGCTGCCTGCGAGAAAGAGCGCAGGATTGTCCCGCGCCAGCTGTGCACCTCGCTGTAGCAGGCTTTCGGCACTTTCATGACGAACCTGCTCGGCGAAGCTGCCGATGCAGGCGGCCGCCTCGTTCAGATAGTGGGAAAGCCCTAGGCTGTCATGGCCCTCAAGCTCCGAAGCCGCCGAACGCGCGCCTTCCTTGAGAGCGTCGAGCTGCTCCGCCGCACGGTCGCGGTATTGCTCGTACTGGTGGGTACCTTGGGTTTTCGCATCATCGAGCAAAGCTCCGGCTTCATCGGCAATGGCGTGGAGGTGATCCTGTGTACTGCCCGGCCTGGAGGTGGCGCTGGGGTCGTTTTTTTCCATCATGACGTCCTCGAAGTTGACGATTGGGTGAATGCCGGAACTTGCGACATTCATTCGAGGGACGTGGGCGCAACACAGGGAGTTCAGTCCAAGCGATCGGCAACGGTTCGCCGGGGTGCCAATGGCTCGTGCACGATCCATTAGGGCCGTGCTTTAGCGCGCACCTGCCTGCGCCGATTTCCCAAACCGCCTGCATACGCAGTTTGAACGTTCGGGACAGGGCGGCATCCTTTGCCAAGACACAGGTTGTTTTTCTCTCGAAACCAGTAGGCCTGAAGGTATGGCACGTCTTCCTGTAATCGGCATAGTGGCAAGCTCCTGGAAAATCGGCCCCCATGCGGTGCAGATCATGGACGACAAATACGGGCGCGCCGTTGCCTTGGCTGCCAATGGCCTGCCTGTCGTGATTCCTGTGTTCGCCGAGCTTCTGATGCCCCGCGACATCATAGAGCGTGTCGACGGCCTGCTGTTTACCGGGTCGCCCTCGAACATCGAGCCACATCACTACCAAGGTCCTCCCAGCCCACCCGACACCCCGCATGATGCGGCCCGTGACCATCTGGCCCTGCCGCTGTGGCGCGAAGCCGTCGACGCCGGCCTGCCGGTATTGGGCATCTGTCGAGGGTTCCAGGAAATGAACGTCGCCTTCGCCGGCACCCTTGAACAGCGGTTGCCAGAAACCGGCACCGAACATCAACCGCCGAGCAACGAGCCGGTGGAAGACCAATATGCGCGCACACACAACCTGACCGTGTTGCCAGGCGGTGTGCTTTATCGTCTGGGCCTGGCGGGCCGTATCGAAGTCAACTCGGTCCATGGCCAGGGTATCGCCGAGGTGGGCAAAGGCTTGCGTGTCGAGGCCGTCGCTGAGGACGGCCTTGTGGAAGCGCTTTCGGTAGAAGGCAGCCAGAGCTTTGCCCTGGGCGTGCAATGGCATCCTGAGTGGCAGGTCATGTTCAACCCGGATTACCTGGCCATTTTCAAAGTCTTCGGCGACGCCTGTCGACAACGCGCTCAGCAGCGTTGCGCACGCCGTTGAGGGCTCGGGCCACTGGAGGAAGACCATGCACATTCATCATTTGAACTGCGGTTGCATGTGCCCTTGGGGCGGTGCGCTGTTCGACGGCTACAGTCCAGGCCTGACGGCGACCGTGCCGTGCCATTGCCTGTTGGTCGAAACCGAGCGTGACGGGCTGGTACTGGTCGACACGGGTTTTGGCTACAACGATATCCAGCACCCACAGCGCTTGAGCCGCTTCTTTCGGCTGTTCAACAACATCCGCCTCGACCACCGCCTGACAGCCTTGGATCAGATCAGGCGGCTGGGCTTCGATCCGCGGGATGTCAGGCACATCGTGCTGACGCACCTGGATTTCGACCACGCCGGCGGGCTGGAAGACTTCCCTCAGGCCCGGGTACATGTGATGGGCGAGGAAATATCGCATGCCACCCAGGCCGGTGGCTGGATCGGATCACGGCGTTACCGCGCCCGCCAGTGGCAAGCCGTGGCGGATTGGGAGTTCTATCCCGGGCTGGGCGAACAGTGGTTCGGCTTCGATGCCGTGCGTGCGCTGATCGATGTCCAGGACGACATTCTGTTGGTACCCCTGGGCGGCCATACCCATGGCCATGCCGGGATCGCATTGCGCACCGGACAGGGCTGGCTGCTGCATGCCGGCGATGCGTATTTCCACCACCTGGAGGTGCACAGCCCCCAACGTCGCTGCCCGCCAGGCATGCGTCTGTATCAGCGCATGATGGACACCGACCACAAATTGCGCCTGGCCAACCAGCGTCGCCTGCGCGACCTGGTCCTGACCCAGGGGCCGGGACTGGAGGTGTTCTGCAGCCATGACCGATGGGAGATGCAGTATGCCTTGACCAACCAGCAGGAAAAGGATGCCCGGTGTCAGCGAGCCTGACCATCGAGCGTTTGGCCTGAACTTCCTCAGGCTGTCCAGCTTCCTCTACTTAAACCACCACCGGCCCAACAGGCGGTTCCGTTTGCATGTTGGCCTTGATCATTCACGGCGATGGCTGCCTGAGAGAGGGTTCGATCATGATTGATCCGGCAACGGGAATGAAACCGGGTGAACGCTACCGGGTAAGCGATCCCGACGAGGTCCAGCAGTTTCCGGGATTCTTCCTGGACGGCAAGTATTACCTGGAACCTGAGCTGTTGACGGCCGTCGGCTGGCTGGAAGGTCGGCGGTTCATCTATGACAACCTTACGCCCACAGGCGAGCCGGTGTTCGCGGATCGCTTCGCCGGGACGGTCGAGGACCTCACGCTTCATGTGGTGGAGGGTCCGGCCCTTAAGCTGTCGAGGGTCGATGCCGCCGCTGGCGAAGCGGCTGCGTCGCACACCGAACGACCCAGTCCTACGCCGCACCGACCCTCGGCCCAGCGCCGGCTGCAGGGCCAACTGGTGGTCATCACCGGCGCATCCAGTGGCATCGGTCGGGCCACGGCCAAGGCCTTTGCTTGCCAAGGTGCCCGCCTCGTGCTGGCCGCCCGCGACGAACAGGCGCTGTTCGAGGTGCTGGATGAGTGCACCGAGTGCGGCACCGATGCCTTGGTCGTGGTTACCGACGTCACCCGTAGCGAACAGGTCGAAGCGCTGGCCGTGCGGGCGGCGGAGTTCGGCCACGGACGCATCGACATCTGGATCAACAATGCCGGTGTCGGAGCCGTGGGCAGCTTCGACCAGACGCCGCTCCCCGCCCATGAGCAAGTCATCCAGACCGACCTGCTCGGCTACTTGCGTGGCGCTCACGCGGCGCTGCCGTACTTCAAGGCCCAGGGGCGCGGGATATTGATCAACACCTTGTCGGTCGGCAGTTGGGTAGCCCAACCCTATGCAGCGGCCTATTCGGCCAGCAAGTTCGGCTTGCGTGGCCTGACCGAAGCGCTCAGGGGCGAGTTGACGGAATATCCGGATATCCATGTGTGCGATATCTATCCGGCGGTGATGGACACGCCGGGTTTCAGGGACGGCGGCAACTACACAGGCCATGCGCTCAAACCGCCGGGGCCCGTCTACGATCCGGCGTTGGTGGCCAAGGCCATGGTGGCCTGCGCAGTATCGCCCCGTGCTCACACCACTGTGGGCTCAGCGGCGCGGCTCGCGCACCTGGCCAGTCATCTGGTGCCTCGCCTTGCCCAGTTCACCGGCTGGCTGACCCGTCTGGGCATCGAGCGTAGCCCGAAGGCGGCGGTGTCGGACGGCAATCTGTTCCAGCCCCCTGTTGGCACCCGTGGCGTGCAAGGGGGTTGGCGCACCGCTGGACACCCTGCACCTGCGTTGCTGGTCACTGCGGCGGTGCTGATCCTGGGGAGCTGCGCGCTGGCCACGCTTCGACGCAAACGGCGCTGAGTGCTCTGGAAGGTGTGGTCCGACGACACCCTTGCAGGACCCGGCACCACCTGTCGCGTCATCGGACCCTCGCCACCAACTTCCAATCCCCGGACCCGGTCTTTGTCCTGCTCGGCTCCGACGAGGGCAGCTACATCTCCGGGTCACGCTATGGTGAGACAGGGGCAAGCCGATGCTGTGAGGCGGCCCCGGGGTTTTGCGCAGCACGCACAAGTTCGTTGCGGCGAGTGGGTCTACCGCCTTCCCGACCGCAGCCCTAGGCTTGTCGCTGACCTGTCAACCCATTTGGAGTGTCCACCATGTCAGCGAGCAGCCCTGAGATTGTTGCTTCACCGTCGGCGTCCGCCGTCGTCACGCCTGCCCTGTCCAAGGCGCTGGTTGTGTTTCTGGCGTTCTGTTGCGGCGCCGTCGTTGCCAACCTGTATTACGCCCAGCCGATCGTTGAACTCATCGCGCCCAGCATCGGGCTTTCGCCGCAGCATGCCAGCCTGATCGTGTCGCTGACCCAGTTGGGATATGCCGTCGGCTTGCTGTTGCTGGTGCCGCTGGCAGATCTGATGGAAAACAAACGCCTGGTCATCGGCTTTACCTTGGTAGTGGGGGTGTGCCTGGCGGCGGCAGGTTTTGCCGGTTCGCCTTCGCTGTTTCTGGCCGCCTCGCTGATGATCGGCCTGACTTCCGTCGCCGTGCAGATCCTCGTGCCCCTGGCCGCGCACCTGGCGCCAGAAAGCAGCCGGGGTCGCGTTGTGGGCAACATCATGAGTGGCCTGTTGCTCGGCATCTTGCTCGCCCGCCCGGTCTCGAGCCTACTGTCGGAGTACGTTGGCTGGAGGGGCGTGTTCTTCAGTGCCGCCCTGCTGATGGTGGCCATCGCAGCCCTGGTAGCGGTGCTGTTGCCTGAACGGATCCCGAACCATCACACCACCTATGGCCGCTTGATCGGATCGGTGTTCGCATTGGCCAGACGCTATGCAGTGCTGCGCGAGCGCTCGCTGTACCAAGGGCTGCTGTTCGCAAGCTTCAGCTGCTTCTGGACCCTGGCGCCCATCGAGCTGATCCGTCATTACGGCCTCAGCCAGAACGGCGTCGCGCTCTTTGCCTTGGTCGGTGCGGTCGGGGCGGTTGCAGCCCCCATCGCCGGGCGCCTTGCCGATGCAGGTCACGGGCAGGTCAGCACTTTGGCTGCCTTGCTGTTGGCGCCCGCTTCGCTACTGATCGGTGCCATTTCCGGGCTTGGCTACCTGGGCCTGGTAGTGGCAGCTGTCGCCTTGGACTTTGCCGTGCAGTTGAACATGGTCCTGGGGCAACGTGAGGTCTACGCGCTGGACCCTCACAGCCGCGCTCGCCTCAACGCCGTGTTCATGACCAGCATCTTCGTCGGCGGCGCAGTGGGCTCGATGATGGCAAGCCCGCTGTACGAGCGTTTCGGATGGAGTACCGCGCTCTATACCGCTGCCCTGCTCCCGGTCTTGGCATTGCTGGTGTTCGTGGTCAAACACAGGAATGCTCGTTGAGCCGGCATCGCGCTATCTCGATGAGCCTTGACATGGCTATCATCCGTGCAGCCGTTACCTTCGGGCTGGCGCTCCCGGTCCTCTTCGACAAGGTTGTACGTATGGATAAATTTCTGGCATTGAGCATGTTCGTCGAGACGGTACGCTGCGGCGGCTACTCCGCAGCGGCACGGAAGCTCGGCGTGGCCACCTCGTCGGTGGCCCGTCAGGTTGCAGCGTTGGAGGCAGACCTTGGGGCCACGCTCATCACCCGCAGCACGCGGCGAAACAGCCCGACCGACCTGGGCCAGGCCTACTTTGCGAACGCGGTGGCCATCCTCGATGCGTTGGCTGCGGCCGACAGCCTGGTGATGGACCGGGGGAGCGAGGCCAAAGGCACGCTCAGGATCAGCGTGCCGGTGGAGTTCGGCCGTCACTTGATTTCACCGCATCTGGGGCGTTTTCTCGACAGCCACCCGGGGTTGGAAGTCACCCTCAACCTCAGCGATGAGCGGGTAGACCTTTTCAAGGAGCGCATTGATTTGTCCGTACGTTTAGGGTCAACGGTTTCCAGCGATGAAGTCATTTGCACCCCGCTCGGCCATTTCCAGCGTTGGCTGGTGGCAAGCCCTGCCTACCTCGAGCAGCACGCGGCCCCCGCCCATCCCCTCGAGCTACCCCGTCACAGATGCCTGCGCTTCGATTACGGCGGGCCCATGCGCGCCTGGCAGTTCCAGATTGACGACCAGACGGTGCCGGTCCAAGTGCACGGCCAGATGCAGAGCAACAACGCCGACGTTCTCCGCCAGGCTGCCGTCGCCGGTCAAGGCATCGCGCTGCTGGCCGACTGGCTGGTCGCCGAAGACGTGCGGCATGGCCGGCTGATCCGCTTGCTGCCAATGTTCGAAGTCAATCCAACCTCGGTCGACACGAGTATCAACATGGTGTATCTGCCGGCCAATCGCGAGTCCACGCGTATCAAGGCATTTGCTCGGTTCATGAAAACGCTGCTCGACCGTTGACGGGCAACATCATCCTTCGCGGATAAACCCTACGACTTCACCATCGTGATCATCGGTGAATTCCAAGCCATATAGCGCGTCGTTGCAAAAGCGTGACAGAAGTTAACGCACTGGTTGTTATACCCCTACAGTTCGATGATCTAGTCTATTGGGACGCCGTTTGAGGACAGTGCCAGGGACCGTTATGAGACTGTACGAATTCATCGAGGGCAACATGGAGCCGATTCTCCAAGCCTGGGAGGATTTCGCGCGTTCGGTGGAGACGCAGCAGCCAAATCTGGATGCGACCGGTTTGAGGAATCACGCCGAGAAGATCCTGCACACGGTCGCCCAGGACATGCGAACGACTCAGACAGCCCATCAACAGTCTGAAAAAGCGCAAGGAAGGGGGCCGCAAATATCCAGCGAGACAGCGGCCCAGACACATGCGGTGGTACGTCTGATGGCAGGCTTCTCCATGGATCAGATGGTCTCCGAATATCGAGCGCTGCGCTCCAGTGTGCTCTCCCTCTGGCTTAAGCACGAAGCATTCGACCAATACCAGGTCCAAGACATGATTCGGTTCAACGAGGCAATAGACCAAGCCTTGGTAGAGTCGATCGCAGCTTATGGGGTGGCAGTGGAGTCGACACGAAAAAAGGTGCTTGCCGTGTTAGGCCATGACCTGCGGTCACCGTTGGGGGCGGTACACATGGCTGGCGATCTGCTTTTGCGCCAGAAAGGGCTGGATGAAAAAGGCAAGGCACTGGCATCCCAGGTTTGTACAAGCGCTCGCCGCGCTACGGCCATTGTTAATGACCTGCTCGACCTGGCGCGCTGCAATCTGGGTACCGGCATCCCGGTCTATCCAGAGGAGGTCGAACTGAACCCGATATGCCGCACCGTGATCGAGGAGTTGCAAACCGCTTTCCCGGTGGCCGACATCGTCTTTGACGAAGTCGCGCAGGTGACCGGCCCGTTTGATTCGGCCCGTATCGCCCAGGTCTTTTCCAATTTGATAGGCAATGCCATCCGCCACGGCGATATAGCCTGCCCTATCAAGGTCACGGTGGAGAACGACGCTATCGGTCCGCGTGTGACAGTCCATAACTGGGGAGAACCCATTCCTGCTGACGTGATCCCCTACCTCTTCAAGCCGGAGGGGCGTTATTCCAGTTATGCAGCCGGAGAAAAGGGTTCAGCTGCAGGTCTTGGGCTAGGGTTGTTCATCGCGGCGGAAATCGTTGCCAGTCACGGCGGCAGGATTGAAGTCATGTCGAATGAAGCGCAAGGGACGACGTTTGCGGTGTTGCTCAAGGGGTAAGGGTGAAGTCGAAATCGTATCGACAGTTGCTGTCCACCGTTTTCGTCGAAGAAGGAGCGGACGACCTACCTCGTGTAGCTGGCAATCAGCGGCAGCCCTTGGGCAATGGCACTGGCTTCAAGCTTGGCACGCTCGGCGTCGAGAAAGGCATACGCGGCCTGCAAGGTGGAGATCTTCGCTTGAATCTCGGCCATCTTGCCGGCAACCAAGGCTGCGCCTTGGGCGCAATTGATCGAGTTACCGCGCCTGGCCGCCAGGATGTCCCCGATCTCGGCGAGTGAAAATCCCGCCCCCTGGGCACTTTGAATGAATGCCAGGTCACTAACGGTCTGATCGCTGTAGCTGCGGTAGTTGTTGGCCTGTCGATGGGCCACGATCAACCCGAGCTTTTCGTAATAGCGCAATGCGTGGCGGCCGAGTCCACTTCGGCGCTCCAACTCTCCAATGTTCACCTAAAGAAACTCCTTGACTGTAGAGCACGCTCTACACCTTAGCCTGCACCCATCATCCAAACAAGGAATCAGGCATGAGCGTGGAATGCTTCGTCACGGGCGGCAGCGGATTTATAGGCCAACACCTACTGGCCCGTCTTACTGCGACAGGGCACAAGACCTGGGTGCTCATGCGCAATCCTGGAAACATCGAACGGCTCAGAGAACAGGTAAGCCGGCTGGGCGGTGACCCTGCACATGTCCACGCGGTTGAAGGCGACATCAGCACAGAGGGGCTTGGTCTGAGCGAGGCGGACCAGGCGTGCGTGTCTTCGGCTTCGGTGGTTTTCCACCTTGCGGCGGATTTTTCCTGGGGGCTGACGATGGAGCACGCCCGCGCCGTCAATGTGCAAGGGGCGCTCAGAGTCGCCAGGCTTGCGGCGAGCCAGGACATCCGCTTGCTCATGGTAGGTGGCTTCATGCTGCAAAACCTGGCCCACCTTGCCAGGATCGGCGTCGATAACGAGCGCCCTGAAAACACAGATTGGCCTGCAGTCTACGCCCGTGCTGGGGGCTACGAAGGCAGCAAGATCGAGTCCCATTTCGCAGTCATGCGTTACATGCACGATGCCGGTGCGGATTACACCGTTGTCCATCCTGCTACGGTGTGTGGCCACAGCGAGACTGGGCACATCCCGCAAGAACAACCTCTGGCCGAGCTCATTCGAAACCTGGCACAAGGCCGGTTCAAAGCGATTCCCGGCTCTGCCAGGCACTGGTTGCCATTGGTCAGCGTCGATTACCTGGTGAAGATGATGACCTGCGTGGCGTTCGACCCTTCGATGGCCAACCGGCAGGTCCTGGCGCTCTGCGCGCACACACCGAACCTGCAAGGGATGCTCGAGCAGATCGCAGGAACGCTGCAGGTCAAGGCACCCCGCTACCATGTACCGATAGGTTTGCTCAGGTGGATTTTGACGATTCCGGGCCTGGCGGCCCGACTGGCGGTCAGCGCCGAATCATTGGACTTCATTCAGACCCAGCGCTTCGACATGCGTCAAAGCGAGCTTCTGGAGCACAAGTATCAATTCACACACCCCGACATGGCGCGCACGCTGGAAAATACGGTGCGCTACGTCAAAGGCGACTTGGCCCACTGAGGCAACCCGGTTGAGCGGACTCGAACAATACCTGTGACAGCGGGCCCGCTCCAGACGCAACGAGCTGATCCGGCTGGGCAAAAAAGCGCCACAGCCGTCCGGCGTGTAGTTCGTCTTCGAGAAAGTCCGACACAGCGCGAGCCGGCGCACCGAAGTGCGCCGGCTCGCGTCGCTGCATTACCAGAGCGCGATGTCGTAGGTCAGGTAGATCCGGTTGCTGTCACGACCGCGGGAGAAATCAGAGCGGTAGACATAGTTGCGCAGCTTCACGCCCAACCCTTTGACCGGACCGGACTGCACCACGTAGGCAAGTTCCACATCACGTTCCCATTCGTTGAGTTCAGCGTCAGCGGAGCGACCGTTGTCCCCGCTCAAGTAGCGCGCCATGAAGGTGAGCCCAGGGACACCGGCCGCTGCAAAGTTGTAGGCATAGCTTGCCATCCAGGTTTTCTCTTCCTCCTCGATGAACTTACCGATGCCGACGTTGCTGAACGAGTAGACCGTCGCGCCGCTGATGTACGGCAGCCCAGCATCGCCATCAAGCACTTGGTAGCCGGCGCCGACGGTGTGCCCCGAGTGGGTATACGACACCTGCCCACTGAACATGTCGTTGTCGATCTTGCCACCGTAAGCGGCTCCGCTGTCACGACTCTTGAAGTAACGCACGTCGGTGGTGAACACCCCGCCGGCCAATGGCAAGTCGTGTACCAGCCCCATATAGTCCTGGCGGTAAAAGTGTTCGAGCTGGCCATGGAAATAACTCAAACGCAGCTGTTTGCTCACGGCATAGTCCGCGCCGGCAAAACTGAAATCGCCAGACTCGCTACCGCCGTAGCCATCCAGAAATAGGCCAGTGCTGTCGGAGGAATCACGCTGCTTGAAGCGATCCAGGTGGCCGGCGGTCAGGGTCAGCCCTTCGACATCGGTACTGATCAGCTGTGTGCCTTGGTAGGTCTGAGGCAGCAGCCGCGCATCGTTGTAGACCAACACCGGCGTCTTGGGCAGCAAAGTGCCGTGCTTGACCACGGTCTGCCCCACGCGCGCCTTGGCCGTCACCCCGGCGCTGGAGAATTCGTCTGCGGCGCGGCCATCGTCGTGGACCGGCAGCAAGCCGGTACCGCTGCGCCCACGGCCCGAATCGAGCCGGACACCGACCAAGCCAAGGGCATCGAGGCCCACACCCAGCGGGCCTTGAGTAAACCCTGATTGGTAATCGAGCAGGAAACCTTGCGCCCATTCCACCCGCTCACTCTTGGCGTTCGCGGCAGCGCGGGGGCTCATGCCCTGTTCGTCACGGAAGTTTTCGTTGAAATAGACATTGCGCAGTTGCAGCTTGAGCTTGCCATCATCGATGAATCCGGCAGCGCCGGCCACAGGCAGCCAGCCGCAGAGCAGGCCACAGGTGGCCCCACGGAAAACAGCTCGGGACATGTTCGGTACTCTGGTTGTTGTTCTTGGATAGAGGTGGGCGCCAGGAGCGCCCCATGCAGATCAGACGAAGAAGGACAGCGCCCCCGTGAGCAACGCCAGTGCCGTGATCACCAGCGAGGTGAGTACCGCCCATTTGACGGTGGCTTTCTGGAAGTCGCCGATATCGCGATCGACCATGCCCACCAGCAGCAAGGTCGAAGCTACCAGCGGGCTCATCAGGTGCACCGGCTGGCCTAGCACCGAGGCGCGTGCAATTTCGACCGGGTCGATGCCGTAGGCGGCAGCCGCGTTGGCCAGGATCGGCACCACGCCAAAGTAGTAGGCATCGTTGGACAGCACGAAGGTCAGCGGCATGCTGGTCAGCGCCACCACCAGCGGGAACCAGTGGCTCCAGGCCTCGGGAATCCAGTCGACCAGGGTCTGCGCCAGGGCATCGACCATCTTGGTGCCGGAGAAGATCCCCGCGAAGATGCCGGCGGCGAACACCAGCAGCACTACGGTCATGGCATTGCCCGAATGGGCGAGGATGCGCTCCTTCTGCAACTCCAACTGCGGGTAGTTGATCATCAGCGCCGCGACGAAACCGATCATGAACAGCAGCGCGGAGTGCATCACACCCATCACCAAGGCCGTCATGACGGCAATCACCAGCACCAGATTCACGTACGCCAGCCGTGGGCGCTTGTGCGGGTTGTCGCCAAGGATTTCCTTGATGTAGCAATTGCCCCCGCCGGACTCCAGGGCGATGTTGCCGATGCGTCGACGCTCGGCACGGCCCAGCAGGTAGGCGGTGAACACCACCCAGGCCGCCCCCCCGATCACGGTCGGCAGCATCGGAATGAAGTACTCGGTCGCATCCAGCCCGAGCGCGGCGATAGCCCGGGTGGCCGGCCCGCCCCAGGGGCTCATGCCGCTCATGATGCTCAGCGACAGCATGGACACCGTGGCCAGGATCATCGGGTTCATGCCAATGCGCTTGTACAGCGGCAGCATGGCCGCACAGGTGATCATGTAGGTGGTGGTGCCGTCACCGTCCAGTGCCACCAGCAGCGACAGCAGCGCCGTACCGATGGCGATCTTGATCGGGTCGCCATTGACGCGCTTGAGAATCTTGCGGATCAGCGGGTCGAACAGGCCAGCATCGATCATCAGGCCGAAGAACAGGATGGCGAACAGCAACAGTGCCGCCGAGGGCGCCACCATCTTCAAGCCATCGAGCATCATCTTGCCCAGCTCGGGGGCAAAACCACCGATCACCGCGAAGACGATGGGTACCACGGTGAGCGCAACGATCGGCGACAGGCGTTTACTCATGATCAGGTAGGTGAAGGTCACCACCATGATCAGGCCCAGGAGTGCGAGCATGGTCTTTTCTCTTGTTTTTATTGTGTTGCGGCCATCGGCAAGGCAGACGGCCCCCTACCCCACTCGGCATCGCCGGGATGTCGAGTGGGATTTTACGTCAACGATGGGAGGTGGAAGAGGCTTTCAGCCGTGATGCCGAGGCTCGGCAGACCAGTCGGCCTGCGCAATCTGCGTCTCGGCCGGTGCAGCCGGGGTGCCGTTCAGACGACGCAGCAAGGTTTCCCGTTCACAGGCGTTCTCCGACAGCGAGATGACCACGGTGGCCACGGCGTTGCTGGCCAGGCTGGTCAGGGCCCGCGCTTCGGACATGAAACGATCGATGCCGATCAGCAAGGCCAGCCCTGCCAACGGGATGTCGTGGATGACGGTCAAGGTCGAGGCCAGCGCCACGAAACCACTGCCGGTCACACCTGCAGCGCCCTTGGACGACAACAGCATGATCGCCAGCATCGTCACCGTCTGCCCGAGGCTCAGGTCGATGTTGCAGGCCTGGGCGATGAACACCGCCGCCAGCGACAGGTAGATGGCGGTGCCGTCGAGGTTGAAGGAATAGCCGGTCGGCAGCACCAGCCCCACCACACCTTTCTTGCACCCCAGCTTCTCGAGTTTTTCCAGCATGCGCGGCAGCACCGGCTCGGTGGACGATGTGCCGAGCACCACCAGAAACTCCTCGCGGAAGTAACGCAGCAGCTTCCACAGGCTGAAGCCGTGCGCGCGGCAGATGCCACCGAGCACCACCAGCACGAAGAATGCGCAGGCGATGTAGAGCGTGCCGACCAGCTTGGCCAATGCGCCCAAGGAGGTCACCCCGTACTGCCCAACCGTGAAGGCCAGCGCCCCGAAGGCACCGACCGGGGCGAAGCGCATCAGGTAGCCGAAGATGCGAAACACCATGGTCGACGCCGACTCCAGCACATCGAGTACCGGCTTGCCCTTCTCGCCCATGGACGACAGGGCAAAACCGCTGAGCACCGCGATGAACAGCACCGGCAGCACTTCACCCTTGTTGAACGCCCCGATAAAGGTGTCCGGAATGATGTGCATGAAGAAATCGACCACGCTGAGCTTCGCCGCAGAGGCGGCGTACTGGCCAAGGCCCTCGGTGCTGAGGGTGGCCGGATCGATGTTCATCCCCACACCCGGGCGGAACAGGTACACCGCAGCCAGGCCGATGATCAGGCTGACGATCGTCAGCCCCAGGAACAACAGCAAGGTCTTGCTCATCAACCGACCCAGCGAGCGCTTGTCGGTCATGCCGGCGATGCCGGTCACGATGGTGCAGAAAACGACCGGGGCGATCATCATCTTGATCAGTTTGATGAACGCGTCGCCCAGTGGTTTGAGCGCAACGGCCTGTTGCGCCCAGAAGTGACCGACCACCACGCCCAGCAGGACGGCGCAGAGGATCTGGAAATACAGTGATTTCGCGAGTTTCATGAGGCATCACCCATTGTTGAAATTGTGCGGATGTGCGGGTTGCGATGTGATGCAAGCAGCTGCCTACCCCGCCAGCCTGCGCAAGGTTGGGGCGTAGACGAAGCCTGAAAACAGCCGGCGGGCAGTTCTAACCACAGAGGCCTGGAGTGTCTTGCCATCGGCGCCGCTGCGCGAAAGCGCGACGTCGATGCCACCGCTCGGGTGCTCCAGGCGCACTTCATCCAGGTGCTGTGCTTGTTCGCCAAGCATGTCCATGATCACGGTGCCCGGGCTGACGCAGGCAGTCGCCAGCCCGATCGCACCGGTGATGGCCAAGGCGCGATGGCAATTGTGAGGCATGAAGTAGCGCACTTGCAGCGTGCCGTCATGGCGGGGCGGAGAAACCAGTACGGGCTTGGGGATCACCATGCCGCTGACATCGCCCAGCCCCATGGCCTTGCCGGCCTTCAGGCGCAAGGCCTCCAGACGTTGCAGCAGGCGGGTGTCGGCATCCAGCTGTGCGGGGGTCTCGGAGCCGGTCACGCCCAGCTGGCTGGCCTCGACGATCATCATCGGCATGGCCATGTCGATGCAGGTCACCGGCACGCCGTCGATCACATCCTGGGCTTGGCCGGTGGGGAACAGCTTGCCAGTCTTGCTGCCCACCGCGTCGAGGAAGGTCAGGTGCACCGGGGCGGCAGTGCCAGGTACGCCGTCGATTGCCGTGCGGCCTTCGTAACGCACGATGCCACCGGGCGTTTCCACCAGCGAATTGACGAAGGTGTTGGTGTTCAAGTTACGGATGCGTACCAAGGTCTTGCCATCCTGGGCCTTGACCAGTCCTTGCTCAATGGCGAACGGGCCAACGGCGCAGAGCATATTGCCGCAGTTGGGTGCGGTATCGACCCGGCGCTGGGCGACCATGACCTGCACGAACAGGTAATCGACATCGGCGTCGGCATGCAGCGAGGGGCTGACGATCGCCACCTTGCTGGTCTGCGGGCTACCGCCGCCGATTCCGTCGATTTCCAGCTCATGCCCGGAACCCATCAGGTTGATCAGCAATTCGTCGCGTTCGACCACATTGGCAGGAAGATCCCATGCATGGAAAAAGGGCCCCTTGGAGGTGCCGCCGCGCATGAGTACGCAAGGAATTCGTTGCATGATTTCGCACTCTTGTTGATCAATGGACATCATTGATGTTGTGGACACAAGATTGACAGGGATGGATAAATCAATCCAATGCAAATATCGTAGCCATTATTGCGATTGGTGAATCAATCCAGAGCCAGGGCCAAAGAGCGATCCGAGATGGAATACGAGCTGCAAGACATACGATCTTTCGTGAAAATCGCCGAACTTGGCAGTTTCCATGAAGCAGCGGAAGCGCTGCACCTGTCCCAACCCGCCCTGAGTCGGCGGATAAAAAAGCTCGAGGAAGGATTGGGCACCTCCCTGCTGGAGCGCACGACCCGCCGCGTCAGCTTGACCAGTGTCGGGCGGGACTTTCTGCCCAAAGCCAGGCGCCTGCTGGATGACTTCGAGGATTCGATCCTGAGCATTCGCGAACTCGCCGAACGACAGACCGGCCAGGTCACCCTCGCCTGCATCCCGACTGCGGCGTTTTATTTCCTGCCGTCGGTGATCCGCGACTACAACGAGCAGTACCCCAAGATCCGCATCCGCCTGCTCGACCTCAGCGCCAACGACGGGCTCGAGGCCGTGCTGCGCGGCGAGGCCGACTTCGGCATCAACATGATGAGCGGCCAGCACCCGGACATCGAATTCGTCTCCCTGGTGCAGGAGCATTTTGTCCTGGCCTGCCGTCGGGACCACAAGCTGGCGAACCGCGACGCGGTGACCTGGACGGAACTGGCCGACTACCGACTGATCGGCGTGGGCCGGCTGAGCGGCAACCGGATGCTGCTGGACCATGCCCTGTCCGGGCTCAACCTGCGGCCCAAGTGGTTCTATGAGGTCCAGCACCTGTCCACCTCGCTGGGCATGGTCGAGGCCGGGCTGGGTGTTTCGGCCATGCCCAGCCTCGCCATGCCCAGCGCCGATCATCCGACGCTGGTCAGCGTGCCGCTGATCGAACCCCAGGTGACCCGCACCCTGGGGCTGGTCTACCGACGCGGGGCATCGCTGTCGCCGGCGGCGGAGAAGTTCGTGTCGATCCTGTTGGACAAATGGCCCAACCGGTGAGCGAGACGCGCAAAACGGTGCAGATGAGAAACCGGCTGCATCCATGGCTCACTCCCCTCCCAGACCCAGGTCATTGGGGCGGCGCTTTTCGATCGCGAACTTGAGCAGTGCCGCGCTGCGGAACAGGCCATGGGCGAACTTACCGTAAGGCAGCGTGATGAACAGCGCCATGACCGTGCCCAAATGGATCGCCAGCAGGATCGCCATCGCGGCGGTGTCGCGCAGGCCCAGCAGGGCAAGGCCCGTGACGCTGACCAGCAAGAGCAGCAGGATGAACGCCCGGTCCATGGGCCGCTGGGCCACATCGCCCTGCTCCGGCGCCCGGCGCAGGTTCAGCGCCAGTAACCCGGCTGGCCCGACGACCAAGCCAAGCCCACCCAAGGTCCCCAGCAACACCGGTGCGCTCAGCAGCGGATACGGCGCCGGGTAGCCCCACAGGTAGTGGTAGCCGGTGGCGACCGCTGTGGCAGCGAAGCACAACAGGAAGCCGTAGAAGGTGAAGTGATGGAAGCGCCGGCGCCAGAGGGTGTAGCGATCATCGGCGTTGTTGCAGCCCTGGCCATGCCCACCGTCCAGATACTTCAGGGTCAGCGCCGCGCTCGAGGCCTCGAGCACCGCTCCCTTGGCCGGTTGCGCCTGGGCCTGGGCAGGCGAGACCGAGCGCCAGAAACGACGCACCGCCACCGCCAGCGCCACACCTGCGGCGGCAAAGACACTGCCGAACATCAACGCCAAGGTGTTGTGCGGGAAGACCGCATAGAAATTCCCCGCCAACCGCCCGGGCAACAGCGTGCCGTTGGCCCACAATGCCAGCAGCAAAAACAGCGACAAGGCCACTGCCAAGGCACTGGCGACATAGGTGCCGTTGTGCCGATACAGCCGCCCGAAGAGGCTCGGCCAGGCGTATTCGGCGTAGGTCTGCCCGCGCACCTTGGCCATGGCTTGGGGCACGTTGACGGCGAATTCGTGGGGCTGGGCATACTGACAGGCGTGCAGGCAAGCGCCGCAGTTGTGGCACAGGTTGGCCAGGTAATGGATATCGGCCTTGCCGAACTCCAGCCTGCGGGTCATGGCCGGGAACACGGCGCAGAAGCCCTCGCAGTATCGGCAGGCATTGCAGATCCGCATCTGCCGGTCCACTTCCTGCTCCTCAAGGTTCAACACCGGGATCAGGGCGAGGGCTGGCTGCTCGGCATCAGGTTGGCGGGGTTCAGGCAGTTGTGCGGTCATGGCGATTCTCTTGTTCTGGATATACATGGCCGGCAGTCGCCGCGGCGCTGGTCCCGGCGATGCGGCCGAAGGCAGTGCCGATGGACATGCCGACACCCGCGGTGTAGCCCTTGCCGAGCACATTGCCCGCCATCATTTCGCCGGCGACGAACAGGTTCGGGCTGGGCTGTCCAGCGAAATGGACCGCGGCGGTTTCGTCGGTGCGCAGCCCCAGGTAGGTGAAAGTGATGCCAGGACGCAGCGGGTAGCCGTAGTAAGGAGGGGTATCGATCGGTCGTGCCCAGTGGCTCTTCACAGGCTCCAGGCCCAGGGTGTGGCAGTCGTCCAACCGGGTGTGGTCGAAGGTGCCCGCCTGGCAGGCTCGGTTGTAGGCCCGCACGGTGTCGATGAAGGGCTGCACGGGCAAGCCGAGCACGCCGGCCAGGGCTTCCAGGCTATCGGCGGTAGCCCCCGGGAAGACCGGGGGCATGAAGCGGCCAAGGGCTTTCTGGTCGATGATCGAGAAGCCCACTTGCCCGGGCTGTTGGGCCACCAGCCGTCCCCAGATGGCATAACGCTTGGGCCAGAAGTCTTCACCTTCATCATAGAAACGCTGACCGTCGCGATTGACCACCACGCCCAGCGATACACAATCGATGCGCGTACAGATGCCGCCGTCGTACAGCGGCGCACGGGCATCGATCGCCACCATGTGCGCCTGTGTCGGGTCGCCGATCGTGTCGGCGCCGTGTTCGATCATGCGGCGCAACAGCACCCCATCGTTGAAACGCGTACCGCGAATCAGGAAATTGTCCGAAGGCCACTCCCCTCGTTCGTTCTGTCCCCAGGCCTCGCGCAACCACTGGCGGTTGGACTCGAAACCTCCGGCGGCGAGCACACAACTGCGCGCCTCGATGCGTTCGGCGGGCAAGTGTCGGCCTTGGACTTCACGCGCCGGCACGTGCGCGGCAACGAAGCGTCCGTTGTGCAGTTCGATGTCGGCGACGGGGGTGTCGTAGCGAATCTGTACGCCCAGATGCTCGGCACTGCGAAAGTACGCATTGACCAGCGCCTTGCCACCGCCCATGAAGAACGCGTTGGTTCGAGCGGTATGCAGCGCACCGGATAACGACGGCTGGAAGTGCACACCATGGCGGCGCATCCAGTCGCGGCAATTGGAGGACGCGCGAATCACCAAACGCGCGAGCGTTTCGTCGGTCTGGCCACCGGTGACCTTGAGCAGGTCCTGCCAGAACTCTTCTTCCGGGTATGACTCGACCAGCACGTCCTGCGGCCCATCATGCATGCAGCGCAGGTTGCGGGTATGTTGGGAATTGCCGCCCCGCCAGGCACGTGGGGCCGCTTCGAGCAGCATCACGCTGGCTCCGGCCTCCCGCGCCATCAGCGCGGCACAGAGGGCGGCATTGCCCCCTCCGATGACAAGCACATCGATCATTTCGCCTCCAGATCACGAGGAGCCGACTGTTCGGGTGCTCCTCGTGACCGGGGACTCTAATGAGCGGGCATGGACGGCGAAACGCGATCGCCGAGGGGAGGCATTCAGTTTTGCTAAACGGTCCTGGGCGGCAATGGCGTGCCCAGGCTCAAAGTAACCGGGCGCCCGGCCATCGCCCCTGCTCCACCAGCTCCCGTGCGAGCTCCTGCAGAACGATCCGGGTCGCCAACGCCGCTGGCGAAAGTTCGTCATCGGTGAGGCTGACGATCACGTTGCGCCGCTGCGCCTGAGCCTCATCGATGGCGAACACTCGCAAGCCCGCCTGGTGCGCCCGGGCCACCGTCGCGCCGGGCTGGATGGTGGCGGCATGACCTGCACAGACACAATCCATCAACAGCGACAGGCCATCGATTTCCATGACGATGTTGGCCTCCAGCCCGGCCCCCTCGAAGATCGAACGCAGTGTCGTGCGCAGGCCATGCTGTGTGCTGGGCATCACCAATGCAAGCGTCGCGATCTGTTCCAACGTGAGGGACTCGCCCCAATCGGCCTTGACCAACGGGGCGGGAACCAGAACGAACAGCCGCTCGTTCAGAAGCGGCCGGACATCCAGGCGTGGCCCCGACTCCGCTTGGAACAGTACTGCCAAGTCGAGGTGTCTGGCATTGAGTTGGTTCATCAGGTAGCCAGAGAGCATTTCCACCAGATGCAGACGGATATCGGGATAGCGTTCGCGCATCCTGTCGATCAAGGCCAGACCGAGAATCGAGGCGGTGGTCGGCGCCAGCCCCACGCTGGCATAGCCACTCATGCGCCCGCTTTGCGCGGCAAGAACGGCATGCTCGGCCTGGCGAAGCGCCAGGCGTGCGTGGTACTCGAAGGCCAGGCCCGCCGCCGTCGGCGAGACGCCCGTGCTCGAACGTGTCAAAAGCCGGGTACTCACCTCGCTCTCCAGCTTCGACAGTTGCTGGCTCAAGGCGGAGGCGCCGACCCCAAGCTCGATTGCAGCCCTGCCCAGGCTGCCGTACTCCAGGACACTCAGGAAATAGCGAAGCTGACGTAACTCCATACAGGTCTCTTTCAACGAAGGGGCCGATCCGCAACCATGTTAAAGGCATTTGGATCGGTTGCGCTTGATCGCTGCGGGAGCGGGCTCACCTGCGACTGAGGCTTCGCTCCTTGACCCGTACGCAAAAGTCATTGTCCCGCCCGCTGCTTTTTCTCCCCCCTGCACCCGCCCAGAATCCGTCCCTGACATCACTTCCCGATCAGGAGAATCCGGATGAACTACTTCAAGCCCCTGCTTCTGGCCGCCGCCCTGGCCACCACCGCCCAGGCCACCCTGGCAGCCGACTGGCAGGATTCGCCTTATGGCAAGCAGGACGAAATCGGCGCCGCCAACCTGCTGACCCCCGAGGTGGTCAAACAGGCCGTGGGTCTGGTCAAGACCGGCAAGACCTACCCCTTGGCCGTGCCTGTGAGCAAGGACCTGCCCGCCTTCCGCCATCGCAGCTTCCACCTCTACAACATCCAGCCCGGCGAACAGGCCGGCCAGACGCTGGGCAAGAACAAGTTCAGCTTCAACGATGAACTGGTCAACGGCTGGACCGGCGTCGGCACCCAGCTCAACGGCATCGGCCATATCGGTATCGACAACGTCTACTACAACGGCAACAAGGCAGCGGACTTCGTCACCGTCGAGGGCGTCACCAAGCTCGGCGTGGAGAAAGTACCGCCCATGGTGACCCGCGGCGTGGTGCTGGACATGACCGCCTACTACGGCAAGGCCATCGTGCCGGGTGGCACATCGTTCACCGTGAACGACATCAAGGCTGTGCTGAAGAAACAAGGCATCACCCTGCGCAAGGGCGATGTGGTGCTGTTCAACACCGGCTGGCTGGAGCTGATCGGCAAGGACAACCAGCAGTTCCTCGCTACCGAGCCCGGCATCGACCTGCCAGCAGCCCAGTGGCTCGCCGACCAGGGCATCGTCGCCTTTGGCGGTGACACCTGGGCCTCGGAGGTCTACCCCAACCCCACAGGCGAAGAGTTTCCGGTCAACCAGTTCATGCTGGCCAAGCGCGGTATCTACAACCTGGAGCTGATCGACACCCGCGCCTTGGTGCGCGACAAGGCCTTCGAGTTCCTCTTCGTGCTGGGCCAGCCGCTGTACAAGGGCTCGACCCAGGTCAACATCAATCCGGTGGCCATCCACTGATCGCCGCCCAGGCGATCGTTGATTTCAAATCAAAAGTCCTTGGCGCAGTCGTGACTTAATCGGCCTGCCGGCCGTTGCCATACTGCGCCTCACCTTCACACACTTCGCCCCCAGGAGCCTTTGCAATGAAACCCGGACACGTCCTGTTCGCCCTGGCCATCGGGGCCTTTGGTATCGGTACCACCGAATTCACCCCCATGGGCCTGCTGCCGGTGATCGCCGAAGGCATCGATGTCAGCATCCCCAGCGCCGGCATGCTGGTGACCGCCTACGCCGTCGGCGTGATGGTCGGCGCACCGATCATGACCTTGCTGTTCAGCCGCTTTGGCAAGCGCGGCGCACTGATCGCGCTGATGGCCATCTTCACCGTGGGCAACCTGCTGTCGGCCCTGGCGCCGGGCTACGGCACGCTGCTCGCCTCGCGCCTGGTCACCAGCCTCAACCACGGCGCCTTCTTCGGCCTGGGTGCGGTGGTGGCCGCCAGCGTCGTGCCTCGCGACAAGCAGGCCAGCGCCATCGCCACCATGTTCATGGGTCTGACCATCGCCAATATCGGCGGCGTCCCCGCCGCCACCTGGATCGGCCAGCAGGTCGGCTGGCGTCTAGCCTTCGCCGGCACTGCGCTGCTTGGCATCCTGGCCATGACCGCCCTGTGGTGAGCCCTGCCCAAGGGCGAGCGCGGCAGCGTGCCCGATGTGCGTCGGGAGCTCGCAGTGATCGCCCGGCCGAACGTGCTGCTGGCCATGGCCACCACGGTGCTCGGTGCTGGCGCGATGTTCACCCTGTACACC
This sequence comes from Pseudomonas sp. BYT-1, assembly GCF_023611805.1. Taxonomy (NCBI): domain Bacteria; kingdom Pseudomonadati; phylum Pseudomonadota; class Gammaproteobacteria; order Pseudomonadales; family Pseudomonadaceae; genus Pseudomonas; species Pseudomonas sp. BYT-1. The sequence goes on from NZ_CP072559.1 coordinate 3,466,596, forward strand.
TACGTCGCCCCGGTGCTGGCGGACCTCACTGGCGCTTCGGACCGCTTCGTCACCCTGGGCCTGGTGCTGATCGGTGTGGGCTTCACCCTGGGCAACAGCCTCGGCGGTCGCCTGGCCGACTGGTCGCTGGACGGCTCGGCACGTCTCTTCCTCGGCGTACTGGCGCTGATCATGGTGCTGATGCCGTTCGTGCTGGGTTCCCACGTCGGCGCGGCGCTGGCCTTGCTGGTCTGGGGCATATCCACCTTCGCCGTGGTACCGCCGCTGCAAATGCGCGTGATGATCGCCGCCAGCGAGGCTCCGGGCCTGGCCTCGTCGATCAACGTGGGCGCCTTCAACCTCGGCAATGCGGTGGGGGCAGCGCTGGGTGGCGCGGTCATCAGCCTGGACCTGGGCTACGCCGCGGTACCGGTCGCCGGCGGCATGCTGGCGGCAGGCGGCCTGCTGCTGGTCTGGCTGGGCGGACGCGGCAAGGTCGCCGCCAGGGCCGTGGGCGAGACCGTATAGTTCCCCCACCTGAGGAGGCTAGCCAAGGCAGAGCTGTCCGCGTAAAACTTTGGGCAGTTCCCTTGGAGGTCTCATGCAAGATCTACGTCAGTTGCGCTACTTCGTCGCTGTCGCCGAATGCGAGAACGTTGGACGCGCGGCCGAGCAGCTACACATTTCACAATCCCCCCTTAGCCGGCAGATCGCCCAGCTCGAAGACAACCTGGGCCTTGCCCTGTTCGAGCGGCGCAATCAGCGCCTGTACCTGACCGCCGACGGCCGCACCTTCCTGTCCGAAGCCCGCGGCCTGCTCAAGCACGCCGAACGCCTGGAGTCGCTGGGCAAGCGACTGGGCCGGGGCGAGGAAGGCGGCTTGTGCATCGGCTACGTCAACCACGCCATCCATGCCGGCGTGCTGCCCGGCGCGGTGCGGGCCATCCGCAGCGAACGTCCGAACATCCATATCGCCCTGTACAACATGACCCCGCGCGAGCAGTTCGAAGGTCTGCGCCAGCGCAGCCTGGACATCGCCCTGGTCTGCGAGCCCCCGCCCAGCACCGACCCCGACCTGCGTGGCCACCCCGTGCTGGACGACCCTCTGCTGCTGGCCATCCCCGCCGGGCACCCCTTGGCCATCAAGGCCGAACTCACGCCCGCCGACCTGCATGAGCAGGAATGGATCATCACCGGCGGCCAGCCTGACCAGATCAACAAACGCGACGATTTCATCGCCCGCTGCGCCGACGCAGGCTTCACCCCGCGCCTGTCGCTGGAGGCCAACGACCCGCTGAGCGTGCTCGGGCTGGTGTCCGCCGGGCTGGGCCTGGCGATGGTCCAGAGCAGCCTGTCCGCCAGCGCAGGCTCCACCGTCGTGCTGCGCAAGCTGCCGTGGTTCAGCCCCTGCGTGCAGTTGTGGGCAGCCTGGCACCAGGTAGACCTGCGGCCAATCGTGGGCGTGTTCCGCGAGCGGGTGCTGGCGCTGGCAGAAGAGACCGCATAGGTCTTAACTCAGTCGAATTAAGTCTTTTACAGTCTTACCAGGCCGCCCTAGCATGGCTCCCATCGATGCAACTCATCCACAGGAGCCATTCCATGAACATCGACCTTGGCGGACGTACCGCCATCATCAGCGGCTCGACCGGCGGTATTGGTCTGGCCATCGCCCGCGGCCTGGCCCGCGCCCACGCCGACGTAGTCATCGCCGGCCGTAGCCAGAAGTCGGTCGACGCCGCCCTGGCCGAGCTGCACGCCCAAGGTGGCCGCGGCAAGGTCCACGGCGTGGTGGCCGACCTGGGCACCGCCGAAGGCGCCCAGACGCTGTTCGACGCCCACCCGAGCGCCGACATCCTGGTCAACAACCTGGGCATCTACGATGACGTCGACTTCTTCGATGTCCCCGACAGCGAGTGGAGCCGCTTCTACGACACCAACGTGCTGTCCGGCGTGCGCCTGGCTCGCCACTACGCACCGGGCATGGTCGACAAAGGCTGGGGGCGGATCCTGTTCATTTCCTCCGAATCCGGCATTGCCATCCCGGCCGACATGATCAACTACGGCGTGACCAAGGCCGCCAACCTCGCCGTCTCCCACGGCCTGGCCAAGCGCCTGGCCGGCACGGGCGTCACCGTCAACGCGGTATTGCCTGGCCCGACGCTCACCGACGGCGTTGCCACCTTGGTGGCTGAAGCAGCCAAGGTGTCCGGCCGCAGCATTCGCGAAGAGGCGGACAACTTCGTGCGCACCGCTCGCCCGAGCTCGATCATTCAACGCGCCGCCGAAGTGGACGAAGTCGCCCACCTGGTGGTGTACCTCGCATCCCCCTACTCCTCCGCCACCACCGGTGCGGCCCTGCGGGTCGACGGCGGTGTGGTCGACAGCCTCGCTATCTGAATTCAACTGGAGAATCCCATCATGGCCAACGCCTACGCATCCTTGAAAACCCAACACAGCCCTGATCACGTCTGGGCCCTGATCGGCGGCTTCGACAGCCTGCCCGACTGGCTGCCATTCATCCCTGAAAGCCTCTCCAGCGAAGGCGGCCGCGTACGCTCGCTGAAAGATCCGGAGGGCAATGCCATCATCGAGCGTCTGATGGCCTTCGATGAACACCAGCGCAGCTACAGCTACTCGATCCTCACCAGCCCGTTCCCGGTAACCGACTACCTGTCGACCCTGCGGGTCAAGGCCGACGGCCAGGGCAGCCTGGTGGAATGGCTCGGCGAGTTCACCCCGGTTGGCGTGAGCGACGAGGAAGCCATCGCCCTGTTCACCGGCATCTACGAAGGTGGCCTGCAAGCCCTGGCCAAGACCCTGGGCTGAGATGAACACAAGGGGCCGCCACGCAGCGGCCCCTCGTCATTGTTGACCGCAGGTCAACAGGCCTTTGCGCCAACACTGCTGTTTCCCCTCGCAACACCTCGCTACCCTCCCCCTTCTTCCCCCAAGAGGACTCCCCATGTCCACCACGCATCGAGCCTGGGGCTGGACCCCGGGCGCCGGCCTGGACGGCCTTGAGCTCATCGACAAACCCCTCCCCAAACCCGGCCCCGGTCAAGTATTGGTGGCCAACCGTGCCATCGCCCTGAACCCGGTGGACTGGAAGATCTGCGAATGGGGCCATGCCGATTGGCGCCAGGGCACCGTGCCCGGCGTCGACGGTGCCGGCCTCGTTGCCGCCGTCGGCGAAGGTGTCGACCTGCCCTTGGGCACCCGTGTCGCCTATCACCAGTCGCTGTCCCGTGATGGCAGCTTTGCCCAGTACTGCCTGCTCGACGCAACGCTGGTGATGCACATCCCCGCCAACCTCGACGATGCCGCCGCAGCCGCCATCCCCTGCCCGGCGCTCACGGCCTGGCAAGCCTTGGCCAAAGTCGCCGACGGGGCCTCACGTGATGTACTGGTGGTGGGCGCGGGTGGTGCGGTGGGCTTCTACCTTGTTCAGCTCGCCGTGCAGCGCGGTCTGCGCGTATGGGCCACCGCTGGCGAGAAACACCATGACCGCCTCAGGCAACTGGGCGTGATAGGTGTATTCGACTACCGCGCCGAGGACTGGCAGGCACACCTGCAAACCGCCCTGGGCGAACGCCCGCTGCATGCACTGTTCGATACCGTCAGCGGCGCGCATGCGGCGAGCCTGGCCTGCCTGCTTGGCTACAACGGCCATCTGGTATGCATCCAGGACCGCCAGGAAACCGCGCCGCTGCCTGCCTTCAGCACAGCGATCTCGTTGCATGAAGTCGCGCTCAACAGCATCCACGCCCACGGTCGACTGCTCGATCGCCAGGCGTTGAAGGTCGAAGGGGAGCGTTTGCTGCAAATGGTCGCCGAGGGCCGACTGGTAATGCCACAGCGCCTGGACTTTGCCTTTGATGCGCTACCGAGGGCATTGCGCCAACTCAAGGAAGGTCATGCATCGGGCAAGTGGGTGACGCGGCTGGGGTGATCCAGCCGCTTCGCCCAGGCGTGCTAGGTCAGAAAGTGCCCGGGTAGGCACCGCCGTCGATCAGCAGGTTCTGCCCGGTGATATAGCCACCATGGACGCTGCACAGGAAGGCGCAGTACGCCCCGAACTCCTTGGCATCGCCGAACCGCGCCGCCGGGATTGCCTGGCGACGTGCCTGGGTGGTTGCCTGCAGGTCGCCGCTGACCTGGCTGGCCGCCTGCAAGGTCTTTTGCAGGCGAGCGGTGTCGAAGGCGCCTGGCAGCAGGTTGTTCAGGGTCACGTTGCGCCCGGCCAGACGTTGCTGGCGGGCGAGCCCTGCGATGAAACCGGTCAGGCCGCTGCGCGCACCATTGGACAGCCCCAGGATATCGATCGGCGCTTTCACCGCGCCCGAGGTGATGTTCACCACCCGTCCAAAACCGCGCTCGGCCATGCCATCGACCACGGCCTTGATCAGCTCGATGGGCGTGAGCATGTTGGCGTCCAAGGCCTTGAGCCAGTCTTCCCGATCCCAGTTCCGGAAATCGCCTGGTGGTGGGCCACCGGCGTTGTTGACCAGGATATCGACCTGCGGGCAGGCGCTGAGCAGGGCTTCGCGCACCGCAGGCTCGGCCACATCGCCAGCGACCGTGCGGACTTCGATGCCCGGGAAGCGGCTACGCAGTTCGGCAGCCGCCTGCTCCAGGGTGGTGGCAGTGCGGGCGTTGATCACCAGGTTGACGCCCTCGCCGCCCAGGGCCTCGGCGCAGCCCTTGCCCAACCCTTGACTGGCGGCGCAGACGATGGCCCAGCGGCCCTTGATACCTAGATCCATGTTGGCTCCTCGTTGATTGATGCGTTGGACCTTACCACGCGCGCAAGCACGCTTTCCCCTGTGAAAGAAGCGCCTGCACGGGCCATCCTGGCATTACAACGCTCCACACCGAGAGGACGACGAGTTACAACGCGCGGCACGCTCAACGCATGAAAACGCCGCGCGTGCCCCATCGGCCACGCGCGGCGCGGATGTTGACAGGGCTGCGGCGCAGCCCTGCCCCGTCATGCTCAGGCGGCCGGAACCGGTGCCAGGGCGTTGATCAGGCCTTGTTGACGCAGGTCGTTCCAGAACGCCGCCGGGATCACTGCGCTCAGCGCGGCATGGTCTTCGTTAGCGTGCGCCACGCGGGTAGAGCCAGGAATGGCCGCGACCACAGCCGGGTGAGCCAGGGCGAACTGCAAGGCGGCGGCCTTGACCTCGACGCCATGGGCACGCGCCACAGCACGGATACGCTCGAGCTTGGCCAGTACCGCTGGGGTGGCTTTCTGGTACTCGAAGTGCTCGCCACCGGCGGTCACGCCAGAGCTGTAGGGGCCGCCGACGACGATGCCGACGCCCTGCTCGACCGCCTGCGGCATGACACGTTGCAGAGCGCGGTCATGATCGAGCAGCGAGTAACGGCCGGCGAGCAGGAAGCCATCGGGTTGCGGCTCGTCAAGATCCAGGGTCAGTTCGATCGGTTCGACGCGGTTCACACCCAGGCCCCAGGCCTTGATCACGCCCTCTTCACGCAGGCGGGTGAGGACGCGGAAGGCGCCTTTGCGGGCCGTCTCGAAACGCTCCAGCCACTCGTCACCGTAGAAGTCCTGGGCGATGTCGTGAATCCAGACGATGTCCAGGCGGTCGGTCTTCAGGCGGCGCAGGCTGTCTTCGATCGAACGCAGGGTGGCATCGGCACTGTAGTCGTTGACGATGCGGTTGCGGTTGCCGTGTTCGAACAGGCCGCTCTTCTCGCCCAGCTCGCGGCTGGTGGGGTCTTCCAGTTCGTCGAGGATGATCCGGCCGACCTTGCTGCTGAGCACGTACTCGTCACGTGGACGACCGACCAGGGCATCGCCCAGACGCGACTCGGAGAGACCAGCGCCGTAGAACGGCGCGGTATCGAAGTAACGCACGCCGTTGTTCCAGGCGGCATCGACGGTGGCTTGCACCTCGTCTTGGGGTACGTCGCGGAACATGTTGCCAAGCGGTGCGGTGCCGAAGCCCAGTGGGTTGGCGATAAGCGATTTGAGGCTCATTGATGTCTTTCCTGATGAGGGGAGTCAGTTGTGAACTCCAGTGGCCGTCATCCTATGCCTCCCCCACCAAGACCGTCCAAGTCATAATTCGACAGACTTCAGACCTCTAAAGCAACACCCGTATGGAGGCAAGAGCGGTGCCCCAGCAAAGCGACCTCTTGCCCTTTCATTACCGCACGAGGAAGCCGTGCTTCTGCGGATCGCGATCATCGATGATCCAGTTGCAAAACCCACAGATGTAAGCGTTGCCCGATACTTCAGGAATCACCGCTGGAATGTCGCCCACGGTGGTTTCCTGGATGACCTTGGCGGTGAAGACCGAACCGATCACCGACTCGTTGACCAACACCTCGTCCTTGCCCAGCAGCCCGCGCAGATAGAGCTGCGCGACCCGGCCACTGGTGCCTGAACCGGTCGGCGAGCGGTCCACTTCGCGATCGGCGAAGATGCAACAGTTGGCCTGGGTGGACTCAGCGAAACGCGGCGCGCCATCGATGATGGTGCCGTAGATATGGTTGATTTCCGGGATGTCCGGATGCACCACAGCGAATGCAGCGTTGGCCGCCTGCTTCACTTGCGCGCCGAACTGCTTCAGTGTCTCCACCGCGGACTCGCGGATCTCCAGGCCATGCGGCGCGCCGCTGGTGTAGAAATAGAAGGCGCCACCGTAGGCGATGTCCCCTGTGACCTCACCGAAGCTTGGGGTCGTGACGGTCACATCGCGCTTGTAGATGAACGACGGCACGTTGATGAAGCGTACGCCGTTGGCGTGCTTGCCATCCCATTTCACGAACGCTTCGATGAAGCCACAAGGGGCATCGATACCCACACGCGTTTCCGGCTCGGTACGCTCGACCCAGCCCAGTTCGACCGCTGCCGTCGCCAGTGCGATAGTGCCGTGACCACAGTGGTCGCTGTAACCCTCGTTGTGCAGAAAGATGATGCCGAAGTCCGCCGTGGGCGAAACCGGTTCGGTAAGGTAGCCGCCATACATGTCGGCGTGACCGCGAGGCTCGAACATCAGGGCCTGGCGGATGTCATCGGCGTTTTCCCGCAACCAGGCACGGCGCTCGACGATGGTTTTGCCCGGCATGCGCGGCAGCCCGGATGTCACGATACGGAACGGCTCGCCACCGGTGTGGACTTCGACGGTACTGATGCTGCGGGTGATTTGCATGGATGCGTCTCCTTGAATGCACTGCGGATCGATCCTATGCCTGCAAAATTACCGATAACAACAGGACTCTCGGCACAAGATGTAAGGAAAGGCCCATTAGCGCGCTTCAGACCCCATGCCATCGAGCATGCGCCACAGGGTTGGCCGATTCGAATTCTCACTGCCCAGGATGCCGATATTTAATTTCAAGCGCCGGGTGACATTTCCTAGTATGTGCCAGGCGCCTTGCCGCCTCCCTCGTTCAGTCCCTGCCAAGAGTCTCGCCGTGTTCGCCTTCAAGCAGACCACCCTGCCGCCCCCCGGCGAAGGGGTGCCAAAACCTCAAAGGCTCATCGCCGTCATCGCGATCATGCTCAACATCGCCATGGCCAACCTGGAAACGGCGATCGCCAACACGGCCTTGCCGACCATCGCCGCCGACCTGGGCACCACCGACGCCCAATCGATTTGGGTGGTGAGCATCTATCACCTGGCGATGATCGCCGCCCTGCTGCCACTGGCTTCGCTGGGAGACATCGTCGGCTACCGGCGCATCTCCATGGCGGGCCTGGTGCTGTTCATCCTGGCCTCGCTGCTGTGTGGCCTGGCCCCGTCGTTCGAGTGGCTGCTGGTCGGTCGCCTGGTACAAGGTTTGAGCGCCGCCGGGATCCTGGGTGTGGGTGTGGCGATGACGCGTTTCGTCTTTCCCAATCACATGCTCGGGCGCGGCATGGGGGTCAATGCGCTGGTCGTGGGCGCCTCGCTGGCTGCCGGACCGAGCGTGGCTTCACTGATCCTGAGCCTTGCCAGCTGGCACTGGCTGTTCCTGATCAATGTCCCGGTGGGCTTGGTCGGCGTGTTTCTCGGCCTGCGCTCGCTGCCGCCCACCCCTACCAGCGCGCGGGCATTCGATGCCATGGCCGCAGGGCTCTGCGCGCTGTTTCTTGCTGCCCTGGTGTATGCCGTGAATGGCCTTGCCCAAGGCGGGCCATGGAGCGTCACGCTGGGCAGCGCGGTGCTCGCCGGGCTTTGCCTGTGCCTATTGCTGCGGCGCCAGGCCGGTCATCCCGCGCCCATCCTTGCTCTTGACCTGCTGCGCCAGCCGCTCTACGCGCTGTCTGCCGCCAGCGCTGCGGCGTCGCTCACGGCGCAGAGCCTGGCGTTCATCGCCCTGCCCTTCATGTTGCAGCACCAGTGGGGGCTCTCCCAGGTCGAGACCGGATTTCTGATCACGCCTTGGCCTGCCATGGCCGCGCTCATGGCCCCCATCGCTGGAAGGCTCTCGGACCGCTACGCGACCGGCAAACTCACCGCCATGGGCATGGGCATACTGGGGATCGGCCTGATACTGCTCTGCACCCTACCGTCTTCGCCCGCGCCATGGGACATCGCCTTGCGCATGGCCGTATGTGGCGCGGGGTTCGGGTTCTTCCAGTCGCCGAACATGCGCGACATGATTTCGTCGATCGCACCGCAGCGCAGCGGTGGGGCGGGCGGCCTGTCGAGCACGATGCGAATGCTCGGGCAGGTATTGGGCGCGGCGTTGGTGGCGGGGTTCTTCCAGGTGTACTCCGCCCAGGGCGCTTTTCTGGCGCTGTGGGCCGGCGTTGCGTTTGCGGCCTTGGCGTGCGTGGCGAGCGTGTGCAAGTCCCTTGTCTGCGACAAACAGCTGCGAATAAGCGCCTTGCAGGGCCGCTAGGCTCTGCAGGAAATCTATCGGCACCTGTCCGTACGATGTTGCACTGGTGCTCGAAATGCGATTCCCCGTGTTCTCCACACAACCTCCTCGATGAGTAAGACGCGACAGTCTTAGGCGTGCGCTTTGCGCAATCAGGCACTGATACTTTTATTTTCACGATCGTTGATTTGTGAAATTAAACGTGTCATTTTCTCTTCGCACCGAGCCGCACCCCGCAAAGAGGCAGGCCGGTAACGCCCTATCCACCGGAGACAAGAATATGAACAAGACCGGACTTCTAGGCGCATTGGCGCTGTGTGCCTGCAGCGCCTTGGCTCAGGCCGATGAAGGAAGCCTGCGCATCGGCATCGAGGCGGCTTATCCGCCCTTCGCTTACCGCACGCCCGAAGGCGAGCTGGCGGGCTTTGACTACGATATCGGCAACGCCCTGTGCGCGCAGATGAAGGTCAAATGTCAGTGGGTGATCCAAGAGTTCGACGGGATGATTCCGTCATTGAAGGTACGCAAGATCGACGCCGTGTTGTCGTCGATGTCGATCACTGAAGATCGGCTCAAGTCGGTCGACTTCACCGACAAGTACTACCACACCCCCGGCAAGTTCGCGATGAAGGCCGGCAGCCAGATAACCGATCCGGTCCACGACCTCAAAGGCAAAAAGCTCGGCGTGCAGCGTGCCTCTACCTATGACCGCTTCGCCACCGAGCAACTGGAAAGCGCGGGTGTGGAGGTGTTGCGCTACGCCTCGCAAAACGAAGCCTTCCTCGATCTGGTGGCCGGCCGGCTGGACGCCACCCTGGCGGACATCGTCAATACCGAAGAGAGCTTCATCAAGACGCCCGCTGGCCAAGGCTTCGCACTGGTCGGCCCGGACATCAGCGACCCACGCTACTTCGGTCGGGGCGCGGGGATCGCCGTGCGCAAAGGCGATCACGCCAATCTGGCGCGATTGAATGCCGCCATCGCAGCCATTCGTGCCAATGGGACCTACCAGCAGGTGCAAAGCAAGTACTTCCCATTCGACATCTATGGCCAATAGCGCCGGCTAACGAGGACTTACATCATGCTTCACGGCTATGGATCGAGCATTCTCGATGGCGCGTGGTTGAGCATCAGCCTGGCCCTGATGGCGATGGCACTGGCCATCGGCCTTGGTCTGATCGGCGCCGCCTGCCGGCTGTCGCCGCTGCGCTGGCTGGCAGCACTGGGCGAGGTCTACACCACGGTGGTGCGCGGCATTCCTGACCTGGTCTTGATTCTGCTGGTGTTTTATGGCGGCCAGGACTTGGTCAACCGCTTGGCGCTGGTCCTGGGCTACGAGCAGTACATCGACATCAACCCATTCATAGCCGGGGTTTGCACCATGGGCTTCATTTTTGGGGCCTATCTCTCAGAGACTTTTCGCGGGGCCTTTCTCGCCATACCCAAGGGCCAGGCCGAAGCGGGTGCCGCTTATGGCATGGGCAGCCTGCAGGTGTTCTGGCGAATCAGCGTACCGCAGTTGGTGCGCCTGGCGCTGCCGGGCTTCACCAACAACTGGCTGGTGCTGACCAAGTCCACCGCGCTGATCTCCGTGATCGGCCTGCAGGACATGATGTTCAAGGCCAAGAACGCGGCCGATGCGACCCATGAACCGTTCACGTTCTTTCTCACCGTGGCAGGGCTCTACCTGCTGCTGACCAGCCTGTCGCTGTGGATCCTGCGCAGCGTGGAAAACCGTTACTCGTTCGGCTTCAAAGCCGCGGACCTGTGAAGGGAAGGTTTGCATCATGCTTGACTATCACCTGATCTGGCAGAACCTACCGTTGTACCTAAGCGGCATCGCGCTGACCCTGAAAGTGCTGCTGGTTTCCCTGGCCTGCGGCCTGGCGCTAGCGATCCCGCTGGCGCTGATGCGCGTGTCGAACTTATATCTGCTGCGCTTCCCGGCCTGGCTCTTCACCTACGTGATTCGCGGCACACCGATGCTGGTGCAGTTGTTCCTGGTCTACTACGGCCTGGCTCAGTTCGAGCTTGTGCGTCAGAGCCTGCTCTGGCCATACCTGTCCAGCGCGACTTTCTGCACCTGCCTGGCGTTCGCCATCAACACAAGCGCCTACAGCGCCGAGTTGTTGGCCGGTAGCCTGAGGGCCACCCCACGGGGCGAAGTCGAAGCCGCACGTGCCATGGGCATGTCGCGTCTCGCCCTGTACCGGCGCATCCTGCTGCCCTCGGCCCTGCGCCGGTCCCTGCCGCAATACAGTAACGAAGTGCTGATGATGCTGCAGACCACCAGCCTGGCGTCGATCGTCACGCTGGTAGACATCACCGGCGCGGCCAAGACCTTCAATGCGCGCTACTACCTGCCGTTCGAGGCTTTCATTACCGCGGGGCTGATCTACCTAGTCCTGACCTTTCTACTGGTGCGCCTGTTCAAGCTGGCCGAACGCCGCTGGTTGACCTACCTGGCCCCACGCAAGCACTGAGGAGCATCCATGCAGCAAATCGACCATATCCTGCCTTGGAGTGCCTGCGGTACCCAACGCACCCTGAGCCTGTTCCGCTTCGGTAACGGCCCGCGCAAAGCCTATATCCAGGCCTCGCTGCACGCGGACGAACTGCCGGGTATGCGCGTGGCGGTAGCCTTGAAGTCCCGCCTGGCCGAGCTGGAAGCCCAAGGCCGGCTCAAGGGCGTGATCGAACTGGTGCCACTGGCCAATCCGATCGGAATCGGCCAGATGTTCCAGGCCACACACCAAGGCCGTTTCGAGTTCAATAGCGGCAAGAACTTCAACCGCGATTTTCCGGAACTGACCACAGCACTGGTCGAACGTCTGGAGGGCCTGCTGGGCGAGGACGGCGAGGCCAACGTAGCCATCATTCGCCGCACCATGCTCGATATTCTCGAGCACATGCCCCCCGCGCAGTCGGAGCTCGACGGTCTTCGTCGCTTGCTCCTGCAACACGCGTGCGACGCCGATGTGGTGCTGGACCTGCACTGCGATTTCGAGTCGGTGATGTTGCTGTATGCATTGCCGCAGAACTGGCCACGTCTGCGCGCTCTGGCGGCACGCCTGGAGGTGCAGGTGGCGCTGTTGGCCGAAGACGCCGGCGGCAACGCATTCGACGAAGCCTGCGCGGTGCCTTGGACGAAGCTGTCCAAGCACTTCGAGCAGGCCAACATCCCGTTGGCCTGTATCGCCACCACCGTGGAGTTGCGCGGCATGGCCGATACCGAACGTGAACTCTGCCAGGCCAACGCCGAGCACATCCTTGCCTACCTCGCCGATCAGGGACTGATCAGCGGCCAATGGCCCGATGCGCCAAGCCACTGCTGCCAAGCCACACCCTTTGCCGGCGCTCAATACGCCTATGCCGAACATCCCGGCGTGATCAGCTATCTGCAACCACTGGGGGCGCAGGTGAAGGTCGGGGACCCGTTGTTCGAAGTGATCGATCCGCTCAGCGATCGTCACAGCGTGGTCAGGGCCACCACTGACGGCATTCTCTATGCCCGCGAACGCCTGCGCTTCGCCCAACCAGGTCTGTGGCTGGCCAAAGTCGCCGGTAGCACGCCCATTCGCCAAGGTCGCTTGCTCAGCGACTGACACAACGAGTACCCATCGATGAACAAACTGGAAATTCAGGACCTGCATAAAAGCTACGGCAGCCATCAGGTGCTCAAAGGCGTCTCGCTGCAGGCCAAGGCGGGCGATGTGATCAGCATCATCGGCTCCAGCGGCTCCGGCAAGAGCACCTTCCTACGCTGCATAAACTTGCTCGAGCAACCCAATGCGGGGCAGATCCTGGTCAATGGCGAACAACTGAGATTGCGCAACTGCCCCCGTGGCGGTCTGCGCGCCGCCGACCCTCGCCAACTGCAGCGCCTGCGCTCACGGCTGAGCATGGTCTTTCAGCATTTCAACCTCTGGTCGCACATGAACACCCTGGACAACGTCATGCAAGCCCCTGTGCATGTCCTGGGCATGAACCGCAAGCAAGCCCGCGAAAAAGCCGAGTACTACCTGCACAAGGTCGGCGTCAGCCATCGCCGTGACGCCTACCCAGCACACATGTCCGGAGGCGAGCAGCAGCGCGTGGCGATCGCACGGGCCCTGGCCATGGAGCCGGAGGTCATGCTGTTCGACGAGCCGACCTCGGCGCTCGACCCGGAGCTGGTCGGCGAGGTGCTAAAGGTCATGCAGGACCTGGCTCAGGAAGGCCGCACCATGGTCGTGGTCACCCATGAGATGGGCTTTGCCAGGGAGGTCTCCAACCAAGTGCTGTTCTTGCATCAGGGGGTGGCCTTGGAACGCGGCGCCCCTCAGGAGGTGCTCGCACGTCCCCAGTCCCAACGCTTGCAGCAGTTTCTTGCCGGCAGCCTCAAGTAACTCCGCACGAGCGCCCCGGCTGTGGCCGGGGAATGCCTTGAGATAGACTACGGCCAATCACTCAGGGAGCTTGCGCCGGATGCCGAGCAAATCGAAGAACAATACCGTCTATGCCTCGCCGGTCATGCGCAAGTTGTCGCAGCAACTGCTCGACCTACCACCGTCGTTGCGCAAGGTCGCCGACTACATTCTGCGCCACCCGCTGAAAGCGGCGACCCTGACCATCGAAGACATGGCCCAGGCCACCGCGACCTCGCCTGCTGCGGTCAATCGCCTGGCCAAGGCCCTGGACCTGGGCGGCTACACTGGCATGAAAGCCGAGCTGGTGGCCACCTTGCAGCAAATGGTCTCGCCCGTAGACAAACTCCGCAACGAGCTAGCCCAGCGGCCCAGCGGAGACTTCGGCCTGCATGAGCAGATCCAAAGTGCCGGCAGCAACTTGGCCAGCACCGATAGCAACAATCCAGCCGATGCGTTCGAAGCCTTCGTCAGCCGGCTGATCTCGGCACGCAAAATCTATGTGCTGGGCTTCGGAAACAGCGCCTACATGGCCGGACTCGCAGCTTCGACGCTAGTGCCGTTCTGCAAGGATGCCTGCGCCATCAGCATGGAAGGCGGTAACGAGAACGCCGCCTACCGTCTGGCAGCAATCACCGAGCAAGACGTGCTGCTGGCGATTTCCATGCCGCGCTACTCCCAGGACACCCTCCAGCTTTCTCGCTTTGCTCGCGAGCGCAACGCCACGGTGCTGGCAATTACCGACTCGCCCGCCTCCCCTCTCACCGCCATCGCTGACCATGTATTGTTCGCGCCCGCCGATCATCCGGTATTGACCAGCTCCAACATTGCCGTGCTGGCATTGATCGAGGGGCTGGTGGCCGGCGTCATGGCGCGCAACAAGGAAGCGGTGAAGCTGGCGACAGAGTTGACCGAAAGCGTGATGGCTTACTTGCACATGCCCGCTGCCAAGACGCCCCGCAAGGGATGAAAAGCCCGCTTCCTGCGGGCGTGTTGGGTTTTCAGCCTATCGAAATAGCCGACTAGCCAGTTACTCCGGCACCGAGGACGGGAACTGACCTTGCCTGACCGAGGATGGGCTGTTGACCATGCAATACAGCGCCCCCGCCAGTACCAGGCCCACCACCCAGCTGATGTCCGCGTCCAGCCAGCTCGCGACGAAGCCTGTGTAGAACGACAGCTTCATGAACGGAATGGTGCCGATGATCGAGACGGCGTACACCGCCAGGGTCCGGCGATTGAAGCGTCCGTAGCGGCCCTTGGCGTTGTACAGCTCAGCGACGTCGTAGTGACCGCGGCACACCCAGTAGTAGTCCGCCAGGTTGATCGCACTCCAGGGGATCAACAGGTAGAGCTGCCCGATCAGGATGTCGGCAAAGAAGGTGTCGAAATGGTACTGGGTGGCAATGGCGATCAGCGTGGCGGCGAGGGTCAGCACCGCCATCACCACTGCCTTGGCGGTGGGGGTGACATATCGCAGCCCACCGAAAGCGCCGAAAATCGTCACCGACGACATGTAGGCACTGTACAGGCAGAGCACGTTGTACTGGATGACGCCAAGCGCAATCACGCCCAGCGCCATCGGCGCCGAAGGCCCGAACAGCGTGGCGATCGCGGTGGCCGGGTTCAGGCCAAGGGCTGTCGGAATCGCGACGGCCAGCAACGCGCCCAGGGCCATCATGGCGAAGGAGCCTAGCGCGCAACCCGAATAGGTTGTCCAGAATGTGGTGCGGGTGTTCACGTTGGCCGGCAGATAGCGTGAGTAATCGGCCACGTAGGGACCATATCCCAGCGTCCATGACGCCGCCTGCGCTACCACCAGGTTGAAAGCGGTCCAGGAGAACGCGCCAGTGGCCGAGGCATTCGCCGACGCCTGGCCGGGATGCAGCAGGATCAGCACCAGGGCGCCACCGAACACCAGCGTGGACAGCAAGCTCATCCAGGCGCCCAGTCGGTGGATCAGCTCATAGCCGACGAAGCCGATGACGAAGGTCAACACACCGACCAGGACGATGGCTTGGTCGTCGCTGATCGGTAGCAGCGCTTTCAAGGCATCGCGCATCAGTACACCGCTGGCGGCCAGGAACAGCACAGCGGCCACCACCATCACCAGCAACGGAATCGCCGCGCCGTAGACACCGAACTGTGCCCGGCTCTGGATCATCTGCGGCACGCCCAGATGCGGCCCTTGGGCCGAATGCGCGGCCATGAAGATAGTGCCGACGAGATTGCCGATCAGCAGGCCGAGCAGCGTCCAGGCAAAGCTCAAGCCTGCGGCGATGCCCAACGTACCGACCATCAGGGCGGTCACCTGGAAATTGGAGCTGAACCAGATGGTGAACAACCGCCTGGGTGTGCCATAGCGTTCAGCGTGAGGGACAAACTCGATACTTCGCGTTTCCAGCTTCACGACCGTCTCCTGAGTGAATTTCGGGATTATCGAGTGGTGCGGGGAGCCTGCCCGACCTGGCGACGAACATCCCATAGCTGCCAACGACGCCTGCGTGCACTTTGTCGGCGCTGGCAAAGCGGCGGTCGCTGGCTGGATAGACCACCGGTCGTCAGCTGCATCGACCTCCCGCGCCCGCACCCGGTCAACCTTGCATTCCCCTGGCAGCGATGGTGAACGAATGGACGTGCTTGCTGACAATGGCCTGTCGCCCCGTAGTCATGTGGTCCGCCAACTGATCGTGGTGTTTTCCTCCGTCTTGCTGCTGGCTTTGGTGCTGGGGCTGTTCTCGCTGTACCGCCTCGCCGGGGCCTTGGATGCGCGTGAGGTGGAGCAAAGCCGCTTCCACGCCGAGTCCGCCATGACCCAGTTGCAAAAGAACGACAGAACGTTTTTGCTGACGCACGCCAACTGGCAAGCCGCCTACGACCACCTGGCCGGGCCGGTCGATAGCCATTGGGCCTACGATGAAGACAATGTCGGCGCCACGCTCTACACCGCCGATGGCTATGACGGCGTATTCGTACTCAACGATGACGGCACCCACTACGCTATGGTCGACGGACGCTTGAGCGATGCGGGATTCGAGCAGCACAGCGCCAGTGCCGGCAAGGTCCTGCTCCTGGCCCGCCAGGCTGCGCAGACCGAGCAGGCAGCCTCGGGCTATTTGCTGTTCCGCGGCCAGCCTGCGGTGTTCGCAGCCTCGTTGATCCGCCCGCAGGCGTTGCCCCATCACGTGCCGGAGCCCACCACCGTGATGGTGTTCGTCCGCATCCTCACCCCCGCGGTACTCGCCCCGCTGGGTCGATCGGTAGGGCTGACCGGCCTTGCCGTGAGCGACACGGCCAGCGACCCTACCGGGCGAGGCCTGCTGCCGCTCGAAGGCAGCGGCCATGTCTTGACCTGGCAGATTCCCCAACCCGGCACCGAACTGATCAAGACCGTGATCGTCCCGCTGGCCATCGCGGTGCTGCTCATCGCCCTGGCCATGGCCCTGTTTGCCCGCCATGCGATGCGCGCAAGCGCCGGCATCGACCGCAGCCATCGCGACCTGGCGGCCTCCAAGCACGCGTTGCAGACCAGCGAAGAGCGCTTCAAGGCCGTAGCCGAAGCCGCCTCGGACTGGATCTGGGAAACCGACGCGCACCTGCGCCTGACCTACCTCTCGGCGCGCTTCGCCGAACTGACCGGGCATACCGTCGAGGCCTGGTTGCAGCGCCCGATCACCGAGCTGCTGTCCTGTGACACCAGCGAGCTCGCAACCTGGCTGCACGGCCTGGCGGCGACCGGCGCTTCCGGCACCTTGCGCTGCCAGTACCAGGATCACCTGGGCCAGCAACGCATCTGCCGCATCGCCGCGCGAGCGACCATGGCCCAGGCCGCTTGTACCGGTTTTCGCGGGACCTGCAGCGACATCACCGATGAAGTGGCTGCCCACGCTCAGATCCAACACCTGTCGTTGCACGACGCACTCACCGGTCTGCCCAACCGCAACAAGCTGTTCCGCTTCCTCGAGCCCTCAGGTCCGGGCGGGGAGACGCGCCAGGTCGCGGTGCTGATGCTGGATCTGGACAACTTCAAGCCGATCAACGACAGCCTGGGCCATCCTGCCGGGGATGCGGTGCTGATCGAGGTCGCTGCGCGCCTTGGCCAGGCCACCCGGGACAGTGACCTGGTGGCCCGGCTGGGGGGCGATGAGTTCATCGTCGTGCTGACGCACCCCGGAGATCGAGAGGACATGGACCGCTTCTGCCTGCGGGTGATCGAAGCGCTCAAGCGCCCCATGCAGGTCGAAGGCCATGTGGTTCATGTCGGCGTCAGCCTAGGCGTGGTGCTGTCAGCCGAATACCCCGGCACCCCTAGCGACCTGATCCGCTACGCTGATGTGGCCTTGTACAGCGCCAAACAGGCAGGCAAGAACACTTGGCGCTATTTCTCGGCGCAGATGAATGCGGCGCTGCTGGACAAACGTGTGCTGGAAAGCGAACTGCGCGAGGGCATACCACGCGGGGAACTGGTGCTGCATTTCCAGCCGCGCTTCAAGGTCGACGGGATATCGGTCGCCTCGGTCGAGGCGCTGGTGCGCTGGCAACACCCCCGGCTCGGCCTGTTGCGACCGGATCGTTTCATTGCCCTGGCCGAGGAATCGGACCTGATCGTGCTGCTGGGCAATTGGGTGCTGCACGAGGCGTGCACCAAGGCCAGGGAATGGCCGCAGGCGGTGATGGTCTCGGTGAACATGTCACCGGCCCAGTTCAGCCGCTCCGATGTGGTCCAGGACGTCGGCGATGCCCTGCGGGCCACTGGCCTGCCTGCCCACCGCCTGGAGCTGGAGATCACCGAGAACGTCATGCTCAATGACGTCGAAGGCGCTCTGCACACCATGCATGCGCTCAAGGAGCTGGGGGTGCGGCTGAACATGGACGACTTCGGCACCGGCTACTCCTCGCTGGGCTACCTGCGCACCTACCCGTTCGACAGCATCAAGATCGACAAGCGCTTCGTTCAGTCCCTGGGCAAGAGCGGCAGCGACCGCAGTGTGGTCCAGGCCATCATCAACCTCGGCAACGCCATGGGCATGACAGTGACCGCTGAAGGCGTCGAGACCGCCGAGCAACTGGCCTTGCTCAGCGATGACCAGTGCCATGAAGTGCAAGGGTTCTTGCTCAGTGAACCCGTGGAGAACGTGGTATTGGTCCGCATGATGGAGGAGAAGGTGGCGGTGATGCAGTAAGGCCGCGTTGGGTCGGGTGGCGCACGATGGAGCGTACCCATTATCGGCCCACCCGATAGCTACCTGCGATCAATCGATTGGAACGAAAACCGCAAGCCGCCGAGCATGGGCGCACCGTTCAACAACAAAAACAAGGAACTGTCCATGCCCGCTCTCTTCCACAACCCTGTCGCCACCGTGTTCGGCAGTGGCAGCCTGGAACGCCTGCCCGCGCTCTGCCCGGGCAAAGTCGCACTGGTGACCTTCCCCGAAGCCGCGCAACTGGGCTTGGTCGAACGCGTGCGCGGCCTGCTCGGCGAGCGGCTGGTGTGCGTGATCGACGACGTCCAGCCCAACCCCGATGTCGCCTGGCTGCGCACGGTCCATGAGCGCTTCTGGCAGGTCAACGCCGAGTGCGACACCGTGCTTGCCTTGGGTGGCGGTAGCGCGATCGACACAGCCAAGGCGTTGATCGTGGGGACCGCCTCTGGGCGCTTCGACGAATTGCTGGAACTGCTGGCCAGTGGCAAACCGTTCACCCCTGCGCGCTGCAAGACCCTGGTCGCCGCGCCCACCACCGCCGGCACTGGAAGCGAAGTGACCCCTTGGGCGACTTTGTGGGATGCCGCGCAGCAGAAGAAATATTCCCTGCACCTGGCGTGCACCTGGCCCAAGGTGGCGCTGATCGACCCTGACCTGATGCTCAGCGTGCCTGCGGCGGTGACGGTTTCCACCGGACTGGATGCGCTGTCCCACGCACTGGAATCGATCTGGAACCACAACGCCAATCCGATTTCCGACACTTTCGCCATTTCGGCCATCGAAGACATCCTCGAATGCCTGCCGCGTCTTGAGCAGGATCTGGGCAACCGCGAACTTCGTGCGCGCATGGCGTTGGCTGCGCTCAAGGCCGGCATGGCCTTCTCCAACACCAAGACTGCCCTGGCCCATTCCATCTCCTACGAAATGACCCTGCGCCACGGTCTGCCTCACGGCATCGCCTGCTCCTTCACCCTGCCCTTGGTGCTGGGCCTTGCCTGGGGGCGCGACGCCGGACGTGACCAAGCCCTGAAGAAGGTGTTCGGCAATGACCTGGCCGATGCGCAGCATCAGCTGCGTGGGTTTCTTCACCGGCTGGGGGTCAAGACCGAGTTCGAGGACTACGGCGTGACGGATGCCGAGGCCGAAGCGATGATCGACTTCGCCATGCAGGGCGCACGCGGCCGTAACTTCATCGGCTCGCACGCCGCCTGATACGCGTCCAGACCCCGGTGGCCAGCGCCGCCGCCCTTTCCTGTTGCACCGAACAAGCGTGCCGCCCCGCCGTGCCTCACGGCGGCGCCTACGAACAAGAAGGAAAACCGTCATGAACCGTACACAAACCCTGTCTGGCCCATTGACCGGAACCTCGCCTTTTCGCGTCGCCCAATGGCGCATGCTGCTGGCGGCGATGTTCTGCTACCTGTTCTTCTACACCGGTCGCCAGACCTTTGGATTCGCCATCCCCGGCATCCAGGCCGAGTTCGGCCTGAGCAAGGAAACCCTCGGCTGGGCCTCCAGCGCCATGCTGTGGATGTACGCCATCGGTCAGGCGATCAATGGCAACCTCGCCGACAAGTTCGGCGGGCGCCGCATCATGAGCCTGGGGGCCGTGCTGTCTTGCGGTGCAAACTGGGTCACCAGTTTTGCCGGAGGCTTGTTCAGCCTGGTCCTGCCCTGGGGCGTCAATGGCTACTTCCAGGCCTTGGGCTGGGCACCGGGAAGCCGCCTGCTGTCGAACTGGTGGGGCGCAGGAGAACGCGGCAAGGTCTATGGCTTCTACGTGTTCGCCGCAGGCTGCGCCTCGGTGCTGTCGTATGTGACCTCGGTGGTGGTCATCGATGTGCTGCACCTGGAGTGGCGGTGGATCTTCCGCCTGCCGGTGCTGCTGATGCTCGCCGGTGGCATCGTGTTCTACCTGGTGGCGCGCGAGCGGCCACAGGACATGGGCTTCGAGCCCTTGTCAGACACAGGTGTGGCCAATGCGGCGGACCGTGCGAACGAAGCCGACCACGCCGACCAGGAAACCTCCCGGCAACGCTACCTGGCCGTGCTGAAGAACCCGCGCCTGCTGGTGGCCGCTGTTTCGCTGGGCTTCCAGAACGCTGCGCGCTACGGGCTGATCGTCTGGGTGCCCGTGCACTTCTTGGGCGCCAACTGGCAGAAAGGTGACAGCTTCATCGATCCGAAGTGGATCACCGTCGCTCTGCCGGTAGGCATGGCTGTCGGGGCATTGAGCAACGGCTGGGTCTCGGACCGGCTGTTCGGCAGCAAGCGCTACCTGGCGATCATGCTCTACATGGTACTGGGCGCCCTGACCAGCCTGTGGATGTGGAGCCTGCCGGCGCACAGCGCGATGGGGTTGTTGGCGCTGTTCCTGTGCGGGTTCTTCGTCTACGGGCCGGCGTCGAGTTTCTGGGCGCTGTGCCCGGACCTTGTCGGCGCACGCCGGGCCGGCACCGCCACCGGCATCATGAATTTCTCGTCTTATCTGTTTGCAGGCCTGGCCGAACCCTTGATTGGACGTATGCTGGACACGACCGGCAACACGTCGTTGATCTTCATCGTCGTCACCACGGCCTGCGCCTGCAGTGCCCTGGTCGCCCTGTTCGTCCGGCGCTGAGGGTGTGAAGATGCCCGTCATTGCCCGCGCGCCCCTGACCGAGAGGCTCCATGTACCAGTACCACAAGTGGTTGCGTTCGTTTCATGCCGTTGCCCGGAGCGGGAGCTTCACCCAGGCCGCCACGCTGCTCAACATCGGCCAGCCGACCATCAGCGAGCAGGTCAGCGGCCTGGAAAAACGCTTCTCGGTGGAGCTGTTTCATCGTCGCGGTCGCTTCATCGAGCTCAGCCCTGCCGGACAGCAGTTGTACGAGATCACGCAAGGGTTGTTCGGCCAGGAGGACGAAGCCCTGCAGTTGCTGCAGAGCTTTGCCCAGCGCAAGCAGGGTATGTTGCGCATCGGCGCCGTCTCGCCGCCGATCGCCATGAGCCTGACCTATTCGTTGATGCAGCAGTATCCGGACATCGAGCTGGAAACCTCGTTCACCAGCGAAGCTGGCACGCTGGAGCGGCTGTACAACTTCGATATCGACGTGGCGATTCTCGCTCTGTCGGAATTCGACCATCGCCTGAGCACCCAGCTGTATCGCACCTGCCCGATCCTCGCGGTGGTGCGCGACGACCATCCGTGGGCCCAGCGCGAGCGGATCAGCGTCCAGGAGATCGCCGATCAGCGTGTGGTGTTGCGCGAGCCGGCATCGCGCACACGCCAGCTGGTGGAGGAAGGTTGCCAGGCGCACGGCGTGACACTCGACTGCGCGATGCAACTCAACAGCCGCGAGGCGATCGTGCATGCAGTGGTCCATGGCATCGGGATTGGCTTCGTCTCTGCGGTGGAGTATGCCGATCGCCCCGGCACGCGCTCGATCGCCTTCGCCGAAGACCCGTTCCACATCAGCTACTACCTGTGCTGTCTGGGCATTCGTCGCAACCGGCCGATCATCTGCGAGCTGTTCGACGCCAGCACCGCTCCCAACGCCCCGCACTGATGCTTCGCCTTGCCTGCCGCCCGCCGCGTGCGGGCTGGCTTCGTACGCCCTGAATTTCACTCACCGGAGAACACCATGAACTATCACACCCCCAGCAAACTGCAGGCTGTCGTGCTCGACTGGGCCGGCACCGTCGTCGATTTCGGCTCCTTCGCGCCGAC
This sequence comes from Pseudomonas sp. BYT-1, assembly GCF_023611805.1. NCBI lineage: Bacteria > Pseudomonadati > Pseudomonadota > Gammaproteobacteria > Pseudomonadales > Pseudomonadaceae > Pseudomonas > Pseudomonas sp. BYT-1. Next base: position 3,488,733 of record NZ_CP072559.1, read on the forward strand.
CCAGATCTTCGTCGAGGCGTTCGCCGAATTCGGCGTCGAGGTCAGCCTGGAAGAAGCACGCGGCCCGATGGGCATGGGCAAGTGGGACCACATCCGCACCCTGTGCGACCTGCCGCAGATCGCCGAGCGCTATCACGCGGCCTTTGGCCGCTACCCCACCGACCAGGACGTGACGGCGATCTACAACCGCTTCATGCCGTTGCAGATCGAGAAGATCGCCGAGCATTCGGCGCTGATTCCAGGCGCCTTGGAAGCCATCATGCAACTGCGTGCGCAAGGCCTGAAGATCGGCTCGTGCTCCGGTTATCCGGCGGTGGTGATGGAAAAGGTCGTTGCCCTGGCCAAGACCAACGGCTATGAAGCCGACCATGTAGTGGCCACCGATGAAGTCCCCAATGGCCGCCCTCACCCGGCCCAGGCATTGGCCAACGTGATTGCGCTGGGCATCGAGGACGTCGCGGCGTGCGTCAAGGTCGACGACACCTGGCCGGGCATTCTCGAGGGCCGGCGCGCCGGCATGTGGACTGTCGCCCTCACCTGCTCGGGCAATGCCTTGGGCTTGACCTACGCCCAGTACAAGGCCTTGCCGGCGGACCGGCTGGCGCAGGAGCGCCTGCGCATCGGTCGATTGTTCGAAGGCTCGCGTCCACATTATCTGATCGACACCATCGCCGAGCTGCCTGAGGTCATCGCCGACATCAATGCACGCCTGGCGAAGGGAGAGATGCCGCAAGGGCGGTGAACTCAAACGCCCCCAAGCACGCCCGCCTCGCGCGGGCTTGCTTGGAGTCCCGATCAACCAGGCGATAGCCACGGCATGAATTTACGTTATAAGATAACGTTTCATTCATACTGATTATCTCCTCGCCCATGACCAGTGCCACTCCCGCCCTTACCCAAACCACCCAGCGCCTGCAGAGCATCGATGCCCTGCGTGGCCTGGTGATCCTGTTCATGCTGCTCGACCACGTGCGCGAGACGTTCTTCCTGCATCACCAGGTCGGCGATCCGATGAACATCGACACGACCGAACCCGGCCTGTTCGCCAGCCGCACCCTGGCCCATCTGTGCGCACCGGTGTTCGTGCTGCTCACGGGGCTTTCGGCCTGGCTCTACGGCGAAAAGCACCAGGGCCAAGGCGCTGCGGCGGTGTTTTTGTTCAAGCGAGGGCTGTTCCTGGTGGCGCTCGAGTTCACCCTGGTCAATTTCGCCTGGACCTTCCAACTGCCGCCGAGCGTGATCTACCTGCAAGTGATCTGGGCCATCGGCCTGAGCATGATCGCCCTGTCGCTGCTGGTATGGCTGCCGCGGCCTGCGCTGGTGGCGCTGGGCCTGGTGATCGTCGCCGGGCACAACCTGCTCGATGGCCTGCACTTCGGGCCAGAGTCGGCCCTGCACGTGCCGTGGGCGATCCTGCATGACCGTGGTTGGCTGGTGGTCTCCGAGGACTTGCGTCTGCGCACTTCATATCCTGTGCTGCCGTGGATCGGCGTGATCGCCCTGGGCTATGGCTTGGGCCCATGGTTCGGCCGTGGCAGCGATGCCCGTGAGCGCCAGCAGCGACTGCTGCTCACAGGTGCCGCTGCCCTGCTCGGCTTCGCCGTGCTGCGTATGATCAATGGCTACGGCGAGGCGCCCTGGAGTGGCTACCCCACCGCCACGCAGACGCTGATGAGTGTCTTCAACATCACCAAGTACCCACCATCGCTGCTGTTCCTGGCATTGACCCTGGGCATCGGCCTGCTGGTGCTGCGTGGCTTCGAACGCGCGGGCAGCGCCCGTTGGATCTGTACGTTGGCGGTGTTCGGCGCCGCGCCGATGTTCTTCTACCTGCTGCACCTGTATGTGTTGAAGCTGCTGTACCTCGCTTGCGTCGCGCTGTTTGGGCTGAACCAGGGTGACTACTTCGGCTTCGACGGCATCGGCGCGGTTTGGCTGGTCGCCCTGCTGTTGGCCATTGCGCTGTACCTGCCGGTGCGCAGCTTCGCCCGCCTCAAGGCGCGGCGACGTGACATTGCCTGGCTCAAGTATTTGTAGAAGTCACAGCGATGCCCCTGTTCAATCGCATCGCCCTGCTGCTGCCGCTGGCAGGCGCCTCGTCTGCGGCAATGGCCGACGCCGCGCAATCGCACGCCGAAGGGTTCCTCGACGGCAGCACCTGGATCGTGCTCAACCGCAGCGTGCTCGACCAGCGCGACTATCGCCATGGCTCACGCAACAGCAGTGCCCGCAACGCCTTCAAGCCGCGCCGCGAACGCAGCGACCAGGCCGGAGAATGGGCCTACGGCCTGATGGGTAGTCTTCAGTCCGGTTTCACCCAAGGGCGAGTCGGTGTCGGCCTGGACGCGCACGCCTACCTCGGCGTGCAACTCGACAGCGGTGGCGGCCGCGCCGGCAAGGCGCGCTTGCTCGCGCTGGACAACGACGGCCATCCGAAAACGCAATACGGCCGTGGCGGTGCGGCGGTGAAACTGCGTTTCTCCAACACTGTGTTGTCGTATGGCGAACAACGGATCAAGACGCCCGTGTTCAGTTCATCCGACAGCCGCCTGCTGCCTGAGACCGCCACCGGGTGGTTTCTCGACAGCAAAGAGATCCCGACGCTCAGGCTGGTCGCGGGTCACTTCAACGAAAACACCGACCGCAATGCGTCGAGCCACGACCAAGGCTTCGTGGTGAACTACACCAATGCCCGTCAAGGCAACACGTTCGACCTGGCCGGCATGGTGTGGGCTCCCAATGCCCGGGTCAGCGCCAGCCTCTATACCTCGCGCTACGAAGACACCTGGAACCAGCACTACTTCGGCAGCACCTTGAGCCATGCTCTGGATGATCGACGCAGCCTGGGCCTGGACCTGAACCTGTACCGCACCACCGATACCGCAGACGCCTTGTCAGGCCGTATCGACAACACCACCTGGAGCCTGGTGTCCCGCTACAGCGACGGCCCGCATACGTTCAGCCTCGGCTGGCAACAGGTCGATGGGAGCACCCCGTTCGACTACGTGACCCGGGGTGCGATCTACCTCGGCAATGCGGTGCAGTTGTCCGACTTCAACGCACCGAACGAAAAATCCTGGCAGGCGCGGTATGACCTGGACCTGGGCCCCTACGGCGTGCCCGGCTTGGACCTGACGGCGTTGTATGTGCGCGGGTTCGATATCGACGGCACCCATGCCGACCCGGACGGCGGTTACGCCTACCTCGGCTACGGCAAAGGCGGCAAGCATTGGGAGCGGGACCTACAGGTGCGGTATGTGGTGCAGAGCGGCAATGCCAAGGGCATGGTGTTTTCGCTGCGGCACAACGTACACCGGGGCAATGCCGCACAGGCAGAACTCGATGCCGACCAGATACGCCTGGCGGTGGAATATCCGATAGGAGGGAAGCTCTAGGCGCTGGACGAGCCCTCAGTTGAACACCCAGAGCACGCGGGTCGGCTTGTCCGTCAGGTTGGCATAACGGAAACGCGCGTGAGGTTGGAGCTGGAAACTGTCATTGGGGTGGAGCGTCACCGGATCGCCGTCATCCAGCCAGACAGTCAGTTCGCCTTCGAGCACGAAACAGCCCTGCTCCGAACTGTCGTCCAGATACTCTTCCCCGCTCGAGGCCCCAGGTTCGAGGTGGCTGTCGAGCATCGAGAAACCACCGGCGATGGTGGGCGACACGAGCACATCGGTAATCCCCCCTCCCAGATGTAGCGTACGGCGCTCATCCGGTCGCGTGACCCAGTCGAGCGCGCGGGGTTTTTCCAGGCTATAGAAGTAGGCCGTCGAGACCCCCAGCGTCTCGCTGATCGCCGTCAGGTCCGCCACGGTTGGGCGTGACACGCCCCGCTCGACCTGGGATAGAAAGCCCACCGAACGACCGATGCGCTGCGCGAGTTCGCCCAGAGTCAAGCCCTTGAACTTGCGCAGATCGCGAATGAGTATGGCGAGCCCTTCAATTTCTTCGTGCACTTTCATCGTGTGGTCTTGGCGGTGGGAGCGATGGTGTCGACGGAGGGTATTGGAGTGGGCCGTGCAAGGCAAGATCAAGGATCGAAGGGGACGGACTGGGCGGGCACGATGCCTGAAGAGCACCTCGGCAGGGAGCCTGCCGAGGTGCCGCAGGCTTACTGGACAGCCTGGTAAGTCAGGTCCAGGCACTTGCGGGCCTTTTCCACCAGCTCGTCGATCTCTTCGGTGCTGATCACCAGAGGTGGTGCGATGATCATGGTGTCGCCCACGGCGCGCATGATCAAGCCATTGTCGAAGCAGTGCTGGCGGCAGATCATGCCGATGCCCTTGCCTTCGTAGCGAGCCCGTGTGGCCTTGTCCTTGACCAGCTCGATCGCGCCTAGCATGCCCAGGCCACGCACTTCACCCACCAGCGGGTGATCGGCCAGTTCACGCAGACGTTTTTGCAAGTACGGTGCAGTGACGTCACGCACCTGCTCGATGATCTTCTCGTCGCGCAGGATACGCAGGTTTTCCAGGCCCACCGCCGCTGCCACCGGGTGGCCGGAATAGGTAAAGCCATGGTTGAAGTCGCCGCCTTCGCTGATCACTTTGGCCACGTCGTCCCGCACGATCACACCGCCCATGGGGATGTAGCCGGAGGTCAGGCCCTTGGCGATAGTCATCAGGTCGGGCTTGAGGTCGTAGTAGTCGGTGCCGAACCACTGACCGGTACGGCCAAAGCCACAGATCACTTCGTCAGCCACGAACAGGATGTCGTACTTGGCCAGGATCTGCTTGATCTTCGGCCAGTAGGTCTGCGGCGCAATGATCACGCCGCCTGCGCCCTGGATCGGCTCGGCGATGAAGGCGGCGACATTGTCCTCGCCTACTTCCAGGATCTTCTTCTCCAGTTGTTCAGCCGCCCACACGCCGAACTCGGCCTCGGACATGTCGCCGCCTTCACCGAACCAGTACGGCTGGGGGATATGCACGATATCCGGCAGCGAACCGCCCTGCTGGTGCATGCCGCTCATGCCGCCCAGGCCGGCACCCGCCACGGTGGAGCCGTGGTAACCGTTGATGCGGCCGATGATGACCTTCTTGTCCTTCTTGCCCTTGATCGCCCAGTAATGGCGAACCATGCGCAGCACGGTGTCGTTGCCTTCGGAGCCGGAGCCGGTGAAGAACACATGGTTCATGCCCTGCGGGGCCACATCGGCGATTGCCTTGGCCAGCTCCAGCGCCGGCGGGTGCGCGGTCTGGAAGAACAGGTTGTAGTACGGCAGTTCTTTCATCTGCCGGGCAGCCACGTCGGCCAGTTCGTCACGACCGTAGCCGACGGCCACGCACCACAGGCCCGCCATGCCGTCGAGGATCTTGTGGCCTTCGCTGTCCCAAAGATAAACGCCCTTGGCCGAGGTGATGATGCGCGGGCCTTTCTCGGCCAGTTGCTTGACGTCGCTGAACGGCGCCAGATGATGGTCTCGGCTCATGGCTTGCCAGGCAAGCGTCTGGGAATTCTTTTCACTCATTTATTACTCTCCTTAACGAGGCGCAGCCGGGCTGCGTAAAAACATTCAACGTTTCAATAGCGTTCACGGCTCAGGCGGTTTTCAACATCAACTGACGCAATACCGAGCGTTGCCGGCAGGCTTTGCCAAAGGTCTGGAAGATCGTCAGGTAATGCGGGTTTTCAAGTACCCGGAACTCCGGATGCCACTGAACGGCCAGGGCAAAGCTCTTGCTGCCTTCAACCGAGATCGCTTCCACAAGCCCATCCGGTGCCAACGCCTCCACCCTCAGCCCCGGCGCCAGCACATCGATGCCCTGGCCATGGATGGAGTTGACGTCGATGACCGCGGGCAAGCCCATACGGTCCATCAGGCCGCCTGGCTGGATATGCATTGCGTGGCGCGGGCCATACTGCTGGTCCACAGGCTCGTCCTTGCCTTCGCGGTGATCCATGAACAGACCGGTCTCATGGACCTTCTGGTGCAGGGTGCCCCCGAGCGCCACATTCATTTCCTGGAAACCCCGGCAGATGCCGAGCACCGGCACACCAGCGGCGATGGCCGCACGCATCAGCGGCAACGTCGTGGCATCGCGCAACGGATCGTGATGGGTGCCCGGCTCACTGGCCGGGCCGTTGTAGTGGAATGGTTCGATGTTGGACGGCGAGCCGGTGAAGATCAGCCCATCCACTGTGTCGACGATGTCGGCGGTATCCATCAGTTCACCGAGACTGGGAATCACGATGGGCAAGCCACACGCCGCCTTGGCCGCGGCGCGCGCATACTTCTCACTGATCGTCTGGGTCGCATGCTGTTCAATCATGCGAGTGCATGCAGTGATGCCGATAACGGGCACGCGTGGCATATCATCCTCCGGCAAATCAATATTGCGAGTTATTCAAACTGATTAAGAAAGTGGGGCGCAGTTGGGTGAAACGGATGCTCACAAGAACCAGCGATATTCACGCGCGTTGATGGCGTTCATGAAATCCAGTTGTTCCTGGCGTTTGTTTTCGCAATAGACCATCACGAACTCACTGCCCAGCCCCTCGTTGACCACCGGATGGTTGCGCATCGCAGCCACCGCGCTCAGGGCATCCTTGGGGAAATCGATACCGCTCGTGCGATCGTCATTGAGCGGTGCGATGGGTTCCACACCGCGATCAAGGCCATGCTCCATGCCGGTGAGAATGGCCGCCAGCACCAGGTACGGGTTGGCATCGGCGCCGGCCAGGCGGTGTTCGATGCGCAGGTTGCGTGGATCGGACTCGGGAATGCGAATGCACGCATCCCGGTCCTCGAAGCCCCAGCTGGCCACACTCGCGGCGTTGACCATGGCGCCGTAGCGGCGGTAGGCGTTGTGATTAGGGGCGAAGATCGGCATGCAGTGGGGCAGCAGCTCCAGGCAACCGGCGACGGCATGGCGCAGGTTGCGTTGTCCGTAACCGGCCAACAGGTTGTTGCCGGCCTCATCGTAGAGACTGACATGCACATGCATGCCGCTGCCCGGTGCGTCCAGGTAAGGTTTGCTCATGAAGCTGGCGCGATAGCCATGTTTCATGGCGACACCGCGCGTACTGCGGCAGAACAAGGCTGACCAGTCCGCCGCGCTCAGCGCGTCGTCACTGTGGGAGAAGTTGATCTCGAACTGGCCAGGGCCCAGTTCCGCAGTGATGACGTTCGCCGGCACACCCTGCTCGTTGGCGACATCCACCATCTCATGCAGCACGGACGAGAACCGCGACAGCCGTTCGATGTGCATGTTCGGCTGGTCGTCCTGGTCGCCGGTAGCGACATCGCGTGGGTACTGCGGCAGGCCGTCCTTGAGCGTGCGGTCGAACAGGTAGAACTCAAGCTCAAAGGCAACCACCGGACGAATGCCACGACTGGCCAGACGTCGTAGCACCCGGGCCAGCACTTCGCGGGGCTCGAACTCGATGGGCTTGGCGGTGCCATCGGAGGTGATCATCATCTGGGCGATCGCCTCCTTTTCCCAGCGCACCGGTTTCAGGGTGCCAGGCACCAGGCGCCGCGGTGCATCCGGGTCACCATCGGCAAAGCAATAGTCGCCAATTTTGTAGAGGCCACCCTGGGTCCCCAGCAACACACAGTTCTGCGGCAACTTCAAAGGCGCGCCTGCAGCCACTTTCTCCAGCATGTCCATGGGGTAGCGCTTGCCATAGAAATGCCCGGGAATATCCAGCGCAATCAGGTCGACGTAACGCACGTCTGGGTGTTGGGCGCGAAAAGCGCGCACTTCAGTCAGCAGATCCGGAAAGATGACACTCATCTTCTTGTCCTTGTGAGGTGAAACGAATTCAGTTGAAGACCCAGAGCACGCGGGTGAGCCTGTCCGTGAGGTTGGCGTAACGCAAACGCGCATGAGGTTGCAGCTGGAAGCTGTCGTTGGCGTGCAGGGTCACGGCATCGCCGTCGTCCAGCCAGACCGTCAGTTCGCCTTCGAGCACAAAGCAGCCCTGCTCCGAGCGATCGCTCAGGTGTTCGGGGCCACTGCTCGCACCAGGCTCGAGGCGGCTGTCGAGCATCGAGAAGGCGCCCGAGATCGTCGGTGAGGCCAGCACATCGGTGATACCCGAACCGAAGTACAACGTGCGCCGCTCATGAGGGCGGGTCACCCAGCTGACGGCGCGGGGCTTGCTCAGGTTGTAGAAATACGCGGTCGAGACGCCGAGTGTTTCGCTGATGGCGGTGAGGTCGGCCACGGTCGGGCGCGAAACACCCCGTTCAACTTGGGAAAGAAAACCAACCGAACGGTCGATGCGTTCAGCCAGCTCGCCCAGCGTCAGATTCTTGAACTTGCGCAGGTCATGAATGAGGATCGCCAAGGCTTCAACTTCTTCGTCCATCTTCATCGCTCAGAGGCAGCCGTGAAATTATTGGATTTATTTTTCATGAAAAAATACATGAAAAATTTCACGCGTCAAGCCAGGCGCAGCAACCGGCTGCCACCCATAGCCAGGAATTCAGATGAGGTCGGGGACGTCAGGCGCGCGGCCATCGTAGGCTTCGCCAGCGCCTACAAGAGAGGACCAAGCTTTCGCCGGGGAGACTGAGGCCAGCTCCTATCCAGTGAGGCGGTTTTACACTGGGGACGCTGCGCCAGGGTTCGTGGACGCTGGCGCAGCCTGTGATCGAGTGCGAAGCACTCGCCTGCTGTTTGGCTACAAGATGTCGGATTCGCGTTCGATGATCTGCGTGATGATCGGCACCGGCGTCATCAAATGCTCCAGCATCATCTTGCTGGCCTTGGCGGCATCGCGCCCCAGGATGGTACTGACCAGCTCGGCGTGCTCTTCGCGCTTGAGCCGCAACGCCGCTTCGGACAACACCGTGCGCTTGAGCCAGATCTGCCGGTAGCGTTCGGCCTGATCCTGCAGGAAGGCACGCGCCTGCAGGAGGCTCTTGGAGCCGCAACCACTGGCAATGGCATTGTGGAAAGCTTTGTGCCGGGCATCCCAGATATCGACCATTTCCTGCGGACTGTGCAACTCGACCACCTTCGACAGCGTGTGCGAACACGCCACGATGGACGCCTCCCAGGCTTCATCGCCCTTCTCTACCGCCAACCCCACGATCAAGGCCTCCAGGTGAGCCCGGGCGGTGTAGACATCGAGCATCTCGTCCAACGACATCGGTGCCACCCGGTAGCCCTTCTGGTTGATCGCGCTGACCAACCGCTCCGCCACAAGCCGCGCCAACACCTCGCGCATCGGCCCCACACCGACGGCGTAACGGTCTTTCAAGGCGCTCATCAAGAGTTTTTCACCGGGGCGGAAGACGCCACGGAGAATGTCGGATTTCAAGCGCGAATAGGCAGCATCTGATGCGGTTTCAGCGAGGTCTGTGTGGTCCATCCAGAGGGCTCTCTTGCTAGGCGCACCTATCATACCGGACTCCGTTCAGACACGCAGATCGTGTACAAAACAAAATAATTACGACGATATTTAAAAATGTAGACATTTTTTATTTTCGGCGATATTTTTGCCCCACGACCTGACCCGTCCTCTCAACCGCCCGGTTAACAAGGAGTCGCCATGAACGCCCTCACCCACATCGATATGCCTGTCCTCGAGCAACCTGCCCTGCTGCACGGTTTCACCTTGCAGTCGACCTCCCAGTCCGAGCGCCTGTTGGAACTGCGCTTTGCCAAGGAGACCGTCGACGCCTTCGTCGCCGCGGTCGCCCAATGGCCGGTCCAGGCCTTGGAGTACAAATCGTTCCTGCGTTTCCAGTTCGGCAAGATCCTCGATGACCTGTGCCAGGGCACTTTGCGCCCGGTCATCGTCAACACCCTGCTCGATCGCAGCACTGGCGGCCTGCTGGTCACCCCTGAGGGCCTGGACAACGTCTCCCAGGCTGAAGACATGGTGAAACTCTCTACCGCTGTGGCCCATCTGCTGGGCCGATCGAATTTCGATGCCATGAGCGGCCAGTTCTACGCGCGCTTCGTGGTCGAGAACGTCGATAACTCCGACAGCTACCTGCGCCAGCCACACCGGGTGATGGAGCTGCACAACGACGGCACCTTCGTGAACCAGATCACCGACTATGTACTGATGATGAAAATCGACGAGCAGAACATGGAAGGCGGCAATTCCCTGTTGCTGCACCTGGACGACTGGGCTGACCTGGACCGTTTCTACAAGCACCCGCTCGCCCGTCGGGTGATGCGCTGGACCGCGCCACCGAGCAAGAACACCCGGGAGGATGTATTCCATGCCGTGTTCGATACCGACTCGGTGGGTCGCCCGACCATGCGCTACATCGACCAGTTCGTGCAGCCAGAGAACTACGAGGAAGGCACCTGGCTGTTCCAGTTGGGCGAGTCACTCGAAGGCAGTGCGCACAAGGTGTCGATTCCGGTTCCGGTCGGCTCGTTCCTGCTGATCAACAACCTGTTCTGGCTGCACGGCCGTGACCGCTTCGTCGCTCACCCGGGCCTGCGCCGCGAGTTGATGCGTCAGCGCGGCTACTTCAGCTTCCCGAAAATGGAACACCACCGGGGCCAGACCTCCAACTGATGCTCAGCATGGCCTCGGCACCTGTGGGCCGGGGCCATCTGCAAGGAACAGACTCATGTACGATTTCGTGATCATCGGCGGCGGTATCGTCGGCATGTCGACAGCGATGCAGCTGGCTGACCAGTACCCCGAGGCGCGCCTGCTGCTGCTCGAGAAAGAGAGCAGCCCAGCCCAGCACCAGACCGGCCACAACAGTGGTGTGATCCATGCGGGTGTCTACTACACGCCCGGCAGCCTGAAAGCAAAGTTCTGCCTTGAAGGCAACAAGGCCACCAAACGCTTCTGCGATGAGCACGCCATCCCCTACGACAACTGCGGAAAACTGCTCGTCGCCACCAACGAGCTGGAGATGCAGCGTATGCGCGCCCTGTGGGAGCGCACTGCGGCCAATGGCCTGGAGCGTCACTGGCTGTCGGCCGGCGAACTTCGCGAACGCGAGCCCAACATCGTCGGCCTGGGCGGGATCTTCGTGCCCTCCAGCGCCATCGTGAACTACGCTGCGGTGACCGCTCAGATGGCCAAGCAGTTCGAGAAAAAAGGCGGCACCCTGCAGTTCGATACCGAAGTCACCGGGCTGGTCGAACAGGCAGACTCGATCGTCGTCCAGACCGACCGGGGCACTTACACGACCCGCTACCTGGTGTCGTGCTCGGGCCTGATGGCTGACCGAGTCGTACGCATGCTCGGTGTCGAGCCAGGTTTTACCATCTGCCCGTTCCGTGGCGAGTACTACCTGCTGCCACCGGAGCACAACCGGATCGTCAATCACCTGATCTACCCGATCCCGGACCCGTCCATGCCGTTCCTGGGTGTACACCTGACCCGGATGATCGATGGCACCGTCACCGTCGGGCCGAATGCAGTGCTGGCCATGAAGCGCGAGGGCTATCGCAAATCCGATGTCTCCCTGAGCGACCTGGGCAACATGCTGGGGCACCGTGGTATCCGCAAAGTGCTCAAGGACAATCTTCGCCCAGGGCTGATCGAGATGAAGAACTCGCTGTTCAAGGGGGCCTACCTCAAGACCGTGCAAAAGTACTGCCCGAGCCTCGAGAAGAAACACCTCAAGCCCTACCCGGCCGGCGTGCGCGCCCAGGCGGTGTCCAATGACGGGAAGCTCATCGATGACTTCCTGTTCGTCAACACCGCCCGTAGCGTCAACGTCTGCAATGCGCCTTCCCCGGCGGCCACCTCAGCCATTCCGATCGGGGCCTACATCGTGTCCAAGGTCCAGGAAATCGTCGGCGATGAATTCAAGAAAACGTCCGTGCCGGCACTTCAGGCCCAAGCCGTCTGAACATAGGCTGTTGCCTTCGCAAGGTGGTGCGACCTTCCACTGGCTGGCAAGGCTGACCCAGGGCCACCGACTCGAGCTGCTCGCCCTGGCCAGTCTATTGATCGCCGTTTTCATGCTTTGATCCCCGCCGGGCTGCCTGCTGGAAGCAATGATTCAGCAGGCAGTCATCTGACGTATTCTTCATAATATCTGTCAGACACTCCGACATAAGCAGTGTTATATTTCGCCAATTGGACCACCTGGTTACTTCTTGACCGCTAGGTTAGCCACCCGTGGCAGTGTCAGTCTGCTTGATGTGTGGCACAGGGCCGGGAGTGCCCGTTGCGAATCCCCCACGCATTCGCGACCCGCAAGAGAAATCGGAATTCCCATCAGGTATCTATGTGAAGCGTGACATCCACCTCGTCGTTCTGCTGCTGTCGATCATCGGTTGTTCGCTCGCATCGTTGACACTGTGGAAGGTCATGGCCTCTCGCGAGCGGGCACTGGAAGACATCAATACCCACGCCTTGAACCTCACCCAGGCACTGTCCACCTATTCTGAGGGCATCGTGCGACAGAGCTCGCTGCTGTTGCTCGGCCTCATCGAGCGGCTGGAAACCGAAGGCAGCGGGCCTTCGCAGATCGAACGCCTGAGCCAGCTGGTGAGCCGTCAGCACCCGTTGATGCCGCAGTTGAGCGGCATCACCATCTATGACAAGGATGGCCGCGGGCTCATGTCCTCCAACAGCCCCATGCCCGTCGGTGCCAACAGCAGCGACCGCGCCTACTTCATCCATCACCGCGACGATCCTTCCCGCGAGCCGTTCATCGGCCTTCCTATCCGCAGCCGCACCAACCAGGAATGGGTCATCACCATCAGCCGCCGCTTCAACGACGCCCATGGCGATTTCGCCGGCGTCGTTGCCGTGACGCTGGGCGTGGAGAACTTCCTGCACCTGTTCGGACAGCTGGATGTGGGCCAGGACGGCGCCATCGGGCTGTCGTACACCGACGGGGCGATACTGGTGCGTTACCCGTTTCGTGAACAGGACATGGGGCGCAACTTCTCCAAATCGCCCATCTATGCCAAGTACCTCGTCGATCAGTCAGTGGGCACGGCCTCGTTCACCTCCAGCCTGGACGGCGTGGAGCGCCTGTATGCATTTCGCAAGAGCGACACCCTCCCCCTGGTGACAACCGTCGCCCTGGGCAAACGCGAGGCGCTCGCGGCCTGGCGCTTCGAGGCGCAACTGTCGGCGTTGGTGGTCTGCGGTCTGCTCGCCCTCACCGGCGCCATCGGCTGGCTGCTGATTCGCGCCATGGGCCGACGGATCGCCGCAGAGCGTGAGCTCAGAGAGACCCAACAACAGTTGCTCGACAGCAATCAACAGCTCGAACGCCAGGCGATGCTCGATGCTCTGACCGGACTCGCCAACCGACGCCGCTTCGACGAGGTGCTGGACGAGGAGATTCGAAGAGCCCGTCGAAGTGGGACGCCATTGTCCCTGCTGATGATCGATATCGACCACTTCAAACGCTACAACGACACCTACGGCCATCCGGCCGGCGATGCCTGCCTGCAGCGAATCGCCGGCCTGCTCACCGGCTGCATCCGTCGCCCGTGCGACCTGCTGGCACGTTACGGAGGCGAAGAAATGACAGTGGTCCTGCCCGACACCGACTGCGACGGTGCCGTCGTCGTGGCGCGGCTGATGCTGGAGTGCCTGGCCATGGCGTCCATCGCCCACCAAGGCAGCCCTTTTGGCCAGGTGACCGCCAGTATCGGCATCGCCTGCGCGGCCGGTGCCTCCCTCAACAGCAGCCAATCGCTGCTCGAACGCGCCGACCAGGCGCTCTATACCGCCAAGCAGGCGGGCCGCAATCGCCTGCATGTCGCCACGACGACCGGCATTTCCTTACCCGCTGGATCCTGAATCGAGCATGACACTCTCCAACCCCTCACTCCTCATCTGGACCGTGGCCGCCCTGGCCACCTGTGGCGTCATCCTGCGCCCCTGGCGCATCCCTGAATACGTCTGGGCCATGGGAGGCGCGCTGCTGCTGACAGGCCTGGGGCTGATTCCATTGCACCGTGCCATGGCCGCTATCGCCGAAGGCGGTGATGTCTATCTGTTTCTCATCGGCATGATGGTATTGGCCGAACTGGCACGACAGGAAGGTTTGTTCGACTGGCTCGCCCGGTACGCGGTGGGCCACGCCCGTGGCTCCGGGCAGCGGTTGTTCGACTTGGTGTTCCTGGTAGGCACGCTGGTTACCGTGTTCCTCTCCAACGATGCGACTGCCGTGGTGCTGACCCCGGCGGTCTACGCCGCCTGCCGGGCGGCCAAGGCCGAACCGCTGCCGTACCTGTTCATCTGCGCGTTCATCGCCAACGCCGCCAGCTTCGTGTTACCGATTTCCAACCCCGCCAACCTGGTCGTATTCGGCAGCCAGATGCCGCCGCTGCTGGAATGGCTCAGGCAGTTCACTTTGCCGTCGCTGGCGGCCATCGGCCTGACCTACGCGGTCCTGCGGATCACCCAGCGTCGGCAGATTCGCCAACCCTTGGCCTTGGAAATCGACCCGCAGCCCTTGTCCCAAGGGGCCAGGCTGAGCGCCGTGGGGATTGTGCTGACCGGTACCCTGTTGCTGACGGCGTCGGCACTGGACATGCCCTTGGGCCTGCCCACCTTTTGCGCAGGTCTGGCCACCACCGGGCTGATCCACCTGCGTCAGCGACGTAGCCCGATGCCGGTGCTCAGGCACGTGGCCTGGGGCGTGCTGCCGCTGGTGGCAGGTTTGTTCGTGCTCGTCGAAGCCGTGGCCCAGACCGGCGTCATCGACCGGCTGGCTCAGGCCCTGGCGGCACGGGCCCAGGTCTCGCCCACCCAGGCCAGCTGGGCCGCAGGCGTGGGTGTCGCCCTTGCCAGCAACCTGATGAACAACCTGCCCACCGGGCTGATCGCCGGGGCCATGGGGCATCTGGTCGAGTTACCCGGACAGACGACGGCCGCACTGCTGATTGGTGTAGACCTGGGCCCTAACCTGTCGATCACAGGCTCCCTGGCGACCTTGCTATGGCTGGTGGCAATCCGTCGCGAAGGCGAGCATGTCAGTGCCTGGCGCTTCCTGCGCCTGGGCTTGCTGGTGATGCCGCCAGCGCTGACTGCTGCATTGTTGGCATTGATGCTCTAAGCGCAAAACCAGGGCACTCAGCTCGACCTTGAGCAAGATCCTGATGCTGCCCGCCAACACCTGACAGATCTGTAATGTTGCACTCAGTTTTCTGACAGCGCTGCCTGCCTATCGTAAGCCTAGAAAGTGCGAGTGCTCTCGGGACCAAGGACGCTGACCCGATAGCCCGTACATCAGCCACTATATGACTGACTGGACGCAACGGCATGCAAAGCAAAACCACAAGACGATCCTTCGTCAAAGGCCTGGCCGCGACCGGACTACTGGGTGGATTGGGCATGTGGCGCACACCGGTCTGGGCCGTGACCAGCCCCGGCCAACCCAGCGTGCTGACGGGCACCGAGTTCGATCTGTATATCGCAGACCTGCCGGTCAACTTCACCGGCGCCGCGCGTACGGCCATGGCCATCAACGGCTCGCTGCCAGGCCCCATTCTCCGCTGGCGCGAGGGCGACACTGTCACGCTGCGTGTGCGCAACCGCTTGAAGCAGGACACCTCCATCCATTGGCACGGCATTATCCTTCCGGCGAACATGGACGGGGTGCCTGGGCTGAGCTTTCACGGCATCGCCCCCGACGGGATGTACGAGTACAGGTTCAAGGTCCAGCAGAACGGTACCTACTGGTACCACAGTCACTCTGGCCTTCAGGAACAGGTCGGGGTGTATGGCGCGCTGGTCATCGATGCCAAGGAGCCCGAGCCATTCACCTATGATCGCGATTACGTGGTCATGCTCAGCGACTGGACCGATGAGGATCCTGCCCGGGTTCTGTCCAAGCTCAAGAAACAGTCCGACTACTACAACTTCCACAAGCGCACCGTTGGCGACTTCGTCGACGATGTCAGCGAAATGGGCTGGTCGGCGGCCATGGCCGATCGCAAGATGTGGGCCCAGATGAAGATGAGCCCCACCGACCTCGCCGACGTCAGTGGCTATACCTACACCTATCTGATGAATGGCCAGGCCCCTGATGGAAACTGGACCGGCCTTTTCAAACCCGGCGAGAAAATTCGGCTGCGCTTCATCAACGGCTCGGCCATGACTTATTTCGATGTGCGGATCCCCGGCTTGAAGATGACTGTCGTCGCAGCGGATGGTCAGCACGTCGATCCCGTCTCGGTCGATGAATTCCGAATCGCCGTGGCGGAAACCTACGATGTCATCGTCGAGCCCGAGGACGCGCAGGCGTACACCATTTTCGCTCAGTCCATGGACCGTACCGGGTATTCCAGGGGCACCTTGGCAGTAAGCGAAGGCCTGCAGGCGCCCGTCCCCGCGGTCGATCCACGCCCGCTCATCTCGATGAGCGACATGGGTATGGATCACGGCAGCATGACTGGCATGGACCACGGCCAAATGGCTGGAATGGACCACGGCAGCATGGCGGGTATGGACCACAGCCAGATGGCCGGGATGGATCACGGCAGCATGGCTGGCATGGACGGTGCCATGCAGACCCATCCTGCGTCGGAAACCAACAACCCTCTGGTCGACATGCAGACCATGACCCCGACGCCCAAGCTCAATGATCCTGGAATTGGCCTGCGCAAAAACGGCCGCCGTGTGCTGACCTACGCGGACCTGCGAAGCACCTTCGCTGACCCGGACGGCCGTGAGCCGGGGCGGACCGTGGAACTGCACCTGACCGGTCATATGGAAAAGTTCGCCTGGTCCTTCGACGGCATCAAGTTCTCCGATGCCGAGCCGCTGCGCCTGAAGTATGGCGAGCGTCTTCGCATCACGCTGGTCAACGACACCATGATGACTCACCCCATCCACCTGCATGGCATGTGGAGCGATCTGGAGGATGAACACGGCAACTTCATGGTCCGAAAACATACGATCGATATCCCCCCAGGCTCCAAACGAAGCTACCGCGTGACGGCGGATGCCTTGGGTCGTTGGGCCTATCACTGCCACCTGCTGTTCCACATGGAAATGGGCATGTTCCGAGAAGTTCGTGTGGACGAATGAACTGGAGATCTGAAATGAGCAAAACCATGAAACGAAACGCCTATGTCTTCTCTGCCGCATTGGCAGGCCTGCTGGCGGTCTACACGCCGCCCTCGTGGTCCAGCGATGATCATGAGCAACACGTTCAGAAATCTACCCAGGCTGCCGGCCAGCCCGATGCCATGAAGGGGATGGACCACGGCTCGATGAAAGGCATGGATCACAGCAAGATGAAAGGCATGGACCATGACGCGATGAAGGGCATGGATCACGGCAAGATGAAGGGCATGGATCACGGCAAGATGAAAGGCATGGACCATGACGCGATGAAGGGCATGGATCACCGCAAGATGATGGAATCCCAGGGCGGCGACAAAGCCAAGGCAGGGAAAGATGACCAATAGGCGGGTGCGACCCTCGCTCATGGCATTGGCCATTTCCCTCGGCACACTGGGCGGGACGCCGAGCTTCGCGGCTGAAAAAATGGAGCACTCGTCGATGGACCACGGCGCCATGCAGGGCATGGACCACGGCAAGATGGGTCATGGCAGCATGGAGGGGATGGACCACGGTGCCATGGATCATTCAATGATGAACCCTGGCACCGACGATGCCCCCCGAACGACCAGTCGAACGCCCATTCCGATCCTCACGGACGCCGATCGCAAGGCCGCGTTTCCCCCGCTGGACGGTCACAAGATGCATGACAGCGCGATCAACAGCTTCTTCTTGCTCGATCAGCTGGAATATCAGGACGCGGACGAAGGCAGTGCGCTGGCCTGGGATGCCTCGGGATGGGTGGGGGGCGATATCAATCGATTGTGGATCCGCTCCGAAGGCGAACGGACCAACGGGGTGACCGAGGATGCCGAGTTGCAATTGCTCTATGGCCGCGCCCTCGGCCCTTGGTGGGACGTGGTGGCCGGGGTTCGCCAGGACTTCAAGCCCGAATCACCGCAGACCTGGGCAGCGTTTGGTGTGCAGGGCATGGCGCTTTACGACTTCGAAGCCGAAGCCACTGCGTTCATTGGCGAGAATGGTCAGACAGCCGCGCGTCTTGAGGGCGAGTACGACATTCTGTTGACCAATCGGCTGATCCTGCAGCCCATCGCCGAGGCCAACTTCTATGGCAAGAACGATCCTGCGCGCGGCGTCGGTTCGGGCCTTGCCAACACCGAAGTCGGCCTGCGTCTTCGTTATGAAATCGTTCGTCAATTCGCGCCGTACATCGGCGTTACCTGGAGCCGCTCCTACGGCAAGACCGCTGACCTGATTCGCGACGAAGACGGGGATGTGGAAGAGGCGCGCTTCGTTGCCGGGATTCGGATGTGGTTCTGAGACCTTGAATGAAAAGAACAATGACAACGCTCGTGGTCGCAGGCGCGGTAGCGAGTGCCGCCGTGTTGGGCGCCGCCTACTCGGGCCTGGTCAACGTGGGCGCCGATGATCCCCACTTCCCCGCCGTGCATGCCTTCCTGGTCATGGCCCGGGAGCGCTCCATCGAAGTGCGCGCCAGGGATATCGAGGTGCCGAACCTCAAGGATGAAGCACTGATCCGCACGGGAGCGGGCAACTACAACGCCATGTGCGTCGGGTGCCACCTCGCCCCTGGGGTTGACCAGACCGAACTCAGCCAAGCGCTCTACCCCCCGCCTCCGAACCTGGCCAAGATCGGGACCGGTGATAATCCCGCCGTGGCGTTCTGGACCATCAAGCATGGCATCAAGGCCACAGGCATGCCGGCATGGGGCAAGAGCATGGGGGATCAGTACATCTGGGGGATCGTCGCCTTCCTCGATCGACTGCCCCAGATGGACGCTCAGCAGTATCAGGCGATGGTGGCGAGCAGTGGCGGCCACCAGCACAGCGGTGGTGAGAGTGCGATGCACAGCGCTGGAGGCCACCATGGTCAGGGTACGGAGCAATCGAAGGCGCATCATCCACCCTCCGACTCAGCACACAGCTCAGGTCACCACGATGGGCATGGCGGGGCCGAAACGGACGTTGCCCAGCCCGCCACACCTTCGCCAACGACGCATGTCCACCGAGATGGAAAAGAGCACACCCACGGAAACTGAAGGGTCACTGGCGGGAGGGGTCGCTGTGCCCCTACCCGTTTTGCGCAGGGTTAAAGTTTTAACTTCACGCTCGCGAAAGTCGACTCGCTTTGTGCTTGGTCGAGCGAACTTTTAGTGGTGTCGTCTGGCCCCTTTGTCTCGTCGTCATCCAGCAGCAGCTTTTGCGAAGTATTGGAGGTAGCTCTTTCGTTTTTCGGTGGCGCTCCGAAGTATTCCCGGTAGCACTTGGAAAAGTGCGGCGTGGAGACAAAGCCCACCACGGAAGCCACCTCGATGATCGACATGTGCGTTTGCTTGAGTAATTGACGCGCCCGGACAAGACGCAACCGCAGATAATAACGAGAGGGGGTACAGTTCAGGTTTTTCTGAAACAATCGTTCAAGTTGGCGCCGTGAAATATTCACATATTTGGCCAGCTCATCCAGATCAATCAACTCCTCCAGATTGGCCTCCATCAGCGCGACGATTTCCTGCAACTTCGGCTGATTGGTGCCGAGCATATGCTTGAGCGGCACACGCTGATGGTCCTGCTCATTACGAATACGCTCATACACGAACATTTCTGAAATGGCCGCCGAGAGTTCTCGACCGTGCTCGCGACTGATCAGGTGCAGCATCATGTCCAAGGGGGCTGTGCCTCCCGAACTGGTGAAGCGGTTGCGATCCAGGCTGAACAAGCGGGTACTCATGTTGACCCGCGGAAAGGCTTCCTGCATCGCGCCCAGGCACTCCCAATGCACGCTGCAATCGAAACCGTCGAGCAACCCGGCGCAGGCAAGCGCCCAACTGCCGGTGCATACCCCGCCCAAGCGCCGCGACTTGCGCGCCTGGGCCTGTAGCCAAGTGATATGTTCACGGGTGACGGTGCGTTGAATGCCGACGCCACCGCAGACAATCACGGTATCCATCGGCGGCGCGTTGTGCATGGCGGCGTCGGGGACAATCTGCAAGCCATCGCTGGCCCAGACTTGGCCACCATCGACGGTCAGGGTGTGCCAACGGTAGAGCTCGCGTCCAGAAAGCTGGTTGGCCATGCGCAGCGGTTCGACGGCGGACGCCAGGGAGATCAGCGTGAAACTGTCCAGCAAAAGAAAGCCGATGGACTGGGGAGGAAAGCCGTTTTGAGCAGGCTTTCCGTCCTTTTGCGACGACATACAGATACCTCTTCGACATGCAGGCGAGCACCCATCAAGGGCTACTTTTAATAATTCTCGAAATAATCGATATATTAAAATTTGTTTTTTTAGTTATTTGAAAATTGCAACGTTAATCCTGCGGTCGCAAAGACGCCGTGTTTGTTTTTTTGAACCACCGTTCAATAATATCGCATAGCAAGCTCACTTAGCCTGAGCCCCAAAACAGTGCAGAGGTCAACTTGAAAGAAGCGTTCGCTGGCGATGGCACGATTTGGCCATCACTGTATACGATGTATTAGCCTGATGGCGGGGCGTTAAACAGCTAGTTACTCTTACTTTCTAGAGGGTCAATGTACGTGCTCGGTTTAAATGGCACGTGATCTGCTTACGCCATGTTTTTGCCCATGTGCGACCTGCCGCGTGTTGCCGGGCGGGAAAGGTTTCGGCTCTCTGCGCTGCGTAAAGAAGCAAATGTGGGGAACAAGCAGACGCTCAGCGTACGCGAGCGGATGACGGCAACTCCGAACAGGCTGCCTTCAGGCGGGATCTACAAAAAATCTGCAAACGAAAAAAGGGCGACCCTTTCGGATCGCCCTTTTCGTGCCCGGAAACCCGGGGCTTTTGTTTGGTAGGCACAATTGGACTCGAACCAACGACCCCCACCATGTCAAGGTGGTGCTCTAACCAACTGAGCTATGTGCCTGTCGTGTGGCGCGCATATTAAGGGGGCGCCCCCCAGCTGTAAAGCGCTTTTTTCAAAAAAATCAAAAACTTTGCCATCGGTGCCAGGCCAGGGGCGAAGACCGCGCCCCAAGGGCACGCTCCTATCGTCGTAGCACTCCCGCCAACACAGGCGAATGTTGTCGCTTTCCATCAAGAGCGCCTGTTGCCCCTCCCCTAGATTAACTTCCGAGCAAGCCCCTGACCGAACCCAAGGGGCAGTGTCTGGAGGAGACCAGCCATGCAATCCGTCGAACAGTTCAAGCACAGCACTTGCATTGCAGATTGGGCCGATCAGCGCCCGGAACAGGCGTTCACCCTGCCCTCGCGTTACTTCTTCGATGAGCAGATTTTCGCCGCCGAACGCGACCGCATCTTCATGAGCGCCTGGCACCTGGCCGGCCATCGCAACGAGTTCGCAGAGCCCGGGCAATTCGTGGTTTGCGACATCTTTGACCAGAGCGTGGTGGTGGCCTGTGGCAACGATGGCAAGATCAATGCCTTTCACAACGTCTGCCAGCACCGCGGCAATCGCTTGCTGGACGTGCGCCGGGGCAGCGACACCCGGGTGCTGCGCTGCGCCTATCACTCCTGGTGCTACGAAATGGACGGCAGCCTGCGCAGCGCACCACGTAGCGAACGGCTGATCGCCTTCGACAAGCAGCAGTTCAATATTCCCAAGGTCCGCGTCGAAGAGCTCGGTGGCTTCGTCTACTTCAACTTCGACGCCCAAGCCCCCTCGCTGGCCGAACTGTTCCCCGGCGCCGATGAAGAGATGCGAGCGGTGTTTCCCGAGCTGGGCAAGATGCGCCTGATCGAGGAGCAGGACGTGATCGTGCCGGCCAACTGGAAGGTGATCATGGACAACTCCATCGAGGGGTATCATTTCAAGCTGTCCGGCCCTTGCCATATCGACCTGGCCAAGCTGATCGACTTCAAAGGCTACCGCCTGACCAAGCGTGACAACTGGTGGACCTACATCGCCCCAGCCAACCTGCAGGCCGAGGAAGCCTACGGCGTGAAACTCAGCGGGCCGCGCAACCCCGACGAGCGCTTCTTCAACATTGGCCTATGGCCGAACAACACCTTTTATACCTTCCCGTTCTCCGAGTTCCTCGGCACTTTCATCATGATTCCGCTGGACGCCGAACGCTCGCTGCTGCGCTTTGGCTACTACAGCCCGCACGAACAGGTGCCGGCGGTTTCCCATGCCTGCATGAAATGGATGAACGAAGACCTGGGCCCGGAAGACATCGAACTCAACATCAGTGTGCAGAAAGGCCTGCACTCGCTGGGCTACGACCAAGGCCGCTACATGATCGATGCCGAACGCAGTAACGAAAGCGAGCACCTGGTGCATCACTTCCACAAGCTGGTGTTCGACGGAATCGGCGAAGGCCGCTGACCGTTGAGGGAGAGCCTTATGCTCGGGCATGAATACGACTACGTGATCATCGGCGCAGGCTCGGCCGGCTGCGTGCTGGCCAAGCGCCTGGGCGAGAACCCGGCGCTGCGCATCCTGGTGCTGGAGTCCGGCCCGCCGGACGCCAGCTGGACCATCGACATGCCCTCGGCCGTGGGCATCGTGGTGGGCGGCACGCGTTTCAACTGGCGCTACAGCAGCGAACCGGAGCCGGGCCTGGACGGCCGGCGTATCGGCACGCCACGCGGGCGCACCTTGGGCGGTTCCTCGTCGATCAACGGCATGGTCTACATCCGCGGCCATGCCCGCGACTATGACGGCTGGGCCGAGCACGGCTGCGAGGGCTGGAGCTACCGCGAGGTGCTGCCGTACTTCATCCGTGCGCAAAACCACCGGGACGGCGCCGACCGCTACCGGGGCGGGGCCGGGCTGCTCCACGTCACCCCAGGCGATACGTCGTCACCGCTGTGCCAGGCCTTCATCGAAGCCGGACAGCAAGCCGGCTACGGCGCGAGCGGCGACCTCAATGGCTACCGCCAGGAAGGCTTCGGCCCGGTCGACCGCACCACCCGCGACGGCAAACGTTGGAGCACTGCTCGCGGCTACTTGGCCGAAGCGCTCCAAGGCGGCAACGTCACGGTCGCCACCTCGGCGCTGAGCCGCCGGATTCTGTTCGACGGCGACCAGGCCTACGGGGTGGAATTGGAAATGGACGGTGCCGTGCACCAGGTGCGCGTGCGCCGCGAAGTGCTGCTCAGCGCAGGCGCCATCAACTCGCCCCAACTGCTGATGCTCTCCGGCGTCGGCCCTACCGAGGACCTGCAGCGCCTGGGCATTCCCGTGGTGCGGGATCTGCCAGGGGTTGGCCAGCGGCTCAACGATCATCCCGACACCGTGGTGCAGTACCGCTGCAAGCAGCCGGTGTCGATCTATCCCTGGACGCGGGCGCCAGGCAAATGGCTGATCGGCGCGCGCTGGTTCGCCAGCCACGATGGCCTGGCGGCGAGCAATCATTTCGAGGCCGGCGCCTTCATCCGTTCGCGGGCGGGCGTTGAGTTTCCCGACCTGCAACTGACCTTCATGCCCCTGGCGGTGCAACCGGGCAGCGTCGATCTGGTGCCGGAGCACGCGTTCCAGGTGCACATCGACCTGATGCGTCCCACCAGCCTGGGCAGTGTCAGCCTGACCAGCGCCGACCCGCACCAGGCGCCACGCATCCTGTTCAACTACCTCACCAGCGAACGCGACCGGGCCGACATGCGCGCCGGTGCCCGACTGGTGCGCGAGATCCTCGCGCAACCGGCGATGCGTGCCTATGCGGGCGATGAGCTGGTACCCGGTGCCGACCAAGTGAGCGATGCGCAGCTCGACGCCTGGGCGCGGCGCGTCACCGAGACCGGCTACCACGCCAGCGGCACGTGCAAGATGGGCCCGGCCGGCGATCCGGAGGCGGTGGTCGACCCGCAGTTGCGCGTGCATGGCCTGCGTGGTTTACGGGTGGTCGACGCCTCGATCATGCCGCAGATCGTCAGTGGCAACACCAACGCGCCCACGGTGATGATCGCCGAGAAGGCCAGTGACTTGATCCGCGGCCATGACCCGTTGCCGGCCAACGATGCCCCGGTGTGGATTCACCCGCACTGGCGCCAATGCCAGCGCTGAAGCGCGCTTGCCAAAGCCGACCCGCTGCGCTTGGATAGGCGCAGCGGGCCTTTTCTATGAACGAGGCGCCGGCCCATGCAGCCGACGCCCATTGTCGAGCCTGGTGCAACCATGAACCGATCCGAAACCCTTGGCCTTCAATGGCAGGGCCCCGCCAGCCCTCCCCTGCGCATCGGCATCCTATTGTTGCCGTCGTTTTCCAATTTCGGCCTGGCCTCGCTGATCGAGCCATTCTCGATCGCCAACTGGCTGGCCCAACGCAGCCTGTTCCAGTGGACCCTGCTCTCGGTGGACGGCCAGCCCGTGCCCGCCAGCAACGGCCTGCTGGCCAGCGCCCAGGCAGGCATCGGCGAGCACACCGAGTTCGACGCCTGCGCGGTGATTGCCAGCTTCGACGTGCACCGCCATGCACGCAACCCGGCGCTGAAGGCCTGGATCAAGCGCCAGGCCGCATTCGGCGCAATCATGGTCGGCATCGAGACCGGCACCGAGCTACTCGCCGCCGCCGGCGTGCTCGATGGCCATCCGGCGGCGGTGCACTGGGACAACCTGCAAGGCTTCCAGGAAAGCTACCCCAAGGTCCAGGCGTGCGCGCAGCTCTACTCGCTTGGGCGCAAGCGTCTGACCTGCGCGGGCGCCACTGCCGTGCTAGATATGGTCCTCAACTGGCTGGATCACCTGGCCGGCGGCAATCTGGCGCGCGAGGTGGCCATGCACATGCTCATCGAGCAGGTGCGTGAGCCGCAGGTCCAGCAGGCTGAGGGTTATCGCCGCAGCCTGCACGCCCAAGCGGGCAAGATGGGGCGGGCCATCGAGCTGATGGAGCAGCACCTGGAAGAGCCGCTGAGTTGCGAGGCCATCGCCGAGCGGGTGGCGCTGTCGCGTCGGCAATTGGAGCGCCAGTTCATGCAGCACACCGGCCTGACGCCATTGAAGTACTACCTCAGCCTGCGCCTGGCGCGTGCGCACAACCTGTTGCAGCAGACCCGCATGAGCGTCGCCCAGGTAGCCGCCAGCGCTGGGTTCGGCTCGTTGGAGCACTTCTCCCGCGCCTACCGCGCCAAGTTTGGCTGTGCGCCGAGCAATGACCGTTCGCAGAGTTTGAACGCGCCGGTCATGCGTCAACCGTTAGGGCATGACCGGCAGCCGTTGGCGATCTAAGCGCAATGCGAACCTTTGGGGCCGCAACGCGGCCCCGGCGGCCTTGCGCTAGAGCCCCAGGTAACGGCGCACCGCTGACACGCCCGGCTGGCCATCGAAGGTCGTCACCCCCGCCAACCAGCTGTCCAGCACCTGCGGATTGCGCTTGAGCCATTCATGCGATGCCAGCGCAGGCTTTTGCTTGTCGTTGAGGATCGCGCCCATGATCTGACTCTCCATCCCCAGCTGGAACTCCATCCGCGATAACAGCGCCCCAACGTTCGGGCACTCCTGGCCAAAGCCTTTGCGGGTGTGGGTATCGACCACCGCAGCGCCATAGTTGGGCCCGAAGTCGTCATCGCCGCCACTGAGGTAGCGCATCGACAACTGGGTGTTCATCGGGTGCGGCTCCCAGCCCAGGAACACGATCGGTTTTTTCGAGCGCACGGCCCGGCGCACCTCCACCAGCATGCCGGCCTCGCTCGACTCGACCAGGCGAAAATCCTTGAGGCCGTAGCGATCCTTGTCGATCAGGCCTTGGATGATCTGGTTGCCGTCGTTGCCCGCCTCGATGCCATAGATGCGCCCCTGCAACTGGTCCTTGAGCCGGGCGATGTCCTTGAAATCCTTGAGCCCAGCCTCGTAGGCATAGTCCGGCACCGCCAGGGTGTACTTGGCGCCGGTCAGGTTGGTGCGCACCCGCTCGACGCTGCCTTTTTCCAGAAACGGCGTAGAGATCGCCGCCATCGAGGGCATCCATGCGCCGAGATAGACATCGATCGTCTTCATCTCCATGGCTTGGTAAGCCATCGGGATCGACAGCATCTGCGTCTTGGTCTTGTAGCCCAGGCCCTGCAGCACGGTGGTGGCAAGGCCTGTAGTGGCAGCGATGTCGGCCCAGCCGACCTCGGCGAAATGCACGGTCTGACAGGCGACGGGGTCCCCCGCCTGGGCGGTGGCAAAGGCTGCGGCGAACAGCGATGCGGCGAGCACGGATACGGCTGTTTTCTTCGGCATGCGAGCGACTCCAGAACGGTTGAGGGTGGGCGTGGCAAAGGGTTGGGACGTTCAGGCGCGGTAGTCCGGCTCCTGTTCATCGAGGATTTCCTGCAGCGCGGCAAAATGGCGGGTGGCGAAGTCCGGGTAGTCCAACCACTGCCGGGCCGTCTTGCGCGCCACGGCGTCGCTGGCGATGCGCAGCGGGCGGCCGGTGGCCAGGGCGGTGAGGTAGAGCTCGCAGGCGCGCTCGAAGTAGTAGAGATCGTCGAAGGCCTGGGCCACGCTGGGCGCCGCCACCAGTACGCCGTGGTTGCCCATCAGCAGGATCGGCTTGTCGCCCAGCTGACGACTCACTCGCTCCGCTTCATCCCCCAGGCCCATGCCATCGAAACCCTCGTCGATGGCCACGCGCTCGAAGAAGCGCATGGCGTTCTGCTCGATCGGCGGCAGGCGTGAATCGGCCAGGCAGGCCAAGGCCGTGGCGTACTTGGAATGCACATGCAGGATGCAGCGCGCGTGCGGGTGCTGGCGATGCAAGGCACCGTGCAAAGCCCAGGCGGTGATGTCCGGCGCCCCGGGGCGCTGCAGGGCCGAAGGATCATCGGCATCGAGCAGCAACAGGTCGCTGGCGCGCATCCTGGAAAAATGCCGCCCATAGGGGTTGATCAGAAAGCGCCTTCCGTCCTCGGACACGGCCAGGCTGAAATGGTTGGCGATGGCCTCGTGCATGCCCAGGCGGGCAGTCCAGCGAAACGCGCAAGCGAGCTCGACGCGGGGCTGGGCATGGGCGTCTAACACGGCGATGGATGGGTTGTGCATGGCAGTTCCTCGGGCTTCGAGCGCACCCCCCGGGTACGCATTCACATCCCCGAGTCTAGGGAGCACACAACCGAGGACTTGACGCGATGCGACCTGGCTTGTCGCGAATGCACGGGCGGTAATGGCTGTCGCATTCGGTCAAGATCGCGCCCAGGGGCCTGGCTATGGTGCGGTCATTTCCAATGCACACGAGGAAACGCAGCATGGCGCATCATCAGCTCTTCATTGCAGGACAGTGGCGTGAACCGCACAACAAGCGCTATCGGGAAATCATCAACCCCGCCGACGAAACCCTGCTCGCCCTGGCGCCAGAGGCAAGCGCCGACGATATCGACGCCGCGATCGACGCTGCC
Organism: Pseudomonas sp. BYT-1; assembly: GCF_023611805.1. NCBI lineage: Bacteria > Pseudomonadati > Pseudomonadota > Gammaproteobacteria > Pseudomonadales > Pseudomonadaceae > Pseudomonas > Pseudomonas sp. BYT-1. The sequence goes on from NZ_CP072559.1 coordinate 3,515,986, forward strand.
CGCCACGCCTTCGACCACGGCCCCTGGCCCCAGCTGCCGCCGAACGAGCGCAGCGCCGTGCTGCTGCGCATCGCGGCGGCCATCGAAACCGATGCCGCCCATCTGGCGCGCCTGGAAACCCTCAACACTGGCAAGACCCTCGGCGAAAGCGAGGCCGACCTGGCCTGCGTGGTAGCCACCTTCCGCTACTACGCGGGGCTGCTCGAAGCGCGCACCGACATCGCCCATCCCCAGGCGCCCGCCCATGTCATCAGCGTCACGCGCCATGAGCCGGTGGGCGTCTGCGCACTGATCGTGCCGTGGAACTACCCGCTGCTGCAGACCGCCTGGAAACTCGCGCCCGCCCTGGCCGCAGGGAACACGGTGATTCTCAAACCGAGCGAACTGACGCCGCTGAGCGCCTTGCACCTGACATCGCTGCTGGCCGCCCTCGCGCTGCCGCCCGGCGTGTTCAACTTGGTTTGCGGCGATGGCGCCGTGGGCCATCGCCTGGCGCTCAGCGCGCGGGTGGACATGCTGTCGTTCACCGGTGGCGCCAATGCCGGCGCCAAGGTCATGCAGGCCGCCAGTGGCAACTTCAAGCGCCTGGCCCTGGAACTTGGCGGCAAGAACCCGAACATCGTGTTCGCCGACGCCGACCTGGACGTGGCGCTGGACCAAGCGCTCAACGCAGTGTTCTTCAATGCCGGGCAAGTGTGCTCGGCCGGGTCGCGCCTGCTGCTGGAGGCGAGCATCCATGACCGCTTCGTCGAGCGCCTGGCCGAACGCATCGAAGCCATCGTCCTGGGCGATGGCTTCGACAGCCGTACGCGCATGGGCCCGCTGATCTCGGCGGCGCATCGGGACCGTGTGCTGGCACTGGTCCAGACGGCGCAAGGCGAAGGCGCCCGCCTGAGCGCAGGTGGCCATATCCCCAGGGACGCGCACTTGAGCAAGGGGTTCTGGCTGCGCCCTACCCTACTCACCGAGGTCCAGGCCGACATGGGCATCGCCCGTGAGGAAATCTTCGGGCCGGTGATCACCGTCGAGCGCTTCACCGACGAGAACCATGCCATTCAGCTTGCCAACGATACGCCCTATGGCTTGGCGGCGGGCGTGTGGACCGCAGACCTAGGCCGGGCCCATCGTCTGGCGCGGCGGCTACGGGTGGGGACGCTTTGGGTGAACGACTACAACGTGGCCTTTCCCCAGGCGCCCTGGGGCGGCTTCAAGGCCAGCGGCATTGGCCGCGAGCTGTCGGCGGCAGGGCTAGAGGAATTCAGCGAACTCAAGCATGTGCTGCTCAACTGCGAACCCCGAGCGCTGAACTGGTTCAAGTGAGGCCGCCATCAAGGCTTGCCCGTCGTACCCGGCCGAGCCTGCTGGTCCTGCCAGCGCTTGAGGTTTTGCTCCAGCAGTTGCCTGGGCACGGCACGGTCGAGCAGGTCGGTGAGTTTTTGTGCCAGTTGCGCCCGTAGCTCGGGCTGGTTGCAGGCCGAGTGATGGGAGAGGGTCAGGTACAGCCCTTCGCTGGAAACAGGCGGCGCCAGCGCCTGCACTTGCTGGGAGATGCCCAGAGTGCGGGCCAGCGCCAGTCCTGGGTAAAGCTCGTAGATGACGTAGTCGTTGCGTTTGAACAACAGCTTGCGAAACGCTTGGTCCGCGCTGGGGACCGCTTCGAGTTTCAGGTGAGCGTTGGCGTAGTCGTCAAATTGCTGGCCGTAGCTGTTGTTGACCAGGGTGCCACCGATGCGCCCTTGCAGGTCGGCCCACCCTGTGTAGGAAAACGGGTCGTCGTGACGCACCCAGACCACGCTGGGCGTGTTCAGGAACGGCGGGGGAATGAAATCCATGGTGACTTCGCGCGATACGGTACGAAAGGCGCCGGCAATCAAGTCGATCCGCCCGCTCTTGACCTGCTCCTGCGCACGCGACCACGGCCCGCCATAGACCACGTCGATCTCAAGCCCCAGTTCGCTGCCAAGGCGCTGGAGCAGATCGGCATTGGCGCCGATCAGGCGTTGCGGGTTCTGCGGGTCGCGCCACAGGTAAGGCGGGTACTCGGGATTGCCTGTTGCCACCAAGTGCTTGCACGGCGGCGCTGCCCCGGCAGCCGCCGGGGCAAGCAGGAAACACATCAGTGACAAGAGCATCGGTCGATAAAGCTTGCGCATGGGCGCCCTCGGTTCGGTCGTACCCGCCTATCTCGACGATGCAAGTGTAGCGTCGATGCAGGCTGCGAGCATGACGCCCCGAAAGCCTCGCGCCAAGCGTGGGTAGACCTTTAACCATGCCCAACTTGGGCAGGCTCAGTGGCGTTTGCCTTTGTCCCGCGCGGCCTTTTGCGCCGTCGAGTCGTGCGCAGTACCGGTCGAGCCATCAGGACGATGGGCGTCGTTGTCGCGTTCGGCCTCACCCTTTGGCGGGCGCTTAGCAGGTTCGTGGGTAGCTTGGGTCATCGTCCCCTCCTATCCTTTGCTGTGCTCAGGCGAAGTCGGTCCGGTGCCACGCTTGATGCCGCGCGGCCCGGCAACGCCCCAGATGGCCAGCCCGATCACTGGGAACAGCACCAGCAGCAACGACCACAGCACTTTGGTGCCGTCGGACTTGTCGCTGCGGAACACGCTGACGATGGCCCAGAGATCGACCAGCAGAATGATCGCCATCAGGGCGATCCAGAAATACGTGACAGGATCACTCATATCCGCCTCCTCTTGCGATTCGAAAAAACCACAGGTGTGAACAGAGGAAGGCGCACGGCGGCGTAAAGTTCAGACAGCTTCGTTGAGCGCGGATGAATGGGCCGGCGCTGTCACACCGGTGCCGACAACACCGGCAGCTCCTTGGCCAACAAGGCAGCGGCGGTGCTGCTCAATTGCATACGGCCCAGCACGCTGCGCAGCACCCATTTGCAGGCCACGATTTCGTTGCTGGGCACCGGCCGTGTCCGCTCGCCGAGGTTGATGGTGAAGATGTGATGAAGCACATTGCCAACCGGCAATGTACACAACGCATGCAAGCCCTGGCAGTGCAAAGAGGCTTCCTCGCGCAACTCTCTAATGGCGGCCTCTTCCGGCGTCTCGCCCGGTTCGATGACGCCGCCTGGCAGGTTCCACCTCGCGCCTTTCTTGCGTACGAGCAGGACCTTTCCGTTGCGTAGACAGACGATCGTGGCGCGGGCTTTGGCTGTGCGGTTTTTCTTTGCAGGCATACCGGGTGTTCTGGGCAAAGGTTCGGGTATCGGCAGCGCCGACTGACGCTTCTTCCCTGAAGACCTGCACACCTGACGCCCCGTTCAAGCGAAGGGACACATACCAATCGATCTCACCACAGTGCCAGCGCCTTGCGAATACTTGCGCGAAGGTCATCCGTAAAGCAACAACCTGCGCACCCGAAAGCAGTGCGAGACAAGCCAGGGTTATTGGCTTTGGCACCTCAAACGCCGGTCCGTCAATCCTTAAAGCAACCCGTCAGCAAATTCCAATTCCTTTTGCGAGGCGCAATGCCTCGCCCTTGTCACTACTAGACACAGACCTTCCTGTGTAGATGACATGAGGTGAAAGATCATGGCTGACAACCAAGACAAACAAAGCAACCAAGGCGGCAGCGCCAACACCAACCCAGGTAACTTCGCCAACGACCGGGAGAAAGCTTCTGAAGCTGGGCATAAAGGTGGCCAGGCGTCCGGTGGCAATTTCAAGAACGATCCTGAACGCGCCTCCGAGGCCGGCCACAAAGGCGGCCAGATGTCCGGGGGTAACTTCAAGAACGATCCTGAGCGCGCCGCCGAAGCCGGTCACAAAGGCGGCCAAATGTCCGGGGGCAATTTCAAGAACGACCCTGAACGTGCCTCTGAGGCCGGCAAGAAAGGCGGCCAGGCGTCCGGCGGCAATTTCGCCAACGACCGTGAAAAGGCCTCCGAAGCCGGTCGCGTAGGCGGCCAGCACAGCCATGGGGGCGGCCGTAAAAGCGACGACGACCGCTAACTTCCCACCGATTGCCGGGGCGGTTCTGCCGCCCCGGCGCTGTTGATGAGGCACATTCCAATGTTCATGCACAACAAACGCCTGCAGTACACCGTGCGGGTGGCGCAGCCCAATCCTGGGCTGGCGAATCTGCTGCTCGAACAGTTCGGCGGCCCCCAAGGGGAACTGGCCGCCGCCATGCGCTATTTCACCCAGGCCGTGAGCGAGGATGACCCAGGGCGCAAGGACCTGCTATTCGATATCGCCACGGAGGAACTGAGCCACCTGGAAATCATCGGCTCGATCGTGGTGATGCTCAACAAGGGCGCCAAAGGCCAACTGGCCGAGGGCATCGAGGCCGAAGGCGAGCTCTACCGCTCGCTGACCGGTGCCGGTAACGACTCGCATATCACCAGCCTGCTCTATGGCGCCGGCGCACCCTTGGTCAATTCCGGCGGTGTGCCCTGGTCGGCGGCCTACATCGATACCATTGGCGAACCCACTGCAGATCTTCGCTCCAACATCGCCGCCGAAGCCCGTGCAAAGATCGTCTACGAGCGGCTGATCAATGTCACGGACGATCCCGGCATCAAGGATGCCCTGGGCTTTCTCATGAGTCGGGAAATCGCTCACCAACTGTCTTTCGAAAAAGCCCTGCATGCCATTCAGCCCAACTTCCCCCAAGGCAAGCTGCCAGGAGATCCTGAGTTCAACAACACGTACTTCAACCTTTCCAAAGGTGGCGAAATGCGCGGGGCCTGGAATGAAGGACAAGACTGGGTCTATGTGGAACAGCCTCAACCGGCTGTGGATGGCGGCGATGGCGAGGCCTCGGTGCAGCTCGACGCGCAGTCGCAAACCGCATTGGACGCGATGAAAACCAGGACGATGTCCAACCCCCAGGCCCAGCCTCTGACCGGGGCGGAGCTTGGCAAGGTCAACAACGGTCAGGAGTAGGATGGGACCCGCACCGGGCAAAACGCCGGTGCGGGTGATTGGCTTCAGCGTTTGGCTTCGGCATCCGGATCGGCGGATCGGGCCAGGAAGGCACGGGTCACTTCCGGCAGGTGGTCCTTCAGCCATTCGGCCATGGCCACTTCTTCCTTGAGAATCGACCTACAGGCCTGTGCGGTGGCGCTGTCGCCGGCCGCCTCCGCCGCCTCGATCAACACGGTGTACGAGGCGATCTCCATGTTTTCGAAGACATAGCCGGCCATGGCCCCTTTGACCACCTCGTCGCTCATGGCCATGCCGCCCACTGCCTGCCCGAAGGCCATGAGTTTGGCTGCCATGTCCTTGAACACCGAAGTGCTTCCGCCCAGGCGCTCGATGCACTCGACCAGCACGCGCTGCTGCCCTTGGGTTTCTTCGATGTGCTGGACGATCCGTGCCTTGAGGGTGGGGTAATGCTCGAGGCGTTCAGCCTGCCCTTTGAGCATGCTCTCGGCTTGCTGTTCCATGGCATGGGCATCTCGCAGCCAGTCGAGCAGATTGTCGGTAATGGATGTCATGTTGCGTTGCCTCTTTGGGATGATGGGTACTGCTTGTGAAAGCCAGTTCCCCGCCTCGACTCTGTCGAACCGACAGGTGGGCATGCGGCTACGCTAAAGGCGCCACGCGGCCTCGCTTCGACTGCCAGGCCCGGGCACATCACAACACCTGGATTGCCACCGCATAACCCCCTAGGGCCAGCCAGAACACCAGGAATACCCAAGGAGTGCGCAACGAAAACAGCAATGACTTGCGATACCCAGGTCGCGAGATTTCCGTCTCGCAAAACAGGGGTGACTCGTCATAAGCCAACCCCATCAAGGGCTCGCTGCGCAGCAGGTGGCTCTGCTTGAACTGCCAATGGTCGATGATCTTGTAGGCCGCGCGGATGCCCGGCCAGGCACTCAACGAACTCAACGCCCCCAACAAGGCGAGAAACGGCGGCACGATCAAGGTGAACGCCGCCCCCCAGTCCGGATTGAGATTGCCCATGGAGGACACGAACGCGATGACCAGAAACGACTGGGCCGCAAGAAAGGCATCGGTGCGGTTGGCCAGGATGCTCGTCTCGTACTGGATTTCCCGGCGGTAGAAATCCAGACGCTCCTTGGGAGAACCGAACAGCTTGGCATTGCGCTCGCTGATTTCGTGCTCTGGGGTTGCGGGGGTGATGATGCGCGGCACCGGTCGCTCCTGGGAGAGGGTTCAACGTGGATTGTGGGGGGCTGATGGGGTTTGCGGCGCCAGCGCGTATTCCACCAACGTCGCTGCACAGGCCGTGATGCCATCGCCATGGATCATCTCGAAGCCATGGGTGTTCTCCGTGGGAATGGCCAGGCAGCCTGCCTGCGCCGCGACACCCGCGCTCATGACCGCACTCGCGTCACTGGCGAAATCCACCAGCAAGGCGGCTTGCGGCCTGTACCCGGCGCGCTGCGCCGCCGCCGTCAGCCCATGGACGACACTACGGCTGTAGAGACCTTTTTGATCCCCGGTATTGATGATCGGGTCGGCGCTCAACCGGGTACCGTACTCGTCCAGCACCGGGCCCACTTCGACTGCCACGGTAGTATCGCCCGGCAGGCGCGCCGCGGCGTACATGGCTCCGGCGTTGGACTCTTCCTCCAGGGTGGTGAAGACGAACCAGACATCCTGGCGCAGCCCGGCGCGGCGTGCCTTAAGATCACGGGCACAGCCCAGCAGCGCTGCAACCGGCGCGCGATCATCGAGAAAATGCGCCGCGATGCAGTCGTTGACCGCGTAGGGTTGACGCCAGTGCCGGCTGAGCACGACCCGCGTGCCAGGCCTGATCCCGGCGCGTTCCAGTGCAGCGGTATCCTGGCGTGTGACCACGTGCACGTCCTGCCAATGCACGTCACCAGACAGGACTTCGCGACCATTGGTGGAGCGGCCGCTGTTGTGCATCGAGCCATAGGAGAGCACGCCCGGCAGGCACTGCTGGTCGCCGAGCAGCTCCACCGGGCACACGCCAAAACTGATCGGTTGCGCGCCTCCCAGTGCCAGTACTTCGAGCGTGCCGTCGGTCTTCACGCGCTTCACGATCATGGCGATCTCATCCATGTGCGCCATCAATCGGATGCTCTGTTCAGGCTCGCAAGGCTGGGTTGCGCGCAGCACGCCGAGCACGTTGCCGGCGCGATCGATGCGGGTTTCGTCGCAGTGACGAGCCAGTTCACGCTGGCAGATGTGCCGGACTTCATCCTCCTGCCCGCCGGGTCCGCGGGCCAGCAGCAGTGCGTGGAGTAGCGGATCGATTTCCATGATGACGTGCCCCGGGCTCATGAGCCGTTGAACTTCTTCACATCGATGGGCGGGGCGACGAATTCGGGCCCCTGCCCCGCTGGACGCCAACGCACGTTGGCCAGGCCGTAGCGCTCGGCCATGGGTCGGCTGACCTTCTTGATCGTGTGCTGGCCGAACCGTGGGATGATGCCCACGCCCGCATCGCAACAGGCCCAATGCCAGGCCTCGGCATTGTCCATGCGCCCCAGGCGGATGATGAACGTGCGGTACTCGCCATGGAGTTCGTACTCGATCACAAACAATTGCTGCCCTGCCATCACAAGCCTCCTCAGTGGTTCCAAGCCTATGGAGCAGGGGCAGGGAAAGAAAATTCATTCGAGATTCACACGCTTGGTACAGTCGCCCCAAACGACCGCCGGAACGCTCGCAATGAACCTTGGCCCCGCTCTCGGGCTCGATTGCCAAAGCGCGCAGGAAAACGGCCATGAATGCATTCAACGAGCCTTTGGAGCGGGAGCGACGCAAGCGCCTGGCGATCGATTGCTGGTTCGCCCTGTTCGACGATCACACGCAACGCCAGGACTGCCCCAGCACCTACCACGAGACGCTGTTGCGCCAAGCGGATGAAATGGACCGACTCGGGTTGGTGGAGTGGACCGAATGGCGCGACCTGCGCCGGCTGGCCGACCGGGCGTTCCTCAGGGCGGTCGCCGGTGCGGACTACCATCCGGCCACACCGCTCAGGGTTGTTGGTAGTGGGCCGGGGATGTGCCCGGCTCATGTTCATGCTCGATGCGCTGCACCTGTACATCGGTGAACGACGATGACTCGCCGCGATGCAGCCCCTGCAGATAGCTGCGCGCGCATTCCACGCTGATGTCCTGTTCGTCGCTGCGCATTTCGCAGGTGCCTGGTTGGTTATCGAGGATGTAGCTGATCAGAAACAGATGACTGGCCATGGACGGCGCTCCTGTCGAGAAAATGAAACGCGACCGGCTACCCGGTCGCGTATGGGCGTCAGGCGGCGCTCTGGTCGGCCTTTAGCATTTTCTTGTGGGCCTGCATGGCGACGCCCATCTCCTCGAGCGCCTGCTTGCCCAGCAGCTTCTTGGCAGTCGGAAAGAGCTCGCCTTCCTCCTCCTCGATATGGTGCTCCAGCAGCTCCTTCATCACCTTGACCCTGCCTGCGAATTCCACGGTGCCAGTGTCGGTCTGCAGCAAGTCGGGCAAGACCAGCGAGTCGACGGTGCGGTGTTCCTCCTTGGCCTCGTAGTACATTTTCTCCTCTTCCTTGCCTCCGGCCTGCTTGATGGCCGGGTAGAGGATCTGCTCTTCGAGCGCGGTATGGATCTGCAGCTCCTGTTCGATGCGGGCGAGCAACTCACTGCGCTTTTTCACGGCGCGCTCGGTGGTGCTGGACAGTTCCTCGAGCAGTTTCTTGACGGTTTCATGATCCTGGATCAGCAGTTCGATGGCATTCATTGTCGGGCCTCATCAGTCGATGGAATACAAAGACTTGCCCTGTGTGGAGTCATCGCCCGCTACGTCGGTTCGTGGTGGCCGATAAATGGCAGCGCACCGGCCGCGCCGCGGGGTGTCGGTCACTTGGCGCAGGCGGGGACCGCGACGCGCTCGCCGGCTATCCACCTGGCGCGGCCCACCCCCCAGGCCAGCGACCGGGTCATGGTCTCGCCTGGGCGAGCATCGAACGCTTCTTCGTGCAAGGCCTTGCCGCCACGTGCATACACACCGATGAACAACTGCGTGGCCCCGGTGCGCGACAGCCTTACCTGCACATCGATACAGGTGCCATCGTCGAGCGCCTCCTGATGCGTTCGATGATGAAGGGTCGCATCAGCCCAGTTCCAAAACACATTACCCCTGATACGCATGTCGGCCTCCTGCGACTCCTGTCCAGAGCGCCACCCTATCGAAACCGCCCTGGCATGCAACCTCCATGGGCAGGAATGAGAACTGAATCAGACAACCGGTGGGCTACCCTGCAATCAGGCTAATGATCGTCCAGCATCGGTCTAATGCTGCCGCCCTCGAGCTGCGCCTGTGCTAGCGTTTCCTGATTGGGTGCCCTGCCCTCCTGCCGACGAGAATCGACACATCAACCGACTGATTACAGGTGAGCCATGGAGCTGAAAATCAACCAAAAGACCTACCAGGTCGATGCCGAAGCCGACACGCCGCTGCTGTGGGTGATTCGCGACGACCTGGGGCTGACCGGCACCAAATACGGCTGCGGCCTGGCCCAGTGCGGCGCCTGTTCGGTGCTGGTCGACGGCAACGTGGTGCGCGCCTGCGTCACGCCGGTGGCCGGTGTGGTCGGGCGGGAGGTGACCACCATCGAGGCGATCGAGGCCGATGAGGTCGGCAAGCGCGTGGTGGCGGCGTGGGTCGAGCACCAGGTGGCCCAGTGCGGCTATTGCCAGTCCGGCCAGGTGATGGCGGCCACCGCGCTGCTCAAGCACACGCCCACGCCCAGCGACGAGCAGATCAACGCGGCGATGGTCAACCTGTGCCGCTGCGGCACCTACAACGCCATCCACGCCGCCATGCACGACCTGGCCCAAGGGGGTAAAGCCTGATGAAAACGCCCCTGGAGCTCCCCGAAGACCTGCTGAGCCTGACGCTCGGTGCAACCGTCAACCTGTCGCGCCGGCGTTTTCTCGCCGGTACCGCCGTCGGTGCACTGGTGCTGGGCTTCGGCCTGCCCCTGGGTTCACCCAGGGTGCAGGCGGCCACAGCCACCGGCACTGAACGCGGCACCCAGGTACCGGCCTTCCTGGAGATTCGCCCGGACAACACCGTGCGCCTGCTCAGCCCGTTCATGGAAGGCGGCCAAGGCACCTACACCGCCATGGCGCAGATCGTCGGCGAGGAACTGGATGCCGACCCGGCCACGTTCGTGGTCGACAGCGCCCCACCTGGCGAAGCCTACGTGGTGATGGAAAACGGCATGCGCATCACCGGCGGCAGCATGTCGGTGCGCATGAGCTACCCGACCATGCGCCGTCTCGGCGCCATGGCCCGCGCCATGCTGCTGCAGGCCGGCGCCGAGCACTTCGACGTGCCGGTGGGCGAACTCTCCACCGAGCCTGGCAAGGTCGTCCATGGCGCCTCTGGGCGCAGCATCACCTATGGCGAGCTGGCCGGACGCGCCATGGACCTGCCCGTGCCGGACCCGGCCAGTGTCCCGCTGCGCGACCCCAGCCAGTTCCGCTGGATCGGCAAGCCGGTCAAGCGCGTCGATGCCTACGACAAGTCCACCGGCAAGGCCCAGTACAGCATCGACATCCACCTCGACGGCATGCTCCAGGCCGCCGTGCAGCATGCGCCACGTCTGGGCATGACCCCTGGCGGCATCCGCAACGAAGCCCAGGTCAAGGCCATGAAAGGCGTACATTCCGTGCACCTACTGCCCGGTGCGGTCGCAGTGGTCGCCGAGCGTTGGTGGTACGCCAAGCGTGCAGCCGAGGCGCTTCAGGTCGACTGGCAGGAGCCGGGGCCCGACGCGACGGTACGGCCCATGCCCAAGGATTTTTCCAGCGATGCCTGGCGCGAGCACCTGGCAGCCCAACCAGGTCCAGGCCGCGATGACGAAAAACATGGTGATGTAGCTGCGGCCCTGGCCAGCGCCAAGACCACCGTCGAGGCCACCTACCACAATCAGTACCTCAACCATGCCCAGCTGGAGCCGCCCTCGGCGACCGCGCGCTTCAACCCGGACGGTTCGCTGGAGGTGTGGCTGCCCAACCAGGCGCCAGACATGTTCCGCGACGACATCGCCAAACGCACCGGGCTCGACCCTGCGCGGATCACCCTGCACTCGCCTCTGCTCGGCGGCTTTTTCGGTCGGCATTTTCTCTATGACTCGGCCAACCCCTACCCGCAAGCCATCGCGCTGGCCAAGGCGGTCGGCCGCCCAGTCAAGGTGATCTGGAGCCGCGAGGAAGAATTCCTGCGCGATGTGCTACGCCCCGTCGCCGTGGTCAAGTTCCGCGCCGGGCTCGATGACAGAGGGCTGCCGGTGGCGCTTGAAGCAGTGAGCGCCACCGAGGGTCCTACCGAAGCCATCGCCGGCAAACAGGGCGAGCAACTGGACCCTACAGCGCTCGAGGGGCTGTCGGGCAAGGCCTACGCCATCGCCAACACGCGCATCGCCCAGATCTACGTCAAAGGGCCGGCCATGCTCGGCTACTGGCGTTCGGTGGGTAATTCGCTCAACGACTTCTTCTACGAAGCCTTTCTCGACGAACTGGCCGACAAGGGCGGCCAGGACCCCTACGCGTTGCGTCTGCACCTGCTGCAGGGCAACGCGCGCTTGACCACATTACTGCAGGCGGTCGGCGAGTTGTCCGGCGGTTGGAAGCGCGGTCCGTTCACGGCCGAGGATGGCAGCACGCGCGCCCGTGGCGTGGCCATGGCCTCGCCATTCGGCTCCGAGGCGGCGGTGATCGCCGAGGTGTCGATCGAGAACGGCCAGGTCAAGGTGCACGACATTTGGCAGGCGATCGACCCGGGCAGCATCGTCAACCCGGCGATCATCGAAGCCCAGGTCAACGGCGCGGTGGCCCTGGGGCTGTCCCAGGTGCTGCTGGAGGAAGCGGTATGGCAAAACGGCATGCCGCGGGCGCGCAATTACGACCTGTATCCGGTGCTGCCGCCTTCGCGCATGGCGAGGGTGCATGTGCGCATCATCGAGAGCGGCGCGAAGATGGGCGGGATCGGCGAGCCCCCGCTACCAGCGGTGGCGCCTGCCGTGGCCAACGCGGTGGCACGGCTGACCGGTCAGCGCATTCGCAGCATGCCGCTCAGTCGCTATACCTTCAGCTGACGCCCAGGGGCCACCCATGCACAACCGTCGACTCGCAACCGCCGCCCGTTGGCTGGCCCTGCCGTGCCTGGCTGCGGCAGGCCTGTTGGCCTGGTATGTCACCCGTGAGCCAGCCTCGCCCCTGGCCGGCGAGGCGCCACCGGACGCTGCGCTGGTCAGTCGTGGCGAGTACGTCGCTCGCCTGAGCGACTGTGTCGCCTGCCACAGCCTGCCGGCGGGCAAGCCATTCGCTGGCGGTCTGGAAATGGCCACGCCGCTGGGCTCGATCCATGCCACCAACATCACCCCCGACCGGCAGACCGGCATTGGCACCTACAGCCTGGCTGACTTCGACCGCGCCGTGCGCCAGGGCGTCGCGCCAGGAGGCCGACGGCTGTACCCGGCCATGCCCTACCCCTCTTACGCCAAGCTCAGCGACGATGACGTCAGGGCGCTGTATGCCTTCTTCATGCACGGCGTACCGCCCGTCAACCAGGCCAACATCCAGAGCGACATTCCCTGGCCGCTCAACCTGCGCTGGCCCATCGCCCTGTGGAACGGCCTGTTCTCGCCCACCACACCCTATGCGGTCAAACCCGCACAGGATGCACTGTGGAACCGCGGCGCCTATATCGTCCAGGGCCCCGGTCATTGCGGCAGTTGCCATACCCCTCGGGGCCTGGCCTTCAACGAGAAGGCCCTGGATGAGCGAGGTGCGCCGTTCCTGGCCGGTGCCCTGCTCGATGGCTGGTATGCCCCGAGCCTGCGCGGCGACCACAACACCGGCCTTGGGCGCTGGAGCGAGGCGGACATCGTGCAGTTCCTCAAGACCGGGCGAAACCAGCATGCCGTGGTATTCGGCTCGATGACCGAAGCCTTCAACAACTCCAGCCAGTTCATGAACGACGAGGACCTGACGGCGATCGCGCGCTATCTCAAGTCATTGCCGGGCGACCGTGAGCGCGACGGTGCGCCCTGGCAATACCAGGCCTTGCCTGCCACGCACTTGGACACCCCAGGCGCCCAGACCTACCTGACCCACTGCGCCTCCTGCCACGGCCTCGATGGCAAGGGCCAGCCCGAATGGATGCCGCCCCTGGCCGGGGCCACCTCGGCGCTGGCCAAGGAAGACGCCTCGGCCATCAACATCACCCTCAACGGCTCGCAACGGGTCGTCGCCCAAGGCCAACCGGACGCTTACCGCATGCCGGCGTTTCGCGAGCAGTTGTCGGACCGGCAGATTGCCGATGTCCTGACTTTCATGCGCAGCGCCTGGGGTAATCGGGGCGGTGCAGTGCAGGCCCAGGCGGTCGCCAAGCTGCGCGAACACACCGACCCGGCCAGCAGCAGCCCGATCATCCTGCACATGCGCTGAGCGGTCGCCGGCCAATGCCGGACGAGGTGGCCAGGCCCTTGGCGCCTGACCGCCCCGCTGAGCTCTGCCTCTGATCAGCGGGGGCTTGAGATATATTCGATAAAGCGTATATTCACAAAATCATATATCCCTCGAAACTCGTGCTCGTCAGCCCATGAGAACCGCCATGATTGACCCTTTGTCGCCCACCCAGGTTTTCAAGTGCCTCGCCGACGAGAACCGTGTGCGCATGATGCTGCTGATTGCCCGCGAGGAAGAACTCTGCGTGTGCGAACTGATCTGCGCCCTGAATGAAAGCCAACCCAAGGTCTCCCGCCACCTGGCGCAACTTCGCACCTGTGGCCTGCTGGAAGACCGCCGCCAAGGCCAATGGGTGTATTACCGGTTACATCCCGCATTGCCCGCCTGGGTACGCGAAGTGCTGGCAACCACGCTGGAGGCCAACCGCGAATGGCTCAGCACCAGCACCCGACGCCTGGATGTCATGGGCGAGCGGCCCCAGCGCCTCGCCTCCTGCTGCTGATTGCCACCATTGGCGTGCGAGCAAAGAACGCCGTCCCTCTGCCAAGAGTGAAATCATGAACGAACACCCTATTCCCAACCTGGACAACGCACTCGTTGACCTGCCGACCGTGGACAAACTGGCGCGCGTGCAGACCTCCACGCACAAACCACGGATCCTGCTGCTCTACGGATCGACCCGCGAGCGCTCCTTCAGCCGGCTGTTGACCGAAGAAGCGGCCCGCCTGCTGGAACACTTCGGTGCCCAGACGCGCATCTTCAACCCCTCGGGCCTGCCGCTGGCCGATGACGCCCCGGACGATCATCCCAAGGTCAAGGAACTGCGCGAACTGGTGCTCTGGTCCGAAGGCATGGTCTGGTGCTCGCCTGAGCGCCACGGCGCAATGACCGGCGTGTTCAAGTCGCAGATCGACTGGATTCCTTTGAGCATGGGCGCGGTACGTCCGACCCAGGGCAAGACCCTTGCACTGATGCAGGTCTGCGGTGGATCGCAGTCGTTCAACGTGGTGAACCAGTTGCGTGTGCTCGGCCGCTGGATGCGCATGTTCACCATCCCTAACCAGTCGTCAGTGCCCAAGGCCTACCTGGAGTTCGACGAAGCCGGGCGCATGAAGCCGTCTGCGTACTACGACCGCGTCGTCGATGTCATGGAGGAACTGGTGAAATTCACCCTGCTGTTGCGCGACCGCGCCGATTACCTGGTCGACCGCTACTCCGAGCGCAAGGAGTCGGCCGAGGAACTGTCCAAGCGCGTCAATCAACGTTCTATCTGACCCCCTCATGACCTTCCTCACTTCCGTCGGAGGTGGGTTTACCGCACTACGAGCACAAGAACATGACAATCAAAGTAGGCATCAATGGTTTTGGACGTATTGGTCGTCTGGCGCTGCGTGCGTCCTGGGAGTGGCCAGAATTCGAGTTCGTGCAGATCAATGACCCGGCCGGCGACGCTGAAACCCACGCCCACCTGATCAACTTCGACTCGGTCCACGGACGCTGGCACCGTCAAGCCAATGCCGAAGGCGACTCGGTGGTGATCGAGGGCAAGCGCATCAAAGTCACCGCCAACAAGACGATCTCCGACACCGATTGGTCGGGCTGCGATCTGGTGATCGAGGCCAGCGGCAAGATGAAATCGGTGGCAGTGCTCCAGGCCTACCTCGACCAAGGCGTCAAACGCGTGGTGGTCTGTGCCCCGGTGAAGGAAAGCGGCGCGTTGAACGTGGTGATGGGCGTCAACCAGCACTTGTTCGATCCGGCGCAGCACCGCATCGTCACCGCCGCCTCCTGCACCACCAACTGCCTGGCGCCGGTGGTCAAGGTGATTCACCAGCACCTGGGCATCCGCCACGGCTCGATCACCACCATCCACGACTTGACCAACACCCAGAGCATTCTCGACACGCCGCACAAGGACCTGCGTCGTGCCCGCGCCTCGGGCATGAGCCTGATTCCCACCACCACTGGCTCGGCCACTGCGATCGCCGAGATTTTCCCCGAACTGCGCGGCAAGCTGAGCGGCCATGCCGTGCGCGTCCCGCTGGCCAACGCCTCGCTGACCGACTGCGTGTTCGAAGTGGAGCGTGCGACCACGGCCGAAGAAGTCAATGCGCTGCTCAAGGCAGCCGCCGAAGGCCCGCTCAAGGACATCCTGGGTTATGAAGAACGCCCCCTAGTGTCCATCGACTACCGCACCGACCCACGCTCCTCGATCATCGATGCCTTGTCGACACTGGTGGTCAACGGTACCCAGGTGAAGGTCTACGCCTGGTACGACAATGAATGGGGCTATGCCAACCGCGCAGCGGAGCTGGCCCGGCTGGTCGGCACGGCGGAGTAAGCAGCGATCATGAAGGCGTTGTCTGCCCTGTCTTCGCAAGTCCGTCAGTACCTGCTGGTGACCGGCAATTACTGGGCTTTCACCCTCACCGACGGCGCCTTGCGCATGCTGGTGGTGCTGCACTTCCATGCACTGGGCTACACGCCGCTGCAGATTGCGGCGCTGTTCCTGTTCTACGAAGTGTTCGGGGTGATCACCAACCTGGTGGGCGGCTACCTGGGCGCCCGTCTGGGGCTCAACCGCACCATGAACATCGGCCTGGGCCTGCAGGTGCTGGCCTTGCTGATGCTCACGGTGCCGGCCGCCTGGCTGACGGTGCCTTGGGTGATGGCCGCCCAGGCGCTGTCCGGCATCGCCAAGGACCTCAACAAGATGAGTGCCAAAAGCACTATCAAGCTGCTGGTTCCGGGCAGCCAGCAAGGCACTCTCTACCAATGGGTTGCCCTACTCACGGGCTCGAAAAACGCGCTCAAGGGCGTGGGGTTCTTCCTTGGCGGCGCACTGCTTGCCCTGCTCGGCTTCACCCAGGCGGTGCTGGCCATGGCGACAGTCCTGGCCTTGATCTGGCTCGCCAGCCTGATCCTGCTGCAAAAGGATCTGGGCAAGGCCAAGGCCAAACCGAAATTCCGCGACCTGCTGTCCAAGAGCCGGGCGATCAACCTACTCTCGGGCGCACGACTGTTTCTCTTCGGCGCCCGCGATGTGTGGTTCGTCGTGGCACTGCCGGTGTACCTGAGCACCGCCTTTGGCTGGGATTTCTGGCAGGTCGGCGGCTTCCTGGCCAGCTGGATCATCGGCTATGGCATCGTCCAATCGCTTGCCCCTCGTCTTACCGGCAAGGCGCGCGGTCATGTCCCCGACGGCCGGGCGGCCTTGGCCTGGGCCACCGCCCTCGCTGGCGTGCCCGCGCTGATCGCCTTGGGCCTGACTGCCGGGGCGCCAGCCCAGGTCGTGCTGCTCGGCGGGCTGATGCTGTTCGGCGTGCTGTTTGCGGTGAATTCGTCGCTGCACAGCTATCTGATCGTCAGCTATGCCAAGGAAGACGGCGTATCGCTGGATGTGGGCTTCTACTACATGTCCAACGCCCTGGGGCGGCTGATCGGCACACTGCTCTCGGGGTGGGTGTTCCAGGCGTATGGCCTACAGGCGTGCCTGTGGATCTCCTGCGCCTTCGTGCTGCTGGCGGCCTTGATTTCGGTCGCGTTGCCAAGGCATGCCAAGGGGGTTGTCGGTGCGCATTAGCCCCCCGGGCGGCCGTGCGACCGGCCACCAGGGTGACCGCACAGGACATCATCGAGTGCCACGTTCCTCCCTATGAAGTCGACTTTTGTATTGAGCTGGTGCGCCATGGCCGTGCACATAGCACCGTGTCAGACCGCAGGTGTCGGCTTGACCGCCAGAATGCTGCAGGGGGCACTGCCGATGAGTCTTTCGGTGGTGTCCCCAATCAGTTTGGCCCAACGCTTGGGCTGCACCACGCCCACCACGACCACATCGATCATCAGCGAGCTGATATGCGCCTTGATGATGCGAAGTGGCGCCCCCTCGACGAAGTACCGATGCGAATAGGCAATACCGTGCGCATCGGCCAAGGTATCGAACGGTACCCGCAGTGACGCTCGCACCTCCTGTGCCCATGGCTCGGCGAGCTCTGCATTGGCCAGCATGGCCATGGGCAGGTCGTAGGCCGACAACAGGTGCGCGTGCCCATTGCACTGGAGCGCCAGTTGCTGACCGGCCTCTATCAACCGGTGGTTGAGCACGTGCTGAGCAGGCTCGGGACTGGCCACATCCACTGCAATCAACACCTGGGCCGGCATGGCCGGCGCATTGACCGGCACGAACTGGAACAGCCCTTGGCAGGCATGCAACAACGCATAGTCGAGCGAGGCCTGCGCGATCTGCCCAAACATCGAGCTGGCGGGGCAATCCTTGATCACCAGGTCAGGTGCGAACTTCGCAATATAGGCGGGGAGGAAATCACGCGGGTTGAGGGTCTGCACGGCCTCGAACGATGGACGGGGCCGGTGGGCGCACTGCTCGTCGAGCAACGCATTGAGCTCGGCATTGAAATGCACGAACGATGCTGTCGCTGCCGGGGGTTGCTGCAGTTCGTGGTGCAATCGCAGCTCCGTGGGCTCATAGACAGCCAGTACATGCAACGCCGCGCCCGAAGCATCCGCCAACGCCAGCGCCCGAAGCAAGGCGGCCGGACATGACTCGGGCTGGGTCATGATCAAGAGAATCCGGCGGTACGGGCTCATAGGCCACCTCCCGAGACGAGGGTCGACACTCGCAGCCCCGTCATTATCAGAGCAGGTGCTGGCGCAAGCTTGATAAAAGTCAAGGCTTGAAAGGCCCGATACGTCACCCTTGGCCTGTACCGATGCGCCTTGCTCAAGGCTGCCATCGCCGAGGAGGCCATCATGACTACCTATTCGCGACTCCTGTTGATCTGCCATCCAGACCTGCACCCCTCGCCCGCCATGGCCCGCGCGCAAGCGCTGGCCAGTGGCACGGGGGCTACTCTGCACCTTGTGGTGTTGAGCCAACTGCCAAGCCGCTTGGCGACGCTGGACCAGGTACTGCGCAGCAATGCCCGCAAGCAGGACGCCGAGCATCGCAAGGCCTGGCTGGCTGAACAGGTCGCGGCGCTGGGGGCGCTCGGCATCACCGCCTACGCCGAAACCGTGGACGAAGACGATCCGCTGAAGGACTTGATTCACCTGGCCCAACTGCATCGTGTGGAAATGGTGATCAAGGACATCAAGCACGAAACCGCCCTGAGCCGCGCCCTGCTCACGCCACTAGATTGGCAGTTGCTGCGTCGTTGCCCGATCCCTCTACACCTGGTGGCCCATGCCGAGCCCACGCTGCCAACACGTGTCATTGCCGCTGTGGAACTGGCCGAGAACGGCCCAACGATCCAGAAACTCAACGATCGCATCTTGCAAGCGGCACACACCCTTGCGCAGCGCTGTAAAGCGCAACTGCACCTGCTTCAGGCATACGAACCCAGCCCCAGCTTCGTTGCCTATGCAGCCGCCCCTGTGGCCTGGACCGAGGCGCTGGTCGAGGAAATGACCGGCCGCGCACGCGAGCGTCTGGCAAAGCTGGGTGCCGACCAAAGCATTCGGCAGGATCACCTGCATCTGGTGCGCGGACCCGCCAGCAAAGTCGTCAGCGAGTTCGCCAATCAACAGGGTTTCGACGTGGTGGTGATGGGAACGCTCTACCATGAAGGGCGCACCAAGGTTGTCGGCAGCACCACCGAGCAGGCCCTGTACAAGGTCCAGTCCAGCATTCTGGCCATTCACGGTTGAATGCGGTGGCGCACCGTTTAGGCTTGATGCTGGCCAAGGCAGGGCTGAGGGGCGAGCATCTGATAGGTGACGTGGCCGGCAGAACCGTCATCGTTTTCGACGACCTGATCAGCACCGGTCAGACACTGCTGCGTGCCGAGCAATTGCAGGACACCTGATACAGCAACCGCTCACACCCAAGCTCAGCGTCGATCCAAGGAGCGATACAGCGCGTCCTCCTGGTCGAAGTGAAGCTTGGCCAGGGTGTCCAGACGAACAAGCTGTTGCTGTATCTCTTCAGCACTTGGAGCTCGCGTTGCCTGGCTGAAATCTTCGCTCATACGCGACAGCAGATGAATCAGGCGAAAGATTTCGCGATGGGTATGGCTCATGGTCGACAGTGGATCATCACCTGGCATGAAGCGGCTAAGCAGCGGGTAGAGCCGGCGTTCGTCATCGCGTTCGTGACGCTCCAGCAGGTTGTGCAGAGCAGCGACCAAGTTGCTCAAGTCGGCCTGTGCCTTGTCGAAAGGACGACTGGAAAAGTCGCGAGCCATCTGGCTCAGGTCCGTTAGCACCCCCTCCAGTTGCCGGTGCTCATCCTGGAGCCGATCGATCGCGGCGACGTCGATGCCGGCGCGCCGCCTACCGGGCCAGGGTCCCAATGCGCGCAGGGCATTGCCGATGATCAGCAGATCGATCCCTTCCTGCAGGATGGCGCCGAGCAAGGCCGGCAGATAGCCTGCCGCGGCGATGAGCATGGCCAGCAACGACAGGCTCATCCCGGCCCACACGCCTTGCCGCGCGATGTGCACGGCATGCCGGGCAATATCCAGTGCTTCGACCAGCCGGTCGAATCGGTCCACCAGCAGCACCACACCCGCCGCCTGTGCCGAAGCGGTGACGCCAGACGCCCCCATGGCCACGCCGACATCGGCAGCGGCCAGGGCTGGAGCATCATTGATGCCATCGCCGACCATCAGCGTTGGCTCGCGGCGGCAGCCTTCCTGCACCAGACGCACCTTGTCCTCGGGCGTCAGGCCAGAATGCAGTTCGTCGATGCCCGCAGTCAGTGCGATTGCCTGTGCCGTTTCCAGACGATCCCCCGTCAGCATGACGATCTTTTCGATACCTCGGTTACGGAGCAAGCGCAGGCTCTGGGGTGCTTCCAGGCGCAGGTTGTCGGCCAGCCTGATCATCCCTTTGAGTTGACCGTCGATCGCGACAAAACTGCCACTGCTGGCCAGGTAATCCAGCTGCTGCAAGCGCGCCTGCGCCCAGGCATCGCTTTGCGCTTCGCCTTGCACATAGCCCACCGCTCCCAAGCGCACGGCATGCCCCTGTACGGTGCCGGCAAGCCCCTGCCCGGGAGTCTCCTGCACATCCTGAGGAGGTGTCAGCGACAAACCGCGCACGCGAGCGGCCTGGACAATGGCCTGGGCGATCGGGTGCGAAGAGGCCTGTGCCAGCGAGGCGGCCCACTGCAGAAGCTGCAGCGGCAGCCCTTCACCCTGGAGCTCGATCGATTGCATCTGGGCATGACCACCGGTCAAGGTACCGGTCTTGTCCAGAAAGACCTGCCGGATCCCGGCAAGCGCTTCCAGAACCTGGCCATCCCGCACGAGGATGTTGCGTCGCGCGGCCCTGGAAATACCGGAGATGATGGCGATGGGCACGGCCAATATGAGCGGACAGGGGGTGGCGACCACCAACACTGCGAGCACGCGATACACATCGCCACTGAGCCACCAGGCGGCCCCCGCGACCAGCAACGTCAGCGCAATGAAGCCCAAGGCGTAACGATCGGCCAAGCGAACGAAAGGCGCGCGAGATCGACGCGCCGTTTCGGCCAGACGTACGATGCCAGCATAGGTGCTCTGCGCTGCCGTGCGCGTGGCCAGTAACAGCACTGGCGCGCCGGTGTTGGTCACGCCACTGGCCAGAAGCTCACCGCAATAGCGTGTGACCGGCAAGGACTCGCCCGTGAGCGCAGCCTCATCCAGTATCACCTGATCGCTCAGCAGACGACCATCGACCGGCACCACCTCGCCCAGGCGCACCCATACGATTTGACCGGGCTGAACTTCGTCCACGGGTACTTCACGCAGCCCGTCGTTTTCTTGAATCCAGGCACGCTGGGGAGCCCGCTCGATCAAGGCCCGCAGTTCGCGCTCGGCGTGTTGCAGGCTGAGCGCCTCCAATGCACGCCCGGTCGCCAGCATCAGCGCGACCACCGCACCGACCAGCATCTGCTCCAGCCACAGCGCCGCCAGGATCGACACCAGGGCGATGAGATCGATGCCAGCTTCGCGCCTGGCCAGGCGCCTGGCGATCTCCACGGCCAGCACCAGGGCCATCACACTGCTGCCTCCCGCCCAGATCAGCGCCGCCCAGGCAGGCTGCTGCGCGGCATAGGCGACCCCGCCAAACAGCAAGGCCACTGCACTCACGAGCAACAGGCCCGGGTCCAGCCAACGACGTGACATGGCGGTTACTTCTGTTTGGCCTGCCGCTGCAACCGTTGGACCTCTTGCTGGGTCTGGGTCGCGATGCGCAGCGCCTGGTTGGCAGTCTGCTCGACCAGATCGATCCGGTAGCAGACCTCGTCAGCGCGCAGCCTTGCGGTGGCGGCGTTGTTCTCCGCCGACTCCAGGCGCGCATCGATTTCCTCGGCGCGCCAAGGACTGCAGCCTGAAACGGATACCAGCACGATCGACAACCCGATAAGCAGATAGCGTCGCATGTCCATGCCCTCGCAGGTGCCTAAGATGACTTGAGTATCCGTAGCGCATCGGGCAGCGGCCTGACATTTATCAAGCTCCTGCGGCGTGGGCAGCACGTCGATCTTGACCTTTGTCAATCGCGCCAGGCCATCGACGGGTAAAAACAAGGACTAAAGGCAATGGCGTCGTCACGCTTTCAGGGGGCGGTGCCCGGCGTGAGGAAGGTCGACGATTGTCTGCTGATCGCCTGAAGCGCTTCATAGAATGCGTGGCACGAGGCCCGTCCAGTGATCGTCTCGAGGAACTGCGGCCATGAATAAAGATCAGCCATCGAAACTGTATTACCTGGCGATCGCGATCGCGCTGCTCACCGCCCTGCTGTTCAGTCTGTTCGACCGCTCGGCTGTCGCAACCCTCCCTTACAGCCAGTTCCTGCAACTGCTCGAACAGCAAAAAGTCAGTGATCTGCAAATCAAGCGCAATCGTATCCAGGGCAGGCTGCAGGAACCCATCGATGGGCGCGAACGGTTTTCCACCGTCCGCGTCGATCCGGCGCTGTCGGCGCAGCTCAGCCAGTCCGGGGTCGCCTTCACCGGTCTGGCAGAAGACAACACGGTCGCGGACTTGGCGGGCTGGTTACTGCCGTTGATGGTCATGCTCGGCGCCTGGTTCTTCATCTTCCGTGGGTTTGGGGAAAAGCAGGGGCTGGGGGGCTTGATGAGTGTCGGCAAGTCCCGTGCGCGGGTCTATGCCCAGCGGGACATCAAGGTCACCTTCGCCGATGTTGCCGGGATCGATGACGTCAAGGATGAACTGATCGAAATCGTCTCGTTCCTGAAAAACCAGGCCTGGTACGCACGCCTGGGGGCCCACGTCCCCAAAGGCACCTTGCTGGTCGGTCCCCCCGGAACCGGCAAGACCTTGGTGGCCAAGGCAATCGCCGGAGAGGCGGGAGTCCCCTTCTTCTCGATCTCCGGATCGGAGTTCGTGGAAATGTTCGTGGGCGTGGGCGCCGCCCGAGTGCGCGACCTGTTCGACCAGGCTCGACACGCGGCACCGTGCATCATTTTCATCGATGAGCTGGACGCCCTGGGCAAGATGCGCGGTATCGGCAACCTGGGTGGCAATGACGAGAAGGAGCAGACGCTGAACCAACTGCTGGCCGAACTGGACGGCTTCGATCCGCGCGAAGGCGTCGTGCTGCTGGCAGCCACCAATCGCCCCGAGGTGTTGGACCCGGCGTTGCTGCGCGCTGGACGATTCGACCGGCAGATCCTGATAGACCGGCCCGATCGCAAGGGCCGCCTGGCGATCCTGAAAGTGCACCTGCACAAGATCGTCTACAAGAACGACCTGGATTGCGAACGCATCGCCGATATCACGCCTGGCCTGACCGGCGCCGACCTGGCCAACCTGGTCAACGAGGCGGCCATCGTCGCCACCCGGCGCGCCAGTCAGTGGGTCGAACTGGAGGACTTCACCGCGGCGGTCGAGCGCCTGGTCGCTGGGGTAGAGCGCAAGAGCACCGTGCTGCGTGAAGACGAGCGCCAGGTCGTGGCGTATCACGAAATGGGCCATGCCCTGGCCGCCAGCAGCCTGCCGGCGATGGACCCGGTCCACAAGGTGTCGATCATCCCACGGGCCGCGGGCTCGCTGGGCTATACCCTGCAAAGGCCGACGGACGACCGCTTCCTGATCAGCGGGCAGATGCTCAGAGACCGTATCGTGGTGCTGATGGCAGGCCGTGCGGCCGAAAGCCTGGCATTCGGCCAGGTGTCCACCGGGGCCGCCGATGACCTGGGCCGCGCCACCGATATTGCCCGACAGCTGATCACCCGGTTCGGCATGAGCCCTGAATTGGGCCAGGCAGTGCTGGAGCGCCAGCAGGCCAGTTACCTTGGAGACGCCCTGTTGCGTCAGGAGCACAAGGATTACTCCGAGCAAACGGCGCGGGAAATCGACCTTGGCATTCGTGAGCTGCTCGAGCAGGCCTACAAGCGAGCCCAGGCATTGCTTGAGCAACGCCGTGCCGATCTGGACGCAGGCGCGCGCTTGCTGCTGGCCAAAGAAACCATCACGCCCGAGGAGTTTCCCGCCCTGCAGCCGCAGCTCAAGGAGCCTGTGGCATACCCATTGATCGGCACTGCAAAATAATCACCCGATTTCGGCCAGGGTGCCTGCCATGTTCACCGTCACGCTGATCAACACACTGGTCGTGATTCTTGTGGTGATCATTCACTACGAATGCCTTCTGCGCCTGAACGACTGGCTGCCACGGCTGAAGCTATGGAGCCGCTTCCGGATCGTGGTCGGTGTGTTCGGGGCGCTGCTAGCCCACGCATTGGAGGTGTGGTGCTTCGCCCTGGCCTACTACCTGATGGCCAATGCCGAAGGCTGGGGCTCGTTCAGTGGCAATTTCGACGGCACGTTCATGGACTGCGTGTACTTCTCCTTCACCACCTACACCACCATCGGCTTCGGCGACATCGCCCCCACGGGCAATCTCAAGTACCTCACAGGTCTGCAAGCGCTGACAGGCCTGGTGTTGATCACCTGGACGGCATCGTTCCTGTTCCTGGAGATGCAGAAGTACTGGAAGGCCAAGTAGCGATGCGTCATCGGCTGAAGGAAGCCCGAGGATGCCGGTTTGACCCTGATCAAAGTGCGCCTGTGGCAGAGGCCTAGCCTGAAGCAAGCACGTAACGCTTGCACGTTCGAGGCGCGTATGAGGCGGGAAGACAGCGGAGGTGTCCGGTTACTGGAAGTGTTACCGGGCCCAGGCATCCAGCAATGCTTGCGCCTGGAGCTGTGCGGCTCGCAGCTCACGGAAGCGATGCCGGGCCAGTACTGCCTGCTGGGCAGCCGAGGCGTTGACCTGTCATGCAGCTACGTCAGCCTGCCAGGCATGGCCAGGCGCTTCACCGTGACCACGCATCGCACCCAAGCATTGGGGCAGGCAGGTGATGTTCTCGATTACTCAGGGCCGCTGGGCAGCGCTTGGCCGATTCCGTTGCACAGTACGCGGCTGCTGGCGATCACCCGAGGAGAAGGGATCCTGGCGCTTCTTGGCTGCCTGGATGAAATCCTCTGCTGGCTGCCCTGGGTGCAGGTGCAACTGTCACACGAAGGCTTCCCCCACGATCAGCTACCCGATGATTGTCTCCACAGGCTCTCGACGCTGTCTCCCCTGCCCCGCAACAGCTGCAGCGGATGGGCGCAACTTGCAGATCAACTGACGCATTTCAAGCCCGACACCGTCTACTGCTGCGCGCCGGCGCACATCGCCCGCCAAGCCGCCCGCCTGTGCTGGCAACACGGCGTACCTGCACAGCGTATCTGGCTACGTACGGATCAAGTGGCGCCCCAAGCAGAGCGCTGGCGATCTGCGCTGGAAGGCCCGGTGCAACGCTATGACCGGGTGCTCGCGATGCTCAACCGGCCTCCTCCACCCGGGTGAGATTGACCAGGCTTTGCTGGTCGACAAGCCGGACTTCCCGACCGACGCATTCAATGAACCCTGCCTGGGTGAATCGGCTGAACAGCCGGCTGACGGTTTCAAGCGTCAGATCCAGGTAATTGGCAATGTCGCCTCGGGACATGGGCAGTCTGAACAGGTCGGTACGTAGGCCTCGCTGGTGATACCGAGCCGACATGCCCAGCAGGAATATCGCAAGGCGCTGGTCGGCACGCCCATGGCAGCAGCGCAGGTGTTCATCCTTGCCCTGGATCCCCAGGCTGAGCATGTGCAACAGCTGGTAGCGCAAGCCTGGAATCTGCCCCGACAGGTCAACCAGTTGATCGAGCTTGATCGAGCAGACCAGCGATATGTCCAGCGCCAGGGCGTAGCTTCGGTAATGACTGGCACCGATGGCATCCAGGCCCAGCATTTCCCCCGGCAGGATGAATCCGCTGACCCGCTCGTTGCCTTCGGCGTCGAGCAGGAAATTCTTGATGGCCCCTGAGCGCAGGGCAAACACGTGATCCATGGGCTCATCGGCCTTGAACAGGTACTCGCCCTTCTTTAGCGGGCGATTCCGGCGCACGATGTGCTCGAGCTTGTCCACTTCGTCAGCACTGAGGCTGGCGGGCAGGCAAAGCCGGCTCAACGAGCACGCAAGGCACTTCACCTGGGGCCTTGCCCCCAAATCTTCAGAGCCTGACATGACGATGCCTCCGCTTTCTCATGCAGGGCATATATAAAAACTAGCTGCTTCGTCTGAGCCATGCGCCATGGCCGACCAAGGGTCATCTGCCTCCCTGCCTGAACCTGAGCAAGATCAAGACAAGCCCGCGAGCCCTCGTCATGCTCATGCGCCAGGCAATCGTTTCCGGTGACCCCAACGGTTACCTGAGCCGAGGATAGACCTCGACGCGAGCGGCTGCGATGACCGGCAACCGGGCACTTGATAACGATCAAGTCGATCAACGCCTGAACGTTGAAACTGAATCTCCATCGTCCTTTTTTGCAAACGAGGAAATTGCCATGGCTACCGCCGATATGACCCCTAAGCACACCGCACCCTCGTTCCCCGTGCCCTCCGGCGAGCACTGGATCGAAGCACTCGACAATGGCAACCATGTGCTGATCAGGCCCTTGCAACCCAAGGACCGCCAGCGCGAAAAGGCCTTTATCGAACGGCTATCCCCAGAATCGCGTCATTTCCGCTTCCTGTGCCAGCTCAAAGAGCCTGGCGAGGCAATGCTCAACCAACTGATGGATGTCGACCAGGACCGGCACGCCGCCTATGTCGCGCTTGCCCACGTCGATGGCGAACTGCAGGAAGTGGGCATTTCCCGCTATGCCGCCTGCGAGAAGGACGACGAGTGCGAATGCGCGGTAACGGTCCTCGACAGCTGGCAGCATCACGGTCTGGGCCGTCTGCTGCTCAAACATCTGATCGACCATGCCCGCAGCAGAGGCCTGCGAGCGATGTATTCGATCGATGCCGCCTCTAACGTAGCGATGCGTGATCTTGCTAAAGCGGCGGGGTTCACCACGACCCGGGATCCGGATGACGCCAGCCAAGTCATCCATCGCCTCTCGCTGGTCTGAAACGGTGTCGCGGCGGCCCTTCAGGGCCGCCCTCAGCTATCCATCTGGGGATGACGTTGATGAACGCACCTTCGAACAGCTTGCAGGAGAAACTCTACGACCGGCAGTCTCACGTTGACTCACGCAAGCTTGCCTTGTGCATGAGCGCCAGGACTTCTTCGTCGGTGGTCTGGGGAAAATCCAGGTACCAATAGCCGACTGAGACCATCCGCTCCGGCACCAGCGGGCAAATGACCTGATCCACCTTTGTGCACAGGGCGTCGAGCGTATCCGGGGGCGAGACCGGCACCGCAACCACGATGCGCGAAGGCGCCTGTGCCCGCACCGCTTGAACGGCGGCCATCATCGAGGCGCCTGTGGCCAGGCCGTCGTCGATAAGGATTACCACTTGGTCCTTGAGCTGCAGCGGTGGGCGATTGCCCCGGTATTTCTTTTCCCGTCGCAGCAGTTCCTGGGTTTCCTGGTCCAGCACAGTTTGGAAACGGGTGCGGTCGATGGGATACGCTCGGAGCGCATCGTCATTGAGAATGCGGATGCCCCCGCTGGCAATGGCGCCCATGGCGTACTCCGGATGCGAAGGCAGGCCGAGCTTGCGCACCACCAGCAGGTCCAGGCGAAGCCCGAGGGCCGTGGCAACTTCATACGCCACTGGCACACCACCACGGGGCAATGCGAGCACGATCGCATCAGGCCTGTTGGTGTATTCACGCAGCGGCTCCACCAGGGCTCGACCGGCTTCGGTGCGGTTCGCAAAGGTAGTCTGCCGTGCAAGATCCTGAGTCATGGGAGCCTCCTGCGTCGCGACGGACGCCTGTTGATTCGATCGCCTATCGCGCCTCTAGGGCATCGCCTCGGCGGCCTCTTCGGGCAGCAAGTCGAACTGCGCCAGACAACGCCGCTCATCCGCCGGCGTCAAGGCTTTGAGGGTGCTCGCTTGCTGCAACGGTGTCTCGAACAACGCCAGTCGGATCACGCCATTGCGGTCCAGAAAGGTCTGCGCCAGGCATGAGCACACCGGCCTGCCCACCAGAGTGGCGAGGGGCTCGTCCTCGGGCGCCTGCACCTGGGCCTGCAAGTTGGCCTGGCATCTATCCACGATACGCTCCACGGAGCGGCCTGCCAGCCAGAGCGTGCTGGCGCCGAGCACAGCCAAGAGCACCAGCACGCCCAGCAGCACATTCGACTCCCGGGCTACCGCCCGGATGAAGGCGAGCCTGGCCTGCCAGCCGGTGGTCTGCCCTTCGAAAATGGCTTTGCCCACTGTGCGCCTCACGCCGCGCTGCACGGCCCATCCCACCGCGATACTCAAGACCAGTAACGTCAACAAGACCGCGGGATCACGCATCGGCAGGCGCCAGGACGGGCCCAACGCCTGGTAGGCAGAGGCGGCCACCACCCAGGTGACGATGGCCATGACCCAACCCAGACTACCCTTGGGCCGCTGCATCCATGCCTTGAGTTTTGCCCTTGCTTGTGTATCCATGACAGCCTCCCGCGCCTGGCTAGCGCACAGGGTCTATGGCAACGGTTTCCTGATGTTCGGGTACGCAGACCTGCCATCCGAGTTCGAGGCTGATACGCCGGCGCAAGGTGTCGGCCGCGTGCGGCTCGCCATGGATGACATAGGTCTGGCGAGGCGGCCGGGCGAACCCGCGCAACCACTCCATGATTTCGTCAGCATCGGCATGCGCCGAAAGATTCTCCATTGCATACACCTGCGCCCTGATGGGCACATCTTCGCCATGCACGCGCACGCTGTGCGCGCCGGCGACGATATCGGCGCCGCGTGTACCACCGGCCTGGAATCCCGAAAACAGGATGCTGTTGCGGGGATTGGGCGCCAGCGCCTTGAGGTGATGCAGTACCCGCCCGCCGGTCGCCATGCCGCTGGCGGCAATGATCACCGCCGGCTCGCGCAGCTGGTCCAGGCGCCGAGACTCATCGACGGTGCGGATGATGTGTGTGCCCCTGCACATCGCAGCGCACTCCGCCGGTGACAGGCGGTGCTCGCCCCTGAACTGCTGGTACAGGACGGTGGCATCGGTCGCCATCGGGCTGTTGAGATAGACCGGAATGTCCGGTATCAGCCCGTCGCGTTTGAGCTTGTACAGGTAGTACATCAGTAGCTGGGCTCGGCCCACGGCGAAGGATGGCACCAAGGTGATGCCATGGCGCAGGAGCGTCTGGTTGATGACCTGGGCCAGGTACTGCTCGGTGGATTCGTCAGGATGCTTGCGATCCCCGTAGGTGGACTCCACCAGCAGTACATCTGCCGTCCTGACCAGTTCGGGCGCGTGCATGATCGGGTCCTGCGGGCGCCCCAGGTCGCCGGAAAACAGCAATCGCTGGCCGTCGGCGGTGATCTGCACGGACGCAGCGCCCAAGATATGCCCGGCCGTACGCAACAGAAGCTCCATGCCCTCGGCAACCACGGTACTGTGGTGCAACTCTACCGGGCGAAACAGCGCCAGTACGCGCTTGGCATCCTGCTCGGTATAGAGCGGGCGCGCCGGTGAGTGCTTGGAATAGCCATGCCGGTTGGCGTGCTCGGCCTGCTCTTCTTGCAACCGGGCGCTGTCGAGCAGCAGGATTTCGGCCAAGGCGCAGGTAGCCGGCGTCGCATAGATCGGCCCGCAATACCCTTCGCGTGCCAACACCGGGAGGTACCCACTGTGATCGAGGTGAGCGTGGGTCAGCACCACGGCATCGAGCGCACGCAGGGGGGCGGGCAAAGGCTCCCAGTTGCGCAGGCGCAACTGCTTGTAGCCCTGGAACAGCCCGCAGTCGATCAGCACGCGGGTGCTGTCGCGGGTCAACAGGAATTTGCTGCCGGTCACGGTGCCGGTACCGCCTAGGAAGGTCAGTTGCATGGCTGCGGCTCCCAGGTCTGGATCACATGGGGATGAACCGCCAGCACACTGCAAGGCGGTCGGCTGACGATGCGTTCAGTGGTATCGCCCAGCAGCTTGTCCAATCCCTTGGGCTGCACGACGCCCATGACCACCACGTCCGTATCCAGCACGGCCACCTGCTCGCGAATGACCTGCACAGGCCCACCTTCCTTGAAAAGCCGACGATCCTGGGGGACGCCTTCGGCATCGGCCAGGGTGTCGAAAGGCTCTTGGAGGGCGCTGCGCATTTCGTCGATCCACGCCTGGGTCACATTCATGTCCGAGGCAAACACCCCCGCCAGGTTGTACGCCGACAGCAGGTGCAGCTGCGCATCGCACTGCAGGGCCAGCGCTTGCGCGGCCTGGACCAGCCCGTGATTGAACAGCGCCTGGGCCTCAGGGGTATCGCTGAAGGCGGTGTCCACGGCAACCATGATGCGTTTGGGCAGCGACACCGCCGCCGTTGGCACGAATAGCACCATTCCCTTGAACCCACGCGTCAGCGCGCAGTCCAGCGGCGTGCCGAACAGCCGCGCCAGGGCCGGCAACGCTTCGCTGTCCTTGATGACCATGTCAGGTTGCATTTCGCACAGGTAATCGATGGCCTGGCTGCGAATGTCTTCGGCATGAAGGCTGTCGACCGTCAACGCGACACCGCTGGCCCGGTGCCGGTCGACCAGCTGCGCGAGGCGCTCGCGGTAGTGGATGAACTGGCGCTTGATATCCACCTCGTTCAGTCGCTCCTCCCGCAGCAGGTGCTCTTCAGTGGGTTCGAACAGCCCCAGTACATGCACGCTGGCACCGCTGACATGGGCCAAGGCAAGCGCCCTGCGCAGGGCTGAGGAATGCGGATCGATGTCGGTAAGCAGCACCAGCAGTTGTCGATACTGACCCATGGCGGACCTCCGGGCTTGCACGGCAGGAGTAGGGATGCAATTGATCTTCGGTAAACAGCCCCCTCGCCGCTTGATGCAGATCAGAAAACCGCTTGTCCCGCATGAACTTGACGATTGTCAGAACCGGACCGGCCCACCGCGGTACAACGGTTCGCAGGGTATCGACCGGATCATCGGAGGCGACATGAACAAGCAACCCGTCAAGCAGCTGGACGTGGAGGAACATTGGGTGGAGCATCTTGCGGATGACGCTGTCGTACTGATCCGCCCACTGCGCGATGAAGATCATGAACGGGACAAGCGCTTTCTCAGCACGATCACCTATGAGTCACGGCGCTTTCGCTTCATCGCCGGGCTCAGCAGCGGCTTGCCCAACCTGGATGCACGGCTGATGCCGGTGGACTACCACCGGTGCATGGCATACGTGGCACTTGCGCATGAGGACGGCCAACTCAGACAGGTCGGCGTGAGCCGCTATGCAGGGATTCCCGGCAGCCACAATTGCGAATGCGCAGTCGCAGTCAGCGAACCATGGCAACGCAAGGGCCTGGGCAGGTTGCTGCTCAAGCACCTGATCGACGCGGCCCGGCGCAATGGCTATCACTGCATGGTGTCCAGGGACCTTGCAAACAACTATGCCATCCACCGACTGACCAAGGCGCTGGGCTTCACCTCACGTTACCTGGGGGGCGATGTCAGCGAGATCCTCCACGAGCTGGATCTCAGGACCTGAAACAAGGCCCTTGCGGGCCTTGGATGTCAGCCTCGGGAGCGTTCCGGCGAGATCACCAGCACGCTGCTGTCGAGCCGGTGCAGCACCCGCTCTGCCGTACTGCCAATGAACCAGCCAATACCATGATGGTGATAGCTGCCCATCACCAGCACGTCGGTGTCGTTGTTCTGCATGTACAACGCCAGGCCCTTGGCCGGATCGCCGACGCGCATGTGACGGTGCTCGGCGGCGATACCATTGCGCTCGGCCAGCGCCTGGAACGCCTCGCTCTGGGCTTCGTGAAGGGTCTTGAGCTGGCTCGAGTCGAAGAGGAACGAGTGCTCGCGACCACCGCCGGCGTCAACATACATCGAGCCCAGGTCATAGACGTACAGCAGGTCGATCTGGGCATTGCATTGCAACGCCAGCTTGAGCGCTTCACTGATGATCTGGTCGTTGAGCCCCTCGACCTGATCTTCGGGCCGGGACAGGTCCACCGCCGCCAGTATCTTGCGTGGCAACGCATGACTGGCCTTGTTCACCAGATGCAGGGGGATGCTGGTTTCGCGCAGCAGCTGGATGTCCAGCGAGGTGAACATCGCGCGTACCCACCACGGCTCGTGCTCGAGCGCCTTGATGAGCATGGCGAATTTCTGCTCGCGCAGATGCACCAGGATCTCGTCCAGCGGATTCTGGACCCACACCACCTCGGTGGTGACCGTCACGCCATTGCGCCGCATCGACAGTGCCTGGGTTTCCAACCACTCACGGTGTTGGCGCACATACCCATCGCGCATGACGGCAAGGGCCTGGTCGTTGACCATCCCCGCGGTGGCAAGCCCTTCGAGATAGTCGAAGGCCACGATGTGCAGGGGCATGCCCTTGGCCTTGGCCAGCGCGGCGGCTCGGTCATAGACCGGCGTGCGACGCATCAAGGGCGACACGATGAGCAAGAGTCGTTGATTGTCCATGACACACCTCTGCGGTTGGGGAAGCGTGCCTCGATCATCTGCCACCGGCGCCTGCCCGACTTGATGTTTATCAACTCGAACGGCTCAGACAAACGGCTGCCACGGCGAACCAAGAACTTGACACGGATCAAAGCTCCAAAGCATTTACGGCGCACGCTAACCCCACAGCCACAGCAATCGTGCAATGCCCCCCTGGTCTTCAGGGCCGTCGGCAGGACGCCATCGCACTACGAATCGATACGCAAGTCCTTGCTCACGCGCGCTCTGGAGGTTCCGATGAACGTCTATATCGAGGTAAACGCCGATCAGCACCGCTGGTGTGTCCACATGGACCAATGGCACGTTGGCTTCAGAACGCCGGATGAGGCCGAACAGTTCGTCGAACGACTCACCGCCCGGCTCAACGCCCCCCATTCGCTGGACATGCTCGCCGACAGCCCAATCTGGAACCAGATGGCGGGCAGGCATGCGCAGCTGTCCGCCAAGGCAATGCCATCGCTCGGGCGATGCGTGAAGGAGGCCTGAAATGACCAGTCAGATCAGGGTCCGGATGCTCGAGCAGCCCATCCCCGCAGCCAAGGCGACCCCCATCCACCTCAAGCCGCTAGCGTCCCCGTGCCAGCAATGCCGGGTCAGCGGGCTGTGCCTGCCGACCGGCCTGCCGGTAAGCGACAGCAGTTGCCTGGGTAGCCTGGTGGGCCCACGCATACGCATCAAGAAAGGCGCTGCGCTGTTCAATGCCAATGCACCGTTGGATACCCTGTATGCCGTGCGCTGCGGCAGTTTCAAGACAAGCCTGAACAATGCCGAAGGCTTGGGTGTGGTGATCAATTTCTGGATGCCAGGCGATGTGCTAGGGCTCGACGCCATTGCCACTGAATTTCATGTGTGTGACGCCATCGCCCTTGAAGACAGCGAAGTCTGCCCTATTCCCTACCGGCGGTTGCAATCGCTGGCTCGAAACTTTCCCGTCCTGCAGCAAAGCCTGAATCGCTTGATGAGCCGGGAAATCGTACGCGAGCACGAACGTGTGCTGATGCTGTGCAACCTCAGTGCCGAGGAGCGGCTTGCCAGTTTCCTGCTGGGCTTGTCCAAGCGCTTCGTCAGCCGGGGCTATTCCGCTCATGGCTTCATGCTACGCATGTCGCGGGAAGACATGGCCTCCTACCTGGGACTGCGCCTGGAAACGATCTGCCGGTCGGTCGCCCGCTTGCGTGCCCTGGGTATCGCCGACTTGCACGGCCGCCTCGTCGAGATTCTGGACATGCCAGCACTGATGGCCCTGGAACAGGGCTGCAGCGATGCCCAGCGTCCTGCCATCACCTAGGACGTTCGCCATTACGTCTTGGACTACCTGAACATGGCTCTGGCCGTTGACGCTCGACACGATATGGATAGGCCTGCGGCAAGGTACAGGTTTAATCCGCCCATCAATGACGACGATGCGTTTCGATCCATTGGAACAGCGCCATACCGGCGAGCATCGCGACAACGAACAACCAAGCCTGCCAATACCCGGCCGGTAGCAGGACCAGCGCCGGCCCAGGGCAGACACCCGCCAGCCCCCATCCG
This sequence comes from Pseudomonas sp. BYT-1, assembly GCF_023611805.1. NCBI lineage: Bacteria > Pseudomonadati > Pseudomonadota > Gammaproteobacteria > Pseudomonadales > Pseudomonadaceae > Pseudomonas > Pseudomonas sp. BYT-1. Next base: position 3,549,867 of record NZ_CP072559.1, read on the forward strand.
ACGCCAAACAGCAGACTGCCCCCGACCAGCCGGCGGTCCACATCGCGCCGGTCTGGCAGTTGCATCTTGCCGCCCAGCACCGCCACGCCATGCCGGCGTGCCCAGGCCATGGGAAGCAGCGCCACACCGATAGCGCCCACCATCACCAATCCCAGGGAGGGATCCCACTTCCCGGCAAGGTCGAGAAACCCAAGCACCTTGGCAGGATTGGCCATACCCGCCAGCAACAACCCCATGCCGAACAGAACCCCTGCGATAAAGCCACTGATACGGGACATGTCAGCTTCCTTGTAGAAGATGTCGAACGACAAAGACCGTGAGAAAGCCCGTTGCCATGAAGCACAGCGTGGCCACCAGTGAACGGGGTGACAGTCGAGAAATACCGCAAACACCATGGCCACTGGTGCAGCCACTGCCATAGCGCGTGCCCAAGCCGACCAGCAGGCCGGCCGTTGCCAGTACCCACGGGGCCGAAGCGAAGTGCGCGGGTGGCAGCGTCGAGAACAGCATCCATAACAACGGCGCCGCCAGCAGGCCCAGGAGAAACGCGAATTTCTCGCCACGCCCCTCAGCCCGACGCTCAAGCACCGAGCTGAGCAAACCGCTGATTCCTGCAATGCGACCGTTGGCGACCACGAACAGGCCGGCCCCCAGCCCAATCAGTGCGCCGCCGGCCAAGGCCGACCAGGGTGTGAAGGCCATCCAATCAATTGTCATCGCATCCTCCGCGAGCGAGTCGAGCCCAATCTCAATTTTAATCCTACAGTTGATGGGCAGTGCCGAACTTCACCTACACAGGAGATGCAAGCATGGGATACGTCACAACCAAAGACGGCGTTGAGATCTTCTACAAGGACTGGGGCCCCCGCGATGCGCAGGTCATCCATTTCCACCATGGCTGGCCGCTCAGTGCCGATGACTGGGATGCCCAGATGCTGTTCTTCCTGGCCCAAGGGTTTCGTGTGGTGGCGCACGACCGCCGCGGCCATGGTCGCTCGAGCCAGGTATGGGATGGCCATGACATGGACCACTATGCCGATGATGTGGCTGCGGTGGTCGATCACCTTGGTACCCATGGCGCCGTTCATATCGGCCACTCCACAGGTGGCGGCGAGGTCGTGCACTATATTGCCCGCCATGGGCAGGATCGCGTGTCCAAGGCGGTCATCATCAGCGCGGTGCCGCCGTTGATGGTCAAGACCGACGCCAACCCAGGCGGCCTGCCCAAATCGGTCTTCGACGACCTGCAGGCCCAACTTGCCGCCAACCGCGCGCAGTTCTACCACGACGTCCCCGCAGGCCCGTTCTACGGCTACAACCGCCCGGGCGCGAAGCCTTCGCAAGGCATCATCCTCAACTGGTGGCGCCAGGGCATGATGGGCGGCGCCAAAGCTCACTACGATGGCATCGTTGCGTTCTCGCAAACCGATTTCACCGAAGACCTCAAGCGCATCACCCTTCCCGTTCTGGTGATGCACGGTGACGATGACCAGATCGTGCCCTATGAGAACGCCGGCGTGCTCTCGGCCAAGCTGCTGCAGAACAGTACGCTGAAGCTCTATGCCGGCTACCCTCATGGGATGCCGACCACCCACGCCGAGACGATCAACGCTGACCTGCTGGCCTTCATACGCGGCTAGGCTGGTGCATGTTCCGTTGCGCCCTGTGGGAGCGACTCCACCCGCGAACTTCGGCAACACCGGTGCCAGCGACCGAGTCGCATGCTTCGCGGGTGGATTTCCATCGACAGGTACGGGGTGGCCCGAAGCCCGGCCATGCACCTTGATGCCTCAGCACAGAAAGCCCTGAAGCGTCAGCGCATTGCTCAATGCCGCACCCGACGCGGTGTTGTCGAATATGCACCAGGTAGGTATCCCGGCTGCACGGCTACGCTGCAACTGTTCGGCCAAGCTTTGCAGGTAGGCCGTGGGATATTCGCTGTGGTAGATCCGCGGCTCACCATGAAGGCGCCAATAGACCAGCCCTGGCCAACCACCAGGGCGGGCATCGGTCTCAAAGCGTGAGGGACTGGCGGCTACTTGCGCGATCTGCAGGTCGATCAACAGCGGCTGTGCCAACTGCCAGCTAACGTGCCTGGGCTCGAGCGCTATCGATCCGCTGTACCGCTCACGCAAGGCTTCGAAGAAACGTCCGGCACTGCCAACGTCGTACCTCAGCGAGGGCGGCAATTGCACCAACAAGCAACCCAAGCGGCTGCCTAATTGCCCGCATTGCCCCAGGAACTCATCGAGGACCTCAGTGCATCCTTGCAGGCGCTGGTCATGAGTGATGATCTTGGGAAGTTTCACCGCGAAGCGAAAGTCTTCCGGCACGGACGATGCCCAGCGTGCGTATGTGCCAGGCCGGTGGGGGCGATAGAACGAGCTGTTGATTTCCACTGCGTTCAATCGCGCGGCGTATCGCTGCAGGTGGCTGCCAGACTGCACGAACTCATCGGCGTACTCGCGTGGCAAGCTCCAACCCGCACACCCCAGATGAATCATTCCTACCTTCCTGTATTAGACCTCGCTGCAAGGCCGGACCGCCCCACTTGCGCCTCCTCGCCTTGGACGGCCAACTGCCTGGCATGGCCCACCCCCCACATCAAGGCCCGAGTCATGGTCTCGCCGGGGCGCTGGTCGTATATCTGTTCACACACCACATTGCCGTCCGCGTCGTAGACACCGATGAACAGCTGTGTCGCCCCGGTGCGCGACAAGCGCGTCTGCACCTCGAGGCAGGTGCCATCGTCGAGGGTCTGCTCATGGGTTTGATGATGCAGGATCGGATCGCACCATTGTCGGTACGTCTCGCCTCTCTTTTTCATGGGATGCCCCTTGCTGTGTTGTCTTACATAGAGCACCGGGTTTGCCCAACCGATCGAAATCAATTCGCGGCACCGGACAGCCGGCTTGGCCGATCCTGTCGTTCATAGCAAGCGCCTTGAAGTAAAGGGTAAACTGGTGCCGTTCGCCCCCACTTATCACCCAGGAAAAGACAGTGCCCCACTCTTCTGACGGGCGAACACGCTCGGCTAAATGCCGCGATGCGTGATGAAGACACCCAGCAGCTGATGGCTATCGCTGCTTTCACCCCCCGCAGACAGCCCGTGCTTCATCGAGTGCCGTGTGAGCAAGCCTCGTGCTCTGCCACTCGATGAGTAACATGCCGGCCGAATCTGCAAGTGGTCGGCACGCTCAACAAAGCCGCACGGAGTAGTGCAAACGCAAAAAGGGCGATCCTTTCGGATCGCCCTTTTCGGTGCCCGGAAACCCGGGGCTTTTGTTTGGTAGGCACAATTGGACTCGAACCAACGACCCCCACCATGTCAAGGTGGTGCTCTAACCAACTGAGCTATGTGCCTGTCGATGAGGGCGCATTCTACGCGCTCCAAAATCGCTGTCAACTGTTTTTTTCACGCTAACTCACTGAATCTTAAAAATATTTACCTGACCCGAAGCGACGGGGGGAGTAAAGGATTTTCAACGGACGACTAGCGGGTGTTTATTATTATTGATAGCATCGGTACATTCGTTAAAAATATAAAACACGAGGTTCCCCGAGCATGGCCAATACCCCCTACCCCCAGTCCTACTACGCCGCCTCGGCCAACCCGGTGCCGCCACGTCCGGCGCTGCAGGGTGAGGTGGAGACTGACATCTGCATCATCGGCGCCGGTTACACCGGCCTGTCCAGCGCCCTGTTCCTGCTGGAAAACGGCTTCAAAGTGAGCATCGTCGAGGCGGCCAAAGTAGGCTTCGGCGCATCGGGCCGCAACGGCGGCCAGATCGTCAACAGCTACAGCCGTGACATCGACGTGATCGAGCGCACCGTCGGCCCCAAGCAGGCGCAACTGCTGGGTCAGATGGCCTTCGAAGGCGGACGCATCATCCGTGAGCGCGTGGCCAAGTACAACATCCAGTGCGACCTGAAGGACGGCGGCGTGTTCGCTGCACTGAGCGCCAAGCAGATGGGCCACCTGGAGTCGCAAAAGCGTCTGTGGGAACGTTTCGGCCACACCCAGCTGGAGCTGATGGACCAGAAGCGCATCCGCGAAGTGGTCGCCTGCGACAACTATGTCGGCGGCATGCTGGACATGAGCGGTGGCCACATTCACCCGCTTAACCTGGCCTTGGGCGAAGCTGCCGCGGTCGAGTCGCTGGGTGGCGTGATTTATGAACAGACCCCGGCCGTGCGCATCGAGCGCGGTGCCAACCCGGTCGTGCACACCCCGCAAGGCAAGGTGCGCGCCAAGTTCATCATCGTTGCCGGTAACGCCTACCTGGGTAACCTGGTACCGGAGCTGGCGGCCAAGTCCATGCCATGCGGCACCCAGGTGATCACCACCGAGCCGCTGGGCGAGGAACTGGCCCGCACCCTGCTGCCGCAGGACTACTGCGTCGAGGACTGCAACTACCTGCTCGACTACTACCGCCTGACCAGCGACAAGCGTCTGATCTTCGGTGGTGGCGTGGTCTACGGCGCTCGCGACCCGGCCAACATCGAGGCAATCATCCGTCCGAAGATGCTCAAGGCCTTCCCGCAGCTCAAGGACGTGAAGATCGACTTCGCCTGGACCGGCAACTTCCTGCTGACCCTGTCGCGCCTGCCACAGGTGGGTCGTATCGGCGACAACATCTACTACTCCCAGGGCTGCTCCGGTCACGGCGTGACCTACACCCACCTGGCGGGCAAGGTACTGGCCGAAGCCCTGCGTGGCCAGGCCGAGCGCTTCGACGCCTTTGCCGGTCTGCCGCACTACCCGTTCCCGGGTGGTCAGCTGCTGCGCGTACCGTTCAGCGCCCTGGGCGCCTGGTACTACAGCCTGCGCGACCGTCTGGGCATCTAAGACGAGCCGGGGGCGACGAAAGCGTCGCCCCAGGTATGGTCGACCCAATCGCGGGCCAAGTCCGCTCCTGGCTGCAGGAGCGGGTTTGGCCCGCGATTGCATTACTGGCCCAGGCTGCGGACCGCCTGCTTCGCCGCGATTTCCTGGCCTGCCCGGGCCAGCTCGTCGGCGGCCTGCAGCCAACGCTGACGGTCCACCTGAGCCGGCAGCTGTTTCGGTGGCTGCACCAGCACAGCCCAACTTCCCGTCTTCGCCCACGCAGCCTCGAAATCATCGAACGCCATCAACAGGCGACGCTGCATCCCCGAACGCAACAGCACCCGCCCTTTGTAGCTGTCATAGCCAATCAGCACCGCATAGCGTGGCTCACTCCAAAAGGCCGAGCCTTCTTCGTAACGCACTAGCACCGGGTTGCCTGCCGCCACTTGGGTCAGCAAGGCCTCAAGGCGCTTGTCCAGTGGGTAGACGACCATGCCGTATTCACGCGCTACCTTGGGAATGCCGGCGCCCAGCGCGTCGGCGCCCTGTGGCAGGTTAAGGGGTTTTTCAAGCAAACCCGGCGTGATGACCACGCCCTGTTGCGACAGCAGTGCCGCCAGTGCCATGGCCCCGCTGTGATTGGCCTTGCCGCGATAGAACGGCACGCTGCTGATCTCGACCCGCTGTGCCTGGCCCTTCGCCACAGGCGATGGACCACTGGCGCAACCGGCCAGGCTGGCCACGACCAGGCACGCGGCCAGCAGCCGGCGCGATGAAGTGAAAGTTTCTTGCAACATGGGCACTCGCTTGTTCCGTCGCCAGGCAGGCAGCGCCCGGCCCTGGGCTCCGATCATAGGCTGGGTGCGTGTTTGGGTATAGCCCGTCACCGGCTTGGAACGAAACGGCCCAAGGGAATAGACCTTCGGTCAATGGAACGCACCGCCCGGCGGGCTAGACTAAAGCAGTGTCTGGAAGGCGAGCCGCGTGCGCGCCTGAGAGAAGGAGGCACACATGAGCCTGACAATGGCGATACTGATGCTGGTGGGGATGTGGGTGAGCGTCGCCGCCGCCATGCTGTGGGGGGTGTTGCGCATCGTGCGCAGGCATTCCCACCATCACCTGCCACCGCAAACGTTGCCCAAACCACAGCCGGCGCGTCGTGCGCGGCGGCACGCAGGGGCGCACTGACATTCAACCCAGCCTGCCGACGCGGCCCACACACGATAGACCGCTCCCCTACCCGTCAGCCCCCGAATCCAGAAAAAGCGAAGGGGGCGCACTGCGCCCCCTCCTTTGTGCTTCGAGCGATCAGCCCTTGGCAGCTTCGCGCTTGAGCCGAGCTCGGCGCGCCATGATGTTGAGCACTTCGATCGCAGTCGAGAACGCCATTGCGGCGTACACGTAGCCTTTTGGCACATGGGCACCGAAGCCCTCGGCGATCAGGGTCATGCCGATCATGATCAGGAAGCCCAGTGCCAGCATCACCACGGTCGGGTTGTCGTTGATGAACTTGGCGAGCGGGTCGGCAGCTACCAGCATCACGACCACGGCGCTGATCACGGCGATGATCATGATCGGCAAGTGCTCGGTCATGCCTACAGCGGTAATGATGCTATCGATCGAGAAGACGATGTCGAGCATCAGGATCTGGCCGATCGCAGCGGCAAAGCCCAGGGTTACGGTGGATCCAGCCTTGGCTTCTTCCTTGGCGCCATGCGGATCGACGTTCTCGTGGATCTCTTTGGTGGCTTTCCATAGCAGGAACAGGCCACCGGCGATGAGGATCATGTCCTTCCAAGAGAAGCTGTGGCCGAACACATCGATCACAGGTTCGGTCAACTGGACGATCCAGGCCACGGTCGAGAGCAACGCCAAGCGCATGATCAGCGCCATGCTGATACCGATACGCCGCGCCTTGGAGCGGTAGGCCTCAGGCAGTTTGTTGGTCAGGATGGAAATGAAGATCAGGTTGTCGATGCCCAGCACGATTTCCATGGCCACCAGCGTGGCCAGGGCGACCCAGGCAGCGGGGCTTGCAGCGAGTTCCAGCAAATATTCCATGATTTAGTCCTGCATCGGGTCCGGGTCAGATGTCTTGGGTGTCGCTTTTTTCTTCAGCGGCCTTGGGCTTGGCGCCCTCCGAGCCGATGGCCTCGCTCAGGGCCTGTTGGGCAGCTTCGTTGGTCTTGTCGATCGCCTGCTTGGCCGACTCGGCGGCCTGATCGAGCATCTGCTGGGCGGACTTCTCGGCCTGGTCGCAGCCAGCCAGGCTGAACAGGGCCAAGGCCAGCACCAAGGGCGTACCGATGGATTTGAGTTGCAACATGGGAATCCTCGCTTTTCCAATTTCCGGCGCTGCATGCAGCGCCTTATGGGTGGGCATTCTAGAGAACGCCATACATCAGGAAAATTCGTATTTTTAGCGGTTATACTTCGGTTTTTACGAATCGGGAAAGTGTCGGATGCTCAATTATCGCCAGCTGCACTACTTCTGGGTGGTGGCCAAGACCGGCAGCATCGCCCGCGCAAGCGAGCAACTGAACCTGACGCCCCAGACCATCAGCGGGCAGATCAGCCTGTTCGAACAAGCCTACGGCCTGGAGCTGTTCCAGCGTGTCGGCAGGCAGTTGGAGCTGACCGAGACTGGCCGCCAGGCACTGGGCTATGCCGAACAGATGTTCCAGATCGGCGGTGAACTGGAAGCCCTGCTGCGCGCAGGGCCTCAAGAACAGATCCTGTTTCGCGTCGGTGTCGCCGACGTCGTTCCCAAATCCATCGTCTATCGACTGCTGGCCCCGACCATGGAGTTGGACAACGTCCTACGCATCAACTGCCGCGAAGACAAACTTGAACGCCTGCTGGCCGACCTTGCCATCCAGCGCCTTGATGTAGTGATCTCCGACAGCCCGATGCCCAGCCACCTGGACATCAAGGGCTACAGCCAGAAACTGGGCGAGTGCGGCCTGAGTTTCTTCGCCACCCCGGCGCTGGCGCGCCAGCATGCCCTGCCCTTCCCGGCCTGCCTGGACGACGCACCGCTGTTGATCCCGGGCCAGGAAACCGTGGTCCGCAGCCGGTTGCTGCGCTGGTTGGCCGAACAGCAGCTGCATCCACGGATCATCGGCGAATTCGATGACAGCGCCTTGATGCAGGCCTTCGGGCAGTCCGGTAGCGGGATTTTCGTGGCGCCCAGCGTGATCGCCGAAGAAGTGTGCCGTCAGTATGGCGTCGAGCTGATCGGGCAGACCGAGGCGGTAAACGAGTCGTTCTATGCCATTTCGGTGGAACGCAAGGTCACCCATCCAGGGATCGTGGCGATTACCGAGGGGGCGCGCCGGGATCTGTTTCATTGGTGATCCACGCCGCGGGAAATACGGATTAGTCAGCAGGAAATGTAGCTCGTGGCTATATGCGAAGCGACCCGAACGTCCGAGCTCAGACCAGGCCGGCAAAGCTCTGTGTTAGAGTTGCCGGTTTTACAAAAACGAGATTCCGCTGCACATGACCCCTGTCCTTCGTCTCATCAACCGCACCGGTCTGGTGACGCAGATCTGCATCGGCCTGGTGGCCGGCATCGCCCTCGCTCTGCTCGCCCCGGCCGTGGCCCGTGACCTGGCCTTTCTAGGCAAAGTGTTCGTCAGCGCGCTGAAAGCCGTGGCACCGGTACTGGTGTTCATCCTGGTCATGGCGTCGATCGCCAATCACCGTCACGGCCAGGAAACCCACATCAGACCGATCCTCTGGCTGTACCTGCTGGGCACCTTCGCCGCCGCGGTCGTGGCCGTGGTCGCCAGCATGGCGTTCCCGTCCAACTTGGTGCTCAGCACCGGCGATGCCTCGCTCACCGCTCCCGGCGGCATCAGCGAAGTGCTGCAAGGCCTGCTGTTGAGCGCCGTCGACAACCCGGTCAATGCGCTGCTCAACGCCAACTTCATCGGCATTCTGACGTGGGCCATCGGCCTGGGCGTCGCCATCCGCCATGCTGGGCAGACCACCCGCACCGTGGTCGAGGACCTGTCCAACGGCGTGACCCTGATCGTACGCGTGGTCATCCGTTTCGCCCCCCTGGGGATCTTCGGCCTGGTCGCCTCGACGCTGGCCCAGTCCGGCCTGGACGCTCTGCTTGGTTACTTGCACCTACTGATGGTACTGATCGGTTGCATGCTGTTCGTGGCATTGGTGGTCAACCCGCTGATCGTGTTCTGGAAGATCCGTCGCAACCCGTACCCACTGGTATTCATGTGCCTGCGCGAAAGCGGCATCACGGCGTTCTTCACCCGCAGCTCGGCGGCCAACATTCCGGTCAACTTGGCGCTGTCGGAAAAGCTCGGACTGCATGAGGACACCTATTCGGTATCGATCCCGCTGGGCGCGACCATCAACATGGCGGGCGCAGCAATCACCATCACCGTGCTGACCCTGGCCGCCGTACACACCCTGGGCATTACGGTGGACCTGCCGACCGCCGTGCTGCTCAGTGTCGTGGCGGCCGTGTGTGCCTGTGGCGCTTCGGGCGTGGCCGGTGGCTCGCTGCTGCTGATTCCGCTGGCCTGCAGTCTGTTCGGGATCCCCAGCGAGATCGCCATGCAAGTGGTGGCGGTCGGCTTCATCATCGGCGTATTGCAGGACTCGGCCGAGACCGCGCTCAACTCCTCGACCGACGTGCTGTTCACTGCAGCGGCTTGCCTGGGGCAGGAGCGCCGCAACGCCTGAGGTACAGCCCGCTCCGGCAACCGGAGCGGGTTTTCCCCGCAGTATTGTCTGATTGATTAAGCCTGCCGCATTACCTAGGCTAGTGGCCTTTTCCTCGCAATGAGACAGGGCCATGTCAGAACACGAAACCGCAGGCGAAGGCCGTTTCAACAGCATCGAGATCCGTGTGCTCGGTTCTCTGATCGAAAAACAAGCCACCAGCCCGGAAACCTACCCGCTGACCCTTAACGCCCTGGTGCTGGCCTGTAACCAGAAGACCAGCCGTGAACCGGTGATGAACCTCTCCGCCGGCCAGGTCGGCCAGGCCCTGCGTGCCCTCGAAGGGCAAGAAATGACCCGTCTGCAGATGGGCAGCCGCGCCGATCGTTGGGAGCACCGGGTGGACAAGGCACTGGAGTTGGTGCCGGCTCAATTGGTGCTGATGGGGCTGATGTTCCTGCGCGGACCGCAGACCCTCAACGAACTGCTGACCCGCAGTAATCGCCTCCATGACTTTGAAGACGTCGAGCAGATCCAGCACCAGCTCGAGCGTCTGGTCTCACGCGGCCTGGCGCTGCACCTGCCACGCCAGCCCGGCCAACGCGAAGACCGCTACACCCACGCCCTTGGCGACCCGGCGCAGATCGAGGAGATCCTCGCCGCACGCCAGCAAGGCGCCGAGCGCAGCAACAGCGGCACCAGTGTGTCGGATGAGCGGATCGAGGCTCTGGAAGCCCGGGTCGCAGCGCTGGAGGCGCGCCTTGCCGCACTGGAGGGCTGACCTTAGGGCTGATCGGCGTCAGGAAAGTTGCGGCAACTCTTACGCTCGGCCAGCTCTTGGTCGGTGGGACGCTGGTCGACAAAGACCGTGCGCCCGTCGGCATAGATCTCCAGATAGCCCCAGTGCAGGTCCTGCTCCTTCTGTCCGGGCTTGGGTGGCTCTAGCCACCAGGGTTCGCGGCTGATCAGGGTCATGAGTGTGATTCCCGAGGGTGTCTGCAATAAATCATAGACACCTTCAGGTTTGGCTTTGACAACGCGCAAAAGCATTCACGGGTAAACCCGTCCCCAGAAGTACGGCGCAGAACCAGAGACCAGCGCTATACCTGTGGGGGCGGGTTTACCCGCGAAGAGGGTGGTGCAGGCTTATGCCGGCGCCGAGGTGCGGATCAGGTGGTCGAAGGCTGCCAACGAAGCCTTGGCCCCTTCACCCACGGCGATGACGATCTGCTTGTACGGCACCGTGGTCACATCACCTGCAGCGAACACGCCGGGGATATTGGTCTGCCCCTTGGCGTCGACGATGATCTCGCCACGTGGCGACAGCTCGACCGTGCCCTTGAGCCAGTCGGTGTTCGGCAGCAGGCCAATTTGCACGAAGATACCTTCGAGCGCCAGGTCGTGCAGCTCATCGCTGTTGCGATCCTTGTAGCGCAAGCCCGTGACCTTCTCGCCATTGCCCAGCACTTCGGTGGTCAGGGCGCTGGTGATGACCTTAACGTTCGGCAGGCTGTGCAGCTTGCGTTGCAACACGGCATCGGCACGCAATTGGCTGTCGAACTCGATCAACGTCACTTGTGCGACGATACCGGCCAGGTCAATGGCCGCTTCCACGCCGGAATTGCCTCCGCCGATCACAGCCACACGCTTGCCCTTGAACAGCGGGCCATCACAGTGCGGGCAGTAGGCTACGCCACGGGCGCGGTATTCCTGCTCGCCAGGGACGTTCATTTCGCGCCAGCGGGCGCCGGTGGCGAGAATCACGGTCTTGGCCTTGAGCGAAGCGCCGCCGGCCAGGCGAACTTCGTGCAGCGCGCCATTGACGCCTGGGATCAACGCTTCGCCGCGTTGCAGGTTCATGATGTCCACATCGTACTGCTTGACGTGTTCTTCCAGCGCCCTGGCCAGTTTCGGTCCTTCGGTTTCCTGGACCGAAATGAAGTTCTCGATCGCCAGGGTGTCGAGTACCTGGCCACCGAAACGCTCGGCAGCAACGCCTGTACGAATGCCTTTGCGCGCGGCGTAGATGGCTGCCGAAGCGCCAGCGGGACCACCGCCGACCACCAGCACATCGAAGGCATCCTTGGCGTTGATCTTCTCGGCCTCACGGGCTCCGGCATTGGTGTCGATCTTGCCGAGGATTTCCTCCAGGCCCATGCGGCCCTGGCCGAAGACTTCGCCGTTGAGGTAGATGCTCGGCACCGCCATGATCTTGCGCGACTCGACCTCTTCCTGGAACAGCGCACCGTCGATAGCCACATGGCGCACATTGGGGTTGAGCACAGCCATCAAGTTCAGGGCCTGGACCACATCCGGGCAGTTCTGGCACGACAGCGAGAAATAGGTTTCAAAGGTGAACTCACCTTCCAGGGCCTGGATCTGCTCGATCACTTCGGCGCTGGCCTTGGACGGGTGACCGCCTACCTGCAACAGCGCGAGTACCAGAGAAGTGAATTCGTGGCCCATGGGGATGCCGGCGAAACGCAGGCTGATGTCAGCCCCCGGACGATTGAGCGAGAACGAGGGACGCCGGGCGTCGGAGCCGTCCTCGCGCAGGGTAATGAGGTTCGACAGGCTGGCGATTTCCACCAGCAGGTCATGCAATTCGCGGGATTTCGCGCCGTCGTCGAGGGAAGCAACGATCTCGATCGGCTGGGTGACCCGCTCCAGGTAGGTTTTCAGTTGCGATTTAAGCGTGGCGTCCAACATACGGGCGATTCCTTTTTTCAAAACTTGGATACAAAAACGCCCAGGCGAGGTCGCCCGGGCGTTTTTACGGGGCGGTGGCTACTTCAGCTTTGGCGACTGGCTACCGCCCGCGACTTACACATCGGCTTAGATCTTGCCGACCAGGTCCAGCGATGGCGCCAGGGTGGCTTCGCCTTCTTTCCACTTGGCCGGGCAAACTTCACCTGGGTGGGCGGCGACGTACTGGGCAGCCTTGACCTTGCGCAGCAGCTCGCTGGCATCGCGGCCTACACCGCCGTCGTTGATTTCGACGATCTTGATCTGACCTTCCGGGTTGATCACGAAAGTACCGCGATCCGCCAGACCGGCTTCTTCGATCAGCACGTCGAAGTTACGGGCGATGACGTGGGTCGGGTCACCGATCAGCGGGTACTGGATCTTGCCGATGGTTTCCGAGGTGTCGTGCCAGGCTTTGTGAGTGAAGTGGGTGTCGGTGGACACGCCGTAGATTTCCACGCCCAGCTTCTGGAACTCGGCGTAGTTATCAGCAAGGTCACCCAGCTCGGTCGGGCAAACGAAGGTGAAGTCAGCTGGGTAGAAGAACACGACGGACCACTTGCCTTTGAGGTCGGCTTCGCTGACCTGGACGAATTCGCCCTTGTGGTAGGCAGTCGCGTTGAACGGTTTGACCTGGCTGTTGATGATAGGCATGGAGACGCTCCTTCATGGGTTGAAATCAGTTGACGGAGAGAATCCTAACCGCAGGCTCCGATAAAGGCTCATTGGCAAACCTCATGCTTGTGATTGGTTTTGGCTATAAGTCGCCAATCCCAATAGATACTTTGATTCCTAAGACGCGTCGGCCTGTACACACGCCGATGCCTCGAGCCTCCCGCTGGGACCGGCGCTATAGTCCAGCCAGCACTGTTGATCACCCGCCTCCCCCCAAATGACCTTGAGCCGGCCTCGCTGCGCATCGCCACGCACATGCAGGCGGCTGCCCTGGCCGACCATCCCTCGCTCCCTACCCGCTTCATCCAGTACCAATGCACCGAAGGGCAATGCCTGTCCGCTCACCTTGAGCGCGTGCAGCATCAGTGGATGACCACTACGGGTTGGATAGTGCAACCAACTTGCCGCGCCTGACCGCGGCACTACCGACTGGCCAGTGAGTTGCAGCTCGACATCCTTGGACATGCCTTTGGGGTCGAGCTCCACCGTGTTCAGGCCATACGGCAGCAATGCTGGTACCACCGCGAACCCACGCTCATCCAGGCGTATCTGAGGATGCTGGCGAAGCCGCGCCGCGCTCGCACCCGGTGCATGGACAATCGCAAAGCTTTCCCCAAGCGGCGGGGCCATGGACAAGCCCCCCGGATGGGCAACCAGAGCCCCTTGGGCGCCCATTGAGGCTTGGTGATGAGTGTGCCGATTGGCGAACGAGGCGTTCAGCTCGCCAAACGAACCACGGTGCAGCAGATGGGCATCCAGCCCTGCCCCGCCCCGCGTCCCTTCCTGACGCACTGCAGCCAGCCCATACCCCCATTGCCCACGCTCCCCAGCCGTTGCACGCAAGCGCACATTCGAACGGCCCTGCCCCTGAGCCCCCCATGTCATCCCACTGCTCAACGAAGCACGACGCCGCTCCCCAAGCGGCAGGCTGGCCGTGAGCGTGAATGTGTCGAGCGCCTGGCCAGAAGGTCGCCGCTCACGGTCGAACCGCATCCCATAGTTGAGTTTCCCCAGATGGTTGTTGTAGCCCAGGCTGTAACTGCTTTGGCGTTCTGCGCCCTGCCCCCAACCCGCCATCAGCGTCAGACGACCACCTTGCGAGCCCAACGGCCGGTTGACGGTAAGTCCGACCCGCCGCCGCGCAGGGGCCAACACATGGCCTTGGCTCGCCTGGGCAAAATCGTCGAAACGGTAATAGCCTGCGTATTGCGTCAATGTCGCGCCAAGGTCGGTCTCCCATGCAGTGAGCCTGTGTCGCCAGCTCATCCGCCAGGCGTGCCCTTGTCGTTCCCGATCCAGCGAAACGCGGCTGTGGTAGCGCGTCAGGCCGACAGCACCGACGCCACTGTTTATCGCCACCCCCATGGCACTGGCCAGATAATCGCTGGCCAACCACGCACCTCCATGCACACTCAGATGGTTGTTCAGCCCTTGTTGCCAACTCCCGTGCAAATGGCCAGGCCCCATCTTCCCCAGCTCATCGCGCCAGACACCCGCTGCGAATTCGAACCGTTTGCTTCCTGGGCGCAAGGCAAGCGGTGCGGCCTGGCTCGGCACGAAGAAGGTTCGCACCTCGCCATCGGACTCGCGCAGAGTGACCTCAAGGTCATCGTGCAAGCCGCTGGCATAGAGGTCGTCGATTTCGAAGGGGCCGGGGGCTACTGTCGATTCGTGCACCAGCACACCGCGCTGGCGGATGCTCAGTAACGCCGTGCTGTTTGCCACACCGCTGATCACGGGGGAAAAACCGCGCTGGGTCTGCGGGAGCATGCGCTCGTCATTGTTCAACAACACGCCACGCAACGCGCCGGTATCGAAAACGTCGCCACGGCTGTAGCTATCACCGAGTGTCATTTGCGATGACCACGTAGGAATGTCCCGCCTGACCGACAATCCACCCGCCTGATAGTGCGAGGCCCCGGCATCACGCCCTTGCCAGCGCCCCTCGTGACGCCAGTACCAGTCCCCTGTGTTCAACCCCATGCGCAGGCCCAGGTACCCTTGACGAGTACCACTGCCCTGCTGTCTGGATCGCTGCTGATGGAGGTTGAGCCGGTAGTCGATAAAGCCCACATTTACCCCGCTGTCCCACTGGTCTGCGGGAAAGTGACCATTGGATTGGCGGTCCAGGGCTTGTTGCGCTATCACCAGATCCAACCGCAATGCGCCAAAATCCAGCGTCTCACTAGAAGGCACTTGTAGCTGGGACAAGGGCAGACACGCGTCATCTTCCTTGAGGACGCTCTGGGTCTCGCTGGCCAAGGATTGCAGATCCAGGCCCAGACGCTGCAACAAGCCCTTGCTGTAGCAAGGCGCTGCCTGGTTAGTCAGCGTTTGCTTCTTTAGCAAGACAGGCAACCGGCCTTTCCACTGCTGGTTGAGCACAATGTCCAGGGTGAAGCGCCCCTCCGGGACGACCGCTTCCCTCTCGAAACGGCGCACGTCCGATGACGAGCCTTGCTTGAGCAGCCCTGCGTCAAACTCGATCGCCAGGACCGGCTCCCCCC
Organism: Pseudomonas sp. BYT-1; assembly: GCF_023611805.1. NCBI lineage: Bacteria > Pseudomonadati > Pseudomonadota > Gammaproteobacteria > Pseudomonadales > Pseudomonadaceae > Pseudomonas > Pseudomonas sp. BYT-1. Next base: position 3,565,314 of record NZ_CP072559.1, read on the forward strand.
CAAGACAGGCGAGCAGACACCCTGGCACACAGTCGACGAATGTCCTGCGGCTCATGACAAGCCTCAGCCCGCCCCGCTCGCATGTACGGCTTCTGGCCGTTCATGCACCGCGCCGTAGTCGTCGATGAATGCGTAGCGCACCTGGACGATACCGCCAGTCTTCAAGCCTGGCGCGGCGAATCGAGTGTTCGAAAAAGGCGCTATATGGCCGGGCTCGATGTCGAGCACCTGGTTACCTTGATGCACCTCCAATTTGGCGAGATTGACGAAGTACGGACTGGGGTTGTCGACCTGCAGCACCCCGCCAGCCCCATCGCGCAAAACACGCCAGCGCAGCATCTGATGCGCCTCTGCGACATTGCCTGACAACCTCATGGGGCGATAGAACAGCTTGATACGGGTCCGCAGGGAAACCTGAAGCGTGTTGCCTGTGCCTTTGGGGGGGACGTCGAGCACATTGAGCCAGTACAGGCTTTCACGGTCCTGGGGCATCGTTTCGCCCGTATGGAACAGTCTAAGGCTCTGCCCCTTGCCTGGATCCAGGCGAAACAATGAGGGCACGAGGCTGAATGGCGCGTGTAGCGCCTGCGCATCCACCTGGGCAGAGCCGTCATCGACCCAGGCCTGGACCAACGATGGATTGAGCCCTTCGTTGCTGAGCTTGAGGGTAATCTCGGCCTGGTCGGCCGGATAAACGACACGCGTACTGGAGATGACCACGCTGGCGCCTGCTTCGGCGCAAGACAGCCATACAGCCAGCAGCGCCCAGCGCCTGAGGGCGTTGAGTTGAAAGAACATCGAATGCCTTGTTCTGTAAATGGCGAGGACAGGCGCTCAGGCCTGTCCGAGGAAGCTCAGAGGTAATCGAGCGAATACTGGACACGGGTGGAGACCAGTCCTGGCGTAGCGGCCCCGGTCGCGTAGTAACGCGCGTGATAGTCGAGCGTGGCGTTACCACCGACGATCTGCACGGTCTGGGAGCGCTGGCTGCGTTTGGCGGCCGACAAGTCCATTGGTGCGAAGCTGCTATTGAGCAGTTCAATCTGGACATTGCGGCTACCGCCGGCATCCACGATGAGCCGTCCCTCGGGGCTGATGGTTGGGCCAGGCTCGAAGTAGGTCGAGACCCGGCTTACGGTTGGGGCGCAGTTGGTCAAGCGCAGCTGGAAGGACGTTTGCCCGGCCACCTGTCCAGGCCGAGACAGCAAGGTCGCATTGACGTCAGGCAGACTGACCGGCAAGTTGCCATTACCGCCATTGACGATGCAGGTCGGCGCAAGCACTTGACCACTGATGCTGATTTCGCCGTGATCCGCCTGCGCGATACCAGCGTAGAGAAGCGCGCTGCCGCAGGCTGCGCACAAGGCTTTATAGAGTGTTTTCATGATCACCTTCTGATTGCTGATTGACAGCCATGCAAGTGTCAGGCTGCTGTCCGGTTGCCGGACGTGGGTGCAGTATCAGGAAGGTCTCAAGAACAATATGTCGGATGACTTACCAGCCAGGCAGGTGAAATTCACGGCAGGCAAGTAAGAATCATGGCCCCGTTGCAGCGAGGCCATGAAGGAGCTGACAAGGCGGGATCAACGTGTCGCGGTGCGCATGGTCACGAACTCTTCGGCAGCGGTCGGGTGCACGCCAATGGTTTCGTCGAACTGCTGCTTGGTCGCGCCAGCCTTCAGGGCCACACCCAGGCCCTGGATGATTTCCCCGGCATCCGGCCCGACCATGTGGCAGCCCAAGACCTTGTCGGTCTCAGCGTCGACGACCAGCTTCATCAAGGTCTTTTCCTGGATGTCCGTCAGGGTCAGTTTCATGGCGCGGAAGCGGCTTTCGAAGATCTGAACCTTGTGCCCGGCTTCCAGCGCCTGCTCCTCGGTCAGGCCCACGGTGCCGATCGGCGGCTGGCTGAACACGGCAGTGGGGATGTTCTGATAGTCCACCGGGCGGTACTGCTCGGGCTTGAACAGACGACGAGCCACTGCCATGCCTTCGGCCAAGGCCACCGGTGTGAGCTGGACGCGACCGATCACATCACCGATGGCGATGATCGAGGGTTCGGTGGTCTGGTACTGATCGTCCACCCGGATAAAGCCGCGGTCATCGAGCTCGACACCAGTGTTTTCCAACCCCAGATTGTCCAGCATCGGACGCCGCCCGGTTGCATAGAACACACAATCGGCGACCAGCTCGCGGCCATCTTTGAGGGTTGCCTTGAGGCTGCCATCGGCCTGCTGGTCGATACGTTGGATATCGGCGTTGAATTGAAGATCCAGACCGCGCTTTTGCAGTTCTTCCTTGAGGTGGGTACGCACCGAGCCATCGAAGCCGCGCAGGAACAGGTCACCGCGGTACAACAGCGTGGTATCGGCGCCCAGGCCCTGGAAGATGCCAGCGAACTCGACGGCGATGTAGCCGCCACCGACCACCAGTACACGACGCGGCAGTTCTTTGAGGTAGAACGCCTCGTTGGAGGTGATCGCCAGCTCCTTGCCCGGAATATCCGGCACCTGTGGCCAGCCGCCAGTGGCGATGAGAATGTGTCCGGCGCTGTAGCGCTGGCCTTCGACTTCGACTTCGTGGGCACCGGTGATACGGGCATGCCCTTGCAGCAGGGTCACGCCGCTGTTGACCAGCAGGTTGCGGTAGATGCCGTTGAGGCGCTCGATCTCACGGTTCTTGTTGGCGATCAAGGTGCCCCAGTCGAAATGCCCTTCCTCCAGCGTCCAGCCAAAACCGGCGGCCTGCTCCAGCTCGTCGGCCACATGGGCGCCATACACCAGCAGTTTTTTTGGCACGCAACCGACGTTGACACAGGTGCCGCCCAGGTAACGGCTTTCGGCCACCGCCACCTTGGCACCGAAGCCTGCGGCGAAACGCGCCGCGCGTACACCGCCGGAACCGGCGCCAATCACGAACAGATCAAAATCGTAGGCCATGTATTCAGTCTCCTTGGCTGGCGACCAGCATAACGCCGTTACCCGCCGGGAACAAAAAAGCCACCCCGAGGGTGGCTTTCGTACCAACAGTGGCGAATCAGTACGCCTTGCCGGTCTTGTAGTAATTCTCGAAGCAGAAATTGGTCGCCTCGATGTAGCCTTCGGCGCCACCGCAGTCGAAACGCTTGCCCTTGAACTTGTAGGCCAGTACGCAGCCATCCTGGGCCTGCTTCATCAGCGCGTCGGTGATCTGGATCTCGCCGCCTTTGCCGGGTTCGGTGTTCTGGATGATGTCGAAGATATCCGGAGTCAGGATATAGCGGCCGATGATCGCCAGGTTCGACAGGGCGTCTTCCGGCTTGGGCTTCTCGACCATGTTGGTCACCCGATAGATGTCATCGCGGATCATGTCGCCAGCGATCACGCCGTACTTGTTGGTTTCCTGCGGATCGACTTCCTGGATGGCGACGATCGAGCAACGGAACTGGTTGTACAGCTTGACCATCTGGGTAAGGATGCCGTCGCCTTCCGGGTTGACGCACAGGTCGTCTGCCAGCACCACGGCGAACGGCTCGTCGCCGATCAGTGGACGACCCGTGAGAATGGCGTGACCCAGGCCTTTCATCTCGGTCTGACGGGTGTAGGAGAAGGAGCACTCATCCAGCAAACGACGGATGCCGACCAGGTATTTTTCCTTGTCGGTGCCTTTGATCTGGTTTTCCAGCTCGTAGCTGATGTCGAAGTGGTCTTCCAGGGCGCGCTTGCCGCGACCGGTGACGATGGAGATCTCGCTCAGACCTGCATCCAACGCCTCTTCGACGCCATACTGGATCAGTGGCTTGTTGACCACCGGCAGCATTTCCTTGGGCATGGCTTTGGTAGCAGGCAGGAAGCGGGTGCCGTAGCCGGCTGCCGGGAACAAGCATTTTTTGATCATATACATCCTTAAACAAAGGCTGGGCCTGTGGAGTTCGGCGCAGTCTAATCAGGCGGCGGTCACCTTACAATGCCCCGCCCCTGGCCGACCGATGCCATGATAGAGATAACCCAGTGTAGATAGTTCCGATGGATCGTAAATATTGCGGCCATCGAACAGCACTGGCATGCGCATCAACCCCCGCACACGGCGGAAATCCGGCTGGCGGAACAGCTTCCATTCAGTCACCAGCACCAACGCGTCCGCGCCTTCGACACAGACGTAGGGATCCTGCGTAAGGCGCAGCTGGCCGCTGGCCGTCGCGTGCCGGTAGCGCTCGGCGACCCCCGCCGTCGCTGCCGGGTCGCAGGCCTGGACATGCGCGCCTGCCGCCAACAGCGCCTCGAGCAGCACCAGGCTGGGCGCCTCGCGCACATCATCGGTACCGGGCTTGAAGGCCAACCCCCAGATCGCTACGGTGCGCCCCCGTACAAAGCCACCGAAGTGCTGATGCAGCGCCTCGAACAACACGGTCTTCTGCACCTCGTTGCGCGCCTGCACTGCCTGCAGGATGGCAGGCTGGTATCCGGCCTGCTCGGCGCTATGGATCAGTGCACGCACGTCCTTGGGGAAGCACGAGCCGCCATAGCCGCAGCCGGCATAGATGAAGTGACTGCCGATACGCGTATCGCTGCCGATGCCGCGACGTACCTGCTCGATGTCCACGTCCAGGTGCGTGCAAAGCCCGGCCAGTTCGTTGATGAAAGAGATACGCGTGGCAAGGAAGGCATTGGCCGCATATTTGCTGAACTCGGCCGCACGCGGCGACATCAGCAACACGCGCTCGCGGTTGCGCACGAACGGCCTGTAGAGGCGCTGCAGGCACTGGCTGGCCTGTTCGCTGTCGCTGCCGATGATGACACGGTCCGGTCGCATGAAGTCTTCGACGGCGCTGCCTTCCTTGAGAAATTCAGGATTGCTCGCCACCTGCACGGCGAACCGCGCACCGCGCTCGCGCAAGCCATTGGTGATGTGTCGAGCGACCCGCTCGGCCGTGCCCACCGGGACGGTCGACTTGTTTACCACCAGACACGTGCGAGAAAGATGGCGTGCGAGGCTGTCGGCAACTGCCAACACGTGTCCAAGGTCAGCAGAGCCGTCCTCCAGACTGGGCGTACCGACCGCGATGAACACTACCTCGGCGCGCGCCAGAGCGTGGCTCCAATGGTCGCTGAAACTCAACGACCCATTCTCCAGCCCGGCCTGTAGCAGCGCTTGCAGGCCGGGTTCGTAGATCGGGCATTGGCCCTGACGCAGTTGCGCCAGGCGCACCTGGTCACGCTCCAGACACACCACATGGTTGCCCATTTCGGCGAAACAGGCTGCCGTGACCAGCCCCACATACCCCGCCCCGATCACACAGAGTTCCATGGCCGCACCCCTTGTCGAAGAGTGCGGCCATTGCACACCAGGCATCGTTGCAGGGCAGTGACAGCACAGGGTCACGCGTGTGACAAGAGCCGCCGTCAGCCTCCGCTGCCCTGCCCGATCAACACGCCATCGACTTTTTGCCCATATAGGTTCACGCCATCGTTGGCATGGAACTTCAGCCGGGTCTTCTCGATGGAACCTTCCACCAGCCGCGGATCCTGTGGCCGCTCATGGCGGTTGATCCAGGCTGCCACGTCCCAGGCCTGCTGATCGCTCAGGCTGCCGGGGCGGCCTAGGGGCATGTTGTGCTTGATGAACGAAGCGGCCGTATTGATCCGGTGCATGCCGGCCCCCCAGTTGTAGGAATCGCGCCCCCACAACGGTGGCATCACATACTCGCCTGCCACTTTCTGCCCTTGGCCCTGGTCACCGTGGCAGATTGCACATTGCTCGCCGTAGACCTGCTCGCCACGCTTGAAGTCATAGCCGCCAGCCGGTGGCGCTACTTCGGGATAACCGCGCCCCGGTGTTTCCACACCCGTAGGCGCCTGGGTCGACAGCCAGTAGGCGTAGACGCTGAGGGCTGTCATCTGTGGGCTGTCGGCCGCCGGCGGCGTGCCGTTCATGCTGAACTGGAAACAGCCTTGGATACGCTCGGCAAAAGTGTTGACCTTGTCGTTCTTCTTGCGATACGCCGGATACATCGGATACGCACCCCACAGCGGCGCGGAATACGCCAGGCGCCCTTGGTCCAGGTGGCAGTTACTGCAGTTCATGCCGTTGCCGACCGCTTCAGGCATCAGCCGGCGCGTGTCGACGAATAGCGCGTGGCCTTCACGGACCATCTTGCCAAAGGCGTTGTCCGGCAGATCAGTTTCGGACGGCGGGGTGAACATCGCAGGCGCGTGGCTGCCTGGAACCTTGAGCTGGGACTGATCTTCCATCGCGATAGGTGCAGCCTGGGCGCTGCCCAAGGCCAACAGCAACAGGCTCGGGATCATCGGTTTCATGGCTTGGCCTCCTGACGGACGGGCTGGGCGAAGAACGCGGCGATGGCCTTGACCTCCTCCTCGGTCATGGCCTTGGCCACGCCGACCATCAGTTGGTTGGGGTCGTTGCTGCGACTACCGTCGCGCCAGGCGTTGAGCTGTGCGGTCAAGTAGCCTGCCGGTTGTCCGGCCAGCGGCGGGAAGTGCTCGCCGACACCAACGCCACCAGGCCCATGGCATTGCACGCAACCGGGTATCTGCCGGCTCCAATCGCCATAGAGGGCCAGGCGGGACACTGGATCATTGGCGATCTGCTGGCGGCGAAAGTCGGGGGCCGGGTCGGCCGGCAAGCTGGCCAGGTAGGTGCTGACGGCGGTGATTTCGTCTTCGTCCAACGCCTTGGCGAGCGGCTCCATGACCGCTTGCTTGCGACTACCACTGCGAAAATCGGCCAGTTGTTTGCTCAGATAACTCGCTGGCAGGCCGGCCAGGCGCGGAAAGCCTGCGGCGGCGATGCCTTTGCCATCCGGTCCGTGGCAGCCCAGGCATGCCATGGCGGCGGGGTTGTGCCCACCTTGGGTGAAGATCTTCTGGCCATCGACGGCATGCGCCGAAGGCCAGGCCAGGATCAGCAAACTGCCGATCACGACGCGACTCAACGGTGTGTTCACGGGACGCTCCATTTCCTTGTTATAAGCTTAGGCTTAAACGATATAAGCCCATGAAGAGTAGGCCTATCCCCGGATACCGACAACGATCACCGGGCAAGAAAATGGCATTGCGCCTGCTAACTGCTCATTTGCTGAGCTGGATCAAGTTCCGGAGATGCACTGGGTCGCAGCGGTGCGCACATCGCCCAGGCGCAGCGGGAAATTGTTCAGCCGCTCGTGAAGTTTGATGCTGCTGCCACTGCCACGTTTGTCGATGTCCACCAGGGCAGCAGGACCGACGCTTGTCGGCACTTTTTGTGGAACGATCAAGCGCAGGCCCTCGCCACGCGCCTCTTCGACCAGTGGGTCACGGCTATCTGCCAGCTTGCTCTTGACGCAATCGGCGTATTGGCGCGGCGTCTTGCCGGAGATGACATCCAAGGTTTCGCGCGATTGCTCCAGCTCCGAAACACTGACACAGCCGCCCAATGCCAACAGCATCGCGGGCACCAACCACTTCATTCGCATTACCCCTTCCTTCATCGAGAAACGCTTCGACCACTGTCGGGCTGATTTGCTCCCTGCTTTGGCAGATTTATCTTGGGCCCGACCATCTCGCGCGCAAGTCTACCCTGACATCGTGGTATCGTTCATGTTTGCAGAACCAAACCTTGCGGAGCACCTCATGAAATTCGTACACCAGCGCGAGCACCTGAACGAGGACGACGTGGTCGTCATCGAGTGCTCCCAGCGCTGCAACATCCGCCTGATGAATGACGCCAACTTCCGCAGCTTCAAGAACGGCGGCCGGCACACCTACCACGGTGGCCACTTCATCAAGTTCCCAGCCAAGATCACCGTACCCAGCACCGGCTTCTGGAATATCACCATCGACACCGTGAGCCCGCGCCCGATCTCGGTGACACGCAAGCCGACCTTCACCCACAAGATCAAGATCATCCGCCGCTCGTCGTCCAAACTCGTCTAAGGCCCGTCATGACTCAAACCATCAAATACGTGATCAAGTACAAGCTCGACGGCGAGCGCCGTTGGGACTTTGCCCTGATGCCTGACGCCTCCCATGAGCAGGCGCTCGAAGCGCTGCGCAAGATCCACGGCGACGATGCCGAGAAGATCAGCGACATTCAAGTCAGCAAGGCCCTGTAAACCCGCCCCACCGTCATCAAGGAGCAGCGCATGAGCACCTGGCCCGACCGTCGTATCCTCGACCTACTGGGCATCCAGTTGCCCATACTCCAAGCGCCCATGGCCGGTGCCAGCGGCTCGGCCATGGCCATTGCCGTCGGCAATGCCGGCGGGCTGGGCGCCCTGCCCTGTGCCATGCTCACCGCCGAGCAGCTCCACGGCGAAGTACAAGCCTTTCGTGCCAGTTGCCAGGGGCCACTGAATCTCAATTTCTTCTGCCATCAGCCGCCAATGCCTGACCCGGTGCGCGACGCGCGCTGGAAACAAGCGCTCAAGCCCTATTACGACGAGGTCGGGGCGGATTTCGAGGCGCCGACGCCGGTATCCAACCGGGCGCCATTCGACGAGCAGAGTTGCCAGTGGGTGGAGCAATTGCGTCCTGAGGTGGTGAGCTTTCATTTCGGCCTGCCCCAGGTCGAACTGCTGCAACGAGTGAAGGCCAGCGGTGCCAAGGTATTGTCTAGCGCCACCACGGTGGAAGAAGCCCTCTGGCTGGAGGCCAATGGCTGCGATGCGATCATCGCCATGGGCTACGAGGCCGGCGGGCATCGAGGCATGTTCCTGAGCGACGACATCACCAGCCAGATCGGTACCTTCGCGTTGGTGCCCCAAGTGGTGGATGCCGTGCGCATCCCGGTGATCGCGGCAGGCGGCATCGGTGATCATCGCGGACTGGTCGCCGCCTTGGCACTGGGCGCTTCGGCGGTGCAAATCGGCACCGCTTACCTGTTCTGCCCCGAAGCCAAGGTATCAGCAGCCCATCGCCATGCGCTGGACAACGCGCCGGCCAGCGATACAGCCCTGACCAACCTGTTCACCGGACGTCCAGCGCGAGGCATCAACAACCGTATCATGCGCGAGCTGGGGCCGATGAGCCCGCTGGCGCCGCGCTTCCCACTCGCCGGCGGCGCCTTGATGCCGCTCAGGGCGATCCGTGACCCACAGGGCAACAGCGATTTCAGCAACCTGTGGGCCGGCCAGGCACTGCGCCTGGGTCGGCACCGCTCGGCCAGCGAGCTGACCTTAGAGATCGCCAACAAAGCGCTGGAGCAGCTCGGGCGCTGAACTGCCCCCTGATTGACGCCATCGCGAGGCAAAGCCCGCTCCTGCATCGTGCCTCTTCCTGTCCGGCGGCCTATCGCTATATAGTCAGCACCATAACGATACCCCCAAGGAGCCCCTCTGCATGCTCATCCGCCTGTCCACCTTGGCCGCTGGCGTCCTGGCCGGCCTGATTACGCTCAATAGCGCCTGGGCTGATGAAGTCCAAGTGGCCGTCGCAGCCAACTTCACCGCGCCCCTCCAGGCCATCGCCAAGGATTTCGAGAAAGACACCGGCCACAAGCTGGTGGTCGCCTCCGGCGCCACCGGCCAGTTCTATGCACAGATCAAGAATGGCGCCCCCTTTGACGTCTTCCTCGCCGCCGACGACAGCACGCCGGCCAAGCTCGAGCAGGAAAAGGCCATTGTCCCCGGCTCGCGCTTCACCTATGCCATCGGCACCCTGGCTCTGTGGTCGGCCAAACCTGGATATGTGGATGACAAAGGCGAGATCCTCAAGCAGAACACCTTTCAGCACCTGGCCATCGCTAACCCCAAGACCGCCCCCTATGGCCTGGCCGCCACCCAAGTGCTGGACAAGCTCAATTTGACCGAAACCACCCAGGCCAAGCTGGTCGAGGGCCAGAACATCACCCAGGCCTTCCAGTTCGTCTCCACAGGCAATGCCGAGCTCGGCTTCGTCGCCCTGTCGCAGATCTACAAGGATGGCAAGTTGCAGAGCGGCTCGGCCTGGATCGTGCCGGCGCCGTTGCACGAGCCGATCCGCCAGGACGCGGTGATTCTCGAAAAGGGCAAGGACAACCCGGCCGCCAAGGCCCTGTTCGATTACCTCAAGGGCCCGAAAGCGGCTGCGGTGATCAAGTCCTACGGGTATGACCTCTGATGCCACTGGACGCCAGCGACCTGGGTGCGATCTGGCTGACCATCAAACTGGCCAGCCTGACCACCTTGATCCTGTTGGTGCTGGGCACGCCCATCGCCTGGTGGCTGGCGCGGACACGCTCATGGCTGCGTGGTCCTATCGGTGCGGTGGTGGCCCTGCCGCTGGTACTGCCGCCCACGGTGATCGGCTTCTATCTACTGATCGCCCTCGGCCCGCACGGCTGGCTAGGCCAGGCTACCCAGGCATTGGGGCTGGGCAGCGTGGTATTCAGCTTCAGCGGGTTGGTGATCGGCTCAGTGGTGTATTCCATGCCCTTCGTGGTCCAGCCGCTGCAAAATGCCTTCGCCGCCATCGGCCAGCGTCCGCTGGAAGTTGCCGCGACCTTGCGCGCCAGCCCCTGGGACACCTTCGTCCATGTGGTATTGCCGCTCGCCCGGCCCGGTTTTGTCACCGCCAGTGTCCTTGGTTTCGCCCACACTGTCGGTGAGTTCGGCGTGGTCTTGATGATCGGCGGCAACATCCCCGACAAGACCCGCGTGGTCTCGGTGCAGATCTTCGATCATGTCGAGGCCATGGCCTATCCGCAGGCGCATTGGCTGGCAGGCGTCATGCTGGTGTTTTCCTTCCTGGTGCTACTGATGCTCTATGCAGGTCGCCGTGCAAGAGCAGGCTGGAGCTGAGATGCCTTCGTCGATCCTGGCGCGCCTGGACCTGGCGCGCGGCGAGTTCAACCTGAACGTCGACCTGAATCTGCCTGGACGCGGCGTCAGTGCCCTGTTCGGCCATTCAGGCTCGGGCAAGACATCCTGCCTGCGCTGTTTGGCGGGCCTCGAGCGCGCCCAGCACGCCTACATCGAAGTCAACGGCGAAGTCTGGGAAGACAGCGCCAAAGGCTATTTCCTGGCACCGCACAAACGAGCGGTGGGTTACGTGTTCCAGGAGGCCAGCTTATTCCCTCATCTATCGGTGCGCGGCAATCTGGAGTTCGGCTGGCGACGCGTCCCCAGCGCCGACCGCAAGGTCAGCCTGGCTCATGCCTGCGAGCTGCTGGGCATCGCTGCTCTGCTCGAGCGCCGTCCCGCGACCCTCTCAGGAGGCGAGGCTCAACGGGTCGGCATCGCCCGCGCCCTACTCAGCAGCCCACGCCTGCTGCTGATGGACGAGCCGCTGGCCGCCCTGGACGCTGCGCGCAAACGCGAGATCCTGCCGTACCTGGAGCGTTTGCACGATGAACTGGAGATCCCCGTGGTGTACGTCAGTCATGCCCAGGATGAAGTGGCGCGCCTGGCCGACCATCTTGTGCTACTGGAACAGGGCCAGGCACTGGCCAGCGGCCCGATCAGCGAAACCCTGGCAAGGCTCGACCTGCCCTTGGCTCAAGGCGAGGATGCCGGTGTAGTGCTCGACGGAATGGTCGCCGGTCATGACCCGCACTATGGGCTGTTCGATCTGCGCCTGATGGGCGACTGCGCGCCCACACTGCGCATCGCCCATCCCGCCTTGGTGATCGGCAGCACCTTGAGGCTCAAGGTACAGGCACGCGATGTCAGCCTGGCGCTGGCCGCCGACAGCACCTCAAGCATTCTCAACCGCCTGCCTGTCCAGGTCGTTCAATGCCGCGCTGCCGACAATCCGGCCCATGTACTGGTGAGCCTGGACGCGGCGGGCAATGCCCTGCTGGCGCGTATCACTCGCTATTCGGCAGACCAGCTTGAGTTGCACCCCGGGCAGACACTGTGGGCTCAGATCAAGTCGGTGGCGCTGCTGGGCTGAGCATTGACCGGACAGCCGTTGTCCATTGTCCTGTGACTGGTCGATGGACATTGCCCCATGCTCGATTGCCCACTGCCCCAAGCCCTGCACTATGTCGATGACAGCCAACCGGGGCTGACTCGGCGTCGCTGGCGCGACCGCTTTCACTACTTCGACACCGATGGCAAACGCATACGCGACGCCCAGACGCTGGCCCGCATCGCCGCCCTGGCGATCCCGCCAGCCTATACCGCCGTCTGGATCTGCCCCGATCCCCAGGGCCATTTGCAAGCCACCGGGCGCGACGCCCGAGGACGCAAGCAGTATCGCTACCACGCCCAATGGCGTGAACTGCGCGACCAGCACAAGTACGATCGCATGCTGGCCTTTGCCCAAGCGTTGCCCAGGCTGCGCCGGCAACTGGATAGCCATCTGGCGCGACCCGGCCTGGACCGAGAAAAAGTCATGGCCCTGGTGGTCAGCCTGCTCGACACCACGCTGATCCGAATCGGCAACCGCCAGTACCTGCGGGAAAACAATTCCTACGGCCTGACCACCTTGCGCAACCGGCATGTACAGGTCCAAGGCAGTACCGTGCGCTTTCAGTTTCGCGGCAAACGGGGCGTCGAACACGATGTCAGCCTGCGCGACCGACGCCTGGCGCGGCTGATCAAGCGCTGCCTGGAGCTTCCGGGACAGACCTTGTTCCAGTACTTGGACGAACAGGGCCAGCGACATGCCGTGGGTTCGAGCGAGGTCAATCAGTTCCTGCAGCAGCTAACGGGTGCTGACTTCACCGCCAAGGACTACCGCACTTGGGCTGGCAGCGCACTTGCCCTGGACCTGTTGCGCCCCCTGGCCTGGCAACCGGAAAGCGAGGCCCGCCGCCAGGTTGCCGCTATCGTCCGGCAGGTGGCCACGCGCCTGGGCAATACACCTGCGGTGTGTCGACGCTGCTATATCCACCCGGCGGTGCTGGAGCATTATCAGCTCGGCCGACTGGCCACCTTGCCCAAAGCCAGGGCGCGCCAAGGCCTGGAGGCGGAGGAAGCCGCCTTACTTCGCTTCCTGCAATTACTAGGGGATTAATCGGTGATTACTCGCTTCTATTTGCGCTATCAAACAGAGAAATTTCCCATCTGGGCGTAAGCCCCCTATCCTTGCCAGCGAGCACCTTCGCTGATCGGCCGCCTTGGTCGTTTCGGCACCTGCGACTAAAGACAGATAACAGAATTTATCTGCGCGGGAATTACTCTTCGCGGAAAGCGTCTTTAATGAGAAGGAAGAGGGACACGCTCCCGCCGCCGCGGTAAATGGCCGCGCGGATTTCATCATTACCAAGGAGAACTACATGCTGATACTCACCCGCAAGGTTGGCGAAAGCATCGTCATCGACGATGACATCAAAGTAACCATTCTGGGAGTCAAAGGGATGCAAGTGAGGATCGGCATCGATGCGCCAAAGGATGTACAGGTTCATCGTGAAGAGATCTTCAAGCGTATCCAGGCCGGCAACCCTGCTCCGGAGAAGAACGACGACCAGCACTGAACAACCTTGCTTCAAGTCGCACGGACGCGCTTGACCGTTCAGCCCGCTCACGCGGGCGGCCACGCCTCAGGTGTCTAGCAGTTCCCGCACCTTGGCGATCATCCTGTCCATGTCGAAGGGTTTGTCGAAAACCGCAACGAACAACTCGGGGCAAATGCGTCCCTGGTTGGCCTGTGCGCCGCTCATGAGAATCACTGGCAGGTCAGGTAGCTGCAGTTCATCGCGGATCGCCTTGACCAGTTCCTCGCCGTTGAGCAGCGGCATCATGTAGTCGGTGATCACCAACTCTACCCGTTTTTCCTTGAGCGCCTCCAAAGCCTTGCGGCCATTGCTCGCCTTCTCCACCAGAAAGCCTTCATCCTCCAACGCGAATCCGAGGATATCGGCTATCAGGTATTCATCGTCGACGATCAGGATCGTGTTCATCGTCCTATTCCATCAGTCGCTCCCCTGGGGCACGGGCGTGCCGCTCAACACGCCGCATGCACCTTCGAAGGCCTTGCGCAAAACAATTCCCTGAGGACCGATGCACAGCTCGTGCAGCGCCGGGTCATGATGGCTATCGCGCACCTTGAGCACCGAGACCATGCGCCGCAGCTGCGAATCCAGTTCGACGAAACGCATCAAGAGCAGGTTGTCGACGAGGCTCGAAAGATCTGGCGCTGGTGCAGTGATCTCCGAGCCGAAGATATCGCGCATCTCCCAGGTCAGCAGCACGCTGACGTCACGGGCACGCAACTCGCCGGTCAGGGCACGGAAGAAGGCATTGAGCCGGGCAGGGTCGAACGCCAGGCGACTGAACGCGCCCAGGCTGTCGATCACCACCCGCTGGGCGCCCAGTGTCTCGACACGCTCGAGCAAGTATCCGCCAAGCTGGTCCAATAGCCCTTCGGTGGTGGTTTGCCAACAGAACGCCAGGCTGCCTTCGCGTTCACGCTTGGCGAGGTCATGCCCCAGCGCAGCGGCCTTCAGGCGCAGCCGGGCCGGTGTTTCGTAGAAGCCAAAGTGCAGGCCCGGGGCCTGGGGAGTGCAGGGCCCGAGGAACGCCAGGCCTAACGATGTCTTGCCGATCCCCGAAGGCCCCATGACCAGGCTGACCGAGCCCTTGGCCACACCACCGCCGAGCATTTCGTCCAACGTGGCGATACCGGTACCGACCCGCGTCAGCGTATCGCTTCCCGTCTGGCTGGGGTGGCTGTATAGCGCTTCCAGGCGAGGAAACACCTGCAGACCGGCCTGGTCGATCAGGCACTCATGCAGCCCGGAAAGTGCGCCACTGCCACGCGTCTTGCGCAACTGGACCTGGCGCACCGCCCGGCTGCCTAGCAGTTGTTCGCCCAACTCGATCACCCCATCGACCATGGTGTGCTCTGGACTGCCCTCTTGCAGTCGGGCGCTGGTCAACAACAGCACGGTACATCCGGCAAAGGCGGCGTGCCCCTGCAGTTCGGAGACGAACTTCTTGGTATCGAGGCTGGTTTCCGCACGGACCCGAGCGTTGAGCAGCCCATCGACGATGAGCAGGCTGGCCTGCTGACGAGCGATCTCCTGGCGTAACAACCTGACCACCGCATCGAGCCCTTCCTGCTCCAAGGTATCGAAGGCACTGACGAACTGGATTGGGTCGCCGACCAGCGCAGGATCGAAGAAGTCCAGCGTCGACAAGTATTGAAACAACCTCTCGTGGGACTCGCTGAGCAAGGTCGCCACCAACACGCGACCGCCGCTGCGCACATGATTGCATGCCAGCTGGTTGGCCAGAATGGTCTTGCCCGCACCCGGCGGTCCCTGGACGATATAGGAGGCCCCGGCGATCAGGCCGCCTTTGAGGAGCACGTCCAGTCCATCGATGCCTGTCGCCAATCGCTTGAGTGATTCTGCCATGGTGGTTACTCATTGAGACCCAGGGTCGGTGACGTCCGGGCATGCGGGCAGGTACAGACTCATGCAGGTACCCTCGCCTAACCGGCTGTCCACGCAGATAGCACCGTTGCACTGCCTGGCAAAGCCATAGACCTGGCTCAGTCCCAGACCAGTGCCCCGGCCGAAGGGCTTGGTGGTGAAAAAAGGCTCGAAGATTCGTGGCAGCACCTTCGGATCGATGCCTTGGCCTGTGTCCTGCACATCGAACCGCACAAAACGTCCCCGCAGCCCCTCCACCTCGCCGGACAGCTCGACACAGGTGACGGCAAGACGAATGCGTCCCTCGCCGTCAATGGCATCACGGGCATTGAGCAACAGGTTGAGCAAGACCATCTGCAGTTGCCCCGCGTCCGCTTCAATCGATGGCAGGTCCGGCTGCAGGTATTCCTCAAGCACGATGCCTTGGGTCAGTCCATGCTGCAGAAGACCACGCGTGGCCTCGATCAGTTCAGCGGGGGCGATACGCGCCGCGGTCAATTGGCGATGACGGGCGAACGTCAGCAGTTGCCGGGTCAATTGCGTGCCCCGTTCCCCGGCATCGACAACGTGTTCAAGCAGCCGGCGGATACGCTGCAAATCATCGCTACTCATGGCGAGCCGGGCGGCCCCGAGAATGATGGTCAACAGGTTGTTGAAATCATGGGCCAGGCCACCGGTGAGTTGCCCCAGGGCCTCGAGTTTCTGGGCTTGGAATAGCTGGGCGCGGATGGCATCCAATTGCAGGGCCGACTCACGTCGGTCGGTGATGTCCCGGGTAACTTTGGCCAGTCCGATGACCTGCCCCGTTTCGTCCCTTACCACATCCAGTGCTGCCAGGGCCCAGAATTGCGTGCCGTCCTTGCGCACGCGCCAGCCTTCATCCTGAGCCACACCCTGTTCCAAAGCCTGGTGCAACAAATGCTCCGGACGGCCTTCGGCCCGGTCCTGGTCGGTGAAGAACAGCGAAAAATGCTGGCCGATCACTTCCTCGGCACGGTAGCCCTTGATACGTTCGGCGCCTGGGTTCCAGGACACCACCGTGCCCGACAGGTCGAGCATATAGATGGCATAGTCCACCACCGATTGAACCAGCTGCTCATAACGGTTGGGCGGCATTTGCGGCTGATCGGAACGCTCATTGGAAACCATGCAGACTCCGCAGGCACTACCAGGGCCATCCACTGAGCGTAGTCAAAAGACCGGCACCCATGTAAGCCACAGACAAGCCTGGACGCGTCATGGTTCCCGTTCGGCCAGCAAAGAGTTGCAACGCGTTGGGCCTGAGCACGGACTTGCAAGGCTCAATGACAGCAAGATAGCCCTTGGCCTATAGTGCTCCGGCCTTTGCAAAGCCAGGAACGAAGATGCTCGTCAATTTGCGCATGCAGCGCCTGCAAGATGATCTCCAACGCACCGCCAACGAATTGGAAGTTGTCTGCCGCGGGCTTTCCGGACACGCCCGGTACCTTCGCCATCGTGTGCACGGACACGATGCCCAGGCAATGGATGGCCATACCCAGGGCCTGAAATCCTCTGCCTGCACGCTGCGTCAGATCGCCCACGCATTAACCCCCTGAAACGGCAGGTGCGGTTGACTTGTCTATAACGGTGGGTTATAAAGCGCGCTTGATTGTCAGGCCCTTCTGCCTTGAAGCGCGCCGGTCGTGACGACCCTTTCAAGCGTGCGAGTGTGGTGGAATTGGTATACACAGCAGACTTAAAATCTGTCGGCGTGAGCCTTGCGGGTTCGAGTCCCGCCACTCGCACCATCTCCTTCTGAAAAGGCGCCCTTGCGGCGCCTTTTTCATGCCCAGCAGAACGTGTACCGACTGCTACAGTGGAACATGTCCCCGCTCACTGGAATGCCACCATGCGCTACTCCCTCTTCGATGGTCAACGCGACATCATCATCCTGCTCGCCCGTGTATTGCTGATGATCCTTTTCATCCTGTCCGGTTGGAGCAAACTGACCGGTTTTGAAGGAACGGTCAATTACATGAGCTCCCTCGGAGCCCCTGCGCCCATGCTCGCGGCGGCCATTGCAGTGATCATGGAGTTCGCCGTTGGCATCCTGCTGATCCTGGGCTTCTATACGCGCCCGCTGGCCTTCCTGTTCGCGTTGTTCGTTCTGGGCACTGCATTGATCGGGCATCCATACTGGAACATGGTCGACCCGGAGCGCAGCGCCAACATGACCCAGTTCCTTAAAAACATGAGCATCGTCGGCGGGCTGTTACTACTGGCGGTGAGCGGCGCAGGACGCTTCTCCCTGGACCGTCGCTGACGGCCACAACACTGGCACGACGACTCAATCGTCGATGTCGTCGTGCCAGGCGGGATGCTCCTCGTCATCGAAGTCATCCCGAAGCTCTTCATCTTCCTCGGCTTCGTCCAGTACTCCATGAGCGTCGGCTTCCGGATCGACATCCTCCTCCAGAAACTCGTGGTCGAGCAGATGATCGTGCTCGGGTTCGTGCAGGTCGTCTTCGTCGTGCATGGCTGGGCTCCCAAGGTCAAAACAGGCCTGTATAGGCCGATCAACAGTCGCGGTCAATTGTTGACAGCTTAACGCTGGCTTAACCGCTCAACCGCTAGTCTCCAATCTCTCCCTTCAAACGTTCTTGCCCGCCACCTTGGCGGGCTTTTTTTGCCCATTCGGTCTCCCGGCGCAATCTTTGTGGGAACCATATGCCCTGCTTCGATGCTCGCAACTATGTGGACCTGTGTTTCATCAAGGAGAACCCGCATGACTGTGAACATCGACAACCTGATCATCACCACGCCTGCCCCTAAATCAGAAACCAACCCCGTGGCCCTGGAAGTCACCGGTGCCGTTGCCCTGGCTACGTTGAGTGAGTTTGTCGCGCGATTGCCCGATGGTTCCATTCGCCTGAACGCCCCTACCAAGGGCGCGGCCAGCAAAAGCACACACCGTACCCGTTGCGAATGGAAGGAACCTGTCTATTGGGGCTTGGGCAGCGCCGCTACCCACCGTAACCACCAAACGTTCACGCTGCAGAAGGTCAACTCGTTACAAAAAGTGGTGATTTCACAACTGCACGTAAAGGACGATGACAGCCCACCCATCAAAGTGTTCTGGAACAAAGGCAAGCTCACTTACGGCTTTCGCTCCGAATTCAACCAGGCAACCGCACCCACGACCACCTTTCTGACCGAGGTGCCGCTGGGAGCACCGTTCGAGATCATCATCGAAGTTTCATCCAGCGGCGTAGTCATCCTCAGCGCAACCTGCAATGGCCGTACAGGCCGCTCTCCAGCACTTCAGTTGGCGAGCACATGGAACGCAAGGAACTTTAACTTCCATGGCGGCGTGTACAACCAGATTGACTTTACCGACTCAACGCCCGCTGAAGACGGCTCGGTTTGCGTGATCAGTCGCCTTGAACTGACCCATTTTTGAGAGTCATCGACAGTCTGTGAACAGGCGCTTCACGAATTTCTGACAATCGACTGGGCACACTGAAACCGCTTCGTACGTTCTTTCAACCCGCCTTCCTGGCGGGTTTTTCTTTTTCTGATCCATCGCGCGACCACGCCTAAAACGCGACCTGCGTCACACCCTTTCGCTTCGTATGGAACTTTTCAGAAACGTTTTGCTCCTTTTCCGCAGGGCACCTGCGAAGCAGGCCTATTGACAGCATTGAATGTGCTGTGCATGTGGGTAATCTACACCCCTTGTTGAATCTTCTTCGAAGAATGGACTCCATGAAGCCTCTACCTCTTTTAACTGTTTCGGCGGGCCTGCTCGCCATGCTTCCTCTGTGGACGAACGCACAGCAGAACAGCCCTGCATGGGAACTGGAGCCGACCTCGTTTCTGGGTATCGATCTTCAGGGCGACTTCCTCAATCAAGTTGCTCCCTGCCCCGCCGATGTTGCCAGGCCAGACAAACCCTGCCGGGTCGCTACCGCCGACCCGAACCGCTTCGAGGTCCGAGGCTTGCCATACCTGCCCATTTCCCCAGGCTACGAGCTGGTCGCCACGTTGGCAGGTGGCCGGGTGCAGGAACTGGTCTTCAGTGGCAATGCCAATAGCTTGAATCTGGTAACGGACCTGCTGACCGAGCAATTCGGCCAACCCACAAAGCAGGATAGCCATTGGATCAAGATGACTTCCGGGGCCTCCTATTTGGCCGAAGTGCTTTCGTGGCAAGGCGAAAAAGTGTCGATCAATTTCCAGCGTCAGGAAAAAGACCTCGGCAAATATGCGGTGACCTTCTCCACCCTGCCCACAAAGGTGGTCAGCACCGACGAGACACCAGCCGACGCGCCCACAACTGACGTATCCAAACTTTGAACCCGATGCCGTGACATCGCCACATGGGTGGCGAGGGTGGTGCGCGTTAGTAGCCACCAAGGCATTGGTAACCACTGGGGAGTCTGTCACACCCTTGTCACGCAACGTGATCATTATCAATCGAGCCAAAGGGACTTGGCCCCGTCTACCGAAACCCCGGCGCAGTGCCGGGGTTTTGCATTGGTGCACAATGCTGTGACTTAGGGCATCAATCCAGACACTCTCGTGCCGCTGTGCGCAGCTTATCGGTCGACAGGAAACTGCCTTTGTAGAACGTTGCGCGGCTTCCCTCATGGTACTTGACGATCTCAAGCACATCATCGGAAGTCACTGCGCTGGGCGCTGTGATGCGGTAACCATTGGAGATGGATTTTTGAGTGGTGAGCGGCGCCATGGCCTGCCATTTTGGCAGAACGCATGCTGCGTATACCTCGGGGGTTTTGCGGGTTAGCTTGGTGCCAGTTGGCTGACCTGGCGATGCGCACCCAGCCAGCGTAACGAGCACGGCGGAACAAACGAGGACAGGAAGTCGATACATTTACGATAGATCCCTAGTGACTAAGGGATTCTAGCAATCAACATCGAAAGGACACCAATCCACGAAGGTAGCACAGCACGACTAGCGGATTTCCAAGGGGATGGTTTGAACGCGCGCTTTCACGATTTCTTCACAAAGCTGACTGTAAAGTCAACTTTGTTCATGTTGGGACATTCAGCCCGCTCCGGCGGGCCTTTTTTCTAGCATTCCGTCACCCACTGGCCCTACAATCCTACGCAGTTGAAGGATCAGCACCCGTCACAGAGAGCCCGCCATGGAGCGGGCTTTTTGTTGCCTTACGATCAGCTGACAGGCCTAGATCATCTGAAGGCGATACCGACCAGCCTCAGTGGCCACATCCTCCCCTTCATCACTAATCAAATAACCTCCACACATCATTTCCGTAGTGGAGAATCAGACTAACCCGCACCTGGGTAGAGCTTCGCCTGCTCCGGATCCAACATCTCAATCTCTCCGATTCGGTAGCGCCGAACGCGGCCAGGGCCGCATCCAACTCTCGGGAGCGCCTTCCATTCGACGCCCCGAGCACATTACAACGCGGCATGCAGCACGCAGGTAACGGCACCGTAGATAGATGAGCAAGCCACGGGCGACACACAGTAGCGGCTTTATCAGAATTGTCTGATTAAGCTGAGGGCGGACACAGCATAACTTAGACGATTCATTCATCGAGCCAATATACAACGCTTAATAACCAAGCAAGCTTTGTAACCTGCTACGCCGCCTAGAGTACGCCATACAACCTAGTTCATCAGCCCAGCGCTGAAGAACGCTTTACCTTCGCTTAAAAACCGAGCACCTAGCATTTAATTGAAAACACCCTGAGAGGTTTGGCAAATAATGAAGTCCCTCAGACTCTTGGCCACTTGGGCCTTACTAATAATTGCACCACCGTCTTCATTTGCAGCCTGCAACTTTTTTGAAGGGCACTCGCAAAAACAAATATCGATAAGTATTCCTTCAAGCCTATCCATCCCCAGGGACGCAGCAAACAACACCATTATCTATGAGTCCCCACCGCAAACCTTCTATGGAAACGCCTCATACACATGTTCCACTACATTCACAACAGGAATAAAAAACAATGTAGGAAGCGATTCCGCAACGACATCCTATTTCCCGATTGGTAATACAGGACTGTCCTGGCAATGGATATACCAAGGCTCACCCTATATAGGATTCGGCGGCGGAAGCACTAGGAATCCGGGCGGATATGGATTCAACACCACAACAAATGCCCTACGCATCATTAAAACAGGCAGTATATCACCAGGCGCAACCATACCGGCCGGAACCCTGGGTTTTATTCAGGTCGAGTCAGCAACTGTAAGGCCCCTGGCAATGATTACTGATAAAAGCTCATCCATCATACTCCAATCATGCGAGACACCGAACATTGCTGTAGATATGGGCGAACACAATCTAAGCACTTTCTCGAGCAACGGAAACTCCACCCCGCCCAAAAAATTTTATATAAAACTCAATAATTGCCCAAGCGGGATCCAGAAAGTCAACTACAGCTTATCCGCCACTGCAGATTCCCCGGCGGTGAATAGCGAACTCGGCATTATAAAGCTAAATAACAGCTCTACCGCCAAAGGCATTGCCCTTCAATTACTAGACGATCACTACACCCCCATACAACTAGACACAACCTATGTGTTTAACGAATATTCAAGCGACGGCGGAAGCTTTTCCTTACCTTTGAATGCAAAATATATCCGTACACTACCGAATGCTGATGCTGGTCAATATGATAAAGGGATGAGCGCCGGCTCCGCCAACAGCGAGGTCACATTCATTATGAACTACTTGTGATCACTGCCTGGGACGAAACACCAACAGCAAACATCACGCCAAGGGCTGAGCAGTTGCTCGGGGTTCTACGGCTTAAGCGTCAGACTTCGGGCACATAAAGACATCCTAGTTCCCGCCCTCGTGCATCAACTAAGGGGAGCGCCATGGACTTTTGCGACCTACAAGCCGCGCTGTTAGTGCGTCGCAATCAGAAAAAGGCTCGCGACTTCTATGCGGCAGACGAAATCTGGAACAAGGCTTCCATGCGCCCGGAGTACCTGGCTGGCCAGCACACCCGTCGATACGTTGAAGCGTCGGGCCATTGCCAAACCTTCAAATGAGGAGGTTTGGGACTGATGTGATTTTTCTAGGGCTTCGGTATTTTTTGCGCGCAAATAAAAACCCCGCAGACGTTAATCTGCGGGGCTTTTGAATGGTGGAGGCCGAGGTCGGAATCGAACCGGCGTAGACGGATTTGCAATCCGGAGCATAACCACTTTGCTACTCGGCCTCAAAGTTCGGAATTAGCTGCTTTCGCGTCGCTATCTCCTTGAAACTTCAGCGCTTTTTAAAGCTTGCTGCGTTTCGATGGACGCCATTATGTCTACATTCGTTGATCCTTGCAACCCCCCTGATTAGAAAAAATATTCAAGGGGCTCAAGGTGTTAGCGCAGGCGGCTCAGTTTACTCCAGAGACCGACCAATGTGTTCTCTACGGTACCGCTGGCCGCCACGCCGATTCGCTCCTGCAAGCTCTTGCGCTCGGCAAAGCGCAAGTGGAACAGATTCGCTTCACGGGCGCGCTCGCTCAGGTATTCATCACTGGTGCGCAGCTCATCGACCAGTTTTCGGTTCAGCGCGGCGACACCCAGCCAGACTTCGCCTGTGGCGACCTCATCGATGTGCAACTGAGGGCGGTAGCGGGAGACGAAATCCTTGAACAGCTGATGCGTTATATCCAAGTCTTCCTGGAACTTCTCCCTGCCCTTTTCAGTGTTCTCGCCGAACACCGTCAACGTGCGCTTGTACTCGCCGGCGGTGAGCACCTCATAATCGATATCGTGCTTCTTCAACAGGCGATTGACGTTGGGCAGCTGAGCCACCACGCCGATCGAACCGAGCACGGCAAAGGGGGCGCTGACGATCTTTTCGCCGATGCAGGCCATCATGTAGCCGCCGCTGGCGGCAACCTTGTCGATGCACACGGTGAGCGGAATGCCGGCCTGACGGATGCGCGCCAGCTGCGACGCAGCCAGACCATAGCTGTGCACCAGACCACCACCACTCTCAAGACGCAACACGACCTCGTCACGGGGGGTGGCAAGGCTCAGCAGCGCGGTGATTTCGTTGCGCAGGCTTTCGGTGGCGGATGCTTTGATGTCCCCATCGAAATCGAGGACATACACACGGCTTTTCTCTTCGGCCTTACTCTTCTTTTGCTGTTTTTCCGTCTTGGCTTGTTGCTTGCGTAGCGCCTTGAGCTGGGCCTTGTCGAACACGCCTGCTTCGAGGCGTTCGCGCAACTCCTTGTAGAACTCATTGAGACGGGTGACCTGCAAATGCCCGCCCGATTTACGCCGCCCCTTGCCCCGCAAGCCGGCAATGGCCGACAAGACCACCAGGATGGCGATCACCAGGGTGGCGGTTTTGGCGAGAAAGCTTGCGTATTCGGCAAGAAACTCCACATTGACTCCTTGATAGACCAGCGCCTGAAGGCGCGAACTGCATCAAGCATACCGTTGCGTCACAGGCGCTGCCAGCTGGGGAAAACGCTGGCAACATAGTTCAAACAACCTTTTCAAACGCTTGTATGTTTTTTCGTTGACAGCCTGTCTGTCGCATCCTAACCTCGCAGCAACTCCCTTGGACCGGACCTCTCCGTGGGCAATATCTACCTGATCCGACATGGCCAAGCCTCCTTCGGTGCCGATGACTACGACGTCCTCTCACCCGTCGGCGCACGCCAGAGCCACGCGTTGGGAGAGCATCTTGCCCAGCTCGGTCTGCGTCTGGATCGGTGCCTGGCCGGCGACCTGCGCCGCCAGCAAGACACTGCGCGCCTTACGCTTGAGGCCATGCAGGCCCAAGGCTGCTCGACGCCGGCCATTGAGACCGACGCGGCGTTCAACGAGTTCGATGCCGATGGCGTTATCCGTGCATTGCTTCCCGACCTGCTGCCGCAAGAGCCCGACGCGCTGCATATCCTGCGCAACGGCACGACCCATCGCAGCGAGTTCCAGCGCCTGTTCGCGCTGATGGTGCAACGCTGGCACGATGGCGAACACCAAAGCGATGGCCTGGAGACGTGGCAGGCGTTCACTGCCCGAGTCCAGGGCGGCCTTGCTCGAGTGCTCCAAAGCGCAAGCCGAGGCGACAACATTGCCATCTTTACGTCCGGCGGAACCATCGCCGCTTTGCTCCACCTGGTTACTCGGATCACGCCCGGCCAAGCCTTCGCGCTCAACTGGCAGATCATCAACACGTCGCTCAGCCACCTGAAATTTCGGGGCAACGACGTGACACTGGCTTCCTTCAACAGCCAAGCCCACGTGCAGCTGTTGAGGACGCCGGAGCTTGTCACCTATCGATGAGCCCGGCCTGTTGTCCCCGCCGGGGACGTGAATATCACTCTATAAGGAATGCGCCATGACCTCCGTAGCTGATGCCGTCAAGAAGATGCAAGAGAAGTTCAACCCATCCGCTGCCGCCGGCCTGGACCTGGTGTTCGGTTTCAACATCACCGACGAAGACAAGCACTATGCACTCATCGTCAAGGACGGTACCTGCAACCTGCAGGAAGGCGAAAACCCGGACGCCAACTGCACCCTGGTCATGGACAGTGAAACCCTCAAAGGCATCGTCAGCGGTGACACCGATGGCATGCAGGCCTTCATGAGCGGCAAGCTGCGCGTCGAAGGCGACATGATGCTGTCGATGAAACTCAGCGAGCTGTTCCCCGCCTGAGTGGCTTGAGCGATTGCCGATGAAAAACCGAGGCCAACTGGCTTCGGTTTTTTTTTGCCGGCGGCCATGCAAGGCCCATCAAGATGAGTGATTGAGCGGCAACACCCTTGCCTATAAGCCCCTTGGTACGCTTGTGCCAGTGACGTAGCGAAATTAGATTAGCCAATAGTTATTGCGCTGGAAAATAAGGAAAACGCATGACGCTCACCGATCAATCCACCCAGGTACGCCCCGGCGAAGAGCTCGACGCGGCCGTCATCGATCCCTATCTGAAAGCTCATATCGCAGGCTTGCAGGGTAAGCCCTCGATCAGCCAGTTCCCTGGCGGCGCGTCGAATCTCACCTATTTGCTCGCCTACCCGGATCGAGAGTTTGTCCTGCGTCGTCCGCCGTTCGGCCACAAGGCCAAGTCCGCCCATGACATGGGGCGGGAGTTCCGCATCCTCAATCAGCTCAACGATGGCTTCCCGTACTGCCCCAAAGCTTATGTGCACTGCACAGACGAGTCGCTGATAGGCGCTGAGTTCTACGTCATGGAGCGGGTCAAGGGCGTCATCCTGCGTTCGGACATTCCGCCTTCGCTGGGCCTGGATGCCAGCCGCACAGAGGCGCTGTGCAAAAGTTTCATCGATCGCCTGGTGGAATTGCACCAGGTCGACTACACCGCATGCGGCCTGGCCGACCTGGGCAAGCCAGAAGGGTATGTACAGCGTCAGATCGAAGGCTGGACCAGCCGCTACGAAAAAGCCCTGACCCCGGATGCCCCGCTATGGAAACAGGTGATCGCCTGGCTGCACGACAAGATGCCCGCCGATCATCCACATCCAGGCATCGTGCATAACGACTACCGCTTCGACAACGTCATCCTCGATGC
This sequence comes from Pseudomonas sp. BYT-1, assembly GCF_023611805.1. Lineage (NCBI taxonomy): Bacteria > Pseudomonadati > Pseudomonadota > Gammaproteobacteria > Pseudomonadales > Pseudomonadaceae > Pseudomonas > Pseudomonas sp. BYT-1. Next base: position 3,591,104 of record NZ_CP072559.1, read on the forward strand.
CGAGAACCCCATGCGCATCATTGGTGTACTGGACTGGGAGATGACCACCCTGGGCGATCCGTTGATGGACTTGGGCAACAGCCTGGCCTACTGGATCGAGGCCAACGACCCACCACCGGTGCAACTGATGCGACGTCAGCCGAGCAATGCCCCTGGGATGCTGACCCGTCGCCAGTTCGTCGATTACTACGCAGAACGCGCCGGTATCCACCTGGACAATTTCGATTACTACTATTGCTACGGCCTGTTCCGTCTGGCCGGAATCGTCCAGCAGATCTACTACCGCTTCCACCATGGCCAGACCCAGGACAAACGCTTTGCCCAGTTCATCCACATGAACCGGCTGCTGGAACACATGGCCCTGCAAGTGATCGATAAGTCCTCACTCTGATAACAAGGAAAATCCGGCATGTCCAAGACCACGCTGTTCGACCTCGACGGCAAAATCGCCTTCGTCTCCGGCGCCAGCCGCGGCATCGGTGAGGCCATCGCCCATCTGCTAGCCCAGCAAGGCGCCCATGTGATCGTCTCGAGCCGCAGGCTCGAGGGCTGCCAAGCGGTCGCCGACGCCATCACCGCCGCTGGCGGCAAGGCCACTGCCATGGCTTGCCACATCGGTGAAATGGAGCAGATCCAGCAGGTGTTCGCCAGTATCCGTGAACAGTTCGGACGCCTGGACATCCTGGTCAACAATGCGGCCACCAATCCGCAGTTTTGCAATGTGCTGGACACCGACCTCGGCGCCTTCCAGAAAACCGTGGATGTGAATATTCGCGGATACTTCTTCATGTCGGTGGAGGCCGGCAAGCTGATGCGTGAACACGGCGGCGGCAGCATCATCAACGTCGCCTCGATCAATGGCGTATCGCCCGGATTGTTCCAAGGCATCTATTCGGTGACCAAGGCCGCAGTCATCAACATGACCAAGGTGTTCGCCAAGGAGTGTGCGCAGTTCGGCATTCGTTGCAACGCATTGCTGCCAGGCTTGACCGATACCAAGTTCGCCTCGGCATTGGTCAAGAACGACGCCATCCGCAATGCCGCCTTGCAGCAAATCCCCCTCAAGCGCGTGGCCGATCCCGGCGAAATGGCCGGCGCGGTGCTGTACCTGGCCAGCGACGCCTCCAGTTACACCACCGGCACTGCACTCAACGTGGACGGCGGTTTTCTTTCCTGACCAGAGCTTGAGCGCCTGCCCTGTACCTCAGCGGCAGGCGCCCTTCAGCTCGAACGCACGCTTGCACCTCGTCAACTTCAAGTTGACAGCTCAGGTATACTCGCAGCTCGCGCTTCTGCCAGGACCCTGAACATGACGGAAAACAGCTTCGCCTTTCGCCTCAAGGAACTGCTCGAACACCACAAACTGACGCTACAGGCTGTAGGCACTGCGTTGGGCATCTCTCGCACAGCCGTGCACAAGTGGACCCGGGGCGGCGAGATCGACTACGACAACCTGCGTAAGCTGGCGGACTTCCTCAACGTCAATTGGATCTGGCTGCGCTATGGCGAAGAAGCGCTGCAAAGCGTGCAGCACGCCGAGGTGGTGGAACTGCCGATGACCGATCTACGCCGACGCTACACCGCCGAAATCATGGAAAGCGAGACGCGTATGAAGCTGGCCCAGGAAGGCGCGCGAATTGTCACCTGGGAGTGGAACCTGGTCAGCGATGAGGTGACCTATTCACCCAACGTCGAGGCCGTGTATGGCTGGCCCGTGCGGCGCAACGAGGACTTCTGGGCCCATGTGGCGCCCGAAGACGCCCAGCAGATGCATGCCATGTACACCCGCGCGGTGGCTACCGGCACTCCATGCGAGTGCGATTTTCGCATTACCCGCCCGGATGGCAGCCAACGCTGGATCGCGTCGCGCGCCACCGTGCTGCAGGACAGCGCCGGGCGCTCGGTGAAGATGGTCGGCATCAGCATGGACGACACCGAGCGCAAAGTCGCCGAGGCGGAACTGCGCCAGAGCGAGGAGCGCTTTCGCACCATTTTCGAGCTGGCCTGGGGCGCCTTGGCCTACATCGGCCCTGATGGCAGCTGGCAGCGGGTCAACAGCTCCTTCTGCGAAATGCTCGGCTACAGCGAGCAGGAGCTGTATGGCATGACCTTCCAGCAGCTCACGCACCCCGACGATCTGCCAGACAACCTGGTGCTCCTCGAACGTATGCTGGCAGGCGAAATCAACCGCTACGAAGTGGAAAAGCGCGTGCGCCACAAGGAAGGCCACTACCTCTGGGTGCGCGCACGCACTTCGCTGCAGCGACACGCCGACGGCCGACCAGAGCATCTGATCAGTGTGTTCGAAGACATCACAGCCGAACGCGACGAGCACGAACGCCTGCAAGCCCATATCGCCGGGTTGCAAGCCCGCCTGAACTGAACCGGAGAAACGACGATGCTACCAGGAAGCCAATCGGCTAATGGTCACTGCCATCGACACGTGCAGCGCCGCGGCACGGTGGGCCTTTATTTCGTCGCCGGCTTGTCCGTGCTGGCCGGCATGACCGATGCGATCGGATTCATGGCCACAGGCGATTTCGTTTCGTTCATGAGTGGCAACACCACACGCCTGGCGGTGTCGCTGGGCAGCGCCGAGCTGGGCCCTGTGCTGCGCCTGGTGCTGGTGATCGGTGCGTTCGTTCTGGGCAACGCCTTGGGCGTGGTCGTTGCAGCAATGACAGGCCGTCGTCCCTGGCCTTTGCTGAGCCTGATCGCCACTTTGCTGGCCCTGGCCGGCCTGATGCCCGAGCTACTTCAACTGCCCGCCTTGCTGGCGGCAGTCATGGCCATGGGCATGATCAATGCGGTGGTGGAGGAAGTGAACGGCCTGCCCATCGGCCTGACCTATGTCACCGGTGCCCTGTCGCGCTTCGGGCGTGGGCTGGGCCGCACCCTGCTCGGCCAGCGCAAGCTGGGTTGGCGGGTGCAGTTGATCCCCTGGTGTGGCATGCTCCTGGGCGCCATCGCGGGCGTCCTGCTCGAACAGCAATTCGACCGCTTAGCCCTGCTCGCCAGCGCCCTGCTGGCAGCCTTGCTGGGCCTGGCTTCGCTGAAAATCCCTAGGTGCTGGCAGCTTCGCTACATGCCCCGTTGAATCATAGGCAGGTCGCTGCCGCGGCGCGGCGGCGCAGGGCCATGGTGTCGTTGTTCTGCGCGTAGTAATCCACACGAGTGCCGCCAGATTGCGGATAGATATCGGCGAACGACTCGGCTTCGCGGGTATAGACCGTGAAACCACCTTGCTTGCGTGGCTCCAGATAACCGCTGGCATCGACCCCGAACGCCGCTTCTTCCTGCCAGCTGAACTGAATGCATTGGGCGACGATCTCCGGCGCCTTGTGCGAGTCGAGTTGCGCGGTCGGCGCGTTGCCACGTGCAGCTTCCATGGTGGCTGAGGCGCAACCGACCAACACCAGAGCGGCGACCATCGGCACGAGTGCTCGCATTTTTCCATCCTCGAGACAAAAAAGAACGCGACTCTAGCATTGCAGTGACGGCAAATGAATTATCCCGCGCAGGCGAGGGTCGCAGATAGGGCATGTCCTGTTTTCAAGGAGCCCCCATGAAGCCATTGCTCTATGTCCTAGCTTTCACTGTCGCCCTCCCCCTGGCCGCCTCAGCAGCGGACACGAACGAACAGAGCGTCACCGCCCCGCACAGCCAACGCGAACTTAAAGTGGGCGATAAAGCCCCGGATCAGTACAAGCGCGACGACTTGGTTATCCACGATTGGCAGGCCAAGGGCCTGCAGCCTCCGGAAAAGGAAAGTCACTGGGTACGCCTGGCTGACCACTACGTACTGGTGCAGACCACCAATGGGGTGATTCTCGCCATCGAGCCCGCCTCGAACTAGCAAGGCGCGGACAGGCCGGCCGCCAAGCGCGGCCGGATCAAAATACGTCCGACATGCCACTCATCGCTGGAGCGGCAGATTTTTGCGCGCCCAAGAAACCAAATCGAGCGCTTCCGGTCTCAGGAGGTACCCCGTAAATCTTTGCGGATCAAGGACCTATATCGTGATGAAGCGCATTGCGAGTTTTGCGTTGATTGCCACCGTGCTCACCCTCAGTGGCTGCTACCACCACTACCACGACGATGATGATGGCTGGCGGGATCGTGACCGGGACCATCGCTACTACCGTGACCGTGATGATGACGGCTATCGCTATCGAGACCGCGACCGCCGTGATCGCTACCACCGTTATCGCGACCGCGACGACGATGACGACGACTGATACTGCAACGCCTTTTTTCCCCTGACCCGCCGCCCGTGCCGCGGCACCTTACCCTGATGATTCGTTTGAGGTTCACATCATGCGTCTGACTCTGCCTTCCCTTGCCCTCGGCCTGCTGCTCTGCCAGGGCGCATTTGCCGGCGACGGCACCGCTGCCATCGGCGGCGGCCTGGGTGGCGCCCTTGGTAACATTGTTGGCCAACAGATCGGCGGCGGTACCGGTGCCGCCATCGGCGCAGGCCTGGGCGGCGCTGCCGGCAGTGCGGTTGGCGCACGCAAGGGCAATCGTACCGAAGCCGCTATTGGCGGTGGCCTGGGTTCGGCGGGCGGCTCGATCCTGGGCCGCGCGGTCGGCGGTTCCACCGGTTCGACCATTGGCGCGGGCCTGGGTGGCGCAGCAGGTGGCGCGTTGGGCAATCACATGGGTGACAACGACGGCGGCCACAGGCATCACCGTCGTCACCGCCACTGATTGCCGCTACACCTGAGGGGCTGCTTGCAGCCCCTTCTTGTCAACAAACATTGCAACATATCAACACCACCTTCACTGCACGGTGCCACACTCGGCGCTACTCTCTACCGTGCCCCTTGAGTGAAGGAACACCCCCTCCCCATGAACCATGAGCTGCTCTGGGTCCTCTGCCTGCTGGCCATCGTCGTCACACTTTTCGTCATCAACCGCCCGCGCATGGATGTGGTCGCCCTGCTAGTGATCCTGGCCCTGCCGCTTTCGGGAATCCTCACCATCGAGCAGGCGCTGGCAGGCTTCAGCGACCCCAACGTGGTGCTGATCGCAGCGCTGTTCGTGATCGGCGAAGGCCTGGTACGCACAGGCATCGCCTACCGCATCGGTGAATGGATGAGCGAACGGGCCGGCAACAGCGAGGCACGCCTGCTGGTATTGCTGATGATTGCAGTGGCCGGCCTGGGCTCGGTCATGAGTTCGACGGGAGTGGTGGCGATCTTCATCCCCGTGGTGCTGAGCATCGCTGCGCGCCTTAGCCTGTCGCCCAGTCGGCTGATGATGCCGCTGAGCTTCGCCGGCCTGATCAGTGGCATGCTCAGCCTGGTGGCCACACCGCCCAACGTGGTCGTGCACAGCGAACTGGTGCGTCATGGCAGCGCGGGTTTCAGTTTCTTCAGTTTCACCCCGTTCGGCTTGGTGGTGCTGGTGCTCGGCATCGGCTACATGCTGTTCGCCCGCCGCTGGCTCAATGGCGAGGTGCGCAAGGATGGCCGGGTGGAAACCCGCCGCACCCTCCTTGACCTGGTGCTCGACTACAAACTCAACGGCCGCGAGCGCCGTCTGCGCATCCGCGCTCACTCTCCGCTGATCGGGCACACCTTGGGCGAGCTGGAGCTGCGCACCCGCCACGGCGCCAACGTGATCGGCATCGAGCGCCAGCACAAGTTCACCACCCGGGTGATGGTCGCCGATTCGAGCACGGTGCTGCACCAAGGTGACGTGCTGCTACTCGACCTGTTCGCCAATCGCGATGACTTGCGCAGCCTGTGCCAGACCATGCAACTTGAGCCCTTGCACTTCAAGGCTGCCTATTTCATCGACCAGTCCCAGGACCTGGGCATGGCCGAAGTTTCCCTGCCGCCCGGGTCGCAATTGCTCGGCAAGAGCATCCTGGAGCTGGCCTTCCGTAGCCGCTTTGGGCTGAATGTCGTCGGCCTGCGCCGTGAGCAGACCGCCATTGATGAGCAACTGGTGGAAGAGAAACTGCGCCTGGGCGACACCCTGCTGGTGGTCGGTCCTTGGAAGGCCATACGCCAGCTGCAAAGCCAGCCCAAGGACTTTCTGGTCTTGAGCCTGCCTGCGGAAATCGATCAAGTGGCTCCGGCCCGGACCCGAGCCCCCTTTGCACTGATCAGCCTGATGGTGATGGTCGGCTTGTTGGTCAGCGGCATGGTGCCCAACGTCGTTGCCGCGCTGATCGGTTGCGTGCTGATGGGTGCCGGACGCTGCATCGACATGGACGGCGCTTATCGCGCCATCCATTGGCAAAGCCTGGTGCTGATCGTGGGCATGCTGCCCTTCGCCCTGGCCCTGCAGAAAACGGGTGGCATCGACCTGGCGGTGAGCGGCCTGGTCAGCCTGCTCGGTGATGCGGGGCCTTACGCTATCCTCGGCTGCCTGTTCGCCGTCACCGCGCTGATCGGTTTGTTCATTTCCAATACCGCCACGGCGGTGCTGATGGCACCGGTTGCTATCAGCACTGCACAGCAGCTAGGCATGTCGCCCTACCCGTTCGCCATGACCGTCGCCCTGGCGGCCTCGGCGGCGTTCATGACGCCAGTGTCCTCGCCGGTCAACACACTGGTCTTGGGGCCAGGCCAATACCGCTTCGGCGACTTCGTCAAGGTTGGGGTGCCGTTCACGATGGTGGTGATGCTGGTGGCTGTTTTCATGGTGCCGTGGTTTTTTGGACTGTAGCCGGCGTCAATAAGTCGACGAAAATGGCCGCTGCCACATAGAAAGCCGCCCAGACACCAGCTAATTGACATCCCTCCATTCAGGAAACACACTGACGCCTCATTACCCCAGGTGCTTACAGGCGTTTTCCTGGATTCCGTCTCCGCTAGCCGGTCGAGCCCATGGTGTTCCCAGCCCCGTCGCGCCTGCTTCCGCTTCTTGCCTTGTTCGGCTTGTCCCTCGCCCTGACGCTGGGCGGTATCCTGGCCCGACCGATCGAATCCCTGTCGCTGTTCTGGCCCGTCAATGCGGTGCTTGCCGGCGTGCTGCTGCGCTATCCACGGCAGGCCACCTTCGCAGGGTTCGGCCTGGTCTGGCTGGCCATGGTCACCGCCGACCTCGCCACCGGCAGCGCCTGGAAGCCTGCGTTGTGGTTCAACCTATGCAATCTGGGGGTGATCATCACCCTCTGGCGGGTGTTGTCGCATTTGCCGCGGGTGCATCGCCGCATGCGCACGCCGGAAGGCGTGCTGCGTGTATTCGGCGCCAGCGCCGCCGGAGCCGTCGTCGCGGCGAGCATGGCGTGTGTAGTGGCCGCTCCTTGGTTCCAGGAATCGCTCAAGGCCACTTGGCTGGCCTGGTTCAGCGAACAGTTCTCGACCAATGTGCTGGTGTTGCCGATGCTACTCACCGCACCGAACCTACGCTCCTTGGCTCGAGGCGGTGGCCAGGCGATTCGTCTGATGCCGCTGCTGATCCTGCTAGGCTCCCTGGCACTGAGCATCGCTTTCGGCGGGCCAGGCGCCATCGCCTTCCCCATCGCCGCCTTGTTGTGGTGCGCCTGGACATACTCGTCATTCATGGTGTCGCTGCTGACCTTCACCACCGGCACTACGCTGATCGTCGCCGTGGCGCTGAGCCTCATGCATTTCAGTCTCCCGCAGAGCATGCCTGGGGTGAACACACTGATGTCGGCGCGCCTGGGCATCGCCATGCTCGTGCTCGGTCCGCTGGTGGTGGCCTGCGTCAGCAATGCCAACCGCAGTCTGCTGGCACGCCTGGCGCACCAAGCCACCATCGACCATCTCACCGGCGCCCTGACCCGCAGCGCCTTCACCCGTCGTGCCAACGCCCTGCTCGAGAGCCGTCAGCAGCATGCCCAAGCGATGCCCCTGACCTTGATGATGCTGGATATCGATCACTTCAAGAACATCAACGACCAATACGGCCATGCCGTAGGCGACCAGGTGCTGCGTCAGTTCTCCCATACCATTCAGGACCAATTGCACGAAGGCGAGCTGTTCGCCCGCCTCGGGGGCGAAGAGTTCGTGATCATCGTTGCAGGGCTTGCGCCGGAGCAGGCCACATTCACTGCCGAGCGTCTGCGTCGCGCCGTGCAGGACTTGCGCGTGGTGGTGCTCGACCGCCGCCTGCAGATCACCGTCAGCATCGGCCTGGCGGGTTGCCGCGCCCAGCAGTTGGCGCCCAACCTCGACAGCTTGCTGGCACAGGCTGACCAGGCGCTCTACCGTGCCAAGGCCGCGGGCCGCAATCGCATCGTACAGGCCGAGGCGCAGCGCCAGGTCGTCTGACTCAAACCGCCAGCAAGTCCCAGGACAACTTGGCAATCAGCACGCACAACAGCACCAGGAACAGTCCGCGAACGAACCCCGCCCCCTTGCGCACCGCAAGCCAAGTGCCCGTCAGCGCCCCCAGAATGTTGAAGGCCGCCATCGGCAATGCGATGGCCCAAAGTACATTTCCAGATGGGATGAAAAACACCAGTGCGGCCAGGTTGGTGGCGATGTTCACAAGCTTGGCTGACGCCGAGGCATGGAGAAAATCCAAGGCGAAGAAGCGAATGAACAGGAAGATCAGAAAGCTTCCGGTGCCCGGCCCGAACAGACCATCGTAGAAGCCGATCGCGCCACCGATCAGCACCGCCAGGCACTGCTCCTTGCGACCGATCCGGGCGGGTTTGTGCAGGGTGCCGAAGTCCTTCTTGCAGAAGGTGTAGATGGCCATCAGCACGATCAGCACCAGCACCGCCGGGCGCATCACGCTGGGTGGCACCAGCGAAACCGTGGCGGCGCCGGCGAACGACATGACGAAGGCACTGGCAGCGGCTGGCACGATCAGGCCCCAGTCCAGATGCACCTTGCGCAGGAACGAACGAGCCGCGAACGAGGTGCCACAGACCGAGGCCAGTTTGTTGCTGCCCAGCAGCGCGGCCGGTTGCGCGTTCGGCAGTACGTTGAACAGCGCCGGAATCTGGATCAACCCGCCACCGCCAACAGCGGCATCGATCAGCCCGGCAGCGAAGGCGAACAACGAAAGCAGCGCGATATCCATCATGGGGCAGGTTCCGGAACGAAAAGCAGAGCCCCAAGGCTAACCAAATGGTGGCGCTTATGTTGAAATGCGACGTTGCGAAAACTGCAATCAGGAGCGTCCATGGCATTGGACATGTTGCGAGAAATCCAGGCCTTCGTCACCGTCGCCCACAAGCGCAGCTTCGTTGCCGCCGCCCGTGCCCTGGGGCGCTCGCCAAGCGCCGTCACCCGCGCCGTGCAGGCGCTGGAAGACAATGCCGGGGCCAAGCTGCTCAATCGTAGCGCCAGTACCGTGACCCTCACCGAGGCCGGTGAACGCCTGCTACCCCATGCCGAGCGCTTGCTGGATGTGCAACGGGATGCCGTCGACGAGCTGGCGGCGCTGAGCGGCTCATCCCAAGGCTGGATTCGCTTCGCCGCGCCCGAGCTGCTCGGCCAACAGCTATTGCCCGCGGTGCTCGCTTCATTCTCCCAGCAATATCCGCAGGTCACCCTGGACGTGCAGTTCAGCGACCAGGCCCTCGATCCGCTGCAGGGCAAGTTCGACTTCGTCATCCGGGGCGCCTTTCCGCAGTCCAGCGAGCTGATCGGTTATCCCCTTTGGTCCTATCGGCGCTACCTGTACGCCAGCCCCGATTACCTGGCCCGCCACGGCATGCCCGAGCATCCTGAGGCATTGCATGGGCACGCCCTGATCCTGCATACCGCGCCGCGCGTGCTCAAGGCCTGGCACTTCTATCGCGATGGGCAGATCAGCAGCCTGCGCCCACATCCGCGGCTGCGTCTGAGTGCTGGGGGGGCGATCCTGCAAAGCGCGTTAGCCGGTGCGGGAATCGCCCGCCTGGCTGATTGGGTGGCCGAGCCAATGGTGCATGCCGGGCGCCTGGTTCGCGTCTGCACCGACTACCGCCTGACCTCGAGCAGCGGCCAGGATCCGCAGATGCATGCGCTGTATCCCGCAGGGGAACTGCCCGTGCGGGTGCGCGAGCTATTGCAATGGGTGCGCCGCGCCTATCCTCAGCACTAGGTCAGTGAGCGTACGCATGCGCATAGTCCCTTACCGACAGCGCTGCTCAAATTCTGTTCAATTTAACAGAGCCCGCCGCCGGCTTGGGTTGCAGCGATTTATCCACAGACCTACCCACGTTTTTTGTGGACAGATTTCTCAACGCCGAGAATGACTTATCGTACGCACGACAACGCCGCAGGGCATCGCCCTGCAGCGTCTGGAAGCGGGCCATGCCCAAGAGAACAAGCCCGCCTATTGAGGCGGCGGGCCGGCACGAACGTATCAGCTTGGCGGAATGGTGCCTAACAGGCCGACCAGGATTGTCAGCAACAGGAATCCACCCAGGAAAAGTGCGAGCTTGCCCATCGGAACCTCTATAGATAATGGCGAAACGGCGAGGCTGGCCGGTGCTGTTGCAGAGCAGCGCAGCTTGCCCAGCGCACGCCGGTTCGGAAGGCTGGGCTTGATGGGTATTGTCTGATCCAGGCTGATACGGTTACAGATTCAGGTTCGTGGAAAAAAAGCATATCAGATGGGGCCGCAGACCCAGTCGCAGAGCAAACGTCACAAAGCCATGACCATCTCGTGCCAAGCCATCCCGCCATGGTCGGAGGCCGAAGGCTGCACATAGCGGTAGCCCATTTTTTCGTACAGCCCCACGTGGCGGTCCTTGCACATCAAGTGGATGGTGGCCTTGCCGCGCTGACGCATCTGATCGACGAAATGGCTCATGAGCAGGCCAGCGAACCCTCGCCCCTGAAAGGCAGGATCGACCACTACCGACATGATCACTACATTCGGCGCCTGGGCGTCATGGCCGACCAATTCCTTGAAGGACTCGTCGGACATCACCACGTCAAAGGCACAACCACTGTTGATGAACCCGATCACCACCCCCTCGAGTTCCAGCACCAGGAACCCTTCCGGGTACTGAGCGATGCGCGTGGCGATCTTCTCGCGGGTGGCGGCCTCGTCACCTTCGTAGGCGCTGATCTCGATCTGATAGCAACGATCCACATCCTTGGACGTGGCCTGGCGCAAATGCGGGGTACTCATGGGGGCAATATCCGAAATACAAAAACGGAACGACATGCTAGCGCAAGTCTGTGCGCACACCGAATGAGGAATGCCAGCATTCACCCGTAAGTTCTGCCCAATGAAGCAGCTACCCAGCGCGGCAGGCTTTCACCTGCTCTGCGTCCAGCGCTCAGAACCGGGATCGACGGCAGCCGTGGCCACGCGATCTCTGGAGCAACAGGCCATGCGCGACGCGTGATTTCGAGCCCCATTTGCAACATAACTTTTCAGTGGATCGACACTGGCCATGCGCGCCTGAGCGCGACACTGAGCGGACTGGAGCCCGTGCAACCCCCATGAACATTGAGTGCTAGGCCGTAGGCGGTACATCACCTGAAACACTCCTACCACCTTTCCTGTAGGAGGGTTCCTATGTGCTAGTAGCTTCCAGACTACGAGCTTGGCCGCTGCTGTATGAAACATCAGTTTCACCTGTTTGAACGAGCTGATACGGTCGCGGCCTCCTAACCCAGCATGGAATGCACGAGAGCGACATGGACCCCTATCGAACCTCCGCCCTGGCCCTGCAGAAGACGCTTCTCAACCTGCGCCAACAGCGTGACCTGCTCAAATCCCAAGGCCGCGACCAGGAAGCCGACAAGCTCGCCAGAACCATCGCCGGCATAGAGGCGACACTGCGCGAGATACCGGACACCCCTACCCTGCAGTAACACCTGATGCCAAAACCGCCTGGTTTCGCGGGCCAGGCGGCAGGCAGCTCTGAGGCAATCGCACCGGTGCGGGGTCAAAACGAATGGTTGAGCAGCAGCCCGCCGCCTGAATCAGGGCTCGCGTCGGAAAAGCCTTTCAGCGCATACAGCTGGACCTTCCAACCCTCGCTGAGTTTTTGGGTCAGAAACAGGGTGAGCTCCTGGATCTCATCGCCGTCTGATGACACTTTCTGTCGCCAGTCGTACACCGCCCCTATCGATGTGGCTGTTGCGATTCGGCTGAGCAGGCCGATGGAAGTGAAAACCGGATCATGGAAATCCGAGCCGGCCGGATCGCCGAACTTCTTCCAACCCAATGTGGCGAAGCCATTCACCGCACCGAATGCCCGAACCAGATCCACCTGGGCTGAATAATCGGTCTTGCCGGTGCCCAGGCAATGGTCTTCATCGGCGGTAGGCAGCTTTATCTTTCCAACCAGATCCACAAGCAGATTACCGCCGTCGCGGCCATCGAGCAGTGCATAATCGGCACTGGCCACCGTATCGCCGAGCCCGCTCTCGACGCGGCCACAGTCGTCACCCGCCAGCGGTTCACCACCCGGCCCTACCGCAGGATTGGTGATGCGTAGATAGGGAATGGTCATCTTGTAGATCATCGGACCGGTTTCGTACTTGCCAATGACCGGGACATACCAGGTCTCGCTGGTGGCCGCCGTGCCGTAGTCCCCCCGCGAGTAATCCATCCCCGTAGACAAGGTCACTTCATCGGCCAGGGCTGGCCAGGCCAGGGCCATCAGGCAGGGAAACAACCCACGCATCGAAATCATGCCTACCTCGTTGCGATCAGGACATTACATCAGGTGCGGTACAGCCTGGTCTGGATGCTTTGAAGCATAGCCGGGCGCAGGCAAACCGAGCCTAATGAGAACCAGAATGTTCAGAGCGCTCGAGCTTCTCAGGCCGTTCCACTTTTTCAGGGCGCTCAGGGCGCTCGACCTTCTCGGGCCGCTCGACTTTTTCCGGACGCTCGACCTTCTCAGGGCGTTCGACTTTGTCCGGCCGCTCTACCCTCTCAGGACGCTCGACTTTCTCGATGCGCTCGATCTTCTCGATGCGGTCAGGCTTGTCTGGCCGGTCCGAACGCTCGATCTTCTCAATCCGTTCGATCCGCTCAACACGCACGCCATTTTCGAAGACCTCAATGCGCTCGCGCGTTTCCACCCGATCACCGGATTCGCGCGTTTCGATGCGTTCTCGACGCTCTACGCCCCCCGACTCAGATACGTCTGTGCGCTCCACCTTTTCTCGGGCTGCGCCACTCTCGATGCGCTCGCGGGTGTGCCCCTGTTCATGGCTGGAGCCACGGCCAGCTTGCTTTGCGGATTCGACGGCTGTAGACGTTCCCGATTCGACTTCCCGAGGCCCATCGGACTCGCCCCCCTGAGACTGACGGGGCTGCACGCCATGCCAGTGACTGTCGCCGTGATGTTCATGCACCACCTCCACTCGCTGCGCGTGAATGATGCGCCCAGTGTCGAACACACCGCTGACGCGGACGCGTTGACCGATGGCAAGCGTCTCGACCCGTCCCTCGGTGGCGCGGTCGACATTGGCTGTGAAACCACCGACTTCGATGCGATTACCCTGCTGTCCACGTACCAGCCCTTCGACCAAGGCGTTACGCACTCGTCCAGCGAAGGGGAAGCTTGGATCCCGGAGGGTTTGCGCCACATTCAGTTGTTGACCGTTCCAGGCGCCGCGCACCAGTACCTCACCCGTGGGTGGCAACACCTTATTCAAGGCCAGGCCATGCAAGTCGCCCGGTTTGCCGATATCACCGATGGCACTGACCTGGACCAGACCCGGCGCTCGATCTACGCGGCTGGCCACCACCTCGCCCTGCGCATTGCGCATGCCGCTGACACGCACCGGCTCGCCAATGCGCAGGCCCGGCGCTACCCGGGCACCTGCCGCCACCCGCACCGGTTGGCCCATGACGCGCATCGGCGTATCGCCGGATGCAAGCCCAGTCACCGGCCCTTCATAGGCATTGAGTATGGCGATGCTGCGCGCTTCCAGACCCCGACGGGACGGCTGGGCCTCGACGGCCACCACCTGGCCGATCGCCAATCGTTGACTGCTGGCAGGCTGGCCGTTCTCGCTGAGTGCCACTTTGTTGTCGAAATGAACCTCCACGCCATTGACGCAGATCGAACCGAATCCTGTGATGGTGCCGACGATGCCCGTGCCGCCCACACCACCTTCGTCCTGCGACGCACCGGTACCCCCGATGCCGCCACCGCCCGGACGCGCACCGGTCCCACCGACGCCTCCATTGTCAGGCGCGCCTGTCCCACCGACGCCGCCCGGCGCCATCATGCCTGTACCGCCGCTGCCACCCGGCTCGAGGCAGGCAGGCGCGGCACTCAGCGGCGCCGACAGGGTAAGCGCGCAGCACAGCGCTGCGAGCGAGCTCAGCAGGTGCGACGTCATGTTCATGGCTTACTGGCCTTGGTCGCGGACGCGGCCTCGGGCGGGCTGGGTTCGGCGTAGAAATAAAGGCCGACGGTGATGCGCTGACGGACCTCAGCCGGCGGCTGTTCGCGCTCCTCGAGCTCGGCGGCCAGCTGGTTGAGCGTGAGCAGGAGCTGCATGCCATCGGTACGCACGGCGTCTCTGAGCTGCTGGACACCCGCCTGGGACAAGCTGTCGTAGTGCACGCTGCGCTCGAAGAACGGCTCGCCTGCATCGGTCAGGTTATGTACAGCGGCGCAGGCATGGTCATGCAAGTTGTGCCGAAAATAGGCGATCTTTTCCTCTAAGCCGCGCTGAGGGATGAATGCTCGGGTCTGCAAATGGACCTGATCGTCTTCATCGACGCTCACGACCCCTAGGCGGAGCCACTCATCCAGCACGACACGGGCGCGGATATCCGTGCTCAGCGACGCGACCAAGGCATCGAATGACCGTTCGCCGCCCACACTGGCCAAACGCGGCAATGCCCGAGGTTCGCCGGGTTGTTCACAGAATGGCTCGTGGTTCAGCCAGATACTCACCAGATGCGCGCCAAAAGATACTGCTTCCGGCAGGCTGGCCTCGTCCTCCAGGACCTGGGACCGCAAGCGCCGGACGTCCTTGCGGTGAACCCCTGTCAGCAGACTGATCCGACTGTCGCTGGGCGGTTTTCCATCGAGACGGAACTCGCGCTCAGCAACCTCTACGAAGACCTCCTTGAGCAGGTTGACGAAGCTACTGAAGGTCACTCCCTTTCTCAGCATCAACCGCACCAATGGCCGCATCACAGAGCGCAATGCCGGTAACAGGGAGGGCGGTAGAGTGGGCAGATGCATTGCAAAGCTTCCTTAACCAAGGGGGAGCGCACGGTGCTCATGGGCGGTACATTCGAGCACCTTGCCCTGCACATCACAACCGTTCAGGACCCGCCTCGTCGATGCGAAACCCGGATCGCTCCGGGTTTCGGCTTCCGAGGTTCAGCGGTCAGGCACCACCACGATCATCACCAACATCATGATCGGGGCCATCATCGGCGCCGCGGCCTACACCGTGATCGTCGCCCACGTCGTGGTTAGGACCATCATCTGCGCCATGGCCGACACCATGAGGCCCGCCAGCGTCGTGGTTGGCACCATCATCGGCACCGTGGCCGACACCATGGGTACCACCGTCATCGCTGCCACGCCCCGAATTGCCATGGCCACTGTTACCGCTATGGCCTCCATCGCCCCCGTGACCTGAGCCACCGTGGCCACCACCACTACCACCATGGCCCCCACCGCTGCCGCCACCATGACCGCCTCCGCCGCCACCGTGGCCACCGCCGCCATGACCGCCACCACCTCCGCCATGGCCACCGCCGCCATGACCGCCACCACCTCCGCCATGGCCACCGCCACCACCACCACCACCACCACCACCACCACCACCACCGCCGTGGCCACCACCGCCGCCACCATGACCGCCACCTCCGCCGCCATCCTTGGCGTATGCGCTGGAGAAATCACTAATCGAGTCAGGCACCAATGCCAGCGATGCCGAAAGGACGCCACCGATGGCCAGCGCCAACAAGCATTTTTTGAGCAGCATGACGAATCTCCGCTTCAGAGTTGCATTTCCGTACTCAAATCGAACGCAACAACCAATGAACTCCAGCTGCCTTGCGGGCAACCAGCCAACCAGCGGCCGCTCCTTGGTGATGAAGGTGCAGTAACTCGTGCACGTTCCCTTCTATGCCAGTCAGCGCTTTTATTTTGTGGGAATTTTTCCCACGTCATGAGATTAGTTTTCCACACTGGAGAGTCAATGACCGGTTATCCGGTTATTGGGTGCAGAGATCGGTCAGGGGAAGCCCCGCCCTTCGGGAAAATGCCAGAGGTGGCTACAAAGGGCGCGGGTAAGACAGGCCAGTGGAGCTCACGCATGCCAGCAGCGGTACCAGCCATCCTGTTCGGTGATGCGCAGCTGCGTCTGGTAGAGGGCGGACAAGCGTTCGCTGGTCAGCACTTCGGCCTTGGGACCATCGGCGATGATGCGTCCCTTCTCGAGCAACACCACACGCTCGATCTCGGGAATGATTTCGTCGATATGGTGAGTGGTAATGATCATCGCATGGTCTTCACCGCAGAAGCGCCGCAACAGGTTGAGCATGCCCAGGCTGGCGCCCATGTCCAAGCCATTGGCCGGCTCGTCGAGAATCAGCGCTCGCGGCTGATGGACCAACGCCCGTGCCAACAGAAGCCTGCGTCGCTGGCCGGTGGACAGCCGCTGGAACATGGTCTGCTCGTATTCGGCCATCTCGACGACTGATAGCAACTGACGCGCCCGCTCGCGCTGCTCATCGCTCGGCTGCAGATGGCCATGGGCGCCAATGGCACCAAAGAAACCGGAAACCACCACATCCAGGGCCTGGGTATAGGGTGTGTAATCATCCTGCAGGTCTTGAGAGATGAAGCCGATGCGGCTTCGCAGCGCCCACAGATTGACCGTCTCGCTCCCGAACAGGCGCAAGTGGCTGCCTTCGCGCTCCACCGGGTAGAGCTCTCGGGTGATCAGCTTGAGCAACGTGCTCTTGCCGGCACCGTTGGGGCCCAGAATGGCGACTTTCTCGCCTTCGCCGATGTGCAGGGAAAACCCATCGAGCACGCGGGTCTGCTGCTGGAAGGCGGTCACATTGTGAATATCGATCATGGTTGGCTCATCTGAGGGCAAACGAACGCAGAGTGTGCCGTCGATGTACACAAACGGAAAGACATGAAGCGCGCCATGAAGCGCCAGTCCTAGAACATCTGCGGATTGTCGATTTTCGAGCCGCTGCAGACCATGCCGACATCAAGGCGATATCGCGCCGTTAAAAGGACACCTCCATGCCCCGCCCTGCCTGTAGCTTCACGAAAAACATTGCCGGTCTTGATTGCCCAGACCAGCCACAACCGAATGGCCATGAGGAAGTGTGCAATCATGATTGATCGACCTGAGGCCTGGGCCTGGCTCGAACGCTGGCTTCAAGATAACTGGCCAGGGCTGTACGCAGGCCTATTGGCCTTAATCATCGCAGCGTTACGCGTAATTTATGGGGGCGGCTCGCTGCGACGAATGCTGATCGAAGCCCCCTTGTGCGGCGCCCTCGCACTCGCTGCAAGTCACGGCCTTTCGCTGATCGGCGTGCCAAGCGAAACCGCACCCTTCTTTGGCGGCGTGATCGGACTGCTCGGCGTCGAAGGCATACGTGCCGCAGTCATCAAGTTCTTCGTTCAGAGAAAGCCGTTGCCCTGACGCTGCGCAACGGCGATACAAAAAGCCCAGCTCAGGCTGGGCTTGATGAGGGGGAGGATATTCAGAGACTGGCTCTAGAACACATCAGCGCCGCATCGAGCAAACGGCCTTGGTCGTACCAGGCATCTCGCTGGTATGCCAGATATTGATGCTCCTGCCCTGAACCCTTGACTTCGACAAGGCCAGTTGCCTGGTTCGGGTCGGTACTGTCGACATATAGCGCGAGCACGTCCTGATGCTCTTGCGTATACGTCTTCGCGCTTGCCGGGAGCTCACTCTTCACACAACTTAAGTAAGCCGATGGGTTTTTCCCCGTGTAGCCCGAGGAATTGTCGTGCCCCATGCGGATATCAGGATCGTGTGTACAGCCAACAACGAAGAAACCCGCAAGGACCGACAGCAGCGCGCCATGCGCCAGCGTTCTAGGCGTTATGGAACTGTTCATGTGAAATCTCCGGCCACCCCACTGAAATGGATAGGTTCGGACCCACACTGCCCCTTTTTTGAAATAATTACTGCGGTTCGATTTTCGAGCCTACACCCTCCGTTGGTGTTTGGCGCGTAAAAAAGCTCATCTATTTCAATTCGCTATAGAAACGAAATCACCTCGTTCTATACAACGAATGGCACTCGTTCTTGAATATACGGCACGATCTACCCAAGCAATTAGCGGGCACAATCCACCAACTCAAGCGGCGCATCACGCTCGAACAGCATGACCTCGAACCAAGGACTCATCGTTGCGGAAAATTTCGAAAACAGTCTGATCTTCACGACTGCACACGAGCGCTAGGCCATCGTGGCCGAGCGTCATGCTGGGTCGGTCAAGGATTCGAGGTGCCGACCCTGGTCCGGGGCCTTCAGGGGATGACTGCGGCATGGGCTCAGCAATGATTTGCCTACCCTAGGAATGCAAAAAGCCCTGAATAATCAGGGCTTTGAATGTGGCGGAAGCGTAGAGATTCGAACTCTAGGATAGTTGCCCATCGACGGTTTTCAAGACCGTTGCCTTAAACCACTCGGCCACGCTTCCAGGATCAATTTTGCGGCCGCAATCATACCGTAATGAAACAAGCTGTCAAACTCTCTGTGTCGCGGCTTGCAGCTGCTCTGGTATCCTCATTGCAACCATTCGTTTCGAAACCACAGATTCACACCACAGGAGTGTCGCCATGCGCGAACAGGATTATGCCGTCCACCACGGCCAGCAGGCCGAGCAGCAGGAAGTCAGCCGCGTCCTGCGCAACACATACAGTCTGCTGGCGCTCACCCTCGCCTTCAGCGGCGTCATGGCATTCGTGGCCCAACAGATGCGAGTCGGTTACCCGAACGTGTTCGTGGTACTGATCGGTTTCTACGGTCTGTTCTTCCTCACCGCCAAGCTGCGTGATTCGGTCTGGGGTCTGGTCTCCACCTTCGCACTCACCGGCTTCATGGGTTTCATCCTCGGCCCGATCCTCAACCGTTATCTGGGCATGAGCGGCGGCGCCGAAGTGGTGAGCTCGGCCTTCGCGATGACCGCCCTCGTATTCGGTGGTCTGTCGGCCTACGTGCTGGTCACCCGTAAGGACATGAGCTTCCTCAGCGGCTTCATCACCGCTGGCTTCTTCGTGCTGCTGGGCGCTGTCGTGGCCAGCTTCTTCTTCCAGATCAGCGGCCTGCAACTGGCGATCAGCGCGGGCTTCGTGCTGTTCTCGTCGGTCTGCATCCTGTTCCAGACGAGTGCGATCATCCACGGTGGTGAGCGCAACTACATCATGGCGACCATCAGCCTGTATGTATCGATCTACAACTTGTTCGTCAGCCTGTTGCAGCTGTTCGGCATCATGGGCCGTGACGACTGATAGCCCTGCTACTAGAAAGAGCCCGCTTCGGCGGGCTTTTTTATGGGTGACTTTCGAGTTCCTGCACACCCCACCGCGGGGCCAGCCAGCCTAGTGCCCTGCGAATACATGGACAACGCGTTATCCTGCTATAACCTGTCAGGCCTCAGGTACGGCCGCCTTCACGCATTTCCCCCTACCCCAATCCAGTCTTGCCCCGTAGAATGCGCTCCTTTTTTCATCCTGGGCAGCTTCCCATGAGTTCCATCGAACACGGGCCGGGCGCGACGGCGCCTGCCAATGAACTGGTCCTCGGTCTAGAGGACAAGCCAAGGCCGTTGATCGGCCTGCTGGCTGCACTTCAGCACCTGCTGGCGATCATCGTCCCGATCGTCACTCCTGGCCTGCTGATCTGCCAGGCTTTGGGGGTTTCCCCGCGTGATACCAACCTGATCGTCTCCATGTCGCTGGTGATTTCCGGTATCGCGACCTTCGTCCAGTGCAAGCGCTTCGGGCCGTTCGGCGCTGGGCTGTTGATCGTGCAGGGCACCAGCTTCAACTTCGTCGGACCGCTGATCGCAGGCGGTGCGCTGATGGTCAAGCAGGGCACCCCGGTAGAGAGCGTGATGGCTGCAATTTTCGGTGTGGTGATCGCCGGCTCTTTCGTGGAGATGGGCGTGTCACGCATCCTCCCGTTCGTCAAACGCCTGATCACCCCTCTGGTGACCGGCATCGTGGTGCTGATGATCGGTCTTACGCTGATCAAGGTGGGCCTGATCAGCATGGGAGGCGGCTTCACCGCCATGGGTAACGGCACTTTCGCCAACGGCGAGAACCTGCTGCTGTCGGGCGTTGTGCTGGCGATCATCGTGATCCTCAACCGCATTCCCGTGGTGTGGATGCGCAGCTGCGCCATCGTCATCGCCCTCGCCGTGGGCTATGCCCTGGCCGGCTACCTCGGCCGCCTGGACTTCACCGGCATGCATGAAGCCGCGCTGTTCCAAGTGCCGATACCGCTGCACTTTGGCCTGAGCTTCTCGTGGGCCCTGTTCATTCCGATGCTGGTGATCTATCTGGTGACTTCGCTGGAAGCCATCGGTG
This sequence comes from Pseudomonas sp. BYT-1, assembly GCF_023611805.1. NCBI lineage: Bacteria > Pseudomonadati > Pseudomonadota > Gammaproteobacteria > Pseudomonadales > Pseudomonadaceae > Pseudomonas > Pseudomonas sp. BYT-1. Next base: position 3,611,568 of record NZ_CP072559.1, read on the forward strand.
ACGTCACGGCCACCAGCAAAGTCTCGCGCCAGCCGGTCGAAGGCCCGCTGTGGATGCAGCGCATCAAGGGTGGCGTGCTGGTCAACGGTGCCAACTCGCTGTTAGCCGGCGTGTTCAATACGTTCCCCAGCTCTATCTTTGCGCAGAACAACGGCGTCATTCAGCTGACCGGCATCGCCAGTCGCCATATCGGTGTGTGGATTGCCCTTATGCTGGTGCTGCTGGGCCTGTTCCCCAGCGTTGCCGGTGTGATCCAGGCAGTGCCTGAACCAGTGCTCGGTGGCGCAGCCATGGTGATGTTCGGCGCGGTAGCAGCGTCGGGTATCAACATCCTGGCCAGCACCCGCCTGGACCGTCGGGCACTGCTCATCATCTCGGTATCCCTGGCCCTAGGCCTGGGCGTGGCACAAGTGCCGGAGTTCCTCGCGCACATGCCAGCGGCGTTGCGTAACGTGCTGGAATCGGGCGTGGCCACCGGCGGCATCTGCGCCCTGGTGCTGAATTGGTTCCTGCCAGAGAGCAAGGGCCAAGCCTGACGCATGCTTGCGTTGGCCCAAAAAGCCCGCGCCGACAGGTGCGGGCTTTTTGCTTTATCATGGCCCCATCCCTTTGCACGAGCTTTCCATGAAATTCGCCATCGCGGTTTTTTCCCCGGCCCATGCGCCCTCCTCGCGTCGCGCCCTGCGTTTCGCCGAGGCAGCGCTGGCCGCTGGGCACGAGATTGCCCGGCTGTTCTTCTACCAGGACGGGGTACACAGCGCCTCGGCCAATATCGTTGCCCCCCAAGATGAACTGGACGTTGCCGCCCAATGGCGCGACTTCATCGATAGCCATCGGCTGGATGCCGTGGTCTGCATCGCCGCAGCCCTGCGTCGAGGCGTGCTGGATGAGAGCGAAGCCAACCGCTACCAGCGCCCGGCCGTGAACCTGCCGGCCCCTTGGGAGCTGTCGGGCCTCGGCCAGTTGCATGAGGCGGCACAAGTGGCCGACCGCCTGGTCTGCTTCGGAGGTGATTGAGATGGCCAAATCCCTGTTGATCATCAGCCGCCAGGCGCCCTGGAACGGCCCCAGCGCCCGTGAGGCCCTGGATATCGCCCTGGCCGGCGGCGCCTTCGATTTGCCCCTGGGCATGCTCTTTCTCGATGATGGCGTATTCCAACTCGCTCCCGGCCAGCAGCCTGGCGCACTGCAACAGAAAAATCTCGCTGCCAATCTCCAGGCGCTGCCGATGTTCGGTGTCGAGGAACTGTTCGCCTGCGGCCACAGCCTGGCCGAGCGCGGCCTGGCGGGTGACGCGCTGGAGCTGGCGGTCGAGGTGCTGGATGATGCAGGCCTGACCGCCCTGATTGCCCGTTTCGACCAGGTGGTGACACTCTGATGACGACCTTGCATGTAATCAGCCATTCGCCCTTCGGCGACAATCGTCTGGACAGCTGCCTACGCCTGCTGGGCACGGATGATGCTCTGCTGCTGTGCGGCGACGCTGTCTATGCCCTGCGCGCCGGCAGTGAGCCATGGCGCAAGCTCGAAGCCGCCGCCTTAGGTAACCGCCTTTACGCCCTCGCCGAGGATCTGCAGGCCCGCGCCATCGACAGCGCATTAGCCGAGCCTGTGGACTATCCGGCCTTCGTCGAACTGTCACTGCATTACCACAAGGTCAACAGCTGGCTATGAGCAACCTCACTGTCGGCGATCAGCAGATCGCCTTGGACAAGGACGGCTTTCTGGCCGACTTGCAAGCGTGGTCCCCTGAGGTCGCCCAAGCGCTGGCCGCACGCGAGAATATTGCGCTGACGCCTGAGCACTGGGAGGTACTGGAAGTGCTGCGCCAGTTCTACGACGAGTTCCAGCTGTCACCGGCCACCCGCCCGCTGATCAAGTACACCGCCCTCAAGCTAGGCCCGGAAAAAGGCAACAGTCCGCACCTCAATCGTCTGTTCAACGGCACTCCCGCCAAACTCGCTGCCAAGCTGGCGGGCCTGCCCAAGCCAACCAACTGCATATGACCATCGCTCGTCCACTCACTTTGCAAACCCCGGCCGAACATCCCTTCGCTGAATTCGTGCGTATCCTCGGCAAAGGCAAGCGCGGCGCCCGTGGCCTGACCCGTGAGGAGGCCCGCACGGCCATGACTCTGCTGCTTGAGGGCAAGGTCGAAGACACCCAACTGGGCGCCTTCCTCATGCTGCTGCGGCACAAGGAGGAAAGCGCCGAGGAGCTCGCCGGCTTTACCGAGGCCTTACGCGCTCACCTGCAGCCCCCTGCCATCAACGTGGACCTGGACTGGCCAACGTACGCCGGCAAGAAGCGCCATCTGCCTTGGTACCTGCTTGCGGTCAAATACCTGGCGGGTAACGGTGTGCGCATTATCCTGCATGGCGGCGGTGCGCACACCGCCGGGCGCCTGTATACCGAGCAATTGCTGGACTTGCTGGACATCCCCCTGTGCCGCGACTGGCCCGCTGTAGTCCAGGCCCTGGAAGAGCACTGCCTGGCCTTCGCACCGCTGCAGGACTGGGCCCCGCAACTGCAGCGCATGATCGATCTGCGCAACACCTTGGGGCTGCGCTCGCCGATTCACTCGCTGGCCCGGGTGCTCAATCCGCTGGGCGCACGCTGCGGCCTGCAAAGCATCTTCCATCCCGGTTACCAGGCTGTGCATCGCGAGGCGAGCCGTCTACTGGGCGACCATGCCGTGGTGATCAAGGGCGACGGCGGGGAGATCGAGGTCAACCCCGATGTGATCAGCCATCTCTATGGCACCACCGCCGGCGCAGCCTGGGACGAAGAATGGCCGGCGCTGAGTGCCCAGCGCCACGTCAAGCCAGCCACCCTGCAACCTGAGCACCTGTTGAAGGTATGGCGCGGCGAAGCCGAGGACAGCTATGGCGAACTGGCAGTGCTGGCGACCATGGCGATGGCCTTGCGTGGGCTTGGGCAAAGCCGTGAGCAGGCCTTCGAAACCGCACGCAACTACTGGACGCAACGTAAAAACATCGAATAAATCGATCCGATCGCCGCAGTCTTTGCGCTATTTATTCGAACAGAGTTGCCTAGACTGAGCTCCAACGACAAACGACTATGTTCCGAGGAGCTCACCATGGGCCTTTTAATCGACGGCCGCTGGCATGACCAGTGGTACCAGAACAGCAAGGACGGCGCATTCCAGCGCGAGAACGCCCAACGCCGTAATCAACTACCTGCCGCCGAAGCCGGGCGCTACCACTTGTACGTCTCCCTGGCCTGTCCCTGGGCTCACCGCACCTTGATCTTCCGTGCCCTCAAGGGCCTGGAACCGCTGATCGATGTCTCTGTAGTGAGTTGGCTGATGGGCGAGCATGGCTGGACCTTCGATCGTCAGCACGGCTCCACCGGCGACCACCTGGACGACCTGCAGTACCTTCACCAGCGCTATACCCAGGATGACCCACACTACACCGGCCGCGTGACGGTACCGGTGCTGTGGGACAAACAGCAAAAGCGCATCGTCAACAACGAGTCGGCAGAGATCATCCGCATTTTCAACAGCGCCTTCGATGAGCTGACAGGCAACCGGCTGGACCTCTACCCCGAGCCGCTTCGCCCGACCATCGATGCACTCAACGAACGCATCTACCCGGCGGTGAACAACGGCGTGTACCGTGCAGGCTTCGCCACCACCCAAGAGGCCTACGAGGCGGCGTTCGATCAGGTGTTCGCTGAACTGGATCACCTCGAGACCCTGTTGGGCCGTCAACGCTACCTGGCGGGGGAATATCTCACCGAGGCCGACGTACGTCTGTTCACTACCCTGGTGCGCTTCGACGCCGTGTACCACGGCCACTTCAAGTGCAACCTGCGTCGCCTGGCCGACTACCCGAACCTGTCCAACTGGCTGCGCGAGCTGTACCAGTGGCCGGGCGTGGCCGGGACCGTGAACATGGAGCACATCCAGAAGCACTATTACATGAGCCACAAGACCATCAACCCGAATGGCATCGTGCCCAAAGGACCGCTGCAGGATTTCAACCAGCCGCATGACCGCGAGCGGCTGGCGGGCAAAGGCATCTGGCAGGCTTGAAACAGCTGGGGCCGCTTAGCGGCCCCAATCATGTCACCCTTGTTGTGATCCTTCGAACCACGCCAGCTTCTCGCGTAGCCGCACCACCTCCCCGACAATCACCAGGGTCGGCGCATGCACTTCATGACGCGCCACCAGCGCCGGCAGATCCGCCAGGGTCCCAGTGAACACCCGCTGGTTACGTGTGGTCCCCTGTTGCACCAACGCCGCCGGAGTACTGGCCGCGCGGCCATGGCGAATCAGTTCGGCGCAGATGGTCGGCAGGCCGACCAGGCCCATGTAGAACACCAGGGTCTGGGCAGGCGCCACCAGATCATCCCAAGGCAAGTTGCTGGTGCCATCCTTCAGATGCCCGGTGACGAAGCGCACCGACTGGGCATAATCCCGATGGGTCAGCGGAATTCCGCCATAAGCTGAGCAACCACTGGCCGCGGTGATGCCCGGTACCACCTGAAACGGGATACCCTCCTCGGCCAGCTCTTCAATCTCCTCACCGCCACGGCCGAAGATGAACGGGTCGCCGCCCTTCAGGCGCAACACTCGCTTGCCCTGGCGCGCCAGGTCCACCAGCAGGCGATTGATCTGCTCCTGCGGCACTGCATGATCGGCGCGGCGCTTGCCAACGTAGATCCGCTCGGCATCACGTCGGCACATCTCGATGATCGCCGGCGCCACCAATCGGTCATACAGCACCACATCGGCCTGCTGCATCAGGCGCAAGGCACGGAAGGTCAGCAGGTCCGGGTCACCCGGGCCGGCACCGACCAGATACACCTCGCCCCCTTGCTGCACCGGCGCACCATCGACCTTCGCCTGCAACAGGCGCTCGGCCTCGCTGCCCTGCCCGGCCAACTGGCGTTCGGCGATCGGCCCCTGGAAGACATCCTCCCAGAAACCGCGACGCTGGTTGACGTCCGGATACAACGCCTTGACCTTGTCGCGAAAACGCGCGGCCAAACCGGCCAACTCGCCATAGGCGGCTGGAATCCAGGCCTCCAGGCGCGCGCGGATCAGCCGCGCCAGCACTGGCGCGTCGCCGCCACTGGACACGGCCACTACCAAAGGCGAACGATCGACGATCGCGGGGAAAATCACCGTGCACAGGGCCGGCGCATCCACTACGTTGACCGGCAGGCTACGCGCCTGGGCATCGGCAGAGACCTGGGCATTGAGCACGGAGTCGTCGGTGGCGGCGATCACCAACCGGCAACCGTCAAGGTCGCCTGGCTGGTAACCGCGCACCAAGACCTCACCGCCACCCTCGCGGGCCAGCGCGGCCAGCTGGCCGTCGACCTCCGGTGCCACTACCCGCAGCGCGGCGCCGGCGTCGGCCAGCAGACGCGCCTTGCGCAGGGCGATCTCACCGCCACCGACGACCAGTACCCGACCACCCTGCAGCTTGTGGAACAGCGGCAGGTAATCCATTTAGCGGATGACCTCGACACCACCCATGTAGGGCTTGAGCACTTCCGGCACGCGAATCGAGCCATCGGCCTGCTGATAGTTCTCCAGCACCGCCACCAGGGTGCGGCCGACCGCCAGGCCTGAGCCGTTGAGGGTATGCACCAGCTCAGGCTTGCCGGTCTCCGGATTGCGCCAGCGGGCCTGCATGCGGCGGGCCTGGAAGTCGCCGCAGTTCGAGCAGGAGCTGATCTCGCGGTACTTGCCCTGGCTCGGCACCCAGACTTCCAGATCGTAGGTCTTCACGGCGCTAAAGCCCATGTCGCCGGTGCACAGGGCCAGGACACGGTACGGCAGCTCCAAGGCCTGCAGCACGCGCTCGGCGTTGGCGGTCAGGCCTTCGAGCGCTTCCATCGACTTGGACGGCTCGACGATCTGCACCATCTCGACCTTGTCGAACTGGTGCTGGCGGATCATGCCGCGGGTATCGCGACCCGAAGCACCGGCTTCGCTGCGGAAGCACGGAGTGTGGGCGACGAACTTGATCGGCAGTTGCTTGGCATCGATGATCTCGCCGGCGACGATGTTGGTCAGCGACACTTCGGCGGTCGGAATCAGGTAGAAGTCCGCCTCGCCTTCACGGGCGATCTTGAACAGGTCTTCCTCGAACTTCGGCAACTGGCCGGTGCCCTGCAGGGCCGGCGCTTGCACCAGATACGGGGTATAGGCCTCCTCGTAGCCGTGCTCGCTGGTGTGCAGATTGATCATGAACTGGGCCAGGGCGCGGTGCATGCGGGCGATCGAGCCACGCAGCAGGGCAAAGCGTGCGCCGGAGAGCTTGGCCGCGGTCTCGAAGTCCAGGCCGCCGCTGATCTCGCCCAGTGCCACGTGGTCCTTGACCTCGAAATCGAAGTCACGCGGGGTGCCCCAACGGCGCACCTCGACGTTGGCCTCCTCGTCCGGGCCGACTGGAACGCTGGCGTCCGGCAGGTTGGGGATGGTCAGCACGATAGCGTCAAGTTCGGCCTGGATGGCATCCAGCTCTGCCTTGCCCTCGGCCAGCTCGCCAGCCATGCGCTCGACATCCGCCATCAGCGGCGCGATGTCTTCACCCTTGGCCTTGGCCTGGCCGATCGACTTGGAACGGGCGTTACGCTCGGCCTGCAGTTGCTCGGTGCGGGTCTGCACGGCCTTACGGCGCTCTTCCAGGGATTCGATGCGCGCGACATCCAGGCTGAAGCCACGGGAGGCCAGGCGATCCGCCACTTCCTGAAGTTGGCCGCGTAACAGTTTGGAATCGAGCATATCGTTCTCTCGTTATGTGAGTGTTGGTTCAGAATTTGGTCAGCGACAGGCCGGCCCAAGTGGCAAGCAGCCCGCCGATTACGCTAATACCGGTATAGCCCAAGGCCAGCGGAACTTGCCCACTTTCCATCAGGCGCACGGTATCGAGCGAGAAAGAAGAAAAAGTCGTCAGGCCACCCAGAAAGCCGACGATCAGCCCGGCGCGCAGCTCGACCGGCGCCAGCGGCTTGTGCAGGAACAAGCCATAGAGCAGGCCGATCAGCAGGCAGCCGATCAGGTTGACCGCCAGCGTACCGAGATAGAAGTGGCGTGGCCAGTGTGCCGCCACCCAATTGCTCGTGGCAAAGCGCAACAGGGTTCCGGCGATACCGCCCGCGCTGACCGCGGCGATGAGGCCGATCATGGCTTTCTCCGTTGCCGGGGGCTGGTGCGGTCCAACTCGGCCAGGTGGCGCAGTTTCTCCCCTATCTTGAGCTCCAGGCCCCGGGGTACCGGCTGGTAGTACTGGCGTGGCTCGAGCTGTTCGGGGAAGTAGTCTTCACCTGCGGCGTACGCATCAGGCTCGTCGTGGGCGTAGCGGTATTCCTCGCCATACCCCAGCTGCTTCATCAGCTTGGTCGGAGCGTTGCGCAAGTGCAACGGCACCTCCAGGGAACCGTGCTCGGCGGCTTCGCGCATGGCAGCCTTGAAGCCCATGTACACGGCATTGCTCTTCGGCGCGCAGGCGATGTAGGTAATGGCCTGAGCCACCGCCAGTTCCCCCTCGGGGCTGCCCAGACGCTCCTGCACATCCCAGGCAGCCAGGCACAGGCTCAAGGCGCGAGGATCGGCGTTGCCGATGTCCTCGCTGGCCATGCGCACCACTCGACGAGCGATGTACAGCGGATCGCAGCCGCCATCGAGCATACGCGCATACCAGTACAACGCCGCATCGGGATTGGAGCCCCGCACAGACTTGTGCAACGCCGAGATCTGGTCGTAGAAGGCCTCGCCCCCCTTGTCGAAGCGACGCCGGCTGTCGCCGAGCAAGCTCTGCAACAGATCGACGCCGATCTCGCCGCCGTCCTCAGCGAGATCCGAAGCGTTCTCCAGCAAGTTGAGCATCCGCCGGCCATCGCCGTCAGCTGCCGCCATCAGCATTTTGAAAGCGTCGTCACCGACACTCAGCTGGCGTGCACCAAGGCCGCGTTCCTCGGTCAGGGCGCGGTTGACCAACTTGCGCAAGGCCGCTTCGTCCAGGCTCTTGAGCACATACACCCGAGCCCGAGACAGCAAGGCGTTGTTCAATTCGAACGAGGGGTTCTCGGTGGTGGCACCGATGAAGATCAGCGTGCCGTCTTCCACATAAGGCAGAAAGGCATCCTGCTGGGACTTGTTGAAGCGGTGCACCTCATCGACGAACAGGATGGTCCGGCGACCATACTGGCCCGCCTGCTGCTTGGCCACCTCTACCGCCTGGCGGATCTCCTTGACCCCGGCCAGCACCGCCGACACCGTCTCGAAGTGAGCGTCGCAGAACTGCGCCAACAACCGCGCCAGGGTGGTCTTGCCCACTCCAGGCGGCCCCCAGAAGATCATCGAGTGCAGCGCGCCCTGTTCCAGCGCCTCACGCAGCGGCTTGCCACGCGCCAGCAGGTGCTCCTGGCCGACGTACTCGTCCAGGTTGGACGGACGCAGCCGGGCGGCCAGGGGCTGGGCGACAGGTTCGCTTCGAAACAGGTCCATGATGCGCTCTCATTACTCCTGGATGACGTCGGCGCCTTCCGGGATCTTGAACTGGAACTTGCTCGCCGGGATCGCCTCGTTGGCCTTGACCCCGTTGAACAGGATATTGGTGCGCTGACCCACGCTGTCGACCAGTTGCATGTCGTTGATCAGACCGCGGCGGAACGACACACGCAGGGAGTCGAACAAGGTGTCCTTGGTCTTGGGCTTCAAGGTGAAGTCCATGACTTCGCCCTGTTCCTTGGAGGTGATATCGAAGCTCTGGCTGATCTTGGACACATCACCGGACAGCAACAGCGCCGGGGTCTGGTTCAGTCGCACGTCGAGCTTCTTGATGGTGGCCTGCTCCAGGTCCGGGTCCCACAGGGTGACCTTCTGCCCGTCGGACACCACCACCTGCTCCTGAGGCGCATCAGTGTGCCAGTAGAACAGGCCTGGGCGCTTGACGGACATCTCGCCACTGGTTTCCTGCAAGCTCGTGCCGCTGGCATCGAGGGTAAGTTGTGAGAAACGAGCCGAGATGGTCTGCGACTTCTCCAGCAACTGGGTCAGGAGTGCAACGTCCTTCTCATCGGCCTGGGCCGACACAGCGCCCAGGGCCAGGGCAGAAACCAACAGCATGCGAATCGCGCGCATGGGAATCCTCGTTGAACAGTGAATGGGCCGGGCGCCGCCTTCGACGTCCGGCAAGGTGATCATCAATCGCGTGGGCCGCCCGGGGCAATCACTTCCCGCGAGCCGTTGCTGTTCATGGGGGTGACCACACCGGCCATCTCCATCGCCTCGATCATCCGCGCGGCGCGGTTATAGCCGATCTTCAACTTGCGCTGCACCGCGGAAATGGACGCCCGACGACTTTCCAGTACGAACTGCACGGCTTCGTCGTACAACGCATCGGCTTCCGGATCGTCGCCATCGCCGCCGCCACCACCGCCGCCCTCGAAGCCGCTACCGGCTTCCTCGACGCCGTTGAGGATGTCGTCGTTGTAGTCCGGCGCGCCGCGCAGCTTCCAGGCTTCGACGACCCGGTGCACCTCGTCGTCGGAGACGAACGCACCATGCACACGGATCGGCAGGCTGGTGCCCGGCGGCATGTAGAGCATGTCACCGTGACCGAGCAACTGCTCGGCGCCACCCTGGTCGATGATGGTCCGAGAGTCGATCTTGCTGGACACCTGGAACGCCATGCGGGTCGGAATGTTGGCCTTGATCAGGCCGGTGATCACATCCACCGACGGACGCTGGGTGGCAAGAATCAGGTGAATACCGGCGGCCCGGGCCTTCTGGGCGATACGGGCGATCAGCTCTTCGACCTTCTTGCCGACGATCATCATCATGTCGGCGAACTCGTCGACGATCACCACGATGGTCGGCAGCGTCTTCAGCGCAGGCGGCTCGTCGTCCATGCTCTCGCGGCGGTACAGCGGGTCGTGGATGACCTCGCCGGCCTCCTGGGCATCCTTGATCTTGCGGTTGAAGCCCGCCAGGTTCCTCACGCCCATGGCGGCCATCAGCTTGTAGCGCCGCTCCATCTCGGCCACGCTCCAGCGCAGTGCATTGGCGGCGTCCTTCATGTCAGTGACCACCGGGCAGAGCAGATGCGGAATACCCTCGTAGATCGACAGCTCGAGCATCTTCGGGTCGATCATGATCAACCGCGCATCTTCAGGACTGGATTTGAACAGGATCGACAGGATCATGGCGTTGACACCCACCGACTTACCGGAACCGGTGGTACCGGCCACCAGCAAGTGCGGCATCTTGGCAAGGTCAGTGATCACCGGCTTGCCGCCGATGTCATGGCCCAGGGCCAGGGTGACCGGCGACTTTTGCTCGTCGTACTGCGGCGTGGACAGCACTTCGGAGAAGCGCACCATCTGCCGGTTTTCATTGGGAATCTCGATACCCACGGTGGTCTTGCCCGGGATGACTTCAACCACGCGCACGCTGGTCACTGCCAGCGAACGCGCCAGGTCCTTGGCCAGGTTGGCGATGCGGCTGACCTTCACGCCGGCGGCCGGCTGGATCTCGTAACGCGTGATCACCGGACCCGGATGGATCGAGTCCACCGCAACTTCGACGCCGAACTCCTTGAGCTTGATTTCCAGCAATTGGCCGACACCGGCCAGGGATTCTGGCGAGTACTCGATCTTCTTCTGCTCGGCCGGGTCGAGAATGGAGATTGACGGCAAGGTACCTTCCACGGCGCTATCGACGAACAGCGGTGCCTGCTTCTCCTTCATCACCCGCTTGCTCGGTTCAGGCGCCTTGACCGGGGTTGGCGGCATGATCACCGGCGCGACCGGTTGCTCGCGTGGCACCACAGGTTCGCGTGGTAGCACAGGCCGGGCGGGCGCTTCGTCACGTTCGCTGATGCGTTCGCGCGGCTGAGGCTTGATCGGCTCGCGCTTCTCGGCGGCCATCGGCGCCACATCGAGGATCGGCTCATCCACCTCGCGCAGTTGCGCCACCAGGCGCTTGCGCTCGTTGCGCGCTTCCCACCAACGGTTGGCCGCGCTCTGCACCAGTTCGAACAGATCGAGCGTGATCTTGCCGGTGATGTCCATCACCTTGAACCAGGACAGGTCGGTGAAGACCGTCAGGCCGAACAGGAACAGGGCGATGAACATCAAGGTGCTGCCCTGCACGTTCAACAGGTTGCGCGCCAGATCGCCCAGGCTTTCGCCCAAGGCACCACCGGCAGAGAACGGCATGCTCGCCGGTGGATGGAAATGGATATGCGCCAGCGCCGCGCCCGACAGCACCAGGAATACCAACCCGATCAACCGCCAGGAAAACAGCCAGCCGCTCCACTGCCAGGGCTGGTGACGCTCGCGGAAGATCTGCCAGGTCTTGATCGCCAGCAGCAACGGGAAGATATAGGCGAAGTAGCCCAGCACCATGAACAGGATATCGGCAAAGTAGGCACCGGCGCGGCCAGCGGCGTTCTGCACCTGTTCGGCATTGCTGGTGTGACTGAAGCCTGGGTCCGACGTGTCGTAGGTCAGCAGTGCCATCCACAGGTACAGGCACAGGGCGCCGACAGCGATCAGCGCACCTTCCTTGAGGCGGTAATGCAGCTGCTGTCGCCACAGGGGCACGGGCAAAGGGGGCGGGGTTGCGGTGGATTTCTTCAAAACGCGTCTATTCCTGCGCTTGCTGCGCGTCCAGTAGTGATCGACCCGGTGTCCGGTCAATGAACCACTACTTTTAACATTACTGCCCGCCAGCCGCCATGGCGGCACGCCAGGTGAGGCTGGAGCGGCGCGGATTTCCTATGGGTGCAATTTGAGCACGCATTTTCTTTCGTGACAAAGGCTTATGCTGTGTTTTTGCACAGGTATGACAGCAAATGTGCCGGATGGTGCCAATGGACGCCTGAATGGTCAGGAAATTACCTCGCAAAGTGCCAGCCTGCGCCCAGACGCGCCAACGGCTGACACCACAAGGCCACACATTGACCTCACACCACCAGCGCGCCATGCTGGTCGCCCTCCCCTCCCCCACCGCCGAAAGACCATGCTCACCTGGCTGACCCGCGACTCGCTGAACTTCCCGCCCCTGGAAAAAGCCCTGCACGACCCCAACGGCCTGCTGGCCGCAGGCGGCGACCTGACGCCGGAGCGCTTGGTGCAGGCTTATCGCCATGGCTGCTTCCCGTGGTACCAGGATGGCCAACCGATCCTGTGGTGGTCACCGGACCCTCGCACCGTGCTTTTCCCGGACGAGCTGCACGTATCGCGCTCATTGGCCAAGTTCATCCGCCAAGGCCATTACCAGGTCAGCTTCGACACCGACTTCCCCGCCGTCATCGCCGCCTGCGCCGCGCCACGCGATTATGCCGACGGCACCTGGATCACCGACAACATGCAGGCGGCCTACTGCGAACTGCACCGACGTGGCATCGCCCACTCGGTCGAGGTACGCCGCGACGGTCAACTGGTGGGCGGGCTATATGGCCTGGCCATGGGCCGACTGTTTTTCGGCGAGTCGATGTTCAGCCGCGCCGACAATGCGTCCAAGGTCGGCTTCGTAGCCCTGGTCGAGCACCTCAAAGCCGCCGGATTCGTGCTGATCGACTGCCAGATGCCGACCAACCATCTGCACAGCCTCGGCGCCCGCGCCATCAGCCGGGCCTGCTTTGCAGAGCACCTGGCACGCTATCTCGATACCCCAAACACGGCGACCTGGGCTCGCTAGGCGAGTTCTGCCAGCTGGCTTACACTTAAGTCAAAGTCTTACCGAGGGGTTGATCATGACAGAGCTGGCGCGGTTGAAGTTCTATGCCACTCAACCCCACTCCTGCAGCTATTTGCCAGAGGAGCAGGCCACTACGCTGTTCCTGGACCCCAGCCAACCGATGGACGTGCATGTGTATGCCGACCTGTCGGAAATGGGCTTTCGCCGCAGCGGCGATCACCTGTACCGCCCTCATTGCCAGAACTGCAACGCCTGCGTGCCCGCGCGCATTCCGGCTGCGCGCTTCATCCCCAACCGCCAGCAACGGCGCATCCTAAAACGCAACGCCGATCTGACCGTCACCGCCGCGCGCCCGGCGTTTCGCGAAGAATATTTCGACCTGTACCGCCGCTACATCGAGCAACGCCATGCCGATGGCGACATGTACCCCCCCAGCCGTGACCAGTTCTCCACTTTCCTGGTGCGCGACCTGCCGTTCTGCTGGTTCTATGAGTTCCGCCTGGAAGGCAAACTCATGGCGGTGGCCGTGAGCGATCTGCTGCCCAACGGCCTGTCTGCGGTCTACACCTTCTATGAGCCCGAGCAGGAGCGCCGCAGCCTTGGGCGCTATGCCATCCTCTGGCAGATCACCGAAGCCCTGCGGCAAAACCTCGATGCGGTCTACCTCGGCTACTGGATCAAGAACTGCAAGAAAATGAACTACAAGACCCAGTACCGGCCCATTGAACTGCTGATCAACCAGCGCTGGGTTACCCTCAATTGAAAGCATTGGCTTGAAACACAGTTTTCGGGCATAATCCACGCCACTTTTTTGCCCGGTGCAGTTGCGTATCGGGCCATTCACTGGATACCGAGGGCTTTACTGCATGTCGAAAGAAGACAGCTTCGAAATGGAAGGTACTGTCGTCGACACCCTGCCCAACACCATGTTCCGCGTGGAGTTGGAAAACGGGCACGTCGTAACCGCGCACATCTCCGGAAAGATGCGCAAGAACTACATCCGCATTCTCACTGGCGACAAGGTCCGCGTCGAACTGACGCCATATGACTTGAGCAAGGGCCGCATCACCTATCGCGCCCGCTGAGTCTCAGCCAATAAAAAGCCCGGCCAATGTGCCGGGCTTTTTTGTGCTCGCTCGAATGCAGAGGGTCGCTTTCTGCTGTTTTGGCGACAGAAGGCCACTCCCACAGGAGAAGCCTTAATGTCGCGAAAGGGGCTGCAAGCAGCCCAGACCTCATGCAACCTCAGCCGTGGTCTCGAAGTCGAACACCAGCTCGCCATCACGCAGGTCGACATGCACCACGCCGCCATGCTCGGAGAGCTCGCCGAACAGGATCTCTTCGGCCAGCGGCCGCTTGATCTTGTCCTGGATGAGCCGCGCCATCGGCCGCGCCCCCATCTGCACGTCATAACCAGAAGCCGCCAGCCAACCGCGGGCGTCATCACTGACTTCCAGCAGCACGCGCTTGTCTTCCAGCTGCGCCTGCAGCTCGATGAGGAACTTATCGACGATGCTCTTGATGGTTTCGTGGCTCAGGCGGCCGAACTGGATAATGGTGTCCAGACGGTTGCGGAACTCCGGCGTGAAGCTCTTGCGGATCACCTCCATAGCGTCAGACGTGTGGTCCTGCTGAGTAAAGCCGATCGAGGCCCGCGCGGCAGTTTCAGCACCGGCGTTGGTGGTCATGATCAGGATCACGTTGCGGAAGTCCGCCTTGCGCCCATTGTTATCGGTCAGGGTTCCGTGATCCATCACCTGCAGCAGCAGGTTGAAGACTTCCGGGTGGGCCTTCTCGATCTCATCGAGCAACAGCACACAATGCGGCTGCTTGGTGATCGCTTCGGTCAGCAGACCACCCTGGTCGAACCCGACATAGCCAGGAGGCGCACCGATCAGGCGCGATACGGTATGCCGCTCCATGTACTCGGACATGTCGAAGCGCACCAGCTCCACCCCAAGCGCCTTGGCCAACTGACGGGCCGCCTCGGTCTTGCCCACACCCGTGGGGCCTGCGAACAGGAACGAGCCGACCGGCTTGTCCGGCGACTTGAGCCCGGCACGGGACAGCTTGATGGCAGTGGCCAGCGAATCGATGGCGGCATCCTGACCAAACACGGTGAGCTTGAGATCGCGCTCGAGGTTGCGCAGCAGCTCCTTGTCGGAGCTGGTGACATGCTTGGGCGGGATCCGCGCGATCTTGGCGACGATGTCCTCGACCTGAGGCACATCGATGCGCTTGACGCGACTGCCCTCTGGCTGCAGGCGCTGATAGGCACCCGCCTCGTCGATCACGTCGATAGCCTTGTCCGGCATGTGCCGGTCATTGATATAGCGCGCAGCGAGTTCGGCGGCGGCGCGCAAGGCTTCGTCGCTGTATTCGATGTTGTGATGACTCTCGAAGCGGCCCTTCAGGCCCCGCAGGATGCCCACGGTATCTTCGACCGACGGCTCGGTGACGTCGACCTTCTGGAAGCGCCGCGCCAAGGCGCGGTCCTTCTCGAAAATGCCACGGAATTCCTGGAAGGTGGTCGAGCCGATGCAGCGGATGTCGCCCGACGACAGCAGCGGCTTGAGCAGGTTGGAGGCATCCATCACGCCACCGGATGCAGCACCTGCACCGATGATGGTGTGGATCTCGTCGATGAACAGAATGGCCTGCGGACGCTTGCGCAGCTCACCGAGCAACGCCTTGAAGCGCTTCTCGAAATCGCCGCGGTACTTGGTACCGGCCAGCAATGCGCCAAGGTCCAGGGAATACACCACGCTCTGGGCCAGCAGATCCGGCACCTGACCGTCCACGATGCGCTTGGCCAGACCTTCGGCAATGGCCGTCTTGCCCACGCCAGCCTCGCCGACCAGCAGCGGGTTGTTCTTGCGCCGACGAGCAAGAATCTGCGCGACGCGCTCGACTTCCTGCTCACGCCCCACCAGCGGATCGATGCGGCCCAGACGGGCCAATTCGTTCAGGTTGCTGGCATAAGCATCCAGCGGATTGCTCGAGGAAGCGGATTCGCCGCCCTCCTCGTCCTGCATGTCCTGATCGTTTTCGCTGTGCGAGCCGTGGCCCGGCACCTTGGAGATGCCATGGGCGATGTAGTTGACCACGTCGATACGTGCCACGCTCTGCTGCTTGAGCAGAAACACGGCCTGGCTTTCCTGCTCGCTGAAGATCGCCACCAGCACGTTGGCGCCGGTGACTTCGCGCTTGCCGGAGCTCTGCACATGGAACACGGCACGCTGCAGCACGCGCTGGAAGCCCAGGGTCGGCTGAGTCTCGCGGTCCTCGTCATGGACAGGGATCAGCGGCGTGGTGGAATCGATGAACTCTTGCAGGTCGTGCTTGAGCTTGTCGAGATTGGCGCCACAGGCGCGCAGAACGGTCGCGGCGGCCTCATTGTCAAGGAGTGCTAGCAGCAGGTGCTCGACGGTCATGAACTCATGACGCTTCGAACGAGCCTCCTTGAAGGCCAGATTGAGGGTGACTTCGAGCTCGCGGTTTAACATAGCTTCACCTCATACCCAAGTGGTCGGCGATTAACCGTCCTTCTCGATTTCACAGAGTAGCGGATGCTGGCTTTCCCTGGCGTATTGGTTGACCTGCATGGCCTTTGTCTCGGCGATGTCACGGGTAAACAATCCGCACACTGCCCGCCCTTCGGTATGGACGGTCAGCATGATCTTGGTCGCCAGCTCGCGGTTCAGATTGAAGAACGTCTCGAGCACTTCGACGACGAAATCCATTGGCGTGTAGTCATCGTTGAACAAAACCACCTTGTACATCGGTGGCGCCTGCAGGATCGGCTTGGCTTCCTGTACCGCCAGACCGGAGCCGTCGTCCTCGTTAGATTGCGGGCGATCCTGATTGAATGTTAGTCGAATCTGGCTGAGTGGTTGCATGGAAAGAATTTCATCATAACGACAAGTTAAGGTGATGGTTTGACCGCGTAGGCCGCTGCCGGCGCGGGGGCCGTCTGACCTTGACTATCGGCAAAACGGTGTTACAACCAATAAGAACCCACCGTGGTCGATAAAGATCCGCGCAGTCAACCAGATTTTTTCGCATGGTTCGTATGCGGATGACGTGGATGATACTCCAGTGATGGAGTCCTTTGCAGAGGGACATGAGGATGGCGAGCGGTAAAGTCAAGTGGTTCAACAATGCCAAGGGCTATGGATTCGTCAACGAGGAGGGCAAGAGCGAAGACCTGTTCGCCCACTATTCGCATATCCAGATGGACGGCTACAAGACACTCAAGGCTGGCCAGTCCGTGACCTTCGACATCGTCCAGGGACCCAAGGGGCTGCACGCCGTCAACATCTGCGGCGCCGGCGCCACGGCATCGAAAGTCGAAGTCCAGCCGGTCGAGAGCATCGTCCAGGCCTGATCCACCCCTGACCTTCTGCAGGCACATCGGCAACCGGCCAGCCCCGCAAGGGCTGGCCGGTTTTCATTGCCTTCACATGTGCTTGATCATCTCATCACCAAAGCCGGAGCTGCTGACCAACTTGGCGCCGTCCATCAGGCGCTCGAAGTCGTAGGTCACGGTCTTGGCCGCGATGGCGCCGTTGGTGCCCTTGATGATCAGGTCGGCTGCCTCGGTCCAGCCCATGTGGCGCAGCATCATTTCTGCCGACAGAATCACCGAGCCCGGATTGACCTTGTCCTGCCCGGCATACTTGGGCGCCGTACCATGGGTCGCCTCGAACATCGCGACGGTGTCGGACAGGTTGGCGCCCGGGGCGATACCGATGCCCCCGACCTCGGCCGCCAGGGCGTCGGAAAGGTAGTCGCCATTGAGATTCAGGGTGGCGATCACATCGTACTCGGCCGGTCGCAGCAGAATCTGCTGGAGCATGGCGTCGGCAATCGCATCTTTGACCACGATCTGGCGCCCGGTCTTGGGATTCTTGAAGCTCATCCACGGGCCGCCATCGAGCAGCTCGGCCTTGAACTCGTCCCGCGCCACCTCGTACCCCCAATCCTTGAAGGCCCCTTCGGTGAACTTCATGATGTTGCCCTTGTGCACTAGGGTCACCGACTTGCGGTCGTTGTCCACGGCATACTGCAGCGCCTTGCGCACCAGGCGCTTGGTGCCCTGCTCGGAGACCGGCTTGACGCCGATGCCGCAGTTCTCGTCGAAGCGGATCTTGGTGACGCCCATTTCCTCCTTGAGGAACTTGATCACCTTGTTGGCCTCGGCAGAGCCGGCCTTCCATTCGATGCCGGCATAGATGTCCTCGGAGTTCTCGCGGAAGATCACCATGTCGACATCACCAGGCTTTTTCACCGGGCTCGGCACGCCCTGGAACCACAGCACCGGACGCAGACACACGTACAGATCCAACTGCTGGCGCAAGGCCACGTTCAGGGAACGGATACCCCCACCGACCGGCGTGGTCAGTGGCCCTTTGATCGACACCACGTAATCGCGCACGGCATCGAGGGTTTCCTGGGGCAGCCAGGTGTCCTGGTCGTAGACCTGCGTGGCCTTCTCGCCGGCATACACCTCCATCCAGGCGATCTTGCGCTTGCCGCCGTAGGCCTTCTGCACGGCAGCATCCACTACCTTGATCATCACCGGCGAAACATCGACACCGATACCGTCGCCCTCGATGTACGGGATGATGGGATTGTCGGGAACATTGAGCGAATGGTCTGCATTGACGGTGATCTTCGCGCCGTCTGCTGGAACCTTGATTTTCTGGTATCCCATGCTGCACTACTCCGCTTTTCCAGGTGTGATTGGACATCCTGCGATCCAATGAGCCTAAACCAGCTTTCCTGAGCTGCAAGCTTCACGCTGCAAGTTGCAAGCTGACCGGCAGCGACCACTGACAAGCCCACTCACAGTTTGGCCGCGCGCAGACGCCGAGGGCTGCGGCATCGCGCCACATTGCCCTTACGCCTTTCGTCTTATAGGCGGTCCGATATCACTTAGCCCGAAGGGTTTGGTATACTCCAGCCCTGACCGTAGGGTCATTGGGGCGACCCCTTGGAAAAACGCGGCTCGCCCTCGGCCAAGAATGGCCAAAAAGCCTGGGCTGTTACCGCCGCCCAGCCGTTTGACGCTCGACTGATGCATCCACCATCACCGCTCGCAAGCCTCTCGACCAATTGCCCATGGCGCTGCCAGGGCGTAGCGCCTACCCTGCGCATCTCGAGACTTCGAGCACGCTCAGCAAAACAGAGAGTTAACCCGCATGCCCACCCGTTCCAAGATCATCTATACCTTCACCGACGAAGCTCCCGCCCTCGCCACCTATTCCCTGCTGCCGATCATCGAAGCCTTCACCGCTTCGGCTGACATCGCCGTCGAAACCCGTGACATCTCCCTGGCTGGCCGTATCCTCGCGGCGTTCCCGGAGCAACTGGGCGCCGAGAAGCGCGTAGGCGATCACCTGGCGGAGCTGGGCCAGCTGGCCACCACCCCGGAAGCCAACATCATCAAGCTGCCGAACATCAGCGCCTCGGTACCGCAGCTCAAGGCCGCGATCAAGGAACTGCAAGGCAAGGGCTTCAACATCCCCGACTACGCTGACGAGCCGAGCACGGAGCAAGAAAAAGAATCCCGCGCCCGCTACGACCGCATCAAAGGCAGCGCCGTGAACCCGGTTCTGCGCGAAGGCAACTCCGACCGCCGCGCTCCGCTGTCGGTCAAGAACTATGCCCGCAAGCATCCGCACAAGATGGGCGCCTGGACTGCCGACTCCAAGTCGCACGTCGCCCACATGACCCAAGGCGACTTCTACGGCAGCGAAAAAGCCGCACTGATCGAAGGCGATGACAGCCTGCGCATCGAGCTGGTCGGCAAAGACGGCGTTACCACTGTCCTGAAAGAAAAGACCGCCGTCAAAGCCGCTGAAGTCATCGACTGCGCCGTCATGAGCCGCAAGGCCCTCAAAGCCTTCATCGCCGAGCAGATCGCCGATGCCAAGGCCTCCGGCGTGCTGCTGTCGGTCCACCTGAAAGCCACCATGATGAAGGTCTCCGACCCGATCATGTTCGGCGTCATCGTCGAAGAGTTCTACAACGACGTGCTGGCCAAGCACGCCGCAGCCCTCGCCGAAGTCGGCTTCAACGCCAACAACGGCATCGGCGACCTGTACGCCCGCATCAAGGACCTGCCAGCTGACAAGCAGGCCGAGATCGAAGCCGACATCCAGGCCCTGTACGCCGTCCGCCCGGCCCTGGCCATGGTCAACTCCGACAAGGGCATCACCAACCTGCACGTGCCGAGCGATGTCATCGTCGACGCCTCGATGCCTGCGATGATCCGCGACTCGGGCAAGATGTGGAACACCGCCGGTGAACTGCAGGACGCCAAGGCCGTCATCCCGGACCGTTGCTACGCCGGCATCTACCAGGCCGTGATCGAGGACTGCAAGGCCAACGGCGCCTTCGACCCGACCACCATGGGCAGCGTGCCGAACGTCGGCCTGATGGCTCAGAAGGCCGAAGAGTACGGCTCCCACGACAAGACCTTCCAGATCAAGGCCGACGGCGTCGTGCGCGTGGTCGATGGCAAGGGCAAGGTGCTGCTGGAACAGAGCGTCGAAGCCGGTGACATCTTCCGTATGTGCCAGACCAAGGACGCGCCGATCCAGGACTGGGTCAAGCTGGCCGTCAACCGCGCCCGCCTGAGCAACACCCCGGCGGTGTTCTGGCTGGACCCTGCCCGCGCCCACGACGGCGTGATGATCGAGAAGGTCCAGAAGTACCTGAAGGACCACGACACCAGCGGCCTGGACATCCGCATCCTGGCGCCGGTCGATGCCATCAAGTTCTCCCTGGCCCGCATCCGCGAAGGCAAGGACACCATCTCGGTGACCGGCAACGTCCTGCGCGACTACCTGACCGACCTGTTCCCGATCATGGAGCTGGGCACCAGCGCCAAGATGCTGTCGATCGTCCCGCTGATGAATGGCGGTGGCCTGTTCGAAACCGGCGCCGGCGGTTCGGCTCCGAAGCACGTGCAGCAGCTGGTCGAAGAGAACTTCCTGCGCTGGGATTCGCTGGGTGAGTTCCTGGCCCTGGCCGCTTCCCTGGAGCACCTGGGCAACACCTACGACAACCCACGCGCCAAAGTCCTGGCCAATACCCTGGACCAGGCCACCGGCAAGTTCCTCGACACCAACAAGTCGCCATCGCGCAAAGTCGGCGGTATCGACAACCGCGGCAGCCACTTCTACCTGACCCTGTACTGGGCCGAGGCTCTGGCTGCCCAGACCGACGACGCCGCCCTGCAGGCGCGCTTCGCACCGCTGGCCAAGACCCTGGCCGAGAACGAAGCGACCATCGTCGCCGAACTGGCTGCCGTCCAGGGCAAGCCGGCCGACATCGGTGGTTACTACGCGCCGGATGCCGAGCTGACTGCCAAGGTCATGCGCCCAAGCCAGACCCTCAACAGCGCCATTGCCGCTCTGTAAGGTTCTGATGTAACACCACAAACCCCGGCCACGCACCGGGGTTTGTGCTTTTTCAGCCGCAGGTTTCAAGCTGCAAACCACAAGCAAGCGCAGTCTGCATAGCATCTTGACTTGTGGCTTGCAGTTTGGAGCTTGTCACTTAGGGAGAGCACCGACCGTGTCCTGGCAACCCCACATCACCGTCGCCACCATCGTCGAACACGAGGGCAAGTTCCTCTTCGTCGAAGAGTTCAAGGCCGGCCAACACGTCTTCAACCAACCTGCCGGGCATCTTGAGCCCAACGAGACCCTGACCCAGGCCGCCCTGCGCGAGACCCTGGAGGAAACCGCCTGGGAAGTCGAACTCACTGGCGTGGTTGGCATCTACCTCTATACCGCCCCCAGCAATGGCGTTACCTACCAGCGCATCTGTTTCGCCGCGCGCCCCGTGCATCACCACGCCGCCCGCCCCCTGGACAGCGATATTGTCCGTGCCGTCTGGCTGACCCGCGAGCAACTGCTGGCCGACCCCGCACGCTGGCGCAGCGAGCTGGTACCGCGCTGCATCGACGATTACCTGGCCGGTCCACTGCATAGCCTCGCCTTGCTGCGCGACTGACGTCCGGCCCTTGGCCTGATAGAATCGGAATTTTTCCCCCTGATACACACCGGTAGCCATGACCAGCCCAGCACTCAAAGACCCCGCCAAGACCCGCGTTATCGTCGGCATGTCCGGCGGCGTGGACTCTTCCGTCTCCGCCCTTTTGCTCATGGAGCAGGGCTACCAGGTGGAAGGTCTGTTCATGAAGAACTGGGAAGAGGACGACGGCACCGAATACTGCACCGCCCGCGAGGACCTGGCCGACGCCCAGGCCGTGTGCGATCGCATCGGTATCAAGCTGCATACCGCCAATTTCGCGGCCGAATACTGGGACAACGTATTCGAGCATTTCCTGGAGGAGTACAAGGCCGGACGTACACCGAACCCGGACATCCTGTGCAACCGCGAGATCAAGTTCAAAGCCTTCCTCGACTATGCCCTGTCCCTGGGCGCCGACCTGATCGCTACCGGCCACTATGTGCGCCGCCGCGACACCGGCGAGCTCACCGAACTGCTCAAGGGGCTGGACCCGAACAAAGACCAGAGCTATTTCCTGCATGCTGTCGGCGGCAAGGAGATCGCCCGCACCCTGTTCCCGGTCGGCGAGCTGGAAAAGCCCGAAGTACGTGCCATTGCCGAGAAGCACGGCCTGGCCACGGCCAAGAAGAAAGACTCCACCGGTATCTGCTTCATCGGTGAGCGCCGCTTCAGCGATTTCCTCAAGCAGTACCTGCCCGCCCAGCCGGGCGACATCGAGACCACCGACGGAGAAGTCATCGGGCGTCACCACGGCCTGATGTACCACACCATCGGCCAGCGCCAGGGCCTGGGCATCGGCGGCCTGAAGGACGCCGGCGACGAGCCGTGGTACGTGCTGCACAAAGACCTGACCCGCAACGTACTGGTGGTCGGTCAAGGCAACGAACACCCTTGGCTGTTCTCCCGCGCCCTGCTCGCCTCGGAGATCTTCTGGGTCAACCCGATCGACCTGAGCAGCCCGCGCAGGCTGACCGCCAAGGTGCGCTACCGCCAGAGCGACCAGCAATGCACCCTGGAGCGCACCGAGCATGGCTATCGCGCGGTCTTCGACGAGCCGCAACGCGCTGTCACTCCGGGGCAGTCGGTGGTGTTCTATGACGGCGAGGTATGCCTGGGCGGCGGTGTGATCGAGACCGCCGAGCCTTGGAGCCCTCGCCAATGAATACTCTCCAGGAGCAGTTGGTCGCCTTGGGCGGCGTGTTCCAGGCCGCAGTGCTGGTCGACCGCATCGCCCGGACCGGCCAGGCCAGCGAGGCCAATATCGGCTGCATGCTGGGTAGCCTGTTGGTGCGTGACCCCAAGGACACCCTGGAGGTGTTCGGCGGCGATGACCTGAACCTGCGCGACGGCTACCGCGCCCTGGTCGGCGCCCTGGAGCGCGACCCCAGCAGCCTTCAGCGCGAGCCGCTGCGCTATGCCCTGTCGATGCTCGGCCTGGAGCGCCAGCTGGCCAAACGGGACGACATGCTCGAGACCATCGGCAAGCGCCTGCCCCAGATCCAGGCCCAGGCCGATCATTTCGGCCTGGTTCAC
The DNA here is from genome assembly GCF_023611805.1 of Pseudomonas sp. BYT-1. Classification (NCBI taxonomy): domain Bacteria; kingdom Pseudomonadati; phylum Pseudomonadota; class Gammaproteobacteria; order Pseudomonadales; family Pseudomonadaceae; genus Pseudomonas; species Pseudomonas sp. BYT-1. Next base: position 3,634,840 of record NZ_CP072559.1, read on the forward strand.
GATAATGTCATCGCATCCAGCGGAGCCTTGTACCAGGACACCCTGAGCACCTTGCGCCAGCGCATCCAAGTGCATGGCGACATGCGCTTCCTTCAGCAGGCCGGCAATGCCTCGAAGATCCGCGCCCTGCTGCTCTCCGGCATCCGCGCTGCGCGTCTGTGGCGTCAGCTGGGTGGACACCGCTGGCAGCTGGTGTTCAGCCGTCGCAAATTGCTCAACGAACTGTACGACATGATGCGAGGGTAAGCTGCATGCATCCAGCAGACGCAGCACGTCGGCTTTTACGTGCTGCTTGCAGCTAGAAGCTCGCCGCCTACCTTTTTCATGTATGATATGCGCCCTTCCAAAAGCCTGACTGTCCGAGAACACCCCATGCAGCTCTCCTCGCTCACTGCGGTTTCCCCTGTAGACGGCCGCTACGCCGGCAAAACCCAGGCCTTGCGCCCCATCTTCAGCGAGTACGGCCTGATCCGTTTCCGCGCCCTGGTCGAGGTGCGCTGGCTCCAGCGTCTGGCCGCCCACCCGCAGATCGGCGAAGTGCCGGCGTTCTCCGCCGAAGCCAATGCCCTGCTGGACACCCTGGCCACCGATTTCAAACTCGAGCACGCCGAGCGCGTCAAGGAAATCGAGCGCACCACCAACCACGACGTCAAGGCCATCGAATACCTGCTCAAGGAGCAGGCCGCGACCCTGCCGGAACTGGCCAAGGTCAGCGAATTCATCCATTTCGCCTGCACCAGCGAGGACATCAACAACCTGTCCCACGCCCTGATGCTGCGCGCCGGCCGTGACGAAGTGCTGCTGCCGCTGATGCGCCAGATCGCCCAGGCCATCCGCGCCCTGGCCCACGCCCACGCCGACGTGCCGATGCTCTCGCGCACCCACGGTCAGCCGGCTTCGCCGACCACTCTGGGCAAAGAGCTGGCCAACGTGGTCTACCGCCTGGAGCGCCAGATCGCCCAGGTCGCCGCCGTGCCGCTGCTGGGCAAGATCAACGGCGCCGTGGGCAACTACAACGCCCACCTGTCGGCCTATTCGCAGATCGACTGGGAAGCCAACGCCCGCGCCTTCATCGAAGACGAACTGGGCCTGCAGTTCAACCCCTACACCACCCAGATCGAGCCGCACGACTACATTGCCGAGCTGTTCGACGCCATCGCCCGCTTCAACACCATCCTCATCGACTTCGACCGCGACGTCTGGGGCTACATTTCCCTGGGCTACTTCAAGCAGAAGACCGTCGCCGGCGAGATCGGCTCCTCGACCATGCCACACAAGGTCAACCCGATCGACTTCGAGAACTCCGAAGGCAACCTGGGTATCGCCAACGCCCTGTTCCAGCACCTGGCCAGCAAACTGCCGATCTCCCGCTGGCAGCGTGACCTGACCGACTCCACCGTGCTGCGCAACCTGGGCGTGGGCTTCGCCCATAGCGTCATCGCCTACGAGGCCAGCCTCAAGGGCATCGGCAAGCTGGAAGTGAACGTCGCTCGCATCGCCGAAGACTTGGACGCCTGCTGGGAAGTCCTGGCCGAGCCGATCCAGACCGTCATGCGCCGCTACAACATCGAGAACCCCTACGAGAAGCTCAAGGAGCTCACGCGCGGCAAGGGCATCAGCCCCGAAGCGCTGCAGGCCTTCATCGATGGTCTGGACATGCCAGCTGAAGCCAAGGCCGAGCTCAAGCAGCTGACCCCAGCTACCTACATCGGCAACGCGGCGGCCCAGGCCAAACGCATCTGACCTGCGCCCCGTGATCAACGCCCGGCCTGGCCGGGCGTTTTTATTCCCGGATGAAAATTACGTTTTTTCAATAGGTTGAACATGAATCCTGATACTCCACTGCAGCTGCTGGGCGGCCTGACGGCCCGTGAATTCCTTCGCGACTACTGGCAGAAGAAGCCCCTGCTGGTGCGCCAGGCCTTCCCGGACTTCGAAAGCCCGATCGACCCTGACGAACTGGCCGGCCTTGCCTTGGAAGAGGAAGTCGAGTCTCGCCTGGTGCTCGAGCACGGCGAGCGCCCGTGGGAGCTGCGCCGCGGCCCCTTCGCCGAAGACACTTTCGCCACCCTGCCAGAGCGCGATTGGACCCTGTTGGTCCAGGCAGTGGATCAGTTCGTCCCGGAAGTCGCCGAGCTGCTGGAGCATTTCCGCTTCCTGCCAAGCTGGCGTATCGATGACGTGATGGTCAGCTTCGCCGCGCCAGGCGGCAGCGTCGGCCCGCACTTCGACAATTACGACGTGTTCCTGCTCCAGGGCCACGGCAAGCGAAACTGGAAAGTCGGCCAGATGTGCGACAGCGACAGCCCGTTGCTGGAACACACCGACCTGCGCATCCTCGCCGAATTCGAACAGAGCAGCGAATGGACCCTGGAGCCTGGCGACATGCTCTACCTGCCGCCGCGCCTGGCCCACTACGGCGTGGCCGAAGACGACTGCCTGACCTATTCGGTGGGCTTCCGCGCCCCGAGCGCCGCTGAAGTGCTGACCCACTTCACCGATTTCCTCAGCCAGTTCCTGCCGGACGAGGAGCGTTACAGCGATGCCGACGCCCAGCCTGCCGCAGATCCTCACCAGATCCAGCACGATGCCCTGGACCGCCTCAAGGCCCTGCTGGCCGAGCACATGGGTGACGAGCGCCTGCTGCTAACCTGGTTCGGCCAGTTCATGACCGAGCCGCGCTATCCGGAGCTGGTGACCGGCGAAGAGCTGAGCGAAGAAGACCTGATCGACAGCCTGGAGCAAGGCGCCATCCTGATCCGCAACCCGAGCGCGCGCATGGCCTGGTCGGAAGTCGACGACAACCTGCTGCTGTTCGCCAGCGGCCAGAGCCGCCTGCTCTCGGGCCATCTGCGTGAGCTGCTCAAACTGATCTGCGCCGCCGACGCGCTGCACATCGAAAACCTTTCTCAGTGGCTCGAAGACGAAGAAGGTCTGACATTGCTGTGCCAGCTGGTCAAACAAGGAAGCCTGGGATTTGCCAATGAATAAGATCAGCGTTCGCCTCGCCGACTGGCATAAAGACAACGCCGATATCCGCCGCATCCGCGAGGCGGTGTTCGTCGCCGAGCAGCACATTCCACCAGAGCTGGAGTTCGACGCCGAAGACCAGGACGCCCTGCACTTCCTGGCGCTGGAAGGCGACTACCCGATCGGCACCGCACGCCTGCTGCCCGATGGCACCATCGGGCGGATCTCGGTGCTCAAGGACTGGCGCGGGCTGAAGGTCGGCGACACCCTGGTGCGCGCAGTGATCGTCGAGGCGCAGAACCGTGACCTCAAGCAGCAGATGCTCAGCGCCCAGGTACACGCCACGCCATTCTACGAGCGCCTGGGATTCCGCGTGGTCAGCGAGGAATTCCTCGAGGCCGGCATCCCGCATGTGGACATGGTGCGCGACTCCCGCGAACCGGCCTGACCCGCAAGTCGGTCTGATTCGACGGACCTATTCGCGGGTAACCCCCGCTCCCACAGGGCTCAGCGAAGCACCTGTGGAAGCGGGTTTACCCGCGAACAGTCAAGGAGGACGCTGAAACGCGCCCTGACAAAAAGCTGTATATCCATCCAGACAAAGCTTGCTTCCGCGCCCTGGCTTGCGCATTCTAGCGCCCTCATTTGCGATGAAGCGTTCCCGGCCATGCGCCTGTTCCTCTGCGAAAAACCCTCCCAGGCCAAGGACATCGCCAAAGTCCTCGGCGCCACCCGCAAGGCCGACGGTTGCTGGCAAGGCTCCGACGTCTGCGTGACCTGGTGCATCGGCCACCTGCTCGAAACCGCCCCGCCCGACAGCTACGACGAGCGCTACAAGCGCTGGAACCTCGCGGACCTGCCGATCATTCCGGAAAAATGGAAGATGCTGGTCAAGCCCAAGACCGCCAGCCAGTTCAAGGCCGTCAAGCGCCTGCTCGGTGAAGCCCGGGAACTGGTGATCGCCACCGACGCCGACCGCGAAGGCGAGATGATCGCCCGCGAGCTGGTGGAGCATTGTCGCTACCGCGGCCCGATCCAACGCCTGTGGCTCTCGGCCCTGGACGACGCCTCGATCCGCAAGGCCCTGGCCCGCCTGCTGCCAGGGCAGGAGACTTTCAGCCTGTACCATTCGGCCCTCGGCCGCTCCCGCGCCGACTGGCTGATCGGTATGAACATGAGCCGCCTGTTCACACTGCTGGGCCGCCAATCCGGCTACCAGGGCGTGCTGCCGGTGGGCCGGGTACAGACACCGACCCTGCGCCTGGTGGTCGACCGCGACCGCAGCATCGCTGACTTCGTGCCGGTGCCCTACTGGGCTATCGATGTGCAACTCCAGAGCAGCGGCAGCGTCTTCACCGCTCAATGGCGAGCGCCCGAAGATAACTGTGACGATCAGGGCCGCTGCCTGAACCCGGCACTGGCCCAGCAAGCCGCCGTCGACATGCAGGCCGCCGGCAGCGCCCAGGTGACCAAGGTGGCCACCGAACGCGTGCGCGAAGCGGCTCCCCTGCCCTTCGACCTGGGCACCCTGCAGGAGGTCTGCTCCAAGAAGCTCGGCCTCGGCGCCCAGGAGACCCTGGATATTGCCCAGGCCCTGTACGAAACTCACAAACTGATCACCTACCCACGTAGCGACTGCGGCTACCTGCCGCTCAGCCAGCATGGCGAGGCGCCGGGGATCCTGGCCGCCCTGCAACGCGCCGACGGCAGTCTTGCGCCTTTGCAAGCGCACCTGGAGCCCCAGCGCCGCTCGCGGGCCTGGAACGATGCCAAGGTCAGCGCCCACCACGGCATCATCCCCACCGCCGCCGCCAGCGACCCTTCGCGCCTGCCACCCAAGCACAAGGCCGTCTACACCTTGATCCGCGCCCGCTACCTGGCGCAGTTCCTGCCCAACCACGAGTACGATCGCACCCAGGCCGAATTCGACTGCGCCGGCCACGCCCTGCGCGCGGTAGGCAAGCAGATCGTCGAGCCTGGTTGGCGTCGGGCCCTGCCCGAGGCGCTGACCCCGGCCAAAGGCCGCGAAGCGCCACCGCCTCAGGTGTTGCCGACCTTGAACCAAGGCCAGGCCTGCGCCGTGCATGACCTGCAACTCAAGGACCTGTGGACCCAACCGCCCAAACCCTTCACCGAAGGCGATCTGATCAAGGCAATGAAGAACGTCGCCAAGCTGGTGGACGACCCACTGCTCAAGCAGAAGCTCAAGGAAACCACCGGTATCGGCACCGAGGCCACCCGGGCCAGCATCATCCAGGGCCTGCTCGACCGCGGTTACCTGGTCAAGAACGGCAAGGCCCTGTCCGCCACACCGGCTGCCTTCAGCCTGATCGACGCCGTACCCCGCGCCATCGCCGACCCCGGTACCACCGCCATCTGGGAGCAGGCGCTGGACATGGTGCAGAGCGGCGAGATGAGCCTGGAAGAGTTCGTCGCCCGACAATCGGCCTGGATGGGCAAGCTGGTGCAGCGCTGCAGCGGCATGCGCCTGACCATCAGCGGGCCGCCGGTGCCGGCGGGGAGCAAGGGGGCGCCTTGGAAGAAAAAGCGGCGCAGTGGCGGGAAAGGCAAGGCTTCTGGCGACAGCGCCAAAGCTACGGGCAGCAAGCCGAGGCAACCACGACGCAAGGCTTCGCGTTGATGCGTCGCCTATTCCGGCCCTTTCGCAGGTTTACCCGCGAAAGGGCCGGAATAGGCAAACGTCCCTCTGTCAGGTCCCGCTCTTGAGCCGGCTGAACGCCCGGGTCAGCTCCCGGTTGAAGGCTTTGGCATTGTCGTTCTTGCTGTACAACCGCGCCCTCACGTCGGCTGGTGGATAGGTCCCTGGCGCATTGCGGATCTTCGGGTCCACCAGAGCGTCGGCCGCCGTGATCGCGTTGGCATAGTGAATGGTGTCGGTGATTGGCGCGATCACCTCCGGCCGCATCAGGTAGTCCATCAATTTCCACGCCGCCTCCGGATGCGGCGCATCCTTAGGCACAACGAGCGCATCCAGCCAGATCAACGTGCCTTCCTTGGGAATACTGTAATCCAGCGTGAACGGTTTTCCCGCCTGCTCGGCCTGGGCTTGGGCGATGGCCACGTTGCCGTTCCACGACATTGCCACGCAGGTCTCGCCGTTGGCCAGGTCGTTGATATTGCGGTCGTTGTCGAAATAGCGGATATACGGACGCACCTTGCGCAGGTGCGCCTCGGCGGTCTTGAGGTCTTCCAGGCGCTGCTGGTTGATGTCCAGCCCCAGGTAGCGCATCGTCGCGGCGAACACCTCGTTAGGATCGTTGAGGAAACTCACCCCGCAATCGGCGAACTTCGCCACCACCTGCGGATCGAGCAGCATCGCCCAGCTGTCGCGCGGCGCATCCTCGAGCCGCGCCGCCACCGCCTGCTCTTGATAGCCCACGCCCGTGGTGCCCCAGGCGTAGGTGCCGGCATAGCGATTGCCCGGGTCGAACACCGCCATGTGCTGGCGAAACTCCTCGCCGATGCCCGCCAAGTGCGGCAACTTGCTCTTGTCCAGCGGCTGCAGGGCACCGCTGGCAATCGCCCGGCTCAGGTGCTGGCCGGCGCTGAGCACCACGTCGTAGCCACTGCCACCGGTGAGCAACTTGGTCTCGGCGGTTTCCAGGGAGTCGAAGTGGTCGGCCACCACGCGGATGCCGGTCTGCTTCTGGAAGTTGGCCAAGGTGTCCGGGGCGAGGTATTCGCCCCAGATGTAAAGATTGACGGTCGGCTGTTGTGCGTCGGCTGCCTGGGCCGCCGACGCTGCGCAACCCAGGGCGACCGCCAAGACCAGCGGGGCGAGTTTCATCAGCGACCTCCAGCGGCGTATTGCGGCATGGTGATGCAGGCGACGTTGCCGCCACCGAGCAGGATCTCCCGCGAGTTCTCGATACCGATGATGCGATGATCAGGGAACAACTCGGCCAAGGTGGCCTGCGCCACGCTGTCATTGCGATCACCGAACAGCGGCACGACGATGGCCGAGTTGCCGGCGTAATAATTGATGTAGGAGGCGCAGATCCGGGTGCCGGCCTGGCGCAGGTGGGTGCCGTCGACCTGGTCCAGCCCGGCCGCTTCCTCGGCGGTCCATTCCAGCACCTGGGGCTGCGGCAGCTTGTGTACCTTCAGCTCGCGACCACGGCTGTCACGGGTGCTGCGCAGGATGTCATAGGCCTCCTGGTAGATCTCCCACTGCGGATCGTTGCGATCATCGGTCCACTGCAACACCACCTCGCCTGGGCGCACGAAGCAGGCCAGGTCGTCGACGTGGCCATCGGTCTCGTCGAACTTACAGCCACGCGGCAGCCAGATCACCTGCTCGGCGCCCAGGTAATCCTCGAGCCTGCGGGTGACTTCCTCCTTGCCCAGGTGGGCGTTACGGTTGCGGTTGAGCAGGCACTGTTCGGTGGTCAGTAGGCTGCCCTGGCCATCGCTCTGAATGCCACCCAGCTCGGCGATCAGGGGTGCGCGGTAGCGGTCCAGGCCCTCGATTTCGAGCATCTTCTGGGCGATCTGATCGTCCTTGTCCCAGGGATAGTAGAGGCCGCCGTCCAAACCGCCGTAGGCATTGAACTCGAAATCCACGCCGCGCACTTCGCCGGTACCGTCATTGACCACGAAGCAGGCGCCGCTGTCGCGGAACCAGGTGTCGTTGCAGGTCATCTCCACCACCCGCACATGAGCTGGCAGCAGGCGCCTGGCATTGGCGTATTGGGCGGCGGAGGCGCACACGGTCACCGGCTCGCTGGAGGCGATGGCGGTGACGATGTCGACCCAGACCTTCTGCGCAGGCTTGCCGCCGTTGCGCCACACATCCGGACGCTCCGGCCAGCCGAGCCAGCAGCGCGTCTTGCGCTCGAATTCGCCAGGCAGGCGGAAACCATCGGCCTTGGGGGTGGTGGTGAGCGAACGTGCCATGGGTCAACCTCGTCATCGGTGAGTGATGACTGCACGCTACGCCGCGCGGGCTCAGGCTTCCAACGATGAAAACTTGCCAATAGCTGAATTCAATTCAAGGTTCGGTGATCTGTTCGGTGAACCAGTCGATGAATTCGGCCACCGCGCCCCGCTCCAGACGCAGGCGCTCACACACCAACGCGTACTGGCCCTGAGCGGTCACGCTAGCGCTGAACGGGCGCACCAGGCGGCCACTTTGCAGGTCGGCCTGGCAGGTCAGGTTGTCGCCCATCGCCACGCCCTGCCCCAGTACCGCCGCCTCCAGGGCCAGCGCCGCATGGGGGAAGTACAGCTGGCGGGTGGGCAAAGCGTCCTCGGCGTGCGTGGCCAGCCAGGTGGTCCAGGTGCGTCCGTCCTGATCATCGTGCAGCAGACAATGGCGTACCAAGTCCCGTGGGCGCTTGAGCCCGCCTTGGTTGAACAGGCCCGGGCTGCACACGGGGAAGAACTGCAACAGCGGCAACGGGCGTACGAAGTGGGTGCTGGCATCCAGCGCACTGGTGCCGTAGGTGATGGCGATGTCGATATCCAAAGCCGGAGCCCCCGCGTTGATGGGCTGTTCGTGCAGGTGCAAGGTGATGTGCGGATAACGGCTGCTGAAGTCGGCAAGCCGAGCGACCAACCATTTCTGCGCCAGCTCAGCCGTGACCGCGACCCGCAGCACGGCCTGGGAGGCAGGGTCGCGCAGCTCGTCACAGGCCTTGCCGATCAGCTCGAAGGCCTGTTGTAAATGGTGCAGCAGGCGCTCGGCCTCGGTGGTCGGACGCACCTGGCGCCCCGCCCGTTCGAATAGGGCCACGCCAAGCTGATCCTCCAGTTGGCGAATCTGGTGGCTGACCGCGCTGTCGGTCACGCACAGCTCGGCGGCAGCACGGCCAAAGTGGCCATGGCGGGCGGCGCATTCGAACGTGCGCAGGGCAGTCAGGGAAGGCAGACGGCGCATGGAGGTCTTCCGCGGGTCGAGGTAATCGGAGCCGAATCATATAGGGCATTTTCAGGCTCCCGTTAAGCCTTTACCCATGAAGGGGCTGGCATCGTGAATTTTTTCTGTTACTTTTTCATGAAATTAATAACAACAAATTTCACGAGGCCCGCATGTTCAAGCAGTCCGCGCAGCACGTTGCCAGCTACTACGCCCAGACCTACCCCACCACGATCCCGCTGCGCCCTGCCCTGCAAGGCGCCTTGGACACCGACGTGTTGATTATCGGCGCCGGCTTCAGCGGCCTGCACACGGCACTGCGCTTGGCCCTGGCCGGCAAGCGCGTGGTCGTGCTGGAGGCCAGCAGGGTGGCCTGGGCCGCTTCCGGGCGCAACGGTGGCCAGGCGTTGCTGGGCTGGTCCTGTGACATGCCGCCGCTGGAAAAGGCCTTGGGCGTCGAACGCGCCCGGCGCCTCTGGGACAGCATGCGCTGGGCCGCCGAAGAGATGCGCGAGCTGCCGGAACGCCACGGCTTCGACGTGGACTACCGGGTCGGCAGCCTGTGGACCGCAGTGATGCCTCGCCGCGTGAAAATACTCGAAGAAGCCAAGCACGAAGCCGAACGGAAATGGGGCTACGACTGCCTGCGCCTGATCGGCCGTGACGAGCTGCCCGACTGGATCGACAGCCCCCGCTACCAGGCTGCCCTGTACGATCCCAACGGTGCCCACCTCAACCCCCTCAAGCTGGCCCAGGGCCTGGCCGCCGCCATCGAAGCCGCGGGCGGACAGATCTTCGAGCAAAGCCAGGTGCTCGACTACCACGAAAGCTCGAGCGGCTTCGTCGCCCGTACAGGCCTGGGCGAAGTCCGCAGCCAGGTGCTGGTGTTGGCCTGCAACGCCTACATCGACCGCCTCGACCGCGACCTGTCGCGCCGTCTGCTGCCGGTCGGCTCCTACCAGGTGGCCACCGCGCCGCTGGATCCGGCCATGGCCCAGTCGCTGCTGCCGCGCAACAGTTGCGTGATCGACAACCAGTTCGTCCCCGACTACTTCCGCCTCACGCCAGACCATCGCCTGCTGTTTGGCGGCGGTTGCACCTACCTCGGAGGCATCCCCAAGGACGTCGCCAGCGCCACGCGCCCCTACCTGGAGCGTGTGTTCCCGCAGCTCACTGGGGTGAGCCTGGACTACGCCTGGGGCGGTCATCTGGATTGCAGCATCCAGCGCACCCCGGATATCGGCCGTCTGGGCCAACGCTACTGGCTGCAGGGCTTCTCGGGGCATGGCGTGCTGCCGACCCTGGCCGCGGCCCGGGCGGTGAGCGATGCGATCCTCGGCGACGAAGACCTGCTGGGGCTGTACCAAGGCATCGACAATGGCCGCTTCCCAGGCGGCGAGCTGATGGCCGCGCCCCTGGAGGCGGCGGCGAAGGCGTGGTACCGATTGCGCGACTACGTCTGACGGGAACAGGCAGGAGGGGATCTGGGGCCTGGCGTAGCCTGCAAGGAGCCGCAAAGCGCCCCCGGATCCCTGGGGCTTCACCTACTCCATGGCATGACTGGTATTCCCCGTCCTTGAGGACTACCCTGTACCGCCTCTAGCGCGGCCTTTTGCCGCACTCGCCGCCCTGTCTGTAAAAGCCCCATGCCTTTCGAACTCACCGTAGAACCGCTCACCCTGCTCATCCTCGCCCTGGTCGCCTTCGTGGCCGGTTTCATCGACGCCATCGCTGGCGGCGGGGGGCTGCTCACTACCCCGGCCTTGCTCACCGCCGGCATGCCGCCCCATCTGGTGCTGGGCACCAACAAACTCAGCTCCACCTTCGGCTCGGCCACCGCCAGCTTCACCTACTACCGACGCAAGCTGTTCCACCCCGCGCAGTGGCGCCGGGCGTTGGTCGGTACCTTGGTCGGCGCGCTGCTGGGGGCGCTGGCCGCCCACTACATGCCGGCCGATTGGCTGAACAAGATGCTGCCGGTGATCGTCTTCGCCTGTGGCGTCTACCTGTTGTTCGGCGGGACGCCCAAGGCACCGTTGGATGCCGACGCGCCGATCAAGAAGAAGTGGCAGTTCCCCCAGGGCTTTGGCCTGGGCTTCTATGACGGCGTGGCCGGCCCCGGCACCGGGGCGTTCTGGACGGTCAGTACCCTGCTGCTCTACCCCATCGACCTGGTGCGTGCCAGCGGCGTGGCGCGCAGCATGAACTTCGTCAGCAACATCGCGGCACTGACGGTGTTCATCATTTCCGGGCAGGTGGATTACATCGTCGGCCTGTGCATGGGCCTGTCGGTGATGGTCGGCGCCTTCTTCGGCGCACGCACGGCGATCAGCGGTGGCAGCAAGTTCATCCGCCCGGTGTTCATCGCCGTGGTGCTGGCGTTGACTGTACGCCTAGTGTGGCAGCACTGGGTCGGGTAGGCCCAGGCGACGTGCCACGTAGAGGTCGATCAGGTAACGGGCGATGGAGCGCCCGGCAGGCAGCGGCGGCAGATCGTGCACATTGAACCACTGGGCGTCCTCGATCTCGTCCGGTTGCATGACGATCTCGCCGCCCGCGTACTCGGCATGGAAGCCCAGCATCATCGAGTGCGGGAAGGGCCAGCACTGGCTGCCCACGTACTGGATGTTCTTCACCTCCACCGCCACTTCCTCGCGCACCTCCCGTACCAGGCAGTCCTCGGCCGATTCGCCTGGCTCGGCAAAGCCGGCCAGGGTGCTATAGACGCCCGTGACGAAACGCGGCGAGCGCGCCAGCAGCACTTCATCCCCCCGGGTGATCAGCACGATCATGCTCGGCGAGATGCGCGGGTAGCTGCGCAGGTCGCACGGCTGACAGTACATCGCCCGCTCCCAGCGGATCTGGGTCATCGGCTGGCCGCAGCTGCCGCAGAAGCGATGTTCGCGCGCCCAGGTGCCGATCTGCGCGGCATACCCCAAGAGGGTGTAGGTCAGCATGTCGCCTTCGAGCATGAACTGGCGCAGGCCGCGCCAGCTGCAGCCGGACACTTCGGCACTGCCACGCAGCTCGAGCAGAAACACCGGCTGGCCGTCCAGGTGGCCGATGCCATGCTCGCAGAGCACGTCCAGGTCTTGCTCCTTGAGCCAATCGCGGGGGAACAGCGCGCCGTTGTCATCCATCAGGAACCCTTCCGGGCCACGGGCGACGGCCAGGCCGCCGGTGATCTGCGGATCGAGTACTGCGGTAGTCCAACGTGCTGACATTTCGGGATCCTTAAAAGCGCGTCCCCCCGCCCCGGTCAGTCGGCGAAGGTCGGTTTCTGTTTGCTCATGTGCGCCGCCATGGCGACCCGCAGGTCTTCGGACTGCAACATGGCGGCGTTCCAGGTGGCAATGTACTCCAAGCCATCGTCAATGCGATGGTCGCGCATGTAATTGAGCATCTCTTTGGTGCCGCTCACCGCAATCGGAGATTTTTGCGCGATTTGCGCTGCCAAGGCAAAGACTCCTTCACGCAGTGCGGCCTGATCATCGAACACCTGATTGACCAGGCCGATGCGCTGGGCCTCGTGCGCCCCGACATGGCGTCCGGTGTAGGCCATTTCGCGCATCACACCGTCGCCGATGATACGCGGCAAACGTTGCAAGGTCCCGACATCGGCGGCCATGCCCATGTCGATTTCCTTGATCGAGAACTGCGCATCGGCACTGCAGTAACGCATGTCACAGGCCGAGACCAGGTCGATCGCACCGCCCAGGCAGTAGCCCTGGATCGCCGCCAGCACCGGTTTGCGGCAGTTGTCCACGGCATTGAACGAGGCCTGCAGGCCCAGGATGGTGCGCCGAAGCAGGCGCGCATTGCGGCCCACGTCCTTGCCCATTTGCCCGGCCAGCTGAGCCAGCAAGGCCAGGTCGATACCTGCACTGAAGTGCTGGCCCGCGGCGCTCAGTACCACCACGCGCACCGCGTCGGTGTCGTCGATCCATTGGAAGATGTCGATGATTTCCTTCCAGAAGTCGCCGTTCATGGCATTGAGCTTTTCCGGACGGTTGATCTGCACATGGGCAATGTTGTCGGTCAACTCAACCTTGAATGCGCGGTACTCGGTCACGGGCGGTACTCCTGTAGGTAAAAGGTTCACGCGCCGGACTATAACGCACCCTCAAGGCCGTGCTTGTGCCAAAAGCGGGACTGAACGCCTTGCACCTGACGCCCGCATCGGGCACCTTGCGCGACTGCTGAATCAAAAGGATACAAATTCATGTCCCGCTCCCTGACCGGCGCTCTCGCCCATAACTTCCTGGGCCAGTCGCCGCTCTGGTACAAGGCCGTCATCTGCCTGTTCCTCCTGCTCAACCCCGTGCTGCTGGCAACCCTCGGTCCGGTGGTCACCGGCTGGGTGCTGGTGATCGAGTTCATCTTCACCCTGGGCATGGCGCTCAAGTGCTACCCGTTGATGCCCGGCGGCTTGCTGCTGATCGAGGCGCTGCTGTTGGAGATGACCACGCCCCAGGCCCTCTATGAAGAGCTGCAGCACAATTTTCCGGTGATCTTGCTGCTGATGTTCATGGTCGCCGGCATTCACTTCATGAAGGAACTGCTGCTGTTCCTGTTCTCCAAGATCCTGCTAGGCGTGCGTTCGAAGGCCATCCTGGCGCTGCTGTTCTGCGTGCTGTCGGCATTCCTGTCGGCGTTTCTCGATGCCTTGACCGTCACGGCGGTGATCATCAGCGCCGCAGTGGGTTTCTATGCGGTCTATCACCGCGTCGCCTCCGGCGCCAACCCGCGCGAGGAGTCCGAACTCGACAGCGACCACCAGGTGCCGCAACTGCACCGTGAAGACCTGGACCAGTTCCGCGCCTTTTTGCGCAGCCTGTTGATGCATGGCGCGGTGGGCACGGCCCTGGGCGGGGTGTGCACCTTGGTAGGCGAGCCACAGAACCTGCTGATCGGCCATGAGATGGGCTGGCATTTCGCCGATTTCTTCTACAAGGTGGCGCCGGTGTCGATGCCGGTGCTGGCGGCAGGCCTTGTGACGTGCGTGTTGCTGGAGAAGCTGCGGTTGTTCGGTTACGGCACGCTGATGCCCGAACGCGTGCGCCAGGTGCTGGCCAGCTATGCGGCCGAAGACGATGCCGCGCGGACCTCGGCCCAGCGCGTCGCTTTGCTGGTACAGGGGATCGCCGCATTGATCCTGATTGTCTGCCTAGGCCTGCACGTTGCCGAGGTCGGCCTGATCGGCCTGCTGGTGATCGTGCTGATCACCGCCTTCACCGGCATCACCGACGAGCACCGCCTGGGCCGTGCATTCCAGGATGCGATGCCGTTCACCGCACTGCTGGTGGTGTTCTTCGCGGTGGTCGCGGTGATCCATCAGCAGCAGTTGTTCAGCCCATTGATCACGTGGGTCCTGGCTCTGCCGGCCGACCAGCAGCCGGGCATGCTGTACCTGGCCAATGGCTTGCTGTCGGCGATCAGCGACAACGTGTTCGTCGCCACGATTTACATCACCGAGGTGAAGCAGGCGTTTCTCAACGGCGCCATGAGCCGTGAGCACTTCGAGACCCTGGCGGTGGCGATCAACACCGGCACCAACCTGCCCAGCGTGGCCACGCCCAATGGGCAGGCGGCGTTCCTGTTCCTGCTGACCTCGGCGATCGCACCGCTGGTGCGGTTGTCGTACGGGCGGATGGTATGGATGGCATTGCCTTATACCGTGGTCATGGGCGGGCTGGGCTGGTGGGCGGTGACCTACTGGCTCTGAGCGGCTAGCGCGGGCGAGAGGCGATGGCTTTGCAAGCGAGACTGTCGGGTCGAAATCAGCCCTCGGTACGCCCCGTCCCTTCCCGATCGCCCGTGTAATGTCGGGCGAACGGGAACGCCGGCAACCACGCTTCACGCCGAACGGTCCAACTTTCGTAAGTTGGCGTGAACTGATCTGGCGCATCCAGCGCTCCGAGGTGGACCTCCACCTCATCCCCGCTTCGCGAAAACACCGACGAACCGCAGCGCGGGCAGAAAAACCGTCCGGCATAGTCACCCGTCCGGCCTTCGACCTTCACCGCCTCTTCGGGGAAAATCGCCGACGCGTGAAACAGTGCCCCATGGTGTTTTCGACAATCGAGGCAATGACAAAGCCCCACTCTATAGGGCTGCCCCGAAGCCTCGAAGCGGACCTGACCGCAAAGGCAACCGCCTGTGAACAGGTGCATACCTGACCTCCTTTGGTCGTGATCTTGACGTCGCTGAAAAGGATAGTCCTACGAAGATTTCACTAGGTGTTCCGGCTCATCTTCTGGCCCAACGGCCAAATCGGCAGCCCGCCATGGCGTCGTAACAAGGACGTGCCAGGACGGTCTGGGAATAGGAAGCCCCCTTTGGCCGGCAGGATAATCGCCGCTTGGCGGCTCGGCCTGACCGGGTCGCACGTCGTCGCGTAGCGGCAAGCACAACAACAACAAACCTGCAGCGGCCAGGCACCCACAAAAGGGGCATTACGACACATGGCAAAGGAAGAGAACGTTGAAACACTCGCCCTTGGCGTGACAGATCCTTCGCAGACCGAAGAAGCCAAGAAGGATCGTCACCTCGAAGGCAAGATCGACTGGATTGTCTTCGGCATCACCAGCATCCTCGCAGTCGCATTCGTCATCTGGGGCTTCGTCAGCCAAGCGAGCCTGGCCAAAAGCGCCTCCACCGCCCAGTCCTGGGTCATCGTCCATTTCGGTTGGTTCTTCGTTCTCACCTCGACCTTGTTCGTGGTCTTCGTGCTGTGGCTGGCCGCAAGCCGCTATGGAAAAGTCCCGTTGGGGCGCGATGGCGAGGCGCCGGAGTTTCGCACCGTGTCCTGGGTAGCGATGATGTTCAGCGCCGGCATGGGCATCGGTCTGATGTTCTTCGGCGTGGCTGAGCCACTGTCGCATTACGTCTCCCCGCCTCCAGGAACTGCCGCCGGACAAACCAGCGAGGCGATGCAGGTGGCCATGGCCACTACCCTGTTCCACTGGACGCTGCACCCCTGGGCCATGTACGCCATCGTCGGCCTGGTGATCGCCTACGGCACGTTCCGGCGCGGGCGCTCGCAGCTGATTTCCACGGCGTTCCGACCGCTGATCGGCCGCCATGCCAACGGCCCCATCGGCCGCGTGATCGACATGATGGCGATCTTCGCCACTTTGTTCGGCTCCGCCGCCTCCCTGGGCCTGGGCGCCCTGC
The DNA here is from genome assembly GCF_023611805.1 of Pseudomonas sp. BYT-1. NCBI lineage: Bacteria > Pseudomonadati > Pseudomonadota > Gammaproteobacteria > Pseudomonadales > Pseudomonadaceae > Pseudomonas > Pseudomonas sp. BYT-1. The sequence goes on from NZ_CP072559.1 coordinate 3,650,864, forward strand.
AGATCGCCGGCGGCCTGGAGTACAACGGCTGGATCGAGCATCCCGGCAAAATCTTCTACATCTCGATCATCACCCTGCTGACCGTGGCCTTCGTCGCCTCGGCGGTGTCCGGTATCGGCAAGGGCATCCAGTGGCTGTCCAACACCAATATGGTGCTGGCGTTGGTGCTGGCACTGTTCACCTTCATGGTCGGCCCGACGCTGCTGATGCTCAACCTGCTGCCGACCTCGATCGGCGTGTACATCAAGATGCTCCCGGAAATGATGGCGCGCACCAGCGCCAGCGGTGGCGAGCAGATGGACAACTGGCTGGCCGGCTGGACCGTGTTCTACTGGGCCTGGTGGATTTCCTGGACGCCCTTCGTCGGCATGTTCATCGCGCGCATCAGCCGCGGGCGCACCATTCGCCAGTTCGTCACCGGTGTGCTGCTGGTGCCTAGCCTGGTGAGCTTGATCTGGTTCACGATCTTCGGCGGTGCCGGTATCGATGCCCTGCAAGAAGGCACCTTCACCCTGGTCAATGGCGCCGTGAACAGCAACCACGCGCTCTACGAGCTGCTGGAAAGCTACCCGTGGGCGTCGGTGACTTCGGTATTGATCATGATCCTGGTGGGTATCTTCTTCGTCTCCGGCGCCGATGCCGCCTCCCTGGTGATGGGCACGCTGTCCGAGCACGGCACCACGGAGCCGTCCCGGGCCACGGTGATCTTCTGGGGCGCGCTGACCGGCACGGTAGCGGCGATCATGCTGGCGATCGGTGACCCGGCCAACCCAGGCGAGGCCCTGACCGGGCTGCAAAACCTCACGATCGTCGTGGCGTTGCCGTTCGTGATCGTGATGGTGCTGCTGTGCCTGGCGCTTTACCGCGACCTGCGCCGCGATCCGATGATGCTGCGTCACCTGCGCGGCAACGAGCTGATCGAGAAAGCCGTACTGTATGGCGCGGTCAAGCATGGCGAGGAGTTCTACATCGTCGTCCAGGAAAAGAAATCCGCCGTCAAACGCACCCACGCCGAGGCACAGGCCACAGAGACCTGAGGCCACCCAGCGCGGTGCGTGTGGGAGCGATTGCCCTGCTCCACCGCGCCGCCTGCTTCGCGGCGGTTCGACGCCGCGAACGGGCCATGGAAAATGGCACAGGATGGCCTTCAGTTGGCTTCCCTGACCGCACTCAGAAACGCCCGGGTCCGCTCCTGCTGAGGATGCTCGTACAGCTGGGCGGGCGCGCCCTGTTCGTGGATCTGCCCCTTGTAGAAGAAGCACACCCGATCCGCGAACTCACGGGCAAAGCCCATCTGGTGGGTGACCATGAGCATGGTCAAGTTGTGCTCGCTGCCGAGCCTGCGGATGACATTGAGCACTTCACCGCACAGCTCCGGGTCCAAGGCCGAGGTGACCTCGTCGAACAGCATCACCTTGGGCCGCATGGCCAAGGCCCGGGCGATGGCCACCCGCTGTTGCTGGCCACCTGAAAGCTGCGAAGGGTAATGGTCGAACTTGTTGCCCAGCCCGACCATTTCCAGCAGTTCAGCGGCGCGCTCTCGGGCTTCGGCGGGCTTGATGCCAAGGACCTGCACTGGCGCTTCGATGACGTTCTGCAAGGCGCTCATGTGCGGGAACAGGTTGAAGCTCTGGAACACCATGCCGATCTTCGAGCGCACGCGGCGCACATGGCGGTCGTTGGCGCTCACCAGGGTGCCGTTGCGTCCTGGCATGTGGGTCAGCGATTCGCCGTCCACTTCGATCATGCCCTGGTCGATACCCTCCAGGGTCATCAGTACCCGTAGCAAGGTCGATTTGCCCGAGCCGCTGGGGCCGATGATCGCCACCTTCTCGCCCGGCGCGACTTCCAGGTTCAGGCCATCGAGCACGGTGAAGTTGCCGTAGCGTTTGGTCACGTCGCGAAAGGCGACGATCGGCTGGACGATGGCCGGTTCCGGCATGGCGTGGTCCCGCTGCAGGGGGCTGGTGGTGAGGGTGGCGAGGTTCGAGACAGGCGCGATCATTAGCGTAACTCCAGGCGCACTTCGAGGCGCCGAACCAGATAGGCCAGAGCGACGCTCAAGGCCAGGAAGAACAGACCGACCAGGGTGATCGGCTCCAGGTAGCGGAAGCTTTCGGAGCCGACGTTCTTGGCCTGCTGCATGATTTCCACCACGGTGATGGCAGAGAGCACCGGGGTGTCCTTGAGCATCGCGATCAGGTAGTTGCCCAATGGCGGTAGGATCGGTCGCACCGCCTGGGGCAGGATGACCGTGCGGTAGGCCGTCCAGGGCGCGAAGTTCAGCGCCACCACCGCCTCCCACTGGCTGCGCGGCACGGCGTCCAGGCCCCCGCGATAGACCTCGGCGAGGTAGCAGGCGTAGTGCAGGCCGATGCCGAGGATGCCCGCCTGCATCGCGCTCATGTTCACGCCATAGTTGGGCAGCACGTAGTACAGAAAGTACACCTGGATCAACAGCGGCGTGCTGCGGATGAACTCGATCAGCAAGGTCACCGGCCAGGCGATGACCACTTGCCGGCTACGTCGACCGATCGCCAGGAACAGCCCCAGAACGATCGCGATCAAAAAGCCCACCAGCGTGATGCCCAGGGTCTTGATCGAGGCCTGCAGCAACTGTGGCAGGATCTGCGCGACGTAGTTCCAGTCCCAGATATTCATGACAGGCTCCCCCGCAGGCGACCACGGCCCAGGCGCCGTTCGACGCCGCGCATGGTGAAGTTGATGACTTGCGCCAAGACGAAGTACAGCAGCAGGGTCAGGCTGAAGATCTCCAGGGTCTGGAAGGTCGCCTGATCCAGTTGGCGGGCGCGGAAGCTCAGGTCTGACAAGGTGATCAAGGACACCAGCGAGGTGTTCTTGAGCAGCTCGATCAACAGGTTGGTGCCCGGAGCGATCGCCGCCAGCAGTGCCTGGGGCAGGATGACCCGGCGAAAGCGGGTGGCCGGCGGCATGTTGAGGGCGACGCAGGCTTCATATTGCCCCTTGGCCACCGAGCCGATGGCCCCACGCATCACTTCGGCGCCATAGGCACCGATGTGCAGCCCCAGGCCGACGATGGCCACCGTGTAGGCGCTCAGCTCAAGGTTGAACGGCGGCAGCGGCAGGACGAAGAACAGCCAGAACAGCTGCACCAGCAGCGACGTGCCGCGAAACAGCTCGATGTACGCCACGCAGAACCAGCTCAAGGGTCGCCAGGACGAGCGCCTGCCAAGGGCCGCGAGTATCGCGGCGACAATGGCCAGCAGCGAGCCGAAGAATGTGACCTGGACAGTGATCCAGGCGCCTTGCAGTAACAGCGGTATCAATTCACCCATGGTTCGACCTGAATAATCGGATTACGCAGGGAACGGCATGGCAAGCGCCATGCCACCTCGATTCATTGCTGGGCACACAGCTCGGCGGCGGTCTTGTCGGTCACGTTGGAGCGGTCGAAGCCGAACGGCGCGACAGTCTTCAGGTGCTCCTCGCTGCCCAGCCAGCGCTTGAGCTCGGCATTGACCGCATCACGCAGGTCCTTGTCCTCTGGGCGAAACGCCAGAGCGCCATAGCCGGTATGGGACGGATCGTCGGTGAAGTCGGTGATCGCCTGGACCTTGTCGCCGCCCTTTTTCGCCAAGCCCTTCATGGTCAGCTGAGTGCCCACGGCGGCGTCGGCGCGACCGGCACGCACGGCTTGCAACTGCGCCGTGGTGTCGGGTACCTGAAGGATCTGCTCGTCCTTGACCCCGGATTCGCGGGCGTAGGCGAGGTTGACGGTACCGGCCATTATCGCGAGCTTCACGTCGGGGTTCTTGGCGATGTCGGCATAGCTGTGCAGGCCTTTGGGGTTGCCGGCGGCCACCAGCAAGGTGTCGGGCAAGGCGTACTGCGGGTCGGTGAAGATCACCTGTTTGCAGCGCGCCGGCGTGATGTACATGCCGGCGGCGATCACATCGAAGCGCCCCGCCCGCAGACCAGGGATCAACGAGCCCCATTCGGTCAGCACGCCATCGACTTGCTTGATGCCCATCTTCTGGAAGATGACTTTGGCGATCTCGGGCGATTCGCCCGTGACTCGACCATCGGTCTCGGTGAAAGCGAACGGGGTTTCGTTGGCATATCCGATGCGGATACGGCTGTTTTCCTTGATGGTGTCGAGGGTCGTCGCCTGGGCGCTGGCTGCCAGGCCGATGGCCGCACAGGCCACCAGCAGGCGCTTGAGGGAAGAAACCGCGTTGGGGGAAGGCTGGCTCATCAATGAATCTCCTGTTTTGTTATCAAACCGTCGGCGACGGCTCTGTGTTTAGGAGGCAGTGGAGCAAAACAGCGAAGGCCGGGTGTGTCGTTCGATCGGTGCACAGCCCGAGCGTTCCGGCGGGCCGACGTAGTCTTGTTACTTACGGGTGTCGACCTTGGGCCGGAGCATACAAAAGCCCCGCAGCCGATGGGATTGCACTAGGACAATTGCCCGAAGATCCTGCGCGGGCGATGCTGTGTGCAGTCCCGGTCAGCGAAGCGATACACATGAAGAACTGGAAGAGCGTCCTCGACTCGGCGCGCATCGGCGAGTCCAAGTACAAGCTGCTGGTGCAGGCCATCGCCGGGGAGATCGAGCGCGGCGAGCTGGTCCATGACCAGCGCCTGCCACCGCAGCGCCAGGTGGCCGATGCCCTGGGAATCAGCGTGCAGACAGTGACCAATGCCTACAAGGAACTGGAGCGCCAAGGCCTGGTGCGCTGCGAGATTGGCCGTGGCAGTTTCGTCAGCCGACGCATGAGCGACCGGGTGGCTGACGACATCATCGACCTGCCCGAGCGTACCCTGGTGGATTTTTCCATCACCCGCATCCTGCATACCCAGGCGCACGAGCGCATCTGGCGCGACACCTGCGCCGAGCTCAGCCTGGAGGAGGACCAACCCTGGATCCATGCCTACCGCCCGATCGCCGGGTTCGAGAGCCATCGCGAGGCCGCGGTGCGCTGGCTGGCCGGACTGGGCATGAATGTGGAGCGCGACGACGTGCTGGTCACCAACGGCGCGGCCCATGGCATCTTCCTGGCCTTGGCGTCGCTGGCCGGGCCGGATGATGTGGTGCTCTGCGAGGGGCTGACCGACCACGGCGTGATCGGCAATTCGCAGGTGCTGGGGTTCACTCTCAAGGGCCTGGAGATGGACCGCGACGGCATCGACCCGGAGCACTTCGAGGACTTGTGCAGCAACGAGCGGGTCACGGCCCTGGTGTGCACGCCCAACCTCAACAACCCCACCACCAGCCTGATGCCCGACGCCCGGCGCCGGGAGATCGCCGCCATCGCTCGGCGCTTTGGCGTGCACATCATCGAGGACGACGTCTACGGCCCCCTGCTGGGCGAGCGGCATGCGCCGCCGATCAGCCACTACGCGCCGGAGCTGTCGTTCTATTGCACCAGCATGACCAAGTCGGTGCTCACCGGGCTGCGGGTCGGCTACCTGGCGATGCCCAAGCGCCTGGCGCTACGCACCGAGAGCATCCTGCGGGTCAACAGCTGGATGGCTACCCCGCTGGTGGCGGAGATCGCCACCCGCTGGATCAACGACGGCCGCGCGGCGCAGTTGGCCGAACTGCAGCGCAAGCTGATCAGCGCCCGCCAGGCGATGGTGCGCGAACACCTGGGCGAGTACCTGTTGGGCAACCCGGCGCAGGCGCTCGGTGCCTGGCTGGGCATACCCGCGCACTGGGAAGTCGACAGCCTGGTCAGGGCACTGCGCCGTCGGCATATCGCCGTGACGCCCCCGGAACCGTTCCTGGTGCGCGGTACGCCACGGCCAAGGGCGGTCAGGTTGTGTGTTGGCGCTGAATGCTCGGACACCAAGATGCGCAAGGCCCTGGCCGACATGCATGAACTGTTCGGCCAATACCCGCAGATCCATGAGCTTTGAAGCAGGACTGGAAGCCTGCGACAGGCCGCAAAGCCGCCCCGAATCCCCGCCATGAAAAAAATGTCCGGCAAATTGACCTAGTACATTCATCACGACAATTTGCCGCTCTTAGACTCCGCCCAACACAAGGTCACAGGTTGGGATGCGGTCATGTCAGTGCTTTCGCTTCACGATATCTACCTTGCCCATCAGCGCATCCAGGGGCTCGTGCGCCGCACGCCACTGGAGCACTCCCCTGCCCTGACCCGCCAGGTCGGCGTGCCGGTCTACCTCAAGCTCGAGTCCCAGCAGCTCACCGGTAGCTTCAAGCTGCGCGGCGCCAGCAACGCCATCGCCTGCCTCAGCGATGAACAGCGGGCACTGGGGGTGGTGACCGCCTCCACTGGCAACCACGGTCGGGCATTGGCTTACGCCGCGTCGCAACGGGGCGTGCCGGCGACCGTCTACCTGTCCGATCTGGTGCCCGCCAACAAGGTCCAGGCCATCCGTGACCTAGGCGCCGAAGTATGCATCGTCGGCCATTCCCAGGACGACGCCCAGCACGCCGCCCTGCGCCATGCCCAGGAACAAGGCGCGACGCTGGTTCCGCCGTTCGACCACCCGGACGTGATCGCAGGCCAAGGCACCCTGGGCCTGGAAATCCTCGAACAACTGCCCGAGGTCACCCAGGTGCTTGTACCGCTTTCCGGCGGTGGTCTGTTCGCCGGCGTCGCCTTGGCCGTCAAAAGCATCAACCCGGCCATCACCACCCACGGCATCAGCATGCACCGCGGCGCGGCCATGCACGCCAGTCTGCAGGCCGGCCACCCGGTCGAGGTGCAAGAACTGCCGACCCTGGCCGACTCCCTCGGCGGCGGTATCGGCCTGGACAACCGCCACACCTTCGCCCTCACCCAACGCCTGCTCGACCAAGTCCATCTGCTCGACGAAGCCGCCATCGCCAATGGCCTGCGTCACGCGTATCAGCAGGAGCGATTGGTGCTCGAGGGCGCCGCTGCAGTGGGTATCGCCGCCCTGCTCGAGGGCCGGGTGTCCGCTCGCGGGCCGATCGTGGTGGTGGTCAGCGGACGCAATGTCGACACCGCACAACACCTGCGGGTGATCAACGGCGCCGCTGCCTGAGGTCTTTTTTTCGCTCACTGGAGGTTCACCGATGCCGGCCATCACCTTGCTCAACGAAGCCGACCTGCGAGACTGCATCACCCTCGACCACGCTGCGATCGATACTGTCGAGCAGGCATTCGCCCTGCTGGCCACGGCCAAGGTGGCCATGCCGCCGGTTCTTCGGCTGGACGTGCCGGAGCACAACGGCGAGGTGGACGTGAAAACCGCCTACCTGCCGGGCATCGAGCGATTCGCGATCAAGGTCAGCCCGGGGTTCTTCGACAACCCCAGCCTTGGCCTGCCCAGCCTCAACGGCATGATGATGCTGCTTTCAGCCCGCACCGGCCTGCTCGATGCGCTGTTGCTGGACAACGGCTACCTCACCGCCGTGCGCACCGCTGCCGCCGGCGCGGTGGCGGCGCGCTGGCTGGCCCGCGAAGACAGCCGCTGCGCGGCCCTGATCGGCAGCGGCGAACAGGCTCGCCTGCAGTTGCAGGCGCTGCGCCTGGTACGCCCGATCGAGCGGGTGCAACTGTGGGCACGCGATGCAGCAAAGGCCGCGGCGCTGGGCGATGAGCTGGGACGCGACGGCCACTTGCAGGTCGCAGTCTGCGACAGTGTCGACCAGGCCATGCACGGCGCGGACATTGCCATCACCTGCACGCCAAGCCGCGAGCCGTTGATCCATCCCAGGCACCTGAAACCCGGCCTGCACATCACCGCCATGGGCTCGGATGCCGAGCACAAGAACGAGATCGCACCGCAGGTGGTGGCCCAGGTCGAGCGCTATGTCGCCGACCGCCTTGGCCAGACCCGGTTGCTCGGCGAGCTGCACCACGCCCTGCGCGCTGGGGTGGTGAAAGACGAAAGCCGCTTCTGCGAGCTCGGCCAGGTCATCGCCGGCCAACAGCCAGGTCGCCTCAGCGCCGCTCAGATCACCTTGTGCGACCTGACCGGCACCGGCGCCCAGGACACTGCCATCGCCAACCTCGCCTTCGAGCGCGCCCGCGCTGCCGGCAAAGGCCTGGCATTCAACAGCTGAACCCACCCCACTCATCAGAGGGCATTGCAATGTCTCAGTCAGTGGTCAACCTGCCATTCAGCCGGCAGGAATACGCCCAGCGCCTGGCCAAGACCCGCGCCGCCATGCAGGCGCAGGGCCTGGACCTGTTGCTGGTCACCGATCCGTCGAACATGGCCTGGCTAACCGGCTATGACGGCTGGTCGTTCTACGTCCATCAGTGCGTGTTGCTGGCGCAGGAAGGCGAACCGATCTGGTTCGGCCGCGGCCAGGACGCCAACGGCGCCAAGCGCACGGTATTCATGGGCCACGACAACATCGTCGGCTACCCGGACATTTACGTGCAGTCGCGCGAGCGTCACCCGATGGACTACCTGTGCCAGGAAGTGATCCTGGCCAAGGGCTGGGGCGCGCTCAACATCGGCGTGGAGATGGACAACTACTACTTCAGCGCCGCTGCCTACCAGGCCCTGTGCCGCCATTTGCCCCAGGCGACCTTCAGCGATGCCGCCGGGCTGGTCAACTGGCAGCGGGCGGTGAAGTCCCCGCAGGAAATCGAGTACATGCGCATCGCCGCACGCATCGTCGAGAAGATGCATGCGCGCATCCTCGAACGCATCGAACCAGGCATGCGCAAGAATGAGCTGGTGGCTGAGATCTACAGCAGCGGCATTCTCGGTGTGGACGGCCATGGTGGGGATTACCCGGCCATCGTGCCCCTGCTACCGACCGGCGCCGACGCCAGCGCCCCGCACCTGACCTGGGACGACTCCCCGTTCGTCAAAGGCGCCGGGACCTTCTTCGAGATCGCTGGCTGTTACAAGCGTTACCACTGCCCGCTGTCGCGCACGGTGTACCTCGGCAAGCCGCCACGGCACTTTCTCGAAGGCGAGAAAGCCGTGGTCGAAGGCATCGCCGCCGGCCTTGAGGCCGCCCGCCCCGGCAACACTACCGGTGACATCGCCAAGGCGTTCTTCAAGGTGCTGGAGAAGTTCGGCATTCACAAAGACAGCCGGTGCGGCTACCCGATCGGCCTCAGTTATCCGCCGGATTGGGGCGAGCGCACCATGAGCCTGCGCCCCAGCGACACCAGCGTGCTGCAACCGGGCATGACCTTCCATTTCATGCCAGGGCTGTGGATGGACGACTGGGGGCTTGAGATCACCGAAAGCATCCTGATCACCGAGACCGGGGTCCAGACCCTGTGCGACGTGCCACGCCAGTTGTTCGTCAAGGACTGATGCCATGAACGCATTCACAGACACCGAAGTGGCCAACCCGATCAGCAGCACAGTGGACTTCACCCGCGATGGCGTGCAACACGGATTTCTCAAGCTGCCCCATTCGCGTGACGACTCGGCCTGGGGCGCGGTGATGATTCCGATCACCGTGGTCAAGCACGGCGACGGCCCGACCGCACTGCTCACCGGCGGCAACCATGGCGACGAATACGAAGGACCTGTGGCGCTCAGCAAGCTGGCCCAGCGGCTGCGCGCCGACCAGGTCAGCGGACGGGTGATCATCGTGCCGTTCATGAACACCCCGGCGTTCCATGCCGGCACCCGCACCTCGCCGATCGACCAGGGAAACCTCAACCGCAGCTTTCCGGGCAAGCCCGATGGCACAGTCACACAGAAAATCGCCGATTACTTCCGACGCACCTTGCTGCCGATGGCCGATGTGGTGCTGGACATCCACTCCGGTGGCCGCACCCTGGACTTTCTGCCCTTCGCCGCCTGCCACGTACTGCCCGACAAGGCCCAGCAGGCACGCTGCGAAGCGGGCATGCGGGCGTTCGCAGCGCCCTATGCCATGCGCATGCTGGAGCTCGATGCCCAGGCCATGTACGACACCGCTGCCGAGGCCCAGGGCAAGGTGTTCGTCACCACCGAACTGGGGGGTGGTGGCACCGCCACGGCGCGCAGCGTGGCCCTGGCCGAACGTGGCGTGCACAACCTGCTGGTGCATGCCGGCATCCTGAAAGGCGAGGTCACGCCCGACGAATCGATCATGCTCGACATGCCCGATGGCGACTGCTTCATCGCCAGCGAGCACGACGGCCTGCTGGAGATGTGCCGCGACCTGGGCGAACAGGTCAGCCAGGGCGAAGTGATCGCCCGCATCCACGACATCCGCCGCACCGGCAGCGCGCCGGTGGAGTACCGCGCCCGTCGCGACGGCCTGCTGGCCGCCCGGCATTTTCCCGGACTGGTGCAGTGCGGCGACACCCTGGCGGTGATCGCGGACGTACTGGAATAGACGGCACGCACGCGACGACAACGAGAGGTAGGGGAAACATCATGTCGAACGAATACCCATTCAAATCCCTGTGCTACGTCGACGGCCAATGGGTGCACAGCACCAGCGGCAACAGCATCGCCGTGCTCGACCCCGGCAACCGCCAGACCATCGGCCATGTGCCGCTGCTCGATCACGAGCAGATCGTCGCCGCGGTGGACGCCGCCCAGCGTGCCTTCGGCCCCTGGCGCAAGCTGCGCCTTGAGGAACGTGCGACCCTGCTGCGCCGCTGGGGTGAACTGATCATCGAACACCAGGAGGCCCTGGCGCGCATCCTCAGCCAGGAGCAAGGCAAACCGCTGGCCGAGGCCCGCGGCGAGATCGCCTATGCCGCAAGTTTCATTCCCTGGTTCGCCGAAGAGGCCCGACGCCTGTATGGCCAGACCATCCCCAGCCATATCCCCGGCGCAGACCTGGGCACGGTAAAGGAGCCGGTGGGCGTGTGCGCGCTGCTTACCCCGTGGAACTTCCCCAGCGCGATGATCACCCGCAAAGCCGCCGCCGCCCTGGCGGCAGGCTGCACCGTGGTGGTCAAGCCCGCCCACGAGACGCCCTACTCGGCGCTGGCCTTGGCCGCGCTGGCCGAGGCGGCGGGCTTTGCGCCCGGGGTGTTCAACGTGGTGATCGGCGAACCGCAGATGACGATGGAGACCCTGGTACGTGATCCACGGGTGCGCTCGGTCAGCTTCACCGGCTCCACCTGGGTCGGCAAGCTGGTGTTGCAGGCGGCGGCGCAAGACGTGAAGAAGGTCGCCCTGGAGCTCGGTGGCAACGCGCCATTCATCGTCTGCGCCGATGCCGACCTGGACCTGGCAGTGAAGGTGGCCGTGGCCGCGAAGTTCCAGACCTCCGGGCAGGACTGCTGCGCGGCCAACCGAATCATGGTCCAGCGCCCACTGTACGAGGCCTTCCTGGCGCGCTTCGCCGAGGCGGTGCGGGCGCTACGGGTAGGGCCGGCGATGGTGGACGGCCAGGAAACCCCGGCCGACGTCGGCCCCCTGATGCACCAGGGCGCGTTCGACGCCACGGTGGCACGGGTCGACGACGCCATCGCCCAAGGCGCCCGCCGCCTGGTGGGCGGTGAAACCCACGCCTTGGGCGGCTGGTTCTACCAGCCAACGGTGCTGGCCGACGTGACCCCTGGCATGCGCATCTACCAGGAAGAGAACTTCGCACCGATTGCCGGGGTCATGCCCTTCGACACCCTGGAGCAGGCCATCGAGATGGCCAACGACACCGAGTACGGGCTGGCCGCCTACATCTGCTCCAACCGCCTGGACGTGGTCCACCCGCTGATCCGACGGCTGGACCACGCCATGGTCGCGGTCAACGGCGTGAAATTCACCGGCCACCCCATCCCCTTCGGCGGCATGAAGGCCTCAGGCCTTGGCCGCGAAGGCGGCAGCGAAGGCTTCGAGCCTTTCGTCGAAACCAAATACTTTTGCCTGCACCATCAAGGTCAACTCTAAGGAGTGTTTGCCATGAACCCAGAATACAACCAGCTGTTCGAACAAGACCGCGCCCACTTCATGCACCCCTCGACCCACGCCCATGACCATGCCAGCGGCGCACTCAAGGGGCGGATCATCACCGGCGCCGAAGGCATTCGCCTGCGCGACCACGAAGGGCGCGAACTGATCGATGCCTTCGCCGGCCTGTACTGCGTCAACATCGGCTACGGCCGCACCGAGGTGGCCGACGCCATCCACCGCCAAGCCAAGGAGCTGGCGTACTACCACACGTATGTGGGCCACTCGACCGAGGCGATCATCGAGCTCTCCAGCCGGATCATCGACTGGGCGCCGGCGGGCATGAAAAAGGTCTATTACGGCCTCTCCGGCTCCGACGCCAACGAGACCCAAGTCAAGTTGGTGCGCTACTACAACAACATCCTCGGTCGCCCGAACAAGAAGAAGATCATCTCCCGGGATCGTGGCTACCACGGATCGGGCATCATGACCGGCAGCCTCACCGGCCTGCCCAGCTTCCACCAGCACTTCGACCTGCCGGTCGAAGGCGTCAAGCACACCGTCTGCCCGCACTGGTACCGCAAGGCCCCGGCCGGCATGGACGAGCAAGCCTTCGTGCAGTACTGCGCCGATGAGCTGGAGAAACTGATTCTCGCCGAAGGCCCGGAGACCGTGGCAGCCTTCATCGGCGAGCCGTTGATGGGCACCGGCGGCATCATCGTCCCGCCCAAGGGCTACTGGACGGCGATCCAGGCCGTGCTGGACCGCTACGACGTGTTGCTGATCGCCGACGAAGTGGTCTGCGCCTTCGGCCGCCTGGGCTCCAAAATGGGCAGCCAGCGCTACGGCATCCGCCCGGACCTGATCACCACCGCCAAAGGCCTGACCAGCGCCTATGCACCGCTGTCGGCGGTGATCGTCGGCGAGAAAGTGTGGAACGTGATCGAAGAAGGCTCGCGCAAGGCCGGCCCCATGGGTCACGGTTGGACCTATTCCGGCCATCCGATCTGCGCGGCAGCGGCGCTGGCTAACCTGGACATCCTCGAGCGCGAAGACCTGACCGGCAATGCAGCCGTGGTCGGCGCCTACCTCAACCAGCGCATGCGCGAGACCTTCGAAGGCCATCCGCTGGTCGGTGAAGTGCGCGGCGATGGCATGCTGTGCGCGGTCGAGTTCATGGCCGACCGTGATGCCCGTACTGCGTTCGACCCGGCCCTGAAGGTCGGCCCGCAGGTGTCGGCGGCCTGTCTGGAGCGTGGCATGATCGCGCGAGCCATGCCCCACGGCGACATCCTCGGCTTTGCGCCACCGCTGGTGCTGGACAAGCAGGATGCCGAGCGCATCGTGGCCATCACCAAGGCCGCCGTGGATGAGGTGGCCGGAAAAGTGTTGGGTTAACGAAATGGGGCGCCAAGCGCCCCCCTTTTCGTCTGCAAAGCACCGCTCGGTGCCTCACGCGGCCTGCCGGCGCATGGTCAGGATGGCAGCGCCAAAACCGATGAACGTCGACCCCACCACCCGACTGACCCACCGCGACAACGCAGGACGGGTCAGCACTCCCTTGGCCCGCGACGCGAGAGCGGCATACAGGCTCAACGACACCAGCGACAAAGCCATGAAGATCGAAGTGAGGATCAGGAACTGCGGCAGCAGTGCCGCTTGTTGGTCGATGAACTGTGGGAACAAGGCCGTGAAGAACATCGTCGCCTTGGGGTTGGTCACCGCCGTGAGGAAGGCCGACTTGTAGAGTTTCCAGCGTGTGGGGCGGGCCTTCTGCGCACTCGCTTCGACGCCTTGCGCCAGCATCGGACCTTTCTTGAGCAACTGCCTGGCGCCCAGATAGAACAGATAGCCCGCGCCGAGAATCTTCACCGCGTTGAACAGCCATTCGGAACTGGCCAGCAGCGCCCCCAGGCCAAGCATTGCGGCCGAGGACAGGCAGAACAGGCCACTGGCATTGCCGATCGAGGACCACACCGCGCTGCGCTGTCCGTGCGCCAGGCTGTTATTGATAGCCATCAAGGTGGCGGGCCCGGGGCTGGCAATGGCAATCGCGGCGACCACGGTGAAGGCGAGAATCGAATGAACGTCCATAGCCAAAGCTCTAAGCAAAATGAAGACTGAATCTTACAGAAATACCCTACTGATCGGCGCGTGGGACGCATCTTTTCGATCCTCGGGCCACCGGCTTGCCTCACGGCAGGGTCACCCGTGAAAATGCCGCTATCCCCCTAAGGAGCCCATCCATGGATCTGCAGTTTCTGGGCACTTCAGCCGGTGTGCCCACCAAGGCGCGCAACGTGACCGGCACCGCCGTCATCGAAGCGACTGGAAGCCATTGGTACCTGGTCGACTGCGGAGAAGCCACCCAGCACCAATTGCTCCATACCTCGCTGTCGATCCGCGACCTGCGAGGGGTGTTCATCACCCACGTCCACGGCGACCACTGCTTCGGCCTTCCAGGCCTGCTGGCCAGCGCAGGCATGTCCGGGCGCACCGAGCCCCTGGATCTGATCACACCGGCGGCGCTGCACGACTGGATACGCCTGAGCCTTGCGGTCAGCCAGACCTTCCTGACCTTCGAACTGCGCTTATTGGCGGTGGAAGCACTCGGCACCTGGCACAACGACAATATCCAGGTGAGCACCGTGGCGCTGTCTCACCGCGTCCCCAGCCACGGCTTTGTGTTCACCGAAATCAACCCCGAACCACGCCTGGACATCCAGCGCCTGGACGCCGAGGGGATCCCGCGGGGTCCTTTGTGGGGCGAGCTGGCCCATGGCAATCCGGTCGTACACGACGGCCGCAGGCTCAACCCCCAGGATTACCTGCGCGCGTCCCGCCCTCCCCGGCGCATCATCGTCTGTGGCGACAACGACACCCCAGGCCTGCTCGCCGAGGTGGCAAAGGACGTGGATGTGCTGGTGCACGAGGCGACCTTCACCCAACCGCTGATCGAGCGCACCCAGGCCACCTTCGGCCACAGCACGGCCGCCGCGGTGGCGCAGTTCGCCGAACAGGCGGGGGTGAAGAATCTGGTGCTCACCCACTTCAGTGCCCGCTATCAGCCCAACCCCCAGCGCAGCCCGTCCATCGCAGACGTGCATCAGGAAGCCCTGGCACACTACCGCGGCAACCTGATCCTGGCGCAAGACCTGCGGCGTTATCACATGGCGCGCGACGGGCGCCTGGCATGAAACGCCCCGACCAACGGCCATAGCACTCGTCGAATGCTTGACCTGAGTCCAGAGCCCATCGGTTTTTCGTTGACCGTGCCCACGCCGGGCCGCAGACTTCGCGCTCGTGATTCATCCTGAGATCTGTAAAACATGCGCAAGTCATTTCCTGTAATCGCACTGTTCACCTTGATGGCCAGCTCGTATGCCATCGCCGGCGAAACCACCAACACCGCGGTCGGCGGTGGTGTCGGCGGAGCTCTGGGGAGTGTGGTCGGTCAGGCCATTGGTGGTAGTACGGGTGCCGCGATCGGCGCCGGCGTTGGCGGCGCGGCAGGCGGTGCGGTGTCGGCCAAGCACGGCAAGAAAACCGAAGCCGCCATCGGCGGTGGCCTGGGCGCCGCAGGTGGCCAGGTGCTGGGCAACAAGGTTGGCGGCTCCACCGGCGGCGCCATCGGTGCCGGCCTGGGCGGCGCGGCGGGCAGTGCCATCGGCAACAGCATGGCCGATGATGATCACCATCACAGCCACAACTCCGGCAAGAAACACAAGCACAAGAAGCACAAGCATCACGATTGATCGCTTGGGCACTCCCACAGGGGACGACGCAACGCGTCCCTTGTGGCGCCAAAGCTCCAACCAAGCTCGACCCCCGCCTTCGTTCGACGATTACCATTGTGAAAGATGGTATTTATTCGCAATTATTTCTCATTTACACTCGCCCACTCGCTTCGAAAGCAAGCTTTCTTCCTGGGTGCATCGTGTCGTTCGATCCCGCCAAACCGACGCTGCTGACCACACTGGTCCGGCACTACGACGAGCTCGTGGAGCACATTCGCCGACGCTTCGGTGACAAAAGCTCAGCGCGCGACGTGGTGCATGACGTGTGCGTGCAGTTGCTCGAGCGAGGCGAAAAGGAAGAAGTCCGCAGCCCCCTCGCCCTGCTGCGCAAAATTTCCCACGACACCGCCATCAGCCGCTACCGTGGCGAGCGCCGTCGAGCCGCCTGGGTGGAGGCCGCCAGCGAACTGCCCGAGATCCCCTGTACCGCTGCCACCCCCGTGAACCGATACGAGGCCGAGCGTGAGTTTCAATTGCTCGTCGATGCGATCGCCGCACTGCCTGCGCGCTGTCAGGCGGTGTTCGTCCTGCATAAAATCCACGAAATCCCTCAAGCGGAAGTGGCAAAGCACCTTGGTATTTCCATCAAAACAGTGGAAAAGCATCTTCGCCTGGGGCTTGCCGCATGCAGGGCAACGCTCGGACGTGACGAGGTGCATCCATGACCCATGACACCGACAAGGGGCGATTGGATGAGGCCCTTGGACGGCATCGTGAAGACCTCAAGCGGCTGTTTCCCGTTCCGCCAGCCAAGCCGACAGCGCGCAAACCAGCCAAGGCCGCCGCGCTCATGCTGTTGGCCGCGCTGGCCATCGGTGCCCTGGGCTGGTTGAACCCTGCCTACAAGCAAGAGCGATTCACCACTGCGGTCGGCGAGCGGCGCGCTGTTGCGCTTGCCGATGGCAGCGAACTGCTGCTCGACAGCGCCAGCGCTATCGATGTCCGCTGGCGTGTGTTCAGTCGCGATGTGGATCTTCGCGCCGGCCAGGTCCTATTCGAGGTGTCTTCGGCCGTTTACCGCCCCTTCGTGGTGTCGGCAGGTTCGGCCAGGGTCCAGGTGCTTGGCACACTGTTCAATATCCGTCGACTGGATGACGACAATGTTCGGGTGACGTTGGCGCGGGGCCGTGTGGAAGTCGATACACCGGCAACCGTGCAAACGCCGGTCATCCTGGCGCCAGGGCAACAGGTCGATGCGATCGGTGGACAGCTCACGACGGTAGCGAAGGTTGACGCGACCAAGGCGATGGCCTGGAAACATGATCGCATCGTGTTCGAGCAAACACCGCTGGACGAGGCCGTTGCCGTGCTTCGCCACTATCGAACGGCGCCCATCGAGCTGGGTGACCCAAGCCTGGCGGCGCTCAAGGTGACTGGCGTGTTCCAGGCGCACAACGTCGATCTGCTGCTGGATCTGCTCCCAAGCATCCTGCCTGTTTCCCTGTCGCGCCAGGAAGACGGCAGCGTCCAGGTCGAACGCCGGGCGTCCGGAAAATAAATACTCAAGCGAAGGTAGGGTTTTTCGATTCCCCAGACGGCTAGTTGAAAAAGCCAACTACAAAGGAACTCGAGAAGTGCATTCTTCCTTGCGCGGTCGCTCTCTACGCTTGTCGTTACTCGCCAGCAGCCTGTTCATCGCGATATCGGCTCAAGGCCAGGAACTGGTGAACATCGACCTGCCGGCCGCCCCGCTTGGCCAGGCCATCAACACCCTGGCACAGCAATCCTCGGTACAGATCATCTTTGCAGGCGACCTGGGTGCAGGCCAACAGGCGCCTGCGCTGAAGGGGCGATTCACGCCAGAGCAAGCACTGCAAAAACTGCTCGAGCACTCAGGGCTGCAGGTACAGGCCAAGGATGCGCATACCTTCATCATCGTCCCCTCCGAGCAAATCCAGGCCACCCCCTCGCCGATCACCCGCAGCGAACCTGTTGAAATGGCGCAGATGGAAATCACCTCTTCGCGTACCCGCAGCGACCTAGTCTCGGCAACTCGGCAATCGACACTGATCGACCACGACCAGCTACAGGCACTACGCCAAGGCTCCGAGAGCCTGGCCACGGTACTGGCCAAGGCGATTCCTGGCATGTCCGACTCCAGCCGCACCGTCACCGAATACGGCCAGACCTTGCGCGGGCGCAGCATGTTGATCATGGTCGATGGCGTACCGCTCAACACCAACCGCGACTCCTCGCGCAACCTGGCCAACATCGACCCGGCACTGATCGAACAGGTCGAAGTCATCCGCGGCAGCAGCGCCATTTATGGCAGCGGCGCCACAGGCGGCATCATCTCCATCACTACCCGCCCTGCCGGTGGCGAGAACCGCGCGCAGACCAGCCTGAGCGCCACCTCGCCCCTCACCCGGCTGGGCAGCGATGGCCTGGGCGGGCAGTTCCAGCAGTATGTCGCAGGCTCCCAAGGCGCGGTGGACTATGCCTTCGACTTCGGCACCCGCCACATCGGTGCTTCGTACGATGCCCACGGCGACCGCATTGCGCCTGAGCCCAGCCAGGGGGACCTGTTCGACGCCAACATCTATAACATCGGCGGCAAGCTTGGCCTGCACATCGACGAAAACCAACGGGTGCAGCTGGGTGTCAGCCACTACGACGCGCGCCAGGACACCGACTACGCCACCGACCCACGCGTCGCCAAACTGCCAGCAGGCTCGGTACCGGCCAACGCGATCAAGGGACTGGATCTGGACGAGCAGAACCGCATTCGCAACACCCTGGTGAATCTGGAATACGAGCATCTCGATATCCTCTCGAGCCGGCTTTCCGCCCAGCTGTACTACCGGGACTATTTCACGCGCTTCACGCCATTCGACGCCCGCGCCGTCGCCACCCGTGGCGGCAACGTGGACCAGGTGATGCAGAACAGCGAAGTGTTCGGCAGCCGCCTGACCTTGCGCACCCCGCTCGGGCAAAGTGGCAATACCGAATTGGTCTGGGGCGGCGACTACAACCAGGAGCGCAGCGACATGCCACTGGATGTATTCGACCCCGCGGCTTATGACGCCAGTGGTGGCCTTGTCTTCGACAAGATCGGCAAGCTCACCTACATGCCGCCGCTCAAGACCCGAAGCGCAGGCGCGTTCGCCCAACTTCAGCATCGTTTCGACGAGCACTGGTCGATCGACGGCGGACTGCGATACGAATACTCCACCGCCCAGTTCGATGACTTCGTTCCACTGTCCGAATCCCGGGCCACCTCGCCCGTGGCAGTCGAAGGGGGGCGGATCCACTACGATGCGGTGCTTTCGAACCTTGGCATCGTCTATTCGCCAGTGCTCGGCCAGGACATCTATGCCTCCTTCAGCCAGGGTTTCCAGCTGCCTGATGTGGGTATCCAACTGCGAAACGCACGCCGTGGTTTCGATCTGAGCGCCTCGAACCTGGAACCTGTGAAAACCAACAACTATGAGCTTGGCTGGCGAGGGGAACTGGGCAGCAACACGCTAGGCACCCTGGCGTTGTTCTACACCACGTCCAAGCTGGGCGATGTGCAAAGCTTCAACAACGGCTTGATCCTGACCCGGACCAAAGAGCGCATCTATGGCGTCGAAGCCAGCGCCGACTGGCTGTCGGACGATGAGATCTGGGGCGCCGGCGGCAGCGCGACCTGGATGCAAGGACGAGAAAAGCCAGACGGCAAAGACTGGCAAGACATGACCGGCTACCGCGTTCCTCCGCTGAAACTGACCGCTTACCTGCAGTACAAGCCGAATTTCGACTGGAGCAACCGACTGCAAGCCACCTTCTTCGACTCCAAGGACTATCGCCTCGATGGCATGGACAGCTTCGGCCGGCACCAGGTCGACACCTACACGACCGTGGATCTGATCAGCCAGTACCAGGTCTCCCCTGACGACAAGGTGAGCGTGGGCATCCAGAACCTGTTCAATCGCGACTACTACCCGCTCTACAGCCAGTTGTTGCGCAATAACAACAACACCAGCCATCTGCCAGCACCCGGCATGGTGTTGACGGCCAGTTATACGCACGACTGGTAACCCCATGGGGCACCACCGGCTATTTGGGCGCGCTACGCGCGCCCATCGCGGTTGAGCCCGCTTCCACAGGGGTGACACTGGCGTCGGAAAACTCCGCCCGATCCCGCACCGGACACTGCGCCCGGTGCAGATTCAACGCCGTATTGATGATCCCGATATGGCTGAACGCCTGCGGGAAATTGCCCAGCATCCGCTTACCCACCGGGTCGTACTGCTCGGCCAGCAGGCCCACGTCGTTGCATAGCCCGACCAGTCGCTCATACAAGGCCTGGGCTTCTTGCTGCCGCCCGAGCAACACGTACACGTCCGCCAGCCAGAACGAACACACCAGGAACGTCCCTTCCCCCGGCGTCAGGCCGTCGCTACAGCGGTCGCTGTCGTAGCGAAGCAGCAAGCCGTTGCGCAGCAGACGCTGCTCGATCTGCGCCAGGGTGCGCAGAAAGCGTGGATCGTCTGCAGGCAGGAAGCCCGTCAGGGCGATCTGCAACAGGCTTGCGTCCACTTCCCGGGAGCCATAGGCCTGGACGAAGTACTGGCGCGTAGGGTCGAGCCCCTGTTCGCAGATTTCGCGGTGGATCTGATCGGCCACTTGGCGGTAGTGCCGGCCTCGTTCGCGGTCTTCCTCGGTGGTGTCGGCCAGGCTTGCGGCGCGGTCGAAGGCGACCCAGGCCATGACCTTGGAATGCACGAAGTGCTGCCGCCCGCCGCGCACTTCCCAGATGCCTTCGTCCGGCTCACGCCAGATGCGCTCCAGGTACGGCAGGATCGCGCGGGCAATGGCCGAGCTGCGCGGATGCCGGGGCAGGCCACCGCGGATGGCCTGGGTCATGGCATCGGCGAGCTCGCCATAAATGTCCAGCTGCAACTGCCCCGAGGCAGCGTTGCCGATACGCACGGGGCGGGAGTGCTCGTAACCGCTCAGCCACGGCAGGGTGAACTCTTGCAGGTCGCGCTCACCGGCCAGGCCGTACATGATCTGCATCTGCTCGGGATTGCCGGCGACCGAACGCAGCAGCCATTCCCGCCAGGCCTGGGCCTCATCGAAGTAGCCGAGGTTCATCAGCGCCAACAGGGTCATGGTGGCATCGCGCAGCCAGCAGTAGCGGTAATCCCAGTTGCGTTCGCCACCCACACGCTCGGGCAGGGAAGTGGTCGCGGCGGCGACAATGCCACCGGTGGGGGCGTAGGTCAGGGCCTTGAGGGTGAGCAAGGAACGGCGGACCAAGGGCGTCCAAGGGCCGACATCCGGACAGCGGGCGGCGAAGGCCTGCCACTGGGCGATGGTTGTTTCCAAGGCCTGGTCGACGTCGAAGTCCGGTTGTGGCGGCAGATGCGAGAGCTGGTGACGCAGGCTGAACACCTGGCGCTCACCGGCCAGAACGCGAAAGCGGCTGACGCTGTGATAGTCGCGCGAGTGCACAGGCTCCGTGCTGCGCAGGATCATCCGGTCAGGGCCGGCGACCGCACTGAGGGTGTGCGGGTCGAGCTTCTCTACCCAAGGGACGCTGCGCCCATAGTCAAAACGCAGTACCAGATCCATCTCGAAGGCGCTTTCGCCGGCCAAGCCTTCGACGATGCGGACCACGGCGTTGTGTTCGCCCAAGGGCATGCAATCGATGACCCGGGCGCGGCCGCTGGCAGTGGTGTAGGTGGTTTCGAGCACCAAGGTGTCATCGAGGTAGCGGCGGGTGACGGTTTCGACCAGGTCGCTGGGCGCCAGTCGCCAGCGGCCGTTCTCTTCATTGCCCAACAGCGCGGCGAACACCGCCGGGGCGTCGAAACGCGGGACGCACAGCCAATCCAGGGAGCCGTCGCGGCTGACCAAGGCGGCGCTGCGGCAGTTGCCCACTAACGCGTAGTCTTCGATCGGGGCTGGCATGGGCGCTCCTTTGCAAGACGGTCGGTTTGGGGGCGCTTTGCGCCCCATCGCAGCCCTTTATCCCAAGGTGTGCCACTCCCGCTTGTCACGCGTGAGCAGCTCGTCGCCCGCCGCGGGGCCATCTTCACCGGCGGGGTATTCATGGACCTCCCCACCGCTGGCCCAGGCATCCAGGAACGGCTGCACGGCGCGCCAACCGTTCTCGATGTTGTCGGCGCGCTGGAACAGGGTCTGGTCGCCGGTGAGACAGTCGTAGATCAAGGTCTCGTAACCGGTCGCCGGGGTCATCTTGAAGAAGTCCTTGTAGGCAAAACCAAGCTCGACGTTTTCCATCACCAACTCAGGCCCGGGACGCTTGGCCTGCAGGTCGAACCACATGCCTTCGTTGGGCTGGATCTGGATCTTCAGGTAGTTGGGCTTGGGCCGTTCCAGTTCCGACTCGCGGAACTGCGCATACGGCGCCGGCTTGAAGCAGATGGCGATCTCGGTGTCGCGCACGCTCATGCGCTTGCCGGTGCGCAGGTAGAACGGCACCCCGGCCCAGCGCCAGTTGTCGATCATCACCTTGAGGGCAACATAGGTCTCGGTGCGGCTTTGAGGGTCGACGTTCGGCTCCTGACGATACCCGGCCAGGCGCTTGCGGCCCTGCTTGCCGGCCACGTACTGGCCACGCACGGAGTGCTTGAGGGCCATCTTCTGCGACCAGGGGCGGATGGCCCCGATCACCTTGGCTTTCTCGCTGCGCACCGCATCGGCAGCGAAGGCCGCCGGCGGTTCCATGGCGACCATGGCCAGCAACTGGAACAGGTGATTGGGGACCATGTCGCGCAGGGCGCCGGTGTTGTCATAGAAGGCGCCACGGGTTTCGACACCGACGGTCTCGGCCGCAGTGATTTGCACGTGGTCGATGTAATGGTTGTTCCAGAACGACTCGAACAGCCCGTTGGAGAACCGGCTGACCAGGATGTTCTGCACCGTTTCCTTGCCCAGGTAATGGTCGATCCGGTAGATCTGCCGCTCGCTCATCACCCCCAACAGGCAGGCGTTGAGCGCCTCGGCGCTGGCCAGGTCGGTGCCGAAGGGTTTTTCCACCACCACCCGGCGAAAACCGCCGCCGGACTCATCGAGCAGCCCGGCATCTCCCAGACGCTGCGCCACTTCCGGGAAGAAGCGCGGCGAGGTGGCGAGGTAAAAGATGGCATTGCCATGGGCGGTCTTGTCGATGCGCTTGCCGATGGCCTCATAGGTGGCCGGGTTCAGGAAATCGCCGATCTGGTAGTCCAGACGTTTGGCCAGGCGCGCCCACACTTTGTCATCCAGACACTTGTTGGAGCCCTCCCCGCCTTTGTCGCGCTCGACCATGAAGGCATGCAGGCGCTCTGCGAACGCCTCGGCCGTGGCTGGATTGTGGTCGACACCAACGATGCGCAGGTTGCGGTCCAGCAGGCCATCGCGGCTGAGGTTGTACAGCGCCGGCATCAGCAGGCGCTTGACCAGATCGCCGTTGGCGCCGAACAGGAACAACGTGCAGGGCGGCGCGGCCGGGATGCGCTGTGCCGTCATTTGCCTTTCTCGACGTGGCCGCCGAAGCCCAGGCGCATGGCCGAGAGGATCTTGTCCCCATAGGTGCCCTGCTGCTGGCGCGAACGGAAACGGGCAAACAGCGCACTGGACAGCACCGGCACCGGCACGGCCTGCTCGACGGCGGCATCGATGGTCCAACGGCCTTCGCCGCTGTCGGACACCGAGCCACTGAACTGAGCCAATTGCGGGTCAGCCACCAAGGCGTCGGCGGTCAGGTCCAGCAGCCAGGAGGTCACCACGCTGCCGCGTCGCCAGACCTCGGCGATCTCGGCCACGTCCAGGTCGAAGCGCTGGTCTTCGGGCAGTTCGTTGCCGCCTTTGCTGCGCAGCAGGTCGAAGCCTTCGGCGTAGGCCTGCATCAAGCCGTACTCGATACCGTTGTGCACCATCTTCACGTAGTGCCCGGCTCCGGCAGGCCCTGCATGGATATAGCCATGCTCGGCGCGGCCATGTTCACCCTCGCGGCCCCGGGTGCGGGGGATGTCGCCTACGCCAGGGGCCAGGGCCTTGAACAGCGGCTCGAGGCGCTCGAATACGTCCTTCTCACCACCGATCATCATGCAGTAGCCGCGCTCCAGGCCCCACACGCCACCGGAGGTGCCGACGTCCAGATAATGCAGGCCCAGCTTGGCCAGCTCGGCGGCCCGGCGCATGTCGTCCTTATAGAAGGTGTTGCCACCATCGATGATCGCGTCGCCCGGCTCCAGTAGCTCGGCCAGCTGGGCGATGGTCTGCTCGGTGGGCTCACCGGCAGGCAGCATTACCCACACCGCGCGAGGTGCCTTGAGCTTCTGCACCAGCGCTCCCAGGTCGTGTGCCCCTTGGGCGCCCTCGCTCTCCAGCGTCATCACCGCGTCGCGGTTGCGGTCGTGGACCACGGTCCGATGCCCTGCGAGCATCAGACGCCTCGCGATGTTGCCGCCCATGCGGCCCAGCCCGACAATTCCCAGTTGCATGTGTCGATGCTCCCCTTATGAAATGGATGACAACGCGGTTCAGGTTTTCAGATTAGTCCAGTGCTCCGTTCGAGGGTTCACCGACGAACGGGGCGACAACGATAAACAAAAAAGTTCCCAAGGCCAGGAAAAGAATTCAGAATGCGCGCCGCGCCAAGCGTCTACGCTTGAAATTGTCACCAGCCAGAACCGCGAGGTGTTCCAATGGGTACCCTGATGCCTTCCACTCCCACCCAGACCCTCTATGTCACCGTGCGCCGTGACGAGCTGCGCCGCCTGAAGGACGAACGCGACCAATTGCGCCAGCAGGTCGCCCAGTTGAATCAGTTGCTCGAGCAGGCCCGCTGCGAAGACGACAAAGCCATTCGCATCTGATCTTTCATCGCTACTGGTGGGAGCTGATGGCTCCCACTCGACAAGATTCTCCCTTCATCCTCCGTACCGGATTCCGATAGTTCGCTGTCGCCGCCCTTCCTACAGTGGCCGCGTCGCAGGCTTGTGTTGCCTGCTTTGAGCGGAGATCGCGCATGACCTCATCCAAATACAGGTTGATCCTGACTTTCATCGGGCTTGTCGGCCTGTCGGCCCCTGCCACGGCAGCTCTGTGCAAGACCGCCAGCGAAAGGGAAGTGCTGGGGCTGTTCACGCAATGGAACGACAGCCTCAAAAGCGGCGATCCACACCAGGTCGCCAGCCTTTATCAGGACGACGCCCTGCTGCTGCCGACCGTTTCCAGGATTCCTCGCCAGACCCGTGAGGCGCGCATTGACTACTTCGAACACTTTTTGGCCAAGCGCCCCAGCGGCAAACTCGACACCTATCACCTACGCCAAAGCTGCAACGAGGCGACCCTGGCCGGTTTGTATACCTTTGATCTTGCCGCCAGCGGCCAACAAGTGGCGGCACGTTACACCTTCACCTATCGCTGGGACGGCGAACGCTGGTTGATCAGCCAGCACCATTCCTCACTATTGCCCACCGATTGATCGCTGGAGTGCCTAGGCACCCTTTCGCGTCCTGGGCTGCCTTTCAGGCGGCCCCTCTACCTTCGGCATTAACATCCTGTGACAACCCGCCAACGTTTGCGCGGACCCACGGTCATCATTTAAATGACCAGCGGGTCACAAATGTAACGCAACCTCTCCTACACTCGGGATTCTGCCCGCCAAACCGTCTGGGTAACCGGACGGAAAAAAAAAGAAACTTTCCAACAAAGCGGCAGGTCAGGAACTAAGTAGGCCAATGCACAGGGGACCTCCCCGCTTCGGCCCACCCACACCCCAAACAGCTCAACTGCCTTCGGCTGGAACGCCGATTGCACGGTGCTTGTGCGCACCACTCTGGGGCATGGACCGCACTACGAAGATTTGAACTAGAGAGAACCAACACGACATAACGCCAAAGGGTGCCAGCCACCCGATACAAGGGACGGAGAGAAGTATGATCAGTGCCGCTGTCGAACCTCACGTAGATACATTCACCCCGGACAACCGCGAACCGCTGCCGCCAGGATTCGCCACGACAGCCAAGGCACCCGGCGCCCAGCGCCGTCACAACCCGCACAAACGCAAAATCCTGTTCGTCACATCGGAAATCGCCGACCTGGTCAAGACCGGGGGTTTGGGCGACGTGTCCTCGGCCCTGCCCCGGGCCCTGTCCCATCTGCACGATGTCCGTGTGTTGATTCCTGGCTACCGCCAGGTGGTCGACAGCGACAACCCCATCCATATCGTCGGCGAACTGGGTGGGCACGCGGCGCTGCCACCCTGCAAGATCGGCCGCATGGATCTGGCCGACGGCTTGGTCATCTATGTCCTGCTCTGCCCCGAACTGTACGAGCGCGACGGCACGCCCTATGGCGCCAACAATGGCCGCGACTGGCCGGACAACCACATCCGCTTCGCCCGACTGGGCCTGGCCGCTGCGGAAATCGCCGCCGGCGAAGGCATGATCCACTGGCGCCCCGACCTGGTGCACGCCCACGACTGGCCGGCAGGCCTGGCCCCGGCGTACATGCACTGGCGCGGCCTGAACACCCCGACCCTGTTCACCATCCACAACCTGGCCTACCAGGGCGTGTTCAGCCGTGCCTGCTGCCCGGAGCTGGCCATCCCTGACCATGCCCTGCAGCAGGAAGGCATGGAGTTCTACGGCAAGCTGTCGTTCCTCAAGGCGGGCCTGGCTTATTCCAGCCATATCACCACCGTGAGCGCCACCTATGCCCGGGAGATCACCACGCCCGAATTCGGCTGCGGGCTGGATGGCTTCCTGGCCAGCAAGGCGCAGCAGGGCCTGCTCGGCGGCATTCCCAATGGCATCGACGAGAGCTGGGATTCGGCCACCGACAAGCACCTGCAGCACAATTTCAGCCTCAACGACTGGGACGGCAAGGCGCGCAACGCACAAGAAGTGCGCACGCTGTTCCAACTCGAGGCATCGCAGGGGCCATTGTTCGCCGTGGTCTCGCGCCTGGTGTACCAAAAAGGCCTGGACCTGACGCTGGGCGTGGCCGACTACATCGTCAAACAAGGTGGCCAGATCGCCATTATCGGTCGAGGCGAACCTGAGGAAGAACAGGCCATGCGCGAGCTGGCCCTGCGCTACCCGGGGCGCATCGGCGTGCGCATCGGCTTCAACGAAACCGATGCACGACGCATGTTCGCAGGCAGCGACTTCCTCCTGATGCCGTCGCGCTATGAGCCCTGCGGCCTGAGCCAGATGTACGCGCAGCGCTTCGGCTCGCTGCCGGTGGCGCGCAACACCGGTGGGCTGGCCGACACCATCGAGGACGGAGTCACCGGTTTCCTGTTCGACGCGTCCACTGTCGAGAGCTACCGCGAGGCCCTGAGCCGGGCGTTCTACGTGCACGGCAAGAAAGACCTGCTCAATGCCATGCGCTGCCTGGCCATGACCCAGCCCTTCAACTGGTGCCAGGCCGTGGAACCCTACGCCAAGCTGTACGAGGAGCTGGTCTGTCAGGCCCACGCTGGCCACTACTGAACGAGGGCACCGAAGATGCAAAGGCATGGCGCACACTTGCTGGACGCCACGTCGGCGCGCTTCGCCCTCTGGGCGCCCGATGCGCGCAGCGTGAGCTTGCAGCTGGAGCAACAACCTGCGGTCGAACTGCTGCCTGAAGCAGATGGCTGGTTCACCGGCCTGGCGCCTTGCCAGGCGGGCGACCGTTATCGCTACCGAATCGATGACACCCTGCAGGTGCCCGACCCCGCGTCGCGCTACCAGCCCGAGGGCGTGCAGGGACCCAGCCAAGTGGTGGACACCGCCAGCTATCCCTGGCGTCACCCCTGGCAAGGCCGACCTTGGCACGAGGCGGTGATCCAGGAGCTGCATGTCGGCTTGCTGGGCGGCTATGCCGGAGTCATGCGCGAACTGCCGCGCCTGGCCGAGATAGGCATCACGGCCATCGAGCTAATGCCGCTGGGGGCGTTTCCGGGGACGCGCAATTGGGGCTACGACGGCGTGTTGCCGTTCGCCCCGCAGCACACCTATGGCAGTCCGACCGAACTGTGCCGCTTGATCGACGAGGCCCATGGCCATGGCCTGATGGTGCTGCTCGATGTGGTCTACAACCACTTCGGTCCCGACGGCAACTACCTGCACCAATACGCCAGCACGTTCTTTCGCGAAGACCGGCAGACGCCCTGGGGAGCTGCCATCGATTTTCGCCGGCCCCAGGTGCGCGAGTTCTTCATCCAGAATGCCCTGATGTGGCTATGCGATTATCGCTTCGACGGCCTGCGCCTGGACGCGGTGCATGCCATTGACCAGCCGGACTTTCTCATCGAACTGGCCCAGCGCGTACGTGCCGCCGTGGCCCCAGGTCGTCAGGTATGGCTGGTGCTGGAGAACGAACACAACCAGGCCTCGCTGCTGGAGCAGGGCTTCGACGCTCAGTGGAACGACGACGGCCACAACGCCTTGCATGTCCTGTTGACCGGCGAAACGGAAGGCTACTACGCCGACTACAAGGATCGTCCGATCGAAAAACTGGCCCGCAGCCTGAGCGAGGGGTTTGTCTTCCAGGGCCAGGCCAACCGCCATGGCACGCCACGGGGCGAGCCCAGCGGGCACTTAGCGCCCAGTGCGTTCGTGCTGTTTCTGCAAAACCACGACCAGATCGGTAATCGGGCAATGGGTGAACGCCTGACCCGCCTCTGCCCGCCCCCGGCCTTGCGCGCGGCCACCGGCTTGCTGCTGCTGGCGCCAATGATTCCACTGCTGTTCATGGGCGATGAAGAAGGCAGCCGCCGGCCATTTCTGTTTTTCACCGATCATCACGATGAGCTGGCCGACGCGGTGCGCGAAGGTCGCCGTGCCGAGTTCGCCCACTTCGCTGCGTTCGCCGACCCTGCGCAGCGCGAACGCATCCCCGACCCCAACGCCCAGGCCACCTTCGACGCCTCGCAGCTCGCAGCGCAGGAGGTGGTGGCCGGCTGGCACGGGCTGTACCAGCGCCTGCTGACCCTGCGCCGCCTGCATCTCACCCCACGCCTGCCTGGCAGTCGCGCCCTGGGCGCCACGGTACTGGGCGAACGGGCCCTGACCGCACGCTGGCGCCTGGGCGACGGTAGCCAATTGCGGATCGACCTCAACCTGGCCAGCGAGCCGCAATCGGTAGCACTGCCTCCAGTCGAGCGCTGGTTGTTCGACAGCAGCGACACCGCGCATCTCGACACTACCCTGCCCGCGCACAGTTGCGTGGTCAGCCTGCTGCCACCCGACCAGGAGGCTCCATGAGCGAATTGCCTTTGCACCGACTGGCCGCGCGGGTGGGCTTGGCCCGCGATTGGGTCGATGCCAACGACCGCCCCCAACGGGTCAGCGATGACGTCCTGCGCCAGGTGCTGGCAGGCCTTGGCCACCCGGCCGAAGACGAAACCGCTATCGCCGCCAGCCTCCAGGCGCTCGATGAGGCCGAGGATGCCGACCATCTGCCGCCGTTGCTCACCGCCGATGTGGGCCTGCCGCTGGACCTTGCGCGCTATTTCGCCCCTGGCAGCCCGGTGCAGTGCACCCTCGAGAACGGTGACCCGTTGACCCTGGCCCTCGATGGCCAGGCGCAGCTGCCGGGGGAGCTGCCCGTGGGCTATCACCAACTGAACATCGACGACCGCCCGTTCACCCTGGCGGTCGCGCCTGCGCGCTGCCATGCCTTGGACGAGGCAACCGAGCAATCACCGCCTCGGTGCTGGGGCCTTGCGGTCCAACTGTACAGTCTGCGCCGCCCCGGTGACGGCGGCTACGGCGACTGCCTGGCCCTGGAGCAACTGGCCCGAGCCGCCGCGGAACGAGGCGCCGACGCCTTGGCGATCAGTCCGATCCACGCCTTGTCGGCGATCGGCCAGCGCCACTACAGCCCCTACTCCCCCTCCAGCCGCCTGCTGCTCAACACGCTGTACGCCAGCCCCGCCGCACTGCTGGGCGAGCGGGAAGTGCGCATGGCGATCGAGGCGTGCCAGTTGCAGCCGCTGCTCGATGAGCTCGAGCAACTGCCGCTGGTGGACTGGCCCCGCGCCGCCGAAGCCAGGCAACAGCTGCTGCAGGCGCTGTACAAGGACTTCAGCCGGGGCGCTCACCCCCTGCAAAAGGACTTCGACAGCTACCGTGAGGCCGGTGGCCAGGCCCTGTTGCACCACTGTTGGTTCCAGGTGCTGCAGGCCGAAGCGGTAGCCCGAGGCCTGGGTGCTGACTGGCGCAACTGGCCATCGGCCTGGCACGACCCTTATCACCCGGAGGTGGAAGCCTTTGCCAGCGCCTGCCCGGCCCAGGTCGAGTTCCATGCCTTCTGCCAGTGGCTCACCGAACGCGGCCTGCAACGCGCCCAGGAGGCCGCGCGCGGCAACGGCATGGCCGTGGGCCTGATCGCGGATCTCGCCGTGGGCGCCGACGGCGCCGGCAGCCAGGCCTGGAGCCGCCAGGACGAACTGCTGGCCGATCTCAAGGTCGGCGCCCCTCCCGATATCCTCAACCGCCAGGGCCAGGATTGGGGTATCTGCGCCTTCTCTCCGGAAGGCCTCAAGCGCAACGGCTACCGCGCCTTCATCGAAATGCTGCGCGCCAACCTTGCCCACGCCGGCGGCTTGCGTATCGACCACGTCATGGGCCTGCGCAGGCTGTGGCTGATCCCGCGGGGGGCGCGGCCCAGCGAGGGCGCCTACCTGAACTACCCGCTGGACGACCTGCTGCGCCTGCTGGCCCTGGAGTCGGTGCGCCACCGGGCGGTGATTTTGGGTGAAGACCTGGGCACGGTGCCCGAAGGCCTGCGCGAAACCCTGGCGGCCAAGGCCGTGCTGGGCATGCGCGTGCTGCCGTTCGAGCAACAACCGCCGGGGCATTTCAAACCGATTCTCGACTGGCCGGACAACGCCCTGGCCACTACCGGCACCCACGATCTCGCCCCCTTGGCCGGCTGGCTGCAAGCGCGCGACATCGACTGGAGCCATCGCCTGCAACTGGTGGACGCGGCCGCCGAGCTGCATTGGCGCCACACCCGCCAACGGGAGCGTGATGGCCTGCGCCGCACCTTGGAGCAGAACTATGGCGCCCTGGCTGACGACGATGCGTTGATCGACGCGGCGATCCGCTACGTCGGACATACCCGTGCCCCCCTGGTGCTGGTCCCCCTGGAAGACTTGCTGGGCTGCGACGAACAGCCCAACCTGCCCGGCACCACCGATGGCCACCCCAATTGGCGTCGCCGCTTCGCCCGCCCGGTGCGCGAGCTGCTTGACGACGAAGACGCCGCCCGCCGCCTGGAGCTGCTGGCCCAAGCCCGCGAACAAGCCTGGGAGCGTGACCGATGAAACCCTTGACCGCCACGGTGCGCCTGCAATTGCACAGTGACTTCACCCTGGACGATGCGGTGCCCCTGGTGCCCTACTTCGCCCGCCTAGGGATCAGCCACCTGTACGCTTCGCCCATTCTCAAGGCCCGGGCGGGCTCGCGCCACGGCTACGACGTGGTCGACCCGACCCAGGTCAATCCGGAGCTGGGGGGGGAAGCGGCGCTCGAACGCCTGGTCGCCGCGCTGCGCCAGCATGGCATGGGGCTGATCCTGGACACGGTGTCCAACCACATGGCCGTGGGCGGCGCCGACAACCCCTGGTGGCAGAGCCTGCTGGCCTGGGGCCGGCGCAGCCCCTACGCAGAATTCTTCGACATTCAGTGGCACTCCAGCGACCCGCTGCTGGCCGGGCAACTGTTGCTGCCGTTCCTGGGCACTGACTACGGCGTGGCGTTGCACAACGGCGAGATCCCGCTGACGTTCGACAGCGACCAAGGCGTGCTGCAAGTCGCCCATTACGAGCACCGTTTCCCCATCTGCCCGCTGGACTACGGGCAAATCCTCGGCCAGAGCGAACACCCCGCTTTGCAAGCATTGGCTCAACACTTCAGTGCCTTGCGCGAGGCCGCCGATCCGTTGACCGACGCCCTGCCCCTGCAGGCCGAGCTGGCGCGCCTGGTTGGCGAAGGCGCGAGCCTCGACGGCGCCCTGGCCGCGTTCGACAGCCGCACCGAAGCGGGTCTGAAACGCCTGCACCTGCTGCTCGAACACCAGACCTATCGCCTGGCCAGCTGGCGCACTGCGGCCGATGACATCAACTGGCGGCGTTTTTTCGACATCAACGAATTGGGCGGGCTACGCGTGGAGCGTGCGGTGGTGTTCGAGGCAACCCACGCCAAGCTGTTCGAGCTGATCGAACGAGGCCTGGTGGACGGCCTGCGCATCGACCATATCGACGGCCTGGCCGATCCTCGCCAGTACTGCCGCAAGCTGCGCCGACGGGTCGAGCGCCTGCTCGCCCGCCGCCCTGTGCAGGCCGCCGTAGCGCATTTTCCGATCTATGTGGAGAAAATCCTCGGGGCAGGCGAGCACCTGCACCTGGACTGGCGCACCGACGGCACCACCGGCTACGAGTTCATGAACCAAGTCTCGCTGTTGCAGCACGACCCGGCCGGCGAAGCCCCTTTGACCGAGCTGTGGAGCAGTATCAGCGAACGCCCGGACTTTCCCGAGGAAGTGCGCCAGGCTCGCCACTTGGTGCTCAATGCCAGCTTGGCCGGCGATTGTGAGTCCGTGGCCCAGGCCCTGTTGCAGGTGGCCCGTGGCGACCTGATGACCCGCGACCTGACCCTCGGCGCGATCCGGCGGGCGCTGCAGGCGCTGGTCGAGCATTACCCGGTGTACCGCACCTACATCAATGCCTGCGGCCGTCCGGCCGAAGACGAAGCGTTCTTCCAACACGCCCTGGCCGGCGCCCGGCAGAGCCTGGCTGAAGCCGACTGGCCACTGCTCGATCATCTGCAGCACTGGCTGGGCGGCCAACCCTGGCGCCAACTGCCCCGTGGCCTGCCCCGCAAGCACCTGCGCCATGCCTGCGTGCGCTTTCAGCAATTGACGGCACCGAGCGCGGCCAAAGCCGTGGAAGACACTGCGTTCTATCGCTCAGGACGCCTGCTGTCGCGCAACGATGTGGGCTTCGAAGCCGAACGGTTCAGCGCCGATGCCACCTGGTTCCACAACGAGGCCCAGCAGCGCCTGCGGGACTTTCCCGACAACCTGCTGGCCACCGCCACCCACGACCACAAGCGCGGCGAGGACTGCCGCGCGCGCCTGGCGGTGCTGAGCGAACACGGCCCCTGGCTGGCCAGCCGGGTGGAGCACTGGCGCGAGCTCGCCACACCACTGCGCCAGTCATTGAACGACGGCCCGGCACCGAGCCCGGCGGACGAACTGCTGCTGTACCAGACGCTGCTCGGCAGCTGGCCGCTGGAGCTGGACCTGCAGGACCTCGGAGCCTTGGGCCGTTATGCCGAGCGGGTCCGCCAGTGGCAGCAGAAGGCCCTGCGCGAGGCCAAGCTGCGCAGCAGCTGGAGCGCACCGAACGACGCCTACGAGCAAGCCTGCGCGACCTACGTTGACGAGCTGTTGCTGGGGCCGCAAAACCAACAGTTGCGCCGCTCGCTTCACGACGCCGCGCAGCACATCGCCTCTGCCGGCGCACTCAACGGCCTGGCTCAGTGCCTGCTGCGCATGACCAGCCCCGGCGTACCGGATCTCTACCAAGGCAACGAGTATTGGGACCTGAGCCTGGTCGACCCGGACAACCGTCGCCCGGTGGACTACGCCGTGCGCCGCGCGAGCCTGGACGACAGCGTGCCGCTGGCCGAGCTGCTGGCGCATTGGCGCGATGGGCGTATCAAGCAGGCGCTGATCGCCCGGGTTCTGGATGCCCGCCAGGCCCATCCGCAGCTGTTCCAACGCGGCGCCTACCTGCCTTTGACCGTGCATGGCCGGCACGCCGACAAGGTGCTGGCGTTCGCACGCCTGGGCGAGGATGCCCGGGCCATCGTGGTAGTGCCGCGCCTGTGCGCCCCCCTGCTCGGCGACGCCCCTGTGCCCTTGATCCCAGCGCAGAACTGGGACGATACCCGGCTGATCTTGCCGTTTGCCTTGTCGTCTGCCACTTGCTTGGGACTTTTTTCCAGTGCGGCTGTCAGCCCTTCAAAGGAGCTGTATTTGAATACTGTGCTGGCGGAGTTTCCGGTCAACCTGCTGATACAACAATCTTGAACACCAGGAGCGTCATGATGAGTGCCGATGAAAAACGTATTCGCGAATTCGCCTACCAGATCTGGGAGTCGGAGGGTAAACCCGTAGGTCAGGAAGAACGCCACTGGGAGATGGCGCGCAAACTGGCCGAGGCCGAGGCGCTGGCGCCCAAGGCGACCCCGCGCAAGAAGGCGGCGGCCAAGCCCAAGGCAGCGGCTGAACCCAAAGCGCCGGCCGAGCCGAAAGTGGCTGCCTTGCCGGGGGTCAAACCGGCTGCGGCGAAAAAGCCAAAGGCTGTGAAGAAACCCACTGCAGGCTGAGCCTGTACCGAACCCTTTCGCGGGTTTGCCCGCGAAAGGGCTGGCATAGATGCATCGGTACATCCGTCCACCAGGCCAACGAGGACTGTCATGAGCCCCCGCACCCCGAAGAAAACCCGCTCCGTCGCTCCCTCACGCATCCGCGAAGGCTTGCCCTTCCCTCTTGGTGCCACCTGGGACGGTCTGGGCGTCAACTTCGCCCTGTTCTCGGCCAATGCAACCAAGGTCGAGCTGTGCCTGTTCGACTCCACCGGCGAACAGGAGATCGAACGCATCGAGCTCCCCGAATACACCGATGAGATCTACCACGGCTATCTGCCCGACGCGCATCCCGGGCTGGTCTACGGTTACCGGGTCCATGGCCCGTACGAACCGGAGAATGGTCACCGCTTCAACCCCAACAAGCTGCTGATCGACCCCTACGCCAAGCAACTGGTGGGGAATCTGAAATGGTCCGAGGCACTGTTCGGGTACACCATCGGCCATCCCGATGGCGACTTGTCCTTCGACGAGCGCGACAGTGCGCCCTTCGTACCCAAGTGCAAGGTCATCGACCCGGCCTTCACCTGGGGCCGCGACCAGCGGGTGCAGATCCCTTGGGAGCGCACCATCCTCTACGAAGCCCATACCCGTGGCATCAGCATGCGCCATCCGGCGGTACCGGAAGAACTGCGCGGCACCTTCGCGGGCCTGGCCAACGATGAGCTGCTCAAGCACATCAAGGACCTGGGCGTGTCCTCCATCGAGCTGCTGCCGATCCACGCCTTCGTCAACGACCAGCACCTGCTGCAGAAGGGCCTGAACAACTACTGGGGCTACAACAGCATCGCCTTCTTCGCGCCTCACCCCAAGTACCTGGCCAGCGGCAAGGTCGCCGAGTTCAAGGAGATGGTCGCGCACCTGCACGATGCTGGCCTGGAGCTGATCCTGGACGTGGTCTACAACCACACCGCCGAGGGCAACGAGCTGGGGCCGACGCTATCCATGCGCGGCATCGACAACGCCTCCTACTACCGGCTGATGCCCGACGACAAGCGCTACTACATCAACGACTCCGGCACCGGCAATACCCTCGACCTGAGCCATCCCTGCGTGTTGCAACTGGTCACCGACTCACTGCGCTACTGGGCCGGCGAGATGCATGTCGATGGTTTTCGCTTCGACCTGGCGACCATCCTGGGGCGCTATCACGATGGCTACAGCGAGCGTCACAGTTTCCTGGTGGCCTGCCGCCAAGACCCGCTGCTGAGCCAGGTCAAGCTGATCGCCGAGCCCTGGGACTGCGGCCCGGGTGGCTACCAGGTCGGCAACTTCGCCCCCGGCTGGGCAGAATGGAACGATCGCTTTCGCGACACCGTGCGCGCCTTCTGGAAAGGCGATGAAGGCCAGCTGGCGGACTTCGCCTCACGCATGACCGCCTCGGGCGACTTGTTCAACAACCGTGGCCGGCGGCCCTATGCCTCGGTCAACTTCGTCACCGCCCACGATGGCTTCACGCTGCGCGATCTGGTGTCGTACAACGACAAGCACAACGAGGACAACGACGAGAACAACCAGGACGGCACCGACAACAACCTGTCCTGGAACTGCGGTGTCGAAGGGCCTACGGACGACCCACAGATCAACGCCTTGCGCATGCGCCAGATGCGCAACTTCTTCGCCACCCTGCTGCTGGCCCAGGGCACGCCGATGATCGTCGCCGGCGACGAGTTCAGCCGCACCCAGCACGGCAACAACAATGCCTACTGCCAGGACAGCGAGATCGGCTGGATCAATTGGGATCTGGACCAGGAAGGCACCGAACTGCTGGCCTTCGTCAAACGCCTGACCCGCCTGCGCCTGGCCTACCCGGTGCTGCGCCGTTCGCGGTTCCTGGTGGGCGACTACAACGAGGCGATCGGGGTCAAGGACGTCACCTGGCTGGCGCCCGATGGCAATGAAATGAGCGTGGAGCAGTGGGAAGATCCCCATGGCCGCTGCCTGGGCATGCTCATGGACGGCCGCGCCCAGGTCAGTGGCATTGCCCGGCCCGGCGGCGAGGCGACCTTGCTGCTGATCGTCAACGCCTACCATGACACGGTGCCCTTCCAGCTGCCCTCGGTGCCCGAGGGCGACTACTGGAGCTGCCTGGTCGACACCGACCGGCCACAGATGCGTAAGCCTCAGCACCTGGCCTTCGACACGCTGTTCGAGGTCAAAGGGCGCTCATTGCTGCTGATGGCGCTACAGCGCGAAGAAGAGTGATAGGCCTGTCTCACTGGCTTGCGAAAAGAGTTGCATAAGTATGTACACCTGATGCCTCTTGGAGAGTGAACCCAGGCGAGCAAGATCTGTCCGAATCAGTGTCTGTTTGTGCGAGTGGCCCTGACGTCGGCATGCCTGCGATGGGGCATTCAACCCCGCAGTCCTTGAGGAGCCATCGTGAGCCCCGAAGCCGGTAGTCCAGGTTTCGCCAGCGTCAGCCAAGCCCCAGCCGTTCATCGGCTGCGGGTGCTGACGGTCAATACCCACAAGGGCTTCACCGCCTTCAACCGGCGCTTCATCCTGCCAGAGCTGCGCGAGGCTGTGCGCAGTACCCAGGCCGACATCGTGTTTCTCCAGGAAGTGCTCGGCAGCCATGACCGCCACGCCGCGCGCTACCCGGGCTGGCCACAGACGTCCCAATACGAGTTTCTTGCCGACAGCATGTGGAGCGACTTCGCCTACGGTCGCAACGCGGTCTATCCCGATGGCCACCACGGCAATGCCTTGCTGTCGAAGTACCCGATTCTCGAACACCGCAACCTCGACGTATCGATCACGGGCCCCGAGCGCAGGGGCCTGTTGCATTGCATCCTCGACGTGCCCGGCCAACGCCAGGTGCATGCCATTTGTGTGCACTTGTCGTTGCTGGAAAGCCATCGGCAAAAGCAACTGCACCTGTTGCGCCGTTTGCTCGACAGCCTACCGGCCGACGCCCCGGTGATCATCGCGGGCGACTTCAACGACTGGCAGCTGCGCGGCAATCGCACCCTGGGGGCTCAGCGTGATCTGCACGAAGCATTCGAGCGCCACCACGGCCTGCTGGCACGCACCTATCCGGCCCGCCTGCCGCTGCTGCGCCTGGACCGCATTTACCTGCGCAACGCCGAGAGTCATGCCCCGCGAATCCTCGGGCACAAGCCTTGGACGCATCTGTCCGATCACCTGCCCTTGGCAGTGGAGGTGCGTCTTTAGCAATGATTCGGCATAGTCCAACCACGGCAAAGAACCAACCTCGATATCGATAGCTGAATTTCCAGCTAAATCATTCGCTTACGCCCCTCATCGACATACCGACAAGTCTTTCACGCTTTCTTGACGCAGGCGGCGACGTCTCCTTAGCTGAACTCTACAACGTGTCGTAAAAAATTCGCGCCGGGCCTCTAGCGTGCACCTTTGTGCGTACCTGCGAGCCCAGGCGTGCTGGTTTGGGTCGCCCTCTGTTTTTGTGTCGTACAGCTCGTGACATCAGGCCAGATCCTTGGGCTGTACCAACACACAACAACACAACAGAGGAGATCCGCCATGAAAAGAACCTCGAACCCCTGGCGCTTCGACGCGATTTTCTGTGCGGTTTCCACGTCGCTGCTCCTGGCAACCCCGGTGGAAACCTTCGCGTTCGAACTGCAGGAACAGGCCTCCTTCGCTGGCCTGTTGCAGCCGCCGGCCGTGCCGCAGCTCTCCCTCGATCCGGTGACCGCCAGCGGCCTGAGCCTGGGCACCCTGAGTGCATTTTCCGAGCGCATGAGCGAACGCCACGGCCAAGCGGCCCCGGACCTGGTCGCCAGCCAGTGGTCGCAGTTCTTCCCGGATGCCACAAGACCCGGCGCCCAAGTGCCCGCGCAACTGGAGGCGCCCAGCCAACAATTGACGATCGGCCCGGACCTGTTCGTGCGTGAAACCAACGGCAATGTGCATCGGGCGGGGATTTTCGTGGGCCACAACAACCTGCAAAGCAGCTTCAACGGCATGCGCCGGTTGCTCGGCGACAAGCAGAAGAATGCCGTTAACCTCAGCGGCGAAAGCCTGGGGGTGTACTGGAGCATGACCCATGAGCAAGGCTGGCACGTCGATGCCGTGGCCATGGGCACCCGCATCGACGTCAATGGCCGTGGGGAGAGCGGCCAGCGATTGGACGACAGCGGCCATGCGATGACCTTTTCGGTTGAAGGTGGATACCCCATCGGCCTGGGCGGTGGCTGGGTCATCGAGCCCCAGGCGCAGTTGATCAACCAGCAGTTCTTCCCCGGCAACCGGGCACAGGAAGAAACCCTGCAGGCATTCGACAGCCAGCCGAGCTGGAGCGGCCGGGTCGGTGCCAAATTGTCGGGGCGCTACACCGTACGTGGGATGCCCATCGAACCCTACGTGCGGACCAACGTGTGGTACGACTTCACCGATTCGGACACCGTAAAGCTGGACCAGGTCGACAAGATCTCCAGCTCCCGGTACTCGACCACCGTGGACCTTGGCTTGGGATTGGTGGCGCGGGTCACGCCGAAAGTAGCGCTGTTCGTCAGTGCCGACTACAGCAGCGATGTGGACGGCAATGACCTCAATGGCCTGATTGGCAGCCTGGGCGTGAGAATGCGCTGGTGAGACTTCGGGGCTGCCTTGCAGCCCCATGTCCTCAATCGATGGAACACCTCAAGACTTAAGGGGCCGCTTTGCGGCCCCCGGTACAGCTCAGGCCGGTTTCATCACCAGAACCCCCAACGGCGGAAGGTTCAAGGCCAGCGATAGCGGCTGCCCATGGCTGGCCACCTGCTCACTGGCCACCGCTCCCAGATTGCCCACATTCGACCCGGCATACAGCTCGGCATCGCTGTTGAGCAACTCCTGCCAGCGCTCGCCGAACGGCACACCGATGCGGTACCCCTCACGTGGCACCGGGGTGAAGTTGGCCACTACCAGCAACGGCTCCCCGGCGCTGCTCCAGCGCAGCCAGGCATACACGCTGTTGTGCGCGTCATCGCCGATCAGCCACTGGAAGCCCTGGGGCTGGCAATCCTGTTCGTGCAGCGAGGGCAGCTCGCGGTACAGGCGGTTGAGGTCGCTCACCAGGCGCTGCACGCCTTGGTGCTCGGGGTACTGCAGCAGGTACCAATCCAGCTGGTGGTCGTGGTTCCACTCGCGCCACTGGCCGAACTCGCAGCCCATGAACAGCAGCTTCTTGCCGGGGTGGGTCCACATGAAGGTGAGGTAGGCGCGCAGGTTGGCGAACTTCTGCCAGCGATCGCCGGGCATCTTGTCGATCAGCGAATGCTTGCCATGGACCACTTCATCGTGGGAGATCGGCAAGATGAAATGCTCCGAGTACGCGTAGATCAGCCCGAAGCTCATCTCGTTGTGGTGATACGCGCGGTGCACCGGGTCGTTCTGGATGTAGTGCAGCGTGTCGTGCATCCAGCCCATGTTCCACTTGTAGGCAAAGCCCAACCCGCCCTGCTGCACCGGCTGGCTGACCCCGGGCCAGGCGGTGGACTCTTCGGCGATGATCAAGGCGCCCGGTGCCTCGACGGCGGCGACGCCGTTGAGGTGGCGGATGAAATCGATGGCTTCGAGGTTCTCACGGCCGCCGTGGCGATTAGGCACCCACTCGCCGGCCTTGCGCGAGTAGTCGCGATACAGCATCGAGGCCACGGCATCGACCCGCAGGCCATCGATGTGGAAGTGTTTGAGCCAGTGCAACGCCGAGGCCATCATGAAACCGCGCACCTCGTTGCGCCCCAAGTTGTAGATCAAGGTGTTCCAGTCCTGGTGGTAGCCCTCCAGGGGGTTGTCGTATTCGTAGAGTGCGGTGCCGTCGAAGCGCGCCAGGCCATGTTCATCGGTGGGGAAATGCGCCGGAACCCAGTCCAGCAGCACGCCGATGCCACCTTGGTGGCAGGCATCGATGAACGCCGCGAAGTCCTCGGCGCTGCCGTAGCGCGAGGTGGGTGCGAACAGCGACAGTGGCTGGTAGCCCCAGGAGCCCCCGAACGGGTGCTCCATGATCGGCAGCAGCTCGATGTGGGTGAACCCTAAATCCTGCACATAGGGCACCAGGCGCTCGGCCAGTTCACGCCAGTTGTAAAAGCGCGACACCTCGCCGGCGTCGTCCAGCTCGCAGCGCCAGGAGCCGGCATGCAGCTCGTAGATCGACAGCGGCGCGTCGTAGGCGTGACGCGCGGCGCGCTGTTGCATCCAGTCGTGATCCTGCCAGGCGTGCTGCAGGGGGCCTGACACCTTGGACGCGGTGCTCGGCGGCAACTCGGTGGCGCGGGCCAGCGGGTCGGCCTTGAGCGGCAGCACACCGTCCTGGCCGAGCACCTCGAACTTGTAGGCCTCACCGATACCCAGGCGTGGCACAAACAGCTCCCACACGCCGGCGTCGTGGCGCAGGCGCATGGGATGGCGGCGTCCGTCCCAGTTGTTGAAATCGCCCACCACCGACACGCGCCGGGCATTGGGTGCCCACACCGAGAAGCACACCCCATCGATGCCATCGGCACACATCGGCTGGGCGCCGAAACGCCCGGAGAGATCGCGGTGGTTGCCTTCGGCGAATAGGTACAAGTCCATTTCGCCCAGTTGCGGGCCGAAACTGTAGGGGTCCTCGGTGATCTGCTCACCTCCGGCCCAACCGATGCGCAGCAGGTACGGATGGGCTTCGTCCAGGTGCGCGGTGAACAGCCCCGGCAGGCTGCCCTGCACCATTTCGGCCAGCACACGCCCATCATGGCGCGCCAGCACCTGGACGTTCAGCGCAGTGGGCAGGAAGGCCCGGACGAACAGCCCTCCTGCACCATCGGCGTGGGGCCCCAGCACCGCAAAGGGATTGGCGTGCTCGGCGCGGGCCAGGGCGTCCAGATCCCGTTGCCGAAGGCCGCCGTTATCACGCGTGGTTGCATTCATCTCACTGCCCCTATCCGTTGTTGTTTGAAGTAAATAACCCGCTCCCACAGAGGAGGCCTATCGCCTGTCATGAGGCCTAGCCCTCCCCCCACGTACTGATCAGCCCATGCAGTCCATGCAAGGGCACAGCCAACCAGCCTGGCCGGTTCTCGGCTTCGTAGATGATTTCGTAGGCGGCTTTTTCCAGGCAGAACAGCTCCAGTGCGGCGCGCTCGCCCTCGGCCTGCTCCCAGGCGTGGGGCATGGCGGCGGTGGCCAGGCCATAGGCTTCGACGAAGGCATGACGCGACTGATGCAGGTACTGCCGGGCAACTCGCTGCCGAGCCTGGCGTGCAGCGTCGGAGAGGTCTACCGCCGAGGCGCTGCGCAAGATCATCGCTGCAGCATAGTCGAAGGAGCGCAACACGCCGCTGACATCCTTGTACGGGCTGTGCTTGGCCCGTCGCTCCTCCAGCGGCCGGGCAGGCTCGCCTTCGAAATCGATCAGGTACGCATCGCCCTGCACCACCAAGACCTGGCCCAGATGCAGGTCGCCGTGCACGCGCATCAGCAGACCGCCTTGGGCCTGGCGGGCCAGGGTGTCGATGTGCTGGGCCAAGCCCTCGCGTTGTTGCGCCAGGTCGTCGACCAGGGCCTGGCTGTCAGGGTCCAGGCTGTCGCGGTGCCGGGCCAACAGGTCCAGGGCGTGGTCCAGTTGCGCGCTGACTTGCGTGCTCCAGCGGGTGCTGTCCTCGGTGGCGCTGGGGCGCGGCGCGAAAGCCTCGTCATCACTGGGTGCGGCCAGCAACAGGTGCATCTCGCCCAGTCGCTGGCCCAGCAACGCGGCAAAGCCTGTGAGTTCCACCAAGGCGTCGGTGTGCGCCTCGGGCTCGACGCTGGCCGGCTCCATCTCGTCGCGCACGGCGCGCTCCAGGGTGTTCTGGGTCCAATCCCAGGCGTCGCCCTGGTTGTTCAGATAGCCTTGGGCAATCATCAGCAGATGCGGCGTGCCTTGATCATCGACCCGGCTGACCCAGCCGAGCAACGGCGAAATGTTGGCAAAGCCGGCGGCCGTCAAATACGCGCTCATCTCGAGCTCCGGATGAATGCCTGGATTGACCCGGCGGATCAGCTTGAGCACCAGGCTGCCGCCCACCACCACCGAGCTGTTGGACTGCTCGGCGCTCAGGTAACGCACTTCGCTTTCTTCATTGAGCGCAAGGCTGGCCAGTTGTTCGGTGCAGTCGAAACGCAGTTCGCCCGTACCACACGGCAGACGCGTGCGGGCCTGGCAGTTGCTGAGCACGGCGCGAATGAACGGTTCGAGCACGAAGGCGTCGGTGATCAGCCCCACCTGGCGGCCACGGCGCACCCGCGAAAGCGCCAGCTGCTGGGGCAAGGCGCTGTTGATCTGCTCTTCGGGCAGCAGGCCGAACGGCAGCTGGTAATGCTGCACCACACCCTCGCTGTGCACCTGCAGCTCACTGAGCAGCACCGGCGTGGTGGCGGTGGCCAGACGTACGCCATAGTTCAGGCGCACCTGATCGATCGGCCCCTGCTTGCCGGCGAACCAGCGCCGCTTGGGCAGGTACTGGGGCAAGATGGTGGTTTCCAGGGTCTCGCTCGAGGGTGCGTCGAGCAGTTCCTCCATGCGCTTGCGCAGCACGAGGGTGGTCAGCTCCGGCAAACCTTCGCTCGGCTCGATGTGCCAGCTGGGCATGCGATCACGCGAAGCCAGCAGGAACCAGTAGAAACCATAGGGCGGCAGGGTGAGCAGGAACGGCAACTGGCCGATGGGCGGGAAGGCACTACCGCCGAGCATCTCCACCGGTACTTTGTCGGCGTAGGCCGACAGCTCCAGCTCGGCAGCCTGGGCCGCACGCGAAACGTTGGCCACGCACAGAACGATCTCGGTGTTGCCCTCACCATCGGTGTACTCGCGCAAATAGGCGAGGATGCGTCGATTGCTGGGGGTGAGCATTTTCAGGGTGCCACGGCCAAAGGCTTTTTGCTGCTTGCGCACGGCGAGCAGGCGGCGGTTCCAGTTGAGCAGCGAATGCGGATCGTGGGACTGGGCCTCGACGTTGACGGTCTGGTAGCCATAGAGCGGGTCCATGATCGGCGGTAGCACCAGGCGCTGCGGGTCGGCGCGGGAGAACCCGCCGTTGCGGTCCGGCGACCACTGCATGGGCGTGCGCACGCCATCGCGGTCGCCCAGGTAGATGTTGTCGCCCATGCCCAATTCATCGCCGTAGTACAGGGTCGGAGTGCCAGGCATCGACAGCAACAGACTGGTGAGCAGTTCGATACGCCGACGGTCACGCTGCAGCAGCGGCGCCAGGCGACGGCGGATGCCAAGGTTGATGCGGGCGCGGCGGTCCTCGGCATAGTAGTTCCACAGGTAGTCACGTTCGCGGTCGGTGACCATTTCCAGGGTGAGTTCATCGTGGTTGCGCAGGAAGATCGCCCATTGGCAGTTGGCGGGGATTTCCGGGGTCTGGCGCAGGATGTCGGTGATCGGGAAGCGGTCTTCCATGGCCAGGGCCATGTACATGCGCGGCATCAGCGGGAAGTGGAACGCCATGTGGCATTCGTCGCCATCGCCCTCGCCGAAATAGGGGCGGGTGTCCTCGGGCCATTGGTTGGCCTCGGCCAGGAGCATGCGGTCGGGGTAGTTGGCGTCGATCTCGGCACGGATCGCCTTGAGTACCGCGTGGGTTTCGGGGAGGTTCTCGTTGTTGGTGCCGTCGCGCTCGATCAGGTAGGGGATCGCATCCAGGCGCAGGCCGTCGACGCCAAGATCGAGCCAAAAGCGCATGACGCCGATCACGGCCTTCATCACTTGCGGGTTGTCGAAGTTCAGGTCCGGCTGGTGCGAATAGAAACGGTGCCAGAAGTACTGGCCGGCGACCGGATCCCACGTCCAGTTGGACTTTTCGGTGTCCAGGAAGATGATCCGCGTACCGTCGTATTTCTGGTCGGTGTCCGACCACACGTAGAAGTCCCGCGCCTTGCTCCCAGGTTTGGCGTGGCGGGCGCGCTGGAACCAAGGGTGCTGGTCGCTGGTGTGGTTGATGACCAGCTCGGTGATCACCCGCAGGCCGCGTTTGTGAGCCTCGGCGATGAAGCGCCGGGCATCGGCCAGAGTGCCGTAGTCGCTGTGCACGGCCTTGTACTCGGCGATGTCGTAGCCGTCATCGCGCCGTGGCGAGGGGTAGAACGGCAGCAGCCACAGTGTGTTGACGCCCAGCTCGGCGATGTAGTCGAGCTTGCCGATCAGCCCGGCGAAATCACCGATGCCGTCATTGTTCGAGTCGAAGAAGGACTTGATGTGCAGCTGATAGATCACTGCGTCCTTGTACCACAGCGGGTCGTCGATGAAGGCTTGTGGGCGGGAACGCTTGGCCATGGGCGACTCCTTTCAATTCGATTTCAGCGTGCAACGGTGTTGTCCGGTAGCGCTAAGACCTGTGGGAGGGGTTTACCCCACTGACGCATTCGCGGGTAAACCCGCTCCCACAGGGGACGCCGTTCTAACGGGCTTTTTCGATTCGCCAGATGCCGAACGGCAGGTGCCAGGGTTCGATGCGCATCCACTGGGTCTTGCCGTGCCAG
This sequence comes from Pseudomonas sp. BYT-1, assembly GCF_023611805.1. Taxonomy (NCBI): domain Bacteria; kingdom Pseudomonadati; phylum Pseudomonadota; class Gammaproteobacteria; order Pseudomonadales; family Pseudomonadaceae; genus Pseudomonas; species Pseudomonas sp. BYT-1. The sequence goes on from NZ_CP072559.1 coordinate 3,695,298, forward strand.
GTCCAACGGTGGCCATTCATCAGGTCTTCGCCGAGGGTGTCGGCGTTGTCGTCCAGGCCCAGCTCCCACAGCGGCAGTTCGAAGTGCGCCTCTTGAGCGTTGTGCGGATCGAGGCTAATCGCCACCAGGATGTAGTTGTCCCGTTCCGGCGTGCGTTTGGCGAAATACAGGATGTTGTCGTTCCAGCAGTTGAAGAATGCGACGCCCAGGTGGGTCTGCAGGGCGCGGTTCTGCCGGCGGATACGGTTGAGCTGGGCGATCTCGGCGATGATGTTGCCGGGTTGGGTGAAGTCCCGCGGGCGGATTTCGTACTTCTCCGAATCCAGGTATTCCTCTTTGCCCGGCAGCGGCGTGCCCTCGCACAACTCGAAACCCGAATACATGCCCCACAGCCCGGACCCCATGGTCGCCAGGGCAGCGCGAATCAAGAACCCCGCGCGTCCGGAGGTCTGCAGGAAATAGGGGTTGATGTCCGGCGTGTTGACGAAGAAGTTCGGCCGGTAGCAGTGGCACCAGGGCGGCTGGTTGAGTTCGAGGAAGTATTCGCGCAGCTCCTGCTTGGTGTTGCGCCAGGTGAAATAGGTGTAGCTCTGGGCATAGCCGACCTTGCCCAGGCGGGCCATCATCGCCGGGCGGGTGAAGGCCTCGGCGAGAAAGATCACATCGGGGTAGCGGCTGCGAACATTGGCGATCAGCCATTGCCAGAACGGCAACGGCTTGGTGTGCGGGTTGTCGACACGGAAGGTGCGCACGCCCTCCTCGACCCAGCCGATCACCACGTCACGCAGGGCCAACCACAGGGAGGGCACGGCCTCGGCGGCATAGAAGTCGACGTTGACGATGTCCTGGTACTTTTTCGGTGGGTTCTCGGCGTAGCGGATGGTGCCGTCCGGGCGCCAGCTGAACCAGCCGGGATGCTCGGTCAGCCAGGGGTGATCCTGGGAGCACTGGATGGCGAAATCCAAAGCGATTTCCAGCCCATGTTCTGCGGCGGCGGCGACCAGGCGGCGAAAATCCTCGCGGGTGCCCAACTGCGGATGGATGGCATCGTGGCCACCTTCGGGGCTACCGATGGCATAGGGACTGCCCGGATCTCCCGGCTCGGCCTGCAGGGCATTGTTGCGGCCTTTGCGGTGCTTGGTGCCGATGGGGTGGATCGGCGGAAAGTACAGCACGTCGAAGCCCATGTCGCGGATCATCGGCAGGCGCTGGTGCACGTCGTTGAAGGTGCCGTGACGCTCGGCGCTGTCGGTGATCGAACGCGGAAAGAGTTCGTACCAACTGGCGAACAGCGCCTGCTCGCGGTCCACATCCACCGGGAACTCTGCGCTGCGGGTGAGGTAACTGCGGTGCTCGGCATCGACCATGAGCGCCGCGGTGCCCGGCTCGAGCAACAGTGCCACCTGATCATCGGTGGCGAGCGTCGGCAGGCGTTGCTGGAGCTGCTCGAGTTGCCCACGCAGTTGGCCGTTGCTGCGCTCGGCGCCCTTGCCCAGCAGCAGCCTGCCCTCCTCCAGCTCGAGCGTGACGTCGACACCGGCGTGGTACTTCTTCTCGAGGTCGTGGCAGTAGGTGGCGAAGGGGTCGATCCAGGCCTCGATGCTGAACAGGTGAAGGCCCAGTTCGAGCGGCGTGAACTCGGCCAGCCACAGGTCGTTGCCAGGCGAGTGCATGGGCACGGTATGCCAGCGGCGGCTATGGGCCTGGCGCCAGTGCAGGACCACCGCCAAGCGGTCATGGCCGTCGCTGTAGACTTTGCTGCTCACCGCCACGCGCTGGCCACGTACCGCCTTGGTGGCGAAGGTGCCAGCATCGAGCACCGGTTGCGTATCTTCGACCACGATCCGCGGCGCCAGCAACGCCTGGGACAGGCTGATGGCCTGGTCCGGGTGATCATTGGCCATGGGCACGCTGTCGAACGGCTCATTTCCTGACATCGAACCTTGCTCCCTTTTGCGGTGGCGGTAAGGGTTCAGAGCCGTGGGCGCTGCCTGGGGTTCAAAAAAAATGAGCGAACGGTGCAGGGCCAAGTCAAAGCCTGCAAAGACGCTTGAATCCCAAGGGAGGCCTGGCCATGAACATTCCCATTCCACCGGAGACGCCCGACCCGAACATCGACGACCCTACCCTGCCGCCGGGCGTGCCAGAGGAGGAGCCGGACGAGCTGCCGATCAAGCCGACCGTGCCGCCGACCGTGGGGGATCCGCCGAGCGAGGAGCCACCGGTGAAAGGCAAAGGATAGACAAGGACCGTGACAAGCACGGGATGGACAGTGGGAGCGGCAGCGAAACTGCCGCCCCTTTCGCAGGTAAGCCCGCTTGTGTCTTCGCAAGCGCGTTTTTTGTGGGAGCGGGTTTACACGCGAAGGTCACCGCAGCAAGACCATGACTCCCCCGCAACCAGGTGATACCGAGGACTGTTCAGAGATTGATCTCGGCGATGCTGATCTCGCGCATGCGGAACTTCTGCACCTTCCCGGTCACCGTCATCGGGAATTCCTCGACGAAGCGATAATGACGCGGCACCTTGAAATGCGCGATACGCGCCTTGCACCAACCCTGTAGCTCCTCGGCCGTGGCGCTGTGCCCGGGGTGCAGCTTGATCCAGGCCACTACCTCCTCGCCATAGCGGCTGCAGGGAATGCCGATCACCTGGGCATCGGCGACCGCCGGGTGGGTATAGAAGAACTCCTCCAGCTCGCGCGGGTAGATGTTCTCGCCTCCGCGGATAATCATGTCTTTGTTGCGCCCGACGATGCGCACATAGCCCTGCTCATCCATTACCGCCAGATCACCCGAATGCATCCAGCCAGCCGGGTCGATGGCATCCTGGGTGGCTTGCGGGTTGTTCCAGTAGCCGAGCATCACGCTGTAGCCGCGAGTGCACAGCTCGCCGATTTCGCCACGCGGGACGATGTTGCCGTGCTCATCCACCAGCTTGCTTTCCAGTTGTGGCTGGGTACGCCCGACCGTGGTCACGCGCAGCTCCAGCTCGTCGTCAGGACCGGTCTGCAACGACACCGGGCTGGTCTCGGTCATGCCGTAGGCGATCTGCACTTGGGCCATGTGCATCTGCCCGATCACCCGGCGCATTACCTCGATCGGGCAGGTGGCCCCGGCCATGATGCCGCTGCGCAGGCTGGAGAGGTCCAGCTCGGCGCGACCGGGGTGGTCAAGCATGGCGATGAACATGGTCGGCACGCCGTAGAGAATGCTGGCGCGCTCCTCGGCCACGGCGTGCAGGGTCAGGCCCGGGTCGAAGGCATCGTTGGGATAGATCATGGTGCTGCCATGGGTAACGCAGCCCAGATTGGCCATGACCATGCCGAAGCAGTGGTACAACGGCACCGGGATGACCATGCGGTCCTGTGCCGTCAGGCCCAGGCTTTCACCAACCATGTAGCCGTTGTTGAGGATGTTGTAGTGGCTGAGCGTGGCGCCTTTGGGCGCGCCGGTGGTGCCGGAGGTGTACTGGATGTTTACCGGCTGGTCGAATTGCAGGCTGCGCTGGCGGGCGTCGAAGGCCGCAAGGTCGGTTTGCCCTGCCCGCTCGATCAGCCGAGTCCAAGGCAGGAAACCGGACGGCGGGTTGACGGCCAGGCTAATCACCCCGCGCAGCGCCGGCAGCCGCTCGCTGGCCAGTTGGCCGGGCGCGTCGGTGCGCAGTTCTGGGGCCAGGTCCAGCAGCATGGCGTGGTAGTCAGAGGTCTTGAAGGCGTCGGCGCACACCAGCCAGCTGCAGCCTGACTGGCGCAGTACGTATTCCAGTTCACCGACCCGGTAGGCCGGGTTGATGTTGACCAGGATCGCGCCGACTTTGGCGCTGGCCAGTTGCAGGATGCACCACTGGGCACAGTTGGGCGCCCAGATCCCGACCCGGTCGCCGACCTGCACACCCAACGCCATCAGTGCCCGGGCGTGCTCATCGACAGTCTCGGCCAGCTGCCGCCAGCTGTAGCGCTGTCCTTGGTGGCGAACGACCAGGGCTTCGCCGTCGGGATAGCGAGCCACAGTCGCATCGAAGGCCTGGCCGATGGTCAGGGTCAACAACGGGCGGTCCTGGCGACCGCGGGTGTAGCTTGGTTGACTCATGGATGTCCCTTCTTGTGTTTGTTCTGGGCATGACTGAAGCAAGCGACGCTACTCTGGCGCAGATTTACGTTAACGTAAAGGTCACGAGCTGATTGACACCCTCAGTCGGCAGGTTTACGTTAACGTAAAGGTGAAAAATGACAACCGGCTTGTCGGCGTGACACCCATCCCGTGGGAGCGGTGGATAGCCCTTGAGCTACGGTGTAACCCAACGTCAATAACAAGAAGGTGCCCTCCGCATGCATTACCCCACCCTGAACTTCGCCCTGGGCGAAACCATCGACATGCTCCGCGACCAGGTGCGCACCTTCGTTGCCGCCGAACTGGCCCCCCGCGCGGCTCAGATCGACCAGGACAACCTGTTCCCCGCCGACATGTGGCGCAAGTTCGGCGACATGGGCCTGCTGGGCATCACCGTGCCAGAGGAATACGGCGGCGCCGGCCTGGGTTATCTGGCCCACGTGGTGTCGATGGAAGAAATCAGCCGCGGCTCGGCCTCGGTGGCCCTGTCCTATGGCGCCCACTCCAACCTGTGCGTCAACCAGATCAACCGCAACGGCACCCATGAGCAAAAGCTCAAGTACCTGCCTAAGCTGATCAGCGGCGAGCACATCGGCGCCCTGGCCATGAGCGAGCCCAACGCCGGCTCCGATGTGGTATCGATGAAGCTGCGCGCCGAGAAGCGCGGCGATCACTACGTACTCAATGGCAGCAAGACCTGGATCACCAACGGCCCTGACGCCAACACCTATGTGATCTACGCCAAGACCGACCTGGACAAGGGCCCCCATGGCATCACCGCGTTCATCGTCGAGCGCGACTGGAAAGGCTTCTCGCGCAGCAACAAGTTCGACAAGCTCGGCATGCGCGGCTCCAATACCTGCGAGCTGTTCTTCGATGGTGTGGAAGTCCCGGAGGAAAACATCCTCGGCCAGCTCAACGGCGGCGTGCGTGTGCTGATGAGCGGCCTGGACTACGAGCGCGTAGTCCTCTCCGGCGGCCCGACCGGCATCATGCAAGCCTGCATGGACCTGGTGGTGCCCTATATCCATGACCGCAAGCAGTTCGGCCAAAGCATCGGCGAGTTCCAGCTGATCCAGGGCAAGATCGCCGACATGTACACCCAGCTCAACGCCAGCCGCGCCTACCTGTATGCCGTGGCCCAGGCCTGCGACCGCGGCGAGACCACCCGCAAGGATGCCGCCGGGGTGATCCTCTATACCGCCGAACGCGCGACTCAGATGGCCCTGGAGGCGATCCAGATCCTCGGTGGCAATGGCTATATCAATGAATTCCCGGCAGGTCGACTGCTGCGCGACGCCAAGCTGTACGAAATCGGTGCTGGCACCAGCGAGATCCGCCGGATGCTCATCGGTCGCGAACTGTTCAACGAAACCCGCTGAAGCAGCTTCAAGCAGCAAGACAAACAGCGATGCGCGCTTGCAGTCACAACACTGAACATTCTTGCAGCTTGAAGCTTGAGGCTTGATTCTGCGCGAGGAGTCATGATGATCCTGAAGTCACAGTTGAACGTTAAATCACCAGAGTTCGCGCAGAACTGGAGCGCCATGGCGGCCCAGGTCCAGGCTCTGCGCACCCTGCTCGCCCAGGTCAACCAAGGCGGCGGCCCCAAGGCCCAGGAGCGGCATACTTCGCGAGGCAAACTGTTGCCACGCGAGCGCATCGATCGCCTGCTCGACCCAGGCTCGCCCTTCCTCGAGATCGGCCAGTTGGCCGCCCATGAGGTCTACGGCGAAGACGTACCCGCCGCGGGCGTGATCGCCGGCATCGGTCGTATCGAAGGGGTCGAGTGCATGATCGTAGCCAACGACGCCACGGTCAAAGGCGGCTCCTATTACCCGCTGACGGTGAAAAAACACCTGCGCGCCCAGACCATCGCATTGCAGAACCGCCTGCCCTGCATCTACCTGGTGGACTCCGGCGGCGCCAACCTGCCCCGCCAGGACGAGGTCTTCCCGGACCGCGAGCACTTCGGGCGGATTTTCTTCAACCAGGCCAACATGAGCGCGCAAGGTATCCCGCAGATCGCCGTGGTCATGGGCTCGTGCACCGCAGGCGGCGCCTATGTACCGGCCATGGCCGACGAAGCGATCATGGTGCGCCAGCAGGCGACGATCTTCCTCGCAGGCCCCCCTTTGGTGAAGGCTGCCACCGGTGAGGTGGTCAGCGCCGAAGACCTGGGAGGCGCCGACGTGCATTGCCGCACCAGCGGCGTGGCCGACCACTACGCCGACAACGATGAACATGCCCTGGCCTTGGCCCGGCGCAGCGTGGCCAATCTCAACTGGCGCAAGCTCGGCCACGTGCAGCGCCAGGCACCGATCGCCCCGCTGTACGACGCCCAGGAGCTGTACGGGGTGGTCCCCTCCGATGCCAAGCAACCATTCGACGTGCGCGAAGTTATCGCACGTCTGGTCGATGGTTCGGTGTTCGATGAGTTCAAGGCCTTGTTCGGTACCACACTTGTGTGCGGCTTCGCCCACCTGCATGGCTACCCGATGGCGATCCTGGCCAACAACGGCATCCTCTTTGCCGAGGCCGCGCAAAAAGGTGCGCACTTCATCGAGCTGGCCTGCCAACGCGGCATCCCGCTGCTGTTCCTGCAGAACATCACAGGCTTCATGGTCGGCAAGAAGTATGAAGAAGGCGGCATCGCCAAGCATGGCGCCAAGCTGGTGACCGCGGTGGCCTGTGCCCAAGTGCCGAAGTTCACCGTGATCATTGGCGGCAGCTTCGGTGCCGGCAACTACGGCATGTGCGGTCGCGCCTACGACCCGCGCTTCTTGTGGATGTGGCCCAACGCACGCATCGGCGTGATGGGGGCCGAGCAAGCTGCTGGCGTACTGGCCCAGGTCAAGCGCGAACAGAGCGAACGCGCCGGTACGGCTTTCAGCGCCGAGGAAGAGGCCAAGCTCAAACAGCCGATCCTCGACCAGTACGAACGCCAGGGCCACCCCTACTACTCCAGCGCACGGCTATGGGACGACGGCGTCATCGACCCGGCGCAGACCCGCGATGTGCTCGGCCTGGCGTTGTCCGCCGCGCTGAACGCCCCGATCGAACAGAGCCGCTTCGGCATTTTCCGGATGTGACCATGAACGATTTCAGCACCCTGGAAGTCATCAAGGACCCTCGCGGCTTCGCCACCTTGTGGCTGAGCCGCGAAGACAAGAACAATGCCTTCAACGCGCAGATGATCCGCGAACTGATCGTCGCCCTGGACCAGCTCGCCGAGGACGCCAGCCTGCGCTTTGTGCTGCTGCGCGGCCGCGGCCGGCATTTCAGCGCAGGTGCCGATCTGGCCTGGATGCAACAATCGGCACAGCTGGACTTCAACACCAATCTGGACGACGCCCGTGAGCTGGGCGAGTTGATGTACGCCCTGCACCGGCTCAAGGCTCCAACCCTGGCGGTGGTGCAAGGCGCAGCTTTCGGTGGTGCCCTGGGCCTGATCAGTTGCTGCGACATGGCCATCGGCGCCGAGGACGCACAACTGTGCCTCTCGGAAGTGCGCATCGGCCTCGCGCCAGCGGTGATCAGCCCGTTCGTGGTCAAGGCCATCGGCGAGCGCGCCGCCCGCCGCTATGCCCTGACCGCCGAGCGCTTCAGCGGCGTGCGCGCCCGTGAGCTGGGTTTGCTGGCCGAGGTCTACCCGGCCAACGAGCTGGACGCTCAGGTCGAGGCCTGGGTCGACAACCTGCTGCTCAACAGCCCCCAGGCCCTGCGCGCCACCAAGGATCTGCTGCGCGAAGTCGACGACGGCGAGCTGAGCCCGGCCCTGCGCCGCTACTGCGAAAACACCATCGCCCGCATCCGCGTCAGCCCGGAAGGCCAGGAGGGCCTGCGCGCCTTCCTGGAAAAACGCCGCCCCGCCTGGCAAGCCAACGAGAAGGAACCGCGCCCATGAGCCGTCCCACCCTGACCACCCTGCTGGTCGCCAACCGCGGCGAGATCGCCTGCCGGATCATGCGCACCGCCAAAGCCATGGGCCTGACCACGGTCGCCGTGCACAGCGCCACCGACCGCGATGCCCGCCACAGTCGCGAGGCAGATATCCGCATCGACCTGGGCGGCACCAAGGCTGCCGAAAGCTACCTGGTGATCGACAAACTCATCGCCGCCGCCAAGGCCAGCGGCGCCCAGGCCATCCACCCGGGCTATGGCTTCCTCTCGGAGAACGCAGGCTTCGCCCGCGCCGTCGAACAGGCCGGCCTGATCTTCCTCGGCCCACCGGCCAGCGCTATCGATGCCATGGGCAGCAAGTCGGCGGCCAAGGCGCTGATGGAAAGCGCCGGCGTCCCGCTCGTGCCGGGTTACCACGGCGATGCACAAGATCTGGAAACCTTCCGCGCCGCCGCCGAGCGCATCGGCTATCCGGTACTGCTCAAGGCCAGTGCCGGCGGTGGCGGCAAAGGCATGAAAGTGGTCGAGGAAGAAAGCCAACTGGCCGACGCCCTGGCCTCGGCGCAGCGCGAGGCGCAATCGTCGTTCGGCGATGCACGCATGCTGGTGGAAAAGTACGTGCTCAAGCCGCGTCATGTGGAAATCCAGGTGTTCGCCGACCAGCACGGCAATTGCCTGTACCTCAACGAGCGCGACTGCTCGATCCAGCGCCGTCATCAGAAAGTGGTCGAAGAAGCCCCCGCCCCAGGCCTGTCGCCTGAGCTGCGTCGGGCCATGGGCGAGGCGGCGGTGCGCGCCGCTCAGGCCATCGGCTATGTCGGTGCCGGTACCGTGGAATTCCTGCTCGATGCCCGTGGCGAGTTCTTCTTCATGGAGATGAACACCCGCCTGCAAGTCGAGCACCCGGTCACCGAAGCCATCACCGGCCTGGACTTGGTGGCCTGGCAGATCCGCGTGGCCTGTGGCGAACCTCTGCCGATCACCCAGGCTCAGGTGCCACTGATCGGTCATGCCATCGAGGTGCGGCTGTATGCCGAAGACCCCGCCAACGAGTTCCTGCCGGCCACCGGCACCCTTGCGCTGTACCGCGAATCGGCCCCAGGCGAAGGCCGCCGAGTGGACAGCGGCGTGAGCGAGGGGGATGCCGTCTCGCCGTTCTACGACCCCATGCTGGGCAAGCTGATCGCCTGGGGCGAAGACCGCGAACAGGCCCGTCTGCGCCTGCTGGCCATGCTCGACGAGTTCGCCATTGGCGGATTGAAGACCAATATTGCCTTCCTTCGCCGCATCCTGGCGCACCCGTCCTTCGCCGCGGCCGAACTGGACACGGGCTTCATTCCACGCCACCAGGCCGAGCTGTTGCCGGCCCCCGCTGCCTTGCCTGCGGCGTTCTGGCAAGCCGCCGCCGAGGCCTGGTTGCAGGGCAGTCCCACGCACCAGCGTCAGGACGATCCCGGCTCGCCCTGGGCCCGGCATGACGGCCTGCGCCTGGGCCTGCCGGCGCGTAGCAGCCTGCATCTGAGCAGTGGCGGACAGGACCAGGCCGTGGCGCTGGAATCCAGCGCTCCGTCCGCCTGGCAACTTCAGGGCGAGCAACTGTGCCATGAGCAGGACGGCCTGCGTCGCCGCTACCTGGCCATACGCCGAGGTGACGCGCTGTATCTGCAATGGAGTGGCGAAATGCATAGGGTCAACGCCTTCGACCCGATCGCCGAGGCCGAAGCCAGCCATAGCCATCAAGGCGGCCTGAGCGCCCCCATGAACGGCAGTATCGTACGTGTGCTGGTGGAGCCGGGCCAGGCCGTGGAGACTGGCACCGCGCTGATGGTGCTCGAAGCGATGAAGATGGAACACAGCATCCGCGCACCGCATGACGGCACGGTCAAGGCGCTGTTTTGTCAGGAGGGTGACATGGTCAGCGAAGGGGCGGTGCTGGTGGAATTGGCTGAGTAAACACAAAGGGGCCGCTGCGCGATGAATTGCGCAGCGGCCCCTGCCGATCAGAACTTGCCGTGCACGCGAACCACGACGCCGAGAAACTCGCAGCCCTCTTCGCACAGCACTGTGGGATACCGGGTATTGAGCGGCCTGAGCATCCGCTCTCCGCCTTCTTCGATCAATTGCCTCAACACCGCGGCCTTGCCCGGCTGACGAGCGATCACCAGCTTTCCAGGCGCCACCTCAAGCCCCGTATCCACGAGGATGAGCATTCCCTGGGGCACACTCATACCGCTTGCGGCATTCATCGAATCGTTTTCAACCGGCAGCCAGAATGCATTACCGGCTGGCATGTAGTCACTCTGCTCGTGCACTTCGGCGGTTTCGGGCAATTTGCCCTGTAGATCGCTCCAGGCCAGTACCGGAAGCCGAAAACTGGCATAGCGCAACGCTTCGCCCGATATTGGCCGCCCTGGCGCGTAGACCCCAGGTGCTTCACGCAACAGGTTGCGCTCCACCACCATGACTTGGGCTTGCAGATACACCAGCCCGAGTTTTTCCAATTTTTCGTTGATGGTCGCCAGCGTGGGTTTTCGGGTACCGCGCAACCAATGGCCTACGCCGCCCTGGGTCATGCCCAGACGTTCAGCGAGTTTGAGCTGGTTGAGCTTGTGTTCACGCTTGTAGCGCGCAAGAAATTCGTTCCAGTTTTCCATGGCGGAGAACAATACGGACTGCATCTGCCGCATCAATACACATCCTGAATTATCTTCAATGAGATAAATAATACACACTGACCTATGCTGCGTATTCACCACTCCCAAGTGAATATCAACAGGTATCAGGATGAAACCATCGAAAAACGACGAAACAGATCTCGACAGCGAAGCAGCCCGCCGCGCCCTGGACTACTACCTTAATCCCACGCCGCCCCGCCCCAATCTGGACAACAAGATCTGGACGCTACATGAAGGCGTAAGCGCCGCACAGGCCCGCGATCATGCCCTGGCGCTGTTGCGCTGCGCGGCGGCCACCGCGCACGAAACAGCCACTCACCAGCCCCAGGGCATGACCCGGGAGGTGATGTTCGCATTGATGCACATGATGAACATGGCCAGGGCGTTGCTGGAGCACGAGCAAGCGTCAGGAAAGACCGAGAGATGAGCAAGACGTGATGGCCGACGAGCGGTGAAGAACCCGTATTCCGGCTATCAGGGAGCCGCCCGGTAATATTTTTTTACCAGGAAGGGGAAAATTCATTTGACTGGCAAATGATAACGATTATTATTGCACTCAGCTGGTCGCAAGGCCTGCTGGATAACCTGGAAGCCCTTAGGTCGGACTCTCAGATTATCTCCTCATCAGGCTAATCACGGTTTTTGACCCGGCTTTTTGCCGGGTCATTTTTTTTGGCTCTTCAGGATAATGAAGATCGGTACCGCTTGATGGCCGCGAGGATAGCAAAGGTATGTCAAATCGTGAACGGGTGTTGCAGCGTTTTACGGAATCAGCACTTGAGAATCAATATCGTTAAGATTAATCTATTCGCGCATCACGGAAGATGCCCCCTACTCCATTTTGAGCATGGAGCTGTCCATGAACCGTCTATTGCTGCCTCTGGAACATGACACCGCCTTGCAGACGCCAACCGGCGACGCCCTGCTCCATGGCCTGCAGCGCTTGCCACGGCGCGTGCAACAGGTCTTTCTGCTCAACCGCCTCGACCAGCTGGACCTTGCGAACATCGCCCAGCGTCTCGACCTCCCGCTATTGGCCATCGAGCGCCACCTGAATCAGGCCTTGCAAACCACCTGCACTCCAGGCGACGCCCTCGCTCGCACTGCGGGGCAATGGTACATCCACTTGCAGAACCCCGAGGCCACCGCCTGCGAACGCATCGACTTTCGCCGCTGGCTCGACGCCGCCCCGGAACACCTGCAGGCTTTTCACGAGACCGAACTGCGATGGCGCAGCCTGCTCGCCCCTGCGCGCCAATTGGGCCATGACGGCTGGTACCGCCATGGCCGGGCAGCACTGTCGCTGGGCGGTTGTACGATCGTGGTCGGGTTGGGTGTGGCAGCCTTGGCCTTGCTCGGCTTCTTGACCTGAATCCCAGGCCATTGGGCAAGCAGTTCTTTCCTACAGGATTTAGTCGCCCAGCCTTCTGGCCAAGCGGTGTACAGTAACGCCACAACAAAGCCACAGGAGTCTGGCAATGACCGTGACGCTGTCCCCCCTGCAGATCGACTGCGATTTCGATTCCGGCAATATCCAGGTACTGGACACCCGCGACCCTAGCCGCGTGCGCTTGGCCATCCGCCCCGATACCAACAGTGGCCATTTCCAGTGGTTCCACTTCAAGGCCAGCGGCCTGACCCCGGGCCAGACCCACCGCTTCAGCCTCGATAACGCCAGCCAGTCCTCCTACAACAAGGCCTGGCACGGCTATCAGGCCGTGGCATCCTATGATCAACAGCACTGGTTTCGCATCCCCAGCCAGTTCGACGGCCAAGCCCTGGTGTTCGAACTTCAAGCCAAGGCTCCGCAGGCCTGGTTCGCCTATTTCGAACCCTACCCCCGCGCCCGCCACAACCAACTGATCGAACGAGCCAAGCAACTGCCGGCCGTCGAGCTGCTGGCCTGCGGTCGTAGCGTACAAGGCCGCGATATCCCGCTGTTGCGCGCAGGCGACGGCGCACCAGGCAAGCGCAAGCTGTGGCTGATCGCTCAGCAGCACCCTGGCGAGCACATGGCGGAATGGTTCATGGAGGGCGTCATAGACCGTCTGCAAGCCAACGACAGCACCGTCCAGTCACTGCTCGCGGCCGCCGACCTGTACCTGATCCCGAACATGAACCCTGATGGCGCCTTCCTCGGACATCTGCGCACCAATTTCAAGGGCAAGGACCTCAACCGCGCCTGGCAGGACGCCAGCGTCGAGCTCAGCCCCGAGGTCTTCTTCGCCCAGAGCCAGATGAAACAGCACGGGGTGGATGCGTTCATCGATGTGCATGGCGACGAGGAAATCCCACATGTCTTCACCGCCGCCTGCGAAGGCAACCCGGGCTACACGCCCCGCCTGGCGAAGCTAGAGGAGCAGTTCCGCTCCACACTGTGCAGCATCACACGGGACTTCCAGGCCGTGCACGGCTATACCCGCGACGAGCCCGGTCAGGCCAACATGACACTGGCCTGCAACGCCGTCGGCCAAGCCTATGATTGCCTTTCACTGACGCTGGAGATGCCGTTCAAGGATCACGACGATGCGCCCAACGCCATTACCGGCTGGTCGGGCGAGCGATCCAAAGCGCTGGCTGGCGCCGTGTTGGAAACCTTGGAGAAGATGGTCAAGGAATTGCGCTGAAGCATTCTGGCCCTATCGCGGGACGAGCCCGCTCCTACAGGGAGCAGCCTTGTGCTTGTTCCGCGATGGCAGCCGGATAAGCGCCACGAGCCTCAATCGCTATACGAGCGAAAGACACTAGAAGACAGTGCGCCAAGGCAAAGAGGAATATCGAGAAGAGATGTGAAGAAATGGCAGGGGCGGCTGGATTCGAACCAACGCATGGCAGGATCAAAACCTGCTGCCTTACCGCTTGGCGACGCCCCTGTATCGGATGCGACGAGTGCATGAGCACTGTCGTTCTGACGGTTCGCTGACAACGACGTTGAGCCGCTGTGCTGGAATGGCCGGCACTATACCAACACTCGATTCACCTGGGAACCCCCGGAATGAAAAAAATTGCCTTAAAACAGCAAGTTAGTCTTCCCCGCTGATTCCTGCCCTGGCCATCCGTCGTATTTTTTGCGCCTCGCTTTAACAACCGCGTGTTCGCCCCTTCCAATCAGGTAAGAAAACCTGCGCATTACAAGGAGGGCCCCATGCCAGTTTCCCACGACCTGTACCAGGACCTGCACTATCCCCGCGAAATCGTCCAGCAGCGGCGCCAACAGGACAAAGAGCTGGACCGGCTGCTGGATGAATATGTGGATATCGACAATCAGGTTTTGGCGGCCGAATCGATCTCGGCAGGCATTGCCGATGACGACGACCTGCGGCGCCTCAAGGAAAGGCGCCTGGCGGTCAAATACATGATAGAGCGACAACTCGAGCGTAAGGCGTGAGCCCTGTGGGGCTGCTTCGCAGTCCCTGCCAGTTGAAGACGGTCGCACCGTGCTCCTTACACGATGCAGAGAGTTGTCAGGCCGCTCATATCCGGAAGCGGCTGAGCAGGCGGTCCTGTTGACTTACATGGTCGACCATCACCGAGCACTGGCTGACTTGCTGCCGCGCACCGCCGGACACTTCCAGGCCGATGTCGCGAATGTTGGTGGTGTTGCGGTTGATCTCTTCGCTGGTGGCGCTCTGCTGCTCGGCAGCGGCGGCGATCTGCAGGTTCATGTCGTTGATGCGGTAGATCGCCTCGCGAATGCGGCCGAGGGTCTCATTGGCCGCATTGGCATCCTCGGCAGTCTTGCTGGCGGCATCACGACTTTGCTGCATGCGCATCTGGGCCTGGCGCACACCCGCTTGCAACTGGTCGATCATCAGGCGGATCTCCTGGGTCGATTGCTGGGTGCGCGAAGCCAGCGAACGCACCTCATCGGCCACCACGGCGAATCCGCGCCCGGACTCCCCGGCACGCGCGGCCTCGATCGCGGCGTTGAGTGCGAGCAGGTTGGTCTGGTCGGCAATGCTGGTGATGACCGAGAGGATCGACTCGATGCTGTGGCTTAGGGTGGACAACTCGTTGATGGCCTGCCCGGTGGTGTTCATTTCCTCGGCCAGGCCGTTGATGGCCCCGGTCGAGCGCAACACCAGCGCCACGCCGCTCTCAGTCTGATCGTGTGCGGCCACCGCGGCTTGGGCAGCGGCCTGGGCATTGCGCGCCACGTCCTCGGCGGTGGAGGCCATTTCGTTCATGGCGGCGGCGAGTTGATCGAGCTCCTGCAACTGCAATTGCACGCGGCTGGCCGCCTGGTTTGCCTCGTGGGAAGTAGCCGAGGTGCTCTCGCGCACCTGTTGCGAGGTCTGCTGCACATCGCCGATCAACGTCTTGAGGTTGCCCAGGAATTGATTGAACTCCACCGACACCAGCGCCACTTCATCGTTGCCGGACACCGGTAGTTGACGCGTCAGGTCGCCGTTACCACGGTTCATGTCGGCGAGCGAGGCCTTGAGCCGATCCAAGGGTAACAACAAGCGCCGCACTAACAGGCCCAGCACCAGCAGGCTCAGAAGCACACCCAATCCGGTGCCGACTGCCGCTCGCCAGGTCAGTTGATGACTGGCGGCCATGACGATGCCTTCATCCAGTACCACGCCGATGTACCAGTGCATGCCTTGGAGGTTGGACAACGGAATGAACGACACCAGCAAGGACTTGCCATCCACCTCGATCGACTGAAGCTGGCTTTCCAAAGGCGGCTGTGCGCCGCCGAACAACGCGCTGTAGGGCTTGCCGTTGAGCTGGGCATCGGGGTGGGAAATGATGTTGCCGTTCTGGTTCAGCAAGAAGGCATAGCCCGCGCCGCTGAAGTCCAGGGTATTGATGGCCTCGGTGACGGTGTCGAGATGGATATCGCCGCCCAGCACACCGGCAAACCGCCCATCGTCTGTGATTCTGCTGACAGCCGAGATCAACACTTTCCCCGTTGAGGAATCCTGATAGGGCTCGGTCAGCACTGCCTGGCTGCTCCCCTCCCCGGTCGCATACCAAGGACGCGTGCGACCGTCATAACCTGGCTTGGGTTTCCAGGTATCCAGGTCGCCAATGGGTTTGCCATCGACCTGCAGGGCACCGAACACCAGTGCGAACTCCTGCTTCAACAAAGGTGAATCGGTGATGCGCTGGACGGTTTGCTGGCTGACGGGGCTGGCGATGGATTGGACCGTCAAATCCATCAGGTGCAGCTTGCCGTTGAGCCAGTTCTCGATCTGCCTTGCAACGGCCGTGCTTGATTCGAGGATGCTTTCTCCCGCTTGCGTGCGCAGCACCGTGCGCACCTGGCTGACCTGGGCCAAGGACAACAGGCTGGTGGTGATCAACAACACACAGGCAGCGGCGAGGCTGACCTTGTACCGGATTTTCATCAAGACTCCACGAGAAATCGTTAAGGCGGTGATAACTTTTTCGCGGGTAAACCCAGCCCCACAGCACAAGCACTGCAGAAGCAGGTTCACCCGCGAAAAAGGCAACGCGATTTAGAAGAAGCCCAGCGGATTGATGTCGTAGCTCACCAGCAGGTTCTTGGTCTGCTGGTAGTGGTCGAGCATCATCTTGTGGGTTTCACGGCCGACACCGGACTTCTTGTAGCCCCCGAACGCAGCGTGAGCCGGGTACAGGTGGTAGCAGTTGGTCCATACGCGACCGGCCTTGATGCCGCGGCCCATGCGGTAGGCGCGGTTGATGTCGCGGGTCCATACGCCGGCGCCGAGGCCGAACTCGGTGTCGTTGGCGATCGCCAGGGCTTCGGCTTCGTCCTTGAAGGTGGTGACGCTGACCACCGGGCCGAAGATCTCTTCCTGGAACACGCGCATCTGGTTGTTGCCCTTGAGCAGGGTCGGCTGGATGTAATAGCCGGTGGCCAGGCTGCCTTCGAGTTTCTCCACCTTGCCGCCGGTCAGCAGCTCGGCGCCTTCCTTCTGGGCGATGTCCAGGTACGAGAGGATCTTCTCGAACTGCTGCTGGGAGGCCTGGGCGCCGACCATGGTGTCGGTGTCCAGCGGGTCGCCGCGCTTGATCTGCAGGACCTTTTTCATCACCACTTCCATGAACTGCGGGTAGATCGACTCCTGCACCAGGGCGCGCGATGGGCAGGTGCACACCTCGCCCTGGTTGAAGAACGCCAGCACCATGCCTTCGGCGGCCTTGTCGATGAAGGCAGGCTCGGCCTGCATGATGTCCTCGAAATAGACGTTCGGCGACTTGCCGCCCAGCTCCACGGTGGACGGGATGATGTTCTCGGCGGCGCATTTCATGATGTGCGAGCCGACCGGGGTGGAGCCGGTGAAGGCGATCTTGGCGATGCGCTTGCTGGTGGCCAGGGCTTCACCGGCCTCGCGGCCGAAGCCTTGCACCACGTTGAGCACGCCCTTGGGCAGCAGGTCGCCGATCAGTTCCATCAGCACGGCAATGCCCAGCGGGGTCTGCTCGGCGGGCTTGAGCACCACGCAGTTACCGGCGGCCAGCGCCGGCGCGAGCTTCCAGGCGGCCATCAGCAGCGGGAAGTTCCATGGGATGATCTGCCCGACCACGCCCAGCGGCTCGTGGATGTGATAGGCCACGGTGTTTTCGTTGATTTCGGCGGCGCCGCCTTCCTGGGCGCGGATGCAGCCGGCGAAGTAGCGGAAGTGATCGACCGCCAGCGGGATGTCGGCGTTGAGGGTTTCGCGGATCGGCTTGCCGTTGTCCCAGGTTTCGGTGATGGCCAGGATCTCCAGGTTCTGCTCGATGCGGTCGGCGATCTTGAGCAGCACATTGGAGCGCTCTTGCACCGAGGTGCGGCCCCAGGCGTCGGCGGCGGCGTGGGCGGCATCCAGGGCTTTGTCGATGTCTTCGGCAGTAGAGCGTGGGAATTCGGCGATCGGCTGGCCGTTCACCGGAGAGGTGTTGGTGAAGTATTCACCCTTGACCGGAGGAACGAACTCACCGCCGATGTAGTTGCCGTAGCGGCTCTTGAAGGAAATTTTCGCGCCTTCGGTACCCGGATGTGCGTAACGCATGGTGTGTCTCCTGGCTCTAGCTCGTAGGGGTTGTGAGTGTGGTGTCGTTGTGCGCCGCTCAATAGGCTTGCGGTGTTTCACCCCGGGCCAGACGCTGGTTGATGTCGTCGATCACCCCTGGCAAATCGGCGATGGTGTCGATCAGGTAGTGTGGACGGGACGGCTCGAACATCTTGACGATGCGCGCGCGCTCCTCGGCCAGTTTGGCCGCCGGCAACGACTTGTAGGCCTGGTAGGACAGGCCCAGGGCATTGCCCGAGCAGGTAAGGGCTACGGTCCACATGCCGGCGCGACGGCCTTCGAGGATGCCCGGCCAGGTGTCGTCGACCTTGACGCAGGCGGCGACGTCATCGATGCCCAAGGCAATCACGTTGGCCAGAGCCTGGGCGGGCCATGGTCGGCCATTGGGTGTTTCGTCAGTGGCCACCACATGATCGGCGACATAACCGTTGTGCTTGGCCAGTTCCACAACCTTGTCCATCACCACTTTCGGGTAGCCGGAACAGGAGCCGATCTTGAGCCCCTTGTCACGCACCGCTGCGATGGCCTCAAGGGCACCCGGGATCAGCGCCGAATGCATGGCGATCTTCTCGATCTGCAGGGGCATGAAGCGCTCGTAGATGGCTGTGACGTCGTCGTCGGTCGGTGTACGACCGAACACCTTGCGGTAGCGCTCAGCAATCTCGGGCACATCGCACAGGGTACGGATGTGATCCCACTTGCCCATGCCCATCGGGCCACGGGCTTCGTCCAGGGAAACGCTCACACCGAATTCGGCGAAGGCTTCGACGAAGATCTGGGTGGGCGCGAACGAGCCGAAATCGACGACGGTACCGGCCCAGTCGAGAATCGCGGCTTGCAACGAGGAAGGCTGTTCGTAGTGCATCGTGGTGGCTCCGGAAATCGCTAACAGGCACCCAAGATCCGCGCAAGGAATCCAGGTCAACGGTATGGGAAAGCGTCGAGGCAGCTAAGCGTGCCGCCTCGACAGGGCCGACTCAGGCAGCTGGACGTTGCATGTCCACGCCCATCGCCAGAAGAGCGTCGGCGATGGCACGCAGCAGTTGGTGAACGATGTGTTCGTCGATCTGGCCGATGCAGCCGATGCGGAAGCTTTCGGCCACGGTCAGCTTGCCGGGGTAGATGATGAACTGGCGGGCCTTGAGTTCGTCGTAGAAACGCTTGAAGTCGAAATTCGGATGCTCAGGGCTGAAGAACGTGGTGATGATCGGCGACAGCCAGCAGTCTTCAAGCAAGGTCTTGAAGCCTAGCTCGCGCATGCCGGCCACCAGCACATCGCGATTGCGCGTGTAGCGCGCTTGCCGGCCCGCCACGCCACCTTCGGCACGGTGCTGCTCCAAGGCCTTGTGGAAGGCCACCACGCTGTGGGTCGGCGGAGTGAAGCGCCATTGTCCGGTGCGCTCCATGTAGGCCCACTGCTCGAACAAGTCCAGACTCAGGGAGTTGGCGCGGCCCTTGGCGGCCTCCAGCACACTGCGACGGATAATCACGAAGCCAAAACCCGGGATGCCTTCGATGCATTTGTTGGCAGACGAGACCAGCACATCGAAGGCGATGTCCTGAACGGTCAGGGGCACGGCGCCGAAGGAACTCATGGCATCGACGATCAGGCTCTTGCCATGGGCCTTGACCACGTCGGCGATGGCGCGCAGCGGGTTGAGGATGCCGGAGCTGGTCTCGCAGTGGACGATGAAGACGTTGGTGACGTCCGGGTTGGCCTTGAGCAGCGCATCGACTTCATCCGGCTGGGGCGGCAGGTAGTCGCCCTTGTCCAGGGTGATGTAGGCGCGCTCGAGGTATTCGAGGGTCTTGCTGGCGCGCTGGCCGTAGGCACCATTCATCAGGACCAGGGCCTTGCCGTCCTTGGGGATGGCCGTGGCCAGGGCCGCCTCGACCGAATAACTGCCGCTGCCTTGCAGCGGGACGCAGGCGAAGCTGTCATCCTCCACGCCGGCCATGCTCAACAGTTGCTGACGAACCTCGGCCGTGACCCGATTGAAATCACCGTCCCATGAGCCCCAGTCGCGCAGCATGGCCTCTTTGGTGGCCTTGGAGGTGGTAAGCGGGCCTGGCGTCAGCAGGTAGGGCTCACCCAGGGCTGGCGGGGCGAGCGGGAGGGCTTCGGCTTTGGTCATGATCTTCTCCGGCGGTTTTGATTTTGTGAAGGAGTGATGCATGAGCGCATGGAAGCAATTTGCACTGGATAAGAAAAATCGATTTATCGTATTTCACAAATAAGCTTTGTTTATTTATCGCAGTTTCCAACGCCTTCAGCGCCTAGACCCATCGCATTTCACGATCATCCCTAGGCATATTCTCGATTGCTCACAGCGCCAGCCTCCTGCAAGCTGCCCTGCCCGCCTTCGCAACGAGGAACCCGCACGTGTCCGCCTGGCTTCCGATGCCGCTACGTCATTTCAAGCAGCGCTTGCGCAACGAGTCGCCCACTGACAACAGACTCCTGGCGTTCTTTCAGGACAAGGCCGACAGCCGCGGCTACCAGCTGAGCGACGGGCAACGTCGCGTCATCCAGGCCATGGCCGAACAACTGGCCCTGCTGTAACAAGGCCAGGCGCGCAGTCTCTACCTGCATGGCTCGGTGGGGCGTGGCAAGAGTTGGCTGCTCGACGGGTTCTTCCAGGCCGTGCCGGTCGAGGCAAAGCGCCGCCTGCACTTTCACGATTTCTTCGCCCGCCTGCACCAGGGCATGCACCGCAACCGAGCGCTGAATGATGCCTTGGGCGCAACGCTGGACGAACTGCTCGATCACTGCCAAGTGCTGTGTTTCGATGAATTCCATGTCCATGACATCGGCGATGCCATGCTGCTCACCCGCCTGTTCAACGCTCTGTTCGACCGCGGCGTGTGCCTGCTGGTGACCTCCAATTACGCCCCCGAGGGGCTGCTGCCCAACCCGCTGTATCACGAGCGCTTCCTGCCGGTGATCCGCCTGATCCACAGCCGCATGCAGGTGCTGGAAGTCGGCGGTGACACGGACTTTCGCAGCCTGCCGGCGAACCGCGCGCATCAGCGCTTCACCCAAGGGCATTACCTGTGGCCTGGCGATGCCAACCAGCGCCAGAGCCTGGCGCTTCCGGTCGCGCAGCCAGTCCTGCTGGAGGTGAACAAACGCAACCTGCGCGCCCTGGCCAGCCAGGGACGAGCGGTGATGTTCGCCTTTGCCGACCTGTGCGAACAGGCCACAGCGGTAATCGACTATCTGGCGTTGGCCGAGCGATTCGACGCGTGGATCATCGACGGGCTGGACGACCTGTCCGAATGCTCGCTGGCCGCGCAGCAACGCTTCGTCAATCTGGTGGACGTGCTGTACGACCAGGACAAGACCGTGACAGTGATCGGCAAGCGGCCGCTGGCAGAGAGCCTGGGCGGCTCACTCGCCGACCTGATGCGTACCCGCAGCCGCCTGGGGCAACTGCATCAGGTCGGGCCTGACTGAGCGCACGCTTCGCACTGCCCAGTCAACTCGCCCTGGGCAGATCCGCCAATACCCCTTCGATTTCAACGAGCACCGCCGGATCGTCCAGCGTCGAAGGCGGCACGTAGTCCTGGCCATCGGCGATCTTGCGCAGCACCGCGCGCAGGATCTTGCCCGAACGGGTCTTGGGCAGGCGCTTGACCAGACGCACGCGGTTGAAACACGCCAAGGCGCCAATGTGCTCGCGCACGCTGGCCACCAGCTCTGCCTGCAACTGCTGCTCGCCGATCCCATCGCCGTCCTTGAGCACTACCAGCGCCAGCGGTACCTGGCCCTTGATCTCGTCATGAACGCCGATCACTGCGCATTCGGCCACCGCCGGATGGCGGGCGACCAGGTCTTCCATTTCACCCGTGGACAGGCGATGGCCCGAGACGTTTATGACATCGTCAGTGCGCCCCATGATGTAGACAAAGCCGTCATCGTCCAGGTAACCGCCGTCACCGGTGTGGTAGTAACCCGGGTGGGGGTGCAGGTAAGCCTGCAGGTAACGCTCGTGATCACCCCAAAGGGTCTGGCTGCAACCGGGCGGCAAGGGCAAGGCAATGACGATCGCGCCCTGCTCGTTCGGCCCCAACAGTCGGCCCTCGTCATCGAGCACCTGCACGTTGTACCCCGGCACCGCACGATTGCTCGAGCCTGGCCGCGCCGCGCTGCCCTCCAGGCCGACGCAGGGCGCGGTGACCGGCCAGCCCGTCTCGGTCTGCCACCAATGGTCATGCACCGGTTTGCCGCTGACCCGCTCCAGCCATTGATGGGTGCTCGAATCCAGTTTCTCCCCGGCCAGGAACAACTGGCGCAGCGAGCTCAAATCATGACGACGGATCAGCGCTCCGTCCGGGTCTTCCTTGCGGATCGCCCGCATGGCGGTGGGGGCGCAGAACAGGCCATTGACCTGGTACTGCTCAACCACGCGCCAATAGGCCGAGGCGTCCGGGGTGCGAATGGGCTTGCCTTCGTAGAACACTGTGGTGCAGCCATTCATCAACGGCCCATAGACGATCAGCGAATGCCCGACCACCCAACCCACGTCCGAAATGCCCCACCACACGTCCCCAGCCTGCATACCGTAGATGTGCCGCATGGCATAGCACAGGGCGACTGCGTTACCGCCGTTCTCGCGCACGATGCCCTTGGGTTTTCCGGTGGTGCCGGAGGTGTACATGATGTAGAGCGGATCACCCGCCTCCAGCTCCACCGAGGGCACCGGGTCGACACCGGCCTGCGCCTGCTGCCAGTCCAGATCGCGTCCCGGCTGCAGGGTGGCGTGGGCCTGCGGGCGTTGCAGCACCAGGACATGACGCGGCTGGTGCCTGGCCAGTTGCAAGGCGCGATCGACTAGCGGCTTGTATTCGATCACCCGGTCGAACTCCAGGCCGCAGGAGGCGGTGAGCAGCAGCGTGGGTCGGGCGTCATCGATGCGCAGGGCCAGTTCGTTGGCGGCAAAGCCGCCGAACACCACCGAGTGCACGGCACCGATTCGCGCGCAGGCCAGCATGGCCATGGCGGCCTGGGGCACCATGGGCATGTAGATGATCACCCCATCGCCCTTGCCCACGCCCAGCTGCCGGAGCAGGCCGGCCAGGCGGGCCACTTCATCTCGCAACTGGTGGTAGGTGAAGGTCTGTTGCACGCCGGTCACCGGCGAGTCGTAGATCAACGCCAGCTGGTCGCCGCGGCCCTGCTCGATCTGATGGTCCAGGGCCAGGTGGCAGCTGTTCAGGCGGCCATCGGCGAACCAACGGTGGGTGCCGTCGGGGTTCTCCTGCAGGGTCAGCGAAGGCTTGCGATGCCAGGCCAGGTGTTCGGCCTGTTCGGCCCAGAAGGCAGCGGGGTCGGCGATGGAGTGGGCGTAGCTGTGCTGGTAGGTCATGGCGATTTGCAACCCGGTACTTGTTGTTATTGAAGGGCGAACCCCGAGTATGGACCGGTACCCCGCGCCCGCCATCGGACTTAAGTCGCAACCGATATGCAAGATTGCACGGGGTTGTCGCCCCGCTACAGCACGAGGCCTAGAATAGGGCTTCTCGTGAGCCAAAGAGCCGTTTCAATGGATATCGACCAGGCCCGTACCTTCCTGGAAATCGTGCGCTGCGGCAGCCTCGTCGCCGCCGCCGAACGCCTGTTCGTATCGCAGACGGCCATCAGCGCGCGGGTACAACGCCTCGAGCAGCAACTGGGCTGCCAGTTGTTCATCCGCAGCCGCAACGGCGCAACCCTCACCAGCGACGGCGAGGCGTTCATCATCTACGCAAACCAGATGGTGCAGACCTGGGAGGCCGCCCGCCGCGACCTGCCGCTGCCCCAAGGATGCCAGCAAGTGCTGCACGTGGGGGGCGAGGTGAGCCTGGCCAACCCGATGATGCTCGCCTGGGTCAGCGCCCTGCACCGGGAATTGCCCAGCCACGCCATCCGCAGCGAGGTGAGCGATGGCGAGTCGTTGCTGCGCAAGGTGGAAATGGGCCTGCTCGATGCCGCGCTGGTGTACCAGCCGACCTACGGCCCGGGGCTGCAGGTGGAGCAATTGATGGAGGAAAAGCTGATCCGCGTGCGCCGGGTCGGTCAACCCGAGCCCTATATCTACATCGACTGGGGCGAGGCCTTCCGTCGCCAGCATGATGCCGCCCTGCCCGACTGCGCACGCCCGGCGCTGAGCTTCAACCTGGGCCCCTTGGCGTTACAGTTCATCCTCGAGCAAGGGGGTAGCGGCTATTTCCGGACGCGGGTGGTGCAAGCCTATCTGGAAAAAGGCGTGGTCGAGCGGGTTCCACAGGCGCCGGAATTCACCTACCCGACCTTTCTTGTCTACGCCCGCAAGCGCGACAGCGAGGCCTTGCAGCAAGCCTTCAATGTGCTGCGCCGGCTGGTGGCCACCGGTGATAGCGATTGGTCACAGCGCTGGGACCCGATTATCTGAACGTTGCGCGGCGGCGTTGAGCAGGTGCCGCTTGAGCCCGGCGATAAGATCGGTCTGGGTGATCACGCCGACCAACTTGTCATCCTCGAGCACCGGCAGGCAATGCAGGCCCTGCTCGCTGAGCAACGGCAACAGGCGATCGAGCGGATGCTGGCTGCTGACACTGATGACCCGGCGGCTCATCACCTGCTCCATACGCACCACCGGGCGACGGAACAGCCCACGCCAACTGAAACGTGCTCGGGCCATGGCCGGGCCGACCAGGTCGCTGAGGCTGACAATGCCCACCAAACGCCCTCCTTCCAGTACAGGCAGGGTCTTGAGCTGGTGGTTGGCAAGCATCTTCCAGGCCTGCTCCAAGGTGGTGGCCGGCGACGCGAACTGCACGTCACGGGACATCACCGAGGCCGCGGTGATACCGCCCAGGCTGCGTTGCAGGGCATGCTGCTCGGTGGCCAGGATGATGCGCTCGAGCTCATCGCGCGTAACATCGACGAACTCGCCCAATTCTTCCAAGGCGACATCCAGGTCTTCGCTGTTCACCCCGACCCGCTCGCTGGGCAGCGGATCGTGGGTGTGGTGCAGGTCTTTGCGCGGCAACGGGCCCTTGGGGTAGCGCACGCCGGTGAGACGGTTGTAGAGCACCGCCACGACAATCAGGATCAAAGCATCGAGCACGATCGGCTCGAGCAGATGGTTGCCCAGGGCCGTCAGCCCCGGGTCCGCCAGCACGGCACCTACCGCCACCCCGCCACCTGGAGGGTGCAGGCAGCGTAACAGGCACATCATCACGATCGACAGGCCCAGGGCGCTGGCTGCGACCCACAGTTCAGTGCCCAGGTAATGACGCATCACCAAGCCCACGATACAGGCCACGGCATAGCTGCCCAGCACCGGCCACGGCTGGGCCAACGGCCCGGAATGCACCGCGAACACCAGCACTGCCGAGGCGGCCAGGGGGCCGAGCAGGTGCAGGGCGACCGAGGGACCATAGGCCAGGCTGACGAGGGTTCCGGCAAGCAGCAGGCCAAGCAGCGCGCCAAGGCCAGCACGCAACCATTCTTTGGGAGGGATGTTCAGGGGCGCAGGCAATAAGCGCTGCAGACGGTTTTCGGGACGCGAGGCAGACATCAGGGCAGTCGATCGTGTTCTTCTTGATTTGAAAAGAAAGCCCAGCCGAACGGGCCTGGGCTTGTATTGCCAATGCAATAGCTTAATGGCTCCGTCCCTGGAGATGGAAACACGAAGTTTCATGGCGGCGATTGTGCCGGGTGTGATAGCAAGCGGGCCAATTCAAAAAAGTGCCGCTGTACTGCAATTTTTTTGCAGTGCCAGGCGTTACGGTGGCCTCGTGGAAGTGGATTTACCGGCCAATACAGGGCTGACGGTGGTCCTCATGGGCGCTGGCGAAGCCTGCGATGGGCCGTGGCAGACCCCACAGTGAACCAATCGAGGTGCTGCCCGTGGCGCCTTCAACGCCCCTTGCGCGGCAGCGCGATACTCACCCGCAAACCGCCCAACGGGCTTTCCAGCAGCGCCAACGTCCCGCCCCAAGCCTCGACGATATCGCGCACGATGCCCAGGCCCAGGCCATGCCCATCGACCTGCTCATCCAAGCGCGAGCCCCGCTCCAGAACCTGCAGACGCGCGGCTTCGGGAATGCCAGGGCCGTCATCGTCGACCCACAGCTGATAACCCTCGACCGTCGGCGCGATACCCAGGCGCACCTCGCTGTCGGCCCATTTGCAGGCGTTGTCCAGCAGGTTGCCGAGCAGTTCCAGTAGATCCTCGCGGTCCCATGGCAACAACAGTCCCGGTGGCACGTCGCGTTCAAGCAGCAGCCCTTCGCCATGGATCATGCCCAGGGTGCCGAGCAAGCCCGGCAGCTCGGTGTCACAGTCAAACTGCGCACCGGGCAGCGCGTCGCCGGCCAGACGCGCACGGTTGAGTTCACGGGCCAGGCGTTGCTGGATCTGCTCGAGTTGCTCGCGCAGTTGCTCACGTACGTCCGGCAAGCCCTTCAGGCGTTCACTGGCCGCCAGGCTCAGCAGGACCGCCAGCGGCGTCTTCAGGGCATGGCCGAGATTACCCAAGGCGTTACGCGAGCGGCGCAGGCTGTCCTCGGTGTGCGCCAGCAGGTGGTTGATCTGGTCCACCAAAGGTTGCAGCTCACTGGGCACCTGGGCATCGAGCTGGGAGCGCTGGCCTTGCTGCAACTGAGCGATCTGCTGACGTGCCCGCTCCAGCGGGCGTAGCGAGCGGGTCACGGTCAGGCGCTGCAGCACCAGCACCAACACCAACGCCACCAGCCCCATGCCAAGACCGATCTGTTGCATGCGCCTGAAGCCCTCGCGCACCGGGGAGTAATCCTGGGCCACGCTGATCGAGATGTCCTGGCCCAGGCGTCGGTAGTCTGCACGCAGGGTCAACAATTGCTGGCCCTCCGGCCCTAGCTCAAGGCCATCCTCGAGCCCCGCAGCCGCAGGCTTGGGCATGTCCAAGTCCCATAGCGAGCGTGAGCGCCACGTGCCTTGGTCGAAGTCGATGCGAAAGTAATAGCCCGAAAAAGGGCGCTGATAGGCCGCCGATATGCGTCGCTCGTCCAGCTGCAGCCCTGACGGCCCGCGCACCAGGGCCACCAGCAGGTTTTCGCTCTCCTTGCGCAGGCCGGCCTCCAGGTAACGCTGCAAGCCGACCTCGAACAGCCACAGACTCAGCTGGGCCAGGACCAGGCCGACCACCACCAGCACGGCCACCAGACCCAGGCTCAAGCGTGCCTGGATCGACCTCACGCCGCGCTCCCGGCATACACGTAACCCTGGCCGCGGCGGGTCTCGATCACGCTGCGACCCAGCTTGCGACGCAGGTGGTTGACATGCACTTCCAGCACGTTGGAGTCGCGCTCGGTCTCGCCGTCATACAGGTGCTCGGCCAAGTGACTCTTGGACAACACCTGTTGCGGGTGCAGCATGAAGTAGCGCAACAAGCGAAACTCCGCAGCAGTCAGTTGAATGTCGACACCTTCGCGGATCACACATTGACGGCCTTCATCCAGGTGCAGGCCAGCGGCCTCCAGCGTCGGCTGATTGGCCAGCCCCCGGGCACGACGCAACAACGACTGGATACGCAGTTGCAGCTCCTCGGGGTGGAAAGGTTTGGTCAGATAGTCATCGGCGCCGGCCTTGAGCCCTTCGATACGTTCAGCCCAGGAGCCGCGCGCGGTGAGGATCAGCACCGGCGTGGCCAGGTTGGCGGTGCGCCACTGGCTCAGTACCTCGAGCCCCGGCAGGCCGGGCAGCCCCAGGTCAAGGATGATCAGATCGTAAGGTTCGCTCTGGCCCTGGTACACCGCGTCACGGCCATCGGCCAGCCAGTCCACGGCATACCCCTGGCGCTGCAAGCCGGCGATCAATTCGTCGGCCAGGGGGACATTGTCCTCGACAAGCAGCAGGCGCATTCAGTCGTCTTCCTCGTCTTTGAGCAGCTCACCGGTGCGGGCATCGAGCTTGATCTCCCGGACCACGCCGGCCGGGGTCAGCAACTCGACCTCGTAGGCGTATCGGTCATGTTTCTCTTCGAGCTCCGCCTCCAGCAAACGCGCCCCGGGATAACGTCCCAGGGCGGATTCGAGCAGGTGTTCCAATGGCAGGATGATGCCCTTCTGACGCAGTTCGAGGGCTTCATCCTGGTCCAGATCTCTAGCACCGGCCAGCGAACAGGCGGCCATCAGGGCCAGGGCCAGGTAGCGCGCCGTTCGCGGTAGATCACTCATCAGTTGTCTCGTTCGTCCTTGAGGACTTCACCGGTCTTGGCGTCCAGGTCCACGTCCCATTCGACGTTCTGGGTGTCGCGCAGCTCGACTTTGTAGATGTAGCGGCCGTACTCGTTCTCAAGCTCGGAGTCGGTCACGGTGGCACCCGGGTGCTTGGCTACGGCGGCAGCCTTGAGCTCGTCCAGGGACTTGATGGTCTTGGCATTGACCAACTTCACCACTTCATCGGGCTGAACGTCCTTGGCGAAGGCAGCATTGGCACCGAAAGCGAGGGCGGCGGCAGTGAACAGGGCAGTCAAAGTTTTCATGGGTTCTCTCTCCATCGAGATCAGCAAGTTGTCTACGGGGTTAAGATTACCCCGCGGTCCTTAATCCAACCTGAAAACAGCTGGCCGCATGATAGCGCAGCTTTGTCTCCCATTTCGCGGGTAAACCCGCTCCCGCAGACCACACCTGTGGGCGCGTGCTTGCCTGCGAAAAGGCCGATACAGACAATCCCCTTTATAATCACCCGCTTGTTGCCTGCGAGATCTGTCATGAGCGCCATCCACATCAAGTACCCCGCCCTGACCTTCAAGGCAGGCCAACGCGCCTTGCGCCAGATCCGCGAGCGCGGCCTGCGGGCAGCCGATGTGGGCGTATTGCCAGGCGCCGCTGGTGGCCCCAAGCCACTGGGCATCCAAGGGCTGGACCTGGCGCTGTTTGGTGAGTGGCTGCCCTCGGCCCCGCGCCAACGCGCACTGATCGGTGCCTCGATCGGTGCCTGGCGCTTCGCCAGTGCTTGCCTGAGCGACCCCGTCGATGGCCTGCGCCGCCTGGGTGAGTTGTACACCGAGCAAAATTTTGCCAAAGGCGTGACGCCGACCGAAGTCAGCCAAAGCTGCACGCGCATGCTCGATGAACTGCTGCAAGGCCGCGATGGGCAGATACTCGCCAACCCGCATTACCGCCTGAACATCATGGTGGTCAAAAGCCACGGCCTGCTCGCCGACGACCATCGCGCTCGCCTGGGCATGGGGTTGTCCTCGGTGATCGCCAACAACCTGCTGGGCCGCTCGCGCCTGGCGCGGCACTTCGAGCGGGTCATCCTGCACGACGGGCGTGCCGCGCCGCCGCTGGACGCCCTGACCGATTTCCCGTCGCGCTGCCTGCCACTGGACCTGGCCAACTTGCGCCAAGCCCTGCTCGCCTCAGGTTCGATCCCCATGGTGATGGAAGGCGTACGTGACATTCCCGGCGCAGGCGCCGGCACCTACCGCGACGGCGGCCTGCTCGACTATCACCTGGACCTGCCCTACCAGGGCGACGACCTTGTGCTCTACCCGCACTTCACCGACAAAGTGGTGCCCGGCTGGTTCGATAAAGCCTTGCCTTGGCGCCGCGGCGATGCCACGCGTCTGCAGAACGTGCTGCTGATGACGCCATCGCCCCAGTACCTGGCCGCTCTGCCCTACGGCAAGCTGCCAGACCGCAACGACTTCAAACGCTTCATGGACGATGCACCTGCGCGAAAGCGTTACTGGTACAAGGCCATTGCCGAGAGCCGGCGCCTGGGCGACGAACTGCTGGAGCTGATCACCACCGGGCGGCTGCATGAACAGCTGCAAGCCTTGTAACGGGCATGCTGATAAACTGCATGCCAGCATTGTTTTCAAGAGTCTCTAAAGCGTGGAAATCTTCAAAGAATTTACTTTCGAATCGGCCCACCGCCTGCCCAACGTTCCCGCCGGGCATAAGTGCGGTCGCCTGCACGGCCATTCGTTCAAGGTCGGCCTGCACCTGACCGGGCCGCTCGACCCTCACACCGGCTGGATTCGCGACTTCGCCGAGATCAAGGCGATCTTCAAGCCGATCTACGAACAGTTGGATCACAACTACCTGAACGACATTCCGGGCCTGGAGAACCCCACCAGCGAAGTGATCGCCAAGTGGATCTGGGACCAGGTCAAGCCCCTGCTGCCGGAGCTGTCGAAGGTCCGCATCCATGAAACCTGCACCAGCGGCTGCGAATACAGCGGCGACTGAGTTCGCTGGACGGGCGCCTGCGCGGCGCCCCTGCTCGCGGTCGGCGGGCTAACCCAGCGCCTGCTTGAGAAAGGACGGCGCGATGTAGCGTTGGTAGTGCGCTTCGGAAAGCAGGAAAAACTCCCGGTCAATGGCATCGCGCAACTGCGGCAGCTCCCAGTCGCGAAACTCTGGCAGCAAGGCCATGCCGTAGGCTTCCAGGTCCCGGATCATGCGCGCGCCGCGGGCGATCAACTGATAGGCCCAGCAATACTCGGACTGGTGCGCCAGAAAACGAATCGAACGTTGCTCCAGTTGCTGGCGCAGGCGTTGTTTGTCGAACACTTCCAGCTTGGCCATCATCACCTGCACCAGCAATTGCTCCAGGCGCTGCCAGACGGCACGTTTTTCGTCCTCGTCGTAGCTGTTCCAGTGGATCACTTCATGATGAAAGCGCTTGCAACCCCGGCATACCAGGTCGCCATAGACCGTGGAACAGAGCCCTACGCAAGGGGTTTTGATGGAGTGGTTGGACATGTACAGACAACAGCCTGGCGGTGGAACACCCGTCAATGTTAGCCCTTTGTCTAAGCAGGGTCACTCGTTAAAGTCGTATGCGCCGCCTTACGTTCGCCCTTTTTTTCCCGTAGAATCACACCGCCTTTTCAAGGCACCAATGTCCGTTGGAAGCTGTTTTCAAAGCGTCACGAGCACAGTTCATCCGGTAGAACGGCGTTGGCCGGGGCATGCCACCGTGCATGGCCCGCGCCAGCCCTCATCAGCTCACCGTTCTACAGGCGTAAAACTTTGAAAGCAGCTTCTGTAAGGATTCTCTGCGACCCTGGCTGGGCGGCCCACAAAGCCGTCATTGCGCATGGGTGCAAAGAATGCTGGATGAGCGTCCCGGACTCCCCTTTAGGGACCACTGATGAGGGTAATAACTGTGCTTGAAGCCTACCGCAAACACATCGAAGAGCGTGCCGCCCTGGGCATCGTGCCCCAGCCGCTTAACGCCGAACAAACTGCAGGCCTGGTCGAGCTGCTGAAAAACCCGCCGGCCGGCGAAGAAGCCTTCCTCGTAGACCTGATCACCCACCGCGTTCCCCCAGGAGTCGACGAAGCCGCCTACGTCAAGGCCGCTTTCCTCTCCGCCATCGCCAAGGGCGAAGCCAAATCCCCGCTGATCGACCGCAAGCATGCCACCGAGCTGCTGGGCACCATGCAGGGCGGCTACAACATCGAGACGCTGGTCGCGCTGCTGGATGACGCCGAACTGGGCGCCGTCGCGGCCGAACAGCTCAAGCACACCCTGCTGATGTTCGATGCCTTCCACGATGTGGCTGAAAAAGCCAAGGCCGGCAACGCTCACGCTAAAGCCGTCCTGGAATCCTGGGCTGCCGGCGAATGGTTCACCGCCCGCCCGGCCATCGCCGACAAGTACACCCTGACCGTGTTCAAGGTGCCTGGCGAAACCAACACCGACGACCTGTCCCCTGCCCCGGACGCCTGGTCGCGCCCTGACATCCCACTGCACGCCCTGGCCATGCTGAAGATGGCCCGTGACGGCATCGAGCCGCAGCAGCCTGGCTCGGTCGGCCCACTGGCCCAGATCGAAGCGGTCAAGGCCAAGGGCTTCCCGGTCGCCTATGTCGGTGACGTGGTCGGTACCGGTTCCTCGCGTAAATCGGCCACCAACTCGGTGCTGTGGTTCTTCGGCGACGACATCCCGTACGTGCCGAACAAGCGCGCCGGCGGCTTCTGCTTCGGCACCAAGATCGCCCCGATCTTCTACAACACCATGGAAGACGCCGGCGCCCTGCCGATCGAATTCGACTGCACCAACCTGGCCATGGGCGACGTTATCGACGTCTATCCATTCAAAGGTGAAGTACGCCGCCATGGCAGCGACGAGCTGGTCACCACCTTCGAGCTGAAAACCGAAGTCCTGCTGGATGAAGTCCGCGCTGGCGGCCGTATCCCGCTGATCGTCGGCCGTGGCCTGACCGAGAAAGCCCGTGCCGAACTGGGCCTGGGCGCTTCGGATCTGTTCAAGAAGCCAGAGCAGCCTGCCGACACCGGCAAGGGCTTCACTCTGGCGCAGAAGATGGTCGGCCGCGCTTGCGGTCTGCCAGAAGGCCAGGGCGTGCGTCCAGGTGCCTACTGCGAGCCGAAGATGACCACCGTCGGTTCCCAGGACACCACCGGCCCGATGACCCGCGACGAGCTCAAAGACCTCGCCTGCCTGGGCTTCTCCGCCGATCTGGTCATGCAGTCGTTCTGCCACACCGCGGCCTATCCGAAGCCGATCGACGTCAACACCCACCACACCCTGCCGGATTTCATCCGTACCCGTGGCGGCGTGTCCCTGCGTCCAGGCGACGGCATCATCCACAGCTGGCTGAACCGCATGCTGCTGCCTGACACCGTCGGCACCGGTGGCGACTCGCACACCCGCTTCCCGATCGGCATTTCCTTCCCGGCCGGTTCCGGCCTGGTCGCCTTCGCCGCTGCCACCGGCGTCATGCCGCTGGACATGCCAGAGTCGGTACTGGTTCGCTTCAAGGGCAAGCTGCAGCCTGGCATCACCCTGCGTGACCTGGTCCACGCCATCCCTTACTACGCCATCCAGCAGGGCCTGCTGACTGTCGAGAAGAAGGGCAAGAAGAACATCTTCTCCGGTCGCATCCTGGAGATCGAAGGCCTCAATGAGCTGACCGTCGAACAAGCCTTCGAGCTGTCCGACGCCTCGGCCGAGCGTTCCGCCGCCGGTTGCACCATCAAGCTGCCGGAAGAGTCGATCGCCGAGTACCTGAAGTCCAACATCACCCTGCTGCGCTGGATGATCAGCGAAGGCTACGGTGATGCCCGTACCCTGGAGCGCCGCGCCCAGGCGATGGAAGCCTGGCTGGCCAAGCCTCAGCTGCTGTCCGCCGATGCCGACGCCGAGTACGCTGCGGTCATCGAGATCGACCTGGCCGACGTCAAGGAGCCTGTGCTCTGCGCGCCGAACGACCCGGACGACGCCCGTCTGCTGTCGACCGTCGCCGGCGACAAGATCGACGAAGTGTTCATCGGTTCGTGCATGACCAACATCGGTCACTTCCGCGCTGCAGGCAAGCTGCTGGACAAGGTCAAGGGTGGCATTCCAACCCGTCTGTGGCTGGCCCCGCCAACCAAGATGGACGCCCACCAGCTGACCGAGGAAGGCTACTACGGCATCTACGGCAAAGCCGGTGCGCGCATGGAAATGCCAGGCTGCTCGCTGTGCATGGGTAACCAGGCACGTGTACAGACCGGTTCGACCGTGGTCTCCACCTCGACCCGTAACTTCCCGAACCGTCTGGGCGACGCCACCAACGTCTACCTGGCTTCGGCCGAGCTGGCCGCAGTTGCCTCGATCCTCGGCAAGCTGCCGACCGTCGAAGAGTACCTGCAGTACGCCAAGGACATCGACAGCATGGCTGCCGACGTCTACCGCTACCTGAGCTTCGACCAAATCGCCGAGTTCCGCGAAGCGGCGGCCAACGCCAAGATCCCAGTGGTCCAGGCATAATGAGCGGCAAGCTGTAAGCTACAAGCTGTAATAAGAAGCCCCGGCAGAGATGCCGGGGCTTTTTTGTGGGCCTTGCATTGACTGCCCTGGACGCCTGGCAGGCACAAGCAGATGGAACAACGTGCGGGTTTACCCGCGAGAGGCTGGCAAGGCGCGCTCACATCACAAAGAGATCGACAAACCGCTGCACCGCTGTGCCTTCCAGCCTCGCCTGATCCTTGCACAAGGCAAAGATCTCATCACAACGCTGATGCACGAACCGCGTCGCCAGGTTCTCCCTGAACTTGGCCTCCAACAGCGGTATGCCCTCCCCGCGCCGCCGCCGATGGCCGATCGGGTACTCCACCACCACCTGGGCGGTATGGGTCCCGTCCTTGAAAAACACCTGCAGCCCATTGGCAATGGAGCGCTTGTCCGCCTCCAGGTATTCCCGGCTGAAGCGCGGCTCCTCGACCACTTCCATCTTCTCGCGCAAGCGATCGATGCTGGGGTGGGCAGCATGGAATGCGTCCTCGTAGTGCTCAGCTACCAGGTTGCCGAAGATCAGCGGTACTGCAGTCATGTATTGCAGGCAGTGGTCACGATCGGCCGCATTGGCCAAGGGGCCGACCTTGGAGATGATGCGGATCGCCGACTCGTTGGTGGTGATGACGATGCGATCGACTTCGTGCAGGCGATTGCGCACCTGCGGGTGCAGCGTCACGGCAGCCTCACAGGCCGTCTGCGCGTGGAATTCGGCCGGGAAGCTGATCTTGAACAGCACGTTCTCCATGACATAAGTGCCGAACGCTTGAGGGAGACGCAACGTGCGCTGGTCGACGGGCTTGAGCGCCAAGTCCTTGTTGGTATGGCTGAACGAGACATCGTAAAAGCCCCACTGCGACGCCGTGAGTACGCCCGGTACGCCCATCTCGCCACGCATGGCGATATCGGCCAGGCGCACTCCCCGACTGGACGCATCGCCCGCCGCCCACGACTTGCGCGAGCCGGCATTGGGCGCATGACGGTACGTCCGCAGCGCCTGGCCATCGACGAAGGCATGGGACAAGGCCGAGAGCAATTGCGCCCGATTGGCGCCCATCAGTTTGGCGCACACTGCCGTGGAGGCAACCTTGACCAGTACCACGTGATCGAGGCCGACGCGATTGAAGGCGTTTTCCAAGGCCAGCCCCCCCTGGATCTCGTGTGCCATGACCATGGCTTCGAGCACCGTTCGCATGGTCAGCGGCGATTCACCGTTGGCCACGCGTTTTTGCGAAAGGTGGTCGGCAACCGCAAGGATGCCGCCCAGGTTATCGGAGGGATGGGCCCATTCGGCGGCCAGCCAGGTGTCGTTGTAATCCAGCCAACGCACGGTACAGCCGATGTCCCAGGCAGCCTTGACCGGGTCCAGCCGGTAGGCCGTACCGGGCACCCTTGCGCCATGAGGGACCACGGTGCCCTCCACCAGCGGGCCGAGGTGCTTGGTGCATTCAGGAAAGCGCAGCGCCAGCAAGCCACAGCCCAGGGTGTCCATCAGACAGTTGCGGGCGGTATCCAGGGCTTCGACCGACTCGACCTGGTAGTCGAGTACGTAGTCGGCGATGGTCTGCAGGACCCGGTCGTAGTCCGGGCGGTCGTTGAGGTCTACGTTGGCGCTCATTGTCTGCTCCCTTGAATAGGGGCCGCAGCGCAGCCCCTTCTCAACGCAAGCCGAGCGCCAACGACGTGCTAGAAGCTATCGCCAGGCACGCGCACCCAGCCTTCCATCAACACGCGAGCACTGCGGCTCATGATCGCTTTGGTCACGGTCCATTCACCGTCCACCTTGCGCGCCTCGGCCCCAACCCGCAAGGTGCCAGAGGGATGACCGAACCGCACAGCGCTGCGCTCGCCGCCGCCAGCGGCGAGATTGACCAGCGTGCCCGGAATCGCCGCGGCAGTGCCAATCGCCACCGCTGCAGTCCCCATCATGGCGTGGTGCAGCTTGCCCATCGACAGCGCGCGCACCAGCAGGTCGACATCGCCCGCCTCGACAGGCTTGCCGCTGGACGCGGTGTACGACACCGGCGGCGCGACGAAGGCGACCTTCGGCGTGTGCTGGCGCCCCACCGCCTGGTCGACATGCTCGATCAGCCCCATGCGCACTGCGCCATAGGCGCGGAGTGTCTCGAAGCGCATCAGCGCGGCAGAATCGCCGTTGATGGCATCCTGCAGCTCGGTGCCGGTGTAACCGATATCGGCAGCATTGACGAAGATGGTCGGGATACCGGCATTGATCAAGGTCGCCTTTAAGGTCCCGACACCCGGTACCTCCAGATCATCGACCAGATTGCCGGTGGGGAACATCGAACCACCGCCGCCCTCCTCGTCGGCAGCCGGATCGAGGAACTCCAGCTGCACCTCGGCGGCCGGGAAGGTCACGCCGTCGAGCTCGAAATCACCAGTCTCCTGCACCTCGCCGTCAGTGATCGGCACATGGGCGATGATGCTCTTGCCGATGTTGGCCTGCCAGATGCGCACGGTGGCGATGCCGTTGCGCGGAATGCGCGCCGTATCCACCAGGCCTGCGCTGATGGCGAAGGAACCGACAGCGGCCGACAGGTTGCCGCAATTGCCGCTCCAGTCGACGAACGCCTTGTCGATGGAGACCTGGCCGAACAGGTAGTCGACGTCATGCTCAGGGCGAGTGCTGCGCGCGAGGATGACCGTCTTGCTGGTGCTGGAAGTGGCGCCGCCCATGCCGTCGATCTGCTTGCCGTAGGGGTCGGGGCTACCGATCACCCGCAGCAGCAGCGCGTCGCGCGCCGGGCCCGGTTGCTGGGCGCGCTCGGGCAGGTCTTGAAGACGGAAGAACACGCCTTTGCTGGTGCCGCCACGGATGTACGTTGCGGGAATCTTGACTTGCGGTACATGTGCCATGTTCGAATTCCTGTTTGCACGCCCCTGTGAGAGCACGTTTACTCGCCAAAGCGTGAGCACGGGCAACAGTGTTGCCTGATCGAACGCTTCGCGGGCAAACCCGCTCCCACAAGGACCGTGCTGCTCCTGTTTAAGCGGTCGCTTCCAGGAAGTCCTGGGCAAAGCGCTGCAGCACACCACCCGCCTCGTAGATCGACACTTCCTCGGCGGTATCCAGACGGCAGGTCACCGGCACCTCGAGGCGCTCGCCGTTACGACGGGTCACCACCAGGGTCAGGGTCGCACGCGGGGTACGTGCGCCAAGCACGTCATAGGTCTCGCTGCCATCCAGGTCCAGGGTCTTGCGGTTGGTGCCCGGCAGGAACTCCAGCGGCAACACGCCCATACCCACCAGGTTGGTGCGGTGGATGCGCTCGAAGCCTTCGGCGACGATCGCCTCGACCCCGGCCAGCCGCACGCCCTTGGCCGCCCAGTCACGGGATGAGCCCTGGCCGTAGTCGGCGCCGGCAACGATGATCAACGGCTGCTTGCGCTCCATGTAGGTCTCGATGGCTTCCCACATGCGGGTCACCTTGCCTTCCGGCTCGATGCGCGCCAGCGAACCCTGTTTCACGCTGCCGTCTTCCTTGCGCACCATCTCGTTGAACAGCTTGGGGTTGGCGAAGGTGGCGCGCTGGGCGGTCAGGTGATCACCGCGGTGGGTGGCGTAGGAGTTGAAGTCCTCTTCCGGCAGGCCCATTTTCGCCAGGTACTCACCCGCAGCGCTGTCGAGCATGATGGCGTTGGACGGCGACAGGTGGTCGGTGGTGATGTTGTCCGGCAGCAGCGCCAGCGGGCGCATGCCACGCAGCGTACGCTCGCCAGCCAGGGCACCTTCCCAGTACGGCGGGCGACGGATGTAGGTGCTCATTGGACGCCAGTCGTACAGCGGCGCAACCTTCGGCCCGGTGTCCTGCTCGATGGCGAACATCGGGATGTACACCTTGCGGAACTGCTCCGGCTTGACCGCTGCCTGGACCACGGCGTCGATTTCCGCATCGCTCGGCCAGATATCCTTCAGACGGATTTCCTTGCCATCGACCACACCCAGCACATCCTTCTCGATGTCGAAGCGGATGGTGCCGGCGATGGCGTAGGCCACGACCAGGGGCGGCGAAGCCAGGAACGCCTGCTTGGCATACGGGTGGATGCGCCCATCGAAGTTGCGGTTGCCGGACAGCACGGCGGTGGCATACAGGTCTCGGTCGATGATTTCCTGCTGGATCTTTGGGTCCAGCGCACCGGACATGCCGTTGCAGGTAGTGCAGGCGAAGGCGACGATGCCAAAGCCCAGTTGCTCCAGCTCCTTCTCCAGCCCGGCTTCTTCCAGGTACAGCTGCACGGCCTTGGAGCCTGGCGCCAAGGAGGACTTGACCCACGGCTTGCGGGTCAGGCCCAGCTTGTTGGCATTGCGCGCCAGCAGGCCTGCAGCGATCACATTGCGCGGGTTGCTGGTGTTGGTGCAGCTGGTGATGGCAGCGATGATCACCGCACCGTCTGGCATCTGCCCGGGGACTTGCTCCCAGGCACCGGCGATCCCCTTGGCGGCCAGGTCGCTGGTCGCGACGCGGGCGTGGGGGTTGGACGGGCCAGCCATGTTGCGCACCACGCTCGAGAGATCAAAGCTCAGGACACGCTCGTATTCGGCCTTGGCCAGGCTGTCGGCCCACAGGCCGGCGGTCTTGGCATAGGTTTCCACCAGCCTGACCTGTTGCTCTTCACGGCCGGTCAGCTTGAGGTAATCGATGGTCTGTTGGTCGATGGCGAACATCGCCGCCGTCGCGCCGTACTCCGGCGCCATGTTGGAAATGGTGGCGCGATCCCCCAGGGTCAGGGCGCGGGCACCTTCACCATGGAACTCCAGGTAGGCACCGACCACCTTCTGCTTGCGCAGGAATTCGGTCAGCGCCAGGACCAGGTCGGTGGCGGTGATGTTCGGTTGCAGCTTGCCGGTCAGTTCGACGCCGACGATTTCCGGCAGGCGCATCCAGGAGGCGCGGCCGAGCATGACGTTCTCGGCTTCCAGGCCACCGACGCCGATGGCGATCACGCCCAGCGCATCGACGTGCGGAGTATGGCTGTCGGTGCCGACACAGGTGTCCGGGTAGGCCACGCCATGATCGTTGTGGATGACCGGGGACATCTTCTCCAGGTTGATCTGGTGCATGATGCCGTTGCCCGGCTGGATCACATCGACGTTCTTGAACGCCTTCTTGGTCCAGTTGATGAAGTGGAAACGGTCTTCGTTGCGGCGATCTTCGATGGCGCGGTTCTTTTCGAACGCCTGCGGGTCGAAACCACCGCATTCCACCGCAAGGGAGTGATCGACGATCAATTGCACCGGCACCACCGGGTTGACCTGGGCCGGGTCACCGCCTTTTTCGGCGATGGCATCACGCAGGCCCGCCAGGTCGACCAGGGCGGTCTGTCCGAGAATGTCGTGGCAGACCACGCGCGCCGGGAACCATGGGAAGTCCAGATCGCGCTTGCGCTCGATCAACTGCTCCAGGGAAGCGTTGAGGGTAGCCGGATCGCAACGGCGCACCAGGTTCTCGGCGAGCACGCGGGAAGTGTACGGCAGGCCATCGTAGGCGCCGGGCTTGATCGCCTCGACGGCCGCGCGGGCGTCGAAGTAGTCCAGGTCGGTGCCTGGTAGGTTCTTGCGAAATGCGGTGTTCATATCGTTATCAGGCTCGGTCACGGTTTACCTAAGCGGGCACCACCCCTGCAGGAGCGGGCTTGCTCCTCTCCTGCAGGGAACGCGGAGCGCTCTGTTTCAACGCTGCTCGATGGGCACGAACTTGCGTTGCTCGACGCCAACGTACTCGGCACTCGGACGGATGATGCGGTTGTTGGCGCGCTGTTCGAAGACGTGCGCAGCCCAGCCGGTCAGGCGCGAGCAGACGAAGATCGGAGTGAACAGCTTGGTCGGGATGCCCATGAAGTGGTACGCCGAGGCATGGTAGAAGTCGGCGTTGGGGAACAGGCGCTTCTGCTCCCACATGGTCTTGTCGATCGCTTCGGAGACCGGGTACAGCACGGTATCACCCACTTCATCGGCCAACTGCTTCGACCAGCCCTTGATGACCTCGTTGCGCGGATCGGACTCTTTGTAGATCGCATGGCCAAAGCCCATGATCTTGTCCTTGCGCTCAAGCATGCGCAGCAGCTCGGCAACGGCCTCCTGCGGGCTCTGGAAGCGCTCGATCAGCTCCATGGCCGCTTCGTTCGCGCCGCCGTGCAGCGGGCCGCGCAGCGAACCGATGGCTGCAGTGATGCACGAATACAGGTCCGACAGGGTCGAGGCGCAGACACGGGCGGTGAAGGTCGAGGCGTTGAACTCGTGCTCGGCGTAGAGAATGAGCGAGACATTCATCACCTTGACGTGCAGCTCGCTCGGCTTCTTGCCATGCAGCAGGTGCAGGAAGTGGCCGCCCAGGGTGTCTTCGTCGCTGGTGCAATCGATGCGTACGCCATGGTGGGTGAAGCGGTACCAGTAGCACATGATCGCCGGGAAGACGGCCAGCAGGCGGTCGGTCTTCTCGCGCTGGGCCTCGAAGGTCAGTTCAGGCTCCAAGGTGCCCAGTACCGAGCAGCCGGTGCGCATCACGTCCATCGGGTGGGCGTCGCGGGGGATGCGTTCGAGCACTTCCTTGAGGGCCTGGGGCAGCTCGCGCAGGCCTTTGAGCTTGCGTTTGTAATCAGCCAGCTCTGCCTTGGTCGGCAGCTCGCCGTACAGCAGCAGGTAGGCGACTTCTTCGAATTCGGCACCGGCCGCCAGATCGCGGACATCGTAGCCACGGTAGGTCAGGCCGGCACCGGCCTGGCCAACGGTCGACAGCGCGGTCTGGCCGGCCACCTGGCCACGCAGGCCTGCGCCACTGAGTACTTTTGCTTCGGCCATGGTGTGTTCTCCTTTCTTGAATTTGTTATCGAAATCTTGCTGGCTAATTCGGTTGCCTGTGCCGGCCTCATTCGTGGGGTGAAACCCACTCCTGCAGGTCCGGCGCATCATCGAGCATCTGCGAAAACCCTGTGGGAGCGGTCTTACCTGCGAACCGGCCGCTCACTCCTGCACAGCCTCGAACCTTCAGCCTTTCTTCTGGGCGAACAGCGCATCGAGGCTTTGCTCGAAGGCGTGATAGCCGATGGCATCGTAGAGCTCCATGCGCGTTTGCATGGTGTCGACAACGTTCTTCTGGGTACCGTCGCGGCGCAGTGCGGTATAGACGTTCTCGGCTGCCTTGTTCATGGCCCGGAAGGCCGACAGCGGGTACAGCACCAGCGAGACATCGACCGAGGCCAGCTCTTCGGTGGTGTACAGCGGCGTGGCGCCAAATTCGGTGATGTTGGCCAGGATCGGCGCCTTCACGCGGTCAGCGAAGGTCTTGTACATCGAAAGCTCGGTGATCGCCTCGGGGAAGACCATGTCGGCACCGGCCTCGATGCAGGCGGCGGCGCGGTCCAGGGCGGCGTTCAGGCCTTCGACGGCCAGAGCGTCGGTACGAGCCATGATCACGAAGCTGTCATCGGTGCGGGCATCCACCGCGGCCTTGATGCGGTCGACCATTTCCTGCTGGGTGACGATTTCCTTGTTCGGGCGGTGGCCGCAGCGCTTGGCACCGACCTGGTCCTCGATATGAATGGCCGCCGCGCCGAACTTGATCATCGAGCGCACGGTACGGGCCACGTTGAAAGCCGATGCACCGAAACCGGTGT
The DNA here is from genome assembly GCF_023611805.1 of Pseudomonas sp. BYT-1. Lineage (NCBI taxonomy): Bacteria > Pseudomonadati > Pseudomonadota > Gammaproteobacteria > Pseudomonadales > Pseudomonadaceae > Pseudomonas > Pseudomonas sp. BYT-1. The sequence goes on from NZ_CP072559.1 coordinate 3,736,399, forward strand.
CGACATCCACCAGCAACGGCAGGTCGCACACATCGGTGATCCGGCGCACGTCGGTCAGCACATCATCCAGGCCGCTGATGCCCAGGTCAGGCAGGCCCAGGGAGCCCGCCGCGACACCGCCGCCGGAGAGGTAGATGGCCTTGAAGCCGGCACGCTTGGCCAGCAGGGCATGATTGGCATTGATGGTCCCGACCACCTGCAACGGATGTTCGGCGGCAACCGCGTCACGGAAACGCTGGCCGGGCGTGCTCTTCAAAGTCATGACTCACCTCGTGGGCTATTGTTGTCGGCGCCTTGGTAGTGACGCTCGATGTTGCGCTTGGATGCGCCGATGTGGCGACGCATCAGGAGTTCGGCCAGCTCGCCGTCACGGTCGGCAATGGCATCGAGAATGCGATGGTGTTCGGCGAACGCCTGGCATGGACGATTGGGCGTGGCGGAAAACTGGATGCGGTACATGCGCACCAGCTGGTACAGCTCGCCGCAGAGCATCTTGACCAGGGTCTGGTTGCCGCTGCCCTGGATGATCCGGTAGTGGAAGTCGAAATCGCCTTCCTGCTGGTAGTAGCCGACGCCGGCCTGGAACGCCGCGTCGCGCTCGTGGGTGTCCAGTACCCGGCGCAACTCATCGATCTCGGCTAGGCTCATACGCTCGGCAGCCAAACGACAAGCCATGCCTTCAAGCGATTCACGGATTTCGTACAGCTCGATGAGTTCGGCGTGATTGAGCGACACCACCCGGGCGCCGACATGCGGAACCCGAACCAGCAAGCGCTGGCCTTCCAGACGGTGAATGGCCTCGCGCAACGGGCCACGGCTTATCCCATAGGTGCGAGCCAGTTCCGGTTCGGAGATCTTGCTGCCCGGGGCGATCTCGCCTTTGACGATGGCCGCCTGGATACGCCGGAAGACGTTCTCCGAGAGCGTTTCCGACTCATCCGACGCAGACAGGAGCGCTTGGCTTGCATCCAACATATTGTCGACACCTTGCGTTTCAATAGCGCCAAAGCTAGCTAAACGGAGCAATGGAGTCAAAGACAAAATCAATATTGTCGACAATCGTCTAAGAACGAACTTACCCGATACACCTGCTGTCAGATCGCGGCGCGCTGGCGTCCAACTGTCGGCGTGATAGAATGCCGCGCCTCCCAAGGGAGTATGGATAGTGTGTCTGCCAACCTTTTCAGCGTGTTGACAGATGAACGAGGAAGCTTGCGCAGTACTTGCCAGTCGCCTTGCCCCGAACCCGCACAGCACCGCGCCAGGATTTATGAGACTTACACCCGCTTCATTGCTGTTCTGCCTCGCCCTGCTGCCGGCCCTTGGCCAGGCGGGAGAAAAGACCGTGTACGGCCTGAATGAATATGCGCGCCTTTCCGATCTTGATCTGGAGGTGGCGGCCAAACTCGACACTGGCGCCAAGACCGCGTCCCTGAGTGCCCGAGACATCAAGCGCTTCAAGCGCAACGGCGAAAGCTGGGTACGTTTCTACCTGGCCATCGATGCTGCCCATTCGCATCCGATCGAGCGTCCCTTGGCCCGCGTCAGCAAGATCAAGCGCCGGGCAGGCGACTACAACCCCGACGAAGGCAAGGCCTACACCGCCCGCCCGGTCATCGAACTGGATATTTGCATGGGTCAGGCCAGGCGCACCATCGAGGTCAACCTCACCGACCGCAGTGCCTTCCAGTTCCCGTTGCTCATTGGTTCCGAGGCGCTCAAGCACTTTGACGCGCTGGTCGACCCAAGCCTTAAATACGCGGCCGGCAAACCTGCCTGCGCCACCAAAGCTCCCACCGCAGAGTAATTCCGATGCGCTCTCTTACCCTTCACCTGAAAGTCCTGATCACCGTCCTGGTGCTCCTGGGCGTGCTGGTCACGGCCTATCAGATCTTCATCCTTGGCATCCCGGTGACCGAGGATGAAACCGACGATTTGTGGAACATCGACGCCAAGGTCGAGTTCGTCGCCAACTCGAAGGACCCGGTCAAGGTGCAGATGTTCGTGCCCCCCCTGAACCGTGACTATGTCAGCCTCAACGAGAGCTTCATCTCCAACAACTATGGGGTGAGCGTCAACCGCGCCGACGGCAACCGCAAGGTAACCTGGTCGGCCCGCCGAGCCAGCGGCAACCAGACCCTTTACTACCGCCTGGTGCTGACCAAGCGCTACAGCAACGAGAAGACCACGGTCAAAGGCCCGACCTTCCGCGACAGCCTGGCGGTCGAAGGCCCTGAGAAGATCGCCGCTGAAGCGCTGATGGCACCGATCCGCCAGCATTCGGCCGATGTCGAGACCTTCGTCAGCGAGACCATCAAGCGGGTCAACAACCTCAACGACGACAACGTCAAGCTGCTGCTGGCCGGCGATACCTCGTCGATGAAGAAAGCCCAGGTCATCGACCTGCTGCTGTCCATCGCCCACGTGCCGATGGAGAAAGTCCACACCATCCGCCTGGTTGCCGACACCCCGCAAACACCCGAACTGTGGCTGCGCAGCTTCAACGGCAACGACTGGCTGTACTTCAATCCCGATACCGGCGAACAGGGTCTGCCCAGCGATCGCCTGCTGTGGTGGACCGGTGATGACAACCTGATCACCGTCGATGGCGGCAAGAAAGCCAACGTCACCTTCAGCATGAACAACAGCGAGATGAACGCCATCCGCCTGGCCAAGCTGACCGACGAGAACACCGACGCCGACTTCCTGGAATACTCCTTGTACGGCCTGCCCCTGCAGACCCAGCAGACCTTCATGATCATGGTGATGATCCCGATCGGCGTGCTGGTGATCCTGGTGCTGCGCAACCTGATCGGCATCCAGACCCTCGGCACCTTCACCCCGGTCCTGATCGCCCTGGCCTTCCGCGAAACCCAGCTGGGCTTTGGCATCATGCTGTTCACGGTGATCACCGCCCTGGGTCTGTCGCTGCGCTCGTACCTTGAACACCTGAAGCTGCAGATGCTCCCGCGCCTGTCGGTGGTGCTGACCTTCGTCGTGGTCCTGATCGCCGCCATCAGCCTGTTCAGTCACAAGCTGGGTCTGGAACGCGGCCTCTCGGTGGCCCTGTTCCCAATGGTGATCCTGACCATGACCATCGAACGCCTGTCGATCACCTGGGAAGAGCGTGGCGGCGGCCATGCCATGAAGGTGGCCATCGGCACCCTGTTCGCTGCTTCGCTGGCGCATCTGCTGATGATGGTGCCGGAGCTGGTGTACTTCGTCTTCACCTTCCCGGCCGTACTGCTGATCCTGGTGGGCTTCATGCTGGCGATGGGTCGCTACCGCGGCTACCGCCTGACCGAGCTCGTTCGCTTCAAGGCTTTCGTGAAGGCTGACGCCTGATGTTCGGACTGATCAAGACCTGGAAAGCCCTGGAGGCCCGGGGCATCATGGGTATCAACCGGCGCAACGCGGACTACGTCCTGAAGTACAACAAGCGCCACCTGTACCCGATCGTCGACGACAAGATCATCACCAAGGAGCGTGCGATCAAGGCCGGCATCCATGTGCCGGAGATGTACGGCATCATCGAGACCGAAAAGCAGATCGAGAAACTCGACCAGATCATCGGCAACCGCAACGATTTCGTCATCAAACCGGCCCAGGGGGCTGGTGGTGACGGCATCATGGTGATCGCCGACCGCTTCGAGGACCGTTACCGCACGGTGTCGGGCAAGATCATCAGCCACGAGGAGATCGAGCATCAGATCTCCAGCATCCTCACCGGGCTCTATTCGCTCGGAGGGCACCGCGACCGCGCGCTGATCGAGTATCGAGTCACCCCGGACCAGATCTTCAAGAGCATCAGCTATGAAGGGGTGCCGGACATTCGCATCATCGTACTGATGGGCTACCCGGTGATGGCCATGCTGCGCCTGCCCACCCGCCAGTCCGGCGGCAAGGCCAACCTGCACCAGGGTGCGATCGGCGTGGGCGTGGACCTGGCCACCGGCCTGACCCTGCGTGGCACTTGGCTGAACAAGATCATCAGCAAGCACCCGGACACCACCAACGCGGTGGATGGTGTGCAGTTGCCGAACTGGGATGGCTTCATGAAGCTGGCAGCCAGCTGCTACGAACTGTGCGGCCTGGGCTACATCGGGGTCGACATGGTCCTGGACCAGGACAAAGGCCCGCTGATTCTCGAGCTCAACGCCCGCCCGGGTCTGAATATCCAGATCGCCAACGACTGCGGCCTGACCCAGCGCACCCACGCCATCGAGGCGCACCTGGAAGCGCTGGCCAAAGACGGCGTGAAGGAAACCGCCGAGCAACGCGTACGCGTGTCCCAAGGCCTCTTCGGGCACGTTCACCCGCAATAAACCCAGGGCTGCCTTGCAGCCCATCGTAGGCTTCGCCGGCCCCCACAGTGCAAGCGCTTTTACTGTGGGAGCCGGCTCAGTCGCGAACGAGCCTAGCCTCGCCATCTGCCATCTTCTCCGCCCGACAGCTTTGCGCTTCTCCCACAGGCGAATACAATCCCCCTCCTCGCTTTGTCATCGCCGTCCACTCTGATGCCAACCTGTACGCTCCACCCCCTGCCCTATCAGATCGACCCCGCTGTCCATTTCGCCCGCCTGCGTCAGGCGCCGGGCGCGATCCTGCTCGACAGTGCCCGCCCCGGCGCCGAGCGTGGTCGCTTCGACCTGCTCAGCGCCTGGCCGTTGCAGCACTTGCAAGCCGAGGCGGGAGAAGATGGCCGAGCCTATCTGCAACGCCTTCGCGATGCTCTTGCTCATCTGGGTCACGCGACGTTGCCCGACGGCATCGAACTGCCGTTCGCCGGCGGCCTGATCGGCTACCTGAGCTACGATTTCGGTCGACGCCTGGAGCACTTACCCAGCCAGGCTAAGGATGACCTTGGCCTGCCGGACGCGCAGCTGGGCCTGTATGCCTGGGCCATGGTCAGTGATCATTTGCGCTGCACGACACACTTGGTGTTCCACCCTAGCCTCGAGGCCGGCGAACGCGCCCGCCTGATCGAGCTGTTCGAAACGCCTGAGGCCGATGAGGCAAGCGATTTCACTTTGCTCGCGCCGATGCGCGGTGACCTGCATCCTACGCAATACCGAGACGCGTTCGATCAGGTACAGGCGTACATTCAGGCAGGCGACTGCTACCAGATCAACCTGACTCAGCGTTTCCGCGCCCCCTGCCAAGGCGACCCGTGGCGGGCGTATCAGGCGCTGCGCAAGGCCTGCCCGACGCCGTTCTCCGGCTATCAGCAGCTGGCCGACGGCAGCGCCTTGCTGAGCTTCTCGCCGGAGCGCTTCATCCAGGTAAGCCAGGGCCAGGTTGAAACCCGGCCGATCAAAGGCACCCGCCCTCGCTCCGCCGATCCGCAGCAGGACGCACGCAACGCCGCCGAGCTGCAGAACAGCCCCAAGGATCGCTCGGAAAACCTGATGATCGTCGACCTGCTGCGCAACGACCTGGGGCGCACCTGCCAGATCGGCTCGGTCAAGGTGCCTGAGCTGTTCAGCCTGGAAAGCTACCCCAACGTCCACCACCTGGTCAGTAGCATCACCGGGCGCCTGGCCGCCGGCAAGGATGCCCTGGACCTGATCGGCGACAGCTTCCCCGGTGGCTCGATCACCGGCGCCCCGAAAATCCGCGCCATGCAGATCATCGACGAGCTCGAGCCGACGCGCCGCGCGCTGTACTGCGGCTCGCTGCTGTACGTGGACGTACGGGGCGAGATGGACAGTTCCATCGCCATTCGCAGCCTGTTGGTCAAGAAAGGTCAGGTCTGCTGCTGGGGCGGTGGCGCAGTGGTGGCCGACTCCGAATGGCAGGCCGAGTACGAAGAGTCCATCGCCAAGGTGCGGGTATTGATGGAAACCCTGCAAAGCTTGTGACCGTTGGCGCCTCTTCACGGGCCGAACCGCGAAGAGGCGCCTCAAGGCAAACGTCTACCTGCCATTTTTTGTTACCATCGGCTCACTACGAGCGCACAGCGCCACACACACGATGGAAACCGCCTGATGAGCCAACCCTTCGACGTCGCCGCCCTGGCCGCGACCTATGCCAGCAAGTCCCCCCAGGAGATCCTCAAGCTTGCCTTCGAGCACTTCGGCGATGACCTGTGGATTTCCTTCAGCGGCGCCGAGGATGTGGTGCTGGTCGACATGGCCTGGAAGCTGAACAAGCAGGTCAAGGTGTTCAGTCTCGACACTGGTCGCCTGCACCCGGAGACCTACCGCTTCATCGACCAGGTCCGCGAGCAGTACAACCTGCCGATCGAGATCCTCAGCCCCGACCGCGCCCTGCTCGACCCTTTCGTGAAGGAAAAAGGCCTGTTCAGCTTCTACAAGGACGGCCATGGCGAATGCTGCGGCATCCGTAAGATCGAGCCGCTGCGCCGCAAGCTGGCCACCGTGAGCGCGTGGGCAACCGGCCAGCGCCGCGATCAAAGTCCCGGCACTCGCAGCCAGGTGGCAGCACTGGAAATCGACACAGCGTTTTCCACACCCGAGCGCACCCTTTACAAGTTCAACCCCCTGGCGCAGATGACCAGCGAGGAAGTCTGGGGCTATATCCGCATGCTCGAGCTGCCCTACAACAGCCTGCATGAGCGCGGCTTCATCAGCATCGGCTGCGAGCCGTGCACACGCCCTGTGCTGCCCAACCAGCACGAACGTGAAGGTCGCTGGTGGTGGGAAGAGTCGACCCAGAAGGAATGCGGCCTGCACGCCGGCAACCTGATCACCAAGGCCTGACCCTACAAGCTCCAAGCTACAAGCCACAAGAAAAAAGCGGCCCTCATGAGGACCGTTTTTTTCTTGTGGCTTGTAGCTCGGGGCTTGTAGCTCAATGCACCGGCAGCTCGACCCCTTCGAACAGCTCTTCGAGCTCCTGCTTGTTATGGCACTGGATGGCCTTGGCCATCACTTCGCGGGTCAGGTGCGGCGCGAATTTCTCGATGAAGTCGCACATGAAACCACGCAGGAAGGTGCCACGGCGGAAGCCGATCTTGGTAATGCTGGCCTCGAACAGTTCGCTGGCGTCCAGGGCCACAAGGTCGCTGTCGAGCTTGGTGTCCACAGCCATCTTGGCCACGATGCCCACGCCCAGCCCCAGGCGTACGTATGTCTTGATGACGTCGGCGTCGGCGGCGGTAAATACCACTTTCGGCGTCAAGCCACGGTGATTGAACGCCTCGTCCAGCTTGGAACGTCCGGTGAAACCGAACACGTAGGTCACGATCGGGTACTCGGCGACCGCTTCGAGGGTCAGCTTCGGCAGCTTGGTCAGCGGATGCCCCTGAGGCACCACCACGCAGCGGTTCCACTTGTAGCAAGGCATCATGATCAAATCGCCGAACAGCTCCAACGCCTCGGTGGCGATGGCGAAATCGACGGTGCCGTCGGCAGCCATCTCGGCGATCTGCATGGGCGAACCCTGATGCATGTGCAGGGCGACTTCAGGGTACTGCTTGATGAAACTGCTGATCACCGGCGGGAGCGCGTAGCGTGCCTGGGTATGGGTGGTGGCGATGGACAGGGTGCCCTTTTTCTCGTTGGAAAATTCCTGGGCGATCTGCTTGATGCTCTCGACCTTTCGCAGGATTTCACCGGCGGTATTGATGATGCGCTCACCGGCGGGAGTGACGCGTGTCAGATGCTTGCCGCTGCGGGCGAAGACCTCGACGCCGAGCTCGTCTTCGAGCAGACGGATCTGTTTGCTGATCCCGGGCTGGGAGGTATAGAGGCTCTGCGCTGTCGCGGAGACGTTGAGGTCATGGTGCGCTACTTCCCAGATATAGCGCAGTTGTTGAAGCTTCATAGGTTTCCCTCGGATCAGCGGTAGGTCACCGGCAGCAGGCAGCGATGAGATATAACTATATTAGTGGTTCCCGAAATAAAACTAGAACTATTTTGTTACGTGCCTTCGTTTTGACCTACCCCCTGTTTCAGCCTTTCCTACGCCCCAAATGCTGCGCCAACGGCACCATGTAGATCGGAACCGGGGACAGTTGCAGCAACCGCGCCGCAGTGCGGCCGATCGGCACATCCACCCCTGCACCCTGGCTGTGACTGCCGAAAATCAGCAGATCGACGCTCAAGCGCTTAGCCTGCTCGATGATCACCTGGGCCGGATCCCCCTGACGCACCCTCACCGCCCGGATCAAGGCCAGGTCCGCTTCTTCACCTAGTTCGTCACGAAAGTTTTCCAACACCCGCTGCTCGATGTTGGCCATGACCGTATTCACACCCTCGCTGTGCAGCTCGTCCAGGGTCTGCTCGTCGAGGTAACTCTGCAGCAGGGACTCGGCGAACTGGCCCATGGGTTCCACCGCATGGATCACGTACAGCTCTGCGTTGAATGTCCGGGCCAGGGCCAAGGCGTGCTGCATGACAAAAGGCGCGTATACACCGAGGTCGGTGGCATACAGCATGGAATGAATCATTCGACCTCCTCGACTGCCGTTACGACAGAGCAAGGTTCAGCTTAGCAGCGCCGCGTACGACCGCTTGGCCGTCCGGCGCGCTGCCGGCGCCCGACCTGGAGGGGTCAGCCGCTGCGATTGCGACGGTCGATGAAGGCCAGGGTCTGATACAGCATCTGCAGTTGCGGCAAATGACACCCAGCCGCTTGCGCACGTGCCAGCGGTTCGGCATAGATCGCCTGCAACTCGAGCGGTCGCCGCTGGGCATGATCGTGGTACATGCTTGGCCAGTAATCAGGCATCTTTTCGGTCAGGCGAAACAGTTGCTCGGCGTAACCATTCGGCAAGTCATGGCCGCAAGCCTGGGCTCCCTGCACCACTTCAGCCATCAGCGCGCGTACCAGATCACGACTGTCGGGGTCCGTCATCAGTGCCGTGGTGCTGGCCTGAAGCAGTACCGAAAGGCCGTTGTAAGGCATATTCCATACAAGCTTCTGCCAACGGGCCTGAGCAAGGTCATCCATGGCCTGGGAGTCGATGCCCGCCGCCCGGAACAGCGCCACCCCTTGGGCAACGATAGCGGCACCTCGATCCTCGGCCGGACCACTGTGGTATCCCAGATTGACCGTGCCCAGCGCCTGATGGCACACCACTCCAGGTGCCTGGCGGTTGACGCAAATGAAGCACAGTCCGCCAAGCAGGTGCATATCGGCGCGCAGTGACGGCCGTAACTGCTCCTCCACGCCCAGGCCATTTTGCAACAACACGACCCTGGCACCTGGGGCTGCGGCCTGGAGGATGAGCGGTGCAAGCTCCCGGTTGCTGGTGGCCTTGGCGCCTACCAGCAACCAGTCGCAGGGCGGCATGTCGGCGGCCGAGGCGTAGGCCTGCACTTTCATGTGCAATTGGCCGTGAACCGCGCTGTCCACGGCCATGCCATGCTCATGCACGATGCGGTATTCACTGCGCAACAGAAAATGCACATCGAAACCGGCCCGCGCAAGCATGAGCCCGTAGAAACCGCCGATGGCGCCGCTGCCGATAATGCCGATACGTGGGTTGCAAGTGTCCACACGCGCTCCTTGTCCGAAATCTGGTACTTGGTTTTACACCTAAACCCTTCGGTTTTCGAACGCAGAAGCATCCGCTCGCCCCTGAGCTGGCCGTACCACCTTGCAAATAAATCACGCCTTGGTCGTAAAAACCCAGTACCGGCGGGGAGCAGCCCATTGTCGAGCCACCTTGTAACGCGCTAAGGTTCGGCTCCCCGTTGCGAACAATCTTGCTGCTGGGCCGCACGGGGATTGCTGGCGGCCGGCACCCGTGACCTGACGAGTAACACGATGGCTGATTTACCGATCGACGACCTTAACGTTGCCTCCAACGAGACTTTGATCACCCCCGATCAGCTCAAGAAGGAACTCCCCCTCAGCGCCAAGGCCCTGCAGACCGTGACTGCCGGCCGAGAAGTGGTGCGCAACATCCTCGACGGCAAGGACCATCGACTCTTCGTCGTGGTGGGCCCCTGCTCCATCCACGACATCAAAGCCGCCCACGAGTATGCCGAACGCCTGAAGGTGCTGGCCGAAGAAGTTTCCGACACCCTTTACCTGGTGATGCGCGTGTACTTCGAGAAGCCGCGTACCACCGTCGGCTGGAAAGGCCTGATCAATGACCCTTACCTGGATGACTCCTTCAAGATCCAGGACGGTCTGCACATCGGTCGCAAGTTGCTGCTGGACCTGGCCGAAATGGGCCTGCCCACCGCCACCGAGGCACTCGACCCGATCTCCCCGCAGTACCTGCAGGACCTGATCAGCTGGTCGGCCATCGGCGCCCGCACCACCGAATCCCAGACCCACCGGGAAATGGCCTCCGGCCTGTCCTCGGCAGTCGGCTTCAAGAATGGCACCGACGGCGGCCTGACCGTGGCTATCAATGCCCTGCAGTCGGTCTCCAAGCCTCACCGCTTCCTGGGCATCAACCAGGAAGGTGGCGTGTCCATCGTCACCACCAAGGGCAACGCCTATGGCCACGTGGTGCTGCGCGGTGGCAACGGCAAGCCCAACTATGATTCGGTCAGCGTTGCCCTGTGCGAACAAGATCTGGCCAAGGCCAAGATCAAGGCCAACATCATGGTCGATTGCAGCCATGCCAATTCCAACAAGGATCCGGCCCTGCAGCCGCTGGTAATGGAGAACGTCGCCAACCAGATCCTCGAAGGCAACCAGTCGATCATCGGCTTGATGGTCGAAAGCCACCTGAACTGGGGTTGCCAGGCAATTCCGAAGGACCTGAACGAGCTGCAATACGGTGTTTCCATTACCGATGCCTGCATCGACTGGAGCGCCACCGAGAAGGCCCTGCGCAGCATGCGCGCCAAGCTCAAGGATGTCCTGCCTCAGCGTCAGCGCGGCTGACAATCGGGAGCAAACGAAAACGCCGGGCAATGCCCGGCGTTTTCATGTTCGGTGTTCGATTGTACCGTTCAGGCCTTGCTCGACTGACGTTGCTGACGCTCCATGTAGCGTTCGACGTAGGAGCAGGAGGGGATCACCGTGTAGCCCATCTCCTCGGCGTATTCCAGCGCCTTCTCGGTCAACGCTGCAGCGATGCCTCGCCCCCGTAGGGCATTGGGCACGAAGGTACGGTAGATATCCAGCGTCTGCTTGCCCAAGTCCATGTACGTCAGATAGGCACGGTGACCGTCCACATTGGTCTCGAACTGATGACCGGCCTGGTCATGGTGGATGGTCAACGCTTCGCTCATCACTACTCCTCGCAGGTCTGTCGGCAGACCCTTACCTTAACCGATGGTGTTTCCGGCGGAGGAACCTCTACGCCACCCCTGCCCCTTGGACCATAAGGCGATCCGAATCGTTCTGCTGCGCGGGCACCCTACAAATAGTAGGCGCCGGAAGCGGGATTGCTCAAGGTGGCACGGGGAAAAAGTACGAGATAACCCCTGCCGGGTCGCTTCGCGGCCGCGTACACAGCGTTCTAGGCCTATGACGCTGACCGACAGTTAAAGTCACCATTAGTTCACCAAAAAGTTCCCGCTCTACAAATGCTTGCAGCCGCTGCGCAAAATTTTCACAAATGCCATACAAAGGTTGTCACCTTTTGGGGGCGGCAACATTTTTTTTGCAGTTCTTGCGCTTAGTCAGTTTACTTACTACAAGTAATGGGTACTATGTACGCCGGCCAGTTTCTCTTTTCCGAGAGATGGCTCTTTAATAGAAAGTCCTTGAAGGGGAACACGATGAACAACGTTCTGAAATTCTCTGCTCTGGCTCTGGCCGCAGTTCTGGCTACCGGTTGCAGCAGCGTATCCAAAGAAACCGAAGCTCGTCTGACTGCGACTGAAGACGCAGCAGCTCGCGCTCAAGCTCGTGCTGATGAAGCCTACCGTAAGGCTGATGACGCTCTGGCTGCCGCTCAGAAGGCTCAGCAGACCGCTGACGAAGCCAACGAGCGCGCTCTGCGCATGCTGGACAAAGCCAGCCGCAAGTAATAATCCTCACGGATTGTTATGGAGCCGACCCACTAGTGGGTCGGCTTTTTTTATTCCCGCCTGAAAAGCAAACGGCAAAAACGAAAAAGGCCTGCACTAAGGCAGGCCTCGATTCGAGTTAACGGGAGCACCTCCCGAAAGAGACATTCCCCTTACTGCAGCTCCGGGGGAATGCTCGAAACCATCGGCGCTGCCCCACCATTGACCGGCACCGCGATTTCCACTGGCATGCCATCTTCGGCAGCCACCACGTCGCGCACCATGTCCCAGTTCATGCGCAAGTTGTTGGCCAGGTCTTCGCGCTTGAGCAGAGCATTGATGACCGCAGTATGTTTATCCACCACCGATGGATTGCCATGATCATCGAGCGGTGTATGAGCCTCGAGATAGACCTTTCCGCCACTGATGCCAAACTTGTAGGGTTCGTTGATGATACGTACTGGCGTACCCACCGGGACCATCTTGGAAAGTTCCAGCACGTTGTTGTTGAGCATACGGAAGCAGCCATGGCTGGTACGCATGCCGATACCGAACTTCTTGTTCGAACCGTGGATCAGGTAACCCGGTACACCCAAGGTGAACTTGAACGGCCCCAGTGGGTTGTCCGGGCCGGCCGGCACCACGGCAGGCAGGATGTCACCGTCGGCGGCGTGTTCGGCACGGATCGAGGCGGGTGGCGTCCAGGTCGGATTAGGGGTTTTGGCCGTGATCTTGGTGTTGGCGATGGGCGAGCCCCACCCTTCGCGACCGATACCCAGCGGGAAGGTGTGCACCACGTTCTGCCCTTTCGGGTAGTAGTACATGCGGTATTCGGCCAGGTTGATGACGATGCCTTCACGCGGACCTGGCGGCAGAATGTAGCGGGTCGGTAGGATGATCTCGGTGCCAGCGCCCGGCAGCCATGGATCCACGCCCGGGTTGGCCGCGATCATTTCGAGGTAGCCCAGGTCATTGGCGGTGCCGATGTCGGCAAAGGTGTCTTCGTACTTGGCCTTGATCACCTGGACCTGGCCGACGATATCTTCACCGGCAGGTGGCAACGGCAATTCCAGCGCAACGGTTGGACCGGCCACCAACAGGGCGGCCAGGGACAAGCTACGGGTGACGGCGGGAAGGCGCGGCAACATCCGGTAAATCCTTCGAAAGATGGGTCAAGAGGATCGATTGTACACCTACCCCAGGACAAGCGGGAGGCATCGGGTTCATGCTGGCATTTCAGATGATGAAAGGTGCTCAGAGTTCCGGCCACACCGGACGCATGCCACGGCGCTGGGCATCGAGAATCGCTCGGCACAACGCACAAAGGCGACCATCGCGGTAGACCGACCGCTCCACTGCGGACCAGCGCGGTTGCGCTGGCAACAGCCCACCGCACAGCGTGCGATCGACGGGCACGCCAAGCTCGAGCTGACGCGCCACCAGGTGAACGCGAACCTCCTGGCAAGCGAACAGGTCGAGCTGTTCATCGGGCTCGATCAGTTGATAGGCGTACAAAGACCAGGCAGGGCGCGGCATTGGGGGCTCTCGAAGCGGGGGGCGCAACATTAGCCGAAAGCCGGCCCCGATAAAAGCGTCACAACAAGGGTTTTATCGCCGGCCAGGCATTTTCCAGCAAGCGCGGCTGGGCCCCTACGGTCGGGTGGATACCATCGGCCTGCATCATCTGCGGCACACCGCCGACCCCTTCAAGAAAAAAAGGCACCAAGGGGACTTGTTTCTGAGCCGACAAGCGCTCATAGACCTGAGCGAAGGCGCTGGTATAACGCACACCATAGTTGGGCGGCAGCCGCATACCCAGCAGAACCACCTTGGCGCCCGCCTCACGCGCCTGATCGACCATCGAAGCAAGATTTTGTTGCAATTGCTGGGGCGGCAGCCCTCGCAGTCCGTCGTTGCCGCCAAGCTCCAGTACCACCAGGCTCGGCTTGTGCGCCGCAAGCAGCGCCGGCAGCCGCGCCTGGCCCCCGGCACTGGTGTCTCCACTGATCGAGGCATTGACCACCTGGTCGGTATAACCCTCCTCCTTAAGGCGCTGCTGCAGCAGGGAAACCCATCCTTGGCGGCTATCCAGGCCAAAACCGGCGCTGATACTATCCCCAACGACCAGCAGTGTACCTGCCGCCGCGCTTTGGGCCAGGCAATACAGGGCCAGACCGGCACTCAACCACCACACTCGCATCGGATTCTCCATGGGCCCCAGCATTCTCGTTGCGCAGAACCTTAGCAAAGTGGTCCCCAGCGCGGAAGGTGACCTGACCATCCTCCACGCCCTGTCATTGTCCCTTGCGCAAGGCGACAGCCTGGCCATCGTAGGCGCCTCGGGCTCGGGTAAATCGACCCTGCTCGGTCTGCTCGCCGGCCTCGACCGCCCCAGTGCGGGCAAGGTCATACTCGCCGGCCATGACCTGGGCCCTCTCGATGAAGATCAGCGTGCCCGGGTGCGCGCCGAGCATGTGGGCTTCGTGTTTCAGTCGTTCCAGTTGCTCGACAGCCTCAACGCTCTGGAAAACGTCATGCTTGCGCTGGAGCTCGATGGCCGCCGCGATGCACGCGAGCAAGCCCGGACCCTGCTGGAGCGGGTCGGCCTGGGCAAACGCCTGAGCCACACCCCACGCCAACTCTCCGGTGGCGAACAACAACGGGTGGCGATCGCCCGCGCCTTTGCAGCCCAGCCTGCGGTGCTGTTCGCCGACGAGCCGACCGGAAATCTGGACAGCCATACCGGCGAACGCATCAGCGACTTGTTGTTCGAATTGAACAAGGAGCGTGGGACCACACTGGTTCTGGTCACCCATGACGAGCGCCTGGCCCAACGCTGCCGACGCCTGATCCGCCTGGATGCCGGCCGCCTGGTGGAGTCCTGATGAGCCGCCTGCCCTTCTCCCTCTTCTGTCGCCTGGCCCTGCGGCAGTTACTGCGCGATGCCCGCGCCGGGGAAGTTCGGGTGCTGTTTTTCGCCCTGCTGGTGGCGGTGGCAGCCAGCACTGCCATCGGCTACTTCGGCGCGCGTCTAAACGGTGCCATGCAATTACGCGCCAGCGAATTCCTCGGTGCTGACTTGGTGCTGCAAGGCGGCTCGCCGGCCCGAGACAAGCAAATCAGCGCAGGCAAGGCGGCCGGCCTGCAGCACGCTCATGTGGTGGAGTTCACCAGCGTGGTCGGCGGCGACAGCGGCATCCAGCTATCGAGCATCAAGGCCGCCGACGCCGCCTACCCTCTTCGCGGCCAGCTGCGCAGTGCCGCCACGCCCTATGCCGAGGAAACCCCTGGCGGCGGCCCCGCACCTGGCGAAGCCTGGGTCGAGGCACGTCTACTGGCGGCGCTGGGGCTATCGATTGGCGACAGCATCGACGTCGGCATGAAGACCTTGCGTATGAGCCGTGTGCTGACCTACGAACCCGATCGCGCCAACAACTTCTATAGCCTCACACCACGCGTGCTGATGAACATAGCGGACCTGCAGTCCACCGGCGTGATCCAGCCGGGAAGCCGGGTCAGCTACCGCGACCTGTGGCGCGGTACTCCCGAGGCGCTGGCGCAGTACCGTGGGGGGGTGAAAAAGACCTTGGCCGCCAACCAGCGCCTGCTCGACACACGCGATGGTAACCAGCAAGTCGGTGGTGCGCTGGGCAAGGCTGAGCGCTACCTGAACATGGCCAGCCTGGTGGCGGTATTGCTGGCCGGGGTTGCCGTCGCGCTGTCTGCCAGTCGCTATGCGGCCCGCCGCCTGGATGCCAGTGCCTTGTTGCGTTGCCTGGGGCTTTCCCGACATCAGGCACTGGGCATGTACTGCCTGCAATTGGCCGCGCTCGGCCTGATTGCCGCGACCACCGGCGCCTTGCTCGGCTGGCTGGCGCAGCTGGGGCTGTTCCGTTTGTTGCAAGGGCTGATGCCGAGCGAGGTGCCGGCTGGCGGCATGACCCCAGCCCTGGCCGGCATAGGCACTGGCCTGGTGGCCTTGGCCGGGTTCGCCCTGCCGCCGCTGGCCGCCCTTGGCCGCGTCCCACCCTTGCGTGTATTGCGCCGCGACTTGTTGCCCGTGCCGCCGAGCAGCTGGCTGGTATACGGCGCAGCCCTGTTTGCCCTGGGGCTGATCATGTGGCGTTTGAGCCTGGACCTTTTACTCACTTCGGCCTTGCTCGCCGGGGGCGTCTTCGCCGCCTTGCTGCTTGGTGGCCTGCTACTGCTAGGCCTGCGCAGCCTGCGACGAGTGCTGGCCA
This sequence comes from Pseudomonas sp. BYT-1, assembly GCF_023611805.1. NCBI lineage: Bacteria > Pseudomonadati > Pseudomonadota > Gammaproteobacteria > Pseudomonadales > Pseudomonadaceae > Pseudomonas > Pseudomonas sp. BYT-1. The sequence goes on from NZ_CP072559.1 coordinate 3,752,525, forward strand.
GTGCTCCCTTGGCCTGGCGTCTGGGCCTGGGTCAACTGCTGCGCCATCCACTGGCTGCCGCCGGCCAGACGCTAGCCTTCGGCCTGATCCTGCTGGCCATGGCCTTGGTCGCGCTGCTGCGAGGTGAATTGCTCGATACCTGGCAAGCTCAGCTGCCCAATGACGCCCCCAACCACTTCGCCCTCAATATCCTGCCTGACGAGCGCGACCCTTTCGCCCAGCGACTGCAGGCGATCAACGCCAGCTCAGCTCCCCTGTATCCGGTGATACCGGGACGTCTGACGCACATCAACGGTCAGCCGGTGCGCCAGTTGGTCAGCAAGGAGTCCACCGCCGAGCGCGCCGTGCAGCGTGACCTCAGCCTCACCTGGGCCGCCGAACTGCCTCCGGGCAACACCCTGAGCGCCGGCCACTGGTGGCAAGCATCACCTGCTGCAGACGAGTTGCCTGGGGTTTCGGTGGAAGCCCAGCTTGCCGACAGCCTGAAACTCAAGCTCGGAGATCTGCTTGACTTCGATATCGGCGGCCAGCAACGCCAGGCGCGGGTGACCAGCTTGCGTGCCGTGCACTGGGACAGCTTCCAGCCCAACTTCTACATGATCTTCCAGCCTGGAACCTTGCAAGGGCTGCCGGCGACCTACCTGACCAGTTTCTACCTGGCGCCAGGGCACGACCAGGAAGTCGTTGCTCTGTCACGGGCGTTTCCGGCGGTGACCATTCTCCAGGTCGATGCGCTGCTGGCGCAGTTGCGCAGCATCCTGGCGCAGGTGACATGGGCGGTCGAATACGTACTGTTGTTCGTCCTGGCGGCGGGGCTGGCGGTGCTATTCGCCGGGCTCCAGGCGACATTGGACGAACGTATTCGCCAGGGGGCGTTGTTGCGCGCGCTAGGGGCCGCCAGGCCGTTACTGGTCAAGGCAAGGCGGATCGAGTTCGGCTTGCTTGGAGCGGTGAGTGGGTTGTTGGCTGCGCTAGGGTGCGAGCTGATTACTTGGGTGCTCTACCGATATGCGTTTGATCTGGCGTGGGGGCCACATCCCTGGTTGCTGGTGGTGCCGGTGGTGGGAGCTGTCGTGGTAGGCGGAGCTGGAGTCGTCGGGACGCGGCGGGCCTTGAATGCAAGTCCATTGGTGGTATTGCGGGAGGGGTAGGCTTGGGCTTTCAGAGGGTGTGGCTATCTGATTCTGGCGAAGGCCGCGCAGGAACTGTGGCGCTGGCGAAACCTGCGATGGGCCGCACAGCGGCCCTCTGGGAAATGTCCCTCAATCGAAGGTCTGTATGAGATGCGTTCGCGCGAAGCCTCTTGAAAACAGCACAACCCGACTACCCATCAATCCCATAACAAATACGATTGACGTACCAGATCGCCTCCCCCGTAGGTGTCTTCACCACCACCTCATCACCCTCTTCCTTCTTGAGCAGCGCCCGCGCCATGGGTGAGTCGATGGAAATATAGTCGTTGCGCCCATAGATCTCGTCATACCCCACAATCCGAAACTTGAGCACCTCGCCTTCGTCATTTTCGATTTCCACCCAGGCACCAAAGAACACCTTGCCCTCTTGCTGCGGCGAATAGGCCACCACCTTGACGTCTTCAAGCCGCTTGCGCAGGTACCGGACCCGGCGGTCGATCTCTCGCAAAAGCTTCTTGTTGTACTGGTAGTCCGCGTTCTCGCTGCGGTCGCCCAGGGAGGCGGCCCAGGTGACCTTCTGGGTAATCTCGGGACGATAGACTCGCCACAGGTGATCGAGCTCTTTCTTCAGAGCCTCATGACCTTCAGTGGTGATGATGTTGGTGCTCAAGCGGCATTCTCCTCAGTGCATCCTCCGCTGACGCACACCAGCGGAGGGCTCCGAGCTTAGCGAAAAATCCCGTGGACGACACGCAGCTCAGCGGCGGGTGATTAGCCCCTGGCGCGCGATACGTGTCAGCTGGCCGATGACTTCGGCGGCGTCGGCGGCCAAGGGCGCCTGGATCACCGCAAGGTCGAAACGGTCATTGCCAAACTGGGCAAAGCCGTCACAGGTTTCGGCAAACTGTACGAGAAATGCACGCGCTTGCCCCTTGCGCCGCGACAAGCCGTCAAGGTTGCGTAAAAGTGTGGGTTGATGCTGGCCACCGAGCAGGATGCGCGGTGTACGGGAAGCCTGGCTGGCAGGCAATGGACTCAAGCAGACACTGGTACGTGGACAACTCATGGAGATATCTCTGCGCCTCGCAAATCCCGCTGGGCAGCGGTGGGAGGCGTCACCGAACCAGCGCTTTAGCGGTATTTCGGATGACCCAAAAGAGTTATCCCGCGCCCCGCAAGTAGCTGTTTAAATCGGCGCAGTCGGTATGCTAGAGCGTGACGCGATAAGTTACAAGATACCGATAGCAGCTAAACGCTAAGACTTTCGCAGGTCTGCCCCTTCACATGAAAAAACCCGCTTACCCGTACACCTGGAAAGCGGGTTCGATGTTAGCCGCAGATCAGTGGCGAGCGATCAGCCGGTCCAGGGAGAAGCGGCCTGCGCCTTCGATCAACACCGCGACCGTACCCGCCAGTAGCGCCAGGGCGAACTCGTAGCCATTGTTCGCCATGAACAGGCCATTGTTGATGTGCACCGAGAGGATCGCTACCACCAAGGTCACGGACAGCGCCAGTGCCGCAGGCCGTGCCAGCAAGCCAATCACAAGGGCCAGGCCACCGAAGAACTCGGCGCTGCCCGACAACAGAGCCATCAGGTAGCCTGGGGCCAGGCCGATGCTTTCCATCCATTGGCCGGTGCCTTCCAGACCGTAGCCGCCAAACAGGCCGAACAGCTTCTGGGCACCGTGGGCCAAGAAGATGATGCCTACCAGGATACGGATGACGCTCAGACCAGTGCCGGCGCGGGTAACGAACAGGGCGTTGAGTGTGTTGTTCATTTCGATGCTTCCTGAATCAAGGGATGATGTGTGCAGATGGCGCCATTCTAATCACCCAAATAGATACAAAAAGCGCAATAAATGGCCTGTTTACATCTATATATTCGATTTGTTAGCGGTTCGCGACGCGCTCCAGCGATTCCCGCTGCCGATTGAAAGCCAAGAAGTACTTATTGACGCTATTGACGAAGTTGACCGGCCCCATGCCTACCTGCTCCATGGCGATGCGCTCGGTCTGGAAGAACCACTGATTGCCATTTAGCCCGCGGCGCCGCGCCTCGGCGCGCATGGCCTGGACCCGTTCCGGTCCAAGGTTGTAGGCGGCGAGGACAAACGCCATGCGCTCACGCTCGTTGAGCTGGGGGCTGGCGAAAAACTTGCGGCGGATCAATGCCAGATACCGGGCGCCCGCCTGCACATTGCCGTCGACCGAGGCGATGTCACTCACCCCCACGCGGCGAGCCGCTGCCGGCGTGATCTGCATCAGCCCATGCGCACCACCACCTCCGCGAGCCGCCGGGTTGAAGGTGGATTCCTTGAACGCCAGCGCCGCCAGGTTCAGCCAGTCGATCTGCTGCGCAGCGCCATGCTTCTGCAGCACCGTGCGCAACGACTCCAGACGCTTGCGGTCCTTTCTCGCCAGCGGGTCATGCACACGGTATTGACGCCGGTAGATACGCTCGAAGGCTGCGTCCTGGTTCGCCGGTGCTCGGTAGCCTTCCAGGAAGCGATCCACCGTGGCGAGCAACATGCTGGCGTCACGTCGCACATACCAGCGCATCGCCTGAGGCTGGCCCAGGCTCACGCGCGAATCCAGCCGCAAGCGCGGCATCACCCGAGCCCAGCGCTGGGCAATCGGGCGCTCCACCACGGTCAGGTGATAAATGCCTGCCTGGACCATTTCCAGCACATCTTCCACCGCCAGACTGGCATCGACCCACTCCACCTTGATCGGTGCACGCTTGCGCAACGCCAGTTGCTGGTTGATCTGGGTGATCACCGCGCCGGCGGCGCTGGCACTGGTCAACGCGACAGTTCGTCCGGACAACTGATCCACCCGGGTGAAGCCGCGCTCCCCTTTGCGTCCGACCAGCATCAATTGCACCTGGTCCCGGACCGCTACGCTGCCACTGACCCCACGCACCAGCGCAGGATCGAGCAGCTCGCCAGGGGCCGCCAAATCGCCCTCGCCACGCTGCAGGGCGGCAAGCAATTGTTCCTTGGCGCGGGGGATGAGCTTGAGGCGGATTTGCTGACCGTCCCGGGCCCGAGCATTTAGGTAGTGCTCGAGACCTCGCAAGCGGTGGTGTTCCACACCCACCGGCTCGCCTTTGACTTCACCCGAGCTGTTGCGACTCTGGTTGACCAAAACCCTGAGGACTTTGCTGCTGCGGATCTGTGCCAGGTCGCGAACCTGGCTGGCCGGAACATGCTGCTGGGGCCCCGGCAGCCGCGCATTGGCCGCTGGGGCCAGGGTCAAGCCGACAAGCAGCGGTATCAGCAGTGATCGCAGCATGCGAGAAACTGTCCGGGGGCTGGGAGCGGGTGTCATACAGCGAGGTCCGTCCATGACAAATGACGCTAAAAGACCACGACAACCACTTGAAGTTCTGGGATTTCTTACGAATTACCCGTTTTTTGCTATGCTGGCCGGCCCGCGGCACGAGGTAGAAAGATGCAACTGATCGACATTGGCGTCAACCTGACCAACAGCAGTTTCCATGACCAGCAGGCCGCTGTCGTCGAGCGGGCCGTACAGGCGGGCGTGGTCCAGATGGTGCTCACCGGGACTAGCCTCCAGGTCAGCGAACAGGCCCTGACGCTCGCTTCGCAGCTCGATCCGGAAAGCCTGCGCTTGTTCACCACAGCCGGTATCCACCCCCACGATGCCAGCCATTGGGACAACGCCAGCGAGCGCTTGCTGCGTGAACTGCTGGCCCAGCCGCGGGTGCGGGCCGTGGGCGAGTGCGGGCTCGATTTCAACCGCGACTTCTCCCCCCGCCCGCAACAAGAGAAAGCGCTGGAGGCTCAGTTGGCGTTGGCCGCCGAGCTGGGCTTGCCCGTGTTCCTCCATGAGCGAGAGGCCAGCGCACGGCTGCTGGCGATCCTCAAAGTCTATCGTGACCACCTACCAGCGGCCGTGGTGCACTGCTTCACCGGCGAGCGCCAAGCCTTGTTCGCCTACCTGGATCTGGACTTGCACATCGGTATCACGGGCTGGATTTGCGACGAGCGCCGCGGCACCCATCTTCACCCGCTGGTAGGCAATATTCCCGAAGGCCGCCTGATGCTCGAAAGCGACGCACCCTATCTGCTGCCGCGCAGCCTTCGTCCGAAGCCAAAGAAGGGCCTCAACGAGCCTGCTTTCCTGCCCGAAGTCCTGCGAGAGGTTGCGCTGCACAGGGGAGAATCCCTGGAACAGACAGCCGCGCACACCACTGCCACCGCCAAAGCATTCTTCCAGCTGCCCTGAAACCGGGCTGGGGTTTGTTGACGCATATCAAGGCAGGCGCTGGGACGAGCGGACACAATGATGGCACCTTGCCAATAATGTTTCCGCTCAACTCAGAGAAGACCTATCCATGGGTGCCTGGCTTAGCAATATTTCCCTGAAGTACAAGTTCTGGGCCGTCAATGCGGTGGCCTTCGTCACGACCCTGCTCCTGGTGCTCTACGCGGTTTACCTGGAGCAGCAAGCCCGTGCAGAAGGCGCGCGCAACCAGGCCATTGCCCAGGCCGAGCTGATCGCGGCCTGGCCTGAAGGGCAACCACTGCCCCAACCCTCCCAGGCCGTGATGTGGCAGTCCGGGCAGACGCCGGTCATCGCCAACCAGCCGCGTGAGGCCTTGGTCGATGCACAAGGCTGGGTCGCCCTGCCCAATGCCTGGATCCTGGGCAACAATCCCTTGCAGGGCGCCCAAGTGATCCACCGGGCAGAGCAGCGCATCGCTGTGCTGGCCGAATCCCCCAGCCTGCGCCAGGTGTTCTTCGAGCGCTTCACCCAATACGCGGTCTGCGTGCTGATTCTGATGTTGGCGATGCTCTGCGCTTCGCAGTTGCTGATCCGTTTCTTGCTCAGCCAGCTCAATACGCTCAAAGACGTGATGCTGCATGTGGAGAAGACTGGCGACTTGTCGGCCCGTGTCCCGCTGTCCTGTGGCGATGAAGTCGGCCAGATGGCAGGCGCCTTCAATGCAATGCAAGCCACCTACCACCGGGTGGTCAGCACGGTAGCTCGTACCGCAGCGCAATTGGACAGCGGCGCAGCACGCCTGGCAGCGAGCATGGACGAGGTGCGCCACGGCATGATCGGCCAGCAAAGCGAGACCGACCAGGCTGCCACCGCCATCAACGAGATGTCCGCCACGGTCCATCACATTGCCCAGCATGCCGGCGCCACCCGTGACCTGTCGCAAACCGCCGATACCCTGGCCGGCAGCGGCCAGGCGGTGGTCACACGTGTGCAGGACTCCATCGCCGGCCTGTCCAGCGGTGTTCAGCAAACCGCCGAAATGATTCGCCAGCTCGCCGAGGACAGCCAGCGCATCAACGGCGTAGTCGGCGTCATCCATAGCATCGCCGAGCAAACCAATCTACTGGCCCTCAATGCTGCGATCGAGGCGGCCCGGGCAGGCGACCTGGGACGTGGGTTTGCCGTGGTGGCGGACGAAGTGCGCAACCTGGCCAAGCGCGTGCAGACCTCCACCGATGAAATCACCGGCATGGTGTCCGCCCTGCAGGCAGGTACCCGTGATGCCGTGGATTTCATGCAGGAGAGCTCCTACAAGGCCGACGATTGTGTCAAACAGGCCCAAGAGGCAGGCGAGGCGTTGCTGGACATCACCAGTGCCGTCGCGCAAATGCGCGAGAGCAACACGCAGATCGCCGTCGCCGCCGAACAACAAAGCCAGGTGGCCGAAGAGATGAACCGGGCGGTGGTGAGCATTCGTGACGTCACCGAGGAAACGGTCCAGCAGACCGTCGGTTCTGCCACCACCAGCAACGAGCTGGCGACCCTGGCGGCCGAGCTGAACAAAGCCATCGGCCAGCTCAAGCTATAAGGCCGATAACCCGCCTCGATTGGCCCTCGCCGTAGGGCCACACTAAGCTTTGGGCATGACCGAGAGGAAATGCCCATGAGCAAACGCCTGCCCAATCTGCACGCCTGGCAATGGCGTGGTTACCATCACAATCACCGGCATCCGACCAACCTGGTGCTGCATCTGATCGCCGTCCCATTGTTCATCCTGGGCGCCCTGTTGATGCTCGGCGGGGTATTTGGCCTGGACCTCGGCCAACTGGCCATCGGCTTGATCGCCCTGGCCGCTGGCCTTGGACTGCAGCGCCACGGCCATCGTCTGGAAACCGAGCAACCCGAACCCTTCGCCAGCCGCAAGGACGCCGTTCAGCGTGTACTGACCGAGCAATTCATCACCTTTCCGCGCTTTCTGCTGAGCGGTGCCTGGTGGCGTGCCTGGCGCGAGCGCCACAAGCATCGCCGCTAGCTGCCCAGATCTAGGCGAACACCGTCACGGTCTGTCGGCTCAAGGCAATCAGCTCGTTCTCGGCTGTCCACAGGGCGGCCGAAGCGTGCCCATAGCCATCGCGGGCGTGCTCGGTCTCGACACAGTAACGACACCAGTCCAAGGTCGACAGCTTGGGCGCTGGCTGAATGAACTCGATCGTCCAGGTCAGGGTGCTGCCTGCGGCAGGTTGTTTAAGATGCGGTAGCAGACTGGGCGGCCAGGCATCGACCATTGCCAGCAGATGCGCTTCGCTCGCCGGCCCGTCGGCCATATCGCGCAGGCGTACCCAACCGCCCATCCGTCGATCATCGTTACCGCTGAACGGCAGGCCGCCAATGGCCCAACGCAAAGCCACATGACGCATGAACTCAGGCGTCACGCCTTTGATATAGGGCAATTCGGCGGCAGACTGCTCTAGCGGCTTCATGTCCACGGCAGGCTGAGCCTTGACCTCGATTGCCGAAGGACGGCCATCTCCGAAGCTGCCCTGTACCAAGGTCACCACCTGCCCCTCCTGCACCGCGCGTCCCAGCAGCGTGCTGACAGCTTTGCCCTCACGCAACACCTCGACCTCGAAACTGATCGGCACCTGCGGCGTCGCTGGCCCAACAAAGGTGACAGCCAACGACCGCACCGGACGTCCCTCACCAAGCTTGGCACGCATCGCCTCATGCATCAGCGCGACCATCAGCCCGCCAAATACCGCGCGCCCCTGGCCCCAACTGGCCGGCACACTGACAGATTCGGGACACTCGCGCACGGCGCTGAGCAATTGCGTGAAATTCATGTTCGGCTCCTGCACCGGGGCTTGATTGGCTGCCACGGGACGTGCCCGCGTCAGGACGTGCCCCGATATTAGCCAGCGAGTGTCTGGCTGACAGCCCGCATAATGGCCATTCCCTATGGCTATCGACGCGCCACGGCTGCCCGCAAGGCCTCAAGGGTGGCATCGGCCTTCTGCTCGGCCTCATGCAGTTCGCATTCCCAGGCTTTCTTGAAGGGCGCCAGATCGGCGTGATCACGCGCCAGCAAAAGCCATTGCACACGGTCGTGCCAATCGCCCAGGTCGGCCTGGGTGCGCTTGAGCAGGCGTTGCAGTTTGTTTCCGGCGTGCGCCAGCTGTGGGTACGCCTCGTCGCCATAGCGCACCCGCTTGATCAATAAACGCAGGCGATGACGGTCGTGGCTGGGGTCGTCAAGCGCTTTCTCGAGCTTGCGCCATTGTTTGTTCAGGCGCTTGTCGATGCGCTTGTCCAGGCCACTGGCCAAGCCTTCGCGCGCGCAGGCCCGCAGGAATAACGGAAAGGTGTCGATGATCGCCAGCACCCGGGCGAGCTGACGGCTCACGGCCACACTGGCGAAGATGCCCGCCCTGCCCTCCAGACGACGCGCCCCAGCCTGCTGGTGCCCTTGGCCGATCAGGTGGGCCGCTAGCACCTCACGGTCTCGCAAGGGGGTCGTGAGCGCCCCCAGCGAGCGCGCGGCGTCCTCCAACTGCTCGACACCGGGCAGCCCCCGCAAAGGCCGCAGCAGGCTCCGCAGGCGCCGCAGGCTTGTACGCAGGTCGTGCAAGGCTTCGCTGTCGACATCGGCCGCCAGCCGCTCCCGGCATGCCAGCAGACGGACCTGCAAGGCCAGCACCTGGGCGATGACATGATCGAGCATGGCGGCCATACAGCCCTCCTGGATCAACGACCCGCGCGGGACTCACGGATGTAAAAACGCGCCTTCTCGGCCTTGCGGCTACAGCCTTCGAAGGCCTCGAACTGCTGCTGCGTTTTGGCGCCGGTCAACAGCGACAGGGCCTTGGAATAGCTGACGGTGCCGGCAAACCCTTCGGCCTTGGCCAGGTCCAGCTCCTTCCATGCAGCATCGAGCTGAGTCGCACAGCTGTCACGGTACGCCGTCTTGCCCGCGCAACCGGTGAGGGCAAGGGCGATCAGGGGAAGGCAGATCCAGGCTTTCATCAGTCAGTAACCTCAAGTTTGAACAAAAAGAGTGGCCGTTCGACGCTCAGGCAAGCGAAAAGTGCCCTGCTCAGCGTAGCCCAGCACGGTCTACATTGAAGCACAGGCAACAATGGGTGCATTGTTGGACCATGGTTGCACAGCAGTAGGGGGACAGTCATGAGCAAACGCGTGGCATTGGTACTGGGATCGGGGGGCGCACGCGGGTATGCGCATATCGGCGTGATCGAGGAGATAGAGCGACGCGGCTACGAAATCGCCTGCATCGCCGGCTGTTCGATGGGTGCGGTGATCGGTGGGATCTATGCTGCCGGAAAACTGGATGAATACCGCAGCTGGATCGAGAGCCTGGACTACCTCGACGTGCTGCGCCTGGTGGATGTGAGCTTTCGCTTAGGCGCGATCCGCGGCGACAAAGTGTTTGGCCAGATCCGCAAGATCGTCGGCGAGGTGAACATCGAACAACTGTCCATTCCCTATACGGCGGTGGCAGCGGACCTCACCAACCAGCAGGAGATCTGGTTCCAGGAAGGCTGCCTGCACCAGGCCATGCGGGCCTCGGCGGCGATCCCCAGCCTGTTCACACCGGTGATGCAGGGTAACCGCATGCTAGTCGATGGCGGCATTCTCAATCCGCTGCCGATCGTGCCGGTGGTGTCCAGCCATTGCGACCTGATCATCGCCGTCAACCTCAATGCCACCAACCAGAAACAATACCAATTGCCGGTGATCGAGCGGCCTGCAGCGTTCAAGATGCGCTTCGACGCCGTCATCAGCTCGTTGGGCTCACGTCTGCCCTTTCGCCGCAAACCGGCCGAACAATTGATGCGCATCGAACAGGAAATCGTCGCCGAGGGACTGAACGCCAGCGACCCCTGGCTTGGCGAGTCTGCCGACCCGGAAGGCCAGCAGCCGGCAGCGGCCCCCGAACGTGGCGGCGCGCCCAGGTCCGCCACCGGTTCCTTCATCGTCGATAACGTAGGGCCTGCGTCCTTGCTCGACTTGATCAACCAGAGCTTCGAAGTCATGCAGACCTCCCTCGCTCAGTACAAGATCGCCGGCTATCCGCCAGACGTGCTGATCAACGTGCCCAAGCGGGTGTGCCGCTTCTTCGAGTTCTACAAGGCGCCGGAACTGATCGCCCTGGGACGGGAAATTGCCCGGGACACGATGGACATCTACGAAGGTGAGCGGCGTTAGCCCCTCCCAAAAAACAAGAAAGGCCGCATGAGCGGCCTGTCTTGTTGCGGCGATAGCACTCAGTAACGAGTGACGTCAGCCGCGGCTTCTAGTTGCTTACGGTAGGCCGCGAAGTCCTGCTGGCCTGCACGCGAAGCGAGGTAACGGCGGATCTGCGCTTTCTCCTCGTCAGTGGCTGCAGCGCCTTCGTTGACCCCCTTGAGCTGCAACACCACCAGGCTGCCATCGCCGAGGACCACGCTGCCGTAGACCGGCTTATCCTTGGAGGCAGGCTTGGCCAGGCGGAATACCGCTTGCAGTTCGGCCGGATCGATACCGTCCTGGCCACGCGTAACGGCCTCTTGGGTCTTCCACTTCTGGCCTTCCTGTTCGGAGGTCAGCGGGATGGCGCCATCGCGCAGGCCAGCGATCAGCTTGTCAGCCTTGGCCTTGAGCTCGGCAGTCGCCTTCTCCTTGGCCAGGTGCTCGCGGATGTTCTTGGCCACAGCCTCCAGCGGCAGTTGCTCCGGCTTGCGATGCTCCTTGACACGCAGCACGACCACGGTCTCCGGATCCAGCTCGATGGCATTGCTGTTGGCGCCCTCTTCCAGCACTTCTTCGCTGAAAGCGGCCTGGACGACCGAACGGTTGGCCGTGATGCCCTCACCGCCTTCCCGACCGAATGCGGCCGAAGTCTGAACCTTCAGGCCCAGGTCCTGGGCCGGCTGAGCCAGGTCAGAGGCCTCGAACGCGGCGTCTTCCAGCTGCTTGGTCACTTCCACGAAGCGCTGTTCGACCTGTTGGGTCTTGAGTTCGCGGGTCAGCTTGTCTTTTAGGCTTGCAAAGGTCGGCACTTCCGGTGCCTGCACACCTAGCAGCTTGATCAGGTGGTAACCGTACTCGGTGCGCACCGGTGCCGATACTTGGTCCTTGTTCAGCTTGTACAGGGCATCCTCGAAGGCTGGGTCGTAGACGCCTGGGCCTGCGAAGCCGAGATCACCGCCATTGCTGGCCGAACCTGGGTCCTTGGAGAATTCCTTGGCCAGTGTGGCAAAGTCCTCTCCCTTGGCCAGACGCTGCTGGATCTCTTCGATACGGGCCTTGGCCTGTGCATCGGAAACCTTGTCGTCGACCTCGATGAGGATATGCGCGGCATGGCGCTGTTCGGCCAGGTTGGCGATTTCCTTCTCGTACAGGGCCTTGAGTTCGTCCTCGTTGACCTGTACCTGGTCGAAGAAGGCCGACTTCTTCAGCTCGATGTAATCGATGACCACCTGGTCGGGTGTCATGAATTCCTTGGCGTGCTGGTCGTAGTGCGCCTTGACCTCGTCGTCGCTCACCTTGACGGCGGCCGGGTCGGCCTTGAAGGTCAGCGAAGCGAAATCGCGGGTCTGCTTCTCCAGGCGAGCGAAGGCTTCGACTTGTTTGTCGGTGACGAAGCTGCTGCCGGCAAGGCCCGTGCGCAATTGCCCGATGAGCATTTCCTCGGCGAGCATCTCGCGGAATTGCATGCGCCCATAGCCCATCTGGCGAATGACCGCATCGAAACGTTCGGCGCTGAACTTGCCGTCGACCTGGAACTCCGGTGTCTGCAGGATCAGCTGATCCAGCGCGGCCTCGGAGAAGGCGAACTTGGCGTCCTCGGCACCCTGCAACAGCAGCTTGCGCTCGATCAGCCCTTTGAGCGCAGCTTCGCGCAGCATCTTTTCATCCAGCAGTGCTGGGTCGAAATCCTTGCCCAGCTGTTGCATCAGCTGGCGGCGCTGCATGTCGACGGCCTGGCTCAGCTCGTTCTGACTGATGGTCTGGCCGTTCACCTTGGCGGCGTCCTGGCTATGGCTGGTGGCCTGGAAAATGGCCTCGAAGCCGGTCAGCGCCATCAGCACGACGATAAGGCCGATGATGGTCTTGGCAATCCAACCTTGTGAATTGTCCCTGATATTCTGCAGCATGCGTCCCCCAGAAACGGTTGTACCACTGCGTCGACAACCGTGGAGCGTGGGTAGAGTCCTGATAGAAGAAAGGCGCATCCTGTGGGATGCGCCTTTTCAAAGCGAGCGTGCCAACGGGAACGTTTGCGGCCCCGCCGTCACGCGGTCGGGCCTGGTGTGACCAGGTCCGGCTGAAAGAGACGACTTAGTTGACGGCGTCTTTCAGGCCTTTGCCAGCCTTGAAGCCTGGAACCTTGGCAGCAGCGATCTTGATCGCCTTGCCGGTTTGCGGGTTACGGCCGGTGCGCTCAGCGCGCTCCTTGACCGAGAAGGTACCGAAGCCAACCAGTACAACATCGTCACCTTGCTTCAGGGCGCCGGTGACGGATTCGATGACTGCGTCCAGCGCACGGCCAGCTACAGCTTTCGGAATGTCAGCGGATGCGGCGATAGCGTCAATCAGTTCCGACTTGTTCACTCTAAGTCCCCTTATATCTCTATTGAGTTTGTTTCTAAGTATGTAATGAAAAGCTTATGAAACGAGCACTGGGCGGCCTATTGACACTGGCGTGCCGTTTTATAGCAAGGCCCCGAAAAAACTGTCAAGGAAAGCCCCCCAGCGAAATACGTACTAGTGCGTGCTAATTCTTTCCTTAGCATCGCCGTCGCGCTTTTCATCTTTCGCGACAATCTCCGGAGCCACATCTGGCAAGGGCTCCGGGGCGTATTGCAGCGCAATTTGGAGGACTTCGTCAATCCATTTGACCGGTTTGATCTGAAGATCCTGTTTGATATTTTCCGGAATCTCCTTCAGATCACGAACGTTTTCCTCTGGAATGATCACCGTCTTGATCCCACCGCGGTGTGCCGCGAGGAGTTTTTCCTTCAAGCCACCGATGGCCAGAACCTGGCCACGCAGGGTGATTTCACCGGTCATGGCCACATCGGCGCGCACCGGAATCTGGGTAAGTGCCGAGACCAGCGCCGTGCACATGCCGATACCCGCACTTGGGCCGTCCTTAGGGGTAGCGCCCTCGGGCATGTGGATGTGCACATCGTGCTTCTCGTGGAAATCGGCGGCGATGCCCAGACTGCGGGCACGGCTGCGTACCACGGTCTGCGCGGCGGTGATCGATTCGACCATGACGTCGCCCAAAGAGCCGGTCTTGATCAACTGGCCCTTGCCGGGGATGACCACGGCTTCGATGGTAAGCAGTTCGCCGCCCACCTGGGTCCAGGCAAGGCCGGTGACCTGACCGATCTGATCCTGCTGCTCTGCCAGGCCGTAGCGGAACTTGCGCACGCCCAGCAGATGTTCGAGCTGCTCGCCGGTCACCTTGACCTTGAGCTGCTTCTCGCCGGTGTGCTCCTTGACCACCTTGCGGCAGACCTTGGCGATCTGGCGCTCCAGACCGCGCACGCCGGCTTCGCGGGTGTAGTAACGAATGATGTCGCGGATCGCCGTGACATCGATCTCCAGTTCACCCTTCTTCAGGCCATTGGCCTTCACTTGCTTGGGCGTCAGGTACTTGACCGCGATGTTGATCTTCTCGTCCTCGGTGTAGCCCGGCAGGCGGATGACCTCCATCCGGTCGAGTAGCGCCGGCGGAATGTTCATCGAGTTCGAGGTGCACAGGAACATCACGTCCGAGAGGTCGTAGTCGACCTCCAGGTAGTGGTCGTTGAAGTTGTGGTTCTGCTCAGGGTCGAGCACTTCCAGCAATGCCGAGGCGGGATCGCCGCGCATGTCGCTGCCCATCTTGTCGATCTCGTCGAGCAGGAACAGCGGGTTGCGTACACCCACCTTGGTCATTTTCTGAATCAAACGACCCGGCATGGAACCGATGTAGGTGCGACGATGGCCTCGGATCTCGGCTTCGTCACGCACACCGCCCAAGGCCATGCGCACGAACTTGCGGTTGGTAGCAGCCGCGATCGATTCGGCCAGGGAGGTTTTACCAACGCCAGGTGGACCTACCAGGCAAAGCACAGGGCCGCGAATCTTCTTCACGCGCTTCTGCACAGCGAGATATTCAAGGATGCGTTCCTTGACCTCTTCCAGGCCATAGTGATCGGCATCGAGGATTTCCTCGGCCTTGGCCAGGTCCAGACGTACTTTGCTCTGGGCTTTCCAAGGCACCTGCACGAGCCAGTCCAGGTAGGAGCGAACCACAGTGGCCTCTGCGGACATCGGCGACATCTGCTTGAGCTTGTTCAGCTCGGCCTGGGCTTTGGCCAAGGCGTCCTTGGGCAGGCCAGCAGCTTCGATACGCTTCTTCAGCTCCTCGGCTTCGTTGTGGCCCTCGTCGCCATCGCCGAGCTCCTTCTGAATGGCCTTCATCTGCTCATTCAGGTAGTACTCGCGCTGGCTGCGCTCCATCTGCTTCTTGACCCGGCCACGGATACGCTTCTCGACCTGCAGCAGGTCGATCTCTGCATCGAGCAATGCCAGGACATGTTCGACCCGGGTCGGTAGATCGACAATTTCGAGGATTTCCTGCTTCTGCTCGATCTTCAGGGCCATATGGGCGGCCATGGTGTCGACCAGGCGGCCGGGCTCTTCGATACTGTTGAGCGAGGACAGGACTTCAGCCGGGACCTTCTTGCCCAACTGGACGTACTGCTCGAACTGCGACAGCAACGTGCGCACGAAGACTTCCGACTCGCGCTCGGCGGCCTCGACTTCATCGATCAGGGTGACTTCGGCACGGACATGCCCTTCCACTTCCGTGAAACGCTCGACGGCGCCGCGCTGCTCGCCCTCGACCAACACCTTGACGGTACCGTCGGGTAGCTTCAGCAATTGCAGGACAGTGGCAATGGTACCGACGCGATACAGGGCATCTTCGCCCGGGTCATCGTCGGCAGGATTCTTCTGGGCCAGCAGGAGGATCTGCTTCTCGCCCGTCATCGCCGCCTCAAGGGCTTCGATGGACTTCTCGCGTCCCACGAACAGCGGGATGACCATGTGCGGATAAACAACGACATCGCGCAATGGCAAAAGAGGCAAGTCGAGGGTGGTCTTCATGATTTCGCCTCTACAGCGGCCTTATGGCCGGAAACCGGTGGAAATGATGCTTGGACCTAATGTGGGGGCAGGTCCATAAAATTACAAGCGTTGAGATCGGAAAAGCAGAAAGGGGCCCATAGGCCCCTTTCTTGCTCGACTTGGCTTACCCGACTCAGGCGTCAGGTGCGGCCTTGGCTTGCGGCTCGCTGTTCTCGTAGATCAGCAAAGGCTGTGAGGTGCCATCGATGACGCTCTCGTCGATCACCACCTTGCTGACATCCTTCTGCGAAGGAATCTCGTACATGGTGTCAAGCAGCACGCCTTCGAGGATCGAACGCAGGCCCCGGGCGCCGGTCTTGCGCTCGAGCGCCTTGCGAGCAACCGCCTTGAGCGCGTCGCTACGGAACTCGAGGTCCACATCTTCCATCTCGAACAGCTTGGCATACTGCTTGGTCAAGGCGTTCTTCGGCTCGGTGAGGATCTGCATCAGTGCAGCCTCATCCAGCTCGTCGAGGGTTGCCAGCACCGGCAGACGGCCGACGAACTCCGGAATCAGGCCAAACTTGACCAGATCATCCGGTTCGACCTCACGCAAGGACTCGCCGACCTTCTTGCCTTCCTGCTTGCTGCGCACTTCAGCGCCAAAACCGATGCCACCTTTGGTGGAGCGGTTCTGAATGACCTTTTCCAGGCCCGAGAACGCACCGCCGCAGATGAACAGGATATTGCGGGTATCAACCTGCAGGAATTCCTGTTGCGGATGCTTGCGACCACCCTGAGGCGGCACGGAAGCCACAGTCCCTTCGATCAGCTTCAACAGCGCCTGCTGCACGCCCTCGCCCGACACGTCGCGAGTGATCGACGGGTTGTCCGACTTGCGCGAGATCTTGTCGATCTCATCGATATAGACAATGCCCATCTGGGCCTTTTCCACGTCGTAGTCGCACTTTTGCAGCAGTTTCTGAATGATGTTCTCGACGTCCTCACCCACGTAACCGGCTTCGGTCAAGGTGGTGGCGTCGGCGATGGTGAACGGTACGTTCAACAGGCGTGCAAGGGTTTCGGCGAGCAGGGTCTTGCCCGAGCCAGTCGGCCCGATGAGCAGGATGTTGCTCTTGCCGAGTTCGACTTCGTCGCCCTTCTTGTCACGCTGGTTCAGGCGCTTGTAGTGGTTGTACACCGCTACGGACAGCACCTTTTTCGCGCGCTCCTGACCAATGACGTACTGGTCCAGGATACCGCTGATTTCTTTCGGCGATGGCAATTTGTGCGCGTTGCTTTCGGCCTGGGCTTCCTGCACCTCCTCACGGATGATGTCGTTGCACAGGTCGACGCACTCGTCGCAGATAAATACCGAGGGCCCGGCAATCAATTTGCGCACTTCGTGCTGGCTTTTGCCGCAGAAGGAGCAATAGAGCAATTTGCCGCTGTCCTCGCCGTTACGGGTGTCAGTCATTCGATCGATCCAATCCGGTAGGCATGAAACACAAGATGAAGGCAATTGCGGGCTTTTTCAAGTCCGCAGGTAGGCGCCAACGGCGCCCACCCGCTCTGGCACCTTGGTTCAGGACGCCAGTTGCCGCTTGTCGTAGACCGAGTCGATCAGGCCGTACTCGGCCGCGCGCGCGGCACTCATGAAGTTGTCGCGTTCGGTGTCGCGCTTGATGGTCTCGAGATCCTGGCCAGTGTGATGGGCCAGCAGCTCGTTCAGACGCGCCTTGATGTTGAGGATTTCCTGGGCATGGATCTCGATATCGGTCGCCTGGCCCTGGAAGCCACCCAATGGCTGGTGAATCATCACGCGCGAGTTCGGCAGGCAGTGACGCTTGCCTGCAGCGCCGGCCGCCAGCAGGAATGCGCCCATGCTGCAGGCCTGACCGATGCAGATGGTCGAGACGTCCGGCTTGATGAACTGCATGGTGTCGTAGATCGACATGCCGGCGGTGACCGAACCACCCGGCGAGTTGATGTACAGATGGATATCCTTGTCCGGGTTTTCCGCTTCAAGGAACAGCAGTTGTGCCACCACCAGGTTGGCCATGTAGTCCTCTACGGGACCAACCAGGAAAATCACACGCTCCTTCAATAGGCGCGAGTAGATGTCGTAGGCGCGCTCGCCACGGGCGGACTGCTCGATAACCATCGGGACCAGACCGCCCGCGGCCTGGATGTCGGAGCTCTGTTGAATATAAGAATTGCGGGACATGTCCTGCACTCACTCCCAAATAGTCATGGCTTGAATACGCACAAGCCAGCTCGAAGGCTGGCTTGTGGGGGTTTCCTACGAGAGAAGACCTATCACTCAGCGGCGGCAGGAGCCTGTGCTGGCTTGACAGCTTCTTCGTACGAGACCGACTTGTCGGTCACAGTCGCTTTCTGCAGGACAGTATCTACAACTTGTTCTTCCAGCACAACCGAACGGACTTCGTTCAGTTGCTGGTCGTTCTTGTAGTACCAGGAGATGACCTGCTCCGGCTCTTGGTAGGCCGAGGCCATTTCCTCGATCATTTCGCGGACCTTGGCGTCGTCCGGCTTCAGCTCGAACTGCTTGACCACCTCAGCAACGATCAGACCCAAGACCACACGGCGCTTGGCTTGCTCTTCGAACAGCTCGGCCGGCAGTTGCTCTGGCTTGATGTTGCCGCCGAACTGCTGAACAGCCTGCACGCGCAGACGGTTGACTTCGTTCTCCAGCAGAGCCTTCGGCACTTCGATCGGGTTGGCAGCCAGCAGACCGTCCATGACCTGGTTCTTGACCTTGGCCTTGATTGCCTGACGCAGCTCACGCTCCATGTTCTTGCGAACTTCGGCGCGGAAGCCTTCCAGGGTCGATTCCTTGATGCCGAACTGGGCGAAGAAGGCTTCGTTCAGCTCAGGCAGCTGAGGTGCCGAAACGCTGTTGACGGTGATGGTGAACTCGGCAGCCTTGCCGGCCAGGTCCAGGTTCTGGTAGTCCTCAGGGAAGGTCACGTTGACAACGCGTTCTTCGCCCGCTTTTGCGCCAACCAGACCGTCTTCGAAGCCTGGGATCATGCGGCCGGAGCCCAGCACCAGCTGGGTGCCCTTGGCCGAACCACCCGCGAAAGCTTCGCCGTCGATCTTGCCAACGAAATCGATATTGACCTGATCGTCGTTCTGGGCGGCACGTTCAACGGCCTCGAAACGTACGTTCTGCTTGCGCAGCACTTCCAGCATGTTGTCCAGGTCCGCGTCAGCGACTTCGGCGCTCAGGCGCTCGACCTTGATCGACTCCAGGCCGCTAACGGTGAACTCTGGGAAGACTTCGAAGATGGCGACGAATTCCAGGTCCTTGCCTTTTTCGAAGGACTTGGGCTCGACAGCAGGAGCACCAGCCGGGTTCAGCTTCTGCTCGACGATGGCTTCGTAGAAGGAAGCCTGGACCAGGTCACCGAACGCTTCCTGACGGGCATCGGCCTCGAAACGCTGACGAATGACGCTCATCGGCACCTTGCCTGGGCGGAAGCCGGCGACCTTGGCGCGCTTGGCAGTCTGCTGCAGACGCTTGTTGACTTCGTTCTCGACGCGCTCGGCCGGAACGGCGATGGTCATGCGGCGCTCGAGAGCGGAAGTGTTTTCAACAGAAACTTGCATGGATATTCCTCGTTGCACAGACGTTAGCCGGCGATAGCCCGACTCCAGAATCAAGGGCAAGCATTCTAGTGACTCGCGCATCAGAAGTCACCCCACCCCAGATGACGGAGAACCACACCGGTCAATTTCATTGAAGGCCCCGCACGGCGCGCCGCCGAAGCCCCCGCGTATCGCTTGCACGCAACGGCGGTTGCACGTCGCTTGCGCTGTAAAAACTTGTCAAACAATGCAGCTATATAAAGGCAGAGCTCAGTCGGAGTCGATCTCGTTGAACTGGCAATACTCTTCCCAGCTCATCCCTAGCGCCTCGGCCACCTCACGGTGCACCTCCAAGCGCATGACTTGCAGCTCCTCGGGGCTTTGAGCGATCAATTGCAATGCCAGCTCCCAAGGCTCGACACCCTGCTCTTGCGCAGCATCCTCGAACGCCCACTGGATCTGCTGGGCCTGTTCATGCGCACCAAGCTCGCGGATCTCCTCGAGCAATTGCGGATTGGCCTCAGCGAAACGCTGCAGTGCCAATGCCTGGCGAGCTTCTTTTGCAATCATGCGACAGCTCCTATATCGGGCCCGCTTGCCCTATTTCAACCGGCTGAAATCTAACAATTTTTGCCCGAGCAGCACCAGTACCACACGCCGGGCACTGATGCTTGAAGAAACTGCAGACAATAAAAAAGCCGCTCCAGGCGGCTTCTTTATGGGTTTAGCGCGACTCAACGAAAGGCGGCAAAACCAAGGATGGTGCGGACGAAGAGACTCGAACTCTTACAGCTTGCGCCGCTGGAACCTAAATCCAGTGTGTCTACCAATTTCACCACGTCCGCGTGGAGCACTTAAAGCAAAGGCGCCAGATTATACAATCAAGGCGCCTTCGAGAATATGGGGTGGACGATGGGAATCGAACCCACGACAACTGGAATCACAATCCAGCGCTCTACCAACTGAGCTACGCCCACCATATTGCGGTATTGCGTCAAAACATCACTTGCTGTGCCAAAGCTGCCTAATGGCGCACCCGGCAGGACTCGAACCTGCGACCATCCGCTTAGAAGGCGGATGCTCTATCCAGCTGAGCTACGGGCGCAT
Organism: Pseudomonas sp. BYT-1; assembly: GCF_023611805.1. Taxonomy (NCBI): domain Bacteria; kingdom Pseudomonadati; phylum Pseudomonadota; class Gammaproteobacteria; order Pseudomonadales; family Pseudomonadaceae; genus Pseudomonas; species Pseudomonas sp. BYT-1. Next base: position 3,772,747 of record NZ_CP072559.1, read on the forward strand.
ATTCAATCTGCTTTCTGTTACGATTGCAAATCAACTTTCAGCCGTACCGAACAAGCTAGCAAATCCGCTCATTCTGCCTGACCTTGCTAACCAGTGCTAGGCTCTGCCCGACAAGTGCGACGAATGTTATAGACGAGCCGGAAGGTCGTCAACACTTTTTTCAAAAAAATTTAGTTTATTTAAGGGGTTAGGGGATTTGGCCGACCACCCGCCTTTGCCCTCGGGCCGTGTCGTGCGAGAATGCGCCCTCTTTTATGTTCCCTTCTCGATGGTTAATCACGCGTCTATGACTGCACACCTAATCGATGGCAAGGCGATCGCCGCCAACCTGCGCCAGCAGATCGCTCAACGTGTCGTGGAGCGTCGCCAGCAGGGCCTGCGTACCCCAGGCCTGGCGGTGATCCTGGTCGGTACCGACCCTGCTTCCCAAGTCTATGTTTCGCACAAGCGCAAGGACTGCGAAGAGGTCGGCTTCATTTCCCAGGCTTTCGACCTGCCCAGCGAGACTTCGCAGCAAGCCCTGACCGACCTGATCGACCGCCTCAATGACGATCCGGCCGTCGACGGCATTCTCCTGCAATTGCCACTTCCGGAGCATCTGGATGCCTCGCTGCTGCTCGAACGCATCCGCCCAGATAAAGACGTCGACGGTTTCCACCCCTACAACATCGGCCGCCTGGCCCAGCGCATTCCGCTTCTGCGCCCCTGCACACCAAAAGGCATCATGACCCTGCTGCAAAGCACCGGTCAGGACCTGTACGGCATGAACGCTGTAATCGTCGGCGCCTCCAACATCGTCGGTCGCCCGATGGCCATGGAGTTGCTGCTGGCCGGCTGCACCGTCACCGTCTGCCACCGCTTCACCCAAGACCTGCCTGGCCACGTAGGCCGTGCTGACCTGGTGGTAGTCGCCGCCGGCAAACCGGGCCTGGTCAAGGGCGAATGGATCAAAGAAGGTGCGATCGTCATCGACGTCGGCATCAACCGCCAGGAAGATGGCAAGCTGGTGGGCGACGTGGTCTTCGAGACCGCCCTGCCCCGCGCCGGCTGGATCACGCCTGTACCGGGCGGCGTAGGCCCGATGACCCGTGCCTGCCTGCTGGAAAACACGCTTTACGCGGCAGAAGAACTGCACAAGTAGTTCGCCCTCTGCACCAACGGCACCTCTCGAGGTGCCGTTTTTCTTTCCGGGCACGACCGGTCCGCGGTACTTATCTAACCCTTGCGCTTCCTCGCATCGCCCTAGGCTCGCCGCTTCTGATATCAGAGGTACCGCCATGAGCCTATCGCACTTCAGCTTCATAGACGCCCGCCTGCCAGGCTGGCTGAAATCAGCTACCCCAGCCCAACGCCAACGACTTGAACAACACATACGCCAGAGCCATCAGGCCACCCGCGCGCTGGATCGGGCACTGAAACAGGTGCAGCCCATCGACGACTTCTGCCGTCCGTTGCTCGACGATGCCATGTCCCACTGGTACCCCGACCGAGAGCTGCCCGCGCCTGACCAAGGGTGGCTCTGGAACAACGCCGAAAAGCGCGACATGTCGTGGCTCGAAGCGGCCCTGCAGAACTTCGACAGCGACACATCAGTGACGCTGTATCTTTCCAAGAACGCCCCCGGCCCGATGGCCGTGGACAGCACATTGTTCGTGAAAGGCGCTCGGAACCTGGACCTGGGACAACGCTACCGCAATCATCTGGCCGAACATGTCGATACCCCAGTGTTTCGCAGCCTGGTACTTCAGCAGGATCGCACAGCCTTCGAAGCCGATACGACAATGGCCGAGCTGCAAAAGCATCTCGATAGCCGAGGCCGGATGCTGGCAGATGCCGCGCTGGCCGGCGAATCGTTCCTGCTTCACAGCGATGGCAAACCCTGGCCACTGGAGTGCGGGTACCTGGAGCTGTGCGGGACGCCTTTGTATGGCCCCTTACTGATCCGCCAGCAGCCCATCGCGGATGTAGAACCGTGTCTGTTGTATTTGCCTGGTCACCCACGCCAGCCACTGCGTCAATATGGCTCGCTGCGAGCAGCAGGCAAGGCGCTGACTCGACTGCTGCGCAAAGACAACGAGCGGCGCTTCTTCATGCGTTATGTCGCCCATGCCGAGCAACCTGGATTGGCGATCCAACTACGCCAGACCTTGTTTCCGCGATATCCCTACAAAGATCTGCAAACGGTCACGCCGGTACTTGAAGAGGGTCACTCTTTCAACTGGCTCAAGCGCCTGTTCCCCGCTCCGCGCGACCTATGGCAGCCGACATTAGACAAGAACGCCCGCTTGCCGCTTGCGTTCAAGCAATGGCCTGACGAATGTTTCAGCGCCCGCGCACGGACCCGGGTCGAGCTCATGCTACGCAACGCCGCCGACATCGCCGTGCCGGTCGCCCAGCGAGACGCCGCAGCCCAACTGGCCCGCATCGAAGGTTGGCTAGGGGTCGGTTTGTCGGTACTGAACATGGCCGGTTTTTTTGTTCCCGGGCTCGCCGAGGTCATGCTAGTGATTGGCGGCGCGCAACTGGTCGATGAGTTTCTCGAAGGCGTACATGCGGCAAACGAGTCAGATGCCGATGCGGCCATCGGTCATCTGTTCTCGGTCGTGGAGAACCTTCTTCAGGTAGCGGCGCTTGGCGCTGCCGGGCAGTTCATCGAGCCCCAAGGCACCCTGCACGCTTGGTCCCGCATCGGCCATGGCGATCAGCAACGTCTTTGGCATGGCAATCTGGAGCCGTTTGCACGTACTTCCCCTCCACAATTGCCGCCCAACCTTGACCCCTACCTCTTCCAAGGCCGTCATTGGATCACGCTGGACGGCCGGCACTACCCGGTCGAGGCCACTCCAGAGGGCGGTTGGCGACTGTGCGCAGCCAAGGGACATCGCCATCAACCTTCACTGCTGGGCAATGGCGAAGGGACCTGGCTGCTGGACCACGAGCGACCTTTGGCTTGGGACGACGACACCCTGTTGCGCCGACTCGGCCCGGCCATCGACAGCCTGGACACCTCGACACTCCGAAAGGCCCTACGCTGCAGTGGCTATGAAACGGCCGACTTACGCCAGACCTTGGTCGAGCACCGCCCGCTGCCTGCGTTGCTGCTGGAGAGTCTGGAAGCCTTCGGCGCCGCTATCGAGCCGAGACCAGCTGTCTTTACCCAGGAGGATGCGCTCCTCGCCCAGGACTTTCCTTCACTGAGCCCAACACTGCGTCGGGAAATTCTGGCCCAAGCCCGGCCCCGTCACTTGAGCCAGATGCAGCGCACTGGCCGGATACCGCTCAATGTGTCCGAAACCGCTCGCCTTTACCTGCGGGCGTCACGCATCAACCGCGCGCTGGTGGCCTTTCATCAGGCCAGCGACAGCCTCGAAGATCGCGATGCATTGGTGTTCGGTGCGCTGCAACGGCTTTGCGGATGGTCTGGCCAAGTACATCTCGAGCTGCGCGAAGGTCGTCTGGGTGGTTCACTGCTGGAGACGGCAGGTGCAGCACAAGCTCCACTCAAGATCCTCGTACGCCGCGCCGATGGCTATGAGCCGTTCGACAAGGACGGCCAGAGCCTGGCCAACCGAGACAACCTGTTCCGAGCGATCCTCCAGGCCCTCCCCGACAGCGAACGCGACAATCTGGGCCTGCAGATCCATGAGTCGGAGACTTTGCGCGACCGACTTTTCGATCTGGCGACCGCAGACCGGGAGCAGGCCGCCCGTGACCTTGGCATGCAGCCTGTCCGCCCCTGGTACCGCCTGCCCACACGACTGCCGGGCAGCCCTCGCCTTGGCTATGCCTTGAGTGGTCGTGGCCGGGGCTGGTTGACCGCTGATGAGCAGTTCGATCAATTGTTCCCTTCCAACCTGGACAATGATCGGGAAACACTACGCGCCCGGCTGCGTGAACAGACCGGTCACGACCCCATCGCCTTCAACCGTCTGATGCAGAATCTGCGTGACCAATACCGACAACTGGATAGCACCTTGCAAGGCTGGGTTCATGACACCGACGGCATCGCCGCCGATGAAGCCCAGGAACGCAGGACTGCGCGCCAAGCCACGGCCGAACGCATCCGCCGGGCGTGGCGACGAGAAAACAACGACGCCAATGGGAGCCTCGACGAGGTCATCCTGAGCATCGATGCAGAGTACCTGGGCGCCTTGCCATCCCTGCCGGTACAACTGCCACAGGTTCGCCAGCTGAACGTAACCGGCTTGTGGCGGGGCGGTACCGATAGCCTGGGCGCATTCCTTGCCGCCTTTCCCCAGGTTCGCGAACTGGAGCTCAGCGAAAACGGTTTGTACACGCTGCCAGAGCAATTGGGCGGGCTGACGGACGTCCAGTTGCTGGACCTTTCGGAGAACAACCTCGACCTGTCCATTGACGCCAATCTGTCCATCCTGGGCCGACTGACCAAGCTTCGCGCCCTGAACTTGAGCAGCGCTATTGGAGACCTACCGGTAGCCGCGCTGGAGCAGCTTGCGCAACTGCCCAACCTGATGGGGCTGCAGGCCGAAATGAACGAGCTGTTCCTCGGCGCCGAGCACTTCCAGGCACTGCAACGCTGGCCCGCACTGGTCGAACTGAGCCTTGGCCACAACGACATCACCCTGGATAACGCAAGCCGTGCAGCCTTGGCGCAGTTGAGCCGGTTGCGCATCTTGTTCCTGCAGGAAAATCCCTTGGATCTTGCGCCAGACATCACCGGCTGGACGCATCTGGAACGGTTGGACCTGGAGCAGACCGGCATTGCTGAATGGCCAGCCGGCATCGAAGCGTTGCTCGGGCAGCGACCGCTGACCCTGCGCGCCGTGGACCTGAGCAACAATCAGTTGCACGACGCACCTGATCTTCGCGATAGCGCATTCGCTACTGCGGTCAGGGCAGGTGAAGCCGAGATGTACCATGCCTTCCAGAACAATCCCTTCAGTGAGCAGGCCCTGCAACGACTCAACGATGCCGGTCTGCCAACCGCTGCGCGGGTCGATCATTTGGATTGGCTTGCCGCAGTGCCGCAAGCCGTCGGCGATCATGTCGCGGCCACATTGCAGGAGCCTGAGTGGCGACCGCTGTATGAGCTCTTTCGACGTGTCGAAGACACCCGGGACTATCAAGCCAGCCCGAACGCCATGCGTCGACGCATGCACGTCATCGTCGAGCGGCTATCTGCACGCGAAGGCGACAATCTCTGGGGCCAGGCCCAAGTCCATGAACGCATCATCGACCTGATCAACGAAGCCGCTCACGGCTGCGTCGACCAGGCCAGTCTGCTGTTCCAGCAAGTCGAGACGCAGGTCCTGGTATGGCAGCAGTCGCTCAACGCCGCCCCAGGGGATGCCAGCGACAAGGTGGCCATTTCCATTTGCCGCTCACTGCTGCGCCAACAGCTGCTGGACGAGCGCATCAGTGATCTCTATGACGCACGGGTTGCCAGGCGCAAGGCGCTCATTGCGGGACGCTCCGCCGACGAGACGCCCCTGCACGCTGTAGACGATATCAGTGACACGCAATTGCGCGAACCCACCTTTCTACTCGACGAACTGGAAATGGCACTGCATGCCAGGATGCGATTGCGCGAGCGCCTGGAACTCCCTCCACAACCCGGCGAGATCAGTTTCGACTACCTTGCACAGCTGAGCCCGGCCACGCTGGACCAACTCGCTCAGATGATCACGACCCAAGCGGATATTCCTCGACTGGTCCAATGGGCCGACGAGCAACCGTTCTGGCGAGACTGGATCAAGCGCTTGCGCCAACAGGCATTCGAACATCTGGCCAACGAATGGGATGGTGCCAGCGCCTATTTCGACACGCTCAGCGAACCAGGCGAAGTCAGCACCTACACAGGTCCCCAGGTACCTCCGAGCTTCATCGATGCACTGGAGCGTGAACGCCCGGACATTGCCTGGCGGCAAAACGGCGCGGTGCAACGTATCGACTTGGTTTCCAGCCACTATCGCGACGAAGGCGCCCTTTATAACCGCGCAGCCCAACTGCTGCTGCAAACGCGCAGGGATGCCGACACAGCATTGATTCGCCAACTTACCGAGACCCTGGCCAAGACGTATTTGGCCTGACGACACGGTGGAGTGCCGGCGCACTCCACCGCAGCCCTTCAAACCCCCGAGTTAGAGCTATGGGCGCCGAAAAGCGCCAACTGGTCAGACCGGTAAGGCCAAAAAACCTTGCAAAAGGGCTTTTTTCGCGGTTTTATGATCCCGCACTGACCATACCGGTAAGACCACAATAATTAAGTCCTGCGCTCTTTCGCCGTCGCCGGCACCGAAGCAAGGACACCGATCAGAGATCCCTCCCATGCTCAAATGGTGCTCGCGTTCGATCTTCCTCCAAGTCGTGCTAGGCCTCGCCCTTGGCATCGCTTGTGGCCTCAGCTTCCCCGAAGTGTCCCTGCAGCTAAAACCCTTGGGTGACGGCTTCATCAAACTGATCAAGATGCTCATCGGTCTGATCGTCTTCTGCGTGGTGGTCAGCGGCATCTCCGGCGCGGGCGATCTCAAGAAGGTCGGGCGCATTGGCTTGAAGTCAGTGATCTACTTCGAAGTGCTCACCACCATCGCCTTGGTGATCGGGTTGGTGTTCGCCTTCACCAGCGGTATCGGCAGCGGCGCCAACATCCATCTTGAACAGTTGTCCAGCGCCGACGCCGCCAGCCTGGCCGAACGCAGCCAGCACATCCACGGCGCCACGGCCTTCTTCATGGATTTGATCCCGACCTCGGTGATCGGCGCCTTCGCGGACAACAACATCCTTCAAGTCTTGCTGTTCTCGGTACTGTTCGGCAGCGCACTGAATCTGGTGGGCGAATCCGCCTCCGGCATATCGCGGCTGATCAACGAACTCAGCCATGTGGTGTTCCGCATCATGGGCATGATCGTGCGCCTGGCACCGCTGGGCGTGTTCGGCGCCATCGCCTTCACCACCAGCAAGTACGGTCTGGAGTCGCTGCAGCACTTGGGCGGCTTGGTCGCGCTGTTCTACCTCACCTGTGCGGGCTTCGTGCTGATCATCCTCGGCACCGTAATGCGCCTGTCGGGCCTGAAGCTGCTGCCGTTCATCAAATACCTGCGTGAAGAGCTGACCATCGTGCTGGGCACCGCCTCCTCCGACGCCGTGCTGCCGCAGATCATGCGCAAGCTCGAACACTTGGGTATCGGCAGCTCCACTGTGGGTCTGGTGATCCCTACCGGGTATTCCTTCAACCTCGATGGTTTTTCCATCTACCTGACCCTGGCAATCGTGTTCATCGCCAACGCCACGGGCACGCCGCTGGCCATGACCGACCTGCTGACCATTCTGCTGGTATCGCTGGTGACGTCAAAAGGCGCACATGGCATCCCAGGCTCAGCCTTGGTGATCCTCGCAGCCACCCTCACCGCGGTACCGGCCATTCCTGTGGTGGGCTTGGTGCTGGTGCTGGCGGTGGACTGGTTCATGGGCATTGGCCGGGCATTGACCAACCTGATCGGCAACTGCGTCGCTACCGTGGCCATCGCCCGCTGGGAGCGAGACATCGACCTGGAGCGTGCCAACAACGTGCTGGCCGGTAAGCCGGGCTTCGCCCCGACCCCGCGCAAGCAACCCCCTCATGCACACCAGCAGGAATTTTGAAAACCGCAGCGGCCGGCACTGAGCCGGCCGCCAGGAGACATGATGCAACTAGGGAGCGAACCGTGATCAGCTCATCAACCGTCGTCAACTCAGTGGTGGAGAAACTCCGCCAGGCCCTGGCCAGCGGTCAGTGGCGCACTGGCGAAATGTTACCCGGCCAGCGCGAGCTGGCCGAACAGCTGGGCATCAGCCGTCCCAGCCTGCGCGAAGCCGTGACTGTGCTGGAAACCCTTGGCCTGGTGCGCTCGATGCCAGGCAAAGGCGTGCTGGTACTCGATGCCGAGGCCGCCGGGCAAGAGCCGGCCAGCGATACCGTGGCAGCCGCAAGCCTGGCCGATGTGCTGGAGCTGCGCTACACCCTCGAGCCGTTCATCGTCGGTCTGGTCGCCCAGTCAGCCAACAGCCAGGACATCGGCCAACTGCGCCTGACCCTGATGGATATGCGCGAGGCATTGGAAGCCGGCGACAGCGAAGCCGGTGTCAACGCCTACATCGCCTTCCACGAGGCGTTGTTCGGCCTGACTACCAACCCGATCTTCCAGAGCGTGGTGCAGCAGACCGGCAATGCGCTCAAGCAGAGCACAGAAATGCTGCGCAACTCTCCGGAGCACCTGGCCGCACGACTGACTGAAAATGAAGCGGTGGTACGCGCCATCCGTGACAAGAACAGCGCCCAGGCCAGTGCCCAGATGCGCCGGCATATCCTCGAAGAAGGCCAGCGCATGGGCATCGAGCTGAACATTCCCGACGAACACCCGGGTCAATGACCCAAGGAGCGACCATGACTGCCTGCGCCCACGCCGCCCCTCGCCTGCCAGCCCTGCTCGCCAACGGAGAAACCCGTCTTTCGGCCGAGCAGATCTATCCACGTCTGTTCGATGCCATCCTCGAGCAGCGCCTGCCGCCCGGCAGCGCCCTCCCCGAGCAGGCACTGGGCAATGCCTTCGGCGTTAGCCGCACGGTGATCCGCCGGGTGCTCGGGCGCCTGTCCGACCAGCAGGTGGTGGTGCAGCGCCCCAGCCATACCGCCCACCTGGCCACCCCCGATCCCCAGCAGGCGCGCCAGGTCCTCAGCGCCCGGCGTCTGGCCGAAACCACGCTGATCAGCCTGGCCACCCAACGCGCCCGGCCCACGCAGATCCGCCAATTACGTCAACTGGTCGAGCGCGAGCGCCTGCACCATGAACGCGGCGAGCGCTGCACGGCGATCCGCCTGGGCGGCGAATTCCACCTCAAGCTTGCGCAAATGGCCGCCAACGCACCGCTGGCGCGCTTTCTCAACGGCCTGGTGCCCATGACCTCGCTGATCATCGCCCGCTATGAGTCGCCCTGCTGCGAGCACTGCGCCTGGCAGGAGCACGCCGCGATCATCGATGCCGTGGAAAACGGCGATATCGATGCCGCCCTGGCCCTGATGAATGAACACCTGGACCATCTGGAAGCCAAGCTTGACCTGGGCGCCCCAACCTGACACCAGCCCTTCTTCTCCCGGCCGCTCGTACAGCGCGAGTGGCGATCGCTGTGGGAGCGGGCTCACCCGCGGATGCGGTAGAGGCCGCCTCGCGGGTAGACCCGCTCCCATCATTGCAGGGCTGCACGATGGACTGCACAGCGGCCCCTGGTTGCCCCTGCCTATACTTCGGTAACAAACCCGCCTTTGCCCCAGGAAGGCCAGCCGCGTGAACACGCGTACCCTGCTCCTGCTGTCGTGCCTACTGCTGACCTTCGCCGGGTGCGCGGTCAAGCGCCCCCCTGCCCCGCCACCGCCTGTGACCATGACGCCGGCCCTGTGGCAACGGATCGACCAGGAACTGATCGAAGCCTCGGTGGCCGCTACCGGCTCGGCAAATGACTATGCAAGGCGTTCGATGCGGGTCTGGAAAGACCAAGTGCAACGACGCACCGAAAGCGATTTCATCCCTTGGTTCACCGGCTACTGGACGCAGCAATGGCTGACGCTCAAAGTCGCCTGGTACAAGATGAACAGCGGCAAGGGTGCCGAGCCGCCCGAACGGCGCCTGGCGATGTACCTGCAGGAGCAATACCACAAGCGGGTGATAGAACCGGTCGCCGAACAGATCAACCCCGAGGGGATCCGCGACCGCGCCAGCGAGTTGTACCTGCAGCTGTTCGGCCAGCAACTGCCGACCATCATCCAGCGCTACAACGCGCCGCCCGACCAGGTCAGCCAGCGGCTCAACCGCATCAAGATCATCGCCCTGGGACCACCGGCTGCCCGCGATGCCACCCTCTATCAACTGCTCAGGGCCCAATCCTTGGCTCAGCAACCTGCCTGGCAGGCGCTGCGCCAGCACTTGCACCAACAAGCGGCCAAAGCGCCTGGGCAAACCGAGGCCGGGTTGTCTTCGGTGGCCAACCGGGCCAGCGAGAAACTCGGCGCCACCCTGGCGCCACGAGGTATCGCCAGTGCCGTCGCCGCGGCCGTGGGCAAGGCAGCCGGGACCTTGATTTCCCTGGCGGCGGCCGGCTACGGCATGGTCACCCACGACCAGGAGCACCCGCAGATGGTCGAACAACTGCGGGTGATATTGAATGTGGCGCTGAACGAGGAATGGCACGATTTGATGGAGAATCGCCAGAGTGGTGCGATGTCGGGCGTGTACTACCTGTCCGGCCAAGTCGAGGACAGCCTGCTGGCCAGCGCCCCGAAGCCGCAAGAACAACAACTGCAGCAAGCGCCGGTGCAAGAGCAGGAGCCCCTGCTGATTCGATTGCCGCCCTGACGCAATCGCTCGCTCAAGCAGTCGCCATCGCCGAGGTCGGTAACCCGAATACCCGATCGAAGGCCCAGTTGTAGGCAAAGGTGTAGCACGGGATGAGGATAATGAAGGCCAGGTCCACCAAGAAGGCCTCGAGCAAAGTCATGTCCAGCCACCAAGCGATGAGCGGGATCAGGTACACGATCAGCGTCAACTGGAAACCGACGGCATGGGCGATGCGCCTTGCCACACTGCGGCCGCGTTTGGCCTGGCGGCTTTCCCACCACTCGAACAGGGTATTGAAAATCAGGTTCCAGATCATCGCGATGGTGGTGATCATCACCGCCAACGGCCCGGTGTGGCTGGCCTGGGTACCGGAAAGGTAGGCCAGCCCCAGGGTCGACATGCACAGGCCGATCAGTTCATAGAAGGTCACATAGACCAGTTTTCGTTTGAATCCTTGCACGGTTTTCTACCCCTGGTGAATCACGAAGTGGCCAAAGGATGAATCAATCGACTTGACAGTAAAAGTCGGCAGCTTTCAGATTTACTGACAGGAGGCTGCCATGAATTTTTCCAGCGACAATATCCAGCTGTTTCTCGCCGTGCTCGATCGCGGCTCCTTCTCGGCCGCCGCCCGAGCTTTGCAGCGCGTCCCATCGGCGGTGAGCATGGCCATCGGCAATCTTGAGGCGGACCTGGGCTACCCCTTGTTCGAGCGGGGTGCCCGCGAAGCACGTCCCACCGCGCAGGCCCGTGCCCTGGAGCCCCATGCGCGGTTGATCGCCGAGCAGTTGGGGTTGTTGCAAGCCCATGCGCTGGAATTGTCCCAAGGGCTGGAAAGCCGCCTGGCCATCGCCGTGGTGCCGAACATCGACCAGCGCCGATTGCTCACCGCCATCGCCACCTTGAGCGAGCGCTATCCCCTGCTGGACATCGAACTGCTTGCCGCTCCCCAAGAAGAAGCGTTGCACCTGCTCGATAGCGGCCGGGTCAGCCTGTGCATGGCCTTCGCCGGATTGCAGGTCGACCCTCGCCGCAGCTTCCAGCACGTTGCGGTGGAGCCTTTGGTCGCCTCCTTGGCCCCGCACCATCCGGCGTTGCGCAGTGGGCGCATCCACAATCTGGAGGACCTGTTCGATGTGCGCCAGATACTGGTGTGCAGCCGCGATCTGCCGTTGTCCGACCCGCGCTCGCTGATCAGTGCAACCCATTGGCGCTGTAACAGCCTCGACCTGGCCATGCAGATCGTCGAAGCCGGCCTTGGCTGGGGGGACTTTCCATTGGCCCGCGCCGCCCCGCTGTTCGCAGCCGGCCGGTTGGTGCGCCTGGATTTTCGCAACACCCAGAACGCCCTGGAACTGCCAGTGCGGGTGTTCTGGCTCAAGCAACAGCCCCTAGGCCAGGCGGCGCGCATTCTGGTGGAGCTTTTGGCGACACGCTGAGTGCGGCCATGTTCTGCGCGATTCGTCGGCTCTACGACGTATGGTTCATCAATTTTTGTAGGAACCGGCCGATACCGAGGTGACAGGTACCGCCCATCGCGCCAAAAGCGTGCGGCGTCCTCCCTTCATTGGTCCAAGGTCTCGAAACATGAACCTGAAATTCCGCCACAAGATCCTGCTCAGCGCCTGCGCCGTGGTCGTCCTGGCATTTGCCCTGTTCACCCTCTACAACGACTACCTGCAACGCAACATCATCCGCCAGAACATCGAGTCGTCTGTTCGCCAGGCCGGCGCGCAGACTGCCAGCAGCGTGCAGAACTGGATGTCCGGACGCATCCTGGTACTTGAGAACCTCGCCCAGGACATCGCCCAGCAGGGCGCCGGCGAAACACTGCCCGGCCTGGTCGACCAGCCTTCCTACACCAATAACTTCCAGTTCACCTACTTCGGTCAGAACAATGGCGTGTTCACCCAGCGTCCGGACGCCAAGATGCCTGATGGCTACGACCCGCGCCAACGGCCTTGGTATAGCGCCGCGGTGGCCGCCAACCAGACCATGCTGACCCCGCCCTACCAGGCGTCCGTCGGTGGTCTGGTGGTCACCATCGCGATGCCGGTCAAGGCCAAGAGCACCGGCGAGCTGCTGGGTGTGGTCGGCGGTGACCTGAGCCTCAACACCCTGGTGGACATCATCAACGCCGTGGACTTCGGCGGCATCGGCCACGCCTTCCTCGCCGATCGCAACGGCCAGGTCATCGTCAGCCCCGACAAGGACCAGTTGATGAAGAACCTCAAGGACATCTACCCCGATGCCGCCTTGAAGGTCGAGCCAGGCATGCAGGACGTCACCCTCAACGGCCAGGATCGAATCATCTCCTTCGCTCCGGTCGAAGGCCTGCCTTCGGCGCAGTGGTACATCGGTCTGTCCATCGACAAAGACAAAGCCTACGCCGCACTGAGCCAGTTCCGTACCTCGGCGATCATCGCCATGCTCATCGCCGTGGCTGCCATCGCCGGCCTGCTGGGCCTGCTCATCCCGGTGCTGATGCGCCCGCTGACCACCATGGGCCGCGCCATGCAGGACATCGCCGAAGGCGAAGGCGACCTGACCCGCCGCCTGGCGGTGCAGCACAAGGACGAGTTCGGCGAGCTGGCCACGTCGTTCAACCGCTTCGTCGAGCGCATCCACGCCTCGATCAGCGAGGTGTCCTCGGCCACCCGCCTGGTGCATGACCTGTCGGAGAAGGTGGTTCACGCCTCCAATGCTTCGATCATCGGCTCCGAGGAGCAGAGCATGCGCACCAACAGCGTCGCCGCGGCGATCAACCAGTTGGGCGCAGCCACCCAGGAAATCGCCCGCAATGCCGCCGACGCCTCGCAACACGCCAGCGGCGCCAGCGAGCAGGCCAACGACGGGCGTCAGGTGGTGGACGATGCGATCAACGCCATGACCGCGCTTTCGCAGAAGATCAGCGAGTCGTGCGAGCAGATCGAGACGCTCAACGCCAGCACCGACGAGATCGGCAAGATCCTCGACGTGATCAAGGGCATTTCCCAGCAGACCAACCTGCTGGCACTCAACGCCGCCATCGAGGCCGCCCGTGCTGGCGAGGCCGGGCGCGGTTTCGCCGTGGTGGCCGATGAAGTGCGCAACCTGGCCCACCGCACCCAGGAGTCGGCCGAAGAAATCCACCGCATGATCACCAGCCTGCAGGTGGGCTCGCGCGAGGCGGTGTACACCATGAACGAAAGCCAGGTGTCCAGCGAACAGACCGTGCAGGTGGCCAACCAGGCGGGTGAACGCCTGGCCAGCGTGACCCAGCGCATCGGCGAGATCGACGGCATGAACCAGTCGGTGGCCACCGCCACCGAGGAGCAGAGCGCAGTGGTCGAGAGCCTGAACCTGGACATCACCCAGATCAACAGCCTCAACCAGCAAGGGGTAGAGAACCTCAACGAAACCCTGCGCCATTGCGATGCCCTGAGCCAGCAGGCGGGGCGGTTGAAGCAACTGGTGGGCAGCTTCAGGATCTGAGGCGGGTCCTTCGCGGGTAGACCCGCTCCCACAGGTATCGCGCCGTTCTCAGGCTCGGCGCAGTACCCGTGGGAGCCGGCGCGGCCTCGCCTGCTCCTACCGATTCTGCGCAAAACCTGTGGGAATGGGTTTTGGCTGCGCAGCAGCCCCTCGTCAGGCCAGCGCCACCTTGCGCACCTTGCCCCGACGCACCCAGCCCAATAGCACCGCGGCCATCAGCACGAAGCCCAGGTAACCGAAGAAGGGATACACCTCGCCCACCAAGCTGATGAACCCAATCAGGCTGCACACGAACGCAGCCACCCCGGTCAATACCGCCCCCCAGCGAAACGTCGTCGTCCCGGCTGGCAACAGTCGCGACAGGAAGGAAAACAACGTCCCCACGGCCGTGTTGACGATCATTCCGAAGATGATCAGGCACATCACCATCCCCAGCAGCGGCGAAACTTCATTGGCGATCGACAACATCGGCATGGGCAGTTCGGCCACGCTATCCAGGCGCGACAGCAGCCCTGCACTCATCACCAACATCAGCCCCCCGAGCGCCGCGCCCCCGATAAGACCGCCCCAGATGGCCGTCTTCTCACCCTTGGCCGACCCACCGAGAATGGCCAGGATTGGCGCACCGGCCACGATGTTGTAGGACACATAGAGGAATGCCCCCAGCAACCAGTGCCGGGTGCCGGCCTCTTGCTGACTGGCCAAGTGGTCGAGTTCAGCGAAGCTCTGCTCGCGCGAGAGCACGGCGTACAAGGCAATCGCCGAGGCCACCAGAATCAACAGCGGGGTGATGGCGCCAATGGCGACGATCACCTTCTGCACATCCAGGCACACGATGGCCACCACCAGCACCGTCACCAGCACACTGCCCGCCAGGGCCGGCACGCCGAACTGCTGCTCGAGCAAGGCGCCACCACCAGCCAACATGACCACGGTGACGGCAAACATGAAAAAGGTGATCAGCCAATCGACGAACAACCCCAGGTGACGCCCGCAAATGGCCTGTATCACGTCCTTGTGGGACGTTGCCTGCTGGCGATTGCCCAGCCCCGCCAGGGCCATGCCCAGGAAGGTGAACAACGCGGCGCTGACCAACGCCCCGACCAAGCCCCAGATGCCAAAATCGACGAAGAACAGCAACAGTTCCCGTCCGGACGCGAAGCCCGCCCCCACGATCACGCCGATGAAGGCACCGGCGATCTTCAGCTGCTCTTGCATGTGAACCTCTGGCTTTATTGTTGTTGTCGTACAAAGGGGTGTCGTGCCCCGGCTCGCCTCAGTCCTGGCCGATGAACGCCTGCACTTCGATCTCCACATCCACCCCCAGCGCCAAGGCCGAGGCCACGGTCGAGCGTACCGGCAAGGCGTCGCCGAAGACTTCTTTGTAGACCTCGTTGAAGCCCGCGAAGTGAGCCATGTCCGACAGCCATACCGTTGCCTTCACCACCTGATCGAAGCGTGCGCCACAGGCGGCCAGGCTTTCGCCGATGCGCTCGCAGACCGCGCGGGTCTGCGTCTGGATGTCACCGCGGACCACTTCACCGCTGGCGCTCATCGGCACCTGCCCGGACAGGAACAAAAAGCCGCCGGCCTTCACCGCGCGTGAGAACGGGAACGGCAGGCTGCTGGGAAAACGCTGGATGTCATTGCTCATGGGAATCTCCTATCACGGTTGTGGAAAACGAGCCGGAGACAAACGCTCCGGTGAAACGCCCTGCGCCACCAGGCTTGGGCACAGGGGCATGCCCAGCAGCAGGTCAGCCGCCAGGCGCGACGCACCAGCGGCTGACTGGATGCCATAGCCGCCTTGCGCCGCCAGCCAGAAGAACGCGGGCGTGCGTGGGTCGAAACCGATCACCAGGTCGCCATCGGCGACGAACGAACGCAGCCCCGCCCAGCTGTGGCTCGGACGTCGGATGTGCAACGTGGTCATGGCTTCGATGTTGTAGATGCCCAGGGCCACGTCCAGCTCCTCGGGCGCGGCATCCTGCGGCTCGACCGGATCGGCGTTGGCAGGCGAACCGAGCAACTGTCCGGCATCAGGCTTGAAGTAAAAACTTTCATCGACCCCGATCACCGCTGGCCAACGACTGAAGTCCTGCCCATCCGGGCCCGGGAAGGTAAAGGCACTGCGCCGGCACGGCTGCAGACCAACCTTGGCCACGCCACACAGCTCGGCCACTTGATCGGCCCAGGCGCCTGCGGCGTTGACCAACTGCCGGGCCTGCAGATGACCGCCATCGACCAGCTCCACCTCCCAGAGGTCGTCGAGGCGATAGGCCCGGGCCAGTTCGCCATTGCAACGCAGCTCGCCCCCGGCAGCGCGATAGCCGCGCAAAAAGCCCTGGTGCAAGGCATGCACGTCCAGGTCCATGGCACCGGGTTCATGCACTGCACCGGCGAGGATGCCCTCGCACAAGCTCGGCACCAGGGCCAAGGCGCCCTCACGGTCGAGCAGGCTGACGTCGGTCCCGTTGGCCAGGTTCTGTGCGTAGGTGGTCTCGAGCAGTTCGCGTTGCTCGGTGCTGGCGACATACAAGCAGCCGCGTGGCTCGAGCAGCGGATGCTCGCAGAAGCCTTCCGGCGGATGCTCGTAGAACGCACGGCTGGCGCGGGTCAGGGCCTGGATCTGCGGCGTTCCGTAGGCCTCCATGAACATGGCGGCCGAACGGCCGGTGGCGTGATAGCCCGGCTGCATTTCCCGTTCGAGCAGCAGTACCCGGCCCTGACCGGCCAGGCGGTAGCCCAGGGAGGCACCGGCAATGCCCGCGCCGATGATCAAGGTGTCGTAGATCTGTGCCATGGGCGCTCCTGTCGCGCGAATTATCATTTATGAGAATTCTAATATATGAGAATTTCGGTTCGCGCAAGCGTCCAAGGTAAGATGCCGACCAAAGCCGCACACGAGAGTCCCGATGCCCGAAGACCGCACGTCCGCCGCCCAGCGCGCTGGCGCCCTCCCCCTGCTCGATCGCGCCGAGGTCGGCGCGCGCCTGCGCCAGGTACGCAAGGCGCAGCACATGACACTCAAACAACTGTCGGCGCTCAGTGGCGTACCGGTCTCCACCTTGTCGAAGATGGAACTGGCGCAGGTTTCGGTGAGCTACGAAAAACTGGCTGCCGCCGCCCGCGCCTTGAAGCTGGATATCGCCCAGTTGTTTCGTGCCAGCGGCCCGGTGGAGACGCCGGTGCCGGCGACCGTGGTGGTCGACTCGCTGCCCGCGGCCCCCGGTTACTCCACCGGCACCTATGACTACCATCCCATCGCTGGCGCCTTCCCTGAGCGCCGCATGACGCCCGCCTACGCCCGCATCATTGCGCGCGAACGTGGCCAGTTCGATGATTTCATCCGCCATCCGGGCCAGGAGTTCGTCCTGGTGCTCAGCGGTCGAGTGCGCATTCTGTTCGAAACGGGTGAAGCGGTGAGCATAGGCCCGCAGGAAACCGCCTATTTCGACAGCCAGGTCGGGCATATCTATCTGTCTGAAAGCGAAGACGGTGGGGATGCACAGGTGATGGTGGTCATGACCGACCGATGAACGGCCCCCCGGTTCATCCGTCCGGACGAAGCAAAAGACGCCCGGTTATAACCTAATAACGAACAAGTCTATTCGGTTATAAAAAAACCTTTATGCTGGCAGCCATCCGATCACGGGCAAGCTTGGGCGTCGAGTAGCGTATGGATGTAGGTTCTTTCGGTTTCACCATCGCGGGGCTGGTTGTAGGTTTCATCGTCGGCATGACCGGCGTCGGCGGTGGCTCGCTGATGACCCCCATCCTGCTCTGGTTCGGCATTAGCCCTGCCACTGCCGTCGGCACTGACCTGTTGTATGCGGCGATCACCAAGGCCAGTGGCGTCTGGGTCCATGCGCGCAACAAGAACGTCGACTGGAAGATCACCGGCCTGCTGAGCCTGGGCAGCGTGCCCGCGGCGGCGTTGACGCTGTGGTTCCTCCACACCTTGCATGCCGACACCTCCGCGCTCAACGCGGTGATCAAGCAAGGCCTGGCCGTGGTGTTGATCCTCACCGCCCTGGCCATCCTGTTCAAATCACGCCTGCAGGCCTTCGCCAGCCGCCACGCAGGCGATCACTACCACCTCAGCGACCGCAGCCTCAATACCCTTACCGTGCTCACGGGCGTGGTGCTGGGCGTGATGGTCACCCTGACGTCCATCGGCGCAGGCGCCCTGGGTACCGTGGCGCTGTTCCTGCTGTATCCCTTCCTGGTCACTCGCCGCCTGGTGGGCACCGAGATCGCCCATGCCGTACCGCTCACGCTGGTGGCCGGCCTTGGCCATGCGGGCATGGGCAATATGGACTGGTCGCTGCTGGGCTACCTGCTGCTCGGCTCGCTGCCAGGCATCTACCTGGGCAGCCATCTCACCGGGCGTATTTCCGACCGTTTGCTACGCCCGTGCCTGGCGGGGATGCTGCTGCTGATCGGCTACAAGCTCGCGTTTTGAAAGGATGGGCGCGCGTCGCGCCCGTTTCGCAGGATCCTCAGACACCGGCGATATTCGTAGGCACCGGCAAGCGTTCAACCCAAACGCAACCGCCACTTCCCCGCCCGGCTCAAGTGCATGCGTGAAAGCGCTGGCACGTCGATAAGCGCAAAGGCCGCCAGCGGACCGCCAAGCACATGCACCATCGCTGCCCGCATCACCAGCGGATGCGTCACCGCCAGCCACTCTCCCGGCGTATCGAACGCCTCCAGCCAGCTCGCGACGCGCTGGCACAGATGCGCGACGGACTCACCGCCAGGGGGCGCGCAATGGGGGTCTTGCAGCCATTGAGCCAGCGCCTGCGGCTGCTCGGCCTGCAATGCCTTGAGCGCCACGCCTTGCCATGCCCCCATGTCGCAGTCCGCCAGGGCGGGCTCGACCATCGGGCGCGCCCCCAGGCCTGCACAGGTTTCTTGTGCCCGGCGCTCCGGCGCACTCAGAAAGCCGGTGCAGGCTGGAAGCGAGGGCCATTGAGCTACCGGCAAAATGTGCTCGTCAGGGCTGGGGAAACACCCGACCTTCTGGGCTGAGGTCAGGGCATGGCAGATGAGGGTCAGGCGCGCGGCTTTCACCAAGGGCTCTCGACATGAGGTGGGCCAGCTAGCCTATCAGACAAATGCCTGCCCCAGCCCCCACAGCGGCAGCAGCCCCACCAGACAGACCGACATGCGTGGCCAGTAAGGCAGCAGCATCACCAGCAACACCGCCGCCAGGGAGATCATCCCGAACCAAGCCACCGGCCCCATGGCCCATCCCCATGTCTGTGCGCACAACAACAGGCTGGCTAACAACCCTGCCCAACCGCCCCCTCGCAAGCCCAGGCGCAGCACGCGGGGACATGTGCGCCCCCATACCTGCTTGTAATGTCGCTCCAGCCCCTGGCACAGGCCTGTCATGCCCGCGTAGGCGAACAGCATCGCGCCGAGAATCATGCTCATCATCCCTCGGCCTCAATGGTCCGTCCTGCCTTCGCCTTGACCGGTGCCGGCGTGGCCCGCGCAACGCGCAAGGCCGCCAGGGCCAGCCCTACGCCCAGCACCATGCCGGTCACCTCCACGCCCAGCCGCAGATGATCCGCCGTGCCGGCAGTTGCCCCCAGCACACCGAGCCCCATGCACAACAGCGCCGCCGCGCTCAACTGCTCGACCCAGGCGCGCTTGGCCGGGCGCAAGCCAGCATGCAGCAGGGCCAGCAACCAGCCGGCAAAGAACACCCGCACCTCCCAGGCTTCGCGCTGGGGCAGTTCGACCGGCAACAGGCGACTGGCCCACAACAAACCGGCGCAGGCTAGCAACAAGCCGCTGATGAACCCGACATTGCACACCTCGGCCAGCCGATACCACCGGCGCGCTGAGGCCTCGGCCGTCGCATTGGTGTATTTGCGCCCACGCTTGATGCAAAACAGCACCAGGCCGCTGGCAATCATCGCGCAACTGACCAGGCCACAAACGAAGTACAACCAGCGCATGGGGTAGCCGCCGAACTGGGCGAAGTGCAGGCCGATCATTACCCGCTGGGTCAAAGGCGCCGGACGCAGCTCAGGGACATCGCTGAGCAGTTGGCCGCTCACCCCGTCGAAAACCATGGCCTGGCCCTTGGTCAGGGCAATGCGGTTGCCAAGCTCGGGACGGATCTCGATCCGAGCACCGGTGGTGTTCGGATGGCGGATGTTCAGCCCCCCGATCGGCCCCAAACGCGCCTGGGCCTGGGCCAGCAACGGGGCGATCTCGACCAGCTCTGCCGGCTGCCTGGCCGCGCGCTGCGGCGCCTCTTGGCGGCCGCTGCCCTGGGCCTGGAAGTAGGCACGAGGGTCGCCTTCGAACAAGGCATCGATCCCGGCCGGGATGTAGATCAGCATGAAGATCACCAACCCGGTGTAGGTGATCATCAGGTGGAACGGCAGCAACAGCACCGCACTGGCGTTGTGGAAATCCAGCCAGGACCGTTGTCCCTTGTTCGGGCGGAAGGTGAAGAACTCCTTGAAGAGCTTCTTGTGGATGACGATGCCAGTGACCAACGCCGCCAGCATCACCAGGGCCAGCGCACCGACCACGAAGATGCCCCAGTTGCGCGGCAAATCCAGCGTGAAGTGAAAGCGGAAGAAGAAGTTGCCGCCGACGCTGTCACGCACGTTGATCGGCTCGCCTGTCTGCGGGTCCAGTTGCACGCCGACACCATGGCGCCGGTCGCCGGTGGACACACGCAGGCCCGGCGAGCGCTCGGTCGGCAGGCTGATCCCCCAGTTGTCGGCCTTCGGCTCATGGGCCTGCAGGTAGGCAATGGCCCGCTCGGCGGCATCGGTCTGGGGCACCCCACTGGCAGCGATCTCCGGCTGCATCCAGTGGTTGAGCTCCTTGTCGAACACCGCCAAGGTGCCGGTGAGGAAAATGGCGAACAGCAACCAGCCGAAGACCAGCCCGGCCCAGGTGTGCAGCCAGGACATGGATTGGGTGAAGCTGTTCTTCATGCCAGCCACTCCATCGCCTGGGGCCAGAAGCCCACCAGCGCCAGAGGCGCGGACAGCCCCAGCGGCGCCCAGGCATGCAGGGCGTCGCGGCTGGCGAAGGCCCACAGGATCGCAGCGGTGTAGAACATGAACGACGCCAGCGTGGCGACGATTACCGCGTCGCCCGGCGCCAGCGGTAGCAACCGCGCCAGGCAGGCCGTGGCGGCATAGGTGAAGGCGTAGCCGCCAAGCAGTGCAGCGGCGCTGCGCGAGAGAATGGCCAGCCAGGTGGGGTAGGTGTTCATCGATAGCTCCTAACGCCGCTCAGGTCGAAATGGGACTGACGCGCCGCGAGGGGCCGCACAGCGGCCCTCTTGCGTATCAGAACGAGATGTTCAGCGCCGCGAACACCGCACGCCCTGGCTGGTTGTAGGTGTTGGCCCCCGAGCTGCTGGCGTTGCCGCCGCGCAGGATCTGCTTGTCGAAGACGTTGTTCACGCCCACGCGCACGTCGTAGTTGGCGTTGAACTTGTAGCCTGCGCTCACATCCACCAGGCCGTAGGCGTCCACGTCCTGCTGGGCAGTTTTGTCGTAGTCCTGTTGAGTGCGGTAGTTGTAAGTCGGTGACTTCTGCTTGCCAAAGTAGGTACCCGCCACCTGGAACGACAGCTTGTCGGTCGCGCGCCAGTCTAGGGTGCTGTTGACGGTGTACTCGGGAATCACCGACAGCGGCTCGCCGGTGTCACGGTTGTCGTTGTCGAGCATCCAGGTCAGGTTGGTGTTCCAGTCCAGGCTCGGCGTCAGTGCCATGAAGAAGTTGCCCTCGATCCCTTCCACCCGCGCCTTGCCCGCGTTCTCCCACTGGGTCACGCGGCGCCCGCCATTGATGGCGTAGACCACGTCGGTGCCACCGATAATCTTGTTCTGGTAGTCGTTACGGAAGTAGGTCGCGCTGGTGCGCCAGGTGCCACGGTCGTACAGCAGGCCGATTTCCTTGTTGACGCTGATCTCGGGCTTGAGGTCGTCGTTGCCCTGCAGGTAGCAGCCACCGGAGTTGCTCTGCTGCGTGCTGCAACCGTTGCCGCGGCTGTAGAGCAAGTAGTTCGGGTTGGACTGGTACAGGTTCGGGGTCTTGTACGCCCGGGCGATACCGCCTTTGACACTCAGCGCATCGGTGAGCTTGTGCGACAGGTTCAGGCTCGGGCTGAAGTTGTCACCGAAGCGCTCGTGATGGTCGAAGCGCAGGCCCGGGGTGATGGTGGTATCGCCGACGATGATGTTGTCTTCGACGAACAACGCATAGCTGCGGGCGGTCATCTTGGTGTCGCTGCGGTCGAAGCCAATGATCGTGTCGTCGCCGCCGCCGCTGGGGTCGAAGCTCTGCGGACGGAACGAGCCTTGGTCGTTGAGCGACTCATAGAGGTACTCGCCACCGAGGGTCAGCACATGCTCGGTGCTGCCCAGGGCGAACGGCAGGTTCACTTCGCTGCTCAAGCGTGTGTTGCGCAGGCGCGACATCGCCGAGCCGGCATCGTTGGGCGCCCCCTCGACGCTGCCGGCCAGGCCTTCGTTCAGGCGCCAGTTGCGCACGTACTCGTAGGCCAGCACGGTCTTGCTGGCCCCCCAGGTGAAGTCGCCCAGGTGGGTCAGGTCATAGGTGCCGCGCTGCATGACGTTGGTTTCATGGCCATACAGCTCGGACATAAGCTCCAGGTTGCCACCCCCGTTACTGTTCATGGTATCGCCGGCAAAGAGGTTGCCCTGGCGGCTGTAGCCGGCGCTGACTTCAAGGCGGTGCTCGTCGTTGAGCCTCCAGCTCAACAGGCCGTTGATGTCTTTGTTGCGCACCCCTTCCCGGCCGGCCACCAAGGCACTGTTGGCGTGATCGGCGTTGATGTCCAGGTCGTCGGCATCGGTCTTGGCCAGGCCGCCATAGAGGCGAAAACCCAGGTTCTCGGTCAGGCCGCCGCTGAGGTTGAAGTTGGCCCGTCGGCTAGCGCCTTCTGCACTGTCCTCAGGCAACTGGGTAAACAGGCTGACGTTGCCCTTGAATGCTTCGGTGGGGCGCTTGGTGATGATGTTCACCACACCGCCCATGGCACCGGAGCCATAACGTGCTGCGGCCGGGCCACGAAGAATTTCGATGCGCTCGACGGCCTCTGCCGGCACCCAGTTGGTCTCGCCACGGGTGTCACGGTCGCCGTTCCAGCCGTAACGCACCGAGTTGCGGGCGCTGGAGGGCTTGCCGTCGATGAGGATGAGGGTGTTTTCCGGGCCCATGCCGCGCAGGTCGATCTGGCGGTTGTTGCCACGCGCGCCGCTGGCGCTGTTGCCGGTCAGGTTGACCCCAGGCTCGCGGCGGATGAGCTCGGACAGGTCATTGGCCGGCGGATGACGCTTGATGTCCTCCTCAGTGATGATCGACGAACCCAGCGCCTGACGAGCCTCGCGCTCGGCGGTGACCAGGGTGTCCTGGATCACCAGCGCATTGCTGTCGATCGGCACTTCCAGTACTTCACCGGCCGGCCTCTCCTCGGCCTGGGCCGCGGTCGCCACCATGGCTGGCGAGGCCAGCGCGACGAAGGCCAGGGCCAGGCTGTTGGGTGAAGTTCTGGGTTGCATGGGGCATCTCCTGCGGTTCATGGGCAAAGGCACGACCCGGCCCGCCAGCCGACGAGCCCTCGCCCACCGACCTTGCAGGCAAATTGCCGGGTCCACAGGGAGGCTGAATATAATGATTCTCAAATGGGTTTAAATCTTATTTACGAAATTTACAGATTGCCGAGGAACTTTCAAACGCCTCAGCCGATGGCTCTACGACGGGGTAATCCACTCTCCTAAGAGGCGTCGCGGCGGCAAGGCCGTTGCCCGAATATATGAAATTCCATATATTTGTTTTTCCGCATATTTTGAAGCAATCGTTGTTGATGCTCACGCCGTCCTATTTCCCCCAGCGCCTGGCAGACGAAACCGCCAGTGCGTCACCTGCTGCCAAGGAGCGCGCACGATGCTAGCTGCCGCCGCTGTCTTTCTGTTCACCTTGATTCTGGTCATCTGGCAACCCAAAGGCTTGGGTGTTGGCTGGAGCGCCAGCCTCGGCGCGTTGCTCGCCTTGCTGGTGGGTGCTGTATCGCTGCAGGATATCCCCACGGTCTGGGCGATCATCTGGAACGCCACTGCCACCTTCATTGCCATCATCATCGTCAGCCTGTTGCTGGACGAAGCGGGCTTCTTCGAATGGGCTGCCTTGCACGTGGCGCGCTGGGCGCGCGGCGACGGGCGACGCCTGTTCATGTTCATCGTGCTGCTGGGAGCGGCGGTATCGGCGCTGTTCGCCAACGATGGGGCCGCCTTGATCCTCACCCCGATCGTCATGTCCATGCTGATGGCCTTGCGCTTCTCCGGCGCGGCCACCCTGGCCTTCGTGATGGCCGCAGGTTTCATTGCCGATACGGCGAGCCTGCCACTGGTGGTGTCGAACCTGGTGAACATCGTCTCGGCCGACTATTTCGGCCTGGGCTTCTCGACCTATGCCTCGGTGATGCTTCCGGTCAACTTGGCTGCGGTGCTCGCCACCTTGCTGGTGCTGTTTCTGTACTTTCGGCGAGACATCCCGGCGCACTATGCGCTCGACGACCTCAAGTCCCCGGCCATGGCCATCCGCGACCGCGCCACCTTCCGCGTCGGCGTGTGGGTATTGGTCGCACTGCTGGCAGGCCTGTTCGTCCTGGAGCCGCTGGGTATCCCCATCAGTGCCGTGGCGGCAGCCTGCGCCGCCGTGCTGTTCATCGTGGCCGCCCGCGGTCATGTGATCGCCACCCACCGCGTGCTGCGCGAAGCGCCCTGGCAGATCGTGGTGTTTTCCCTGGGGATGTACCTGGTGGTCTACGGCCTGCGTAACGCCGGGCTGACCGACTCGCTCACCGCCCTGCTCGATCGCCTGGCCGCCCAAGGCCTGTGGGCTGCCACTCTGGGCACCGGGTTGGTCGCGGCGCTGCTGTCTTCGGTGATGAACAACATGCCCAGCGTACTGATCGGCGCCCTGTCGATCCATGCCAGCGACGCTCAAGGCGTAGTGCGCGAGGCGATGATCTACGCCAACGTCATCGGCTGCGACCTGGGCCCGAAGATCACCCCGATCGGCAGTCTGGCAACCCTGCTGTGGCTACATGTGCTGGCGCGCAAAGGCGTGCGTATCACCTGGGGCTACTACTTCAAGGTCGGCATCCTGCTGACCCTGCCGGTGCTGCTTGTCACCCTCTCGGCATTGGCCTTGCGGCTAAGCCTCTGAGCCCGAAAGTCCTGCGATGCCGCCGGCTCACGTGGCAGCACACCTGCGCCTTGGCCACTCACGTTATCTCAATCGCCAGTCCCCATGTCCTACAGTGAATACGGTCGCGTCCATTCGGACGCGGCACGGATTCCGAGGTCTGCGATGCGTGGCGCTGACAACTTCGATTCATCACCGCCCAGCCGGGCACTCCCCTCCATCCCCCGCAGCGTCTGGGCATTGGGCTTCGTCTCGATGTTCATGGACATCTCGTCGGAGATGATCCACGCCTTGCTGCCGCTGTACATGGTGTCGGTGCTGGGCACATCGGTGGTGGCGGTGGGGTTAATCGAGGGCGTGGCCGAGGCGACGGCGTCGATCACCAAGGTGTTTTCCGGCGCGCTCAGCGACTGGCTGGGCAAACGCAAGCTGCTCACTGTGCTCGGCTATGGCCTGGCAGCCTTGACCAAACCGGTCTTTCCATTGGCCTCAGGGCTGGAATGGCTGACCGCAGCGCGTTTTGTCGACCGTATCGGCAAGGGAATCCGCGGAGCACCGCGTGACGCACTGATCGCCGATATCACGCCGACTGGGCTGCGCGGCGCGGCTTTCGGCCTGCGCCAGGCGCTGGACACCGTGGGCGCCTTTGTCGGGCCGCTGCTGGCGATCGCGCTGATGTGGCTGACCGCCAGCCACTTCCAGACAGTGTTCTGGGTGGCGGTGATTCCAGCGTTCCTCGCCGTCTTCGTGCTGATCGCCTGCGTCCACGAGCCCGACGCCCCTACCCCTGGGCGGGCGGTGCGCTCGCCATTGGCACTGGACGAACTGGCGCGACTGGGCCCGGCGTACTGGCGGCTGATCGGTCTGGTCATGGTGTTCACCCTGGCGCGTTTCAGCGAGGCCTTCTTGCTCCTGCGCGCCCAGGACATGGGCCTGGCGCCACTCTGGGCACCGGCGGTGCTGGTGCTGATGGCCTTGGCCTATTCGCTGTCGGCCTACCCCGCGGGTGCGCTGTCGGACCGCGTCGGCCGCCGGGGCGTGCTGATGATGGGGCTGGGCTTGCTGATTGCCGCCGACCTGGCGCTGGCCTTGTTGCCGGGCTGGGCCGGGCTGGCATTGGGAGTGGTGGTGTGGGGGCTGCATCTGGGCTTCACCCAAGGCATCTTCAGTGCCTTGATCGCCGACAGCGCACCGGCGAACCTACGCGGCACAGCATTTGGCCTGTTCAATCTGCTGTCGGGTGTGGCCCTGCTGATTGCCAGCGTGATGGCCGGCCTGCTGTGGGATGGAGTCGGCTACCAGGCGACGTTTCTGGTCGGCGCCGCGTTCGCCAGCGCCACCCTCGCCGGGGTGGCGCTGCTGCGTGGCGCGAGCGCGGGCTGAGCCCCGCTAAGCCAGCACGTCTTGGGTCGGCTGCTGTTCAAGCAACGACCAAGCACCCTGCCCATCCATTTCCAGGCGGTGAGTGTGGAACGTCGCCAGCGTGCTGCGGTGTCCGACACTGACCAGCAAGGTGTCAGGCATTTCGGAGCGCAGCAATGAATACAACGCATGCTCCAGCCCTTCATCCATCGCTGAGGTGGACTCGTCGAGGAACACCACCTGTGGCCGGTTGAACAACAACCGTGCGAAGGCCAGGCGCTGCTGCTCGCCCACCGAGAGAATGTTCGACCAATCGTTGCTGACCTCCAGGCGCTCGGCCAGGTGGGCCAGGTTGACTTGACGCAGGGCCTGTTGCATGCGCGCATCGTCTGCGGCTGTCGCAAGCGCGGGATAAGCAATAGCGGTCCGCAAGTCACCCAACGGCACGTATGGGCGCTGCGACAGGAACAACGCCTGGTTGCCCAGCGGCCGTCTGACCTCACCCTCGGCATAAGGCCACAGGCCAGCCAGGGCGCGCAGCAAGGTGGTTTTGCCGCTGCCCGAAGGCCCTTTGATCAACAGCGCCTGGCCGGCACGCAGACGCAGGTCCAGGTCGGCGATCAGCGTATGGCCGTCCGGGCGCAATACCTGCAAGCCGGCGATCTCCAGCCCCTGCGCCTGTTCCTGGGTGGTGACCCGAGGAAGCGTGCTGGCCTGTTGGTTGGCGTCGAGAAACCCGGTGAGACGGTCAAGAGTGGCGCGATATTGGGCAAACGTGTCGTAGGACTCACGGAAGAACGACAGCGAATCCTGAACCTGGCCGAACGCCTGGGAGGTCTGCATCACATCCCCAAGCTTGATCGCCCCACTGAAGAACCGCGGCGCCTGGAGAATGAACGGAAACACCACGGCGACCTGGCTGATGCCCAGGTTGAAGCCGTTGAACTTCAGGCTCCGATAGACCAGCGCCCAGACGTTGACGATCAGTGCGCCAAAGCGTCCCAGCAAGGTCCCACGCTCGACCTGAGCACCCTGGTAAAAAGCGATGTTCTCGGCGTTTTCACGCAGGCGCATCAGGGCATAACGGAAGTTCGCGGTGAGTTTTTCATTCAAGAAATTCAGGCGGATCAGCGGCCGCCCGAGGCGAAATGCGATCCACGTGGCGACGATCACATACAGGTACACCGCAAATACCATCGCCCGGGGGATTTCCACCCCACCCAGCGTCAAGGGCGCCGACAGCCCCCACAGGATCGCGGTGAACGCCACCAGCGAGACCAGCGCACTGACGGCGCCCAAGGCCAAGGACACCGAACCTGTGACGAACGCGTTGACGTCCAGTTCGATACGCTGGTCAGGGTTGTCCACCGGCTCGGCGAGAAACCGCCCGCGGTAATAGGCATCGCCCTTCATCCAGTCTGCGGTCAGGCGCTCGGTGAGCCAGACACGCCAATCAATGTTGAACGCCTGGGTGACGTAATAGGTGAACAGCGAGCGCAGCACATGGATGGTGGCCAGCACCGCGAACACGCCCAGCAGGTACCAGAAGGCTGTCTGGTCCAGGGCCTGCAAGGCGCTGTAGAAGCCGTTGTACCAGAACGAGAACAGCACGTTCAGGCGCACCGAGAACAGCGTCAGCACCAGCAACAGGGCAAACACCAACAGCGGGCGCCAACTGCGTCTGAAACTGAAGTAAGGCCCGGCGAGGGACCAGAATTGACGCCCCCAACGCGTAAAACGCACCGCCAAAGCGCCAGCGGCGGTGAAACCGATGAGGGTGATGATGGAGGCGATTGCGAGCCAGCTCAGGCTTTCTTGCAGGGCCTGGTGCCAGTTCATGTCCATAGCGGGGTATCCATTTGCGAGGTTTTTGCGAGCGTAGCATTCCCCGACGATTTATCTGGCATCCATGACGGACTTTTCATGTTTGCCAGGCGCCAATCGCGGGACACGTCGAAGCGCCTAACCTGCGCACCGGCTTGCCCCGCGATCGGACTGCAAAGCAGCCCTGCTGGTCTACGGCCTCACGCCGCCTGCTGCAGCGCCTCCTTCACCAACGGATCCACCCCCTCCCCGCCATCAGCCTGCAGTCGCTCCCCCAACTGCCGACGCATCGCCGGCGTCCAGAAGCTTTGCAAATGCTGCCTCACGCCCTGCACTGCCAGCGCCCGGTCAGGCTCGCTGGCAAAGTACTGGGCAATCTGGTTGGCCATCTTGACCAGGCTGTCATGACCGCTCATCGACGCACCTCGGCTTTCTCGGATTTCTCGGCCTGGCGACGCTCCTTGAGCAGGCGCTGTTGCTCGTCACTGAACGCCTGGTAACGCTTCTGCCATTCCGAGGGCTGGAACACCTTGACCACCTCTACCGCCGTCACTTTGTACTCAGGGCAATTGGTGGCCCAGTCGGAGTTGTCGGTGGTGATCACGTTGGCGCCGGATTCGGGGAAGTGGAAGGTGGTGTACACCACCCCCGGTGCTACGCGGGAACTGACCTTGGCGCGCAGTACGGTCTGCCCTGCCCGGCTGCCCACGCCCACCCAATCGCCATCGCTGATACCACGAGCCTCGGCGTCGTTGGGGTGGATCTCCAGGCGGTCTTCGGCGTGCCAGGCGACGTTGCCGGTACGTCGGGTCTGGGCGCCGACGTTGTATTGGCTGAGGATACGGCCAGTGGTCAGCAGCAGCGGGAAGCGGCTGTTGACCTTCTCGTCGGTAGGCACGTAGCCGGTGAGCATGAAGCGCCCCTTGCCACGCACGAACTGGTCGATGTGCATGGTCGGGGTGCCGTCGGGCGCTGCGTCGTTGCACGGCCATTGCAAGCTGCCATGGCGGTCGATCTCGGCATAGCTGACCCGGTGGAAAGTCGGCGTCAGGCGCGCGATTTCGTCCATGATCTCGGACGGATGACGGTAGTCCATCCGATAGC
This sequence comes from Pseudomonas sp. BYT-1, assembly GCF_023611805.1. Classification (NCBI taxonomy): domain Bacteria; kingdom Pseudomonadati; phylum Pseudomonadota; class Gammaproteobacteria; order Pseudomonadales; family Pseudomonadaceae; genus Pseudomonas; species Pseudomonas sp. BYT-1. The sequence goes on from NZ_CP072559.1 coordinate 3,802,077, forward strand.
CCAGGGCGTTGGCCAGGGCGACGGTGGCTTCCCAGTCGGCCTTGCCGGCCAGCGGGTCCATGACCTTGCGCACCCGCGAGATGCGGCGCTCGGCGTTGGTGAAGGTGCCGTCCTTCTCCAGGAAGGAGCTGCCCGGCAGGAACACGTGGGCGAACTTGGCCGTCTCGTTGAGGAAGATGTCCTGCACCACCACGCACTCCATGGCCATCAAGGCCGCGGTGACGTGCTGGGTGTTGGGGTCGCTCTGGGCGATGTCTTCGCCCTGGCAGTAGAGCGCCTTGAAGCTGCCATCGAGGGCCGCCTCGAACATGTTGGGAATGCGCAGGCCCGGATCAGGCTGCAGGGTCACGCCCCAGGCCTGTTCGAACTCGGCGCGCACGGTTTCGTTGGAGATGTGCCGGTAGCCCGGCAGCTCGTGAGGGAACGAGCCCATGTCGCAGGAGCCCTGCACGTTGTTCTGTCCCCGCAGCGGGTTCACGCCCACGCCTTCACGGCCGACGTTGCCGGTGGCCATGGCCAGGTTGGCGATGCCCATCACCGCGGTACTGCCCTGGCTGTGCTCGGTGACCCCCAGGCCGTAGTAGATCGCCGCGTTGCCGCCGGTGGCGTACAAGCGGGCGGCTTCGCGGATCTGCTCGGCAGGCACGCCGCACACCAGGCCAAGCGTCTCCGGGGCGTTTTCCGGCAGGCTGACGAAATCACGCCAGCGGGCGAAGTCTTGCGCCTCGCAGCGAGCATCGACGAACGGCTGGTCCACCAAGCCTTCAGTGACGATCACATGGGCCAGGGCATTGAGCATGGCCACGTTGGTACCCGGACGCAGTTGCAGGTGCAACTCGGCGCGGGCGTGGGGCGAATCCACCAGGTCGATGCGCCGTGGGTCGATGACGATCAGCCGCGCGCCCTGGCGCAGCCGGCGCTTGAGCTGAGAGCCGAACACCGGGTGGGCGTCGGTGGGGTTGGCGCCGATCACCAGGATCACATCGGCCTGCATCACCGAGTCGAAGCTCTGGGTACCGGCGGATTCGCCCAGGGTCTGCTTGAGGCCATAGCCGGTCGGCGAATGGCACACCCGCGCGCAGGTATCGACGTTGTTGTTGCCGAAAGCGGCGCGTACCAGCTTCTGCACCAGGTACGCTTCTTCGTTGGTGCAACGGCTGGAGGTGATGCCGCCGATGGAGTCACGTCCATGCTTGAGCTGGATACGCCGGAACTCGCTGGCGGCATAGTTGACCGCCTCATCCCAGCTGACCTCTTGCCACGGGTCGTTGATGTGCTTGCGGATCATCGGCTTGGTGACGCGATCCGGGTGGGTCGCATAGCCCCAGGCGAAGCGGCCCTTGACGCAGGCGTGGCCGTGGTTGGCGCCGCCGTTCTTGTCCGGGACCATGCGCACCAGTTGGTCGCCCTTCATCTCGGCGCGGAACGAACAGCCCACGCCGCAGTAGGCGCAGGTGGTGATCACCGCGCGCTCGGGCTGGCCCAGCTGGATCAGGCTCTTCTCGCTCAGGGTCGCGGTCGGGCAGGCCTGCACACAGGCGCCGCAGGATACGCACTCGGAGCTCAGGAAGTCGTCACCACCGGCCGCCGCCACGCGGGACTCGAAACCACGACCGGTGATGGTCAGGGCGAAGGTGCCCTGGATATCTTCGCAGGCGCGCACGCAGCGGCTGCAGACGATGCACTTGCTCGGCTCGTAGTCGAAGTACGGGTTGGAGACGTCCTTCTTCTCCTTCAGGTGGTTGGCACCGTCGTAGCCGTAGCGCACCTCGCGCAGGCCGACCTGGCCCGCGACCGTCTGCAATTCGCAGTTGCCGTTGGCCGAACAGGTCAGGCAGTCCAGCGGGTGGTCGGAGATGTACAGCTCCATGACATTGCGCCGCAGATCGGCCAGGCGCGAGGTCTGGGTCCGCACCACCATGCCTTCGCTCACCGGCGTCGTGCACGAAGCCGGGTAGCCGCGCATGCCCTCGATTTCGACCATGCACATGCGGCAGGAGCCGAAGGCTTCCAGGCTGTCGGTGGCGCACAGTTTGGGAATGGTGGTGCCAAGCAAGGCCGCGGCGCGCATCACCGAGGTGCCGGCAGGCACGCTGATCTCACGGCCATCGATGACCAGGCTGACCTGCACGTCGCTTTCGCGCGCGGGGGTTCCCAAGTCGAGGTCGTTGGTGGGGTCGAAGAAATTGATCACTGGGCGGCCTCCGTGGTGGTCAGACCGAAGTCAGCAGGGAAATACTTGAGGGCACTGGCCACCGGATACGAGGTCATCCCGCCCATGGCGCAGAGCGAGCCGTACTGCAGGGTGTCGCACAGGTCGCGCAGCAATAGCGCCTGGTCTTCACGCTCGGCCATGTCGGTGCTGGCGATCAGCCGATCCACCACTTCCATGCCGCGGGTCGAGCCGATCCGGCAAGGGGTGCATTTGCCGCAGGATTCCTCGGCGCAGAACTGCAAGGCAAAGCGGGCCATGCTGGCCATGTTCAGCGTGTCGTCAGCTACCACCACACCGCCATGACCCAGCATCGCGCCCATGGCAGCGAAGGCCTCGTAGTCCAGCGGCGTGTCGAAGCCACTGGGCGGCACCCAGGCGCCCAACGGCCCGCCCACCTGTGCGGCCTTGAGCGGCCGGCCACTGGCCGTGCCGCCACCGTAGCCTTCCACCAACTCACGCAGGGTAAGACCGAAGGCACGCTCCACCAGCCCACCGTGGCGAATGTTGCCAGCCAGTTGGAACGGCATGGTGCCCAGCGAGCGGCCCATGCCAAAGTCGCGATAGAACGCCGAACCCTTAGCCAGGATCACCGGCACCGAGGCCAGGGTGAGCACGTTGTGCACCAAGGTTGGCAGGCCGAACAGGCCTTCGAGGGCTGGCAACGGTGGCTTGGCCCGCACGATCCCCCGCTTGCCCTCGATGGACTCGAGCAGCGCGGTTTCCTCGCCGCAGATATAGGCGCCGGCGCCGACCCGCACTTCCAGGTCGAAGGCCAGGCCGCTGCCGGCGACGTCATCGCCCAGGTAGCCTGCCGCGCGGGCGATGTCGAAAGCGGCATTCAGTGCACGGATCGCATCCGGATACTCCGAACGCACATAGATGTAGCCCTTGGTAGCGCCGACGGCCAGGCCGGCAATGGCCATGCCCTCGATCAGCAGGAAGGGGTCGCCTTCCATCAGCATGCGGTCGGCGAACGTGCCGGAGTCACCTTCGTCGGCATTGCAGACCACGTACTTCTGCGCAGCCTGCGCGTCACGTACGGTGCGCCACTTGATACCTGCCGGGAATGCCGCACCACCCCGGCCACGCAGGCCAGAGTCGAGCACCGCCGCGACCACGTCCGCGCCATCGAGCGCCACGGCCCGGGTCAGGCCTTCGAAGCCCCCGTGGGCGCGGTAGTCCTCGAGCGACAAGGGCCGGGTGATACCGGCACGGGCGAACAGCAGGCGCTGCTGGGTTTTCAGATACGGGATCTCGGCCACCGGCCCAAGGGCCAACGAATGGCCCGCCGGCTCGCTCACCAAGGCATCCAGCAGGCTCGGCACATCTTCGGCGGCAACCGGGCCAAAGCCCAGGCGCTCGCCGGCTTGTTCCACTTCGACCAGCGGCTCCAGCCAATAGAGGCCGCGAGAGCTGGTGCGTTGAATGTCCACCGGCAGCTGTCGGCGCTCGGCCTCGCGGGCCAGTGCGTCGGCGACCTGGTCGGCGCCTACCGCGCGGGCGACCGAATCGCACGGAACGAATAGCTTCAGCATGCTTCTTCCTCCCGGCAGCCGTTGACCAAGGCGCTCAGGCGCTCAGGGGTCAGGCGCGCGTGCAGTTGCCCGTCCAGTTCCAGGGCTGGCGAACAGGCGCACGCACCCAGGCAATACACCGGCTGCAGACTGATGGCGCCATCGGCGGTGGTGCCGTGATCGTCCAGCGCCAACTGCTCACGCAATTGCGCGGCCAGCGCCTCGGCGCCCCGGCTCTGGCAGGACTCGGCCCGGCACAGGCGCAAGGTATGGCGCGCCGGGGGCGAAGTACGGAAATCGTGATAGAAGCTGATCACCCCGCGCACCTCAGCCAGGCTGAGGTTCAGGGCATGGGCGATTTCAGGGACGGCGACGTCAGGCACGTAGCCTACGTCTTCCTGGATGGCATGGAGGACCGGCAGCAAGGCACCGGCGGTGTCCTTGTAGCGCTCCAGCACGCGCTGGATCAATGGCAGGTGAAGCGTCTCTTCAGGCATACAGCGGACCTCGGCATCACGGACCGCTGCAGGGCAAGCGTCCGGCGTCTTCTGCTGCGGCGCACCGTCCATGTCACGGTCACATGGTCACCGGGCGCCCTCCGTACCTAGGCCCTGCGTCTGCGCGCAGTGGGTCCGTAGGCATCCTGCAAGCATGGCACCCCTGGCGCTGGAAGGTTGCGCCCAAGCGACAGGGCTCATTCTGAAACCGACGCGGGGATGGTACCTCTGCGATCGAATCTGCCTGGCGTCTTGCGGCGCCTTGGTTTTCCAAAGCCAAAGCACAACGCCGCCAAGCAGAAGAACGATTGTCACGCCCAACGCTCTCTCAGCTGGCACTTTGCCGACATTGCATCGGCATGTGACCTGCACGATTCGAAGCCATGGGAGCGTCAGGCGCTTACATCTGTCACAACAGGTCGGGGAACGCAGCGCCAAGCAGGACCGGATCCTTCAGGATCGATGCACTGCTGGCGATATCCGGGGCCAGCCAACGGTCCTGGGCATAGGCCGGGACCCGTTCGCGCAACAACCGCCAGGCAATGTGGGTACCGGCGCCAAAGCGTTGCTGCTTGAGGAACTCGAACGCTTGGGCCGCCAACAGGTATTCGATGGCGAGGATCTGCGTACAGTTCTCCAGAGCCCGGTGCAGCTTCAACCCGGCATTGGTGCCCATGCTCAAGTGGTCCTCCTGCAGCCCGGAGGTGACGTAGTTGTCGATGACTGCCGGTTGTGCCAGCTGACGGTTTTCCGCACAGAGTGAAGCGGCCACGTACTGAACAATCATCATGCCCGAATTCACACCCGGTTGGCTGACCAGAAAAGCCGGCAAACCGCTTACCAACGGGTTGATCAGGCGATCGAGACGACGCTCGGCAATGGCCCCGATCTCGGCCACCGCGATGGCCAGCAAGTCGGCCGCCATGGCCACGGACTGGCCGTGCGGGTTGGCCTGGGAAACCACCCGGTACGACTCGGGTGTACCCAGCAACATCGGGTTGTCGGTAGAGGAGTTGAGTTCGGTCTCGATCTGCCGCGCCGCGTGTGCCAACTGATCGCGCGCGGCGCCATGCACCTGCGGAATCGAGCGAATGCTCAAGGCATCCTGGGTGCGAATGCCACGGCTGCTGGCAATGATCTCGCTGCCGTCCAGCAGGCGGCGCAAGTTGCTGCCCACACGCTGCATGCCCGGGTGCGGTTTCATCGCGATGATTTCAGGGTCGAAGGCATCGAACTGGCCACGCAGGGCCTCGAAGCTCATGGCGCCGATGACATCGGCCCATTGGCTCAAGCGCGTGGCGTCGTCCAGGGACAGGCAGGCCAGGCCGGTCATGCACGGGGTGCCGTTGACCAAGCACAGACCATCCTTGGCTCCCAGTTTCAGCGGTGACAGGCCGACCTCGGCCAAGGCTTGCTGCGCCGGCACGATCTGGCCACGGTAGCTGACCTGGCCGACGCCCAACAAGCTGATACTGATATGGGCCATGTGGGTCAGGTAGCCCACCGAACCCTGTTTCGGCACCTGCGGGGTGATGTGCTCGTTGAGCAGCGTCAGCAGCGCCTCGACCACCTTGCGCTGCAAGCCGGAACGGCCCTGGCAGAAATTGATGATCGCCGCGCACATGATCGCCCGGGTCTGTTCGTCCGACAGCGCCGTACCCACGCCGCAGGCATGGCTGAGCAAGGTGTTGCGCGACAGCTGGCTGAGTTGTTCGTCCTGCAACGACACATTGCACAGGGCGCCAAGCCCGGTATTGACGCCATAGGCGCGCTCACCGCTGGCAACGATGCGCTGGACGATCGCCTGGGCGTTCTCGATCCGCGCCCAGGCCGATGGGGCCAGCTCAAGCTTCGCCCCATGCCGCGCCACGGCTACCACATCCTGCCAGCGCATAGGCGCTTCGGCGATGATGATTCTTTCGGCAATCGACATACACGCGGTTCCTTAAAGCGAAGCTACGCGGCGTTGCACGAAACGATCGACGTATTCGTCCGCAGGCTGGTAGAGAATTTCCTTCGGTGTGCCGACCTGGATCAGGCGACCGTCCTTGAGAATGGCAATGCGGTTGCCGATACGCACCGCTTCATCCAGATCGTGCGTGATGAAGACGATGGTCTTGTGCAGGGTTTTCTGCAGCTCAAGCAACTGGTCCTGCATTTCGGCGCGAATCAGCGGATCGAGCGCACTGAAGGCTTCGTCCATGAGGATGATGTCGGTATCGGCGGCCAAGGCTCGGGCCAGGCCGACGCGTTGACGCATGCCACCCGACAACTGATGCGGGTACGATTTTTCGTAGCCCTTGAGGCCCACGGTGTTGATCCAGTGCAGCGCTCGCTCAGCGCACATGGCCTTGCTCTCACCACGGACTTTCAGGCCATACGCGACGTTGTCCAGCACGGTGCGGTGCGGCAACAAGCCGAAGCTCTGGAACACCATGCTGATCTTGTGCCGGCGGAATTCGCGCAGGGCTTGCATGTCGTATTGCAGGATGTTCTCGCCATCGACCAGGATCTCGCCGCTGGTCGGCTCGATCAGGCGGTTGAAATGACGCACCAGGGTCGACTTGCCCGAACCCGACAGCCCCATGATCACGAAGATCTCGCCGCTGCCGATGGACAGCGAGAGATCGTTGACCCCGACCACGCAGCCGGTTTGGGCCAGCACCTGATCCTTGGCTTTTTTCTGGCGGATCATTTGCAGGGCATCTTCGGCGCGAGCACCGAAAACCTTGAAGACATGCTTGACTTCGATCTTGTTCATCATCGGCTTGTCGCTCATTTGCCCACCCCATGCCGTGGCCGGCCATAGGCCTGGGTAATACGGTCGATCACGACCGCCAGAATCACGATGGCCAGGCCCGCTTCGAGGCCGCGGCCCACGTTCAGGGTCTGGATGCCGACCAGCACATCTTCACCCAAGCCACGAGCACCGATCATCGAGGCGATGACCACCATCGACAGGGCCATCATGGTGGTCTGGTTGATCCCGGCCATGATGCTCGGCAATGCCAGTGGCAACTGCACGCCGAACAGTTGCTGCAGGCGATTGGCACCAAAGGCATTGATCGCCTCCATGACCTCGCCGTCCACCTGGCGAATGCCTAGATCGGTCAGGCGAATGAGCGGCGGAGCGGCATAGATGACGGTGGCAAAGATCGCCGGCACCTTGCCCAGGCCGAACAGCATCAGGACCGGAATCAGGTACACGAAGCTGGGCATGGTCTGCATGATGTCGAGCAATGGCATCAGCACCGCCCGCAGCCGATCGTTACGCGCCGAAAGGACACCCAGCGGAATACCGACCAGGACCGAGATCAGCGTGGCCACCAGCATCAGCGCCAAGGTCTGCATCAGCTTGTCCCACAGGCCCACCGCACCGACCAGGAACAGCAAGCCGACGATCACCACCGTGGTCACGACTTTACGGGTGGAGTGCCAGGCGATGCCCGCGACGATGGCCAGGACCAGCCACCAAGGAGTTGCGCGTAGCAGGCCTTCGAGGTTGACGATGGCCCACAACAGAGTGTCGGAAATGTGCCGGAACACGTCACCGTAGTTGCTTACCAGCGCATCGACCCAGCCATTGACCCAGTCGGCAATGGAAAACGTGAAGTTTTTCGGAAACATGGAATTGTCTCGAGCAAGTGCATGAAGCGGACCGTCGCGTGGCCTGTCCGGCAGGAGCCGGACGACCCCACAGGCTCAGAGTGCTGCGCCTACCTTTTTGGCAGCGTCTTCGCTGACCCAGCTGTGCCAGATTTCGGGGTGTTCCTTGAGGAACAACCTGGCCAGCTCGGGCGACTCGATACGGTCCTTACTCATGCGCGCCAGGTTCTGGTTCAGCAGGTCGATCGGCAGATTGATCTTTTCGAGCACCGCCACCAGTTCCGGCGCCTGCTCGTGGAAGGCCTTCGACACCCCAACCTTGATGGTCACGGATTTATCCACACCGGGTTGCTCGTCCAGCTTGACCAGGTCGGCCTGGCCCATCAGCGGGGTCGGCGACCAGTAATAGAACAGGATCGGCTCGCCGCGCTTGTAGCTCGACAGAACGGCGGCATCCAGTGCCGGGCCGGTGCCCGGGCGGAAGTTGGTATAGGCGTTTTCCAGACCATAGCGCTTGAGCATTTCGCTGTTGTCCAGCTCACAGGTCCAACCAGCCGGGCAATTGTAGAAGCGCCCTTTGTCCGGCTCTTCCGGGTCCTTGAAGACTTGAGCGTATTGCTTCAGATCGGCGATGCTCTTGAGGTTTGGCGCCTTGGCTTCGAGATTGCGCCCGGCATCGCCTTCGATCACATAACGCGGCACATACCAGCCTTCGACCGCACCAACCACCGGCGAGCCGATGCCGACGACCTTGCCGGCCGCCGCAGCCTTGTTCCAGACCTCGCTGCGCCCTACCCACTCTTCAGCAAACACCTGGATATCGTTGCTGCTCAAGGCGTTTTCCATGGAAATGGAATTACCCGGCAGGCTGTCGGTATCACAGCCATAACCATTTTTCAGCACGAACTGCATCACGTCGGTGAGCAGCATCCCGCTTTCCCAGTTCAAACCGGCGAATTTCACCGGCTTGCCAGACTCGCACCAGCCGGCCGCCTGGCTGACGCCAGCGGACGCCAGCAGCCCGAAAGAAAGTGTCGTAGTCAGCAGAGCCTTTGTAATTGTCATTGTGACGCTCCCAAACAAGAACATTGATTGCAGTAGTCGAGGGCATCCGGCCCAAAGAGGGACGCCAGACTGGCTGAGGACCCTTGCCTTGGTGAGCACTGCGTGGGCGAAATATTTCATAACCTAAAAAAAGGATAAAATAATAAGTACTGATGCATCACAAAGGTAAAACCTATGAAGTTCACACTGCGGCAACTTCGCTATGCGCTCGCAGCGGCCAAGCACGGAAACCTGACCACTGCCGCCATGGAACTTCATGTTTCACAACCCTCCATCTCGGCGGCCATCACCGAACTGGAGGAGGTCCTGGGTCAATCCATCTTCATACGCCAACGTGGCCTTGGCATATCGCTGACCCCTTTTGGTCGTACCGTCATGGTCCAGGCCCGTCGCGTTCTGGCAGAAGCTCAGACCTTTGCCGAGATCAATACCAATGCAGGCGAGTGCGTCGGGGAATTGGTGGTGGGATGCTTTGAAGACCTGGCGCCCTACTGCCTGCCACAAATCGTGCGACGGATGCAGGAGTCCTGCCCAAGGGTCACTGTCGATATGCGCGATGGCAGCTTCGATTATGTTGGCAAGCGGCTGGCTGAGGGGGCGATAGAGTTGGCGATCACCTACGACCTGGGTTTACCGCCGAACACTCAATGCACTCAACTGTGTCAGTTGACCGCTCAGGTACTGCTCTCGGCCGATCACCCACTGGCCAAACAGTCGCGTGTCAGTCTCAAGGCGCTCTCCGAATACACCTTGGTCGTCACCGATCAGGCCCAAAGTTGGCAGCATGTGCTAGACCTGTTCAGCTTTTACGATCTGTCACCCGCGGTCGTGCACCGGGTGCGCACGTTCGAGTTGCAGCGTAGCCTCGTCGCAAATGGGTTTGGCGTTGCGCTGATCTACACCCGGCCGTTTGGTGACCGCAGTTATGACGGTCAAGCGCTGGTATGTCGGCCGACCGAGGAAAAACTGCCAACGCATAGCATCGTGCTGGCGCATGATCAGCGCTATCCGCTGACGCCTTCGGCTGAGGCATTCAAGGAGTTGGCGGTGGCCTGGTTCGCGGAAAGACCGTCGTTTGCATCCGAATGAACAACGGGTGGGCAAGCCCTGATTGGTCGATGGCCTACCACTGCTCGCGTCCACCGGCACCTGCAGAGACACCTCAGAGACAACCACTCCACCAACCCGGTCTTCCGTCGCTTCACCCAAGCCTGCGCTGCCTGCTTGCGGGCGAACGTCTGGGCTTCTTGGTAGACTAGGACCGTTTTTTCTCGAGGCGGATCTGGACGGTATCGCTCACCGTACCATCGGCCTTTTTCCTTGCTCTGATCGTTGCCCTATTTTCGGTGGTACAAGCGCGTTTGGCAGTGGTACATCCCACTACTGTCACACCCAAAACGCCTTCAAAACCCCGGAAGATGGTACAAAAATGCGTAGACCAGAATGCCCTTAGAAACAGCCTTAACACCACAAACCACACGCCCTGAGCCCTCTCGGCGATTTAGCGTTGCACCGATGATGGATTGGACCGATCGCCATTGCCGGTTCTTCCTGCGCCTGCTCTCCAAGCACGCCCTGCTCTACACCGAAATGGTCACCACCGGTGCGCTGCTGCACAACGATGCCCATCGCTTCCTGCGCCATGACGACACAGAGCATCCGCTGGCCTTGCAGCTGGGCGGCAGTGTGCCGGCGGAGCTGGCGGCGTGCGCGCGGCTGGCCGAGGATGCCGGCTACGATGAGGTCAACCTCAACGTCGGCTGCCCGAGCGACCGGGTGCAGAACAACATGATCGGCGCCTGCCTGATGGGGCATCCGGCGTTGGTGGCCGATTGCGTCAAGGCCATGCGCGATGCGGTGGCTATTCCGGTCACGGTCAAGCACCGCATCGGCATCAATGGCCGTGACAGCTACGCCGAACTGTGCGATTTCGTGGGTCAGGTGCGTGACGCGGGTTGCCGCAGCTTCACCGTGCATGCGCGTATCGCCATCCTCGAAGGCCTGTCGCCCAAGGAGAACCGCGAAATTCCGCCGCTGCGCTATGACGTTGCTGCGCGACTGAAGGCCGATTTTCCGGATCTGGAGCTGGTGCTCAATGGCGGTATCAAGACGTTGGAAGAATGCCATGCGCACCTGCAGACCTTCGACGGCGTGATGCTGGGCCGCGAGGCCTACCACAACCCCTACCTGCTGGCCGAAGTGGACCAGCAGCTGTTCGGCAGCACCGCCCCGATGGTCAGCCGCAGCGAGGCGCTGGAGAAGCTGCGCCCGTACATCGTCGCGCATCTGCAAAGCGGCGGCGCCATGCATCACATCACCCGCCATATCCTCGGCCTGGGCCAGGGTTTCCCTGGCGCCCGACGCTTCCGCCAACTGCTGTCGGCGGACATCCACAAAGCCCCGGAGCCCCTGGCGATCTTCGAAAAGGCCGCCGAGCTGCTGCAAGGCCGCTGAGGGAACCCCCGGCGCGCTTTCGACTCGAACCTTCATTCTCTCGCCCGACCTGCCCCGCCGGCCCTTGAGTGGCCGTCGGGGCTCGGGTAATGTCGAGTCATTGCACAGGACAGAGCACGCCCATGACCTCCAAGCTGGAACAACTCAAGCAGTTCACCACCGTGGTCGCCGACACCGGGGACCTGGACGCCATCACCCGCCTCAAGCCAGTCGACGCCACCACCAACCCATCGCTGCTGCTCAAGGCCGCGGCGATCCCGGGTTACGCGGACCTGCTCAAGCAAGTCAAGAGCGATGCCAAGGGCAATGTGGACCTGGCCTGCGACAAGTTTGCCGTGGCCGTGGGCGCGGGCATCCTCAAGGTCATTCCTGGGCGTATCTCCACCGAGGTCGACGCCCGCCTGTCGTTCGACGAACCCGCGCTGCTGGCCAAGGCACGCCAACTGATCGGCCTGTACGAGCAGGCTGGCGTGCCGCGTGATCGCGTGCTGATCAAGCTGGCCTCCACCTGGGAGGGTATCCGCGCCGCCGAGAAGCTGGAAAAAGAAGGCATCCAGACCAACCTGACCCTGTTGTTCTCCTTCGCCCAGGCCCAGGCCTGCGCCGATGCCGGGGTGTTCCTGATTTCGCCGTTCGTGGGCCGCATCTACGACTGGTACAAGAAAAGCACCGGCAAGGAGTATGTCGGCGCCGAAGACCCAGGCGTGCAGTCGGTGACGCGGATCTACAACTACTACAAGGCCAACGGCTACGACACGGTGGTGATGGGCGCAAGCTTCCGCAACATCGGCCAGATCGAGCAACTGGCCGGCTGCGACCGCCTGACCATCAGCCCCGAATTGCTGCAGCAACTGAGCGATGACCAAGGCCAACTACCGCGAATCCTCAAGCCAGGCAACGCCGGCGAGGCCAAACAGCATCTGAGCGAAAGCCAGTTCCGCTGGGCGATGAACGAAGACGCCATGGGCACCGAGAAACTGGCCGAAGGCATCCGTCAGTTCGCCCGTGATCAGGAGAAGCTGGAAGCGTTGATGGCTGAAAAAGCCTGATACACATTTTGGTTGCCCTACGGGCGGGAGATGCCGAGCATTTTCCGCCCGTTTTCATTTGCGGCACCTTCAAACTGCCTTGCCCGCAAGCGCCTGGGCACACACGACTGAAAACCAATCGATGCCACCTAACACCGCACTTCCCCTTGTCCTTGCAGGCCCCGTCCTGCGCCGGCTGGAGCCTCAACGCCTGGCAATCTGGCTGGTCGCAACGCAGCCGCTTCGCCCCACGTTCGTTCTCGATGCGCCATCTCTCACGGCAAACCTAACCTGCGAGGTGATCCCCATCGGCACGCAGGCCTTCGTTCACCTGCTGGATATCCACTTCGACCAGCCGCTGCCGTGCAACGCCGCCATCCCCTATGACCTGTTGCTCGAGGATGGCCAGGGGATCGCCGACTGGGCTCCTCACCTGCTCTACCCCGGCAGCCAACGCCCAAGCTTCGTGCTGCGCGAGCGCCTCGAGCAGTTGCTCCATGGTTCCTGCCGCAAACCTCACTACCCGGCTGCGGACGGCTTGCTGTGCGCGGACCGGCTCCTGCAGCAGTGCCAGCTACCCGAGGAGCGCCCGGCGCTGCTGCTGATGAGCGGTGACCAGGTCTATGCCGATGATGTCGCCGGGCCCATGCTGCGCGCCATCCACACGCTGATCGAACGCCTGGGCCTGTTCGGCGAGACCCTGGAAGGTGCTTTGGTCGCCGACAGCGCTGCGCTGTATCGTCACCCTGCCAGCTATTACCACCGCGCGGACCTGCTACCCGCCCAGCAGGGCAACGAAACCCTGCGCGAGCGCTTCTTCGGCGGCAAGCGCAAACCGATCTTCTCCAGCAGCAACGCCGACAATCATCTGGTGACCTTCGCCGAGGTCATGGCCATGTACCTGCTGGTTTGGTCCCCCGTGCCCTGGGCGCTGGTACGCCTGGACATGCCCGAGGGCCTGACCGACAAGCGCCAGGCGCGCTACCGGCAGGAATTGCCACAGATCGAAGCGTTCGCCGCCCACCTCGATCGGGTCGCACGGGTGATGGCACACCTGCCCTGCCTGATGATCTTCGATGACCACGACATCACCGACGACTGGAACCTGTCGGCGCAATGGGAAGAGACCGCCTATGGGCATCCCTTCTCGCGTCGGATCATCGGCAATGCGCTGCTCGGTTACCTGCTATGCCAGGGCTGGGGCAACGATCCGGACAGCTGCCGGGCGCTGATCGAGCCGTGCAAGGCCCTGGGCGAACGCAGCCTGCAACAACGCCTGGACGCCCAGGCCCAGGACACGCTGATCGACCAGTTGCTGCGCTTTCAGGGCTGGCAATTCAGCCTGGCTACCGAGCCACCACTGCTGGTGCTGGACACCCGCACCCGTCGCTGGCGCAGCGAGAGCAGCCTGAAAAAGCCTTCAGGCCTGCTCGACTGGGAAGCCTTGTGCGAACTGCAGCAGGCACTGCTGGATCATCCTTCGGCGATCATCGTGTCGCCGGCACCGATCTTCGGGGTCAAGCTGATCGAAACGGTCCAGCGCGTGTTCAGCTGGCTGGGCTACCCGTTGTTGGTGGATGCGGAAAACTGGATGGCCCATCGGGGCGCGGCACAGGTGATTCTCAACATCTTCAGCCATTCGCGTACCCCAGGGCACTATGTAGTCCTGTCGGGCGACGTGCACTATTCGTTCGTCTATGAGGTGTTGATCCGCCACCGTCAGCGCAGCCCGCACTTGTGGCAGATCACCAGCAGCGGCATCAAGAACCAGTTTCCCAAGCGCCTACTGGACGTATTGGACCGCCTTAACCGCTGGCTCTATGCCCCGCGTTCGCCACTCAACTGGTTCACCAAGCGCCGACAGATGGAAGTGGTGCCGCGCACGCCCAGCCGCAGCCAGGCGGGTGAGCGACTGTGGAATGGCGCAGGGTTGGGGCAGGTGTGGTTCGATGAGCAGGGGCGACCGACGCGGGTGTTCCAGCTGAGCGCCGCGGGGAACGAAGCTACGGAATTTACGCAGCGCAAATGACAGCGGCGGCCTGCGCTGGGCGCTTCACGGGTAAACCCGCTCCCACTGGAATACCGCGAGCCGCAAAGCTTGTGAAGGATAGGGGAACGGGTTCACCCGCCAAGGGATCGACACAGGATAAGAATCAGGTGCGCTCCAAAGCGCTGACCAGATCGTGGAAGGCCTCACGGTTGGAATCGTTCAGCCCCATGAGGATCTTGTGCGCCTCCAGCACCTTGGAACGCACGACATCTTCGTTCTGGTCCTGGGATGGCAGGTCGGTCAGGCACTCCGGGCACGGCACCGGACGATCGACGATGTTGAACACTTGATCGAAGCCCATGGACTGCAGCAACCGAGAGATGTCCGGGTTGGTGGTGACCACGGTCGGCAACAGGCCGACCTTCTGCCGGGACAGGATCGACAGTTTGGCCAGCAGGCCAAGCGTGGTGCTGTCGATGCTCTCGGTTTCGGTCAGATCGATGACGATGGCCGAGAAGTTCAGCGCGGTGAAGATCTTTTCGATCGTTGCATCCAGCGCCGAACACAGGGTCAGGCGCACTTCACCGACGAACTTCAGAACAAAGGTCCCGCTCTGCTCGGCGAACTGGATTCTACCGGTACTCATTCAAGGTTCCTGCTCAACACCAATAGGGCGATATCATCCGGCATCTCCCCAAGCGTAGCCAATCCAAATCGTTGGCGCAGCCCGTCCAGGCTGCCCCCCGCGTCCTTGACGATTTCCGGCAAGGTCGCTTCCTTATCTTTGAGTGTATCCCCTGGCAAAAGGTCCAGAATGCCATCGGACATCAGGGTCAGACTGAAGCGCGACGGCAGCTCCAGCACCTGGTCCTGGTAACTGGCCTCTTCGAACAACCCCACCGGCAGGCCACGGCCTTCCAGGTAACGAGCCTGTCCCGGGGTGTAAAGCACCGGCAGCGGCAGATGGCCGCCAACACTGTAGGTCATCAACCCGGTTTCCTCGTCGATCACCCCACCCACCATGGTCACGTGCTTGCCCAGCTTGCAGTTGATCAGCCCACGGTTGATGTGGCTGAGCACCTCGGAAGGCTTGAATTCGCGCATCTTGCCGCTGCGCTTGAATTCGAACAGCAAGCGGGTGGTCATGAACTTCAGCAGCACGGTGACGAACGCCGAGGACGCGCCGTGACCGGAGACATCGGCCAGGTAGAAGGCGATACGTCGCTCATCGACCCGGAAGTAATCCGCAAAATCACCCGACAGGTACAGCGACGGAATGATCTGGTGCTCGAACGACAAATCGCCCGCTGTCCACGGGCTTTCCGGCAGCATGTTCATCTGCACCTGGCGACCGGCGTTCTGGTCCTCCTGGAGCAGGTGCAGGCTGGCTTCCAGCTCACGGTTGGCGGCCTCGAGCTTGTCGCGGTAGCGCTGGTTTTCCAGCACCAGGCGCGAACGGTCAAGTGCGCGGCGAACCGAGTGTTCGAGCACGGCCAGGTCTTCCAGAGGCTTTATCAGGTAGTCGGCGGCTCCCAGGCGCAAGGCCTCGACCGCATCGTTCATGACACCGGCTCCGGAGACCACGATCACCGGCAACTGCGGCGCCCGCTCGCTGATCCGACGGATCAGTTCGAGGCCACCCATCTGCGGCATGCGCAGATCGCAGATCACGAGGTCGGGCTGGTGTTCTTCGAAGACCTGGAGCCCCTGCTGGCCATTGCCGGCCTGGAGGACGCTGAAGCCACTGTCTTCCAGATAGGCGGCGAGGCTGGCACGGACCACGTCGTCGTCATCGATGATCAGCAGCGTTGCACTGGTTTTCTGCATGTGGGCGAACGGCGCCGGATTGGTTGGCGTAGCGACGTCAGCAAGGCAGACGGGGGCTACAGGGATACTATGTGGTGACTCTCTACTTGAGTTGTAGGACAAGAAAACTGGCCCGGCAACTGGCAGAGGTGCCTTGTAAGGCGCAGACGGTACTCCCATCCGCCAAGCGTTTCAAGCCATGCGACGGTCGAGTTCCCCGCACTTTACAGGGCAAATCACCGAGAGTTATAAGAAAGCCGATCCGTGCAACCCAATGGGAAGGATGCAGCATGCCTCAGACCCCCACCAACCACAGCGAGAAACGCGACTTCATTCGCATGCGTATCGATGCCGGCGTCACCCTCCTGCATGCGGGCCAGGTGATCTCGGCCGTCTGCCTCGACCTCTCCAGTGGCGGCATGCAGGTACAGGCCGAGCAACATTTCGAGGTCGGTGACAAAGTGCAGGCACGGATCGAATCCGACCACCCTGCCCTCAAGGGCCTGGAAGCCAGCACCGAGGTAGTGTGGATCGCCGATCAACCCGGCGGCGAGCAGAAGTTCGGTTTGCGCATCCTGGCCCTGCATTGAAGCAAAGACGAAAAAAGGCGACCCGAAGGTCGCCTTTTTACATACCCGCACGAATCAGAAGTCGTCTTCGACTTCCCCATCCTTGACCTTGAACTCACGGTTCTGCAGGTAAGCGTTGCGGATGAACACGTACTTGTCGCCAGTGATCAGTTTTTCTGCCGACAACAGGTTGGCCCGGGTGTCGATCACGTCCAGGGCGAAGATCGAGTTGCGGGTCGGCACGTGGTCGATATAGCGGTAGGGTTCGGTGTAGGTGTCCGGGTATTTGGCCAAGCCATCGCGCACGGTGCTTGGACCGAGGAATGGAATGACCACATAAGGACCGCTGCCCAAGCCCCAATAGCCAAGGGTCTGGCCGAAGTCTTCGTCGTTGCGCTGCAGCCCCATCTTGGTACCGACGTCGAAGAAGCCGCCCAGGCCGAACGTGGTGTTGACGATCAGGCGCGCTGTGTCGACGCCCGCGGCATGGGGCTTGAGCTGCAGCACATCATTGACCAGGTTGGTGACATCGCCCAGATTGCGGAAGATATTGTGGATACCATCTTCGAGGAACTGCGGGGTGACGGCCTGATAACCCTTGGCCAATGGCTTGAGGGCATAGGTGTCGAGGGTATCGTTGAACTTGAAGATCGGTCGGTTGACCGATTCCCAGGGATCTTCCTCGGTGGCCGCCTGGGTGGCTGCCACGGGCGCCAGCAGCAGGCTGGCGCAGACACAGGCCTGGGTGAATCGCTCGATCACTCCGGCACCGATCCTACGCATAGATGTTTCTCCATCGGATTTGACGGCAGCAGGCACATGAGTGCGCTGCGAAATTAAGACGCCAGTATAAAGGCTCATCGGCTGATAAGCAGCTTTACACATTTTTAATCAAGATTATGTGAACAACCGTTGCGATGTCATCCACCGGTAACAAGCGCCCGCTAGCCTGCGGAGTATTTGAGGGACGCTGCCATGGAAGCTGCATCTGCCTTCACCGCCGTACTCTTCGGACTGCGTGGCTGCCTGGTCCAGGCGGTCAACGGCACTCCCCACCCCGCCCCTGGGGCCTTGGACATCCTGTCGGTCCTGCGTGAACGCCAGGTACCGTGCATGTGGCTCGATGAACTGGGCGCCAGCCAGGGCAAACGCTTGGCCAACGTGTTGCCGGACTGGCTGCCCGGGCAAGCGCTCAATGATTGCCCCTGGCCCGCGCCGAACGCCTGTTGGCAGGCGTTGATGACCCTGCGCAGCACCCGCCTGGACGGCTGTGTGCTGGTCAGCGGGGAGCCGCGCCTGCTGCAATCGGCCCTCAACGCGGGGCTATGGACGGTAGGCCTGGCCAACAGCAGCCCATCATGCGAGGTCGGCTCCAGCCAGTGGCAAGCCATGACCGAGCAGGCGCGCGAACTGGCCCGCGGCAAGGCCACCCTGGAGCTGTTCGGACTCGGCGTACACTCGGTGATCGACCATCTGGAAGCACTGGATACATGCCTGGCGGACATCGCCCTGCGCCGGCGCAAGGGCGAAAAGCCCTGATACAGGGTCGTTGACACCGATCATGCAAAGCGCCTGCAGGTGGATTACGCTTGGAAACAGGCCAGAACCTTTGCACCACCGCGAAGGTCCATGCCTTGCCAAGCCATAGAGGGAGAACACCCAATGCCCGCCCGCGAACTGCAAGAGCGACTCAATAGCCTGCGCGAGCAACTGGATCGGAATGTACCGCTGTCGGACGAAGAACTGGCCAGTCTGCACGAGGAAGCGAGGCAGATAGAGGCGCAACTCAAGCTTGAGGAAGCCACCCCCGACAACAACCTGGTTGACGGTGTGAACCTCGCCATTGAACGCTTCGAGGTCGACCACCCCGACCTGACCGCCACACTGCGCAATATTGCCAACTATCTCCACAGCATGGGTATCTGACCCTGCTCATCCGGGGCTGCTGCGCAGCCCTCTCACGACACAAGGCCGCTCCTACGGACATCGTGCTGTAGGAGCGGCCTTGTGTCGCGAACAGAGCCCGCCGCGGACGACGCCAAACTTACTGACGAACGAGCCGCTGATTGTCTGGGCTGATCGCCCCGGTGCTGCGGTAAGGGTTGATGTCCAGGCCACCACGACGCACATAGCGCGCATACACGGTCAGGTGCTCCGGTTTGAGCAGGCGCAAGAGATCCAGATAAATGCGTTCGACGCACTGCTCATGGAAGTCCGAATGCTGGCGGAAGCTCACCAGGTAGCTCAACAGACTCGCATGATCCAGCGCCAGGCCTTTGTACGCCACCACGACACTTCCCCAGTCCGGTTGCCCGGTGACCGGGCAGTTGGACTTGAGCAAATGGCTGTGCACTGCCTCCTCGACCACGCGCTGCGGGTCGCATTGCAGCAGTTCAGGTCGGGGCTGCTCGTAGTTGCTGATGCTTACATCCAGATCATCGATGCAATGGCCTGGCAGCGCTACCACGCCCTGGGCCTCGACATCCGCCAAGGTACGAACCCGAACAGTGACAGACTTGCCCGCGGCGGCGGACAGGTCTTTCTCCAGGCAAGCCTGCAGTTCGCGGGTGGAGGCGAAGACAGTCTGGTTCAAGGAGTTGAGGTAAAGCTTGAACGACTTGGATTCGATGATGTTGGGCGAATCGGCCGGAATGGCGAACTCACCGATGGCCACCACCGGCTTGCCCGAAGGCAGCAACCAGGACAGCTCGAAACAGTTCCAGTAGTCCACGCCCTGCCACGGCAGGGTTTGGGCGGTCACGCCCAACTCGGCCCATTTGGCCGCGCGCGGAATGGGGAACAGCAACGAAGGGGTGTAGGTGGCGATGTACTCGCTGGACTTGCCCAGCGGGGAATGTTCGGCGGCGGGATGCATGGACCTGACCTGAAGACTCGTGATGGCCCTCATTCTACCGGTTTTGCATCCCGCCTTGGGGTCGAAGTCACTCGATGGTCAGTTTCCCGACCATGCCGGCCTGGTAATGGCCCGGCACGTTGCAGGCGAACTCGATAGGCGCAGACTTGCGGAAGGTCCAGGTCAGTTCGGCATGCTGGCCAGGCTGCACCAACACTGTGTTGCCGCCATCATGACCATGCCCGCCCATCGCGCCGTGGTCCATGCCTTCATGGTTCATGCTCATGCCGGCCATGGCCAGCATCTGTTGCTGATGCGCGGCATGCATGGCCGCGTCGCCCAGGTTGAACTCGTGGGGCAGTTTGCCCTGGTTGGTCAGGATGAAGCGCACAGTTTCGCCTGCCTTGACCTCCAGGCCTGCCGGCTCGAAGGCGATGTCCTTGAGTATGACTTCCACGGTGCGAGTGGCCTTGGATGCCGGGGCTGGTTCGCCGAACGCGAAGGTTTTTGCTTCGCTTGCCAATATGGGCAGGCTGACCAGGGCCAGGGCGGCGGCGATGAACAGGTGCTTCATGAAGTCTCCAAACAGATGCAGCAGGATGAGACTCACTCTATAAGGCTCCGCTGGCGCTTAGCTGACAGTCGGATTACAACTTTGTCAGCTTGGTTGCCGCTTGCCGGAGTCACGTATCATTTCAGCCGTCACCTCCTGCGAACGCGGGCTTCCCCGCCCCACCGAGGCAGGTGCGTACTTTTCGAATTATGGACAGGACATGAAACTGCTGATCGTCGAAGACCAGGTCAAGACCGGCCAATACCTGCGCCAAGGGCTCAGCGAAGCCGGCTTTGCCACCGAACTCGCCTGTGATGGCGACACCGGCCAGCACCTGGCCTTGACTGGCGATCATGACCTGCTGATTCTCGATGTCATGCTCCCGGGGCGCAACGGCTGGCAGATCCTCCAGGCAGTACGCCAGGCTGGCCTGGAAACTCCAGTACTGTTCCTCACCGCCCGCGATGCCGTGGAAGACCGGGTCCATGGTCTGGAGCTGGGCGCGGACGACTATCTGGTCAAACCCTTCGCCTTCTCCGAGCTGCTGGCCAGGGTGCGCACGCTGCTTCGCCGGGGCGCCAATTCCAGCCAGGATACGCAACTGGGTCTGGCCGACCTGCGCCTGGACCTGATCCGCCGCCGCGCCGAACGCGCCGGCCAACGTATCGACCTGACCGCCAAGGAGTTCGCCCTGCTCGAACTGCTGTTGCGCCGCCAGGGCGAGGTACTGCCCAAATCGCTGATCGCCTCGCAAGTCTGGGACATGAATTTCGACAGCGACACCAATGTCATCGAGGTGGCGATCCGCCGCCTGCGCCTGAAGATCGACGATCACCATGACAACAAGCTGATCCATACCGTGCGCGGCATGGGCTACGTACTCGAGGAGCGCCACGACTGATGCCGCGCGTGTCCCTAGGCGGGCGTCTGGCCCTGCTGTTCGCCGTCTGCACGGCGGCCGTCTCGCTGACCGCCGGCCTGCTGTTCAGCCGCGCCAGCGAACGGCACTTCATCGAACTGGACCAGCAACTGCTCAATGGCCGGCTGTCCTTGATGCGCACCTTGCTCGAAGGCGTCACCCGCCCTGCCGACCTGGCGTCGCGCTTGCCCGCCCTTCGCAACGAACTGAGCCACCAGGCCGATCTGGCCTTGCGCATCCGCGGTGCGGATGGCGCGCTGTGGTTCGACAGCCGCAACGACTTGCCAGATACCCCCAGCCACACCGGGCTTACCACCCTGCATGCCGATGGCGTTGACTACCGCAGCCTGTGCATCCAACTGGACGAAGGCAGCCCAGACTCGGCCCAATTGACCCTCTTGCTGGACATCACCCACCACCAACACTTCCTGCAAGGCATGCAGCGTCTGATCTGGCTGACCGTCGGCCTCTCGGCTTTGGCCACGGCCCTGCTCGGCGCCTGGGCTGCTCGGCGCGGGCTGCGGCCCTTGCGCCAAATGGGCGAAGTGGCTGCCAGGGTCAATGCCCGTTCCCTGACCACCCGATTGCCCGTGGCCCAAATGCCGGAGGAGCTGGCCGAGCTGGCCACCACCGTCAATGCCATGTTGCAACGCCTGGATGATGCCTTTCAGCGCCTGTCGGCGTTTTCCGCCGACATCGCCCATGAGCTGCGCACACCGCTGTCCAACCTGCTGACCCACACCCAGGTCACCCTTACCCGTCCACGCAGCCTCGACGAGTATCGCGAGGCGTTGCACGGCAATTTGGAGGAACTGCAATGGATGGCCCAGCTGGTCAATGACATGCTCTACCTGGCCAAGGCCGATCACGGCCTGCTGATGCCCAACCGCGAGGCGTTGGACCTGGCGGTGGAGCTGGATGCCTTGCTGGAATACTACGCGCCGCTGGCCGAGGACGCCGAGGTGCGCCTGGTGCGCGAAGGCGAGGCGCGGCTGGAGGGCGACCGACATATGCTACGCAGGGCATTGTCCAATCTGCTGGACAATGCCCTGCGTTTCACGTCGCAAGGTGGGGAGATCCGCGTGTCGCTGCAGCCCGGGGCTCACATCGTCGTCGCCAACACCGGTCCTGCAATTGAACCGGCTGTTCTGCCCAGGCTTTTCGACCGTTTCTATCGGGCAGACCCCGCCCGACGGGAAGGCAGCAGCGAACATGCGGGATTGGGTCTGGCGATTACCCGTTCGATCATCCAGGCCCATGGCGGAAGCATCCGCGCCGAGTGCGCGCAGGGTTGGACGCGGTTCGTGATCGAGCTGCCCGAAACGTTGTGAAGGGGCCGCCATGGCCCCTTCAGATCACTCGTAACGCAGCGCCATCGCCGGCTCCACCTGGGAAGCCCGATACGCGGGATAAAGGGTGGCCAGGAAGCTCATGACCAGCCCCGCGGTGCAGATGATCGCCACATCTCCCCATTGCAGGTCAGAGGGCAGGCTGCTGATGAAGTACACGTCGGACGTGAAGATGTGCTGCCCGCTGATCCGCTCCAGCCAGCCCACGATCTGGCTGACATTGAGGGCCGCGATCACGCCTAGCACACCACCGACCAAGGTACCGACGATACCGATCAGCGAGCCTTGGACCATGAAGGTCCCCATGATTTGCGCAGGCGTCGCACCGATGGTGCGCAGGATGGCAATGTCCGAACCCTTGTCGTTCACCACCATCACCAAGGTGGCGATGATGTTGAATGCGGCCACCGCGATGATCATCATCAGCAACAGGCCGATCATGGTCTTTTCCATCTTCATAGCACTGAACAGGCTGCCTTGTGTGTGGGACCAGTCATCGGCGCGATAGGCATCGCCCAGGCCTGCGGCAATTGCCTTGGATACCTGGGGTGCGGCGTACAGGTCCTGCAGTTTCAGGCGCACCCCTTGCACGCTACCCGACGCCCAGCGCTGCATGTCGCCGGCATCGGCAACATGGATGTAAGCCTGGGAACCGTCGAGCTCGGCGCCCACCTTGAAGATGCCGACCACGGTCAGGCGCTGCATGCGCGGCGTGATACCGCCAGGGGCCTTGCTGATTTCAGGGACGATAAGCGTCAGCTTGTCGCCGGTATTGAGACGAAAACGCCGCGCGGTGAGCTCACCGATGACCACGCCATACTCGCCGGGGACCAGGTCCTGCAGGCGCCCCTGAACGATATGCTGACCGACGATGGAGACCTTGCCCTCCTCGGCCGGGTCGATGCCACTGACCTGGATCGGCTGCATCGCCCCCTTATAGGACAACATGCCTTCCATTTCCGTGATGGGCGCAGCTGCGACCACGGCAGGATTCTTCAGCGCCGCATCGGCCACCTTGCGCCAGTCATTCAGCGGCTGCACCCCCAGGATGCTGGCGTGTGGCACCAGCCCCAGGATGCGCGAGCTCATCTCACGCTGGAAACCGTTCATCACCGACAGCACCACGATCATCGCCAGCACGCCCAAGGACAGGCCGATCATCGAGGTCATGGAGATGAACGAGATGAATTGGTTGCGGCGCTTGGCACGGGTGTAGCGAGCACCGATGAACAAGGGCAAGGGTCTGAACATGTACGAGAACACCCAATGAAAAAAGGTTACGGCGCAGCCCGTGCCGCGCCGTGCAATCGACTCAGATCGGCACCAGACGGCCGTCTTCCAGGTGCAGCACGCGGTCCATCTGACGCGCCAGGTTCAAGTCGTGGGTGACCACCAGGAACGCGGTCTGCGAAGCGCTGGACAGCTCCTGCATCAATTCCTGGATACCAAGGGCGGTGTGGTGATCGAGGTTGCCGGTGGGCTCGTCGAGCATCACCAGGCCCGGGCGGTTGACCAGGGCACGGGCGATTGCCACGCGCTGGCGCTCGCCACCGGAAAGTTCGGCCGGCTTGTGGTTCAGACGATGACCCAGGCCCACCCGCTTGAGCAGGGCCTCGGCGCGCTCACGCGCTTCGGGGATCGGCGTGCGTCCGATCAGCAGCGGCATGCAGGCGTTCTCCAGGGCGGTGAACTCCGGCAGCAGGTGGTGGAACTGGTAGACGAAGCCCAGCGCACGGTTGCGTAGCAGGCCACGGGCGCGCTCGCCAAGGGCAGACAGCTCCTCGCCCGCGAGCCAGACACTGCCCTGGGTGGGAGTGTCGAGGCCGCCAAGCAGATTCAGCAAGGTACTCTTGCCGGAGCCGGAGCTGCCGACGATGGCCACCCGCTCACCTGCATGCAGCTCCAGGTTCAACCCGGACAGCACCTTCACCGACTCCGGCCCTTCCTCGTAGGACTTGCCCAGGTTGCGGCAGCTCAGTACGGCTTTATTCATGCGCGACTCACTCATAACGTAGCGCCTCTGCTGGCTGGGTGCGGGCCGCACGCCAGGCCGGATACAGGGTGGCGAAGAAACTCAGGACCAACGCCGCACCGCAGACCATCCAGACGTCCTCGGCCATGATCTGCGACGGCAGGTAATCGATGAAGTACACATCCGCGTTCAGGAATTTGTGCCCGATCAGCTTCTCGATGCCGGCGATCACCGCACTGACATTGAGTGCGGCGACGATGCCGACGACGGCACCGATCAACGTGCCGACCACGCCGATCACCGTCCCCTGGACCATGAAGATGGCCATGATCTGCCCCGGCGTGGCGCCGAGGGTACGCAGGATGGCGATGTCGCCACGCTTGTCGTTGACCACCATCACCAGTGTGGAAATGATGTTGAATGCCGCCACCGCCACGATCAGCAGCAGCAACAGGCCGATCATGGCCTTCTCCATACGGATGGCCTGGTACAGGTTGCCGTGGCTGCGAGTCCAGTCGCGGGTGTAGAACTCCTGCTCGCCCAGGCGTTGGGCGATATCCCAGGCCACACGCGGGGCCTGGAACAGGTCGTCGAACTTCAGGCGCAGGCCCTGGACCTGGTCGGCCTTCCAGCGGTGCAGGCGGGAGAGGTCGCTGATGTTGGTCAGGCCCAGGTAACCGTCGATTTCGCCGGCGCCAACGTGGAAGGTGCCGACCACGGTGAAGCGCTTCATGCGCGGGAACATGCCCGCCGGGGTCACGCTGACCTCCGGGGCGACGAAGGTCAGCTTGTCGCCGATACCCACGCCCAGCTTGGCCGCGGCTTTGTCACCGATCATGATGCCCCATTCGCCCGGCGCCAGCTTGTCGAGGCTGCCCTCCAGGACGAAATTCTCGATGATGGATACCTGCCGCTCCAGCGCAGGGTCGATGCCGTTGAGCAGCACCTTCTGCACCTTGCCGTCATGAGTCAGCAACCCCTGCATTTGGGTGAAGGGCGCGACCGCCAGCACCTGTGGATTCTGCTTTACTTGTTGGGCAAGACCCGACCAGTTGTCCAGCGGTTGGCCGGTTTCGAGCGTGGCATGGGGGATCATGCCCAGCACGCGGGTACGCATCTCGTGGTCGAAGCCGTTCATGACCGACAGCACCACGATCATCACCACCACGCCAAGGGCGAGGCCGATCATCGAAGTCAGCGAAATGAACGAGACGAAGTGGTTGCGACGCTTGGCACGGGTGTAGCGGGTGCCAATGAATACGAAAAGAGGTCTGAACATGTCGGGGCTTGTTCGGATGAAAGGGAACGTCCTTGTGGCAGGGCGCCTGCAGCGGCTTTACACTCGGACCACCGCCGTAACCATGGGTTCGCCATGACGACACTAGACGAAGAAGATCGCCGCGAATACTACCGCATCGAAGACAGTATCGCACTTGAAATCAACGCCTTGGACACGGCCCAAGGCCAGGAGACAGACCTGTTGCAGGATGCTTCACCGCTGTTCAATCTGCTCAGCGAACTGCACCTGGCCGACTTCGAGTCCCAGCACCTGATGCGCCAGTTGAGCGAGAAGGACCGAACCCTCGCGGCCTTCCTGCGGGTACAGAACAAACGCATCGACCTGCTCAGCGCGGTGCTCGCCCAGACCCTGCTGGGTGAAATCGGCAAGCCCCGGCGGGTGATTCTCTCCGAAGGCGGCATCGAGTTCGCCCATGCAACGCCCATCGCCCCCGGTACGCGACTGGCAGTGAAGATGATCCTCATGCCCCGTGCCCTCGGCCTACTGCTGCGCGCGCGGGTCACCCACTGCGACCCACGCCCGGAAGGCAATCACGAGGTCGGCACCGAATTCATCGACATGACCGACGCCCAGCGCCAACTGCTGGCCCGGTACATCCTGCAGCGCCAGCAACAACAACGACGCCAGGCGCTGGAACAGAACGACCCCGCCTCTTGAGCCTTTTCCATTTTGACCTGAAGGAACGAACGTGACCCTGATCTATGGCCATCGCGGCGCCAAGGGCGAAGCGCCCGAGAATACCCTGAACAGCTTCCGCCAGTGCTTGTCACATGGCGTCGATCGCTGCGAACTGGACCTGCACCTGTCGGCCGACAACGAGCTGATGGTGATCCACGACCCGACACTCAAGCGCACCACCGGTCGGCGCGGCAAGGTGGTCGAGCACACCGCCGCCGAGCTGGTCACCTACGATGCACGTAAGGGCGGCCCGGGCTGGGTGCAGCCCTGCCCCATCCCACGCCTGGAAGAGCTGTTCGAGAAGTGCGCTTTCGCGCATTGGCAACTGGAGGTCAAGAGCGCCTCGCGTACCCGCGCCGCCAGTACCGTGCTGGCGATTCGCGAGCTGGCGCAGCAGTACGGCCTGCTGGACAAGATCACCATTACCTCGAGCTCCCGGGAGGTGCTTGGCGCCGCGCTGGAACTGGTGCCGGATGTGTCTCGCGGACTGGTCGCCGAGTACGCCTGGCTCGACCCGCTGAAGGTGGCCCAGAACTATGGCTGCCAGATGCTGGCCTTGAACTGGACACTGTGCACGCCCGAGCGCCTGATCAAGGCACAGCGTCAGGGGTTGCACGTATCGGTGTGGACGGTCAACGAACCGGCGCTGATGCGCCGGCTCGCCGACTTTGGCGTAGACAGCCTGATTACAGACTTTCCCGGTTTGGCCATGACCACCCTTGGGAAGGGCTGAATCCGGACTCCCCGACCGGCTCAGGCCACCGGCCGGAGCCGCTCAAAAAAGCCGGTTCAGGCCGTCGTAGGCCGCTACCCGATAGGCTTCGGCCATGGTCGGGTAGTTGAAGGTGGTGTTGACGAAGTACTTCAGATTGTTCTGCTCACCGGGCTGGTTCATGATCGCCTGGCCGATGTGGACGATCTCCGAGGCCTGGTAGCCGAAGCAGTGTACACCCAGGATTTCCAAGGTCTCGCGGTGGAACAGGATCTTCAGCATGCCCTGAGGCTCACCGGCGATCTGGGCACGGGCCATGCTCTTGAAGAAGGCCTTGCCCACTTCATACGGCACCTTGGCCTGGGTCAGCTCCTGCTCGTTCTTGCCGATCGAGCTGATCTCCGGAATGGTGTAGATGCCGGTCGGCACGTCATCGACGAAACGCCAGCTGCCATTGTCGACGATGCTGCCAGCGGCGGAACGCCCCTGGTCGTGGGCAGCGCTGGCCAGGCTCGGCCAGCCGATCACGTCACCGGCGCCATAGACGTTCGGCACGCTGGTACGGTAGGCCTCGTCGACCTCGATCTGGCCGCGGCTGTTGACCTTGATTCCGATGTTCTCCAGGCCCAGCTTGTCAGTGTTGCCGGTACGGCCGTTGCACCACAGCAAGGCATCGGCCTTGATCTTCTTGCCCGACTTCAAGTGCAGGATCACACCGTTGTCCAAGCCTTCGACCCGCTCGTACTCCTCGTTGTGGCGTACAGTGATGTTGTTGTTGCTGAAGTGGTAGCTCAGCGCCTGGGAGATTTCCGAATCCAGGAAGCTCAGCAGTTGGCCGCGGTTGTCCACCAGCTCGACCAGCACGCCCAGGCCACTGAAAATGGAGGCGTATTCACAACCGATCACGCCAGCGCCATAGACGATCAGCTTGCGCGGGGTATGGCTCAGGCTGAGGATGGTGTCGCTGTCGTAGACGCGCGGGTGGTGGAAGTCGATATCGGCCGGACGGTATGGACGCGAGCCGGTGGCGATGATGATGTGCTTGGCGACCAGTTTCTCGACCACACCGTTGGAGCACACCACTTCGACGGTCTGCTCATCGGCGAAGCTGCCGGTGCCGACGAACACGTCGACGCGGTTGCGCGCGTAGTAGCCGGTGCGCGAGGCCACTTGCTTGGAGATCACCTTCTCGGCGCTCTTGAGCACATCGGGGAAGGAGAACCAGCGCGGCTCACCGATGGCGCGGAACATCGGGTTGGTGTTGAACTGCATGATCTGGCGCACCGAGTGACGCAGGGCCTTGGACGGGATGGTGCCCAAGTGAGTGCAGTTGCCGCCGACCTGGCGACGGCTGTCGACCATGGCCACCTTGCGTCCTGCTTTGGCGGCATTCATTGCCGCACCTTCTCCGGCCGGGCCGGAACCCAGCACCACTACGTCGTAGTTATAGACAGCCATGCGTACTCCTTCAGAACTGGCCCGCCGACCGGATGGCCGCGGGGCACGATCATGTCGCCGGGGCGCCATGAGAAAATTCGGGTGCAGTCTAATCAAGCGTGAACGCCGCGCACATTAACCCTTGGTCGCGTCGTAGGCCAATTTTGCCTGCACTACATGTCATTCACCGATTCCCTGGCGACGATCATCCGTGTTTGCCCTTTCACTCGCCTTTCAGTGCCCGCTCGAACGCAGGCGTAACACGAGAGACGAAGCCACCCTCGGCCCGGGTCACCAGCACCGCGGCAATACCATGGGCGACAGCGAAGTCCCAGCCTTGTTCCGGCCCCAGGATCAACAACAGGGTCGAGTAGCCATCGGCTTGGAGCGCCGAGGCATCGAGCACGGTGACAGCAGCCAGGTCATGTTCGACCGGACGCCCCAAGCGGGCATCGAAGGTGTGCGAATAGCGCCGGCCATTGTCCTTGAAATAGTGCCGATAGTCACCCGAGGTCGATACAGCCAGACCATCCACGGCGATGACTTGGCGCGCGACCTGACGGTCTTCGCGCGGCAGTTCCAGAGCCACCCGCCACGGACTGCCATCGGGCTTGCGACCCACAGCCTTGAGTTCGCCCGTGGCTTCGACAAGAAAGCTTGCGACGCCCATCGCCCCTAGGCGCTCGGCGATCAGGTCCACGGCGTGGCCTGCGGCGATACTGTTGAAATCCAGTTCCACTGCAGCGTCCTTGCACAGGATGTCGCCATCGATGCGCAAGTGGTGATAGCCGACGCGCTGACGGGCCTGGGCCAACTGCAACGGGTCAGGCACCTGCTCTTGGCGCGCCTGAGGGCCGAAGCCCCAGAGATCGAGCAATGGCTCGACGGTCAGGTCGAAAGCGCCCTGGCTTTGTTCGGCCAACTGCTGACCAAACCCGACCAACGCCAGCATGTCCTTTCCCAGCGCTTGGCATTGGCCTGCCTGCAACTGGTTGAAGCGGCTGACCGCAGAATCGCCACGGTAGGTTGAATAGTGTTCGTCGACATCACGCAGGATGGCTTCCACTGCCTCCTGCACCTCGAGGCGCGATGGTCCGCCCGGCTCGCGAACATACTGGATGCTGTAGCTGCTGCCCATGGTCGGGCCGCCAAAGCGCTCCAGGCTCGGAGCCTGGTCGCAGCCAACCAGGAACATCAGGGTGAGCAGAAGACCTTTACGCAATTTCAAGTTTCTCGACTGGCCGTACTGACCTCTTCGCAGGCTTACCCATGAATGCCCGCACACGGCATAAAAAAAACGGGAACCCGAAGGTTCCCGTTTCTTCAACGCATTACAAGCGGATCAGCGTGGAAACGCTGGCGGGTTCACACCAGCCATCTCTTCCATCACACGCACCACCTGGCAGCTATAACCGAACTCGTTGTCGTACCAGACGTACAGGACAACACGGTTGTCGTTGCAGATGGTCGCTTCGGCGTCAACCACACCGGCGTGGCGCGAGCCCACGAAGTCGGTGGAGACCACTTCCTGGGAGCTGACGTAATCGATCTGCTTGTGCAGTTCCGAGTGCATGGCGGTCTGGCGCAGGTACTCGTTGATCTCGTCGCGGTTGGTGGCCTTTTCCAGGTTCAGGTTGAGAATGGCCATCGAGACGTTCGGCGTCGGCACGCGAATGGCGTTGCCGGTCAGCTTGCCCTTGAGCACAGGCAGTGCCTTGGCTGCAGCGGTGGCTGCGCCGGTCTCGGTGATGACCATGTTCAACGGTGCGGCGCGGCCGCGGCGGCTGCCCTTGTGGAAGTTGTCGATCAGGTTCTGGTCGTTGGTGAACGAGTGAACGGTTTCGACGTGGCCGTTGATGATGCCGTACTGGTCATTGACAGCCTTGAGCACCGGCACGATGGCGTTGGTGGTGCAGGACGCAGCGGAGATGATCTTGTCATCGGCGCTGATATCGCCATGGTTGATGCCGTGAACGATGTTCTTCAGCGCGCCTTTGCCCGGAGCGGTGAGGATCACGCGATCGATGCCAGGGCACTTGAGATGCTGACCCAGGCCTTCGGCGTCACGCCATTTACCGGTGTTGTCCACCAGCAGGGCGTTGTCGATGCCGTATTGGGTGTAGTCGATCGAGGCCGGATCGTTGGAGTAGATCACCTGGATCAGGTTGCCGTTGGCGGTGATGGTGTTGTGCTCTTCGTCGATGACGATGGTGCCGTCGAACGGACCATGTACCGAGTCGCGGCGCAGCAGGCTGGCACGCTTGGTCAGGTCGTTCTCGGCGCCCTTGCGCACGACGATTGCACGCAGGCGCAGGCCGTCGCCGCCACCGGTCTTCTCGATCAGGATACGCGCCAGCAGGCGGCCGATGCGACCGAAGCCGTACAGGACGACGTCGGTGCCCTTGCGGGCGGACAGGTTCTGCTGACCGACGACATCGGCCAGTTCTTCACGCACGAACTGCTCGACGCTGCGGCCGTTGCCTTCGAGCTTGAACTTGTTTGCCAGCTTGCCCAGGTCGACCGAAGCGGCGCCCAGTTTCAGCTCGCTCATGGCCTTGAGCAGGGGGAATGTCTCGTGGACGGACAGCTCGGTTTCGTCGGTCTGACGGTGACGGGCAAAGCGGTGGGCTTTGAGGATCGAGATAACCGAACGATTGATCAGGCTGCGGCCATAGATCGAGCTCACCACGTTATTGTTGCGGTAGAGCTGACCGATAAGCGGGATCATCGCTTCAGCCAGGGCTTCACGATCGATCCACTCACCAAGACACTGGTCGGGCTTCTGAGTCACGGGAACCTTCCACATGTAGGGGGAGAAAAAAGGGGCTACATTATGACGCCCCTCGACGTATCGGGCAATGAGCGCCTGTCGCCGCCGCTCGTGCCCGTCGCCAAGCCCTTCCGAGCCTGACAGCGCGCACCAGCACCGGTACAATTGTCCTCTTTGCCGCAACGCTTGGAGTCCAATCTCCCGTGTCAGTTCTGCGCCTACCGCAATTATCGGCCACGGCCGGCAAACAAACCTGGGGAAACCTGCCCGGGGCCGCCCTGAGCTTGGCCATCGCCGAAGCCGCCAGCAGCGCCGGTCGCTTCACCCTGCTGTTGACCGCCGACAGCCAGGCTGCCGACCGCCTGGAACAGGAGCTGCGCTTCTTCGCGCCCGACCTGCCGGTGCTGCCGTTCCCCGATTGGGAAACCCTGCCCTACGACCTGTTCTCGCCCCACCAGGACATCATTTCCCAGCGCATCGCCAGTCTCTATCGGCTGCCTGAGCTCGATCACGGCATCCTCGTGGTGCCGATCACCACCGCCCTGCACCGCCTGGCCCCGACCCGCTTCCTGCTGGGCAGCAGCCTGGTGCTGGATGTGGGCCAGACGATCGACGTCGAACAAATGCGCACGCGCCTGGAAGCCAGCGGCTACCGCTGCGTCGACACGGTCTACGAGCATGGCGAGTTCGCCGTGCGCGGCGCCCTGATCGACCTGTTCCCCATGGGCAGCAAGCTGCCCTACCGGATCGACCTGTTCGACGATGAGATCGAGACCCTGCGCACCTTCGATCCCGAGACCCAGCGCTCGATCGACAAGGTCGACTCGGTCCGCCTGCTGCCGGCCCGCGAGTTCCCGATGCAGAAGGACGAGGTCACCCGCTTCAAGGCGCGCTTTCGTGAGCGTTTCGACGTGGATTTCCGGCGCAGCGCGATTTTCCAGGACTTGACCAGCGGCATCATTCCCGCCGGTATCGAGTACTACCTGCCGCTGTTCTTCGAAGAAACCTCGACCCTCTTCGACTACTTGCCGACCGACACCCAGGTGTTCTCCCTGCCGGGTGTCGAACAGGCAGCCGAGCATTTCTGGAACGATGTGCGCGGACGCTACGAAGAGCGCCGCGGCGACCTGTCCCGCCCCCTGCTGCCACCGGCCGAGCTGTTCCTGCCGGTCGAGGACTGCTTCGCCCAGCTCAAGCAGTGGCCCCGGGTCGTGGTCAGCAGCGACGAGATCGAAACCGGCGCGGGTCGCCTACGGTTCCCGGCGCGAGCCTTGCCGAATCTGGCGATCGAAGCCAAGGCCAACCAGCCACTGGCGGAGCTGTCGAATTTCCTCGAACAGTTCCCCGGACGCGTGCTGTTCACCGCCGAATCGGCCGGCCGCCGCGAAGTGCTGCTGGAACTGCTCGAGCGCTTGAAGCTGCGCCCTCAAACCGTCGAAGGCTGGGCCGACTTCGTCACCGGCACGGACCGCCTGGCGATCACCATCGCCCCGCTCGACGACGGCCTGCTGCTGGATGACCCAGGCCTGGCCCTGATCGCCGAGAGCCCATTGTTCGGCCAGCGCGTGATGCAGCGCCGGCGTCGTGAAAAACGTGGTGAGGCGGCCAACGATGCCGTCATCAAGAACCTCACCGAACTGCGCGAAGGTGCACCCGTGGTGCATATCGACCACGGCGTGGGACGTTACCTGGGCCTGGCCACCCTGGAAATCGAAGGCCAGGCCGCCGAGTTCCTGACCTTGGAATATGCAGAGGGCGCCAAGCTCTACGTACCGGTGGCCAACCTGCACCTGATCGCCCGCTACACCGGCAGCGACGATGCCCTGGCCCCACTGCACCGCCTTGGCTCCGAAGCCTGGCAAAAGGCCAAGCGCAAAGCCGCCGAGCAAGTCCGTGACGTGGCGGCCGAACTGCTCGACATCTATGCCCGGCGCGCCGCCCGCAAGGGGCATGCATTCGCCGATCCGGCCGCAGACTACGCCACCTTCAGTGCCGGCTTCCCGTTCGAGGAAACCCCGGACCAGCAATCGGCCATCGAGGCAGTGCGCGCCGACATGCTCGCCGGCAAGCCGATGGACCGCCTGGTGTGCGGCGACGTCGGCTTCGGCAAGACCGAAGTGGCCATGCGCGCAGCGTTCATTGCCGTGCACAGTGGCCGCCAGGTGGCAGTACTGGTGCCTACCACCCTGCTCGCCCAGCAGCACTACAACAGTTTCCGCGACCGTTTCGCCGACTGGCCGGTGACCGTCGAGGTGATGAGCCGCTTCAAGTCGGCCAAGGAAGTCAGCGCCGCCGCCGCAGAG
Source organism: Pseudomonas sp. BYT-1 (assembly GCF_023611805.1). Taxonomy (NCBI): domain Bacteria; kingdom Pseudomonadati; phylum Pseudomonadota; class Gammaproteobacteria; order Pseudomonadales; family Pseudomonadaceae; genus Pseudomonas; species Pseudomonas sp. BYT-1. The sequence continues at coordinate 3,835,668 of NZ_CP072559.1, forward strand.
CTGGCCGAAGGCAAGATCGACATCCTCATCGGCACCCACAAGCTGCTGCAGGACGACGTGCGCTTCAAGGACCTGGGCCTGGTGATCATCGATGAGGAGCATCGTTTCGGTGTGCGTCAGAAGGAACAGCTCAAGGCCCTGCGCAGCGAGGTGGACATCCTTACCCTGACCGCCACGCCTATTCCACGCACCCTCAACATGGCCGTGTCGGGCATGCGGGACCTCTCGATCATCGCTACCCCGCCGGCGCGACGCCTGTCGGTGCGCACCTTCGTCATGGAGCAGAACAAGAGCACGGTCAAAGAGGCGCTGCTGCGTGAATTGCTGCGTGGCGGCCAGGTGTACTACCTGCACAACGACGTCAAGAGCATCGAAAAATGCGCCGCCGAGCTGGCCGAACTGGTACCCGAGGCACGTATCGGCATCGGCCACGGCCAGATGCGCGAGCGCGAACTCGAGCAGGTGATGAGCGACTTCTATCACAAGCGCTTCAACGTGCTGGTTGCCTCGACCATCATCGAGACGGGTATCGACGTGCCGAGCGCCAACACCATCGTCATCGAACGCGCAGACAAGTTCGGTCTGGCCCAGCTACACCAGTTGCGCGGCCGGGTCGGACGCAGCCACCACCAGGCCTACGCCTACCTGCTGACGCCGCCGCGCCAGCAGATCAGCGCCGATGCCGAAAAACGCCTCGAGGCCATCGCCAACACCCAGGACCTGGGTGCAGGTTTCGTGCTGGCCACCAACGACCTGGAGATTCGCGGTGCCGGCGAGCTGCTCGGCGAAGGCCAGAGCGGGCAGATTCAGGCCGTGGGCTTCACCCTCTACATGGAAATGCTCGAGCGCGCCGTCAAGGCCATCCGCAAGGGCACCCAGCCGAACCTCGAGCAACCGCTTGGTGGCGGCCCGGAGATCAACCTGCGTCTACCGGCGCTGATTCCCGAGGACTATCTGCCGGACGTGCATGCCCGTCTGATTCTCTACAAACGCATCGCCTCGGCCGCCGACGAAGAGGGCCTCAAGGACCTGCAAGTGGAGATGATCGACCGCTTCGGCCTGCTGCCTGAACCGACCAAGAACCTGATGCGCCTGACCCTGCTCAAGCTGCAGGCGGAAAAACTCGGCATCAAGAAAGTCGATGCCGGCCCCAATGGCGGCAAGCTCGAGTTCGAGGCCGAAACCCCGGTCGACCCGCTGACCCTGATCAAGCTGATCCAGGGCCAGCCCAAGCGCTACAAATTCGAGGGCGCCACGCAGTTCCGCTTCCTCGTGCCGATGGAGCGCCCCGATGAACGTTTCAACACCCTGGAGGCGCTGTTCGAGCGCCTGACCCCACAGCCTGCCTAAGGAAGATCCATGCGTGCCATTCGTTGCCTGACCTTGATGCTGACGCTGTTCGCGCCGGCCGCCTTCGCCGAAGGCCTTTATCAGGTGGAAATGATCCTGGTGCGGCAGAACGCCGTACCTGCGGTAACCAGCCCGTTCGCCCCCGAAGATTGGAGCGCCGGCGCCCCCCGCCTGGACAAGGGCGCCGAGCGCCCACTGGCGCTGGAGGACGAAGTCACCCGCTTGCAAGCCACCGCCGACTACACCGTGCTGATGCACAAGGCCTGGCAGCAGGAAGTGGGCAGCGAACCGAGCCGTATCGCCCTGAGTGCAGGCCAGGAGCAGTTCGGTCATTTCCCCATCGAGGGCAACCTGAGCATCGCCGATGGCCGCTTCATCGCCGTGCAGGCCAGCTTCTGGGTGAACCAGCTCGATGGCAATGGTGCCGTGGTGCGCAGCGAGCAGTTCAAGCAGAGCAACAGCAACATGAAAGGTAACCAGCTGACCTTCCTCGACGGCGGGCACCTTGCCGTACTGCTGAAGGTGACACCCGCTGGCATGCGCAAGATGCCGGTGATGGATCCGGAGATGATGGAGCAGTGAGGTGAGCGAGAGCGATGTGCGGCGCCTGCTTCAGCGCGATGAAAGCTGGAAGGCGGACTTCGACGACGGAGCGCTCGCCCGTGGACAGAACTACGCGGCGCAGGGCCGGACAAAAACGCTTTCGATCCATGACAGAACGATAGAGGCTGCCTGCCTGGGCTCGGCAGGCCAGCGCTACACTCAGAAGATCCTTCTCGAGCCGAACGCTGGCAGGCTGCGGGTACTGGGCCGCTGCAGCTGTCCTGTGGGCGTCAACTGCAAACATTGCGCTGCGACACTTTTCCATTTGCACGCGTCCCTCGATGACCATGACGCCAGCGACGGGCTGTCCCTTCCCCCGGAGCTGAGCCAGTGGGTCAAGGCACTGGAAACGCCCGAGTCTGCGCCGGCCAATCCAAGCCCTTCACGCAAAGGGCCGGCCATCTACTACCAGATAAGCCTGAACCAGGCGCAATGTCGGCTGGAGGCGGTGAAAGGCACACGCCAGAACGACGGCACACTGAAGCTGAGCAGGATCACCTCGCTGCCGGAAATGATCTACTACACGCCACGCTATGTAACCGAAGCCGATGCGCGGCTGCTGCGCCTGATCAGCGCCCAGAACAGCAACGTCGTCTCGCCGGTAACCCGCCTGGAGGGGAAAAAGGGTTCCGAACTCCTCGAGTACGCATTGGCAAGCGGTCACCTGCTGTTCGACCAGCAGCAGGAGCCGCTGACTCCTGGCCCGGACCAGGCCGCCGAGTTTCGCTGGGTCCGACTGGAGGACGGCGCGTACCGGGGCGTCTGGCATCACGACAGCGACACACCGCTGCAGGTCCTGCCGCTCGACCCGCTGTATTACGTCAATCCGCAGACCCGCCAAACCGGCAGGCTGCAACATAACCTGGACCCATTCATCGCCAGCCAGCTGGCGCGCGCGCCCATCGTACCCGAACACCTGGTTGTCCCTTTGAGTCACCGCCTGAATGCCTTGAACCGCCAAGTCCCCACCCCTACCGCCGTGCGTAGCGAAGAGCACGATGACATCCAGCCACGTCCGCACCTGACCCTGGGCAGCCTGGAATTCAGTGCCTACATGCCCAAGACCGGGCGTATGCAGCGTCAGATGCAGCATCGCGCTGCGCTGGCGTTCAGTTATGACGGCCTGCTTGCCAGCGGCACCGATGAAAAGCCCCTGAGCCGCCTGGTAGGCGAAACCAGCCAGCGCATCCGTCGCCAGCCCAAGACCGAGCAAGCCTTTCGCCAAACCCTGCGCGAACTGGGCTTCAAGCCTGCCACCCGACAGAGCAAAGCTCTGCCGGACAGCGCAGGCGAGATGCTCCAGCTACCCGACGATGAGGCTTGGCTGCGCTTTGCCCGCGAAGGGCTGCCCAAACTGCGTCAGGCCGGCTGGGAGATCGACATTCCTCGGGATTTCGCCTTCGATCTACAGGAGGTGGACGACTGGTACGCCACCGTCCAAGAAGCGCCGGGCCATGAATGGTTCGATCTCGAGCTGGGTATCGTGGTCGATGGGCAACGCCACAGCCTGCTGCCGATCGTGCTGCAGCTGTTGCGCAGCAGTCCTGAACTGCTGCGCGCCGGCGAACTGGCCCGACGTAGCGACGATGAACACCTGCTCATCGACCTCAACCGCGGCCGCCAGGACAGCCCTGCCCTGCGTGTCGCCCTGCCCTATGGCCGGATCAAAGCGGTGATGGGCACCCTCGGCGAGCTCTACCTGCATGAAGATGCTGTCGGCCCATCCCTGCGCCTGGAGCGTGCCGATGCGGCGCGACTGAACGATATCGAGCACCTGCCCCTGCACTGGGAAGGCGGCGAGCATGTGCGTGAGCTGGGCCGACGACTGCGCGATGCGCGTGATTTGCAGATCGAGCCGCCCAAGGAGCTCAAGGCCGAGCTGCGCCCCTACCAGCAGCAAGGCCTGAACTGGCTGCAGGCCCTGCGCGAAATGGGCACCGGCGGCATCCTGGGCGATGACATGGGCCTGGGCAAGACCCTGCAGACCCTTGCCCACCTGCTGCTTGAGAAACAAAGCGCACGCCTGGAGCAACCGGCCCTGGTGGTGATGCCCACGAGCCTTGTGCCCAACTGGCTCGATGAAGCCCAACGCTTCGCTCCCGCACTTCGCGTCCTGGCATTGCATGGCCCGGGCCGCAGCAAGCACTTCACCGCGCTGCACGACTACGATGTGATCCTGACCACCTACGCCCTGCTCCCGCGGGATCTGGAGCACCTGCGTTCAGTGCACTGGAGCCTGCTGATTCTCGACGAGGCGCAGAACATCAAGAGCAGTACCAGCAAGGCAGCCCAAGCGGTCTGCGATCTGAAGGCAGGCCAGCGCCTGTGCCTGACCGGCACCCCGATGGAGAACAACCTGGGCGAGCTATGGTCGCTGTTCCACTTCCTGATGCCTGGCTGGCTGGGCGATCTGAAGCGCTTCAACCAGGACTACCGCACACCGATCGAACGCCACGGCGATACCGAACGCATGGCGCATCTGGCCAGTCGCATCCGACCATTCCTGCTGCGCCGGACCAAGGAACAGGTGGCCACCGAGCTGCCGGCCAAAACCGAGATGATCCACTGGGTCGAGCTCAGCGATGCCCAGCGCGACACCTACGAAGCCGTGCGCGTGGCCATGGACAAGAAAGTCCGTGACGAGATAGCCCGCAATGGGGCGGCGCGCAGTCAGATCGTCATCCTCGATGCCTTGCTCAAGCTGCGCCAGGTGTGCTGTGACCTTCGCCTGGTCAAGGGCGTGGAGGCCAAGGGCAACCAGGCCGACAAGGGCAAGCTCGGCAGTTTGATGGACATGCTTGAGGAGTTGCTAAGCGAGGGGCGCCGGGTGCTGCTGTTTTCGCAATTCACCTCGATGCTGGCGTTGATCGAGACCGAACTTGCCAAGCGCAATGTCCGCTATAGCCTACTGACCGGTGACACCCGTGACCGACGCACCCCTGTGCAGCAGTTTCAGACCGGCGAAAGCGAGGTATTCCTGATCAGCCTCAAGGCCGGCGGCACGGGCCTGAACCTGACGGCTGCCGACACGGTGATCCACTACGACCCGTGGTGGAATCCAGCCAGCGAGAGCCAGGCCACCGACCGCGCCTATCGCATAGGCCAGGACAAGCCGGTGTTTGTGTTCAAGCTGATAACCCGAGGCACGGTAGAAGAAAAGATCCAGCAGCTTCAACAGGAGAAGGCAGCCCTGGCAGCCGGCCTGCTCGATGGCGGATCGGCTGGCCAATGGCGCTTGGGCGATGAGGAGATCGAGGCACTGTTTGCGCCACTGCCTGGCAAGCGCAGTCGCTGATCTGTGGAGGACGCTTTCGTCGCTCCACCAGATCGCGCCGAATCAAGGCACCCCAAATCAATCGACCAACTGCGCTTCCTTCAAAGCACCCAGCGCCTCCAGCCAACGCGGCTGCTGGCGGCAATCGGTGCGGGCGAAGCCACGTCCGCGCATCCTCGCGATCCGCGGCGATGGCTCGACCTTCAGCCGCTGGGCCGCGCTCAATGCCAGCTCCGCCGCTGCCCGGTCATTGCACACCAACCCCATGTCGCAACCAGCACTCAGGGCCGCCTCGATCCGGCTGGCAGCATCACCCACCACATGGGCACCGGCCATGGACAAGTCGTCACTGAAAATCACCCCCTCGAACCCCATCTCACCGCGCAGGATGTCCTGCAGCCAGCGACGCGAGAACCCGGCCGGCTGGTTATCGATTTGCGGGTAGATCACATGCGCAGGCATCACAGCCGCCAATTGGCCTCTTAGCTGAATGAAAGGCAGCAGGTCCGCCTGGCGTAACTGCTCAAGGCTGCGCTCATCCGTAGGTATGGCCACGTGAGAGTCGGCTTCCGCCCAGCCATGCCCCGGGAAGTGCTTGCCACAAGCAGCCATGCCAGCGGCATTCATACCGCGGATGAACGCCCCCGCCAGTTGGGTGGCGCGCGCCGGGTCGCCCTCGAAGGCACGGCTGCCGACTACAGCGCTGCGCTGATGATCCAGGTCAAGCACCGGGGCGAAGCTCAGGTCAAGGCCTACAGCCTGCACTTCGGTCGCCATCAGCCAACCACACTGCTCGGCCAGGTATTCGGCGTTGGCATTGTCGGCGATCGCACGCATGGCCGGCAGACGTACGAACCCCTGGCGTAGGCGTTGGACCCGTCCACCCTCCTGGTCGACAGCCAGGATGAGGTCGGGGCGCACCGCGCGGATGGAGGCGCACAGCTCACGCACCTGGCGAGGGCTATCGATGTTGCGGGCAAAAATGATCAGGCCGGCCACTTCGGGCTGGCGCAGGAGATGACGGTCTTCGGCGGTCAGCCATTTACCGGCGATATCCACCATCAGGGAGCCTTGCAGGCGGGCAGTCATATTGGATTCCTTCATGGGAGGGGCAGCACGCCCCAGTGCGGGCAGGCAGACTCATCGATCCGCACCGCGCAATGGTCCGGTACCCGATCGAACAACGCGATCAAGTCGCTGTTCCTGAGACGTATGCAACCATGGGACAACGGGATGCCCATAGGTTCAGTGTCCGGCGTACCGTGCAGGTAGATGTAGCGGCGAAAGGTGTCGACCTTGCCAAGCCGATTGACCCCAGGTTCACAACCACTGAGCCAGAGAATGCGGCTCAGGATCCAGTCGCGCCCGGGAAACTGCTCATGCAGCTTCAGGGACCAGACCTCGCCCGTCCAGCGCCGGCTGCGCAGTACAGCGCCCTGCGGCAGGCCGGCACCGATCTTGGCGCGGACCTGGTGAAGGCCTCGCGGCGTACAGCCGGAGCCATTGAGCTCCCCGGCACCGTTTCGCGCCGTGGATACCTCCAGGCGCACACGCAGCGCCCCACGGGTGAATCCGTAGAGGCGCTGGTCGGCAAGAGAGATATGTAGGTAGTCGAGGTCAGGCATGGGCGCTAGCTTAGCCCAAGCGCCTCTTAGCGCACAGTGTCAGGCCTTGGCAGGCGCTGGCGCGACGTTGCTTTTGCTGCGTGGACGCAATTGTGCGGTGGCCATGGCCGGATCGGTGACCCCACTGTCGGCACGCATGCCAGCGGCGAGAAACGGCACCATCAGGCGCATCACTTGCTCGATCGAGGTATTGATGCCGAAGTCGGTTTCGGCGATGGCACGCAGCGCCTTGATGCCCGACATGCTGAAAGCGGCAGCCCCAAGCATGAAGTGCACGCGCCAGAACAGCTCCAGCGGCGGGATACGTGGCGCGGCTTCGTTGACCAGCAGCATGTAGCGGCGGAACACCTTGCCGTACATGTCTTCGAGGTATCGACGTAGGTGACCTTGGCTCTGGCTGAAGGCAAGGCCAAGCAGGCGCATGAAGATCGACAGATCGTTGTTGCTGCGAGGCTGCACGGCCAGCGCTTGCTCGACCAGCATCTCGAGCAACTCCTCCAGGCTCGGTTTGGGCTCGGGGCGCGCCTGACGACGATCCAGCTCACGTTCGAGACTGGAGCAGAACGGGCCGAGAAAACGCGAGAATACCGCCTGGATCAGGGCTTTCTTGGAGCCGAAATGGTAGTTGACCGCCGCCAGGTTGACCCCGGCCTTGCTGGTGATCAGCCGCAACGAGGTTTCCGCGAACCCCCTCTCCGCAAACAGCTGCTCTGCAGCATCGAGAATGCGTTCAACGGTTTCCGATTGGGCCATGACTACTCCGCCTGACAAACAGTTGTTTGAAACATACGTTTCAAGCTTTCATCTGTCAAGACACGTGACCCGCCAGTCGCCATTTAACCACAGCATTGAAACATTCGCTGCAAGCCACGGTTGGCGCAGGCTTCGCCCTATATGCACGACACAGTGACGTGTTTTCCCGGCCCACAGTGCTTGCAGCTGGCCAGCCACTGTATATAATCCCAGTCACTGTATAAAAAGACAGAGCGCTTGCCATGCTTAAACTGACGCCACGCCAAGCTGAAATCCTGGCCTTCATCAAACGCTGCCTGGAAGACAACGGCTTTCCGCCGACCCGCGCGGAAATCGCTCAGGAGCTTGGGTTCAAATCGCCCAATGCCGCCGAAGAGCACCTCAAGGCGCTCGCCCGCAAAGGAGCGATCGAAATGACCCCGGGCGCCTCCCGCGGCATTCGCATCCCAGGGCTTGAGACCAAGGCAGAAGAGAACAGCCTGCCTATCATCGGCCGGGTCGCTGCCGGCGCACCGATCCTCGCCGAGCAACACATCGAAGAATCCTGCAACATCAACCCAGCCTTCTTCCATCCTCGCGCCGACTATCTGCTGCGTGTCCACGGCATGAGCATGAAGGACATCGGCATCTTCGACGGCGATCTGTTGGCGGTCCACACCTGCCGGGAGGCCCGCAACGGCCAGGTCGTGGTCGCCCGCATCGGTGACGAAGTGACCGTCAAGCGTTTCAAGCGCGAAGGCAGCAAGGTCTGGTTGATCGCCGAGAATCCCGAATTCGCCCCCATCGAAGTCGACCTGAAAGAACAGGAGCTGGTGATCGAGGGCTTGAGTGTCGGCGTCATTCGCCGCTGATCCAGGAGGCGTCATGCAGCAGTTCATCCAAACACCCCAGCAAGCCCAGTTGCCGCTGTTCGAAGCCTTCCTGGCCCAGCCGGCGCTGCCAGGTCTCAAGCCTAGAGACTCTGCCGGTGAGAAGCCGCGCAAGGGCACCCAGCCGGAGTTGTTCAGCGAACTGTCTTTGCGCGGCGCTCCAGGTCATTGCCAGGGCCTGCTGGCCCCGATCCTGCGCGAGCTGAGCGAAGAGGACGAAACCCGTTGGCTGACGCTCATCGCGCCCCCTGCCAGCCTGACCCAGGCCTGGTTGCGTGATGCCGGCCTGAACCGCGAACGTATTCTGCTGTTGCAACCAGGCGCAAACCAGAGCGCCTTGCAACTGGCATGTGAAGCGCTACGCCTGGGCCACAGTCACACCGTCGTCAGTTGGCTTGGCAACGTCAATGCCAATGCACGCCAGCAATTGATCCGCGCCGCCAACACCGGAAACGCACAAAGCCTGAACATCCGCCTCGGCTGATGTTCAGGCTTTGCCTGTCTCAATCCAATCCCTGAATCGGAGCGCGGTGCTCAGTGCAAAACGCGCGGTCCTTCGTCACGCTCGAAATCGCCCTCTACCAGGCGACCTGCCATCTGCACACCCACGCTCAACATGGCCTTGGCCACTTCAACATGCTGGCCCTGCAGGAAGGCCTTGGCGTCCTCGGAGAAATCCAGGGTCACCAGGGAACCCTCGTCCTCGGCGCGGCGCAGTTCGATCCGGCCATCAGGCAACTCGACAATTTCTAGAAAGGACGTTGACATATAGGGCCTGCTTTTCACGAAAGGCGATTATTGTACCAGCCGCCAGCGCTATCAGCACTCACTCAACGCGTCACGAAAGCGCCGAACCACGTCCTTGAGGTTGGCCCGCCAACTTTCCAGCTCTTGCCGGGAAAGCGCTGGTTGCTCGGGCTCGTCCAAATTGACGGCCTGGATCAGCGGCTGGGTGACATCGGATTTAGGGGCTTTTTTGGCGACCGGCGGTCGGAACAAATCGGCATAAGCACTCAGCATCTGGGCAAGCCAGGTTTCTGGCTGACGCACCAGCTCAAGCAACTCGGCCACCTCAGGAATGGCGATGCTGTTCAGCGCCTCGTCGTTGAGCAATAGCTCGACCCGCGACGCCCCAGCCTGAGGCAAGCGGTAGAAACCTGCAATTTCATGGCACAGCCCTAGTAAAGCGCCATACAAGTGGAACAGCGCGGACTCGCGCTCGGCCTGTATCAGGCCTTGGGCATTCATCGCCTGGCTACCTTCAGCCTTGGCCATGGACTCCAGGGCAAGCCCGGCGAAGAAGAGTTTCTGATTGGTGCGGGTGTAGAGTTCCTGGGCCATCTTCAGTGGCCTCCCTGAGGCTGCAAGGCGATATCCCAGTGTCAGGGATTGCCCTGCCCCGCCGCAAGCTCAATGTCAAAAAGAAAGGGGCCGATTCGCGGCCCCCTTTCAGCACTTTGGATCAGCGCTTGTCTTCGATTTTCCAGCTGTTGCCGTCAAAGAATGCCTTCCAGCCGGTCGGCTTTCCGTCGACCTCGGACTGCACGTACTGCTCTTTTGTCTTGCGGCTATAGCGAATCACCGCCGGACGCCCGTCGGGATCTTTCTGCGGGGCATCGCACAAGAAGTGATACTTCGGATCGATCTCGTGCTTGTGCGGGATGATCTCCAGCACCAGTGGCGCGCGTGTTTCGCGGTTCTTCGGGAACTGGCTGGCAGCCAGGAACAGCCCCGAGGCGCCGTCGCGCAGCACATAAGTGTCATCGACCTTCTCGCACTTGAGCTCGGGCATGTCCACCTTGTCCATCTTCGGTGGCGCTGCCTCACCGCTCTTGAGCAGCTTGCGGGTGTTCTTGCACGCAGGATTGGTGCAACCGAAGAACTTGCCGAAACGGCCAGTCTTGAGCTGCATCTCGCTACCGCACTTGTCACATTCCAGGCTAGGCCCTTCATAGCCTTTGATGCGATAGCTGCCCTGCTCGATCTCGTAACCGGCACAGTCCGGGTTGTTGCCACAGATGTGCAGCTTGTGCTTTTCATCCAGCAGGTAGGCATCCATCGCCGTGGAACAGATCGGGCAACGGTGCTTGCCACGCAGGACCAAGGACTCGGACTCACCTTCATCGTCGGCAGCGATTTCATCGCCCGGTACGAGGTTCACGGTGGCCTTGCAGCGCTCCTTGGGTGGCAGACTGTAACCCGAGCATCCCAGGAACACGCCAGTGGAGGCGGTACGGATCATCATGGGTCGACCACATTCCTTGCAGGGAATGTTGGTCAGGGTCGGCTGGTTGGCACGCATACCGTTCTCGGCGGATTCGGCAGCCAGCAGCTTCTTGCTGAAATCGCCATAGAACTCGTCCAGAACGTTCTTCCAGTCGCGTTCGCCCTGGGCGACGTCATCGAGGTTCTCTTCCATGCCGGCGGTGAAACCGTAGTCCATGAGATTGGAGAAGCTTTCCGACAGACGCTCAGTGACGATGTCGCCCATCTTCTCGGAGTAGAAGCGGCGATTGTGCAAAGTCACATAGCCGCGGTCCTGGATGGTAGAAATGATCGCCGCGTAAGTCGATGGTCGACCGATCCCACGCTTTTCCATTTCCTTGACCAGGCTGGCTTCGGTGTAGCGCGCCGGCGGCTTGGTGAAGTGCTGGCTCGGGTCGAGCTGGATGAGCTTGAGCGACTCGCCCTGGGCCATTTCCGGCAACACTTCATCTTCGCCCGGCTTGCTCTGCTGAGGCAGTACACGGGTATAACCGTCGAACTTAAGGATGCGGCCCTTGGCACGCAATTCAAAGTCACCGGCATTGACCGTGACGCTGGTGGACAGGTATTGCGCAGGAGGCATCTGGCACGCCAGGAACTGGCGCCAGATCAATTCGTACAGGCGCTCGGCGTCACGCTCCATGCCACTGAGCTTGGTCGGATGAGTGTTGACATCAGAGGGGCGAATCGCTTCGTGCGCTTCCTGGGCACCCTCCTTGCTGCCATACACCACTGGCTTTTCCGGCAGGTACTGCTTGCCGAACTCGCGCTCAATGTAGCTGCGCGCCATATCCAGCGCATCGACCGACAGGTTGGTCGAGTCGGTACGCATGTAGGTGATGTAGCCCGCCTCGTAGAGACGCTGAGCCATCATCATGGTTTTCTTCACACCAAAGCCCAGGCGGTTGCTCGCGGCCTGTTGCAGCGTCGAGGTAATGAACGGCGCCGACGGCTTGCTGCTAGTCGGGCGGTCTTCGCGTTTGGCAACGCTGTAGCTGGAAGCCTTGAGTTTCTCAAGCGCCGCCATGGCCTGGGCTTCGTTCAACGGCTTGAAGGCTTCGCCCTTCTCACGTGCCACTTCGAAGCGCACCTTGGCGTTCTTGGCGGTCCCCAGGTCAGCATGCACTTCCCAGTATTCTTCAGGATTGAAGGCCCGAATTTCCCGCTCACGTTCCACTACCAGCTTCACGGCCACCGACTGCACCCGACCGGCGGACAAGCCACGGGCGATCTTGGCCCACAGCAACGGCGAGACCATGTAACCGACCACGCGATCGAGGAAGCGCCGGGCCTGCTGGGCGTTGACCCGATCGATGTCCAGCTCGCCTGGCTGGGAGAAGGCTTCCTGAATGGCCTTCTTGGTGATCTCGTTGAACACCACGCGCTTGTAGCGGCTGTCATCACCACCGATAGCCTCGCGCAGGTGCCAGGCGATGGCTTCCCCTTCGCGGTCCAAGTCGGTTGCGAGATAAATGGTGTCGGCATCCTTGGCCAGGCGACGCAGTTCGTCGATGACCTTTTCCTTGCCGGGCAAGATTTCGTACTTGGCTTTCCAGCCGGCTTCCGGGTCGACCCCCATGCGGGCGACCAGCTGGCGGCGCGCCTTCTCCTTCGGCGACAGCGCGGGGGCCTCGGACGCGGTCTTACCGCGCTTGGCCGCCGGCTCCTTGGTGGCGCTGGCCGAACCGCTGGTGGGGAGGTCTCGGATATGGCCGATACTCGACTTCACCACGTACTGGCTGCCCAGGTACTTGTTGATGGTCTTGGCCTTGGCCGGGGATTCCACAATGACCAGCGATTTGCCCATGGATCGGAGTATTCCTGAATCTGAAGATGAAAAACGCGTCAGGTGCCAGACGCGGCACCGCTATATATAGTGGCAACAGGGTGAGGTCAAGCGCTCAGGTTCAGCCTTGCGCTACACCAGGCTGCTCGAACCGTCCCTCTTCGGCCTTGACCAAAGCAAAGCGTGGCACCTGCTCGCCGTCAACCTCGACAGACTCCAGGAACATCGACAACGGCCTTACCCAAAGCCCGAATTCGCCATACAACGCCTGGTAGAACACGACCCATTCTTCGGTCTCGGAGTGCCGCGCAACGCCGAACACACGGTACTCAGGCCCTTTGTAATGCCGGTACACACCGGGTTGTATCTGCATGTCGCCCACCTCTTGAAACAAATCCTGTAAAAAACAAAAACCGGGGCACAAGGCCCCGGTTGCTGTCATCGACGCGATCAGACGCGTTCGAAGACAGTGGTGATGCCTTGACCCAGGCCGACACACATGGTGGCGACGCCGAGGGTACCGCCTTTTTGCTTCATGACGTTGAGCAGGGTGCCGGAAATCCGCGCTCCCGAGCAACCGAACGGGTGACCCAACGCAATCGCGCCGCCGTGCAGGTTAACCTTCTCATCCATCTTGTCGAGCACTTTCAGGTCCTTGAGTACCGGCAGGGCCTGCGCGGCGAACGCTTCGTTGAGCTCGATGAAGTCGATGTCGGCCATGGTCAGGCCGGCACGCTTGAGGGCTTTCTGGGTCGACGGCACCGGACCGTAGCCCATGATTGCCGGGTCGACGCCGGCCACCGCCATGGCGCGAATGACCGCCAGAGGCTCGATCCCCAGGTCCATGGCACGCTGGCCGGACATGACGATCATGCACGAAGCGCCGTCAGTGATTTGCGACGAAGTACCAGCGGTGACGGTACCCCCTTTCGGGTTGAACGCCGGCTTGAGCGACGCCAGGCCTTCAAGGGTGGTTTCCGGGCGAATGGTCTCGTCGTAGTCGAAGACCTTCAGGAAACCGTTCTCGTCATAGCCCTGCATCGGGATGATCTCGTCCTTGAAGTTGCCTTCGACCGTCGCCTGGTGGGCCAGCTGGTGCGAACGCAGGCCGAACAGGTCCTGCTGCTCGCGGGTGATGCCATGCATCTTGCCGAGCATCTCCGCCGTCAGGCCCATCATGCCCGACGCCTTGGCGGCATGCAGGGACAGGTGCGGGTTGGGATCCACGCCATGCATCATGCTGACGTGACCCATGTGCTCGACACCACCGACGACAAACACATCACCGTTGCCAGTCATGATCGCCTGGGCGGCGGTGTGCAGCGCGCTCATCGACGAGCCGCACAGGCGGCTCACGGTCTGGGCCGCAGAAGTGTGCGGGATCTGGGTCATCAGCGACGCCATGCGGGCGATGTTCCAGCCCTGCTCCAGGGTCTGGTTGACGCAGCCCCAGATCACGTCCTCGACTTCTTTCGGATCGACCTTGTCATTGCGCTCCAGCAGCTTGCTGATCAGGTGCGCGGACATATCCTCGGCACGGGTGTTACGGTGCATGCCACCTTTGGAACGACCCATCGGCGTGCGACCGAAGTCGACAATCACCACGTCTCTTGGATTCAGGCTCATATCAATACTCTCGCTCTAACTCGTTGGGCGCTCAGTTGAAGAAGCGCTGACCGTTCTTGGCCATTTCGCGCAGCTTCGCGGTCGGGTGGTACAGCGGCCCCAGATCGGCATACTGGTCGGCCAGGGCGACGAACTCAGCGACCCCGATCGAATCGATGTAGCGCAGCGCACCACCACGGAAGGGAGGGAAGCCAATGCCGTACACCAGGCCCATGTCGGCTTCGGCGGCGGTCTCGACGATGCCATCTTCCAGGCAGCGGACGGTTTCCAGGCACAGAGGGATCATCATCCAGTTGATGATGTCCTCGTCGGTCACTTCACGCTGCTCGAAGACGATCGGCTTGAGCACATCCAGCACCGAGGCATCGGCGACTTTCTTCGGTTTGCCGCGCTTGTCGGTTTCGTAGGCGTAGAAGCCCTTGCCGTTCTTCTGGCCCAGGCGATTGGCCTCGTACAGGGCATCGACGGCGGAGCGGCGATCGTCTTTCATGCGGTCCGGGAAGCCTTCGGCCATGACGTCGCGACCATGGTGGCCGGTGTCGATACCGACGACGTCCATCAGGTAGGCCGGGCCCATCGGCCAGCCGAACTTTTCCATCACCTTGTCGATGCGCACGAAGTCGACACCGGCGCTGACCAGCTTGGCGAAACCGCCGAAATACGGGAACAGCACACGGTTGACCAAGAAGCCCGGGCAGTCATTGACCACGATCGGGTTCTTGCCCATCTTCTTGGCGTAGGCGACGGTGGTAGCGACCGCGACTTCACTGGACTTCTCGCCACGGATGACTTCCACCAGCGGCATCATGTGCACCGGGTTGAAGAAGTGCATGCCCACGAAGTTCTCGGGACGCTTGAGGGCTTTGGCCAACAGGTTGATGGAAATGGTGGAGGTGTTGGAGGCGAGAATCGCGTCCTCTTTGACCTGCCCTTCCACTTCCGCCAACACCGCTTGCTTGACTTTCGGGTTCTCTACCACCGCTTCGACGACGATATCGACGTTGCCGAAATCACCGTAAGACAGGGTCGGACGAATGGCATTGAGCGCCTCAGCCATCTTCGCCGGGGTCAAGCGCCCCTTCTCGACACGCTTGCCGAGCAGCTTGGAGGCCTCGTTCAGGCCCAGCTGGATGGCCTCCTCACGGATGTCCTTCATCAGGATCGGCGTGCCCTTGACGGCGGACTGGTAGGCGATACCGCCACCCATGATGCCGGCGCCGAGCACGGCAGCCTGCTTCACGTCACGGGCGATCTCGTCATGGGCCTTGGCCTTGCGCTTGAGCTCCTGATCGTTCAGGAACAGGCCGATCAGGCTTTCGGCGACCGAAGTGCGGGCCAGCTTGGCGAAACCTGCGGCCTCGACCTCCAACGCTTTGTCACGACCGAAATTGGCGGCTTTCTGAATAGTCTTGATGGCTTCGACCGGCGCTGGGTAGTTCGGGCCGGCTTGACCTGCGACGAAGCCCTTGGCGGTCTCGAAGGCCATCATCTGTTCGATGGCATTGAGCTTGAGCTTTTCAAGCTTTGGCTGGCGCTTGGCCTTGTAATCCAGCTCACCGCTGATGGCACGCTTGATCAGGTCCAGAGCAGCGGACTGCAGCAGTTCAGGGGCAACCACGGCGTCCACGGCGCCGACCTTGAGCGCGTCCTCGGCACGGTTTTCCTTGCCGGAGGCGATCCACTCGATCGCGTTGTCCGAACCGATCAGGCGCGGCAGGCGCACGGTGCCACCGAAGCCTGGGTAGATGCCCAGCTTGACTTCGGGCAGACCGATCTTCGCGCTCGAGGACATGACGCGGTAATCGGCCGCCAGGCACATTTCCAGGCCGCCACCCAAGGCGATGCCGTTGATGGCAGCGACGGTCGGCACGGCGAGGTCTTCAAAGTCGTTGAAGATGCGATTGGCTTCCAGGTTGCCGGCGACCAGCTCGGCCTCGGGCAGCTTGAAGTTGTCGACGAACTCGGTGATGTCGGCGCCGACGATGAACACGTCCTTGCCGCTGCTGACGATCACGCCCTTGATGGCGGCGTCGGCCTTGATGGCGTCCACGGCCTGGCGTAGCTCTTCCAGGGTCAGGCGGTTGAACTTGTTGACGGACTCACCCTTGAGGTCGAACTTCAGTTCGACGATGCCGCTTTCAAGAGCCTTAACCGTGATGGCTTTACCTTCGTAAATCATCAACTGATCTCCACGATATGGAAGCTGAACTGTACACGCCGATCGCTGGTGCGAAGGCCGATCAAGCCTTCTTTCCAGGCACACCCGTCAGCGCGATAGTCGGGATTCTGTAAGAGCGATCTGACATACAAACGCTCAATTCATACGCCCGTTTGATTTGGGTATGCACACATTCACCGAAAAGATCGGCGTTGTCAAATGCTCGAAAGCACCCTTAAAACGCGACTTTCCGGTCATTTTGCACCGCACAGGTACCAAACATGATGACGGTGATTGCGGCACATTCATCGGGAAGATAGACACCCCATACACCCAGAAATGCACTGGTAAATGAGGAAAATGGGGCACAAGGCAGAGGCGTTACGCTATTGGGGCCGCGAAAAGCGGCCCAGGGAGGGTAGAGATCAAGCGAGGGTTTCGAGCACGCGGGCAATATCCTGCAAAACAGTCTTGTCGCCCCGCTCGCTCCAGTACAGGGCCAGCATGCGACTGTCGGCTTCGACTTTGTAGACCGTTGCCGGCAGGCGCGCAAAGGCTTCATTCAGGCGCGGGTCTGCGCAGGGCTCGCGCCACTGGTTCCACCAAACCCCCGGCGTGACCTGCCAATAACACCAGGTATCGTCGCTCCCCTTGCGCCGGGCTCGATGGTATTGCGGACAGGGGCTGGGAGGCTCTTTTTCCAGCCAATGAGGCCACTGCTGAGGCGCCAGCTGCATGGCCAACCCCATACGCCGGCCTTCCAGACGTAGATTCATCTGCTCGCTCTGTTTTCGCGAAGGGCGCAACCAGGCCATAGGGCTCAGAATCAGCGCAAGGATTGACACCACCAGCCATACCGTCATATCTGTAGATTCCATAAAGCGTTGCAAATGAGCTGGTTAGCCAGGTTTCTCGGCACTCGGCCCGAAAGCGACCATACTTCTACTATCGCAAATGTCAGGAGTACCACCATGTCCTACGAACATCTTCTGGTTGCTGTCGACCTGACCGAAGAATGCGACCCGGTGATCAAGCGCGCCATGAAGCTCGCCGAACCTACTGGAGCCAAGGTCTCGCTGGTGCACATCGTCGAACCCATGGCCATGGCCTTCGGTGGCGACGTGCCGATGGACTTGTCGCAATTGCAGCAGCAACAGTTCGATCAGGCCAAGGAGCGCATGGATCGCCTGTTCAACAAGTATCCGACCATCAACCGTGGCGACTCGCACCTGACCTACGGTCAGCCACGTCAGGAAATCCATCAACTGGCCAAGGACCAGAACTGCGACCTTATCGTAGTTGGCAGCCATGGCCGCCACGGTCTTGCCTTGCTGCTTGGCTCCACCGCAAACGATGTGCTGCATGGCGCGCCTTGTGACGTCCTGGCCGTACGCCTGCAGAAAAAAGAAGGCTAAACGCCCCCAGGGGCATCCAACAGCCACTCGCAGGTTTCACCAGCTTGGTCCTGGGCTGGCGAAGCCTGCGGCAGGGCGCCAGGCGCCCTGATGGCCTGAGACAGCCTTACCCTTCCAGTTCAGCCCAGCGCTCGACCAGCGTATCCAGCTCACTTTGCATCTGCTCAAGTTTGGCCAGCACCGCCGAGGTCTCACCGATCGGTCGTTGATAGAAGCCCGGGGCATTGACCTCTTCCTGCACCGTAGCCATGCGCTGCTCCAATTCATCGATCAGCCCTGGCAGCGCCTCCAGCTCACGCTGCAGCTTGTAGCTCAGCTTTTTCTTGGCCGGATCCGACGCAGCAGCTGCAAGGTTTGCAGCCGGTGCCGCCTGCTCCGCAGGCTTTTCCACTACGGCGCTGCCCAGCTCGGCCTTGCCGCCCTTGCTCTCGGCAACGCCGAGCAACTTCGGCGAGCCACCTTGACGGATCCAGTCCTCATAGCCACCGACATACTCACGCACCCGGCCTTCGCCTTCAAACACCAGGGTACTGGTCACCACGTTGTCGAGAAATGCCCGGTCATGGCTGACCATCAGCACGGTGCCCTTGAAGTTGGAGAGCACTTCCTCGAGCAGCTCGAGGGTCTCCACATCCAAGTCGTTGGTCGGCTCGTCCAGCACCAGCAGGTTGGCCGGCTTGCTGAACAGTTTGGCCAGCAACAGCCGCGCCCGCTCGCCCCCGGACAACGCCTTGACCGGCGTACGGGCACGTTGTGGACTGAACAGGAAATCGCCCAGGTAGCTGAGCACGTGCCGGCTCTGGCCGTCGATCTCGATGAAGTCCCGCCCTTGCGCGAGGTTGTCGATTACCGTCTTCTCCAGGTCCAGTTGATGGCGCAACTGGTCAAAGTAGGCGACCTCAAGCTTGGTGCCGCGCTCGACTTTGCCCGAAGTGGGCTCCAAGTCGCCCAGCATCAGCTTGAGCAAGGTCGTCTTGCCAGTACCGTTGGCGCCCAGCAGGCCAATACGGTCCTCGCGCTGCAGGACCATGGAGAAGTTCTTGACCAGCATCGGGCCATCGGCGTGCGCGAAGCTCACATTTTCGAGCGTCATGACCTGCTTGCCGGACTTGTCCGCAACCTCGATCTGGATGTTCGCCTTACCCTGGCGCTCGCGACGTTCGCCGCGCTCGACACGCAATGCCTTCAGGGCGCGCACACGACCCTCGTTACGGGTACGCCGGGCCTTGATGCCCTGGCGAATCCAAACCTCTTCCTGAGCCAAACGCTTGTCGAACAGCGCATTGGCAGTTTCCTCGGCGGCCAGCATGGCCTCCTTGTGTACCAGGAAGCTGGCGTAATCGCCGTTCCAGTCGATCAGACCGCCGCGATCCAGTTCCAGGATGCGGGTAGCCAGGTTTTGCAGGAAGGAACGGTCGTGAGTGATGAACAGCACAGCCCCGTTGAACCCGCTGAGGGCCTCCTCGAGCCAGGCGATGGCACCGATGTCCAGATGGTTGGTCGGCTCGTCGAGCAGCAGCAGGTCCGGTTCGGACACCAGCGCCTGGGCTAGCAGCACACGCCGACGCCAACCACCGGACAGCTCGGCGAGGGTCTTGTCAGCGGGCAGCTGCAGACGGCTCAGGGTGCTTTCCACCACTTGCTGCAGCCGCCATCCATCGCGCGCTTCGAGTTCATGCTGGACGTGCATCAGTTTCTCGAGGTCGGCATCGCCCTGAATGTTCTGGCTCAAGTGGTGATACTCAGCCAGCAGCGCGCCGACGCCGTCCAGGCCTTCGGCCACCACATCGAACACTGTGCGCTCGTCAGCAACCGGCAATTCCTGCGGCAATTCGCCGATCTTCAGGCCCGGAGCACGCCAAATTTCGCCGTCGTCAGGCTTCTGCTCGCCCTTGACCAGGCGCAGCATGCTCGACTTGCCAGTGCCGTTGCGGCCGATGATGCACACCCGCTCGCCACGCGCGATCTGCCAGGACACCTTGTCCAGCAGCGGCATGGCGCCGAACGCAAGGGACACATCGCTGAATTTGAGCAGGGTCATAATCTTCTCCAAAAACCGGGCGCGCATTCTACCTGACTTGCCCCTTGCGGGCATTAGCCAGACCGCACCCCGCAGACGTTGCGACATCCGGTCGAAGATAATGATTGGATACAAGCACAGTGCTTTCACCCGCTGCCGGCAAACGGCTAAGCTAAGGCAATAGATCCCAACAGTGCTGGCTTCGCCGTCACTTTTCCTTGGTTCACTTGCCCGGACGTCTCATGCGCAGCCGCCTGTTCCAACTCGTTTCCTGCCTGCTGCTCACCGCCACCACCGCGAGCGCGGCACAGGCCATCGATATCACTCAGCAGCGTCAATATTACGATGAGGCCAAGCGCGCCCTGGCCAAGGGCGACAAGGGGCCTTACCTGCGCTACGCCAATGCGCTTCGTGATTATCCGCTGACACCTTACCTGGCCTATGACGAGCTCACCGCCCGCCTCAAGAGCGCCAGTAACGAAGAAATCGAAGGCTTCCTCGCCCGGCATGGCGACCTGCCCCAGGCCAACTGGATGAAACTGCGCTGGCTACGCTGGCTGGCCGAACGCGGCGAATGGAACACCTTCGTCAAATACTACGACCCCAAGCTCAACTTCACAGAACTGGATTGCCTGAACGGCCAGTACCAGCTCACCCACGGCCTGCGCGCCGAAGGTTTTGCCAGCGCCGAAAAACTGTGGAACGTCGGCAAGTCGCAACCTGCCGCCTGCGACACCCTGTTCGGCCTGTGGGCGGCCGAAGGCCAGCTGACCGAGGCCAAACGCTGGCAACGGGCCAAGCTCGCGGCCCAGGCGCGCAACTACAGCCTGGCCAATAACCTGGTCAAGACCCTGACCACCCTCGCCCCCCAGGGCCGACTGCTGATCGATGTGGCGCAAAAGCCGGAGCTGCTCAACCAGCCGTCGCGTTTTACGCCCGTCAACGAAGCCATGTCCGATGTGGTCAGCCTGGGCCTGCGTCGCCTGGCGCGTCAGGACCCAGAGCGGGCCATGTCACTGCTCGACGACTACGCCCAGCGCATGCACTTCTCGCGCGACGAGAAGGTCGCCATCGCCCGCGAAATCGGCCTGACCCTGGCACGCCGTTACGACCCGCGCGCCCTGGACCTGATGACCCGATACGACCCCGAGCTGCGTGACAATACCGTCAGTGAGTGGCGCCTGCGCCTGCTGTTGCGCCTGGGTCGCTGGGAAGACGCCTACGAGTTGACCAAGCGTTTGCCTCAGGACTTGGCCAGCAGCAACCGGTGGCGTTATTGGCAGGCCCGTAGCCTGGAGCTGGCGCAGCCGAACAACCCCCAAATCCCACTGTTGTACAAGACAGTGGCCCGCGAGCGTGATTTCTATGGATTCCTCGCCGCCGATCGGGCACAGACGCCCTACCAGCTCAACAACAAGCCGTTGATGCTGAGCCAGCAGGTGATCAACAAGGTACGCAACACCCCCGGAGTGCGTCGCGCCTTGGAGTTCCATGCTCGCGGCCAGATCGTCGAGGGTCGTCGTGAGTGGTACCACGTCAGCCGCCACTTCAACCGCGACGAGATGGTCGCCCAGGCCCGCCTGGCCTACGACCTGCGCTGGTACTTCCCAGCGATCCGTACGATCAGTCAGGCTCAGTACTGGGATGATCTGGACATCCGCTTCCCCATGGCTCACCGCGACACGCTGGTGCGCGAAGCCAAGGTGCGCGGATTGCATTCGAGCTGGGTATTCGCCATCACCCGCCAGGAAAGCGCCTTCATGGAAGACGCCCGCTCCAGTGTGGGAGCCAGTGGTCTGATGCAGCTGATGCCGGCCACGGCCAAGGAGACAGCGCGCAAATTCAACATTCCGCTGGCCTCGCCTTCGCAGGTACTCAATCCGGACAAGAACATCCAGCTTGGTGCGGCTTACCTGAGCCAGGTGCATGGGCAGTTCAATGGCAATCGGGTCTTGGCCTCGGCGGCGTACAACGCAGGTCCCGGGCGGGTGCGGCAGTGGCTCAAAGGGGCCAAGCATCTGAGCTTCGATGTGTGGGTGGAGTCGATCCCATTCGACGAAACACGCCAGTATGTGCAGAACGTGTTGTCTTATTCGGTGATCTACGGGCAGAAGCTGAACTCACCGCAGCCGTTGGTGGATTGGCACGAACGGTATTTCGACGATATGTGAGGGCTTGGGCTTTCAGATAGTGTGAATATCCATTCTGGGTGGGGCGCCACCGACGCTTTTCGCCTTTACGGCGACCTACTTTTGCTCTTGGGCAAAAGTAGGCAAGAACCGTTGGCTCCCACATCCGGCCCCTGCGCTACGCTCCGGAGTCCCCTCGCTGCGGTGTCTTGCGGGGCGTACGCGGGGACACAGCGGCTTTGGTTACGTTGGCCAAGACCAAAGTGACCCGCCGTGAGGGCGCAAAGGTGACTAACCGTCAATAAATCAAACGGATACACCCACGCCCCTCAAACCATCACCAACGAACAAACAAGCCAGCCACAACGTATTATTCGATCACCTCGACCGCCATCCCGACCCGCAACGCCCCAGGTCCATCGGCCGCCACGTTCTGCCCAAACAACACGTCCCCTTCTTTCTCCCGGAACGTCTTCAGTGTCGTCAAAGGCTCACGATCCGCGCTGCGCTCCCCCGTGGCAGGGTCAAGCGTGGTCAAGATGCATCGCACGCTAGGTTTGAGCAGCCGAAAGGTCAACTCGCCGATGCGAATCCGCTTCCAGCCGTCCTCGGCAAAAGGCGCAGCCCCTTCCACCACCAGGTTCGGGCGAAACCGCAACATCTCCATGGGGCGTCCGATCCGCCGGTTCAGCTCGTCAAGCGACCCTTGCCCGATCAGCAGCAACGGAAACCCGTCCGGGAACGCCGCCCGGTCGCTGTTCAGGCCATAGCCATTAGGTAGATAACGCGCCCGCTGCTCTGGGCAATACACCAGGCGAACCGACTTGCCGAGCAGTTCGCTCAACCAGGCTGCGGCGGCATCACCGGCGTCCGGTACTCGCAGTGTGTCACGCCAAATGGTAACACCACGCAGGTCGTCATCGACTCCAGGTACGGGAACGGCCAAAGGCGCCTGCCCTGGGGCCTGGAGCAAGAGTTGCCCATGCTCGTCGTAGCTGGCATTGATTTGTCCCAGGCCTGGCCAGGCGCGTTGGGTGAGGAAGCGTCCATTGTCCTGCTCCACCACCATCCAGCGCCGGTCACCCCGCAACCCCAGAAGGTCAACCGGCGAGTCCACCAGGCTCTGGGCCTGCCCCGATTTCACCGGGTATCGATACAACGCACTCAAAAACATCCTTGCCCGCCTCGTGCCAGCCGAAAATGCCAAGCTTATACCCGGCCACGGCAGGCCACTAGGCTGTGGCGTGATCCAGCATCAGGCGCTGTCGCACTACATCCACCAGGCGGTCAGGCTGGAATTTGGAAAGGAAGTTGTCACAGCCAACCTTCTTCACCATTGATTCGTTGAAACTGCCCGACAGCGACGTATGCAGCACCACGTGAAGCCCACGCAGGCGCGCGTCGCCACGGATCTCGGTGGTCAGGCGGTAACCGTCCATCTCGGGCATTTCCGCGTCGGTGAACACCATCAGCAGTTTCTCGCAGACATCTTCTCCGGCATCCGCCCAGCCTTTGAGCATGCGCAACGCCTTCAGGCCATCGCTTGCCACGTGCAGCTTCATGCCGAGCTGAGACAGAGTCTCGCGCAGTTGAACCAAGGCCACGCTGGAGTCATCCACCAACAACACTTCACGACCGCGGGCGCGCGCCAGGACCGGGTCATCGAGCTTGTCCCGCGAGACGCGTGTGTTGTAGGGCACGATCTCGGCCAGGACCTTTTCCACATCGATCACCTCCACCAACTGCTCATCGACCTTGGTGATCGCTGTCAGGTAGTGCTGGCGACCGGCGCTGGACGGCGGCGGCATGATGGCTTCCCAGTTCATGTTGACGATGCGGTCGACGCCGCCCACCAGAAAGGCCTGCACCGAGCGGTTGTATTCGGTGACGATGATGGTGCTGTCCGGGCCGGGCTGCAGGGGCCGCATACCGATCGCCTGAGAGAGGTCGATCACCGGCAGTGTCTGGCCACGCAGATTGACCACACCACACACGAAGGCGTGGCGCTGCGGCATCAAGGTCAGCTTCGGCAGTTGCAGCACTTCCTGAACCTTGAACACGTTGATGGCGAACAACTGGCGCCCCGCCAGTCGGAACATCAGGATTTCCAGGCGGTTCTCACCTACCAGTTGTGTACGTTGATCGACCGTATCGAGAATACCAGCCATTGGAAAACCCCCAGGCTTGAGTCAGGAATGTGAATTCATCTGTCTTGTATCGGCGCAACTGCGCGCAGCTTGACCCCTCAGGGAAATTGTATTGCCGACATTTGATATCACTTTAACATCATGCTTTACTGCCTGCGCGGACATATCCGTTGCCGACTCATCATTTATCCGACCGCCATCAGGGAATCCCCTAGTAGCAATCGGGTGCGACCTGATGTTCCCCGTATCCAATAGCCATTAATGTGACGCCATTCTCAATGCATGAATGGAGTCAGGCTTTGCTAGCGACGGTCTCGGTGTTGCCAAGCGCAGATCCTCCTGCCCCGTGCGCAGGCGTTTCATGATGGACAGCGCACCACTGAACAACGGCGCCCTGCAGGATTTCCTGCTGGATGCACAGGTATGGCTGACCAAAACCCAGGAATGCCTTCAGCATCTGGAGCTGATCGATAACGATCCCGATGCATGCCAATGCCTGAACGAGACGCTCGACACCCTAGCCCGTCGTGCTGACGCGCTTGGGCTGCTTGAAGTCGCCCGCTACACCGCCGCGCTCCAGCAACTGCTGGCCCCCGTCTGCCAGCAGCAACATCATCTGGGCGAGCAGGCGTTGAGCACGCTGCATGCCTGCATGAATCTACTGGCTTGGCAGCTGGAGCTGGTCGATGCGACGACAGGCCGCTTGAACCTGGATACCGCCGAGCAGTCCTTGTTGCTCGAAGAACTGGCGAACGCCCTGGGGCAACCTCGTCCGGAACTGTGCGGGCCCTGCCAGTCGCGCGGCGACCTGTGCACCCACCCTCACCTGTCCCAAACCCATCTTGCCTCGTCCGTCGTGGTGCCCGGTCACCGGCACTGAGCGTTTGTGACGAACAAACAATAAAAAATACAAAGCGCAAAGTTTTTCTTAGTTCGGAAAACGCTCTAGCAGGCATGTACGTATTAGTTGCGCTTGAAGAAAAACCATTTCAATGAATAATGGCGTTTTGATATCTGTCGAGTTGGGCTATGCCCCTGCATGGCCCCGAAAAACCTGAGGTTTCAAGCCACCGGCCACCGCGACCAAATCAACTTGAAGTGATACCATGCACGCAGTTGAATACACGCGCCGCAGGTATTGTTCAATTGAGTGAACCGTCGTCGGCAAGTGCTTGAAAGCAGGACGCCAAAGCCTCTGACCAGTCCCATGCAAGGCCTCCAACAGCAACAATTCAGTGGCTTTTCTATCTATGCTTCCACGCTTGAAACTCCCTCAGCATTGCCGCTCCCGCGCCACCTTGCTGCGCTGGGCGACCGCGTTGCTGTGCGTGGGATCACTGCTCGCCAACCTAACGTTTGCCGTACGCGCCCTCCCCCTGCCCGCCAGCCTGCTACTGCTGCAATCGATTGCCTTGATCGGGATCCTCTGGCACTGGCGCCAGTGGGCAAGATCGATCAGCCTGCGCCCAGCGGAACTGGCCGACCGTATGCTCAAGGTCCAGGAAGGCGAACGCCAGCGCCTAAGCCGAGAGTTGCATGACGATATAGGCCAATCGCTCACGGCCGCGAAGCTTCAGCTCGACTGGCTACAGCGGCGCATTCCGGCAGAGCTTCAAGAGCACTGCCAGACCCTGCGCAAGACCCTCGAAAGCACATTGAGCAATGTCAGGGACGTCTCGGCGATTCTCAACCCGCGTCAACTGGCCAGTCTGGGACTGGAGGCGAGCCTGCGGGCCCATCTGGTGCGCACCCTGGAGAGCAGCGATGTTCACTGGAGCCTGGAGTGCCATCAGCGCCTCGGCGGTATCGACGAAGCGGTTTCCATGGCCGCATTCCGGATCACCCAGGAAGCGGTGACCAACATGCTGCGTCACGCCCATGCGTGCAATCTCACGATCAGCCTGCGCCGCACGCCTGCGGGCCTGAGCCTGTCGATCCAGGATGACGGCCAGGGCTTCGAGCCCGCCGCCAACCCGGCCGAAGCCGGCCAACGAGGCCTGGCTGGGATGCTGGAACGCGCGGCGGCCCTGCAAGGCACGCTGAGCATCTCCAGCCAACCGGGTCAGGGCACCCGGATCGACGCGCTGTTCCCATGGCCACCGCGCACCGAAGAGCGCGCCAGGACTCCCGCCTCCCATGACCTGTAGATTGCTGCTGGTGGACGACCACTCGCTGATCCGCGCGGGCGTCCGCGCGCTGGTGACCGATATTCCTGGCTATTCGGTAGTAGGCGAAGCCGATGATGGCAGCCAGTTACTGGAGATGGTGCAGCGCGTGACGCCAGACATTGTCCTGCTGGACATCTCCATGCGCTCGACCAGCGGCCTGGACGCTCTCAGCCAACTGCGCGCAAACGGTTTCGTGTGCAAAGTACTGATCCTCTCCATGCACACCGATCCGGATCTGATCATGCGCGCCTTGGAAAGCGGCGCCCATGGCTACCTGCTCAAGGACACCACGGCCAACGAACTGGAACAAGCCCTGGCCGCCCTGCACAACGGCGAGCGCTACCTGAGCCCGGCGATTGCCCATACCGTGATCAACCAAGCCTTGCTTCACGCCCAGGACGGTAAGCAAACGGCGGGCGAGCGCCACAACCTGACCGCTCGCCAACTGGAGATCCTGCGTCTGATCGTGCGCGGCAAGTCGACCCGGGAAATCGCCAACGGCCTGGGCCTATCGATCAAGACAGTCGAAACCCACCGCTCGCAGATCATGAAACGCTTGCAGATCTATGACGTGGCCGGCCTGGTGCTGTTCGCCGTTCGCGAGAAGATCATCAGCCTGGACGACTGAGCAAGGGCGAGTCCGCCGGCAAATGCAGGCGCAACGCGGCCGGACACGCCTCGAAGCGCAGACTGTCGGCCTGCAACGGCTCGCCATCGAGGTTGATGTCCACCCCCTGTGAGCTCTTGATCTCGACCCAAGGCAGCCGAGCCCTCACGAACAACCCCTCTCCGGCAAGCAGATCGCGCAAAGCACCGATCATTTCCTGGGGGGCAGGCAAGATACCGATATCCAGCAAGCCATCGTCCACCCAAGCATCGGGGCACAGCACATGCCCACCGCCCGCCTGACGACCATTGCCGATACCCAGCGCCAGCAACTCGCCCTGCCAATGAAAATCCGGCCCCTGAAGCTCCACCGATGCCGCCTGCAGCTCGCTGAAACGAGACAGACCAGTGAACAGGTAGGCCGCGGCGCCTAGTACTTTCTTCAAATCTTCGGATGTATTGGCCGTAACTTGGCTGCCAAACCCACCGGTGGCCATGTTGAGAAACATCTGATCACCCACCTTGCCCAGATCCACCGGCCGTGCCGGCTGCTCGAGCAAGTCCAGAGCCGCCGCAGGCTCCAGCGGTATACCTGCGGCCTTGGCGAAGTCATTGGCCGTGCCCAAGGGCAGCAGTGCAAGGCTGGCATCCGAGCGAGCCTGCGCCATGGCCTCGGCCACGTCTCTCAAGGTGCCGTCTCCACCACCGGCCACCACCTGCCGAAAACCTGCGGCCAATGCCTGTGCGACCCACCGCTGGGCATCCCCGGCTTCCCAGGTCAGGCGCACGTCCAGCGTCCAACCGCGCTCGCGCAGCCCGCCCACGGCGCTGCGCACCTCCTCGTTCATGGCTTGCTTGCCATGCAGGATCAACATCGCCTTGCGTTCGCCCATCACGCCACTCCTTGAAACCTGCGGTTTTCAATCTCGACCATCGGCAGCGCTTCATTGCTGCATGCAGCTTCCGCCAGATACTTGGCTATCTGACCACCTGCACGGCCACCAGGCCATTTTATTGACTAAGCTACTGCAATACACCGAACCGACCACACCAGCCGACGATGAGGTAGCGGGGCCATGCGTATACTCTGGACACTGCCCTACCTGCCCTGGCCCACCACCAGCGGCAGCAAGACCCGGCAATATCACCTCATGCGCGAACTGACGCGCCAAGGCCACCGGATCACCTTGCTGGTGCAGTCCAAAGTCCCGCTTGGTGACGCCGCCCGGCAAGCACTGGAGGCGGTGGTCGAACGTCTGATCGTCCTGCCCAGGCGCCCGCTGCACAGCCCGCTCAACCTGCTGGCCTCCCCCATCATCGATTACCCGATGCGTGCCATCATCAACGGTTTAGCGCCTTGTCTGCGCCATCGCTTCGAGCAATTGCTGGACGAGCCCTGGGACATCATCCAGATCGAACATAGCTACAGCTTCCAGCCCTTCGAAAAGGCCCTGCAGACCCGCCGCCTGCCCTTTGTGCTCAGTGAGCATAATCTGGAATCGGTGATGGGCGCGGCCTGTCATGACCGGTTGCCACTGTGGTTGCGTCCCCTCAATGCCTTCGACCGCTGGCGCTATCGGCGTTGGGAGCAACGCGTTCTACGTCAACCCAGCGAAGTGGTTGCCGTCAGCGCCCACGATGCCGAGCTGATCAGCCACATCAGCGGCCGGCCGGTGAACGTGGTGGTCAATGGCGTGGATTGTGACTTCTACCAGGACGTGCACCCTGCCTACCACAGCCAGCGCCTACTGTTCGTTGGCAATTTCGAATACGGCGCCAACCTCGAAGCCATCGAATGGGCACTCGAAGAAATCCTGCCTCAGGTCTGGATGAGCAACCCGGCCGTGCGCCTGGCCATCGCCGGGCATGCCCTGCCAGCGAGCTGGAAACTGCACTGGAACGACCCGCGCATCGAGTGGATCGGCTATCGCCCGGACCTGCGCGAACTGCAGCGGCGCTCGGCGCTGTTCTTTGCACCGCTGCGCTACGCAGGTGGCTCCAAGGTGAAAATCCTTGAAGCCATGGCCGCCGGGCTGCCGGTCATTACCACCAGCAAAGGTGTGTCAGGCCTGGCAGCCAACAATGGCGAGCATTACCTGGGCAGCGATGACAGTGGCCAACTGGCGCTGCTGATCACTCAACTGCTCAACCAGCCCTGGCGCATGTGCCAGTTGAGCGAGGCTGGCCGGCAGTTCGCACGCCAGCGCCACGACTGGAGCGTCGCGGCGCAGCAGCTGATGAACGTGCACATGCGCTTGAGCCAGTTGGGGCCGGCAGATGCCTCGCCCCTGGGCAACGTGTGGCTTGGTCGGTCAGCCAAGTAGCTCGCTGAAGGGAATGAACACCACGTTGTCGCCCTCGCGCACCGTGGTGCCTTCTCGCACTTCCACCAGCCCCTCGGCCCAAGCTGCACTGCGCAGCACACCGGAGCTCTGGTTCTTGTAGATTCGCACCGTGCCCTCTTCGATTCGCGCGCGCAGGTATTCGCGGCGGCTGCCGGGCTTGGTCCATTCGAACCCCGCTGGAACGGTGAAGCGCAGCGGCGTGACCTTCTCGACGCCTTGGCGGCGCAACAGATACGGGCGGGCCAGCAAGGCGAAGGTCACCAGGGTCGAAGCCGGGTTACCCGGCAGGCCGATCACCGGCACACCACGGAAGTGCCCGAATGTCAGGGGCTTGCCCGGTTTGATCGCCAGCTTCCACAACGCAAGCTCGCCGGCCTCGCGAAGGGCCATGCCAAGGTAGTCCGCCTCGCCCACCGAGACACCACCGGTGGACAGAATCAAGTCGACCTCGCCCAGTCCGGCCAAGCAGTCACGAGTACCCTGCAGGTCATCGGCGAGAATCCCCACGTCCAGCACTTCGCAGCCCAGGCGCTGCAACCAACTGACCAGCAGACGCCGGTTGCTGTTGTAGATCTGCCCTGGCCCTAGCGGCAGGCCCGGCTCCACCAGCTCGTCGCCGGTGGACAGCACACCCACACGGACCTTGCGTACCACCTCAAGCCGAGCATGGCCCAGGGTGGCCGCCAGGCCCAACGCGATCGGCCCCAGACGCGTGCCGGCAGCGATCACGTGCTCGCCAATGCGGGTCTCCTGCCCTTGCGGGCGCACGTTCTGGCCGATCTTGAGCGGCTCGAGCAAGCGCACCCGCCCGTCTTCCAGGACCTCGGCGTTTTCCTGCATCTGCACACAATCGGCGCCCTCAGGCAGTGGCGCCCCGGTAAAGATCCGCGCACAGGTGCCCGGCTGCAGCGGTGCCGGGGCATGGCCGGCAAAAATGCGCTGGCTCACCGGCAGAGGTTCGCCTTGCCAGTCGGCCAGGCGCAACGCATAGCCGTCCATGGCACTGTTCGGCCAAGGCGGCAGGTCCAGGCCGGCCACCACGTCGCGGGCCAATACCCGGCCTTCGGCGTCCGCGAGGGCCACTGCTTCGCTGTCCTTGATCGGCGCGGCCTCGGCCAGCGCCAGTAAGCGCTCCAGGGCTTCTTCAACCGGCATCAGGGGCCGGGCCTGCTTGACCTCAACCACGGCTGTCACAGGCCGCTGCCTGCTTCAGGTGAGGCACGAAGTTGCACGGCCTGTGACGCGCATCGAGCTGCTCGGCAAGAATGCCGTCCCATCCGGTGCGCACTGCGTTGGTCGAGCCCGGCAGGCAGCACACCAGGGTGCCATTGGCCAAGCCAGCCAAAGCGCGGGACTGGACGGTAGAGGTGCCGATGTCCGCCACGGAGATCTGTCGGAACAGCTCGCCGAAACCTTCGACCTGCTTGTCCAGCAGGCACGCCACGGCCTCCGGCGTGCTGTCCCGGCCGGTAAAGCCGGTACCGCCGGTGATCAGCACTACTTGCACCTGCTCATCGGCGATCCAGGTGGCGACTTGCGCGCGAATCTTGTAGAGGTCGTCCTTGAGCAGCACACGCTCTGCCAGTCGATGCCCGGCCGCACTCAGGCGGTCGACGAACAGCTGGCCAGACGTGTCGGTCTCGAAAGTACGGGTATCGCTGACGGTAAGCACCGCGATATTCAGCGCAACGAAGGGGATGTCTGCCTTGGCTTTCATGAGAGTGCGTCGCAGGAGGAAAAGATGGCGGTTGTTATATCACAGCCCAGCACGCCGCGACGCCGGCATTGTTCTCCGTCAATGCCGGCGTAATGCCGCTATGCTGCACTGAGAAGGAACTTGCATGGACACCGAGCGTCCTACTACTTATCAAGCACGATCGTACTGGAGAAAAGCAATGATTCAACGGACCCTTCCCGCCTTCCTGCTCGCCCTCGGCCTGGGTGCCTTGGCCGGTTGCGCATCGCCAACCGTCATCACGCTGAACGACGGCCGCGAGATCCAGGCAGTGGATACCCCCTCTTATGATGAGGACTCCGGTTTCTACGAATTTGAACAGCTCGATGGCAAGCGTACACGCATCAACAAAGACCAGATCCGCACGGTCAAAGAGCTGTGATCTGACAGGCCCTTTTTGCAAAACCCCCTTTTCGCAACAAGGGCTTGCGTTGAAAAATACGATGCAGTAGGATTTTGTTCATCGGAGTGTAGCGCAGCCAGGTAGCGCGTCTCGTTCGGGACGAGAAGGCCGCAGGTTCGAATCCTGTCTCTCCGACCAAATCCTAATTTTCAAAAAGCCCGCCTTGCGCGGGCTTTTTGTTGTGCCCGAAAAAATAACGGTGCAGCCTTTTCGAATATACCTTGCCCCCACCGGCCGACACTGCATTCCTGCACAACGCTGCATTTGTGGAGGCGGGTCACCCGCGAAGAGGTTGGTCCCGCCATGACAGAAAAACGCCCCGCAGGGCGTTCTTCAATCCATCGTTACTGCGCCTCGGCCAGCGCTTGCTCGGGCTGCACAGGTACGTACAGCAATTGCAGACGCGAGCTGGTCCATTCGCGCGTCTTGTTGGTCAGCTCCAGGTTGTTGTTCAGCTTCTGGCCGTAAGTCGGCACGATCTGCTGAAGCTTGGCCTGCCACTGCGGGCTCTTGATGCGATCCTTGAAGGTCTTTTCCAGGACGGTCAGCATGATCGGCGCGGCAGTGGAAGCACCTGGCGAGGCGCCCAACAGCGCTGCGATAGTGCCATCCTCGGAGGCGACCACTTCGGTACCGAACTGCAGGATGCCGCCGTGCTCAGGATCTTTCTTGATCACTTGCACGCGCTGACCAGCCTGGAGCAACTTCCAGTCTTCGTTCTTGGCGTTGGGGAAATATTCGCGCAGGGCGTTCATGCGGTCATCGAAGCTGAGCATCAGTTGCCCCATCAGGTATGTGCTCAGGTCGATGTTGTCGATACCGGCGTGCATCATCGGCATGATGTTGTGGCTGGTCAGCGACGCGAACATGTCCAGCAGCGAGCCGTTCTTCAGGTACTTGGTGGAGAAGGTCGCGAACGGGCCGAACAGCAGCACCTCCTTGCCATCGATCACCCGAGTGTCCAGGTGCGGCACCGACATCGGCGGCGCGCCGACCGAAGCCTTGCCATACAGCTTGGCCTTGTGACGAGCAACGATGTCCGGATTGTCGGTCATCAGGAATTGTCCGCCTACCGGGAAGCCTGCATAGCCTTCGGCCTCCGGAATACCGGACTTCTGCAGCAGTTTCAGCGCGCCACCACCGGCACCGATGAACACGAATTTGGCATTGACGCGGGTTTGCTTGCCGCCATCGGCCAGGTCTGCCACCACCACATTCCAGGTACCGTCATCGTTGCGCACGATGTCACGCACTTCGTGGCGCAGGTGCAATTGCACGTTCGGGTTGCGAGTCATGGATGCGAACAGCTGGCGGGTGATCTCGCCAAAGTTCACGTCAGTGCCAATGGCCATACGGGTGGCCGCGACCCGCTGCTCGGGCGAGCGGCCTTCCATCACGATCGGCACCCACTTGCGAATCTGCTCGTGGTCCTCGGAAATCTCCATGCCACGGAACAGCGAGCTGTGCTGCAGTGCTTCGACGCGCTTGTGCAGGAAAGCGATGTTCTCATCCCCCCAGACGAAGCTCATGTGCGGTACGTTGTTGATGAACGATTTCGGGTTGCTCAGCACGCCCTGCTCGACCTGATAGGCCCAGAACTGCTTGGACACCTCGAACTGCTCGTTGACGTTGACCGCCTTGCTGATGTCGATCTTGCCGTCCTTGCCTTCGCTGGTGTAGTTCAGCTCGCAAAAGGCCGAATGGCCGGTACCGGCGTTGTTCCAGGCGTTGGAGCTTTCTTCGGCGACTTGGTCCATGCGCTCGTACACATCGACCTTCCAGTCCGGCTCAAGCTCAGTGAGGTAGGTCCCCAGACTCGCACTCATGATGCCACCGCCAATCAGCAGGACGTCGACCGTTTTTTCCGGTTCACCGGGCTTGGAGCAACCGATGACGCTCAGGCACAGGAGCGTCAGCAGGATTTTTTTCATGATTCAATCCAATTGAAGTGAAGTGACTGGCCTTTCGCTGCCCTTGCTGTGCACGCCCGGTTGTTGTTCTGACTCACGTGACCTTCGCGTCAGCGACGCTACATCCTGCGGCAACTGGCCAGCAGGACCGCTGAAGGTCAACGCCTGGGGTTTCGAAGGATCGGGACAGGATTGCCGTGGGCCTTGGCCCCGCTCGCCCTTAAGCAGAAGTTGTGCCAGTTACGCCAAGACCAACGACTAATAGCCAGGACGTTTGGTCGCAGGCCATCTTTAGCGGTTTCGCTGGCGACAATCCGCCACATGGGACAGGTCGCCAGAAGAGAAATGGCGGGTTTCCCCCTCAAGATTGTGGGAGAGGTTCGAAACCGGTGTGAACGGCATTGTGTGGCGATTGGGCCGCCAAGCGGCCCAGAACCTGGTCAGGCATTGAGCCGGGAGGTGACTTCAGCCAGCTGCCCGGAAAGACCATGCAGGCGTTGGCCTGCCTGCTCGGTATGCTGCACGGCCTGCTGGTTGGCCGTGGCGATGCGGGTGATCTCCACCAAGTTGCGGGAAATATCTTCGGCAACGCTGGTCTGTTCCTCAGCTGCCGTTGCGATCTGCCGGTTCATGTCGCGGATCGCCTCCACCGCCGTGGTGATGCGCTGCAGCATCTGCCCTGCCTGCTCGACCTGCTCGGCGCCTTCCTCGCTGCGTCGCTGGCCACTTTCGATAGCCTTGACCGCGTGTACCGCGCCGGACTGCACGGCGTCGATGATCTGATTGATCTCAGCGATCGACGCAGCCGTGCGCTGGGCCAGGCTGCGGACCTCGTCGGCCACCACTGCGAAACCACGTCCGGCTTCACCAGCGCGGGCCGCCTCGATGGCGGCATTTAGCGCCAGCAGGTTGGTCTGCTCGGCGATACCACGAATCACTTCCAGAACCTTACCGATACGTGTGCTGTCGCTTTCCAGTTCGCGGATCACTTGGGCGGTGCCAGCAATTTCACGGTTGACCACGCCAATGATGTCGATGGTTGCCTGCATCACTTGCTCCCCGGCCTGGGCGCTGTGGTCGGCATCGTCTGCCGCCCGCGCAGCCTCGGCTGCGTGGCGCGCCACCTCCTGCGCGGTGGCGGACATCTCGTGCATCGCCGTGGCCACTTGGTCGGTGCGCTGGAACTGATCATCCGTGCCCCGGGCCATTCCCCCGGCGAGGGTGCGCAACTGACCGCTGGCGGTTTCCAGCTCATCGGCGTTGTCCTTGAGCCGGCCAACGGTCTCGGCCAGGAAGTCCCGCAAAGTATTGGCGGCACGGGCCAGGCGGCCCAGTTCGTCCTGTCGACGGCTGTCAACCCGAGCGCCGAAGCGGCCTTGGCTCAATTGCGCCACATATTCGATCAAATCACGGATCGGCTCGACCAGGCTGCGGTTGACCAGCCACAGGCTGAACAGGCCCACCAGCACCGCCGATGCGAGCATCACCAACATGCCCAGCCACACCGTACGCTGGGCAGCGGCGCTGAGTTCTGTCGAACGCTCGTGGGCGTCGGCTCGCAAATGCTCGACCAACTCGCTCATTTGCTCGCTGGCGGCGCGGTCCACGCCCTTCACCGCCTGGTCACCCACAACCGGATCACCACCTGCGGCCAGAAACGCCTCACGCCCCTGGGCATAGGCCTTGCCCAATTGCCGGTGGCTGTCGCGCAAGTGCTGTAATCGCGCCTTGAGTTCACCGTCGCTGGCGCCGATCAACTGCTCAAGCAACTGTTGTACCTGCTGTTCGCGGGCCTGGAACTGCTGCCAGTACTTGTCCAGCTCGGCGCTCTGACGACCACGCAGCAACACGTTCTTCCATTCCTGCACTTGGATCTTGAACTGCAGGTTGGCCTCGTCGATCAACTGCGAATCACGCAACGGGCCATCGACCAGCGCGGCATAGCCGCGCACGTTGGCGGACAGGAACTGGAAGCACACCAAGGCGATCAGCAGCATCGCCACCAGGCTGCCGCCAAGCAGGGTGAGAATTTGCACTCTGAGGGATTTATGCAACATCGGGAGATCTCGCAAGCAAGGCTTGGGGAAACGACAGGCCGAAGGCTGCCGCACAAGACGTCCTTGTCTTCGTTCGCAGGCCAAAAAAAAGCTGCCATCGATCGATAGCAGCCAGGTCGAGCACTTACGCAACAGTTGAGCTAGATAGTCTCAGGCAATTGCTACAGAAATGTTACAAGCGCATTGCGCGCTATACCGCTGCAAACTGAAGCGCAGCCAGGCGCGCATAAAGTGGGCTTTGCTCGATGAGCTGACGATGACTGCCCACCGCCACCACTCGCCCCTTGTCGATCACCGCGATGCGATCAGCATGCTGCACGGTGGCCAGGCGATGGGCGATGACCAACGTGGTGCGCCCGGCCATGAGCTGCGGCAAGGCCTGCTGGACCAGGTATTCGCTCTGCGCATCCAAGGCACTGGTGGCTTCATCGAGCAGCAGGATCGGCGCATCTACCAGCAAGGCCCGAGCGATTGCCAGGCGCTGGCGCTGTCCACCGGACAAGCCGATCCCTGCCTCACCCAGTGGTGTCTGGTAGCCCTGAGGCAGTTGCTCAATGAACTCATGGGCATAGGCACTGCGCGCCGCTGCCTCGACTTCGGCCAGGCTGGCCTGGGGTCGGCCATAGCGGATGTTGGCCTCCACCGTGCCGCGAAACAACGCCGGGGTCTGCGCCACCAGAGCGAACTGCCGGCGCAAGCAAGTGGGGTCCAGCGCAGTGATCGCCTGCCCATCGAGCAGGATTTGCCCTTGCTGGGGCTCGTAGAAACGCAGCAGCAAGTCGAACAGGGTCGACTTCCCGGCGCCGGACGGTCCGACCAAAGCCACGGTCTGCCCCGGCTCGATGATCAGGCTCAGGCCGTCAATGGCCGCCACGCCCGGGCGCGACGGGTAGGCAAAGTGCACCTCACGCAGTTCGATGTGCCCGCTCGCCCGTCCCGCCACCTGCTCGCTGGGCTGGGCCGGCGTCAGGATCGCACTGCGTGCTGCCAGCAGTTCGGCAATACGTTCAGCCGCACCCGCTGCGCGCTGCAGCTCGCCGATGACTTCGCTGAGGGTACCGAAGGCGCTGCCGACGATCAGGCTGTAGAACACAAACGCGGCCAGCTCGCCACCGGAGATGCGCCCTGCTATCACGTCCATGCCGCCGACCCAGAGCATCACCCCCACCGCGCCCAGCACCAACACGATCACCAACGTGATCAACCAAGCACGCTGGGCGATACGCCGCCGGGCCACGGTAAAGGCCGCCTCCACGGTCTCGGCGAAGCGTTCGCGATCGAGCGGCTGGTGGTTATAGGCCTGTACGGTCTTGATCTGGCCCAAGGTCTCGGCGACATAGCTGCCGACATCGGCGACCCGATCCTGGCTCTGGCGCGACAAGCTGCGTACCCGCCGGCCAAACAGCAGGATCGGCGCCAGCACCAGCGGCAAGGCCAGCACCACGATACTGGTGAGCTTGGGGTTGGTGACAAACAGCAGTACCACACCGCCGGCGACCATCAAGGCGTTGCGCAGGAACATCGACAACGACGAGCCGATGACCGATTGCAGCAAAGTGGTGTCTGCCGTCAACCGCGACTGGATCTCCGAGCTGCGATTGTCCTCGAAAAAGCCCGGATGCAGGCCGAGCAGGTGATCGAACACCGCCCTGCGGATATCCGCCACGCAGCGCTCACCGATCCAGGAAACTAGGTAGAAGCGGCTGAACGTGCCCACTGCCAGGGCTAGCACCAACACGAGGAACAGGCCGATGGTCTGGTTGAGCTGATGCGGTGAACCGGTCATGAAGCCTTGGTCCACCAACAGGCGAATGCCCTGCCCCATAGACAAGGTGATGGCAGCCGTCACGATCAAAGCCAGCAATGCCAACACGACTTGCTTGCGGTAAGGACGGATGAACTGCCAGGCCAGGCGCAGAGCCCGACGTTGACGCACGGAAACCGGTTCAGGCATGAAAGGGGCCATCCACTGCGAAGAGCCTGCAGCCTACCACTCATCGGACAATGCGGAACTGTACAGCGTCTGCAGCCATCGTTAACAAGCGAGACGCCGTGCAAGGGAGCATAGATCAGTCCCTATGCGCTTTCGTTCTAAAACGAAGCTGGAGCTTTCATGAACTTTCTGGTGGACTACCCCTGCCGCGACGCAAGGGATATGTCACAAGGCAGTCACGGCAACGGTTTATCCTGAGCTTGAACCTGATGAGGAGACAGGAAATGAGCCTGCAACATGGCAGTGAAACACCCAAGGCCCCCAACCCACCACAACCTCAGGTCTGTGGTTCGATCATCGATGCACAGGGGCGGGAAATCCCGATCACCGAGCAGATGATCCAGAAGGCCTGCAAGGACCTGGAGCAAAGCCGGGTCGAACGCGTTAAAAAGGCCTGAGCCAAGCATTCCTTACAACCCGGCGCATGCGCCGGGTTTTTATTTGCACGCCCGTTGGTGTCTGCTCGAAACCCGCTTGAAGGAAAAGCCCCCTTCGAAAGCCTCCCTCTGGCAATGGAAACGCCGCAGTTTCAACCTGCCGAATCAGACCAGCACACCACCCAGCGCGCAGACCATCTGCGCCAATTGCGGCGCCTCGCCACGCAGGTGTACCGCCAGCCCTTCGATCTCCCGCCGCTGTGGGTAGTGCTTGCGCAACAGGTCGAATGCGGCGCGCTGTTGAGCGGGGTCTTCGCTCAGGCTTCGACGAAAATCGGCGTCGTCCCGACGCGGGTCATAGACCGCACGGCACAGCGTCGCCAATGCCCAGGCCGGGTCACAACTGGCGTCCAGATCGATCTGCGCCAGCGCCGGGGCAGGCAGTAGTTCAGACAATTGCACCTGCTCCGGCTCCCCCCGCCAGCGGCAGAACGCCTGATAGATCTGCGCCGTACCCCGTTGCTTGCCGTCCAGGCTGTAGCCGGCGATGTGCGGCGTGGCCAGGGTGCACAGGTCGGCCAGGTCGAGGCTCACCTGCGGCTCGCCCTCCCACACATCGAGCACCGCGTGCACGTCCTCGCGATCGAGCAGCAGCTCGCGCAGGGCCTGATTGTCCACCACCGGGCCACGGCTGGCATTGATCAGCCAGGTACCAGGGCGCAGGCGCGCCAACTGATCGGCGCCCAGCAAGTGCCAGGTGGGGTACTCGCCATCGCGCTGCAGTGGAGTGTGCAGGCTGATTGCATCGCAGGTTTGCAGCAGAGTGTCGAGGCTGACGAAGTCCCCACCTTCCCGCGCCTGGCGAGGTGGATCGCAGACCAGCACTTTCCAGCCCAGGCCATGCAGCACCCGCACCAGGCGCTCACCGACCTGCCCTGCGCCGACGACGCCATAAACCCGCTCGATGAGCTTGGCACCGTCGAGCTCGGCCAAGGTCAGCAAGCTGCCCAGCACGTAATCCACAACGCCACGGGCGTTACAACCTGGTGCACTGCTCCAGTGAATGCCTGCTTGGGCAAAGTAGTCCAAGTCCAGGTGATCGGTGCCGATGGTGCAGGTACCGACGAAACGCACCTGGCTGCCTTCGAGCAGTCGCCGGTCGACCTGGGTCACTGAACGCACCAGCAGCACATCGGCGTCCTTGACGCAGGCGGC
The DNA here is from genome assembly GCF_023611805.1 of Pseudomonas sp. BYT-1. Classification (NCBI taxonomy): domain Bacteria; kingdom Pseudomonadati; phylum Pseudomonadota; class Gammaproteobacteria; order Pseudomonadales; family Pseudomonadaceae; genus Pseudomonas; species Pseudomonas sp. BYT-1. The sequence goes on from NZ_CP072559.1 coordinate 3,874,497, forward strand.
GTCGATGCTGCGGCCTGGGTAGCGGCGAATCTCGCCGAACCCGGCAAAGAAAGCATCGAGCAGCGGGATATTCTCGTCGGCAACTATCAGCATGGCGCTCTCCTGTGAGGGGAGCGCAGTGTAGGCCCTATTGCGGTGCGCGATCCAGGCTCAGTCGGCCTTCTTGCGGATCCAGTACAGGTAGGTGCCGGCCTGCTCCTGCTGCTCCAGCAGCTCATGGCCCAGGAAGTTGCAGAACTTGGGGATGTCGCGGCGGGTGGAGGGATCGGTGGCAATGACCTTGAGCAGGCCACCGGCCGCCAGGTCACGCACGTGCTGGTGCAGCATCATCACCGGCTCCGGGCAATTCAGGCCGGTGGCATCGAGGATGGCGTCAGGGGTGAATTCGGTCATGGGGGGCTCCACAAATGATGGGGCATTGTCGCGCATCGGACGACGAGGTCCAAGAGGGCCGAGCCAGCTCCACGACGGTGGGCGCTGGCCAGGCCTGTGGTCGATCAACGCGACTTGAGGTCCAGCCGGCGCAGATGACAAGTGACTTCTTCGCGGTCGTGGTAGAGCTGCTTGCAGGCGATCGATACCTTGACCTTGCGCGCCTTGAAGCCTGCCTCGATCCGGTCGAGCAGGCGGCGTACTTCGCCATAGCGCTGCTTCATCGGCAGCTTGAGATTGACCACCGCCTCGCGGCACAGCCCCTCCCCCAGCCAGGTCTCGATCAGCGAGGCAGTGCGCGCAGGCTTCTCGACGATGTCGCAGACCATCCAATCCACGGTGTGTTTGGGCTGCCAGGTGAACCCATCGGCCATCAGGTGCTGGACCAGACCGGTTTCCATCAGGCTTTCTGCCATTGGGCCGTTGTCGATGGCCGTCACCAACATGCCCCGCTTGACCAGCTGATAGGTCCAGCCGCCCGGCGAGGCACCCAGGTCCACGCCGGTCATGTCGTCGTTCAGCCGCAGGTCCCACTGCTCGCGTGGGATGAACTGGTGCCAGGCCTCCTCCAGCTTGAGGGTCGAGCGGCTGGGCGCTTCGCGAGGAAACTTCAACCGCGGGATACCCATGGGCCACAGGGCCGAATTGTTCGACTCGGCCAGGCCAACGAACACCCGGCGCCCACTGATGAAGGTCAACAGCAGGCGCGGCCCTGCGGCATTCTCGACCAGGCGCCCGGCCTTGTGCAGGGCCTTGCGCAACGGCACTTCGAATTTACGGCAGAAGGTCGAGAGCTCCTTGCCCTCGTTGCTGTCGAGCACCTCCAGCCACAGGCTGCCGAACACCGGGTAATCGGCCAAGTGTTCGAGCAAGACGCTGATCCGGTCGCTCTCCGGCAGTTCGACGAACGCGCCCCGTGCCCACTGGCGGGGGAAGATCAGTCGCTCGAAACGCAGTTCACGCATCAAGCGCTCGCCGCCATCGGGCTCTGCACAGACGAACTCGGCGCAGGCACTCTGCGGCTTGCCCCGGGCGTAGCCGGCAATGCCCAAGAGGGCGGCGTGTTCGCTGATTTCGGCGCAGACCTCGCCCTCGAAACCGGGCCGGCAATGCATGAACAGGGTATTCATCTTTCACTCCACGTCGCTGGCCTGGATCGCCAGCCTTGATCCGGCGCAAAGCAGGCGCCGGCAGGGCGGCGATGATAAAGGAAGATCGGAACCTGCGACATGCCCCACCTGTCCAGAAGTGGGTCAGGACCGGCAAACCAGTCTACCCTGACCATTCAGCCAGGTCCGTTGCGTACGGGCCGTTACAGAGCGGTGATACCGGCATCCACTGGCTTGTGTGGCAAGTCCGCACACTCGAAGCGGGAATGACCGGACACCGGCGCAGAAGGAGTTGGCAATGCACTCGCTCGATAGCCTGAAGACCCTGAAGACCCTCAAGGTGGCCGACCACACCTATCATTATTTCAGCCTCGCCGAGGCTGCCCGGCAGCTCGGCGACCTGCAGCGTCTGCCCATGTCGCTCAAGGTACTGCTGGAGAACCTGCTGCGCTGGGAAGACGGCAAGACCGTCACCGGCGATGACCTACGCGCCCTGGCCGGCTGGCTGGGCGAGCGTCACTCGGATCGGGAAATCCAGTACCGCCCCGCACGGGTCCTGATGCAGGACTTCACCGGCGTGCCCGCGGTGGTCGATCTGGCTGCCATGCGCGCCGCCATGGCCAAGGCCGGTGGCGATCCGCAGCGGATCAACCCGTTGTCCCCGGTGGATCTGGTGATCGATCACTCGGTGATGGTCGACCGTTACGCCAGTCCCGCCGCCTTTGCCCAGAACGTCGACATCGAGATGCAGCGCAACGGTGAGCGCTACGCCTTCCTGCGCTGGGGCCAGAGCGCCTTCGACAATTTCCGCGTGGTGCCGCCGGGCACCGGCATTTGCCACCAAGTCAACCTGGAGTACCTGGGCCGCACCGTCTGGACCCGTGAAGCCGACGGCCGTACCTATGCCTTCCCCGACACTCTGGTCGGCACCGACTCCCACACCACCATGATCAACGGCCTGGGCGTGCTCGGCTGGGGTGTGGGCGGCATCGAGGCCGAAGCGGCGATGCTTGGCCAACCGGTGTCGATGCTGATTCCCGAGGTGATCGGATTCAAGCTGACCGGCAAGCTGCGCGAGGGCATCACCGCCACCGACCTGGTGCTGACCGTCACCCAGATGCTGCGCAAGAAGGGGGTGGTGGGCAAATTCGTCGAGTTCTACGGCGATGGCCTGGCCGACCTGCCCTTGGCCGACCGCGCCACCATCGCCAACATGGCTCCGGAGTACGGCGCCACCTGCGGGTTCTTCCCGGTGGACCAGGTGACGCTCGATTACCTGCGTCTTTCGGGGCGTCCGGAAGAGGCAGTGCAGTTGGTCGAAGCCTATTGCAAGGCCCAGGGCCTGTGGCGTGTGCCCGGTCATGAACCGGCTTTCAGCGATACCCTGTCGCTGGACATGCACGATGTCGAAGCCAGCCTGGCCGGACCCAAGCGCCCACAGGACCGGGTGGCCTTGTCGCAGGTCAGCCAGGCCTTCGAGGGCTTCATCGAACTGCAGCCCAAACCGTTGGCCAAGGAGGTCGGACGCCTGGAAAGCGAAGGAGGCGGCGGTGTGGCCGTGGGCAATGCCGACCAGGCCGGGGAAATCGACTATACCCATGACGGTCAGACCCACACCTTGCGTGACGGCGCAGTGGTGATCGCCGCCATCACATCCTGCACCAACACCTCCAACCCCAGCGTGATGATGGCGGCCGGCCTGGTAGCCAAGAAAGCCGTCGAGAAAGGCCTCACCCGCAAGCCTTGGGTGAAAAGCTCCCTGGCTCCGGGTTCCAAAGTGGTCACCGACTACTTCAAGGCAGCCGGCCTTACGCCTTACCTCGACCAACTCGGCTTTGCCCTGGTCGGCTACGGATGCACCACCTGCATCGGCAACTCCGGCCCATTGGATGACGCCATCGAGCAGGCCATCGGCAGCGCCGACCTCACGGTGGCCTCGGTGCTCTCGGGCAACCGCAACTTTGAAGGCCGTGTGCATCCGCTGGTCAAGACCAACTGGCTGGCCTCTCCGCCCCTGGTGGTGGCCTACGCCCTGGCCGGCAGCGTGCGCACCGACCTGACCCGTGACCCACTGGGCATCGGCAAGGATGGCCAACCGGTATTCCTTCGCGATATCTGGCCCAGCCAGCAGGAAATCGCCGAGGCCGTGGCCAAGGTCGACACCGCCATGTTCCACAAGGAATACGCCGAAGTCTTCGCCGGCGATGCCCAATGGCAAGCCATCGAAGTGCCTCAGGCGGCCACGTATGTTTGGCAGGACAACTCCACCTACATCCAGCATCCACCGTTCTTCGACACGATCGGCGGCCCGCTGCCACAGGTCCGCGATATCCAGGGCGCTCGCATCCTGGCGCTGCTCGGCGACTCGGTGACCACCGACCACATCTCCCCGGCAGGCAACATCAAGGCCGAAAGCCCCGCCGGTCGCTATTTACGCAGCAAGGGCGTGGAGCCAAGGGACTTCAACTCCTACGGCTCACGACGCGGCAACCATGAGGTCATGATGCGGGGTACTTTCGCCAACATCCGCATCCGCAACGAAATGCTCGCCGGCGAAGAGGGCGGCAACACCTTGCATGTACCCAGCGGCGAGAAGCTGTCGATCTACGACGCGGCCATGCGCTACCAGGACGAAGGCACCCCGCTGGTGGTGATCGCCGGCCAGGAGTACGGCACAGGCTCCAGCCGCGACTGGGCCGCCAAGGGCACCAACCTGCTGGGTGTCAAGGCTGTGCTGGCAGAGAGTTTCGAACGTATTCACCGCTCCAACCTGGTGGGGATGGGCGTGTTGCCGTTGCAGTTCAGGGCCGGCGAAAACCGCAAGACCCTTGGGTTGACCGGCAAGGAGCGCATCGACGTACAGGGCCTCACCGACGCGCAGCTGCGCCCCGGCATGACTCTGGCGCTGCGTATCACCCGCGAGGACGGGCAGCAGCAGCAAACCGAAGTACTGTGCCGGATCGACACCCTGAACGAAGTGGAGTACTTCAAGTCAGGCGGCATCCTGCACTATGTGCTGCGCCAGCTGATCGCAGCCTGATCGGACATCGGGGCGCCTGAGCCCCATCACCGACGCGAACCCAGGTGGTGTCCTGAGCGCCACCTGGGCAGTCGAAAGGATTTCGACGACGTCATGACAAGGAATTCCCATGTATCCGCTTTCCTGGCCCGCACTGATCCCGCTCTGTTTCGGTTACGGCCTGGCCTTGATCCATGGCAGCCTGGGCCTGTCCAGTCTGCCCACCTTTGGCGCCCTGATCTGCGCCGCCCTGCTGGCGCACCGTGCGGTGCGCTGGCAACAAGTGGCGGGGCACGTGCTGTTCATCGTCCTGGCCATCGCCTTGGCAGTGCACTGGCTACCTGGCTTCCAGAGCGCCAAGGTGATCGACCAAGCGACCTTCAGCGACGGCGCCCTGCCCTTTTCCATGTACCTGAATCTCGACAAGCCGTTGATCGGCTTCTGGCTGTTGTTGACGTGCCCATGGGTGCTGGCCTGGCGCGGGGCCGCTTGGAGCACCAGTCTGGCATTCATCCTGCCGCCTACCGTGCTCGTGTGCCTCGGCGGCGCTTGGGCGCTTGGTGTAGTGACCTGGGCACCGAAATGGCCGGATCAGGCTTGGCTCTGGCTACTGAACAACCTGCTCCTGGTCAGCCTCACTGAGGAGTTGCTGTTCCGTGGCTACATCCAAGGTGGCTTGCAACGGCTATTGGGCCATGAGTCTCTGGCGCTGTTCGCCGCCGCATTACTGTTTGGCCTGGCCCACCTGGGAGCGGGATGGCAGTGGTTCTGCCTGGCCAGTCTCGCCGGCATCGGTTACGGCCTGGCTTACCGCCGGGGCGGGTTGATGGCGGCGGTGCTTTGCCATTTCGGTCTGAACTTTGTCCACTTTGCAGGCTTTAGCTATCCGATGCTGGCAATTGGCTAAACAATCGGTCATGATCGGACCAGCGCGTCACAAAACCGTAAAAAATCGGCAATATAGACGCCAATTGATTGGAAAAAACCGAATTTCTTTAATCAAGCCTGGGTGCCATTCATTGCGCCAGATCAAGTAAATTAAATAAACATTCAATAAAACCGGCGGCTGGCCGATACGGATTCAAAGCCTTGCGGATTGAACCTCATGCGTAACAACCAACCGATTACCCAGAGAGAGCGGACGTTTCCTGCTGAACAGCGGTTGATCTCCACCACCAACGCCAAGGGGGTGATCACCTACGTCAACGATGCGTTCATCGATATCAGCGGCTTCTCCCGCGAGGAACTGACGGGAGCGCCTCACAACTTGGTCCGCCACCCCGATGTGCCATCGGCGGTGTTCGCCCACATGTGGCAAACCCTCAAGCAGGGCCTGCCGTGGATGGGGATCGTCAAGAACCGCTGCAAGTCTGGCGATCACTACTGGGTCAACGCCTACGTCACGCCCATCTTCGACAATAACCAGGTAGTCGGTTACGAGTCGGTGCGGGTCAAGCCCACGGCCGAGCAGATCCGCCGCGCCGAGGCGTTGTATCAACGCATCAACCAAGGCAAGCCCGCGATTCCACGCCGCGACAAGTGGCTGCCTGTCCTACAGGATTGGCTGCCATTCATCCTGGTCAGCCAGATCGGCTTCTTGATCGGCAACTGGCTCGGCCACTCCTGGGGGTTCGCCCTGGCTGCCGGCCTGTCGGTGCCGCTGGGCCTGCTCGGCCTGAGCTGGCAACAGCGCGGCCTCAAGCGCCTGCTGCGCCTGGCCGAACAGACCACTTCCGATCCATTGATTGCACAGATGTACACCGACAGCCGGGGTGTACAGGCGCGCCTGGAAATGGCCATGCTCAGCCAGGACGCCCGCATGAAGACCTGCCTGACTCGCCTGCAGGACAGCGCCGAGCAACTCAGCGACCAGGCACGCGAGTCCGACACTCTGGCCCATCAGAGCTCCACCGGCCTGGAGCGTCAGCGAGTCGAGACCGAGCAGGTCGCCGCCGCAGTCAACCAGATGGCTGCCACCACCCAGGAGGTGGCCAACCATGTGCAGCGCACCGCCGATGCGACCCAAGAGGCCAATCGACTGACCAGCCAGGGTCGGCAGATCGCCGGAGAAACCCGCGAGGCCATTTCTCGCCTTTCCCAAGCCGTCGGCGAAACCGGGCAGACCGTCACCCAACTGGCTAAGGACAGCGACGAGATCGGCGGCGTAGTCGATGTGATCAAAGGCATCGCCGATCAGACCAATCTGCTGGCCCTCAACGCCGCCATCGAGGCTGCCCGTGCAGGTGAGATGGGTCGTGGCTTCGCGGTCGTGGCCGATGAAGTCCGCCAGCTGGCTCAGCGCACCGCAGAGTCCACCGGGCAAATCCACAACCTGATCGCCAAGTTGCAGCAGACCGCCAGCAATGCGGTGCAGACCATGGAGAATGGCCATCGTCAGGCCCAGGAAGGCGTGGAGCGGGTGATGGAGGCTGACCAGGCCCTGATAGGTATCAGCGAAGCAGTGGCCAACATCACCGACATGGCCACCCAGATCGCCGCGGCCACCGAGGAGCAAACCGCTGTGGCCGACGAGATCAGCCGCAACATCAGCACCATTGCCGATCTGGCCGACCAGACTGCCGAACAGGCCCAGCGCTCTGCCTTGCTCAGTGAAGAGCTGACCAGCACCGCCGGTAGTCAGTACTCACTGGTGGAACGCTTCAACCGCTGACGCACGTCGGCGCATGCCCGCCTCTACAGGTGCATTACCAACCTGTAGGCGCGGGCTTGCCCTCACCCCGACAGATTTCACCAATCCAGCGAGAGTCGGCTCTCGAAGTAACGCATCTCCCCAGTCAGGGGATCCTGGAAACGCAAACTGTGCGCCAGCAGCTTCAAGGGGCGTTGGTAGTCGTCCTCATCCTTCGAAAGCTGCGGATAGAACGGGTCATTGCAGATACCGGCGCCCAACGCCGCCATATGCACCCGCAATTGGTGCGTCTTGCCTGTCACCGGTGAGAGCCCGTAGCGCCACAGCTTGCCGTTCTTCTCCAGCACTTCGGCAAGGGTTTCGCTGTTCTCCACACCGTCCACCTCATGCATGCGGAAGAAGGGTTCGCCATGCACCAGGCGGCTACGGTGCACCAAAGGGAATTCGCGCTCAGGCAGTGCCGCCGCTATGGCCTGGTAGCGTTTGTCGATACGCCGCTCGGGAAACAGCCGTTGATAGGCGCTGCGGGTCTGCGGATTGGCGGAAAACAGCACCAGGCCCGCGGTATGCCGGTCGATGCGGTGCAACGGCACCAGATGCGGGTTATCCAGACGGCGGATCAGGCGGCGCAGCAAGGTCTGTTCGACGTATTCGCCGGTCGGCGTGACTGGCAGAAAATGCGGTTTGTCCGCGACCACCAGATGCTCATCGACATGCAGGATCGACTCCTGTACGGGAATCGGCTTTTCATTGAGCACTTCGCGAAAGTAGTGCAAGCGCATGCCCCGACAGTAGGGAAAGTCCGCCGCAATGGGCTGCCCTTGTGCATCCAGCACCCGCCCCCGGGCGAAGCGGTCCAACCACTGTTCACGATCGATCCCCTTGAAGTGCTCGCACAGGCAATCGAGCACGGTTTGCCAGGAGCCCGGAGGCAGGCAGACAGTACTGGCTTGCTGATGGGCAGGGTCGAAAGGTGCGGTCATGACAGGGCTCGGGAATTCAAAGGCGGGCATTATCCCCCATGGCTACAGGCTCAACCAGCCTTGGCCTGCAGTTCAGTGCGCTCCTTGAGCCAGCGCAGTACTTGCACTGGCTCCCAGCGGGCGGGATCGTAAAGGGCATAGATCAGCCCCTGGTAACCCACCACATCCAGCGCACGGTGATAGCCCGCGCGCTGGAACAACGCCTCGATCTCAGCGAAACAGGTGTTGAAATGGACTTTGCCGAACGGAGTCCGGTCGTCGGTCACCAAGCCTTCGAGGCGCAGTTCCAGCACGGCCTCGCATACCTGCTCGGGCGGCATGCGATTGACGCTGTACTTCAGTTGCTCGACGTTGAACATGGGCGAATCCGTATACTGTATTTATATACAGCATACGGATTCGCCCAAGCCTGCGTCAACGGCTCACCCCAGAAACGCCACGACTTGCTCGGCATCGAACGGCCAGCCCAGCTCGGCGCCGGTATCGCACCGGCGAAGTACCGGAATGCGCAGCCCATAGCGCTCGAACAGCGCCTCGCTTTCAGCGATATCGACCAGCTCCACCAACAAGCCATGCTCGATGAACGGCATCAGCATGGCCTCGGCGACTTCGCACAGGTGGCACCCCAAGGTGCCGAACAGTTGGCATTCAGGCAGCATGGACACGCCTCGAGTCTGCGGGAACGGGATATCCATTCTAGGACCATGCTTGCTCCCGCGCATCTGACGCGCGTCAATCTTGATTGGTCGCCCCGATGCGGTGCAGCGACAAGTCTGCGCCTTGGAATTCCTGCTCATGGCTAAGACGCAGCCCGTGTACCCGCTTGATCAGGCCATAGACCGCAAAACCACCAGCCAACGCCACGATGACGCCCGCCAGGCTGCCCACCAACTGACTGCCCAGACTGACGCCCCCCAACCCGCCGAGGGCCATCTGCCCGAAAATGCCGCAGGCGATACCGCCCCAGAGGCCGCACAGGCCATGCAGCGGCCAGACCCCGAGGACATCGTCGATCTTCCAGCGGTTCTGCGCCGCGGTGAAGCACCAGACGAACAGCACGCCAGCGATCAAACCCGTGGCTAGCGCTCCGACAGGGTGCATGACGTCCGAACCGGCACACACAGCCACCAATCCGGCCAGCGGGCCGTTGTGCAGAAAGCCCGGGTCGTTACGCCCGGCCAGCAAGGCCGACAAGGTGCCGCCGACCATGGCCAGCAGCGAGTTGATCGCCACCAACCCACTGACCCCTTGCAGGGTCTGGGCGCTCATGACGTTGAAGCCGAACCAACCGATGATCAGGATCCATGACCCCAATGCCAGGAATGGAATGCTCGACGGTGCGAAGGCCACCAGGCGCCCTTCGCGATAGCGCCCACGGCGTGCACCGAGCAACAGCACCGCCGCCAGCGCCAGCCAGCCGCCCATGGCATGCACCACCACCGAGCCGGCAAAGTCATGGAACGGTGCTCCGAAGCGCGCTTGCAACCAAGCCTGCAGCCCGAAGTTGCCGTTCCATACCACGCCTTCGAAGAGCGGATAGACCACCGCCACGATCAAGGCCGTGGCGCACAGCTGCGGCACGAAGCGAGCGCGCTCGGCAATGCCGCCGGAGATGATCGCCGGGATCGCCGCCGCAAACGTCAGCAAGAAGAAGCATTTGACCAATGCATAACCGTGGTCGTCGGCCAGCGTTGCGGCGGGCTGAAAGAAGCTCACGCCATAGGCCACCCAATAACCCACGAAGAAGTACACCAAGGCCGAGACCGCGAAGTCGCTGAGGATCTTCGATAAAGCGTTGACCTGATTCTTGTGACGTACGGTCCCGACCTCCAGAAAGGCAAATCCCGCATGCATGGCGAGCACCAAGATGGCGCCCATGAGGAGGAACAAGGTATTGGAGCCGTGAACGAGGGAGTCCATCGCGCTGTGCATGTTTTCCATGAATAGGCAGACCTGCTGAAAAGGCACCAGGACAGTTCAAGAGCCCGCATCCCTGCACCGATTCGGTGCCAGGCCTTTGCCCTATTTCGGTGAGCCGGGCGCGACCTGCGTGGTTTTTTCTTGGGTTTGTCGTGGATTGGGTTAAGGTTTATCGGTATCGCATGGCCCGCGCACGCATTCGGCGCGGCCACGCTCCGTGAGGTAGCAAGGGCCGTACCAGCGGCCATACTGAACCTTCCGCCAACCCCATCACTCGAAATAGCCACACACTTTTACAGGGAGAGCCTCCATGGCCAGCAAACCGGCAAAGACTGCTCAAGAGATACTGATGGCTGACTTCCAGGCGTTGGTGCGCGACACCGAAAAGCTGCTCGCCGACACCGCCAACCTGGCAGGCGACCAGGCCGACGAACTGCGTGAACAGCTTCATGACCGTCTGGCCCAGGCCCGCGAAACCCTGCAACTGACACAGGACTCGGTCCGCGAACGTGGCCAGGCAGCCTTGGGCAGCGCCGAGCAATACGTCCAGGAAAACCCTTGGCAGGCCATCGGCATTGCCGCCGGCGTTGGCCTGTTGATCGGCCTGCTGGCCAGTCGACGCTAAGGGGTGAGCATGGAAAACGACGCCCCCGGCACCAGCGCATCCGGCAAGCGCCTCGGCGCGGCGTTGCTCGGCCTGCTGCACAGCCACATCGAGCTGTTCGGCATCGAGTTGCAGGAACAAAAATCCCGCACCCTGAGCCTGCTGCTGTTCGCAGGCCTCGCCCTGGTCTTCGCCCTCCTGCTGTTGACGGCCCTGTCGGGCTTGGTGCTGGTGTTGCTGTGGGACAGCTATCGCCTGGCTGGCATCATCGGCTTGTGCGTGTTCTACGGCATCGCCGCCCTGTACTGTGGGCTGCGCCTGAAAGCGGCGGTATTCGATGAGTCGTCCCCCTTCAGTGCCACCCTCGAAGAACTCGCCAAGGACAGGGAGCGCCTATTGCCATGAGCCTGCCCGAACTGCCCAACACCCGTAATCCCCGTGAACTGCGCAAGGCGTTACTGCGCCTGCGCCTTGAAATGCATCGCCAACAGATCCACCACGAATCGGCGCAACTGCTCGAGCCGGTCCGCCGCCTGCGTGGCATGGGCGATTCATTGCAAGATGGGCTGGGGATCAAGCATGCGCCGCTCTGGGGCCTGGGCGCTGTGGTCGCCCTGGGATTTCTCACCGGCAAAGGCGTGCGCAGCGGCAACCTCGGCAGGCTCGTGCGCCTGGGGACTAGCCTGGCACCGCTGGTGCGATTGTTCCTGCGCAACAGTCGACGCCCCTGATCGATCGCGCCCGCTGCTTGCACGGGCGCGCCCGACACGGGAAGCTATGGCGTCCACCTGACGGGAGATCGAGCCTTGGACTGGCACACCCTGCTGACCCGCGAACGCCTGGGCAAAGCCCTGTACAGCCCCGAGGAACTGGGGCGCAGCCCCTTCCACAAAGACCATGACCGCATCATCTTCTCCGGTGCCTTCCGCCGCCTGGGGCGCAAAACCCAGGTCCACCCCGTTTCGAGCAACGATCACATCCACACCCGCCTGACTCATTCACTGGAGGTCAGCTGCGTCGGTCGCTCGCTGGGCATGCGCGTTGGCGAAACCCTGCGCGAGCGCTTACCGGCCTGGTGCGAGCCCAGCGACCTTGGCATGATCGTGCAGTCGGCGTGCCTGGCCCATGACATCGGCAATCCGCCTTTTGGCCATTCCGGCGAGGATGCCATTCGCCACTGGTTCCAGCAGGCCGCCGGACGTGGCTGGCTGGACGACATGAGCGATGACGAGCGCGCAGATTTTCTCAACTTCGAAGGCAACGCCCAGGGGTTTCGTGTACTGACCCAACTCGAATACCACCAGTTCGATGGCGGCACCCGCCTGACCTACGCCACTTTGGGTACCTACCTCAAATATCCATGGAGCGCCCGCCACGCCGACGCCCTGGGCTATAAGAAACACAAATTCGGTAGCTATCAGAGCGAATTGCCGCTGCTCGAGCAGATCGCCCGCAAGCTCGGCCTGCCGCAGCTCGAACAGCAGCGTTGGGCGCGCCATCCGCTGGTATACCTGATGGAGGCGGCAGATGACATCTGCTACGCCCTGATCGACCTCGAAGACGGGCTGGAGATGGAGTTGCTGCAGTACGCCGAAGTCGAGGCCCTGCTGCTCGACCTAGTAGGTGACGATTTGCCCGAAACCTACCGTCAACTGGGGCCCACGGACTCACGGCGGCGCAAACTGGCGATTCTGCGTGGCAAGGCAATCGAGCACTTGACCAACGCGGCAGCCCAGGCCTTCGTTGAACAACAGACCGCCTTGCTTGCCGGGCACCTGCCTGGCGATCTGGTCGAACACATGCACGGTCCAGCCAAGCGTTGCGTGCTCCAGGCCAAGGACATGGCCCGCAAGAAAATCTTCCAGGACAAACGCAAGACCCTGCACGAGATCGGTGCCTACACTACCCTCGAGATTCTCCTCAATGCATTTTGTGGGGCGGCATTGGAGCAGCACGGCGGGCGTACACCTTCCTTCAAGAGCCGACGTGTACTGGATTTGATCGGTAATCACGCTCCAGACCCGCACGACTCGCTGCATACAGCCTTCCTGCGCATGATCGATTTCATCGCCGGCATGACCGACAGCTATGCCAGCGAGATGGCCAGTGAAATGACCGGACGCTCCAGCCCTCCCTGAGGGCTGGGTACCCAATAGTCTTGAGGGCTAGTAATTGAAGGAAATTTCTTATTAGCCCTCAACAGAATTAAACACTTATCAATATCTAAAAATAAAAAGTTACTAAACCAGGTGCCTTTGGTGACGTCAACACGCTCAATTCGTAGCGCGCGTAGCTTTTTACTGTAGGCATTTTCCCATATGCGAGTCGTGGCAGCTCCTCGCATGTCCGACGACTTCCAACTGAGCTAAGGTGCGCATTATTTCCGACACCCGCCGCATGGAAGTTGAATATGCACTCTGTATATATTGTCGATGATCATCCCGTTATCCGCATGGCGGTTCGCATGTTGCTGGAAAACCAGAATTACAAGGTCGTCGGTGAGTCGGACAATGGCGTCCATGCCATGCAGATGGTCCGAGAGACACGTCCCGACTTGGTGATCCTCGACATTGCCATTCCCAAGCTCGATGGCCTCGAAATCCTGTCCCGCTTCCAGAGCATGGCCTTACCCTTGAAAGTGCTGGTACTGACAGCACAATGCCCCGCCCTTTTCGCGGTGCGTTGCATGCAATCGGGAGCCGCCGGATATGTCGGCAAACAAGAGGACCTGAGCGAACTGCTTAGTGCAATAAAAGCCGTGCTCTCCGGTTACAACTATTTCCCCAGCCAAGCGGTTAACACCAGCCAGATTATTCCAGACCACGAGATACGACTTTTCCGACACGTTAACGACAGAGAACTTATGGTTTTGCAACTTTTCGCCCAAGGAAAGAGCAATAAGGAAATTGCGAAGGGCATGTTTCTGAGTAACAAAACCGTCAGCACCTACAAAAAGCGCTTGATGCAAAAACTTCAGGTCCAGACGCTGGTCGACCTGATTGATGTCGCCAAACGCAACGCGCTGGTTTGAGGTGCGACATGGGGCGGTACCTAACCTGCCTGTTTATCGTTGCCCTTGCGCTGGCTTGCCATCCAGCGCACGCCCACCAAAACAGGCCCAAAGCACTCAACCTCCTGACGCGCTCGTCGCTAAAGCCGGTTCTGCCAATGCTGACACCGACCCAGCGCCAATGGCTCGCTGAAAAACAAGAGTTGGTGATCGGTACATCCTTCCCGGACTACCCACCTTTCGATATCACCACAGGCGGGCGCGACTACCAAGGGCTCACCGCTGAATACGCTGGCCTGATCGGCATTGCGTTGGGATTGAAGGTCCGCGTGCTGGGCTTCGACAGCCGCCAGTCAGCGATCGAAGCGCTCAAGCATGGCCGGATCGACTTGCTTGGCAGCGCCAATGGTTATGAAGCCGTCGCAGGTCTTGCGCTCTCTCGTCCTTATGCGATCGACCAGCCAGTGCTGGTGACGCGAGAACATGAGCGCCGCGTACTGGATGACGAACTCAAAGGGCTGCGCCTGAGCATGCTCTATCACTATCTCTCGCCCAAAGAAGTACTCAGTGCCTATCCGAAGGCCGAACTGCTGGCATTTCGCTCCTCCACATTGGCGCTGAATGCTGTCGCTTTCGGCCAGGCCGACGTGTTCATTGGCGATACCATTTCGACCCATTACCAACTCAATCGCGGCCATCTCCCGCCTTTGCGCATGGCGAGCTTCGGCAAGCACGAGGCCATTGGCTTTAGTTTCGCCCTGCGCCGCCAGGACACCATTCTCAAGGAGGTGATCGATGCGACCCTGGAGAGCCAGACACCCATCATGGCCGCCAGCATCTTCAAGCGTTGGGGGGCGGGAAGCGATTATCTGCTGACTGATCGCAAGCTTCAGCTCTCGGCCGGCGAAGAGCAATGGCTGCGGGAACATCCGGTGATGCGCGTGGCGATCAACGAGACCGCCGCTCCGGTTTCCTACTTCGACAGCAACGGCAACTTTCGCGGTATCGCCGCCGATCTGCTGGACCTGATCCGGCTGCGCACGGGTCTGCGCTTCGAGATCGAGCGGGCCAGCGGCATCCGGGACATGCTGGCCCGACTCAAGGACGGCCGGGCCGATGTCATCGCCGCCATTTCCAGCGACGAAAAGCACGATGGTGCCCTGCATATCAGCCGGCCGTACCTGGAAAGCACCTATGTACTGGTCACCCGCGCAGGCAGTGACCAGGCGGCGTCCCTGGAGCACCTGCAGAACCGGCAGGTCGCGATCACCCGCGACAGCATCATGGCCGGCTTGGGATTGGCGATCAGTCATAGCCTGAGCGAGATGATGGGAGGGACGCTGAGCATCAAGAGCCTGCCTGGCGTCGGCACTCATGTGACCCTGGTAATGCCCCTGCAACGCGTCGAAGCGCCACCGGTGACCACCCCACTGGTGCAGGACGTGGAGACACCGAACAGCGGGCTGAACGTACTGGTCATCGATGACCACCCGGCCAACCTGTTGTTGATGGAACAGCAGTTGAGTTTCCTGGGGCTGAGCCGGTCCGTCGCCAGCGATGGCCGTGAAGGGCTGGAAAAATGGCGCGCGGGCGGTTTCGATGTGGTGATCCTCGACTGCAACATGCCGCAAATGAACGGCTACCAAGTCGCTGAAGCCATCCGCGCGATAGAGCGCCAACGCGACTGGCCACGCTGCCTGATCCTTGGCTACACCGCCAACGCCCAGCCGGAAGTCCGTCAGCGTTGCCTGGACGTTGGCATGGACGACTGTCTGCTCAAGCCGATAGGCCTGCACACGCTGAATCAGCGCCTGGCAGGCATCGAACCGAGTTGGCATGCGTTGCCAAGGCGCAGGGCAAGCAAACGACTCGCCCTTGAGGGCCTGTCCGCCATCGTTGGTGACGACCCGGACAGCCGTACTCGACTCCTCAACGCCTTACTGGAAAGTTTGATACAAGACCTGGCCACGCTGATGGCCATCGACCCGAAAGATGCACGGGCCATTGCCGCTCAGGCACACAAGATCCTCAGCACGGCCAGGATGCTGGAAGCCAGGGATCTGATGGAGGCGTGTGAAGCACTGGAGCAGGAAACCTTGCCATTGGCACAGCTAAAACTGCGACGGCAGGTATTGGCACGGCATATGCGCCGAACGGAGAAAGCGCTGGCCAGGCATTTGCAACACCCGGCCAGGGCTGGATGAGCAGCGCGTAAAAACGCTGCTCGGGGCGGATCAGGAAGCCTGGGTGTTGATTGGCTTGTCCGGATACCAAGCGTCCAGCAGCGGGCTGAGTTCGATTTTGGTCAGTTCGCTGCGGCCCTTGAGCCACGCTTCGACAATGGCGCGCTGCTCTTCGCTGACCGAGCCACGCTTGGCCAGGCAAACCAGGCCGAAGTCATCACCACCGACGTAATCCAGGCCGTTGGCATCCATGGCTTCAGCGAGGAAGGCATCGAGGAAGGCATCGATGGCTTCGTCGGACAGGTCTTCCTTGAATTCCAGGTTCAGTTCGAAACCCAGCTCCTGGAATTCGTCCACGCACAGTTTCTTGCGCAGACGACGGGAACGGTTGGTGGCCATGAAACTATCCTCTTGAGTATTAACGCGCGGCACTTTACCAGTTTCCGGGCGGCTGCGGCGCTTTTCCGTCGAACATGGCCCATGGAGGATGCGCTTGGGGCATAATGCGCACTATATTTCGTCCTGGGGCCATCATCTTGTACAGCCCCAATGTCACTTTCCCTCGTCCGCAGGGTTCAAATTGCACATGATCAAAACGCTCCGTCCCCTGATTCTCGCCAGCCTGTTCCTGCCCTTCGCCATGCCTGGCCAGGCCGCGCCCGTCAACACTACCCTCCCGCCGAAAGTGCAACAGGCGCTCAAAGCCAACAAACTGCAGGACTCAGCCCTGTCCCTGGTGATGCTGCCGCTCAACGGTCCCGGCACGCCCACCGTGTTCAACGCCGATGTCTCGGTCAACCCGGCCTCGACCATGAAGCTGGTGACCACCTATGCGGCGCTGGAACTGCTGGGCCCCACCTTCCAGTGGAAAACCGAGTTCTACACCGATGGCACCCTGAGCAACGGCGTACTCAACGGCAACCTGTACCTCAAAGGCGGTGGCGATCCGAAACTGAACATGGAAAAGCTCTGGCTGCTGATGCGTGACCTGCGCGCCAACGGCGTGCGCACGGTGACGGGCGACCTGGTGCTGGATCGCAGCCATTTCGTTCAGCCCAACCTGCCGCAGTTCAATGACGACGGCGGTGATGTGAACAAGCCGTTCCTGGTCCGCCCCGACTCGCTGCTGGTCAACCTGAAGGCCCTGCGCTTCGTGGCCCGCAACGATGGCGGAAAAGTCACTGTGGCCATGGAGCCGCCGCTTGCGAACGTGCGCATCGACAACCAGGTCAAGGCCGTCGCCTCCAGAAAATGTGCAGGTGATGTACGTTACAACCCGGTCACCCAGGCCGACGGCGTCAGCGTAGTCGTCAGTGGCCAGCTTGGCGAAGGCTGCAACTCACAGACCTATCTGTCGCTGCTCGATCATCCGACCTATGCCGCCGGTGCGGTGCGAGCGATCTGGAACGAACTGGGCGGTAGCATTCAGGGCCGCGATCGCATCGAGAACGTGCCCAAAGGTGCACGCCTGCTGGCACGGGCATTCTCGCCGGACTTGGTCGAGGTGATCCGCGACATCAACAAGTACAGCAACAACACCATGGCCCAGCAGCTGTTCCTGAGCCTGGGTGCGCAGTTCCGCACGGATGCCGACGGCGACGACGCCCGCGCAGCCCAGCGTGTGGTACGTCAGTGGCTGGCGAAAAAAGGCATCACCGCGCCGCACCTGATCATGGAAAACGGCTCCGGCCTGTCCCGTGCAGAGCGGGTCAGCACTCGCGAGATGGCGGCGCTGCTGCAGGCAGCTTGGAAGAGCCCCTACTCCGCCGAATTCATCAGTTCCATGCCGCTGGTAGGCATGGATGGCACCATGCGCAAGCGGCTCAAGCGCACGGCCATGACCGGTGAAGGGCACATCAAGACCGGCACCCTGAACACCGTTCGGGCGATTGCCGGGTTCAGCCGGGATAGCAATGGAAACACCTGGGCGGTGGCGGCGATTCTGAATGATCCCAAGCCCTGGGGGGCATCGCAGGTGTTGGATCAGGTGTTGCTGGATCTTTACCGGCAGCCGAAGGTGGGAAGTACTGCGGCGGCTGGCGTGCCTTGATCGGCTTGGGCTTTCAGATAGTGTGATATCCATTCTGGGTGGGGCGCCACCGGCGCTTTTCGCCTTTACGGCGACCTACTTTGCTCGCAAGCAAAGTAGGCAAAACCGCTGGCTCCCACCTCCGGCCTCCTGAGGTCACGATCGGCGGCGACTGAACTACAGCGCACCAAAGGCAAACAAGCTAATTAATGTGTTGTTTGTTCCGGCCAATTCGCGGGTAAATCAGAGCACCGAACCGCCGCGCCTACAGGCAATCCCACCCTCAGCGCAACTCCGCCTCAACCCGATCCCGCCCCGCCTGCTTGGCCGCATACACCCCTGCGTCAGCCCGCAACAGCAACGCATCAGCTCCCTCCCCCGGTCGCCAACCCGCCACTCCAAAGCTCGCCGTCACCCGGCCCACTCCATCGACCGGAACACTGCGAACCCCCTGCCACAGCTCCAATGCCAATGATCGTGCCTGCTCGGCATTGCTACCCGGGCAAAGCACCATGAACTCCTCGCCCCCCAAACGGCAAAACACATCGGTACGCCGCAGGCGACTGCCGATCCGCTGGCAAAGGCTGCGCAACACATGATCGCCCACCGCATGGCCGTACTGGTCATTGATCCGCTTGAAATGATCGATATCCAGCATGATCACCGCCAGCTCCAATCCGTCACGCTGTGCACGCTCCAGCTCGTTCTGCAATCGTTCCTGGAAATGTCGCCGGTTATGGATGCCGGTCAAGGCATCGGTGACCGAAAGCGCCCGAAGCTCTTCCTCCACCCGCTTGAGGTCGGAGATGTCCGTCTGGTAGCCATGCCATAAGGTGCATCCTCCTTCACCGATTTCGGGGGTAGCTTCCCCGCGCACCCAGCGCAGGCCCGCCTGAGGCAGTATCACGCGGTACTCCTCACGCCAGGGTGTCAGGTGCAAGGCCGAATAACGGACCGAGCGACGGACGCGCTCCAGGTCATCGGGGTGGATGCGTTCGAACACCGCCGATGCATCCTCACGCAGCGTCTTCAGATCGACTTCATAGATATCGTGCAGGCCTTGGCTGGCATAGGGGAAACAAGAGTGTCCGTCGGCATCCAGGCGGTACTGGTAGATCCCACCGGGCACTTCGGCGCTGAGCTTCTCCAACAACCGATCACGGGCCGCCAGCGCTTCATGGACGCGCCGCCGTTCGGTGACGTCGATGCAGATGGCCAGGTAGCCAACCCACAACCCCTGCTCGTCCAGTACCGCAGTGACCAGCATGTTGGCCAGCAGGCGGCTGCCATCCTTGCGCACCAAGGTCCACTCCCCTGCCTCGGTCCCTTTTTCCTGCACGGTCTCGGCAAACATCGCCTGGCCACCGCCGATCTCGCGTCCATAGCGCACGCTCAGGGCGTGGGCGCGCTGGCTGAGTTCCTCAGGGGGGACCAGATCCTCCAGCCGCAACTGACCAATGGCTTCGCTTGCCGAATAGCCCAGCATGCGCTCGGCACCGGCATTGAAGGTACTGACCAGGCCCTTGAGGCTGGTGGCGATGATGGCGACCTGTGTCGCGGCGTCCAATACGCTGCGCAGCTGATTGTGGGTATCGCGCAAGGACTGCTCGCTGACCCGCAATTCGCCAGTGCGCTGATCGACCAGTGCCAGGGCACGCTGACGCTGGCTGAACAGGCTGTAGAGCAAGGCACTGAGCAAGACGCTGAGCAAACCACCCAGCAAACTGACCACCACCACCGCGGAGGAGCGGTTGGCTTGGAGAAAAGCCCGGCTGGGACGGATATCGAGCTGATAATGGTGATCGGCCAGATGCAAAAGGTGGGTGCTGGCCAATGGCACCTGGGCGACGGTGTTGCGTGAGTCGAACAGCACCTGCGGCCCTTTGGCTCCGGAGGTATCGATAATGCGCACCACCAGGTTGTCATCCGCGGCAGGCGGCAGCCCTTCGGCGACCAAGCGCTGCATGCTCAGCAACGCCATGACATAGCCAGAAGGCAACCCACCGGGATCACCATCAGCGAACACCGGCGCCACGACCAGCACCCCACGGGCATAGGTAGGCTCGACATTGATCATGTCCAGCGGCGCAGAGACCGCCATGCTGCCGGGTGACTTAGCCCGAACAAGGGTGGCCTCGCGAAGGGGCTGTCCACGCAAGTCCAGGCCGTAAGGCTGCCCTTGCAGGGACGCCGCCTGGGTATAGAGCACCGGATAGTAATAGTCACGCGTGGGCGCAGGATGCCAGATACCCTGTGCGTCCTGATCACGAATCTGATACGCCTGCCCAAGCCAGGCACTGGCACGTCGCTCGAAATCGGCGCGTTGTCCAGCATCGACCCGGGGCGCCCAGGAATACGCCTGGGTCCGGTACAACAGTGGCCGCGCGTAACCGTCAAACTCCTGCGGGGTGATTTCGTTGGAATAACTGAAAAACCGTCGCAGGCCATCCAAGCGCTGCTCCTGGTCGTCGAAACGTTCGGCGATGCGACTGTACCGCTCGTTAGCCAACAGCTCGAAGCGCTGACGCAGTTGCTGCGTGTAGAAGCTCTGCGTGGCAATGGCCAAGGCCGCCGTCAACAGACCGCCAGCGACCAGGACCACCAACGCCACCCCCCAGGCGGGCAGCGCTTCGCGGAACATGCCGAGCACCTTCGCACGAACGCCACACTTCGACATAAAGCAATCTCATCACGTCAGCGTCCTGCGAATTGTCGGGCCCTTCGCGTCAGTTATAGCTATTGGCCACTAGCCACGCAACCTCATACACGCCGCTTATCGCGCCTGAATGCGCCACGCCCGGTGGATTCGATTGTTGCGCGCGAAATCAGGATCCAGGGTCTGATGACTGATCTCCTCGACGGCATATCGCTCGACCAGACTCGGATCGAGCTGGAATTTGCGGAAGTTGTTGGAGAAGTACAGCACCCCGCCTGGCGCCAGGCGTGCCATGGCCAAGTCCAGCAACTGCACATGATCGCGCTGCACATCGAACACCCCTTCCATGCGCTTGGAATTGGAGAAGGTCGGCGGGTCGATGAAGATCAGGTCGTAGCTGTCCCGGTTGCCTTCCAGCCAGGCCATCACGTCGCCCTGCTCCAGGCGATGGCGGTCCGAAAAACCGTTGAGCGCCAGGTTGCGACGCGCCCAGTCCAGATAGGTCTTGGACAAATCGACACTGGTGGTGCTGCGGGCCCCGCCCTTGGCGGCGTGCACCGTGGCCGTCGCGGTATAGCAGAACAGATTGAGGAAGCGCTTGCCCGACGCCTCGCGCTGGATGCGCAGACGAATCGGACGATGGTCGAGGAACAAGCCGGTGTCCAGATAGTCCGTGAGGTTCACCAGCAGCTTTACACCCCCTTCGTTCACCTCTTGGAAGCGGCCTTCGGCACCTTGGCGCTCGTACTGACGCGTCCCACTCTGGCGCTCCCGGCGCTTGAGCACCACACGCTGTGGGTCGATACCCAGGGCCTGCGGGATGGCGGCCAAGGCATCGAGCAGACGCGCTTGAGCCTTGTCCGGATCGACAGAGCGTGGCGCGGCATACTCCTGCACGTGCACCCAGTCTTGGTAAAGGTCCACCGCCAGGGCATATTCGGGCATGTCGGCGTCATACAAGCGGTAGCAATCGACCTGCTCGCGACGGGCCCACTTGCCCAACTGCTTGAGGTTCTTCTGCAGGCGATTGGCGAACATTTGCGCGCCTTCGGACAGGCGCGCCGGTTCACTGGCCACGGCTGCCGGACGCTGCGCAGCGCCTGCATCCGGCTCGGCCGGGCGACGCTCGCCGGTAACGAACTGGTCGGGCTGAACCTTGAATAGCAGCAGCTTGCACGGCAAGGCGCCGTTCCAGAAGGCGTACTGCTTGTGGCTGCGAATACCCATGCGCTTGCCCAGCTCGGGGGCGCCAGTGAACACTGCCGCCTCCCAGCCCAGGCAGGCTTGACGCAAACGCTCCCCAAGGTTTTGGTAGAGGTACAGCAGGCTGGCTTCGTCACCCAGACGCTCACCGTAGGGTGGGTTGCTGATGACCAGGCCTTTCTGGTTCTGGTCCGGACGCGGTTCGAAACTGCCGACTTCGCCCTGATAGATCTTCACCCAGTCGCCCAGACCTGCGCGCTCGACGTTGTTACGCCCCGGCTGAATCAGCCGCGGATCGGCCTCATAGCCGCGGATCCACAGCGCAGGCTTGGCCAGACCCGCCTGGGCGCGGGCCTGGGCTTGCTCGTGAACTTTGCGCCACAACGCCGGCACATGGCCAAGCCAGGCCGTGAAGCCCCACCGCTCACGCTTGAGGTTGGGCGCGATATCCGCGGCGATCATCGCGGCTTCTACCAGGAACGTGCCCACACCGCACATCGGGTCGGCCAACGCGCCGCCTTCGGCGGCGATGCGTGGCCAGCCGGCTCGGATCAGCACCGCCGCCGCCAGGTTCTCCTTCAAGGGCGCAGCACCTTGCTGCAGACGGTAACCGCGTTGATGCAGGCTGTGTCCGGACAAGTCCAGGGAGAGGATCGCCTCGCCACGATCCAGGCGCAGATGCACACGCACGTCAGGATCAATCTTGTCCACGGACGGGCGCTGTCCTTCGCGGTTGCGTAGCTTGTCGACGATCGCGTCCTTGACCTTAAGGGCACCGAAATGGGTGTTGTCGATTCCGGAGCCATGACCACTGAATTCCACGGCCAAGGTGCCGTCAGCAGCCAAGTGATCTTGCCACTCGACCCCATGCACGCCGTCGTAGAGCTCATCGGCGTTTTTCATGCCGAAGCGCTTGAGCACCAACAACACGCGGTTGGCCAGACGCGACCACAGGCACAGGCGGTAAGCGGTTTCCATGTCGGCCGAGCCACGGATGGCAGAGGTGTGCTCCCGCACATCGTCCAGGCCCAGGCTACGGGCCTCCTCGGCGAGCAGGCCTTCAAGACCTTTGGGGCAAGTGAGATAAAGTTCGAAACGGTCCGACATGAGCAATCCAGAGCCTTGGGCTGATTGAGTGACGGGCCGACGCATCGTCCCGCCGATGTTTGCCCGCACGCCCTTCCAGCAGGCGTCCGGGTGGCCTTGCCCGCAGTCCGGGAAAGCCGGGCCACCTGAACGACAAGCCCCTTCGCACCCTGCGAAAGTGGATTAGATCGTCAGGCAGTATGAAAATTTCCAGCAACGCGGCCACGCATGTGACCCTTCGTCGCATTTCAAATTATTACTGCACACCCGACCACGACGCTGGCCAGATGACTGCAAAGGGCATTAAACCCTGATCATAGCGGGCTTAAGGACAAATCACGTTGAGTCGCAATTATTTACTTATCCTTTGACCCTATGAAACGTTACGTCCTTATGACAAATCGATCATTCACACTGTGACCCGCTTTGGTTAGAACTGGTCTCAGGTTGTCTCGCAACGAGGCAACACTTTCTGCTCGCCACGCCGGCAGCGAGCGCACACCGGCAGAACGATTCTGCCCGGCCTCGGAGAGGCCGACGGGACATTACAGTCAACAAGTGAGGGCAACACCCTATGAGAAGACTTAAGCGTGATCCGTTGGAAAGAGCATATTCACGTGGCTACCAATACGGGGTTACCGGCAAATCCCGCGAACTTTGCCCCTTCAATCTGCCATCCGTTCGTCAAGCCTGGATCAATGGCTGGCGGGAGGGCCGGGGCGATAACTGGGATGGTATGACCGGCACCGCAGGCATCCAGAGACTCAACGAAAATCACGCCGTTGGCTGAGACGAGGACACTGAATTCGAGTCACCATGCGCGCCCTATCCGGGCGGCGGGCTGAGGCCCAGGGGCCCCTTCAAGGGGCCCTTTTTTATGCCTGCCTTTTTACGGCCGAGGCATGGCAGCAATCGCGTCCACTGCCTCACGGATCAGCGCCGGTCCTTTATAAATGAAGCCCGAGTAAATCTGTACCAGGCTCGCGCCGGCAGCGATCTTCTCGGCTGCATGACGCCCCTCGGTGATACCGCCTGCGGCGATGATCGGCAACTTACCGGCCAGCTCGCCTGCCAGAACTTTCACGGTGTGGGTGCTTTTTTCGAGCACTGGCGCGCCGGACAGCCCGCCCGCCTCTTCACCGTACGGCAGGCCCTGGACACCTTCGCGGCTCAGGGTGGTATTGGTCGCGATCACTGCGTCCATGCCTGTCTCGAGCAACGCAGAGGCCACCATGGCGGTTTCTTCATCAGTCATGTCCGGGGCGATCTTGATCGCCAGCGGCACACGCTTGCCATGCTCACTGGCCAGTTGTTCGCGGCGCACGGCCAGCGCCTGGAGCAGTTGCTTGAGCGAGTCGCCGAACTGCAGGGTACGCAGACCTGGGGTATTGGGCGAACTGACGTTGACGGTGATGTAGCTGGCGGCTGTGTAGACCTTTTCCAGGCAGATCAGATAGTCATCCACCGCGCGCTCGACCGGGGTATCGAAGTTCTTGCCAATATTGATGCCCAGCACGCCGTCGAAGCGCGACGCACGTACCCGCGTCAGCAAATGATCGACACCCAGGTTGTTGAAGCCCATGCGATTGATGATCGCAGTGGCCTCTGGCAGCCGGAACAGTCTCGGCTTGGGGTTGCCAGGCTGCGGGCGTGGCGTCACGGTACCGATTTCGACAAAGCCGAAACCGAGCTGGGCGAAGCCGTCGATGGCGGCGCCGTTCTTGTCCAGACCTGCGGCAAGGCCCACCGGATTGGCAAAGTTCAAGCCCATGACTGTCACCGGCAGCGCCGCCGGCTGCTTGCACAGCAGGCCATTGAGACCGAGGCGGCCACCGGCGCCGATCAGGTCTAGGGAGAGGTCGTGGGAGGTTTCCGGGGAAAGCTTGAACAACAGCTGGCGGGCCAGGGTATACATGGGCGGGCAAGACTCGCGGTGAGTGAGGGGGCGATTATAGCCACCGCGCGGCTCGGACGACAGGGCTCTAGGCTCATGGGTTGCTTGTCAGTTCCACATCGCGTGCCCTAAGCGGACGAGAATCCCTGGAAAACAGGCGTGCAGCAATTCTCCTGGGACCCTCACCGGGCGTCCCCCGAAAAAAGAAAAACCCGGCGGAGGCCGGGTTTTTCATGAAGCATCAAACCAAATTACTTGGCCTGGGCTTCGACCTGAGCTTCAACGCGACGGTTGATGGCGCGGCCTTCTTCGGTGGCGTTATCAGCAACCGGACGGGTCTCACCGTAGCCAACCGAGTCGATACGGCTGGATTCAACACCGTACTGCTGGGTCAGGACCTGCTTGACAGCATTGGCGCGACGCTCGGACAGCTTCTGGTTGTAAGCGTCTGGACCAACGGAGTCGGTGTGACCTTCAACGGTGGTGGTGGTCTGTGGGTACTGCTTCATGAAGTCAGCCAGGTTCTTGATGTCACCGTAGCTGTTTGGCTTGACGACCGACTTGTCGAAGTCGAACTTGACGTCCAGCTCAACACGTACGACTTCGGCAACAGCCGGGCAGCCGTCGGCGTCAACGGTAACGTTGGCCGGGGTGTCAGGGCACTTGTCGACGTTGTCGCAAACGCCGTCGTTGTCGCTGTCGGAGCAGACTTCAGCAACAGGAGCCGGAGCAGCTTCAGCTTGCTTCGGGCTACCGCCGAAGTTCATGCCGATACCGACGCTAGGAGCCCACTCGGTGTCGCCCTGGTCGATGTTGTACTGAGCTTCAACGCCAGCACGGGCGTAGAACATGTCAGTGATGTACCACTTGGCGCCAGCGCCAACGTTGGCGAAGGTGGAGTGGTTACGACCACCACGGCCGGTCTGGCCCAGGCTCTGGTGCGAGAAACCAGCCGAAACGTACGGACGGATGGCGTCGTACGGGTTGTTGAAGTGGTAAACGGCGTCCAGGGCAGTGTTGGAGCCCTTGATGTTCTTACCGTCTTCGCCACGAGCGTTGTGAACTTCGTCATAGCCCAGACGCAGTTCGACGTCGTCGGTCAGGAAGTAACCGATCGAGCCACCGAACAGGTTGCCGTCGTTCTTGAAGTCGCGCTGGCTGTCGAAGAACTCTTTCTTGTAGAAGAGTTCGGTCTCGACGGCGCCTTGACCTTGTGCCAGAGCGCCAAACGAAGTGGCGGCTACAAGCGAACCAATGGCCAAGCCCAAGGTGTTTTTCAATTTCATCCGTTAAATCCCCATCTGGTGATAGTTAAGCAGTCCCACCAACATCCGGGGGACAACTCGACGGCAAGTCTAGCAGAACTTGCCGGTTGGTTAGAGATATTTACGCGGTGCTAAGTTTCAGCCAGCCCCGTAAATTTCTCTCTAAGCTTGTCGAGCGCACGCTTGTAGCGCATTTTCGTGGCGCTCAGGCCCATGTGCATGATGTCGGCGATCTCCTGAAATTCCAGCTCTGCGACAAATCGAAGCACTAGGATTTCCCGGTCGATCGGGTTCACATGCACCAGCCATCTGTCCAGTCCGCCCTTCTCTTCGGCCTTGGGTGCCTTCTCTTCGGACGCCTCTTCAACAGGGTCCAGACTCAAGGCATCCATCAACCGTCGCTTGCGACGCTCCTTGCGGTACTGGGTAATGCATTCGTTGTAGGTGATGCTGTAGAGCCAGGTCTTGAACTTGGACTTACCCTCGAAGTTCTTCAGACCGTAGAGCACCTTGAGCATCACTTCCTGGCAGACATCGTCGGCATCCCGGTCGTTCCCCAGATAACGCGCGCAGACGTTGAAAAGGGTCCGCTGATAGCGCCGCATGAGTTCTTCATAGGCGCGCGTTACGTGATACAGCTCCTCATGCGAACGCGCCACCAACTCCTCATCGGTGAGCTCACGGGGGTCATAGCGCATGGGCGGCGAGTGAACTTTATTCAAAACGGATCTGGCCGACAGTCAGGTCAATGTCGCCGCGCGGCCCCCTTGGGCCGTTTTCGCGGCGGCATACATTAACAGCTTTTGTGCGGTTAGCGGCTATTGACTCGCTGTTCGAGCAATTCTCGATTCGAAAGCGACACCAATTCGCCATCATCGGTCAGCAGGGTCGTCTTGACCGTACCGATCTCCTCGATATGCCCTTCAACCTCTCCAATCCGCACCTGCTGGCCCACTTGATAGAGTTCGCGCACGTAGATGCCTGCCAGTATTTGCCCGGCAATTTCCCGGCTGCCCAGCCCCATCGCCAACGCAACGGCCAGACCAACGGTAATCAGGCCGATGACGATGACATGGTTGAGCAGATCGGTCTTGACCTCCAACTGGCTGATCGCAACCGAGATGCTGATGATAATCACCAGGCCTTGGGCGATACGCCCGACGCCTGCGGCATACTCCAGACCGACGCCTTCGGCAGCGCCACGTACCAAGCCATTGGCCAACTGCGCCAACAGCACGCCAGCCAGCAGCACTAGAGCTGCGCCAAATACCTTGGGCAGGTAGAGGGCGAGCATGTCCAAGGTGGCCGAGACACGCTCAAGGCCCAAGGACTCGGCGGCCGAAACCAGGAAAATCAGCAACACGAACCAATAGACGATCTTGCCGATCAAGGTAGAAATCGGGACCTGGATGCCCACCCGGCTGAGCATCTTGGTCAGACCGGTACCGCTCATCAGGCGGTCCAGGCCGAACTTGGCCAGCAGTTTGGACAACAACGTATCGAGCAGCTTGGCTACCACGAAGCCGAGCAACACCACGACCAGGGCGCCGAACAGGTTCGGGATGAAGTTCGCCACCTTGGTCCAAAGGGCGGTCATGGCGGTGACCAGGCTCTGGGTCCAGAGATCGAGTTCCATATTCAATCGGCCTTATCTGCTTTTCTGCCAGCGGCAGGGTTGCGACGCACCGGCGCGACATGCGCCGAGCCATTGTTCACAGCGATCATCAGCGCCTGGCTCCAGCGCCCCAGCAAGCTGAACAGATCGCCCGCGCCGACCTGGCGGTTGGCGGTCTTGAGGACGCGACCCAGGCATGCGGCATCGTCTCGGTCCTGGCCGGACGGCGATGCCTTGAGCAGGTCGCGCAAGGATTCTTCAAACGGATCGTGCATAGGCACCTCGCGCAATGTCTGTCAAAGACGAGGGCTCGGGACTACGGGTCACACATGAATATGGGACGGATGTTTCAAAATGCCTCATGCATCCCCCGGCCGGACAGCCCATTATACCCAGCGTAACCGTCGGAACAGCCACCATTGCCCCGCCGCCAACCCCAGCACCACGGCGCAGGCGAACAGGAAGCCATACGGGCTCTCGGCGCCCGGAATGCCCCCGACATTGATGCCCAGCAGGCCGGTGACGAAGCTCATCGGCAGGAAAATGCAGGTGATGATGCCGAAGCGGTACATGGTCCGGTTCATCCGCTCACTGCGCCGTCGATCCTCGCTTTCCAGCACCAGAGCGGCCCGCTCGCGGGTCAGCTCGAGCTCTTCGAGATAGCGGATCAGGCTGTTGTTCAGCTCGTTCCAGTAGTCGGCATCCCCTTCGCCGAACCAGCTCCACTTGTTGCGCGAAAGTTGCGCATAGAGTTCCCGCTGTGGGGCGAGAAAACGCCGTAGCCCAGCAGCACGACGGCGGATCTGTTGCAGGCTGCCTTGCACCGGCGAATACCGTTCATCGGTTTCCACCTTCTCTTCTTCGAGATCGACCACTTCCGACAGGTCGCTAACCAACGCCTGGACCTTCTCGGTAAGCAGCTCCCCCATCAGCAGCAACAGCTCGGAGGCCGACTTCGGCCCCCTGCCCTCGTCCAATTGCTGAAGCACTTCATCACTGGCGCGCAGTGGTCGCAGGCGCAACGAAATCACTAGCCGGGCCTCGGCGAAGATCCGCACCGAGACCATGTCTTCGGGCTCGGCGCCGGGATTGAGATTCACGCCCCGCAAAAACAAAAGCATCTGCTCGTTGGCCAAGGGCAACAGACGCGGACGCGTGTTCTCTTCCAGCAGCAAGTCGCAGGCGAAGGTGCTCAGGCCGCTCTCCTGGAGCAACCAGGTACGCGTCTGGGGATGGCTGCGATCCCAGTGCAACCAAAGGCTTTCCTCTGGTTGCAACTGGAGCGCATCCAGCGCTGTCCGGGCAATTGAGCGCGCACCGCCTTTACCATCGAGCACCAGGGCATGGACCAGCCCCCACTGCGCGTTGTCTTCCTCGAACATTCCTGCTCCATCAGCGCGCGCGGCGCATCACTCCGGCATTTTCAACGGGCTTGGCGAGACGATCACGCCATTGTTGTCGGCATACACATATTCGCCCGGACGGAAGGTCACCCCAGCGAAGGTCACGGCCACGTTGAGATCGCCAATACCGCGCTTGTCGGTCTTCATCGGGTGACTGGCCAGGGCCTGGACACCGACGTCGGTCTGCACCAGCACGTCCACGTCACGCACACAGCCATAGATCACCAGGCCTTCCCAGCCGTTCTTGGCCGCCTTTTCGGCCAGCATGTCACCCAGAAGCGCGCGGCGCAGCGAACCACCGCCGTCCACCACCAGGACCTTACCCTTGCCATCGAGCTCGACCTGCTCCTTGACCAGCGAGTTGTCCTCGAAGCATTTGATCGTGACGATCTGGCCACCAAAGGAATCGCGGCCACCGAAGTTGCTGAACATGGGCTCCAGGACCTGGACCAGGTCCGGGTAGGCGTCGCACAAGTCGGGCGTTACGTAATGCTGCATGGCAAACTCCTGTCAGTCACAACGAAAGCGGGTTTGAGCAAGGCTACACCGGGGAGGGCCTTGCAGTCATCCGAGACTACTCAGTCAGCCGCTACTGCTCTTCGGCGGATTCGGCGGCCACCGTAGCCCCCGGCAACGGTGATTCAGGGGCCCTCAGCCAGCGCTCCACCAGTGGCCATACCTGCACCTGGGCCGCCTTGCTAACCAACATGTCCACATGCCCGAATGCGTCGAAGCCTTCTTCAGCGCCAAGCCGTAAAAACTGCTTGCGCTGGCCACCCAACTGCTCGAACAACTTGCGGCAGGCCCAGACCGGGTCCTGGTAATCTGCCGCACCGGCCACTGCCAGCACCGGCACGTTCACGGTCGCCAGCCCCGCCCACCAGTCGTCCTGCTTGTCGCCGAAACGCCCGAACAGGCCGTGCCAGCCCAGGGTCTCCAAGGCCAGACCGATCGGCTCGTCCTCCGGCCCACGTTTGAGCCGCGACCCGGACAGCTGACCTAGGCGCTTGAGCAGCAAACGCGCGCTCCAGGCCACAGGCGGAACCTTCAACGGCCAATAGACCCGACTGACCTGGGTACCGAAGAACGCCGCGCTGGCCACCTGCTCGGCTTCCAAATATGCGCCGCCCAGGGCTGCGGCGAGGATGGTGCCACCCAGGGAGTGGCCGATCCAGTGCGGCGCCTGGCCGGCCTGCTCCTGGATGAATGCGCCGATCACCGGCAAGTCGAAGCGGGCATAGTCGGCCACCCGGTTGTGACGCCAGTGGCGGTTGCGGGGAGAAAGTCCATGGCCGCGCATTTCCGGAATCCACACATCGAACCCGGCGCGCGCCAGAAAGGCGCCTAGGCCGACGCCCTTGGGCGAATACCAGAAGCGGCGATTGGAGAAGCTGCCGTGCAGGAGAATCACCGGCACGCCTTGGGCTACGGCCTGGTCGGCCAGCCCCAGGCGTGTAACGGCCAACTCGACGCTGGGGTCGGGGCTGTTGCCGGCCTTGATCCGGTACACATCCTCGCTCAGATCACCCCGGCGCTCGGCGCTGAGCAAGGCCACGGGAAACAGGGTACTGCTGCTTTGCATAGGTCGATTGCACAAAAAAGGGCGGGATCCATCGCTGGAACTCGCCCTGGAAGAAACCAGGCAGGAGCGCCGTGAAGCGCTTCCGCGTTCATTGCATCATGCCGCGCCCTGATCCTCGGCCAGGAAGAACCAGGTCTCGAGCACCGAGTCTGGGTTCAGCGATACGCTCTCGATGCCCTGCTCCATCAGCCACTTGGCCAGGTCTGGGTGATCCGAAGGGCCCTGGCCACAGATACCGATGTACTTGCCGGCCTTGTTGCACGCGGCGATGGCGTTGGCCAGCAGCTTCTTCACTGCCGGGTTACGCTCGTCGAACAGGTGGGCAATGATGCCGGAGTCACGGTCCAGGCCCAGGGTCAGCTGGGTCAGGTCGTTGGAACCGATGGAGAAGCCGTCGAAGTACTCGAGGAACTCATCGGCCAGCAAGGCGTTGGACGGCAGTTCGCACATCATGATCACACGCAGACCATTGACGCCACGGCCCAGGCCGTTTTCGGCCAGCAGATCGACCACCTGGCTCGCCTCGCCCAGGGTGCGCACGAATGGCACCATGATCTCGACGTTGGTCAGGCCCATTTCGTCGCGCACACGCTTGAGGGCGCGGCACTCGAGCTCGAAGCAGTCACGGAACGACTCGCTGATGTAACGCGAGGCGCCACGGAAGCCCAGCATTGGGTTCTCTTCTTCCGGTTCGTACAGCTTGCCGCCGATCAGGTTGGCGTATTCGTTGGACTTGAAGTCCGAAAGGCGCACGATGACCTTCTTCGGATAGAACGCCGCGGCCAGGGTGCTGATACCCTCGACCAGCTTCTCGACATAGAAGCCGACCGGGTCGGAGTAACCGGCCACGCGCTTGTCGACGCTTTCCTTGAGGTCGGCCGGCAGGCCTGCGTAGTTGAGCAGCGCCTTGGGGTGCACGCCGATCATGCGGTTGATGATGAACTCCAGGCGCGCCAGGCCCACGCCTGCGTTCGGCAGTTGGGCGAAGTCGAAGGCTCGGTCCGGGTTGCCGACGTTCATCATGATCTTGAACGGCAGCTCAGGCATGGCGTCGACCGAGTTCTGCTTGACGTCGAAGCCCAGCTCACCTTCGAAGATGAAGCCGGTGTCGCCTTCGGCGCAGGAGACGGTCACGCCCTGGCCGTCCTTGAGCACTTGAGTGGCATTGCCACAACCGACGACCGCCGGAATGCCCAGTTCACGGGCAATGATCGCCGCGTGGCAGGTGCGCCCGCCGCGGTTGGTGACGATGGCGCTGGCGCGCTTCATGACAGGTTCCCAGTCCGGGTCGGTCATGTCCGAGACCAGCACGTCGCCCGGCTGGACCTTGTCCATCTCGGAGACGTCGTGGATCACGCGAACCTTGCCGGCGCCGATGCGCTGGCCGATGGCGCGACCTTCCACCAGGACAGTGCCCTTCTCCTTGAGCAGGTAGCGCTCCATGACATTGGCGCTGGAACGGCTCTTCACGGTCTCGGGACGTGCCTGGACGATGTACAGCTTGCCGTCGTCACCGTCCTTGGCCCACTCGATGTCCATCGGGCGCTGGTAGTGCTGCTCGATGATCATGGCCTGCTTGGCCAGCTCGCTGACCTCGGCGTCGGTCAGGCAGAAGCGCGCGCGGTCGGCACGGTCGACATCGACGGTCTTGACCGAACGACCGGCCTTGGCCTCGTCGCCGTAGATCATCTTGATGGCCTTGCTGCCCAGGTTGCGGCGCAGGATGGCCGGGCGGCCGGCCTGCAAGGTTTGCTTGTGGACGTAGAACTCGTCAGGGTTGACCGCCCCCTGTACGACGGTTTCGCCCAGGCCGTAGGCGCCGGTGATGAACACCACGTCACGGAAGCCTGACTCGGTGTCGAGGGTGAACATCACACCGGCGGTGCCGGTTTCCGAACGGACCATGCGCTGCACGCCGGCGGACAGGGCGACCAGTTTGTGGTCGAAGCCCTGGTGCACGCGATAGGCGATGGCGCGGTCGTTGAACAGGGAGGCGAACACCTCCTTGGCGGCGCGGATCACGTTGTCCACGCCACGGATGTTCAAGAAGGTTTCCTGCTGTCCGGCGAAGGAGGCGTCCGGCAGGTCTTCAGCGGTGGC
Organism: Pseudomonas sp. BYT-1; assembly: GCF_023611805.1. Classification (NCBI taxonomy): domain Bacteria; kingdom Pseudomonadati; phylum Pseudomonadota; class Gammaproteobacteria; order Pseudomonadales; family Pseudomonadaceae; genus Pseudomonas; species Pseudomonas sp. BYT-1. The sequence continues at coordinate 3,907,240 of NZ_CP072559.1, forward strand.
CGAGGAGCGCACGGCCACGGCCATGTTGTCGTTGCCTTGGGACATTTCGGCGAAGGCGGTGCGGATTTCGGCATCCAGACGCGCCGGGAACTCGGCTTCCATTACCCATTGGCGGATCTGCGCGCCGGTCTTGGCCAGGGCGTTGACATCATCGACGTCCAACGCGTCCAGGGCTGCGTGGATACGGTCGTTCAGGCCACTCTGCTCGAGAAAATCGCGGTACGCCTGAGCCGTAGTGGCAAAGCCGCCCGGCACCGATACGCCGGCACCTGCGAGGTTACTGATCATCTCGCCCAGGGATGCGTTCTTGCCCCCCACATGCTCTACATCATGGACGCCGAGCTTATCGAGGGAAACTACGTACTCTACCAAGGTGATCTCTCCACTAACTGTATTGGAAAAGCTCAAGGGCGGCCGCCTGTCACACTGACTTGGCCGGACGCTTGTGGCCTGGACCTGGAAAATAAGTGAGAATGCCAAACAGTCACGTTCGGCAAACCGAACCTATCATACTCCAGAAAACTTCGGCAGCTTAAGGCCCAGGGTGCAAATGAAACGATCCGCGTTCTTCATCTCCGACGGTACCGGTATCACTGCAGAAACACTGGGCCAAAGCCTGCTGGCACAATTCGAAAGCATTCCTTTCAATAAATTCACTCGCCCCTACATCGACACCCCGGACAAAGCCCGGAGCATGGTGCAGCAAATCAATGCTGCCGCCGAACGGGACGGCATGCGGCCGATCATTTTCGACACCATCGTCAACCAGGACATTCGGGAAATCCTGGCAACGTCGAACGGCTTCATGATCGACATCTTTTCGACGTTTTTATCCCCGCTCGAGCAGGAATTGACCGCCCATTCGTCGTATTCCGTGGGCAAGTCCCACTCGATTGGCGGCAACTCCAACTACATGGAGCGCATCGAGGCAGTCAACTTCGCCTTGGATAACGACGATGGCGCGCGCACCCATTATTACGACAAAGCCGACCTGATCCTCGTGGGCGTGTCGCGATGTGGCAAGACGCCGACGTGTTTGTACATGGCCATGCAATTCGGCATCCGTGCGGCCAACTACCCACTGACCGAAGACGACATGGAACGCCTGCAATTGCCGGCGGTACTGAAAAAGTACCATCACAAGTTGTTTGGCCTGACCATCGACCCCGACCGCCTCACCGCCATCCGCCACGAGCGCAAGCCCAATAGCCGCTATTCGAGCTTCGCCCAGTGCGAGTTCGAGGTGCGCGAGGTGGAGAGCCTGTTCCGCCGGGAGAACATCCCGCACATCAACTCCACGCATTTCTCGGTGGAGGAAATCTCGGCGAAGATTCTGGTCGAGAAGGGTGTAGAGCGGCGTTTCAAGTAACATCCGCGCCGTTTGTTTCGCGGGCCTATCCGTTCCCGCAGACGTGCCCGCCGCCGTCACGAATCTCGACAGCCCCAATGAAAAAAGCCCCGGCATCGCTGCCGGGGCTTTTTGTTTTCAGCTTACGCTCAGGACGGTATCACCGCCGCCTGCCCGCTCATGGCCAAGTCGACCAGCTCACGGTTGGCCACCGCATACATCGCGTAGTCGGTGCCCGTGGCGTTGCGCAGGTCATCGAGCATGGCGCGCCAGCGCTCCGTCATCACCCGGTGCTGTTCACACCACAGTGCGACACGGGCGTCCATGTCTTCCGGTGCATCGGCCATCTGCAACACAGAGATGGTGATCGCTCGCTGTTGCAGGTCGATGTCGTCGCGGAACGCCTCGCGGGCCAGGGCCTGCCAGTTGTTCTCCACCGGCAGGTTGCTGATCTCCTGCAGATACCAGGTCAGGTCCAGCGAGCTGCCCACGGCGAAGAACGCCTTGGCCACCTGGGCCGGATCGTGACCGGTGACATCCGAGGCCTCGATGATCGGCAACAGGGTGTACAGGTGGGTGGTGCCTGCGACCATGCGCGCCAGCAACTCCGGCACCCCGGCTTCGACGAAGCCCTGGTAGCGTTGCTGCCAGCGATCGCGGGTCGGGCCTTCGAGCAGCTCATCGAGCTTCAGGCCCAATTGGGCGATCTTCGGCCCGAAGTGCGCGACATCGCGACCGGCATCCTGCTCGTTGCGGCGGCTGCGCAGGAACCAACGGGTCGCGCGACGCCCCAGGCGCATCAGCTCATCCATCAGGGTCAGCTGGATCTCGGCCGGGACTTGGTAGTCCAGCGCCTCGATCTGACGGAACCAGTGCGGCAGGTGGAAAATGTCCCGAACGATCACATAGGCACCGGCGACGTTGGCCGGGCTCATGCCGGTGGATTCCTTCAGACGCTGGACGAACGTGATGCCCATGTTGTTGACCAGGTCGTTGGCGATCTGGTTGCTGACGATTTCGCGCTTGAGGCGATGACGGCGCATGGCGTCAGCGAACTTGCTGACCAGCGACGGCGGGAACGCGTTCTCCATGTCGCGGGTCAGGTAGTCGTCATCGGGCACCAACGACTTGAGCAGTTGCTCCTTGAGGTCAATCTTGCTGTAGGAAATCAGCACCGACAGCTCGGCGCGGGTCAGGCCCTGGCCTGCGGCCAAACGCTCGGCCAGTTGCTCCTCGGACGGCAAGAACTCGATAGCCCGGTCCAGTTTGCCACGCGACTCCAGATCAGCCATCAGGCGCTTGTACTCGGCGATCCGCTCCAAGGCACGGCGGGCCGCCAGGGACAGGGCCTGGGTCTGTTTGTAGTTGTTGCCCAGCACCAGCGAGGCGACTTCGTCGGTCATGCTACCGAGCAGTTGGTTACGCTGCTTCTCGGTCATGTCGCCACCCTGCACCACTTCGTTGAGCAGGATCTTGATGTTGACCTCGTGGTCGGAGCAGTCCACGCCACCGGCGTTGTCGATGAAGTCGGTGTTGGTCGCGCCGCCGTTGAGGCCGAACTCGACCCGGCCAAGCTGGGTCATGCCCAGGTTGCCGCCCTCGCCCACCACCTTGCAGCGCAGTTCATTGCCGTTGACCCGCAATGCGTCGTTGGCCTTGTCGCCGACATCGGCATGGCTTTCGCTGCTGGCCTTGACGTAGGTGCCGATACCACCGTTCCACAGCAGATCCACAGGGGCCTGCAGCAGTGCGTGCAGCAGTTCGGTCGGCGTCAGGCGGTCGGCTTCGATGGCGAAGCGTTCCTTCATCTGCGGGCTGATGGCGATGCTCTTGGCGCTACGCGGGAAGATCCCGCCGCCTTCGGACATGATGCTGGTGTCGTAGTCGCTCCAGGCCGAACGCGGCAGCTCGAACAGGCGCTTGCGCTCGACGAAGCTGGTGGCTGGGTCAGGATTCGGGTCGATGAAGATGTGCAGGTGGTTGAATGCCGCCACCAGCTTGAGCTTGTCCGACATCAGCAGGCCGTTGCCGAACACGTCGCCGGCCATGTCGCCGATACCTACCACGGTGATCGGGTCTTCCTGCACATTGATGCCGCGTTCGCGGAAGTGGCGCTGCACGCCGACCCAGGCGCCGCGAGCGGTGATGCCCATGCCTTTATGGTCGTAGCCAGCCGAACCACCGGAGGCGAAGGCGTCGCCCAGCCAGAAGCCGTAGTCGTTGGCGATGCCGTTGGCGATGTCGGAGAAGGTCGCGGTGCCTTTGTCCGCGGCCACTACCAGGTAGGGGTCGTCGTCATCGTGACGCACCACGTTGGCCGGAGGTACCACGCCGCCGTCCTTGAGGTTGTCGGTAATGTCGAGCAAGCCCGAGATGAAGATCCGGTAGCAGGCAATGCCCTCGGCCTGGATCTCGTCGCGGCTACCGCCCAACGGCAGACGGCGCGGCAGGAAACCACCCTTGGCTCCCACCGGCACGATCACCGAGTTCTTCACCTGCTGGGCCTTGACCAGGCCGAGCACTTCGGTACGGAAGTCTTCTTCACGGTCCGACCAGCGCAGGCCACCGCGGGCAACGTTGCCAAAGCGCAGGTGCACACCCTCGACCCGCGGCGAGTAGACGAAGATCTCGAACTTCGGCACCGGCTTGGGCAGCTCGGGGATCAGCTTGGGGTTGAACTTGAAGCTGAAGTACGACTTGTTCTGCCCGTTGGCGTCCGGCTGGTAGAAGTTGGTGCGCAGGGTGGCCTTGATCAGGTCCAGGTAGCGACGCAGGATGCGGTCTTCGTTGAGTACCTGGACCTCGTCCAGCGCAGTGAGAATGGCCTGCTCCAAGCGCTGCTGCTTGTCGTCCAGGTCCTCGACGGTGAGCTTGCGTGCCAGGTAGAAGCGGGTCTTGAACAACCGGGTCAGCTCGCGGGCGATGTCGGTGTGGTTGTTCAGGGTACTGGCGATATAACCCAGGTCGAAGCCCAGGCGGATCTGCTTGAGGTAGCGTGCGTAGGCGCGCAGCAGCGCCACGTCACGCCATGGCAGGCCGGCGGTCAGTACCAGGCGGTTGAAGGCGTCGTTCTCGGCGTCGCCCTTGACGATGTGGATGAAGGCATCCTGCAGGATGTCGTTGAGCTGTTGGATGTCCAGGTCCAGGCCTTCGCTGTAGGTGAAGGCGAAGTCGTGGATCCAGTATTCGCGACCACTGGCATGGCGCAGGCGGTACGGGAACTCGCCGAGCACGCGCAGGCCCAGGTTTTCCAGGATCGGCAGCACATCCGACAGCGCCAGCGGGGTGTCGGCGTGGTAGAGCTTGCAGTGCAGCAGGCGGTCGCCCAGACGGGTCAGTGGCTGGTAGAAGCTCATCGCCAGCGGCTTGCTCTCGGACAGCGCCAATACATGCTGCATGTCGACGACCGCCGAGTGGGCAGCGAAGCGCTCGCGGTAGCCGGCCGGGAAGCCTTTGGGGAAGTCGGCCAGGATGTTGGTGCCCTGGGCCTCGCCGAAATTCTCCACCACCAGGGCGGAGTAGTCGTCCTGCCAGGAACGGCAGGCCTGGATGACTTCGTTTTCCAGCTGCTGGGGGTCCAGGTCGATGCGGTTCTTCGGATCGACGCGCAGGATGAGCTGAACACGCGCCAGCACCGACTCGGAGAAGAACGTCCAGAACTCGCAATCGCTGGCCTTCAGGCGCTCCATCAGCACCTGCTGAATCTTCTGGCGCACCTCGGTGGAGTAGATTTCACGCGGCACATAGGCCAGGCAGTAGCAGAAGCGGCCGTACGGGTCCTTGCGCAGGAACACGCGGATCTTGTTGCGCTCCTGGATCTGCACGATCGACATGACCGTGGTGAACAGCTCGTCCACTGGCGTCTGGAACAGATCGTCACGAGGCAGCACCTCGAGCACCTGGGCCAGCTCCTTGCCCAGGTGGGCCTTGGCGTCGAAGTGCGAGCGGCGCTCGACTTCAGCGACCTTGCCACGGATGTACGGAATGGTACGCACGCTCTCGCCGTACACCGACGAGGTGTACAGACCCATGAAGCGGCACTCCTTGACGACCTTGCCGTCGGCGTCGATCTGACGGATCGACACGTAGTCCGGATACGCCGGGCGGTGCACACGGCTCGGCTGCGAGGCCTTGGCGAACGACAGCAGGTCAGGCGCGCGCAGGTAGGCGACGGCGTAGTCCTCGATGCGCAGGTCATCGGCGCCCAGCCCTGCGCGCAGCAGGCGGGTCAGGCCGAGGAACGAACCTTCGTCATAGACCAGGTGGCCGCCATCGGCGTCGGACTCGACCACGAACTCTTCGTAACCGAGGAAAGTGAAATGGTTGTCCAGCAGCCACGACAGGAAGCTCTTCACCTCGGCCTTGTCATGTTGTGCCGGACCGAATGCGGTCTGCTCTACCAACTCCACCAGGTCGCGGACCTTGGCCTTCATCGGCTCGAAGTCGGCGACAGCCACCCGCACCTCGGCCAGCACCTGCTCGATTTCCTTCGTCAGGGTGGTCAGCTCGGCAGCGCTGGAGCAGCGGTCGATCTCCAGGTACATCAGCGATTCATGGCGCACGCCCTCGCCCTGGGTGCCCTTGGGCAGCAACTCCAGCAGCTCGCCCTTGGCGCCGCGGCGCACGCTGAGCACGGTGGTCTGCAGGGTGTGGATACTGTAGCCGCGACGGTTGAGTTCGGTACGCACCGAGTCGACCAGGAACGGCAGGTCATGGTGCAGCACCTCGACCACGGTGTGGGTCGATTGCCAGCCGTGGCGTTCGTAATCGGGGTTATAGACCCGCACCTGCGGGAGTTGGGGGTCGAAGCGCTCGATGATGCGCCAGGCAGAGAGGGTGCAACCGGCCAGGTCCGAAAGCCTGCGCTGGGTGAGTTCGTCCAGAGAGATGATGCCGAAGAACTGTTCGGCGAACAGCGCCACTTGTGGCAGTGCCTGCTCGCTGATGTGCTGCGCCAGGGCCGCTTGCAGTTGATGCTGGAAGTCGGCTTTGCTGGCTGCGGTGAAGAACGCCATCTGTGGTACTCCGCTTGGGCTTTGTTATTAGGTGAAGCGTCGCGTGCGTCCGCCGTTCACGGTCAACGATAGTCAAACCGTGACGACAGGGCGGTGAAAACCAGGCGTTTGGACGCGATCTGCACGTCCATCCGTTCCATGGATGGGCACCTGCAAAGACGACTGCCCCTCAGGGCTGTGGCTTTACGGGTGTCCATCGACTGGGCAGCTTAACGACTGAGCGGTCACCACGGCTTGCAGCGCTGCGACAATTTCGGTCAAGGGGCGGTAACTTTACGTTTATGTCCATGCCCAAGGCTGTCAGAATTCCCGCTCATTTCTTTGACCTGAGCCTGCCCATGCAACTGAAAACCGCCCTGCTCTTCGCCACACCCTGCGACGAAGAGGAAGACAACATGGCGACCTTGTGCTGCCACAGCGACAAGGGGCAGATGTTCCTGCTCACCCGTTACCCCGACGAAGACACCGTGGACCTGACCCTGGACGACGAGCCCTCGACGCTAGACGGGCTGAAGGTCACGCTGAGCGCCGACCGCCTGCTGATCGAGGTGGCCGCCGGCGACCGAGATGCGCTCAAGGGCTCGGAGCAGCTGGAGATCCTACTGACCTCACCGGGCACGGACCTCGAGGAGGTCGAGCTGACTTTGCGCAACATTCTCGACGGCACCGGGACCTACGTCAGCGAGCTCTGAACGCGGTAGCGGCAGGCTTGCTTTCTCAAGGGCCCGCTCTCATAACCCCTTGAAATCGTTGACAGGCGATCCTCGCCCCAGGCATTGTCTGACAACCTGATCAATAGGCGGCATACCCATGCTAGAGCTTCAGCGCCCGGACACCTTGGTCGAACGGGTCGTCAGCGCCATCCGCGCAGAAATCGATTCCGGCCGCCTGGCCGCCGAATCGCGCCTGCCCACCGAACAGCAACTGGCCGAACAGCTCAATGTCAGCCGTTCGGTGGTGCGCGAGGCAGTGGCGCAACTGAAGGCGGACGGCGTGCTCATCGCCCGGCGCGGGCTCGGCTCCTATATCTCGCAAACGCCCTGCGGCACGGTTTTCCGCTTCCCCGGGAGCAACGGGCGCAAGCCAGACCTCGTGCAGATGTTCGAGATGCGTCTGTGGATCGAAACCCAAGCTGCCGCCGTTGCGGCCCGCCGCCGCGACGACGCGGACCTCGCCCGCATGGCCCAGGCTCTGCAGACGATGCTCGACGGGCGCAGCGACCTGGCCACAGCCTCTGCCGCCGACGTGGCCTTCCACCGGGCCATTGCCGAAGCCAGCAAGAACGATTATTTCGTGGCCTTCCATGATTTTCTGGGTGGCCAGCTAGCCACCGCGCGCCGCAACGCCTGGGAGAACTCCGCGGCTCTTCCCCAAGGCGGTGCAGCCGATGCCAACCGTGAACACCAGGCGCTGTACCAAGCCATTGCCGACGGTGACCGCCAGGCGGCTGCCGCCTGCGCTGAAGCCCACCTACGGGCATCGGCCAGACGCCTGAAGATCGACCTTCCCGACCTCGACTGATTTCGGAGCCTTCGCATACGGCCTGGCGACCTTTCGTACGCCCTACTTAGTCTGACAACCTGATAAGCAGATTCACCGACAAGAACACCAAGGTATCCCCTGCATGACTTACGACTACTGCATCATCGGCGGCGGCATCGTCGGCCTCGCCACCGCCATGGCCCTGCTCGAACAGCGCCCCGGCGCCTCGTTGCTGATCCTCGAGAAGGAAACCAGCCTCGGTCTTCACCAGACCGGCCACAACAGCGGCGTGATCCATGCAGGCATCTACTACGCACCAGGCACTCTCAAGGCCGACCTGTGCAAACGCGGCGCCCAAGCCACCAAGGACTTCTGCACCGAGCACGGCATCGCTTTCGAGGTCTGCGGCAAACTGCTGGTGGCCTCGAACGATCTGGAAATGCAGCGCATGCACGCGCTGTACGAGCGCTCGCAGCAGAACGGGCTGAAGGTCGAGCGCCTGGACGCCGCCGAACTCAAGCGCCGCGAGCCGAACATCGTCGGCAAGGGCGCGCTGTTTCTCGATGCCACCGGCATCGTCGACTACAAGCAGGTGTGCGACGCCATGGCCCGGGTCATCCAGAAGGCCGGCGGTCACGTTCGTCTGGCCACCACCGTGCGGGCGATCCAGGAACAGGGCGACTACGTCGAGGTGAGCAGCGACAGCCAAAGCTGGCGCGCCCGCCAGCTGGTCGCCTGCGCCGGCTTGCAGTCCGACCGCCTGGCGCGCCTGGCCGGAGTGAAGATCGACCACCAGATCATCCCCTTCCGCGGTGAGTATTACCGCCTGCCGGCGAGCAAGAACCAGATCGTCAACCACCTGATCTACCCGATCCCTGACCCGGACCTGCCGTTCCTTGGCGTGCACCTGACACGCATGATCGACGGCAGCGTCACCGTCGGCCCCAATGCGGTGCTGGGCCTGGGCCGGGAGAACTACCGCAAGTTCTCGGTGAACTGGCGCGATGTGGCCGAGTACGCGCGCTTCCCGGGCTTCTGGAAAACGATCTGGAATAACCTGGGCTCGGGCACCACTGAAATGAAGAACTCGCTGTTCAAGCGAGGCTACCTGGAGCAGTGCCGCAAGTACTGCCCGCAGCTGGAGGTAGAAGACCTGCTGCCGTATGAGGCCGGCATCCGCGCCCAGGCGGTCATGCGCGACGGCACCCTGGTGCACGACTTCCTGTTCGCCGAGACCCCACGCATGGTGCATGTCTGCAACGCACCCTCGCCTGCAGCCACCTCCGCCATCCCTATTGGCCAGATGATCGCCGCGAAGATCCTCAAGGCCCGCTGAAACCCCTGCATAGCCCACTACAAAGACAATAAGGAAACCTCAGATGTCGGTACACGAGGCGGCCCTGGCCGCGACCGAAACCCCGGACCAGCAGCGCAAACGCCTGCGCAAGGTGGCAGCAGCGACCATCTTCGGCTCGATGCTGGAGTGGTATGACTTCTACCTGTACGCCACCATGGCAGCGATCGTCTTCTCGAAGATCTTCTTCGATGCCAGCAACCCGGCCGTGGCCTCGCTGCTGGCGTTCTCCACCTTCGCCATCGGCTTCATCGCCCGCCCCTTCGGCGGCGTACTGTTCGGCTACCTGGGCGACCGCTTCGGGCGCAAACAGGTGCTGGTGATCACCTTCTGCATGATGGGCGTTTGCACGGCCCTGATCGGCCTGATCCCCAGTTACGCCAGCATCGGCATCTGGGCCCCGATCATCCTGGTGGTGATCCGCATCATCCAAGGTCTGGGCGCGGGCGCCGAATTGTCCGGCGCGGCGGTCACCTCCTACGAGCACGCCAGCGAAGGCAAGCGCGGCAGCCAGGGTGCCTGGCCGGCACTGGGCCTGAACCTGGGCCTGCTGCTGTCGTCGCTGACCGTGTATCTGCTGACCATGAACGGCAATGAATTCCTGCTCGCCGGCGGCTGGCGCATCCCGTTCATCGCCAGCATCGCACTGGTCGGCATCGGCCTGTGGGTGCGCAAGAGCATCCCTGAGACCCCGGATTTCAAGAAGCTCGACCAGGCCAAGGATAAACCCCAGGTCTCGCCGCTCAAGCTGCTGTTCAAACATGACCTCAAGGGCCTGGCAGTGGTGTTCTTCGTAGCCATCGGCTACAACGCACTGAGCTACATCTTCAAGACCTTTTCCCTGGCCTACCTGACCCAATTCAAGGGCGTCGAGGCCCATGTCACTTCGCTATCGGTGACCATTGCCAGCCTGGTGGCGATCTTCACCGTGCCGTTGTTCGGCTGGCTGTGCGACAAATGGAGCAGCAAGACCGTACTGATGCTTGGCGGTGTGCTGTCGGCAGTGTTCGCCTACCCCTTCCTGCAATTGCTGAGCACGGGCGAGCCGACCCTGATCTACATCGCCATCGCGATCGGTACCGGCATCCTCGCGCCCATGATGTTCGCCCCTCAGGGCTCGTTCCTCAGTCGACAGTTCCCAGCCCAGACGCGCTCTTCGGGCTTTGGTACCGGCCGCGAGATCGGCACGGCCGTGGCCGGCGGCCTGGCGCCACTGGGCGGACTGGCCCTGGTGGCCGGATCGGCCACCCATTCCACTGACGGTGTGGCACTGATTTTGGCGATCTCTGGCGTATTGGTGGTGGTCTTTGCCCTGTTCGACCAAGGGCGCAAGCATTCCAGCGCGAAGAACTGACGCGCACTGGCGGCCCGATCGCAGCCAACCCACGATCGGGCCGAGCCACCCCGTTGAACTGCCCCGGCTTCACCGGACCAGCCCTGCAAGAAAAATCCACGCCGCCATTGGTCGGCATGGGCCTGGATGGATTAAAGTATCACCCCCTGCCCGGACGCCGCTGTGCCAGCACGCCAGGCCCATTTCCAGGAACCGTCGACGATGGAACACCGTGAGGCGCTGATCGCGCTGCGCACCTTTCTTTCCTCCCAGATCCTTGGCCAGGAGAAGCTGGTCGAACGCCTGCTGATCGTGCTGCTGGCCGACGGCCACATGCTGGTCGAAGGCGCACCGGGCCTGGCCAAGACCAAGGCCATCAAGGAACTGGCCGAAGGTATCGAAGCGCAGTTCCACCGCATCCAGTTCACCCCCGACCTGCTCCCGGCCGACATCACCGGCACCGAAATCTATCGCCCGGAAACCGGCAGCTTCGTGTTCCAGCAGGGGCCGATCTTCCATAACCTGGTGCTGGCGGACGAAATCAACCGCGCTCCGGCCAAGGTGCAGTCAGCGTTGCTCGAAGCCATGGCCGAGCGCCAGGTCAGCGTCGGGCGCAGCACCTACGAGCTGTCGCCGCTGTTCTTGGTCATGGCCACCCAGAACCCGATCGAGCAGGAAGGTACCTATCCCCTGCCCGAGGCCCAGCTCGACCGCTTCCTGATGCACGTGAAGATCGGCTTCCCGGATGCCGCCGTGGAACGACGCATCCTCCAGCAGGCCCGCGGCGAGGCGCTCGGCGGCGAGGTCAAGCCGGAGCGGCGGGTCAGCCAGCAGGCGATCTTCGCCGCGCGCAAGGAAATCCTCGGCCTGTACATGGCCGACGCCGTGGAGGAATACCTGGTGCAGTTGGTGATGGCCACCCGCACACCGGCCAAGTTCGACGCCGAGTTGGCCGACTGGATCGCCTATGGCGCCAGCCCGCGCGGCTCGATCGCCCTGGACCGCTGCGCCCGCGCCCACGCCTGGCTGGCCGGGCGTGATTTCGTCAGCCCCGAGGACATCCAGGCAGTGCTGTTCGACGTGCTGCGCCACCGCATCATCTTGTCCTTCGAGGCGGAAGCGGCGGGGATCGACCAGGACCGGGTGGTCCAGCGCATCCTCGACGTTGTCGCTGTCGCCTGACCCCATGCCCACCGCGCACCTGACCGAACCCGGCATCCGCATCGGCCTTGCCGAGTTGATCGACATGCGTCACCGCGTGCGCGAAATCCAGCTGTTTTCCCGGCCCGGCCAGCGCAGCCCGCTGGTGGGCCTGCACCACTCCAAGCTGCGCGGACGCGGCGTGGACTTCGACCAGGTGCGGGTCTACCAAGCCGGCGACGACGTGCGCAACATCGACTGGCGCGTCACCGCGCGCACCCAGGAGCCGCATACCAAGCTGTTCCACGAGGAGCGCGAACGGCCGATCTTCATCCTGGTCGAGCAGAGCCAACGCCTGTTCTTCGGCTCCGGACTGATGTTCAAGTCAGTCCTGGCGGCCCAGGCTGCGGCCCTGTTCGGCTGGGCCGCGCTGGGCCACAACGACCGCATCGGCGGACTGGTGTTCGGCGACAACGAACACCACGAGATCAAACCCCGGCGCAGCAAACAAAGCCTGCTGCAGTTGCTCAACCGACTGGCCAAAGTGAACCAGTCGCTGCACACCGAGGCCGTGCCCCAGCCCGACAGCTTGGGCCTTGCCTTGCGCCGCGCCCGCGAGGTGCTGCGCCCAGGCAGCCTGGCCATCATCATCTGTGACGAACGCGCCTTGACCCCTGGTGTCGAGCAGCACCTGAGCATGCTCTCGCGCCACTGCGATCTGTTGCTGATGCCCGTCTCCGACCCGCTCGACCACGCGCTGCCGGCCGCCGGCTTGCTGCGTTTTGCCCAACGCAGTGCCCAATTGGAGCTCGACACCCTCGATGCCAACCTGCGCCAGGCCTACCGCCAGCAGGCCGAGGCGCGCATCGAGCGCTGGGAGCTGCTGGCGCAGAAGCTGCGGGTACTGTTGATGCCCTTGAGCACCCAGAGCGAGATGATCGAGCAACTGCGTGAGTACCTCAACGCCCAGCGCCCGGGGAGCGGTCAATGAACCCGCTGGACCAGTTGCAACCCTTGATCGCGCCGCCGGCCGTGAGCCTGTGGCCGCCCGCGCCGGGCTGGTGGGGCCTGCTCGCCCTGCTGCCCCTGCTCGGCTGGGGGCTGTGGCGACTGCGCCACTGGCGTCCGGCCAAACCCCGAGTGGTGCGCGCCGAGCAGCCGCTGGACCCCATCCGCCTGGAAGCACTGGCCGAACTGGCTCGCCTGCCCCGCCCCTACGACGGCGCACCTGCCGGCGCCTGGCTGCAGCACATCAACGCGCTGCTCAAACGCCTGTGCCGCAACCACTACCCCGGCGCCAACAGCCACACGCTCAACGGCCGTCAGTGGCTGGCGTTTCTAGACAACCGCTGCCCGGCCGCAGGCCTGACCCGCTGGATGGTGCTGGTCGAAGGCGCCTACAAACCCGAGTGCAAGCTCGACGACAAGGCCATCGCCGGGCTCGCCCAGGCGGTCGAAATCTGGATCCGCAAGCATGTTTGAGCTGGCCTGGCCGTGGGTCTTCTTGCTGTTACCGTTGCCGTGGCTCGCGCGCCTGGTGCTGCCGGCTGCCGACAGCGGCGAGCCGGTGCTCAAGGTGGGCTTTCTCGATGAACTCGAAGGCTTGGCCGGGCGCCGTGCCCGCCTGAATCTGCCGACCTGGCGCCAGCAGGCGCCCTTCGTGACGATCTGGCTGCTCCTGCTGCTGGCCGCTGCCCGTCCCCAATGGCTCGGCGATCCGGTGCCGGTGGCGGCCAGCGGTCGCGACCTGCTGGTGGCGGTGGATGTGTCCGGCTCGATGGACTTTCCCGACATGCAGTGGAAGGACGACGAAATCAGCCGCCTGGACCTGGTCAAGGCGCTGCTCGGCGATTTTCTCCAAGACCGCGAGGGCGACCGGGTCGGGTTGATCCTGTTCGGCAGCGAAGCCTACTTGCAGGCGCCGCTGACCTTTGACCGACGCACCGTGCGCACCTTTCTCGACGAGGCGCAGATCGGCATCGCCGGTAAGAACACCGCCATCGGCGACGCCATTGGCCTGGCGGTCAAACGCCTGCGCCAGCGTCCGGCGCAGAGCCGGGTGCTGGTGCTGATCACCGACGGAGCCAACAACGGTGGGCAGATCCACCCGCTCACCGCCGCCCGCCTGGCCGCCCAGGAAGGCGTGCGCATCTACACCATCGGCATTGGTGCCAACCCCGAAGCCAGCGGTACGCCAGGGTTGCTGGGCCTTAACCCGAGCCTGGACCTGGACGAAGCCTCGCTCAAAGAGATCGCCGAACTGACCCAGGGGGCCTACTTCCGCGCCCATGACGGCGCCGAGCTGGTCGCGATCGGCGATACCCTCGACCAGCTCGAACCGGTGGCCCAGCAACCGACCCAGGCACGCACTGCCAAAGCCCTCTACGCCTGGCCGCTGGCCTTGGCATTGCTCTTGAGCGTGCTGCTGGTGGTCGCCGTGCAATGGCCGGACAACCTCTTCCAACGCCTGCTGCGCCGACCGCGCTTTCTACAGCCGCACCCGGAATGGCGCCAGCGCCTCAAGCGCCTGCGTCTGAGGAGGCGGCGATGATCGAACTCTGGCCGCAATGGCTGCGCCCTCTCTGGCTGCTGGTGATCCCTCTGCTCGGCTGGCTGCTGTTCAAGCTCTGGCACCGGCGCAAACGCGCCGGGCGCTGGCAGCTGATCCTTCCCGTGCAATTCCATGGTGTGCTGCTCGGCGGCGGCAACGGCCAGACCAGCAAGTTGCCGTGGATCGCCCTGGGCCTGGCCTGGCTGTTGGTGGTCCTGGCCTTGCTTGGCCCAAGCTGGCAACGCCTGGAAGAAACCCGCCAGCGCCCCGCCGACCCGCTGGTGATTCTGCTCGAGCTGACTCCACAGATGCTCGCCGAAGACAGCACGCCCAACCGCCTGGAGCAGGCCCGCCGCAAGATCTTCGACCTGCTCGAGCACCGTCGCGACAGCCAGACCGCCCTGGTGGTGTATGCCGGCAGCGCGCATACCCTGGTGCCGCTGTCCGACGACCTGGGCACCACCCGCAACCTCCTGGAGGCGGTCGATCCGTCGATCATGCCGCAGCCCGGCCAACGGGCCGACCTGGCCGTGCAGAAAGGCCTTGCCCTACTCGCCCAGAGCGGCCTGGGCCAGGGGCGTCTGTTGCTGATCGGCTCGGCGCTGAGCGACGCCGAACGCAGCGGCATACTCAAGGCCCTGGGCCGTCAGGGCCCCAGCCTGCTGATGCTCGGGATCGGCAGCAGCGAGGGCGCACCGGTGCGTCAGGCCAACGGCGAATACCTCAAGGACGATCAGGGCGGCATTCTCCTGCCCCGCCTGGACAGCGCCAGTCTCAAAGCCTTCATCAACGGCACCGGTGGACGTTACCGCCACGCCCGCATCGACGACCTGGACCTGCGTGGCCTGGGGCTGTTCGATAACCCTCACGCCCTGCGCAGCAACGGCCAGACCGTGCAACTGGACAGCTGGGCGGACCAAGGCTACTGGCTGCTGCTGCCCTTGCTCGTGCTGGCCGCCTGCGCCGGTCGGCGCGGTTGGCTGTTCTGCCTGCCGCTACTGCTGGCCTTGCCGCAACCGAGCCAGGCCTTCGAATTCAACGACCTGTGGCTGCGCCCGGACCAGCAAGGCCAGCGCCTGCTCGAGCAACAACACCCTGCCGACGCTGCCCGGCACTTCGAAGACCCGCAGTGGCGCGGTATGGCGCTGTACCAGGCGGGCGACTATGAAGCAGCAGCCAAGGCCTTCGCCCAAGGCAGCAGCGCCGCAGCCCACTACAATCGAGGCAATGCCTTGGCCCGCGCCGGGGAGCTGGAAGCCGCGCTGGATGCCTACGAGCAGGCCCTGGAACGTCAACCCGACCTGCAGCCGGCCCTGGACAACCAGGCGTTGGTCCAGCAATTGTTGCAGCAACGCCAGGCCAAGGCCGAGGAACAACCGGCCGGCAGCGAGTCCGAAGGTACCCCCGGCAACGAGACCGAGGGCAACAGCAGTTCAGCGTCCAGCCCAGCCCAAAGCACACCTGGCAGCGATGAGCAGGCCTCCTCCCAGGCCCAGGGCGAGAACGCAAGCAATGCGCAAGGGCCAGGCAGCTCGCAACCTGGCGATGACGACAGCACCACCCAGCCGCCGCAGCGGCCGGTCTCCACCAGCCTGGATGCCGAACAGCGCCAGGCCCTGGAGCAATGGTTGCGGGAAATCCCCGACAACCCGGCCCAGCTGCTGCGGCGCAAATTCTGGTATGAACAGCAATTGCATCAGGACACCTCACGATGAGTCGCCTCGGCGTCTTACTATTCAGCCTGCTGTGGCTTCTCCAGGCCCAGGCCCAACCGACCCTGCAGGCCAGCGTCGACCGCACTCGCCTGCAGGCCGGCGAAACCTTGGAGCTGACCCTGGAAAGCCAGGACGTCACACAATTCGGCAAGCCCGACCTGCGCGCCCTGGAAGGCGACTTCGAAGTGCGTGGCACCCGCCAGCTCAACAGCCTGCACACCCTTGACGGCGAGACCCGCGCGAGCACCCGCTGGATCATCACCCTGCTGCCCAAGCGCAGTGGCAGCTTGCGTATCCCCGAGCTGCAACTGGGCCAGTCGCAGAGCCAAGCCATCGAGCTGCAAGTACTGCAAGCCGATGCCAGCCGTCCCGAAAGCGCCTCCAAAGTCTTCGTCGAGGCCAGCCTGGACAGCCCAGAGGTGTACGTCCAGGCCCAGGCCGTGTTGACCCTGCGCATCTATCACTCGGTGTCGCTGTACGACGACAGCAGCCTGAGCCCTTTGCAACTGGACAACGCCAAGGTCGAGCCATTGGGCGAATCGCGCACCTATGAAAAGGAAATCAACGGCGTACGCCACGGCGTGATCGAGACCCGTTATGCGATCTACCCGCAACAAAGCGGCACCTTGGAGCTCCCGGCACTGACTTTCACCGCCACCGCCGCCGACAATGGCGAGCAGCCGGCCGGCACCCCACGTGTGGGTCGCCAGGTCCAGGTCAGCTCGTTGCCACTGCAGCTGAAGGTGCGGCCGATCCCCGGCGCCTGGCCTGCCGATCAACCCTGGCTGCCGACGCGAAGCCTGACCCTGGAAGAACACTGGAGCCCGGACCCAAGCAACCAGCAGACGCAGATCGGCGACTCCCTGACCCGCAGCATCACCTTGCACGCCGAGGGGCTGTCCAGCACCCAGCTACCGCCTTTGCCAGCCACCGAGATCCACGGTTTGCGCCGTTATCCGGACCAACCTGTACTGCGCAATGAAATCAGCGAACGGGGCATGACCGCCAATCGCGAGGAGCGCGAGGCACTGGTCCCGACCCACAGCGGCGCCCTGGCCCTGCCTGCACTGGAAATTACTTGGTGGAATACCCGCGAAGACCATCTGGAGCACAGCAGCCTGCCGGCGCGCACCCTGCAAGTGGAAGACAACCCGGCCCTGAGCGCCGACACGCCGGTCGGCGACAGCAGTGCCAGCAATGCTCGCGTGTGGCCCTGGCAGCTCGCGACCCTGGTGCTGGCGCTGACCACCCTGCTGGGCTTCGCCCTGTGGTGGCGCGCCCGCTCGCAGCCGGCGGTGCTGCGGGCCACCCAAAGCGGTCCGAGCCCGCGCAGCCTGCTGGACGACCTCAAGCGCGCCTGCCAGGCCAACGACCCCCAGGCCACTCGTCAGGCGCTTGACGCCTGGGCACGCCAGCAGCCGGAAACCCTGGCCGAGATGGCCGCCCGTTTCGTACCCTTGTCCGATGCCTTGGATGGGCTCAATGGCGCCTTGTACAGCGAAAGCGGCCAGTATTGGCAAGGCGACGAGCTGTGGCGCGCCATCGGCACCATCCCACCGGCCGAGCAGGTCCTGACGCCTTCGGGCGAAACAGGCAGCCTGCCGCCGCTTTACCCCAAATAACCTTCAGCGCGTGGTCCTCGACTCCACGCCTGCATGCTTGCGGAAATTTCAATGCGTCTGTTTCACACCTCCGACTGGCACCTGGGCCAAAGCCTGCACGGCCAGGAACGCGACTTCGAACATGCCTGCTTCCTCGACTGGCTGCTCGGCCAGCTGCGCCTGCGCCAACCCGACGCCTTGTTGATCGCCGGCGACATCTTCGACACGGTCAACCCACCGGTCAAAGCCCAGGAGCGGCTCTACGACTTCATCGTCCAGGCCCATGAGCAACAGCCCAAGCTCGACATCGTGATGATCGCCGGTAACCACGATTCCGGCTCGCGGATCGAACTGCCGGCTGCCTTGATGCGGCGCCTGCGTACTCACGCGCTGGGCCGTGTGCATTGGCTCGATGAAGGCCAGCTGGACGCCGAGCGCCTGCTGATTCCGCTGACCAACGCCCGCGGCAAGGTCTGCGCCTGGTGTTTGGCCCTGCCATTCCTGCGCCCGGCGGAAGTCACCGGCCCACAGCTGGGCGACGACTACCTGCAAGGCATCACCCAGGTGCACCAGCAACTGATCGCCGCTGCCCAGGCCAAGCGCAAGAAAGACCAGGCCCTGGTCGCCATCAGCCATGCGCACATGGCCGGCGGCGCAGTCTCGGAAGACTCCGAGCGCAGCCTGATCATCGGCAACGCCGAGGCCCTGCCGGCGCGTCTGTTCGACAAAGCCATCAGCTATGTCGCCCTGGGCCACCTGCACAAACCGCAACGGGTCAACCGTGAGGAGCGCATCCGCTACAGCGGCTCACCGATTCCGTTGTCGTTCGCTGAAATCAACTATCCGCACCAGGTACTGGAAATCGAGCTCGACGGCGCCGAGCTGGTCAGCGTCGAGCCTCGCCCGATACCACGGGCCGTGGCCCTGCAACGTATCGGTCCGGCACCTTTGGGCGAGTTGCTGCAACAGCTGGCCGACCTGCCGGTGATCGATCTTCTGGACGATCCCAACCGCCAGAGCTGGCTGGAAGTGCGGGTGCACCTGGACGAGCCGCAGCCAGACCTGCGCCAGCAGATCGAGAGTGCCCTGCAAGGCAAGGCCGTGCGTCTGGTGCGCATCAGCGCCGAATACGCTGGGCGCGACAGGCAGGACGAGGACGAGCAACCCTTCGTCGAGCTGTCGCAATTGACCCCGCAAGACCTGTTCAGTCGCGCCTGGGAACAGGCCTATGGCAACCCGGTCGATGAGCAGGCTCTGGCTGATTTCGCCCAACTGCTGCAAGACGTCCAGTTGGAGGAGGCTCAGCCATGAAGATCCTTGCCATTCGCCTGAAAAACCTCGCCTCCTTGGCAGGCCCGATCGACATCGACTTCACCGCCGAGCCCCTGGCCAGCGCCGGCCTGTTCGCCATCACCGGCCCCACCGGCGCTGGCAAGAGCACCCTGCTCGATGCCCTGTGCCTGGCGCTGTTCGGCGCAGTCCCCCGCCTGGACGACATCGGCCGGGAGGCCAAGGTGCCCGACGCCGATGGCGAGATCCCGACCTCCGACCCACGCAACCTGCTGCGCAGAGGTACCGGCAGCGGCTATGCCGAGGTGGACTTCGTCGGCATCGACGGGCGCCGCTACCGCGCCCGCTGGGAAGCCAACCGCGCCCGCGAGAAAGCCAATGGCAAGCTGCAACACAGCCGCCAGAGCCTGTACGACCTGGACAGCGAGCAACTGCTTGGCAGCGGCAAGAACGAATACAAGCATTTGGTCGAAGCACGCCTGGGCCTGAACTTCGAGCAGTTCACCCGCGCGGTGATGTTGGCCCAGAGCGAATTCGGCGCCTTCCTCAAGGCCGACGACAAAGAACGCAGCGAGCTGCTCGAAAAGCTCACCAACACCGCCATCTACACCCGCCTGGGCCAACGCGCCTTCACCAAGGCCAAGGAAACCGGCGAACGGCACAACGACCTGAAGAAACAGGCCGAGCACCTGCTGCCCATGGACACCGAAGCCCGCGCCGCACTCGACCAGCAACTGGAGCAGGCCCAGCAACAGTTCAAGGCCGACCAGGCGCGCCAGCGGCAACTGCAGCAACAACGCACCTGGCTTCAGGAGCAGCGCCAGCTACAGGCCCAGTACACCGAGGCCCAACAGGCGCTGCACGCGGCCGAGCAACAGTGGCAGCAACTGGCCGAGCAGCGCCTGGACCTGCAGCGCCTGGAACGCCTCGCGCCGCAGCGCCATCAGTTCCATCGCCAGCAAGTGCTGACCGCACAGTTGACCCCACTGGCTGCGGAGCTCGCCGACCAAGCCCGCCAGCAAGACGAACTGCAAGCCCGCGTGGGCGAACTCGAGCAGGCGCTTGAAGGCGCGCGCCAAGCGCTTGCCCAGCGCCAAGCCCAGCACAGCGAAAACGCCCCACGCCTGCGCCAGGCCTTCGCCGCCCAGGACAGCCTGGCGCGCCTGAGCGAAGAACTGGCCGCCCAACGCGCCGCTGCCGAGCAGGCAGCCCAGGAGGTCGCTGACAGCCAGCAGCAATTGCAGCAGTTGGAGGAAAACCAGCAACGCAGTCTGCACACCTTGGCGCAGATCGATGCGGCGCTCGCGCACAGTGAACAACTGGCCGGGCTGACCGATGCCTGGCAGGCTTATCTGCCGCAGTTGAAGCAAGTGATGCTGGTAGGCGGCCGCCTGGCCAAGGGCCGTGAAGAGCTGCCGGGCCTGCAGGCCCAAGTCAGCCAGGCCAATGCCCAATTGCAGTCCCAACGCGACAGCTTCGAGCTGTTGTTCCGCGAAGCCGGTGCCGAACCCCAGGCGCTGGCCGAGCAGATCGACCTGCTGGGCGCAATGCTTCAGGACAACCGCAAGCAGCAACGCGTGGTCGAAGACTTGTCACGCTTGCACGGCCGCGAACAGGAACTGCGTCATACCCTGGCCAGCCTGCGCGAGCGCCAGCAGCAGGCCATGCAACAGCGCCAACAGCTCATCGGCCAAGGCACCGCCGCCAAGGCCGAGCTGGAAGCCGCCGAACAGGCCCTCGCCCTGACCCGCCAGTTACTCGAACGCCAGCGCCTGGCACGAACCAGCAGTGTCGAGGAGCTGCGCGCGCAACTGCGCGACGGCGAGCCCTGCCCTGTTTGCGGCAGCGCCGAGCATCCCTTCCACCAGCCCGAAGCCCTGTTACAGAGCCTGGGCCGCCATGACCAGGCCGAAGAAGACGCCGCCCGCACCCAGGTCGAGGCCCTCAACAACCAGTTGATGGAACTGCGTACCCAACTGGGCGTGGTCAACGCCCAGCTCAAGGACTACCAGCAACAACAGGTACAGTTGGGCGAGCAACTGCAACCGCTCCTCGAGCAGCTCCAGGCCCATGCCCTGTGGCCCGCCCTCGCACCGCAGGACGACAAAGGCCGCAGTGCCTGGCTCGACGGCCAGCTGCGCCGCCTGGATGAAGAGATCACCCGCGACGAGAAGCGCCAGGGCACCCTGCTCGCCCTGCAAAAAGACGCTGCCCGCCTGAACCAGCAGTTGCAGGCTGCCAGCGAAGCCCAGCAGCAGGCCCAGCGTCATCTCGAGCAACAACACCAGGCCCTGGCGACCGATGAGCAACAGCTTGAGCAAGGTATCAACGATCTGACCAACGTCCTGCCCGCGGACATCCTCCAGGCCCTGCGCGACGATCCGGCCAACGCCTTCCTCGGCCTCGACCAGCAGATCGCCCAGCGCCGCCAGCAGCTCGACCAGCGCAAGGACGAGCAACAAGAACAACAGGCACGCCAGGTTCAGCTGGACAAGCTGCGCGACCAGCAGCAATTGCGCCTGAACACCCAGCAGCAACTCCAACACAAGCTCGCCACCCTGGATGAACAGCGCCTGCAAGCCTTGGCCACCCTGGCTGAACTGCTCGGCGAACAGCCCAGTGCCGAGGCCTGGCAACAGCACATGGACGCGCAACTGGAACATGCCCGCCTCGCCGAGACCGAGACCGCCGAGCGCTTGCAGGCGCTGCGCACCCAAGGTGTGCAACTGGCCGGCGAGCTCAAGTCCAGCCGCCAGCGCCAGCAGGCGCTGGAGCAGGAGTGCCAGCAGTTGCAAGGCCAGATCGCCCAATGGCGCAGCGAACATCCCGAACTGGACGACACCGGCCTCGACCGCCTGCTGGCCATCGACGATGCCCAGCTCGGCGAACTGCGCCAGCGTCTGCAAACGGCGGAAAAAGCCATCGAGCAAGGCCGCGTGCTGTTGCAGGAGCGTGAACAGCGCCTGCAGCAGCACGTCGCCCAAGCCACCGGCGAAGTGGACCCCGAGTCTCTGGAAGAAGCGCTGACCACCCTCGAGCAAGCGCTGGCCAGCCAGGAGCAGCAGTGCGCCGAACTGCGCGCCCGTCAGGCCGACGATCAGCGTCGCCAGCAAGCGCACCAGGCGTTGGCCAGCGAGATCGAGCAGGCCTATCACCAGTGGCAGCGCTGGGCACGTCTTAACGCCCTGATCGGCTCGGCCTCGGGCGACGTCTTCCGCAAGATTGCCCAAGGCTACAACCTGGACTTGTTGCTGCATCACGCCAACAGCCAATTGCGCCAACTGGCCAAGCGCTATCGCCTCAAGCGCGGCGGCAGTGCCCTGGGCCTGCTGGTACTGGACACCGAGATGGGCGACGAGCTGCGCTCGGTGCATTCGCTTTCCGGCGGCGAAACCTTCCTGGTGTCCCTGGCCCTCGCCCTGGGCTTGGCGTCCATGGCCTCCAGTACCCTGCGCATCGAATCGCTGTTCATCGATGAGGGCTTCGGTAGCCTGGACCCGGAGTCTCTGCAACTGGCGATGGATGCCCTCGACGGCCTGCAGGCACAGGGGCGCAAGGTGGCGGTGATCTCCCATGTGCAGGAGATGCACGAGCGCATCCCGGTGCAAATCCAGGTCCGCCGCCAGGGCAATGGCCTGAGCGATGTGGAGGTGTGTGGGTGAGGCTCTATTCGTTCCGCCGCTGCCCCTGGGCCATGCGCGCATGCCTGGCCCTGCGTTATGCCGGCTGCCCGGTGGAGATTTGCGAAGTGGCGATGAAGAACAAGCCCGCCGAACTCCTGGCATTGTCGCCCAAGGGCACGGTGCCGGTGCTCGACACCGGTGACCACGTGCTTGAAGAAAGCCTGGACATCATGCGCTGGGCCCTGGAGCAGAACGATCCACAGGATTGGCGCCTGCAGGCCGCCCCCGCGGCGGCGGCCCAGGCGTTGGAGCTGATTGCGCGCAACGACCACACCTTCAAGGCCCAGGTGAATCTGTACAAGTACGCCGAACGTTACCCTGAACATTCGCGCGAGCACTACCGCCAGCAGGCCGAACCCTGGCTGGCGGAGCTGGAAGGATTGCTCGAAGGCCGTCCGTACCTGCTGGCAGAGCACCCGAGCCTGGCCGATGCCGCCCTGCTCCCCTTGATGCGTCAGTTTGCGGGGGTGGAACCGGCCTGGTTTGCCAGGGCACCGTACCCACGTGTGCGCACTTGGTTGCAGGGCTGGCTGGAATCAGACCTGTTCAAGGCCATCATGGCCCGCTGAGGCCCTGTGTCTGCAGGGTGCCCATTCGCGGCGGCTCGACGCCTCGATAAGCCCGTCCCCACAGGCACAGCGGTGTGCTTGAGAGCACCGAAGGACCTGTGGGAGCGGGTTCACCCGCGAAGAGGCCGGCGCAGCGACCCGAGACCGGCGTTTGTATCTTTCAGATAGCCAGGATCGGCGAAGAGAACAGCAACAGCACCACCGCCGCGATACGCCACATCATGCTCCACCTCCGGAGTCAAAAATACAGCGTCAAATTTAAACATATGGCGTTGTGCTACTACCACCCCTTCTACGAATCAATGTGCGTGTTTTCCGCCCAGGGCTGCATGGAAATGCGCGCTTTGCTGCAGGTACTTTTCGGTATAGCTCTGGGTGACAGACGATTTACCGCGCACTTCGACCTGAGCATGGGCAGGCAGGACGACAGAGGCGGAAATGGCGGAAGCGGCAATGACCGGGAAGAGATTGAAGTTCATGCGGGCTGTCCTCGACTTCGATGGTTTGACGATGGCCGTTGTTGGCCTTGGGTCAAACTTACGCCGCCAGGGAGGCCCGCAGAAATTCATTGCGCCAGTAGCGATTATCAAGCCGATTGATAGTCACTCGAGAAACTTGAGGTCCGACGGCGCGTCCTGGGACAGGGTCTGGATGGTCTCGCCGAGCTTGCCGCTGCGTGGGTCGCGGCGCATGACCACGATCTGGTTGCTCTTCTGGTTGGCCACCAGCAAGAAGTTGCCACTCGGATCGAGGGCGAACTCCCGGGGGTGGTCTCCCTCCACCGAGCGGCGCTGCAACAGGCTCAACTGGCCGTCATCCTTGCCCACCGCATACACCACGATCTCGTTGGCAGTGCCGCGGTTGCTGACATAGAGGAATCGGCCGTCGGCCGACAAGTGCAGCCCTCCGGACGCCTTGGCCGCAGCATCCTGCTGCTCGGTCAGGGGCAGGCGCTGGCGTTCGATCAGGTTGCCGTCCTGGGCCTCGAACGTCACCACCTCGCCGCTCATTTCCAAGGTCAGGTAGGCGTACCGGCCCTTGGCGTCGAACAACAGATGACGCGGGCCGCTGCCGGCAGGCAAGGCCACCGAAGCGGGGATCGCCGGGCTCAAGGGATGCTGGGGGCTGGCACCGTCGTAGCGGTAGATGAATACCTTGTCGGCGCCCAGGTCACTGGCGTACAGGTGGCGACCGTCGGGCGAAAGCACCACCGAGTGCACATGGGCACCGGACTGACGTTCGGGATTGACCTTGCTCGGGGCATGGCGCAGCTGCTGGACCGCCTCCTTGAGCGTGCCGTCCCGTGTCACCGGGATCACCACCAGGCTCCCCCCCGGCACAGGTGCGACAGCGTAGTTGGCAATGAACAGGTAGCGCTGGTCATGACTGAGGCTGGCATGGGTCGGCTCGTCGCCACGGCTGGCCACCTGGTTGAGCGGCTTGATCTGGCCCTGGGTGCCCAGCGAAAAACTGCTCACGTGGCCTTGGGGCGTTTCGTTGACCACGAACAGCAAGCGCTGGTCAGCCGAGAGCACCAGCCACGAGGGGCTCACGCTCTTGACCACCTGCAGCGGCGTGGGGTCGATCTGGCCGCTGCGGGTATCGAAGCTATAGCGATAGAGCCCCTGACTGGCGCCATCGGTATAGCTACCGACTAACAGCACGCCTGCGTGTGCGTTGAACGTCAGGCCCATGAGACTAGCGGTCAGCAGGCTCTTCCAGATCTTCATCGTCGTCATCTTCCGAGGCGCGCAAGGCATCCATACAGACTAGCCGATGCTCACCGTCGGCATCGTCGAGCAGCCATTGATCGCCCTCGGCGACTGCGGCGGCGACTTGCTCTGGCGTGAAGCGCCAACGGCGCAGTTGACGGCCGTCCATGCATTCGACCGACAGGCCATCGGCGTCGAAGGTGAAATCGAAGGCATGCAGCCCATCGATCAGCAGCATGTCACAGGATTCGAGGGCAGTGGCAAGGGTGGTCATGGAAAGGTCCGCAGAGAAATGGACCGGCATTATAGCCTCGGCGACGCGAGAGCTGTGGCCGCGAGTCACGCCTGCGGAGGGCCGCAAAGCGGCCCCCCTCCGGATCAATGTGCGAAGATCGACCCACCCGCCTTGCCCGCCAGCTTCTGCGGACGAATCAGGAAGCGCGCCAGCGCCGGCAGCAGCCACAGCGCGCCGAACATGTTCCACAGCAACATGAAGGTCAGCATCAGGCCCATGTCCGCCTGGAACTTGATCGCCGAGAAGATCCAGGTGCACACCCCGATGGCCAGGCACAGGCCGGTGAACAGCACCGCCTTGCCGGTGGAGCGCAAGGTTTCGTAGTAGGCCTCCTGCAGCGGCAGCCCTGCCCGCAGGAAGCTCTCCAGACGGCTGTAGATGTAGATGCCGTAGTCCACGCCGATCCCCACGCCCAGGGCCACCACCGGCAAGGTGGCAACCTTGACGCCGATGCCCATGAAGGCCATCAGGGCGTTGCCCAGCACCGAGGTGAGCACCAGTGGCAGGACAATACACAGCGTTGCAGCGAACGAGCGGAAGGTGATCAGGCACATCACTGCCACGCACAGGTACACCAGCACCAGGATGGTCAGCTCGGCCGACTTGATCACTTCGTTGGTGGCCGCCTCGATGCCCGCGTTACCGGCCGCCAGGAGGAACTGCAGGCCCTCTTTGTTATGGCTGTCGGCAAAGGCCTGGGCTGCCGCGGTCACCCGCTCCAGCGTCTCGGCCTTGTGATCGTTGAGGAACACCAGCACAGGCGCCAAGGAGCAATCGGCGTTGTACAGGCCATCGGCGCGGGCGATGGAGTTATTGAGCACGTCCGGGTTGCGCGACAGGGTCTCCCATTTCAGGCTGCCCTCGTTCATGCCTTTGATCACTTGCTTGGACACGGTCACCAAGGAGATCGCCGACTGCACGCCGGGGGTGTTCTCCATGGTCCACATCAGCTCGTCGATCGGAGCCATGGTCGAATGGATCGAGCAGCTCTCGGCCGGGGTCTTGACCATGATCACCAACACGTCGGAGCTGGTGGAGTAATTGCTGATGATGAAGTTGTTGTCCTGGTTGTAGCGCGAGTCAGGACGCAGCTCCGGCGCGCCCTGGTCAAGGTCGCCGATCTTGAGGTTCTGGCTGTACCACAGGCCGCCGGCAAAGGCCGCCAGGGCCAGGGCGATAGACACAGGCGCCACCTTGGGGCTGGCGAAGTTGGCCAGCAGGCGCCAGAACGGGTGTTCGCGGGTGGCGTCCTTCTTGCTGCGGGCAATGGCCTTTTGGCTGATGCCTACGTAGGAAATCGCTACCGGTAACAGAATCAGGTTGGTGAAGACGATCACCGCCACGCCGATCGACGCACCGATGGCAAGCTCACGGATCACGCCGATGTCGATCACCAGCAACGTGATGAAGCCCACGGCATCGGCCAGGATGGCGATCATGCCCGGCAGGAACAGCTGCCGGAACGTGCGCCGGGCAGCGGTCAGGGCGTTGTCGGCTCCGCTCGACTGCAAGGCGATGCCGTTGATTTTCTGCACCCCGTGGGAGATGCCGATGGCGAAGATCAAGAACGGCACCAGCATCGAGTACGGATCCAGCCCGAAGCCGACCGCATGCATCAGCCCCAACTGCCAGACCACGGCCACCAAGGTGGTGATGAGCACGGCGATGGTGCTGCGGATGCACCAGGTGAACCAGTACAACAGTGCCCAGGTGATGGCCAGGGCCACGCCGAAGAACATCACCACCATCACCAGACCGTCGATCAGATCACCGACTTTCTTGGCGAAACCGACGATGTGGATCTTCACGTTGGGATTCTGGGCCTGGAACTTGTCGCGAATCTTCTCTTCCAGCTGATGGGAAAACTGCTGGTAGTCGAGCTTGACCTGCTTGCTCTGGTCTTGAGGGTCCGGGTAACTCTCCATCAACGGCACGTCGACGATGCTGGACTTGAAGTTGTTGGCCACCAGACGCCCGACCTGGCCGGACTTGAGCACGTTGTCGCGCAGCTCGTCGAGGCTTTCGGCCGAGCCATTGTAAGTGTTGGGGATCACCTCGCCGCCGGCGAAGCCGTCTTCGGTCACCTCGGTCCAGCGCACGCTCGGACTCCACAGCGACTTGAGCCCAGCCCGGTCGACGCCCGGAATATAGAAGACCTCGTCATGGATCTGGCGCAAGGTCTCCATGTAGTCCTTGTCGAAGATATCGCCATTGACCGCTTCCACCGAGATGCGCACGGTGTTGCCGAGATTGGCCAAGTCATTGCGGTGCTCGAGCATCTGTTCGATGAACGGGTGCTGCAGCGGGATCATCTTCTCGAAACTGGTAGACGGGCGGATCTGCGTGGCCTGCCAGAACAGGAAGATGCTCACCAGCAGGCACAGGGCGATGACGGCCGGCCGATTGTTGAAGATCAGCCGTTCGAGCAAGGTCGCCTTGTCTTGATGATGGTGCTGGTGCATATCGAAACTCTCCCGGCTGGTCATTGCTGCCCCTCCTCTGCGCCTTCAGCGGTGGCCAGGTGCACGCCCCCTTGGCCCACCAACAGCAGACCGCCATTGGCAAGCTCCGCGGCGCCCGACAGGGCGAGACGGTCGGCGCGGTTGTAGACCGTGAAGCTCTGGCCGTCATCGCGGCTGCGCAGTACCGTGCCGCCATTGCCCACCAGAACCAGGCTGCCATCCTTGAGCAAGGTGGCGCTCGCCAGGCCGAACTCCAGCGAGCCACGGGCAGCCTTGAGCGCGATCGGCTGCCAGGTATCGCCGAAATCAGTAGAACGGAACAGGTTGCCGCGCAGGCCGTAGGCCAGCAGCGTGCGGGGGTGAGCAGTGGCGATCACGCCGAACAGCGACCCCTCGTAGGGGCCTTCGACGCGCGACCAGCTCTGGCCGTTGTCGCTGGAACGGAACATGCTGCCCTGTTCGCCGACGATAAACAGGCCCGCATCCTTGATGCTGGCAATAGCGTTGAGGTGCAACTGATCGGGGTTGTCCAGCCGCTCGGCGATGTCCTGCCAGTGCTGGCCGCCATCGGTGGTCTCGATCAGGGCGCCATAGGCACCCACGGCAAATCCATGCTGGGCATCGAGGAAGGTCACGTCGAGCAATGGTGCTTCGCGCGCGAGGTCTTCGAACTGTTTGCTCCAGGTGGCGCCGCCATCGTTGGTGGTCAGCACCTGGGCGTCATGGCCGACCGCCCAGCCGCGCTTGTCGTCGAGGAAGAACACTGCCGTGAGCAACTGCCGGGTGGGCACCCGGGCCTGGGTCCAGGTCTTGCCCTGGTCGTCGGAGAACAGGATATGGCCACGGTCGCCGACCACCACTAGCCGTTTACCGAGATTGGCGGCATCGATCAGCAGGCTCTGGCTGGCCCTGGCCGACTCCACCGAGTACTCCTCGGCAGCGGCGGCCTGGGCACCACCTGCTGCTGTCGAGATGGCCAGCGCCAGCCACATGCTGGCCGCCAGTGGCCAGGCACCACGCCGGGCACGCGCCCTAATCCGGTCTCTCATGACCGCTCCCCTTTTGTGTTCTTGTAGTGGGTGAGCCTATTGGCAGGTGCTGCGAAAACCCTGTTCCAGAGCACTGCAATGGCTTTGGGGCCATCCTATCGGGGATATCGGCGGGAAAACAACGAGCGGGACGTTATGTTTTGTTAAGCAAAAGAAAGGGGCTGCTGCGCCCCATCGAAGGCTTCGCCAGCTCCCACCTAGGTTGATAGGGGCTGACGAAGCCTGCAATGGGGCTGCCCAGCAGCCCCTGTCAGTCCGGTTCAGGCCAGACTCTTGCTCACCACTTCATACACATCGCTGGACAGCGCACCACAAGCCAGGATGCGCTCCAGCTCGCCACGCATCAGAGCCTGGCGCGCATCGTCGTACTTGCGCCAGCGGGTCAGCGGCGCCAACTGGCGCGAAGCGATCTGCGGGTTGAGGGCGTTGAGCTCGATCACCAGGTCCGCCAGGAAGCGGTAGCCCGAACCGTCGGCGGCGTGGAAGTTCACCAGGTTCTGCCCGGCGAAGGCACCGATCAGCGCACGCACCTTGTTGGGGTTCTTCAGGGTGAAGGCCGGGTGCTGCATCAGCGCCTTGACCCGCGCCAGGCCACCCGGCAGGGGGCTGGCGGCCTGCACGCTGAACCACTGGTCCATGACCAGCGGGTTGTCCTTGAAGTGCTCGGCGAAGGCGTCCAGGGCCTTGGCGCGCTCGGCCTCGAACGGCGAGTTGACCAGCACCGCCAGGGCGGTGAGACGCTCGGTCATGTTGTCGCAGTGCTCGAACTGCTCCAATGTCGCCTGCAACACCTGCGGCTTGCCGGTGAGCATCAGGTACGACAGGGCGATGTTCTGCAGGCTGCGGCGCGCGAAGTGCTCGGCTTCGGCGACATAAGGGGTCTTGCTGGAGACTTCGCGGTTGGCCTGGTAGCGCGCCCACAGGGCGTCGAACAGCTGCTCGGCGATCTGCTTGCGAGCGAATTCACGGGCTGCATGGATGGCATCGACGTCGGCCACCTGGCTGATCTCGGTCAGGTACGCCTCACCGGGCAGCGACAGCATCTCGGCGACCATCGCTGCATCGAGCGACGCATTGCCCAGTACCGTGCCCAGGGCAGTGATCAGCCGCTGATCGAGCTTGAGGGCCTCGCCGCGCTGATATTGGCCGATCAGCTCCTGCAACACCTGCACCGACAGCTGCTGACCCGCTTCCCAGCGGTTGAAGCCATCGCTGTCGTGCTGCATGAGGAACATCAACTGGTCGCGATCGTAGGGGAAGCTCAGCTTGACCGGCGCGCTGAAACCACGCAGCAACGACGGCAGTGGCTTGGCGGCGATGCCTTCGAAGGTGAAGGTCTGCTCGGCTTCGGTCACCGACAACACGCGGCTGGTGCCCTGCGGTACAGCTTCGCCGGCCAGGCGCAGTGGCAGGTCGTTGCCCTGGGCGTCCAAAAGGCCCAGTTCCACAGGGATCACGAACGGTTGCTTCTGGGCTTTGTCCGGGGTCTGCGGGCAGCTCTGGCGGAAAGTCAGGCTGTAGGTCTGCGCGGCAGCGTCATAGGCTTCGCTGACCTCCAGGCGCGGCGTGCCGGCCTGGCTATACCAACGCTTGAACTGGGTCAGGTCCACGCCGTTGGCGTCTTCCATAGCCTTGATGAAGTCATCGCAGGTCACGGCCTGGCCGTCATGACGTTCGAAGTACAGGTCGCTGCCCTTGCGGAAGCCTTCGCTGCCCAGCAGGGTACGGACCATGCGCACCACTTCGGCACCCTTTTCATACACGGTCAGGGTGTAGAAGTTGGAAATCTCGATGAAGCTGTCCGGGCGAACCGGATGGGCCATGGGACCTGCGTCCTCGGCGAACTGGTGCGTGCGCAGGTAGGCTACGTCCTCGATGCGCTTGACCGTGCGCGAGTTCATGTCGGCGCTGAACTCGGCGTCGCGGAACACCGTGAAGCCTTCCTTGAGCGACAGCTGGAACCAGTCGCGGCAGGTCACCCGGTTGCCCGACCAGTTGTGGAAGTACTCGTGGGCCACCACCCCCTCGACCCGCTGGTGGGCGGCGTCGGTGGCCGTTTCGGCACGCGCCAGCACACAGCTGGAGTTGAAGATGTTCAGGCCCTTGTTTTCCATGGCGCCCATGTTGAAGTCATTGACCGCGACGATCATGAAGATGTCCAGGTCGTATTCACGGCCGTAGACCTCCTCGTCCCAGCGCATGGACTTCTTCAGGCTGACCATGGCGTGGTCGCACTTGTCGATGTTCTCCGGCTCCACGTAGATACGCAGGGTCACGTCACGACCGGACTGGCGGGTGAAGGTGTCCTCGACGCACCACAGGTCACCGGCCACCAGGGCGAACAGGTAGGCCGGTTTCATGAACGGGTCTTCCCACGTTGCCCAGTGACGACCGTCCTCGGCCGGTCCGCTGCCGACCGGGTTGCCGTTGGACAGCAACACCGGGTAGCGATGCTGCTCGGCGATCACGGTGGTGGTGAATTTGCTCATCACGTCCGGGCGATCGAGGTAGTAGGTGATCTTGCGAAAACCCTCGGCCTCGCACTGGGTGCAGAACATTTTGCCGGACTTGTACAGGCCTTCGAGCGCGGTATTGCTCTCTGGATGGATCTTCACGCTGGTATCGAGGGTGAACCGCTCGGCCTTGGGCTGCACGGTCAGGCTGTCGTCATCGACCTGATAGTCGCCGGTGGCCAGCGTCTGGTCATCCAGCTGCACACTCAGAAGCTCCAGTTGCTGGCCGTCGAGCACCAGCGGCGGCAGACCAGCGCCCCGGGCCGGGTTGCGGCGCATGACCAACTGCGCATGGACCAGGCTGTGGTCCTCGAACAGCTCGAACGTCAGGTGCGTCTCGTCGATCAGGTACTCAGGCGCCTGGTAATCCTTGAGGTAGATCACTTGCGGTTGTTCGGTACGCATCGTGCTGGTCCTTTTACTGGTGCACGGCCAATTGATAGGCCGTGTACTTGCGAATGTTGATCACACCGGTGTCGAAGATCAGGTACTGGCCCTTGATGCCCAGCAGCGTGCCTTCAGCCACAGGGTCTTTGTCCAGGTTGAAGCTCACGATCTTTTTCGGATAGGCCTCGACCGGGTAGCGCATTTCGACCACTTCGGCGTCGGCCAGCGGCTGGATCGCCTGCAGGCCAAAGCGCGCCTGCAAGCCCTGCAGGCCTTCGGCGCAGGCATCGAAGATCTGTTCGCGGATGGCTGGCAGGTCGAGCACGTCGGCGTCGCCCTTGAGCAGCGCTCGCCAGTTGGTACGGTCCGGTACCTGGCTGCGCAGCAGATCCTCGACCAGGCCAGACTGTTGCCGGGTGGCCACGCGCAGGATCGGCAAGGCCTGGCTGGCGCCTTGGTCGAGCCAGCGGGTGGGCAGCTGGGTGGCGCGGGTGATACCGACCTTGATACCCGAGGAGTTGGCCAGGTACACCACATGGTCGGTCATGCAGAACTGCTCGCCCCAGGACGGCTCACGGCAGGTGCCGGCGTCGTAATGGCATTTTTCCGGGGCCATGATGCAGACATCGCACTGGGCCAGCTTGGTCATGCAGGGGTAGCAGTAACCCTGGCTGAAGCTGGTCTTGGTGCGCTTGCCGCAGTGGGTGCAGTGGATGGCGCCGAGGTACTCCAGGCGCAGGGTCTTGCCGATCAGTGGATTGACCGGCACCTGCTCCTCACCGAGGCGAAAGGCGTATTGGACAACCGGTGCTTCCAGGCGCACCGCCATTTTGCTCAGAGAGCCACGAGCGAGTTCGATCAATGTACCGAGTCCGACTTGAACAGGATGTTGGGGACCGGTGCCGATTTCGACGCGCACTCCTGTGGGCCCATATAGCCGGTGCGCTGCTCCTCGGGCAGGTTCTTCATCTCCCAGGCGATCACCGCCTGCAGCGACAGCGCTTTCTGCTCCGGGGTCAGCTTGCGGCCGTCAGCCCATTTGCCGATTTCCACGGCCAGTTTCAGGCTCTCGTAGATCTCGGGGGTGATGTTTTCGATCATTTGCGCAAAGGTGGACATAACATCTCCTAAATCAAGCCGACAGTTTACGCCGTGCCAGGGCCCCGCCCAAGAGCCCGGTCAGGCATCCGATGAGCAGTCCACCGACGTGGGCGGCATTGGCGATCTGGCCGAAGCCGAGCTGGCCGACCACGCCGGTCAGGCAGATCAACAGCCACACCAGCATCATCACCAGTACGCCCTTGGGCAGGCTGAACAACGGGCTGGGCGCCAGCCACTGGTACAGCCAGACATGCCCGAGCAAACCGTAGAGCACACCGGACAAGCCGCCGAACAGGCTGGGGCCGCTGGTGTAATGCTGGGCCAGGTTGGACACCAGGCTGAACAGCAAGGTCAGGCCCAGCAACGCCCAAGGGCCCTGACGCAACTCGATGCGCCGCCCCAACTCCCAGTACCACAGGGCGTTCATGGCCAGGTGCAGCACACCGAAATGCAACAGCATCGGCGACACCAGCCGCCACCACTGCCCCTCGGCCAAGCCTTGCTCCAGCGAGGTGAAGTACAGGTACTGGCCCTGCACTCGGAAATCCAGGAAGGTGAACCAGCCAACCGTCGACAGGTTGTCACCCAGACCGGTCAGCACGGCGACGACCAGGCACGCCAGCAGCATCCCGGCGGTGATCTTGCAGGCCCGGGCCTGCTCAGCCAGGGAGGGACGCTGGGCCATGCCCGCGAGCGCTTCTTCGGGCAACTGGATTTCGTCGTTGCCCTCGGGATAGCGCTGATACAGCTCGCGCACGTCCTCGGCCAGCGACTCCGGCACCCAGAGGATCTGCTCCTGTCCCTGCTCGACCACCCGGTGCGGGACCTGCAACCGGCGCAACATCTTGACGAATCCGCCCAGGTCGACCGACAGCGGCAGGCGCATTGCGGCGATCACGTTCATTGGCTGGCCTGCGGGCGTTCGACGTCGACCCAGACGAACTTGTGGGGGTCGATGCGGGTTTCATCATCCAGGCGGTAGGCCGCCAGCTTGCCGTAGAGCACGGCGCTGTAATCCAGGCAGGCCAGGTTGCCGCGGATCGGGGCCGGGCGGCCGCTGCGCCAGTAGTGACCGACGAACAGCAACGGCTCGTCTTCGGCGTAACGCAGCAGGGCGTTTTTCTGGCTGTGGCTCAGGGGCGTGCGGGCCACGTCCTCGGGCAGGGCGTCGGGCTGGAACACAATGTCTCCATAGGTTTGAGGGTCTTCTTCCCAGAACTTGGTGCGGAAGAAGGCGCGAGTCAGACCATCGCCACCGGTCAGCGTCAGACCGTCCGGCAGGCGCATGTCGGTACCGCGCAGCAGGCGGTTGCACACGGTAGATGCAAAGCTACCGGAGACCGCCGAGGCCTGGATGAAATGCTCATCGATGCACCCGTTCGGGTACTCCCGACGCAGCGGCTCGATCAGCCCCGGGTCCCAGCAGGCATGGACCAGGCGGAAGCGCCCAGCGTCGACGAACAACGGCAGCTCATAGAACCATTGCAGGAAATCGTGCCAGTCACCTGGGTGCTGGGCGAACTGGGTCAGGGTTTCGTCGATCAGCCGAGCGTGGCGCGGGGTGTGCTCGCGCACGTAGGTCTTGCCACTGCCTGGCAGCGCCGGAGTGACCCAGGCCAGGGCGTTGTACTCATGATTGCCCATGATGCAGAAGGCCTGCCCGGCTTCGACCATGTCATGGACGATGTGCAAGGCCTCGCGGATGCGCGGGCCGCGATCGACGATATCGCCGAGGAACAGCGCCTGGCGGCGAGGATGGCGCCACACGCCCCCCTGGCGCTTGTAGCCCATGGCGTCGAGCAGGCGTTCCAGGGTCAGGGCACAACCGTGTACATCGCCGATGATGTCGAAACTGCGTGCCGGATCGAACATCAGTCGCCTCCACTCCCCAGACGGCTGCCCCAGCCGAGCTTGGTGCGGCACACCTCGTAGTAGTTATGGTCCAGCGGATGGATCAGGCGCAGCTTCTGCGGTTTCTTGCTTACCGTGATGGTGTCGCCTGGGGCGCAGGTGAAGTGGTTCTGGCCGTCGCACGAGACCTGCGGGTAGATCTGCAGGTCCTGGGAGACGACGATCTTGAGTTCACTGTTGCCGTCCACCACGATCGGCCGCCCGGACAAAGTGTGCGGGTACATCGGCACGATGACGATGGCATCGAGCTTGGGGTGCATGATCGGCCCACCCGCGGAGAGCGCGTAGGCGGTGGAGCCGGTGGGGGTGGCGATGATCAAGCCGTCGGCCTTCTGGCTGCAGACGAACTGGCCATCGATGTAGATCTCGAACTCGATCATCCGCGTCGACTTGCCTGGGTGCAGCACCACGTCATTGAGCGCATCGCCCTGGCCGATGGCCTCGTTGTGGCGACGTACCTCCGCCTGCAGCAGGAAGCGGTTTTCCACCAGGTAGTGGCCGTCGAGCACCTCGGCGACCTTGGTCTCCAGCTCGTCGGGACGGATGTCGGTGAGAAAGCCCAGGTTGCCGCGGTTGATCCCCAGCACCGGGATGTTGTGTCGAGCCAGGGCGCGAGCCGCGCCGAGCAGACTGCCGTCGCCACCGACCACGATGACCAGGTCGCAGACCTCGCCCAGCAGCTTGCGTGTGGAGGTTTGCAGGCCATGGCCGGGCAGCACCTCGGCAATGGTGTCCTCGAGGATCACATGCAGGTGGCGCTCGATCAGGAATTTTTTCAGTCGGCGAATGGTGTCCAGCACCTGGGAGCTGCCAAGGCGACCGATGATACCGATATTGCGAAATTGCTCCATGGTGCTCCTGCAAGGCTCTGCGGCGGGGTGACGGATGGCCAGTGTGGCCCTTGGGATTATGGGCGAAACGACCAGCCAGCGGCAAACCGGCTATGCTCGCTGGATGACGCCTTTCGCCGATCTTCACGACCTCCCTGGCCAGTTGCGCCGCCCCGCCGTACGCGACCTGGCGTGGACAGTGTTGTCGCCTGCCCTGCTGAGCCAACCGCCCTGTGCGCAACGTCACCCGTTGACGGCCAGCGCCTGGGCGGACGACCCCGAACGCCTGCGACAGTGGCTACTGGCGCTGGACCAAGACGAACAGGCGCTGCTCGACTGGCTCGCCCGCCTCACCAGCCACCGCCTCGGGCTGTACTACGAAAGCCTGTGGCAGTTCGCCCTGGGCCAGGCGCCCGGCGTCGAGCTGCTGGCAGCCAACCTGCCGATCCGCGAAGGCGGACACACCCTGGGAGAGCTGGATATCGTCGTACGTGACCGGGAAGGCGTTCACCATCTGGAATTGGCCATCAAGCTCTACCTGGGGCCATCCGGCGGGGACGGCCATGATCCGGCGCACTGGCTGGGCCCGGGCTGCCATGACCGCCTGGACCGCAAACTGGGCCACCTGGCCCGCCATCAGTTGACGATCTCATCCTGGCCCCAGAGCCGCCAGGCCCTGGCATCGCTAGGGGTGCACGAGGCACGGGCACATGCCTGGCTCGGCGGCTACCTGTTCTACCCTTGGCCAGTGCTTGCCGAATCACCGGTCGGCGCCAACGCACAGCATCTGCGCGGGCGCTGGTTGCGTCGAAACGACTGGCCTGATTACCAGCAGGCCAATCCAACCGGACGCTGGCAGCCCCTGCCCCGCCATGCCTGGCTGGCACCGGCGCGGGTGGAGGCCACGGCGTGCTGGTCGCCCCTGCAGTTCAAGGCCTGGCTGGGCGAACTGGACGATCAGGCGCGCGCGCAATTGCTGGTCAGGCTGGAGGTGGCCGGGGACGGTACCTGGCAAGAGACCGAGCGGGTGTTCCTGGTCGCCGACAGTTGGCCGCAACTCTCGGCTTGATAATCAAAGCGCCCCGACCTCGCGTCGGGGCCACACCAAGAACAAATTTCATCGACCTGGCGCAAAGAAAAAATCCAGCCTGCCATTAAAATACCTCTCACGCGCCACTCAAGAGCGCAATTGCGACCTGATGATGAGGAACCACCATGGCTTCACCCACGCCCACGGCGCATTACGCGCGTCTGTCCATCACCCTGCACTGGCTGATGCTGGTGCTACTGGCTGCGGTCTACGCCACCATCGAGCTGCGCGGTCTGTTTCCCAAAGGCAGCGCCGAGCGCGACCTGATGAAAGAATTGCACTTCATGCTTGGCCTGACGGTGTTCGTGTTGGTCTGGCTGCGCCTGGCCCTGCGCCTGAGCCGCCCGACGCCACCGATCGTCCCCAAGCCACCGGCCTGGCAGACGGGGCTGGCGCACCTGGTGCACCTGCTGCTGTATGTGATGATGATCGGCCTGCCAATCGCCGGTTGGATCATCCTCAGCGCCGCCGACAAACCGATCCCTTTCTATGGCCTCGACCTGCCTGCACTGGTCGCGCCCGATCAAGACCTGGCCAAATTCGTCAAAGGCTGGCATGAGCGAGTCGGCAGTTGGGGCTACTGGCTGATCGGCCTGCACGCCGTGGCCGGCCTCTATCACCACTATGTGCGCCGCGACGACACGCTGCTGCGCATGCTGCCCTACAAGTAACCGCGACGTCCCTGCAGCCCGCCGGTGTGCAGGAAGATCAGGCGTGTGCCGCGCGCAAAACGCCCGGCCACGACCTGATCGCGCAGGGCCAACAAGGCCTTGCCGGTGTACACCGCTTCCAGCGGCAGGCCACTTTCGCTCTCGCTCTGGTCAATGAACGCCAGCAGCTCATCGTCGATCCGGGCGAATCCGCCACGGCACGCGCCATGCAGTTCATAGCCGCCCTGCACCAAGGCCGAGAGGTTTTCTTCGACGCCATGCCCAGGTGGCACCGCCAAGGCGCCATGCACCCCACGACGGCCCTGCTCTGCCATCACCAGGCCTGCCAACGTGGTCCCGGTCCCCACCGCCAGCCACCAGCCGTGGTAATCCGTCCAACCCAGCATCGGTAGCTGCGCCCTCGCCTGCTCCACGATCAGTCGACAACCCTCGGCGCCCGCCAGCCCGCCACCGCCTTCGGGAATGCAGTACCACCCAGGATAGCGCGCCAGCCAAGGCGTCCAGAAACCTACCTGGTGACGTTCCCGGTAGCCGCCGTAACCCAACCAGTGCAGCTCCATGCCAAAGGCCTGCAGATCACGAACGGTGGCAGTGTCCTGCGGATGCCCACGCAGCAGCCCCGCGGTGGCGAAGCCAAAGCGCTTGCCCGCCGCCGCCAGGGCGTGAAGGTGATTGGAGTGATTGCCGCCGAGGCTGATCAGCCCGGGGGCGCCCATGGCATGGGCGTCGCGCAGGTGGTGGCGAAGCTTGAAGCCTTTGTTGCCGCTGATCAGCGGGTCGATCAAGTCCAGCCGCAGCACGGCGAGCTGGACACCGGCGTGCTCGAGCCAGGGCAAGGACAACGGCTGCAAAGGTGCTTGGGGAAGGTCGGCAAAGGCGTAAGACATTAGGCGAGTGTATCGAGATCAGGAGGCTCCTGTGCACCCCGTCCTGCGCCTTTGCACCCGGTGGGCACCCGCTCAGAGCGTGGCATCGAACAATACCGTCACATCGCCCTGATACACACTGCCGGGATAGTCGAGCATGGATTTGACATGCTGGGAGACGACATCGAAGTGCAACTGCCCCGACTGGCCAGCCACGGGCATGGCCATGTCAAACGCCAGGGCGCTAGCGCGGCCGGTCGGAATAGTCAGTCGCTGCACAGGCGCATTGGCATGCTGCACGCTTGAGGGCAGCGTCAAGGCCACGTCTACCGGCACCTGATGCCCCGCGCCGTTGCGAATGCCACAGCTCGTCCCTTGATCGTACTGACACGTCTTATAGACCTTGAACGGGCCAGTGGACCACAGGTTCAAGCGCAGGCTGCGCTCCAGGCGAGAAGGCGGCGTGCCACCCCCGAGCCACCGCGACCAGCCCCCTGGAGGTTCCAGCACGGCACGATCACTCGCTGCGGGGAAGTTCAGGACGAAGGCGTGCTGCACGTCCAGTTCAAAGTTGATTGTGAGAGTCGGCGAGTTGAGATTGCTGACGCCATCGCCCAGATCAAAATCACCTCCCGGCCCCACCGTGAAGCTTGCACTGCCTCGATAGAGGCCCTGCTTCATGCGCAAAGCTGAAGGCATGGTCAGTCTATAGCCGATCCCCATGTCACTCACCGGGGTGAAATACACCTCTTTTGGCTGCCCCCCCTGACCGCTGGAATAACAGGGCGAGGGACTTTCGGGTAACCGCGTTGCCCAAAGATAATAAGCCCGATGCGCAGTCAGATAGGTTCTCAGATAACTGCAGCCGCCCTGAGGATAAGCCGTGAACACAGGATTTGCCGTATTGGAAAAATTTGTGTCGCCTTGTATTTTCTGACTGCTGTGAGTGATCTCGAAAACCAGCTGATGGGTGTCGATGCCCTTTTCATGGACCACCTGAACAGTACGACGTGCCGGTAACTTTATATAGAACTGTTCCCGTGGATTCGCAGCTTGATGGGTCGACACCTTGTCGTAGGTTAGCGGCAAGCTCACCGTGAACGCCTGGAAGTCCTTGCACACACCGACCCAGATACTGCAGAAGCTGGCCTGGGGTGTGGTGTTCTCAAACGCTCCGGTCACATTCCCCTTGTAACGAGCACTGACAGTGACCTCTGCTGTCTGACCATCAAGCGGCGCAGTTAACAACCACAACAACACGCTCGTGCTGAATAGACGCGAGGCTGTAAATGCACTAATGATTTTGGTGGAAAACATGCAACGCTCTCATAAGCTTGGATAGCTTTCAGGAGCGTACGCGTAATCCCGATCATCCCTACAGGCGACGTTTCCGAGCGTCTTTGAAGAAACTTCCCAAGACCGAGATCACGGGAAGCGGAACAAACTGCGGGGGATGCAAAGCCCCCGCGCCCTCTAGACGATCACAATTGAGCAGCCAGCCTCGACCCCTGGTTGATTGCCCTCTTGGCATCGAGCTCCGCCGCAACGTCCGCCCCACCGATCAGGTGCACCGATTGCCCCGCCGCGACCAGCCCGTCGTACAGCTCACGCAGCGGCTCCTGACCCGCGCAGATGACGACATTGTCCACTGCCAGCACTTGCGGCTCGCCCTCGCCGATACGCACATGCAGGCCATCATTGTCGATGGCCAGGTATTCCACGCTGTTGAGCATCTGTACCCGCTTGTTCTTCAGGCCTGTGCGGTGAATCCAGCCTGTGGTCTTGCCCAGGCCATCGCCGACCTTGGTTTTCTTACGCTGCAACAGGTACACCTGCCGCGCTGGCGCATGCGGCTCGGCCTTGATGCCTGCCACACCACCACGGGCCTCGAGATGGGTATCGATGCCCCACTCTTTCCAGAACGCCTCGCGATCCTGGCTGGTAGCCACCCCCTGATGTACCAGGTACTCGGATACGTCGAAACCGATGCCGCCCGCTCCGATCACCGCCACGCGCTTACCGACCGGTTTACGCTCGAGCAGCACGTCCAGGTAGCTCAACACCTTCGCATGCTCGATGCCTGGAATGGCCGGTGTGCGAGGGCTGATGCCGGTGGCGAGAATAATCTCGTCAAAACCGCCCGCCACCAGCTGATCGACCCCGACCCGAGTATTCAGACGCAGGTCGACACCGGTGCGCGCCACCTTGTTGCGGAAGTAACGCAGGGTTTCATGGAACTCTTCCTTGCCTGGGACACGTTTGGCGACATTGAACTGCCCGCCGATCTCACTGGCACTGTCGAACAGCGTCACTTGGTGACCACGTTCGGCGGCCACAGTAGCCGCGGCCAGGCCCGCGGGGCCCGCACCGACCACGGCGATGCGCTTGATCTGGGTGACTGGGAGGTAGTTGAGCTCGGTCTCGTGGCAGGCACGAGGATTGACCAGGCAACTGGTGAGCTTGCCGGCGAAGGTGTGGTCCAGGCAGGCCTGGTTGCAACCGATGCAGGTGTTGATCTCTTCGCTGTGGCCTGCGGCGGCCTTGTTGACGAACTCCGGGTCAGCCAGGAATGGTCGGGCCATGGACACCATGTCGGCATCGCCTTCAGCCAGCACGGCTTCGGCCACTTCCGGCGTGTTGATACGGTTGGTGGTGATCAGCGGAATGCTCACAGCGCCCCGCAGCTTGGCGGTCACTTTGGTGAAAGCCGCGCGCGGCACCTTGGTGGCGATGGTTGGAATGCGCGCCTCGTGCCAGCCGATTCCGGTGTTGATCAAGGTAGCCCCGGCCTGCTCGATGGCCTTGGCCAGCAGCACGATCTCGTCCCACGTGCTGCCTCCTTCCACCAGGTCGAGCATCGACAGGCGGAAGATGATGATGAAATCGGTCCCGACTGCCTCACGCACCCGGCGCACGATTTCAACGGCCAGGCGCATGCGGTTCTCGTAGCTGCCGCCCCAACGGTCGGTACGCTGGTTGGTATGGGCGGCGAGGAACTGGTTGATGAAGTAGCCTTCCGACCCCATGATTTCGACGCCGTCGTAGCCCGCGCGCTGGGCCAGCGTGGCGCAGTTGACGAAGTCGGCGATCTGCTTCTCGATGCCCTGCTCGTCCAGCTCCTTGGGTTTGAACGGGTTGATCGGCGCCTGGATGGCGCTGGGCGCGACTTGGCGTGGGCTATAGGCGTAACGCCCGGCGTGCAGTATCTGCAGACAGATCTTGCCACCGGCGGCATGCACAGCCTCGGTGACGATCCGGTGCTGGTCGGCCTCCTCCTCGGTACTGAGCTTGGCCGCGCCGGAATACACCCCGCCTTCGTCATTCGGCGCGATGCCACCGGTGACCATCAGGCCGACACCACCCCGAGCCCGCTCGGCGAAATAGGCGGCCATGCGTTCGAAACCACCTGGGCGCTCCTCGAGGCCTGTGTGCATCGAGCCCATCAAGGTCCGATTGCGCAAGGTGGTAAAACCTAAGTCGAGCGGGGCCAGCAGGTGCGGATAAAGGGTGGCGGCCATGGATGAACTCCCAGGTGGCAGGATCACGGAGCGCGGGTGCCTCGCAGGCCCCGTCGTTTATAGACAGCGACATTAAACAGCCGTTTGAACAGGCTCAATGATCGAAACTGACAACTTATTGATCCTCCTGCACAGCAGGTCTACCCTAGGACACCCTATACAGTGAAGGTGCCTTGGCGCTTCATGCGAAAACTCCTGGCAGGCGCTCTAGCGCTGGTGATGATCGCCGCCCTCTGCGGCTACGGCTTCTGGACGATGCAGCGACCGGAAGGCCATTACCTTTCCGATTTGCGAATCGAACTGGCGCTCAATCACGGCGTACCGGGCGAACACGGCAACTTGCTGGGAATCGAACCGGTGCTCTACCCG
Source organism: Pseudomonas sp. BYT-1 (assembly GCF_023611805.1). NCBI lineage: Bacteria > Pseudomonadati > Pseudomonadota > Gammaproteobacteria > Pseudomonadales > Pseudomonadaceae > Pseudomonas > Pseudomonas sp. BYT-1. Next base: position 3,949,095 of record NZ_CP072559.1, read on the forward strand.
GGCGATTACCAGAACCTGCAACGTCTGCACCGCAAGCTGTCAGCCTATCTGGAACAGGCTCGCGCCCAAGGTCTGGTCAGCCCGCGTACAGTGGTGGTGTTGCCGGAACACATCGGCACTTGGCTCTGGGCCCGGGGCGAAAAGAACGAGCTGTACCAGGTCACCCAGCGCCACGAAGCCTGGCAGTGGCTGGAGGTGAGCAACCCACTGCGCTACGGCTTGGCCATGCTCACCGCGACCGGTGACGATCGCCGCTCCGACGCCCACCTGCGAATGAAGGCCGAACAGATGGCCAGCGACTATCAGCAACTGTTCGGTGGCCTGGCCAAGGAGTTCGGCGTGACGCTGGTGGCAGGCTCCATCGTCCTGCCCGCGCCCTACCTGGATAACGGCGTGCTGCGCCCCGGCAGCGGCCCTCTGTTCAACAGCAGCCTGGTGTTCGGCGGTGACGGTTCGGTACTGGGCCAACCCCAACGCCAACAGTATCCGGACAGCGAAGTACGCCGCTACGTCCATCACGGACGCAAGTTTCCCTTGCAGGTCATTCAGACCCCGGCTGGCCGCCTCGGCGTGCTGGTGGGCAGCGACAGCTGGTACCCGGAAAACTACCGGCAATTGGCGCAGCAGTCGGTGGATCTGATCGCCAATCCTGTTTTCCTCAGCGGCAAGGACACCTGGAATACACCCTGGCGCGGCAACCGCCACCAGGACGCGACGGCCGAATTGCCACTGCAACGTGGCGAAGTCAGCGAACAGACGGCCTGGCAACAACTGACCCTGACCGCCAACAGCATCACCCCAAGCCTGAGCGTATTCCTGCGTGGCCAGTTTTGGGAACAAGGCAGTGACGGACAGGGCTTTGCCAACCAGGCAGGCACGCATTTGGCCGGCACTTCCAGCCAGGGTGCCCGCCTGCTGAACCTTTGGTTGTAACCCCATGACCCGGCCTCGCGTACGCCTGGGCGACCTCTCGGTGGGCTTCGTCCAACCGCTGGGCGAAGCACTCCAGCAACTGGGCCACGACCCGGCTCCTCTCCTACGCCGCTATGGACTGGACCACCCTCGCCTGGCCGAAGCGGGCGCACGCCTGTCGATTCCCCGCTACATGCATTTGGGCCATGCCGCCATCGAGCTGTGCGGCGAACCAGCCCTAGGCCTGCACATGGGCCGCTTGAGTCGTCTGGCCCAGGCAGGGCTGGCTGGCGTCACGGCAGCCCAGGCCCCGACCCTGGGCGAGGCCGCGCGTGCCCTGCTGCACTTCGAGCCGCTGTATGCCGCCAATTACCGGGGCCAGTCGAGCTTTCAGGAGGACGCCCACGGCGCTTGGCTGCGCTTCTACTCCATCAGCCCCTACAATGCCTACAACCGTTTCGTGGTCGACTCGCTGCTGGCTGGCTGGCTGGCCCAACTCTCGCACTTGGCAGGCCACTCGGTGCAGGCCGAGCGCATGGAGATCGAATTCCAGGCGCCCAGCTATGCGGCCCAATACCAGGCGTTTAGCGCAACCCCGGTGCAGTTTGGCGCATCCAGCAACCAATTGCGCCTGAACCGCGCCACCCTGGATTTGCCCAACCTCCAGCATTGCCCTAGCACCTGGCAGCACCTGTTGCAGCTGTGCGAAGCGGAATTGGCCCAACGCACCCGCGTGCGCAGCCTGGGTGAACGCATCACTCATCTGCTCGGCCCGTTGCTCAATGGTGGACAGGAACCGGACCTTGAAGCCGTGGCGCGTCACCTGCAACTACCCACTTGGACTTTGCGTCGCAAGCTGGCCGAGGAAGGCACGCGCTTTCGCAGCCTGCTCAATGACACACGCCGCGACCTCGCCGAAACCTACATCCGCGATACGGAGCTGGCCTTCGGTGAAATCGCTTATCTTTTGGGGTTTGCCTCGGCGGAGGCCTTCCAGCGCGCATTCAAGCGCTGGACCAGCCTGACGCCGGGGGAGTTTCGCCGCAATCAGCGGCGGGTGGGCTAAGGCCTGTGTGAAATGCTAGAGCTCGGTGGCGTCGTCCGCCGGCTCCATAGGGTCCAGCTCATAGGCCTGGTATTCGAGCAGCTCTTCCTGATAGTCATCCATTGGCTTGCTTCCTCTTCTCATTCATCTGTTCGGTCATGCCGTCACGCTAAGCGGGACGGATGAAGGTTTCATGACAGGTTTATGAAAGGTAAACGTAGCCGACATTCGGGAAGTTAGGTGATCGCCTTTACAAAGGCGCAGGCGCCGCCTCGGTTACAGGAGCCTCCTGCTGCACCTGGATCGGCGCAGGTTCGGCAGGCGGGGTGACAGGCTGCGAGCCCTGGCTATCATCGACCATGGGGGCCGCCGGTACTTCGCTGGCAGGCGCCGCGAGGGCTGCGGGTGCAACTGGGGCTGCAACTGGGCCTGCCACGGGGGCTGGGGGCGGTACGGGCTCAGCTGTCGAAGCCGGTGCGCTGACCGCGAGCGGCGCGGCCACAGGCTGTGCAGAGGTCTGCTCTGGCAGCCCCAGATCAGCAGCCGGCTTTTCGGACTTGGGCGTCTCGACCTTGGGCTCGGCCTTTTTCACTTTCTTAGGCTTTGGCAGGTAACTTTCGACCAAGGCGAAATAGCGCTCGTAGAACTGCGGCGCAGTGACTGTCTCGCTGGCCACCTTGACCATGGAATCGTCAGTCGAACCGATAGGCATGGATACCGAACCCAGCACGCCCACGCCAAGGCTCGCAGAGGTGTTGGATTTCTTCAGCGCATAACGATCCTGCAGGGCGTTGGCGAACATGGTGGAGCGCTGCTCATCACCGCTGTCCGGGACACAGGTGATGTTGAAGCTGATCTGCAGGTGATTCTCGGCGTTCTGCTGGAAACTCTTGTTACCCGCGATCTGGTTGGCACCGCTGCTGGTGATGATGTAACCCTGACTGAGCAGCGCACGCCGGGCTGCCTCGCACGAGCCAGCTTCGCTGACCGGGAAGCTGCGCGAAAACGTGCCCGAGTCGTCGAAGTTTTCGTGCTCGTAGATGGCGGGCTTCTTCGAGGAGCAACCGGATACGCCCGCCAGCACAAGGGCTAGCCCGAGCGCACCGAAGACGGAGGTTCTGGACATCATGGATTCCGGGTAGGACAAACTGCGCCTATTGTGCAACACATGGCTCATCACTGAAACCGCGTTGCACGCTTGGCTGGGCAAAATTCATATAATCGACAAGCAGGCCCACTTGAGTGAGGCGGGCCCAGAAAGCAAAAAAGCGACCCTAAGGTCGCTTTCGTGTTGCTTCGAGGTGTTCATGGAGCCTCGAAGCGAAGATGGCGCAGCGGACGGGACTCGAACCCGCGACCCCCGGCGTGACAGGCCGGTATTCTAACCGACTGAACTACCGCTGCGTATCGCTCAGGCTTGCGCCTGATTGAAACTGGGATCCCCCTTTCGATCACGGCTCGAAAGGCAGGCACAAAAAAAGCGACACGCTGATCGCTTTGATTGTTGCTTCAAGGTGTTCATGGGACCTCGAAGCGAAGATGGCGCAGCGGACGGGACTCGAACCCGCGACCCCCGGCGTGACAGGCCGGTATTCTAACCGACTGAACTACCGCTGCGTATCGTTCAGGCTTTCACCTGATTGAAACTGGGATCGGCCTGAACTGCTCTTGGCCTTCAGACCTCAGACCGGTGATGACACCCATCTGAAGAAAAAGTGGCGCAGCGGACGGGACTCGAACCCGCGACCCCCGGCGTGACAGGCCGGTATTCTAACCGACTGAACTACCGCTGCGCATATGGACTTGCGTCCGGTTCCTCTCAATTAGGAAGCTTCTTACGAAGTCTCCTGGGTCAGGAACATCTCAGGAAGTGGTGGGTGATGACGGGATCGAACCGCCGACCCTCTGCTTGTAAGGCAGATGCTCTCCCGGCTGAGCTAATCACCCTCGCAGTGTTGCTTGGTGCGTTTGCTTCGCTGAGGCCGCGAAATTTACGCAGGTACCGAAGCTAAGTCAATAGCCCCATTGGATTTTTTTTCAAAAAGGCCGAAAAAGCTACAAGCTGCGAGTGGCAAGCGACAAGGAAACGCCTGCCGCTGTAGCAAGTAGTCCTGTCCCACAAATGACGAAGGGACCTCACGGTCCCCTCTTGCAGCTTGTGGCTAAAAGCCTGCAGCTCAGGTGTAGATCATTTTGCGGCTCATCCCGCCATCGACCACGAACTCCTGGCCGGTGACGAACCCTGCCTGGCGTGACAACAGCCAGGCCACCAACGCCGCGACATCCTCCACCGTCCCTACCCTGCCCGCAGGATGCTGGGCATGATCAGCCTCGGTCAGCGGTTCGGCACGGCGCTGGGAAGGGTCCCGGGCGTCGATCCAGCCAGGGCTGACCGCATTGACGCGAATCTCCGGCCCAAGGCTCATGGCCAGTGCATGGGTCAACGCCAACAGGCCACCCTTGCTCGCCGCATAGGCCTCGGTGTCCGGCTCTGACTGCCGGGCCCGGGTGGATGTCAGGTTGACAATGGCCCCGCCATGGGCGCGCAGGTAGGGCGCACAATGCTTGGCCAGCAGCATCGGCCCGTTGAGGTTGACCGCCAGCACCCTGTTCCACTGGGACAACGACAGGCTCTCCAGGGTCTGGTTGTGTGGATTGGCGATAGCCGCATTGCAGACCAAGGCATCCAGACGGCCGAACTGCGCCAGCACCTCAGAGACGCCAGCGCTGACCTGGGCCTCGTCGGCGACATCCATAGACACGAACCAGGCATTGTCGCCCAGGGCCTTGGCCACTTTGGAACCCCGCACGCGGTCCAGGTCGCTGAGCACCACCTGCCAACCTTCGCAGATCAGCCAAGCGGCGATGCCCAGTCCGATGCCGCGAGCGGCACCGGTGACCAAGGCGACCCGACCATTGTGGCCCGGCTCACCGCCCTTCCAGTCGATCACAGCGCCGCCAGACCGCGGGCCAGATCGGCTTGCAGGTCAGCCACGTCTTCCAGGCCGACAGCGACGCGGATCAGGCTGTCGCGGATGCCTGCGGCTTCACGCTCCTGCGGCGTCAGACGCCCATGGGAGGTGGTAGCAGGGTGAGCGATGGTGGTTTTGCTGTCACCCAGGTTGGTGGTGATGGAAATCACGCGGGTCGCATCGATGAAGCGCCACGCGCCCTCTTTGCCCCCCTTGACCTCGAAACTGACCACCGCGCCGAAACCACTCATCTGGCGCTTAGCCAGTTCGTGTTGCGGATGGCTAGGTAGTCCGGCGTAATGAACCTTCTCCACACCCTCCTGCTTCTCCAGCCACTCTGCCAACGCTTGGGCACTTTCGCAGTGGGCGCGCATACGCAGCTTCAGCGTTTCCAGACCTTTGGTGAAGATCCAGGCGTTGAACGGGCTGAGCGTCGGGCCGGCGGTCCTCAGGAAGCCCACCACTTCTTTCATCTGCTCGCTGCGCCCAGCCACCACGCCACCCATGCAACGGCCCTGGCCGTCGATGAACTTGGTCGCGGAGTGGAAGACGATATCGGCACCGAGCTTGAGCGGCTGCTGCAATGCCGGGGTACTGAAGCAGTTATCCACGACCAGCATCGCGCCGCGGGCGTGGGCGATTTCGGCCAGTGCGGCGATATCGACCAGTTCGGCCAGCGGGTTGGACGGTGACTCGACGATCAGCAGCTTGGTGTTGGCCTTGATGGCCTTTTCCCACCCGCTGAGGTCGACCAACGGCACGTAGTCCACCTGCACGCCGAAACGCTTGAAGTACTTCTCGAACAGGCTGATGGTCGAGCCGAACACGCTCTGCGACACCAGCACATGATCACCAGCGCTGCACAGGGACATCACCACGGCCAGGATCGCGGCCATGCCAGTGGAGGTCCCCACGGCCTGCTCGGCGCCTTCCATGGCCGCCAGACGTTCCTCGAAAGCGCGTACTGACGGGTTGGTGTAACGCGAATAGACGTTGCCGGGTGTTTCGCCAGCAAAGCGCGCAGCCGCATCGGCGGCCGTGCGGAAGACATAACTGGAGGTCAGGAACAGCGCTTCGCTGTGCTCGGCTTCCGGTGTACGGTTCTGACCGGCGCGCACCGCCAGGGTGTCGAAACCGACACCCTCGAGGTCACTGTCCAGTCGACCGGCATCCCATTGATCGGTCATGCCGTCGCTCCCAAATCAGTTGTTGTAGAGGTCGATGATCGCGCTGACAGCCTGATTCTTCGCCTTGGCCAAATCGTTGCGCTGCTGCTCGATACGCTCAAGGTAGGCTTCGTCGATGTCGCCAGTGACGTATTCACCATTGAACACCGCGCAATCGAAGTGCTCGATCTTGATCTTGCCGCCACCGACCGATTCGATCAGGTCAGGCAGGTCCTGGTAGACCAGCCAGTCGGCGCCGATCAACTCGGCCACCTGTTCGGTGGTACGGTTGTGGGCGATCAGTTCGTGAGCGCTCGGCATGTCGATGCCGTAGACGTTGGGATAGCGCACCGCGGGGGCCGCGGAGCAGAAGTAGACATTCTTGGCACCGGCTTCGCGGGCCATCTGGATGATCTGCTTGCAGGTGGTGCCGCGCACGATGGAGTCGTCCACCAGCATCACGTTCTTGCCGCGGAATTCCAGCTCGATGGCATTGAGCTTCTGGCGCACCGATTTCTTGCGTGCGGCCTGGCCGGGCATGATGAAGGTCCGGCCGATATAACGGTTCTTGACGAAGCCTTCGCGGAACTTCACACCCAGGTGGTTGGCCAGCTCCAGGGCAGCGGTACGACTGGTGTCTGGGATCGGGATGACCACGTCGATGTCGTGATCGGGGCGCTCACGCTGGATCTTCTCGGCCAGCTTCTCACCCATGCGCAGGCGCGCCTTGTACACCGAGACGCCGTCCATGATCGAGTCCGGGCGGGCCAGGTAAACATGTTCGAAGATGCACGGCTGAAGTTTAGGGTTGTTGGCGCACTGCTTGGTGAACAGCTGGCCTTCCTCGGTGATGTACACCGCTTCGCCCGGCGCCAGGTCACGGATCAGGGTGAAACCGAGCACATCCAGGGCAACGCTTTCGGAGGCAATCATGTACTCGACGCCCTCGTCGGTATGACGCTGACCGAACACGACCGGACGGATACCGTTGGGGTCACGGAAGCCGACGATGCCATAGCCGGTAACCATCGCCACCACAGCGTAGCCACCGACACAGCGGCTGTGCACGTGGGAGACCGCGGCGAACACGTCTTCCTCGGTCGGCTGCAGCTTGCCGCGCACGGCCAGCTCATGGGCGAACACGTTGAGCAGCACTTCCGAGTCGGAGTTGGTGTTGACGTGGCGCAGATCCGATTCGTAGATCTCCTTGGCCAGTTGCTCGACGTTGGTCAGGTTGCCGTTGTGCGCCAGGGTGATGCCATAGGGCGAGTTGACATAGAACGGCTGAGCCTCGGCCGAGGTGGAGCTGCCCGCGGTCGGGTAGCGGACATGGCCAATGCCCATGTGACCGACCAGGCGCTGCATGTGGCGCTGCTGGAAGACATCACGTACCAGGCCGTTATCCTTGCGCAGGAACAACCGGCCGTCGTGGCTGGTCACGATACCGGCAGCGTCCTGGCCGCGGTGCTGGAGCACGGTTAGCGCGTCATACAGCGCCTGATTGACGTTCGACTTACCGACGATACCGACGATGCCACACATGCGACGCAACCCCTACTTTGATGAAACTTGATTGAAAAGCGCTCAAGGCCTGGTAGGCCCGAGCAACTGTTCCTTGAACGGAAGATCAGCCGGTGCGCTGATCCCACTGGACATCCATTGACCGGTGAATCCCAGAATCAGGTTCTTGGACCAGTCAGCGACCAATAGAAACTGTGGTATCAGGCGCGACTCCTGCCACCACGGATCCTGTTGTACCGGCCCCAGGCTCAACAGCCCAATGGCCACCACCACCAGCAAGGCCCCGCGCGCAGCTCCGAAGGCCATGCCGAGGAAACGATCGGTGCCGGACAGCCCGGTCACGCGAATAAGCTCGCCGATAAGGAAGTTGATCATGGCCCCCACCAGCAAGGTGGCGACGAAAAGAATGGCGCAGCCGGCAATGATGCGTGCCGATGGCGTCTGGATATAGCTTTCAAGATACTGCGAAAGGGAGCCGCCGAACATCCAGGCGACCGCACCGGCAATGATCCAGATGAGCAGGGACAAGGCTTCCTTGACGAAGCCGCGCTTGAGACTGATCAGTGAGGAAATGGCGATGATCGCGATGATCGCCCAATCGACCCAGGTAAATGCCACGGTGTTGCCTGCCGACGTTTGAGGCGGCGCATTTTACCAGAGCGGCGGGTTTGGGGTAAGCGGAATGTCAGCCCATTAGGGCGACTTTGCCTCTGGCGACGCAGGTCCGGGTGCAAGCCTGCGCAGCCGGGACAGGCTGCGCAGGCATTCTGGATCAGTTGCGCTCTGGCTGGAAGCGCACCACAAAGCCCTTGAGGTTGTGCTGGCGATTGATCACATCCCGCAGGCGCTCAGCCTCGGCCCGCTCGATCAGTGGCCCGACATAGACACGATTCATGCCGTCGGCAGCACGGATATAGGCGTTGTAGCCCTGGCTGCGCAGGGTTTTTTGCAGATTGTCGGCGCCAGCGCGATTGGAAAGACTGGCCAACTGGATCGACCAGCTCACCGGCAGACCATTGACATCGACCTTGGAGGGCGCGGCTGGCTTGGTAGTGCTGGCTGTCGCTGCAGGTGCAGGCGTGGCGGCCGGACGCGTCTCGGCCTTCGGCGTGGGCGTTGGTGCAGGCTTGGGAGCTGGTGCCTGGGCGGCCTGGGTCGGGGATGGCGTAATCGGCTGGCTCGGCGTGGTCATCGGCGCACTGGATTCGTTGACCACCACAGTTGGCTGCTCCGGCACCGGCTCCGACACGTCGGGCAATGGCTGGGGCTCCGGTACCTGCACAGGCTCGACCTGCACCTGCGGCAAGCTCGGCATGGCAGGCGCCTCAGGCGCCTCGACACGCACTTGACGCATCTCGTCTTCGCGGGTGAACAGCATCGGCAGGAAAATCACCGCCAGCGCCACCAGCACCAACGCACCCACCATGCGCTGCTTGATCCCTTTATCCAGCACTGCCATCTACTCCTCCGGAGCTTGCCGCTCTAGCCATTCCAGGGCTTGGCCAACACAGAAAAACGAACCGAACAGCAGGATCTGATCGTCCGCCGTCGCCTGCGCGCATTGCCCCTCAAGGGCCGCATCGATGCTGGCATAAGACTTCACCGCTGCACCGACGTTCGTCAAGGCTGCTACCAGCTCCGCGGCCGGACGACTGCGTGGCGTTTGCAGCGGTGCCACCGCCCATTCATCGACAACGCCCTTGAGCGGCGCGATCACGCCCTCCAGATCCTTGTCGGCGAGCAGGCCGAACACCGCCAGGCGACGCCCCTTGATCGGGCGCGCGGCCAAACGGGCAGCCAGGTATTCGGCAGCATGGGGGTTGTGCCCCACATCCAGCAACAGCTCCAGACGCCGGCCTTGCCACTGCACCGTGCGGCGGTCCAGACGACCGGTAACCTGGGTATCGAGCAGCGCCTGGCGTATCTGCCCAGCCTCGAAAGGCAAGCCCATCAGCAAGTAGGCCTGCAGCGCCAGGGCGGCATTCTCCATCGGCAGGTCAAGCAAAGGCAGGTCATGCAGTTCCACGCTGCTGCCGTCGAGCCGGCTGCCACGCCACTGCCAGTGCTGGTCAGTGGTTGCAAGATCGAAATCGCGACCCCGCAGCAGGAACGGGCAAGCAAGTTCACGCGCCTTGTCCAGCAAAGGCTGTGGCGGGTTCAGATCGCCACACAGGGCCGGCTTGCCCTGACGGAAGATACCCGCCTTTTCGAAGGCAACGGATTCGCGGGTATTGCCCAGGTAATCGGCGTGATCCACGCCGATGCTGGTGACCAACGCCAGGTCCGCGTCGATCAGGTTGACCGCATCCAGACGGCCACCCAGGCCGACCTCGAGCACCACGGCATCCAGCGCGGACTGCTGGAACAGCCAGAACGCCGCCAGCGTACCCATCTCGAAGTAGGTCAGGGAGATCTCGCCACGGGCTGCCTCCACGGCAGCGAACGCCTCGCACAGGCGTTCATCGCTGGCGTCGGCTCCGTCGATGCGCACCCGCTCGTTGTAACGCAACAAGTGAGGCGAGCTGTACACGCCGACTTTAAGCCCCTGCGCCCGGAGCAGTGATGCCACGAATGCGCAGGTCGAGCCTTTGCCGTTGGTACCGGTAACCGTCACCACCCGGGGCGCCAGCTTGCCTAACCCGAGCCGCGCCGCCACCTGCTGCGAACGCTCCAGCCCCATGTCGATGGCCGATGGGTGCAACTGTTCGAGGTAGGCGAGCCAGTCACCCAGAGTGCGAGTGCTCATCACGCGACGGCAGCCGCCTCAAGGGCTTGCGCCGGAGTCGCCTGGCCGGTCATCTGGGCCAGCAGGCGGGCAAGACGCGGACGCAGCTCGCCACGGGAGATGATCAGATCGATGGCACCGTGCTCGAGCAGGAATTCGCTGCGCTGGAAGCCTTCCGGCAGCTTCTCGCGGACGGTCTGCTCGATCACGCGAGGACCGGCGAAGCCGATCAGCGCCTTCGGCTCACCGACGATGACGTCGCCGAGCATCGCCAGGCTTGCGGAAACACCGCCGTAGACCGGGTCGGTCAGTACCGAGATGAACGGAATGCCTTCTTCCCGCAGGCGGGCCAGCACAGCCGAAGTCTTGGCCATCTGCATCAGCGAAATCAGGGCCTCTTGCATGCGCGCGCCGCCCGAAGCGGAGAAGCAGACCATCGGGCAGCGGTTTTCCAAGGCGTAGTTGGCGGCACGTACGAAGCGCTCGCCCACGATGGCGCCCATGGAGCCCCCCATGAAGGAGAACTCGAAGGCGCTGACCACGATCGGCATGCCCATCAGGGTGCCGCTCATGGAAATCAGCGCGTCCTTCTCGCCAGTCTGCTTCTGGGCTGCCGTCAGGCGATCCTTGTACTTCTTGCCGTCACGGAATTTAAGGCGATCCACAGGCTCGAGGTCAGCCCCCAGCTCGGCACGCCCCTCGGGGTCGAGGAAGATGTCGATACGAGCACGGGCGCCGATGCGCATGTGGTGGTTGCACTTGGGGCAGACATCCAGGGTCTTTTCCAGCTCCGGACGATACAGCACGGACTCGCATGCCGGGCACTTGTGCCACAGGCCCTCAGGCACCGAGCTCTTCTTCACCTCGGAACGCATGATCGAAGGGATCAGTTTGTCGACTAACCAGTTGCTCATGCTTTCTTTCTCCAGTATCGGTGGGCGGGGGCCGGTCTGGCCGGCCATGCCCTGCCCTTGAGCTCATGTTCTTCAATGAAACGATGATGACCCGGTCCGGGGCCCGCATTGAAGCGGAGCCGACCTGGCGGTCGGGCCATCGTCAATCTGTCATGCCGGCGATCCGCACCACCTGTCCGAGGAACAGGCTTGGCAGCACCGGGCTGCGAAAGCTATGGACGATGCCGCGCGGGCAGCCGTCACATCCATCGTCACGCCTGTTTCACCGCACGCATGAAGGCTTCGATCTTCGCCGCGTCCTTGATGCCCTTGGCCTGCTCAACCCCGCCGCTGACATCCACGGCGTAGGGGCGCACCTGGGCGATGGCCTGACCGACGTTATCCGCGGACAGGCCACCGGCCAAGATGATCGGCTTGCTCAGCGAAGCAGGTACCAGCGACCAGTCGAAGGCCTCGCCAGTGCCGCCCGGCACGCCCGGCACGTAGGTGTCCAGGAGAATACCTCGAGCCCCTGCATAGTGTTGGCAGGCAGCATGCAGGTCATCGCCAGGGCGCACCCGCAGCGCTTTGATCCAGGGCCGATGGTAACCCTCGCAATCGGCCGGGGTTTCGTCGCCGTGGAACTGTAGCAGGTCCAGCGGCACCACCTCGAGAATCTCGTTGAGCTCGCACCGCGATGCATTGACGAACAAGCCCACCGTAGTCACGAATGGTGGCAGCTCGGCGATGATCGCACGCGCCTGGCGCACATCCACCGCACGCGGGCTCTTGGCATAAAAGACCAAGCCGATAGCATCGGCACCGGCTTCGGCGGCCGCCAGGGCGTCCTCGATGCGGGTAATCCCGCAGATCTTGCTGCGAACGTTGCTCATGGACGGCGGACCTTGAGTGGGCGGTTAAAGGCCGGATGGTAGCAAATGACGTTTCGCCCGTCAGTCTGCCAATGCTTCGTACCCGGTGAGAAAGTGTGGACCGATGTAACGTTGCGGCAAGGCGAAGACCTCGGGGTATTCCACCTGGACCAGATACAGGCCGTAGGGGTGGGCCGTTACCCCGCCCTCGCGACGATTGCGTCCTTCGAGCACCTCGCGCGCCCAGGTCACGGGGCGCTCGCCCGCACCGATGGTCATCAGCACACCGGCGATGTTACGCACCATGTGATGGAGGAACGCCGTGGCGCGAACGTCCAGCACGATCATCTTGCCGTGGCGAGTGACGCGCAGGTGATAGATGTGCTTGATCGGCGACTTGGCCTGGCACTGGCTGGCCCGGAACGCGCTGAAGTCATGGGTCCCCAGCAGGAACTGCGCCGCCTCGGCCATGCGCTCGACATCCAGCGGCCGATGGTTCCAGGTGACCTCCTCGGCCAGGTGCGCGGGGCGGATCGGGTCGTTGTAGATGACATAACGATAGCGCCGTGCCACGGCCTTGAACCGGGCATGGAAATTCGCAGGCATCGGCCGTGCCCAGGTGACACTGATGTCGTTGGGCAGATTGAAATTGGTGCCCATGGTCCAGGCGCGCTCATCGCGCACCGCGCGGGTATCGAAATGAACGATCTGGCCACAGCCATGCACTCCGGCGTCGGTGCGCCCGGCACAGATCACTGAGATTGGCTCGTTGGCCACCGTCGACAGCGCTTGCTCCAAGGCTTGCTGGACGCTTGGCACGCCACTGGCCTGACGCTGCCAGCCACGGTAGCGCGAGCCTTTGTATTCCACGCCCAAGGCGATGCGGGAGTAGCCTTCGGCTGCCGATTCGGCTGCCTCGATGTCGTTGATGTCCAAGAACCTGAAACCTGTGGATGGAACGAAAGGCCGGCATTATAACGGCAACGGCAGCCACAAGGGCTGCCGTTATCGGGGGACCGGCCGTATTACAGCGGCGCTATCTTGACAGGCGGGCCCGCCCCACCTGTGCTGCGCGCGTGGGAATGGGCCAGGCCTCGGGAAGGTACTACACCAGGCGCGAAAGCATCTCCTCGGCTTCCTGGCGCTGGTTGTCATCACCATCCTTGACCACTTCGTCGAGGATGTCTCGCGCGCCTTGGTGGTCGCCCATGTCGATGTAAGCGCGAGCAAGATCCAGCTTGGTCGCCACTTCGTCAGCGCCGGAGAAGAAATCGAAGTCCAGGTCATCCAGCGGATCAAGCTCCTGGGCGGCATCTTCGGCGGTGAAATGCGGCTCGAGCGAAGGCGACTCAAGGCTCTGGGAAAGCTTGTCCAGCTCGGCGTTGACGTCGTCGAGCTCCGAGGCAAAGCTCTTGGCCGCAGGCGACTCATCGTCCAGCGACAGGGACAGGTCGAAGTCTTCCGGCAGTTCCAGTTCGGAGATTGGATCGAACTCTGGAATCTCGTCGAAGGCCGCCAACTCAGCCGCCACATCCACCGGTGCCTCTTCGGTCTCCACTGGAGCAGGCTCCGGCGACTGCGCCTCGCCAATGTCCAGATCGAAGTCGGCCAGATCGTCCAGGCTTTGTGGTTCGGTCTGGACCTGGGCCTGCTCGAGCAAGGCTTCGAAATCTTCGTCGGCATCGGTCTGGGGTGCGACAGGTTCGGCACTGTCCAGAACGGGTTCTTCGGCGACCACGGGCTCTTGCGGCAGCTCAAGCGCCGCATCCTCAGGAAGGTCATCATCCAAGCTGAGATCGAAGGCGCTGTCCAGATCGCTTTCATCGATAGCTGGCGCCTCGATGATCGCGTCCTGCTCAGGCTCCGGCTGTAGCTCCGCCTCGACCTGGGTAACGGCTTCTGGCTCGGGCTCTGGCGCAGGTTTGCCTTCAGCGACATCATCCGTGCTTTCCTGCAGCAGGTCCTGAACGTACTGCGCGTCCATTTCGGCAGCCAGGGCTGCGGCACCAAGGCCTGCAGCGGCCACTGCAACCATCGCCGGGAAACGCTCTTTGAGCGACTCGACTTCGGCCTTGTTCTGCTCGGTCGGCGCCAGTTGGCGCTCCTCGTTGGCGAACGCGTTCTGATCGCCCTGGCGGGCATAGACCTCCATCAGCTTAAGACGCAGGTCGCCACGCTCGGGGTGAGCGGCCAGCGCCGGCTCGAGCAAGTCAGCGGCGTGGTTCAGACGGCCTTGCGCCAAGCTCTGGTCGACCTCGACCAGCAGGCCGGCCAATGGATCGGTCACTGGCGCAGGCGAAATTGCAGGGGCGGGCTCCGGTGCCGGTGCAGCCGGTTTCTCCGCGGCAACGGCAGCCGCTGCGGAGGCTGCGACCACGGCGGGAGACAGCGTCACGCTAGGTGCCGACACCTCCAGGTCATCGAAGCTGCCCGGCGGCATGTTCAGGTCAGGGCCGCGCTCATTTTCCTCAGCCAAAGCCCGCGCCATGCGCAAGTGTTTCTCCGCTTCCTGCTGAGCCTTGCGCTTGCGCGCCAGAAGCAGCAGCAACAACAGCAACACCAGGAAAGTCGAACCGGCCAGCAACCCCAGCAACAGCGGGTTGCCAAGCAGCTCGTCGAGCACGCCTTGATAAGGGGTTTCCTTGACCACAGGCGCCGTGTCCACCGCTGCCGGCGCCGGTTCGACCACGGGCTCGGCCGGCGTCAGCTGGGCACTGACCGCAGGCTGCGCAGGAGCTGGCTCGCCTGGCAAGGCCGCTGCAGCAGGGGGCTGCGCTGCAGCACCCTGGGCTTCGAGGCGGGCCAGTTGATCGTTCTTGAGCTGGATCAGACGCTGCAGCTTGTCCAACTGGCTCTGCAGGTCTGCCATGCGGCTTTTGAGTTCTTCGTTGTCACGTCGGCTGGTGTCGAGGCTCTCCTGAGCCACGGCCAGCTTGTCGCTGAGCGCCTTGGCATCGCCCGCAGCGCCCTTGGCATCCGGGCTGACCAGGCGCAGGTTGTCACCTTGGGCGATGCGCGCCGGTGCGGCCTCGGCAGCGCCTCGGCGGGTCGCGTCCAGCTGACGGGCCCGCGGGCCCAGGCGTCGACCTTCACGCCAGGCAGCGTACTGCTCGGCAACTTCGCGAATGGCCTCGCCCTGTGGGATGTTCTGGATTTGCTGCTGGTCAGGCAGGCGCAGCACCTGCCCGACCTTGAGCTGGTTGATGTTGTTGCCGATGAAAGCATCCGGATTCAAGGCCTGGATAGCCAACATGGTCTGCTGGACCGAGCCGCCCTGGGTGTTACGCGCGGCAATCTGCCAAAGCGTATCGCGCCGCTTGGTGGTGTAGCGACCCGCGCCACTGACCGCCGGCGCGATACCAGCGGCGGAAGCCGCCTCGCCCTGAGCCTTGGGCTGATCGAGCAGCATGTTGTAGTCACGCAGCAGGCGACCTTGAGGCCACATCACCTGGACCAGGAATTTCACCACCGGTGCCGGCAGCGGCTGGCTGGAAGTCACCCGCAACACACTCTTACCGTTTGGGTTGATCACCGGCGTGAAGGTCAGGTCTTCGAGGTAGGAAGGGTAAGGCACCCCAGCCTTGGCGAATTCTTCCGGCGGTGCCAGGCTCGGCGCCACTTCGGCAGTGGTGAGGTCACGCACGTCGAGCAGTTCGATCTCGGCGTCCAGCGGCTGGTTCTGCGCCGACTTGAGGGTCAGCTCACCCAACCCGAGGGCATTGGCCATGCCCGACGACAGCGCCGAGGCTGCTGCCATGGCCAGAACCAGTTTGCGAATTCGAAGCATGACCTCTTCCCTTCTAAGAATCGTCCCTAGACCTGCGTGTGGTGTAGGACAAAAGTACGCGCCAGTATCTTTTACACCATGTCTTTTATCAACAATCCGGCCACTTGCACGGCGTTAAGGGCGGCCCCTTTGCGCACGTTATCGGTCGTCAGCCAAAGGTTGAGTTGTTCCTGCTCGTCGATGCCATGGCGTACACGACCAACATAGACCACGTCTTGCCCCACTGCGTCGCCGACAGCCGTCGGATAATCATCCGGCTCGACCAGCTCGATACCTTGTGCAGCCTCGAGCGCCTCATTGACCGCGACCAGGTCGACCGGGCGACGGCTCTGCACCGCCACACTGAAGCTATCGCCATAAAACACCGGGACTTGAACGCAGCTCACGGAGATTTTCAGCGCCGGCAGGTCGAGCAGCACACGCAACTCATCGACCAAGCGCCGCTCCAGGCTGGTATGACCGTGCTCGTCGGCGGCACCGACCCGCGCCAACACATTGAAAGCGACCTGACGATCGAAGAAGCGCGGCTCCAGCGGCCTGGCATTGAGCAGTTCGGCTGTCTGTCGGGCCAGTTCGCTCACCGCCTCCCGGCCTTGGGCCGACACGGCCAGGCTAGCCATCACCTGTACCCGCTCGATGTCGAGCAAGCCTTTGAGCGGGGCCAGCGCCACCGCCAGCGCGACGGCCGCTGCACTGGGGCTGGCAATTAGCGCGGGATGCTTGAGCTGGGCAACCTTGTCCCCGTTGGCTTCCGGGACCAAAGCCAATGCCTGCTCCAGTCCTCCGGACAGGTCGATCACAGAGCAACCGGCCTGCTGGGCCTTGGGAGCAAAACTACGGGTGACTGCGGGGCTTGCGGCAAAGAACGCCAACTTGACCTGAGAGAAGTCGAAACTGTCGACTTCCCGGACGCGCAGTTTCTTGCCCGCGAACATCATGTTGCTGCCAGCGGATTCCATACTGGCCAGCAAGTGCAGGGTAGCGACGGGGAATTCGAGTTCCTCGAGGATCTGGACGAGGGTTTCGCCGACGCTGCCGGTGGCGCCGATGATGGCGATGTCTATGGGCTGGGGCATGGTTGGGTCCTTCTGGTGGAACTTAGGGTGCGGCACTTTACTTGGATTGGGCGATGGGGAGTAGTTTTGCTTGGGCTTGGGCGCTTGGAGTTTTGAGCATATCCATTTTTTGTGGGGGCGCCACTGGCGCTTTGCGCCTTTACGGCGCAATGGTGAACTAGCGTCACCCTATCAAGTGGATATACCTTCCACCTCGCAACACCAACACCCGCCCCAAAAACAGAAAACCCACGCCAGGCGTGGGTTCTCGGTCAAAGCAAAGGTGCGATCAACGCTCGAGCAGGATCCGCAACATGCGACGCAGCGGCTCGGCAGCGCCCCACAGCAGTTGGTCACCGACCGTGAAGGCCCCCAGGTACTGAGAACCCATGTTCAGCTTGCGCAGACGGCCAACCGGCACGTTCAGGGTGCCAGTCACCTTGGTCGGGCTCAGTTCCTGCATGCTGATCTCACGCTGGTTCGGCACCAGCTTCACCCATGGATTGTGCTGGCTGATCATGCCTTCGATATCTGCCAGCGGCACGTCTTTGTTCAGCTTGATGGTCAGCGCCTGGCTGTGGCAACGCATGGCGCCGATGCGCACGCAGATGCCGTCGACCGGGATCGGGTTCTTGAAGCGTCCCAGGATCTTGTTGGTCTCGGCCTGGGCTTTCCATTCCTCACGGCTTTGGCCGTTCGGCAGCTCTTTGTCGATCCAGGGGATCAGGCTGCCTGCCAGCGGTACGCCGAAGTTCTCGGTCGGGAAGGCTTCGCCGCGCATGGTCTCGGCAACCTTGCGGTCGATGTCAAGGATGGCACTGGCCGGGTTGGCCAGGTCATCAGCGACCGCCGCATGGATACCCCCCATCTGCTTGATCAGCTCGCGCATATTCTGCGCACCGGCGCCGGAGGCGGCCTGATAGGTCATGGCGCTCATCCACTCGACCAGGCCCGCTTCGAACAGACCACCCAGGCCCATCAACATCAGGCTGACAGTGCAGTTGCCGCCGATGTAGTTCTTGGTGCCAGCGTCGAGCTGCTGGTCGATGACTTTGCGGTTGACCGGATCAAGGATGATCACGGCGTCATCCTGCATGCGCAGGGACGAAGCAGCGTCGATCCAGTAACCCTGCCAGCCGGCTTCACGCAGCTTGGGGAAGACTTCGTTGGTGTAGTCGCCACCCTGGCAGGTCAGGATGACGTCGAGGGTCTTGAGCTCTTCAATGCTATAGGCGTCCTTGAGCGGAGCAATGTCCTTGCCCACATTCGGACCCTGGCCACCCACGTTGGACGTGGTGAAGAACACCGGCTCGATGAGGTCGAAATCCTGCTCCTCCAGCATCCGCTGCATGAGCACGGAACCGACCATACCTCGCCAACCGATCAGACCTACACGTTTCATCGCAACTACACCTTTGCTAAAAGTGGGCCGCCATCGAAGGGAAGACGATGGCGGGCCAGAGAGATTACAGATTCCGCAGCGCTGCGACTACTGCGTCGCCCATTTCCTGCGTACCTACCTTGCTGCAGCCGGCCGACCAAATGTCGCCGGTACGCAGGCCCTGATCCAATACCACGCTGACAGCCTTCTCGATCGCGTCGGCGGCAACCACCTGGTTGAAGGTGTAGCGCAGCATCATCGACACCGACAGAATGGTCGCGAGCGGGTTGGCAATGCCAAGGCCTGCGATGTCCGGCGCCGAACCGTGGCAAGGCTCGTACATGCCTTTGTTGTTGGCATCGAGGGACGCAGACGGCAGCATGCCGATGGAACCGGTCAGCATGGAAGCTTCATCCGACAGAATGTCACCGAACATGTTGTCGGTCACCATCACGTCGAACTGCTTGGGCGCGCGGACCAGCTGCATGGCGGCATTGTCGACGTACATGTGGCTGAGTTCGACGTCCGGGTAATCCTTGGCCACCTCCTCGACCACTTCACGCCACAGTTGGCTGGAAGCGAGCACGTTGGCCTTGTCCACCGAGCACAGCTTCTTGCCGCGCACGCGGGCCATGTCGAAGCCGACGCGGGCAATGCGGCGCACTTCACTTTCGCTGTACGGCAGCGTGTCGTAGGCCTGGCGCTCGCCACCTTCCAGCTCGCGCTGACCACGTGGCGCACCGAAGTAGATACCGCCGGTCAGCTCGCGGACGATGAGGATATCCAGGCCCGCGACGATTTCCGGCTTGAGCGAGGAGGCATCGGCCAATTGCGGATAGAGGATGGCCGGGCGCAGGTTGGCGAACAGGCCCAGCTGCGAACGGATCTTGAGCAGGCCGCGCTCTGGACGGATATCACGCTCAAGCTTGTCCCACTTGGGCCCGCCGACCGCGCCGAGCAGCACGGCATCGGCCTTGCGTGCGCGCTCCAGGGTCTCGTCGGCCAGCGGAATGCCATGCTTGTCGATGGCGGCGCCGCCGATCACGTCGTGCTCCAGGGTGACGCCGAGCTGGAACTTGTCGTTGGCCAGCTCCAGCACCTTGACCGCCTCGGCCATGATTTCCGGGCCGATACCATCACCTGGGAGAATCAGAATCTGCTTGCTCATGCTTTCCTCTATCCATTCGAACGGCGCGCCTGCTCGGCCCACCGAAAAAAACCGGCCCGGCGAACCGGCGCCTGCCTACATCGTTACAGGAGCCGCCTAGCCGGGCAATCCGCGTATCAGGCGTCGCGGAACAACCAAGGCTGACTGGCCCGGTGCTTGGCCTCGAACGCCTGGATGGCGTCACTGTCCTGCAAGGTCAGGCCGATGTCATCGAGGCCGTTGAGCAAGCAGTGCTTGCGGAAGGCATCGATCTCGAAATGCAGCACCTTGCCGTCTGGACGTGTCACGGCCTGGGCTTGCAGGTCGATGGTCAGTTGGTAGCCCGGGTTGGCTTCGACCTGCTTGAACAACTCATCGACTTCTTCGTCGCTGAGGATGATCGGCAACAGGCCGTTCTTGAAGCTGTTGTTGAAGAAGATATCGGCGAAGCTCGGTGCGATGACGCTACGGAAACCGTATTCGTCCAACGCCCACGGCGCGTGCTCGCGGCTCGAGCCGCAACCGAAGTTCTCCCGCGCCAGCAGCACGCTGGCACCCTGGTAGCGCTCGTGGTTGAGCACGAACTCCTTGTTGAGCGGACGTTTGCTGTTGTCCTGGTAGGGCTGGCCTACGTCCAGGTAACGCCACTCATCGAACAGGTTCGGACCGAAACCGGTGCGCTTGATCGATTTCAGGAACTGCTTGGGAATGATCTGGTCGGTGTCGACGTTGGCGCGATCCAATGGAGCGACAAGGCCGATGTGCTGGGTAAAGGCTTTCATGCTGCGCTCCCTTGGATCAACTCGCGGACATCGATGAAGTGGCCGGTGACCGCGGCGGCGGCGGCCATGGCCGGGCTGACCAGGTGGGTACGACCTCCTGCGCCCTGACGGCCTTCGAAGTTGCGGTTGGAGGTCGAGGCGCAATGTTCGCCGCTCTCCAGGCGGTCCGGGTTCATCGCCAGGCACATGGAGCAGCCGGGCTCACGCCATTCGAAACCTGCCTCGATGAAGATCTTGTCCAGACCTTCGCGCTCGGCCTGGGCTTTGACCAGGCCCGAGCCTGGCACCACCAAGGCTTGCTTGACGTTCGCCGCGACCTTGCGGCCCTTGGCGATCTCGGCGGCGGCGCGCAAGTCTTCGATGCGCGAGTTGGTGCACGAACCGATGAACACACGGTCGAGCTTGATGTCGGTGATCGCCTGATTGGCGGCCAGGCCCATGTACTTGAGGGCGCGCTCGATGGAGCCACGCTTGATCAGGTCAGGCTCGGCAGCCGGATCCGGCACACGCTGATCGACGGCCAGGACCATCTCCGGCGAGGTGCCCCAGCTCACTTGCGGCTTGATCTGGGCAGCGTCCAGCTCAACGATGGTGTCGAACACGGCATCGGCATCGGAAACCAGCCCCTTCCAAGCCTCCACCGCCTGTTTCCACTGCTCGCCCTTGGGCGCGTACGGACGACCCTCGACATAAGCGATGGTAGTGTCATCCACAGCGACCAGCCCCACACGGGCACCGGCTTCGATGGACATGTTGCAGATGGTCATGCGGCCTTCCATGGACAGCGCGCGGATGGCGCTGCCAGCGAACTCCATCGCGTGGCCATTGCCGCCGGCGGTGCCGATCTTGCCGATCACAGCGAGGACAATGTCCTTGGCGGTCACGCCTGCAGGCAACTCGCCTTCGACGCGTACCAGCATGTTCTTCATTTTCTTGGCAACCAGGCACTGGGTGGCCAGCACATGCTCGACTTCCGAGGTGCCGATGCCATGGGCCAGCGCGCCGAAGGCGCCGTGGGTCGAGGTATGCGAGTCACCGCAGACGACGGTCATGCCTGGCAAGGTGGCGCCCTGCTCGGGGCTGATGACGTGCACGATGCCCTGACGTTCATCGTTCATCTTGAATTCGACGATGCCGTATTCGTCACAGTTCTCGTCGAGGGTCTGCACCTGCAGGCGCGACACTTCGTCGGCGATGGCTGCGATGCCGCCCTTGCGCTCTGGCGTGGTCGGCACGTTGTGGTCAGGGGTCGCGATGTTGGCATCGATACGCCATGGCTTGCGGTTGGCCAGACGCAGGCCTTCGAAGGCCTGGGGCGAAGTCACTTCGTGGATGATGTGACGATCGATGTAGATCAAGGACGAACCGTCGTCGCGCCGCTTGACTTCGTGCGCATCCCAGAGTTTGTCGTAGAGCGTTTTGCCAGACATCTGACTATTCCTCATCAGCGTATTTCTATGCCAATAACCCCTTGGCTTGTACGGTCGATGCTATGGGGTTAGATTGAATAACTCAAATTCATAATTTTTATGCTTTGGATAACCAATAGGAATTCTAAGCCGTGGACCTGGCCAACCTCAGTGCCTTCATCGCCATTGCCGAAACCGGAAGTTTTTCCGGTGCCGGGGAACGCCTGCACCTGACCCAGCCGGCTGTCAGCAAACGCATTGCCGGGCTCGAACAGCAACTGGATGTGCGCCTGTTCGATCGCCTGGGTCGGGAAGTGACCTTGACCGAGGCCGGGCGCGCCCTGCTACCGCGCGCCTACCAGATCCTCAATGTCCTGGATGATACCCGACGAGCCCTGACCAATTTGACCGGTGAGGTGAGTGGTCGCCTGACCCTCGCCACCAGTCACCACATCGGCTTGCACCGCTTGCCCCCGCTATTGCGGGCTTTCACCCGCGAGCATCCGGCGGTGGCGTTGGATATTCAGTTCCTGGATTCGGAAGCGGCCTACGACGAGATTCTGCATGGGCGCGCAGAGATCGCGGTTATCACCCTGGCTCCCGAACCCCACCATCTGGTGCGTGCCGTGCCCGTCTGGGACGATGCACTGGATTTCGTCGCCGCACCGGAACACCCCTTGGCCAGCAACCAGCAGGTCAGCCTGGCCGATGTCGCCCGTCACCCGGCGGTATTCCCCGGCGGCAATACCTTCACCCACCATATCGTCCAGCGGCTGTTCGAAAGTCAGGGCCTGACGCCGAACATCGCCATGAGCACCAACTACTTGGAGACCATCAAGATGATGGTTTCCATTGGGCTTGCCTGGAGCGTGCTACCGCGCACCATGCTCGACGAGCAGGTTGCACCCATCGCCTTGCCCGGCATACAGCTGTCGCGCCAGCTAGGCTACATTCTGCATACGGAACGCACGCTGTCGAACGCGGCCAAGGCCTTCATGGCGCTGCTCGACAGCCACGCAGCGACCGCCTGAGCGCAGTCGGCCGGTCTTCCACACTACAGGGACGCGTCATCCGCCAAAGGTCTGGTACCGATGCCCAAATCAGCAAACCGTTTTCCGCGCCTGCCGCGCATCCACGCGGCAGCCCCCCAGGAGTCGGAGCAGACTTGGCAGAACGCTCCGCAACTGTTGGCCGCGCTCAATGGCGCGCGTCTGGGGGCGTGGTTGTGGGATATCGACAGTGGCCGGATCAGCTGGTCGCGGGCCACCCAGGCGCTGTTCGGCTTCGAACCCGATCGGCCCCTGCCCAACGACATCGACTACCTCGACCTGCTGCCCGAGGAGGACCGGGCCCGCACGCGCCAGATGTTCCAGGCCGTGGTCAATGGCGAACCCGTGGAACCGGCGATGCGCCATCGCATACGCTGGCCCGATGGCAGCGTGCATTGGCTGGAAGTCACAGGCAGCCTGACACACGCCCCTGACGGTCGCCCTCAAATGATCGGGGTCGTACGGGAAATCACCCGTCAACACGATCGGGAAACCGCACTGATCAACTCCGAGAAGCGCTTCGCCACGCTCTTTCACCTGAGCCCTAATGTCATTCTCTTGACCCGTCGCCAGGACGGCATGATCTTCGAGGTCAACCAGCATTTCGAAGACATGTTCGGCTGGCCCGGACACCAGGTCATCGGCAAGACCACCTTGGAGCTCGGGTTGTGGGTCAACCCTGAA
The DNA here is from genome assembly GCF_023611805.1 of Pseudomonas sp. BYT-1. Lineage (NCBI taxonomy): Bacteria > Pseudomonadati > Pseudomonadota > Gammaproteobacteria > Pseudomonadales > Pseudomonadaceae > Pseudomonas > Pseudomonas sp. BYT-1. The sequence goes on from NZ_CP072559.1 coordinate 3,972,495, forward strand.
CTGCGCCATCAGGTGCTGGACAACACCCGAAACAGCAATGGCGGCCCACTGACCCTAGAGGTCCAGTTTCGCGCCAGCACCGGCAAGCTTCACGACGGCATCCTCTGCACCCAGAGTATCGAGCTCGAAGGCGTGACCTACCTGCTCAGCACCTTCGTCGATACCAGCGAACGCAAGCGCGCTGAACAAGCCCTCAAAGACAGCCAGGAACGCCTGGACCTGGCCCTGGATTCGGCGCAACTGGGCACCTGGGACTGGCACATCCCCAGCGGCATGCTCTACGGCTCGGCCCGCGCCGCACAGCTGCACGGCCTGCCCCCGGTGCCTTTCCACGAGTCGTTCGAGGCCTTCTTCGAAGGGGTCTCGGAGCACGAACGCAGCGTCATGCGCCAGACCTATCGCAGCCTGCGTGAGGGACCGGCGGGCAACTATCAGGTCACCTACCGCGTGCAACTGGACAACGGCCAGTCGCGTTACATCGAAAGCCGCGCCCGCCTCTATCGCGACGAACAGGGCAACCCCCTACGCATGGCCGGCACGTTGCTCGACATCACCGACCAAGTGGAACGCGAACAGCGCTTGAGCGCCTCTGAGGAAAAATTCGCCAGCCTGTTCCAGGTCAGCCCTGACCCGATTTGCGTCACGCGCCAGGACAATGGCCAGTTCATCGAGATCAACCGCGCCTTTACTCAGACTTTCGGTTGGAGCGCCGAACAGGTCATCGGCCGCACTGCCGAACAGATCGGTCTGTGGGCGGAGTCGGCGAAACGGGCACAACGCATCGAGCAAGTGATCCGGGAACGGGCATTGAGCAATGTGGCGGTGGTAGTCAATCACCACAACGGCTCGTCGCTGACATGCGTCATCTCCAGTTGCCAGATCACCGTCGACAACCAGCCCTGCAGCGTCACGACCTTGCGCGACATCACCCAACAGCAGCGCGCCGAGGCGGCCCTCAAGGCCAGCGAAGAGAAATTCGCCAAGGCTTTCCACTCAAGCCCCGACGCCATCACCCTGACCGAGCGCTCGACAGGCCGCTACCTCGAAGTCAACGATGGTTTCTGCCGACTGACCGGTTACAGCAGCGCCGACGTGATCGGACGCACGGTCTATGAGATCGGCATCTGGGCTGACGACAAGCAACGCGCCGCCCTGCTCACCGAGCTGCGCGAACGTGGCAGGGTGCACCACCGTGAAATGCTGGGCCGCAACAAACGCGGCGACATCCTCACCGTGGAGGTTTCGGTGGAGCCGCTGAGCCTCAACGAGGCCGATTGCCTGCTGCTCACTGCCCGCGATGTCAGTCAACTGAAGAACGCCCAGGCGCAGATCCGCCACCTGGCTTATCACGACCCGCTGACCAACCTGCCCAACCGTGCCTTGCTGATGGACCGCCTCAGCCAACAGATCGCCCTGCTCAAACGCCACAATCTGCGCGGCGCGCTGCTGTTCCTGGACCTTGACCATTTCAAGCACATCAATGATTCGCTCGGTCATCCGGTGGGCGATACGGTGCTCAAGATCATCACCGCGCGCCTGGAGGCTAGCGTACGCCTGGAGGACACAGTGGCCCGCCTGGGTGGCGACGAGTTCGTGGTACTGCTCAGCGGCCTGGAGGGCAGTCGCGATCAAGTGGAAGCGAAAGTCCGCGACCTGGCCGATACCCTGCGCGAACTACTCGCCGAGCCTATGTCCCTCGATGGCCAGCGCCTGCAGGTCACACCCAGTATCGGCGTGGCGCTGATACCCGACCATGGCGCGACCCCCGCCGACCTGCTCAAACGCGCCGACATCGCCCTGTATCGAGCCAAGGACTCCGGGCGCAACACCACACAACTGTTCCACACCAGCATGCAAAAGGCCGCCAGCGAACGCCTGCGCATGGAAACCGACCTGCGCCTGGCCTTGGCCCGCGGCGAACTCGCCCTGCACTTCCAGCCGCAAGTGGACGCCCGCGACAATCGCATCGTCGGTGCCGAGGTACTGCTGCGCTGGCATCACCCGCAACTGGGCCAGCAGCCACCCTCGCAATTCATCCAGGTGCTTGAAGAGAGCGGCCTGATCCTTGAAGTGGGCAGCTGGATCCTTGACGAAGCCTGCGATGCCTGCGCGCGCATGCTAGAGGATGGACTGATCGATGCCGATGATTTCAGCCTGTGCGTGAATATCAGCCCCCGGCAGTTCCGTCAGAACGATTTCGTCGAACGGGTGCTGCGCAGCCTCGACGACTACCGCCTGCCACGGCGCATGCTGAAGCTGGAGATTACCGAAGGCATCGTTATCCAGAATCTGGAGGACACCATTAGCAAGATGCGCGAACTCAAGCGTTACGGGGTGAGTTTCGCCATGGATGACTTCGGCACCGGCTATTCTTCTCTGACCTACCTCAAGCGCCTACCCGTCGATGCCCTGAAGATCGACCAGACCTTCGTGCGGGACGCCCCGATCGACCCCAACGATGCCGAGATCGTCCGCGCCATCGTGGCCATGGCCCGTAGCCTGGATCTGGCGGTGATCGCAGAAGGGGTCGAACAGTCCGATCAGCTAGAGTTTCTCGAGCGCCAGGGTTGCTACCTCTACCAGGGCTACCTGCACAGCCGCCCGCTGCCCTTGCCAGAGTTTCGCCAGATGTTGATGGAGGCACCGGCGGATTATTGATTTCCCTGCACGCATCATCAGTGTCTAGTCCTGAAATAGGTTTACACCTGTTCAGGTAGGCCGGTAGGCCTCAAAACGCCCGATGCACCGCATCGGGCGTTTTGTGTTTCAGGGCCATGTGAGGCCGCTCCGTGTTATAGATCTGCACGGCCTCATCAACCATCTTCCGTGCCTGCTCCAGATCTTCTGGGTTACTCAGCAACAGCTCTGTTTTGAGGATTCCGTTGATGCGCTCGGCTAGAGCGTTCTGGTAGCAGTCGTACCCGTCAGTCATCGAGCAATGAACTCCGTGCCTTGTATGCAGCGACTGGTATAGCGCTGAGCAGTATTGAATACCGCGGTCGGAGTGATGGACTAACGGCTGGTGGCGCCGCCGCTTGCGCAGGGCCTGTCTAAAGGCTTGTGCAACCGACTCGGCATGTAGGCTTTCATGGACATGATGGCCAACAATCTTTCTGGAATATGCATCCGTTACCAGGCTCAGGTACAGCGGGCCGCTTCTGGAGGGCAGGTAGGTAATATCCGCCACCCAGACGTGCTCTGGCCCTGACGGAACTACCTGATTTGGGCCTGCTTTGAGAAGATTGGGATGACGGTAGAAGCGATGATAGCTTTGGGTTGTCTTGTGATACGCCCGCTTGGGCAGCACCAGCAAGCGGCGCTCGCCCAAAACCTCAAACAGCCGGTCTCGGCCAACTTGGACTCGTTTATCAGGCTGGCAATGCAGCAGATAGTGCAGTTTCCGTGTTCCCAGTCGCGGCTGACGCATCCGGATTTTCTGAACAAACTCGACAACCCGATCTGCCTGATGAGCTTTACTGTCGGCAGCTCGATTGCGCTTGTAATAAGCCTGCCGGCTAATGCCTAGAAACTGACAAGCCCTGGCAATGCTCAGTCCTGCGACTTGACCTTGCGAGAGGACTTGCCGGATCGCTTTTTTACGACCGATACACCGTAGTCATTCTTCAGGACATCAACGACGGTCTCAAAGAACTGAGCCTTCTGGCTCATCAGCTCAAGCTGCTGCTCAAGCTCTTTGATCCGCTGCTCTGGAGTGAGCGTTTTGGGGTCGGACATCGCGAAGCTCCTCTCGGCCCGGATCGACGCCCCTTGGCTCCAATCCTGCCGACCATGCTTACGCAACCATACCAGAACTGTAGATTTGCCCTGGATACCGTACCGCTCCTGGGCCTGAGTACAGGTCAATTCACCTTTTTCGACCTGATCCACTACAGCCAATTTAAAAGTCAGCGAGTAATCACGCTGTGTTCGCTTCACACCATGCACCATCGAGGTCTCCAGATTCTCGGGGGAAAGGTGTAAACCTTATTCAGGACGGGACACAGATACAAAAAAAGGGCACCCGAAGGTGCCCTTTCTTCACTCTGCCGAACTTAGTTCAGCGCTGGCTGCTCGCCATTGATCGGGATGCGCTTTGGCTTGGCCTCTTCCGGCACGATGCGCAGCAAATCGATGCTGAGCAGACCGTTGGCCAGGCCCGCGGACTTCACTTCGATGTGGTCAGCCAGGCGGAAAGACAGCTTGAAGGCCCGTTGGGCAATGCCCTGGTGCAGATAGGTGACGCCTTCGGTGCTGTTGTCGCGCTTGCCACCGATAACGGTCAGGACGCCTTTTTCGACCTGCAGGTCGAGGTCCTGCTCCTGGAAACCGGCTGCGGCAACCACGATGCGATAGTGGTCATCGCCATGTTTTTCCACGTTGTAGGGAGGGTAGCTGCTACCCGCCTCGTTACGTGCCGCGGATTCGAACAGATCGTTGAAACGGTCGAAACCAACGGAATGACGGAACAGTGGAGCGAGAGAGAAAGCGGTAGTCATGGTCATGAACTCCTGAGATTCAGCAAGTTAAGTCACTACGCGACCCGGCTTCGGCATCGCGTACTCAAGAGATAGGGCCCGACAAGAGGGTTTCAAGAGGTCATCCAAAAATTTTTTCGAAGCCATGCCAGCGTCGGCTGGCACGGGACCAGCCGGCATTGCATGCTCAGGCAACGCAGGCGTCCAGCGCTAGCGCCTGCTCTACGCCTAGCAACCGGCTGATGCGCTGGCAATCATCCTCACGCCGCAGTTCGGCAAACAACACCACTGCCTCGGGATAACTACGGGTCAGCATGGCCAGCCACTGCTTCAAGCGCCCGGGCGCATAACGCGGCGACAGTTTGGCCTGAGCCTGACGCCAGAATTCACGCAGCAGCGGCATCAGGTCGTCCCAGGTCATCGGTCGGTAGTCCCGCCCGTCGCGAGCCGCGGCGATCTGCAAGCCCAGGTCCGGCCGCGACACCAGACCACGGCCGAGCATGATGTCTTCGGCCCCGCTGACTTGGCGGCAACGCCGCCAATCATCGACGGTCCAGATTTCGCCATTGGCGAACACCGGCACTTTCACCACATCCTGCACCCGCGCCACCCATTCCCAATGGGCCGGCGGCTTGTAGCCCTCAACCTTGGTCCGGGCGTGCACCACCAGATGTTCGGCTCCACCTTCGGCCAGCGCAGTGGCGCATTCCAGGGCACCGTCCGGACTGTCGAAGCCTAGCCGCATCTTCGCGGTCACCGGAATGTGGGCCGGTACCGCACGACGAACCTCGTGGACGATGGCATGCAGCAACTCGGGCTCCTTGAGCAGCACCGCGCCACCTCGAGACTTGTTCACCGTCTTGGCCGGGCAACCGAAGTTCAGGTCGATCACCGGCGCGCCCAGCTCGCAGGCCAGCACGGCGTTGTCGGCCAGACAGGCCGGATCCGAACCCAGCAATTGCACGCGCATCGGCACCCCGGCTGCCGTCCGCGCGCCCTGGCGCAGCTCAGGCGCCAGCTTGTCGAACGACGAGGCCGGCAGCAGGCGATCACAGACACGGATGAACTCGGTGACACACCAGTCGATGCCGCCCACCCGGGTCAGGACGTCGCGCAGGATGTTGTCTACCAGCCCCTCCATGGGGGCCAGGGCAATTTGCATGTCAGGGTCTCGGCGAAAAAGGCGGCAGTCTAGCAAAAAAGACTGCCGGATCAGGCACCGGCCAGCGCCGGGCCGTAGCCTTCGATAAATTCTGCAGGCATGCGCTTGGGCTTGCCGCTGGACAACTCGATACAGGCAAAGGTGGTTTGCGCTCGCAATAGGGTGACGCCGTCACGCGGGCGCTTGAGCTGAAAGCGGCGGGTCATGCGTAGGCGCTGGTCCCAGTCGATGATCCAGGTGGCCAATTGCAACTCGTCGTCTTCATAGGCGGCGGCGAGGTAGTCGATCTCGTGGCGGACCACGGCCATGGCACGGTCCAGGCGGCGGTACTCGGCCAGATCCAGCCCCAGCCGCTGCGAATGACGCCAAGCGCAACGCTCCAGCCAGGTGACGTAGACCGCATTGTTGGCATGGCCGAGGCCGTCGATGTCCTCGGTGCCGACGCGAAGATCAATGATGAATGGCGATGCCAGATCCCAGCTCATGCCCGCTCCCCTTGGTCAGTGATCGGGCAGAGTGTACCGGATGCTCAGGCGCTTTGCCGCGCTCCTTGTGACGTGCGCGCCAGCAGCTCAAGCACCGCCTGATTCACCCGCGGATCAGCCAGCACACGCTGATGGCCACCCTCCTCCAACAACATCAGGCGGCTGTCGAACCAGGCGTTGTGGATGGCCTGAGCCTCACTGACCGGCACCAGGATATCGTCGCAGGCATGCACCACCAGGCCAGGCACGTCCAACTGGTAGCCGCTGACATCCAGCCGCGAGATCTGCACGCCAACTTCCTGCTCGACCTGGCGGATGAACGCTGCTCTAGCCCGCGCCGGTAGCCCCAGGCGATGGGCAAAACCTCGCAATACACCAAGCAATTGCGCCGGCGCAGCGATGCTCACCGCGGCCTCGGCACGCAGCCCCCATTGCAGAGCCAGCAGCATACTGGCCCCGCCCATGGAATGCCCCACCACCGCACGCAGCGGCGGCAATTCGGCAGCCGCCTCCAGCAAGGCGCGGGCAAACAGCCCTACATGGGCATGCTGCCCGGGAGACCGCCCGTGACCCGGCCCCTCAAGTGACACCACGGTGTGCCCGGCCGCTACGAGTGCCTCGATCAGGGCTGCGAACTGAGTGGGCCGACCTTCCCAACCGTGCATCATCAACACGGTCGGCCCCTTGCCCCAGCGCAAGGCCGAGAGCCCAAAACGCAGGGTGATGCGCTCGGCCCTGGACAACAGGGGCAGTTCCCATTGCCGAGGCGGCAAAGGACGCGGGGTCATGAATGCGCGACGCATCTTACCGGCGACATGCTCTGGGGCCAGGCGACCCAGAGTGCCATTGACGCCACGAATCCAGCTCAGAGTAGTCATCACCTTGCTCCAGAGGTCGGTTAGCTCAGATCACCGCCGATTTGGCGGCGCGCAGGATACGGTCGGACAGCTCGCTATCACCCAAGGCCCGCGCCAAGGTCAATCCGCCAATCATCAGGGATAGATCGGCAAAGGCCTTGTCGATGTCTTCTGGGCGATCAACCATTTGCGCGGTCATCAACTCGAGGTGCTCGGCCAACACCTCACGGAAGGTTTCGGGTAGGCGCTGCATCTCGCTCAGGGCAGTGGGCAGTGGACAGGCGTGCTCATGGGCATCGCGGTGCTTGCGCGACAAGTAGAACGCTGCCACCAGCGCACGTCGCCCTGCCCCATCGACGCTCGGGTCCACTTGGGCAAGCAAGGCTCGGCGCTCACAAAGCAACTGGCGAAATGCCTCGAGCATCAGCTCGTCCTTGCTGTCGAAATGGGCGTAGAAGCCCCCGACTGTCAGCCCGGCGGCCCCCATCACCTGACTTACGCTAGGGTCGGCGGGGCCTTGTTGAATCAAGGCACTGCGGGCTGCCGCCAGGATGCGCTCGCGGGTCTTGCTCTTCTTGTCACTCATGGCAACCTCGGAAATATTATGATCGGAATATTATTTCCATAATATTTTTTTGCAAGCAGAAAACCGCCATCCCGTCTGGAGGACTGCTTTTTTCGAGGCAGAAAAACAAAAGGCCCATTCAATATGCGAATGAGCCTTTAAAGTCCCGCAAAACGCGGGTAAAAGTGGCGTCCCCTAGGGGACTCGAACCCCTGTTACCGCCGTGAAAGGGCGGTGTCCTAGGCCACTAGACGAAGGGGACGTGAACCTTCGTGCAGATCCGCTGATGCAGACCCTGGCAGAATTGGTGGAGCTAAGCGGGATCGAACCGCTGACCTCCTGCATGCCATGCAGGCGCTCTCCCAGCTGAGCTATAGCCCCAAAGTGAAAACAAAAGGCCCATCCAAACATGAGAATGAGCCTTTCAACTCCCGCAAAGCGCGGGTAAAAGTGGCGTCCCCTAGGGGACTCGAACCCCTGTTACCGCCGTGAAAGGGCGGTGTCCTAGGCCACTAGACGAAGGGGACAACAACCTTCGTGCCAATCCGTTTCCACGGACCGCGGCAAATTGGTGGAGCTAAGCGGGATCGAACCGCTGACCTCCTGCATGCCATGCAGGCGCTCTCCCAGCTGAGCTATAGCCCCGGATTTCTAGCCTCTCGGCCCAGCGACATCGAAATATCGCTTGTGCAAAACTGGCGTCCCCTAGGGGACTCGAACCCCTGTTACCGCCGTGAAAGGGCGGTGTCCTAGGCCACTAGACGAAGGGGACGAACCTTCTACCTCAAAGACCGGATTGCTGGAACCGATCTTTCTTCCCGATCAATTACCTTGATCGTGAAGCGGAATTTGGTGGAGCTAAGCGGGATCGAACCGCTGACCTCCTGCATGCCATGCAGGCGCTCTCCCAGCTGAGCTATAGCCCCACGATGTCGCGCTGAGCTGAAGTGCTGGCTGGGTGCCTTGCGCTTCGTTTTGCTCATCGCTGTGGACGGGGCGCATATTAAGTTCCGATTGCAGGGCTGTCAAACAAATTTTTGAAAATACCCAAAAATTTTTTCACAGATAACAATCACTTACCGCCCTGCCCTGAGGAACCCGCAACGCCGCGCCCGTAGGAGCAGGTTTGTCCGCGAATGCCGAGGTGAATGCACCTTCGTATACGCGGGCCAACCCGCCCCCACAGCTCAACGACGAGCCTCGGAAAGCTGTCAGGCGATGCTCGCCAGCAGTTTTTCCCATTCCTTGTTTTCTTTCTTCGACACGCCACCGAGCAAGTCCAACGCCTGGCGCAGACGGTAACGGGTCAGGTCAGGGCCGAGGATTTCCATGGCATCAAGCACCGATACCGAGCTGGCTTGGCCCGTGACGGCCGCGAACATCAGCGGCATGGCGTCACGCAGTTTCAACTCAAGGGCATCGACCACCGCCTGGATGCAGCCGGTGATACGGTCCTTCTCCCACTGGCGCAAGCTTTCAAGCTTCCACAGGATCAATTGCATGACCTGGCGCACCTGATCGGCGGACAGCTTCTTGCTCTCGAACAGCTTGGCATCGAGCTTGAGGGCACCTTCGAAGAAGAAGCCGCCCAGCGCAGCGATCTGGCTGAAGGTCTCGACCCGGCCCTGCACGTGTGGCGCGATCTTCATCATATAGTCGCTGTTGAAGGCCCACTTCTGCACGCGTGCGGCGAACTCTTCCACCGGCAGCTCGCGCAGCCACTGGCCATTGAGCCAGGACAGCTTTTCGATGTCGAAGATCGGACCACCCAAGGAGATGCGCGACAGGTCGAAGTGCTCGACCATCTCGGCCAGGGAGAACTTCTCGCGCTCGTCCGGCATCGACCAGCCCATGCGGCCCAAGTAGTTGAGCATGGCTTCAGGCATGAAGCCCATGCGCTCGTAGAACGTCACCGAGGTGGGGTTCTTGCGCTTGGACAGTTTGGATTTATCGGGGTTGCGCAGCAGCGGCATGTAGCAGAGCTTGGGCTGCTCCCAGCCGAAGTACTCGTACAGCTTGATCAATTTCGGCGCCGACGGCAGCCACTCCTCACCACGCAGGACGTGGGTGATGCCCATCAGATGGTCATCGACCACGTTGGCCAGGAAGTAGGTCGGCAGGCCGTCGTTTTTCATCAACACCTGCATATCCATGCGATCCCATGGGATCTCGACGTCGCCACGGAGCATGTCAGGAACCACGCAGACACCTTCGCTCGGCACCTTCATGCGGATCACATGGGGTTCGCCGGCGTCCAGTCGTCGCTGCACTTCCTCGGCGCTCAGCAACAGCGCGCGGCCGTCATAGCGCGGGGTCTCACCCCGGGCCATCTGCTCGGCACGCATCTGCTCCAGCTCTTCAGCGGTGCAGAAGCAATAGAAAGCGTGGCCGGCATCGACCAGTTGCTTGGCGTACTTGGCGTAGATCTCACCGCGCTCGCTCTGCCGGTATGGACCGTGGGGGCCGCCGACGTCCGGGCCTTCGTTCCATTCGATGCCGAGCCAACGCAGGGCGTCGAAGATCTGCTGCTCAGACTCACGGGTCGAGCGCAACTGGTCGGTATCTTCGATACGCAGGATGAACTCACCGCCGTGCTGCTTGGCAAAGCAGTAGTTGAACAGGGCGATGTAGGCGGTGCCGACATGGGGATCGCCGGTGGGCGATGGCGCGATGCGCGTGCGAACGGTGGTCATGGAGAGTCTCGAACGAAAGATGAAACAAAGGCGGGATGTTAGCAGGGAGCGGGCGTCCGGCTCCAGCAATGGCGCGATTGTCACTTGTGAGGGCGCCAGTACTGGCTGTTAAATTTACTTACATTTCTGGAACCATAGTACCCATGCCCGCCCAGCTCAAACGTCGCCTGTTGATCTTCTTCACCCTGGTCCTGCTCGTCGCCCTCGCCTTCCTGGCCCATTGGTACTTCAAGGGCCGCTTCTACGAGAGCACCGACAATGCCTATGTCCAAGGTGAAATCACGCGCATCTCAAGCCAGCTCGGTGCCCGCATCGACAACGTCCTGGTCGAGGACAACCAGCATGTGACCAAGGGCGAGCTCCTGGTTCACCTGGAACGGGCCGATTTCGAACTGGCCGTCGAGCGCGCCCGGGCAGCCCTGGCCACCCGCGAAGCCGAACGTGAGCAGGCGCAAAGCCGGCTGACCCAGCAAGGCAGCCTGATCGCGGCCGGCCAAGCCCAGGTGGCCGCCAACCAGGCGACCTTCAACCGCTCGCAACTAGACCTCAACCGCGCCCAAGCCTTGCGTAAGCCGGGTTTTGTCTCTGAGGAACGTGTCACTACTCTCTCGGCGGAGAGTCACGTGGCCCGCTCCCAAGTCGACAAGGCCCAGGCCGATCTGCAAAGCCAGCGCCAGCAGGTCAATGCCTTGAGCGCTGACCTCAAGCGCCTCGATGCGCAGATCGCCAATGCTCGTGCCGACCTGGCCCAGGCCGAGCTGAACCTGAGCCGCTGCGAAATCCGCGCGCCGATCAGCGGCACCATCGGCCAACGCAACGCACGCAATGGACAGGTAGTGCAAGCTGGTGCCTACCTGCTATCGATCGTTCCGGATGAAGACATCTGGGTGCAGGCCAACTTCAAGGAGACCCAGATTGGCCGCATGCACCCAGGGCAACGCGCAGAGCTGGTGTTCGACAGCTACCCGGATACCCCAATAGAAGGCCAGGTGAACAGCCTGTTCGCCGCCTCCGGGGCACAGTTCAGCCTGCTGCCGCCGGACAACGCCACCGGCAATTTCACCAAGGTGGTCCAACGTATCCCGGTGAAGCTCACCTTTGCCGCGGACAACCCGCTGCATGGACGTATCCGTCCGGGCATGTCGGTAACCGTGACCGTTGACCTGCGCGATGCGGACGAAGGCCAAGATGGCCGGTGACGCGCTGATACGCCCCACTGCGGAGCCAAGCCGCCGCGACTGGATCGCGGTGATGAGCGCGATGCTCGGGGCCTTCATGGCGGTGCTGGATATCCAGATCACCAACTCATCGCTCAAAGACATTCAGGGCGCGCTTTCGGCCACCCTTGAGGAAGGCTCATGGATCTCCACCTCGTACCTTGTGGCGGAGATCATCATGATCCCTCTTACCGCCTGGCTGGTGCAGCTGCTCTCGGCCCGGCGCTTGGCGGTCTGGGTGTCACTGGGATTTCTCGCTTCCTCGCTGCTGTGCTCCATGGCCTGGAACCTGGAGAGCATGATCCTTTTTCGCGCTCTTCAGGGTTTCACCGGCGGCGCCCTGATCCCCCTGGCGTTCACCCTTACGCTCATCAAGCTGCCGGAGCACCAACGCGCCAAGGGCATGGCCATGTTTGCCATGACGGCCACGTTCGCCCCGTCGATCGGCCCGACACTGGGCGGCTGGCTGACCGAGAACTGGGGCTGGGAGTACATCTTTTATATCAATGTGCCACCAGGCATCGTGATGATCGCGGGCCTACTCTATGGTCTTGAGAAGAAAGAGGCCCATTGGGACCTGCTCAAGCGCACCGATTACGCCGGCATCGTCACGCTGGGGCTGGGCCTGGGCTGCTTGCAAGTGTTTCTAGAGGAAGGCCATCGCAAGGATTGGCTAGAGTCGAACCTGATCGTCAGCCTCGGCACGGTAGCACTGATAAGCCTGATCACGTTTGTCATCCTGCAGTTCTCCAGACCTCACCCGCTGATCAACCTGCGCATCCTCGGCAACCGCAATTTCGGGCTCAGCAGCGTGGCAAGCTTGGGGATGGGCGTAGGGTTGTATGGCTCGATCTACTTGTTGCCGCTGTACCTGGCGCAGGTCCAGGGCTACAACGCCTTGCAGATCGGCGAGGTGATCATGTGGATGGGGTTGCCGCAGCTGTTCCTGATTCCGCTGGTGCCGCTGCTGATGAAGGTGATTCCGCCCAAGGTCCTCTGCGCACTGGGCTTTTGCCTGTTCGGACTGGCCAGCTTCGGCTCAGGCGTATTGAACCCTGATTTTGCCGGGCCGCAATTCGATCAAATCCAGATCATCCGTGCCGTGGGGCAGCCGATGATCATGGTGACCATCTCGCTTATCGCCACCGCCTACATTCTGCCGGAAGACGCCGGCTCAGCGTCGAGCCTGTTCAACATCCTGCGCAATCTGGGCGGGGCGATCGGTATCGCCCTGCTGGCGACACTGCTGGACGCGCGAACCAAGGTGTATTTCGATTACCTGCGAGAATCAGTGGTGCCAAGCAATCCACAGGTGGCCGAACGGCTATCGCAGTTGGCCGAGCGGTTGGGCAGCGATAACGCGGCGCTGGGCAAACTGAGCGAGATCACCCACCAGCAAGCGCTGATCATGGCCTACAACGACGCCTTCCACTGGGTTGGCTTGGGACTGGTGGTGAGCATGGTGGCCGTGTTGCTGACCCGCAAGTTGCCACCGGGAATGAAGCCGGGCGAGGCCCATTGAATGGGTGTCGCCTGCCCTTTTCGCGGGCAAATCCGCGAAGAAGTCTTACAGGCACTCGAGCGATCAACTCACTATTAATCGATCGCGCAGTTGGGTGATCTCGTCGCGCAATTGGGCGGCCGCCTCGAACTCCAGGTCGCGGGCGTACTGGAACATCTTCTCTTCCAATTGCTTGATGCGCTTGGTGATCTGCGCCGGCGTCTGCAACTCAGCCTCGTTGCGGGCGCTCTCTTGCGCTGCCTTGGCCATGCTCTTGCGCTTCTTGCTGCGTCCGCCCGGAACGCTTGCGCCTTCCATGATGTCGGTGATGTCCTTGACCACGCCTTTGGGCACGATGCCGTGGGCCAGGTTGAATTCGATCTGCTTGGCCCGGCGTCGCTCGGTCTCGTCGATGGCCCGTTGCATGGAGCCGGTGACCTGGTCGGCATAAAGGATCGCCTTGCCGTTGAGGTTACGTGCGGCGCGGCCGATAGTCTGGATCAGGGAGCGTTCCGAACGCAGGAAACCTTCCTTGTCGGCATCCAGGATGGCCACCAGAGACACCTCGGGCATGTCCAGGCCCTCGCGCAACAGGTTGATGCCCACCAGCACGTCGAATGTACCCAAGCGCAGGTCACGGATGATCTCGACCCGTTCGACAGTATCGATGTCCGAGTGCAGGTAGCGTACCCGCACGTCGTGATCGGCCAGGTAGTCGGTAAGGTCCTCGGCCATGCGCTTGGTCAGGGTGGTGGCCAGCACCCGCTCGCCAGCACCCACGCGCTTGCGGATTTCCGACAGCAGGTCATCGACCTGGGTCAGGGCCGGCCGCACCTCCACCTGCGGATCCACTAGGCCGGTGGGGCGCACCACCTGCTCCACCACCCGCCCGGCGTGCTCGGCCTCGTACGGACCGGGGGTGGCCGAGACAAAGATGGTCTGCGGGCTGACGGCCTCCCACTCGTCAAAGCGCATGGGGCGGTTGTCCAGGGCCGATGGCAGACGGAAGCCGTACTCCACCAGAGTTTCTTTGCGCGAGCGGTCGCCCTTGTACATCGCACCGACCTGGGGAACGCTGACGTGGGATTCATCGATAACCAGCAACGCGTCCGCCGGCAGGTAGTCGTACAGAGTCGGTGGCGGCGCGCCGGCCGGTCGGCCGGACAGGTAGCGCGAGTAGTTTTCGATGCCGTTGCAGTAACCAAGCTCGAGGATCATCTCCAGGTCAAAGCGGGTGCGCTGCTCCAGACGCTGGGCTTCTACCAGCTTGTTCGCCTTCTGTAGGTAGTCCAGGCGGTCCTTGAGTTCTTCCTTGATGCCCTCCACTGCCTCGAGCAAGGTCTCGCGTGGCGTGACGTAGTGGCTCTTGGGGTAGAAGGTGAAGCGCGGCAGCTTACGGAAGACCTCGCCGGTGAGCGGGTCGAATGCGGCGATGTTCTCCACCTCATCGTCGAACAGCTCGATGCGGATGGCCTCAAGGTCCGATTCGGCCGGGAAGATATCCACCACATCCCCACGCACGCGGAAAGTGGCACGGGCGAAGTCCATCTCGTTGCGGGTGTATTGCAGGTCCGCCAGGCGGCGCAGCAGTGCGCGCTGGTCGAGTTTATCGCCACGATCGACGTGCAGGACCATCTTCAGGTAGGTCTCGGGGCTACCCAGGCCGTAGATGCAGGACACCGTGGTGACGATGATCGCGTCGCGGCGTTCCAGCAAGGCTTTGGTAGCCGACAGTCGCATCTGCTCGATGTGATCGTTGATCGAGGCGTCCTTCTCGATGAAGGTGTCGGACGAGGGCACGTAGGCCTCAGGCTGGTAGTAGTCGTAGTAGGAGACGAAATACTCCACTGCGTTGTTCGGAAAGAACGCCTTGAACTCGCCGTACAACTGCGCCGCCAGGGTCTTGTTCGGTGCCAGTACCAGGGTCGGACGCTGGACCTGCTGGATGACATTGGCGATGCTGAAGGTCTTGCCCGAGCCGGTCACGCCCAGCAGGGTCTGGTGCGAAAGCCCAGCCTCGATGCCTTCGACCATCAGTCGGATGGCTTCGGGCTGGTCGCCGGCCGGCTGGAAACGGGTGACGAGTTGGAACTCGGACATGACGGACCTCGCGGTAACGCAGCAACTGTAAATTTAGCCAGTAGTCTATACCCAAATGCGCTCGCCCGGGACCAGAATCAAGGTCAAGCTGCGAACGCGCATTACAGTGGACCGGGCAATTCGACCAATGGTTGAAAAATATTCGCACAAAAGCCCGGAAAACCTGCGCCAGACTGTCGCGGTGACCGATGGGTATCACTATACTGACTCCCCGTTTGCGCACCACTTCTGTGCACTCGGCCGGAGTGTGCGCGTCCTATCACTCTCCAATCAGAGCCAAGGTAACAATGAGCCTGTTTTCCGCTGTCGAGCTGGCACCCCGCGACCCCATCCTGGGCCTCAACGAAGCATTCAACGCCGACCCACGTACCGACAAGGTCAACCTGGGTGTAGGCGTGTACTGCAATGAGGAAGGCCGCATTCCGCTGCTGCGCGCCGTGATCGAAGCCGAGACCCAGCGTGCTGCCCAGCACGCCTCGCGCGGCTACCTGCCGATCGATGGTATCGCCACCTACGACCAGGCCGTACAGAAGCTGCTGTTCGGCGCCGAGTCGCCACTGCTGGCCGCTGGCCGCGTGGTCACCGTACAGGCCGTTGGCGGTACCGGTGCTCTGAAAATCGGCGCCGACTTCCTCAAGCGTATTTCGCCCAACGCCGTCGTAGCCATTAGCGATCCGAGCTGGGAAAACCACCGCGCCCTGTTCGAAAGCGCTGGCTTCCCGGTGCAGAACTACCGCTACTACGATGCGCCGAGCAATGACGTCAACCGCACTGGCATGCTCGAGGACCTGAACAATCTGCCTTCCGGCTCCATCGTCGTGCTGCACGCCTGCTGCCATAACCCGACCGGCGTCGACCTGACCCTGGACGATTGGAAAAACGTTCTGGACGTCGTCAAAGCCAAGGGCCACGTGCCCTTCCTGGACATGGCCTACCAGGGCTTCGGTGACGGCATCGCTGAGGACGCCTTCGCGGTGCGCCTGTTCGCCGAGTCGGGCATGGAGTTCTTCGTTTCCAGCTCGTTCTCCAAGTCGTTCTCGCTGTACGGCGAGCGCGTTGGTGCGCTGTCGATCGTCACCGCCTCGAAAGACGAAAGCACCCGTGTGCTGTCGCAGGTCAAGCGTGTCATCCGCACCACCTACTCCAACCCGCCGACTCACGGCGCGACCATCGTCGCCACCGTGCTCAACAACGCTGAACTGCGCCAAATGTGGGAAGCGGAGCTGGGAGAGATGCGCGAGCGTATCCACGGCATGCGCAAGCAGATGGTCGAGCTGCTGGCCCAGTACGGCGCCAAGCGCGACTTCAGCTTCGTGGGCCGCCAGGTGGGCATGTTCTCCTATTCGGGCCTGACCGTTGAACAAGTGGCCCGCCTGAAGAACGACTTCGGTATCTATGCCCTGGACACTGGCCGTATCGCCGTTGCCGCGTTGAACCAGAGCAACATCCACGTCGTCACCAAGGCCATCGTCGAAGTGCTGTAACTCATTGATTGCTCAGGGGGAAGCTTGACTTCCCCCTGGCGATCAGTAAGATACGCGCAGATTCCGCGATAGCTCAGTCGGTAGAGCAAATGACTGTTAATCATTGGGTCCCTGGTTCGAGTCCAGGTCGCGGAGCCAAACATTGAAAAAACCTCCAGACGCGCAAGCACTGGAGGTTTTTTCGTTTCTGCCGTTGCGTTCTATTTCAGTGGCTCGGTGACAGGTTTGCCCTCATCGACCAGACTCCAAACCAGCAGCTTGGCGGGCCGGCTCTGGCTGGCGTTACGCGACACACTGTGCACGGTACCCGGTGCCTCGTACCAGTACTCCCCTGCCTTGTAGATCCTTTCTCGCTCATTATTGAGCTTGGAAGCCACCGCCCCCTCGAGTACATAGGCCATAACCGCGCCAGGGTGCTGATGGGCCGGCGAGGCCTGTCCCGGTGCATAACTGACGGTGAGCATGACGGCTTTTTTGCCAGGCGCATTGCCGGGAAGCCGCTCTTGCAGGATCTTGACCTGATTGGGCTGCTCACCGTGGGCCCAGGCTGGCGCTTGTAGGCCCCAAAGGCCGAAGGACAGCAGCAAGACGAGGGAGTGATGGAGGGTTTTCATGGGTTTCTCCTGATGGGCGATTGCCAGCAGGTTATGTCCCGATGCGCTAGGGGCAAATGGCCAATTCAGCGAAAAAGCAGGAGGCCGATCGGCGTCGATCCTGGGCCGCTGTGCGCCCCATATCAACCTTCAGCTCTTCAAGGCCGACCGATCGGATAGAACTCGCCGCTACTCCAGACACCCAGCCACACTTGTCCGTCGATCTCGCGCGGCACCGCCAACTCGACCAATTGGTAGAATACGTTGCGGTGAATCAACGCCTCGAGGTTGCTGCGCATGAGGATATAAGGCGAAGGTTCCTGGGTTCGCGAATCGATTTCGACACGTAGGGGATGGTCCTTGCCAGCAGCGACCTGATCGTCGACGTTACTGGTAAAGCGCAGCACCTGTTGCTCGCCGCTGCCTTCCACATCCAGCGTGACAGCGACGAACGGTGCGTCATCGACGCGGATGCCGACCTTCTCCACCGGGGTAACCAGAAAATAGTCATCGCCGTCGCGGCGAATGATGGTGGAGAACAACCGCACCATCGGCTTGCGCCCGATAGGTGTGCCCAGGTAATACCACGTGCCATCCCGGGCGATGCGCATGTCGATGTCGCCGCAGAAGTCAGGGTTCCATAGATGCACCGGCGGCAAGCCCTTCTCCTTGGGGATCTGCGCCAGAAGATCGTTGGCCTTGCCGCTACCTGTCATGCCCCTGCCCTCAACGACTCATACCCACGAGACTACGAGCGTAATCGCGCATGGGCTGAGCAAGCAAATCTTCCGGCGCATTGTCGTGGAACGTCAACAAACCGCCACGGCTCTTGATACGTACGGTGTCGATCAGATAGCGAGTGCTAGTCTCGATCAGCATCATCTGTACCACGCCAGTGTCCACGCCCAAACGATCCACAGCCTGCTCGTCATACCATTCGTCCCCATTGCCGATGCGGTCGTCGCTACGAGCGAAGCGAGTGTACAGGACGTAATCGGCCCCAACCGAGCGCGCCTCGGCAATCGCCTCCTCCAGCCCCAACGGCCCCTGTGCACGACGTACCAGCGGGAAGTACTCGACAAAATTCTTGTAGGCTTCCTCGGCCACAGCGTTCTGGCGTGGAACCGGACCTTTGGCCGGCGGTACGAAGTGGCCTTGGCCGATGAAGATGAACGAATCTGGTTGCAGACGCACCGACAGGCTGCGCCGAGTCTCGCTGTGATCCAGCAGCCCAGCATCGCTCATGTGGTACCGAACGCCTTCTCCCATATCACTGACATTCATGCAGCCGCCCAACGCCATCAGGGCGAGCGACAAGACCAGGCTACGCATCATTCCTCCAGAACCCGGCGACGAAAAACCGGCGAATAGCCGCCAGATGCAGCTTTTGCGCCAGAATCAACCGCCGATCACTTTCATGATCGTCACCCCACCGGAAAACGCCACATCCTGCTTGTCCGCCAAAGCCTTGACCAATAACCGCTGCAGGCTGGGAAGCGCCTGGTGACGCGGCTTGTCGAGCAAATCGCCGACAAAATGCCGATTACCCGATGACAAGCAGCCATGCAGCCAGCCCGTGGAGGACAACCGCAGGCGTGAGCAGGTTCGGCAAAATGGCACGCTCTCGTTGGCAATCACGCCGAAATGCCCTTTGCCGGGAATGCGATAACGCATCGCAGTGGCATCGATAGGGGCACTCGCCTGTTGATAGGCATGAACTTGGCCGATCAACCCAAGCAGTTGCTCCAGGCTCACGAACTGCTGCAGAAAAGCGTTGTGATCGCGGGCCAGATGCCCCATGCGCATGAGCTCGATGAAGCGCAGCTCGTATCCTCGCTCCAGGCAATAATCCAGTAGCGGCAACACCTGATCGAGGTTCTGCCCACGCATCGGCACCATGTTCACTTTGATGCTCATACCAGCGGCACTGGCTTGCGCCATGCCGGTCAACACGCTCTGCAGGTCACCTCCGCGCGCAATTCGGCGAAACGCCTGCGGATCGAGGGTATCGAGGGAAACATTCAGGCGGCGAATACCAGCATCTAGCAACAGCGGCAGCTTGCGTGAAAGCAGCTGGCCATTGGTGGTCAGTCCGATCTCGGCCAGCCCCAGCTTGGCCACCGACTCCAGAAAGCCTTCCAAGCGGGGACTGACCAAGGGCTCCCCCCCGGTAATGCGTAGTCGCTCGATGCCAGCCGCCTCGACCAGGTAGGCTACGCCGCGGGCCAGGGTTTGCGCCGGGAGTTCATCCTGTGCCGCCACCAGGCGCTTGCCATCAGGCACACAGTAGGTACAGGCGTAGTTGCAAGCAGCCGTCAGGCTGACACGCAGGTTGCGAAAACGCCTACCTTGACGATCGACGATCATGAATGACTCCGGCATGGAAGAATCGGGCCTGCAAAACCTGACTCAAAAATCAGGTTTTTGCAAGCCTCAATGCCGGACGGTGCAGGGAAAGGCCGGTCAGACCTTCAGTTTGCGATTTCCGGGTCGCGTTTGCGCTTGTTGCCCATGCGTACGCCGATGTCCATGAGGAACTGGAAGAAACCTTCCTGATCCTCCAGTACATTGCTCCAGAAGGGTGAGTGGTACAGCGCAACGGCGCCATGCACCAACGCCCAGGCGGCGCAATAGTGGAAGTATGGCGGCACGTCCTCGAGCTTGCCCTCGCTGATGCGCCCCTTGATCAAGAGGGTCAGGCGATCGAAATTGGAGGCACGGATGCGGTGCAGTTCGTCGACCATCTCCGGCACCTGGTTGCCCTTGACCACTTTCTCTTCCAGGCGGTCGAACAGCCGGTAGCGCTGCGGATCGCGCATGCGGAACTCGAAATAGGCGCGCGACAGGGCCTCCTTGTCACGGTCGACGTCGTCCGAATGCAACAGCGCGTTCAGGTCACGCTCATAGTCGAGCATCAGGCGCAGGTATATCTCCGCCTTGGACTTGAAGTGCTTGTAGATCGTGCCTTTGCCGATGCCCACGGCGTCGGCGATCATCTCGACGGTGACGCTGTCTTCCCCTTGTTCGAGAAACAGCTTGAGCGCGGTATCGAGGATCTCTTGTTCGCGGCGGCGAAACTCACGGACCTTACGAGGTTCTTTCTGCATAGGAAGGACTGGATGACAATCGAAGCGGATTATTATGCCTAACTTGCAGGAAATTGCACGGATCATCCAAGCATCTGTGTATCACGATACGTGCAAGGAAGCCCTCAAGCCTTTGGAAAATACGCCCAGCCATACAGGGATGGCCCAATGGTTCCAAGGCGTATTCCAAATCTGTTTAAAAAACGACCAGTTGTCGCTGGCACTGTGCCAAACCTGACCAATACTTGGAGTGTTGGCGCGGCGCATCCCCCCAAGTGGCGCGTCAATAAAGGTGCCCAGGGACCGCGGTACCTTTGTTTTACTCCTAATGGTCTTAACCCGGATTCCCCCCCCAGAACCCGGGTTTTTTTTGCCCGGATCCCCATGCGCGTTGCAGGGTCAGGGCACTCGGATCAACCAGCCACCCGCGCCAGCGGGAACAGTCGCTTGAAGTTGGCTGTGGTCTGCTCGGCCAAATGGGCATAGCTGACACCTCGTAGCGACGCCACGTACTCGGCCACTTCACGCACGTATTGCGGCAGATTCGGCTTGCCCCGGTATGGAATCGGCGCAAGGTATGGCGAGTCGGTCTCGACCAGCAGCCGGTCGGCAGGCACCTGACGGGCGACGTCACGCAGGGCATCGGCATTGCGGAAGGTGACAATGCCCGACAAAGAGATGTAATAACCCAGGTCCAAGGCTTGGCGGGCCATGTCCCAGTCTTCGGTGAAGCAGTGCAGCACACCGGCCTGGGGCAAGTTGGCCTCACGCAGCAACGCCAAGGTGTCGGCCCGTGCCGCGCGAGTATGAACGATCACCGGCTTGCCGGTCTGGCGCGACGCCTCCAGGTGCAGACGGAAGGATGCCTGCTGCAAAGCTGCCGCCTCCGGCTCGTAGTGGTAATCCAAACCCGTTTCGCCAATAGCGACGACGTGGGGGTGGGCCAGCTCACGCAGCAGCCACTCCAGCGCGGGTGTTTCACCGGGTGCAAGGTCCAACGGGTGCACCCCCACCGAGCAATCCACATCGGCGTATTGCTCGCTCAGCGCTTTGACGGCAGCGGCGTTCTCGGCGCTCACCCCGATACACAGAAAATGCCCGACACCCCGCTCCCGGGCGGTCTGCAGCGCCGCATCGAGGGAGCCCTGGTGGGCACTGAGGTCCAGACGATCAAGATGGCAATGGGAATCTACGAGCATGGGATGACGGCACACATGGAGAAAACGAAAGTATCAGCGGGCGCCAGGCAACTGGACCCAGTGGGCCAGCAAGGCTTCCAGCAGCAGGACACGATTGAGGTTGGCCTTGGCCAGTACTTTCTGGCGCTGTTCGAGAATCCACGCCTGGACCTCCAGCACCCTGCCCTGTCGGCTCTTCTGCGCCAGATACTGAACCACCTTGCGCATATCGGCCAAGCCTAGCCCCTCTTCGTCCTGGGTCAATTGATAACGCAGAATCAGGTGCGACCAGTCACAGAACCAGTCGAACAACAAGAGCAAAGGGACGTTGTTCCAGGCCTCGGCGAGCTGACTGGGCGATTGCTGTTGCTTGAGCAGCTTCTTGACCCCTTCGGTGACCAGCGCACGCTGTTCACGCACGCCTTGTGCCTGCAGACTGACAGCCATCAACGGCGAGCCAGCAGCGAGGGCCAGTAGCTCATCGCGCTCCTCAGCGCTGCTCTCGGGCAAGGCACCGGCCAACCAAGCCTGGCTTTGAGCCAGGCTTGGTTGCGGGCATGCGATCTGCTGGCAACGGCTCTTGATAGTCGGCAGCAAGCGGCTCGGCTGATGACTGACCAGTAGCAACACGGTGTCGCCGGAGGGTTCCTCCAGGCTCTTGAGCAAGGCGTTCGATGCATTGACGTTCATTGCCTCGACCGGCTCGATCAGCACCACCTTGCGCCCGCCCTGTTGGGCAGTCTGCACCACGAAGGACACCAGCTCACGCACCTGGTCGATCTTGATCGGCTTGTCGGCCTCTTCGGGCTCTAGCACGAAGTTGTCCGGATGGCTCCCCGCCTTGAGCAGCAGACACGACTTGCACTGGCCACAGGCATCCAGCCCCTGGGGCTGTTGACATAGCAGGCGCGCCATCAGGCGCTCGGCCAAGGCGCGTTTACCGATGCCCTGCGGCCCGTGCAGGAGGTAGGCATGGGCGTGCTGAGCACGTCCAGACAGTTGCTCCCAAAGCCCCTGCTGCCAGGGATAGGCTTCAGCCACGGCACCGCTCCAAAATGCCAGGCAACAGTGCGTCGATGGCACGCTGCACAGCCTCCAGCGGTTGTGCGGCATCCAGCACGCTATAGCGCTGAGGGGCGCCTTGGGCTCGCTGCAGATACGCCTGCCGCACAGCCTCGAAGAAGGCCTGGCCTTCCTGCTCGAAGCGGTCCAGGCGACCACGGGCAGCAGCGCGCGCCAGGCCGACCTCGACCGGCAGGTCGAACACCAGAGTCAGATCCGGACGCAACGAGCCCTGGACAAAGGTTTCCAAGGTAGCGATACGCGCCTGGGGCAGCCCCCGGCCGCCGCCTTGATAGGCATAGGTGGCGTCGGTGAAGCGATCGCAAAGCACCACCGCACCACGCGCCAGAGCAGGACGAATGACCTGATCCAGGTGCTGAGCGCGGGCGGCGAACATCAGCAGCAGTTCGGTATCGACCGCCATGATCTCGTCACTGGGCGCCAGCAACAGTTCGCGGATCCGCTCGGCCAGCGGCGTACCACCGGGTTCGCGGGTCATGACCACGTCCAGCCCTTGCTCGCGCAAACGCTCGGCCAGGTATTCGCGATTGGTACTTTTGCCCGCGCCTTCGGGGCCTTCCAGGGTAATAAACAAGCCGCTCACTGGCAGTCCTTACTGTTGTTCGTCAGGTGCCGGCGCATCGCCCGGCGCAGGGTCGCTGGCAGGTGCATCGCCCTCAGGGATCGGGTTCTGACCCGACTCGGCCGGCGCCTGCTCGCTCGCATCCGGCTGCGTCTGCGGCGCGGGGCTGGAGCGGTAATCGGAGCGGCGCTTGAGCTGGAACTCACGCACCGCGCTATTGTGATCATCCAAGTCATCCGAGAACACATGGCTGCCATCGCCGCGGGCGACGAAATACAAGCTCGTGCCATCGGAGGGGTTCAGCGCGGCATGGATCGCCTCGCGACCGACCATGGCGATCGGTGTCGGCGGCAAGCCCGTCATGGTGTAGGTGTTGTAGGGCGTCGGCTCACGTAGGTCGGCCCGGGTGATCTTGCCGTTATAGCGCTCACCCATGCCGTAGATCACGGTCGGGTCGGTCTGCAGCATCATGCCCAGGCGCAGACGACGCACGAACACACCGGCGATCTGCCCGCGCTCTTGGGGAATACCGGTTTCCTTTTCCACCAGCGATGCCATGATCAGCGCTTGGTATGGGTCACGATAAGGCAAATCAGTGGCCCGCTCGGCCCATTCCTTGGCCAGGACTTCCTCCAGGCGCATGTAGGCTTGCTGCAGCAGCTCGACATCGCTCATGCCCCGCACGAAACGGTAGGTGTCGGGGAAGAAACGACCTTCAGGAAACACGCCGGTATGCCCCAGCTTTTCCATCACCTCGGCGTCGGACAGGCCGTCAAGGGTGTGTTTGACCTTTTCGTGCTTGGCCACTGCGGCGCGCACCTGGCGGAAGGTCCAGCCCTCGACCAGGGTCAGGTTGTACTGCACCACATCGGCCCGGCGCCAGGCCTCGAACAGTTCGGCCACGGTCATGCCCGGAGACAGACGATATTCGCCGGTGTGCAATGGGGTGCCGGCCATGTTGAAACGCCAGTACAGGCGCAGCCAGACGGCATCATCGAGCAGTCCTTCGCTCTGCATGCGATAGAACATACGATTAGGGGTGGTGCCGCTGGGCACGTCGAGCAGTTGCTCCTGCGTCACGTGCAGAGGCTGCTCCAGAACCGAGTTGACCTTCCAGGCCGACCAGCCCACAGCAAGGCCAGCCAGGATCAACCCCATTTCCAGCAGCAGCAGGAATTTGCGTCTCACGAATCAGGTTTCCAGTAACGTACGGGCAACGGCCTGCAGTTTACGGGTGAGCGGGCCTGGCGACCAGTTAAGCTTGAGTGCCGCGAATTCGCGCACCGGCCAGAGGCCATACACACTATTGCACAGGAACACTTCGTCAGCCTGCTCCAACTCCGCCAACGCGAGGTCGCGCACCTGGGTCTGGACACCGAGTGCTGCGGCCTGCTCGAGCAACGCCGCACGCATCACGCCCGCGACACCGCAGCGGCTCAGGTCCGCCGTCAGCAGCACACCGTCGCGCACCAGGAACAGGTTGCTGTACACCCCCTCGATCAGCCGCCCTTGCATGTCGCGCATCAGCCCTTCGGCGTGATCGGTGCCTTGCCATTCACTGCGGGCCAATACCTGCTCCAAGCGGTTCAGGTGTTTGAGCCCGGCCAGCAGCGGTTGTTCCGCCAGGCGGGTCTGGCAGTCGAACAGCCGTATGCCGTGTTCGGCGTTTTCCCGAGGATAGGCAGGCAACGGGCTGCCCTGGAGGATACGACGGGGCGCGGCACCGGCAGCAGGTGCATAGCCACGCAGGCTGTCGCCACGGGTGAGGATCAGCTTGGCCACGCCTTCACCGAGCTGGCTGGCGTAAGCGATGATTTCGCCACGGATCAGTGGCAGGTCAGCCTCGATCGCCAGTCGCTGGCAACCCAATGCCAGGCGATCAAGGTGCTGCGTGAGCAGGCTAGGCCTGCCCGCACGCACGGCGATGGTCTCGAACAGGCCATCGCCATAGGCCAAGCCGCGGTTCTGCAGATTGAGTGCAGTCGCGGCCTGGCCGTCGATCCAACTGTGCATCAGCCGACGAACCGGCGGAACACCAGCGAACCGTTGGTCCCGCCAAAGCCGAAGGAGTTGGACAACACTACATCGATAGGCATGCTGCGGGCTTCGTGAGGCACGAAGTCAAGGTCGCAGCCGTCGTCCGGCTCGTCCAGATTGATGGTCGGCGGCGCCATCTGGCTGTTGATCGCCAGTACGCTGAAGATCGCTTCCACCGCACCGGCGGCGCCCAGCAGGTGGCCGGTCATCGACTTGGTCGAGCTCACGGCCAGCTTGTAGGCGTGCTCGCCGAACACCCGCTTGATCGCGGCCACTTCGGCGATGTCGCCCGCCGGGGTCGAGGTACCATGGGCGTTGATGTAGCTGACCTCTTCCGGCTGAATGCCAGCGTCACGCAGGGCATTGGTCATGCAGCGCGCAGCGCCATCACCGGTGTCGGGCGGCGAAGTCATGTGGTAGGCATCCCCGCTCATGCCAAAGCCAACCAGCTCGGCATAGATCGTCGCGCCTCGGGCCTTGGCATGCTCGAGCTCTTCGAGAACCAGGGCACCAGCACCATCGGAAAGCACGAAGCCATCACGGCCTTTGTCCCATGGACGGCTGGCGCGGGTCGGCTCATCATTGCGCGTCGACAGTGCACGGGAGGCGCCAAAGCCCCCCATGCCCAGACCACAGGCTGCCATTTCGGCACCGCCGGCGATCATCACGTCGGCTTCACCGTAGGCGATGTTGCGCGCGGCCATGCCGATGCAGTGGGTGCCGGTGGTGCATGCAGTGGCGATAGCGTAGTTCGGTCCCTGCAGACCCAGGTGGATCGACAGGAAGCCCGAGATCATATTGATGATCGAACCCGGCACGAAGAACGGCGAAATCCGCCGCGGCCCTTGATCATGCAAGGTGCGACTGGTTTCTTCGATGTTGGTCAGGCCGCCGATGCCCGAGCCCATGGCCACGCCGATACGCTCGCGGTTGGCGTCGGTGACTTCCAGGCCGGCATTGCGTACCGCCTGGAAACCGGCCGCCAGGCCGTACTGGATGAACAGGTCGAGCTTGCGAGCTTCCTTGGCCGACAGGTACTGCTCAACCTCAAAGCCCTTCACCGAGCCGCCAAAACGGGTGGTATAGGCAGACAGGTCCGTGTGTTCGATCGGCCCAATGCCACTGCGGCCAGCCAGAATGCCCTGCCAAGTGCTCGGTACATCGGTACCCAGTGGCGACAGCATACCCATACCGGTGACCACGACGCGTCTACGCGACACAGTACTCTCCTCTTCTAATAACAGAGTCTCTTGCCATTGCATTCAGGCAATGGAATGAAATGGCAACAGGCTCTCGACACTCGCAAAGAAAAAACCGCACGCCGGCAAAGGCAGTGCGGTTTTTCCCGACAAGAAGCGTCGACTACTGCGTCTTAGGCCTGGTGGCTTTTGACGTAGTCGATAGCAGCTTGAACGGTAGTGATCTTCTCGGCTTCTTCGTCAGGGATTTCGGTCTCGAATTCCTCTTCCAGAGCCATCACCAGCTCAACGGTGTCAAGCGAATCGGCACCCAGGTCATCGACGAAGGACTTCTCAGCAGTCACTTCCTCTTCCTTGACGCCCAGTTGCTCGGCGACGATTTTCTTGACGCGTTCTTCGATGGTGCTCATACCTAGTTTTCACTCCTAATGGACATATGTCAGGCAGCTGGCCGGTGACCAAGTTTATAGAAAGACGCCTGCTTTTCAAGCGGAACGCGCCGATCTCGAAGACACCTGACCCTCTGCCTGGAATCTGGTTGCAGCTTTATAACGGATTTTAGGCTCCGTGTATGACACTTTTTTGAAGCAATCCGTCACATTGGTGCTGCAGGTTTTTACATGTACATCCCGCCGTTGACCGGCACGGTGGCGCCCGTCACGTAGGCCGCGCCATCGGATGCCAGGAAGGAAACCACCTTGGCGATCTCGTCGGCGTGACCCAGACGACCCAGCGGAATCTGCGACTGCAGAGCTTCGCGCTGTGCTTCTGGAAGCTCACGGGTCATATCGGTATCGATGAAGCCCGGAGTCACCGAGTTGACGGTGATGTTGCGCGAGCCCACTTCACGCGCCAAGGCACGACTGAAGCCTTCCAAACCGGCCTTGGCGGCAGCATAGTTGACCTGACCGACGTTACCCATGGCACCGACGACCGAGCCGATGCTGATGATACGACCCCAGCGTGCCTTGGTCATGCCGCGCAGCACGCCCTTGGACAGACGGTAGAGGCTGTTGAGGTTGGTGTCGACCACGTCGAACCACTCATCATCCTTCATGCGCAGCATCAGGTTATCGCGGGTGATACCCGCGTTGTTGACCAAGATGGCCGGTGCGCCGAACTGCTCACCGATGGCCGCGAGCACGGCACTGACCGACTCGTCGCTGGTCACATTCAGCTCCATGCCGGTGCCATTGATGCCGTGTTCCTTCAGGGTCGCGGCGATACGTTCGGCACCCGAGGCCGAGGTAGCGGTGCCGATCACGGTCGCGCCCTGGCGGCCCAGTTCCAGGGCGATAGCCTGGCCGATACCGCGGCTGGCGCCGGTGACCAGGGCAACTTTACCTTGCAGGCTCATGCAAGCTTCTCCAGTTTCAGGCCAGCGCCGCACGGGCGGCGGCGACGGCGTCAGGGGTATTGAGGTTGTAGGTGGTCACGCCATCGGCGCACCGCTTGTTCAGACCAGCCAGGACTTTACCAGGGCCACACTCGACCAGGTTGACCGCACCATTGGCGGCCAGGGTCTGCACGCACTCGACCCAACGCACAGGCTGGTACAGCTGGGCCAGCAAGTCCTGCTTGAGGGCAGTCAGGTCGGCGGCGATCGCGGCGGTGACATTCTGCACGACCGGAATCTGCGGGGCCTTCCACTCGATGGCGTTGACCGCCTCGGCGAAGCGCTCGGCGGCAGGCTTCATCAATGCACAGTGCGATGGCACGCTGACCGCCAGCGGCAGCGCACGCTTGGCACCCTTGGCCTTGCACAGTTCCATGGCGCGATCCACCGCGGCCTTGTTGCCGGCGATGACCACCTGGCCTGGCGAGTTGAAGTTGACCGCGCTGACCACTTCATCTTCAGCCGCTTCTGCACAGATCGCCACAACATCGGCATCATCCAGGCCCAAGATTGCCGCCATGGCACCGTGACCTGCAGGAACGGCCTCTTGCATGAGCTGGCCACGACGCTCGACCAGGCGAACGGCATCTTTCAGGCTCAGGCTGCCAGCAGCGACCAACGCGCTGTACTCGCCCAGGCTATGGCCGGAAACGAAGGCTGGTTGCGCACCACCCTCTTCCAGCCACAGGCGCCACAGGGCAATGGATGCAGTGAGGATTGCCGGCTGGGTTTTGTCGGTTTGGTTGAGTTGTTCCTCCGGACCTTGCTGGACCAGCTGCCACAGGTCATAGCCCAGAGCCTCGGAAGCCTCCTTGAAGGTCTCGACGATTACCGGTTTCTCTGCGCCGAGTTCGGCGAGCATGCCCAGCGACTGGGAACCTTGACCGGGAAAGACGAATGCGAGGGATGCAGACATTGAACAAGCCCTTATGATCTTGTCGTCGGATAGGGTGCGTCGAGCCCAGGGCTGGACGCGGAAACTGAAAACTTGGATGGGAAAAGAGACCAAGCGGTCACATTTAACCATTTCACGGCGGGAATTAAAGCAAGAGATCTTCCAGGCGACCATGCAGGCGTTGCGGCAGGTTCTCCTGGATTTCGATCAGCGCACGCTGGATGGCGCTCTGGAAGCCCTGCACTCCGGCAGAACCATGGCTCTTGATGACGATACCTTGTAGACCGAGGAAGCTCGCGCCATTGTGCCGCGCCGGGGCCAGGTCGGCCTGCAGTCGCTTGAGCAGGGGCATGGCCATGGCACCAGCAGCCCGGGCCAACACACTCCCCTTGAATAGCGCCTCGATGCGCGCACCGATCATGGTGGCCAGACCTTCGCTGGACTTGAGCAGGATATTGCCGACGAAACCGTCGCACACCACCACATCGGCCTCACCACGGTAGAGGCCATCGCCCTCGACGAAACCAATGTAGTTGAGCCCGCGAGCATTCTGCAAAAGGCTCGCTGCAAGCTTGACCTGCTGATTACCTTTGATGTCCTCGGTGCCAACATTGAGCAGCGCTACCCGCGGACGATGGATTCCCAGCGCCTGGGCGGCCACTGATCCCATCACGGCGAACTGATAGAGGTTCTCGGCGCTGCAATCGACATTGGCGCCAAGATCCAACAGCTGGCAATACCCTGCCTGCGTGGGGATCGCCGCCACCATAGCCGGCCGGTCGATGCCCGGCAGCGTCTTGAGCACGAAGCGCGACAGCGCCATGAGCGCACCGGTATTTCCGGCGCTCACGCAGGCCTGCGCCTTGCCATCACGCACCAGTTCCAGGGCGACGCGCATCGACGAGTCAGGTTTACCCCGCAATGCCTGTGATGGCCGCTCGTCCATACCCACCACTTCGCTTGCCGCTACGATTTGCAGGCGCGCGCGATCCGCAGCCGGCAGACTGCTGACAAGATCTTCGAGGAGGGAGGGTTGACCGACGAGGGTCAGGTGTAACGAGGGGGTAGCCGAGAGGCAAGCAATACTTGCCTGAACAATGCTGCGGGGACCGAAGTCCCCGCCCATTGCGTCGATCGCGATGATCTGAGCGGACAAGGATTACTCGTCAGCGCCCTTGTCGATCACTTTGCGACCACGGTATACGCCTTCTGGCGAAACGTGGTGGCGCAGGTGTACTTCACCGGTGCTCTTCTCTACGGACAGCGCGTTTTCCGACAGGGCGTCGTGGGAACGGCGCATGTCACGGGCAGAGCGGGATTTTTTGTTCTGCTGAACAGCCATAATTGATTAACTCCTAAACGTTTGGGTCACGCTTTAACTGCGCCAAAACACTGAACGGGTTGGACCGCGATACCTCGTCCTTGCTCGATTCGGGCTCATCTGCGCCCGCCGGCTGCTGGCATTCTTCCGGATGATGAGCAGGCACGATAGGCAAGGCGAGCAAGAGCTCTTCCTCGATCAACGCCTGCAGATCCAAAGGATCTTCGCCCAGTTCCAGCACGTCATAGCCTTTCGGCAACGACTGGGTATTCGCACCCTCCTTCACCACAGCGTACGTACATTCACTGTGAATCGGCAGGGTGACCAGCTCAAGACAACGCTGGCAAACCATCTTGACTTCGACATCGAGTTCGCTGTGAAACACCACAGCGCCTTGCTCGTCTCGCTCAAAATCGAACTTCGCCTGCACCGTACCGACATCGTCGGACAGCGGGTCGCAGAGTCTTTCCAAATCAGCGAGTTGCAGCGAACCTTGGATGGTTACGCCACGATCGGCCAATTTGCGCGGGTCAACGTGAGGTGGAATCGGGTCATTCAACATAGGCGCAGCATTCTAGGGATGCCCCCCGCCCCTGTCAAAGGAAATTCGGCGGCATCTCACATGTTAGAATTTGGTTCATCTGCCCAGGAGTCTACCATGCTTCCCCTGTTACTGGCTTCCAGCTCCCCCTACCGGCGCGAACTGCTTGAGCGCCTGCACCTGCCCTTCAGCTGGGCAAGCCCCGATATAGACGAGCGGCGCCTGGATGACGAGCCGGCCACCACTTTGGTTCGTCGCCTGGCCCGCCAGAAAGCCGAGGCGCTTGCGGCCAGCCACCCCGACCATCTGATCATCGGCTCCGACCAGGTAGCGGTGCTCGGCGAGCAGATCCTGGGCAAGCCACATACCTTCGAACGCGCCTGCGAACAACTGCTGGCCGCCAGCGGCCAGCAGGTCACCTTTCTCACCGGCCTGGCGCTACTCAACAGCACCACAGGCCAATGCCAGGTGGATTGCGTGCCCTTTACCGTAAATTTGCGCGAACTCGATCGCGAAAGCGTGGAGCGCTATGTGGCAGCGGAACAGCCTCTGGATTGCGCAGGCAGCTTCAAGGCCGAAGGCCTGGGGGTAAGCTTGTTCCAGAGCACCCACGGCTGCGATGCAACCAGCCTGATCGGGCTACCGCTGATCCGACTGGTCGACATGCTTTTGAAAGAAGGTGTGCAGATTCCCTGAAGGTCTGAACGAAGTAACCCAGCCCCTGGGGGCATCGCCTCACATGCGCGAGCGATGCCCAATGACTGGAGCGGGCTTGATGTCAGCGCAGCGATGGCCCTTGGAAACCCATCCACATAGCCAGGCGCTCAGCCACGCTGGCACCCAAGCGCTTGGAGAAGCGATCGAACGGCGACTCCTGGACAGTGAAGTCCACCAACTCCTTCTCGCCCACGATCTCACGCGCCACGTAGCTGGCACTGCCCAACCCATCCACCAGCCCCAGTTCCTTGGCCTGCTCGCCCGACCAGACCAGGCCACTGAACAGCTCTGGATGCTCCTTGTCCTTCAGGCGATCGCCGCGCCCCTGCTTGACCATGGCGATGAACTGACGATGCGTGGTATCGAGCACGCCCTGCCAGAACGCGGTCTCTTCTGGCTTTTGCGGCGAGAACGGATCCAGGAACGCCTTGTGCTCGCCTGCGGTGTAGGTCCGCCGCTCCACACCCAGTTTTTCCATGGTGCCGACAAAGCCATAACCTGCAGCGGTCACACCGATGGAGCCCACCAGACTCGCCTTGTCGGCATAAATTTCATCAGCCGCACTGGCAATGTAATAAGCCCCCGACGCGCCCAGGTCGGCAATCACCGCATAAAGCTTGATCGCAGGGTATTCAGCACGCAGTCGGCGGATCTCGTCGTAAACGTAACCCGACTGCACAGGACTGCCGCCAGGACTATTGATGCGCATGATCACAGCCTTGGTCTTGGCATCCTTGAAGGCGTCTCGCAGACTCTTGATGATATTGTCGGCACTGGCTGGCTCCTCGTCGGCAATCATGCCACGCACCTCTACCAGCGCTGTATGGTTGGCACTGCGCGACGCAGCCTTGTCCACATCCATCATGGGCGTGAACAGCACCAACAGCCCGAACAGGTAAACGAAGGTCAGCAGCTTGAAGAAAATGCCCCAGCGCCGCGCCCGACGCTGCTCCTGGACACCTGCAAGCAGGGTTTTTTCCAGCAACTTCCAGCTCTTGCGCTCCTCACGTCCTTCCGACTCTTCGGGCTCGGGCGCCCGCCACTCATCAGCCATGCTTACCTACCTTGGAATTGACCGTGCGCGAACAAGCGAGCCACTCGCGCAATTGTGAAAAATGATCGATGCACACCTGTGGACCGAATTCGCTCAAGGCCTGCAATGACATAGCACCATATCCCACCGCAACCGAATGCATCCCGGCGTTGCTGGCCATTTGCAAGTCGAATGCAGAGTCTCCGACCATCAGCGCCTGATGGGGTTCGACCTGGCAGTGAGCCAGGATCTGCTCGAGCATCAGCGGATGTGGCTTGCCGCGCGTCTCGTCGGCGGCACGGGTAATGTCGAAGTAACGTTCCCAGCCATTGGCCTTGAGCACCCGATCCAGACCACGACGCGCCTTGCCGGTGGCTACCGCCAGACGGTAGCCGTCGGCACGAAAAGCCTCCAACGACTCGACCACGCCATCGAACAACGGCGAAGGCTGTTGATCCAGGGCCATGTAGATATCGGCGTAGTGCTGCCGGAAAACCTCGACCTGAACGGCATCCAGGTGAGGATATAGCGTGGAGATCGCCTCCCCCAGCGCCAGACCGATGATGCCCTTGATCGCAGCATCGCTGCTGGAGGCTTCGCCGGCACGCTCAGCCGCGGCATTCATGGCCTCGACGATACGCCCAATGGAATCGGCCAGGGTGCCGTCCCAATCGAAGATCAACAACTCATAGGGTTTATTCATGAACGATCAAGTCGCACTCAAGCGTTCCACAGTCTTGGACCAGACCTCATCCACCGGAGCCTCGAGCTTGAGCTCACCGCCATCGGGCAGCGGCACGGTCAGGGCATAGGCATGCAGGAACAGACGCTTGCCACCCAGATCGCGAATCTCCTTGGAGAAGTCTTCGTCACCATACTTGCTGTCCCCGGCGATGCTATGCCCGGCATGCAAGGTATGGACACGAATCTGGTGGGTACGCCCCGTCACCGGACGCGCCTCGACCATGGTCGCGAAGTCGCCGAAGCGACGCAGGACGCGGAACAGCGTCAGCGCTTCCTTGCCCTCCTCATCGACTTCGACCATGCGCTCGCCGGAGCGCAGGTTGCTCTTTTGCAGCGGCGCGCTGACCTGCTTCTTGGACGTTGGCCAGTGGCCACGCACCAACGCCATGTACCGCTTGTCGACACCGTCGCCACGCAACGCGGCATGCAGATGGCGCAGCATGCTGCGCTTCTTGGCGATCATGAGCAGCCCGGAGGTGTCACGATCGAGGCGATGCACCAGCTCCAGCTCCTTGGCATCCGGACGCAGCTGACGCAGCGCCTCGATCACGCCGAAGCTCAGACCACTGCCGCCATGCACGGCAATGCCGGCTGGCTTGTTGAGCACGATCAGCGCCTTGTCTTCATAGACAATAGCCGCCTCCAGACGCTGCAAAAGGCCTTGGGCCACCGGCGCCGGCTCGTCGCGCTCAGGCAGACGGACAGGCGGCACTCGTACGATGTCGCCAGCCTGCAGTTTGTACTCAGGCTTGATCCGCCCTTTGTTGACCCGCACCTCGCCTTTACGCAGGATGCGGTAAACCAAGGTCTTGGGCACGCCTTTGAGGGCCGTGATGAGGAAATTGTCGATGCGTTGGCCGGCAAGCTCCGGCGCGACTTCGATCAGCTGAACGCCGGAAGTCGGAGGGGTATTGGTCGTCATGGAGGAATCATAACAATTTTTTATGGAATTGAAGCACTTAATCATTGCTGCTATAGTCGCGAACGCCGCCAAAAGCGGCAGGCCAGCGGCAGCAGGCTCCAGGCCCGCCCCTGACCATCGCAATTCTCGAGGACGCGAGGCCGTCCGACGGGGTTTTCGCCAGTTTACCGAAATGCCTGGAATCGCCACCAGCGCCGTGTAGAGAAGACCGAAAAAAAACGACAAGTGCGGTGTTTCACCTGCTTACCCGCTTCTTTTCGCCGTACCTCTGCCCGCCCCTTGGCGCTTGCACGCATCGCCCGGCGAATGCTTCGGAAATACCTGCCTTGGACATAAATGGCGCCAGTTCCCGAATCGGAACTGACGAAAAATGCAACCCGTTGCGGATTCAGCGCGCGGCAGCACCCGAACTATCAGGGATACGTGCAGGGTGGAGATGCACAGACCTCGGACCGTGTAGCACGGCATCCGGCCACCAGCCCCAGGCTGGCCTGGCAAGCGGACCCGGGCTTCGCAGACACCCCCGAAAGTGTCCACGGCCCACGGCTGATTCCTCCTCCTGACTGAGTGCAAGTGGCCTGTACGGTTGTTCGAGGATTCACCTTCGAGTGCCAGGGTTTGCCAGGCAAGGCGCCACGCCCCGTCGTAGCCAAGCTACGCCGAGCAATGGCAATGCAGCGAGGCAAGCCCAGGCACCGAGATGAAGTACTCGGTTCGACCACACCGGCCGCCAGGCACCGCAAAACAGGACGCGTCGTCGCGACCACGGCAGGCTGGGCAACCGGCTGGTGCCGAATGTCGTTGGACACGGGGGTGGCCCGCCACCCTTTGCGCACCTTGGCACCGACCATGAGAAGTCGTGTGTGCCGAACGCCGTTTCCGGCAGCCCGGAAACCGACGGTACAACATGAAAAGAATGCTGATTAACGCAACTCAACCCGAAGAGTTGCGTGTAGCCCTGGTGGATGGCCAACGTCTCTACGACCTGGATATCGAATCCGGGGCGCGCGAGCAGAAGAAGGCCAACATCTACAAAGGCCGGATCACCCGGATCGAACCCAGCCTCGAAGCCGCTTTCGTCGATTTCGGCTCCGAACGTCACGGCTTCCTGCCGCTCAAGGAAATCTCCCGCGAATACTTCAAGAAGGCGCCAGAAGGCCGCGTCAACATTAAAGAAGTGTTGAGCGAAGGCCAGGAAGTCATCGTCCAGGTCGAGAAGGAAGAGCGCGGCAACAAAGGCGCCGCCCTCACCACTTTCATCAGCTTGGCCGGTCGCTACCTGGTGCTGATGCCCAACAACCCACGTGCCGGCGGCATCTCCCGTCGCATCGAAGGCGAAGAGCGCAATGAGCTGCGCGAAGCCCTCAACGGCCTGACCGTCCCAGGCGACATGGGCCTGATCGTGCGCACTGCCGGCCTTGGCCGCAGCAGCGAAGAAATGCAGTGGGACCTCGACTACCTCCTGCAACTGTGGACCGCCATCAAGGAGGCCTCCCAAGATCGCGCCGCACCTTTCCTGATCTACCAGGAAAGCAATGTCATCATCCGCGCCATCCGCGACTACCTGCGCCAGGACATCGGCGAAGTGCTGATCGACAGCATTGACGCCCAGGAAGAAGCCCTGACCTTCATCCGCCAAGTCATGCCGCAGTACGCCAGCAAGGTCAAGCTGTACGAAGACAGCGTCCCGCTGTTCAATCGCTTCCAGATCGAAAGCCAGATCGAGACCGCCTTCCAGCGTGTGGTCGACCTGCCCTCCGGTGGCTCCATCGTCATCGACCCGACCGAGGCCCTGGTCTCCATCGACATCAACTCGGCGCGCGCCACCAAAGGCAGCGACATCGAAGAAACCGCCCTGCAGACCAACCTGGAAGCGGCCGAGGAAATCGCCCGCCAACTGCGTCTGCGTGACATCGGCGGCCTGATCGTCATCGACTTCATCGACATGACCCCGGCCAAGAACCAGCGCGCCGTTGAAGAGCGCGTGCGTGAATGCCTCGAGGCCGACCGCGCCCGCGTCCAGGTTGGCCGCATCTCGCGCTTCGGCCTGCTGGAAATGTCCCGTCAGCGCCTGCGTCCTTCCCTGGGCGAGAGCAGCGGCATCGTCTGCCCACGCTGCTCCGGCACCGGCATCATCCGTGACGTCGAGTCGCTGTCCCTGGCCATCCTGCGCCTGATCGAGGAAGAAGCCCTGAAAGATCGTACCGCCGAGGTACGCGCCCAGGTACCGATCCCGGTTGCAGCTTTCCTGCTCAACGAAAAACGCAACTCGATCACCAAGATCGAACTGCGCACCCGCGCCCGCATCATCATCCTGCCGAACGATCACCTGGAAACGCCGCACTTCGAAGTCCAGCGCCTGCGCGACGACAATCCGGACGTGCTGAACAACCAGTCCAGCTACGAGATCGCCGCAGCCGAAACCGAAGAAGCGCCGCAGCCGACTGCCACCCGTACCCTGGTTCGCCAGGAAGCCGCGGTCAAGACCGCCCCGGCCCGCGCCAACGCGCCGGTACCCAGCACACCCGAGCCGGCACCGGCCGCACCAGTCGCACCGGCACCAAGCGCTCCGGAGCCAAGCCTGTTCAAAGGCTTGGTCAAATCGCTGGTAAGCCTGTTCGCCGGTAAGGACGAACCTGTAGCCGCACCGGTCGCCAACACCGAGAAACCGGCTGCCGAGCGCCCACAGCGCAACGAAGAGCGCCGCAACGGTCGTCAGCAGAGCCGCAATCGCAACGGCCGTCGCGACGAAGACCGCAAACCACGCGAAGAACGCAGCGAGCGCGCCCCGCGCGAAGAGCGTCAGCCACGTGAAGAGCGTGCCCCGCGTGAAGAACGCGCCCCCCGTGAGGAGCGTGCTCCACGCGAAGAGCGCCAAGCACGTCAGCCGCGCGAAGACCGCCGCGGCAACCGTGAAGAGCGCGTGCGCGAACTGCGTGAACCTCTGGATGCCGCCCCTACCGTCCGTGAAGAGCGCCAGCCACGTGAAGAACGTGCCCCGCGCGAAGAACGTGTAGCCCGCGAGGAACGTGCGCCACGTGAAGAGCGCCAACCGCGCGAAGAACGTCAGCCTCGTGAAGAACGTCAGCCACGTGAAGAGCGTGCACCTCGTGAAGAGCGTGCCCCGCGCGAAGAACGCGCACCACGCGAAGAGCGCGCCGAACGCGAAGAGCGTCAACCGCGCGCACCTCGTGAAGAGCGTCAGCCTCGCGCAGGTACCGAGGTCGCCGAGGCCGCCGAGGAACAACTGCCAAACGAAGAGCTGCTGCAGGAAGAGCAACAGGACGGCGCCGATGGCGAACGCCCACGTCGTCGCTCCCGCGGCCAGCGTCGTCGCAGCAACCGTCGCGAGCGCCAACGCAATGCCAATGGCGAGCTGATCGAAGGTGGTGAAGACGAAGCCACCGGCGAAGAGCAACCAGCACAGCAACACCAGGCTACCGAGCTGGGTGCAGAGCTGGCCGCTGGCCTTGCCGTCACCGCTGCCGTTGCCTCCAGCAACATCAGTGCCGAAGCCGAAGCCCAGGCCAACCAGCAGGCCGAACAGGCTACCAACGTGGTTGCCCAAGCCCAGGAAGCTGCCCAACCTGCCGAGCAGGTCGTCGAGCAGATCGACCAGGCTCAAGAGCTCGCCATCGCACCCGTGGTCGAACAACCGCTCAGCGAGCCGGTCGCGGTGACCGAGCCAAGCGCCGAGCCCGTGGTCGAAGTGGTCCCACAACCGGTCGTCGAAGCGCCAACTACCGAAGCGGTTACAGAAGCTGCTGTCGTGGAATCCGGCGAAGCTGAGCAAGCCCCTGCCTTTGAGCAGCAAGCCGCACCAGCACCGGTTGCCGAGCAGCCTGCCGAGGCTGCCGAGGCCAAGCCGGAAGTGGCCGAGCCCGCTCCGGTAGCTGTCCAGGCCAGCGTACAAGAGCAAGCCCCGGCTCCGGCCGAGCCTGCCACTGTGATGCTGCCAAACGGCCGCGCACCGAACGACCCACGTGAAGTGCGTCGCCGCAAGCGCGAAGCCGAAGCCGCTGCCAAGGCTGCCGCCGAGGCACAGGCTGCCGAAGCGCTGGCGACCACCGATGAGCAGAAACCTAATCACGGTTGATGCCATCGGTTGAATGAAAAAGCCCCGCCAGTGTGGACTGGCGGGGCTTTTTCATTTCGGGAACATTTACCGCGAGACTGACTTGAACGATGGTCTGTGTGGCAGCCCCCAAGGATCAGTACAGGTTCGGTTCCATCTCCAGCTCGACCCCGAAGCGCTCGTAGATATCGGCTTGTATCCTGCGCGCCAAGTCATGCACCTGTGCCCCGCTTGCCCGGCCATAGTTCACCAGGACCAGCGATTGCAGACGATGCACCCCGGCATCCCCGTCCCGGTATCCTTTCCACCCCGCCTGCTCGATCAGCCAGCCTGCAGCCAGCTTCACCTGCCCATCTGCCTGCGGATAAGCCATCACGCCCGGGAAGCGCTCGCGAATCTGCTCGGCCAGCGCCGCCGTTACCACAGGGTTCTTGAAGAAGCTGCCGGCGTTGCCAAGCTCGGCCGGGTCAGGCAGTTTTTCCCTGCGAATGCTGCAGATAGCTTCGCTGATGGCCATGGCGGTCGGCGCATGAACGCCCTGCTCCAGCAGACGCTGGCGAACCGGGCCGTAATCCAGATGCGCATGCAGGGTTCGACTCAGAGCAAAACGCACCCGCAGGATCAGCCACCGCCCAGGGTTGCGTTTGAACAAACTGTCCCGATAAGCGAAGGCACATTCCTCCAGAGCAAAGTCCCGCAACTCGCCGGTTTCACGATCCAAGGCGGTTAGGCCGGCAAATACGTCCTTGATCTCTACGCCATAGGCACCGACGTTCTGCATGGGCGCGGCGCCAACGGTGCCCGGGATCAGGCTGAGGTTCTCCAGACCGCAAAAGCCCTGTGTCAGGCTCCACTGCACGAAGGGATGCCAAGGCTCGCCTGCCTCGGCCTCCACCACGACCCGATCACCATCGTCCTGCAACACCCGACGGCCTCGGCTGGCCATATGCAACACCAAGGCATCGATGTCACCAGTCAGCAGCAGGTTGCTGCCGCCACCGATCACCAGCACACGCACTTGCCGCTCGATGGCCTCAGCCAGGGCCTGACGGACCTGCGCATCGTCATGGGCCTGGGTGAAATAGCGTGCCTTCACGTCAATGCCAAAGGTGTTGTAGGGCTTGAGCGAGACACGTTCCTGCCAGCTCGTCATAGCCGCCCCTTGATTTCAACGACCAGCGCCTGGCATGCAGCTTCGATCAGGTCCAAGACCTGCTCGAAACCTTCGGCGCCGCCATAGTACGGGTCCGGTACCTCATCCAAGGCTGCGCCATAGCGGCGCAGAAAGAGATCCAGTTCACCGGGCGCGGCGTGGGGACGCATGGCGTGCAGATGAGCCAGGTTGCTCTTGTCCATCGCCAGGATCAGGTCGTATTCGGCAAAATGCTCTGCCTTGACCTGCTGGGCACGCTGACGGGACAAGTCATAGCCACGCGCCAGAGCCGCGCGGCAGGTACGGCTGTCGGGCGCCTTGCCGACGTGCCAGTCACCGGTGCCGGCCGAGGCCACGTGCACCAGCTCGGCAAGTCCTGCGGCCTGCAATTGGTGGCGCAATACACCTTCGGCAGTCGGTGAACGACAGATATTGCCCAGGCAGACGAACAGAACGCGCATCAGGCCTCCAGCAAGCGCCGAACGCGCTCCAGGTCTTCAGGAGTATCCACGCCGACGGCCGGGGCCTCGATGGCGTCTGCTACGTGAATGCGCACGCCATGCCATAGGGCGCGCAGTTGCTCCAGCGCTTCGGTCTGCTCCAGCCAGCAAGGGCCCCAGCTGACGAAGTCCTGGAGAAAACCCACACGGTAGGCATACATACCGATATGACGGCGGTAAGGAACGCCTTCGGGGATGCTGTCGCGGCGCTTGGCGAACGCATCTCGCGCCCAAGGCAGCGGTGCACGGCTGAAGGTCAGGGCCAGACCATGCTTATCGCTGACCACCTTGACCGCATTGGGATTGAACACGGTTTCAGGCTCGGCGATCGGCTCGGCCAACGTCGCGATGCCCGCTTCCGGATGGGCTGCAAGGTTGGCGGCCACCTGATCGATGATCACCGGCGGAATCAAAGGCTCGTCGCCCTGCACATTGACCACGATGGCGTCAGCCGGCAGGCCCAGATGCGAGGCCACTTCGGCCAGTCGGTCAGTGCCGGACTCGTGGTCGGCACGGGTCAGCAGGACCTCGGCGCCAAATGCCTGGCAAGCCTCGACGATGCTGGCATCGTCGGTGGCGATGACCACGCGGCTGGCGCCGCTTTTGCGGGCCTGTTCCCAGACATGCTGGACCATCGGCTTGCCGGCAATCGCCAGCAGTGGCTTGCCCGGCAGGCGGGTCGAGCGCAGGCGGGCAGGAATCACCACGGTGAAATTCAAGCTCATTTGTCCAGGCGCTCGTCGTCGGTCAGGGTGCGCGCTTCACTTTCCAGCATCACCGGGATGCCGTCACGAATCGGATAAGCCAGGCCCGCGCCCTTGCTGATCAGCTCGGTTTTGTCGGCACTGAGCTTGAGCGGGCCCTTGGTGATCGGGCAGGCCAGGATATCGAGCAATTTGGTGTCCATGGAGGCTTCCTTGAGGCCAAAGGCCGGAAAAAGAAAAAGGCTCAGGGCTGGAGACGTTCAGGCAGCAGACGCTGCAACTGCCCGTCGAACCAGTTGGCAAAGGCCTGGGATGGCACGGCGTCGACCGCCAGGTACCACCAGTCGTCGGCCGCAAAGGGCCGGCACTTCACTGCATCCTTCTCAGTCATCACCAGCGGCAGCGCCGGACTGAACGCCAGGTTCTCGACGCTGAACTGCGCATGATCGGCAAAGGGATGCGGTATCGGCTGCCAGTTTAGCCCTTGCAATGTATTGAAGAAACGCTGTGGATTGCCGATGCCAGCCACGGCGTGCAACGCCTGGCCAACCGGAAAGTGATCGAGTGGGCGACGCTCGCCGCTGCGCAGATTGACCAGTGCCGAGGGCCGCAGGCCGAAAGCGAAGCCGTCGTCCAGGTCCACCTTTGCGCCGTTGTACAGCACCGCATCGGCCTCGGCCAGACGCTCGACCGGCTCCCGCAACGGGCCCGCCGGCAGACAACGGCGATTGCCCAGGCCGCGGGCGGCGTCAATCAGCACCAGCTCCAAGTCACGCGCCAGGCGGTAGTGCTGCATGCCGTCATCGCACAGGATCAGGTCTAGCGGCTCGCTGGCCAGCAGCGCCTGCACGGCGCAGGAACGGTCGGGGTCGATCATCAGAGGCACGCCTGTACGTTGAACGATCAACAGCGGTTCGTCACCGGCGTGCTGCGCGCTCTGGTCTGCCCGGACACGCCAAGGCAGGCAGGGCGGCGCTGCGCCATAACCCCGACTGACCACCCCGACCTTGAGCCCAAGCAGACGACAGTGCTCGATCAACCAGAGAATCATCGGCGTCTTTCCGGTGCCGCCGACCGTGATGTTGCCCACTACGATCACCGGCACCGGCGCTCGGTAGCTGGCGCTGTCACCCCTGAGAAAACGTGCACGCTTGCGCGTCACCACCCGCCGGTACAGGGCCTCGAGCGGGCGCAACAGCGCAAGCGCCGGATGCCCGGCATACCAGGCCGCGAGCAGACGGTCAGCGAAAGCCATCAAGGAGTACCCTGCGCGGCCTCGACGGTGGTCATGCGCAACTTGCTGAAGCCGAGCTTGCCGGCCGCATCCATTGCGGTGACCACAGCCTGGTGCGGCGTCTTGCCGTCCGCGCTGATCGCCAGCGGCAGGGTGATGTCCCCGCCCGATTCGCGCTCGAGCGCCTCGGTCAAGGTCGCCAGATCGCTCTTGGGCAGCAAGTGGTTGTTGACCGAATACACGCCGTCCGCACTGATGGTGATTTCCACAACCTTGCCCTCCTCTGCCGGTGCCTGGGTGGCACTGGCGGCTTCGGGCAGCTCGACGCGCAACTGGGTCTCGCGGGTAAAGGTGGTGGTGACCACGAAGAACAGGAGCAGAACGAACACCACGTCGATCAACGACGCCAGGTTGATGTCCACGTTCTCCCGTTGCCGGTTGCGCCGGAACTTCACGCCTTGCCTCCGGCCACTTCCACTTCGCGATCGCCTTGCAGCACCTCGACCAGCTTGATTGCCTCCTGCTCCATGCCGACGACCAGCTCATCGATGCGTCGCTGCAGGAACCGGTGGAAGAAGACCGCCGGGATCCCCACCATCAGGCCGGCGGCCGTGGTGACCAGGGCCTTGGAAATACCACCCGCGAGAACGGCCGGGTTGGCAGTCATCTGCGAGCCCATGAAGGCGCTGAAGATATCGATCATGCCCAGCACCGTACCCAGAAGGCCGAGCAAGGGGGCCATCGCGGCGATGGTGCCCAATGTACCGATATAGCGCTCCAACTCATGGATGACCCGGGAGGCGGCCTCCTCGATGCACTCTTTCATGATCTCGCGACCATGGCGGGAGTTGGCCAGGCCCGCAGCGAGGATTTCGCCCAACGGCGAATCGGCGCGCAGGGCCTTGAGCTTGTCACTGGTCAGTTGCTTGTCCTTGATCCACATCCACACCTGGCCCAGCAGGTGCGGTGGGGTCACGCGACTGGCGCGCAGGGTCCACAGGCGCTCGGCGACGATAGCCATGGCGGCGATGGAACTCAGAATGATCGGCAGCATCATCCAACCACCGGACTTGACCAATTCCCACACAGTAAGCATCCCCTTGAAAAAGGCCGCCACTCTACCATAGGACCGTGGGGGGCTCATCTGCCGAAGGTCAGGGAGTCGGCCGTTCACATTATGTCCTGCGCATGGGCCATTCATTGCCCCTGTCGCCAGAACCGCCGCTGCGCCCGCAGTCCCTCGACCTCGCCATGGGTGCCCAGGCGTAGGCGCAAAGCGCCTTCGATCGCGGTGTCATGAACGCTCAACCCGTACCGCCGGTAACGCTCCACGACCTGCGGATGCGGATGACCGAAGCTGTTGTAATGCCCCCGGGAAATCATCACGCCCCTTGGCGACGTAGCGCGGATGAACGGCTCGGTGGACGAGCTGCGACTGCCATGGTGCGGCGCCTGCAACCAGTCGATGCGCGGCGCATCGGTCGCTGCCAGCCAAGCCCGCTCGGCACCAGCCTCCATATCGCCGGCCAGTAACAACCGCTCGCCCTGGGCCTGTACCAGCAGCGCACAGGAACGCTCGTTACCGGCCGGCCCCCCTGCCCACTGCCAAAGCATGAAGTCCACCCCATCCCAGTGCCAGCGCTCGCCACTGACGCACCGGCGTGCCCGCAAAGCCTCCGGTAATTGTTCAGGCTCCCCCGCAAGCACCCTACCCAGCGGCAGACCGCGGCCGATGGCCGCTGCGCCGCCGGCATGATCGGCGTGGCCATGACTGATCAGCATCAGATCCAGGTGCTTGACGCCAAGCTTGCGCAAGGTCGGCAACACCACCCGGTCCCCCAGGTCCATGTCACCCTTGGCGGGGCCGGCATCGTAAAGCAGGCTGTGCGTGCGGGTTCGCAGCAGCACGGCCAGGCCCTGCCCCACATCCAGTTGCAGGATTTCAACCTGCCCCTGCGGCACTGGCTCCCGTGGAGCCCACAGAGCCAT
Organism: Pseudomonas sp. BYT-1; assembly: GCF_023611805.1. Lineage (NCBI taxonomy): Bacteria > Pseudomonadati > Pseudomonadota > Gammaproteobacteria > Pseudomonadales > Pseudomonadaceae > Pseudomonas > Pseudomonas sp. BYT-1. The sequence continues at coordinate 4,015,996 of NZ_CP072559.1, forward strand.
CAGCATCACGCCCCCCAGTCCACGCAGCGGCACCCCCCGGGGCAGCAACAGCAACGCCGCCCCCAATCCGACCAGCAGTCCCGCCCACGGCGTCAATGCCTGGGGCTCCCAGGCCGGACGCCATTGCCCCAACAGCGCCAACTGCTGAAACAATATTTCCAGCAACCCGCCTGCCCACCACAGCAACAGCTCACCGGGCTGGCCCAGCGGCAAGAGCGCACTGCCCAGCAGCGCCAACGGCAACACGGCAAAACTGATCCAGGGTACCGCCAACAGATTGGCCAGGGGCGCTGTCAGGCTGATCGGCAAACCCAGCGCCAGCAAGGCCGGCAACAAGCCCACCGCGACCACCCATTGCGCCCTGCTCCAGGCTTGCCACGGCCGCCAGCCGCCGAGGCGCCCGGCAAAGCAGAACACCAGAACCGCGACTGCGGCGAACGATAGCCAGAACCCGGGCAACAGGCTCGCCAACGGTTCGATCAGCAGCACGCCACACAGGGCGGCCAGCAACGGCAGGAGCGCCCCCAGATGACTGAAGTGCAGACGCCAGAGCAGGACCATCGCCAGCATCAGGCAAGCTCGCTGCACCGGCACACCGAACCCTGCGAGCCCGCCGTACCCCAACGCTGAAACCAGACTCAGCGCGCACGCCCAAGGCAACCATGGCAGACGCTGGGGCCACAGGCCCAGGCGCGCCAGCCACGCCACCAAGCCATAGACCAGCCCGGCCACCAAGCCGATGTGCTGGCCGGAAATCACCATCAAGTGCACCGTACCGGTGGCCTGCAACGCCTGCCATTCCGAGCGTGCAAGCCCCGAGCCATCCCCCAGGACCAGCGCCGCCAGGGCACCTTCGCGCCCCTGGGCATCGACTGCCAGCAAGCGTTGGCGCACCGCGTCGCGCCAGTTGTTCGTGGCGGGTGCCAATAACTGCCCAGCCTTGACGGTGCCCACGGCGCCGATCCGCCGCGCGAGAAAAAGCGCCTCCCAGTCGGGACCATGGGGGTTGAGCAGGCCATGGGGTCGCTTGAGCGTGACAGCCAGGCGCCAGTACTCGCCGGCGCTCAGTTGTGGCCCCTCGAACCAGTTCAACTGAAGCCGACGCGGCAAGGCGGTGCGACGCGAGGTAGGGTCCGCAAGCTCGAAGCGCACGGATTGCCCTCGTAGTGCGGGCAATCCCACCACCCGCCCCTCCAGCCACAGGGTTCGCCCATCCAACGCGGATTCCAGACGATCATCCAAGGCGTTTTGCGCCGACCAACAGGCCCAGCTCATTCCGAGGAGAAAGCAACCTACAGCCCTGGCTCTGCCAGGAAGACAAACCACGCCGAGCAACAGCATCGTCAGCGTCGCGCCGACCGATGGCAATGCAGGCAGAATACGCAGGCTCAACAGCCCGAGTGCGAGCGCGAACATCCCTGTGCGCATGAGATAGAGCTCCAGAAGCGAAACAGCCCTCTGAGGCTTAGCTGAAAAGTCGGCCGACCTTGCTCAATAATTGTCACAAACTCTGAACAAGGTCGTCAGGCAAAAAAGGCATACTGCCCTCATTCACCTGCCGGGAGCGTACATGCCGCGCCGTCTCTTCAAACGCTACATGCCGGATCCAACCAGCATCCGCGAACACAAGTCCTTACGCTTTTTCGGCAGATTGCTGCACGATCCCAACCTCTGGCACCTGAACCGCCATTCGGTGGCGCGGGCCATGGGCGTCGGCCTGTTTGCGGCACTGATTCCCATGCCCATGCAGATGTTGCTGGCCGCCAGCCTGGCAATCCCACTGCGGGGCAACCTGCCAATCGCGGTCAGCCTGGTCTGGCTGACCAATCCACTGACCATGCCGCCGGTGTTCTTCGTCACCTACATGACCGGCGCCTGGCTGATGCAGGTGCCGCCCCGCACGCTGCCGGACGAAATCACCGTCCAGTGGGTCACCGATCAACTGTCGACGATTTGGCAGCCCTTCCTGCTGGGCTCGGTGGTGTGTGGGCTGGTGCTGGGCCTGTTCGCCTACTTCGCCACCATGCTGTACTGGCGCTGGTGGGTAGGCCGGCAATGGCGCCGGCGCAAGGCCCAGGGGGCAGCCAGGCACGCCTCAGGCACGCATGCCACGGCCGCTAACCAGCAGACGAACGCACAGCAGGTAAAGCACTGCAGTGGCCACCAACATGAAGGTGATCGCAGTGCCGATACGGATATCCGACACCCCTAGGATGCCGTAGCGGAACGAGTTGACCATGTGCAGTACCGGGTTCGCCAACGACACGGTCTGCCAGAATGGCGGCAGCAAGCTGATCGAATAGAACACCCCGCCGAGGTAGGTCAACGGCGTCAGCACGAACGTCGGAATGATCGAGATATCGTCGAAATTGCGCGCGAACACGGCGTTGACGAAGCCCAGCAGCGAGAAGATGGTCGCGGTCAGCAGCACCACCGCGACAGTGACACCCAGGTGATGCACCTGCAGATGGGTGAAGAACATCGACAGGATGGTCACGATCACCCCGACAGCCAGGCCACGCAACACGCCTCCGAGCACATAGCCGACGAGAATGGTGTGCGGCGATACCGGCGAGACCATCAGCTCTTCGATCGAACGCTGGAACTTGCTGCCAAAGAAGCTCGAAACCACGTTGCCGTAGGAGTTGGTGATCACCGACATCATGATCAACCCCGGCACGATGTATTCCATGTACGTGAAGCCGCCCATGTCGCCGATCTGTCGACCGATGAGATTTCCGAAGATCACGAAATACAACACCATGGTGATCGCCGGCGGCAACAGGGTTTGCGGCCAGATGCGCAAAAAGCGCCGGACTTCACGGTAGACGATGGTGTTGAGGGCGACCCAGTTGGTGCGCAGGTCCAGACTCATACGGCCACCTTCGACAGGTTTTTTTCTACCAGTGACACGAACAGCTCCTCGAGTCGGTTGGTCTTGTTGCGCAGGCTCTGCACTTCGATCTGCTGCAATGCCAGTTGGCCAAACAGCGCGGTGATGCCCATCGCTTTGTCCACCTGCACTTCCAGGGTGTGCGGCGTGATCAGCCGGCACGGGTAGCCCTGAAGCACCGGCGCCTGGGCAAGATCCTGCTTGAGGTCGAGAACGAAGGTTTCCACGTGCAGCTTGCTCAGCAGCTTGCGCATGCTGGTGTTCTCGACGATGGTGCCATGGTCGATGATGCCGATGTTGCGGCACAGCTGCTCAGCTTCTTCCAGGTAATGGGTGGTCAGGATGATGGTGATGCCTTTCTGGTTCAGCTCGGTGAGAAAGCTCCACATCGAACGGCGCAGCTCGATGTCCACACCCGCGGTCGGCTCATCGAGAATCAGCAAGCGCGGTTCGTGAATCAGCGCCCGGGCGATCATCAAGCGGCGCTTCATGCCGCCGGAGAGCGAGCGCGACTGCACATCCCGCTTATCCCACAGGCCCAGTTGGGTCAGGTACTGTTCGGCGCGCTCCTTGGCCAGCTTGGGCGGGATGCCGTAGTAGCCCGCCTGGGTGACCACGATATCGAAGGTCTTCTCGAACTGGTTGAAGTTGAACTCCTGCGGCACCACGCCCAGGCAACGCTTGAGCGCGGCAGGGTCGCGATCCAGGTCATGGCCGAACACATTCACCGTGCCGCTGGTCTTGTTGACCAGGGTGGAGAGAATGCCGATGGTGGTGGACTTGCCGGCGCCGTTGGGGCCAAGCAAAGCGAAGAAGTCACCCTCGGCGACATCCAGGTCGATGCCCTTGAGGGCCTGGAAGCCGTTGCCGTAGGTCTTGGTCAGCTGTCGTATGGACAGGGCGGAACTCATAGCGGGTCAGGTACCGAGAAAAGGGTTCAGGACACGCCAGGGCTGATCACTGGCGCAGTGAGTGCGGCCAATGGTGCAAGCCCTGGCCGCGCAAGTACAGTCATGTGTATCGATAATGACTATCGAAATGACCACGGTGTTCAGGTCAATGCCGTCATTACCGCTGCTTGGTAGGCCGGGCGTTGGCGCAGGCGCTCATACCAGGCCCTCAGATGGTGCATCTGCGGGCGCTCGATCGGCATTTCGAACCAGGCGTAGATAAAACAGCCCAGGGGGATATCGCCCATGCCAATCTGCTGGCCGGACAGGTAAGGCTGGTCCGCCAGGGCCTGGTCGGCGATCGACAGCAACTGCGCGCATTGCTTGTGGGCAGCATTGATGGCCACCCAGTCGCGCTGGTCCTCCGGCGTGCGCAGCAGGCCCCAGAACAACGGCCGGAATGGCGTAGCGAAGGACGAGGTGGTCCAATCCATCCATTTGTCCGCCAAGGCGCGCTGGCGCGGATCGTCCAGATACCAGCCTTGGTCGCGGCCATATTGGGCGCACAGGTAGCGAACGATGGCGTTGGACTCCCAGAGCACCAAGTCGTCATCTTCGAGCATCGGCACCAAGCCATTAGGGTTGCGCGCCCGATAATGCGGCTCGTCCACCACACCGAAGGCGCCGCCAGCGTCGATCGATTCGAAGTCCAGGCCCAGTTCATGGGCAATCCACAGTGCCTTGCGCACATTGCTCGAGTTCTTGCGGCCCCAGATCTTCAGCATGACAGCGTCCTTTGGTATGCAGAGGCCCGATAGTCTACTCCAATCCGCCGGCCTGGTTGGTGAAACACCGGACTGCGCTGAACGCTCGCCGCCATACCCTGTCACTGTTCAGGTCAGGCCGTCCCGCCAGGCAGGTCTAAGCTCTGTGGGATAGCTCGTACCCAATGTTCCATGGAGGAAGGATTATGTTGCTGCTGTGGTTGGTGGTGTTGGTGATCGGTGCGGCGTACCTCACGCATCGGCGCCTGGCCCCCCTGAAGATCCTGGGGGCCGTCGCGGTATATGTGTTACTGATGGGCATCTGGGGGCACGCCCCTGCCTGGCTGCTGGCATTGATCTGGCTGGTATTGGCCTTCAAGACCGCATTTTTGGTATTGCCGCAATGGCGGCGCAAGTTGTTCACGACCCCTGTGTTCCAATGGTTCCGGCGCACGCTGCCGCCGATGTCACGAACCGAACGCGAGGCCATCGACGCCGGCACGGTCTGGTGGGATGGCCAACTGTTCAGCGGCCGCCCCGACTGGAATGTCCTGCTCGACTATCCGGCAGCCACGCTGACCGACGAAGAACAGGCCTTCATCGACGGCCCCACCGAGGCCCTCTGCGCCATGGTCAGCGACTGGCAGATCAGTCAGGACCTGGACCTGCCAGCAGAAGCGTGGACGCATATCAAGGCCCATGGCTTCTTCGCTCTGATAATCCCCAAAGCATACGGCGGCAAAGGTTTCTCGGCCTATGCCCACTCTCAAATCGTGATGAAACTGGCTACCCGTAGCGCCGACCTGGCCTCGACGGTGATGGTGCCCAACTCCCTGGGCCCGGCCGAGCTGCTGTTGCACTACGGCACTGAGGAACAACGCAATCATTATCTGCCTCGCCTGGCTCGCGGCGAGGAAATCCCCTGCTTCGCCCTCACCGGCCCACTGGCCGGCTCGGACGCGAGCGCCATGCCAGACACCGGCGTGATCTGCAAAGGCCAATGGCAAGGTGAAGAAGTGATCGGCCTGCGCTTGAACTGGGAGAAGCGCTATATCACCCTTGGTCCGATCGCGACACTGCTGGGCCTGGCCTTCAAGGCTTATGACCCGGAGCACCTGCTGGGCGACACGCAGGATCTGGGCATCAGCCTGGCGCTGGTGCCCACCGATACACCGGGTGTCGAAATCGGCAGGCGCCACTTCCCGCTGGGCGCGGCCTTCATGAATGGCCCCAACAGCGGCAAAGATGTCTTCATACCGCTGGATTACCTGATCGGCGGCAAGGACATGCTCGGCAAAGGCTGGATGATGCTGATGAACTGCCTGTCCGTGGGCCGTTCCATTTCCCTGCCCGCGGGAGGCACAGGTGCAGCCAAGTACAGCAGCCTGGTGACCGGTCAGTACGCACGCATTCGCGAACAGTTCAATGTTCCCTTGGCCGCCTTCGAAGGCATCCAAGCCTCCCTGGCCCGCATTGGCGGCAACGCGTGGCTGGCCGACAGCGCCCGGATACTGACCGCCCAGGCCGTCGACCTCGGCGAAAAACCCTCGGTGCTGTCGGCGATTCTCAAGTACCACCTTACCGAGCGAGGTCGCGAATGCATCCAGCACGCCATGGATGTACATGGTGGCAAAGGCATCATCCTGGGCCCGAACAATTACCTGGCACGCAACTGGATGGGCGCACCGATCTCCATCACCGTCGAAGGGGCCAACATTCTTTCACGCAATTTGATGATCTTCGGTCAGGGCGCGATCCGCTGCCATCCGTTCGTGCTCGAGGAAATGGCCCTTGCCGGGCGCGAGGACCACGAGCAGGCGCTCGCCGAGTTCGATGACTTGTTGATGAAACATATCCTCTTCGCCGCCGGCAATGCCGCCAGCACCCTGGTACTGGGGCTCGGCCTGGGTCGCTTCGAGCAGGTACCAGGTGATGCCCTCAGCCAAGGCTATTTCCGCGCACTGAACCGACAAGCTGCGGCATTTGCACTGCTGGCGGACCTGTCGATGATGATGCTCGGCGGTGCACTCAAACGCCGGGAACGCCTCAGTGCGCGCCTCGGCGATGTATTGAGCTATCTGTACCTGGCTTCGGCGTCTCTCAAGCGCTACCACGACTTGGGCTCACCGGAGCACCTGCAACCATTGCTGCGCTGGGCCCTGGAGGAAAGCCTGGGCCAGTCGGAGGCCGCACTGGATCGCCTGCTCGACAATTTCCCTAACCGCTTCGTCGGTTGCGCCTTGCGTGTGCTGGTCTTCCCTCTGGGACGTCGCCACACCGGGCCAAGCGATGAATTGGATGCCGAGGTGGCGGAGTTGATTGGGCGGCGCAAGGGAGACCCTGCGCTTGAAGAGCTGCTGAGCGGCTGCTTCCGTCCGCAGGCAGAAGCCGACCCGGTGGCAGCCTTGCAACGGGCCAGCGACCTATTGGCAGAGTGTGCCCCTCTGCACAAGGCGCTGCACGAGGCGATCAGGCACGGCAAGGTCCATCCCGCACCCGGGCAGTCAGCGATAGACGCTGCCGTCGAGGCTGGCGTACTGCAAGCTGCCGAGGGGCAGCGCTTGCATGAGGCGCAGGCAGCTCGGCGACGGGTGATCGATGTGGACGCATTCGACAAGGAGGCGCTGCGCCCGATCAAAGACGCGATACGCTGACTCCTGGCGATCGGGTTGTGCTGACACGCTCAGCACAACCCGCGCAACCGGCGTATACTCCGCCCCCGTTTCAGCCATACCGAGGACCCTTCCATGGCCAACCCGCACCTGGAGTATCACCTGCAACTGCTTCAGCACCTGCGCACCATTCTGGTCGCCCTGGGTGAAGCCGAGCAGGTGCCGGAAGAGAGCCACGCCCTGTTCCTCGAACGCTTCGATGAACTGCTCACCCTGCTGCCGCAGGATCCACTGGAAAGCCAGTACCTGGGCCAAGACCTGATTTGCCAGGTAATCCAGCGCTACCCGCAGATTGCCCACCTGGTACCACGGGACCTGCTTTGGTTCTTCGGCGGCGACTGCCTGCACTTCATGCCCGATGAAGAACTGGCCGTGTACCAGCAACTCGAAGACCTGCGCTACGAAGCCGAACAGAACGGTGAAGCCTTCGACTGGAACCAGCAAAAGCAACTGCTGAGCCTGCCTGAACAGACACCGAAGCATTGATGCCCCAGCAGGGCAAGCACAGGCTTGCCCTGCCCCCAAAAAAACGGGAGCGCAGGTGCCGACGCCAGAAACGGCAAAAAAAAACGCCCTCTCGTCTGAGAGGGCGTTTTCGATTTGGAGCGGGAAACGAGACTCGAACTCGCGACCCCGACCTTGGCAAGGTCGTGCTCTACCAACTGAGCTATTCCCGCAAATATGAAGCAAACCGCTATTTGGCATGAAGCGCCGTACTGGCCTTCATCGCCACTGCATCGCCATGGACGATACAGCTTTGAATTGGAGCGGGAAACGAGACTCGAACTCGCGACCCCGACCTTGGCAAGGTCGTGCTCTACCAACTGAGCTATTCCCGCAAATGGCGTCCCCTAGGGGACTCGAACCCCTGTTACCGCCGTGAAAGGGCGGTGTCCTAGGCCACTAGACGAAGGGGACATACCCAACGCTTTTCAGCGCACCAGCTCAATGCCTTTCGACAGCGACTGGATTTTCAAGCTCTGCCAGAGGCAGAACTCAGGAAAACTGGAGCGGGAAACGAGACTCGAACTCGCGACCCCGACCTTGGCAAGGTCGTGCTCTACCAACTGAGCTATTCCCGCATTGGCGTCCCCTAGGGGACTCGAACCCCTGTTACCGCCGTGAAAGGGCGGTGTCCTAGGCCACTAGACGAAGGGGACACACACTGCAACTTTTCACTCCCTGCCGCGCTTTGCTGTGAGCTTTACGCTGCAAGTGGCGCGCATTCTATGGATGCCTTGAGGGGGCGTCAACCCCTTTCTGGAAATTTATTTAAATCAATGACTTCCGGCTTTAGAAAGACAACAGGCATGATGCGCCCAACGGCTGGCGTTGATTTTTTGACAGCAGGTCGGCAAGCTCGTGGCAAAGTGCTAGCAGAGCAATTCGCAATCCTGTCGGATAGCCCTACCCGGCCATAGGCGAACTCTCCTACACTCAAGTCGGAAATTATCTATTTGACGAGGCGTTAACGGTGACACCACTTCTGATCACCTTGCTCATCGTGGCAGGTATCGCGCTACTGATCGTGATCGGCTACCTCAATAATGTCGTGGAAAACGCCAAGCTTGAGCGCGCTCGCCTGAAAATAGAACTGGCAGAACGCCTGCGTCGCTGCGGCGAAATCAGCGAAACCTTCCCCCGGCAACTCATGACGCCAGCCCTCAAGGTGCTGCTGACCCGCCTGGAGCTCAACCTTTATCAACGTCAATTGGCACTGGACAAGCACAACGCCGAGATCAAGGGACGTATCAGCGAGCTGGAAAGCCTCGTTGCCCAAGGCGACGGCATTGCGATCAACAACCCGCCCAGTCCGATCCAGACCGAGGCCAAAGCCAAGGAAGTGCGTTTTCTCTTGGAGTCGTTGCACAACCAGATCGTACGCGCCACTCAGGAGGGTTTCCTGCAAACCAATGAAGGCAAGTATTGGGTCAAGGAGATTCGCCACCTGTTGGTCCTGCTGCACATCGAGTTCTTCAACAACCTGGGCCAGCAAGCCCTGCAGCAGAACCAACCCGGTCAGGCGCGGCTGGCTTTCGACCGGGGTGTGCAATACCTGCGCAAACAGCAGGACCCCAAGCAATACGACGAACAGCGCATCTACCTGGAAAAGCTCCTGGCCCGTGCCGACGCACTGGTGAAGGACAAGATGGAACCTGCGGAAAACGACGAAAATGCGCTGACCCAAGGTCTGAAGACCGACGAAAGCGAAAACTGGAAAAAGAAAGCGCTCTACGACTGAGGGCTGATCCTCGCGACCACTTCGTCAAACTGCTCGTTGCGCGAAGCAGATAACGCGCTACGCCAGTGTGCACGGACAAAACCGCTCCCACAGAAAAGCGCAGCAAAGACAAGGGGCTTTCATAGGCCCCTTGTCGTTTTCAGCAGTCTGTCAACTCAAGGAAAATCGCCGTCAGGCGTTCCAGCCCGGCTTGATCCGCCTCGCTGAACCGCGCCAGCTTCGGGCTGTCCAGGTCCAGCACACCAATCAGCCTGCCCGCCTTCACCAGGGGAATCACCAGCTCGCTATTGGATGCGCTGTCACAGGCGATGTGGCCTGGGAAGACATGCACATCCTCGACCCGCTGGGTCTGACGCGATGCCGCGGCCGCTCCGCACACACCCTTGCCGAAGGGGATGCGTACGCAGGCCACCTGGCCCTGGAACGGGCCGAGCACCAATTGCTCGTCGCGGTTGAGATAGAAGCCAGCCCAGTTCAGGTCCTCGATCTGATGATAGAGAAACGCAGAAAACTGCGCGGCATTGGCGATGAAGTCGCGTTCGTCGGCAAACAGCGCCTGCACTTGCGCGGCCAGCAGGTCGTAGCCATCGAGGCCGGAGCCGCTGGCGTTGAGGTCGATCATTGTTTCTGCTCCAACAATTGCCGCCCGAACCAATACCGGGCGAACTGATAGGCACAACGGCCATTACGGATGCCGCAGCCGGACGACCGGCGCACGACGAGTTTGTCCAAGGCTTCGCACGATGCCGCCCCCGGGCTAGAGGTGCCGCCAAAGCCCATGATCGAGCGGTAAAGAACCTGACACCAACGCGAGCAGCTTGGCTGTATCGACTATGCTTGCGCAGCGCAAGGGACGTAAACCGGCTCGGACTCCATGGATATCAAGTTCACCAATCGCCTGTCATACAAGCAAGCCCGGTTGACAGTCATGGTCGGCTTCATCTTGGGGGCGCTGCTCAGCCTCGTGCAGATCGGCATCGATTATGCCAGCGAAGACGCGTCCATCAACCGCGAGGTGCAGGCGCTGCTGCAAATCAGCCACGATCCGCTGTCGCGCATCACTTACAACATCGACGCAGAGCTTGCCCAAGAGCTGATCGGTGGCCTGCTGCAATCGCCGGCGGTGATCCGCGCGCGCCTGGTCGACAACAACGACACCGTGCTGGCCGACGCCAGCCGCCCTCGCCAGGAAGACCGCTACCGGCCACTGAGCGATTTCCTGTTTGGCGAACAGCGCCAGTTTCAGGAACGCTTGTTTCTGTCCAGCCTGCCCAATGAATACCTCGGCACTTTGTATCTGGACATCGACACCTATGCCTTTGGCGGTCGCTTTCTGGACCGCGCAGGCGTCACCTTGGTCAGTGGTTTCGCCCGCAGCCTGGTGCTGGCCGGCATTCTCCTGGCGTTGTTCTATATGATGCTGACCAAGCCGCTGGTAACGGTGATCGCCGCTCTGAGCAGTAGCGACCCGCGCCATCCCCACCAAGGACGCCTGACATGCCCCCATGGCCATGAACAGGATGAGATCGGCGTGCTGGTCAAAGTCGCCAACCAGCAGTTCGTCAGCATGTCCACCGAGATCCAGCAACGCCGCCATGCCGAAAACCGCCTGACCGAGTACCTGAACGAACTGGAGGATATCGTCTCGGCCCGTACCGACGAGCTCAAGGCCAGCAACAACCGCCTCAGCCAGTCCAACCAAGAGCTGGAGCACGCCCGCCAACAGGCATTGGACATGGCCCAGGCCAGAGCCGCATTCCTGGCCAACATGAGCCATGAAATCCGCACGCCGCTCAACGGCATGCTCGGCATGATTTCCCTGGCCTTGGACAGCCCGCTGGCCGCCGAACAACGCCAGCAGCTATCCATCGCACACGACTCGGGCAAGGTGTTGGTAGAACTGCTCAACGATATTCTCGACCTGTCCAAATTCGATGCCGGGCAACTGGAGCTTGAGCGCATCCCCTTCGACATGGGCGCGATGGTCGAGGACACCGCCAATCTGCTGTCGCAGAACGCGGCAGCCAACGTCGAACTGACCTGCCTGATCAGCCCCGACTTTCCCAGCACGGTGCTGGGCGACCCGACCCGGGTAAGGCAGATTGTGAGTAATTTGCTGTCCAACGCTCTCAAATTCACCCGCTTTGGCCGGGTCGATGTGCGCCTGACGCCGATCGTCGGGGGCGTACGCCTGGAAGTGTGCGACACCGGCATCGGCATCCCAGAACAGGCCCAAGCGCGCATCTTCCAGCCCTTCACCCAAGCCGGCGCCGGCATCACCCGCCAGTACGGCGGCACGGGGCTAGGCCTTGCCCTGACCCGCAACCTGTGCAAGGCCATGCAAGGTCACTTGCACATCGACTCCGAGGCAGGCTTTGGCAGCCGCTTCACGGCTGAGCTGCCGCTGCTCGCGCACACCGAGGCCATCCCGCCCGCCCCTTTGCATGGGCGCGTCGTCGTTCTGAGCAACGCTGCCAGTGGCCTGACCGAACTGTTGCACAAGCTGCTGCCTGGCTGGGGACTGTCCTATCACGGCTTCGATGATGCAGCGCAGGCCGCCGACGCCGCGCCCGACTTGGTAATCACCGACGATGTGGCCCACCTGGACACCTTGCGCTCCTGCCTGCAGGCGCCGATTCTGCTGGTGACTGCGTACGGCAACTTCCTCACCCAGGAGCACGCCACGCAACTGGCCCCCCTGCTGCAACTGGCGCGCCCCCTGGCACGCAACACCCTGTATCAGACGCTGCGCCGCGCATTGGAGGGTGTCGAGGCCGACGTCCCCCGGCGCCACCTGCAGGCCCAGCACCAGCCAATACGGGCTCGCGTCCTGCTGGTAGAGGACAACCCGGTCAATCAACTGGTGGCCAAAGGCATGCTGGTCAAACTCGGTTGCCAGGTGCTGCTCGCCACCCAGGGCGCCGAGGCCCTGGCGCAATTGGAGCAGGAGACGGTGGACATGGTGCTGATGGACTGCAACATGCCGGTGATGGACGGCTACGAGGCCACCCGGCGCATCCGCCAGGACGGGCGATGGCCAGCACTGCCGATCGTTGCCTTGACCGCCAACGCCATGCCCGAGGAGCGCGAGCGTTGCCGCGCCGCCGGTATGAACGATTACCTGGCCAAGCCGTTTCGTCGCGAGGAGTTGCTGGCGTTGGTCGACCACTGGGTGCCGATCAGCGGCTGAGCAAGGCCTCGATCGACGCCTTGAGCGCCTCAGGCTTGGTGTTGGGGGCGTAGCGGGTAACCTTGCCGCTGGCAGGGTCGACCAGGAACTTGGTGAAATTCCACTTGATCCGCTGCGTGCCCAGGATGCCGGGTGCGCGCTTTTTCAGCTCGACGAACAAGGGATGGGCATCCGGGCCATTGACCTCGATCTTGCGAAACAACGGGAAGCTCACACCGAAGCTGCGCTCGCAGAACTGCGCGATGTCCAAGGCATCCCCGGGCTCCTGCTTGCCAAACTGATTGCAGGGGAACCCGAGGACCACCAGCCCGCGTTCGCGGTATTGCTTCCACAGCTGCTCCAGGCCCTTGTACTGGGGCGTGAAACCACACTGGCTGGCGGTGTTGACCACCAGCAGCGCCTTGCCCGGAAAGTCGCCCAGCACCTTTTGCTCGCCCTTCAAGGTGACGCAGCGGATGTTCTTCAGCGTATCGGCCATCGCAGGTCTCCGGTCAGTCACGCGGCTTGAGGTCCAGGCACACTGAGTTGATGCAGTAGCGCAGGCCGGTCGGTGGCGGGCCATCGGGGAACACGTGGCCCAGGTGGGCATCGCAACGCGCGCAGGTGACTTCGGTACGGATCATGCCGTGGGAGGTGTCGCGTATCTCGATCATGGCGCTCTGCTCGATCGGCTCGTAGAAACTGGGCCAACCGCAGCCGGAGTCGAACTTGGCTCGCGAGTCGAACAATGGCAGGTCGCAGCAGATGCAGTGGTAGATGCCATCGCGACGCTCGCTGTTGTACTTGCCACTGAAGGGGCGCTCGGTGCCCTTCAAACGGCACACCTCATACTGGGCCGGATCCAGCATCTGGCGCCATTCTTCCAGGGTTTTGTCGATCTTTTGCATGGGGGAACCTCGGCAGGCTGAATTTCACTCGCGCCGTCTTTCTTTATGGCGGGGGTGACACGTATATTAGTTGGCTTCTTTTGCCAGCCAGTCTGGCATGCACTCCGCCCTTTTCAAACCTTTTGACGGCGGCGCGCCGCGACTTCTCAATCGGGATCACATCATGCAGTTCAGCAAATCGAACAAGCTCGCCAATGTCTGCTACGACATTCGCGGCCCAGTGCTCAAGCACGCCAAACGCCTGGAAGAGGAAGGCCATCGCATCCTCAAGCTGAACATCGGCAACCCGGCGCCGTTTGGCTTCGAGGCGCCGGACGAGATCCTCCAGGATGTGATCCGCAACCTGCCCACCGCCCAGGGCTACAGCGACTCCAAAGGCTTGTTCAGCGCGCGTAAGGCGGTCATGCAGTACTGCCAGCAAAAGCAGATCGAGGGTGTGGGCATCGAGGACATCTACCTCGGCAACGGCGTGTCCGAGCTGATCGTGATGTCCATGCAGGCACTGCTCAACAACGGCGATGAAGTGCTGATCCCGGCCCCGGACTACCCGCTGTGGACCGCCGCCGTCAGCCTGGCGGGCGGCAAGCCTGTGCACTACCTGTGTGACGAACAGGCCGACTGGTTCCCGGACCTGGAAGACATCAAGGCCAAGATCACCCCGAACACCAAGGCCCTGGTGATCATCAACCCGAACAACCCGACCGGCGCTGTGTACTCCAAGGAACTGCTGCTGGGCATGCTGGAGCTGGCCCGCCAGCACAACCTGGTGGTGTTCTCCGACGAGATCTACGACAAGATCCTCTACGACGAAGCCGTGCACATCAGCACCGCGTCGCTGGCCCCGGACCTGCTTTGCCTGACCTTCAACGGCCTGTCCAAGTCGTACCGGGTGGCGGGCTTCCGCTCCGGCTGGCTGATCATCTCCGGGCCCAAGCAGCACGCCCAGAGTTACATCGAAGGCATCGACATGCTGGCCAACATGCGTCTGTGCGCCAACGTGCCGGCCCAGCACGCGATCCAGACTGCTCTGGGCGGCTATCAGAGCATCAACGACCTGGTGCTGCCGCCAGGCCGCCTGCTCGAGCAGCGCAACCGCACCTACGAGTTGCTCAACGACATTCCCGGGGTGAGCTGCGTCAAGCCCATGGGCGCGCTATACGCCTTCCCCAAGATCGACCCGAAAGTCTGTCCGATCCACAATGACGAAAAGTTCGTCCTCGACCTGCTGTTGTCGGAAAAACTGCTGATCGTCCAGGGCACGGCCTTCAACTGGCCTTGGCCGGACCACTTCCGCGTGGTGACCTTGCCACGGGTGGACGATCTGGAGCAGGCCATCGGACGGATCGGCAACTTCCTGCGCACTTACCAGCAGTAAGCTATCGGAGGGGGACTGTGTCCCTTCCCAGGCTATCGCCGTCGCCCGACTGCCTTCGGTGTCGGCGATAGTCCTCAATGATTCGCAGCGCCGTCATGGAGCGTTTTCTGCAGGAGAGTTCTTACATCCTGCAACGCTCTATCCCACAGCCCACGCCCTATCCTCTGCCATACTCCGCCGTACACAGTTTGAAATAGTCGGCCGGTTGAATCAGTGTGACCCGCCCCTTATATAGCCCGCAGTACGCGACATTTTCATCCGTCAGGAGAACGTAACAACCATGATGCGCATTCTGTTGTTTGTAGCCACCAACCTCGCGGTGGTGCTGGTTGCAAGCATTACCCTGAGCCTGTTCGGCTTCAACGGGTTCATGGCGGCCAACGGCGTTGACCTCAATCTCAGCCAACTGCTGGTCTTCTGCGCCGTGTTCGGCTTCGCCGGCTCGCTGGTCTCGCTGTTCATCTCCAAGTGGATGGCGAAGATGACCACCGGCACCCAGATCATCAGCCAACCTCGCACCCGCCACGAACAGTGGCTGCTGCAGACGGTCGAGGAACTGTCCCGCGAGGCCGGCATCAAGATGCCGGAAGTGGGTATCTTCCCAGCCTACGAAGCCAACGCCTTCGCCACCGGCTGGAACCGCAACGACGCTCTGGTGGCCGTATCCCAGGGCTTGCTCGAGCGCTTCTCGCCTGATGAAGTGCGTGCCGTGCTGGCCCATGAAATCGGCCACGTGGCCAACGGTGACATGGTCACCCTGGCGCTGGTGCAAGGCGTGGTGAACACCTTCGTGATGTTCTTCGCCCGCATCATCGGCAACTTCGTCGACAAGGTGATCTTCAAGAACGAAGAAGGCCAAGGCATCGCCTACTATGTGGCGACCATCGTCGCCGAGCTGATCCTGGGTATCCTGGCCAGCATGATCGTCATGTGGTTCTCGCGCCGCCGCGAATACCGTGCCGACGAAGCCGGCGCCCAGCTGGCCGGCACCGGCGCGATGATCGGCGCCCTGCAGCGCCTGCGCGTGGAGCAAGGTATGCCTGTGCACATGCCCGACACCTTGAAGGCGTTCGGCATCAATGGTGGCCTCAAGCACGGCCTGGCAGGCCTGCTGATGAGCCACCCGCCACTGGAAGACCGCATCGAGGCGCTGCGCCGCCGCGGTTGATCCAAGCGCACGAAAAAGGGCGACTTCGGTCGCCCTTTTTCGTGCACGCTGGACGCTCGTTCAGCGTACCAGTCGATATACCCGCTCGATCAGGCTCGTGATTCCGGCCTGTTCGAATTTTGGGCTCTCCTGAATGATCTCCCGCTCTTCGAGCGTTTCCACCCGCCAGCCAGCGAACCCAGTCCGTACCTCGTCATCCGTTACCGAAAACGGCGGCCCGTCGAGCCGTGCCTGATCGTAATCGAGCGTCACCATCAGGCCCTTGCAGGCATCCGGCAACAGCCGCGACAGCAACGCCAGGTAACGTTCGCGCATGGCAGGAGGCAAGGCAATGACCGCCGCACGGTCATACAGGCCGACGCAATCGCCCACATCCTGCGCCGTCAGCGCAAAGAAATCCCCGCACCACAATTCCACATCACCGCTGCGCCATACTTCGAAGGCGCCCTGCTGGGTTACCTGCGGCGCCAAGCCGTGTTCGTTGAAAAAGTCCTCTACTGCACGCCGGGACAGCTCCACGCCCAGAACCTGATGCCCCTGCCCCGCCAGCCAGGCCAGGTCCAGGCTCTTGCCACACAAGGGCACCAGCACGCGGCTAGCCTGCGCCAGGCCTAATGCAGGCCAATAGGTTTGCAGATAAAGATTGACCTGCGCCTGATGAAAGCCGATCTGATTGTCCGCCCATCGCTTGTGCCAGAACGCCGGCTCCATGCTTCCTCCCGGTTTTTCGATGAAATGCGCTGAAAACTTATATTGGATATCGATCGGTAACTGATCGAAGATGAACGCATCTTACCCGCCAGGACATCGCCATGCTGCCCAGCCTGTTCATTTCCCATGGTTCGCCCATGCTCGCCTTGCAACCCGGCGCCAGCGGGCCCGCATTGTCCAAGCTGGCCAATGACCTTGCGCTTGCGAAGGCGATCATCGTGGTATCGGCGCACTGGGAGAGCCGCGAGTTGCTGGTGACGGGCAATCCACAGCCACAAACCTGGCATGACTTTCATGGGTTTCCTGCCGCGCTGTATGCCGTGCAATACCCCGCCCCCGGTGAGCCGGAACTGGCCCGACAGGTGAGCGACCGCCTGACGGCAGCAGGCCTGCCCACCCGCCTGGATACCCACCGCCCCTTCGACCACGGCGCCTGGGTGCCGCTTTCGCTGATGTATCCGGATGCCAGCATTCCCGTCATCCAGGTGTCGTTGCCCAGCCAACTTGGCCCAGCCCTGCAGCTCAAAGTTGGCGAAGCGCTTGCCGGGTTGCGCACCGAAGGCGTACTGCTGATCGGTTCCGGCAGCATTACTCACAACCTGGGCGAGCTGGACTGGCACGCCGGGCCGGACGTGATCGAGCCGTGGGCGCTGGCGTTTCGGGACTGGGTAGTGGAAAAGCTGACGCAGAATGACCGGCAGGCGCTGCTCGACTACCGACAACAGGCGCCATTTGCCGTGCGCAATCACCCCAGCGACGAACACCTGTTGCCGTTGTTCTTTGCCCTGGGGGCTGGCGAGCGGTTTGGTGTCGTCCATCAAGGATTCACCTTGGGGGCGCTTGGGATGGACATCTATCGGTTCGACTGAGGAACGTTCACGTCCCCAGGCCTGTGCGGCCCTGTACAGCCCTTCACGCCAATGCACCGACAAAAAAAATCCCCGACCTAGGCCGGGGATTTTTTCATTGCGCCAGGATCAATCCTCGCGGTAGCGGCGCAGCTTCAGCTGCTTGCCAGCCACACGGGTGTCCTTGAGCTTGGACAGCAGACGCTCCAGGCCGTCTTCAGGCAGCTCGATCAAGCTGAAGCTGTCACGTACCTGGATACGGCCGATGGCGTCACGCGCCAGGCCACCTTCGTTGAGGATCGCGCCGAGCAGGTTCTTGGCGGCGATGCCGTCACGGGCACCGAGGGCGGTACGGCAACGCACGCGGCCTTCGGCCAGCGGCATTGGCGCACGGCGCTCGCGATCACCACGCTCGCTGCGCTCACCGCGATCGGAACGCTCGCCGCGCTCACGCGGGGTGAAGGTCGGCACCAGAGGCTGCTCACGCTCGACCGAAGCCAGGTCCAAGGCTTGGCCGTTGGTGGCCTTGCGCAGCAGGGCCGAAGCCAGGGCACGCGGGCTGCAGCCCAGGTCTGCGGTCAGGCGGTCGAACAGCTCGCCATGGCTGGCTTCTGCCTCGGCAACCATCGGTGCCAGGCTTGCGGTCAGCTTCTTGATACGTGCATCGAGCACGGCCTGCGGGTTCGGCAGGCGGGCTTCAGCGACCTTCTGCCCGGTCACGCGCTCGATGACCTGCAGCATGCGACGCTCACGTGGGGTGACCAGCAGCAGTGCGCGACCATCGCGACCGGCACGACCGGTACGGCCGATACGGTGCACGTAGGACTCCGGGTCGTACGGCATGTCGACGTTGAACACGTGGGTGATGCGCGGTACGTCCAGGCCTCGGGCGGCGACATCGGTCGCGACGACGATGTCCAGGCGGCCATCCTTGAGCGAGTCGATGACACGTTCACGCTGGTTCTGGGCGATGTCGCCGTTCAGCGCGGCGGCCTTGTAGCCCTTGGCTTCCAGCGCGGCGGCCAGGTCCAGGGTGGCTTGCTTGGTCCGTACGAAGGCGATCAGCGCGTCGAACTCTTCCACTTCCAGCAGACGCAGCACAGCCGGAATCTTCTGGTCGGCATGGACCATCAGGTGGGCCTGGTCGATCGCGGTGACGGTCTGGGTCTTGCTCTGGATCTTGACGTGCTTCGGTTCACGCAGGTGACGCTCGGCGATGGAGCGGATCGAAGACGGCAGGGTGGCGGAGAACAGTACGGTCTGGCGCGACTCCGGGATGGCCTTGAAGATGACTTCCAGGTCGTCCATGAAGCCGAGCTTGAGCATTTCGTCTGCCTCGTCGAGTACCAGGTACTGGACGGTGGACAGGACTTTCTCGTCGCGGCGCAGATGGTCGCACAGGCGACCCGGGGTGGCGACGACGATCTGTGCGCCGTTACGAATGGCGCGCAGTTGTGGGCCCATCGGGGCACCACCGTAGACAGCCACCACGTTCACGCCAGGCATCTGCTTGGCGTAGGTTTCGAAGGCGGTGGCTACTTGCAGCGCCAGCTCGCGGGTTGGCGCTAGGATCAGGGCTTGCGGTTCGCGCTTGCTCACATCGATCTTGTTGAGGATCGGCAGGGCGAAGGCAGCGGTCTTGCCGGTGCCAGTCTGCGCCTGGCCGATCATGTCGTGACCGGCGAGGATGATCGGGATCGATTGTTGCTGGATGGCCGATGGCTCTTCATAGCCTGTGGCCAGCACGGCGGCAACGATGTTCGGATGAAGATCGAGAGCGGCGAATCCGCCGGTTTCCTGGGTCATGGGTCTGCCTCTATGTGCATCCGCAAAGACCCATGCTCCAAAGCTGCACATGCCTTGAAAGACCAAAAGGTCACCCAGGCAGCTTTGGCGGCGGGGATTTGCGAAAACGATTGAAAAAGGAACGTCTTGGGGAGGTCCGCCTAGCGGACGTGCAGCCGAAGCTGGACTCGGAGGGTTTGCACCACCTGATTTTGAGGTCCGCTAAAAGACCGGCGCGTACTATACCCGAATCCGTGCCCGACCGTGAGATTTTTTTCAGTGGAGAGGGCCACCTTGCCGCTATCGCGTCGTCGCCGCTGAATCGTTTCTACAGCCTCGATGGAAAGCGACGCCTCCCAGACGCTCGTCAACCGTCAGGTCGCGGGCCGGATCGCCTTGATCAGATACTCCAGCGAATACCCAAGACGCGGCGCCAGGGCCGCGGCGCGCTCACCCACGCCGTCCAGGTCCAGTACTTGCTCGAGATCGGCCGGTACCAGCAGGATGACGTTGCCCTCCTTCACCGGCAGTTCCCAGTAATGGCGATGGTACAGCCCACGCAGCAAGGCCGCGCCCAGCGGCCTGCCATCATCGCCAGCCCACTGGTTGATCACCAGCCAGCCGCCAGGGTTTAGCTGCTTCTGGCAGTTTTCCAAAAAGCCCCATGCCAGATGACCGACGCCCGGCCCGTGGTCGGTATACAGGTCGACGAACAGCAGATCGGCCTTTTCGGCGGTCGGCAGCAGTTCCAGGGCATCGCCAACCCGCACGTACAGCCGCGGATCATCGTCAAGGCCCATGTACTCCATGGCCAGGCGCGGCACATCCGGCCGCAGCTCGATGGCTTCGACATCGTCCAAGGGCAGGAACTTCAAACACGCCTGGGTCAGGGTGCCGGCCCCCAAGCCGAGGAACAACGCGCTCTCGGGCTGCTCATGGCACAGTGCGCCTACCAGCATGGCGCGAGTGTAGTCGTACTCCAGCCAGCTGGGGTCGGCGGTAAACGTGCAGCTTTGCTCGATGGCATCGCCAAACTCCAGGAAGCGGTAGTCGTCCACTTCATAGACGCTGATGACCCCGAAGGCGTCCTCGACCCGGGCCAACAACCGCTCTTCCCGCTCCGTCCCCATGACCGACACCTGTGCGCGCAAAAGCCGACATTCTCCGCCAATGCCCCCGGTGCAACAAGCGCGTCGCCAACTGATACCATGGCGATCATGCCTATAGCCGACAACACCGAGCCTGTGATGAACCGACCCTGGAGTCCCGATAGCTGGCGCGCCCTGCCGATCCAGCAGCAACCGACCTACCCCGATGCTGCGCACCTGCTCAAGGTCGAGCAGACCCTGGCCAGTTACCCGCCCCTGGTGTTCGCCGGTGAGGCCCGGGAGCTGCGCCGGCAGTTCGCCGAGGTGACTGAGGGCCGGGCGTTTCTGCTTCAGGGTGGCGACTGCGCCGAAAGCTTCGCCGAATTCTCGGCTGCCAAGATCCGTGACACCTTCAAGGTATTGCTGCAGATGGCGATCGTCATGACCTTCGCCGCCGGCTGCCCGGTGGTGAAGGTCGGGCGTATGGCCGGGCAATTCGCCAAGCCGCGCTCCGCAGGCGACGAGACCATCGGTCAGGTGACACTGCCGGCCTACCGGGGCGACATCGTCAACGGCATCGGTTTCGATGAGCAAAGCCGCGTTCCGGACCCCGAGCGCCTACTGCAGGCCTATCACCAGGCCACCGCCAGCCTGAACCTATTGCGCGCGTTCGCCCAGGGCGGCTTTGCCGACCTGCACCAGGTGCACAAATGGAATCTGGACTTCATCGCCAACTCGGCGCTGTCGGAGAAATACCACCAACTGGCCGGACGGATCGACGAAACCCTGGCCTTCATGCGTGCCTGCGGCCTGGATAGCGCGCCGCAATTGCGCGAAACCAGCTTCTTCACCGCCCACGAAGCCTTGCTGCTCAACTACGAGGAAGCCTTCGTGCGCAGCGACAGCCTGACCGGCGACTACTACGACTGCTCGGCGCACATGCTGTGGATCGGCGACCGTACCCGGCAATTGGATGGCGCACATGTGGAGTTCCTGCGCGGGGTACACAACCCGATCGGGGTCAAGGTCGGCCCGAGCATGAACCCTGAGGAACTGATTCGCCTGATCGACACCCTCAACCCGGCCAACGACCCCGGCCGCCTGAACCTGATCGTGCGGATGGGCGCCGGCAAGGTAGGCGATCACCTGCCCGGGCTGATCCGCACCGTCGAGCGCGAAGGTCGCAAAGTGCTGTGGAGCTCCGACCCGATGCACGGCAATACCATCAAGGCCAGCAGCGGCTACAAGACGCGGGATTTCGCGCAGATTCTCGATGAGGTACGCCAGTTCTTCCAGGTGCACCAGGCCGAAGGCTCGTATGCCGGCGGCATCCACATCGAGATGACCGGACAGAACGTCACCGAGTGCATTGGCGGAGCGCGCCCGATCACCGAGGATGGCTTGTCGGATCGCTACCACACCCATTGCGATCCACGGCTCAACGCTGATCAGTCGCTGGAACTGGCCTTCCTGATTGCCGAAACGCTCAAGCAAGTGCGTCGCTAAGGGCGCATCGCGTCGCGGCTTCGCGGGTAAACCCGCTACCGCAAGGGTGGCAATACCCTTGTAGGAGCGGGTTAACCCGCAAAAAACCACCGCAACACCCGGTCATTTGCGCAGTGGGTCATCCCAGAATGGCCGCTCGGCCTCCTGCTGGATATCCGCCCGGCTCAACCCCAGGTCATGCAAGGTCGCATCGCTCAGGCTCAGCAGCTCGCGGCGCTGACGGTACAGCTGATACCAGCGAAGGATCCGCGCCAGTGCGGCCTCTCCCAGATGGGTGATCGAAAAGGCAGGTTTGACGTACAGGGAAGTGATCTGACCTTTCATCTTGAAGCCCTCCGTGAAGATGGCTTCAGTCTCTCGCCAGGCTTAAGATCAATCCAACGAATGTTTATGATGCCATGCATCTCGGAGATTGATGCAATGTCCCAGTACCAGAACCTGGATTCGGATGTGCTGCGCACCTTCGTTGCAATTGCCGAGCAAGGCGGCTTCACCCGCGCCGGCGAGGTGGTCAACCGCACCCAGTCGGCGGTGAGCATGCAGATGAAACGCTTGGAAGAAGACATTCTCCAACGCCAGCTGTTCGAGCGCGACGGCCGCCAAGTCCGCCTGACCGCCGAAGGCCAGGTCCTGCTCGGCTATGCCCGGCGCATCCTCAAGCTGCAGGGCGAGGTGTTCAACACCCTGCGCATGCCGCACATGGTCGGCGTGGTGCGCATCGGCACGCCGGACGACTACGCCATGCGCTTTCTGCCTACCATTCTTTCAAGCTTCGCCCAGGCGTATCCGCTGATCCAGGTGGAGGTGCACTGCGACTCGTCCAAGCAACTGATGCTGCGCCAGGATCTGGACCTGACCATCGTCACCCGCGAGCCTGGCAACGAGATTGGCCAATTGCTGCGCCAGGAGCGGCTGGTCTGGGCCGCAGCCCAGGGCTTTTGCGCGCAAGAGCAGCGGCCCATGCCTCTGGCCTTGTTCAACACCGATTGCTTCTGCCGCGCCTGGACCTGCAATGCCCTGGAAAGCCAAGGCATCGACTACCGCATCGCCTACACAAGCCCCAGCCTCGCGGCGATCTTCGCCATCGTCACCGCTGGCTTGGCGGTGACAGCGCAACTGCAGAGCCTGATCAGCGGCAATCTGCGCACCCTCGGTGAGCAGGAAGGCCTGCCGCAACTGCCCTTGGCCAACGTGATGCTGCTGCGAAATTCCCAGCATCAGTCGCCCATTACCGACTGCATGGCCGATTACATCGTGGAAGGATTCAAGTAAGGCCGGCAACTACAGCTCGTACGCCAGCATCACCGCACAGACCACCAGGAAGGCACAGAACAGCGTACGCAGTACTTTTTCCGGGAGCGCGTGGGCGAGCTTCACTCCCCAGCTGATGCTGAGCAGGCCCCCGATGGCCAGCGCGATACCCGCGTGCCAGTCAACACTCCCGTGCACGCCGTAAGTGACCAGTGTCACCAGTGTGCTGGGCGCGGCCAAGGCCAGGGACAACCCTTGCGCCACAACTTGTGTGGCGCCGAATACGCTGGTCAGGATCGGCGTGGCCACCACTGCCCCGCCTACCCCGAACAACCCGCCCATGGCACCGGCGAAACTGCCCAGCACGCCCAGCCACGGCCAGGGGTAGCGCAGCTCGGTGCTCGGCGGGGCGACCGGTAGGAACATCCGCGCCACATTCCACACCGCCAGCGCCACCAGAAAGCCCACGAAGCCCAGGCGCATGGAATGGGCGTCGATGCCCACCGCCCAGATCGACCCAAGCCAAGCGAACAAAAAGCTGCACGCCGCCAACGGCAGCGCGTGGCGCAGTTCGATGCGGTTGCGCTGGTGATAGCGCCACAGCGCCAGCAACACGTTCGGCACCACCATGACCAAGGCCGTGCCCTGGGCCAGTTGCTGGTCGAGGCCGAACAGCACTCCAAGGGCCGGTATGGCGATCAGACCGCCACCGATGCCGAACAGACCACCCAGGGTACCCAGGGCCGCGCCCAACGCTATGTTTATCAACCACTCGATCATCAGGGCCTCATCCACATTCAACGATGTCCGCATGCTAGCGATTGATGCCTGGCAGGGAAACGCACAGCAGCGCACAATGGCTTTGCGTTATTCGCACAAGCAGATCCACCATGAGCCCCGATATTCTCACCGAACAACTGAGCCTGTTCCTCGATGTACTGGAAACCGGCAGTTTTTCCGCCGCCGCCCGGCGTCACCCGCTGACGCCTTCGGCCGTGGCGCGGCGCATCGACAATCTCGAACAGGCGGTGGGCAGCCGCCTGTTCGACCGTAGCACCCACGCGGTTCGAGCCACGCCCGCCGGCAAGGCTTTCGCCGAACGTGCCAGGCGCATCATTGAGGAGCTGCGCCTGGCGCGAGCCGAAGCAGTGTCCTTGAGCAGCGCGCCGGAAGGCCTGATCCGCGTCGATGCCCCGGCTGCCTTCGGGCGTCGCCACCTGGCCCCAGCGATTGCCGATTTCCTGGCGGCCTACCCGGGCCTGGATGTGCAACTGCGCTTGATCGACAGCTTCGTCGACCTGCACGGCAGCCACCTGGGAGAGGTCGACCTGATACTGCGTGCAGGCCCCCTGGCCGACACCCGCCTGGTGGCCACACCCCTGGCGTACATGGTGCGCATTGCCTGCGCCAGCCCCGCCTACCTGGCCAGCCGCGGCGTACCGGCCTGCCCCAGCGAATTGCCGGAGCACCACGGCCTGGACTGGGACGGACTGGCTCCCCCCTTCGCCTGGCGCTTCACGGTAGATGGCCAGGCACGCCTGTACCGCCCCGCGCGCATGCGCATGGCAGCCAACAATGCCGAAACCCTGCTGTTCGGCGCCCTGGCCGGGCTCGGCATCGCGCACCTGCCCACGTGGTTGATCAGCGACTACCTGCTGCGGGGTGAACTGGTGCCGTTGTTCTGCGACAACGGCCTGCCGCCAGCAGAAAGCAGCGGCATCTATGCAATGCGCCTGGCACATGAAACGAACTCTCGCAGTCGCTTGCTGCTCGAATTCCTCAAGAGCCGATTCAGCCCGATACCACCATGGGACTTGGCCCTGCGCAGCGAACTGCGCGGGTAGTAAGCGCGCTAACCATCAGCGTGCTAGATTTTCACCTTGAACTCATTGAAGGACCTGCATGAACGCCACCACCAAAGCCCCCTGCGACGAGCTGCTGCTGGACAACCAGGTCTGTTTCGCCCTGCACTCCACCTCGTTGCTGATGACCAAGGTCTACAAGCCCCTGTTGCAAGCCTTGGGCCTGACTTATCCGCAGTACCTGGCCATGCTCGTGCTCTGGGAGCAGGACGGCCTGACCGTGGGCGAGATCAGCCAACGCCTGCTCACCGATCCCGGTTCTCTCACACCCTTGCTCAAACGCCTGGAAAGCGAAGGCCTGCTCAAGCGCACCCGCAGCCGTGAGGATGAACGGGTGGTACTGGTAGAACTGACCGACAAGGGCCGCGCCCTGCAGAACGAGGCCAAGCGCGTACCCCCGTGCATCCTGCAAGCCAGCGGGCGTAGCGTCGAACGTCTGCAACAACTGCAAGCCGACCTGTTGGAGTTGCGCGCCAGCCTGCAAAAAAACCTCTGAGGGCTATGCTGGTAGGGCCGTTCCGATGAGCGGTGGCAAATTTATCTTGCGCGCAAAATAATTGAGCACTAATTTAAGTCCCGTACCCACCCAGCGCCATGGCGCACAGCACACAAGCGAGGCTCAAGATGCAAAAGGTCACTCCCCTGTACATCGCTGAAGCAACCTCCACCGGCGGTCGCGATGGTAAATCCCGCTCCAGCGACGGCAAGCTTGAGGTCAAACTGAGCACTCCCAAGGAATTGGGCGGCGCAGGCGGCGAAGGCACCAACCCTGAGCAGATGTTCGCCGCCGGCTACTCGGCCTGCTTCATCGGCGCCTTGAAGTTCGTCGCAGGCCAGGCCAAGAAGCAACTGCCAGCAGACAGCTCGATCACGGCCAAGGTCGGCATCGGCCAGATCCCCGGCGGGTTCGGTCTGGACATCGATCTGCACATCAACCTGCCAGGCCTGGCCCAGGCCGAAGCCGAGGACCTGGTCGAGAAGGCGCACCACGTGTGCCCTTACTCCAACGCCACCCGCAACAATGTGGATGTCAGGCTGCATGTGACCGTCTGAGCCTCTTCGCGCGAAACCCGCCCCTACAGGGCCACGGTGTCCTCCTGGGAGCGGGTTCATCCCCGTAAAAGGCACTGCCAGGCATCACATGAAGATTTTGCAGTGGCATAAAAAAACCCGGCCGAGGCCGGGTTTTTTGCGATCGCAAGAAGGATTACTTCTTGGAACGGCCCTTGAAGCTGCCGTCGCGAGTGTCGATGTCGATCCACTCGTCGATCTCGATGAAGTCGGCAACCTGAATTTCGGTGCCGTTGGCCAGTTTGGCCGGCTTCATGACCTTGCCCGAGGTGTCGCCACGGGCGGCGTTCTCGGTGTAGGTGACCTGACGGCTGATAGTGGTCGGCAGTTCGACCGATACGACTTTCTCTTCGTACATGGTCAGGGCGCAGACGTCCTGCATGCCTTCTTCGATGTACGGCAGAACGGCGTCGATGTCTTCGGCGTTCAGTTCGTACATGGTGTAGTCGGTGGTGTCCATGAAGGTGTAGGCATCACCGCTGATGAAGGACAGGGTGACTTCCTTGCGATCGAGGATCACGTCGTCCAGCTTGTCGTCGGCGAAGTAGACGGTTTCAGTCTTGTAGCCGGTCAGCAGGTTCTTGAGCTTGGTCTTCATGATCGCGCTGTTGCGACCGGACTTGGTGAATTCGGCTTTCTGTACCAGCCACGGGTCGTTGTCGATCCGCAGTACGGTACCGGGTTTCAGTTCTTTACCAGTTTTCATTACGAAGTATCCGAATCTGGATGGATTTATAAAAATCGAGGCCGCGTATCATAGCCAATTTCGGTAAAACTGTACCAGCGTCGTGGCAAGGTCCGGCCGAGCGGCCTGTGCGGCGCTCCATTGGCGGGCATGGGCCACGAGCTCCGGCCAGTGCCCAAGCGCCCCGCGCCAGGCGGCGCCCATGTCCTGATCCTTGTTCCAGGCACGCCAAAGATCGACCAGCGCATTCCCTGCTTTTTCTGATAGGCCCTGGCGATAAAGTGCGAGAAACGCCTCGAGTTTTTCCCAATGGGCATTCTCTTCCTGGACATAGATGTGCCACAGCATGGGTCGGCCGGCCCACTGGGCGCGCACGAACGAATCTTCGCCACGCACGGCATTGAAGTCGCAAGCCCAGAGCAACCGGTCGTAGTCATCCTGGCTGACGAAAGGCAGGATCTGCACGGTCAACGCGCCTCTGCGCCGCACATCGCCAACGCCCAGGGTTGGCGCGTCGAGCCAACGACGCACATCGGCCAGGATGCGCCCCTCTGGCACCAGCAGGTGGCTGGGTTGGGCATCCTCGGCCAGCGCCTCGAGCCAGTTCCCCAGTTGCGCGTTCTCGTAGGCGAACAGCGAGATCAACCGAGTGCCCTCCTCCACCTGCACACCCAGGCGCTGGAGAAACGCCCGGCGTGCCGCTGGATCCGCCTCGAAGGCCTCACGCCGAGCCAGCAGCGAGCCCTCGCGCAGCAAGCCGCCGGTCTTGTCGGTGAAGCCTGGGAAGAAAAACACCGTCCGCAGGCCATTGGCCTGTGGCGAAGGCAACCCGTGGCAGCCCTCCACCCAGTCTTCGGCGCTGAGGTATTCGAGGTTCAGCCACAACGCAGGCTGGGGAAGCAGCCGCAGGGCCTCGACGTAGTCCGCAGGCAGCCGGCAACCAAAGGCGCCGATCACCACATCGGCGGGCTCCACCGGCTGCCACAGGGCCGGCCAGTGCCGCACGTCGACACCTGCCTGCCATTGCTGCGAGGCACCGGCATCGGCTTGCGGACACAAGCGCACGAACGCGGTCAGATCATCCACCCACAGGCGTACGGCCAGGCCCTGTTCGGCCACCAGTTGCCGAGCCAGGCGCCAAGTCACGCCGATATCGCCGTAGTTGTCCACGACTGTGCAGAAGATGTCCCAGGTGGCTTTCATGCCCACTCCCCTCACCGCGCGGAAAAACCGCGGATTCTGCGGATAAATTGTCGCAGACGAAAGCGCGAAGCTGAAAATATCGACCGCCGCCATGCGACAATGCAGGCCAAGAACTGCCTGCCAGGAGGCCCTCATGCCCCGTCACCGCGAACTGAAGATTACCCTCAAGCCTGCGCAGCTGATCCTCTGCGTGGCCTTTGGCCTATGGCTCGGCGCCGTGGCCATCGCCCTAAGCCTATGGCTGGCCTGGCGGTGGTGGCCGCAGCCGGTGCAACCGGTGGCCCAGACCGTTGCACCGGCCCTCTACCCCGCTGCGCCAGCACCCGCCCAGCCCGCCGATGCCCAGGCCGAGATGTTCGAACGCTACAAGGTGATCCTGCAGGAGCAACAGGCCCGCCAGGCCGCCGATGCCGCACAGGGCAACCCGCGCAACCTGAACAACCCCAAGTGCCAGTTCTGGCTGCAGCAGAACCGCACCGCCCCCACCGACAAGAGCCAGGCCAACGTGCTGGAATTCTGCTACTGACCATGGACAAGACTGCCCTGCTCGCCCGTATCGTCGAGACCCTCGCACGCGATGAGGATGTGCTCCGTCGCGCGGCCCAGACCGCCTACGAAGCGGCTACCGCTGAGGAGAACATCGCCGAGAACAAATACGACACCCTGAGTCTCGAGGCCTCGTATCTCGCCACCGGCCAGGCCCGACGCACAGCCGAGATCCGCCAGTCGCTGCTGGCGTACCAGCAGTTGCTGCTACGCGACTATGATCCGGCGCGCGGTATCCAGATCAGCAACCTTGTCACTCTGGAAGACAAAAGCGGTGAGCAACGTCTGCTGTTCCTAGGTCCCGAGGCCGCCGGGCTCAAGATCGATGCAGGGGATGGACAGGTAACGGTCATCACCCCGCGCTCGCCCTTGGGGCAGCAGTTGCTGGGCAAGAAGGTCGATGACGAAGTGAGCTTGGTGGTGGCCGGCGTGGCTCAGGTTCAGGTGGTAGTCGAGGTGGTCTGAGCGGGCCCATCGGCGGGGTGAATCCACACACGCCAAACCCGCAAATCTACAGCGTTTCCAGAGCATTGAACCGCCTCGCCAACCCCTGTTCGGCAAACCGCTGCACCACAAAATCGATGAACGCCCGGGTCTTGCCCGGCAGCAGCTTGTGCTCGGCGTAGTACAAGCTGATATGCCCATCGTCGACGTACCAATCCGGCAGCACTCTACGCAAACGCCCGGCCACCAGATAGGGCACTGCGAACGGCAGGCTGACCAAGGCAATGCCCAATCCCTGCTCGGCCACCACACAGGCGGCGTCCGAATCGCTCATGGTCATCGCCTGGTACAGTTGCAAAGGCCGCTGTTCCTGCCAGCGGCTGGTCAGCGGCCAGGAACGCACGCGGCCGGTCTGGGGCGAACGGATGAGAATACCGGTATGGCGCGGCAACGCCTCAGGTGCTTCGATCGGCCCGTGGCGTTGCAAGTAGTCAGGTGCAGCCACCAGCACCCGATGCGCAGGCGTCAGTTTGCGCGCCACCACGCCCGGCGGCAGCTCGAAGCCGCCGCCGATGGCTGCATCGAAACCTTGGCCTATGAGATCGACCTGGCGGTTGTCGAAGTGCCAATCCGGGATGATCGCCGGGTATCGCTGCAAAAACTCTCCCAGCAATGGCAATACGTACAGGCGCCCGAACACCGTGCCCATGCTCACCCGCAAGGCCCCGGCCGGCTGGCCTTCGGCGCTGGCCAGGTTAGCCATGGCGTACTGGATGGTGCGAAAGCTGTCGCTGACCTCGCCCAGAAACCGCTGCCCTGCTTCGGTCAGGGTGAGCTTGCGCGTGCTGCGCTGAAACAGCCGCACGCCCAATCGTGCTTCCAGTTGGGCGACGTTCTTGCCGACGGCCGCCGGGGTCAGGGACAGGCGTCGGGCCGCCTCGGCGAAACTGCCCACCTCGGCACTGCGAATGAAGCACTCCAGTGTGCTGAACGATTCCATGGCCATGATTATCAACCTAAGGTTTACTCTGCTAATCGTGATTGCCATCTTATCAGCAGGTAATCCAGGGTCGATACTGCGTCCATCCAAGGCATCGGGCCTTGCTTAGAAGCAGGAGATCAGCATGTCCAACACATTCAACCTCAACGGCAAGGTAGCTCTGGTCCAGGGCGGTTCTCGCGGCATCGGCGCGGCGATCGTCCGCCGCCTGGCCAAGGAAGGCGCCAAGGTCGCCTTCACCTATGTCAGCGCTACCGAGACCGCTGCCACGTTGGTTGCCGACATCCACGCCGAAGGCGGCCAGGCACTGGCGCTGCGCGCCGACAGCGCCGATGCCGCCGCCGTGCAGCAGGCCGTGCAGGCGACCGTCGAAGCCTTTGGCCGCCTCGACATCCTGGTGAACAACGCCGGCGTGCTCTCCGTGGCGCCGGTGACCGAGTTCGACCTGGCCGAGTTCGACCGTATGCTGGCCATCAACGTGCGCAGCGTGTTCGTCGCCAGCCAGGCGGCGGCACGTCATATGGGCCAAGGCGGACGGATCATCAACATCGGCAGCACCAACGCCGAGCGCATGCCGTTCGCAGGCGGCGCGCCCTATGCCATGAGCAAATCGGCACTGGTCGGCTTGACCCGGGGTATGGCTCGCGACCTGGGCCCACAGGGCATTACCGTGAACAACGTGCAGCCCGGGCCGGTGGACACCGACATGAACCCGGCGTCGGGCGAGTTCGCCGACAGCCTGATCCCACTGATGGCCATCGGGCGCTACGGGAAAGTCGAAGAGATCGCCAGCTTCGTTGCCTACCTGGCTGGCCCTGAAGCCGGTTATATCACCGGCGCAAGCCTGACGGCCGACGGCGGCTTTGCCGCCTGAGTCGTGTCGCCTCTTCTCGGATTTGCCCGCGAAGAGGCGACATCTCACAGTGGCTGCAGGTGCGCCTGGAGCAACTCGAGGAATGCCCGCGCCGCCGGCGTCGGGCTGCTCGACCACACCGCGTACAAGTGACGCACAGGCGCCTCGTCCAGGTACGCCATGGCCACGCCTTGAAAACCCTGGGCGATGCGCTCGGGGACCAAGCCCACGGCCATGCCGCGCTGGACGAATTTTTCCACCAGGCGGATATGACCGATCTCAAACTGCACCCGACGCTGCACACCCGCTGCCAGGAACGCCTCATCGGTCTGCCGGCGCGCACCGGTCCCTTCGGGAAAGTCCACCAACACTTGGTCCGAGAGCGCTGCCAGGGCCAGTTGCCCACGATTTGCCAAAGGATGATCCGGATGCAGTACCGCCACCAAGGCCTCACGGGCCAGCAAACGATGCTGCACGCCCTGCAACGTCTCGCCCTGCCACAGGCCGATGAAGCCGACATCCAGGCGCCGCTCATTGACATCGGCCACCAGCCATTCGCTCTTGGCGGTCAACCAGCGGATGTCCACGTCTGGGTAGCGCTGGTGAAACACCGCCAGCAGATCAACCAGATCGAGCGCCGTGAGCGAACTGATTTCACCGATCGCCAAGCGTCCTCGCACCTGGCCGCAGGCCGCCGCGACGTCCTCTGGAATGCGCAGCGCCGCTTCCACCGCCGGCCGCGCACTGCGCACGAAGGCCTCACCGGCTGGCGTGAGCCGCACCCGCCGCGAACTTCGCTCGAACAGGTTCACTCCCAGTTGCGCCTCCAGCCGGGCCACCTGATGGCTGAGTGCCGACTGCACGACATGGCAGCGTTCGGCCGCGCGGGTGAAACTGCCGGTGTCGGCCACGGCCAAGGCATATTCGAGCTGCTTGAGGTTCATGATTGATCTGTTTTCGAGATAGATAAGTTGAAAACTATACATTGGCGTCATGCCGTGCACTTCCCGATACTTGCCTTCACCTCCGATTGCCCGCAATGAGAGCAACCATGAACACCCCCTCCCTGAGCCGCGCCTTGATCCTGCTGATGGCCACCGCCACCGGCCTGGCCGTGGCCAGCAACTACTACGCCCAACCGCTGCTACACAGCATCGCCGAACAATTTGGCCTGGACACTGCCAGCGCAGGGACCATCGTCATCGCCGCCCAGCTCAGCTACGGGGCTGGCCTGTTGCTTTTGGCGCCGCTCGGCGACCTGTTCGAACAGCGCCGCTTGATCGTGTGCATGGTCGCCATCGCCACCTTGGGCCTGGTGATCAGCGCCTGCGCGCCGAGCCTGCCCTGGCTGTTGCTCGGCACGGCGCTGACCGGACTGTTCTCAGTGGTGGCCCAGGTGCTGGTGCCAATGGCCGCCACCCTCAGCGCCCCAGAGCAACGCGGCCGCGCCGTGGGCACGCTGATGAGCGGGTTACTGCTGGGCATTCTTCTGGCACGTACTGCCGCAGGGTTCATGGCGGAGATCGGCGGCTGGCGCAGCATCTATGTACTGGCCGCGGTATTGATGGCGGTGACCGCCATCGCCCTGTATCGCAGCCTGCCGCAGCACCACTCCCACGCGGGACTCAAGTACCCGGCCCTGATCGGATCGGTGTTCCGCCTGTTCGTCGAAGAACCGGTACTGCGCCTGCGTTCGCTGCTGGGCCTGCTGGCGTTCAGTCTGTTCGCCTTGTTCTGGACCCCTTTGGCCTTCCTCCTGGCCCGTGAGCCTTACCAGTACTCCGATGCCGTGATCGGCCTGTTCGGTCTGGCGGGGGCGGCCGGTGCATTGTCGGCCAATTGGGCCGGACGCCTGGCCGACCGTGGCCAGGGCTCGCTGGGCACTACCGTCGGGCTGGTCGCCCTGCTGCTGTCGTGGGTGCCGCTGGGCTTTGCCCAGAGCTCGCTGATGGCGTTGCTGATCGGAGTGCTGGTACTGGACCTTGCGGTGCAGCTGATACACGTCAGCAACCAGAACGCGGTGATCGCTTTGCGCCCAGAAGCCCGCACACGGCTCAACGCCGGGTACATCACCTGCTACTTCATCGGTGGTGCGCTGGGCTCGTTGCTGGGCACCCAGTTGTTCCAACGCCAGGGCTGGATGGGGATCGTCGTGGCCGGCCTGGTCATCGGCACACTGGCCCTGGTGGTATGGGCGCTGGCCGAACGCAAGCGCAAGCTGGCCATGCAGTCGGCGTGACGGTCTGATCTTTCGCGGGTAAACCCGCTCCCATCGGGCCTACGCAAGCCTTGTGGGGGGTTAACCGCGAAACAGCCGGCGCAGACGAACATCGTTGTACCTGCCCGTGGGCTACAACAAAAATCCTGCGGCAGTGCGCCACCAACCCTCCGTCGCCTGCCCGTTGACTTGCCGAGCGCCACAGCGCTCAGTAGGCGCTGGTCAAAGCCCTTTCCCGGACAGGACGACACAATGACAAGACTCACGGTGCAATCCGGCGATTTCTTGCAAGGTGAAGGCGAGTATCGCAATGGATCGCTCACACTCAAGACCCCGCGCAGCCCATCCCCAGGCGAGCGGATTTCCCTCACACGCATCAAGGACCTCAGGCTCGCCAGCCTCGAGCCCAGTCGCAGCCTGGGCAGCGCCATCGGCTGGGGAGTGGCCGGTGCCTTGGTAGCAGGGCCCGTCGGCCTGCTTGCCGGGCTCTGGCTAGGCGGCAAGGATGAAGAGGCTACTTTCCTGGCCACCTTCAAGGACGGCCGCAAACTGATGGCCATTACCGACGGCAAGACCTGGTCGAAGATCGACGACAACTGGCGAAAACACCAGCGCTCCGCCGCTCGCTGATCTTTTTTCTTCACCCAATCGTTTCAGTCTCCAGGTGCCTGCGAAATGCTGGCGCCTGGGGCGTTCGCGCCTGCTACCATGGCGCCCTTTTGCCCGTCCGACGCAACGCCGACGGCGCCCATCCTGTCTGACATCCCGGCATCTGCGCCCCCCGCGCCCAGCCTTCAAGGAGCCCTGCATGACCCCGCTTCGCCCTCGTCTGCCCCTCAGCCTGCTTGGCCTGGGCCTTGCCCTGCACAGCGCCCAGGGGCTAGCCGATGACAGCGTGACCTTGGCGCCGCTGCGTGTATCGGAGGTTTACGGCGACGAGGGTTATCAGGCTCGCGAAGCCCAGGTCGGCGGCTTGCAACCAGGCCCGCTGCTCGACACACCAGCCTCGGTCAGCGTGTTCAGTCGCCAGTTGTTGGATGATCGCCAGGTCCGCACGCTCAGCGAAATGCTGCAAAGCGATGCTTCGGTCGGTGAAAGCTACGCCCCGGTCGGCTATTACGAGAACTTCAATGTGCGGGGTTTCGAGCTCAACGCCGCCAGCAGCTACCGCATCAACGGTCAGACCATCGCTGGCGAGCAGAACGTGGCTCTGGAGAACAAGCAGCAAGTGGAACTGCTCAAGGGGTTGTCGGGCCTGCAGAGCGGTGTGTCGGCGCCTGGCGGCCTTATCAACTACGTGACCAAGCGCCCGGAGGACGTGCGCAGCGTCAGCGTATCGACCAACGAGCAAGGCGAGCGCTACCTGGCCACCGACCTCGGGGGCTGGTTCGGCAGCGAGCGCCAGTTTGGCCTGCGCGCCAACCTGGCCCACGAAGACATCCGCTCCTACGTGGAGCATGCCGACGGCAAGCGCGATTTCGCCTCCCTGGCGTTCGACTGGCAGATCAACCCCGATGCCATCTTGCAACTCGATGCCGAGTACCAACATCGCGAGCAACTGTCGGTTCCAGGGTATCAACTGCTGGGCGGTACCGAAGTGCCCCATGGCGTGGACCCTGACGACCATCTGGCCTATCAGCGTTGGGCCAAGCCTGTGCAGAACGACTCGCTGAACGTGGGTGGGCGGTTCGAGTACCGATTCAGCGATGCCTGGAGCGGCACCCTGAGCGCCTCGCGCAGCAAGGTAGTGATCGATGATTACAGTGCATTCGCCTGGGGTTGCTACGGCGCAGCCAGTTGTGCAAGTGCCGCGGTACCCAATTATTTCAGCCCCGAAGGCGACTACGACATCTATGACTTCCGAAGCCCGGACGACACCCGTCGCATCGACGAAGCGCAGGCCATGCTCAATGGCCGCTTCGACGCCCTGGGCGTGGGTCATGAGCTGACGGTGGGAACGAGTGCACAGCGTCGCACCTTGGATCAACGCCCTTACTACAACATTGGCGTCGGAAGCGGCAACATCAACGAAGATGTACCTGCAGTCCCTCCGGCCACCGCTCCCGTCGGTTCCAGCGAACGCCGCCTGGACAGCCGCCAATACGGTTTATTCATCAACGACACGATCACCTTCAACGAACGGTGGCAAAGCGTCATCGGTGCCCGCGAAGTGCGTCTGGACGAAAAAACCTGGAACGAGAACGGCGATGCTGGTCGCCATACCCAGCAATACCAGCTGCTGCCCAACGCCGCGCTCATCTAC
Organism: Pseudomonas sp. BYT-1; assembly: GCF_023611805.1. NCBI lineage: Bacteria > Pseudomonadati > Pseudomonadota > Gammaproteobacteria > Pseudomonadales > Pseudomonadaceae > Pseudomonas > Pseudomonas sp. BYT-1. Next base: position 4,051,411 of record NZ_CP072559.1, read on the forward strand.
AAGCCGCAGCCGGACACCACGCTCTACGCGAGCTACTCGAAAGGCCTGTCCGCCGGCGGTACCGCGCCCTGGTTCGCCAGCAATGCCTCTGAAATCCTCGCCCCCACCCTGTCGCACCAGACGGAGCTGGGCATCAAGCATGACTGGCAGGGCATGAGCTTCAGCGCCGCGCTGTTCCAGATCCGCCAGGCCTATCAATACGCACGCCCGGAAAACGGCGGCTTCACCTATGTGCAGCAAGGCCAGCAGAAGAATACCGGCCTGGAACTGGGTGCCAGCGGCTGGGTGACCTCGCGCCTGCAAATCCAGGCCAGCGCTGCGGCGATTCATGCCCGGGTGCAGAACAGTGGCACCGATGACTACGAAGGGCACCAGGCGATCAACGTCCCGCGTCTGCGCGCCGCACTGCAGGCCGATTACAGCCTGCCGGTCCCAGGCCTGGCCCTGCTCGGCGGCGCCCGCTACAGCGCCAGCAAGTATGCAAGCCAGGCGGGGAACGTGGAGGTGGGTGGCTATACGGTGTTCGATCTCGGCAGCCGCTATCGCACCCGCATCGGCGGCTATGAGACTGTGCTGCGCCTGACGGTGGATAACGTCTTCGACAAACGCTACTGGCGGGATGTGGGGAACTACCTGGGCGACAACTACCTATTCCAGGGCGCACCACGCACAGCGCGACTGTCGGCTTCGGTCAGCTTCTGAGAGATCAGGGGCTGCCTGGCAGCCCCATTGCGGGACAAGACGGGTTGCACAGCAGCCCTGAGCCAAAAGACGAACAAACAAAAAGCCCCCGGCATTTCTGCGCGGGGGCTTCTTGTGGAATGTGGCGGTGAAGAAGGGATTTGAACCCTTGATACGATTTCTCGTATACACACTTTCCAGGCGTGCTCCTTCGACCACTCGGACACTTCACCGGATCTCTTCAAGCAGTTCAGCCTGTCGAGGCGCGCTAATTTAGTAGAAGCCTTTTCCTTTGGCAAGTATTTTTTTCAGAATTTTCATGCGCTTAAGCCAATTGGCCAAAACAACGGGCCTGCCAGGGCAATGCTGCCAATCTGGCCAGTGCTTTTACAGCCCATGTTGCCCCTGCCCCGTCGCGGCAAGGGGCGCGGCCCAGACGCTGACCGACCGGTCAGCCTTATCGCTTTACCTGACCGGCGTCGCTGGGTACCGTCGTCGCCACGTCACCCAAAGGACTCTGTCATGAGCGAGCTGATTACCTACCATGCCGAAGACGGCATCGCCACCCTGACCCTGAACAACGGCAAGGTCAATGCCATCTCGCCGGATCTCATCGCCGCCTTCAATGCCGCCTTGGACCGCGCCGTGCAAGAGCGCGCCGTGGTGATCATCACCGGCCAGCCGGGCATTCTCTCCGGCGGCTACGACCTCAAGGTGATGACCAGCGGCCCGAAGGAAGCCGTCGGCCTGGTCACCTTGGGCTCCACCCTGAGCCGTCGCCTGCTCAGCCATCCCTTCCCGGTGGTGGTCGCCTGCCCGGGCAACGCCGTGGCCAAGGGCGCGTTCCTGCTGTTGTCAGGGGACTACCGTATCGGTGTCGAAGGCCCCTACAAGATCTGCCTGAACGAAGTGCAGATCGGCATGACCATGCACCACGCCGGCATCGAGCTGGCCCGTGACCGTCTACGCCGTTCGGCCTTCCATCGTGCGGTGATCAATGCCGAAGTGTTCGACCCGCATGCCGCGGTGGATGCAGGCTTCCTCGACAAAGTGGTGCCCGCTGAACAACTGCAGGAGGCTGCCCTGGCTGCCGCCCGCGAGTTGAAGAAGATCAACATGCTGGCGCATAAAAACACCAAGCTGAAGGTGCGCAAAGACCTGCTCGAGACGTTGGACAACGCCATATTGCTGGACCAGCAACAAATGGGTTGAGTCGACAGCGCCTTTCACAAACGCGAGCCCGCGCGCCTCTAGCCGCGGGCTTTGCCATGACACAACACCCAAAGGTTTGCCCCAGGCAGTGCACACCCGTACACTGCGCCGCGACTGTCTGGTGTGTGAGTCGTCCCATGCTCTATATGCTCCGCATGCTCCTTCTGGCGCTGCATTTTCTGTTCGTCGGCGTGGCGGGTCTGGTCATCGGCCTGTGCCGGCCGTTCAACCCCGATAACAGCCGCCTGTTCGCCCGCCTCTACAGCCTGCCTGCCGCCTGGCTGATGCGGATCAAGGTCAAGGCCGAGGTCGGCCCGTTGTGGGACCAACCACCCGGCTGCGTCATCGTTGCCAATCATCAGTCCAACTTCGACCTGTTCATCCTCGGCCAGGTGGTACCGCAACGCACCGTGGCCATCGGCAAGAAGAGCCTGGGCTGGATCCCCCTGTTCGGCCAGCTGTTCTGGCTTGGCGGCAACGTGCTGGTGGATCGCAAGAATGCCTACCAGGCGCGCAAGGCCATGCAGGTGACCACCCGCATCTTGCGTAACGACACCTCGATCTGGATCTTCCCCGAGGGCACCCGCAACCCCGGCGAGCACTTGCTGGCCTTCAAGAAAGGCGCGTTCCACATGGCCGTCGAGGCCGGTGTGCCCATCGTGCCGGTATGCGTCAGTCGCTACTCCAAGCGCCTGGGCCTGAACAGCTGGCGCCAGCGCACAGTGATCGTGCGCTCGCTGCCACCGATCGCCACTGCCGGCCTGAGCCAGCAGGATCTGCCGGTACTGATCGAGCAATGCCGCACGCAGATGCAGCAGTGCATCGACCGCATGGAGGGCGAGCTGGCGCAAAGCTGATTCGCTCGGCAATGCGCTCGACGCCCTCAGCGGCACAGGCGATGGTTGCTCTATGACCTGACTGAGCCCAAGCTGTATCGGGTGTTCAACCGAAGAAGCGGACAACCATGGGGCGAGTCGTGGCATCGGCGGTGTACAGCGCCGGCAGGAAGGTCACCAATATCAGTATCGACGAGGGCAGCGAGTGGGCCCGCAAGCCCGGGCACTTCGTCTGGATCGGCCTGGAAGAGCCCAATGCCGAAGAGCTGGCCAACCTGCAGCGCCAGTTCGGCCTGCATGAACTGGCCATCGAAGACGCCCTGGAAAAGCACAGCCGCCCCAAGCTCGAGACCTTTGGCGACGCCCTGTTCATCGTCACCTATTCCCCGGTGCGCCATGAAGGCAAGCTGGAGTTCATCGAGACGCACATCTTCGCCGGCAACGGCTACATCATTACCTGCCGCAACGGCCATTCCAAATCCTATGCCTTGGTGCGCCAACGCTGCGAGGCGCGCCCGCTGTTGCTCGAGCATGGCGAAGATTTCGTGCTCTACGCCTTGCTCGACTTCGTCACCGAGAACTACCAGCCGGTCAGCGAGGCCATCCACGGCGAGATCGAGGAGCTGGAACAGAGCGTGCTGAGCAATTCGCTCCAAGAAGAGGACATCCAGCGCCTGCACAGCCTGCGCCGGGACATCCTGCGCCTGCGCCGCTACGTGGCGCCGATGGTCGAGGTCAGCGAGGAGCTGCAGCGCCTGAACTTCCCCTTCATCGACAAGAACATGCGCCCGTACTTTAGGGACGTGCAGATCCACGTCACTCGGCAGATGGAAGATCTGGCCAGTATCCGCGACATCGCCAGTCAGACTATCGAGATCGGCATGCTGCTGGAGTCGTCACGCCAGAGCATCGTGCAGCGAAAGTTCGCTGCCTGGGCGGCGATCCTGGCGTTCCCCACCGCCATTGCAGGCATCTACGGGATGAACTTCCAGAACATGCCGGAGCTTGGCTGGCATTACGGGTACTTTGGGGTTCTAGGCGTGATTGGCGTGGGATGCAGTGCGCTGTACGCAAGCTTCAAGCGCTCGGGCTGGCTGTAGCCGTTTGCCGCACGGGCCGATCTTCGAGCTGCTTTGAAGCCTGTGAGAGGCCGCAAAGCGGCCCCCACAGGGCTCTTTATGCCGCGTTTTCCTTGGCCTTGTCCGAGTGCCCGATGAACCGCAGCATCCACTTGCCGACCAGATCGCCCTGGTGGTCTTGCTCCAGGCTGGCGATCGCTCGCCGGTAGACCTCTTCGCCCAACACATCCTGGCGCGCGTCGAGCAAGGCGCGTGAGTAGTCATGGACGAACTCCGGATGCCCTTGGAAGCACAGCACCTGGTCGCGGATGTGGTAGGCCGCATTGGGGCAGAAATCGCTGGAGGCGATGACCGTAGCGCCCTCAGGCAGCTCGGTCACCTGATCCTGGTGACTGATCAGCAGGGTCAGTTCGGACACTTCAGGATCCATCCACGGCGCATGGGCCGCCAAGGAATAACGGTGGATACCCAGGCCCCAGCCCTGATCGGCCCGCGCGGTCTTGCCGCCGAGCACCAGCGCCAGCACCTGATGGCCGAAACACACACCCAGTAGCTTCTCGCCACGCTCGTAGAGCTTGAGCAGGTAGGCCTTGAGCGTCTGGATCCACGGATCGGAGCCGAACGAGTCCGCCTTGCTGCCGGTCACCAGGTACGCATCGAAGGTTTCGCCCTCGGGAGGGTACTCGCCGTTCATCACGTTATAGACGTGAAACTGCGCTGCGATCGGCTGACGCGAGAACAGCTGCTCGAACATCCTTCCGTAGCCCTGATACTGCGCGGTCAACTCCGGTCGCAGGACATCGGTTTCCAGGATGCAGATGCGTAACGACATAGGGATAGTCCTGAACGACGTGTGTGGGATTTTTGCTGTAGAGACTGACGCGAAACCTACCTACAAGCAAGTAGGATGCACTGACGAACGGTCACTAATTTCACCGGGGCGCTCGTTCATGCCGCACCTGTCTAGCCAGAGGATGCCAGCGTGATAGCCCTTGGCCTCATAAACGAAAGAAATCAACGAATCTGCCAATAGAACAAAGGGTTCTCAAACATGGATAACGCACACCCTACTGTTGGTTGTATATCCAGACACACGAGGCATGCACGACCGGCGTCACCGAGCGCCGTTGCGATCGACCCGAAGCAAGACAAGGAAGCCAAGGGCTATTCAGGAATAACAACAAGAAGGCGGTCCGCCATGTTCAGACAATCGAAAGTACGCCAAGCCGGGCTCATTCTCTTCGCCACGACCTTGCTGCTCATCCTGCCGAACCTGACACGCTTGTTCGGATAAACGCAGCCGTGGCCATTGTTGGCATTGCACAGGTAATCTGCCGACCACTCAAGGTTGGAGATTACCCATGCGCAATTGCTTTGCCCTATTGACCTTGCTGTTCTGTCTGCCGCTATCGGCGGCGCAATTGCATCTGGAATTCGGTCATACCGCGCGCCAGTGGCAAAGCGAGGCATTGCTGGCACACCCACAGGCCCAGGACATCAGTATCGAGCAGGATGTCTCCTACAAGCGCCCCATGCACTACCGCGCTGTGCCATTGAGTGCACTGCTCGAGGGGGTGGGCCCCAACGATCATTTGCAAGCCGTCGCGCTGGATGGCTTCGCCGCCGAAATGCCTGCCGCGCCCTTGCTCCAGGCCGGCCCCGCACGGGCCTGGCTGGCCGTGGAAGACCCGGCCAAACCCTGGCCGGCGCTGGGCAACGGCAAACCGGGTGCCGGGCCGTTCTACCTGGTGTGGACCGATCCTCAAGCCGGGAACATCCGCCCAGAGCAATGGCCGTTCCAGATCACCACGATTCGTCGCCTGGCACCGGTGCAGGAGCGCTTCCCTGCCCTACTGCCCGACCCCACGCTCGCAGCGAACGATCCGGTACGCCAGGGCTTTGCCCTGTTCCAGCAGAACTGCCTGGCGTGCCACCGCCTCAATGGCGCAGGCGATGCCCAGTTCGGACCAGACTTGAACGTGCCCCACAACCCCACCGAGTACTTCCAGCCGGGCTTTTTGCGCCGCTACATTCGTGATCCGCAAAGCCTACGGCAGTGGCCCCAGGCGAAAATGCCAGGGTTTGCCGAAAACGTGCTGAGCGAGCAAGAGCTCGACGCATTGATCGCTTACCTGGCGCACATGGCCAAGCGCAAGCCTTGAAAGGTTGTGCCGCCGGCGCAGCCTGCAAAGGGCCGCACAGCGGCCCCTGGCCTAGGGTATTCAGGCGACTGGCCGCTCCTGCTTCACGCCCCATCCCTCGACCTCGCCCCCAAAGGGCGAGACGACCTGCTCGAAGGCCTCCTCGAAGGCCCCGATCCCTCGGTAGGTGGCGTACATGATTTTGCTCAGCTCCAGGTGCCAAGCGCCGTCGTCCAGCTCACGTACCTGGGCATTGAGGGATTCACCGCGGAACTGTCCGGCCGCACGCCGGGCACCAGCCTCGTCAGGGAACACCGCATAGAACTCGATGGGATGGATTCGGGTGAAGTCGAAACCGCCAGCTTTCATCTGGCGAAGGACATTGCTGCTGATATCGTCGTTCTGGCTGCTCATGAAACGTCCTCCTACAAACGCAATGGATAGACTTTCCGTGCACAACGCACCTGCTTTGCACAATCGAGTGCCTGGCAGATCGAGCTAATGAGAGACGCGAATGGAGCCGACGCGGATCCGCAGAAAGATCCGGGCCTCGTCTGAGCGTAGTGCCTGCTGGCTCACAACGCCAGCGCAGCGCGTTCAGGGTCTTTCTTCGATGCGGGTGATGGAGACGCCGCTCTGCTCCTTGAGCCAGCGCACGGTGGGGAATGGACTGCGGTCCTGGAAGTCATTGAGGTCAAGTTCATCGATGACCGGGAACAAATGCGAGCGGATCAGGCGGGCGGCTTGCTCATCGCTTGGGCGTTGATCGCCGTTGTAGAGCAGTGAGCTCTGTACGCCATTCTGGTCGACGAAGGTGACTTCCCACTCTTTCATTGAATTGTCCTCTCAATCAAAGAATACCGGGTGTGTGCTGCCAGTATCCTTGACCGTCGACGAGGGCGTTTGTTCAGTTCACCGCAGTGGTGGGAAAGCCCGCCCCACAAGTGAAGGCTTGGCCATCACCTGTGGGAGGGAGCGCGCGAGGGCGTCAGTCCTTGGGCACGCCATGGACGACACCGGCGGTGTTGTCCATCAGGCTCTTGGTCGCCGTCTGGATGTAGGACTCGAGGTTCTTCAGCAGCTCAGGCTGGTCGGGGCTCTCGATCAGCTCGGCCTTGAACTCGCGACCCAGCTGGTAGCGATACAGGCGCGGGGTCATGTCCTTGGACTCGATGAGGATGCGGTCACCCTTGACCAAGCCAACGATCTGCTCGCTGCCCGACGGCTTGATGATGCCCACGCCCGGGTCGCCCTCAGGCAGGTTCAGCAGGTCACGGCCCCAGCACTGGTGGCGGGTCTGGCCACCCAGGCGGCCCATGATGGTCGGCACGATGTCGACCTGGGTACCCACGGTGTGGTTGACCGCACCGAACTTCTCCTGGATCCCCGGGGCGATCAACAGCAACGGCACGTTGAAGCGGCCCAGGTCCAGCTCGGTGACCTGTTGCTGGTTGCCGAAGCCATGGTCGCCGACGATGACGAACAGGGTGTCCTTGAAGTACGGCTCCTTGCGCGCCTTCTCGAAGAACTGGCCAAGTGCCCAGTCGGAATAGCGCATGGCCGTGAGGTGTTCGTCCAGGCGGCCCTGGCCTGTGACCTTCTCGACCGGCAGGTCCTTGGGCAGCGCATACGGGGTGTGGTTGGAGAGCGTCTGCAGCAGCGCGTAGATCGGCTTTTTGCCATCGTGCTTGGCCAATTCCTCGTTGCCCCGGTCGAACATGTCCTGGTCGGACACGCCCCACGTCGGGTCGGAGAACACCGGATCGACGAAATCGTTACGGCCAATGAAAGTGGTCATACCCTGGTTGCCGAAGAAACCGGACTGGTTGTCCCAGGCGAAATCCCCGTTGTAGACGTAGACATCGTCGTAGTCACGAGCGCTCAGCAGCGCTGGCAGGCCAGACAGCTTGTGCCCCCCTTCCGGGGTCTGCATCAGGTATTCGAAGCCAGGCAGGTTCGGGAAGCACGCCATGGTAGCGAACATGCCCTGGTGGGTGTGGGTGCCGTTTGAGAAGAAACGGTCGAACAGCAGGCCTTCCTTGGCCAGCTTGTCGAAGTACGGCGTGATGTTATTCGGGCTGCCGAGGGCGCCCACCGAATGACCGGCGAAGCTTTCCATGAGGATCACTACGACGTTCTTGACCGGCAGGGTGCGGTCAGCGGGCGGCTGGAAGTCACGGCGCACAGCCGCTTCGTCGGCATCGACCAAGGTGTCGTGAGGGGTCAGCAACAGATCACGCACGGTTTGCGTGGCCACGTCCTGCTCGACGGTGGGCTTCCAGATATTGGCACGGTCTTCACCGAAACGGCTCTTGGCCGCGTCGATCAGGGTCAAGGTGCCGTTCAGGCCAAGCTGGTTGACGAAGTTCGAGTCGGTGGTGAAGGCATCCCCCCAACGCATCGGCGGGCCCTGGCGCAGGGTGCCACGGGCAGCCACGACGGCTACCAGCAGTACCACCATGAACACTGCCAGGCGGTGGTACCAAGGGGCGATCCGACGTGGAGCCAGGCTCTGGGAGGCTCCGCCACTGCGGGTCAGGCGGTCGATACCCTTGAACAGCAGGCTCAGCAGCCAGGTCCCGAACAGCCAGGCCAGCAGGTAGCGCACGACTGGGAAGCCGTACCACAGCATGCTCAGGACGGTCTTGGGGTCTTCCTTGATGTACTGGAACACCAGGCCGTTCAGGCGCTGGTGGAACTCGCGGTAGAAGTCCATTTCCATCAGGCCAAGGAACATCACCACGCTGGACGTCAAGGTCAGCCAAAGGCGGAAGAACCCGCGACGGGCCATCGCCCACGGGCTGAGCAACGCCAGCAACAGCGGAATGCTCAGGTACACCACCACCCGCAGGTCGAAGCGCAGGCCGTTGAGGAAACCTTCGGCGACGGTGGAAGACGGGGTGTCGCCGATCATGTCGCTGTTGTAGATCAGCAACGCCAGGCGAACCAGGCTCAGCATCAGCATGATCACCAGGCCGCTGAGCAGCGTATAGGCCAGGTGCGATTTGAGGGTCGGCGCGAACGGAGCCGGCACGGCCCGTTGCTTCAAGGCATCCGTGTTAGCCATGAATGAGGGGATCCTAGGATTGCGGGTTTGCGGAAAGGCGAAATCGCCCTGCTACCTGAAGGGCCCGGCCATCAAAGCACGGCTATTGGGCCAACGCAGCATTGTGCGGCGCGGATTTTCGATAATCCAGTGTGAAAATTTCGTCACGGGCCGGCGTTTGCGGTGTCTAGCGGGCCCATTGGCGGATAAACCTGCCAATGGGCCGGATTGGTACCGCTGCCTTCAGAATTTCAGGTTGCCCCTGGGCCCGGCGATGGCCCAAATGATCAGCCCGATCACCGGCAGCAATACGATCAACAAAATCCAGAGCACCTTGATGCCCACCTCGGCGCCGCTCTTGAGCACGTGAAGAATCGCCCAGATGTCCAGGGCAAGAATGATGAGCCCGACAAGGCTGTTGAAGGTGGACCCCATGCGACTGCTCCTGGCAAAAGATTTGCTGCCAAGCATAGCCGGCTATTGCGTCGATAGAATGGAATGCTTGGCCGCTGGAATAGGTCAATGGCTAGACTGCGTTCATACATTGTCACGAGGTCCGCATGCCCCCTGCCCACGCTCCTGAAAGTCCTGCTCCCGCCTCGCTGTTCAACGCCTGGCGGCAACAAGCCGCGACCACCCCATGGCTCAGCGCCGGCCTGGGCCTGAGCCTGTTGGTGGTGCTCGGCCTGCTCGCGGCCAGCCTGTGGAATGCGATCCATGGCGACCATGCCGACAACCTGCACTTGGCGCTGCTGGGTGGGCTGTCAGGGTTCGGCGCCACAGCCTTGGGCGCGGTGCTGGCAGTGGTGCTGCGCGATGTCAGCACGCGCAGCCAGGACGTGATGCTCGGCTTTGCCGCCGGGATGATGCTCGCGGCCAGTTCCTTCTCGTTGATCCTGCCAGGCCTGGACGCTGCTCGGGAAATCACCGGCAATGGCCCGGCAGCGGCCTTCACCGTGGTGCTGGGTATGGGATTGGGTGTGCTGTTGATGCTTGGCCTTGATCGCTTCACCCCGCACGAACATGAAAGCACTGGTCCTTGCGGCCCAGAGGCGGAGCGCATCAACCGGGTGTGGTTGTTCGTGCTGGCGATCACCCTGCATAACCTGCCCGAAGGCATGGCCATTGGCGTGAGCTTCGCCAATGGCGACATGAACATCGGCCTGCCGCTGACCAGCGCGATTGCCATCCAGGACATCCCCGAAGGCCTGGCCGTGGCCCTGGCTCTGCGCGCGACAGGCCTGTCGAACCTCAAGGCGGCGCTGGTGGCGGTCGGCTCCGGCCTGATGGAGCCGCTGGGTGCGGTGATTGGCCTGGGTATCTCTACCGGCTTCGCACTGGCGTATCCGGTGAGCATGGGTTTGGCGGCGGGTGCGATGATCTTCGTGGTGTCCCATGAAGTGATTCCCGAAACCCACCGCAATGGACACCAAACGTCGGCAACCCTGGGCCTGATGGGCGGATTCGCGGTGATGATGTTCCTCGATACCGCGTTGGGCTGACGCTACCGCCTCATCAGGGGTAAACCCGCTCCCAGCAGGTCCGCATCGATACCTGCGGAAGCGGGACCACCCGCGAACGAGCAGCCCATCAGACGTGAACAGCGACCTTCAATGCTTCCAACGCCGGCTCGACCTTGATCCCCATCTCAGCGCCCAACTCCAGCACTCGGGCCAGGTCGTTCTGCCCCACCATCACCATCTGCAACTCGTCATCGAGCAACTGGCTGAAGTTGACCAGCACATAACCGCCGGCCTCCTTGTTCAGGGCCCCCATCTGGACCTGGATGCGATTGAGCGCGGTCAGCGGCTCGGTGCGCGCCAGCTGCTTAGGCTTGAGGTTGAACGGCACACTCTTATCGAATGAGTCGGTGATGCGCTCGAACAGCTCTTGGTAGCTATCGGCCTGGAACAGCACGGTGTCCGGCAGGCTGCCGACCACCACCCATTCACCCAGTGGGATGGGGAAGCTGTCGTCGTAGTTGATGTCTGGGTTGGCGGCCAGGAAGGCGGCGGGATCGGCGTAGGCCTGGGCTGCTTCGTCCGCGATGCGCTCGATGTCTTGCTCGCGCATGCAGCCGGCGCCGATGAGGCTGATGAGTTCGGACAACTGGTTTTTCATGGGGGGCCCTTGCGCTGGCGAAAAAGTCGCCAAGGATAGCCGCAAATGCCCCCTGAGGGTTAGCCGGCCAGCGTCTGCAGGCGCGCGGCAGTGTCCGGTGCGCCCATGGTCTGGGCGGCGACCAAGGCAGTGGCGCCACGGGCATCCTGGCGTGCAGGATCGGCACCTTGAGCCAACAAGAACTCGAGTATCTCGCTGCGGTTGAACATCGCCGCGAGCATCAGGGCGGTACGACCGTCCTCGGCGGCGGCATCCACTGGCACGCCATGTTCGATCAGCAAGCGGATCATGGCCAGGTCACCCTTGAATGCGGCTCCCGCGATGGGCAGTTGACCGTTGTCGTTGGCGATCAGCGGGTCGGCGCCATGGGCCAGCAGCACACGCACCGCGTCGATGTGGCCATGGTAGCTGGCCAGCATCAGCAAGGTGTCGCCCTTGTGATTGCGCAGGTTGGCGGGCAGACCGCTCTGTAGCAGGCGCTCGAGCATCGGCGCATCGCCGCGCCGGGCACGCTCGAAGACTTCTTCGGCAAATGCGGCCGTCTCTTCGTCAGTCATGGCGGTGGGCTGTTGGTCGGACATCTGGAACCTCCTGGCAAGAAAAGAGCCCAAGTCTTCGTCAGGCACTGCCAGGCGGTCAAAGGTTCAGATTCTATCGGCTCGAAAGACAAACCTTATGACTCTTGCAAATTGCACTGTGCAAAATGCACGACCATGCGAAATGCACGGTTGCCCAGATTTAGTTTATTCACAACTAATTGATTTTAAAGGTATTTTTTCAATCGGCGAGGATGGCACGGTCACTGCAACACTCAACTCACGTCTGCCCATACAACAGTCAGGAGTTGAGATATGGACCTCATCCAGGAAAAGTTCGCCTCGGTATTCTGCGCCTATCAAGTCGAAACCCAGCCTCGCCCCGACGGCGGTATCCAGCTGACCCTGCGGGCAGCCGATGGCAAGGTGACTCGCCGTGCATTGACCTACGCACAGTTGCACAGCGCCGAGCAGTTGTCCTGGGCGATCAGCGCCATCCGCCGCGACTTGGCCGAACAGGCCAGTGAGCTTCCAGTGATCTCGATGTTGCAGAGCCAGCAGCGTTTTGCCCTGCCGACCTATCGCTGATGCGGCGCGACTTTCGCGGGTAAACCCGCTCCCACAGGTGTTCCATCGTTCCAAAGGCGGTGGAGTGGCTGTGGGGGCGGCTTATCCGTGAAAAACGTACCTCAAAGCTCATCCATGCCGGCAAACTGCCGGGCCATCGAATCGCCGGTGAACTGCGGCTGCATCCCCGATTCGCTGCCAAACAGGCGCAACGCCAGGCAGAACGGGTTGTCCCCCAAGTCCACCCAACGGCGCACGCCGGCGGGAATCACCAACACGTCGCCCTTCTCGCACAACACCGCATACACGTAGTCGCCCAGGCGCAAGCTGACCTGTCCGCGTCCGCCAATCACGGCAAACACTTCAACCGCTTCGTGCACATGCTCATCGCGAAGGTCAGCCTGGCTCGGGTCAAGGCCATCGCGGTTGAGCAGGCCGAACGCGACGCTGCCATGTGTGGTCATCAGCTGGTCCAACAGCCCATGACATTCGGCCAATACTTGCTCATGGGCTGTGCCCGGGCGGATGCGCAGCTCATCGGTACGGCGCTCCAGGCGCACACCCTGCTCGGCGAGGGTGGCGGCGATATCGTCGTGGTGGGTCAGCACCTTGTTCGGCAACTCGGGGGTGTAGAGATGGAAAACGCTGAGAATGCTCATCAGGGGCTGGTCCTGGTCTGTTTCGAACAAAGGGCAATGATAACGGCTGCCGCGAGCGCCGCGACGCTGGCCATACCAAAGGTGAAGGACGGGCCCAGCAGTTTCCAGCTGTAACCCGAATAGAGTGCGCCCAGGGCACCGCCGGTGCCAGACAAGGCCGCATACAACGCCTGCCCCTGCCCTTGCTGACGCGCGCCGAAGCTACCTTGGACGAAGGCAATGGCTGCGGCATGGAAACAGCCGAAGGTCGCCGCATGCAGCAGCTGGGCAAACACCAGCACCGCTGGAATATCCGCAAGATTCCCCAGCAACAGCCAACGCAGCGCCGCCAGCAGGAAGCTCGCCAATAGCACATGGCGCACTGAAACCCGGGCGAAGATTCGACTCATGGCCATGAATACCAGCACTTCGGCCACCACCCCCAGCGCCCACAGCAAACCAATGGCGCCACGGGTGTAGCCCAGATGTTCCAGGTGCAGGGTGAGGAAGGTGTAGTAAGGGCCGTGGCTGAGCTGCATCAGCGCCACGCACACATAGAACGCCATTACACCCGGCGCCGCCAGTTGCCGCAGGAAGCCCCCTGCCCCCTTGCGCTCGGCATGCTCCATCGGCTGGGCATTGGGCACCCAGAGGCTCGCGATGAAAATCCCGGCCATGATGGTCACCAACGCCACCGGGTAGATATCCAGGCTTAGCCACTCGAACAGCCGTCCCAGGCCGACCACGGTGAGGATGAAACCGATCGAGCCCCACAGGCGCACCTGGCTGTAGCGCGAGGTTTGCCCGTGCAGGTGCGCCAGGGTGACCACCTCGAACTGCGGAAGCACCGCATGCCAGAAGAACGCATGGAGCGCCATAACCAGTGCCAGCCAGGCGTAGCTTTTGTCGATGAAGATCAGCGAGAAGGTGGCCAGAGTCGACAAAGCGCCCAGGCGCACGATCAGCAACCGTTGGCCGCTGCGATCCCCCAGCCAGCCCCACAGGTTGGGTGCGATGCAGCGCATCAGCATGGGAATGGCCACCAGTTCGCCGATGCGTGCCGGCGAAAAGCCCAAATGGTCGAAGTACAACGCCAGGAACGGCGCGGTGGAGCCGAGCAAGGCGAAGTAAAAGAGGTAGAAGCTGGACAGGCGCCAGTAGGGAATCGGGGGCATGGGCGGGGCCTTTGGTTGCCTGTGCCGGCTCCTTCACGGGGGACCGCTCCCACAGGACCTGCGGTAGTCCTCTAGGAGCGGGTTTACTCGCGAAGTGACCCGTGCGGACGAATCAGCGCTGGCCCAGCACCGGGGTATTGACCTTCACATCGGCGTTCTGCGCACGGTGGCGCAGCAGGTGATCCATCAGCACGATAGCCATCATCGCCTCGGCGATCGGCGTGGCACGGATGCCCACGCACGGGTCGTGACGGCCCTTGGTGATGACCTCGACCGGGTTGCCGTCGACATCGATGGAGCGGCCCGGGGTGGTAATGCTCGACGTCGGTTTGAGCGCCAGGTGGGCGACGATCGGCTGGCCGGAAGAGATCCCGCCCAGGATGCCGCCTGCGTTGTTGCTCAGGAAGCCCTCAGGCGTCAGCTCATCGCGGTGCTCGGTGCCACGCTGGGCGACACTGGCGAAACCGGCGCCGATCTCCACGCCCTTGACGGCGTTGATGCTCATCAAAGCATGGGCAAGCTCCGCGTCCAGGCGGTCGAAGATCGGCTCGCCCAGGCCAGGCATCACGCCCTCGGCGACCACGGTGATCTTCGCGCCGACCGAGTCCTGGTCACGGCGCAACTGGTCCATGTAAGCCTCCAGCTCCGGCACTTTGTCAGGATCAGGGCTGAAGAAGGCGTTGTGCTCGACCGACTCCCAGGTCTTGAACGGGATTTCGATCGGGCCCAGCTGGCTCATGTAGCCACGCACGCGGATGCCTTGGGTGGCCAGGTACTTCTTGGCGATGGCGCCGGCAGCCACGCGCATGGCGGTCTCGCGGGCCGAACTGCGGCCGCCGCCGCGGTAGTCGCGGATGCCGTATTTATGGTGGTAGGTGTAGTCGGCGTGGGCTGGGCGGAACAGGTCCTTGATCGCCGAATAGTCCTTGGATTTTTGGTCGGTGTTGCGGATCAGCAGACCGATGGAACAGCCGGTGGTACGACCTTCGAACACACCCGAGAGGATTTCGACCTCATCCGGTTCCTGGCGCTGGGTAGTGTGCCGGCTGGTGCCCGGCTTGCGGCGATCCAGGTCGTGCTGCAGATCGGCCAGGGAGATTTCCAGACCCGGAGGGCATCCATCGACAATGGCGACCAACGCCGGGCCGTGGCTTTCGCCTGCGGTGGTGACAGTGAACAGCTTGCCGTAGGTATTGCCGGACATGGACGCTCCGCGAATCTGCCTGAATGTGAGGGAGGCGGGCAGTATACGGAAATTCCCTTTATTCGGGTGGTCGGTTCAGCCCCTTCGATCACGCTCAAACCTAGGGGAGTGGGTTCATCGGCGAAGGGGCATGAGAGAACCTTCGGTCAGCCACCCGGTCCAACCGACATCCCACCAAGTAGTAGCCCTATGATGTTGCGCCTCGCCGCCCTGCTTCTGCTGCTGTGCTCAGGCCTCGCCCAGGCCGCCGCCCCGACCGTACTGCAACGCCCCATCGACCTGGACACCGGCCAGGGCGTGCTCCATGGCAGCCTGCTGCTGCCGCAACAAGCCACCCCGCCGCCGGTAGTGCTGATCATTGCCGGCTCCGGCCCCACCGACCGCGACGGCAACAACCCCGCCAGTGGTCGCCTGGACAACCTCAAGCGTCTGGCCCTGCTGCTGGCCGGCGAGCACATCGCCAGCGTGCGTTTCGACAAGCGCGGCGTTGCCGCAAGCCAACCGGCCACGCCCGATGAGCGGGACCTGAGCGTCGAGCGCTACGTGGCCGACACCGTGGCCTGGGGCCGCAAACTCAGGGCTGACCCACGCTTCGGTCCGCTGATCCTGCTTGGCCACAGCGAAGGCGCGCTGATTGCGACGCTGGCCGCTCAACAGGCCGGCGCCAGCGCGGTGATCACCGTGGCCGGCAGCGGTCGCCCCGTGGCAGAGGTGCTGCGCGAACAATTGGCCCAGCGCCTGCCGCCGGCAGAACTGGCGCGCGGCAATGCGCTGATCGACCGCCTGCAGGCCGGACAGACCTCTCTGGATGTGCCGGGGCCGCTGCGCGATGTGTTTCGCCCGAGCGTGCAGCCTTACCTGATCTCGTTGCTGCGCCAGGACCCGGCAGCAGCGTTCGCTCGTCTGCCGATGCCCGCCTTGATCATCCAGGGCCGCAACGACGTGCAGGTGGACGTCGCCGACGCCGAACGCCTCAAGGCCGCCAAGCCCGACGCGCAGTTGGCCCTGATCGATGGCATGAACCACATGCTGCGTATCACCCCTCGGGACATGAGCCAGCAGCGCGACAGCTACCGCAACCCGGGGCTGCCGCTGGCCCGTGAACTGGGTGAGCGGATCGTGGCGTTCATTCGCCAGCTGCCGCCGGCCTAGATTGTCCTCAGGAAGTCTCCGTTGCTGCCGATAACCGGTTGATCGAGGCAGTGATCGGTGTTTTTGAGGCCGTTTGCGCTCCATTGCGGACAAACCCGCTCCCACTGATTGAATGTAGGAGTGGCCTTGCCTCGCGATTGGGCAACGCATCAGCCCC
This sequence comes from Pseudomonas sp. BYT-1, assembly GCF_023611805.1. Classification (NCBI taxonomy): domain Bacteria; kingdom Pseudomonadati; phylum Pseudomonadota; class Gammaproteobacteria; order Pseudomonadales; family Pseudomonadaceae; genus Pseudomonas; species Pseudomonas sp. BYT-1. The sequence continues at coordinate 4,067,956 of NZ_CP072559.1, forward strand.
TTTCCACCGTCCTGCCCGCCGTGCATTCGAGGACACTTCCGATGACCGACGCCCCCGCCGCCGTTGAGGCGGACGAAGAGCCACAAGCCCCAGCAAGCGCTCCGCTGCCATGGGAAGACCTGGCCCCTGAACACTTCCAACTGCTGCGCCTAGCAGCCCTGCCCACCGACCGCAACAGCGGCGCCCGTCCGCTGCGTTTCGTCGAGTTCGGCCATGCCGAGCGGCATAGCAAGACGCACAGCCTGCTGCGGCTGGAAATCCGCCTGCCAGGTCAGAAAGTGCGCAAAGAGCAGAACCAGCTGGACATCCGTGTCGATCACGAACAGCGCCAGGTGCGTATCGGCGGTGACGGTGGCTTGCAGCTCGAGCCGGCGAACCGTGGCCTGGGGCGGTTCCTCCTGGGACAGGCGGTGCAGTGGCTGCAACAGCGTTGGTCGAACTACCAAGTCGAAGGCGTAGCCCTGCCCAGCAAGGATGCCCTGAACGAAGACAACCGCCTGCGCCGCGACCATGTACTGCGCAGTGCAGGGCTTGAGGTGGAATACGAAGGCGGACAACTGCTCAAGGGGCGCACCGTGGATACCACGGTAGGCCAGCTCAAGGGCGGCTGGAACAATGAAAAGGTCCAGCGCGTCGACATCCTCGAGGCTGCCGGAATGCTGCAACAGGCCGAGCAACAGCTGCTGGAGAAGCAGGCGCAGTTGCGCGAGCGGGATGAACGGGTCGCCAAGTACCGCCGCGAAGACAGCGGCCTGCGCTTTACCATCACGTGCCTGGTGGCGTTTGCCGTGTTCCAGGCGGGGCTGCTGATCTGGATCGCCACGCGCTAGAGACGTGGCGCCCTTTTCGCGGGTTTACCCACGAAAAGGGCTGCAGCGCAGCCCTGTGTCTTGATCAGACGCGGGAGCGGAACAGCTCCTGGTGCTGACGGCACTGCTCGGCAGTCAGCATGAACACGCCATGCCCACCCCGCTCGAACTCCAGCCAAGCGAAGTCCACCTCTGGATACAGCGCCTGGACATGCACCTGGCTGTTACCCACCTCGACGATCAGCAGCCCTTTTTCATTCAGGTGGTCAGCCGCCTCGGCGAGCATGCGCCGCACCAGGTCCAGGCCATCGTTGCCACAGGCCAGGCCCAGCTCGGGCTCGTGGTGATACTCGGCCGGCATGTCGGCGAAATCTTCGGCGTCGACATACGGCGGGTTGGACAGAATCAGATCGAAGCGCTGCCCGGGCAGGCCGGCGAAGCCATCACCCTGCACGGTGTATACACGCTCTTCCAGGCCATGGCGCTCGATGTTGTGGTTGGCGACTTCCAAGGCATCGAAGGACAGGTCGGCCAGCACCACCTCGGCCTCGGGGAACACGTCGGCGGCGACGATGCCGATGCAGCCGGAGCCGGTGCACAAGTCAAGGATGCGCGCAGGCGGCGTGGCCAGCCAGGGCTCGAAGCGTTTTTCGATCAGTTCGCCGATGGGCGAGCGCGGCACCAACACACGCTCATCGACCACGAACGACATGCCGCAGAACCACGCCTCGCCCAGTAGGTAGGCGGTGGGCACCCGCTCTTCGATTCGGCGCTTGAGCAGGTGCTGCAGGCGCACGCGCTCGTCATCTTCCAGCTGGCAGTCCAGGTAGCTGTCGGCCACCTCCCACGGCAGGTGCACGGCGCCCAGCACCAGCAGTCGGGCTTCGTCCCAAGCGTTGTCGGCACCGTGGCCGAAGAACAGGTCGTGCTCATGGAAGCGGCTGACCGCCCAGCGGATATGGTCGCGCAGGGTGCGCAGGCGGGATGTGATCACGGGTGACTCCTTTTAAGACAGGACAAAAGTCTAACAGCCCACCGACACAAATGTTCCCTTCGATTGCCCGGTCGGTAGCCAGAGGCCAGTAACCATGCTGTCTGCAATGTCAACCATTCACATTGGCGCCGAGGCAAGGGAGAATAGGTATACAAAAGCCCTACCCAAGGAGCCCTTGATGTCCGTTCCAACCACGATGTTCCGCCTCAGCGGCCGCGACTATCCGCCGGCCAAGCTGGGCCAAGCCAGCCTGATTGTCATCGATGCGCAAAAGGAGTACCTCAGCGGTCCCCTGGCGCTGTCGGGCATGGACGAGGCCGTGGCCAACATCGCCCGGTTGCTCGACGCCGCGCGCAAGGCCGGCCGTCCGATCATCCATGTACGCCACCTGGGCACCGTCGGTGGCCTGTTCGACCCGCAGGGTAGCCGCGGCGAGTTCATCCCGGGGCTGGAGCCTCGCGAGGGTGAGATCATCATCGAAAAGCGCATGCCCAACGCCTTCAAGAACACCAAGCTGCACGAAACGCTGCAGGAGCTGGGCCATCTGGACCTCATCGTCTGCGGTTTCATGAGCCATTCGAGCGTCAGCACCACCGTTCGCCGCGCCAAGGACTATGGTTATCGTTGCACCTTGGTCGCCGATGCCTCCACCACCCGCGACCTGGCGTTCAAGGACACGGTCATTCCGGCTGCGCAGATTCATCAGTGTGAAATGGCCGTGATGGCCGACAACTTCGCCTGCGTCGCCCCGACCGCCAGCCTGATCTGAGCCACGACCGCCCGGCAGACGGGCGGAACCCCAGGGCCGACCCTAGGTCGAATTCCGGATACCTACAGAGGAAATCGGAATGAAGCTCAAAGGCAGTTTCGACGCCAAACGCCTGCGCCAGCGCGAACCGCGCAACTGGGGTGCGCGCCTGGCCGCCGGCCTGTCCGCCCTGGTGGCCACCCTCGGCGTGCTGCTGGCCATGGCCGGCGTCGCAGGCCTTCTGGGCAACTACAGTGCCCTGGCCGAACTCAATGCCAACCGCCCACTGTCGGTGATCCTGGTGGTGGTCGGTTTGCTATTGCTCTACCTGGGCGTGCGCTTCTGGCGCCGCAGCCGGATTCGCCTGCGCCGCGGGCATGGGTTGAACCTCTCGCCGCACCTGATGAAAAAGCACGATTAGCAGCGTGTGCTGCTAGCCGCTTCCTCCGACATCTGCGTTCACGTTTCAAAGGGTGTCGCTGTACCTGGCGGATCGGTTCGGCGCGAAAAGGCCAACAGGCGACACAACACCGCCCACTCACGTAAAATATGCCCCCTACGTGGAGGCACCATGCAAGACGACGATTTTTCCCTCTTCAGCGCCCAGATGCGCGGCGTGAAGCCGATCAAGCACGACCGCGCCGATGTCGGCAAACCCAAGGCCGACCGCAAGAAGCTGGCCGGCCTGCGCATGGCCGCGACCGTGCACAGCGACCAACCCCTCGTGGTCGATGGCATGTCCGACCAGTTCGTCATCGACGTCGGCGCCGAGGACGAACTGATGTGGCGCCGTGACGGCGTACAGGAAAGCCAGATCCGCAAGCTCAAACTCGGCCAGATCGCCTTCGAAGGCAGCCTGGACCTGCACGGCATGACCGTGGAAAAAGCCCGCGAGACCCTTTGGGATTTCATCGCTGAGGCCACCAAGCTCGAAGTGCGCTGCGTGCGCGTCACCCACGGCAAGGCTGCGCGCCTGGACGGCAAGCGGCCGATGATCAAGAGCCACGTCAACACTTGGCTGCGCCAGCACCCGCAGGTGCTCGGCTTCACCTCCTGCCAGGCCCGCCATGGCGGCACAGGTGCGGTCTATGTGATGCTCAAGCGCACCATGCTCGAAGGACGCGACGAGTGACGCCAGGCTTGCAGCCTCGCCCTCGCCGCCGTACCCTTCGTCTTTGCGATTAATCCCCCACAGGTAGATCCATGTCCCTGGAACAGAACTACACCGCGATCCTCAGCCAGCTCGGCGAGGACGTCTCCCGCGAGGGCCTGCGCGACACGCCCAAGCGGGCCGCGAAGGCCATGAAGTACCTTTGCCGCGGTTATGAACAAACCCTGGAAGAAGTCACCAACGACGCGCTGTTCACCTCCGACAACAGCGAGATGGTGCTGGTCCGGGACATCGAGCTCTACTCGATGTGCGAACACCACATGCTGCCCTTCATTGGCAAGGCCCACGTGGCCTACCTGCCCAAGGGCAAGGTCCTGGGCCTGTCCAAGGTCGCGCGCATCGTCGACATGTTCGCCCGCCGCCTGCAGATCCAGGAAAACCTCAGCCGCCAGATCGCCGAAGCCGTGGAGAAGGTGACCGGCGCCGCTGGCGTGGCCGTGGTCATCGAGGCCAAGCACATGTGCATGATGATGCGCGGTGTCGAGAAGCAGAACTCCACCATGATCACCTCGGTGATGCTTGGCGAGTTCCGCTCCAATGCCGCCACCCGCAGCGAGTTCCTCAGCCTGATCAAGTGATCGGCGCGGGACTGCGAGCCGACCCTTAGGGGTCGGCTTTTTCTTTTGTTCAGGAGTTGTCCATGATCGTCAAAGCCCTGCGGGTCGGCCTCGGCCAGCTTATCGTGTTCGGTGACTGGATCAGCCGCCCGGCCAAGCGCAAGCGTGATGCCGCAGCCCAGGCGCAGGTCGCCAAAGACGCCCAGAACCTGGCGCTGTACCAGTTCCATGCCTGCCCGTTCTGCGTCAAGACCCGCCGCACCTTGCACCGCCTCAACGTGCCGGTGGCCCTGCGCGACGCCAAGAACGACCCGGTACACCGCCAGGCTTTGCTTGAAGGCGGTGGCCGGGTGAAGGTGCCATGCCTGCGAATCGAGGAAGCCGGCGAGGTGACCTGGATGTACGAATCCAAGGCCATCATCGCCTACCTGGACAAACGCTTCGCGGCAGTTTGAAACCCAGGCTGCTCCGGCCTTTTCGCGGGTAAACCCGCTCCCACAGGTACCAAGAACCCTGTCAGAGCGGGTTTACCCGCGAAAGAGCCGGAGCAGCTAGCAAAAAGCCTGGATCAGTCCACCATCGGCACATGCCGCGGATGGCTCGCCACCCGCGCCAACCACGCCCGCACGCCGGGGTAGTCGGTCAGGTCGAAGCCGCCCTGATGCGCCACATGGGTGTAGGCATACAGCGCCACGTCGGCGATCGAATACTGGTCACCAACCAGATACGGCGTCATCTGCAGTTGCCTCTCCATGACCTTGAGCGCTTTGTAGCCGCCTTTGTGCAGCTTGCGGTATTCCTCCACGCGCTCATCAGGCAGCCCCAGGTAGAACTGGATGAACCGCGCGACGGCAATGTACGGCTCATGGCTGTACTGCTCGAAGAACTGCCATTGCAGCACCTGAGTGCGCAGACGTGGCTCGGTGGGCAAAAACTTACTGCCATCGGCCAGGAAGTTCAGGATCGCGTTGGACTCCCACAGGCAGGTGCCATCCTCGAGCTGCAGCACCGGGACCTTGCCGTTGGGGTTCATCGCGAGGAACTCCGGCGTTTCGGTTTCGCCCTTGAGTATGTCCACCGGCTGCCACGTGTAAGGGCGATCCAGCAGGTGCAGCATCAATTTGACCTTGTAGCAGTTGCCGGACTGGTAATCCCCATAAACCTTGTACATCGCCCCTCCCCTCTCGTGCAGTTGCGCAATCGCGCCCAATAGTTGGCGACTGTACGGCTAAATGCAATGGCTGCTGTATCGCATCGATTGCGCCAGGTCACGGTAGTCTGAAAAAACTGCTTACACCTTTACAAGGACTTTTCAATGACCGATGCCACCTCCGCGCGCCTGCGCCCCCTGGCAGACAGTTCTGCGTCGGCGATCGTCGCCGGCTTCATCGCCATGCTCACGGGGTACACCAGCTCATTGGTGCTGATGTTCCAGGCGGGCCAGGCTGCTGGGCTGACCAGCGCGCAGATTTCCTCGTGGATCTGGGCCTTGTCGATCGGCATGGCGGTGTGCAGCATCGGCCTGTCGCTGCGCTACCGCACGCCGATCACCATTGCCTGGTCGACTCCAGGCGCTGCACTGCTGATCACCAGCCTTGGCGGGGTCAGCTATGGCGAGGCCATCGGCGCCTATATCACCTGCGCGGTGCTGGTGCTCATCTGCGGCTTGACCGGCAGCTTCGAGCGCCTGGTGCGGCGCATTCCTGCGTCCCTGGCCTCGGCGCTGCTGGCCGGTATCCTGTTCAAGATCGGCAGCGAAATCTTCGTCGCCGCCCAGCACCGTACCGTGCTGGTGCTGGGCATGTTCTTCAGCTACCTGCTGGTCAAGCGCCTGTCGCCACGCTACTGCGTACTGGCCGCGTTGCTGGTGGGCACCGCCCTGTCGGGCGCCCTGGGCCTGCTGGATTTCAGCGGCTTCAACCTGGAGGTGGCCAAGCCGGTGTGGACCACCCCGAGCTTCTCGCTGGCGGCGACCATCAGCATCGGCATCCCGCTGTTCGTGGTGGCGATGACTTCACAGAACATGCCAGGCGTCGCCGTGCTGCGGGCCGATGGCTATCAGGTGCCGGCCTCGCCGTTGATCTCGGCCACCGGCTTCGCCTCGCTGCTGCTGGCGCCGTTCGGCTCCCACGGGGTGAACCTGGCGGCAATCAGCGCGGCAATTTGCACCGGGCCCCATGCCCATGAAGACCCGAGCAAGCGTTACACCGCAGCGGTGTGGTGCGGGATTTTCTACGGCATCGCCGGGGTGTTCGGCGCCACGCTAGCGGCCCTGTTTGCGGCGCTGCCCAAGGAGCTGGTGCTGTCCATTGCTGCACTGGCGCTGTTCGGCTCGATCATGAATGGCCTGAGCGTGGCCATGGGAGAAGCCCGTGAACGCGAGGCGGCCCTGATCACCTTCATGGTGACGGCCTCGGGGTTCACTTTGTTCTCGATCGGCTCGGCGTTCTGGGGGATCGTGGCGGGGGTGTTGACCTTGCTGATCCTGAGCCCGCGCAAAGGCTGAGGATGTCTTGTTGCCAGTGCCGGCCTGTTCGCGGGTTAACCCGCGAAGGGCCGACACACTCGATCACAATCTGAAATGGCCGACCATGCCCTTGAGATCCGTGCCCAACTGCGCCAGCTCGACGCTCGAGCGGGCGTTGTCCTGCATGGCCAAGGCAGCTTGATCGGCGCTGCCGCGGATCTGCGTGACGCTGCGACTGATCTCCTCGGCCACCGAGCTTTGCTGCTCCGCCGCCGCGGCGATCTGCTGGTTCATCTGCTGGATCAACGACACCGCAGCCGCGATGCTGCCCAGCGCACTTTCGGTGTGCAGCGCATCGGCCACCGCCAGACGCACCAGCTCGGTACTGCCACGAATCTGCGACACCGACTGCTGGGCGTTGCCGCGCAGGCTGGCAACCAGGCGCTCGATCTCTTCGGTGGATTGCCGGGTGCGCCGCGCCAGGGCCCGCACCTCATCGGCCACCACGGCAAAACCGCGTCCCTGTTCGCCGGCCCGGGCAGCCTCGATCGCCGCGTTGAGCGCCAGCAGGTTGGTCTGCTCGGCGACGCTCTTGATCACTTCCAGTACGTCGCCAATGGTATGGATTTCGGCGCTCAAGCTGTCGATGCCAGCGCTGGCGGTTTCCGCCGCGGCAGCCAGTTGCTCGATGCGCTGCATGCTCTGGCGCACCACCTGCTGGCCTGACTCGACCTTGTCGTCGGCGCTCTGGGCCGCCTGGGCAGCCTCCTCGGCGTTGCGCGCCACATCGTGCACGGTGGCTGTCATCTGCTGCATGGCAGTGGCCACCTGCTCGGTTTCTTCCTTCTGGCTGCCCACCTCACGGTTGGTCTGCTCGGTGACGGCCGACAGCGCCTGAGCGTTGCCGGCTAGTTGCTCGATGCCCTGTTGCAGGCCGCTGACAATGCCGGCAAGCCCGGCGGCCATCTGCTGCATGGCCAAGGTAAGCTGGCCGACCTCATCGCGCCGCGTGGTTTCGGCCTCGACAACCAGATCGCCCGCAGCGATGCGCTGGGCCCGGGCGATCACACGCTTGAGCGGCCCGACCACGGCGCGGGTGATCAACCAGGCGGCGAGCACACCAACCAGCAAGGCCAGCGCGGTGGCCAGGGCGATGGCGACCGTGCTGCGGGCAAGTTCGCCCTGCATGACCTGCTCCTGGTTCGCATAGGCCTGGTTGACCCGCTGGGTGACCCGCTCGGCCTGGGCCTGCAACTGAGCCTTGATGCCCTGCTCCTTGGCGAGCAGATCGGTATATTCGTTGAGCTTGTCGGAGAAACTGGCGATGTGCCCTGCCACCTCGCCCAACACACTCTGATAACCGGTGTCGCTCACCGACGCCTTGAGCTGATCGACCAGGCTCGCCGCTTCCACGGTCTGGGCGATGCGCCCTTCGTTGACCGCCTCCTCCCCCTTGCGCCCCTGCTCCAGGCGCACCCGCGCCTCGTCCATGGCCTGCAGCATCAGACGCGAGACCTGCGCCACCTGGCCGGCCTGCTCGAGGAACTCGCTGCCCTGCTGGCCTTGGGACTGTTTGAGGGTGTAGGTGCCATCGTCGGTAAGACCTGACTGCAGCACATCGAGGTTATTGGAGACACTGGAGACCGACCAGCTGGCCATGTCCAAGGCCAGTTCCTTGGCCTGCACCGCTTCGACGAAGACATCGAAGGCCTGGCCATAGGCGGTCAGGTCGCCTTCGGTGGCAGCCAAGGCCGGGAGCGTGCGGGCACGCTCGATCAGGCTTTGCAGGTCCTTGCGCAAGGTTTCGGCTTCCTTGATGTCCGAGCGCAAAGCAAAACCCTGTTCGTGCTGACGCAACGTGAGCAGGTCGGTGTTGAACTGGCTCATCTGGCGCAGGCCATCGAAGCGCTGGCCCAGGCCCTGCAAGGCGAAGACGCCGATGGCGGCCACCGCCAGGGTCAGCAACAGCACCAGGGCAAAGCCCAGCCCCAGCTTGCGGGCCATGCCCAGGTTGGCCAGAACACCGTGCTTGGTCGCCCGCATCGCCCATTCCCCCTGCCAGTCCATCGCTGTTTTCAGGCTGCACGACAGCCCTTTTTCAGCCAAGAGTGGCAACTGCGCAACCCCACCCACAAGCCCCACCCGTCACAATGGTGTCAAATAGCTATGAGCGTGTCGCTTTCAGCGTGCTGAAGGTCGCCCTGCGTACCGAAAGAACGCCTGAGCCCGTTGGTCCTGCCCATACGCGACATTGATCCGCAGCCAGTCACTCGGCGCGCCCTGATGATCGAACGCACTGCCCGGCGTCAGCAGCACCGCGTTATCCAGGGCTACGCGCTCCAGGGCAGCAAAGTCGCGCCCGGGCGAGCGTACCCAGACGAACATCCCGCCATAGGGTTCGCAGAACACCTCCCAGCCGAACGCCTCCAGTTGCCCCAGCAGCTTGGCCATGTGCTGCCCCAGTCGCACCCGCAGACGCTGCACGCTCTTGCGGTAACTGCCATTGGCAAGCATCTGCCCCACTACCTGTTCGGCAAAGCGCGACGTACCGATGCCAGTGACCATCTTCAGTTCCGCCAAGCGGCCGATCAGCGCCGCATCGGCCACTAGGTAGCCCACCCGCAGCGAACTGCTCAGGGTCTTGGAGAAACTGGCCATGTAGATCACCCGCTGCTCGCTGTCGAGCGTGGCCAGGCGCGTGGCCGGGCCATCCTGAAAATCTGCGTAGATATCGTCCTCGACGATGCGCAAGTCGTGCTCGCGGGCCAGCTCCAGCAGGCGATAGGCGACCTTCGGCGTCAGGCTGGTGCCGGTGGGATTGTGATAGAGGCTGTTGGTGAACAGCACGCGCGGGCTGTGTTCGACGAGCAAGCGTTGGAGCTCGTCCAGGTCCGGCCCACTGGCCGTACGCGGCACCGGCAGCATGCGCACTTGGTGCTGGCGTAGCAGGTTGAACAGGTTGTAGTACCCCGGGCTTTCCACCAATACCACGTCGCCTGGGCGCAAGAGGGTGCGCACCAGCAGATCGAGGGCATGGCTGGCACCTTGGGTGGTGAGGATGCGTTCGGGGCCAGCGGCGATATCGATGCGCGCCAGGCGCTTGTGCAGTTGCTGGCGCAGGCTGGCCAGGCCCAGGGGCGGGCAATAATCGAACAGATCCTCCACTTTGCCACGGCTGACCAGGCGCACGGCCTGGGCCACCTCGGTGTTGGCACGCCATGCGCTGGGCAGCCAGCCGCAGCCGAGCTTGAGCAGTTCGTCATGGCCTTCACGAAACTGTCGCCAACTGCCATCCACCGCTTCGCCCCAGGCTTGCTCCTCTTCCAGCGGCAGGCCTGGCTTGCGTTCGGCGACGAAAAAGCCCGTACCGTGGCGCGCCTGAAGCCAGCCGCTGGCCACCAGGCGGTCATAGGCTTCGATCACACAGGCCGGGCTGACAGCCAGGTTGCTCGCCTGAGTGCGGATCGACGGCAGCCGCGCGCCAGGGCGCAGGCGTTGCTGTTCGATCCAGGCTTGCAACTGCTCGGTCAGTTGCTGGACCAGCGGGGTGGCGCAGTCACGATCCAAAACGATAGGCATGGGAAGTGTTCGCTGATTTTTGCCGAACAGTTAATCACAAATGCGCCGGGAGTGTGCCTTGTTGATGCAAGGGGAGCAGACCACTGTTGGTCGTACTGGCTCATTCGCGGGCAACCCGCGAGCAGCCGCTACGAATGACCTAAGGATGCCCAGATGCCCACCCGCTCAGCCCCGGCCCGCCTGGCCTTCGCCCTGTGCCTGATCACCCTCGCGGTGAACCTGCAGGCGCCCCTGTACATCGCCTACGCCGACCTCTCCGGCCAAGGCGCGGCCGCCACAGCGGTGGCCTTCTCCGGTTATGTGCTGGGCGTGTTGCCCGTGCTGCTGGCGTTGGGCGGCCTGGCGGACCGAGTCGGCCGACGGCCGCTGATTCTCACGGCCCTCGCCTTGTCCATGATCGCCACGGGACTGATGCTGCTCGCCCCGAGCCTGCAGACGCTGGGCCTGGCGCGGCTATTCCTTGGACTGGGCACAGGCCTGGCCTCAGCGACCGCCACCGCCTACATGAGTGAGCTGATGCCTGGCCACGACAGCGGGCGCGCTGCCACCTGGGTGACCGCCAGCACATCCCTGGGCTTTGGCCTGGGCGCTGCACTGACAAGCCTCTTCCTGCTGCGCGGCCCCACCCTGACGCCGGGCAGCTTCCACCTGCAACTGCTGCTCGCCGCCGTCGCGCTGGTGTTGGTCTGGCGCCTGCCCGAGCCGCGTCCTGCGCAGCGCGGCGCCATGCTGCGCCTGCCCTTCTACCCCAGGGGCAGCCTGGCCTATGGCTTGGCCATCCTGCTCGCCTGGGCCTGCGTAGGCCTGGTGATAGCCCTGTTGCCGGGGGTCTTGCGTCAACACGGGCTGAGCGCCTGGTCCGGTTTTTCGACCTTCTGCGTGATCAGCTGCGGCCTGTTGTTCCAGCCCATGGCACGTCGCATGTCCAGCGTACGTGCAACCTTGCTCGGATTGGCGATTCTTCCGTGTAGCTACGCCCTGCTCGCCTGGGGCGCCGACAGTGGGCGGCTGGCTGCCGTGCTGCTGGGCGCGGTCGCTGCCAGCAGCGCGTGCTACGGGTTCATTTACTTGGGTGGACTGGCGGCAGTGAACCAGTTGGCAGGGCCTGAGAAGACCCGGGCCAGCGCGGGTTTCTTCCTGCTGGCGTACCTGGGGTTCAGCCTGCCGGTGATCTTCACGGGGCTGCTCAGTGACCGTCTTGGCTCACGAACAGCGTTGGTGGTGTTTGGCGCCGTGTTACTCGCGGGGTGTGGAGTGGTTGCCTTGGCACTATGGTTGTCAGCACGGGCCCATTCGCGGGTAAACACGCTCCCACAGGGCTCGCGTTAGCGGACTGCCTGCACTTTTCAGCCGTGCAAATACCAGCCCCACAGGCACAGCGATGTTGATGAGAACACCGGAGAACCTGTGGGAGTGGGTTAACCCGCGAAAAGGCCGACGCAGCTTCAATTGGCCTCAAATAGCCGTGGCCCCACCATCGACAGCCAGACTATGACCGGTGGTGAAGGCCGCGCCATCGCTGCACAGATAAAGCACCGCACTGGCGATCTCCTCGACCTTGCCGATGCGTCCCACCGGGTGCATCGCGGCAGCGAACTCCGCTTTGCGCGGGTCGGACTCATAGGCCCGGCGGAACATGTCGGTATCGATTACCGCCGGACACACCGCATTCACCCGAATGCCCTTCTTGGCGTACTCGATCGCCGCCGACTTGGTCAGGCCGATCACCGCGTGCTTGGAGGCGCTGTAGATACTCATCTTCGGCGCCGCCCCCAACCCCGCGACCGACGCAGTGTTGACGATCGCCCCGCCGCCTGCGGCAAGCATCAGCGGTAGTTGGTACTTCATGCATAGCCACACGCCTTTGACGTTCACGCCCATGATCGCGTCGAACTGCGCCTCGCTGCCCTCTGCCAGACGGCCCTGCTCGATTTCGATGCCCGCGTTGTTGAAGGCGTAGTCCAGGCGACCGTAGGCTTCGATGATGCGCTCGTGCAAATGGCGCACCTCGGCGTCCTTGGTCACATCGCAGGCCACGAACAGCCCCTCACCACCGGCCTGGCGAATCAGCGCCACCGTCGCCTCGCCGCCCTCCACATCCCGGTCGGCCACCACCACCTTCAAACCCTCGACAGCGAACGCCTGTGCCGTCGACCGGCCAATCCCCGCCCCACCACCGGTGACCAGGGCTACCTGGCCGGAAAACGTCATGCTCATTACGGGCTCCTGAACGCTGATTCGTTATGAAGGCTGAGTCTAGTCATGACAGCCGCGCGCTGGGCAGCACGATCATCCAGGTGTATCGAGGTGTATTTGCGCAAGCAGTGAAACTTGATCGCCACCGGCCCTCGGGCTATCAAAGGGGTCTATCTTGAACGTTCAAGCTGCCTACCCCATTCCCAAAGGGAACCGCCATGCCCCAGACCAACCGCCGCTTCCTGCTCAGCAAACGCCCCGTCGGCGCCGTGCGCCGCGACGACTTCACCTACGAGCAGGTCCCCGTCACCGAGCCCGCCGAAGGCCAAGTGCTGGTGAAAAACCTCTACCTATCCCTGGACCCCGCCATGCGCGGCTGGATGAACGAAGGCAAGTCCTACATCGCCCCCGTCGCTCTCGGCCAGGTGATGCGCGCCCTGGGCGTCGGCGAAGTGATCGCCTCAAAGCACCCTGACTTCAAGCCCGGCGACCACGTCAACGGCCCGCTCGGCGTACAGGACTACTTCGTTGGCGAGCCCCAAGGCCTGTACAAGATCGACCCACGCCTGGCCCCCCTGCCCCGCTACCTCTCAGCCCTGGGCATGACCGGCATGACCGCCTACTTCGCCCTGCTCGACGTCGGCCAACCCAAGGCCGGTGAAACCGTTGTCCTCTCCGGCGCTGCCGGTGCCGTGGGCAGCATCGCCGGGCAAATCGCCAAACTCAAAGGCTGCCGCGTCATCGGCATCGCCGGTGGCCAGGAGAAATGCCAATACCTCAAGGACGAGCTCGGCTTTGACGGCGTCATCGACTACAAAGCCGAAGACGTCCTGGCTGGCCTCAAACGCGAATGTCCGAAAGGCGTGGACGTGTACTTCGACAACGTCGGCGGCGACATCCTCGACGCCGTGCTCAGCCGCCTGAACTTCAAGGCCCGCGTGGTCATCTGCGGCGCCATCAGCCAGTACAACAACAAGGACGCCGTCAAAGGCCCGGCCAACTACCTGTCGCTGCTGGTCAACCGCGCGCGAATGGAAGGGTTCGTGGTGATGGATTACGCCAAGGAGTACGGCAAAGCCGCACAGGAGATCGCCGGGTGGTTGGCCAGTGGCCAGGTGAAGAGCAAGGAGGATGTGGTGGAGGGGTTGGAGACGTTCCCGGAGGCGCTGCTCAAGCTGTTCAGCGGAGAAAACTTCGGGAAATTGGTGTTGAAGGTTTGAATCCAGCCTAAAAGCTGCGGCCCTGAGCCCGCTCCAACAGGTACGGCGGTGCTATTGAGCACCCCGAAAACCCTGTGGGAGCGGGTTCACCCGCGCAGGGCCGCACAGCAGCCCCAGACGAGCGACTATCAGCCGCGAATCTCGGCCACAACGGCCGCCAACGCCTGCGCCGGGTCCGCCGCCTGGCTGATCGGACGCCCGATCACCAGGTAATCCGAACCCGCGTCCAGTGCTTGGCGTGGAGTAAGGATCCGGCGCTGGTCATCCTGGGCACTGCCAGCAGGACGAATCCCCGGCGTCACCAGTTGCAGCGCCGGATGCGCCGCCTTCAGTGCAGGCGCCTCGAGCGCCGAGCACACCAGCCCGTCCATCCCCGCCTTCTCCGCCAACGCCGCCAGACGCAGCACCTGCTCCTGCGGATCCACATCCAGGCCGATCCCTGCCAAGTCCTCACGCTCCATGCTGGTCAGCACCGTCACACCGATCAGCAACGGCTGCGGCCCGCTACGCTTGGCCAGCTCCTCACGGCACGCCGACATCATGCGCAGGCCACCGGAGCAATGCACGTTGACCATCCACACCCCCATCTCGGCTGCGGCCTTCACTGCCATCGCCGTGGTGTTGGGGATATCGTGGAACTTGAGGTCGAGAAACACTTCGAAACCCTTCTCGCACAAGGTCTCGACAATCCCCGAAGCGCTGCTGGTGAACAGCTCCTTGCCGACCTTCACCCGGCACAGCGCCGGATCGAGCTGGTCAGCCAGCTTCAGAGCGGCCTCACGGGTAGGGAAATCCAGGGCGACAATCAGGGGCGTCTGGCAGGCGGGCATGGGCAGAGTCTCTTGGCAAGTCGAAATCGGCGCGCATTGTAAACGATGTGGCCCAGGCTTTGGGGCCGCGGATCAGGAGAATTGGCCCGGCACCCGGTCACTCCTATAATTGAACCAACGGAGACGGTAACGGCTCGAAACTAAGCGAGCGTTTGCCATCCATGGTCTACAAGGAGAACGTCATGCCCTGGTACGCCTGGTTGATACTGATCATAGCCCTTGGCTCGATCGTCGGCGGGTTGCTGCTGTTGCGCGACACGGCAAAGAAACTGCCATTGACCGAAGAGCAACTGAAGAAGATCCATGAGCGAAATGCCGAGGCCGATGCCAAGGATGCGCAGGACCGTTGATGCCTGATGGCCGACCCTGGCGGATCGGCCACTCCCCTACTGGTTACTCTGTCACGACCAGCTTGTCCCGGTTTCGCTCCAGAAGCGCGTTGCCGATGCCCTTGATTTCCAACAGTTCATCCACCGACGCGAACGGCCCGTTGGCCTCACGATAGGCCACGATCGCCTCGGCCTTGGCCCGGCCGATGCCGTTGAGTTCCTTTTGCAGGGTCAGGGCATCGGCGGTGTTGAGGTCGAGCTTGGCGGGTTGGGTAGCGGTGGCGCTGGTGGTCACCTTGGTTGCGGCCAGCTCGGTGGCTGGGGGAATAGCTGGATTAGGGGCGGCGCTGAGCGAGAAGGACAGGCCGGTGAACAGGGGGAGGAGGAGGTAGGAAAGGATGGTGTTGCGCATTTTGGGCACTCCTGTGAAATGCGGGTTTAGGGGGCAGCGTTTCCGGTGCTGCCGTGATAAGGCTAAAGGGTCGCAGGAGGACGTTGGAAGGGGTGATAGGTTTGAAAATAGTTACTGAATTGGTCAACTAACGTTTTATTTACCGTCAGCCGTAGTAGGAATGGAAGAACTCTATCAGATCAGATCCGTTGTATAGTGCTGCAGGAAGGAAGTGTCAGATTTTTTGTGTGCGGGCCGGTAATGGCCTGCCGTCAGGCAGGCCCTGACTTAAACGCCGCAGAGGCATCCTCGATAGCTTCTGCGGTCATCAGGCCCTCACCGAACTGCTCCAGCAGCTCTTTGGGGATTTTGGGCAGGTCACGCAGGGGGTTCTTTTTGGTTGGCATACATGCACCTCTTACTCATGTTATGCCCGAACACAAAATTTCTGACACCCTCTGCAGGAAAGCACGAACTTGTAAAAAACATTAATACGGAAACAGCCGCGACTTAGCATTCTTGAATCGCATTAATACCTTGAATCTACACCTACAATCGAATCCAGCCAGCCCAATTATAAAACTCGACTTACTTGACTCCAAGGCGCTCGAGACAACCGATTCCAAAAACTTTCACAGCCTCATATCACCCTAGACGACAAACCACGCGCGAACAACACCACTCGCTCTTTGGCGAACCGGCGCCGAGTTGAAATCAATTATTCGCTATTGACCCGAAATATATTTCTGATACAGCCAGTCAACGATCTCGCCATCCGGACCATAACCCACCACGACTTCCCGCAAAACTTGTCTCACTCGATTAAAATCGTTAGCAGACAGGGCACCAAACAACGAATCAAGTTTAGACTTAAGCTCCCCCCAACTTAAAAATAACTCATCTGCACACATAATCATCGGATGAGGCGTTTCGTAAACTTTGTCGCCAATCAGAAGCTCTTCATAAAGCTTCTCACCTGGACGTAATCCAGTGAACTCGATCGCAATGTCACCTTGCGGATTTTTATCAGACTTGACGGTTAAGCCAGATAAATTGATCATTTTTTCGGCGAGTTTGGCAATCATCACCGGCTCGCCCATATCAAGCACGAAAACGTCTCCCCCCAGCCCCAAAGAACCTGCTTGGATAACAAGCTGCGCTGCTTCAGGAATGGTCATAAAGTACCGAGTAATTTTAGGGTGCATGACGGTCAGTGGCCCCCCCATCTTGATCTGCTTGTGAAAAAGCGGGATAACCGAACCCGAAGAGCCAAGAACATTACCAAAACGCACCATTGTGAAGCGAGTTTTGTTGGCACTTGCGATATTGGCAGCATCACCGTACAGCACCGGCGCCATCTCTTTGCTCAATGCCTGCAGTACCATTTCGGAAAGTCGCTTGGTACTGCCCATCACATTAGTAGGGCGCACGGCTTTATCGGTAGAAATCAGAACAAAGCTATCGACGCTTGCCTGCAACGCTGCTTGTGCTGTACTAATGGTCCCCATCACGTTGTTCAATATTCCCTCAGCAATATTGTGCTCAACCATTGGCACATGCTTATAAGCAGCCGCGTGATAAACAGTATTAACGCGCCACAGCCGCATCAAATTGAACAGTTTACTCTGATTACAAACGGTACCAAGGAAAGGTAATATTTTAGTCGGCAACGCTTCACGGCGCAGGCGCTGTTCCAACTCCGCATGAATACTGTAAAGATTAAATTCACTATGATCAAATAACAGAATGATAGTAGGTTGCAAGGATAAGATCTGCCGGCATAATTCAGCACCTATTGACCCTCCAGCCCCTGTCACCATCACAACCTGCCCAGTGACGCATCGAGCTAAAAGCTCTTGCTGCGCAGGAACAGGGTCCCGACCCAATAGGTCAGCAATGTCAACCTCTTGAATATCGTCAACTTTGACGCGCCCACTCGCAAGATCCATGAAACCCGGCACGCTACGGACATGCAACGGAAAACTCTCTAGGGACGTCAAAATCGCTTTACGCCTGGATCGACTTGCAGAGGGAATTGCTAACAAGATTTCCTCGGCTCCCGTCACTTCGATCATACGTTGGATATCCGAACCGTGATAAACCTGCAGGCCTGAGATAACGCTGTTGGTCAGACTAGCGTCATCATCGATAAATGCTACCGGCCTCATCATCCGGCCCATTCGCAATGCTACCGCCAACTGATTACCTGCTGCGCCAGCACCGTAAATTGCCACCTTTGGTAATCCGCTGTCTCGATTGGTAAATGGCACATGCTGGGTAGCGGCGAACCAATCACCTAGAAAATACTGGCGCATCAGCAGACGCAGACCACCAATAAACACCAAGCTTACCCACCAGTAATTGAAGATGATCGAACGGGGCACTACAACTTTATGATTGCTGTACCAGTAAACAATCAGCGCAAGGATGAGAGCCGAGAGGCTAACGGCCTTGAATATGGTAATTAACGCATCATTACCAAAATAGCGCATCACTGCACGGTACATGCCGAAACGGATGAAGATAGGAATAGCAATCAAAGGTGCAACTGCCAAAAGCCATATATGATCAAATACCACGTGGGCCTTTTCGATGCCTAGACGGATCACAAACGCAAGACAGACGGATACCCAGACAAGTAGGATATCAGTCATTACCTGGATCGCTCGCTTGTAGCGCCGAGGCAAGGACTGCAACCGTGCTTTAATTGGACTCATATACCAACTGAACCTCTCTTTGCGACCCGCTCTATCTTTCTTCCAGGCGTAGTGCTTTAGCTCTTACTCGAGCCCGTGCAGCCAAGGGGACACCCTCACCCATGCTCTTGACCACCAGCATTGTATTTGATCGCAAGAAGTAGTAGAGGAAAATACGCTATCAATATGCCCATAAAACCATCCAGCCAGCCGCCAGCAACTAGCAGCGATAGCGGCAACAGCCATAGGACATTAACCGCAACTATAACAACGGTGACAGGTAGGTGGCGGCCATGCCGGCGCGAAGCGAACTGGTACGCATGGCTCCGGTGAGCTTCGTAAAATCTCTCGCCCCTGACCATCCGCCGCACCAACGTGTAGGTGGCATCCACCACGAACACCCCCAGCAGAATTAGCCAGCTCCAAAACAGTTCCGGTGCCGCCTGAGATGCCTGGATCGACAAGGCCGCCAGCATCAACCCAAGAAATCCGCTGCCGGCATCACCCATGAATATCCGCGCAGGAGGAAAATTCCACAGCAGAAATCCGCTGGTCGCAGCAGCGAGCAACGATGCAGGCGCAATCAATGCTGTATGACCGCCGATCAGTGCGGCCAGCGCGCCTCCCAGGCAGGTGGTTATTGCCTCTGCGCTGGCAATACCATCAATACCATCCATAAAGTTGTAGAGGTTCAACATCCAGACCAGATAAAGCCCACCGAGCAAGTAACCTACCCAACCCAAGTTCAGCACGTGGCCAAAAACCTCGAGACCAGGCAGTCCCCCCACCCAACTCATCAACCACCCTGCGGCCAGGAAGTGCCCCAACAAACGCCAACGAGCAGGAATATGTCCGTGGTCGTCCAGGAAGCCAAGCGCCGCCACTGCACAACCCGCTCCGAGCATCGCCCAGGCCCAACCACTGTTCAGAGTGCCTGTAACCAGTAACCCCACCAGCGCAAGCAGGTAAGCCAAAACGATCGCCACACCACCGCCACGGGGGGTCGGCTGACTATGAGAACTGCGTGCGTTGGGCACATCGAGCAATTGCCTGGCCAGTGCGTATCGCCTCAATCCTGAGGTACCGGCGTATGAAGCGATGAAAACCAGGACGCACGCCAAACACCAGATCAACATTGGTTAGTATCCTCGTGGGTTATATCAATCGACGTTGTCACGGGCTTGATTGTCCAGCGCTCGGTATTCGAGTCCCGCCCTGCGCAGCCCTTCTACCGTCGTGCCCTGGGGTGCCCAGCCAAGCACAGTTCGAGCTCTGGAGTCATCGATTTGAAGAGAGCCACATAGCTGCCCGTACATCGCCCTCCTCCCCAGGCACCGCAGGGCTACCCTCAGGCATGCAAGCGGAAAAGGAAACAGCCTTGGGGGTTTGCCCAAACCTGAACTGATGGCCCTGATCATGTCTGGCGTCGAAACAGCCTGTGCGTCTGCAATCAAGAACAGCTCACCTGCGGCGGCTGGGTGGTGCATGCATAATTCAAGGAATGCGACGACGTTGTCTCGCGAAATCACACTGCGCAAGTTGGTGACGCTTTGCAGCGGCAGCGGAACCCCGCTGTCGACCAGTTTGAGCAAACGGCGGAAGTTACCGGGTGCATCAGCAGCGTAGATCAGAGGCGGCCTGACAATGACCAACTCCATTGAGGTGCCGCTTAGCAACGCCTTCAATTCGGTTTCCGCTTCCCATTTCGAAACGGCGTAATCCGCCTGTGGGGCAGCCTGGCTACTCTCCCGAAAGGGTTCATAGGTAGTGGAACTTCCATTCACACCAATTGAGCTCACAAATACAAACCGCTTCACACCCGCGATCAAAGCAGCGCGCGCCAGGCAGATCGTCGCATCCCGATTGACTTCGCGAAACACGGCCAGCTGGCTCTCATTAGAGTGACCCAGAACATGGGCACGTCCAGCCAGGTGCACGATGCAATCAACTTGCACAATGCGATCATCAAAAGCGCCTGAGCACGTCAGGTCGGTTTCGATAAACGTTTGGGCAGTACAACCCTCACGTCTGTGCCGGGCCATCCCAACGACACTGTAGCCGGACTTAACGAGTCGAGTGGTGAGTGCCGCCCCCACGAATCCAGAGGCCCCCGTCACTAAGACACGCTTCATGTTAACTGCTCGTGATCAATCCCCTGAAGAACCTTGTTGGCCAGTACCTCATAGGTGTAATGGGCTATCACCGCTTCATATCCCTTGCGCCCAAGTCTGCGCCGCTCGTCCTCTCTCATGAGGGACAGCCGCTTTACCGCGTCTGCAATTTGCTCTGGGCACTCAGGATCAACGGATATGCCACAGCCATAGTCACCCACTGGGTCATTTCCAGCTTTGCAAGCAAAAATAACCGGCAGGCCCGCCAGCATATAGTCCCAAAGCTTGTTGGGACTGATGCCGAATCGGAAAAGTGGTTGAAACTTGAGCGAAATATAGCCAGCAGAGGCCAGCGACAAGGCAGCCATGATGTCTTCCTTGGGCTGCTGCTCATGAAATTCGACAACGCCACCACCGAACTGCTCGGCGATGCCTTGAAGGTATGCTTTGCGTTCGCCTTTCCCCACCAGGACAATTTTTACCTTTGTCCCACGCGTTTTTAGAAGGGCCCCGGACCGAACCAGCCCTTCCAAAGCGTTCGGCTCACCGTGGGCCCCAGCATAAATCACCACAAAAAAGCCCTGTCTCCTGAGGCTTTGAATATGCCGGGCAAACGAACTCTTGCTCGCCTCCCTGGCTGGTTCCGGGCCGTTGACATCGACGCCGTTGGGTATCCACAAAAACTTTCCCGGCTCGAGCCCTTTGCTGCGCATATGAGGTTCGGCGCAAGGCAGCAACGAGATCACCTTGTCGGAACGTGCATAGGTGAAGCGTTCTATCCAGCCAGTAAGACGAGTCATCAAGCCAGTGGCCTTCCACCCCCCCAGCTCGACCAGGCTCAGCGGCCATATATCACGCACTTCGAATACGAATTTGGCTCGCAACATTCGCGCGGCGAACCAGCAGCTGATAGCTGCAAAGGGATGCGGTGACGAATAGATGATTGCATCCGGGCAACCGCGGCGCATAGCGAGCACCAGGCAACTGGGGGTCAGCAGCACAGCGAACAGCAACATGGAAAACATCCGCCCCAGACCATTGCCATGGTAGGCGAGCGTAGGAACATACGCATAGTTCACGCCGTCTACGGTCGTGCCCCTTCGGCGCTGTTCATCAGGCTCCATCAGGTGATGGTAGCTCGCAGACAAGACAGTTGATCGATGCCCTGATCGGTTCCAGTAATATGAAAAATAGAACGGTCGCCAGTATCGACCGATCCCAGGTCCGCCAGCGTAGGGGTGTACATACCAGACATTCATTTAGCTAAACGAACCTTTTAGCGGGCAGGGCCGCATCATACCATCGCCAGATACTCAGCAATCTTCAACGCTGCCTGTCCACCGCCGTAGAGCTGCTGATCATCTTCCACCACCCTACCCATACTCTGCCGCACGCAGCTCACGATCTTGTCCCGCTGCGCCCCTGCCAAGACATTCGCCCCGCATGCCAGAAGCTCTACCCACTCGGTTTGGTCACGCAACGTGACGCACGGTTTACCGAAGAAAAACGCTTCTTTCTGCAGGCCCCCGCTATCCGTCATCACCATGGAGCAGTTCTTCAGCAACCACACCATTTGCAGGTATCCAACCGGCTCCACGATCTGACCGTGAAGTTTCAACCCGATGCGCTTCAAGGCCGCACGGGTACGCGGATGCAACGGCAGCAGCACGGGGCACACGTTGCGGTGGATCTCGTTCAGCGCCTCGACAATATTTGCCAGTCTAAGCGGGTCATCGGTGTTCTCGGCACGGTGTACGGTTGCGAGGACAAAGCATTGCTTCTCACTCACCCCGGCCGGTGGTGTACTGAACGGTGCGAAGTACTTAGCACTGTCCTGCATCACGTCCCCAACATCGAGGATTTGGACCGGCTTCCCGTTGAAGCCCTCCTTCTCCAGATTGCACACTGCGGCCTTGGTAGGGCAAAACAAAATGTCACTGAGTTGGTCAGTCAAAATCCGGTTGATCTCCTCGGGCATGCGCATATTGAAGCTACGCAGCCCTGCCTCGACGTGGGCGACCGGCACATTCACCTTGGAGGCGGCAAGCGCGCCGGCGAGTGTTGAGTTGGTATCTCCGTAGACCAGGACGCGATCAGGCTTTTCGGCGAGGATTACATTCTCGATCTCCATCAACATGCGGCCCGTCATCTGTCCGTGGGTGCCGCCGTGGATGTCGAACTGGTAGTCAGGCTTGGGTATAGCGAGCTGTTCAAAAAAAACAGCCGACATATTCTCATCGTAATGCTGGCCGGTATGTACGATAACCTCGCTGAGCGACGGATATTTTCCGAAAGCCTTGGATACCATACCCGCTTTGATGAACTGGGGACGGGCGCCGACTAACGTGAGGATTCTCATTTAGATTCTCATTTAAAGAGGTAAAACTACCGTCTATGCTCTAATCATCGGATGCTACTTTGTTACCGTTTGGCGTGCCAACCAATGTATCAACTTCCTTAGTCGCTCAAAAAGGCACCTTGAACAGCGCCCATATTATTTGAAAACGTAAGACCTTGACGGACGCAAGCGTCAAACCGCCCCCACTTTTTCAAGTACCCGCCGAACGAAGCGCCGGAACCCCACCCGTTTGTAGAAAAAATAGACCTCGCGCCAGTACGATCTACGCATAGCGTCCTTGGAGTTATCGATAATCACCTTAGCCACTTTAATTTTATGCTGCGAAGACAATTGTTGCTCGCAAAAAGCCATGTAGGCAGGCAAGTCAATGGACTGTGGCTTGGCAAGTACGCGCTGATACATAGCTTCACACTTTTTCGCGACGACCTTAGGATCATGCGTCGCGCAGCAATACTTATAGCCGTTCGCTGCAATCTTCTGACGCAATGCTGGAGATTTGATCAGATCGCGCAGCACATCCTTGATCGTATCGGGACTGGCCACCGCGATTGGCGGCTCATCTCCCAGCGTGTGGACGATGTCATCACGAACATAGGAAACGACCGTTTTACCCAGTGCCATGGCTTCAACTGCCAGAACGCCATACCAGCCAATGCGAAGCTGATCGACAATCACATCACACTTTTCGAAGATTGCCCGCGCCTCTGCCTGCGACAGGTTCTCGACCAACATAAAGTCGAAATCGAGCCCTTCCTCTTTCAATGCCTCAACCGCATTGATGACGTGCTCGGTGCCTTTCACGCCACGGCGGCTGGGCGCATGGACTATCAGCGGGCGGGTGGTGTTGGTAGGGCCGACATATTTCCAAGTATTGAAATCGATGATACGAGGAATGACACTGGCATCTGGAACATAGGTCGCCAGTTCCGGGTCGGAAACAACCAACTCATCAGCCAGCGCTCGACACATCGCCAGGTACGCCACCTGACTTTCTTCGGAAAACTTGGCAATCAAGCGCTCCGGATCATCATCGACGTAGTGATAGGGATTGTTCGCAGCGAACAAACTGGCCATGCGGATTTCGCTGCCGCGGAAATGCACCACTACGCGCTTGCCCGCAGCCTTCAGCGCCAGCAGGTCCACCCCCATTGGAAACTTAGGCATGCCCTTGTTAAAAAACGGCGTGATCGCATGGATGTGGACCACATCAGCCTCGGCGCCGAGCCCACCCAAAACCCTGCATTTATCAACTATGCCTGCGCTAGGTATGGTGTGGTCCGAAGGATAGGCAAACTTGTTGTATCCCATCACCACATTGGATGCATCGATGCCGATGCTTCGCAATGCGGATGCCATCATTGCTGGCTGGCCCGCCGAGGGGCCAAAGCCGTGAAGCACTTTATAAGAAAATGTACCCATTGCTACCTCATCATCCTGTTTAATTGCGCCTACACGCATCAGAAACTTTCGGGTTCATCATACGGCTCTACCTTGGAAGGAACTTGGCTACCTTCTATACACGCCCGAATGGCCGGCAAAAACGCCGAAGCCTGTACAAATGAACCAAAGAACTTGCCCATGATACCCACATAGGATTGCAGCAGTATCAGGGCTAAGAAAACCTCCTTGAATCCAATATCCAGAAGCCCAAACTCCTGAATAAAAACCATCACAATACAAAATAAAAAAGAGAAAACAGCTGGAGTCAATCCGAATATGGAGGAAATTAAAATCCGATTGAAGTAAGATTTGTAATACTTCTCAACTTCATCACCATAGGGAATAGAATTATCTAGCTTCCATTGCGCCATTTTCTTTCCGTGCTCTGCCAGCCCATGAGAGGCGTTTGACATGAACAATGAAAGGCTTTGCATCGCGAGATACAACCCAACTGAACTGACTGCCAGCAGGCCGATTACAACCGCTAGGTAAATAAACGGCAGGAGCACAATCATGACTACAAAGCTAATGATGAGCAAAAGCGTCGTACTTGCAGCTTTCATGCTAGCAGATGATAAGCGGCCGTAATAATTCGAAGCCCTACTGATATTCGCGCCGACTACTGACCCCTTTCGCCTGATTTTTTCTGCAAACCACTTTTCCCTGTGCGTGACAACCCGCGCTTCTAAAACTATCTGAAAAACACGGGTACAGAGAAGTGCCAGCGAAACCGCCAGCGCAGAAAGAATCAACATTCCTTTGCTTTTCAAGAAAACCAAGCCAGCTGCTCGTTCGTGCAGTTGGAAGACATCCATCCCAAAATACAGCGCTATCAAGGCACTGAAGGTAACAGTCGCCCCTATCACCACCACACCTGATAGCGCATGTAGCGCTACCATCCGTTTGTTATCTGAAGCACTATCAAGAAAGATAGCCCAATCTTTTTTATTCATATTTTCAGCCTGATCGACGGCCCCCCAGAGCCTTGAACATTTCGCCAATCTGATCCGCACCAATGTTAAACAACGCATCAAACACACCTAGCCCAGGTATGAACTCAGTGCTATTTTTTTGAGGATAGGCTTCAGGCACAAAATTTGTATATACGAGCTGGATATTTTTCTTTGCGAAGGTCTCCTCAGACTGATAATTGGCGCCGCCCCCACCTGAAACATACGTGCCTCCGCCCACGGAAGTTATCAAGTCAGCCAACCTGGCATCACTTTTCCCCGTAATATTCATCTGTGATGAACGTAGGCAGACACAGTCGATGCCGATTTGTGACGCTACGTATTCGATCAAAGCAATATTGAGATCAGCAAAGTTACAAGTACTTTTCTCGACCAGCAATTTGGCTATTTCATCAAAATATCTTGAAAAATAGGGCGAGCGTTTATACGACGACTCCATTGAGCGTAAGTGCTTGGCCACCCAGTCATCTCCGGAGGGGGATGAGTCCATAATCGCGGCCTGATAGCTTCGCCCAGTAGGAACAGTCAACCATTTGCTTTCGCCATTGATGGCGATCTTGTTACGATTGACGTAACTACCCTTAGGAAATTCTGCATCGTCAAGAAAAATGAAAACATTAGAAATTGCCATTTTATAGAAATAGCCAAGCCAAGGCAGGTAATTAGGCTGATGAATACCTACTACGAGCTCTCGATTAAAGTTTTTGATCAAGGTCAGATATTTGTTTTTGTGACAGATCTGGCGAAACCCGTGAGTTGTGTAGAAGTTGACGGCACCAGTGTTTTCGAGTGGTGTCTTCAAGATAAGGCCGTTAAGTTCGGCGCGCTCTGCCACCCTGATCATTTCGCCAAGGATTGCTGCACCTACTCCACGACCTCGAGCTTGATCGCTCACCACAAAACGGTGAATCCAGAGCATGCCACCGCGTACCGATCCGAGGCAGTATCCCACTAGATGACCATCCAGTCGGGCTGAGCGCGATACATCCCACTTACGTGGTAACTCCTTTAGGTAACTATCTCGCCCCCAGGCCATCCATGCCTGATCAGCAGACAAGGCTTCCAATTCAGGCCATATTGATCCTGTCCTGTCGGCGGTGAGTAACTGAAATTCCAGAATGTTCGTCGTCATCTTCCAGGACCGAAAGTGTACTCAATAAACTGCACGATAGAGAGTGAATGCTTCAGCGTACTCAGCGCCGACGGTTACGCCGCGTGAGTGCGCATGCGCCCGTATGAACCTCTCGCTAAAATAAGGCCTACTTGTCTGAGAGGTATATTTACGTAAAGCTTCAATCTTCAAGTCGATGTCGCTTTCTTCAACTGTGATCAGATAATTCGCATGAAACTCGATCGTATTCCAAGGTACCTCATAGCCCAAAATCGTTTTGGTTTTGAATGCACGAAGGGCTTCTTGAGCCACCACCGAATGATCTTGGTGCAGATCACCTAAAGTCGGGCAGAACACCATTTGAGGCTGCAAACTTCTGTTTAATCTAACCAATTCCTCAAGCACATCCTGACGACTATAAGACAACTTTCTTACAGCAAAGTCATGCACTGTAACATTCTCAGGCGGGATACCTAAGACGCCGGTAGCTTCAAAAAGCTCTCGCCGCAACGAGCCGGGTTCAAAATTCCTCGGGAGACTCTCGTCACAGCTACAGAAAGCGACGTAATTAATCTTATATCCTAGCCTGGCGAGCTTGGAGATAGTGGCACCACATCCCAACTCACCATCATCCGTATGGGGAGCGAGAACTAGAACAGGCTGATCATTCAAAAACATTGTTTATCCTTTTCGACTCAGAGCTTCTGCAAACCGACGTCCACAAAGTGCCGCTCACCGGTAACGTAGTACTCTACTCCGCTCACCAGATGATCGAGATCAGGATCGATAGAAACAAATGCCGCCTTTACGCGACACCCACGGCTGATCAACGTCCTAGAGAGCCGCTTGTAACGCTGATATCGCGTCAAGTCACGGAATGCGATCAACGTCACGGACTTCGGTTCACCCAGGAATTTATAGAGCGCATCCTCCTGGCTCTCCCACGTTAATGCACTGCGAGCGTAGTCTGACTTCGAACGGTATTCGTTAATTTTTGCATTAACATCCAAGATGCATTCGATCCACGACTCAGCCGTAGTGCTGTCAAGAATCCGGCCGAACCCGTAGGTATCGACCAATGCTTTGACATCCGGCATCGCAGGCGCAACAACAGGCAAACCGGCGGCTATGTAATCAAAGCATCTGTTTGGCAGACCAACTGCACCGTTTGGATTGGCAATATCGCTGGTAATCAGACCGATATCGGCTCCCGCCGCGAGATGGGCAAGACGTTCGTAGTTTACAAATTCGAAAAGATGTACTCGATCAGCGATACCCAACTCCTCAATCAACGTGAGGATTCGCTGGTGGTACTCGACTGGCTTCAGCCTTACAAACGCTGCGAGGTGATAACTCTCAGGAAGCGCTGCCAACGCCTGCATCACAGGCTCAAATCCAATGACGACGTTACCACTGGCAAACAGCAGTGTAGCATCATCTGAAATACTGCACATTTCCCTAAGTTCCGAGTTGCGCTCTGTCGTCGCGTACTCACGGAAATTTTTTACAACATGCACAGGAGGCCCAAAACGGGTCAAGGTTTTAGCAAGTGCGTCCCCAATGGTCAGCAAGCCATCGGCATCCATCATTGCCCCATAGGCTGCGTGGTTCACCATCCCCAATGTAACGGGTGACCAGCGAGGAGCAGCGGACCGTCTGTGAACGTCAACATTTTCGACGTTATCACAGAAAACGGTACCTTCGCCGTTCAGCCTTCTCAGTTCATAAGCCGCGGGCAAACTGTTCGGCAACAACGCGATATAACATTCCGACTTGAGCTCTTCCGAACGCCGGGCAACAGCTTCTGCCAAAAACCCTTGGAAGTACAGCGCGAAATAGGTGCGCGCTGCCCGATAGAATCTTTGAATCTGCTGAAGTTTCTGATGACGTTGAACAGCACTCTCTTTCAGTGCGTCAATTTTAGTTCGATACAGTGACTGTAGTGCTTCATACTTCCCACGATGCTCCTGCGCCATCTTTCTCAACGCCTCGACTTTTAGCTTATGCGAAGTCTGAAGTGCTGTTAACTTTCCGTGGCGCTCTTTGGCCGCCTGTTTAAGCCGCTCAATTTTTGAACGGTTCCGTTCGACATACTCCTGAAGACTTTCGATTTTATGGTTTTTTTTGGTCGAATAAGCTTCCAAGGCTTCAAGCTTAGCCTTAATAGCAACTAATCGAGCATCGCCGCGGACGATCCCTTGGAAAAGCTTCACCAAATCGGTGCGGGTGAGCCCCAACTTTTTTCTGTAACGATACCCAATATTTTTCATCTGTTGATCCTTACAACGCTCCTAATTCATCTCGGCCGCTCTATAATTTTGTGTCGCTGACCGAGATGCAAGTGGGTTTTAAACCCACATGTCCCTCAATGCGCTAACCACTTTCTCGCTGTCCGCCTCGCCCAGATACGGGTGCATCGGCAGACTCATCACACGCTGCGCCACAGCATCACCTACCGGCAAGTCAACCGACCCATCCGCCACCGCTGGCTGCTTGTTCAGGGGGATTGGATAATGCACGGCGGTCGGTACGCCGGCGATTTTGAGTTTTTCTTGAACCAGGTCGCGGTCATCAACTTGCACAGTGAACTGCGCCCAAGCGCTTTGATTGTGCGCTTCGATGAACGGTGGCGTAATACCCGCGTCGGCTAACATATCGGAATAACGCTGGGCAACTCCCTGACGCAACCTCAATTCTTCAGCGAAAATTTCAAGCTTTGGTAGAAGAATGGCTGCCTGCAGCGTATCCAACCGGCTGTTCACACCTACGCGAACGTGGTGATAGCGGCGATCCTGACCATGACGAGCAATCTGGCGAATCACTTTCGCCAGCTCTTCGTCGTTGGTGAAGATGGCACCGCCATCGCCGTAGCATCCAAGAGGTTTGCTCGGGAAGAAGCTAGTACAGGCGATGGTTGTCAGGTTGCAGGAACGCTTGCCTTTATACGAGGCGCCGAAGCTCTGCGCAGCATCTTCGATCACTGGAATACCGTGCTTGGCAGCAATGGCATTAATTGCATCAAAATCGGCGCACTGCCCATAAAGCGATACAGGGATGATCGCCTTGGTACGGTCAGTGATCGCTTGCTCGAGCAGTGCGGGATCAATATTGTAGGTACGCGGGTCAACATCCACATAGACCGGCTTTGCACCCAACAGCGCAACGGTTTCGGCAGTTGCAATGTAAGTGAAGCCAGGGGTGATGACCTCATCACCTGGCCCAATGCCCAAGGCCATTTGCGCAATTTGCAAGGCATCGGTGCCATTCGCACAGGTGATGCAGTACTTGGCGCCGACGAACTCGGCCAACCGATCCTCCAGCTCCTGTACTTCAGGACCAAGGATGTACTGGCCGTGAGAAAGCACACGCTGGATGCCGGCATCAATCTTGTCCTTGATGCGAGACTGCTGGCTCTTTAGGTCAATGAATTCAATCATGGTCAAACAGCCTCTTTGATCAAAGTATTTTCGCGCAACACATAGCGCGCCCCAGTATGCGTGCAGACAGCTTGGCCCTGTTCGTCAAGCTGCAGTTGCTCACCGAATTCACTCATCCAACCGATCTGACGCGCCGGCACACCGACCATGAGCGCATAGGCCGGCACGTCCTTGTTAATTACCGCACCTGCGCCGACAAACGCATACTCACCTACGGTGACGCCGCAGACGATCGTGCAGTTGGCACCCAAGGTCGCGCCCTTTTTCACCAACGTGTCACGGTATTGATCTTTGCGTTCGATAAGCGAACGTGGGTTATAGACATTGGTGAAAACCATACTTGGCCCACAAAACACGCCCTCTTCGAGGGTCACGTTATCGTAGACCGACACATTGTTCTGAATTTTGCAGTGGTCGCCTATCAACACCCGGTTGCCAACGAACACATTCTGGCCGAGCGAAACGCCCGCTCCGATTCGCGCGCCACCGCAAATATGAACGAAATGCCACACACGGGAGTTCGCACCTATTTGCGCACCCTCATCGACAATCGCACTTGGATGTTGATAGTAATTCATGGCTTCAGACTCACATTGGACTGAGGTTGATCGAAAGTACGCAGCAGCTCGTTCGCAGCGTATTGCCCGTAACGAATGGCACCCACCTCGTTGAGGTGATGCCTGTCACGGTAGATGAGCGTGCCCTGCTGATAAGGAGCAGAGCCGAAGAATTCGCTGTCGGAAAAATCGAGAAACTGCACTCCAGGCATGCGCTGGGTTATTTCTCTGACTTGCTGATTGGTGGCCTGCCACTCACGGTTGAATTCCAAAGGTGCCGCCAGGCCGATCTCGGTGAAACGTCTGACTCGCTGCACATCCGTTTCGAACATGGGCACCTGCGCAAGGACGAGCACCCGCTTATGGGCCTTGATGCTGTCAGAAAGAAACTCGGCAAATGCTTTGGCGAACGCCTGGCTTTGCATTTGATATTGCCACATACCGGCAATAATTATTTGGTCGACATTGGGCAGCTCACGGGATACTGCTTCGATTTGTGCCCGGCAAGGCGCATGCGCCCAAGCGGGTAGTCGCTCCACGTCAAAACCCGGTATCGGTACGCAGCTGCTGGCGGTCAGCACTCGATAAGCAGTTCCCTGACGTTTACCGACTTCATCGAAGAAGTAGTTCAACTGGGCCGCATGGCTGTCACCAATGACCAGCACGGATGGCTCGGCATCCGGATTACCGCGCTTGCAGCCCCCAACTTGAACGCCATGGCAAATCAACTTCGGGTTGGCATAGCGGGTCATCTCAACGGGTAGAGGCGCAACCAGAGACGCGTTAAGCCGTTGCCCGCCCCACATCGCCAGGCCGACCACAGCAGCCGCTGCAGTCCACGCCGTCGCTTGGCGCCACATACCGGTAGCGTTTCTTGCCGGTGTCTCCACGAAACGGTAAGAAAGCCACGCCAGCACCAACGAGCTGGCCCCATATGCAACCAGCCAGAGGGTGGGGAGTGTGTAGTGCCCGGAGTAATAGCGCAGAAACGCCAGGACCGGCCAATGCCAGAGATAGAGCGAGTAGGACAGCCCCCCAAACCAGACCATCGGCCGGGTGGCAAGGGCCGCGTTGACTGGACCTCTTCGAGCAGCGATCAGCAGCGCCGCCCCCACGCAAGGCACGGCAGACCAAAAGCCTGGGAAATACCGTTTGTCTATCGTTACCAGTGACACGACCAGCATCGACGCGCCCAGCGCTCCCAGCGCGGTTGCAAGCGCCATGGGCAGTTCACGTTGACGGATCAGCAACGCTACCACGGCACCCAGCATGAACTCCGGGATCCTGGCTATCAAAGAAAAATAGAGTTTATCCGGGGTTGCAGCCAACGCTTGGTAGCCGCTCAGCATAAAGAAGCCGACCGCGAGGGAAGCGAACACGCAGCACCGCCAGCGTGTAGGCACACATATGACCAATACTGGGAAAAACAGATAAAACTGCATTTCAATGGCCAGTGACCATGTATGCAAAAGCGGCAACTCGTCGACCCGTGGTGCGAAGTAACTGCCAAAACTTGAGAAATAATGATTACTGGTGAACGTGGCTGCCGAGCTCAAGCTCTTCTGGAAGACATTGAAGTCATACGGCAGGAAGAGGACGGCCGAGAGTAAGCACACCACCACTAACATGACGAAATAAGCAGGAAGGATTCGCTTGGCTCGACTGATGTAGAACCCGGGCAGACTGAACTTCTCGGTCCATTCTGTCAGCAACGCAGTGATAATAAAACCGGAAATGACAAAAAAGACGTCGACCCCGATGAAGCCTGCTTTCAGAAAGCGTTCATCCGCGTGGTAGAGCATGACCGCGAACACAGCGATGGCGCGCAAGCCTTGTACATCGAGGCGGATACCACGGGCTGAAGTCATCGCATCGGTATCGTTTGGCTTGCTGTAATTATCAGTCGACACGCTGGCTCACGATCCTGCAAAAACACAAAAATGGGTGGCCCAATGCCACCCAAGTCACATCCAACTGTTCAGCGATAAAGAGCCTGCACAAACGGGTGCGCTTCGTTGTCGGCCGCTGTAACGATGGCCGCGCTACGAATCGTGTTTACCGTTTCCACGCAATGGCGTGCGTCCTCGATACCGTAACCCCGGCCAGCCAGAATTTCTTCGTAGCTGGTGGTGTGCAGGTCGGTGAAGCCTTCGGAGAACTCCATTTCGTCCCCGTTGACCGTAATCGAGCGATAGGTGGGTTTCTTGCCCTTCACAGACTCTGGCAAGTCGTTGGCATCTACGGACAGGAACCAGCGCACACGCGCTTTTTCATACTCAAGATAGCCAGCCGCCTTGTGTTCGGACGTGAAGTGCACGACGTTACGCTGCAGCTTGCCGAAGATGAAGTGCAACATGTCGTAGAAATGCACGCCAATGTTCGTCGCCACACCGAACGACTTGCGTGGATCGCCTTTCCAGCTTTGCAGGTACCACTTGCCGCGGGAGGTGATGTACGTCAGATCGACTTCGTATTTGTGCGGGTTGTTTTCACGGGCAACCTTGTCCTTCAGGGCAATGATCGCTTGGTGATGGCGAAGCTGCAGGATGTTGAATAGGCGCTTGCCGGTTTCCTGCTCGATCAAGGCCAGTTCATCCAACTGCTGGGGGGTTGGAACCAGCGGTTTTTCGCAGATCACGTCGCACCCCAGACGCAAGCCTGCCGCGATGTGCGGGTGGTGCAGGTAGTTCGGCGAGCAGATTGCCACGTAATCCAGAGCCGTGGCTGGGTCACGCTTGAGACCATGGGCATGGTCGAGGAAAAACGGCTCTTCGCATTTAAGGGTGTAGCTGATTTCTAAACCCTCCTGACTTCAGCAAGCACCTGGCTATGTAATTGGTTAAATTTCTAAAGCCCAAGGCGGTACCTCGTAAGTGCTCAAGTCGCCCGTTGATAGCTTCTGTTGGACCGTTGCTGGTTCCTGGCCGGTCGAAGTAGGCAAGGATGCTCTCAGCGTATTTTTTCAGCGTTTCCCCCAAGCCTTTCACCTCGATGAGCGCTTTGGGCAAGTCGCTGGCTGTAATGATATTTATGACCTCTTCCATGAGTTTTTTACCACGTTTTCGATCCGGCTCGTTGTAGGCGCTGACCACCCGTTGGTACATGCTCCAGGTGCAATCCACTTCGAGGTGGTGCTCATCTGCAAACAGCTGGAACAGTTGCTTTTTGTTGGCGTCAGACAGGTAGCTGATCCGAGTCAGTAGCGTTCGACGGCTTTTGTAGAGCGGGTCATTTTTACGCCCTCTGCGGCCCAGGATGTCGTGTTGCACACGCCGGCGGCATTCATCCAGCATGTTGCTTGCCCAGCGCACGACATGGAAAGGATCCAGCACGGTTTGGGCTTGAGGCAGGGCTTCTTGCGCTGCAGATTTAAACCCCGTAAAACCGTCCATGGCAATGCTTTCGATCTGGTCACGCCACGATTTGGGGCGACTCTGTAGCCATTGCTTAAAGGCTTGTTTGGAGCGGCCTTCCAGCACATCGAGCAAGCGGGCCGGCCCGTTTTTGTTACGCACGGGCGTAAGGTCAACCACGATGGTGACGTACTTGTCACCACAGCGTGTATGTCGCCAAACATGCTCATCCACGCCCAGCACGGTCACACCGTCAAAACGTGTCGAGTCATTAAAAAGCAGGCGCCGTCCTTCGTTGATAATGGCATTATTAGCGGTGTGCCATGCAACATCAAGCTGGCTCGCAACACGAGATACCGACAGATGATCCAGCACGATGGCAGCTAATGCCCAGCGTATCGCCCCATATGAAAGCTTTGAACGTGGAGGTGCTGCACTGTTTGTATCTTCATGCCAGAAACAGCCGCAAGCACAACGCCAGCGACGGATACGCAGCAGCAATCTGGTTGGTCGTTGTCCGTAAGGTGTGTGAGCAAGATGCCTATCGACAGTACCGCGTGAAACACCAGCAGCCCCGCACTTGGGGCATGGCTCGGGTGCTTTGGTTAAACGACATTCGATGACGGCGCGCTCTGCACAAAGATGTTGTCCAGTGGCAGTCAGGCCGAGGTTATTCAGTTGGCAAAAGCTGGAAAGATCAGGGCTAGAAAAGGTAAGATTGTTCACGTCGGGGGCTTAGTTTTTGTTGGTGTGAGAGCTTACATTTTCTAAGATCCTCGACTCCTTTTCCAGCCGGTCAGATTTTTTCTACACCCTTAAATGCGAAGAGCCGGAAAAACTCGAACTCGGTGAAGAATTCGCTCTGCGGCGAAATACTGTCGATGACGCCTACCGAGTCATTGATGTCATACGCAGAAACCAGGCGGTTGCCGGTATCCTTGATGGCGCGCATATGACGAGGGGCGATGTAGCCTGCAGCACCGATGAGAGCAAAATTTTTCATGAAGCTTCCTTTGAAAAACGAATGAATCCGCCTGGCCGGAGGGCACAGGCGGATCAATTTGCTAGTACGCCAATCAGGCCCTGATGATATGCGCAGCAGGCGTGCGGTATTTACCGCGGCTATCGACGATCAACTTGGCGTTGGATTTGATGAGGGCATAGTCGAAATCGTCGTGATCAGTGGCAAGCACCACGGCATCGAAACCAGCCAGGTTCGAAGCGGTAAGCGGTTCGCTGCTCATCTCGAAGTGGTGTTCACGCATCTTCGGGAACACCGGTACATGCGGGTCGCTGTAGGCAACCATACCGCCTTTGGCTTCAATGAGTTCCATGATTTCCACGGAAGGCGACTCACGCATGTCGTCGACGTTCTTCTTATAGGCGATACCGAGGACCAGCACCCGGCTTCCCTTGAGCGCTTTCCCCGATTCGTTCAGGCCGTCCATAAGCTTGCCCAGCACGTATTCGGGCATCGCTTGGTTGACCTCTCCAGACAATTCGATGAACCGAGTATGGAGACCGTACTCACGTGCCTTCCAGGTGAGGTAGAAGGGGTCGATTGGAATGCAGTGACCGCCCAGACCGGGACCTGGGTAATAGGGCGTGAAGCCGAACGGCTTGGTGGCGGCGGCATCAACCACTTCGAAGATGTCGATACCCATGCGATCTGCGACGATCTTCATCTCGTTGACGAGGCCAATGTTGACCGCTCGGTGGATGTTCTCCAGCAGCTTGGTCATCTCAGCAGCCTTGGTGGAGCTTACCGGAACAACCTGATCAATGGCCTGCTCGTAAAGTGCGATACCCACATCAAGGCATTTCGGTGTATGTCCGCCGATCACTTTCGGGATGGTGCGGGTTTCGAAGTTCGGATTACCCGGATCTTCACGCTCCGGCGAGTAAACGAGGAAGATATTCTCGCCGACAACCAAACCGCCTTCCTGCACGCGAGGCAGCAGCTCTTCTTCGGTAGTACCTGGGTAAGTGGTGCTTTCGAGGGAAACCACTTGGCCAGCGCGCAAGTAAGGTTTGAGCGCATCGGTGGTGTTGATCACGAAGCTCAGGTCCGGCTCGCGATACTTATTCAGCGGCGTAGGCACGCACAGAATCAGCGCGTCGCACTCACTGGCACGCTCAAAATCAATGGTTGCCTCGAAGCCCGACTGACGAGCCTTGGCGATATTGGCAGCCGGGATATGCTCGATATAGGGCGGTTGCAGGAGCTGAGTGCAACACGGTCATTGAATTGAAACTGGAGCATCATGCCGCATAGCCATGGCCTTCTGCATCACCTCGCCCATAACTTCGATTGGGCATTTGAAGTCGAAGCGCTTACGCGGTCGCATATTCAGTTGCAGCGCAATGGCGTCCAGCTCCTCCTGGCTATGTACCGACAGGTCTGTGCCCTTGGGCAAGTACTGGCGAATCAGGCCGTTGATGTTTTCGTTGCTGCCGCGCTGCCAGGGGCTGTGCGGGTCGCAAAAGTAGATCGCCACGCCGGTTCTTTGGGTGATCTCGGCGTGTCGTGCCATCTCCCGGCCCTGGTCGTAAGTCATGCTCTTGCGCATCTCCAGCGGCATGCTATTGAGCGCGGCGCTGAAGCCTTCCAGCGCCGAAGTCGCCGTCGCGTCGTTCATCTTCACCAACATCAGGTACCCACTGGTGCGTTCCACCAGCGTACCGACGGACGAGGCGTTGGCCTTACCCTTGATGAGGTCGCCTTCCCAATGCCCCGGCATCAGCCTGTCTTCAATCTCCGGCGGGCGCACATGAATACTGACCATCTCGGGGATCTGGCCGCGCCGATCCACGCCACCAGAGCGCGGCCGGCGCGTCGTCTTGCCTTGGCGCAGACAGATGATCAGCTCCTTACGCAGCTCACCCACTGGCAGGGCATAGATCGCGTTGTAGATCGTCTCGCGACAGACGTAGGCATCTCTGAGGCTAGGTATGTTCATGTGGCGCAGCTTGCCGGCAATCTGTTCGGGAGACAAACGCTCACGCAGCATATGAACCACCAGTTCGAAGCGCTCGCTCCCCGGCAGCAGCTTTCGGCTCGGTCGACAGACTTGGCGGCGGGCCTTCATCTGCTCCTGGGCCGCGCGGGCCGAGTAGCTGCCACAGACATCTCGATTGCGGCGCAGCTCTCGACTGATGGTCGAAGGAGACCTATTGATCAGGCGAGCAATCCTGCGCAGGCTGAAGCCCTGGGCGTGGCCGATTTGGATGGTGGCGCGTTCTTCAACGCTGAGTTCGGTATATGACATAGGGGCAGCACCGTACCGGAAAGGTCAGGTGTTGCACTCAGTTTTTGCCGCCGCCTAGCTTTGGCCAGCGTTAAGTTTATCGACCTTGGATTGATCAATATCAATACCTAAAACATTAAAGCCAATCGCATTATAACGCAGCATCAGTGGTAACCCGACATATCCGAGCCCTACGATACCAATCAAGGCCTGCCGGCTTTTATACTTTTCTACCACCGTGTTTATATCTGTCATGCTTTCCAACTCACCTTGATGTACATGCCCGTTCCATGACGGCACAACGGGTTATTGATCCTTCACGATTCATTCGCCAACGAGTGAATCCATTAATAACAACGTGGAAGCTCCCACTCTGTCGAAAAGCGCTCACCCACCCCATCTGGAGAGCAGCCAGCTGCCGATGTGGAAAGGCCGACCAATCATAGGCGGTTAGGCCTCACGGATCCATCGAAGTTTTCAACCCGAGAGATACACCCAAGATGCTCTGCGCTCACTCAACGCACCGCCCCAAGAGCCATGCAATCCCTAACCAAAAGCTCTGCAGCTGACACCAACACCAAGCCCTGAAGACGGCTAAAAATATCAATTTTTCCTCTCTAGGTACTGACTCCGGACGAGTGAGCTATCATAAATCGCTCGTTCAACTATCGGTAACGATACGACTCGGAACATCACCCGATAGACAGACGGGAGCGCCAAACAACCGACAGACATTTGTTCGCACGGAACGATACATCCGCACTGACCTCAATTTTTTGGCATTTGATAGCAAGCAGAAGCGAGCCACGGGGAAATTCGGATCCCTGACGATAGCCGAGAAAAGCCTCGGAGGGAGATGAAAAACCCATGTTGTTACCTAGGCGACGGGCATACATTGTTACACCTAACGTAGCTGACAACAACGCCCAGCCATACCCGCCCATCAGCCAGGGTGCCAGGCGGACCTGGCAACCTCGACTAATGCGCTCACGGCGCGCACCGATTACCCCGCAACCTCCACCTCAGCATCATAATCAGCTTGCTTGAAAAGACTGGCCAAGACTTGAGCCAACAGCTGCTTCGAGCGCCTCTCCCCATGCACCAACACTACCCTCCGCGCCTTGCACCCCAACGCAAACCTGATCAACCCCACCTGATCCGCATGAGCCGAATAACCCTCCAAACTCATCACTTTCGCCCGCACTTCATACATTCTGCCGTCTAGGTCAATTTGCACAAAACCTTCCGCCCCCTGACTCGCTTGGATGACGGCACCGGGTGTACCTTTTGCCTGATAACCGACAAACATCACTTCATGTCTGGGATCGCCCACCATAGCCTTGAGGTAATTGACGATGCGCCCGGCGGAGCACATGCCATTACCGGCGATCACAATAGCGGGACGTCCCGTACTTTTAAGGTAATTGACCACTTGCTGATGTTTAGCGTGTGTATCCACGCATATCAGTTGTTCAAAGCTCAAGGGGTTGCGGCCTTCATATAAACGTTGCCGGGCTTCGGCGTTCCAGAACTGATGCAGGTCTTGGTACGCGCGGGTAATGCGCTGGGCCAGGGGCGAATCGAGGATGATGGGGAGTTGCGACCAATCAAGGGGATCACTCCCGGTATTCTCGCTGCGGGGCGCGAGCAGGGCTTTGCGGTGCAGGATGTCTTCGAGCTCGTAGAGCAACTCTTGGGTACGCCCGAGGCTGAAGGCGGGGATCATGAGGGTGCCGTGATCGGACAACGCGCGATCGATGGCCGCTTCCAGTCGTTGCTGGCGTTCGCTGCGGTCCGCGTGCAGGCGATCGCCGTAGGTGCTTGCGAGCACCAACACGTCCGCTCGCTCTGGTGGCTGTACGGGCTTGAGCAATGGATTATGCGCAGCACCCAGGTCTCCGGAAAATACGACACGCGTGCTGCTGGGCGAATCCGCTTTACATACATCGCACTCGACATAGGCAGAACCGAGCAGATGCCCGGCGCGCTGCAGCCGGATGCGGCATACGAGTCCTTCTCGATCTACGATGGTGTGCCATTGTTCGAAGGGTACGGGGGTTATCAATTTCTCGAGGAATTCCAGGTATCGCTCGACCTGGGTAGGCTCGGCAGTGACGCTGAGCTTATAGGCATCTTCCAGCACCAAAGGTAACAAGCGCGCAGAGGGCTCGCTGCAAATGATCGGGCCGCGGTAGCCGGCGGCGAGCAAGGCGGGAATACGCCCGACGTGGTCCAGGTGCACATGGGTAACGATCAGCGCCTGGATTCCATCGATGGCGAAACCGAGCGAAGCGCTCTCACCTTTCAGAGCGGCATCACCGCCCTGCTCGAGGCCGCAGTCGATCAACAGGCTGGTCGCGCTGTCGAGGTGAAGTTGATGGCATGAGCCGGTCACACCACGGATAGCACCGTGGTGTGAAAGCGTAGGGAATTGCATGCTGCTGAACCTCCAAAGTCTGAATTGAAGCGCGCTATTACTTCATTCATTCAGCTGGAGGATACAGGGCAGGATTCGCCGCCCCTGGAAGGAAAAATCCTCAGTTGCCAGAGAGGGCCGCCTGGCGGGCAGAAGCACGGATCTTGCGCTTGCTGCGCAGCACGCCGTAAGCGCCGAGCAGCGGACCGACAGCCAGGCCAACGACCAATGCGGCGATCACCAGTATCGCTACAGGGACCGCCGGTGCAGTCCAACCGAACAAGACCAAGGAGACGGCTTGCTGATTCTCCAGAACGAAGAACAGGACCACCGCCGCCAGCAGCAGCACGAAGAGTGCCGCCAAGGCACGCTTGAGGTTACGCATCAGGCTGTTCCTTTATCAGTGCGGGACCTGGTCTTCTTCGTTGACGCGATCGCGCAGTTCCTTGCCGGGCTTGAAGTGCGGTACGTACTTGCCTTCAAGATTCACCGACTGGCCGGTCTTGGGGTTACGCCCTACCCGTGGTGAGCGGTAGTGCAAGGAAAAGCTGCCAAAACCACGGATTTCGATGCGATCACCGGTGGCTAGGCATTGTGACATCTGTTCAAGCATGGTCTTGATGGCCAACTCCACGTCCTTGGACGAGAGCAGCCCTTGATGGGTGACAATACGTTCGATCAGCTCCGACTTCGTCATATTTTTCCCTTCGTTATCAAGCAGCTAGATCATTGCTTAACCAGTTTGTAGCACGCCCCGACGGATTTGAACAGGGTGGATCTTGACTTAATAAAAAAATTCAAGATTGCAGGAGACTGGGAAGCGAGATGAGCAGTAGGGAATGGCCGAATAACCAGGCGAGACGCAGTGAATTGATTCAGGGGGAGCTAGCGCCGCTTTGCAGGCTTCGTCAGCGCCTACAGAAGCGGCACGCGACGCGAGGGCGGTATCTGCTTGTTTTCAAACAGGCACAAAAAAGGGCGACCGAAGTCGCCCTTTTTTACCGATCAAACAGAACTTAGTTCTGCTTGGCCATCGCTTCGCGCAGCAGCGCAGCCATGGTGGTGTCGGCAGCAGCTTCCGGAGCGGCGTTTTTCAGGCTCTGGATAGCTTCGCGCTCTTCAGCGTCGTCCTTCGACTTGATGGACAGGCTGATAACGCGGGACTTGCGATCGACGCTGATGATCTTGGCTTCGATCTCTTCGCCTTCCTTCAGGACGTTACGCGCGTCTTCAACGCGGTCACGGCTGATTTCGGAAGCTTTCAGAGTAGCTTCGATGTCGTCGGCCAAGGTAACGATGGCGCCTTTGGCGTCAACTTCCTTGACGATACCCTTGACGATTGCACCCTTGTCGTTCAGAGCAACGAAGTTGGAGAACGGATCGTCTTCCAGTTGCTTGATACCCAGGGAGATGCGCTCGCGCTCTGGGTCAACCGACAGGATGACGGTTTCCAGCTCGTCGCCCTTCTTGAAGCGACGTACGGCTTCTTCGCCGGACTCGTTCCAGGAGATGTCGGACAGGTGAACCAGACCGTCGATGCCGCCGTCCAGGCCAATGAAGATACCGAAGTCGGTGATCGACTTGATGGTACCGGTGATCTTGTCACCTTTGTTGAACTGGCTGGAGAAGTCTTCCCATGGGTTGGACTTGCACTGCTTGATGCCCAGGGAGATACGACGACGCTCTTCGTCGATGTCCAGAACCATGACTTCCACTTCGTCGCCAACCTGAACGACTTTCGACGGGTGGATGTTCTTGTTGGTCCAGTCCATTTCGGAAACGTGTACCAGACCTTCAACGCCTTCTTCCAGCTCAGCGAAGCAGCCGTAGTCGGTCAGGTTGGTAACGCGAGCCTGTACGCGAGTACCTTCTGGGTAGCGCGAGGTGATGGCAACCCACGGATCTTCGCCCATTTGCTTCAGACCCAGGGAAACGCGGTTGCGCTCACGGTCGAACTTCAGGACGCGAACGTCGACTTCGTCACCAACGTTGACGATTTCCGACGGGTGCTTGATGCGCTTCCAAGCCATGTCGGTGATGTGCAGCAGGCCGTCGATACCGCCCAGGTCCACGAAGGCGCCGTAGTCGGTGAGGTTCTTGACGATACCCTTGACCTGTTGGCCTTCCTGCAGGGTTTCCAACAGGGCTTCGCGCTCGGCGCTGTTCTCGGCTTCCAGCACGCTGCGACGGGAAACAACAACGTTGTTGCGCTTCTGGTCCAGCTTGATGACCTTGAATTCCAGCTCTTTGCCTTCCAGGTGGGTGGTGTCGCGCACTGGGCGGACATCAACCAGGGAGCCCGGCAGGAACGCACGGATGCCGTTAACGTCGACAGTGAAGCCGCCCTTAACCTTACCGTTGATAACGCCCTTGACCACTTCTTCGGCGGCGAAAGCTGCTTCCAGAACAATCCAGCACTCGGCGCGCTTGGCTTTTTCACGGGACAGCTTGGTTTCGCCAAAGCCGTCTTCGACCGCGTCCAGCGCAACGTGAACTTCGTCACCGACCTTGATGGTCAGCTCGCCAGCTTCGTTGATGAACTGCTCGAGCGGGATGACGCCCTCGGACTTCAGACCAGCGTGAACGGTAACCCAGTCGCCGTCGATGTCGACAACGATACCGGTGATGATCGCGCCCGGCTGCAGATTGAGGGTTTTCAGGCTTTCTTCAAAGAGTTCTGCAAAGCTTTCGCTCATTTTAATTCCTGTAGATTCGGGCGAAACAGACGCCCATAGCCACATTCCAGACAATGTGGGTTTCGTTCATATAAAGGAAAACCGGCAGGACGTTGACTGGTGCCCCTGCCTGTTCTCCTGGCTATCAGAGCAGATCGCGCTGGGCGAGCTCGCTCCTGATACGTTGCAACACCTGCTCGATGGACAACTCGGTGGAGTCCAGTTGGATGGCATCGGCCGCTGGTTTCAGCGGGGCCACCGCGCGCTGGGTGTCGCGCTCATCGCGCGCACGAATCTCATCTAGCAGACTCGCCAGACTAACATCATCGCCCTTGCCCTTCAACTGCAAATAGCGACGCCGTGCCCGCTCCTCCGCGCTGGCGGTGAGGAACACTTTCAAGGGCGCGTCCGGGAAGACCACGGTGCCCATGTCGCGACCGTCAGCGATCAGGCCAGGCGCTTCGCGGAAGGCGCGC
This sequence comes from Pseudomonas sp. BYT-1, assembly GCF_023611805.1. NCBI lineage: Bacteria > Pseudomonadati > Pseudomonadota > Gammaproteobacteria > Pseudomonadales > Pseudomonadaceae > Pseudomonas > Pseudomonas sp. BYT-1. Next base: position 4,110,097 of record NZ_CP072559.1, read on the forward strand.
TGACGCTGCAGCAACGCTTCGCGCACTGCGGGCAGCGAAGCGACCATGGAGGCGCCGGCGCCGACGGTTTCGGTGCGGATCACGTTGCTGACATCCTCACCCTCGAGGATGATCTGTTGCAGCTTACCCGGTTCCGCGGCGACGAATTGCACATCCAGATGGGCGGCCAAGGCCTTGAGCAACTCTTCGTTGGTCAGGTCGACGCCGTGGTTGACGGCATTGAACGCCAGCAGGCGGTACAGGGCGCCGGAATCAAGCAGCTTCCAGCCCAACTCGCGGGCCAGAATGCCCGCGACCGTACCCTTGCCCGAACCGCTTGGCCCATCGATGGTGATGACTGGCGCTTGCGAACTCACGATTTGCCCTCTTCTGCGACCCGAATGCCAACCTCGGCGCACAGCGCCAGGAAGTTCGGGAAGGACGTGGCGACGTTGGCGCAGTCATGGATGCGAATCGGCGCGCTAGCACGCAGCGAGGCAACGCTGAAGGCCATGGCGATCCGGTGGTCACCGTGACCGTGCACTTCGCCGCCGCCGATCTGGCCGCCATCGATGATGATGCCATCGGGGGTCGGCTCGCACTTCACGCCCAGGGTCAGCAGGCCGTCAGCCATGACCTGGATGCGATCGGATTCTTTGACGCGCAGTTCCTCGGCGCCGCGCAGCACGGTACGCCCTTCGGCGCAGGCGGCAGCCACGAACAGCACCGGGAATTCATCGATAGCCAGCGGCACGAGGTGCTCGGGGATCTCGATCCCCTTGAGCTTGGCACCGCGCACGCGCAGGTCCGCGACCGGCTCACCGCCAACTTCACGCTGGTTTTCCAGGGTAATGTCGCCGCCCATCAGGCGCAGGATATCAATGACGCCGGTACGGGTCGGGTTGATGCCGACATGCTCGAGCACCAGCTCCGAACCCTCGGCGATCGAAGCCGCGACCAAGAAGAACGCCGCCGAGGAGATATCCGCCGGCACCTCGATGCGGGTTGCACTGAGCTTGCCACCCGACTTGAGCGAAGCGACCGGGCCGTTGGTCTCGACCGCATAACCAAAGCCGCGCAGCATGCGCTCGGTATGGTCGCGGGTCGGCGCAGGCTCGGTGACGGTAGTGGTGCCTTCAGCATACAGGCCAGCCAGCAGCAGGCAGGATTTGACCTGGGCACTGGCCATCGGCAGCGTGTAGTTGAGCGCCTTGAGCTTGTGGCCGCCACGGATGGTCAGCGGCGGACGGCCTTCAGGACCGGTCTCGACCACTGCACCCATCTCGCGCAGCGGGTTGGCCACACGGTTCATTGGGCGCTTGGACAGCGAGGCATCGCCGGTCATGGTGACATCGAACGGCTGGCCGGCCAGCAGGCCCGACAGCAGGCGCATCGAGGTACCGGAGTTACCCAGGTAGATCGGGCCAGGTGGCGGTTTGAGGCCGTGCAAGCCGACGCCATGGATGGTCACACGACCATGGTGCGGGCCTTCGATGACCACACCCATGTCCCGGAAGGCCTGCAAGGTCGCCAAGGCGTCCTCGCCTTCGAGGAAACCTTCGACCTCGGTGGTACCTTCGGCCAGCGAGCCAAGCATGATCGAGCGATGGGAAATCGATTTGTCGCCCGGAACGCGGATCCGTCCGGACAGGCGGCCACCAGGTTGGGCCAGGAAAATCAGATCGTTGGCGTTCATAGCGTCCACATAGGCCCGGCGGGCCAGGATTTTACTGAAATGCTCGCGGGCAGCCCGGGCGCGGGTGAATACACCCAGCAGCTGGTGCCCGTCCCCTGCATCGACCGCGTCGCGCAAGGCGTCGAGATCGCTGCGAAATGTATCCAGGGTGCGCAGGACAGCCTCGCGGTTGGCGAGGAAGATGTCGTGCCACATGATCGGGTCGCTGCCGGCGATTCTCGTGAAATCGCGGAAGCCTCCCGCAGCGTACCGGAAGATCTCCAGGTTTTCATTGCGCTTGGCCAGGGAATCGACCAGACCGAACGCCAGCAGGTGCGGCAGGTGGCTGGTGGCGGCCAGGACTTCGTCATGGCGCTCCACCGGCATGTGCTCCACATCGGCACCCAGCGCGCGCCACAGGCGGTCGACCACGGCCGCGGCGGCCGGATCGGTTTCCGGCAGTGGCGTGAGGATGACCTTGTGGCGGCGGAACAGTGCGGCGTTGGAGGCCTCCACGCCGCTCTGCTCGGAGCCTGCGATCGGGTGGCCCGGGACGAAACGCGACAGACGTCCGGCAAAGGCCTCACGTGCGGCACGCACCACATTGCCCTTGGCGCTGCCCACATCGGTGATCACTGCATCGCCCAGGTCCAGGCGCGCGAGATGGGCCAGGACCTTTTCCATCGCCAGGATGGGCACGGCCAACTGGATCACGTCGGCGCCGACGCAGGCCACGTCGAGGTCTTGCTCGCAGCGATCGACCACGCCGAGCGAAACGGCCAGCTTGCGCGACTGGGCATCCAGATCGACGCCGACCACTTCCCGGCACAGGCCGCTTTCGCGCAGGCCCTTGGCGAATGACCCGCCGATCAGGCCTAGGCCTACGACGACCAGGCGGCCGATGATCGGCGCGGGTTTGGTTGTAACTGCATCTAGCACGAGTGCGAACCCTGTTTAGAAACTATGCCAGTCAGTGAGACCGCAGGGGGCTGCCGGGCAGCCCATCGCGACACGAGGCCGCTCCCACAGGTACCGCGCGAAAACCAAAGGTTTTCGATCAAAGGACCGCCTTCGGATAGGACCCCAGCACCTTGAGCGCCACAGCCTCCTGGCTGATCTTCTCCAGCACCGCCTTAATCAGCGGGTCGCGGTGATGGCCGACGAAATCGATGAAGAACACGTAGGTCCATTTGCCGCTGCGCGACGGGCGGGTCTCGATACGGGTCAGGTCGATGCCGTTTTCATGGAAAGGCACCAGCAGCTCGTGCAGGGCACCTGGCTTGTTGCTCATCGAGACGATGATCGAGGTCTTGTCATCGCCGGTCGGCGGCACTTCCTGGTTGCCGATCATGAGGAAGCGCGTGGAGTTATCCGGGCGGTCCTCGATCTTCTCGGCCAGGCGGGTCAGGCCGTACAGATTGGCCGCCATATCGCCGGCGATGGCCGCCGAATTCCACTCGCCCTTGACCCGTTTGGCGGCCTCGGCGTTGCTGGACACCGCCACGCGCTCGACATTCGGGTAGTGCGCGTCCAGCCACTTGCGGCATTGGGCCAGGGACTGAGCGTGGGAATAGATGCGCGTGATGCTGTCGGTCTTGGTGTTCTCGCCCACCAGCAGATGATGGTGGATGCGCAGCTCGACTTCGCCGCAAATCACCATGTCATGCTCGAGGAAGCTGTCCAGAGTGTGGCTCACCGCGCCTTCGGTGGAGTTTTCCACCGGCACCACACCGAAGTTGACGGCACCTGCCGCCACTTCACGGAACACTTCATCGATGGCAGCCATCGGACGGCTGACCACGGCATGACCGAAGTGCTTCATGGCCGCGGCCTGGGTGAAGGTGCCTTCAGGGCCGAGGTAGGCAACCTTGAGCGGCTCTTCCAGGGCCAGGCAGGAGGACATGATTTCGCGGAACAACCGCGCCATCTCTTCGTTGTCCAGCGGGCCCTTGTTGCGCTCCATGACGCGCTTGAGCACAGCAGCCTCACGCTCGGGCCGGTAGAATACCGGCTTCTCGCCTTCGGCCAGGGAGGCGGTCTTGACCTTCGCCACCTCCTGGGCGCAACGGGCGCGCTCGCTTATCAGCTCGAGGATCTTCTCGTCGAGACTGTCGATGCGTACGCGCAGCGCCTTGAGTTCCTGATCGGACATCAAGCGTGCTCCTTCTCGAACTCGGCCATGTAGGCCACCAAGGCATCGACCGCTTCCAGGCCCAGGGCGTTGTAGATCGAGGCGCGCATGCCGCCGACCGAACGATGGCCCTTGAGGTTGAGCAGACCACGGGCATCGGCGCCGGCCAGGAAGGCCTTGTCCAGGCGCTCGTCGGCCAGGCGGAACGGCACGTTCATCCACGAGCGGGCATTGTGACTGATCGGGTTGGTGTAGAACTCGCTACCATCGATGAAACCGTACAGGCGGTCCTTCTTGACGCGGTTGCGCTGCTCCATGGCCTCGACGCCGCCCTGCTCCTTGAGCCATTCGAACACCAGGCCCGAGAGGTACCAGGAATAGGTGGCAGGAGTGTTGTACATCGAGCCGTTGTCGGCCGCGACCTTGTAGTCGAGCATGGTTGGGCAATGGCTACGGGCGCGACCGAGCAGGTCTTCGCGCACGATCACCACCACCAGGCCGCTCGGACCGATGTTCTTCTGCGCACCGGCATAGATCAGGCCGTACTGGGAGACGTCGATCGGGCGCGACAGGATGTCGGACGACATGTCGACCACCAGAGGAACGTCACCGGTCTGCGGAACCCAGTCGAACTGCAGGCCACCAATGGTCTCGTTGGAGGCATAATGGACATAGGCAGCGTTCTTGGTCAGGTTCCACTCGTTCTGTCCCGGAATAGCCAAATAATCGTAGGGCTTGGCACTAGCGGCGACGTTGACATGACCGAAGCGGCGCGCCTCTTCGATGGCCTTCTTCGACCAGATGCCAGTCTCGATGTAGTCGGCCGTAGCGTTTTCCGGCAGCAGGTTCAGCGGGATCTCAGCAAACTGCTGGCTGGCACCACCCTGCAGGAACAGGACTTTGTAGTTGGAGGGGACGGACAGCAGGTCGCGCAGGTCCTGCTCGGCCTTTTCGGCGATGGCCACGTAGTCATCGCTGCGATGGCTCATCTCCATCACGGACAAGCCCTTGCCACGCCAATCCAGCATTTCGGCCTGGGCACGCTGCAGGACAGCGTCAGGAAGCGCGGCAGGGCCTGCGCAGAAGTTAAAGGCTCGTTTGCTCACATCCACTCTCGCTCTGCCAAATAGTACAAATCTACAATCTTCGATACTGCCGAGCACCCTGGGAAGCGGGTTTACCCGCTTCCACAGGTAGTGCACCGTCCTTGAGGACGCTGCCTGCCGTAATCAGTCAAACGGGGCGACCATGGTCGCCCCGTTCGGGGGTGTTGCGCTGAGTTACTCCTGTGGCGCCTCTTCGGCGACACCACCGTCGTCGTCGACTGCGTCCAGCGCATCGACCTCGACGCCCTCCTCGTCCCCGTCGATCAGTTCGTCGGGATCTTCGGACGGCTCCTGAATCCGCTCCAGCCCCACCAGCGTCTCGTCGGTCGCCAGCTTGATGAGGGTCACACCCTGGGTGTTACGGCCCAGGCTGGAGACCTCACCCACACGGGTACGCACCAAGGTGCCCTGGTCAGAGATCAACATGATCTCTTCGCCTTCCTGCACCTGGATCGCACCGATCAACAGACCGTTACGCCCCTTGGTACCCATGGCGATGACGCCCTGGCCGCCACGGCCGCGACGAGGGAACTTGGACAGCGGGGTACGCTTGCCGAAGCCACGCTCGGAAGCCGTGAGGATCTGCGCGCCGGACTCAGGAATCAGCATGGAGATCACCTGCTGCCCTTTGCCCAGTTTCATGCCGCGAACACCACGGGCGGTACGGCCCATTTCGCGCACCACGCTCTCGGCGAAGCGGATCACCTTGCCGGCGTCGGAGAACATCATGACTTCCTTGGCGCCGTCGGTGATGGCCGCGGCAATCAGGGTGTCACCTTCCTTGAGCTTCAGGGCGATCAGACCGCTGGAACGCGGACGGGCGAACTGGGCCAGCGGGGTCTTCTTAACGGTACCGGAGGCGGTCGCCATGAAGATGTACGCGCCGGTCGGCTCTGCCACCCATTCCGGGGTGTCGCCGTCTTCTTCGTCGACTTCCTCGGCCTCGATCACTTCCCCTTCGAGCACGGTGTCGTCGGCATCCTCCAGTTCTTCGTCGCCATCGGCGTTCTGCTGAAGGGCTTCGAGGTCAATCTGCAGCATGGCGGTGATGCGCTCACCTTCTTCCAATGGCAGCAGGTTGACCAGCGGACGGCCACGGGCGGCGCGGGACGCTTCGGGAATCTCGTAGGTCTTGAGCCAGTAAACCTTGCCCTTGCTGGAGAACAGCAGCAGCGTGGCGTGGCTGTTGGCGACCAGCAGGTGTTCGATGTAGTCCTCGTCCTTCACGCCAGTGGCCGACTTGCCTTTGCCGCCACGGCGCTGTGCCTGATAGGCGGACAGCGGCTGGGTCTTGGCATAGCCACCGTGGGAAATGGTCACCACGCGCTCTTCTTCCGGGATCATGTCGCCGTAGCTGAGGTCGTGGGTGGCGTTGAGGATTTCGGTGCGACGGGCATCGCCGTACTCGGCGCGGATCGCTTCGAGTTCTTCGCGGATCACTTCCATCAGGCGCTCAGCGCTGCTCAGGATGCGGATCAGCTCACCGATCTGCTCGAGGATCTCCTGGTACTCGGCCAGCAGCTTCTCGTGCTCAAGGCCGGTCAGGCGGTGCAGGCGCAGGTCGAGGATGGCCTGGGCCTGTTCCGGCGAGAGGTAGTACTTACCATCACGCAGGCCGTACTGCTCCGGCAGGTCTTCCGGACGGCAGGAGTCGGCACCGGCACGCTCGACCATGACCTGTACGGCGCTGGACTCCCAGGCCGTGCTGATCAGGGCTTCCTTCGCCTCGGAAGGGGTCGGCGAGGCCTTGATCAGGGCGATCACCGGGTCGATGTTGGACAGCGCAACGGCCTGGCCTTCAAGAATGTGACCACGCTCGCGCGCCTTGCGCAGCTCGAACACGGTACGGCGGGTCACCACTTCACGACGGTGACGGACGAACGCCTCGAGCAGGTCCTTGAGGTTGAGCAGACGCGGACGGCCGTCGATCAGCGCGACCATGTTGATGCCGAACACGCTCTGCAGCTGGGTCTGCGAATAGAGGTTGTTGAGCACCACTTCCGGCACCTCGCCGCGACGCAGCTCGATGACGATGCGCATGCCGTCCTTGTCGGACTCATCACGCAGCTCGGTGATGCCTTCGATCTTCTTCTCTTTGACCAGCTCGGCGATTTTTTCGATCAACCGCGCCTTGTTCAGCTGGTACGGCAGCTCGGTGACGACGATCTGCTGGCGACCGCCGGTCTTGTCCTTGTCGATGTCCTCGATCTCGGAGCGGGCGCGCATGTAGATGCGGCCACGGCCGGTGCGGTAGGCCTCGATGATGCCCTGGCGGCCGTTGATAAGGCCGGCAGTGGGGAAGTCGGGACCGGGGATGAACTGCATCAGTTCATCGATCGACACCTCGGGATTGTCGATCAGCGCCAGGCAGCCGTCGATGACCTCGCCCAGGTTGTGCGGCGGGATGTTGGTTGCCATGCCCACGGCGATACCGCTGGAACCATTGACCAGCAGGTTGGGGATCTTGGTCGGCATGACCGCCGGGATTTGCTCGGTGCCGTCATAGTTGGGCACCCAGTCGACGGTTTCCTTGTGCAGGTCGGCCAGCAGCTCGTGGGCCAGCTTGGCCATGCGCACTTCAGTGTATCGCATGGCTGCGGCGTTGTCGCCGTCGACCGAACCGAAGTTGCCCTGGCCATCGACCAGCAGATAACGCAGCGAGAAGGGCTGGGCCATACGCACGATGGTGTCGTAGACCGCAGTGTCGCCGTGGGGGTGGTACTTACCGATGACGTCACCGACCACACGCGCGGACTTCTTGTACGGCTTGTTCCAGTCGTTGCCCAGTTCGCTCATCGCGTAGAGAACGCGGCGATGCACGGGCTTCAAGCCGTCACGCGCATCGGGCAGCGCACGCCCGACAATCACGCTCATCGCGTAGTCGAGGTAAGACTGTCTCAGTTCGTCTTCGATATTGACCGGGAGGATTTCTTTGGCCAGTTCGCCCATGAGAAGCCTGATTCCTTTTTCTGGTGAAACTTCGTCGTTTCCCTCGTAGGACGAACGAAGCTCGCCGCCGCACGCAAAGGGGTGCGACGACTTACGACAAATCAATGAGTTGAGCCATGGATCTGCGCAATGAAGGCCGCTTCAACGAGCGGCCCTGGAAACTGCCGGATGGTATCACAAAGGCGTGGGGCGTGGGAGATATGGCAGGTTGCCGCTGCGCCTGTAAAAACGCCGTTTTTCCTGCCCCACGATGAGGCCATCGTAAAATCCTGAACGATCAGTGCAAACGCTTGCGACAAATCAACTGGGCAATCTTGGCGGTATCAGGCCGTTCTACCACGCCTCGCTCGGTCACGATCACATCGACCAGGTCCGCTGGCGTCACATCGAATACCGGATTGAACACCTCCACCTCGGCTGCCACACGGTTACCCGCCACATCCAGCAGCTCGTCGGCCTCGCGCTCCTCGAGGGGAATGTCCTCGCCGGTAGCCAGGTTCAGGTCGATGGTGGTGCTCGGCGCCACCACCATGAAGCGCACGCCATGGTGCATGGCCGCGACCGCCAGTTGGTAAGTCCCGATCTTGCCAGCCACATCGCCATTGGCGGCGATGCAGTCAGCGCCCACCACCACCCAGGTGATGCCCTTGGTCTTCATCAGGTGGGCCATCGCCGAATCCGCGCACAGGGTCGCCGGGATGCCTTCGTGGGCCAGCTCCCAGGCGGTGATGCGCGAGCCGTGCAGCCAGGGCCGGGTTTCGCCGGCGTAGACCCGCTCCACCATGCCTTCGAGGTAGGCCGCGCGGATCACCCCCAGCGCAGTGCCGAAGCCGCCACTGGCCAAGGCACCAGCGTTGCCGTAGGTGAGGATGGTCTGCGCGTTGCCCTGCTGGCGGCGAATCAGCTCCAGGCCGTGCTGGGCCATGGTCAGGTTGGCTTCGCGGTCGCTTTCATGGATTGCCACCGCTTCGGCCTCCATGACCGCCAGCACGTCTTCATCCGCACGCAGACGCTGCAGACGCTCGCGCATGCGGTTGAGCGACCAGAACAGGTTGGCCGCCGTAGGCCGGGCTTCGGCAAGGGCAAGGAAATCTTCCTCCAGCGCGTGCTCCCAGTCCTCTCCCTCGGCCAGGCGCTGGCGCAGGGCAAGCACCAGGCCATAGGCGGCGCTGATACCGATGGCCGGCGCACCGCGCACCGCCATCTGGCGGATCGCGTCGACCACCGCCGTCACGTCGGTGCAGGCCAACCAATGCTCACGAACAGGCAGCAGGCGCTGGTCGAGCAGATGCAAGGTGCCATTACGCCACTGGATGCCGGTCACCTTCTCCGCCGCCAAAAGTCGCTCGCGCATCGCCTCTCCCCGTCGTTCGCTGATCAAAAGCGGCCGATTATAGCGAGCCTCAGCCCTGGACGCTCGGGTATACTGCGCGCTTGACTCAACCGAACCAGGTGCCCTTCGCATGCCCACAGCCCCCTCCCCCCTCGACCTGCTGCTCGTACCGGGCTGGCTGGTCCCCGTGGAGCCGGCCGGCGTGGTACTCAAGGAGCACGCCCTGGGCATCCGTGACGGGCTGATCGCCTGGCTCGGCCCGCGTGAACGGGCACCGGCTGCACGGGAAATACGCGAGCTGCCCGACTGTCTGCTGTGCCCCGGCCTGATCAACGCCCATGGCCACGCCGCCATGACCCTGCTGCGCGGGCTGGCCGACGACCTGCCGTTGATGACCTGGCTCAAAGAGCACATCTGGCCGGCCGAAGGCCGCCGGGTGGATGAAGCCTTCGTGCGCGATGGCACGGACCTGGCCATCGCCGAGCAGCTCAAGGGCGGCATCACCTGCTTTGCCGATATGTATTTCTTCCCGCGGGAGGCCTGCGACCGAGTGCACCGCAGCGGTATTCGCGCCCAGATCGCCGTGCCTTTGCTGGATTTCCCCGTCCCTGGCGCCCGCACGCCCGACGAAGGCCTGCACCTGGCCATCGAGCTGTTCGATGACCTGCGCCACCACCCACGCATCAGTGTCGCCCTGGGGCCTCACGCGCCCTATACGGTCAGCGATCAGAGCCTTGAGAAGATCCGCGTCATCGCCGACCAGCTCGACGCCCCGCTGCACATGCATATCCACGAGACCGCCGGCGAAGTCGAACAAGCCCTGGCCGAGAACGGCGAGCGCCCGCTGGCGCGCCTGGCCCGTATCGGCCTGCTGGGCCCAAGGCTGCAGGCGGTGCACATGACCCAGATCAGCGACGATGACCTCACTCTGTTGGTAGAAAGCGACACCAGCGTTGTCCATTGCCCCGAATCCAACCTCAAGCTGGCCAGTGGCTTCTGCCCGGTGGAACGGCTATGGCAGGCCGGGGTCAACGTGGCGGTGGGCACCGACGGGGCGGCCAGCAACAACGACCTGGATCTGCTCGGCGAAACCCGCACCGCGGCCCTGCTGGCCAAGGCGGTCGCCGGCTCCGCCACAGCCCTGGATGCCCACCGAGCCCTGCGCATGGCCACCTTGAATGGTGCCCGCGCCCTGGGTCTTGAGGCGGTCACCGGCTCGCTGGAGCTGGGCAAGGCCGCTGACCTGGTGGCTTTCGACCTCTCGGGGCTGGCCCAGCAGCCCGTGCACGACCCGGTTTCGCAACTGATTTACGCCACAGGCCGCGACTGCGCACGGCATGTCTGGGTCGCCGGCCACCAACTGCTCGACGACCGACGCCTGACGCAGATGGACGAACAAGCTTTGACGACCACGGCCCGCGCCTGGGGCGCGCGCATCGCAGGCCACGAATGACGGCCGCAAGCCTTGGGTTTGCGCCTGTAACACTTTTATCGAAGATTCAGAGGATTGTTCCATGAGCAACGTCGACCACGCCGAAATCGCCAAGTTCGAAGCCCTGGCTCACCGCTGGTGGGACCGCGAGAGCGAGTTCAAGCCGCTGCACGACATCAACCCGCTGCGGGTCAACTGGATCGACGAGCGCGTGGGCCTGGCCGGCAAGAAGGTGCTGGACGTCGGCTGCGGCGGCGGCATCCTCAGCGAAGCCATGGCCCTGCGTGGCGCCAGCGTCACCGGCATCGACATGGGCGAGGCACCATTGGCCGTGGCCCAACTGCACCAGCTGGAGTCCGGCGTCGAGGTCGAATACCGCCGCATCACCGCCGAAGAGATGGCCGAGGAAATGGCCGGGCAGTTCGACGTGGTCACCTGCCTTGAAATGCTCGAACACGTGCCTGACCCCTCCTCGGTGATTCGCGCCTGCCATCGCCTGGTCAAGCCGGGCGGCCAGGTCTTCTTCTCGACCATCAACCGCAACCCCAAGGCCTACCTGCTGGCGATCATCGGTGCCGAGTACGTGCTCAAGATGCTGCCGCGCGGCACCCACGACTTCAAGAAGTTCATCCGCCCGTCGGAGCTGGGCGCCTGGAGCCGCGTCGCGGGCCTCGAGGTGAAAGACATCATCGGCCTGACCTACAACCCGCTGACCAAGCACTACAAGCTCAGCAGCGACGTCGACGTCAACTACATGATCCAGACCCTGCGCGAGGAATGAGCATGCGTTTGCGAGCAGTACTCTTCGACATGGACGGCACCCTGCTGGACACGGCGCCGGATTTCATTGCCATCTGCCAGGCCATGCTGGCCGACCGTGGCCTGCCGGCCATCGATGACCAGCGCATTCGCGACGTGATTTCCGGCGGCGCCCGGGCCATGGTCGCGGCCACCTTCGCCATGGACCCGGACGCAGAAGGCTTCGAAGCCCTGCGCCTGGAATTCCTCGAGCGCTACCAGCGCGACTGCGCGGTGCACAGCAAGCTGTTCGACGGCATGGCCGAGCTGCTCGAGGACATCGAGAAAGGCAACCTGCTGTGGGGCGTGGTCACCAACAAGCCCGTGCGCTTCGCCGAGCCGATCATGCAGCGCCTGGGCCTGGCCGAGCGCTCGGCCTTGCTCATCTGCCCGGACCACGTGAAAAACAGCAAGCCCGACCCCGAGCCGCTGATTCTCGCCTGCAAGACCCTGAACCTGGACCCGGCCAGTGTCCTGTTCGTCGGCGATGACCTGCGCGACATCGAGTCCGGCCGTGATGCCGGTACCCGCACGGCGGCGGTGCGCTATGGCTATATTCATCCTCAGGACAATCCCAACAACTGGGGAGCAGACGTGGTGGTGGACCACCCCCTGGAACTGCGCAAGGTGATCGACAGCGCGCTGTGCGGCTGCTGACCTGATACAACCGGGTTTGGGGAGGGCATAGCGCTCCCCGTTGATCGCAACTGACTTCAAAGGACCGACCGATGTACGACTACACCGCCCGCCCCGACCTGCTCAAAGGCCGGATCATTCTGGTCACAGGCGCTGGCCGTGGTATCGGTGCTGCCGCCGCCAAGGCCTATGCCGCCCTGGGGGCGACCGTGCTGTTGCTGGGCAAGACCGAGGCCAACCTCAACGAGGTCTACGACCAGATCGAGGCGGCCGGCCATCCGCAACCGGTAGTGATCCCGTTCAACCTCGAGACCGCCCTGCCCCACCAGTACAACGAACTGGCCGTGATGATCGAAGAGCAGTTCGGCCGCCTCGACGGCCTGCTCAACAATGCCTCGATCATTGGCCCGCGCACGCCGCTGGAGCAGCTTTCGGGCGAAAACTTCATGCGCGTGATGCACATAAACGTCAATGCCACCTTCATGCTGACCAGCACGCTGTTGCCGCTGCTCAAACTGTCGGAGGACGCGTCGGTGGTGTTCACCTCCAGCAGCGTCGGGCGCAAGGGCCGCGCATACTGGGGCGCCTATGGTGTCTCGAAGTTTGCCACCGAAGGGCTGATGCAGACCCTGGCCGACGAACTGGACGGCGTAGCGCCGGTGCGCGCCAACAGCATCAACCCTGGCGCCACCCGCACCGCGATGCGTGCCCAGGCCTACCCGAGCGAGAACCCGCAGAACAATCCGCTGCCCGAAGAGATCATGCCGCTGTACTTGTATCTGATGGGTCCGGACAGTGCCGGGGTGAACGGGCAGGCGTTCGACGCCCAGTAACAGGGCCGTCCAGCCTGACACGATCAGAGGCCAGGCCAGCTCCTACAGGTAACGTGTTGCCCCTGTAAGAGCTGGCGCAGCCTGCGATGGGGCGCAAGGCCCCAGACCTTACCCTATCGCCAGCGCCGGCCGCAGACGCCCTGGCTGACGATGCTCCAGCTGCATGCATCGCTCCAGGAACAGGAACATGCAGTCATAGCTTTTGCAGATCGTCCTGCGCAGCTCGGCCCGCAAGCCCGGAGTCGGGTGCTCGCCAGCCAGCGTACAGATGATCTCCAGCGCCTCCCACGGATGCGCATCATCGTATTGAGCATGCATCTTCAGCCATTTCATCGCGCGCTTGCGGATGTCCTCGGGGAAGCTCAAGGCATAGGTGTCGGTGGAACACACCAGCGCCGCCCACTCACCTGTCGCGCCTTCGATCGCATAGTTGGTCGCGGCCATCGACAGCGCCAGCGACTCGGTGGCACAAACCCGCCAGCACCAGTCATTGAGGCCATTGAGCTCCGGCGGGACCTCCTGGGCCTGCAGGTCAGCCAAGGTGATCCCGTGGGCCTGGCACCAGTGCAGCCAGTAGTCGGCGTGGTTGAGCTCGACGCGGATGTTGCGCATCAGCCAGCGCCTCGCCATGTCTTCGCCTGGGTGCCGGGCAAAGCGGGTCTTGGTCAGGTTGTGGGCCATATAGAGGGAGAACTGCTCGACCACCGGCCAGCCACCGATCAGGTACTGGCGGATAGTGGCCTGCTTGAGCTGGCCGTCTCGCAAGCGCTGGTAGAACTCATGCTCCACCACCCGCCGCTTGCTTTCGCGGCACTCTTCGATCAATTGCTGAGCCCAATCGGGGTAACTGGCGGCATCCATCAATGGGCCGATTCGTACGAAGGTATCAATCACTTTCTGCTCCTTGAATCCATGTGATTTCCGGACGACACCTTCTTCAACGAAAGGTCCCAGGCGCCCGGTGCAACAGGGGCCTTGCGGCTATTCGTTGGCGTTGCAGGCTGTCGCAGGTGAACACCTGCGGCCGCTCGATGAGGTAACCCTGGGCATAATCCACGCCGATCTCCTGCAACGCCTGTTCAATCAACGGCGTTTCGACGAATTCGGCAATGGTCCGTTTGCCCATCACATGCCCGATATGATTGATCACCTCGACCATGGCGCGGTTGATCGGATCGTCGAGCATGTCTTTTACGAAACTTCCGTCGATCTTCAGGAAGTCTACAGGCAAATGTTTTAAATACGCGAATGACGACATACCCGCGCAGAAGTCATCCAACGAGAACTTGCAGCCCAGCCCCTTCAACTCGTTGATAAAACGAATCGCACTGCCCAGGTTGGCGATGGCGCTGGTTTCGGTGATCTCGAAACAGACCAGCCGCGGTGGAATCGAATACTCGCCAAACAATGAGCGCAGGTACTCCAGGAACTTGTCGTCGCCAATGCTCGATCCGGATAAGTTGATCGCGCACATGGCCAGCGGCCCTTCCCTGCCTTCGTCCAGGCATTGGCGAATGACCTGGAACACGTTGCGCACCACCCAGCGATCCAGGGCAGTCATCAAGCCGTAGCGTTCGGCGGCCGGAATAAAGGTGCTGGGCAGGATGGTGCGGCCGCTTTCATCGTGCAGGCGCAGCAGGATCTCCAGATGGCCAGGCCCTTCCATAGACGAAAGCGGCGCGATTTCCTGGGCATAGAGGCAGAAGCGATTCTCCTCCAAGGCTACGTGCAGACGCTGGATCCACGCCATTTCGCCAAAGCGCAGGGACAGTTCAGTGTCGTCGGCGTGGTACACCTGGACCCGGTTGCGGCCTTTCTCCTTGGCCATGTAGCAGGCCATGTCGGCCGCACGCAGCGAGGCTTCCAGGGTGCCGGCCGGTTGGGCGATATGCACAAGGCCCACACTCACGGTGGTGACGAACGGCCGGCCTTTCCACACAAAATGTAGGCTCTGCACGGTCTGGCGCAGTTGCTCGGCAATACGCTCGGCCTGTTCGGGCGGGCAGTTCTCCAGCAGCACGCCGAACTCGTCGCCCCCCAGCCGCGCCAAGGTGTCCCCCTCACGCAGGCCAGCCTGCAATACCGCGCAAATGTGGCGCAACAACTCATCGCCAGCGGCATGGCCGCTGGTGTCGTTGACCAGCTTGAACTGGTCCAGGTCCAGGAACATCAGCGAATGCCGCCCGGGCTGGCGTGCCAGGCTGTTGAGGGCCTGCTCGAGGCGATACTCGAACTCGCGGCGGTTGGCCAGGCCCGTCAAAGCGTCGTGAGTCGCCTGCCAGGAAAGGCTGGCGATGTACTGGCGCTCCTGGGTCATGTCATGCAACGCCAGCACCAGGCCACTGACCTGGCCATCGCTGACGATCGGCGAGCCGACTAGGTTGATCGACACCGTGCTGCCATCAAGCCGCTGTATCAGCCGGGCATGCTCGGAGCCACCCTTGAGACTGCCGCTGAGCACCTGCTCGACCAGGGTGCGGTTGTCGTGCTCGGCATGCTCGTCCACCAGGCTGAACAACGCCGCCAGCGGCATGCCCTGGGCCTGGCTGGCCTGCCAGTGGGTGAGCAGCTCGGCGGCCGGGTTCATGTAGACGATGCAGCCTTCGACGTCAGTGGTAATCACCGCATCGCCAATGGACTGCAAGGTGATCTGCGCCCGCTCCCGTTCGGCCTGCAGGGCCTGGGCAAACGCTTGGCGCTGGGCCAGCAGCTTGCTCGAACGACGCCAGGCGATACTGATGAGAAACAGCGCCGTCGCCAGGTTGGTGATCATCAGCATCCTGAGCAACATCCGCGACCCTTCGCCCAGTGCATCGCTGAAGGCCTTGGCCGCCGGGGTCACACCCTCGTTGATGGAGACGATGCGCGCACGCCAGCGGTCCACGTCGCCGGCAGTGACCTCTCCAGTGACAAACCCCTCGCGCATCTCCCGAGCCACGTCATCGAGCAAGCGCAGATAGTTATCGCCGATGTCCCAATAGGCGATGGCGGTTTCCATATAGCTGACGTGGCGAAAATTGCGGTAGAACCAGATGATCCGGGAGGCATCGTCCGGGTGGTTGCCGCCTTGCAGGACACCTTTGCGCGCCGCCTCAATGTCAGGATCGGGTCGGTCCAGCGCCAGACGCAGCTGGTAGTCACCTTTGGGCACGTCGATTGCCTGCAGGTAACGCTGGTAAGAACGTTCGTCACGGGTATCGGCGTACAGGCTCAGGTAGTAGATGGCGTCCTTCTGGGCCTTGGACCACAGGCTTTCGCCTGCCACATAGGCGCGTACGGCAGACAATGCGTAGAGACTCATGCTGCCCAACAGCATCTGGAAAATCACAACGGCGATGAAGGGCCAGATGATGCCCAGCAGCCTTGGCGCTTCGAGAGTCCGATTTCCCTTCATGTAATCCCTGTCACTGAGCAGAAAGGCGCATGTCGACCCAGACAAGCACAGCGTAGGTCATTTGCCAGCGGGACGACGGGGTTTTTGATGGGAATTGAAGTGGATTACCGCGTTACCGGTACTGGCCTGGATCAAGCGTTGCTGGGCAATGGCACCGGCCGTGGCAGTGCTCGCGACGAGGCGCGCTTTCCCGCAGCGCCCCCAGGCACGTTCAGCTCTGCTGCAAATGCCCATACAGCTTGGCGTACAACCCGCCCTCGGCAATCAACTGCTGGTGACCGCCATCCTCGGCCACATGCCCGCCATCGAACACCAGCACCCGGTCTGCCTGTTTCACCGCCGACAGCCGGTGGGCGATGATCAATGTGGTACGGCCATTGAGAAACCGCGCCATGGCCTGATGCAGGTTGTATTCGGTGGCAGCGTCCAGGGCCGAGGTGGCCTCGTCGAGAATCACCACCTTGGGCTCGGCGAGGATCATTCGGGCAATGGCCAGGCGCTGGCGCTGGCCACCGGACAGACGGACGCCGGAGCGCCCCACCACGCTGTCCAGGCCCTGGGGCAGCGCGGCGATGGTGGCATCGAGCTGGGCGATGCGCAGAGCCTGCCAGCAGGCCTCGTCGGTGCAGTCACGGCCCAGCGTCAGGTTGGCGCGCACGCTATCGTTGAACAGCGATGGGTGCTGTAGCACCACCGCGACATTCTCGCGCAGCGCCTCAAGGCCGATCTCCTGAAGGCTCGCCCCACCGAAGCGGATGGTCCCGGCCTGGGCGCTGTACAGGCCCAGCAGCAGCTGTACCAAGGTGCTCTTGCCGCCACCGCTGGCCCCGACGATAGCCACTTTCTCGCCCGGGGCGATGGAAAGATCCAGATGCTCGAGCACAGGCTCGTCGGCATAGGCAAAGCGCAGGTCGCGCACTTCGATGCCGACCGTGTCGCGCCCGGCGAAGGGGTCGACCGCCGCCGGATACTGCGGCTCGTCGGCCCGCGCCAGCAGCTCATTGAGCCGGCTCAGGGCGCCGCCGGCGGCATAGTAGGCGTATTGCAGATTGAGCAGTTGCTCCACCGGCCCGATCATGAACCACAAGTAGCTGAATACAGCCAGCATCTGGCCAATGGACAGGTCGGAGAACAGCACCGTGAGCATGGCCGCGGCGCGGAAGATATCGATACCGAACTGGAACAACAGCCCGCTGGCACGACCGCTGGCGTCGCTCTTCCACTGCGAGGCCACGGCATAGTCGCGCACTTCCCGGGCACGCAGCCCGAGGCGACCGAGAAAATAACCCTGACGGTTGCCGGCGCGGATCTCCTGAATGGCGTCCAGGGTCTCGGCCAAAGCCTGGGTAAAGCGTGCGGTGCTGTCGTTTTCGAGCTTCTTCAGGTGCTTGACCCGCTTGCCCAGTTGCACGGTGAAGTAGATCACCAGTGGGTTGAACAGCAGGATCAACAGTGCCAGCTGCCAGTGCATCCAGATCAGGATGGCGGCCGTACCGGTCAAGGTCAGGACGGCCACCAGGAAGCGGCTCAAGGTCTCGCCGACGAACTTGTCCAGGGTGTCCAGGTCAGTCACCAGATGCGTGGTCACGGTGCCGCTGCCCAGGCTTTCGTATTCCTTGAGGGAGATCCGCTTGAGCCGTTCGATCAGGCGAATGCGCAGGCGGTAGACGATGTCCTTGGCAAGGCCCGCGAACAACTTGGCCTGCAACACGTTGAAGGCCAGTGCAGCCAGGCGCAGGCCAAGGGTCGCGATCAGCATCAGGCCGATGTAGCCGGCCGCCACCTGCCAGTTGTCCGGCAGGAAGCGGTTCATCCACTTGAGCGCCGCATCGCCATGGCCGAGCAACACTTCGTCCACCAGCAATGGCAGCAGCAAAGGGATCGGCACGCTGCACAAAGCCGCGAGCACGGCCACAAGGTTGGCGGACCACAGGGCCTTCTTGTGATGCAACGCCAGGCGGCGGATCTCCGCCCAGCTCAGACGATCGGCCACGGCGGGGGCCTTCCCCGGCACAGGGTCGGATGACCCTGGCAGGTCAAGCACAGGCGGCCTGCTGCAGCCAGCGGCCGAGCAAGGGTTGCAGCCGGTCCAGCGGCTGGTAGCCGTTGGTCAGCAAGGCCAGCTGGCCGTTGCGCTCGGCCAGCAGCGTCGGAAAGCCGGCAATGCCCAGGTCCTGCACCCAACTGAAATCGGCCGCGGTGGCGGCACGGGTATCGGCCCGGGAAAACGCCTCGGCGAAATGACCTCGGTCAAAACCTGCCTGCTCGGCAAGCTCCACCAGTTGCGGAGCGCGGGTAACGTCCACCCCCTGCTCGTAGAACGCCCGCTGAATCAATCCCAGCAGAGGCCAGACCCGCTCGGCGTCCAGCTCGCGCGCTGCCACCAGGGCGCGGCAAGCGGGCTCGGTGTCGTAGACGAAGCCGTCCGGCATGGCACCTTCGAAGCGAAACGCCTGGCCGGTGGCTTCGGCCACCGCCTGCCAATGTTCGAGGATGTAGCGACGGGTCGAGGCATCCAGGGCGCTGCTGCCCGAGCGCAGGCCACCCAGCACTAGGCGCGTCGGCACGCCAGCCTCACGCGCCTGGGCGATCAACGCCTCGGCCACCGGGGCGAAGCCCCAGCACCAGGAACACATCGGGTCCATCACATACAGCAGGCGTGCGGACATGCATCAAGCCTCGGCTTTGTAGTTGTAACCGATCGGGTGGGGCTGGTTGCGCGCCTTGGCCAGTTCGATCTGCTTCTGCCGGTCGATGGCGCTGCGCCGGGTCTTCTCGCTCAGGCTGTCCCAGCAATGCGGGCAGCTCACGCCTGGCGAATAGTGCTCGGACGCACGGTCCTCCACGCTGATCGGGTGGCGGCAGGCATGGCACTGGTCGTATTCGCCCTCGGTCAGGTCATGACGCACCGTGACGCGATTGTCGAAGACGAAGCAGTCGCCATCCCACAGGCTCTGCTCCTGAGGCACTTCCTCGAAGTACTTCAGGATCCCACCCTTAAGATGATAGACCTCCTCGAAGCCTTCACCGAGCATGTAGCTGGAGGCTTTTTCGCAACGGATGCCGCCGGTGCAGAACATCGCAACCTTTTTGTGCTTGCTCGGATCGAAGTTGGCCTTGATGTAGTCGGGAAACTGGCGGAAGGTCTCGGTCTTCGGGTCGATGGCGCCCTTGAACGTGCCGATGGCCACTTCATAGTCGTTGCGGGTGTCGATCAGCAGCACTTCCGGGTCGCTGATCAGGGCGTTCCAGTCCTTGGGCTCGACGTAGGTACCGACCTTGTGGTTCGGGTCCACGCCCGGCACGCCCAGGGTGACGATCTCTTTCTTGAGCTTGACCTTGGTGCGGTAGAACGGCTGCTCGTCGCAGTAGGATTCCTTGTGGTCGATATCGACCAGGCGCGGGTCGTTGCGCAGCCAGGTGAGCAGCCCGTCGATACCTTCACGGGTGCCCGAGACAGTACCGTTGATGCCTTCCAGGGCCAACAGCAAGGTGCCTTTGACGCCGTTGTCGACCATGGTCTGGAGCAGCGGCTCGCGCAGCTCGACGTAGTCTTCCAGAGTGACGAACTTGTACAAGGCCGCCACGACGATAGCTTGGGACATGAAACAACTCTCCAGGTGGTCACCCTCGTAAGGGGCGGACCGGGTTTGACAAAAAGCAGGGGGCCGCTGTAGCGGCCCCCGGATGACGCGGATTGTACCAGAACGACGGAAGGGATTCAGTGCCCCCCGCCGGCACAGACCGGGGAGGCCGGCGCCGCACCGACTTTGGCCCATTCCTCGGATGTATAGGTATGGATCGCCAGGGCGTGGATCTGGCCCATCAGCTCACCCATGGTGGCGTAGACCTTCTGGTGGCGCTTGACGCTATTGAGTCCGGCGAACTGCTCGCTGACGATCACCGCCTTGTAGTGGGTCTCCTGGCCACGGCTATGCATGTGGCTCTCGTTGAGCACCTCAAGGTGCGCCGGGGCCAGGGCGGCCAACTGCTGTTCGATGCGTTGCTGCATGTTCATCGGGGCGTCACTCACTTCTTGGCTGGGGCCTTGCCGGCGTTCGGGTCCAGTTCCTTGGTCATGTCGTCAAGCAGCTTGTTGACCACTGGCACCGCCGGCTCCAGGCTCTGCTGGGTCAGCTGGGCCGACTGCTGGGTCACGCGGGGCATCTCGCGCAGGACCTTCTTGCCCAGCGACGATTCGTAGAATTTGACCAGGTCCTTGAGCTCCTGCTCGGTGAAGGTCTGGGTATACAGGTCGACCATCTTCGGCTTGATCTTCTTCCAGCCGATGGCGTTGTCCAGGGCGGCATTGGCCTTGGCCTGGTAGCTGTCGAGCACGTTTTTCTTGGACTCAGGCGCTTTGGTCTGGGCGAAACGCTGGGCGAACATCTGCTGGACTTGCATGTACACCGGGGTGCCCAGCTTGTCGGCATTGACCAGAGTCAGGAATTTCTCGGCGGCAGCGTTGTGGCTGGCAGTGGCGGCGAGTACCTGGCCGCTGGCGCAAGCCAGGACGACGGCGGCACAGAGGACGCGAAGACGAGTCATTGCATTTCCTTCATGAAAGAAAGGGAGGCGGGTACCTCGGGGAGAGCATTCTGCGCCGTGGCGCCATAGTGCTCAAGTGGCATGACGAGCGACGGAACCGCTCGAGCGAATCAGGGCCTAAACTGCGGTTTCGGACTGACAAAGGAGTGAACGCAGCATGAGCCGTATCGAGACAGACAGCCTGGGCCCGGTCGAAGTTCCAGAGGACGCCTACTGGGGCGCGCAGACCCAGCGTTCGCTGATCAACTTCGCCATCGGCAAGGAGCGCATGCCCCTGGCTGTACTGCACGCCCTGGCGCTGATCAAGAAAGCTGCAGCGCGGGTCAACGACCGCAATGGCGACCTGCCGGCCGACATCGCCCGTCTTATCGAACAGGCCGCCGATGAAGTGCTCCAAGGCGAACATGACGACCAGTTCCCGCTCGTCGTCTGGCAGACCGGCAGCGGCACCCAGAGCAACATGAACGTCAACGAAGTCATCGCCGGGCGCGCCAACGAGCTGGCCGGCAAGGGTCGAGGCGGCAAGGCGCCGGTACACCCCAACGACCACGTCAACCGCTCGCAGAGCTCCAACGACTGCTTCCCCACCGCCATGCACATCGCCGCTGCACAGGCCGTGCACGACAAACTGCTGCCAGCGATCGCCGAACTCTCGGCGGGACTGGCCGAGCTGTCGGCGCGTCACCAGCACCTGGTCAAGACCGGCCGTACCCACATGATGGACGCCACACCCATCACCTTCGGCCAGGAAGTCTCGGCGTTCGTCGCCCAGCTTGACTATGCCCAGCGCGCCATTCGTGCCAGCCTGCCGGCAGTGTGCGAGCTGGCCCAGGGCGGGACTGCGGTCGGTACCGGGCTCAATGCTCCGCACGGCTTCGCCGAAGCCATCGCCGCAGAGCTGGCGGCGCTTTCGGGCCTGCCCTTCGTCACCGCACCGAACAAGTTCGCCGCCCTGGCCGGCCATGAGCCGCTGACCACCCTGGCCGGCGCCCTCAAGACCCTGGCCGTGGCCTTGATGAAAATCGCCAACGACCTGCGCCTGCTCGGCTCCGGCCCACGGGCGGGGCTCGCCGAAGTACGCCTGCCGGCCAACGAACCGGGCAGTTCGATCATGCCCGGCAAGGTCAACCCGACCCAATGCGAGGCCTTGTCGATGCTTGCCTGCCAGGTGCTGGGCAACGACGCGGCGATCGGCTTTGCCGCCAGCCAAGGGCATCTGCAGTTGAACGTGTTCAAGCCGGTGATCATCCACAACCTGCTGCAATCGATCGAGTTGCTGGCCGACGGCTGCCGCAACTTCCAGCAGCACTGCGTGGCCGGGATCGAGCCGGATGCAGAGCAGATGGCGGCGCATCTGGAGCGAGGGCTGATGCTGGTCACCGCGCTCAACCCGCACATCGGTTACGACAAGGCTGCCGAGATCGCCAAGAAGGCCTACAGCGAGGGCAAGACACTGCGTGAGGCGGCGCTTGAGCTCAAGTACCTGACCAACGAGCAGTTCGACCAATGGGTGCGGCCAGAGAACATGCTGGCGCCCGGTGCAAAAGGCTGACCGTCAGTCCATGCAGCCCCGTTTGCGCCAGCTCTTTTACGGGAGCTGGCGCAGCCACGTCTGGTTCACTGAACCTGTGCCAATCGCGCACGCCGCGCACGCCAGCCGGCCATCAATGAAGGTCCCAACGCCACGAGGGCCGACCCCACCACCACCGTCACCGCCCCGACGTATCCCAGGGCGTTGATGTCTTCGGCCTGGACATGATCCGGCCACAGCACGGCCGCCGCGGCCACGGCGAGGAAAGTCACCAAAGGTGTGAGCGCCAAGGTCGCGCTCACTCGCGAGGCCTCCCAATGGGCCAGCGCCTCGGCGAACGCTCCGTACGCCACCAGGGTATTGAGGCAACACGCCAGCAACAGCCAGCCTTGCAGCGGGCTCAACTGCAATGCCTCCAATGGATGCGCCCAGGGCATCAGCAACAGCGCACAGCTCAGGTACATCACCATCATCACCTGCTGTGAATGCCACACCGTGAGCAGTTGCTTCTGGCTCAGGGCATAGAACACCCAGATGCTCGTGGCCAGCAGAATGGTCAACACGCCGGTGGTATAAACGCCCAACGAGGTCAGCAGCTCTTCGAGCCGCTGGTTGAAGAACAGCCCGAATCCAGCCAGCAGCACCAACAACCCAAGCCCCTGTCCAAGGCTGAAGCGCTCCTTGAAGACGAACACGCTGGCCACCAGCAACAACACCGGGCCAATCTGCACCACCAATTGTGCGGTGCCAGGGCTGAGCAGGTTGAGCCCGATCAGGTACAGCACGTAATTGCCCATCAGGCCGAACACCGCCACGGCGATCAGGCCTGCGCCCTTGCGTCCAAGCTTGCCGACAGCCGGCAAGCGCCGATTGACCGCCAGCCAGGCGAACAGCAGGCAGCCAGAAACCGTGAGGCGATACCAGGTGACGGTGATCGGGTCCATCACCTGCAGGACTTGCTTGAGCTTGATCGGCAGAATGCCCCAGAGAAACGCGGTCAGCAGTGCCAGGAACAGGCCGTAGCCCCAGCGTCCGGAAGAAATGTGCATAGCGTCCTCGAATCAGGCCCTGCGGGTGGGGGTACTGGAAATTCTAAGGGCTTGGAGTACAGGGCTGGGGAAAAGTCGCGGGAAAAGAATTCATCGGGTCATTCCTTGCGGGCATGCCAGGATTTCCCCTGTCGCCTACGCTGGCCTTTTCGCCGGCAAACCCGCTGCCACAAGTGCACCGCTAGTCTGTGGAAGCGGGTTCGCTCGCCAAAATAGGTGACAGCCAAGCACTTACTTGCGGGATTTATGAAATGCCGCTTCCAGCGCCTCGTTGATGGTCTTGAGCACCTTCACCCGTGCCCAACGCTTGTCGTTGGCCTCGACCAAGGTCCAGGGCGCGATCTCGGTACTGGTGCGGTCGACCATGTCCCCCACCGCCTCTACGTATAGGTCCCACTTGTCGCGGTTGCGCCAATCGTCCTCGGTGATCTTGTAGCGCTTGAACGGGATCTGCTCGCGTTCCTCGAAGCGCTCCAGCTGCGTTTGCTGGTCGATCGCCAGCCAGAACTTCACCACCACGACGCCCGCGTTGGTCAGTTGCTCCTCGAAATCGTTGATCTCGCCATAGGCACGCATCCAGTCGGCCGGGGTGCAAAAGCCCTCCACCCGCTCCACCAGCACCCGGCCATACCAAGAACGGTCGAAGATGGTGAACTTGCCTCGCGCCGGAATATGCCGCCAGAAACGCCACAGGTAAGGCTGGGCCCGCTCCTCCTCGGTGGGCGCGGCGACCGGTACGATGCGGTACTGACGGGGGTCGAGCGCCGCGGCCACCCGGCGGATAGCGCCGCCCTTGCCTGCCGCGTCATTGCCTTCGAACACCGCCACCAATGCATGGCGGCGCATCTGCTTGTTGCGCAGCAGCCCTGCAAGGCGGGCTTGTTCGGTGACCAGTTGCTCTTGGTAATCGTGTTTGTCCAGGCGCCGGCTCAGGTCCAACGCGCCGAGCAGGCTCTTCTGGTCGATGCTGCGCCCCAATGGCGCCACGTTGCCTTTGTGCTTGCTACTCGGATCGTTGGCCAGCGCCGCTTGCAGGCTCTCCAGGAGAATGCGCCCCACCGCCAGGCTGCGGTAGTACGGATCGACCCCCTCGATCACATGCCAGGGCGCGTAGTCGCGGCTGGTGCGACGCAACACACGCTCGCCGAAACGCACGAAGCGGTCATAGGTTTGCGATTGCTGCCAGTCCAGCGGGCTAATGCGCCAGCTGTGCAAAGGGTCGTCCTTGAGCGCCTTAAGACGCGCCTTCATCTGTTTCTTGGACAGATGGAACCAGAACTTGATGATTAGCGCGCCCTCGTCGCAAAGCATCTGCTCCAGACGCTCGGCCCCGGTGATGGCCTGGTCGAGCACCGCATCCTTGAACAGACCATGGACCCGTCCCTGCAGCATCTGGCTGTACCAGTTGCCGAAGAACACACCCATGCGCCCTTTGGGCGGCAACGCCCGCCAGTAGCGCCAGGCCGGCGGACGGGCCAGTTCCTCATCGGTCTGCTGGTCGAAGGTGCGTACCTCGATCAGACGCGGGTCCATCCACTCGTTAAGCAGTTTGACCGTCTCGCCCTTGCCGGCGCCCTCGATGCCGTTGATCAACACGATCACCGGAAAGCGCGCCTGCTGCTTGAGTTCGTACTGGGCTTCGAGCAGCGCCTCGCGCAGGGCGGGTACTTCGGCCTCGAAAGCCTCCTTGTCGATGCTGTGACCAATTTCGGCGGATTCGAACATGAGTTGCCTTGGCTCCTTCAATGGATAACCAAGACTAGCGGATTGTGCGCCAGGCTTCAGGTCCAATCGCTGGCCACGTTCGGTTCTGTTCGGTTGGCGCAGCGACAGGTGCGTAAATGGCTTAAAATCGTCCTCCCGCGACATGCTGAGCCAACCATGCCTGACACCTTCTTACAGCACGCCCAGATCGACTGGGACGACCAGGGCCGCCCTCACTCGCGGCAGTACGACGACATCTACTTTTCCAAGAACGAAGGCATCGAGGAAACCCAGCATGTCTTCCTCGAACAGAACCGCCTGCGTGAACGCTGCACCGCCCTGACGCCCCAGGACTGCCTGGTGATCGGCGAGACCGGCTTCGGCACGGGCATGAATTTCTACTGTGCCTGGCAGTTGTTCGCCGAACACGCCCCGCGGGGTGCGCGCCTGCATTTTGTCAGCGTCGAAAAGTACCCGCTCACCCGCGAAGACCTCGCCCGCGCGGTACAGCTGTGGCCGCAACTCGAACCTTACTGGCAGCCGCTGCTGGCACAGTACGTGGCGGTGCATGGCGGCTTCCAGCAGTTCAGCTTCGACCATGGGCGGGTGACCCTGACCCTGATGGTGGGCGATGCCCTGGCGCAATTGCCTACGCTCGATGCGCAGGTCGATGTGTGGTTCCTCGACGGCTTCGCCCCGGCGAAGAACCCCGACATGTGGACGCCGGAGCTGTTCGCGCAACTGGCCCGGCTGTCCCGGCCCGGCACCACACTGGGCACCTTCACTACCACCGGCTGGGTGCGTCGTGGCCTGATCGCTGCAGGCTTTGCCATGCGCAAGGTGCCGGGTATCGGTAAAAAATGGGAGGTCATGCACGGCCAGTTCCAGGGCTGGCCCGCTGAGCAACCCGCCCCAGCCGAACCCGAACCTTGGTATGCCCGCCCTGCCCCTGTGCAAGGCCCGCGGCATGCCGTGGTCATCGGTGCCGGCCTTGCCGGTAGCGCCACGGCTGCCAGCCTCGCGGCCCGTGGCTGGCAGGTCAGCGTGCTGGAGCGCCACGACGCCCCGGCCCAGGAAGCCTCGGGCAACCCCCAGGGCGTGCTCTACCTGAAACTCTCGGCCCACGGCACGACGCTGTCGCAGATGATCCTCTCGGGCTTCGGCTACACCCGCCGTTGGCTGCAACAGCTGCAACGCGGACAGGACTGGGACGACTGCGGTGTGCTGCAATTGGCCTTCGACGACAAGGAAGCACAGCGCCAGGCCAAGCTGGCCGAGGCCTTCGACAGCACATTGCTGCACGTGCTCGATCAGGCCCAGGCCGAGTCGGTCGCAGGTGTGGCACTGCCTGCCGGTGGGTTGTTCTATCCCGAAGGCGGCTGGGTGCATCCGCCAGCGCTGTGCCAGGCGCAGCTGCAACATCCGCACATCGAGTTGCTGACCCACCAGGAGGTAATCGAACTGCGCAAAGTCGATGGCCGTTGGCAAGCGTGGGACGGTGAGCGCCTGCTGGCGAGCGCGCCAGTGGTGGTGCTCGCCGGTGCCGCCGAGATCCGCCGCTTCGAGGCCTGCGCCGAGCTGCCGCTCAAGCGCATCCGCGGGCAGATCACCCGCCTGCCAGCCACCGAGGCCAGCCGCGCCTTGCGCACCGTGGTGTGTGCCGAAGGCTACGTCGCGCCGCCGCGTGGCGATGAGCACACCTTGGGCGCAAGCTTCGACTTCCATAACGACGACTTAGCACCGACTGTCGCCGAACACCAGGGCAACTTGTCCCTGCTCGATGAAATCTCCACGGACCTGGCCGAGCGGCTCAATACCAGCGTGCTGGACCCCGCCCGGTTGCGAGGCCGAGCGGCGTTCCGCTGCACAAGTCCAGACTACCTGCCGATCGTAGGGCCCGTGGCGGATGCGCAAGCGTTCACCGACGCCTATGCGGTGCTCGCTAAAGACGCTCGACAAGTCCCGGACACGCCCTGTCCTTGGCTCGACGGGTTGTACGTGAACAGCGGCCATGGTTCGCGAGGGTTGATCACCGCGCCCTTGAGCGGCGAGCTGGTCGCAGCCTGGGTGTGCGGTGAACCGCTGCCGCTGCCGCGCACGGTGGCGCAGGCGTGTCATCCGAACCGGTTTGCGTTGCGTCGGTTGATTCGCGGCAAATAGATAGGCCGGGTTCACCGGCAACGGGGCCGCTCAACCTATATAACGGATTGATCTAAAACTCTCACAACCCCCATGGGTCAGTTCCTTATGTGCCCCATTTCGGGGCGCATATTCCCCAACGGCAAAACCGGTAAGGACCTATGTGCGGATTAGCAGGAGTATTGGGAAAGGGGCGTTTAAAGGCTTTCAGGGGCCATAAAACCCCCTGATTCCCCCATAAAAAACCTGTTTTGGTACAAAAAGTGGTACGCGCAATCCGCACCAACTAGTTCCCCGCCCTTCCGAACAAACTCCCCCAAGTCTTGTGATAGATTCGATGTAAATCAAGCTTGCCAAGGTAGGCCAAGCAACAACCACTGAGGGTGTTATGTCCGTTCCAAGAGCTGTGATGAGAACGATTGAAGCTGATTTACATGCCGTCGCAGTCCTTACCTACAACGGCTGCGACATACATGCCCTATCGCTGATGTACAGCTCAATAGACAAGATGGCTTGGCTTTCAAGCGCCAGTATCGACCACGGTCGCAAGGAATTCATGGCAGGGTCGATGATTATTTTTTGCCGGGGTTCGCCTCGCCGCTTGCTGCTGTCGACATTTACGCAGCACGCTGCGGCTTTCTTCATGCTGGTACGGCCGAGTCGAAGCTCTACCGAGACAGCAAAGCGAAGCAAATTATCAACCCTACAGGCCCTCGAAGGCCTCAAGCGGAAGTTGAGGCAGAGGTGCATTTGACGCTTCCTAAGCTGGGCCTTGCGCCGAGCAACGTCGTGGTGGTGCAGTGCATTGACTTTACCGAGCAGTGGATCGAGGCGATGCGACGGTTCACTGATGCCATCGAGGCGGATACTAACCTCCAGGCCCTCACAAAACAGAGGGCCGAACTCCAACTATCCATCTTCCCGGCCGGTTAAAATCATCTACAACCATCGATAGCTGCGACGAGTTGCCGCTCGTACCCAATTCGCTGCCGTCTTTCCGCCAGCAATGCCCTCACCTTCACCTCCAGGCTGTCGGTCTTTCGCAGGCCGGCGGCCGCCCAGAGTGGTACCGCCACGTCAGGCGCCCGGCAAGGCACCTGCACAGGGACCTCTACACGAACGTACTGGACGTCTGGCCCGACCTTCCCTGCGCAGGCGGCGAGCAGAGCGGTGCCTGCGAGCAACCCCACCCCTCGCAGGAATTGGTCAGCGAAGTTCATAGGCCAAGCTCCTTGTCGATGATCGATGTGGCAGCCGCGCATTGGTCGCCACCAGTACGCTCCTGTTGCAGACGGTTCGCCGCGGCATAGTCCGCCTGGGCCTGCTTCCCCGCCTCTTTCACGGCCACCTCGGCCCTGGCCTGTCGCTCGTTCGCGGCCAGGGTTAGGTCGCCCAGGGCCTTCCCCTGCTCTGTGGCCAGGCCGGCGAGGTTGTCCCGGGCCGCCTTACAGGTGATCGCCTCGTCCTGTACGGCATCCAGCGTCGGGCGGAAATGGTTGGTGGTGGCCCAGGAGCCAACCACCATGCCCAGCAGGATCAGCAGGCCGGCTCCTGCAGTGCGCGCCAGCCAGGCCTTCATGCCAGCGCCCTCCGCACACCCTCATCGATGATCGCCGCCGGGTACGGGTTGCCGCCGTTCTCATGGATGATGATGCTCTCCACGAACACCCGCAGCGTGGCCGGGTCCTTGATGTTGATCGGGTCCGTGGTGCGCACGCCCAAACGCTTGGCCACAGCCAGGGCGTAGGCCTTGGTGTCGTTCTCGTTCGACGGCGCCCAGCGGTTGATGGTCTCCAGCACCGTGTCGATGCCCTTCCCGCCCACACCGGGCATGCCGTCCTTGCCGCGGTAGACAATAAGCAGCTTGCCCAAGGCACGGATGCCGTTCTCGGGCGAGTCAAAGCGGGCAAAGCGCGGGTTGCTGGCACCGAGCTCCAAACCCAGCTGACCCACCCAATCGTTGCGTGGGTTGAAATCGATGTTCCCTGGATTGTTGTTGCGGATGCCGCGTGCAGTCATAGGTTTTCTCCGGGCAAAAAAATACCGCCATCAGGCGGTTGTCTTCGTTGGCAGGGTGTCGTTCAGTTGATTAGGCCGGGGGCGCTGGCCAGGTGATCTCGCCTGGGTAGCCAGGCTGATCTGGCAGGCGGTTCAGTGCCACGCGATAGCGCTTCCACTCCTTCAACAGCGCGGCCTCAGCCTCAGTGGCTTCATCCAGATCAACAGCGTCCTGCAGCGGAGCAATCGCCGAATCCGCCACAGCACGAAGCCGCGCCACCTCTACCGCCACATGGGACAGCAGCTGTTCAGCGGCAGCCTGCGCCTTGTCCTCCGCGGTGATCAGCTGCGACCAATCGATGACGCCCGTGGCCGAAGGCTGCGGCGCTGTTACTTCAAGACCCGGCAAAGTCACTGGCCCATCCGGAGGATCGATGATGTCGTCCGGGAACAGCGCCGATTGAGGAGCGTCGAGCGCATGCGGCAATCGCAAGGACACGATGAGTTTCCCGCCCTCCCGCTTTATCGGGTCGAGCACCCATTCGCTCGAGACGGCCTCAGCTGGCAATGTCGCCCCCTCCGGCAGCTGCGCAAAATCCAGCGCAACGTTGTTCAGGGTGAGCATGTCGCCCAGCCGGGATACGGAGAGCGTATTGTCAGAGAGGCCAGGGGATAGCTTGATGATCATCTACATATACCTTCCGATAGCGGCGGCGCTGATCACCACCGTGGGGCCAGCGGCGCGGGAAATGATGTCAATACCGCGCAGAGGTGCGGCGTTGGTTGTGACAGTGCCACCCAGAGCGGACCAAGATGCCCCGCTTCCGTGCCGGAATGCACCAGGGATCACTGTCGGCGGAGCTGTGAATACCGCCGGAAAAGTCCAAGACCGGACGCCCTGGTAAAGCTGCATGGAACCCGATGAGTACGACGAATCAATGGCTTGGTCAGTAACGCTGATGTTCAACAAGCAGATCTGCGTTCCGTCTGGGAGTCGGATGGCTGTGCCGTTGGCGTTCGTTACCGTCACGAAATCGGTCGCCTCAAGCAGTTTCGCCCATGCACCCCATGAGGCAGACGAGATTCGGGCGCGGCGATAGGCGCCGGCCGCAGCACCGGAAGACATAGCGAACTGCGCGCCCACGTTTGCCGAGCGCGAAATGTTGAAACCCATCGGTAAGTTGCCGGCTCCGCCGGGCCAGTCACTTGGCGCAGAATCAGCTGCCGCAAAGAAGCTGTTTGCTGCAATGGCTCCAATCAGGGCGCCCGCCGGCAGGTTGCCCGTCGCGTTATTGGTACGGCCGACACCATGGTCGCCAACCCTCAAAGATCGCCCAAGCGTGGAATCTTCAGTCGATGTCGTTGAGTCTGTCGTTGAGGCTGTACCCAAACCCAGGCCAAGACGAGCATCTGCCTGGGTCGTTCCCCCGGTGCCACCCTTCGCCACCGGTACCACGTTCTCAGTCGAAACAGTGCCCAGGCCAGCCAGCGTTGAGCCCCACTGGTTGGCGATATCGTTGAACTTGTCGGCCAAGGTCTTGGGGTAGCCCTGCAGCGGAGCAATGGCGTAGCTACCGCCGCTTACCGTGGCGCCCTGATAGGCCGGAAGAATGCTCAGCACGGTATTGCTGGCGATGTTGGTGATCTCATACCAACGACCGTCCGGGCCGAGAAAACCATCACCTACCCTGCCATTCGCTGAAAAGCTGGTACCGGTACCGGTCACCGTCGTTTGGCCAGCCGTGATCGCCACCTGGCCTGTTCTGTACCAAGGCATGGATTGCTCCTGAAAATCAAAGAGGACGCATTGGGCGCCCGGCGAATAAGGTCCGTCCGTTCACGCCAGAGGCATTCGTGCTTGAGGTGTATGAGCCTGAGTAGGCTTGAAGGACGTTTCGGTTGCCGACGAGAAACCCGGCAGGGTTGTCATAAACATTGGCGCCGTCATCGAAGGTTGAAAGCAGCGTTGAGGCCAGGAAGTAGTCATTGGCACTGCCGGTCCAGGGCATCTGGAAGCTCGACCACAACACCGACCCAATCACCACATCCGATCCGGCGACGCTGAAGCGATCTGAGGATGGAGCTCCACCGCTCAACAGGATGAGGTTGTCATTGCTGTTGAAGGTCCGTTCCCCTGAGCCGTTTCGAATCCTGATGCCGTAATCGCCTTCGGCCCCGCTGGGTGTGGCCGAGCCAACCATCCAGTGGACGGTGTAGAGGAGGTTGGCGAATGACCCACCAAACCAGCCATCCACGGTGAAGCCTGTCCAAGCACCTGGAGAACCGAGCACGCGATACTTGCAGACCATCATTCCGGTATCGGAACGCAGGAAGACGTATGGCTCTTCAATGGTGGTTATCGGCGCCGGGAAATTCCCGCGCCCGGTAGTGATGTAGTCGCCCGGGCCGCGCCGACCAATCTGGAACGATCCAGATCCGGCAACGCTCATGACCTTGTTGACGTTGTCGATCTGCACCAGGTTGTTGTCGTTTCGCGCCCTGATCCCATACTTGGTCGTTGCGTCTGGCGCATCGCCGTATGAAAGGACTTTGACGGTCCACTTCAAACTCTGCGCCCGCCTCAAATGAAGGGTCCCCGGGCTCCACCACGCCTCAACACCGCTGGACATGTTTACTATTGGCGACTGCACCACAACAAACGAACCCGCCTTTATCTGCGGGATCGAGAAGTACTGGTCCCAGGCGCCATTCCCCTGCACCTGGGTCGTGTAGATCGACCGCAGTGGCGTCACCGATGTATCCAGCGTGATCGCACCGGACGCATCCCGCGTCCTGAATCCATATTGCGCCGCCATCAGGTCAGCCCCCCTACTGCCGTACGCTCGACCCCGTTCTTGTCATAGACATACAGGCCGTTGTTGTTCAGCAAGGTTGAGCCATCAGCAGATTGACCGCGGATCGTGACAGCACCAGTAACCATGTTGATCTCGACAAGCGGACGTCCTTGCGAGTCCACCGCCTGCGAGCGCAGCGTCATGCCGAGGATGATTTGCTGGATGAACGCGGTGTTGATGAACGCCTGGTTGATGAAGACCTGCCCACCCTGGACAACGAACGGCGAAGACAGCGTGCCGTTGATGCCGTTGACCACTGCAAATCGGTCGGCAGAGACCAAGAATTGGCTCTGAACTACCCCACCATTTGACTCAATTCCCAGCGCAACACCGGCAGGCACGATTTGACCATTGGCATTGAGTTCCATCTTGACTCGCCACATCACGCTCAGGTCCCCGTCAGTTTTGGCTTGGGCTTGAGTGATGGTCTGGACAGCTGCAGTGTTCTGTCCAACGCTAACGCTTAACTGGTCGATCTTCTGCGCAGTTGCAGATTCGTTGGTCGCCACCACGCGCTCGAGCGACGTAATGTTTGCCTCATTCGTCGCCACCTTGGCATCGAAGGTGGTCAGCCGCTCGGCCATGGCCATGTTTTCGGTGGTCCGGACCCGCTTCTCTGTGGCGATCGCCGAGGTGCTCTCCCAACCCTTGAGCGCATCCGCCATGGCACCCGAACCGTCGTCATCCCGGGTCGAAGCGCGCAGCGCTTCAAAGGACGCCGCCTGGGCCGTGACCTTTCCGTCGACAGTGCTGATGTCCACGGTGTTAGTGGCCACTTGCTGGGCCAAGCCATTGGCCGTGACCAAGGATTGACCCACATCGATCCAGTAGGTGGTGTTCGGCGGCGCATTCGCCCCGGACGAGTTCGCCGGCACAGCCTGCTTGGCCTGGTAGATCTTTCCGTCGGCGACAACCATCTGGTCCTTGGTGTAGGCCGAATCCTTGTCGTAGGCCGTCAGGCCGCCCAACGCATCGATCTGGTCCTGAAGGCCTGGGATCTTCTGGATCTCCTCGAGCAGGTCCTGACCGAGTTGTGTTTCCGTGATCTTCCCCGCGAGCGCTGCCAACATTGCCGTAACGTCGTTGGACGTGGATGCAGCAATCTTCAGGAATCCACTCACCCCGTATGCGTTGCGCGAGCGGATGAAGTAGTAGTAGTTGGTGAAGAACGCCAGGCCGGTGTGCGTCAGGCTGAGCCCCTGCCCCAGGTACTCGGCCTGATCTGCAGCGGCCTGCGGGTCCATGGTGTAGAAATACTCATAGGTTCCCCCGTTTAAGCCATGCTGCACGTTACTCGGGAACAGCGAGATGCTCTCGATGGTTGACTGCACAACGCAGGCCTCGGGCACGGGCGGGCCGTCGATGTTAACCGTGATGCTGGCCTCGCCCGACCGCGCCAGCGGCCCCAGAGCGGCCACGCTCATCGTGTAGTTGCCGGAGGGCAGCCCCGAGAACGGCAGCTGCATGGTGGTTTCCGGGACCTGGCGGGCCTGCACCGCTACCCCGCCCCGTCGAACCGTCACGGCATAGCCGGTGACGACACCGAACGGCGGCACCCAGCTCAACACCCCCTGAGTGATCTCCGCCGTCTCGTCCTGCGTCCAGGTGAGGCCCGTGGGCGAGCCAAGGCCGCCGGCTGGAAGGTTGATGAAGCCAATCGGGTTGTAAGGCTTGCCCACCGCATCGTCGAAGATCGCTGCCTCGTACTGCGAGACAGTGACGGTGCAGCCGTCATCCGACGCCATGTTCCAGTCGGTGACGATGCACTCGCCCACGATGTTCAGCGACGGCAGGTTCACCCGCACGACGCGGCCAGGCCGGCAGTTGTAGCCAGCGAAGTTCATCGGGATTTGCAGAGAGCCGCCAGCGCGGGCGCGACGCAGCTTGATGTTAGCCAGGCGCTGGGCCTGGTAGGCATCGGTCACGTAGCCAAGCGACATCGATTCAGACGCTTCTCCGCCATCCTGGTCAACCCACTGTTGGACCCGCACCTCAGGGAAGTCGGTCTCCGCCCAGGACTGGGACGGGTCGATGAAGGTCCCGGTAACGATGTTGATCGCTGCGTCATTGCCCACCTCGGTGGAGCCGGACACAGTGCCGATCACCATGTCCTCGGTGATCTCGAAGTCGTACGGGCCATAGTAGGCGCCAGCCTGCAGCATCCACTTGCCGCCCACGCGGATCAATTGCCCAGCGCATGACTCTTCCAGCTTCTGGAGAACAGAGGTGCGCTGCTCATCGGCGCCGATCACGCAGCCCGTGCGATAGCGTACGCCGGTCGTGCCGTCGGCGTTTCCGACAGCCTCGTCGCACACGTTCGCAGCGCTGGCGAACGATTCGAAGACAATCTCGTCATCGGGGACCTTGCAGCGCGCGCGCAGGAACCACAACAGGTGAAGGGCGGTGTTCTCGCTGTATCCGGTCATGCCGGTGCGAGGGTCGTACAAATCCCGCCGGCCACGGACGACAAAGCGTACATTGGGAATGCCCGAAGGAAACTTCTCCGCATTGTGCTTGAGCGACAGCCGAACGAAGGACAGGCCGCGGCCAATCTGCGAATCCTTCCAGTCCCGGCAGTTTGCCTTCAAAAAGGCGTTGACCTGGGTGGGATTCACGATCAGCTCATACGAGGCGTACTCTCCGTAGGTGCCGATCTCCTCCTCGCCGAGGTAGATTTTCTCCAGCCCATCGACCGCGCCTTCGCTCAGCACATAGACCAGGTGCACCCACTCGCCATTGCCTTGGTTGCCGGTCTGCTCCTGCGCCCATACCAGGACACCGCCAGTGCTGACCCGGCCAAGAATGAAGCGCGCCGGCGCCTTCGACGAGCGCACGGTCTGGGCGGACGGCTCGCCGGTACCGCCTCGACCGCCCTTGAGCGCTGCGTCCTGCTGCGAGCCAACGAACAAGCCAACGGCGCCGCCGATGATCGCGAAGCCCACACCGCCGGTGACAAAGCCCAGGGCGGCGCCAGCAGCGACCAGGGCAACCTTTTTGACTGCCTTGCTCATTCAACCCTCCACACCACCAGAGGCTCGCAGGCGATCCGCCCTGCCCCATCCTCCGCCACAGACCAGAACTCACCGGCCCAGTACACCGCCACTCCGCGCCCGTTGGGGCCGTCGTACATCGCCACATCACCGCGCTGAATGAACGCCGGGTTGACCCGAGCGAAGCAGGCATCCCAGGCCGCATCGAGCGAACCGTGGATCTTCTTCAGCAGGCGCTTGGCCCCCGTCTCCGTGGTGTACCGCCCCCGATACAGCGCCGCCGGATCAGTCCCGCACACCGCCACCGCGCAGTCCGCGGCAAACAGGCAGCAGTCAAATTCGCCCCATGAAAAAGGCCGCTCAGTGGCGGCCTTGATCGTGTTGGCGAGTTGAGTTGTCCAATCGCGGGTTCGCATAGTCACTTCTCGTAGGTGAACTTCGGGGCGTCCTTGGAGGCGCCCCAGTAAATGGGCCAGTCGGCCATCTGGGCCACTGCATAGAAGAAGCGGTCGTCTTGGTGCCGGGCCCGGTGGTTCTCGTCGGTCCAGCGCTCGGTGGAAGTACGGCTCCACTCGGCCATGCGGTCGATGATCGGCACCTTGATGGCATTGCCATCGCTGCCATTGCCGCTGTACGCGAACTGGGCCGCATCCATCCGCCCGCTGAACAGAATGTCAGCGGCGTAATCGCCGGCCTGGTCGATGACCACGAACATCAGTTTCGCATTGCGCCCTCGGCAGCCCTTCAGGCTGGTCTCGGTGATGATCGTGGTGTCCAGGCCGTTGAGGGTGAGCTCGACGCTCATGGGCGAACTGGAGTTGCTGCTCTCCTGGGCCTGGCCAACCTCACCGAAGGTGCCCACGCCCTGGTAAGTGATGCCGCCCAGCACCAGCTCACCCGTGCCGGTATGGGCGAAGACCATGCCGTCAGGGAAATCGAGCTGGCAGGCGTACACGGCCATGAAACGGCCCTGGGCGATGATGTCCACCACCCGCTGACTGAATGGGAATGCGCCAGCCATCAGAAGGCCTCCCTGAACTCGAGCGAACCGTTGGCCACCAAAGGCCGAAGCGTCAGGGCGTGGTTGTCACTGACGCGCCGCATCTCGGCATAGGGCGCCTGGTACTCAACTGCAGTGCCGGCGGCGATCGTCTTGCGGATCGGCTTGTTCACGTTGATCAACACCTGCCCGGATGCATCAGAAGACGCATCGTCGACGACCTCGAACATCACCCCGCCGATGGTGATGTAGTCCCCCATGGAGAAAACCTTCTTGTTGGCCGTCACCCCGCTCAGGCGCATCACAGAGGCCTGGGCGTTGGCGGTGACCACCTTGGGCGCGCCGATCGAGTCGGATCGCGTCCGGGTGAACGCTGGCAGATTGAACGTACCGAACATGCCCTGCAGGCGCCCGATGAACGCCGTCAGAATCCGCTCTTCTTCCCGCGACAACGCGCCGAAGGTCATCTGGCACTGCCAGTAGGCCCCCGGGTAGCCGACGATCTGCTGAGCGTTCGACAGCGTCGAGGTGAACGCCCGGTTGTTGTAGACGACGCCCCAGGTCATTTCTGTCGGGC
Organism: Pseudomonas sp. BYT-1; assembly: GCF_023611805.1. NCBI lineage: Bacteria > Pseudomonadati > Pseudomonadota > Gammaproteobacteria > Pseudomonadales > Pseudomonadaceae > Pseudomonas > Pseudomonas sp. BYT-1. Next base: position 4,146,754 of record NZ_CP072559.1, read on the forward strand.
ACAGGCCATCCGGCCATGCGATTGCCATGTAGTCACTCCTGGTGGTCGATCAGCCCTTACGCAGCAGTTGCCGGGCTGGGCCGTTGTTCTTGAAGTCCTTCAGCACCATCTGGTAGCCGGCCTGGGCGCCCTGGCTGGCCGCCTCCCTGATCCGCGCCAGCGTTGCATCGTCGGCACTACCCTGGATTTGGAAATGCTGCTGAATGGGCGGCAGGTTGCCGGGAAGGCTCCTGCTACCGCCTTGGGCCTGGATGTCGCTCAGTGTCCGGTCCAGCTTGGCGCTGGTTCCGGCAGTGGTGACGCGCTCACCCTTCTGCAGCAACCAGGTGCCCTCGCGCGGCACGCTGTCGATACCGTCATGAGCCATACCCACCAGTGCCAGGCTGCTGGCCAGGCCGGTGGTGCTGGTGATCGCAGCAGAGGCCGGCGCGGCGTTGGCACCGAACGATGCCAGAGACGCCATGGCGGCAGCAGGCGCATAGGCGGCGGCCATTGCGGTACCGGTTGCAGCAGCCAGCGCAGCCGACGAGGCCGCGGCGCTGTCGCCAATCGCCGCGTTGACCAGCATCTGCAGGCCGACCTTAACGAGCATGTGCAGCAGGTCATCGGCGATACCCTCAACGAAACTGCTGAAGTTGAACTCGCCAGTTTTCACGAAGCTGACCAGCTCATCCTCCAGGCTGCCCAGGGCATTGCTGGTAACGTCATACATCTGCGACGACAGGTCCCGCGCGTGGTCGGCATAGTCCTGCCAGGCGTCCTTGGAGCCATCCAACCAGTTGGTCTGGGCCTCGTCGAGCTGGTCGTAGTAGTCCATCTGCATGGACAGCCGCTCGCTCAACGACGACTGCAGCAATTCAGCCTCGCGCTTGAACAGGCTTTCGCTGATGTCGCCGGCGTTACGCTGGGCCTGCAGGTCGGCGAACTTCTGGTCGAACTCCTGGCGGATCTCCAGAATGCCTTGCAGGCGTTCGCGGGTTTGACTGCCCATGCCAGCGCCAACAAATTCCATGTCGAGGCCGGATTTGGCCGTAGCGTTGGCCGCCGCCAAAGTGGCCGCGTAGGAGGCAGCCTTCGCATTCTCCTCGTTGGCCACCTTCAGCTGCTTCAGCTTATCCAGCTCGGCGGCCAGGTCCTTCAAGCGGGTTTGCTGCTGAGCGCTCAAGCCCTTGAGCTTTCCTGATTCGACTTCGAACTGAAGCTTGGTCGCCTCGGTGGCATCCTGGCGCTTGTCGACTTCCGTGTTGATGAGGGCAATTTGTCGCTCATAGCCCTCTTCAGCTGACTCGAACTGCTGCTGCAGCTTCTTCCGAGCCGCCTCAGCCGATTTCGCTACATCCTGCTGGGCTTTCGTGATCGCTGTAAATGTGCCTGCGCCCCCCTTGCGCATCTGCTCCAGTAGATCTGCCAACTCTTTCACCTGGTTGGAAGATCCACCGTCAGGCTTTTCGTCGAAGGACGCCATGAGCTTGCCGTATTCACCGGCGAGGCTGCCCATCTCGGCCTTTGCGCCGCTGATCGTTGCGCTCATTGCATCGACGTTTTTGAATGCGTTGTAGACCCTCACTGGTGGTAAGTACCGATCCCACCATTTGGCCTCGGCCCCCCCAACCATCGCGTTGTCGACATCGGACAATGTCTTTAGCGAAATGCCAAGCAGGTGGATACCTGCAACGCTACCAACTGCCAGTTTTCCCAGTGCCCGCAGGCTGGTGGCCAGGTCGTCAGAGACGCGCTTTGCAAGCACTCCGTTGATGGAAGTGTCATTGAGCCCAGTAGCGAAATTAGCAAGCGTTGGAAGCATCGCGGATGTGATCTGGTTGGACAGGCCACTCACGGACTGATCTACAAGCCAGGTCGCTGCCTTTAACTCCTGGGCGGCACGGATGGTCTTATCATCCATGATTGCGCCAGCTGCTTCCGCTGCATCACCGAAACGCTTGAATCCCTCTGAATTGTTGCGCAGGAGCGGCAGAAGCAAAGTTGCATCGTTGGCAATCGCCTCAAGATAGAACGTCATGTCAGACTGACTGACCTTGGCTTTCTCCAAGCTGGAAACGTAAAGACCGAGCGCTTGGCTTCCGCTTAAGTTCCGAAACTGATCTGCAGTGACGCCAACCTTAGGGGCAATTTGCTCGAAGAAGTCGAGCATCTCGCCGCCGCCGGTGTTTAAGTAGTCGCCAACCTTGTCGTTCACATCCTTGAATATATCAGCGAGCTTATCCTGCTCGATCCCTACTGTTTTCGCGCCAGCTGCAAGTTTTTGGAAGTCGTTGGTGCTGACGTTTGCTACGGAGGCCAGCTTGCTAATTTCTGACGCAGTGTTGATAGCCGAAACAGTGAGTGCTGTGAGCGTTGCTACTCCGGTCGCTACGGCGCCACCGATAGCGGCGCCAACAATCTTGGCGTTGGCTTCTACCTGTTTACGCCATTTATCGGAGCTGCGCTCGGCCTTGTCCATGCCGGCAACAAACCCGCCGACCTTTGCAATTAGATCAAGGGTCAACGTTCCAAGGGATTTGGCCGCCATTATTTACTCCAGGCACAAAAAAGCCCGCAAGTGCGGGCTGTTTATTTGATCAACCTAATATTCTGGTCTTCTCTCTCTGGAATTCTTCCTCGCTAAGAGAGCCGCTATTTCTGAGGGCGGTTATTTTCTCAAGCATAACGTAACGATCAGGCTCAACATCTACTGACAGTGTATCAACAGACGGCACTCGACGCTTTCCGATTACTGCCCACACTAGTGCTACAACCCACCCTACAATAGTCCAGCCAAGCAAAAGGTTGAGAAGAAATATGGTCGTATATTTCTCATGATGCCGATGAAAAGCAATAATCATTGGCAGAATATATATAGCTAAATATACGACCAGATAACCAAAATACAGTCCCTGTAATAGCTCCATGCTTCTTCCCCCACTGCGAATCGCAAATGGGCCAATCTAACACTTCTGCTAAGTCCACGTCTCCATCGCCACCCCGAGACTGGTCGCTACTTGGTCGACATGAGGCGAGAAGTCCGCCGGCGTGTAAGGCTCCGGCCGCTTCTTCTGGTCTCGAGTCTGGTTGGCCAGGATGGAAGCAATCAGGGCGAAGCCACTCTCGATGCGCATGCCCAAATGGAACGAGCCGCGCTTACGCCAGTACTTCACCCAGGAGTGGAACTCGCGCAGGCTCAGGTTTTCTTGCGCCTGCGCGATGGTGGTGCCGCCGACTCCGGCGAGGACGAGTTCGTGCCAGAGCTCGTCGAGGTCGGTGAGCTCGTCGTCTTTCCCAGGTTGTTCACCTCATGGATAACCGCGAGCAGTGCAACGGTCAGGTTTCCATCCAGCGCGCCCAGGCGTTTGGTGCTCTTAGGGTCCTTGGCCAACTCGACCTTGTCGAGAGGTCCATGGGTGATGTCCAGGACCGTGAAGACGGGCTGCCCTTCTTCGTTGCAGATCGCGGCGGCGATGCGGCCGGCAATGCTGTCTTGGTGGCCAGCCGCGGCGAGGACATCGCTGACGGCTGACTGGTAGCCCAGCGGGCGAACGTAGACGGTCGCCTTCAGGGTGTCTTCGCCTTGGCGCCAGCTGATTTCCTTCTCCACAGGCCGGCCGGTGAAGGAGCCGACCTGTTGCAGCGAGTCGATAGTGAGCTTCATCAGTGCCTCACGGGGCTTTCTTGATCCAGGCGGAGCCGCCCGAACGTTGGATGGAAACCGCAGTGCTGACCACGGAGTTGGCGGCGAAGTCGAACGGGAAGTCGGCGACATACCCCTGGAAGACAAACCAGGTGCGGGTCGTCGGCAGTTCGAAATCATCTCCCTCGGTGTTGAGGGTTGGCAGCGCGGTCGGGTTGCCGTCCGCATCAAGCGGGCCATCGGACCAGCCCACCGCCCAGCGAATGGTGGTGTCACCATCGGCCTCAGAAAGCTGATGCAGCCGGATGTGGCTGGGACTGTTTGGGTCGGCGTTGATGGTCAGAGATGCCTGGCCCGGCGTGCGCAGGCCCGGCTTGTAGGTCCGCTCCTTGGAGCTGAGGCAGGTGTCCTCGATCTGCTCCTTCGGAGACCCACCAGGGTTGAACGCGGTGGCGCATTCCACCTCCATTACGGTGAGCGGGCCAGTGCCAGAGGCAGGCGGGACCAGGGCAAAGACCTGGGTGCCTTGGGTCAAAATCGACATGGTGATCTCCTGTCGGGCAAAGAAAAGCCCGCTCGAGGCGGGCTTCGGTGAACTGTTCAGTTATCCAGAGTGGATGGAAATCCAGTAACTGGCCGGTCGATAGCCGTAGTAGCGTTGTGCCTCCAATGAGCCGCCCCGGTCCATTGCCTGATAACCCATGGACTGGGGCAAAATGACCTTGGAGGTCCTATGAGCAAAACCGGTCTTTCTTCATTCGAAGCTGGCGTTATGTCTGCACTCGGCGCCATATCGCTCTACCTTCGTTCTCGCCCAGACTACGATGAGGCAGAACTGCGCAAGTACGTAGATTTCTTCAAGAACACTCGCCAGCCTGACGCAGATTCGAATGCATTCAATCTACCCCTTGACGCCGTCGGAGGAGATCTCAGCAATGTTCAAGAGGCGATCAAGCGCGGCGTAGGTGTAGCTCCGCGCTAATCAGCCTGGCGCATTGCCGGTGATAACCACACCGACAATGCGCACTCTTCCGTCTTTCCCCACTTCAAATACTGTTTGCATATCATTCTCCCGCGGCTTCGCCGCATGATTTATCGGCGGACTATCCAGTCCACGTCGAGGCTGGTTCGGTAGTTCTTGGTGGTTGGGTCACGGCCTTCGCCGCCCCAGCGGGTGACATTGGCGCGCAGCTCGATGGCATCACGGACGGCATCGCGCACTTGGCGCACAGAGGTGCCGGTGGTGCCGTACACGTCGATCTGCAGCGTGAAGCCGTCGACATCCGGACGTCCGGCGAGGAAATTCTCCGGCGTTCCGTTGACGAGTTGCCACACGGCATAGGGCTTGGCCACGGCATCCGGCGCCTCGCCAAAGGAATAGAGCCGCATATCCGCGCCAGCCCCCAGCAAAGCCGTAACCGTTGGAGAAGCCAAACAGGCCTGAACAATCGGTGGTGTCATGAGAATGCAGCCTTCTTCGCAGCGCGCCGGATGGCGCGATCGATCGACTTTTCATATTCGGAGACGAAGGTGTTTGTCACCTCCGCGATGCTGTTGGCAAGGGCCGGACGCATGAATGGGGCAGCGGCCATCTTCTCGGTACCGAACTCAATCAGGCGCCAGTGAGGGGTCGGCGCATTGGTCGAGAGGTCGGCCGTTTCCCCCTTCTTGGCCAGCACCGCGCCGTGCAGCACGCCGATGCGGAAGCCCAGGTCACCGGTCTGCTTGAACAGGCGGCCATTCCAGCGCAGCGCGATGTTGTCGGCGATCGAGCGACCGGTTTCCTTGTCGTCGATACGCTCGGCGCCTTCCTTGGCCTTCTGCATCACAACCTGCGCAGCCTTACGCAATGCGGCCCGGCCGCCCTTGCGGCGAACGTCGTAGCTGACGGCGTCCAACTTCCCCAGCAGGCTTTCCAGGCCGGTGATGCTGAACTCAACGCCATCAGCCATCCTTCACCCCCTTCGACACCAGAAGCGTCAGGTACTCCAGGCCGGACTTGTCGTCCTCCAGGGGTGGGCCTTCGATGCTGTACACCTCGCCGCGGTAGACGATGCGCATGGTGGACAGCACGCCTGGGCGGTAGCGGATCACCATACGGGCGGTCGCCTCGGACTGAGCTGCCTGAGCCGCGACGAGATCCCGAGCTGACAACGGCTCAACACGTGCCGGACATTTCTCCCAGTGTGTCACCCATTCCGGTTCGCCGAACTCCAAGGTTACTGGGTCACGCACCGGCACCAGCTCCTGAATGTCGATGCGGTGCCGGAGCTTGCCGGCCTGCATCACACACCCATCCGGATGCGATATGGCATCAGCAGGTGCTGGGACGCCAGCGGCAGCTCGACGGCGGTCGACCCGGTGACCACCTCCTCACGGTTGGCGAACAGGTGGCCCAACTTGAGCAGGCAGGCAGCCTGGATCGCAGGGTTGAGCACCATGCCGTAGGCAATGGCGTCGGCCTGGTCATAGGCGTCGGCTAGCACCTTGCGGGCGTGTTCGAGCAGGCGACAGCGCAGGGTGTGATCCTGCTCGGCCTCGGCGGCGGCGGCCGCCTCAGCATTCGCCTCCTTGGCTTGCTGCATGGCCGCTGGCACTCCGGCGCGGGCTTCGTCGAGAGCCACCTGATCCAAGTAGAAGCGCCGATTGAGAAACTGCATCGCCGCCTCCTCCGCCGCATCAAGCTGAGCCTGGACCAGGATCTGGTCCTCAGGCTCGGCAAGCAGGTGGTGCATGGCGATGTCGATGGCGATCACGGACATGGATCACTCCTTCTTGGTTGCTGCACCCTTCCCGCCCTTGTTGGCCGGCTCTGGGGCCTTCTTGTTTTCAGGCTCCTCGGCTTTCTTCACGTCGTACTCCTCGATCAGGCCATTGCGGAGCAGATCGCGGGCGCGCAACTCCTCAACGGTGATTTCCGTACCGCGCTTGGCATAGACACCGCCGTTGATGAACCCCTTGATAGTTTTGACTTTCACTTCCGACATATGCAGTCACGCCCGGTTTCCCGGGCGCGCTCCTGGGCAGGTTACGGGGTGGCTTCGAATTCGCCATGAACGAACGACTCTGGGCGGTAGACCGCCAGTGCCAGGCGCTCCTCGGCGCGGATGGTGACCATGTTGGTGCGGAAGTTGTCACCGTCTTCGGTGGAAACCTCGACGGCCGCTTCCTCACGGTCGAACACCTGGGCGGCGATGTTCATCGCGCCTACCAGGAACTCACCTTCCGGCACAGCGTTGCTGTCCACCACAGGCAGCTTCCACAGGCGCTGTACGCCGCCTTCCTGGACGTTCACCCAGATGTAGGAGCCGTTGGCGTCTTTGGTCAGCTCGATGTCGGCCCAGTCAACCGGGTTCAGGGCGATGGCCGAAGCACGGTACTCGGCAATGCGAACCTGCAGAATGGCGCGGCGCAGGGTGTCGATCTTGGTGTCGCCCGCCTTGCGCAAAGCGTTGTTGAAGGCGGTAGCCTGAGGAATCAAGCCCAGCAGGTTCTGGCCGGTACCGTCGCCAGCGAGCAGCTGCTCTTCTTCCTTGTACTTCAGGCCGTAGATCGCGCGGCCGTTGATGTAGCTCTGAAGGAGCGGAATGTCCGACAGCACCTGCTTGGAGGCGCGGAACCAGTGGGCAATGGTGATGACGTTGGTGGTCTTCAGGCCGAAGGACAGATCAGACTGGGCTTTCGCGGCACCCTCACCCGCCTGGGGCGCGGCCATGTTCTGGAAGCCGGTTTCCTGCACGAACTCGACCGCGTTCGAGCCGGTGCGGCCTGGCATGATCAGGTCGCGAATGGTGAACTCACGCTCCGGCCCAACCACGATGCCTGGCACGCGGGTCGGCTGGATAGCCGCGCCGACGCCACCGGTGCCGGTGGTAGCGCTGGTGATGTTGGTGACGGCTTTCCGGCCCACTCGAACGATGCCCCGACCGCGAGTTTGCAGCGACTTGAAATCGTCACATTCGGTCAGCTCCTCGCCAGCCGACTTGAAGTCGACAGGGTCGTTGGCAGAGAAACGGCGGGCCATCTTCTGCTCGATTTCCTGCAGGCGATCCTGCAGGCCCAAGCCGTCCTTCACCAGACCATCGAGGATGGTCTTGGTCTCGGCCAGAATGGTGCCGTGCTCCTTGATCTCTTCGGCAGCCTTGGTGGCGAATGCCTTGATCTCCTGATCGCGCTGGTCGAGCAGGTCATTGACCGCCTTCAGCTGGATCTTGTCGTCGGCATGCTCCTTGCGCTGGAACTGGCGGTACTCCGCGCGAGCGTTGTTGCTCATGGCGTTGTGCATGATGAATCCTCAAAGCGATGGGAGAGAAAGTGCCGGGCGCGACTTCAACGCCTCGACGATTTCGATTGCTGCCAGGTCGCCCTCGGACTCGCTCCGGAGCAGATGCTGCAGCCCGCGGTTGGCAATCACCGTGGACTGAGATTTCGAGAAGCCTGCCTCGCGCAGGAGCAACTCAAATTCGGGCATCGAAGGCAGGCCGCCATGGGCCAACTTCGACTTGATGGTGTCGGTCCGAGCCTCGTCATTGGCAGGCACGGTGACGATGGAGATCTCGATCAAGTCCAGCTTCGTCAACGTCCGGATTCGCGTCTTCTCGTCGAAGCTAGACTCACGCACGTAGTAGCCGATGGACAAGCCGGTGATGGACCGGGTTTGCATACCTCGGTGGGCAATGCGGGCGTAGGGTGCGTCAGCCAGCCAGAGCTCACCCTCGCCGAACAGACCTCGGTTGTCTTCCTTCAGGCTGTCGATGCTCCAACTGCCAATCGGCTCGCCGGTTCGGTGCTGCCAGAGCACGGGGAAGGTGCGGTTCTTTGCCTTAGCCTCGGCAATCGACTCCAAAAATGCACCTGGTGCGACAACCTCGTTGTAGCTGTCGACCACGCCGAACACCGAGCCGTAGCCAGAAAAAAGGCCGTCGTCACCGACAGCCTTCACGTCATAGTCGAAAGAGCGATATTTGACCGCTGCTGCTCGGTCCTTGTGGCCCGCCTTTACGCCGGACCCAGACCACCAGCTGGTGGGGGCGGATTTCATTCGGATTTACCTCTTGGCTGGTCGTTGAGCCAGTCGAGCAGCGCCGCCTTGGCCTGATTGGCGCCGCCGGGGTCTTCACCCAGCTTGTCGATCGGCAGCATGTTGGATTGCACAGTGAGCTTCGCGGCGTTCCCGCCCTGCGGAGGCAGGTTTTCTTTGCGGCGGCAGTCGTCCCGCGTGTAGATCCCGTTCTGCGTCATCGAGCTGTAGAAGGCCGCCCGCGCCGCGCTATCCATGCGCAGCAGCCCTTCCGGATTGAACTTCACGTAGAAGCGGCGGCGCTCATCAGGACGCAACAGGCGTCGGTTGGCGCACATCTCGATGCGCTTGATCCAGGGAAGCAGGGTGAACGACAGGAAGCCGATCATCTGCTGCTCCATGCCTGTGCCCCAGCTGGTGGAGTTCTGCGTGTGCCCGACCATCCACGGCGGCACCCGGAACCAGCGGCAAATCTCCTCGACGTTGAACGCCCTGGTCTGCAGCATTTGGGCGTCTTCTGGCGTCATGGAGACCTGCTGGTACTTCATGCCCGCTTCTAGAACCATCGTCTTGCCGTGATTCGTCGCGCCGGAGAACTGCTTGATCATGTCCTCGCGGATGTCCTTGCGCTGTTCCGGCTTGAGGATCTGGTCGGTGGACAGCACGCCGCCCAGCTTCATGCCGTTGGCGAACATCTTGGCCGCCGACTCATCAGCCGCCATGGCCGAGCCCAGCACCTGCCGCCCATAGGCCAGCGGCGACAGGCCGCAAAGCGGGTCAACGCCGAAGGCTCGCACGTGCACCATCTGATCCTCGGTCAGCGTGTGAGGCTTGCCGAAGTTGTCCGTGTAGCGGTACTCGATGGAGCCGTCCGCCAGGCGCCGCGGTGGCGACATGTTCTGTGGCAGCAGAAACTCCAGACTCGTCAGCGTCCGACCGCTCATGTGCGGCTCGCAGAATGAGTTCCCCTGGAGCAACAGGCTCGCCATGACGTTCTCCCAGAACTCGACCGGGGTCTGGTCGGCGTTGGGCTGCTGGCTGATCACGAAGTTGACCGGGTGAGAGGCTGCCACCACCGGAGCGCCGTTCTGGTTCTCGTACAAGGCGATCGGCAGCGTGGCGATGGTCTCGGCGATCAACCTAACGCATGCCCAGACCGTGGAAAGCTGGAGGGCCGTTTGCTGGCTGACCACCTTGCCAGAGGCCGAATCGGTACCGTAGTAGGTGTTCCAGAACGCCGCGTCGCCGAGGCCAATCTTGCGCCCTGCCCATCCCGCCAGACTGGAGGCAAAGCCCGGCTCGGCGGACTTGACCAGCGCCTGGCCAAGAACCTGAGAGAGAGATTTAGCCACCGATCAGCCCCTTGCGAATGAAGCCTGCGGAAGCCAGAAGCGCACCGGCAGCGGCCAACAGCGCGTAACCAAGGCCGGCAAGTACATATACGCCAGCAACGCCCAGCAGCAAGCCGCCAGCGGCAAGCACCAGAAAGATGATCAGGCCAGTTTTCATAGGTTGTCCCGTTAGCCAACCACGATAGGGTTGGCGAAGAAGTTGTCGAAGCCGCCAGAGCCTTCGGCAGCGAGGCGCAGCACCGATCCAACAGCCATGATCAGTGCCACGGCGCCGTCGATCTTGTTGTCGTCACCCTGCTTGATTGGTCGCACCACGTCGTCGTTGCCGGGCAGGTGCTTTCCGATCACATTCCCGATACACCAAGTCATGATCGGATTACCGTCGTGGTGGAAGCGGCCCGCCTCGATGGCTGCCTCCAGCTCCTTCATGCCGTCGGACATGTTGGTGTAGTTCTGGGTGATGGTGATCGGGTTGAAACCCTCGTCGTCCAGGTCATGGCTCAGACCAGTGGCGCCGTGCGGGTCGATCGGGCTCTCCCTGATCGGTGCCAGCTTGTTGGCTTCCTTGGTGTCCTCGAGGATCTCGCGGTAATCGACCTCGGCACCGGGCGTTGCGACCAGGTGGCCAGTGTTGACCCAGGCCTGGAAGCGCTCGGACATGCGCTTGTTGTCTACGTCGTTGGCCGTATCCTCCGGCACCCAGAACGCAGGTCCGACGCTGTAGTAGTGGATTTTCCCATCGACTTCACGCCAGAACAGTCTGGCCCTAGAGTTCATGTCCAGCTTGCGCGCCAGGTCGAAGCCGGCAACCCATTCTTGGCCCTCGAACTGTTCAAGGGTGAGCGTCTTGTCCTCGCAGGCCTTCCAGCTCTCCATATTGAAGAAGCCGGATTTGGCACTCACCCACAGGTTCAGATGCTTGGTCTTGAACGTGTTGGTAAAACGCGCCGAGCGGATCGCCCTCGCCAGCTGGCTCTCCAGGTACTCCTGAAACACGGACACGCCCATGCAGGGGTTCGCCTTGGCCAGGTTCTTCGGATCAGTCCAGTCATCACCCTCGTCAAGGGTCCAGATGTAGCCGAACAGTTCGTCGTCTGGGACGGTGCCATTGAGCATCTCGACGACCTGGCGCCTCTTGTCGTAACAAGGCCCCTCGATGTTCGCTCCGGCGGTGGTAATGATGAACATCAGCGGCTGGCGGCGTGCGCCCATGCCGGTAAGCATCGTGTCGTACTGCGCCGCGCTGTCGTGCTCATGGTATTCGTCGATGATCGCGCAGGACGGCGAAGCACCATCACCCGGGTTACCAATCAGCGGCTCGAAGCGGCTGCCGTTGGACGGGATGTTCAAGTTCGAGGCGTTGACCTCGATGCCCGCCGCCTCGATCAACATGGGCGAACGGCTGACCATCAGCCTTGCAGGACGGAATACCTCCCATGCCTGCTTCTCGGTGGTCGCACCGGAGTACACCTCGGCGCCAAATTCGTTGTCGGCGGTGAACATGCTGATGCCGACGCCGGCGGCAATCACTGATTTGCCGTTCTTGCGCGGCACTTCCCAGTAGCTTTCGCGGAAACGCCGGTACCCGCCCTTCTTCCGGATCCAGCCGAAAGTGCAGGCCAGGCCGAAGAGCTGCCATGGCTCAAGCGTGATCAACTGCCGCTTGAACGCCCATTCGCCCTTAGTGTGGGGCAGCAGCTGCATCAGGCGCAGCTTCTTCTCGGCCTTGGCCGGGTCGAACTTGTATGGGTAGCTCTTGGAGCGGCTGGCCGCTACGTCGTCAAAGTGCCGCTCGATCGCCTGGTGTATATAGCGGCAGGCCGGGAACTTGCCTTTCAGGACGGACCTTGCCCACGCCATCGCCTTGTCGACGTTGGTGTACTTGGTCCTGGCCATTGGTCACTCGAGCAAGCCTGCGAATGGGTTCGTTGTCTTCTGCTTGTTGCCGCCGATGATGCGCGTGCGGCTCGCGGGATCGAGCCCAAGCATCGAGCCGAAAGTGACCATCTGGCGCATGGCCTCGTTGGCGGCGGTGAGCGCCGGGTTTTTCACCGGCCCGCCTGTGGCTCCCGCGACTACGACGCCATGTTCCCGGACAGAGTCTTGAGCAAGCCGCCAGTTACCGTACGCAGTGCAGAACGCCTCGACATTGTGCATATCGGTCAGAGCCAGAACCTTGGCTCGCAGCAATTCCGGCACCAGCATTTCCCAAACCCGAGTGGCGTGTTCGCACAGCCATTCGGGCGGGTCGACATTGGTCACCAGAGCAAAGTCAGGCTCGTCCATGTTGAGCTTGCGCTTGCCGGGATTACCGGCCAGCGCCTTCTGGGCCGTGGGTTTTGGGCGACGGCCGGAGCGCCCGGCAACCCCTGGCATCGGCGCCTCCACTAAACTTTATATTTCGCGGGTGTAAAAAAACGACTGAGGGCGCGGTGTCCGAGCTAAAAGCTCCAGACTTTGAGGGTACCCCACCCCATCAGGGCGTGTTTTGCCCCAAAAACGTGCAGAAATCGGGGTTTTGACGTGCTTCAGCCGCCCCGTGCGCGCCCTCTTGACTCCCGCTGCGTCTTCGCCCTGTGGCAGTCGTGATTGATGGCTCTGAGGTTGCAGTCATCGTCTGTGCCGCCGTGGGCCAGCGCGACGATGTGGTCAACTTCATCAGCCTCGCGAATCCTTCCCAGCCTGGTGCAGTCGTCGCACCGGCACAGGTACTGGTCACGCTTGAGAATGCGATCACGCAGCCGGCGCCATGGGCGGCCGCCACGACCTGAGCCCTTGCGTGTAGCCCAGGCTTTGGCCTGCTCGGCAGCCAGGCCTGCGTGGCCGTCACAGTAACCATTGGCATTGCGGTGTAACGATCGACAACCTTGGGCTCTGCACGGGCGTTGCGGCCTTAACGGCATGGCGTGCCATCCAGGTAGGACCGCGGTTCAGCATCAGGGTCAGCACCCTCACCGTCTGCCAGCGCTTCGATCAGCGCAAGGTTCTGGGTGGCGATCTGCTCGAGCAGTGCGGTCTGTTTGCGCTGTTCGTCCAGTAAGTCGCTGACGCTTGGCTGCAGCTGGGCGGTGATGCCCGCCTCAAGCACGATCAGCTCACACTTGAGTCGATCAGCTGTCGCTGCCAGGTGCTGAGTCAGTCGCTCGCGCACCTCCGTCTTGATCGGGAACGGAACGCTGACCACCAACAGGTCGCCCTTCTTCGGGCTCAGCTTCTCGATCTGGTGTGAAAAGGTTTCTTGCTCGCTCATATGCCACCTTTGTCCATTTGTTGATCCATTCGCGCCGGGCGGCGCATCCGCTGCAGGACATCACTCACCCTGCAGGCGAACATACTCGCCGTCGCAGTTGAACTCGACCACCAAGCGCGTCACCTCGCCAGGCTCTTGGATGAGCTGGACCTTGGTCTGGCCTGCCAGCACCTCTCCACTGAAAGCGTCGTGAAGGCACACATGCATGCCCTCGCGCTTCACGATCAACGGGCGCGATGACAACAGATACTTGAGGCGGGATTGCTCGGCGCTCTTCATTAATCAACCCTCACGATCTTGGCGACATTCCCCTTGGCCCGGCACACCAAGATGGCGGCCAGCAGGTAGAACGCAGTGTTGAACCAGGAGGCATCGGCGAAATCGTCATGCATCACCATGCGGCCAACGAGGCTGACGCATTGCATGCCCGTCACAGCGCAGGCCGCCCACGCCATCAGCGATATGCCAAGCTTGTAGCGGGCATCTGGATACGGCCGATAGCGCAGGCCGATCATCACGAAGATGACGGCGCACAATGCGGCCTGGATAACGGCAACCATTCAACCCTCCTTCCTGGCCCGCAGGCGGAAGACCCATTGCAGCCAGCGTGGCATCTGCCCTGTCTGCATCCACTCCAACAAGCCGGAGAACGTGACCACACAGAGAACGCCACAGACGAAGGCGCTGAAGCCTGCTGTCTGGGTCCAAGCCCGGCCAAGCATCTCAGCAGCACCGAGGTAGCCGCCAATCCAGCCGGCCAGCAGGTAGCCAATGCGGCGAAGCATGCCGATGTCTCGGGCGTACACCACGTAGAAGAAAGCCCCGCCGAACGCGCCCACCAGGGTGGCCAGGTCCAACTCAGGGAAGAAAGCACCCAGGCCGACGCTGGCAAGTACGCCGGTCACTGCAAGGGCGCCGGTACTTGGCTCGGCCATAGGTGATGCTCCATAGAAAAATGAACCCGCTCATGGCGGGCTAAACACAGCAGATCAGCGGCGGAACAGCATGCCGCCAGGGCGGAGCTCTTTGCGGATGACTTCACGGACGGTATCAACCGCATCGATCTTGGAACGGAGCTCCTGACCAAGCTCGCTTTCGGCGATCTGGCTGGAGATCTCATGCAGTCGATCCGCCAAGCCATCCTTGGTTTCGCTCCGGGCAGGATCGACGCCAAGGCCAATGCCAGTGCAGATGTAATCACCTTGGGAGTTCTTCGCCATGCTCACTGCGAACCGATCAGCAGTCGTCAGGAGCTTTCCTGCCAGCAATCCTTCGCCTGGCTTCCAGTCAGCCAGCGCATCACGCAGTTCGCCCTCGCTGTCATCGTCACGACATGGCTGTTCGGCAGGCCGCTCATCATCCATGCAGCGGCCCAGCCTGACGACGACCTTGCCGTTGGCCGTGATGCACACGCCGTCAGCATTGATGGTCATGCCAGGCCCGGCCTGACGGGCAACCCGTTCTGCTGCTTCCTGATCAGTCTCAAGGCGCCGGTAGGTCAGCGTGGTGCGGATGTCCGATCCGTCGTGATCGAACGAAATATCCTCGGTCGAGAACTCGGCATCAGCGCGGAACTCGACCGGCACCTTGCCGATCTGCTCCTGCAAGAACGCCAGGCGGGCCTTAGCCCCTGCCGGGACTTCGCTTTCTGGCCACTCGCTGGCGGTGACGGTGATCATCTGCGGGTCGCTGGGCAAAGATCCGACAGCCATATGACCGCTATTGATCTCCATGACGCCCGCCTTGAGATCCAGGCGGTAGCCGGACATGCCGGGAACATAATCGGCACTCTGAATAACGTTGACGTCCAAGGCAGGCTCCTGAAACGAAAAAGGCCCGCCGAAATGGCGAGCCCTTGGAATGGGTAGAAAGGTGGCTCCGTGCTATCGTCGAGTTTCCACACAAGACGTTTCACGGAGCGAAAAACGATGAAGGTAACCCTCAAGTGCGCCAAGTGCGGCAGTGACAAGTTCGAGGTTCCGGCTAGGCCGAACAACAACTCGAAGGTCACCTGCGGCAAATGCGGCGCTGTCGAGACTTACGGAAAGCTCATGAAGGCTGTGGGTGACAAGGTCACGAAAGACCTGGAGCGGCAGCTCGGGAAACTGTTCAAGTGACTTGAGCGTTTCGCCCAGAGGGCGCAGGAAGTCAGCGGCGCCCTCAACCTCAACGTCGAGCTGTAGCTTTTCCATACAGCCTCCAGATACGAAAAAGCCCCGGCAGATACCGAGGCTTGGAATGGGTGCGGAGGGCCGGTGCATACCCGGCTTGGTGGCCTGGATCGCTGGGTCACATACCCCAGACTCTCATCGCGTAGCCGATCAGGGAGCGCACGGCTTTGATC
Source organism: Pseudomonas sp. BYT-1 (assembly GCF_023611805.1). Classification (NCBI taxonomy): domain Bacteria; kingdom Pseudomonadati; phylum Pseudomonadota; class Gammaproteobacteria; order Pseudomonadales; family Pseudomonadaceae; genus Pseudomonas; species Pseudomonas sp. BYT-1. The sequence goes on from NZ_CP072559.1 coordinate 4,162,345, forward strand.
GACGCCACTACCGACTTAGCCCAGCTGCCTGAGCGTGTCATCCGCATAAAAAAGCCCGCACAGGGCGGGCAAAGAGGGATCGTGCTTTTTTAAATCTGGTGGCTGTAGAACAGCGAGTACGACTCGATACCGTCGTTGGGCTGCTTAATGCCAGCGTTGGAGTAGTGAATCGCTCGGATACCAACCTTCTGCGTCTCGCCGATCTTCAAGCCCGCACCGATGCGGTCTTCGAAGTTGAAGGCCGAACCAAAGTCCTGGTCACCTGCGGATGTACCAGAGAAGACCGCCAGGCCGATGCCAGCCTCAACGAATGGCTTCACGTTACCGCTGCCGAACTCGTAAACGAAAACTGGCGCAAAGGACAGCGAGTGAGCGCCACCGGAAGCATCTCCTGCTTCCCAATAGGTATACCCAGCATCCCAATAACCGGTTAGACGGCCAGTACTGGATTCAAACCAGCTTTTGTCCCAGTTAAAGCCAATGCCGACGCGCGCTGTAAGACCACCTTGGCCTGTCGCGCCAAGCGCTCCGGATAACTCAGCCGCCCCGGCGGACGCAGCGAAAAGGGAAAGCGCCACAACGGCGAGAACGTTTTTCATACTCACGGTCTTCCATATTATTGAGTAGCAACCTATCAGAATCATAGCGCTATCAAATCGTTCCCTCATACAAGAAAAATGCTTTTTCTGGAGGGCTACCTGAATCGAAGCCCCCTCAAAAACACAAAACCCCGACACAATGGCCGGGGTTCCTCTGTGTCGCGTTGCTTGCAAGCTGGACACGCTGCTATGAAAACAGGTGTTTATCCGCCCGCATAGAACTTTTTACGCAGCTTCTCGAATTTCTTCGAGGGCGCAGTCGATCCATGCAACGCCAGCCTTGATGATCTCTCGGGCCTTGCGCTCGGACATTCCAGCCTCCCGACCTACCCGCATAGCCGGTTGCTTGTAGCCGTAGTACGCCCACACGAAGTCCCCCATCTGCTGGTTGCGCTTCACAAGCCTTGCAACAGCACCATCCACGACCAGCGCCAGATCGTCCGTGATCACATGCTGGCGCGCACCACCCTCGGATGGGACGTTGTCCCGCATGAGCGCATACAGGGGTGAGACGTACCGTGGCACGCCCATCTCGCACATCCGCCACCAGCCCCACTGCTCGAGCAAGTACTCGGTATCGCCCAGCATCTTGTCCACGTAGGTTCTTTTCTTCATGCAGCCCTCCGGGGCGTTGGGTCGGTTTCCAGGCCGAACAGCTCTCGCAGCAGCTTGTCAGCGTGTTTGTTCTTGGCGTTCCCTTCGGTGATCCAGCCCTTGGCGAATTGCTCGAAGCCCACATTGGCGCGCGCGGCGTGCCAGTCAGCCACGATGTCCATCAGGGCCGCTGAGGCGATCCGGCCATTGTTCTGCTCCAGCAGCATACGGTTGCCCACCTTGAGGAACTTGCACTCCACGGCGGTCAGGCTTTTGCGCGGCAATGCCACAGTTACGTTGCTCATTGAGAAACCCCTTGGGCCGCACGGGCCTCGGCAATTCGCACATACCCCAGAAATTGGTCAGCCGGCATCGACTCCTTGATCACGTCAAGGATCATCCGGTCCAGGCCCTGCTGGGATTGCTGCTTGGCCTCCTTACGCAACTGTCCACAGCGGTACAGGGCGCGGGCGCGGTCATGGTTGATGTGCTTGAGCGCTGCCTTGGCCCGGTTGTACCAGCTACGGTTGTAGGGGATTCCCTGAGCAGCGCCCTCCTGAGCCTGAGCCAGCGCCAGCTCCAGCCGGATGGCGTCGGTAACCAACTGCTCATGCAGGGCTTCGCACTCGGCCAGGGTGGCGGGCAGCTCGATAGGGCCGCGCTGGGCAGCAGCTGGCGCAGGGGTATTGCCAGTGGCAACAGGCTGCTCGGCGCCAGCACGCTTGGTCACGATCACCGAGACGACCGGCTTTGCAGGCGTACGGGCTGGCGGCTTGCGGCCTGGCCACAGATCAGAAAGTTTCATGGCGTTTGCTCCCCTTATGGCGCTGGGCATAGCTCTCTCGCCCCATTTCGACATCATCGTCAGTCGGCATAGAGCCTTCGAAGTTTGCGAATCGGCTGTACTGGCCCTCCTGCTGCAGAACGCAGCTGCCGACCTTCGCATGGCGGCACTTGGTCATCAGGATCTCGGTCAGGCCGTTCTTGCCGTGCTCGGTATCCATGTCGCGGTGGACCATCAGAATGCAGCTGGCGTCGGCCTCGATCTCGCCCGAGTCGCGCAGGTCGCTGGACTGGGGCTTCTTCCCGGGGCGCTTGGTCGAGTCTCGGTTCAGCTGGGCCAACTCGATGACCGGGATACCCATTTCCTTGGCTAGCTGCAGCAGGGCCTTGCTGATCTTGCCCACCTCCTCGGTGCGAGATCGGCCGCCACGCTCGCTACGCACCAAGGTCAGGTAATCGACCACGATCCCGGCCAGGCCGTGCTCACGCTGGCAGCGCCTGGCTGTGGCCCGAATGGTCGCCGGGGTTTGCACTGGGTCATCGCAGACAAACAGCGGCGCATCCAGAGCGATGGCTACAGAGCCAGACAACTTCGCCCAATCCTCTTCTCGCATGCGATCCGGCTCGTCCAGCTTGGCCAAGTCGATGCCACCCAGCGATGCGATGGCACGCAGCCCCAGTTCTTCACCAGGCATTTCGATGGAGAACACCAGCCAGGGCTTCCGCTCCTTCACAGCGTTGTACTGGGCGACCTGCAGGGCCAGGGTGGTCTTGCCGCTCCCTGGCAGGCCGGCAATCACAGTCACCTTCTTCGGACGAATGCCACGTACTAGCTTGTCCAGGCTTTCGAGGCCTGTGGAGGGCCACTTCGGTGCCACGCCTTGGTGCTTCTGGTCAATCAGGTCAGCGGCATCACCCATCCACTGATCCAGGCGCTTGAACTCCTTGTGCTCGCCATCGAGGTTCCGCAGGTCGGCCATGGCCTGCTGGGCGGCGGCGATCACATCGGCGGTCGGCTCACCGGCGCTTATCATCTCAACCGCAACGTCGTGCACGGCCAGAATGCGCCGCAGCACACTCCAGTCCTTGACGTGCTTGACGTAGGTCTTCCAGCTGGCCAGCGACGGGGTGTTCTTGGTCAGGTCAGCGGCATAGGCCAATGTGTTGTTGCCGCTTGGCAGACGGCGCTGCACTGCATCAACGGTAACCGGGTCGATGGGCATGCTGCGTTCCTTGCAGTCGTTCATTGCCTCAAAGAGCGCAGCATGGTCGGGATGGTGGAAGTCAACCGAAGAGAGCTGGCCCATGATGTCCTCGACCAGACCGGCATCCTGCTGCAGGCTGGCCAGCATGATCGAGCCCAGTACGCCCTGCTCGGCGGGAATGCTGAAGAACTCGGTCATGCCGCTGCCCTCATCGAGGACCAGGTAAAGCCAACCTGTTGCCCGCCGTTCTGCCGCAAGCGATCAAGGGCGCGGTCGCCGATGTAGGACTTCAGGCTTTCGGCGCTCAGGTTGCTGATCAGCACGGTGGGCAGTACCGCCTGGTACCGGCGGTCGATGATGCTGTGCAGCAGGCCCAGCTCGTACTCGCTGCCCTTCTGGCAACCAACCTCATCGATCACCAGCAGGTTCAGGCCTCCCAGGTGAACCACCACGTCGCGGTCGGTGTAACCAGAGCCTGGAACCATCGAGGCGCGGGCGATGCTCACAATTTCCCCGGCCGGGACGATCAGGGCGGCAGCGCCGTCAGCCACCACGGTGCGCACAATCGCGCTAGCCAGGTGCGTCTTGCCGCAGCCGACGTTGCCGGTCAGCAACAGCGAGCGACCGGCCCGGAAGTTTTCGGGGAATTGCTCGGCATAGGTCCGGCACTTGGCCAGCGCCTTGCGCTGGGGATCAGTCTCGGCTTGGTAACTGTCGAACGTGGCGCCAGCAAAGCGCGGGGTGATTCCAGCCCCTATCAGCGCCGCCATGACGTTTTCCGCCTTACGCTGGGCGTTGGCCTGGGTGTGCACCTCAGAATCGCGCGGGGCCGTGTGCAGGGCCTCCCAGTGACAGCGCTTGCAGCCACGCGCCAGCATGGAGCCGTCCAGTTGCTCAATCTCGCTCATGTCGACCTGGCCATGTACGGCACACTCGCCTGAGTAGATCCGCATGGCTGGGCGGCGGTGGAACAGATCAGAAATTCGCTCGGCCATCGTGGCTCTCCTGGTACATGTCATCGGTGTGCTGAGGGAGGTTGCTGTAAGAGTTCGGCCTGCCTGACCTGGCGGCAGCGTTCGCTGTCGACTCTGGGTAAACATCGGTCCAGCAGCTGAGGGTGGACTTGTCGAGCACCGCGTCAGCGTTCTGGTGCCCCTCCAGTTTTTTGGCAATCAGGTCACATGCGCGCTTGGTGAGCGGCGCACGCTTTGCTTTGCGCATTTCGCAGAAGTCGGCCCAGGCGCGATCGGAACAGTTCTCCGGCTTGGCCGTCAGCGGGTCGAAGCTCTCCTTGGTCTTGCGCTTACTTTTCCCGCCAGCTGAGGCGCCATCGCCTTCTTTATGGTTATGGGTGGTTAATTGGTGGTTAATTGGTGGTTCGGGTGCATGCTGTGCACCCCGTTCCGTCGTGGCGTGCACCCCGTTGTGTTCTGGCGTGCACCCCGTTCCGTCGTGGCGTGCACCGGGTGCATGCTGTGCACCCCGTTCCATGGCGAGGTCATAGCAAACAGGAATGCGGTCGCGCTGGTTTATGTAAGCGACGGGAATTGCCTGGTTGCCACGGCGAATCACACCCGTTTGCTCCAGCTCGCGGAGGCGATACTGCACCGTCCGCGTGCTCAGTCCGGTATCGGTCGCCAGACGCGACACCGATGGAAACGCCGCCCGTCCGTCTTGGTCGGCATAGTTGGCCAGGCACAGCAGGACGTGGCGTGCGTGCGACTCCACCACCTCCTGCTGCTGCAAAGCCCAGGTCATAGCTTGGACGCTCACAGCTCAAGCTCCTCTGTAACCCGGCGCACGAACTGGTCGTAGCTCTCGCTCATCACCAGGCCTTGGTCTTCCAGGGCTGCCCGATATGCCTTGGCCGAGCCATACAGCACCCAGCGATCGCGATCCGGAAGGCCTTTGAACTGGGCGTAGGTCGGCCATGGGCCGCTGATGATCGTTGCGCCAGCGCCCTGCTGGAGCGCCTGGGGGGGGGTAGACGGGTTGTTCATTGCAGGGTCTCCCCGTGGATCGTGGTGCGACGTACCGTTCGCGGCGGTGGACGCTTGGCAGGCGCAGCATCCGGCACAGCGAAGCTGGCACCGGTCAGAATCATCAGGCGGCGCACTGCCGTATCCAGACGGCGCTTGGCACTGCGGCGGGCCTGCTTGGCCTGCAGAAGGCGTTCGTAGGCGTCCGCCGTGTACGCCACAACACCCGCGTAGCGAGGATCATCGGGACGTATGCCGCGAAAGCCCGGCTCGATCTCCCCGCACACACGGAAATAGCAGGCGTACTCCTCGTTCAGGTCGTAGCGACGACGTTTCACGGCCAGGTCCGCCTGGTGGTGCTGGATCGATAGCTCGATGACCAGCGCCTCAAGCTGCTTCTTGGTGGGTTTCTTCATGGGGTCTGCCTCGCGCGAATCTTGAACCGTCCCTGGGGAATTTCTGGATGGGTGGCGCGCTCCGCCGTGACGTAGGTGCACTGCTCGACAAATTGGTCGAATCGACGGGTGATCGCTGGCTTTGGCCAAATAGCGAATGGCTGCCCTCCTTCGTCGGAATGCCGACTGCGCACCATTGCGAACGGCAGCGGCGCGCCGGTCACCTCACGCATGACGGCGTTCACCACCCAGGCCGGAAGACCGTGACGATTGTTGATTCGGTCACGGATCGTGGTGATGGTCTCGAAGCCACTGGGCACCGAGTCGAGGTAGCGCACTTGCTCGAGCTTGGTCGTGCGGTCCTCAACTCGCTCCAGCGCCACCTGATGGGCGGCCTGCTGACGCTCGATCGCCACCAGCTGGTTTGCGCTGGCAGCGATGAGCTCGGCCTGGGTCATCGGGCGCGATTGCTGACCTTCCAGTTCATTCAGGCGGGAGAGCACACGACGGCGCACGCCCTTCGACTCGCGCATGGCGACCAACTTGCATTGGTCGGCGGTAAGCCGAAGCCCCTCGGACTGGGTATTGTTCAAATTTTGCACTACGAAAGTTTCGTAGTAATCGCCGTCGAGCTCGTCCTTGCAGCGCCCAACGAAATCGTTGTGACGGACCGAACCTTCGCCGAACGCAGCCCGAGCCTCGTTGACTAGCGCCAGCAGCTCGGTGGTGTCCATGGTGGTGAAGGTGGTAGAAGGCAGGCTCATGACTGTCTCTCCAGCGAGTTCATGACCTCGCAGAAGCCTTTGTGTAACTGGTCGCTGATCAGCACGATCCCATGCAAGATCGCCTCGATGTCCGCCTCATCAAGTTGCGGTGCCGGATCGCTTCCGCGCAGGGCCTCGTTGTTGAGGGCGATCTTGGCCAAGCGGTTCACGACCAGAACCGCGTTCTCGACCTGATCGGGCAGAGTGGTTTCCGGGATCATGCCGCACCTCCCACATGCTTTGCTTCATGGAAGGCGGACGCGCTGCGGTGCGGGAACAAGAAGTTGCTCGTCGAAAAGACAACGACCTCCAACTGGCGCTCCAGCTCTCCTACGACAGGGTTTTCGAAACCGCCGAGGCCCGGCACAACATGCGCCCAGTACAAGGCTTTGATGGCTCGGAACGCCTCGCGGGCTTCATTGAACCGGGCGATCTCCTCGGCAGAGAGGATTACGTCCTGCACAATCTCACCGTAAACCGGCAATGGCATCAGTTCGCGTCGCACGGTCAGCATGCCGCACCTCCCGCGCCACGTTTTACGGTGGTCGTCTTTTGTGGCGCCGATCGTGGCAAGGTGTGCAGCTTGTAGTCGGCGCACTGGCTCTCGTGGTGAAGCTGGCCAGCTGTGTCGGCAAGATGCTGAATCAACCAGCCGGTACTGGTGAGCGATTCATTGCTAAATTCACCAGTGGTGCCGACCCAGGCTAGAAGCTCGCCAAGCGCCGCAAGTCCGGACGTGATCATTCCGGCGCTTTCCGAGGCGGCGCTGCTGATGCGCTCCAATTGCTCGACCTGCACTTCAGTCAGGCAGGCGTCTTTTTGCCATTCGGAAGGAAACTGGTTTTCAACGCTCAACAGAAGGTCGCTGAAGCTCGGGATCGTCTTACTCATGGCTGTTCTCCCATCTTCTGCAGCGCGTACTGACTGGCGCGAGTCAATGTGCTCGCCACCTCTCCCAGGAATGCCAGAGCGCGAACCTCGCTGAGGTATGCCAGCTCACCATCGTTGATGGATGCAGCCAGCCGATTGGCCAACTGATGAACACCGTCGCCGAGGTCCGCTGCGAAGCGCAAACCATCAACCAGGTCGACACCTTCCTGGATGACAAACAAGCGTGCCCCCTGGAGATCAGGGTCGCCGAACTCCATCTTCTTGAGGGTTGGCAGTTGCGCCACTGATGGCGCAGTGGTATTTTCTGGGTGCATCTCGTCCTCCTACAGAACGAAGATTCAAAAAGTCCATTGGCGTGGACTGCTTAGAGAAACCCGCTTCCTACGGCGGGTTTTTTGTTGCCCGGAAGAAAGTCAGCCGGACAGCAAAAACTGGGAAATGAAGACTTTCATGTTTGGCTCCGCGCATTACTGGATAGGCATACAGAGCCAACAGGCCCAGGTGCACTGGGTGAAGTTTCAGTAGATGATTTGTCTACCTTGCGGCGAGCTTCTGTCTGAGCCACAAGCGGGCACAGCGAAGCAGCAGTTACAGCGCCATCGGTCACGATCTCCGCAAGCAGCGCTTTCTCTGCCGAGATTTTCACCGCCCCGGCTAGCCAGTACGAAATGGTGGCTTGGGAAACGCCCATAGCCTTGGCGGTCCGCGCTTGCGTACCGAAATGCTTTACCAGCATGTTGATAGACGGCGCCATAACCCAGGCCCTTGATAAGTCAATTTATATCATGGCCAGAAGCACACTTCTTTGCAAGCTCAGAAGCAGCCTTTTAGGATCAATGGATGAATCTATCTGAACGAATCAAAGCGGCCCGCAAGAAAGCGCGCCTGACACAGGCCGAGCTGGCCGAGCTTGTTGGCATCGCACAAACCGCAATCAGTCAGCTCGAATCCGGCAAAACTCTCAGGTCTTCATACCTGGTGCAGATCGCACAAGCGTGCTCGGTCAACAGCGTTTGGCTCGCCTCCGGTGAAGGAGAGATGCTCCAGCCAGAAGACCCAATGTATCTAAGCACAGCTTCGTTAAACGAGATTTTTAATGGTGAGCACGAGGAAGATGCAAGGCTAAACCTGGAGCTTCGCGAGCGGCTCTCCGCGCTGCGGGACGCTAGCGAAATAAGTCCATCAGACTCCCTTTCAGCCATCCGCATTCCTTATCTGATCGAAATGGATGACCCCCAAAAGCCTGGGAAAACCACGATCGAAGTGAGCGTATCTGCTGCGCTTATGGTCAACTACGAAGTTTTTAGGCGCCAGACTGTCAGCCCTGAAGGTGCCGTCGCCGTTGCCATAAAAGGAAACTCCATGGTCCCAGTCCTTCAAGATGGCAGCTCGGTCCTGGTGAACATGAAAGACACGGTGATCAATGACGGAAAAATGTATGCCGTCGATCACGATGGCCAGATTCGCGTGAAAACTCTCTACAGGCTCCCTGGCGGAGGAGTGCGAGTCAGAAGCTACAACCTTGCGGAGCACCCAGACGAAACTTACAGCCCAGAGGATCTTGATCGTTTCAAGATCAAGATCATCGGACGAGTCTTCTGGGGTGCTTCCTTCTTCTAGACCCTTCCCGCCTCCTCCCTAAGCCCGGTACGCCGGGCTTTTTTGTGCCCGTTGATCAGAAAATCAACCTGCTGTTAAAAAATATAAGCAGAACGCTTGCAGAGAAATATCAATCTGCTTATATTTCTTGGCATCAGCTTACTCAAGGAGGTCGACAATGCAGGACGTGATCAGCTTCAGAGGAATGGAAGGCAGTGTAGGTATTCTCGCCGCCCAGGAACTCAAAGCGGCACTCGGCATTTGCTGCGGCCTCGGCAACAAAGAGATTGCCAGAGAGCTTGACTGCTCTCCTTCAACGATCAAGAAATCGGTAGAGCGGGTCTTTTTCAAGCTTGGCATCCGTAGTCGATCTGCAGTTCCTACAGAGCTTTTCTGTCGAGGCATCGCAAGGAAGCTTTCCGTACTCATGTGTGCAGCAATCCTAGGCCATGCTGTTCTCGGCGAAGACCAAGCCATGCGCATCCGCCGTTGTGGCAATGGCGGTGAGCGCCGTGTCGAGCTTCGGGCATCGGCGAAGCGTGCTGAAGAAGCAGTTGCGCTGGCGTAGCAGCGGCGAGGGTTTCCCGATTTCAGATCGGAGAACCCTGTCCGGTGCGAAAGCATCATGAGGTTCGGCTGGGTATTGCTGGGCTGGGTCAGGTATGCCTGGGCCTGGCAAGGCAAGGGCTGTTTACAGCGGTCAGCTCATTTTTGAAGTGAGCTTTCCGGTGGCGATAGTCATCACTTGGCCAGGCTCTGTTCGGCGCGGTTTGGCTAGGCATGGCGCTCCATGGCAAGGGCTGGTTTCCCAGCGTACAGCGCATCTGCGGGTGTGTTGTGCGGTGTGAAAACACCATATGGCTGGGCGATGCAAGGTACGCCGTGGCAAGGCAAGGCGCGGCAAGGGCTGATTCAGCGTTCAGCCGCTTCACAGAGGCGGTTGAGCGGTGCGAAAGCATCTGAGGCGAGGCATGGCCGGGTCAGGTCGGGTAAGGCCAGGCAAGGCGAGGCATGGGTGGTAATCCGCACGAGGTCACCAGCGTTTCTGGTGGCAACTTCAAAGCAACTTCTCGCGAGGTTGTTTTGAAGTTCCAACACGCAAAGCACCGTGCATCGCAATTGGCGAAAAGGCACACGCAGCTATCTATTGGAGAACTCCATGCAAACTTTGAAAGTTAAGCTCACTGGCACCCGTCCGCTTTTGGTTCATAGTGACGTGTTCGCTGACCCTTTGAACAAGTTGACCAAAGCGCATAAGCAGCTTACTTCGAAGCGCAAAAAAACCGACGAGGATCACGAACTTATCGCCCGTAGCGAGTGGCGTGGTGGCTTGTACTTCTCCGAGGATATCGGCCCGTACTTGCCAGGGATCAACATTGAATCCGCGCTGGTTGCAGGCGGCAAACTTTCGAAAATGGGCACTCAGCTCAAGCGCTCCGTCGAGATCATGGATACCCGCTGCCCGATCATCTATGAAGGCCCGCGCACCGTCGAAGGCCTGTGGGATGAGCAGTTCTATGATGCTCGCTCGGTCAAGGTCGGCACTGCGCGGATCACGCGATATCGCCCCCTCTTCCGCTCTTGGGCCGTGGCCTGCGAGATCGCCTACGATCAGGAATCCATCGACCGTGACCAGGTGTTGAAGTGCCTGGAGGACGCTGGCCAGTACTGCGGTGTCGGCGACTACCGCCCGAAATTCGGCCGCTTCGCCGTGGAGGTGCTGTGATGTCTGTAGTCCCGCTCAAGCCGAACAGCTGGAGCCTGGACAAGGCTGTCGAGCAGTTCCTGGCTGACAAGTTCGAGGATGGCCAGCTCATCAGCCACGCCTGGCTGGAGTGGGCGCTGAACCTGCCAAAGCCGAAGACCGCGAAGGAAATGGTCAACTGCCAATTCGTGATCCTGGACCGCGTTGAGCAGTTCAAAGAGGCCCTGCTGACTCAGCATCAAATCTACATTGTCAGCGTGCGCGGCAAGGGTTATCGGATTGTTCCGCCGAGCGACCAAGCATTCATCGCTGTCGACAATGCAATGCAGGGAGTTCGTCGGGAGTTCAGCAAGTGCGAAAAGGTAATGAAGCATACCCGCCTTGGCGAACTTGATGCTGATCAAATCAAGCGTCACACAGATGCTCAGTTGAAAGTGTCTGCAATTGCCGGAATGGTCGGCAAAGGAAAGCGCGAAGTGTTCAGCCTGTTCAAGGCATAACTTCCGCCCAGTAACACCCGCAACTTTCATCGAAAGCCAAGTTACTCGGCGGGTATTCGCTCGCCCTTAATAAGGAGCCACACCATGGCCTTTGAATACGATAGCCGCACCGCTGACAAATTCGTCGTTCGCCTCCCTGACGGCATGCGCGACCAGGTGGCCGCTGCCGCCAGCGCGGATGATCGATCGATGAACTCGCTGATCATCACGGCAATCCGGAACGAACTGGAAGGCCGCACCCGCGCCAACGCGATCATTGATGCGCTCACCAAGGCAGCAGAAGCGCAGGGGGTGACCCATGACGCTGCCTGATCGCATCAGCTTGGTATTGCGCGCACCGGAGGGCTTAACCCTGGAGCAGGTGCTGCCGTTCGCCCTGCTCGGCGCCCACGTCTCGATCGGTCGTGGCCTGGCTGTGATCGCCGGCGCAAGCCAAGGCGACCTTGTCACACCTGCGCTCGAGCGCGAAGAGTTCCAGGTCGACGAGCACGTCCGTATGGCTGCCGATGCGCGCCGGTACCGCTGGCTGCGTGACCGTGAGCGCATTGAAGATCCCGGCGAGGACCTGCTGGTGGTGCGCGGCGACAACTGGATCTCCGCCGAAGAGCTGGATCAGGAGATCGATACCGCCCTGCGACTGGCAGCCTTGCAACAGCAGGACGTGCAGGAGCAGGAGCCATGACTCAGGCCAAGCCAGCCCGCAACGAGTTCGAGGACCTGGGCGAACGCCTGGTGCGTTTCGGCAAGGCCCTGCAAGACAGCACCACCAGCGTGGGCCGGCTCAACCAGCTGGCTCGTGAGTGCGGTATCACGCTGCGTCTGCGTGCTGTAGCCGACATGGAGGGGATGGGTCATGGGAATCCTCGCTGAAATGGCGCTCCGGCGTGCTCGCGGCCGCCTGAATTCGGTGCAGTCTCGGGCTGCCCCCAAAGCGCCTGTGAAGGCCGAAGTCAGTCCGACCCGCAGCGAAGTGGTAGTGACCGGCCCCATCAACCGCTTCATGTTTCTGGAGGGGCGCAGCTGGGCAATCGATATGGTCACGTCGCTCCGCGCCTCACCGGTTGCCGTAGTTGTCGATCGCCTGGCAGGCGCAGCTGTCGATCGACCTGGCAGCTACGCAGCCGGGATCGAGTCGGTGATCAAGGAGCTGAAGGAGTGCTCACAATGAAACGTCGCGCGATCAACCCGGCCGCCCTGCCCGCCGTTGGCCAGCCGCTGGCCGGTGGCTTCTACGCCGGACGTCTTTTCTTCGATGGTGCCGAGCACGCGATCATCGACGCTGGGCGTGAGTTTGAAGTTCTGGCTCAGTGGTGGGACCTTCCAGGCCCGCGCTTGAACGTCCGCGGGGCGAAGTCTTACCACGACGGGCTGGCAAACACACTGGCCATGGCCGAAGCGGGAAGCACGATCGCCAAGAAGGTGCTGGGCATGACCATTCGTGGCCATCGTGGCTGGCACCTGCCCAGCATCGAGCAACTGCAGGTGATGAGGGTGAACCTCTTGCAGCTACCGGACTGGGGCAAGCACTGGCCAGTGGACGGTGCTGGTGGGCCTGCGCAGGCCTTCGCGCTGCGTGAGTATTGGTCCAGCACGCAGAAGCCCACCGCCGGTAGTTCCTGGTGCCTGCACATGCTGCCCTGGTGCGTGCCTGACACCAACTGGGCCAGCAAGAGCAAGGGCATCCGCCCGGTGCGCACGTTGCTAATCAGTCAGGAGGCCTTCACGCATGCTCCATCGACCGACGCGGCCATGCCCACCGCCGATTTGCGGGGGCTGGCCAACCAGCAGGCCGTGAGCACCGTACTCGAACGCTTCGTGAACGAGGACGCCGGCAAGTTCTACGGGCGCACTGATGCGCTGGCGGCTGAGCTGGCAGCGCTGGCGGGAGGTCATCCATGAGCAAGTACGCCAGCGCCTACGTCGACGCCATTGCTCCAGAGCATGAGCGCACCAGCTGTGACGACGACAACCTGTACAACGCAGCCTGCGGCCCTGATGACCACCAAGGGCACGGGCGATGCCACCGATGCACTCTCTTGGCAGCCGCTCACAACGGGCGTGAGGGGAAAGCCTTTCTGGCTGAGGAGGACGACGAATGACGACTCTCCAGCATTTCCAGGCCAATACCGCTGGACGCGACTTCGCGGTGGGCGACATTCACGGCCACTTCACACGACTGCAGCGCGCTCTGGATCTGGTCGGGTTCAACCCTGCCGCCGACCGGCTGTTCTCAGTAGGCGACTTGGTCGACCGTGGCCCGGAGTCGGACCAGGTAGACGCCTGGTTGGCCAAGCCATGGTTCCATGCCGTGCGCGGCAACCATGAGCAGATGGCGATCGAGGCGTACCGATTCGATCCGTCAAGCCGCATCGGTGACGTGCACCTGGCCAACGGTGGCGCCTGGCTGTACGCGAGATCGTCCGTTGAGCAGGCGTGTTACGTCGAACTGCTGGCCGACCTGCCGCTGATAATCGAGGTAGAGACGCCGCAGGGTCTGATCGGCATCGTGCACGCCGACTGCCCTTACCACTTATGGGGCGAGTTCACCTGGGCGGCAAAGGACGGCTCACAGGCAGAGGCCGAGCACGTTTCAGCAATGGCGCAGTGGTCGCGCAGGCGCATTACTGCCGAGGACTGCTCCGGCGTCGACGGCGTGCGCGCAGTGGTGGTTGGCCACACCCCAGTTCGGCGCCCGGCAGTGCTTGGCAACGTCTACCACATCGACACCGCCGGCTGGATGGACGGGCACTTCACGCTGCTGGACCTGCACACCCTGCAGGCGCACCCGCCGATTGATTCGAAGCTGAGCTGGGACTGGGATGATGTGACAGATCAGCGTGACAACCAAAACCTGACGCGTCAGGAGGAATAGCGATGGCAGCAGCAGAGAATCTGCCCGACGACCATGTGCACGACAAGGTCACCGAGAAGCGGATGGGCGAGTTGGTGGGGTGTACAGCGAAGGCGCTGCAACGCAAGCGCGAGAAAGGCATCATCCCCAACTGGGTGTGGATGAAGATAAACGGCAGGATCATGTACAGCAAAAGGAGATATGACGAATGGATCGAAAGCCTGTGGACCTGCCGGCCGGAGTCGAGCTTGTCGGGCGCTCAATCCGAATTCGCTTCACCTGGAACAAGAAGCGGTGCTGCGAGACGCTCCCCCTCCCTCAGACCCCGAAAGGGATCGCAGCAGCAGCGAGTCTACGTGCTCAAGTAAAGGGGCTGGACAAGCTCGGCGCCCTGACCGCAGAAAAGTATGCCGAGCTTTTCCCCAATACCCGCAGCGTGGTGGTGCATGAGCAAACTACGCCGATCTTCTTCGATTACGCGCAGGACTGGCTCAACAGCTTGCAAATCGTGGAGGGTACTCGGAAGAACTACCGCTCTGCTCTGCAGGTGTATTGGGTTCCTTACCTGGCCGAGAAGCCGATCGACACCATCACGTCAGTGCTCCTGCGCAAGATCATGAACGATATCAAGTGGACTTCCCCGGTACGCCGCAAGGGCGTGGTCGGCCTACTGGCGTCGATCTTCCAGCAGGCGGTGACGGACGAGTTGATTGTTCGAAATCCGGCCCTGTCTATCCCAGGCGCCAAAGTGCCGAAGCGTGAGGTCGACCCTTTCACCAAAGAGGAAGCGGATTCGATCATTGCTCATATTTACGAAACGACGAGCGGCATGACGGCAATTTACGCCGCCTATTTCGAGTTCTGTTTCTACACCGGCATGCGGCCGGGCGAGGTGATGGCTCTGCGCTGGAGCGAGATCGACAGGCGTGGAAAGACTGCCAACGTTTGCCGCATTCAGATCCGTGGAGTGATCCAGGATCGCACCAAAACGAAGCGCGGCCGGAAAGTTTTATTGAACGATCGCGCCCTGCATGCGCTCGAAAAAGCCAGGCCGCTCACCGAGGCGCGTTCAGATTACGTGTTCGCACCCAGTGGGACGGGTGACCGTTCGGAGATGTTCATCCGCTCCGAGACGAGTCAAAAACGTTACTGGCTGGCAGCTCTGCGGAAGCTTGGTATCAGGCGCCGCAGGATGTACGACACGCGCCACACGTACGCGACCATGTGCCTGATGGCCGGCATGAACCCGGCATTCATCGCCGCGCAACTCGGGCATAGCGTGCAGGTGCTGCTTTCGACATACGCGAAGTGGATCAACTCCCCGAACGACTGGGCTGAGCTTGATAAGCTGAAATCGTTGGAAAGTGGTACAAAAATGGTACGAGCTAAAAGCCAGTAACGCCAAGAGTGCCGAAACTCAAAGGGTTTACGTTACATGTGCGGATTAGCAGGAGAGTTACGTTTCACCCCCATCGACCAAGCCCCTCGCCCGGCGGACCTCGCCGCGGTAGAGCGCATCACCCATCACCTGGCGCCTCGCGGCCCCGACGCCTGGGGCTTCCACAGCCAGGGCCCGATCGCCCTCGGCCACCGGCGTCTGAAAATCATGGACCTGTCCGACGCCTCGGCTCAGCCCATGGTCGACAACACTTTGGGCCTGTCGATGGTCTTCAATGGCGCCATCTACAACTATCCCGAACTGCGCGAAGAGCTCAAAGCCCTGGGCTACCGCTTCTTCTCCGACGGCGACACCGAAGTGTTGCTCAAGGGCTATCACGCCTGGGGCGCAGCCTTGCTGCCCAAGCTCAACGGCATGTTCGCCCTGGCCATCTGGGAACGCGACGCCCAGCGCCTATTCCTGGCCCGCGACCGTCTCGGCGTCAAACCGTTGTACCTGTCGCGCAACGGTGAGCGTCTGCGCTTCGCCTCCACACTCCCGGCGCTGCTCAAGGGCGGCGATATCGATCCGGTGATCGACCCGGTGGCGCTCAACCACTATCTGAATTTCCACGCCGTAGTGCCCGCGCCTCGTACCCTGCTGGCCAACGTGCAGAAGCTCGAACCCGGGACCTGGATGCGCATCGACCGCCACGGCGAGGTGCAGCGTGAGACTTGGTGGCAGTTGCACTACGGTCCGCGTCCGGATGAACAGCACCTGGACCTGGAAGACTGGACCACACGCGTGCTCGACGCCACCCGCGACGCCGTAGCCATCCGCCAACGGGCGGCGGTGGACGTCGGCGTGCTGCTCTCCGGCGGCGTCGATTCCAGCCTGTTGGTCGGCCTGCTGCGCGAAGTAGGGGTGGACGATCTGTCGACCTTCTCCATCGGTTTCGAAGATGCCGGCGGCGAGCGCGGGGACGAGTTCCAGTATTCGGACCTGATCGCCCGCCACTATGGCACGCGCCACCATCAATTGCGTATCGACGAGCGCGAGATCCTCGAACAGCTGCCGGCGGCGTTCCGCGCCATGAGCGAGCCGATGGTCAGCCATGACTGCATCGCCTTCTACCTGCTCTCGCGGGAAGTGGCCAAGCACTGCAAGGGGGTGCAGAGCGGCCAAGGCGCCGACGAATTGTTCGCCGGCTACCATTGGTACCCGCAGGTGGACGGCGCCGACGATGCGTATGAGGCCTATCGCACCGCGTTCTTCGACCGCGACCATGCCGAGTATCGCGACACGGTCCAGGCCCCGTGGCTGCTGGAAAGCGACGCGGCCGGCGAGTTCGTTCGCGAACACTTCGCCCGCCCTGGCGCCAGCGAGGCTGTGGACAAGGCCCTGCGCCTGGACAGCACCGTGATGCTGGTCGACGACCCGGTCAAACGCGTCGACAACATGACCATGGCCTGGGGCCTGGAAGCCCGCACACCGTTTCTCGATTACCGACTGGCGGAACTGTCGGCGCGCATCCCGGCCCGATTCAAACTGCCCGACGGTGGCAAACACGTGCTCAAGGCCGCGGCGAGACGGGTAATCCCACATGAGGTGATCGACCGCAAGAAGGGCTACTTCCCGGTGCCGGGTCTGAAGCACCTGCAAGGCGCCACGCTGGACTGGGTTCGTGAACTGCTGACCGACCCAAGCCAAGACCGAGGTCTGTTCAAACCGGCCATGCTCGATCGCCTGCTGAGCAATCCTCAGGGTCAACTGACGCCGCTGCGAGGCTCCAAGCTTTGGCAGTTGGCCGCCCTGAACCTCTGGCTCAGCGAACAAGGAATCTGACCGATGAAAGCGCAAACAGCCTATGGCCAGCGCCTGCTCCGCGGACAAGCCCCCTCCTACGAGCGCCTGCAGGCGCAATTGGCCGGTGACGGCAGCGAACCCCACGGCCAACCCCGTGCGGTACATTGCGGCTGGGGCCGGCTGCTGATCGGCCACACCTACCCGGACCCGGCCGTGCTCGCCGAGGCATTGCTCGACGAGCGCCCCGGCGAGCGAGACATCGCTCTGTATGTGGCCGCTCCCCAACAAGTGCTGGCCCAGGCCCCGCAACAGTTGTTCCTCGATCCTTCGGACACCCTGCGCCTGTGGTTCACCGACTACCGCCCTGCGCAACGCGTGTTCCGCGGATTTCGCATCCGCCGGGCCCAGGCCGACGCTGACTGGCATGCCATCAACGCCCTTTACCAAGGACGCGGCATGCTGCCGGTCAACCCAGAGCTGCTCACCCCCCATCACCTGGGCGGGCCGGTGTACTGGCTGGCCGAGGACGAGGACACGGGCGCTGTGATCGGCAGCGTCATGGGGCTGAACCACAGCAAGGCCTTCGATGACCCTGAACACGGCAGCAGCCTGTGGTGCCTGGCCGTCGACCCGCAATGCACCCGCCCAGGCGTAGGCGAAGTCCTGGTGCGTCATTTGGTCGAGCACTTCATGAGCCGCGGCCTGGCCTACCTGGACCTGTCGGTGTTGCACGACAACCGCCAAGCCAAGCGCCTGTACAAGAAGCTGGGCTTTCGCAACCTCCCGACCTTTGCAGTCAAGCGCAAGAACGGCATCAACCAGCCACTGTTCCTCGGCCCTGGCCCAGAGGCTTCGCTCAACCCCTACGCCCGTCTGATCGTCGACGAGGCCTACCGGCGCGGCATTGACGTGCAAGTCGACGACGCCAGCGCAGGCCTGTTCACCCTGAGCCTGGGCGGGCGCCGTGTCCGTTGCCGCGAATCCTTGAGCGATCTGACCAGTGCCGTGAGCATGACCTTGTGCCAGGACAAACGTCTCACCCAGCACGTTCTGGACGCCGCCGGTCTGCGCGTGCCGGTTCAACAGTTGGCCGGTAATGCCGATGACAACCTGGCTTTTCTCGAAGAGCACGGCGCGGTGGTGGTCAAGCCGGTGGATGGCGAACAAGGCCAAGGTGTCGCAGTCAACCTGGGCACTCTGGAGGAGATCAACCAGGCCGTCGAGCAGGCTCAACGCTTCGACAGCCGGGTACTGCTCGAAAGCTATCACCCTGGTCTGGACCTGCGCATCGTGGTGATCGGCTTCGAAGTGGTGGCGGCAGCGATCCGTCACCCGGCCCAGGTGATTGGAGACGGCAAACACAGCATTCAGGCCTTGATCGAAGCCCAAAGCAGACGGCGCCAGGCTGCCACCGGAGGCGAAAGCCGTATCCCGCTCGATGAGGAGACCGAACGCACCTTGCGTGCGTCGGGCCTGGACTACGACAGCGTGTTGCCGGCTGGACAACGCCTTGCCGTGCGCCGCACCGCCAACCTGCACACCGGCGGCACGCTCGAAGACGTCACCGAGCGCCTGCATCCGGTGCTGGCAGACGCCGCCGTGCGCGCCGCGCGCGCCCTGGACATTCCTGTGGTGGGCCTGGACCTGATGGTGCGCGATGCCGAGCAGCCGGACTACGTGATCATCGAAGCCAACGAGCGGGTGGGCCTGGCCAACCACGAACCGCAACCGACCGCCGAGCGCTTCGTCGACCTGCTCTTTCCCCACAGCCAAGCACCGACATGAAACCGTGCACAAGGTAAACCGGCTCCCATTGGGCTCGGCGCAGCTCTGTGGGAGCGGGCTTACCCGCGAGAGAACAGCGTTAACCCAAGGAGTACCTGATGTCTAACGGACACCCCGAACCCGATCTCGAGTACCTCAAACGCGTGCTGTTGGAAATGCTCGCCATTCCTAGCCCCACCGGTTTTACCGACACCATCGTACGCTACGTGGCCGAACGCCTGGACGAATTGGGCATCCCCTTCGAACTGACCCGCCGCGGCACCATCCGCGCGACGCTAAAAGGCCGTCAGAACACGCCCGACCGCGCCGTCTCGGCGCATCTGGACACCATCGGCGCCAGCGTGCGCCAACTGCTCGATAACGGCCGTCTGGCCCTGGCCCCGGTGGGCTGCTGGTCCAGTCGATTCGCCGAAGGCAGTCGCGTCAGCGTGTTCACCGATACAGGCGTGTACCGCGGCAGTGTGCTGCCGCTGATGGCGAGCGGGCATGCCTTCAACACGGCCATCGATCAGATGCCGATCAGTTGGGAGCATGTGGAAGTGCGTCTGGACGCTTACTGCGCTACCCGCGCCGACTGCGAGGCACTGGGGATAGCCATCGGCGACTTCGTCGCCTTCGATCCGCTACCGGAGTTCACTGAAAGCGGTCATATCAGCGCGCGTCACCTGGACGACAAGGCTGGCGTGGCAGCACTGCTGGCAGCACTCAAGGCCGTGGTGGAGTGCGGCCAGCAACCGTTGATCGACTGCCACCCGCTGTTCACCATCACCGAAGAAACAGGCTCTGGTGCCGCGGCAGCGCTGCCTTGGGACGTGAGCGAGTTCGTCGGCATCGACATCGCTCCGGTGGCACCCGGGCAGGCCTCAAGCGAACATGCCGTGAGCGTGGCCATGCAGGACTCCTCAGGCCCTTATGATTACCACCTCTCACGGCACCTTCTGAAACTGGCTGGCGACCACGACCTACCGGTGCGTCGTGACCTCTTCCGCTATTACTTCAGCGATGCCCATTCGGCCGTCACGGCCGGCCACGATATCCGCACCGCGCTGGTGGCGTTTGGTTGCGATGCCACCCACGGGTATGAGCGGACCCACATCGATAGCCTGGCTGCCCTGAGCCGCTTGTTGGCGGCTTATCTGCTCAGTCCACCGGTATTCGCCAGCGATTCGCACCCTGCAAATGCATCGCTCGAGCGCTTCAGCCATCAGCTGGAGCATGATGCCCAGATGGAAAGCGAGACAAGGGTGCCGGCGGTGGACAGCCTGGTTGGCAACAAGCCTTGAGCGCTTGGCGCGAGGAGGCACAGCACCTGAGGCAAGCCCTGCGCGATTGGCGTAGCATGCCCCCATCCCAGCCAAGACTTTGTGACCATGCTGATCCCCTACGACCAACTCGAAGCCGAAACCCTCACCCGTTTGATCGAGGACTTCGTAACCCGCGACGGCACCGATAACGGCGACGACACGCCCTTGGAAACCCGCGTACTGCGGGTCCGCCAGGCACTGGCCAAAGGTCAGGCGTTCATTTTGTTCGATCTTGAAAGTCAGCAATGCCAATTGCTGGCCAAGCACGAAGTGCCCAGGGAGCTATTCGACTGACTGCTTGCCCTGGCGCCGCTGCGCCAGGGCTTGTTTGACGCTGTCGCTGATCTCTTCCCGGTTTACCGTGATATCAGCAGGTGCCTTGATGCCCAGACGCACCTGTTCACTCCCTTGCACGGACAACACCCGAATCGTGATGTCGTCCCGGATCTTGATCGCCTGCCCCACCTGACGCCCTATCACCAACATGTCTGACCCTCCAATCCAACGGAAAACCAGAGACTGCCTGTGGCGCCTTCAACCGCACAACGTTACGCAGGTGAAATAGACGCATCCCACACAAACACGCGATTCCACCTACAGCCTTGTCTGCATCACCCTTGCTGCAACCGCGGCCCGAACACAATGAGGGTTGCACCGGCCACGCAGAGCAGTGCCCCTAGCCAGTCGCTGGCCATCGGCCGAGCCCGCTCCACCAGCGCCAGCCATAGCAATGAGGCAACGATATAGATACCGCCATAGGCGGCATAGGCACGGCCGGCATACGCCGCTTCGACACGGGTGAGAATCAGCCCGAACACCGTCAGGCTGGCCAGCGCAGGCGCTACCCACCAAGCGCTCTTGCCCAGGCGCAGCCAGAGATAAAATGCATAGCAGCCGCCAATCTCGAACAGCGCCGCCAAGAAAAACCATAGGTAATTGATCACACCGGTCATCCAGCCCATTTGAACGACGCATAGCATAACGGAGGCGGAAGCAAAGCATGGAGGGCTCTCAGGGGTTACCGTTCCATCGCAACCGCAGAAGTTCTCAGGCCAGCTCGATTTGTAATTCAGGATTCAATGCAAGCATTGCATGTAATAGTCTGATGTCATCAGTGGCATCAGCGCCTCTATTGTCTGGGGAATACAAGATCCCGGTGACGCCAACTTCTTTCGTCATCGTAAAATGTATTTTGGCGCACGGTCGGGTCACCACAAGGATTTCGTTATAATCCGAAAAAACACCGTGACCTCGGGTATGGTGCAATATCTCGAACGGCGGCTCGATGTGTCTGAAGCCACCCGCCCACATCATGTTTTGTTCGAACCCATTAAGCACTGCATCGGAAAACTCGTATCCATCGGCTGATGCATGGGTAGGAAAAAGTACATCCCGCGAGAACGTGCCGAGGATATTTTCAGGCGGCACATCCAATATAAAACCCACCGAATGACACATGGGTGTCACCTGAGACGAAATCTGCACAAAGCCTGCACGGTTCCTGCGCATCATACTGTGTGCCCACAGACGCCTGCGTATGACCAAAGACGTTGAAATCACATCCCAGGATCTAAAGACATCCTGTGCCCTGCCCGCTGACAGCGCGCCTGCCTGAAATCCATTCAAACAGAGCGTATGAACCAGGCATAGGCCATATTCTGAAAGCCGTCCCCACTCACGTAAATCGCGCTCGACCTGCTCGTCGAAGGAATACAACGGCGATGAACACGACGACCGTGGCTTGAATGCCGCCTTCGCCAAGCCCGCAGAGAGAGACTCTGCGCGCGATCGAAATCTGAAACATCCCATGCGAAGAGCCTACTAGCAAGATTTTGCGCAAATGGTATGTACACTGACAGATCGAGTATGGCGGTGTATGAAAACAACCAGCGGCGAGGAAAATCGAGGCCGACAACCAGACTCATATGTATTCGACAGCTAAATCCGGATTAACCTGACACAACCTGTCTAGCATAAACTGATCCCGCCTTTTGTCTCGGATGAAAGCGTTTCCATGCTGCGAGTAAATAATGCCTTGCACCCTAACCTCTTCCGTCGCCGAAAAGTGCACCCTGACATTGGGTCGGGTAACGACCAATATCTCGTTGTACACGGCACTTGGCGTGATGGTTTTCTTCAGGATCTCGGCAGGTGACTCAATCTTGGTAAACAGGTCTTCATTGAAAAGTTTTCCTTTTGCCGTTCGCCTTGCCAGTATTCGAGATGCAAATTCGTAGTGTGCCGCCGGCGCATGAGTCGGAAAGAAAACATCATACTCGTGAGTACCTAATATATTTTGGGGAGGTACTTTTAAAATCAGCCCCAGGTTGGCGTACAGACAATTGCAGCTATCGATCTGTCGAAGAATCCGGTTTGGGAGATTGTGTGCTTGGGCCTGTCGCCGGATACGATTACGTGCAATCATGGACGTGGAAATTACGTCCCACCCCCTCAACACATCCTGCGCTCTTCTTTGGAATAACTCGCCCCCAAAAGAGCTAATGCCCAAAGCATGCACCAGACACAGCCCATATTTCGAAATATCCCCCCACGCCTCCAAATCACTTTCCACTTTTTCGTCGAAAGAGAATCTAGGCGTAAAGGATGCTCGCGTTGAACTGAAAGCCGTCTTGGGCTCTGCAACCGAAAGGCAATTCAGTCTTCGTATAACCTGGGATACTTTCATCCAACCTCTCAAGAATACTATGCAAAGGCATCAAACGTGCCCAAACTTCAAACACACAATGTCCACACCGGAGTTTCAGGCGGCAGTACGGCGCCCCGCACCATCATTAGCTTTCTTCCGACCTTTAACGCCTCGCTGGCGCATAGGGCCCCCTGAAGTAATTCGCCGTATGAAAACCCAACCACAACTTCCGATTTTCATGGGAAAACTCGGACTGCGTGTCCTTCGAAAGCACCACGATATCTTTGGCGATGACTCTCTGCGTGACAACACCATGTACATGTTGGTTGGGTTTGCCCATGATCAAAACTTCATTATGCTGCCAACGGGTCGATTTCATTAGCGTTTTGGGTGTAACAACGTTGAAGGAGGCATCCGTCTGAGACGTGATATCTGGACCTTCAACACTGAATAACCCATTGTTTGCCAATATGAATTTTTGCTGATTGATTCGGGTACGAGTCATCATCGGTGCCGCCGCAGCACGTAGGATATTTTGCGGCGGCACGTCGAGCACAATACCAAGTTCCTCCGGCATACCGGAAAATAAATGCCCGTCCCTATTCATTCGCCGATAGCTTTTCCGTTGCTTTTCGATGTCGCTCGGATTGACCAATGACGTGGACAGTACCCAATGACGATCAATCCACTGTTGGATGACTGGCAATTCATAGCCACATAAAGCCGTGATGGAGGTGAAGGGGCACACCAGCATCATGCCTTGGCGGTCGAGATTCTCCCACTGCGATAAAACCTGCTGCATCGCGGTGTGATTGGAATATAGTTTTCGCTCTTTCGCTTTTGAAACCATCGCTCAGATTCACACTGCTCGCCAAGTCAGGCTTACCCTTCCTCGACTGGAAGATCGGGATTCAATTCGCGCAAGCGCTGAAGCACCTCGGCTTCCGACGGACTGAGACCACAACTTCCTTGAGTGTAAATAATACCCTTCACTTCAACGTTCTTCGTTTCCGAAAAGTGCAACCTGACATGAGGGCGGGTCACCACGAGAATCTCGTTATACTTAGTACCCGGCATCTCTTTCCCGGTCCTTTCCATTATCCTGCGCGGCGACTCAATCTGAGTATATGCCCCTCCTAATACCGGACGCGCTGTACTTCTGTCGCCTAAAACTGCACTCGCAAACCTGTAGTCTTTTGCCGGTTCATGCGTTGGGAAGAAGACGTCCGTTGGGAAGGTTCCCAGAATATTTTCTGGCGGTACCTGTAGAATCAACGCGACATTTGCATACATCGTCGGAGGCTTCCTTAGCAGCCGGGCGATCTTTGGATCCCGATTGCGGATCTGCACTTGCGCCCATGGCCGTCTGCGACTGATCAACGACGTTGAAATGACATCCCACCCGCTCAAGACGTGCTGTGCGCGCCCTTGGAACAGCTCACTGTCGTCCAGCGCGTGCTCGCCCACGGCATGCACCAAGCACAGCCCCATCTCGGAAATACGCCCCCATTTTTGCAAATTTTTTTCGACTTTCTTGTCAAAAGAATATGCTGGATAGGCAGTCGCCGGTTTGAAGGTAAAAGCAGCTTTGGAATCCTTTCCCGATAGCGCTTCGAATCTCGAACTGACGCGTATTTTATTCAACCACCCCACATGACACCTCGTATTAGCCCACGCCTTAGACCTGTACAACACCAAGCCCTGGATTCAACTGACGAAGGCGACTTATAAAATCCAACCGTTCGAAACTCGATCGGTCCCGATTATTTTCCGCAACCTCGAATTTAGGCGCATAAAGAATACCGCGCACCCTGATCGGTTGCGTCATCGTGCAATATATATTCACATTAGGTTTGCCGACGACCAGCACTTCATTATGAAACGCCGTTCGCCCAATGATGTCGCTTGGCGGAACGACCTTATTATATTTCTCCACCAGCCTTTGCGAAAATAGCTTGGAGACACCATTGAGTATTGCATCGGCAAACTTAAAATCCTTACTGGGAAGGTGCGTCGGAAACATGACATCTTCCGGGAAGGTTCCCAGAATATTTTGCGGCGGCACTTCCAGAATGAAACCCAGCTCGCCGAACACCTGGGTTGGAATGGCTGATCCTGTATTGTTATAGCGGCGTCTGTACCTGAAGACCCGCAGGGAGTCCACCAGACTGGTGGAGAAGACATCCCACGACTTGAAAACGTCTTCGGCCCGTCTCTTTGAAAGGTCGCCTCTTTCGAACTTATCCAGGTCGAAAGCATGCACGAGAAATCTGTTCTGCTCCGCCAGTCGCTCCCATTGACCCAGGGCGTGCTCGACACTTTTATCATAAGAGTATTTGGGGTGCAGCCGCCCCACGTCGCTCAACCTGCCCATCGATAGTTCAAGTGCCCGTTCGTATATGATGGCACGTCAGCATGTATGAACGCACCGCACCTCTACAATTCCTCAACAAGGTCTTACATGGAATAGACTTCAAGGCCTGGATTCTGCACTCGCAGCAGCCTAATCAAATTAAAATCTTCACGCAGTTTTTCACTATCGTTCCGATTGACAATTACCACACCCTTTACGTTGATTTTGCGCGTCTGGGCAAAATGCACATGCGTGTTGGGCCGACCAATGACCAGTACTTCATTGCCAACATTTTTGTACTTGAGCAGCTCCTCCGGCGTCATAATTTTGCGATACCCGCCTTTGATTATCTTTCCGCTCTGGCTAATACCCGCCTCTATGCTGTGGGCCAACTGATACTTAGAGGTCCGTCCATGAAACGGCAGCCCGACAGGCCGAGTAAACGTCCCGAGAATATTTTGAGGATTTATGTCCAGAATCAGGCCAACCCCGCGAGTCCACGGTACCGAGGCAGGGTTGCCATACGAAGCCAATGAGGTGGAAAACACATCGCACTCCCCGATAACATCCTCCGCTGTTCGCCGACTCAGATCACTGCTCAAGAAACACTCCAGCGTCACGGGATGTGCCAAGAAAAGGTCGCGATCATCCAGGTCTTCCCACGTTGTCAATCGCTGTTCCAATTTGGGGTCGAGGGAATATTTTGGCGTGCATGCCTTGCCATGCATATTGACCTTGGTATTGGCGGGGCGCCGCCGCAGCAAAGACGACGTAGCAGTTGCCAACTTGGACTTCAAATCAGTCATGAGTCTCTCACTTTCAGATTTTGTTCAAACAGATAATATTCGACCATTCGCCACTTCGATTGATCGGCGATTGATCACGTCTCGACAGTCTTAAACAACACTAAGCGGCAACGTCGGATTTAACTCACACAACCTTCGCAGTAACGCAACCCTTTCCCAAGGCAGGTCACGCAAAGACAACTCGCAATTCTGATGGTGGAGAATACCGACGACCTTGATGGGCTTGGTCATTGCGTAGTGCAACTTGAATCCCGGCCTGCCCACGACGAGAACTTCACTGTATATATAAATCTTCGACGCCACCCACTCAGGCGTCTCGATACGATTGTAGCCGCCTTTTATATAAACGCGCCGCCCCAACGGCTTGTCTTTATAGGCCGAACGCCCAGACAATACGGATCGGGCAAACTTATTCTTCTCACCCGTTTCATGGGTGGGAAAGTACACATCCCCCCTGAAAGTACCTAAGATATTTTCAGGCGGGACCTCCAATATCAGTCCAATCGCGGCAAACGTTCCGAGTGGCGCCTGTTGCCTTCCAGCTTTACCGCTCGGACAGGCTATCAAGGAGGTCGAGAACACGTCCCACCGCTGGAATACCTCCTCAGCGGGCCTTCTCGTCAATTCACTCGAGAGGCCATGGTCAGTCCTGATCGCGTGCACCAGGCAAAGGCCCTTAGCAGAAAGATTCGCCCATTCACCCAACTTGGACTCTGTCGCTGGATTCGTCGAGTACCGCGGGCCAGGTAGGACGCCACGCATTTCAAAGTTGGAAACCGACGGCATGGCGTGTTTATACGCTGCCTTGGAACTGAAGATGCTCATTTCTTGCCCCCTACGCTTCGACCGCCGAAAGGTTTTTCCACTGACACTGATAGCGGTTTTTCGAAAACGACAGAGTCAGCACCCCTGTCTTCCCCTGTTCGGCCGCTACGACCCTTGCCAGCTCGGGAAGCACGTGTTCATCGATCAGTTCATCGATTTCTCGCGCCCCGCTTTGGCTCACACGGCACGCCGTTGCAATCGCTTTGACAATGGCCGGTTTAACGACCAGCTGCATATGCCCTCGGGAGGCTTCACCGACGCGATCAACGATCTTGTCCAGTTTGAGCCGGGCAATTGCCATTAACTGTTCGAGGCACAGCGGTTGATAGACCTGTAGATTCACACGCCCCATGAAGGCCGGCTTGAACACCTGGGCACAGGCTTGGCGAACATGCGACATCACCTCATCGTCCGCACGACATTCAGTCAGCAGTTCCGATCCCACATTAGTGGTCATCACCACCCAGGCATCATGGAAACTCACGCGTTGCCCTTCGGCGTCTTCCATCCAGCCCTTATCCAGGACCTGGTAGAACATCTCGCGTACGTCGGGGTGAGCTTTTTCGAATTCGTCCAGCAACAGCACGCAGTGCGGTCTCTTCCTGACCGCTTCGGTCAATCTTCCGCCTTTGCCATAGCCTACGTAGCCGGCCGGTGCCCCTTTGAGTGCAGAGACCGTATGCGCCTCTTGAAATTCGGACATGTTCAGCGTGATCAGGCTCTCTGGCCCTGAGCCATACACCTGTGCCAATGCCAATGCCGTTTCTGTCTTGCCCACCCCCGAGGGGCCGGCCAGCATGAACACTCCAGCCGGCTTGTCCGGTGCCTGCAGCCCCGCTCGGGTGATGAACAGTTTGCGGGCCAGCGCCTTCAATGCCGGTTCCTGACCGGCCACGTAGGTTTGCAGCTGGCCGAGCAACGTCGTTTCGCTGGCTTGCGTGCGTTCCTTGAGCTTGCCAAGTGGGATTCCGGTCCAGCCCGAAAGCACATGCGCCACGCACATCGCATCGACGTGGGCATGGACCATCACCTGCTGTTCATGCGCCTCGGCCACCTCCCAAACGTAATAGGAAACATCCGCTTGGCGTGTCAGACGAAACCTACATCCAAGCATCAGTCATGCAACGGGCTTCAACGTGTAAAAGCGCCCCATGAGGTCGTCAATCGGCCTTGCCGGAAGTACGGGGTCGAAGCGGGAAGTGTGGGCAATCTGGCTTACCTTTTTAACGAGACTGGTCCCAATGAAACTGCGAAACGTCCTATGGGATTGTGAAATTTCTCATAGCCAATAAAAACGCCCCGACTGGCGGGGCGTCATTGGCAGAAGCAAGACCTTAGTGGGAAACCGCGCCACTGGCCCCCAAACCGGTCTGCGAACGGACGAACTGCGGGAAGAACAGCGCGCGCTCGTCTTCGGCAGCCTTGGACTTGTCGGTCACCGAGAAGAACCAGATACCGGCAAAGGCGATGAGCATGGAGAACAGCGCCGGGTACTCGTACGGGTAGATGGCTTTTTCATGGCCGAGGATTTGCACCCAGATGGTTGGGCCAAGGATCATCAAGCCGACCGCGCTGACCAGGCCCATCCAACCACCGATCATGGCGCCGCGGGTGGTCAGCTTCTTCCAGTACATCGAGAGCAGCAACACAGGGAAGTTGCAGCTGGCGGCGATGGAGAAGGCCAGGCCCACCATGAAGGCGATGTTCTGGTTCTCGAACAGGATGCCCAGGCCGATCGCCAGTACGCCCAGGGCGATGGTGGTGATCTTCGACACACGGATCTCGTCCTTGTCGTTGGCCTTGCCCTTGCGCCATACGCTGGCGTACAGGTCATGGGACACCGCCGAGGCGCCGGCCAAGGTCAGACCCGCCACTACCGCCAGGATGGTGGCGAAGGCCACTGCGGAGATGAAGCCCAGGAACACGCTGCCGCCTACGGCATTGGCCAGGTGCACCGCCGCCATGTTGTTGCCGCCGATCAGGGCGCCAGCAGCGTCCTTGAAGTCCGGGTTGGTGCTCACCAGCAGGATCGCGCCGAAGCCGATGATGAAGGTCAGGATGTAGAAGTAACCGATGAAACCGGTGGCGTAGAGCACGCTCTTGCGCGCTTCCTTGGCGTCGCTGACGGTGAAGAAGCGCATCAGGATGTGCGGCAGGCCGGCAGTGCCGAACATCAGCGCCAGACCCAGGGAGAACGCCGAAATCGGGTCCTTGACCAGTCCGCCCGGGCTCATGATCGCCTCGCCCTTGGCGTGGACCTTGATCGCCTCGGAGAACAGGGTATTGAAGTCAAAGCCTACGTGCTTCATCACCATCAGCGCCATGAAGCTTGCGCCGGAGAGCAGCAGCACGGCCTTGATGATCTGTACCCAGGTAGTGGCCAGCATGCCGCCGAACAGCACATACAGGCACATCAGGATACCCACCAGAATCACCGCGACGTGGTAGTCCAGGCCGAACAGTAGCTGGATCAGCTTACCGGCACCGACCATCTGGGCGATCAGGTAGAACGCCACGACCACCAGAGAACCGGAAGCCGACAGCGTGCGGATTTCCTTCTGCCCGAGGCGATAGGAAGCCACGTCGGCGAAGGTGTACTTGCCCAGGTTGCGCAGGCGTTCGGCAATCAGGAACAGGATGATCGGCCAGCCGACCAAAAAGCCGATCGAGTAGATCAGGCCGTCATAGCCGGAGGTGAACACCAGCGCGGAAATCCCCAGGAAGGAGGCTGCCGACATGTAGTCACCGGCAATCGCCAGGCCGTTCTGGAAGCCCGTGATGCGACCGCCCGCGGCATAGTAGTCCGAGGCCGACTTGTTGCGCTTGGAGGCCCAGTAGGTAATACCCAGGGTAAAGGCGACGAAGGCGACGAACATCGCGATCGCCGAGACGTTGAGCGGCTGCTTGTGCACCTCGCCGGTCAGGGCATCGGCGGCCCACACGGCGGGTGCGAAAGCGCCGCAGGCCAGGACGGCCAGGGCTTTGGCTTGGCGGATCATTGTTGCGCCTCCTTGAGGATCTCTTTGTTCAGCTCATCGAATTCGCCATTGGCGCGACGCACGTAGATAGCGGTCAGGACAAATGCCGCAACGATCAGGCCGACGCCCAAGGGAATGCCCCAGGTGATCGACGAGTCAGGGCTGAGTTTGGAGCCCAGGATCTGCGGGCCATAGGCGATGAGGAGGATGAAGCCGCAGTAGAGACCGAGCATGATCGCCGAAAGAATCCAGGCGAAACGCTCGCGCTTGGTGACCAGTTCCTTGAAGCGCGGACTGTTCTGTATCGATTGGTAGATGCTGTCGTTCATTGTTTTTGTCCTAGCAGCAACGCAAATAAGGGAGAACCCGCCCTTACTTTATTCTGCCGATGGACACCAACCAGACGACCTTAGTCTTAGATGCAACGGTGTTTTACAGATTGCGTAACAAATTCGCGGGTAAACCCGCTCATACAGGCCTGTGCAATACCTGTAGGAGCGGGTTTACCCGCGAAAACAGCAGAGTCGACTACAGAGTCTGATTACTTGCCGGTCCACTCCTTCACGCGCTCTGGGTGCTTGGCAACCCAATCCTTGGCCGCGGCATCGGGCTTGGCACCTTCCTGGATGGCCAGCATGACCTCGCCGATCTCATCCTTGGACTGCCAGTGGAAGTTCTTCAGGAACTCGGCCACTTCTGGCGCCTTGGTCGCCAGTTCCTTGCTGCCGATGCTGTTGACGGTTTCGGCGGCACCGTACACACCTTTCGGATCTTCAAGGAACTTGAGTTTCCATTTGGCGAACATCCAGTGCGGCACCCAGCCGGTCACGGCGATGGATTGCTGCTTGGCGTAGGCGCGGCCCAGTTCGGCAGTCATCGCCGCGCCGGAGCTGGCCTGCAGTTTGTAACCGTCCAGGGCGTAGTCCTTGATGGCCTGGTCGGTCTTGAGCATCACGCCGGAACCGGCGTCGATGCCAACGATCTTGTGCTTGAAGCTTTCATCGGTCTTGAGGTCGGCAATGCTGGCAGCCTTGACGTACTCCGGCACGATCAGGCCGATCTTGGCATCCTTGAAATTAGGGCCGTAGTCGACCACCTTGTCCTTGTTCTTGCCCCAGTATTCCCCATGGGTGACCGGCAGCCAGGCCGACAGCATGGCGTCGAGCTTACCGGTGGCCACACCCTGCCACATGATGCCGGTGGCGACGGGCTTGAGGTCCACGTCATAACCGAGTTTCTGCTTGATCACTTCGGCGGCCACATAGGTGGTTGCCACACTGTCGGACCAACCATCCACGTAACCTATGCTTACTTCTTTGGCCATTGCCTGTGCAGCGCTCACGGCCAAAACCAGGGCTGTCCCCACACCCAGGAAACGTCGCATTTTTGTAAACGTAGCCATCAAAGCATCCCCTCGTCAGGTCTCGGAAGTTGCATCATCATCCTCACACCATAGCCGACCTGCTCTGAGCACGACCTTTACCGACCGATAAACGACAGCAAATCGCCATCAATCACTGAGCCATCATGCGCCCTGCGTGATCCTTGCATGGTGAATGCTTGATCTAGAGCGTTTGCGGCTATCATCTAGCCCTTTGCACCTGACGACGGACCGCCCGATGCCCAGCAGCACACGCCTTCTGCCCCTCTATCTGATCGCCTGCTTGTTCGCCCTGATCGGGCTCGGGTCGCTCTGGTACGGGCTTGGCAAGCCTGTGCACCTGCCCGATGCGGCCAGCCCTACACACAAATTGCAGTGCGCCTCCTATACGCCGTTCGACAAGGACCAGTCGCCGTTTGACCACCCCTTCCGCTTGCGTCCGGCCCGCATGGACGCGGACCTTGCGCTGCTGGCCGAGCGATTTGAGTGCATCCGCACCTACTCGATGACCGGTCTCGAGGCGATTCCGGGCCTGGCGCGCAAACATGGGCTGAAGGTGATGCTTGGCGCCTGGGTCAATGCCAACCCGGTGGACACCGATAAGGAAGTCGACGCGCTGATTGCCTCGGCCAACGCCAATCCGGATGTGGTCAGCGCCGTGATCGTTGGTAACGAGGCATTACTGCGCAAGGAAGTGACCGGCGACCGCCTGGCTGGCTTGATCGCTCGGGTCAAAAGCCAGGTGAAGGTACCGGTGACCTATGCCGACGTCTGGGAATTCTGGCTGCAGCATCCGCAGATAGCACCGGAGGTGGATTTTCTCACCATCCACCTGCTGCCCTACTGGGAGGACGACCCCCGCGGCATCGACGATGCCTTGGCCCATGTGGCCGATGTGCGCCGACAGTTCGGCGCACGCTTTGCCCCCAAGGACATTCTCATCGGCGAGACCGGCTGGCCCAGCGAAGGGCGCCAGCGTGAAACCGCCACACCAAGCCGAGCCAACGAAGCACGCTTCATCCGTGGTTTCGTTGCATTGGCCGAAGCCAACGGTTGGCGCTACAACCTGATCGAAGCCTTTGACCAGCCCTGGAAGCGCGCCAGCGAGGGAGCAGTTGGCGGTTACTGGGGGCTGTACGACGCCGACCGTCAGGATAAGGGCGTGCTCGAAGGACCGGTGAGCAACCTGCCGTACTGGCCGCAGTGGTGGCTGGCAGGTGTGCTGCTGTTTGCGGCCACCTTGCTGCTGGCTGGACGACCTGGCAATCGGCACGCGGCCACGCTGCTGCCGCTGCTGGCCGCGCTGGGCGCGGCAAGCCTGGGGTTGTGGGGCGAGCTGGTGCGCACGAACGCACGCTTCACCGGCGAGTGGGTGTGGGCAGGATGGCTGGCCGGGCTCAACCTGGTAGTGCTGGCCCATGGCGCGCTGGCACTGGCCGCTCGCGGCGGCTGGCGCGAGCGTCTGTTCGCCTGGCTGGAACGTCACGCCCGATGGTGGCTGCTGGCGGCGGGTTTCGCGGCGGCGGTGAGCATGCTGGCGATGGTGTTCGACCCGCGTTATCGCAGCTTCCCAACGGCGGCACTGGTGCTGCCGGCAGTGGTCTACCTGGCGCGCCCCGTGGCGGCGCCCAGGGCTGAGATCGCGTTGCTGGCGCTCATTGTAGGGGCCGGGATCGCACCGCAGTTGTTCATAGAAGGAGTGAACAATGTCCAGGCGTGGGGCTGGGCGGTTGTCAGCGCGGCGATGGTCGCAGCGTTGTGGCGCAGTCTGCGCAAAAACCAAGAGGTGCCTTCACGGTAAACCCGCTCCCGCAACGCCCGCGGTGATTCGTACGGGAGCGGGTTTACCCACGAACAAAATCCCGGGTCTAGTTCGCAGGCTGCCGAACCAACCGCAACCCCGCCAGCACCACCGCGAATACTGCAATGCTCGCGGTATACAACACCAAAGCAGGAATCCCGAACAACAGCCCCAGCACCGCCAGCCCCCACCCGCCCCGCCCCGGCACCCACTGCGCCAGCAGCGAAATACCCAGCGCGCCCCAGGCCAGCACCTGATGATGGATGCCCAATCCCAGCAACGAGCGGGCCTGGCATTGCCAGTACCCCTGCGCCGCGCTGCACAGCCCGACCCAGCGGGCATCCTCCATCAGCCCGTAACGCACTCCATAGCTGGCCGCCAGCCACGCCGACAGCAACAGCAGGAACAGGGCGATGGGCAACGAGCGGGCCATGGGAACTCCAACGGGTTGAAAACAAACGCCAGCATAAACGCCCGTGCCTACCTTGCAAGGCAAAATCCGCGCATGACGGCTATGTTCCAAGGATGACCGTTTGCCGCGCCGTAGACTGTCGCGGCAACATCTGGCACGACAAAGAACACTGCGGCAGGCAACTTTGCCCTGCCTATCATGGTCCTAGGTAGCGATTTGCCTTACGTACTTTCTTGGGGGATCCCATGCTTCGACCCTTGTGCCTCGTCGCCTCGCTCTGCGGCCTGCTCCTGGCCACAGCCGCCTCGGCGCGGGATATCGACGCCGCGAGCTATGGCTATCCGCTGACCAATCCGTTCGAGGCCACCATCGCCACCACGCCGCCAGAGCAGCGCCCGACGCTGCCCAACGACGAGGACATCAGCCAATCCGACTACAGCCTCAACCTGCGACCGGAGCGAGCCTTCACGCTGCCGGACAACTTCTGGCCCGTGCGCAAGCTCAAGTACCGTCTGGCCCGCCAGGATCACGAAGCACCGCTGATCTTCCTCATCGCCGGCACCGGCGCGCCCTATTCCAGCAGCATCAACGAATACCTCAAAAAGCTCTTCTACCAGGCGGGCTTCCATGTGGTGCAACTGTCCTCGCCCACCAGTTGGGACTTCATGAGCGCTGCCTCGCGCTTTGCCACGCCGGGCGTGAGCAAGGACGATGCCGAGGATCTGTATCGCGTCATGCAGGCCGTGCGTGCCCAACACCCGCGCCTGCCGGTGAGCGAGTTCTACCTCACCGGGTACAGCCTCGGAGCCCTCGACGCAGCCTTCGTCAGCCACCTGGACGAGACCCGGCGCAGCTTCAACTTCAAGCGGGTGCTGCTGCTCAACCCCCCGGTCAACCTCTACACCTCGGTCAGCAACCTGGACAAGCTGGTGCAAACCCGGGTCAAAGGCATCGATCGCAGCACCACGTTCTATGAGCTGATGCTCGAAAAGCTCACCCTGTACTTCCAGCAGAAGGGCTACATCGACCTCAACGAGGCGCTACTCTACGACTTCCAGAAGTCGCGCCAACACTTGTCCAACGAGCAGATGGCCATGCTGATCGGCACCTCGTTCCGCTTCTCGGCGGCCGACATCGCCTTCACCTCCGACTTGGTCAACCGCCGTGGTCTGATCACTCCGCCGAAATTCCCGATCACCGAAGGCAGCAGCCTCACGCCGTTCTTCAAGCGTGCGCTGCAGTGCGATTTCGAGTGCTACATCACCGAGCAGGTGATCCCGATGTGGCGAGCCCGCACCGATGGCGGCAGCGTGCTGCAACTGATCGACCAGGTGAGCCTCTACGCACTGGCCGACTACCTGCGGGAGAGCCCCAAGATCGCCGTGATGCACAACGCCGACGACGTCATCCTCGGCCCTGGCGATATCGGCTTCCTGCGCAAGGTGTTCGGTGATCGCCTGACGCTCTACCCTCATGGCGGCCATTGCGGCAACCTCAACTACCGCGTCAACAGCGATGCGATGCTGGAGTTCTTCCGTGGTTAACAAATTGCTGCTCGTCACCGCCCTGCTCGTCGCCGGCAACGCCCTGGCAGCCGAGACAGCGCCCCGCACCAGCGTGGTGGAAGCCGACAAGGCCGACTCCCCGACGGTCGAGCCCGACGGCTTCCTCGACCCGCTGCGCGAACTGAAATTCAACCCAGGGCTCGACCAGCGCGAGTTCGAACGCTCCACCCTGACCGCGCTGAATGTCTATGACCCGCTGGAGTCGATGAACCGGCGCGTGTATCACTTCAACTACCGCTTCGACCAGTGGGTGATGCTGCCGGTGGTCGACGGCTATCGCTACGTCACTCCACGCTTCGTACGCACCGGGGTAAGCAACTTCTTCAACAACCTGGGCGATGTGCCCAACCTGTTCAACAGTCTGTTGCAACTCAAGGCCAAGCGCTCGGCCGAGATCACCGCACGTCTGATGTTCAACACCCTCATAGGCGTAGGTGGGTTGTGGGATCCGGCGACCAAGATGGGCCTGCCGCGCCAGAGCGAAGACTTCGGCCAGACCCTTGGGTTCTATGGGGTGCCTGACGGGCCTTACATCATGCTGCCGATCCTGGGGCCGTCGAACCTGCGCGACACTGCCGGGCTGGCGGTGGACTATGTGGGTGAACGGGAGGCGAACTTCCTCAATGTTGCCGATGCCAGCAGCGATCACCCGGAAATCACTGTGCTGCGGGCAGTGGACAAGCGCTACACCACCAACTTCCGCTACGGGCAGCTGAACTCACCTTTCGAGTACGAGAAGGTGCGCTACGTATACACCCAGGCACGCAAGCTGCAGATCGCCGAGTAGATCCTTCACCCCTTCGCGGGCAAACCCGCGCCCACACGTAGGAAACTGGTGGGCGCGGCCCTCGTCGGCATCAAGGCGGATTCAACCCCAGGAATTGACACAGTTCCCGCCGCTTGGCCAAAGCATCTTTACGCCCAAGCTCGATCAGTTCACTGCAATAGCTGGCCTCGAACAACAAGTAGCTCAACACTCCCGCGCCACTGGTACGGGTCGCCCCCGGCCCACGCAGGAACAGACGCAGCGCCGCCGGCAGTTCGCGGCGATGGCGCGCTGCGATTTCGTCCAGCGGCTGACTGGGCGCTACCACCAACACATCGATCGGTGCCAGACCCAGGCGCCGGGCATTGAGGTGTGCCGGCAGCAGGTGGCTGAGGTGGTTCAGGCGTTGGAGCAGCTCGATGTCATCCTCGAGGCTGTCGATGAACGTGCTGTTGAGCATGTGCGCGCCGATTTGCGCAAGGCTGGGCTGCTGGCCACTGAATACCCGCTGGTTTGGCATCGGTGCCGAAGGCCGCTGCGGGTTGCCACTGACCCCTACCACCAGCACCCGGCTGGCGCCAAGATGCAGCGCTGGGCTGATCGGCGCCGACTGGCGCACCGCGCCATCGCCGAAGTACTCCTCGTCGAGCTTGACCGGGGCGAACAGCAACGGAATCGCCGAGCTCGCCAACAGGTGCTCGATGGTCAGGGAAGTCGGGACGCCAATGCGCCGATGGCGCAACCAGGGCTCGATGGTGCCGCGCCCCTGATAGAACGTCACCGCCTGGCCGGACTCATAGCCGAAGGCAGTGATGGCCACCGCCCTGAGTTGCTCGG
This sequence comes from Pseudomonas sp. BYT-1, assembly GCF_023611805.1. Taxonomy (NCBI): domain Bacteria; kingdom Pseudomonadati; phylum Pseudomonadota; class Gammaproteobacteria; order Pseudomonadales; family Pseudomonadaceae; genus Pseudomonas; species Pseudomonas sp. BYT-1. The sequence continues at coordinate 4,198,854 of NZ_CP072559.1, forward strand.
CAGCCAGGGAATGGCCGATTCCATCAAGATCCAGATGTGATTGCAGCAGGCCCCGCAAGGGGCTGCTGTCGAGCAGCGCCACCGGGACCTGACCGCCGACCCCCAACAAATTGTGGCTGACGAAGCGGCTGGCCTGGCGGATGACACCGGGCCAGTCGCTGCGCAGCACAAGGTGGCTGCGAAAGTTCTGCCAGAAGGTCGTCAGCCGCTGTACCGCCTCGGTGAAGCGCGTAGCCCCGCTGGCCAGGGTGACGGCGTTGATGGCGCCAGCCGAGGTCCCGACGATCACGGGGAACGGGTTGGCCGCGCCCGGCGGCAGCAACTCGGCGATACCAGCCAGCACCCCCACCTGGTAGGCAGCACGGGCGCCGCCGCCGGAGAGAATCAGGCCTGTGGTGGGGAGTGGCGCCATCGTTGTCACTCGCGATCAGCGCTTTTTCTTGTCATAAAGCCGCGGCTCTCCCGGCGGACGCGACTTGAAACGCCGGTGGGCCCACAGGTACTGCTCCGGACATTCCCGCAGCACACCTTCGACCCATTGGTTGATACGCAGGCAATCGGCCTCTTCGGTCTCGCCGGGGAAGTCCTCCAGTGGTGGGTGAACGACCAAACGATAGCCGCTGCCATCCTCCAGGCGCTTCTGGGTGAAAGGGATCACCCGGGCCTTGCCCAGGCGGGCGAACTTGGTGGTCGCCGTGACGGTTGCGGCCTGAATGCCGAACAACGGCACGAAGATGCTCTGCTTGGCGCCGTAGTCCTGGTCCGGCGCGTACCAGATGGCGCGGCCGCCGCGCAGCAGCTTGAGCATGCCGCGCACATCGTCGCGCTCCACCGCCAGCGAATCGAGGTTGTGGCGCTCGCGACCACGGCGCTGGATGTAGTCGAACAGCGGGTTACCGTGCTCTCGGTACATGCCATCGATGGTATGGGCCTGGCCCAGCAGGGCGGCGCCGATCTCCAAAGTGGTGAAATGCACAGCCATCAGGATGGCACCCTGCCCCTCCCGCTGGGCGGCCTGCAGGTGCTCAAGGCCCTCGATATGGGCCAGGCGTGCCAAACGCGGCTTGGGCCACCACCAGCTCATGGCCATCTCGAAGAAGGCGATGCCGGTCGAAGCGAAGTTTTCCTTGAGCAGATGTTGCCGTTCGTCGCGCGACAGCTCCGGAAAACACAGCTCCAGGTTGCGCGCGGCAATACGCCGGCGCTCACCGGCGACCCGGTACATCAGCGCGCCCAAGGCACGGCCCAAGGCCAACAGGGCACGGTATGGCAACTGGGCGACCAGCCACAGCAGGCCAAGGCCCAACCAAAGGCCCCAAAATCGTGGGTGAAGAAAATACGGACGAAAACGCGGGCGTTCCATTGAAGCTTCCGGCAAGACAAAGGTGGCCATTCTACATCGGTTCGGCTGCGGTTGCGGCCAACGGGTCTTATCGTTATAAGTCAGGGCACTTTTTTCGCAACAAGCCGTCTATGCAGACCATGAGCCTCAACCCGACCTCCGATACCGCACCCGTCTTCCAGCTCAAAGGCAGCATGCTTGCCATCACTGTGCTGGAACTGGCGCGCAACGACCTCGAAGCCCTCGACCGGCAACTGGCGGCGAAAGTGGCCCAGGCCCCCAATTTCTTCAGCAATACCCCCTTGGTACTGGCCCTGGACAAGCTGCCGGCCGACTGTGGGACGATCGACCTGCCCGGCTTGATGCGCGTCTGTCGCCACCATGGCCTGCGTACCCTGGCCGTGCGCGCCAGCCGAATCGAGGACATCGCCGCGGCGATCGCCATCGATCTGCCCGTGTTGCCGCCCTCCGGTGCGCGTGAGCGGCCATTGGAGCCGGAGCCCGAGGTGAAGAAACCCGAACCCGCACCAGCTCCGCCACCACCACCGGCCGAACCGGAAGTGCGCCCCACCCGCATCATCACGACGCCGGTACGCGGCGGCCAGCAGATCTACGCCCAAGGCGGCGACCTGATCGTCACTGCCTCGGTCAGCCCCGGCGCGGAACTTCTCGCCGATGGCAACATCCATGTGTACGGCGCCATGCGCGGTCGCGCGCTTGCAGGCATCAAGGGCAACACCCGGGCCCGTATCTTCTGCCAGCAGATGACGGCGGAGATGGTCTCCATCGCCGGTCAGTACAAGGTGTGCGAAGACCTGCGTCGCGACCCGCTGTGGGGGGCTGGCGTGCAGATCAGCCTGTCCGGCGATGTGTTGAACATCACCCGTCTTTAACGGATACTTGCCGGCATTTTTAGCGCAACTTTTTTCCCGTTGCCGTTTTTTGTATTTGCAGGGACACGCGTCCCGTTTATTTAGGGGTGAAACACCTTGGCCAAGATTCTCGTGGTTACTTCCGGCAAGGGGGGTGTGGGCAAGACCACCACCAGCGCCGCTATCGGTACCGGCCTCGCACTGCGTGGCTACAAGACTGTCATCGTCGACTTCGACGTGGGCCTGCGTAACCTCGACCTGATCATGGGCTGCGAGCGCCGCGTAGTGTATGACTTCGTCAACGTGGTCAACGGCGAAGCCAACCTGCAGCAAGCCCTGATCAAGGACAAGCGCCTGGAAAACCTGTTCGTGCTGGCTGCCAGCCAGACCCGCGACAAGGACGCCCTGACCCAGGAAGGCGTCGAGAAGGTCCTGATGGAGCTCAAGGAGTCCTTCGACTTCGTTATCTGCGACTCCCCGGCCGGCATCGAGAAGGGCGCTCACTTGGCGATGTACTTCGCCGACGAAGCCATCGTGGTGACCAACCCGGAAGTTTCCTCGGTTCGTGACTCCGACCGCATGCTGGGCATCCTGTCGAGCAAGTCGCGCCGCTCCGAGAACGGCGAAGAGCCGATCAAGGAACACCTGCTGATCACCCGTTACCATCCTGAGCGCGTCGAAAAGGGCGAAATGCTCAGCATCGCCGACGTCGAAGAGATCCTGGCGATCAAGCTCAAGGGTGTGATCCCTGAATCCCAAGCCGTGCTCAAGGCCTCCAACCAAGGTATTCCAGTGATCCTGGATGACCAGAGCGATGCCGGTCAGGCATACAGCGACACTGTCGACCGCCTGCTGGGCAAAGAGAAGCCACTGCGGTTCATCGATGTGCAGAAGCAAGGATTCTTCGCGCGCCTGTTTGGAGGCAAGTAAACCATGAACCTTTTTGACTTCTTTCGTGGCAGACAGAAACAAAGCAGCGCGTCGGTAGCGAAAGAGCGTCTACAGATCATCGTGGCGCACGAACGCGGCCAGCGTAGCGAGCCGGACTACCTCCCAGCCCTGCAGAAAGAACTGCTGGAAGTGATCCGCAAGTACGTGAACATCGGCAGCGACGACGTGCATATCGAGCTTGAGAACCAGGGTAGCTGCTCGATCCTGGAGCTGAACATCACCCTGCCCGATCGCTGATCCAGCTATTTCGGGTCGCCCCTGTGGGAGCGGCTTGTCCGATGATCGTGCCAGCCCAGGCTGACGCAACCATTGGACAAGCCGCTCCCACAGTGCTTTCCAAAGAGACTTTGCAATGCCGCTGTCGAACGTCCAGATCCTCCATGAAGACGCTGCCATCCTGGTGGTCAACAAGCCGACACTGTTGCTGTCGGTGCCAGGTCGCGCCGAGGACAACAAGGACTGCCTGATCACCCGCCTGCAGCACAACGGCTATCCTGATGCGCTGATCGTTCATCGACTGGACTGGGAAACTTCCGGGATCATCCTGCTGGCCCGCGATGCCGACAGCCACCGCGAGCTTTCGCGACAGTTCCATGACCGCGAGACCGAAAAGGCCTACACCGCGTTGTGCTGGGGTCAACCGGCGCTGGACAGCGGCAGCATCGATCTTCCCCTGCGCTACGACCCACCGACCAAACCCCGTCATGTGGTGGACCACGAACAGGGCAAGCATGCCCTGACCTTCTGGCGCATCCTCGAGCGTTGCGGCGATCACTGCCGGGTGGAGCTGACCCCAATCACCGGGCGCTCGCACCAATTGCGCGTGCACATGCTCTCGATCGGCCACCCACTGCTGGGCGACCGCCTGTACGCCAACCCCCAAGCCCTGGCCGCCCACGATCGACTGTGCCTGCATGCGAGCATGCTGAGCTTCACCCACCCGGTGACGGGCGAGCGGTTGAAGTTCGAGTGCCCGGCACCTTTTTGAGCTACAAGCTTCAAGCGACAAGTTGCAAGAAATAGCCAAAGCGGATGGCGTGGAACTTGCCCAAGCTGCCGCTCTTGCTTGAAGCTTGCAGCTTAAAGCTTGAAGCTCGAACCGGAGTGAGTTATGCGCGATTCCCTGAATGCTGGCCTGATCGATTTCCTCAAGGCCTCCCCAACGCCTTTTCATGCGACCGCGAGCCTCGCCCAACGCCTGGAGGCCGCCGGCTATCAGCGCCTGGACGAGCGCGACAGCTGGGCGACGGTGCCGGGTGGCCGCTATTACGTGACCCGCAACGACTCCTCGATCATCGCTATCAAGCTGGGCAAGCAATCGCCATTGCTCGGCGGTATCCGCATGGTCGGCGCCCATACCGACAGCCCGTGCCTGCGCGTCAAGCCGCAGCCTGAACTGCAGCGCCACGGTTTTCTGCAACTGGGCGTCGAGGTCTACGGCGGCGCGCTGCTCGCGCCTTGGTTCGACCGCGACCTGTCGTTGGCCGGCCGGGTCACCTTCCGTCGCGACGGCAAGGTCGAGAGCCAACTGGTGGACTTCAAGCTGCCGATCGCGGTGATCCCGAACCTGGCTATCCACCTCAACCGCACCGCCAACGAAGGCTGGGCGATCAACCCTCAGCTCGAACTGCCCCCCATCCTGGCCCAGGTGGCCGGTGACGAGCGCGTGGACTTCCGGGCCCTGCTCACCGAGCAATTGGCCCGCGAGCACGACCTCAATGCCGACGTGGTGCTGGATTACGAGCTGAGCTTCTACGACACACAGGATGCTGCGCTGATCGGCCTCAATGGCGACTTCATCGCTGCTGCCCGCCTGGACAACCTGCTTTCCTGCTATGCCGGTCTGCAGGCCCTGTTGGCGGCGGACAGCGACGAAACCTGCGTGCTGGTATGCAACGACCACGAGGAAGTCGGTTCCTGCTCAGCCTGCGGCGCCGACGGTCCAATGCTCGAACAGACCCTGCAGCGCCTGCTACCCGATGGCGACGACTATGTGCGAACCATCCAGCGCTCGCTGATGGTCTCGGCCGACAACGCCCACGGCGTGCACCCCAACTATGCCGACAAGCACGACGGCAACCATGGGCCGAAGCTCAACGCGGGCCCCGTCATCAAGGTCAACAACAACCAGCGCTACGCCACCAACAGCGAAACCGCAGGCTTCTTCCGCCACCTGTGCATGGCCGAGGAAGTGCCGGTGCAGAGCTTCGTGGTACGCAGCGACATGGGGTGTGGCTCGACCATCGGCCCGATCGCCGCCAGCCATCTGGGCGTGCGCACGGTGGACATCGGCCTGCCGACCTTCGCCATGCACTCGATCCGCGAGCTATGCGGCAGCCATGACCTGGCGCACCTGGTGAAGGTGCTCACCGCGTTCTACCGTAGCCGCGAACTGCCCTGAGTGGCCCAAGGGCCGCTTTGCGGCCCTTTTCCCGGCATCGCCAGCACCCACCGATGCCCTGTCGGCATGCTCGATGCCTGTCCTTGATCAATCTCGCCTGCGTCCCGAGCCGCTATGCTTAAAGCATGGCCCTATCTTTCAGAAGGATTCCTGTCCATGACGTTCCTGTCGCTGTTCCTGCCGGTCTTCCTGTTCCTGCTGCTGCTAACCATTGGTTTCAGCCTGCGCGAACGCAATATCGGCGTGCTGATGATGTGGATCGGAACCCTGGGTATCTTCGGCCTCACTTGCTGGAAGATCCTGGAGCAACTGCCCTCATAAACCTCTACACTCGGTCAATCGTTTGACCTGAGGTAGATTTCCCGGTGCCTGCACTCCTGCGTTGCCTGTTCCTGCTGTTGTTCCTGTTCATCACCCCGGTCCAGGCCGCGGGCCTGCCAAGTCTGCTCGGATCGAGCGCGCCAGCGCAGCCGGAGGCGACCGAGCCTTTGGGCAAGTCGCTCGATGAGGTGATCAAGAACCTGGAAAACGACCAGCAACGCGCCAAGCTGCTGGCCGACCTGAAAAAACTGCGCGATGCCACCAAACAGTCGCAACCGACCGTCGAACAGGGCGTGCTCGGGCTGATCGGCGGCGCGTTGCACGACCTGGAAAAGCAATTCAGCGGCGACGCCAGCCCATTCCGGCGCTGGTCCCTGGAAATCGACCAGGCCCAGCAGGAGCTGGCGGCCCTGATCGTTCCCGTGCATCAATGGCCGGCGATCCTGTTCGGCTTCGCGGCGATCATCGCGGTCTGGAGCCTGCTGGCGTATGCCTTCAACTGGATCGGCCATCGCGTGCGCCTGCGCTTCGGCCTGACCGAAGAACTGCCCCAACACCCGCGCACCTGGGACTTGGTCCGCTTTGCCTTGCGCAAGCTGGGGCCTTGGATGGTTGCACTGGTGTTCACGGTCTACCTGAGCTTCGCCCTGCCCTCTTCCCTGGGCAAATCACTGGCCATGGTCCTGGCCTACGCCTTGGTGGTCGGCACCCTGTTCTCGGCGATCTGCGTGATCGCCTTCTCACTGCTCGACGGCCCACACCGTCATCGCGCCCTGTACATCCTGCGCCATCAGGCGTTCCGCCCGCTGTGGCTGATCGGCAGCTTCGCTGCGTTCGGCGAGGCGATGAGCGACCCGCGCATGACGACCGCCCTGGGCAGCCACTTGGCCCATGCCCTGGCAACACTGGCCAATGTGGTGGCGGCGATGTGCACCGGCCTGTTCATCCTGCGCTTTCGCCGCCCCATCGCTCACTTGATTCGCAACCAGCCGTTGTCCCGACGCCTGACCCGGCGAACCCTGAGCGACACCATCGAGATCCTCGGCAGCTTCTGGTTCGTACCGGCGCTGCTCTTGGTAGCTGTCTCGTTGTTCGCCACGTTCGTCTCGGCCGGTGACACCAGCACGGCCCTGCGCCAGTCGCTGATGTGCACCGTGCTGGTGGTGGTGTGCATGGTGCTCAACGGCCTGGTGCGTCGTCACGCGGCCAACCCCAAGCGCGCCAACCGACGCCAGGAGGTATACGCCGAGCGCCTGCGCAACTTTGGCTACGCTCTGGTGCACCTGTTCATCTGGTTGGTGTTCATCGAACTGGGCCTGCGGGTCTGGGGGCTGTCGATGATCAATTTCGCCGAGGGCGATGGCCATGAAGTGAGCATGCGCCTGGTGGGTCTGGCAGGAACCATGATCGCAGCCTGGCTGGTGTGGATCCTGGCCGACACGGCGGTACACCACGCTCTGGTGCGCTCACGCCGGGGCCTGGCCAACGCTCGCGCACAAACCATGATGCCGCTGATCCGCAACGTGATGTTCGTGGCGATCTTCATCATCGCAGTGATCGTCGCCCTGGCGAACATGGGCATGAATGTCACTCCGCTGCTCGCCGGTGCCGGTGTCATCGGCCTGGCGATCGGTTTCGGCGCCCAGTCGCTGGTAGCCGATCTGATCACCGGCCTGTTCATCATCATCGAGGACTCCTTGGCCATCGATGACTATGTGGATGTCGGTGGTCACCTGGGCACGGTCGAAGGCCTGACCATACGCACCGTGCGGCTGCGAGACATTGACGGCATCGTGCATACGATTCCGTTCAGCGAGATCAAGAGCATCAAGAACTACTCGCGCGAATTCGGCTATGCGATCTTCAGGGTGGCCATTCCCCACAGCATGGCGATCGACCAAGCGATCACCTTGATTCGCGAGGTCGGGCAGAAGCTGCGCAACGACCCGCTGATGCGGCGCAACATCTGGTCCCCTCTGGAGCTGCAGGGGGTAGAGAGCTTCGAATCAGGGTCGGCTATCTTGCGGGCGCGGTTCAAGACGGCGCCTATCAAGCAATGGGAGGTGTCGCGGGCATTCAATCTGGCCTTGAAGCGCCAGCTCGATGAAGCCGGGCTGGATCTGGCGACGCCACGGTTGTCGGTGCAGGTGGTGACGGCGGGTGGAGGCACGACCGCCGATTGATACTCATCTGAGTACGACAGGGATGCCGCCATGCCTGGCGGCTTTTCCGATACGTCAAACAGCGCTTTCCGACTAGCAGTCAGCCATACAGCCAAATCAAGCTGATTCTTCACTCCCCTCTGGGGGTGGCGAAAAATCAACATGATCAAGGTAACTGCAAGTTGGGACACATAGACTTTTCACTTCATAACGGAACGCCTACGGTCACCGTCCGAGACAACCGAGGATTAGGCATCCGCGATATCGCTTATCATCGCCATCCCGATACACCCGAACAACTCGACGAACGCATCACCCGCCACCGGTTTAACGCCCTTGCGCAGCTTGAGCAAAGCATCGATCCTCGCCTCCATGAACGCCAAGCCGTGGACGCGACGACCCAACCCAATTACAAATTTCATAATTCGCTGACGGGCGATGTCCTGCGTAGCGACAGTGCCGACGCGGGCGTCACGCTCTCGCTCAACGATGTTCACGGCCGCCAGTGCCTGAGCATTGGCGCCACAGGCGTGCTCCATCGCTGGCACTATGAAACCCCACCGCTTGCAGGGCGATTGCTACACGTGAGTGAGCATATCGCCGAAGCAAATCCGCGCATCACAGAACGCTTGGTCTGGGGCGACAACACCCAGACTGCGAAGGATCAGAATCTTGCAGGCCGATGCGTGCGCCACTATGACACGGCAGGTTGTTGGCAGATGGACAGCGCCGGCTTGGCCGCAAGCGTACTTTCCGCCACCCAAAAGTTGCTGGCGGAAGGCACCGAAGCCGATTGGCAGGGAGAAGACGCGGCAGTCTGGGACAAGCTACTAGCACCGGATGCGTTCACGACCTCATATCGTATCGACGCGACGGGAGCTTCCATCGAGCAACGCGATGCGCTCGGCCATACCCAATGCCAGGCCTATGACATAGCGGGCATGCTGCGTAGCACTCGGCTGATCATGAAAGGTGGAACGACGCGGGTTATCTTGAAGGCTGTGGAATACTCCGCGTTCGGACAAAAGCTGCGGGAAGAACAGGGCAACGGCGTCATTACCACCTACACCTACGAACAGCGGACTCAGCGCCTCCTAGGCAGCAAGATCGAACGACGTGCCGGGCGCAGCGAGGCGAAAGTCCTGCAAGACATACGGTACGAATATGACCCAGTCGGTAATATCCTGAGTGTGCACAATGATGCGGAGGCGACGCGGTTCTGGCGTAATCAGAAGATCGTACCGGTCAATCGCTATGCATATGACAGCCTCTATCAACTGATCTCAGCCAGCGGCCGTGAAATGGCCGATATGCCCCGCCAAGGCCCTAAGCCTCCCTCCCCCACCATTCCACTCCCGACCAACGACGGGGCCTACACCAACTACACACGTCGTTACCAATACGATCGCGCTGGCAACCTGACGCGTATCTCACACAGCGCACCCGCCTCCAACAACAGCTATACCCTGGACATGACAGTGTCCAACCGCAGCAATCGGGCGGTATTGCATACTCTCGCCGACGATCCTGCCAAGGTCGATGCCCTCTTCGATGCAGCGGGCAATCAGTTACAACTGCAACCTGGCCAATCCCTTCATTGGACACCGCGCGGGCAGCTCGGCAAGTTCGTGTCACAGGCAGGTGATGACAGCGCTGTTGACCAGGAAAGCTATCGCTACGGTGCAGACGGCCAACGGATCGCCAAATACAACTCCCAACAGGCAGGCGCCCAAACGGGATACGTACTTTATTTGCCAGGGTTGGAGGTGCGCGCCCGTTTCAGGGACGATGCGATAAAAGAACTGCTTCACGTGATCACCATCGGCGAAGCCGGTAATGCTCAAGTGCGATTACTGCACTGGGAAACCGGCACACCGCCAAGTGTCAGCAATGACTCGCTGCGCTACGGCTATTCCAATCTCATAGACAGCGTCGGGCTCGAACTCGATAGCGACGGTCAAATCATCAGCTATGAAGAGTACTACCCCTACGGCGGCTCTGCGGTATGGGCCGCTCGCAGCCAGACAGAAGCCGATTACAAGACCGTGCGTTATTCAGGGAAAGAACGCGATGGCACGGGGCTCTATTATTACGGTCACCGGTATTACCAACCCTGGGTCGGGCGCTGGCTCAGTGCAGACCCTGCCGGTACGGTCGATGGACTTAATCTTTATCGAATGGTACGAAACAACCCCATTGCCTTAAAAGACAACAACGGATTGAATGCCGAAGGGTATTACCATGAGTTCCAAGCGCTGAAGAGCGCACCCAGTATGATCCGTAACACCAGGCTTCAAATTCAAGATTATATGCGAAGCCAAACCGAAAGCCGGATTATTTACGTGTTGATGTCGATCGTTTTGGAAGCGCTCGCTACGACCATTGGCATGGCCGGCGGCCTCCTGGGCGGTGCGGCGGGAGGGGCTATAGGAGGCGCTGTAGGAGGGGTTATCGCCAACGTTCCAGGAGCCGCTGTAGGCGCAACCTGGGGGGCTAGCGTAGGAGGGCTCGTCGGGAAAACCGTTGTAAAGAAAGCGGCAGAGAAAATACTCCCGCAGGCTGAGTTGACGCCAGACCTCGACATGACAAAAAAAATAAACGAAACGGCCGAAGGCGGCCTTGGGCATAAAATCAAACATTTCCTAGAAAAAGAAATAACCATGGAAAAGCTCCGTGAAAAAATAACCGATGATCAAATGACCAACGATGCAAACAAAGTGGCGACAGGCGTGGGTTTACCACAATGCCCTCTTACCCTTCCCGTATCAAAAGCGATAAAAGTCGCCACAGAAGTGGAAAAATCAATAACCGTTACCACAAAACATGCAGTAGCCGGGGCAATACCTGCTCAAGTAGAGAATGCAAAAGGTGCCCTTCATGCCATTTACTCAAAGATAGACGCGCAATTCGGTAAGCTCAGCAGCATGCGCAGCCGTAAAAGCCTGTTGAGGCCGTTCATACCCGATGGCCCACGAGAGCTTTCCATTACATTGAATAATGACCCGTTCAACCCTGATGCATGGGTGGGAAGATCGGAGGTCGAGAAGCCTTACCAGGCAGCCTTGGCCGAACTGGATAAACTTAACGAACTGTACGTTAAGTACGAAAAAAAATTTCGTACTTAAGCGATCTCAACAACCGGCCCCGCCGGTCTGCTGCATGCAAGACCGGCGGTACCCCAATGCCTGAACTCACCCCGCCTCAGCCCGAATCCGTATCGCATCATGACGCCAATATTCCAGGTCACAGTCGATCAGATGCCCATGCTGGTCGCTGTTGACCCGGGTGACATGTAACCCCGGACTACCCGCCGAGACCTTGAGGGCTGCGGCAGCCGGAGCCGGCAACGCGGTCGGCAGGATCTCGAAGCATACCCGGCCATAAGCGATCCCATAGGCTCTGGCATAGATCTCGGTCAGCGACTGACCAAGATCCAACTCCAGGATCCCAGGAAAATACCTAGGGTTCAGGTAATGCTCGGCATACAGCACCGCGCGCCCGTCGATACGCCGCAAGCGGCAGATCTGCACCACGCTGGACAACGCCGGCAAGCGCAACCGCGCACAGATCGCCGCCGAGGCCGGTTGCAACCGAGCAGACAGCAGCTCGGTACTGGGCACCCTCCCCTGCTCTCGGACCATGGCATGGAAGTGGCTGCGCTCGATCAGGTCATAAGTCAGCCGCTCCGGCGCCACGAACCAACCCCGCCGCTCCTCGCGATAAATCAGCCCCTGTGCCTCCAGCTGCACCAAGGCCTCGCGCAGGGTGATACGTGTGGTGTCGAACACCTCACTGAGCTTGCGTTCGGCCGGCAGCTTGCCGCCCGGCGCCAGCAGACCGTGTTCGATCTGCTCCTGCAGGGCATGGCAGATGGCTGTTACCGCGCGCGGTGGCGTCGAGTGCATCAAGGTTACCTGTATGGACTAGTCCAGCCCCAATGTTGGGCAATTGGAGAATAGTGCAAGCCTAGGGAGGGCTGATGAACATCCTGTGACAAAGACTACCAGTGCTGGCCTGGGAAACGAGCAAGGCCTTGCGAATAAAGGCCTGCGATCTGGTCTACGCTGTAGTGCCAGGGCCTGCATCGCAGGGTTGCGGGCCTGCTCGTACATCAAACTGTCACGCAACCGGCCTACCTTGGCTCGAGGATTGCTGACCTAGACCAAAGGTTCGCAAACGAACGGTTTTCCTACAACAACACTGCAAGGCCCCACCAAAGGAGCTTCGGATGAAAAAGTTCTTCATGGCGTCACTGCTGGGCTCGGCCATCGCCCTGTGCACCTCGGCCATGGCCGCCGATACCGATCTCAAGGCCCTGGAAGAGGCCGCTCGCAAGGAAGGCACCGTCAATAGCGTGGGCATGCCCGATGCCTGGGCTAACTGGAAAGGCACCTGGGCGGACCTTGCCAGCAAATACGGGCTCAAGCACAGCGACACGGACATGAGCTCGGCCCAGGAGATCGCCAAGTTCGATGCCGAGAAGGACAACGCCAGTGCCGACATCGGTGACGTGGGCGCCGCCTTCGGCCCCATCGCCGCCACCAAAGGTGTGACCCAACCGTACAAACCCAGTACGTGGGATCAAGTTCCAGAATGGGCCAAAGACAAGGATGGCCACTGGGCCTTGGCCTATACCGGTACCATCGCGTTCATCATCAACAAGGACCTGGTCAAGGAAAGTGAACGCCCGAAAACCTGGCACGACCTGGAAAAAGGCAAGTACAAGGTCGCCATCGGCGACGTAGGCACCGCCGCCCAGGCCGCCAATGGCGTGCTCGCCGCAGCCATCGCCTACAAGGGCGACGAGAGCAACCTGCAACCCGGCCTGCAACTGTTCACCAAACTCGCCCAGCAAAAGCGCCTGTCGCTGGCCAACCCGACCATCCAGACTCTGGAAAAAGGTGAAGTGGAAGTCGGCGTGGTATGGGACTTCAACGGTCTGAGCTACCGGGAGCAGATCGATCCCAAGCGTTTCGAGGTGCTGATCCCGTCCGATGGCTCAGTGATCTCCGGCTACACCACTATCATCAACAAGTACGCCAAGCACCCCAACGCGGCCAAGTTGACGCGTGAGTACATTTTCAGTGACGCCGGCCAGACCAACCTGGCCATCGGGCACGCCCGTCCGATTCGCGCCGAGCACCTGAAGCTGCCGGCCGAGGTGCAGGCCAAGCTGCTGCCGAACGAGCAGTACAGCGCCGCCCAACCGATCAAGAATGCCGAGGCCTGGGAGGCCACTTCCAAAAAGCTGCCGCAGATGTGGCAAGAGCAAGTGATCATCGAGATGGAATAAAAAGCTTCAAGTGCCAAGCTGCAAGCTTCAAGTCAAAGCAGGTGATCGACATGCCTGCTTCTTCTTGTCGCTTGTAGCTTGCAGCTTGCAGCTCCACTGGGAGCCACCATGCAACACAACGTCATCCTGGTCCTGCTCGACGGCCTCAACCATCAGGTGGCCCACCACGCCATGGGTCATCTGCATGCCTATGTCGAGGCCGACCGTGCCGCCCTGTACCGCGTAGAGTGCGAGCTGCCATCGCTGTCACGCCCGCTGTACGAATGCATTCTCACCGGTGTCCCGCCCATCGACAGCGGCATCGTGCACAACAACATCAATCGTCTGTCCACCCAGCGCAGTGTCTTCCACTATGCCCGAGAAGCGGGCCTAGGGACCGCGGCGGCGGCATATCACTGGTTTAGCGAGCTGTACAACCGCTCGCCCTTCGACCCGTTGCGCGACCGTCACACCCACGCGCCGAAGCTGCCGATCCAACACGGCCTGTTCTACTACGCCGACCACTACCCTGACTCGCATTTGCTGGCCGATGCCGAATACCTGCGTCGGCGCCATGCGCCGAACTTCCTGCTGGTCCATCCGATGAACATCGATGACGCCGGGCACCGCCATGGCCTGGACAGCAGCCAGTACCGCAATGCCGCTCGCAGCGCCGACATCCTGCTGGCCGACTACCTACCGCTGTGGCTGCAGGAGGGCTATCAGGTGCTGGTGACCGCCGACCATGGCATGAACAACGACCGCTCGCACAATGGTTTGCTGGCCGAGGAGCGCGAAGTGCCGTTGTTCGTGTTCGGCGAGGCATTCAGCCTGGACCCTGCGGCCACGCCCCTGCAGACCGAATTGTGCGGCACGATCTGCGAGCTGCTCGGCGCGCCGCATGACAAGCCAGTCTGCCGGGAGCTGCTCAAGTGAATGCCAGCCAACGTGGCCGCTACCTGGCCCTGCTCTGCCTGCTCCCGTTTGCCGTGTTCTTCATTGTTTTCCAGATCGCGCCCTTGGCCTGGGTGGCCATCAACAGCCTGCAGAGTGAAAGCGGCTGGGGACTTGCCAATTTCAGCAAGGTCTTCGCCTCGAAGTTCTACTTGCAGGCGCTGCAACGCAGTCTGGAAATCAGCTTCTGGTCGAGCCTGTTCGGCATCGTCATCGCGACCCTCGGCGCCTACTCCCTGCGCCAGGTGGATTCACGCTTGCGTGATTTCGTCAGTGCCTTCGCCAACATGACCAGTAACTTCGCTGGCGTACCGCTGGCCTTCGCCTTCATCATCCTGCTCGGCTTCAACGGCGCCCTGACCCTGCTGCTCAAGCAGGTGGGCCTGCTCGAGGATTTCAGTATCTATTCCAAGAGCGGCCTGATCCTGGTGTACACCTACTTCCAGATTCCCCTCGGCGTGCTGCTGCTCTACCCGGCTTTCGACGCCCTGCGGGAAGACTGGCGCGAGTCGGCAGCCCTGCTGGGTGCCAGTCATTGGCAGTTCTGGCGGCACATCGGCCTGCCGGTGCTGGCTCCGGCGTTGCTGGGCACGTTCGTGATCCTGCTGGCCAACGCTCTGGGCGCCTACGCCACCGTCTACGCCCTGACCACCGGCAACTTCAACGTACTGCCGATCCGCATCGCCGCCCTGGTGGCCGGTGACATCACCCTGGATCCGAACCTGGCCAGCGCCCTGGCCATGGTGCTGGTGGGGCTGATGACATTGGTCACCGTGGTCCATCAATGGCTGCTCAAGAGGAGCTACCATGCGCGCTGAACCTCGAACCAGCCTCTATCACCGGGTCGTGGTGTACCTGTTGTTCATCATCCTGCTGTTGCCGCTGGCCGGCACCCTGCTCTACTCCTTGGCCACCAGTTGGTCGGCGAGCCTGCTGCCCAGCGGCCTGACCTTCAAGTGGTACCTGGCGTTGTGGAGCGAGCCGCGCTTTCTCGCGGCCTTCGGCCAGTCGCTGCTGGTGTGCGTAGGTGCGCTGGTGCTATCGGTGGTGCTGATCCTGCCTTTGCTGTTCGTGGTGCATTACCACTTTCCGCGGCTGGACGCGCTGATGAATATCCTCATCCTCCTGCCGTTCGCCGTGCCACCGGTGGTGTCTTCGGTGGGCCTGCTGCAGCTGTATGGCAGCGGCCCGATGGCCATGGTCGGTACGCCTTGGATCCTGATCGGCTGCTACTTCACCATCGCCCTGCCCTTCATGTACCGGGCGATCACCAACAACCTGCAGGCGATCAACCTGCGCGACCTGATGGACGCCGCCCAACTGCTCGGTGCCAGCACCTGGCAGGCAGCGTTCCTGGTGGTGCTGCCGAACTTGCGCAAGGGCCTGATGGTGGCACTGCTGCTGTCGTTCTCCTTCCTGTTCGGCGAGTTCGTCTTCGCCAACCTGCTGGTGGGTACACGCTACGAGACCTTGCAGGTGTACCTGAACAACATGCGCAACAGCAGCGGCCATTTCAACAGTGCACTGGTAATCTCCTACTTCGCCTTCGTGCTGGTGCTGACCTGGGTCGCCAATCGCCTGAACAAGGACAAATCCTGACATGAGCTTCGTCAGCGTACAGAAACTGCACAAAAGCTATGCCGGCAGCCCGGTGTTCCACGACATCGACTGTCAGATCGAACGCGGCGAGTTCGTCACACTGCTGGGTCCATCCGGCTGCGGCAAGTCGACCCTGCTGCGTTGCATCGCCGGCCTCACCCCCGTGGACAGTGGCCGGATCCTGCTCGATGGCCAAGACCTGGTGCCCGTCAGCCCGCAGAAGCGCGGCATCGGCATGGTCTTCCAGAGCTACGCGCTGTTCCCCAACATGACCGTGGAGCAGAATGTCGCCTTCGGCCTGCGCATGCAGAAGACCAAGGCCGACGAGAGCAAGGCCCGGGTTCTCGAGGCTTTGGAGCTGGTGGAGCTGGGCAGTTTTGCCGGGCGCTATCCGCACCAGCTCTCCGGTGGTCAATGCCAGCGCGTGGCCCTGGCCCGATCGCTGGTGACCCGCCCTCGTCTGCTGTTGCTCGACGAACCACTGTCGGCCCTGGACGCGCGTATCCGCAAGCACCTGCGCGAGCAGATCCGCGCGATCCAGCGCGAGCTGGGGCTGACCACCATTTTCGTCACCCACGACCAGGAAGAAGCGCTGACGATGTCCGATCGAATCTTCCTGATGAACCAAGGACGCATTGTCCAGAGCGGCGATGCCGAAACCCTCTATACAGCACCCGTGGACCTGTTCGCCGCAGGTTTCATCGGCAACTACAACCTGCTCGACCCGGACGCCGCCAGCCGCCTGTTGCAACGCCCGGTGGCCGCCCGCCTGGCGATCCGCCCGGAAGCCATCAGCCTGCACCTGGACGGCGAGCTCGAAGGCCAGGTTCGCAGCCACAGCCTGCTGGGCAACGTCATCCGCTACCGGGTGCAGGTGCGTGGCGTGGAACTGGTGGTGGACGTACTCAACCGCTCATCGGCCGACCTGCATGCCGATGGCCAGCGGGTGTCCCTGTCGATCGACCCCACGGCGCTACGAGAAGTGGCCTAAGGAGAACAACAATGGCATTGGCAATATTCGATCTGGACGAAACCCTGATCCACGGTGACTGCGCCTCGCTGTGGAGCAAGCAGATGGCTCAGTTGGGCTGGGTCGACGGCAAGGAATTCCTGCGACGCGACCAGGAATTGATGGAAGCCTATGGCAAAGGCCACCTGCAGATGGAGGAGTACATGGCCTTCAGCCTGGAGCCGATAGCAGGACGTACCCTCGAGGAGGTCGAACACCTGATCGAGCCCTGGGTCGAAGACGTGATCGAACCGATCATCTTTGGCGACGCCTGCCGCTGCATCGCCGAACACCGCAAGCGTGGCGACCGCATCTTGATCATCTCCGCCTCGGGAACTCACCTGGTGGGACCGATCGCGGCGCGTCTGGGCGTGGACGAATACCTGGCCATCGAGCTGGAAGCGGTGAATGGCGTGTACACCGGCAAGACCCACGGGGTGCTGACCTACCGTGAAGGCAAGATCACCCGCCTGCTGGAGTGGCTGGACCAAGAGCAGGAGAACCTCGAAGGCGCCAGCTTCTATTCGGACTCGCGCAATGACCTGCCGCTGCTGCTGAAAGTCGACTACCCGCATGTGGTCAACCCGGACCCGGTGTTGCGTGAGCATGCGCAGATCAATGGGTGGCCGATCCTGAGCTGGAGCTGATTTTCAGCCTGTTCGCGGGTAAAAACGCTCCCACAACACCAGTGGGAGCGGCTTACCTGCGAACAGGCCAGCCCGGCTTACACCAAGGCAGGATCGATCACCAGCACCAGCTTGCCCGACACCTGGTTGCTCGCCAGCTCCGCAAATGCCGCCTCGGCAAAGGCCACCGGGTAGGTGTCCACCAGTTGCGGTGAAAGCCGACCTTCGCTGAACAGCGGCCACACCTGCTGGCCCAGGTCTCGCAACAGTTCAGCCTTGAAGGTATCGTCACGGTTGCGCAGCGTGGAGCCTGTGACTTGCACCCGTTTGGCCAGCAGTTGCGCCAGGTCCAGCTCGGCCTTGCGCCCGCCCATCAGGCCGATGATCACCCAACGCCCGTCCCGGGCCAGTAGCTTGAGGTTGAGTGGCCCGTAGCTGGCCCCCACCGGATCGAGGATCGCATCGAACGGGCCGAAACCTTCCAGTGTTTCCAGATTCTCGTTGCGCACCACGCCACCGGCCGCCCCCAGCGCCTGGCAGTAGGCCAGACGATCCTGCGAGCCGACACTGACCCACACGGGGTTGCCGAACGCCTTGCACAGCTGGATCGCCGCCGAGCCCACTCCGCTGGCCCCGGCATGCACCAAGACCTTTTCACCGGCCCGCAGGCCTGCCAGCTGGAACAGGTTCAGCCATGCCGTGGCATACACCTCGGGGATCGCCGCCGCCTCGTGCAGGCTCAGGCCTTCTGGGACCGGCAGGACATGGCGGGCATCGACCACCACTTCTTCGGCCATGCCCCCACCTGCGAGCAATGCGCAAACCCGGTCGCCAACACGCCAGTCGGCGCCCGGGCCGACCTCCGCGATCACTCCCGCGCATTCCAGGCCAAGGTACGGGCTGGCACCGGGGGGCGGCGGGTACAAGCCTGCGCGCTGGAGCAGGTCGGCACGGTTGAGTCCCGCTGCAGCCACACGGATCCGGACCTGACCCGCATCACAGGCCGGGCGCTCGGCTTCTACCCAGGCCACATGTCCGTCAACGCCTTGCAATGCCTTCACAGTGCCTCCATAGTTGAGTCATGACTGAGCCCGGGATCGCCATGTCCCGGGCTTTTTGCAGTATGCGTCCGGCTCTCCTGGAGCCGGCGAACGGAAAAGACGGCCTACTATGCGTGATCAATTGCCTTTACGTCGAATCAGCATGAAGCATTTCCTGCCCAGCACAGCCCTCGCCCTCATGATCGGCCTCGGCAGTCTCACGCTCGGCGGCAATGCATCGGCCGCCAACAAGTGGGACAGCCTGCAACCTGACCGCGACGAGATCGTCGCCAGTCTCAACGTAGTGGAGCTGCTCAAGCGCCACCACTACAGCAAGCCGCCGCTGGACGACGCCCGTTCGATCATCATCTACGACAGCTACATCAAGCTGCTCGATCCTTCGCGCAGCTACTTCACCGCCGCCGACATCGCCCAGTTCGACAAGTGGAAGACCCAGTTCGACGACTTCCTCAAAAGCGGCAACCTGGAGCCTGGCTTCACCATCTACAAGCGCTACCTGGACCGCGTGAAATCGCGCCTGGACTTCGCGCTCGCAGAGCTGGACAAGGGCGTCGACAAAATGGACTTCACCACCCGCGAAACCTTGCTGGTCGACCGCAAGGATGCCCCGTGGATGAAGAACGAGGCCGAGCTCGACGACCTGTGGCGCAAGCGCGTCAAAGATGAAGTCTTGCGTCAGAAGATCGCAGGCAAAGATCCCAAGCAGATCCAGGAAACCCTGACCAAGCGCTACAAGAACCAACTTTCGCGCCTGGACCAGACCCGTGCCGAGGATATCTTCCAGGCCTACATCAATACCTTCGCCCAGTCGTACGATCCGCACACCAACTACCTGTCGCCAGATAACGCCGAAAACTTCGATATCAACATGAGCCTGTCGCTCGAAGGCATCGGCGCCGTGCTGCAAAGCGACAACGACCAGGTCAAGATCGTGCGCCTGGTACCAGCAGGCCCGGCAGCCAAGACCAAGCAGGTGGCACCTGCCGACAAGATCATCGGCGTGGCCCAAGGCAACAAGGAAATGGTCGACGTGGTCGGCTGGCGCCTTGACGAAGTGGTCAAGCTGATCCGCGGCCCGAAAGGCTCGGTGGTGCGCCTGGAGATCATCCCGGCCAGCAACGCGCCCAACGACCAGACCAGCAAGATCGTGTCGATCACCCGCGAGGCGGTGAAGCTCGAGGAGCAGGCCGCCAAGAAGTCGGTGCTCAAACTCAAGCAGGATGGGCGCGAGTACAAGCTGGGCATCATCGAGATTCCGGCCTTCTATCTGGACTTCAAGGCCTATCGCGCAGGCGATCCGGACTACAAGAGCACGACCCGCGACGTGAAGAAGCTGCTCACTGAGCTGCAGAAAGAAAAAGTCGACGGTGTGGTCATCGACCTTCGCAACAACGGTGGCGGCTCCCTGCAGGAAGCCACCGAGCTGACCAGCCTGTTCATCGAGAAAGGCCCGACGGTGCTGGTGCGCAACAGCGACGGCCGTGTCGACGTGCTCGAGGACGAAAATCCCGGCGCCTTCTACAAAGGCCCGCTGGCCCTGCTGGTCAACCGTCTCTCGGCGTCGGCCTCGGAAATCTTCGCCGGTGCCATGCAGGACTACCATCGCGCCTTGATCATCGGCGGCCAGACCTTCGGCAAAGGCACCGTACAGACCATCCAGCCGCTCAATCATGGCGAGCTGAAACTGACTTTGGCCAAGTTCTACCGGGTTTCCGGGCAGAGCACTCAACACCAAGGAGTGCTGCCGGACATCGACTACCCGTCGATCATCGACACCAAGGAAATCGGCGAAAGCGCCCTGCCCGAAGCCATGCCGTGGGATACCATCCGCCCTGTCGTGCGCCCGGCCGTGGACCCGTTCAAGCCGTTCCTGGCCGAGCTCAAGGCACGTCACGATGCGCGTAGCGCCAAGGATCCAGAGTTCGCCTATATCCGCGATCGCCTGGCCCTGACCCAGAAGCTGATGAACGAAAAGACCGTCAGCCTCAACGAGCAGGAGCGCCGCGCCCGCCACGACGAGATCGAAGCCAAGCAACTGGCACTGGAGAACATCCGTCGCAAAGCCAAGGGCGAAGAGCCACTCAAAGAGCTCAAGAAGGAAGACGAGGACGCCTTGCCCACCGAGGACGAGGACACCAAGCCGGAAGACGATGCCTACCTGTCCGAGACAGGGCGCATCCTGCTCGACTACCTGAGCCTCAATTCGCAGGTGGCCAAGCACTGAGAGCGTGATGGCAGAATAATGCGACCTGTCATCAAATAGTCATTCGGTTGTCGTGAAATAGAAGGGCCGGACGCGCAAGCGCCCGGCCCTTTTTCTTTCAGGAAGCAGTCCATGACCGTCACCGAACAGCTCAGCGCATTGAGCGCCATCCTGGCTCAACGCAGCATCCACAGCCTGTTCCAGCCGATCATCTGTCTTTCCGAACGCCGCGTCCTTGGTTACGAGGCACTCAGTCGCGGCCCCTCCAACAGCCCGTTGCACGCGCCCCTGAACCTGTTCGCCATCGCCCATCAGGCCGGTCGCCTCACTGAACTGGAAGAAGCCTGCCGCGACAGTGCCTGCCGGCGGTTCTGCGACCAGGCACTGGAGGGCAAGCTGTTTCTCAACGTCTCACCCGAGTCGCTGCTCGAACCCAACTACCCCTCCGGTCGCACCCTCAAGCTATTGGAGCAAGTCGGGTTGCCGCCGAGCCGAGTGGTCATCGAGCTGACCGAACACACCCCGACCGACGATTTCCAGTTGTTGTCCAACGCTTTGCACCACTACCGCGACATGGGCTTCTCCATCGCCTTGGACGATTTGGGCGCAGGCTATTCGAGCCTGCGGCTGTGGTCGGAGCTGCGCCCGGACTACGTGAAGATCGATCGGCATTTCATCGACGGTATCCACCTGGACTCGCTCAAGCGCGAATTCGTTGGTTCCATCCTGCAGATCGCCCGCGCCTCAAAGGCCCAAGTGATCGCCGAAGGCATCGAGCTGGCCGAAGAACTGACGGTACTTGGGGAAATGGGCGTGGATCTGGTTCAGGGCTATCTGCTCGGCCGCCCACAGGAGTATCCGCTACGCGAAGACTTCCAGCCGCTGTTGCAGAAGGACAGCGAGGCGCCTGCCGCCAGGGCCAGGCCTGACGATTTGCGCGCGTTGCTGATCGAGCAGCGGGCAGTGAGGGTTGATAGCGAGATTGAAGAGGTGCTCGATGCCTTCAAGGCCTGCGCCGGGGTCAATTCCCTGGCTGTGCTGGATGATCATGGCAGACCCTGCGGCCTTATCCATCGCCAGGACTTGTTGATCACTCCGGGCAAGGCGGTTACGCAACTGATGAGCGTAGAGTTTCTGGCCATGGAGCGTCTGCACTCACTACGCCAGGCCAGCCGCCTGATCACCAGCCGGGTTCGCCAACGCCTCGATGAGGACTTCGTCATCACCCACAACGGCCGTTATCAGGGCATAGGACGCGTACTGGACCTGCTGAGGTTGATCACCGAACAGACCGCAGCCTGAACGTGCTGCTGCGTCAGGCGTGTTCCGGATAGCTGTACTCGAACACCCGTACCACTTCGGAGGCATGCCAAGACGCCGCTTCCAGACCATCGACTGGCCCGGAGAAACGCCCCAGGCGCTCGACACACTCGAAAAAGCCGGTACGCGGTAGGCGGCTAGCACCTTGGCTGATCACCAACGAGCTGCGCAATGGCTGATCGGCACGGGCATCGAGGACAGCGAGGTACTCCAGAGCAGCGGTCAAGGTCTGCATGGCCGGGCTGGGAAGCTGCAGGCGTTCGATCAAGGCACGGTACGTGAGCAGGTGACGTTGACGCCGGGCCACATCCAGTTCGCCCAGCAGGCTCTCCCAATGCTGTCGGCTGATCCTGACCTGGCTCATGATGGCTCGCTCCAGCCCGCGATACCCAGATGCCAGGCCAGGCTGCGCAGGATCGCAGCGTCTGGTTGGCGCTCGCCGGACTCGATCATGCCCAGATAGGCCGGGCTGATACCGACATTGCGTGCCAGTTGTTCCGGCGCCAGCCCCTTGGCCTCACGCAATCGCGTCAAATCGCTCAACGATGCCAGGCTCGGCGCCTGGGCAGCCACAGTGGCTTTTGGTTCAACGCTGGCAGGCGCCTGCCCGGCCGCCTTGAGCAACGCCTGATATTGCTCCCAGGGAACTACGGCGTACTCGGGTTGACCGTCCCGGCTGATGACCTGAATACCCATTACAACCCCCTTTACGTAGGATTACAGCATGTAATCCGTAGGCATAATCCTTATGCCAATTATATGTCCAAGCGCGGGCGTCTGTGCAGGTCGGGCAGATCAGCGTTTTGCATGACGAAATAGGTTCAGGCAAGGAATCCGGTGCCATCCTCAGGGGGCGCGACGCTCCAGGCGCAGGCTTTCAGGGGAATCCGGCAGCCGTTCCACCACCCTCAGCCGCTCGGGCGCCTGGCTGTCGCGCCAGGCCTTGAAGCGGTTCAACTCATCGGCCACGGTCTTGAGCACCCAGCCGAGCACGGCGATGTCATCGAGAAAACCAACGCCCACCAGCCAATCGGGAATGGCGTCCAGCGGGCTTACGAAATACAGCAGGCCAGCCACCACCGTGACCAGCGCCTTGGGGCTGATGGCCCGGTACTCACCACGCCACCACGCCAGGCACAGGGCCTGCAGCAGACGCACATCCTCACGCAATTGGCCCAGCTTCGGCCCCTTGCGCGCGACGGCGAACAACAGGGCTGGCAGACGGCCACGGCTGAGCAGACGCTCCGCCAAGGGCAGGAAGCGGGCAAAATTCCAGGGTGCGCTCATGAGGCCTCCATATCGGCAGGGAAGGTTATCCACATTTATTGTGGATAACCTTGTGAACAGGGTGCAGTTTCCGACGCGAGGCGCCCACTGGGCAAGGGTCTCGCTCAGATCGGGCGTTTTTTACACAGTCGTTTCATAACCGCAAACGTTTTGCTACGGGGCTGCCCTACTCCTGCTACGACCGTACAGCCGCGCCGAGGTTCGCCTTCGTCAAACCCCAGAAACGACAACGCCCCGTCGAGACGGGGCGTTGTGAACAGCGCGATTACTTGGCAGGTGCTTCAGCTTCCGGAGCCTCGGCCTCGCCTTCTGCCTTGGACGGATCCTTGATACCGATCAGTTCCAGGTCGAACACCAGGACCGAGTTGGCCGGGATCAACGGGCTCGGGCTCTGGGCGCCGTAAGCCAAGTCAGCCGGGATGTACAACTTGTACTTCTCGCCGACGTGCATCAGTTGCAGGCCTTCTACCCAGCCTGGGATCACACCGCTGACAGGCAGGTCGATCGGGCTGCCGCGCTCGACGGAGCTGTCGAAGACCTTGCCATCGATCAGCTTGCCTTCATAGTGGACAGTCACCACGTCGGTAGGCTTGGGCTGCGGGCCGTCGGCTTTCTTGACCACTTCATACTGCAGGCCCGACGCAGTGGTGACCACGCCTGGCTTCTTGGCGTTTTCTTCGAGGAATTTCTTGCCGGCGCTAGCCGCTTCCTCGCTGGCCTTGGCCAGGCGTTCTTCGGCGCGCTTCTGCAGCGCGGTGAACGCCTCGACCAACTCTTCGTCCTTGATGCGTTGCTCTTTCTTGGCAACCGCATCCTCGATACCGAGAGCTACTGCTTTGGAATCAAGGTCTTCCATGCCTTCCTGAGCCAGACTCTTGCCCATGTTCAGGCCGATACCGTAGGAGGCTTTCTGTGCCGGAGTCTTCAGCTCGACGCTGCTGGTCTGAGCGTCGCAGCCCGCCAGGACCAGGCCAACCAGGGCAACCGCAGCCGCCAAACGATGCTGTTTCATGCTAGTTCCTTGTTCATGCGCCATAAGGGCAATCAGGTAAAGCCGCGAGCTTAGCAGGCGGCCGTGACCAATGGCTACCGGCATGAGAGCAGGGAATGTCCGATAAGTTCACGGATATTTCCGATCAATTGAAGGTGTCATTGTCCCTACGTACGTCAGATTCGAGCTGCCCGTGCACCTCCGGCATGGCCAAAGGCCTGCACGCTCACGGATACAGGCCATCCCGGTACTGCCCTGCGACTTCACGCATCACCTCGCATACCCATTGTCCAGGCACACCCTGGGGCAACGCGGCATTACGACAGATACCCACCGAACCACCAGGCTCGCGTACACCGAGATCGAGCTCGACCAGCTCGCCACGCCCCAGGTCGATCAAGACCGCGTCACGCGGCGCCACCCAGACCGCATCGCTGCCGAGCAGGTAACGACGGCTCAAGGCCAAGGACAAGGTCTCCAGGCGCTGGGCTGGCATCTGGATCGCGCACTGCACGAACAAGCTGTCGGCGTGCTGGCGGATGGTCGTGCCCTGGGGCGGCAGGACCAGCGGGTAGTCGCCAACCCGCGCGCGTTCGACGGGGTGGCGCGCCAGCAAAGGATGGCCGGGCCGTACCACCAAACTCATCGACTCGCTGTATAAATGTTCGAAGGACAACCCCTGAATCTGGGGGCTGTCGGTCATACGCCCTACGACCAGCTCCAGCTCACCCAGACGCAACTGCCCAAGCAGCTGAGCACTGGCACCAGTCACCACTTCGATCACCAATGCCGAATGCCGCTGGTGTAGCCGGCAAAGCACCTCCGGCATGAGCAGGCTCTCGACCGTCGATAACACACCGATGCGCACCTGCGACGGCGCCCGCGCCTCGCCGCGCACACTTCCCACGCCTTCGCGTAGAGCGTGGACGCTGGGCCCGGCGTAACGCATGAACAAGGTGCCAGCTGCGGTCAGTTCGACGCCTTGCCGGGTGCGCTCGAACAGGCGGGTTTCGAGCAGCTCTTCGAGCTCGCGCAACGTCTTGGATATCGCCGGCTGGCTGATCGCCAATACATCGGCAGCCCTGGCCAGGCTACCCTGGCGGGCAATCTCCAGAAAACACAACAGATGGCGGTACTTGATGCGGGTATCGAGGTTCATGCCCGGCAGCTTGCAGCTTCGGGCCTCGCGCTTCAAGCACCTGTTCGCCCTCCCTGGCAAGCGGTGGCGCATGTATCGTCCGCAGGGCTATTCTGGCGACTCTTTGCCATTGTGATCCTAGCCCTGCCCATGTCCCAAGTGATCTTCAAGACCCCGGCCCAACTCGACCTCATGCGCCGGGCAGGTCAACTGCTGGCCCAGGTGTTCGCTGACCTGGACAGCTTCATTCGCCCTGGCGTGACCACCCTGCAGATCAACGACCGCGCCGAGGCCTTCATCGTCCAGACGCTCAAAGCGCGGCCGGCGAGCAAGGGGCAGTACGGCTTTCCCTATGCGCTGAACACCTCCGTGGACCATGTGGTGTGCCATGGCATGCCAAAGGCCGATGAGGTGCTTAGGGTGGGGTCGATCATCAACGTCGACATCACCCTGGAACAGGGCGGCTATATTGCCGACTCATCGAAAATGTACTGTCTCGGCCAGGTCAGCGATGACGCCCGGCGCCTGGTGGATACCACCTATGCGGCGCTCTGGAAAGGTATCGCCCAGGTACGCCCCGGCGCAACCCTCGGCGATATTGGCCATGCCATCCAGGTTCATGCCGAGGCGGCAGGCTACAGCGTGGTCCGGGAGTACTGCGGCCATGGTATCGGCCAGCAAATGCACGAAGGCCCTGAAGTGCTGCACTTCGGCCAGCCGGGCATGGGCATGAAACTCAAGCCTGGCATGGTCTTTACCATCGAACCGATGATCAACCAGGGTGGGCGTGGTACGCGTACATTGCGCGATGGCTGGACCGTGATTACCCGCGATCATTCGCTGTCGGCCCAGTGGGAACATACCGTGGCCGTGACAGAGACTGGCGTGGAAGTGCTGACGCTGCGCGAGGAAGAAAAGGCCTGGGCAACCGCGATGGCTTGACCGGGAAGGGGCGTAAGGGGCGCCCCAATCACGATGCCGAGCGCCAACGCTCGCGAAGCCTGGATGAGAAGAGCAGAAACAAAAAAAGCGACCCTAAGGTCGCTTTTTTTGTGGCTTCCGGGTGTTCAGTGGGCCCTGGAAGCTGGAATATGGCGCAGCGGACGGGACTCGAACCCGCGACCCCCGGCGTGACAGGCCGGTATTCTAACCGACTGAACTACCGCTGCGCTAAACATCGAGAAGTGGTGGGTGATGACGGGATCGAACCGCCGACCCTCTGCTTGTAAGGCAGATGCTCTCCCGGCTGAGCTAATCACCCAACGTCTCGGTGTGGCGCGCATTCTACGGAGGACCTGCCACCCTGGCAAGCACTTTTTTAAAAAAATTTTTCAGATCTTTCAAAGACCTAGCACAACCAGGCTTTTCCTTATGAATAAGTGTCTGGTGGCCCTCTGACAGGGTTGGCCTGTGACCGCCCCTCGGAGAATAATGCCCGCCTTATGCATTAAGGAGAGATTCCCCCTCATGTGGTTCAAGAACCTGCTGACCTACCGCCTGACCCAGGACATCCCGTTCGAACCCGAGGCGCTGGAGGCCGCCTTGGCCAGCAAGCCGGCCCGCCCTTGTGCCAGCCAGGAGCTGACCACCTACGGTTTCGTCGCCCCATTCGGCAAGGGCGAGGATGCTCCTCTGGTGCACGTCAGCGGTGACTTCCTGCTGATCGCCGCGCGCAAGGAAGAGCGCATCCTGCCAAGCAGCGTGGTCAACGATGCGGTCAAGGAAAAGATCGAGGAGATCGAGACCGAACAGATGCGCAAGGTCTACAAGAAGGAGCGCGACCAGATCAAGGACGACATCATCCAATCGTTCCTGCCCCGTGCCTTCATCCGCCGTTCGATGATCTTCGCCGCCATCGCCCCGCGCCTAGGCCTGATCCTGGTCAATTCGGCCAGCGCCAAGCGCGCTGAAGACCTGCTGTCGACCCTGCGTGAAGTCATGGGTTCGCTGCCGGTGCGTCCGGTCACCGTGAAGATCGCCCCGAGCGCGACCATGACCGACTGGGTCAAGTCTCAAGCACCTGCACCAGACTTCTTCGTCCTGGACGAGTGCGAGCTGCGCGATACCCACGAGGACGGCGGCATCGTTCGTTGCAAGCGTCAGGATCTGGCCAGCGAAGAGATCCAGCTCCATCTGGGCACCGGCAAGGTAGTCACCCAGTTGGCCTTGGCCTGGCAGGACAAGCTGTCGTTCGTGCTCGACGACAAGACCGTGATCAAGCGCCTGAAATTCGAGGAGTTGCTGCAAGAGCAAGCCGAGCAGGATGGAGGGGAAGAAGCTCAGCAACAGTTCGATGCCAGCTTCACCCTGATGATGATGACCTTCACCGAGTTCCTGCCGGCGCTGTTCGAAGCCCTGGGTGGCGAGGAGATCCCGCAGGGGGTCTAAGAGCGGTCACAAGCTGCAAGAAGAAAGTCAAAAGCGACAGCGCGGTGCGGCCAGCACCGTGCTGCTTCACTTAAGGCTTGGAGCTTGAAGCTGCGACACCGTGAGTCCGTCGGACTTGCCCTGTTTTCTGGAAATGGGCAGTATAGTGCGCACTGTGAGGACGACCTCACGACGCTCTGCGTGATCATTCAGGGGGACGGCCCCATCCTTAACAACGATGGAGACCCACCATGTCCTGGATCATCCTGTTCTTCGCTGGCCTGTTCGAAGTCGGCTGGGCCGTAGGCCTGAAGTACACCGACGGTTTCACCCGTCCACTCCCCACCGCACTGACTGTTGCCGCCATGGCCGTGAGCTTGGGCCTGCTGGGTCTGGCCATGAAGGAGCTGCCGCTGGGCACGGCGTATGCCGTATGGACCGGCGTCGGCGCCGTCGGCACCGTCATCGCTGGCATCATCCTGTTCGGCGAATCCATGGCGATCATGCGCCTAATCAGTGTTGCACTGATCATCGCTGGCCTGATCGGCCTGAAGGTCAGCACTAGCTGACCTTGCGCCCTCATCACTCAACGCACATCGCCACGCAGGGCACTGACCTTCTCGCGTAGTGCATTGGGCTGCGCCGCCTCCACCGGGATGGCGGCGCCAGCCACCAACGTCACCCTCGACCAAAGACGCTTGAAAAAGCCCTTGTTCGGATCGCGGCTGAAGAAGCTGCCCCAGAGCCCTTGCAAGGCCAGCGGAATCACCGGCACGGGTGTTTCCTGCAGGATGCGGCTCACCCCTCCCTTGAATACATCTATCTCGCCATCGGCGCTCAGCTTTCCTTCAGGGAAGATGCAGACCAGTTCGCCATCGGCCAGGTACTCGGCAATTCGCGCAAAGGCGCGCTCATAGGTGGCCTCGTCTTCGCTGCGTCCGGCGATGGGGATGGCCCCGGCGGTGCGGAACACGAAATTGAGCACCGGGAGGTTATAGATCTTGTAGTACATGACAAAGCGTATCGGCCTGCGAATGGCGCCGCCGATGAGCAGTGCATCGACGAAAGACACATGGTTGCACACCAGCAACGCCGGGCCCTCATCGGGGATGCACTGCAGGTCCCGATGTTCGACGCGGTACATGGAGTGGCTGAGCAGCCAGATCAGGAAACGCATGGTGAATTCGGGCACGATGCGGAAGATATAGGCGTTGACCGCGACGTTGAGCAACGACACCACCAGAAACAGCTGAGGGATACTCAGTTTTGCCACGCTCAACAGCACGATGGTGATGATCGCCGAGACCACCATGAACAGCGCATTTAGGATGTTGTTGGCAGCGATCACCCGGGCCCGCTGGTCTTCGGGCGTACGCGCCTGGATCAAGGCGTACAGCGGCACGATATAGAAGCCACCGAACACCCCCAGGCCCACGATCGAAAGCAGGATCCACCAAGCCTGGCCCATGCCAAGCAGCGCCAGCCAGTCATGGGGCACCTCCCCTGCCGGCACATCGCCCGAGTGCCACCACCACAGCAGGCCGAACAGGGTCAGGCCGAAGGAGCCGAACGGCACCAGGCCGATCTCCACCTTGCGCCCGCTCAAACGCTCACAGAGCAGCGACCCCAAGGCGATACCCACCGAGAACAACGTCAGCACCAGCGTCACCACGGTCTCATCGCCGTGCAACCAGTCCTTCGCATAGGCCGGGATCTGGGTCAGGTAAATGGCACCGACGAACCAGAACCAGGAGTTGCCGACGATCGAGCGCGACACCGCTGGCGTTTGCCCCAGCCCCAGGCGCAAGGTGGCCCAGGATTGCTTGAAGATGTTCCAGTCCAGCTTCATCTGCGGGGCAGCGGCGGCCGCCCGAGGGATCCAGCGGCTGGCCAGGTAGCCGAGCACCGCGGTGCCGACCACTCCCCCTGCGACCACCGCAGCATAACTGCCAGAGGACATCATCACCCCAGCCCCGATGGTTCCGGCCAGGATCGCCAGGAAGGTGCCCATTTCCACCAGGCCATTTCCGCCGACCAGTTCCTCTTCACGCAAAGCCTGGGGCAGGATCGAGTACTTCACCGGGCCGAACAGCGCCGAATGGGTGCCCATCGCGAACAACGCCAGCAACATCAGGTGCAGGTGTCCGGTGACAAATCCGGTCGCGCCAATGGCCATGATGACGATCTCTGCCAACTTGATCGCGCGGATCAACGCATCCTTGGCGAACTTCTCGCCGAACTGCCCGGCCAGTGCCGAGAACAGAAAGAACGGCAGGATGAACAGCAGCGCGCAGAGATTGACCCAAATCGAGCGATCGCCCTCCAGGCTGAGCTTGTACAAGATCGCCAGGATCAGCGACTGTTTGAACAGATTGTCGTTGAAGGCACCCAACGACTGGGTAATGAAGAACGGCAGAAAACGCCGCTTGCCGAGCAGGGTGAATTGCGAGGGGTGACTCATCGTCCGTGTACCTGATTGGGCTTTTTCATTGGAGGCACGCACAGCGCGAGAAGCCACAAATCTGCATGGGAATGGGGCTCGCTGGCAACCGGAAGAATGCGTGCGGCTATTTGCGACCGCCACGCCCTCCTCCACCGGACACACGACAAACCGTGTGCCTGTCCTTATGCTTGGCCACTGGCACTACTCGACAACAAGGATGTCCGATGCTCGCCGCCCTCCATCGCTACCCCCCCCCTGTGCGCCTGCTGCTTGCGATCACGTTCGCACTGACCTTGGCCCGGGCGATCACCCTGCCTTACCTGGTGGTTTACCTGGCGGACAACTTCCAGTTGCCGGTCAGCCACATCGGGCTGCTGATCGGCGGCGCGCTGATCCTGGCGTCATTGCTGAGCCTGTATGGCGGACATCTGGTCGACACCCTGAGCAACTATGCCCTGCTGATCGGCGCCATGCTGACGTTCGCCCTGGCCTTCGTCGGCGCCATCGCCAGCCGCTGGGCAGCATTGTTCTTCCTGTGCCTGGTGCTGATCAACCTGGCCCTGGCGGTGGTCGACATCGCCGCCAAGGCAGGCTTTTGCACATTACTGCCAGTGTCCGAGCGGGCCGAGGTATTCGCCATAAAGTACACCTTGAGCAACATCGCCTATGCAGCAGGCCCTCTGCTCGGGGTGGCCCTGCTCGAGCTGAATGATCACCTGCCTTTTGTAATGTCCGCAGCGATCGGCTTGGGCATGGCCCTTTTGTACCAGCGCCTGGGCGAGCGACAACTGAAGATAAGCGAGCCACGCCAGCCCGGCGCCGGCTTTGCCCAGGTCGGTCTGCAACTGGCGCGGGACCGTCGGCTGGTGTGTTTCACCCTAGGCGGCGTGCTCAGTGCCGTGGTGTTCGGGCAGTTCACCGCCTACCTCTCCCAATACCTGGTGGTCACCGCCAGCGCCAGCGAGGCAGCGAGGTTGGTGGGGTACCTTGTGACCACCAACGCCACCACGGTGATCGCACTGCAGTACCTGGTGGGCCGCCGCATCGACCGCCAGCGCCTGATGCCTTGGCTGATGGCCGGCATGACACTGTTCGTTCTCGGTCTGCTGGGCTTTTCCCTAGCAGGCTCGGTCATGGCCTGGTGCCTGGCGATGCTGGTGTTCACCTTGGGCGAGATCATCGTGATTCCGGCCGAATACATGTTCATCGACCTGATCGCGCCGGAGCACCTGCGCGGGGTCTATTATGGCGCGCAGAACCTCTCCAACCTCGGCGCGGCCCTGGGACCTGTGCTCGTCGGATTCGCCCTGGGGCTGATGGTGCCGGTGGCGATCTTCTACCTGCTGGTGTTGTCGGTGATACTGGCGGCAGGGTTCTATTACCTGGGGACAAGGGGTGCGATGGAGCGGCCATGACGCCTTAATACGCCCCCTGCTGCGCCAAGCCGGCGCCGACAGGGTCGTGACAAAGCCCAGGCCTGCGGCGTCCTGCCACTGCGACCATCGTCTGCGCTGACGAACCCCAGACTGCGTGCCAGACTGATTGATCGGGACCGCGTTTCCTTTTTTGCTCCGGAGTTTGCATGTCGTTGTCCAGTGGGCTGATCGCCGTGGTCGCCCTGGCCTATATGGCCATCATGTTCGCCATCGCCTTCTATGGCGACCGTCGCAGCACGCCATTGCCGCCACGCCTGCGCGCCTGGGTGTACAGCCTGTCGCTGGCGGTGTACTGCACAAGCTGGACCTTCTTCGGCGCGGTCGGCCAGGCTGCCGAACAGCTCTGGGCGTTCCTGCCCATCTATCTGGGGCCTGTGCTGCTGCTGGTCTTCGCGCCCTGGGTGGTGCAGAAGATGGTGCTGATCAGCAAGCAAGAGAACATCACCTCGATTGCCGACTTCATCGCTGCACGTTACGGCAAGTCACAGTCGCTGGCGGTGGTGGTGGCGCTGATCTGCCTGGTCGGCGTGCTGCCTTACATCGCCTTGCAGCTCAAGGGCATCGTGCTCGGTGTCAATCTGCTGATCGGTGCCAACGCCGACGCCACTGGCCCCCGAGTGCAGGACACCGCACTGGTGATTTCGCTGGTGCTGGCATTGTTCGCCATCGTCTTCGGCACGCGCAGCCTTGACGTCACCGAACACCACCGGGGGATGGTCCTGGCGATTGCCTTCGAATCTCTGGTCAAGCTGCTGGCCTTCCTCGCCGTTGGCGCGTTCGTCGTGTTCAATCTGTACGACGGCTTCGATGATCTGTTCACTCAGGCGCGACAGTCGGTGCATCTGGAAACCTACTGGCAGGAAACCGTCAACTGGCCTTCGATGGTGGTGCAGACTGCCGTGGCGATGATGGCCATCATCTGCCTACCCCGCCAGTTCCATGTCACTGTGGTGGAAAACATCGAGCCCCAGGACATGCGCATGGCCCGCTGGGTGTTCCCCCTGTACCTGGCCCTGGCCGCGCTGTTCGTGGTACCGATCGCCCTGGCCGGGCAGATGTTGCTGCCAGGCACGGTGATCTCCGACTCCTTCGTCATCAGCCTGCCCTTGGCCGAGGCCCACCCGAGCCTGGCATTGCTGGCGTTCATCGGCGGTGCATCGGCCGCCACCGGCATGGTGATCGTCGAGGCGGTGGCCTTGTCGACCATGGTATCCAACGACATGCTGTTGCCGTGGCTGCTGCGTCGCAAGAACGCCGAACGGCCGTTCGAGGCGTTCCGCCACTGGATGCTCTCGGTGCGCCGAGTGACCATCGTCGCCATTCTCCTGCTGGCCTATGTCAGCTACCGTCTGCTGGGTTCCACCGCGAGCCTGGCGACCATCGGCCAGATCGCCTTCGCCGCCGTAACCCAATTGACGCCAGCCATGCTGGGGGCGCTGTATTGGAAGCAGGCCAACCGCCGCGGCGTATTCGCAGGCCTCGCGGCCGGGATATTCCTATGGTTCTACACCCTGGTGTTGCCGATCGCCGCCCACAGCCTGGGATGGTCGCTGCAACTGTTCCCCGGCCTTGCCTGGCTGCACGGCAACCCGCTGAACCTGCCGATCACCCCACTGACCCAGGGTGTGGTGCTGTCCCTGGCGGGTAATTTCATCCTGTTCGCCTGGGTCTCGATCCTGTCGCGCACACGCGTCTCGGAGCACTGGCAGGCAGGCCGCTTCATCGGTCAACAGAGCAGCGCCAGGCCCAGCAACCGGTCGCTGCTGGCGGTACAGATCGACGATCTGCTCAAGCTGGCTGCGCGCTTTGTGGGCGAAGAGCGGGCGCGACAGAGCTTCATTCGTTTCGCCTATCGCCAGGGCAAGGGCTTCAACCCCAACCAGAACGCCGACGGCGACTGGATCGAGCACACCGAGCGGCTGTTGGCGGGTGTGCTTGGCACCTCTTCGACCCGCGCAGTGGTCAAGGCGGCCATCGAAGGCCGAGAGATGCAGCTTGAAGACGTGGTGCGCATCGCCGACGAAGCCAGCGAGGTGCTGCAGTTCAACCGCGCCCTGCTGCAAGGCGCCATCGAGAACATCAACCAGGGCATCAGCGTGGTGGACCAGAACCTGCACTTGGTGGCCTGGAACCGCCGCTACCTGGAGTTGTTCAACTACCCCGACGGGCTGATCAGCGTGGGTCGGCCGATTGCCGACATCATCCGCTACAACGCCGAACGCGGCCTGTGCGGCCCTGGCGAGGCGCAGGTGCATGTCGCACGCCGTCTGCACTGGATGCGCCAGGGCCGAGCACACACCTCCGAGCGGTTGTTCCCCAACGGCCGGGTCATCGAGTTGATCGGCAACCCCATGCCAGGCGGGGGCTTTGTCATGAGCTTCACCGACATCACGCCCTTCCGCGAAGCCGAACAGGCGCTCAAGGATGCCAACGAAAGCCTGGAGCAACGGGTAGCCGAACGGACCCAAGAACTCTCCCAGCTCAACCAGGCGTTAACGGAAGCCAAGAGCCGTGCCGAAGCGGTCAGTCAGTCCAAGACCCGCTTCCTGGCCGCGGTCAGCCATGACCTGATGCAGCCGCTCAATGCTGCGCGGCTGTTCTCCGCCGCCCTGTCGCAACAGGCTGAAGGCATGAACGAAGAGGCCCGGCAACTGGTGCAGCACATGGACAGCTCTCTGCGCTCGGCGGAGGAACTGATCAGCGACCTGCTGGACATCTCACGGCTGGAAAACGGCAAGATCACGCCCGATCCCAAGCCGTTCGCCCTCAACGAACTGTTCGATACCCTGGGTACCGAATTCAAGGTGCTGGCGGCGGAGAAGGGGTTGGAGTTCCGCCTGCGGGGCAGCCGGCTGCGGGTCGAGAGCGACATGAAACTACTGCGACGGGTCTTGCAGAACTTCCTGACCAACGCCCTACGATACGGCAAGAGTCCGCTGCTGCTCGGCGTGCGCCGCCAGGGCGAGCGCCTGTGGCTGGAGGTTTGGGATCGAGGCCCGGGTATCGCCGACGACAAGTTGCAGGTGATCTTTCAAGAATTCAAGCGCCTGGACAGCCACCAGACCCGCGCTGAAAAAGGCCTGGGCCTGGGCCTGGCGATCGCCGATGGCCTGTGCCGGGTGCTGGGGCATCCACTGCAAGTGCGCTCCTGGCCAGGCAAGGGCAGTGTCTTCAGGGTCAGCGTGCCGATCGCCCGGGCCCCGGCGCCCGAGACCCGCACGCCCGTGGAACAGGTCAGCCAGCCCCTGGCCGGCTTGCAGGTGCTGTGCGTGGACAACGAAGACAGCATTCTCCTGGGCATGAACAGCCTGCTCAGCCGCTGGGGCTGCCAGGTCTGGACAGCGCGCAACCGCGAGGAATGCGAAGCGTTGCTGGCCCAAGGCATGCGCCCGCACCTGGCGCTGGTGGATTTCCACTTGGACGATGGCGAGACCGGTACCGAGCTGATGGCCTGGCTACGCACCCGCCTGGGCGAGCCGGTGCCTGGCGTGGTGATCAGCGCGGACGGGCGCAACGAAACCATCGCCATGGTGCACGCCGCCGGCCTCGATTACCTGGCCAAACCAGTCAAGCCGGCGGCCTTGCGCGCCTTGCTCAATCGCCATCTGAGCCTTGTTCAGTAAGCGCTTCGCCAGCCGGCACGCCCTCGGCAAGCGCCCGCTCGAGCAATTCGCCCGGCAGACTTTTGCTGGCCCGGGCGCCAAGCAGCTTGAGTTGCTCGCTGCGGCTGACCAGGTTGCCGCGACCTTCGCACAGTTTGTTGCGCGCAGCGGCATAGGCCTTGTCCACCTGCTGCAGGCGACTGCCCAGCTCGTCCAGGTCCTGGATGAACAAGACGAACTTGTCGTATAGCCACCCGGCTCGCTCGGCGATTTCCCGCGCATTCTGGCTCTGGCGCTCCTGCTTCCACAGGCTGTCTATGACCCGCAAAGTCGCCAGCAAGGTGGTCGGGCTGACAATCACGATCTGCCGATCGAAGGCTTCCTGGAACAGGTTGGGCTCGGCCTGCAAGGCTGCCGAGAACGCCGCTTCTATGGGCACGAACAGCAGGACGAAATCCAGGCTGTGCAAACCGTCCAAACGATTGTAATCCTTGCTCGATAGCCCTTTGACATGACTGCGCAGGGATTGAACGTGCTGCTTGAGGGCAGCCTGGGCGCGTTCGGCATCGGTGTCAGCCACAAACTGTTGGTAGGCCGTGAGGCTGACCTTGGCATCGACCACGACCTGTTTGTTGCCTGGCAGCATGATCAGCACATCGGGCTGGTAACGCTCCCCGTCGGCACTCTTGAGGCTGACCTGGGTTTGGTACTCCCGCCCCTTCTCCAGCCCCGCATGCTCCAGCACCCGCTCGAGAATCAGCTCCCCCCAGTTGCCCTGGGTCTTCTGGCCCTTCAAGGCCTGAGTCAGGTTCGTGGCTTCATCCGACAGGCGCAAGTTGAGCTGCTGTAGGCGCTCGAGCTCCTTGCCCAGGGAAAAGCGCTCGCGCGCCTCTTGCTGGTAGCTTTCCTCAACGCGCTTCTCAAACGCCTGGATGCGTTCCTTGAGTGGGTCGAGCAACTGGCCCAGGTGCTGCTGGCTGGTCTGGGTGAAACGTTGTTCACGCTCATCGAAGATCTTGGTAGCCATCTCGGCGAACTGGGCACGCAAGGAATCGCGCGCCTCCTGCAGGTCTTCGAGACGCTGTTGGTGGCTTTCCTGCTGTTCCCGCAGCTCTGCCTCCAGGCGTGCGGCCTGGGCCTCCAGGCGACGCTGCTCGGCTTCCCGATTGGCCCGCTCGAGCTGCCAGGCGTGGGCGGCATCACGGGCGTTGTCGCGATCGATCTGCAATAACTCGAGTTCTCGGGCCTGGGCCGCCAAAGTGGTCTGCTTGACCACGTTCGCCTCGCTCAGGTCGCTGATCTCATCACGGCAAGCCTCCAGTTGCGCTTGCAGACCTTCGTGGGCAAGTTGGGCGCTGGATAGGCGCTCTTGCACCAACGCCAGCTCCGATTGCCTGGCCGACAGTTGTCGCTGCAACTGCAATGCCCAACCCAGGCAAGGGACGGCTGCGGCGACGAGGCCCAGCAGGATACTGGCAAGATCCACTGCCATAGCGACTCCAATCGATGTTCGACAATGCCGTGAGCTTACCAGTTGATGCTTTGGGTGGCTTTACCGCTCCTGCCACAAGGGTAAAGCCTGCTCCATCGCGGGCGTAGCAGGACTCTCCTGCGATAGGCACTCAAACCGGAAGCAGCTGTCGGAGCAACCGCCGCGCCTCTTGCGACCCCTGCCCTGCCGCCAACTCCAACCAATAACGGGCCTGCTCCGGCTCGCTGGCCTGACACAGGCGACCATATTCGAGTTGCGCACGACGATCGCCCGCGCGCGCAGCCTGGCGCAACAGGTCATGACCGATGCGCCGGTCGCGGGCATTGCCGCACTCCCGGCAAAGCATCTGCCCCAGGCGGCTCTGGGCCACTACCACACCCTGGCGCGCGGGTTGCTTTAACAGGCGGCCGGCCAGGTGCTTGACGTGCGTCTTGTCCCCCAGGCGTGGACTGTCGAGCAGCCACAGGGCGACTTTCAAGGAAAAGCGCTTGGAATAAGGCTCTGACGAAGAGACAGGGGGACTGGCGAGGTGTTTACCGCGAAACTTCATGACCAACAGCGAAGGCAACTCGAGAGGCGCGCCACTGTACTCTTTTTTTATTCGGATGACCCGGTGCTTTTGGGGCGAAGTAAAAAAAATTTCTACGATCTTTTCTTGACGTTTTTTGAAGCCATGGTATCGCTTCTGGGCTGCCTCATGATTGTCGGACAATTCGAAAAACAGCTGGCACGCCCGTCCTAGAGCAAGCGCTCGGGACAATCCACAGAAGCTGTGGATAACTCGGTGGACAACCCCCCCGACGTGGCCGCAAAGCCCCATGAAATGGGGCTTTTGGTCAAACTGTCGATTTTTTCACCAGCAAAAATTAGTGTTTTTTTTCATTGACTTAAGCGCACAGTCAAGTCATTGGCGAGGCTCCCGTAGGCTGTTGCCAAGTTGTTACAAGTCGTTGTCAGTGTGTGCACAAGT
Organism: Pseudomonas sp. BYT-1; assembly: GCF_023611805.1. Taxonomy (NCBI): domain Bacteria; kingdom Pseudomonadati; phylum Pseudomonadota; class Gammaproteobacteria; order Pseudomonadales; family Pseudomonadaceae; genus Pseudomonas; species Pseudomonas sp. BYT-1. Next base: position 4,236,673 of record NZ_CP072559.1, read on the forward strand.
GAGCGATTTACAGCCATTTGGATGCCACCGGTGTAGGCATCGTCCCCACTGCCGGTCTGCGCCCCACTTCACAGTCAATCAATTAAACGCCATACTGCTCGGCTAGCCTGGTAAAACACGAAATCGCTTGCCAGGTACAGATGTTTAGGGTAGGGTGCTCACCGTTAGTACCCAGCTGAAAGTCAATTCTGGCCAACAGTGTCCTTGCAGTGCCTCGCTCGACCCAACGAGTAGCCATTGCTGAAACCAGGACCGGCCCTTTCGATGATTCCCAGGCAGCCCCGCTGCTCCATCACGAATCACGTAACAGATTGATCGGGATTTTTCACCCAGAGGCCTCGAACCTTGGCCCTGGCGTGCCTTGCCCGCCTTCTGATGTACCTACCAGTCAGCCCAGCGCCCATATTTGCTTGCGCCTCCTCTGGCTGCCCTGTTCCAGTCAGGTTCTTCGTCCCTTAATAAAGGCGTCACTGGAACGTTTCTAAGATGCACGGATCGAACCCCGTGTTAAATGCAGGAACATCCAAACAATATGAATACTCATCATCAGATCCAATCCGCCATCGGCACCCTGTCCCAGGCCTTCGCACCCTTGAAGTGCCTCATCGTCGCACCTCGCAAGGGCAGCTTCAGTTTCACTCTGGTCGACGAGCATGGCGTCGCATGCCATACCGAACGCCTGTACCCTGAGCAGTACAACCGCAGCGCGCCGCTGCAGGCCATCATCGAGCGCACTCGCCAGTCGTTGGCCGCGTGAACGACATATACCCATGTATTCACACGCTCGGTAACCCCTTCGCTTGCCAGCCTGATCGTTCTTGGCGTAATTGCTACAAGGCATATACGCCGGGGCGTCCGGCAGCAATCGATTTAAAAACAGCCCTTTACACCACGATTATCACACTACACTTCAACTCGAGCGGTGCGAGCCGCTTCCGGCGGGCCTGATCAATTCACCAGCTGCCAAGCTCCAGCGCCCGTCGGCCCTTAACTGATCGAGGGCATCATGGGCATCGCAGCGAAAGAGTTGTGTCAGTATGTGATCCGACCGACCCTGATCTACCTGGATCGTCATTGCGAAAGCGCCGAAGCCTTGCTGCTGGGCGTGGCCGCTAGCCAGTCGGCACTCGGCTCGGCATTGCACGACAGGCGTGGTCACGGCCTCTACCGAATCGGCGAAACTCGCCATCAGGCCCTCTGGGACGACTACCTGGCACGCGATCCGGATCTGGCGAGCCTGGTCCGCGGCCTGGCCAGCCAGCATGCATTCCTTCGCGGTCCTCACCTAGAACTTGCAGTCAACCTGCGTTATTCCACCGCGATCGCCTGGATGCTCATCGAAGAGCAGGCCCCTCGATTGCCAGCTGCCGATGACCTGTTGGGACTGGCGCGCGTCTGGCGCCAAATCTTCCACCCCCAAGGGCGCCTACGCGATTTCACCCACGCTTGGCATCTTTGTGTGAACCCCATTCTTTCGGAAGCATCTTAAGAGGTGCCTTACAAATTAACCGGAAAAAAGGGAATTTTGGTCGGATTGTCCTACAAAACTACACGAACTGCTGCGATTGAGCCTATAGCGCAGCACGTAAATTGTTGGTAGCTTTTCGCCCCGGAGAACCCAAGGAGTTTCACAATAATGAAAAAAGCAATGCTCAAAACCTCCCTCGGTGTAGCTGTCGCCCTCGCATCCAGCCAACTGTTCGCAGCAGGTTTCGCCCTCAACGAACAAAGCGTCAGCGGTATGGGGACAGGTTTCGCAGGGCGTTCGTCTTCTGCCGAAGATGCCAGCACTGTCTATGGCAACCCTGCCGGCATGTCGCGCCTGAAGCGTGAACAAGTTACCGTCGGCGGTGCTGCCGTCATCGCCAAGACCGATATCTCGGGTCGCGGAAGTAACTACGGGGGTGAGACTGACGGTGACATGGTGCCAACCGTCGGCGTACCAATGGGTTACTACGTCAAGCCGATCGATGACCACTGGAGCGTAGGCTTCGGTGTGTATGTACCCTTCGGCCTGATCACCGACTACGGTGGAGATGATGCCGCACGTTACTGGGGCAAGAAGAGCAAAGTCGAGGTCGTAACATTCCAGCCGACCGTCAGCTATGCATTCAACGACAAGGTGTCGATTGGCTTTGGCCCGACCATCAACCGCATCAAGGGTGAACTGGGTTCGAACCTCAGCAGCCAGGCCTTTGCTGGCCCGGGCTCTCGCGATGGCGAAGTCAAGATCAAGGGCGACGATACCGCCGTGGGCTACAACATCGGTGTACTGGTACAGGCCACTGATCGCACCCGCCTGGGCCTGACCTACCATTCGATGGTCGACTACAAGCTCGAAGGCAACACCCGCGTTTCATACCCTCTGCCCATCGGCCTGAGCGGCAAGTTCGACGCCAGTCTGAAGATCAAGACCCCTGAGTCGGTAGATTTCTCGATTACTCACGAACTGGATGACAACTGGACGCTGTATGCCGGTAGCACCTGGACTCGTTGGAGCCGTCTGGAAAACATTACCGTCGAGAACGAGGCTCCCGCAGGCTATCCGCTCAAGACCATCACCGAAGAGCAGAACTGGCACGACACCTGGGCCCACGCCATTGGCGCAGCCTACAAGGTGAACAAGGAGTGGACCCTGCGCGCAGGCTTCTCCGTCGACCAGTCGCCAACCAACAACCACGACCGTTCGCCACGTATCCCGACTGGCGATCGCAAGGCGGTCAGCTTCGGTGCTGGCTGGAGCCCGAACGACGACATGACCATCGACGTGGCTTACTCCTACCTGTGGGAAGAAGACACCAAGGTCAACAATCGTCCGGACTCCCTGCAGGAAGGCGCTTTGAAGGGCAGCTACCAGGCCAAGTACGAAAACAGCGCTCACGGCATCGGTGCATCCCTCACCTACCGCTTCTGAGTTGCACCCGCTACATGAAGAGACCGCCCTCGTGGCGGTTTTTTCATGCCTGTACCAACCAAGGCTCGGCCAACGTGGGATCAACGACCCCACGCGCACTGAACATCATGGCTGGGAAGCGATGGCTTTTTCGATCGCTGCCTGGAAGGCGGGGTCGTCAGGCTTGGTCAGGCTGGAGAAGTTGGCGATCACCTTGCCCTGGCGATCGATCACGTATTTGTAGAAATTCCATTTCGGCGCACTGCTCTGACGCGCCAACTCAACGAACAAGGGCACCGCATCCTTGCCACGCACAGCCTGGGCCTTGGTCATGGTGAAGGTCACGCCATAGTTGGCGTAGCACACCTTGGCGGTCTTCTCACTGTCGGCATCTTCCTGCTTGAAGTCGTTCGAAGGCACGCCGAGCATTTCCAGGCCCTTTTCGTGGTAAGCCTTGTAGGTCGATTCCAAGCCCTCGAACTGCGGGGCAAAACCGCAATAGCTGGCGGTATTGACCACCACCAGCGGTTTGCCGGCAAAGCGCTCGCACAAATCGATCTGCTCCTTGCCACGCAGTTCGGGCAGGCTACCTTGCAGCAAGGCGGGGCAATCGGCCGCCCAACTGGACGAAGCGGCGGCAAGAACCAGTAACGAAAGGGTAAACCTGCGTAAAGACATCGTACGGCACTCCTGCAAGATGAAAATCCGTTACCTGCAGGGTAGCGCCTAACAAACACCCATGCCCAACTGCATCAACGCCAGACCACCCTCATGCCAGCCCCACCACGCCAGCGCCAGCAGCACGAGCGCGCCCGCTGCCAGCAACCCACGCGTCAGGGAGCGGTTCATGCCGGCTGGGCCTGCAGGCGTGCCACAGGACGCTCGCGCACGGGCCAGTTCAAGGCAGCAGCCAACACGCTCAACAGAATCGAGATCTGCCAGACCAGCTCGTAGCTGCCGGTACGGTCGTACACCACGCCGCCCAGCCAACCACCGAGGAAGGCGCCCAACTGATGGAACAGGAAGACGATGCCACCGAGCATGGACAGGTTACGTACACCGAATACTGTGGCCACGGTGCCATTGGTCAGCGGGACCGTGGACAACCACAAAAGCCCCATGGCGACGCCAAACAGATAAGCACTGACCTGAGTCACCGGCGCCCATAGGAACAACACGATCACCACCGCCCGCAACAGGTACAAGCCCGTGAGCAAACGCGGTTTGGACATGCGCCCGCCCAACCAACCGGCGGTGTAGGTACCGACGATATTGAACAGCCCGACCAACGCCAGCACGGTGGTGCCGGTGGTCGCCGGCAGATGCTGGTCCACCAGGTAGGCCGGCAGATGTACGCCGATGAACACCACTTGGAAACCGCAGACGAAAAAGCCCAGCGCCAGCAACCAGAACCCTGAATGCGAACACGCCTCGCGCAGCGCCTGGCCGAGTGTCTGCTCGGTACCGTGATTCGGAAGTGGTCGATCACGCAACAGGCCCACGAACGGCACGATCAAGGCCACCAGCAAGCCCAGTACCAGCAAGGCCGCCGACCAACCCAACCACTGGATCAGGCCGAGCGTCCCCGGCAGCATGGCAAATTGGCCGAATGAGCCGGCGGCACTGGCGATACCCATGGCCAAGCTGCGTTTTTCCGCCGGGACTGCGCGTCCCACAACACCGAGAATGACCGAGAAGGATGTGCCAGACAGCCCAATGCCGATCAGCAGACCGGCGCTGAGCGAGAGCGACCAAGCCGAGTCGGCCATGCCCATCAATACCAGCCCAACGGTGTAGAGAATCCCGCCGATGATCACGACCCGCGCGGCGCCCAAGCGGTCAGCCAAGGCTCCGGCAAACGGCTGGGCCAGACCCCAGATAAGGTTCTGCAGGGCGATGGCAAAGGCGAACACTTCCCTCCCCCAGCCGAACTCGGCACTCATGGGCGCCAGGAACAGGCCAAAGCCATGCCGCACCCCCAGGGACAACGCCAGAATCAGCGCCGCCCCCAACAACACCCACCCGCTGGTTCGCCATACCGAGGTCATCGTCGTTCTCTCCAGCACATCGCAAGGTTCATGCGGGTATATACCCACTTTTAGTTGTAAAACATCAGGCCAGGCGTTCCAGCAGCGCAATCAGCACGTCCCGCTGCCCTTCGCCCAATCGCTCGATCAATTTCCGCTGAGCCTGTTCCCATGCGGGATGCGCAGCGCGCAATAACGCTTCGCCCGCCGCACTCAGGAGCACCAGGCGATTGCGCTGGTCGTCGCCATCGGACAGTTTCACCAGCCCTTCAGCCTCCAGTACGCGCAAGTTGCGCCCTAGGGTGCTGCGATCCAGGCCCATGGCTTCGGCCAAGGTGGTGATGCTTGGCCGATCGAGCCGCTGCAGGTGACGTAGCAGGGAAAACTGCGCGACATTGACGCCGAAGCCGGCAAGGGCTTCGTCGTAGTGTCGGCTCACCCCACGGGCGGCTCGGCGAAGATGGGTACAGATGCATTCACTGGTCAGCATGAATGCGTGTATATACCCGCAACCGAAATGTTGCAATAAATTTCAAATCTGATGTTATGGCGCCAACCGCCGGCGAATCGGCTCGAACTCAGCCGTAGCCTGGCGCGCCAGCGGATCAGGCTCACCCTTTTCGATCGCCTGCCAGTAGCGCCAGGGCACCTTGGCCGCGCCCAGTTCGTAGTCCATGCCGTCCCAGTTGTCTTCCCGGAAGCTGTAGAAGGCCCAGTGCAGTTGCTGCTTGTCCAAGACAGTGAGGACATCCTCGAGGTATTGCTTGCACCCGGCCAGTCGTCGCATGCAGCCGAACTCCCCCACCACCAGACGAGAGCGGGGAACCCCCACCGCATCCGCCCATTCCAGCGGCTTTTGAAGATAAGCCGCTACCCGTTCACCATCCCATCGTTCACGCTTGCCGCCGAAGGGTGCCGGCCCCGGATAGGGAATCGGCTGCTTGCGCGCCATATTCGGCGCACTGGTAGCCGAATAGGGCTCGTACATATGCACGCTGTAGAGCACTCGCCGATCTGGCAACGCCGTCGGCCAATAACCGAAGGCATCGGCTGCTGCGTACCAGCCGGCATCGACCATGATCGGGGTGGTCGCATCCACCTCACGAATTGCCGCGACCAGCTCGCGATACAAGGCCGGCAAATCACGCGGGCCGCCTTGCTCACCGGCGTACCACTGCTGCATACGTTGCAGCTCGGCATGCTCGGCCAGGCCGCCATGGCGCTCTGGCGCCGGCTCGTTGATCAAGTTGTAGGCCGCCACGGCGGGGTGATCTTTCAGTTCTTGGGCAAGGTCATGCCAAAAGGTTGCCGCCTGGGTCCAGTAGCGTTTGTCCCGCCAGAGCCGGTCGTCGAACTGGCCTTGGTTGTTTTGTGACCAGCGCATGCCCGGCAACGAAAGCGGGGCGATCACAACCTTCAGTCCCGCGGCGTGGGCGTTGTCCAGCACGGTCTTCAACTGCGCCAGGTCTTGGGGCGAAAGCCCCTTGTAGGCGTCAGCATCGCCGAGCAGGAAATCACGCCCCTGAGGCTTCCACTTGTCGTAAGACAACCGTACCCAGGTGGCGCCGTAGCCACTCAATGCCTGGAAGTAGGATCGATCGGGAGGCAAACGGTTGAAACTGTTGCCGCCATGGCGGGGGCTGTTCCAGAAATCGATGAGGTCTGCAGCGTTGGCCGGCAGGCTTGCCAGCGCCAAGAGGCTGGCGAACATCCAGTGGCGCATGCGAGGGCTCCCTGATGCATGGGTCGGCCCGTGAGCATACGCCCGCCTCGCCAGGGAAACCGTTCAGCAACATTGCGGGAAGTTGCATGGTGTCGTTGTGTCAGGCCTTTGCACGCGAAAAGTCCAGCTTTGACAACAGAGACCTCAATGCCCAGACAACGCCAGCCCCAATACCACCGTCAGCTCCAATAGCTCCAACAGGGCTCCGGCGGTGTCCCCTGTTGTCCCGCCCAGGCGCCGGCACATCAGGTGACGAATCCAGAAAAAGACCACGACCGACACCAGCAGCACCCAAAGTACCGTCAAGCCACCGAGCAGCACGCAGACCAGCGCACTGCCAACCAGCGTCCAACCCGCCGCCTGTCTGGGCAGGTGATCGGCCAGCGCTTGTCCAAGCCCTCCCGGGCGCACATAAGGGGTGCCCATGAACAGCCCCAGCAAGGCAGCGCGCCCGACCACCGGGCCCAATACCAGCCAGGCACCTGCGTCGCGCTCCACCAGCACCCAGAGAGCGCAGAACTTGAGCAACAGCACCAACACCACAGTAACGACAGCAATCGGTCCGCTGCGTGGGTCCTTCATGATCTGCAAGGTGCGCTCGCGATCACCAAAGCCCCCCAGCCACGCGTCGGCGGTGTCGGCCAGGCCATCCAGGTGCAGCGCACCACTGAGCAGCACCCACAGTGTGAGCAGCAAGGCCGCGTGCAAGGGCGCGGCGACACCTGCGAGCCACTGACTGGCCAACCATAGCAGCAGGCCGAACAGCAGGCCGATCACCGGGTAAAACAATAACGAACGGCCCATCTGCCGAGGCTCCGGCATCCCCGGCAAGCGCACCGGCAAACTGCTGAGAAACTGCAGGGCGATCCAGAACGGCAGCACTTCAGCCCTCCTCTCGCAGTTGGCCATCGCTCGCCAGGTTCAGGCGCCGCAACGCCCCGTGCCCGACCTCGATTTGAAGCAGCTGTTCACGCGGCAGGCCGCGGGCACGTGCCAGCAGCAGCCGCATCACGCCGCCATGGGTGATCAGCAGTACGCGCTTGCCCTGATGCTGCCTGGCCAAGTCGTCGACGGCCGCGAGCACCCGCTCGGCAAATGCACTCACTGGCTCGCCATTGGGCGGCGTGTAGCCATACGGGTCGGCCCAGAAGCGCCCCAGGTCATCCGCTTGTTCCTGCATGATCTGCGCGGCACTGCGCCCTTCCCAATCCCCAAAGTGCAGCTCACGCACGCCAGCTTCGCGTTGCACCGGCAGCGCCAGTCGCGTGCCGAGCTCATCGGCAAACTGTGCGCAGCGACGCAGGGGGGAACTGACCAGCACGTCCCAGGGCCCCGCCTCGGCTACCGCTTCGCGCATCTGTGCCCAACCGCGCTCGGTCAAGGCGTCGTCCAGGCTACCGCGCAGGCCACCGCCCAATTCGGTTTCGCCGTGGCGCAGCAGGTCGAGCCTCATACCGAGCGATCCGCCACGGCGGCTTCGGCGAAGGTCGCCATCTGCCCGTGCAAGGCGCAGGCCAGACGCATCAGCGGCACGGCCAATGCCGCACCGCTGCCCTCGCCCAGCCGCAAGCCGAGGGCGAGCAAGGGGGTCGCTTGCAGCGCTTCGAGCAAGGCCCGATGTCCCGGTTCCGCGCCCTGGTGAGCGAACAGCAGCCAAGGTCGGCAGTCAGGGTTCAGGCGCACCGCCACCAGGGCAGCGACACTGCAGATGAAGCCGTCCACCAACACCGCCACCCCCTGCTGGGCACAGGCCAGATAAGCACCGACCAGCGCGGTGATTTCAAAACCACCGACGCAGGCCAGGGCCTGCAGCGGGTCGTCGGCACGCAAGCCGTGCAGCGCCAGGGCACGCTCGATCACCTGCGCCTTGTGCCGCACGCCGACAGCATCCAGACCGGTACCTGGACCGCTCAGGGCCTGCGCCGAGCACTCCAACAGGACACTGGCCAACGCAGCTGCGGCGGTGGTGTTGCCGATGCCCATTTCGCCACCGATGAACAACGTGGCGCCCTGTTCGGCGGCACGCAACGCACTGTCGCGCCCGGCAGCGAGCGCCGCCTGCCATTGCGCCTCGGTCATCGCCGGTTGGCGGGCGAAGTTGGCCGTGCCGGCGCCCAGGCGCAGATGGCGTACCCCAGGCAAGGCAAGCTCAAGGTCGATGGTGCCCAGATCGACCACGTCCAAAGTGGCCTGAAGTTGGCGCGCCAGTACGCTGATCGCAGCGCCCCCCCCGACGAAATTGCGCAGCATCTGGCCGGTCACCGCTTGTGGATACGCGGAGATGCCCTCCTCCACCACCCCGTGGTCACCTGCGAAGATCGTGATGGCCACCCGTTCCAGGGTCGGCCGTTCACAGCCTTGCAGGCCCGCCAGTTGCACAGCCAGGCCTTCCAGTTGACCGAGCGAGCCGGCCGGCTTGGTCAGTTGCTGCTGACGGGCACGGGCCTGCTCCATGGCGGCGCTGTCGAGGGGTTGGCAGGCGTCACGCCACCAAGGTTGAGTCATAGGGAGGGTCCTTTGAGCATGAGAGGAAGGCCAGCCACCGTCAGTACCACGCGCTCGCAGCGCTCGGCCACCGCCTGGTGCAGCCAGCCGGCCTGGTCGACATAGCGACGGGTCAGCTCGCCCATAGGCACCACGCCCAGGCCGGTTTCGTTGCTGACCAGGATGATGGTGCCTGGCAGTGTCTGCAGGCATTCGAGCAGCGCATCGCGCTCCTGGGCCAGGCGTGTGTGGTCGTCCAGCATCAGCAGGTTGGTCAGCCACAGGGTCAGGCAGTCCACCAGCAGGCAGCGCCCTTCGGCGGCTTCGGCACGCAGCACGCTGGCCAAGGCCAAGGGCTCTTCGATCAGCCCCCAATCGGCGGGGCGACGTTGGCGATGCAGTTGCACGCGCTCGTTCATCTCACCGTCCAGCGGCTCGCTGGTGGCAATGTAGGTCACCGGCAGGCCGCTGGCCTGGGCCAATTGCTCGGCCAGGCGGCTCTTGCCGGAGCGGGCACCGCCCAGGATCAGGTTGCGCATGTCAGGCGACTCCACACAGTTGGCGCAGGCGCGCGGTGTCCAGATGTTGTTCCACGAGGTCGGCCAGGCGCTCGATGTCCCGCTCGCGCAGGGCGTCGTAGTCGATGGTCTGGGCGTCTTCCAGCCCGGCCCAACGCAGCAGCGCCGCACACGAGTGGCTGCCCTCGAACAGGCCGTGCAGGTAGGTAGCGAGCACCTGTCCGTCGGCGCTGATCGCGCCGTCACAACGGCCATCTTCCAGGTGCACGGCGGGGTGCTCCAGGGCCGGGCCGCGGGTGACGCCTGCGTGGATTTCATATCCCCCTACCTCAGCCTGCTCCAGGCTCAGGGTGCCGCGTACGTTACGCAGTTGCTTTTCAGCCTCCAGCTGCGTGACGTAATCCAGCAGACCCAACCCCGGGCTCGAGCCTGCCGGGCCTTCCAGGCCAAGCGGATCGTGAACTTCACGGCCGAGCATCTGTAGCCCACCACAGATACCGATGAGCTTGCCGCCATAGCGCAGGTGCCGGGCGATGGCAGTGTCCCAGCCGCGCGCGCGCAATTGCGCCAGATCGCCCCGCACGCTCTTGGAGCCGGGCAGGATGATCAGGTCCGCCGCAGGGATCGGCTGACCAGGGCCGACGAACTGCAGGTCGACCTGCGGGTGCAGGCGCAGCGGGTCGAAGTCGGTGTGATTGCTGATGCGCGGCAACACCGGGACGATCACCTTGAACAGGCGCCCGGCCTGGGTCGCCTGCCGTGCATCGATGGCATCCTCGGCTTCCAGATGCAGGTCGGTCACGTACGGCAACACGCCCAGTACCGGCTTGCCGGTGCGCTGCTCCAGCCAGTCCAGGCCCGGCTGCAGCAAGGCGATGTCACCGCGAAAACGATTGATGACGAAGCCCTTGACCCGCGCCTGCTCGCTCGGCGACAGCAGCTCCAGGGTACCGACCAGGTGGGCGAACACACCGCCACGATTGATATCCGCCACCAGAATCACTGGGCAGTCCACCGCTTCGGCAAAGCCCATGTTGGCGATATCACCCGCACGCAGGTTGATTTCCGCCGGCGAGCCCGCGCCCTCGACCATCACCACCGGATAGGCGGAGCTCAGGCGCTGGTGGGATTGCAGCACCGCTTGCATGGCGATGGCCTTGTAGTCGTGGTAGGCCACGGCATTCATGCACGTGACGGCACGGCCATGGACGATCACCTGGGCCCCGGTGTCGCTGTTGGGTTTGAGCAGTACCGGGTTCATGTCGGTGTGTGGCGCCAGGCGGCAGGCCTGGGCCTGTACCGCCTGGGCGCGACCGATCTCGCCGCCGTCGGCAGTCACCGCGCTGTTGAGCGCCATGTTCTGCGGCTTGAACGGCACCACACCGATGCCTTGGCGCAACAGCCAGCGGCACAAGGCGGTGACCAGCGTGCTTTTGCCGGCATCGGAGGTGGTGCCTTGCACCATGAGCGTGGTCATGCCGATTCCTTCTGGTATTGCGCCAGCGCCTGGCGCAGGCGCTGTTCGTCCGCTTCGTTGGCCGGTAGCCCCAGACGCACGGCCTGAGGCTGTTCGAACAGCCGCACCAGGATGCCCCGACGGGCGAGAAACTCATGCAGGTGCGCGGCTTGCGGCGTACGCACGTACTGGAACAGATCGCAGCCGCCGCTGGGCATCAGCCCCGCCTCTTCGAGCAGCGCCGCCAGACGCTGACTGGCTTGAGCACAACGGCTGGTCTGGGTGCGATGGGCCGCTGCGTCATTGAAGCAAGACTGCCCCAAAACCCGCGTCGGTCCGCTGATGGTCCAGGGGCCGAGCAGTTCGGCCAAGCGCTGCAACAGGGCCTGCTCGGCCATGACGAAGCCTAGTCGCACCCCCGCCAAGCCAAAGAACTTGCCGAACGAGCGCAACACGATCAGGCCCGCGCGATCGGCGCAATCAACGATGCTCTGGGCGGGGGTGTTGTCCATGAAGGCTTCGTCGACCAACAACCAACCGCCACGACGCGTCAGGCGAGCGTGCCAGTCGAGCAAGCGCTCGCGCGGTACGCACCGCCCCGTAGGGTTGTTGGGGTTGACCAGCACCAGCACATCGAGGCTGTCCAGGGCCTGTTCGACCTGCTCATCGGCCAGTTCGACCACTTGGTGTCCTGCACGCCGCCAGGCGTGAGGGTGCTCGGCATAGCAAGGCGCGAGCACGCCAACCCGTCCGGCGGGCCGCAGGGACGGCAAGCCTTGGATCGCCGCCTGGGAGCCGGCCACCGCCAGCAGGCTGTCGACGCCATAGTAGGTGCGCGCTGCCTGCTCCAGGCCATCTTCGACCTCGGGCAGGCGCGCCCAAGCCTCCACCGCAATCGCCGGGATGGCGTAGGGCCACGGGGCGATGCCGCTGGAAAGGTCTAGCCAGTGTTCACGGGCAATGCCGTACTGCCGCACTGCGCGCAGCAGACGACCACCATGTTCAAGCATTCCAATACGCTCCCAGGCAGATCACCAGCAACCACAGCCATACCCCGCGCTGCACCAGGCTCCAACCTCGTTCGATGGCCTCGGCGTCGGCCACAGGCCCCTCCCCCAGGCGCGCACGCTCGTGCAACTCGCCGTGGTACACCGCAGGTCCGCCCAGCTCGACACCCAGGGCACCTGCACCCGCTGCCATCACCGGGCCGGCATTCGGGCTGTCCCACAACGGCGCCTGGTTGCGCCAGCAGGCCAGGGCCAGGCGGGTCTTGCCCAGCAGCGCGTAGGTCAGCGCCACCAGCCGGGCTGGAATGTAGTTCAGGACATCGTCGATACGCGCCGCGGCCCAGCCGAAGCGTTCGAAGCGTTGATTGCGATAGCCCCACATGGCATCGAGGGTATTGCTCAGGCGATACAGCACCACCCCGGGCGCACCGGCCACGACAAACCAGAACAACGCCGCAAAGACCGCATCACTGCCGTTCTCCAGTACCGATTCGGTGGCGGCGCGGGCCACGGCGGGCTCATCCAGCTCGCGGGTTTCACGGCTCACCAGATACCCCACCCGCCGCCGCGCCTCGTCCAGATCCCCCCGACGCAGAGCTTCAGCCACCGGCTGAACATGCTCGCCCAGGCTGCGTAGCCCCAGGGCGCAATACAGCGCCAGCACATCCACCAGCCAGCCGATAAAGGGCAACCAGGAGAGCACCAGCGCCAGCAGAGTCAACGGCACCACGGCAAGCAGCCAGGCACTGACGCCATGGCTGCGCCAACCCCGACCGCCCGCGTTCAGCCGCTGCTCCAGGCGCGCGGCGAAGTTGCCGAACCCCACCAGCGGATGACGCCGTCTCGGCTCGCCCAGCAAGGCATCCAGGGCCACCCCGGCCACAGTCAGCAAAGCCACGCTCATTGCCGCTCTCCCCAATGGTTCTCATAGAGCATTTCACTCAGCGGCCGCTCCTGGGCCCATTGCTCCAGCACCAGCATTGGCGCCGGGTAGAACTCGACCACTGGCCCCAGGCACAGCACGGCCATCGGCTTGGCGCCCGCCGGCATGCCCAGCAGATCGCCCAGTGCCTGCGGGTCGAACAACGACACCCACCCCATGCCCAGGCCCTCGGCACGGGCTGCCAGCCAAAGGTTCTGAATGGCGCAGGCCAGCGATGCCAGGTCCATCTCCGGCAAGGTCCTGCGGCCGAAGATGTGCGCTTCGCGGTGGTCCATCAGTGCCGCCACCAATACCTCGGCACAATCCTGGATACCTTCGACCTTGAGCTTCATGAATTCATCGGAGCGCTCTCCAAGGGCCTGGGCGGTGCAGGCTCGCTCCTGTTCCACCAGCGCCTGGACTTGGCCACGCAAGGCGCGATCACTGATGCGGATGAAGCGCCAAGGCTGCATCAATCCGACACTGGGCGCCTGATGGGCAGCGGCCAGCAGGCGGGCGAGCAGCTCGGGCGCGACCTCGCCGCCTGCGAAATGGCGCATGTCGCGACGCTCGCCGATAGCGCGGTAGACCGCGGCGCGCTCGGCAGCGGAAAAGGCATGTTCGCTCATGGTCGCAGCAGCGCCGCCGTCGCGTGGGGGTTGGAGGGGAAATAGAAGTGTACGTACGACGCAGTCAGGCGCCCGATCCGATAGACCGCCTCGTTGCCGCGCCCACCGTTGGGGCTCTGGCCTCGGGCGATCGGCTCGAGCGCCGTCTCGGTCAAGGAGTGATGATAGGTGTGGCCGCGCAAGGTGCCCTCCGGCAATTCCACCGCTTGCAGGGCAAGGGCAGCCAGGCGCTTTTGCATCACCGCTTCACCCGGCAGCAGACCCAGCAACTCGGCGCGCTCGCCTGCCACATCAGTCAGGGCGTCGAGCAAATAGAGCATGCCGCCGCATTCGGCCAGCAAAGGCTTGCCCTGGACGTGATGGGCGCGGATCGCCTCGCGCATCGGCGCGTTGCTGGCCAGGGCGTGGTGGTGCAGTTCGGGATAGCCGCCAGGCAGGTAAAGGCTGTCCACGGACGGCAACGCCTGATCGTGTACAGGAGAAAAAAACACCAACTCCGCACCCAGCGCACGCAGCAAATCGAGGTTGGCGCCATAGGTGAAGGCAAAGGCTTCATCCCGGGCCACGCCAATGCGCACACCCGCCATGCACGGCAGCGCCTGTGCAGTTGTGGGGGCGGCGAATACCACCGGGGGCGGCAAGGCGGCATCACAGCTTTCGCCCAGGGCCTGAGCAGCGGCGTCCAGGCGCAGGTCCAGATCGTTGAGTTCACTGGCCTGGACCAATCCCAGGTGACGGCTGGGCAGCTCGATGCCGCGCTCGCGGGACAGCCCGCCATACCAGCGCAAGCCTTCAGTGAGGCTGCCTTCGAGCAACTGTGCATGACGCAGGCTGCCGACCCGGTTGGCCAGCACGCCGGCAAAGGGCAGGTCGCGCTGGTAGTGCGCAAGGCCCAGGGCCAGGGCACCGAAGGTCTGCGCCATGGCTGTGCCATCGATCACCGCGAGCACTGGTACGCCGAAGTGGCGCGCAAGGTCCGCGCTCGATGGCGTGCCATCGAACAACCCCATGACCCCTTCGATCAGGATCAGGTCGGCATCGCCTGCCGCCTCCCAGAGCAGACGCCGACTCTCGTCAGCCCCGATCATCCACAGGTCGAGTTGGTACACCGGCGCGCCGCTGGCGCGCTCGAGGATCATCGGGTCGAGAAAATCTGGCCCGCACTTGAACACTCGGACCTTACGGCCAAGGTTGCGGTGCAGGCGCGCCAGGGCAGCGGTGACAGTAGTCTTGCCCTGGCCAGAAGCGGGTGCCGCGATCAGCACCGCCGGACAATACCGGGGCTGGCTCATAGCTCCACGCCCTTCTGGGCACGGATGCCAGCCTGGAAGGCGTGCTTGATCACGCCCATCTCGGTGACGGTGTCGGCCAGCTCGATCATTTCGGGCTTGGCGGCGCGGCCGGTGACGATCACGTGTTGCATCGGCGGGCGGGCCTGCAGATCCGACAGCACTTGGTCGAGGTCCAGGTAGCCGTGCTTGAGGGCGATGTTCAGCTCGTCCAGCACCACGAACTGTACCGAAGGGTCCTGCAACAGCTGGCGCGACACCGCCCAGGCGGCTTCGGCGGCGGCGATGTCACGTTGGCGATCCTGGGTCTCCCAGGTGAAGCCCTCTCCCATGACGTGGTAGCGCACCTGTTCGGGGAAGCGGCGGAAGAACAGCTCTTCGCCTGTGCTGTCACGGCCCTTGATGAACTGCACCACGCCGCACTGCATGCCATGCCCCATGGCGCGGGCGAGCATGCCGAAGGCCGAGCTGCTCTTGCCTTTGCCATTGCCGGTGAGCACCAGCAGCAGGCCGCATTCATTGGGGGCATTGGCGATGCGCTCGTCGATGATCGCCTTCTTGCGCTGCATGCGCGCCAGGTGGCGTTCGTCGCGTTCGGTGGATTCGCTCATCAGGATTCTCCGCAAGCTGTCGACGCGCACGGAAGGCGACGACAGGTCGATAGACAGGCAGACGGAGAACGCGCAGAGGCCGCGGCAGAAGGCCACGGTGCACCGCGCATCACCCTCCGTGATGCCGTTGGCAGTGACAGGCCGGTCTCCGGGCTCGTGAGCAGGGCCTTGGCCCATGGATCGCGCGCCTTCCCGGATACCTGTATCCAGTGGCCCTGCACGACCTTTGACTCACCTACCGTTGCGGGGGCAGCGCCGGATTCGCGCCTTGCTGGCGCCCACCGGCTTCCCAGTTTCACCCTGCCCAACCGAAGGCTGGCAGAGCACCTGAAACACGCCGCGAAGGTTAGAGGGTTGGGGCGGGAGCGTCAATGAAGCGCGCCCGAGGCAATGCTCGACTTCATGGCTTGTGCCGGACGTGCAGCAGTGATATCACATAGCCATCAGTGTTCGGCAATGCGATCGAAACTATAAGGAGAGCGCAGCATGCGAGGCCTGATCATCAACAACCAGAACCTGGAATTCCTGCGACCGGCCCTGGAAGGCTGGATCGAGTGCATCGACCGCTTCAACCAGGTACATGGCGACAGCGAGGCGCCCTACTGGCACGGCGCGGCCACCAACAGCGGACTGCTCGCAGCCGCCGCCTGGCAGGCCGAACAGGTCGCCTTGGCGCACTATCCCAGCAAGAAGCAACGCGACGAAGGCGAACGCGAAGGCCGCTGCGACCTGTCGATCAGCACCGCCGAGCAATCCGTTCATCTACATGTCAGCCAACGCTGGCCGCGCATCGCCCGCCTGGACCTGGCCACTGCCCTGCAGGAAACCGCCACTCTCGCCCGCCCGATCGCCTACCCCAGCCAGCTCAAGGCCGGCGCGTTGTTCGTCAGCCCCTGGAAGGCCGGGCAGCACGCCAGTCCCGAGGAGCTGCAAGACTTGGTCGACGACCTGCAAAAACACACAGCCTGCGCCATCGCCTGGCATTTCCCCTACGCCTACCGTTCGCTGCACAACGAACTGGGGCAGTATTTCCCTGGGGTGGCATTGTTGCTCAAGCAGGCGTAGGCAAGCCGATGAGCCCACGCGGAAGCCATCCGGCGGTCGCTAGGCCCATTCGCCTGGAGTGAACCTACCCCGACGCATCCGACTCTCAATTCTCACAAGCCAATGAGGATTGCGAGCATGGACAGGATGCGTATCGCGATGGTGTTGGCCCTGAGTGCCAGCCTAAGCGCCTGCGGCGAGTCCGCGCGCCTGGAGGTCAGCGACGGCTTCGGCCCCTCGCCTCGCCTGCCCGAGCCCAACAAGACCCTGATCCCGACCGTCAACATCGCCCCGGCGACCGGCTGGCCGGACGGCGCCACGCCGACGGCCGCCGCGGGCACCCGAGTGGTGGCCTTCGCCAGGGACCTCGATCACCCACGCTGGCTCTACGTACTGCCCAATGGCGATGTCTTGGTGGCCGAAACCAATGCCCCGCCCAAGCCCGAGGACGGCAAGGGCCTGCGCGGCTGGGTAATGGGCAAAGTCATGGAGCGTGCCGGTGCCGGGGTCCCCAGCGCCAATCGCATCACCCTGCTGCGCGATGCCGACCATGATGGTGTCGCCGAGGTGCGCAGTACGTTCATCGAAGGGCTCAACTCCCCCTTCGGCATGACCTTGGTAGGCAAGGACCTCTATGTGGCCGACACTGACCGGCTGTTGCGCTTTCACTACGAGGAAGGCGCGATGCAGATCCGCGCCGAAGGACGCCCGGTCACCGACCTGCCCGGCGGCCCGTTGAATCACCACTGGACCAAAAACGTCATCGCCAGCCCCGATGGCAAGAAGCTTTACGTTACCGTGGGTTCCAACAGCAATGTCGGCGAGAACGGCCTGGAAAAGGAACAAGGCCGCGCCGCGATCTGGGAGGTGGCCCCGGCCAGCGGTGAACACCGCATCTTCGCCTCAGGCCTGCGCAACCCCAACGGGCTGGCGTGGGAGCCCCGTACCGGCGCGCTATGGACGGCGGTCAATGAACGCGACGAGATCGGCAGCGACTTGGTGCCCGACTACATCACCTCGGTGAAGGACGGCGGCTTCTATGGCTGGCCTTTCAGTTACTACGGGCAGCATGTGGATCAACGGGTCGAGCCGCAGGATCCTGGCAAAGTCGCCCAGGCGATCGTCCCAGACTACGCAGTGGGGGCCCATACCGCATCGCTGGGGCTGGCGTTTGCCCAGGCCGGCGCGTTGCCGCCGCCCTTCGAGCAGGGAGCCTTCGTGGGCCAGCATGGGTCTTGGAACCGCAAGCCGCACAGTGGCTACAAGGTGATCTTCGTGCCGTTCGACAGCGAGGGTAAGCCCGCAGGCAAACCGATCGACCTGTTGACCGGTTTTCTCGATGGCAAGGGCAAGGCCATGGGACGCCCGGTGGGCGTGGTCAATGACCGAGGCGGGCTCTTGGTGGCAGATGATGTGGGCAATGTGGTTTGGCGCGTGAGCCGAAAGTGAGCGCAGCTCAGGGATTTTGAGCCAGATGCCCGGTTGGCAATACGCGTTTGGCCTGCAGATAGGCCCGGGACCAGTAGCTGTTGGAGAGGTAATCCAAGCGCACCGTGCCGCCTGTGGATGGCGCATGCACGAAACGCCCCTCCCCCACGTAGATCCCGGCGTGGCTGACCTGCGACCCGCCGCTGGTGGCGAAGAACACCAGATCTCCGGACTGCAGGGCGTTGATGTCCACATTGGGCGCCCGCATGACGATCATCTCGCGGGTCGAACGCGGCAGGCTGATCCCGGCGGCGTCCCGATAGACGTAGCCGATCAGGCCACTGCAATCGAACCCCGAATCCGGCGTGTTGCCGCCCCAGCGATACGGCGTGCCTACCAGGCCGATCGCACGGAACAGCACGTCCTCGGCCATGGGCGAAGACGACCCTTGCTGATTGAAGATGACCTTCGGCTTGACCACCGGAGCCGGTGCCGGAGCATGGCTGGAGCAGGCCGCGAGCAGTGCCGCCAGGGAAAGGAATGCGAAGCGCGCCAACATCGCCATGGTCAGAACATCCTGTCTGGAACCGTTCGGCCGCAGCCGAAGCCAAAAGTGGTGAGAATTTAGATTAGACGCTTTCTGTAAATGCGCACGGCGGCGAGCTTTTCAGCATCGCCGCCGCGGCAGGGTACATCATTTTAATATCAGTTGCGCGAGATTGTGGTCGGCGCCATCGCCAAGGCGCGCTTGGCTTCAATGAAGGTCTTGCTCCAGTAACGATCGCCAAGGCTGTCGATGCGTACACCGCCGCTGCGGCGGCTGCTGGAGTGGATGAACTGGTTGTCACCCAGGTAGATGCCGGCATGGCTGACACGGCCACGGCCGTTGGTGCTGAAGAACAGCAGGTCGCCAGGCTTGAGCTTGTTGCGGGACACCTTCGGCGCATCGACGTTGATCATTTCACGCGTCGAGCGCGGCAGGTTCAGACCGGCTTCTTCGCGGAACAGATAACCAATGAAACCACTGCAATCGAAGCCGGACTTCTCCGAAGTACCGCCAAAACGGTAACGGGTGCCGATCAGCGACATGCCACGCTCCAGGATGCTGTCGGCCAGGGCTGGCAGCTCGTAGGGCTTGCTGTTGCTGGAAAAGGCTTCCAGGTCTTCTTCAGTGGCCAGCGGCTCTTCACCGAAGACGGAAGAGGCAGAGGGTTTGATCAGGCTCGCGGAGTGCGCGGCGATCGAGTGTTGATCCTGCGGCTGGGAAACGGGGCCTTGGGAGGCGCAGCCAAAAAGCAGGGTCACGAGTGCAAGTGGCACGAGGGGTGCGAAGCGCTTCAGCATGGGCACGACCGTGTCTGTAATCCTTTAGAAGGGTGAAACTATGCCCTCTATCATGGCCATTTGCAAATTTTATCGAAAAAAATGTGACTTTTCTGTTTTCGGGCTCTGGCCCGCGCTTTTCGGGGGTTACCAGCCCAAGGTTTCCTTGAGAAACGGAATGGTCAGCTTGCGCTGGGCCTGAAGCGAAGCCTGGTCGAGACGCTCGAGCAGGTCGAACAGCGCGCTCATGCTGCGCGCACCGCGTGTCAGGATGAAATGACCGACCTCATCGGTAAGGTGCAGACCGCGCCGGGAAGCGCGCAGTTGCAAAGCGCGCAGCTTGTCCTCGTCGGACAATCCGCGCATCTGGAAGATCAGCGCCAAGGTCAGCCGGGATTTGAGGTCAGGGAGTTTGATCGGCAGCTCGCGCGGCGAGGCGGAGGCCGCGAGCAATAGGCGTCGACCGCTATCGCGCAGGCGGTTGAACAGATGGAACATGGACTCTTCCCAATCCGCCTTGCCCGCGATGACATGCAGATCGTCGATGCACACCAGCTCGTACTGCTCAAGGTAATCGAGCAATTCCACGCCTCGGTCGAGCAGTTGTGCCAGAGGGAGGTAGACCGCAGGTTCACCCAACTGCTGGAAGCGGTGGGTGGCGGCCTGGAGCAGATGGGTACGACCCACGCCCTGCTTGCCCCACAAGTAGATGAGGCTCTCGGTCCAGCCGGCGTCGGCTTCGCATAGCCGCTCGACGTAGCCCAATGCCGCGGCATTGGCGCCCGGATAATAGTTGATGAAGGTGGCGTCATCGCGCAGGCGCACACCCAGGGGCAACTGGATCGGTTTCATGCTGGCGGGCGGTCGCGAGGACCACAGGGGGCCTTTGGTGAACAGTGTGCAAAGTCTATACCCGCAGCGCGGGCGGCACAATGCGCGAGGGTAAGAGCATAAGGAAAATCAAGGAGTTGCGAGAGCATTTTACCGTTTGAAGCCCATCGCCCCCCTTGCCTACGAAAAGGGCCGCAAAGCAGCCCTCTCGCATCAAAGCTGCGGATCGATATCCCCCGCATACATGTCCGACTCCTTGTAGAGGTCGTGCACATGGCGCAACAGCACCATGATCACCGCCGCCACTGGCAGCGCGAGCAGCACACCGGTAAAGCCGAACAGCTCGCCCCCGGCCAGGATGGCGAAAATCACCGCTACCGGGTGCAGCCCGATTCGATCGCCCACCAACAGTGGCGTAAGCACCATCCCCTCGAGAGCCTGGCCGACCATGAACACCGCAACGATGCCCAACATCGGGTACAGGTCGCCGCCAAACTGGAATAGACCGGCGATCAAGGCCGCACCGATACCGATGATGAAGCCCATGTATGGCACGATGGCCGCAAGCCCTGCCAGAAGGCCGATCAACAGGCCCAGCTCCAGGCCTACCAGCATCAGACCTCCTGCATAGATCAAACCAAGCGCCAGCATTACAAGCAACTGGCCACGCACGAACGCCCCCAGCACTTCATGGCACTCGCCCGCCAGCCCCATCACCTGGCGCTCACGCTGACGCGGCAGCAGGCTGCGCAGCTTGGCCATCATCAGGTCCCAATCGCGCAGCAGGTAGAAGCCCACCACCGGAATCAGCACCAGATTGGCCAGCCAGGCGAGCAATGCCAGGCCCGAGGCAGTGGCCTGGGACAACAGCATGCCGACGATATCGGTGGTCTGGCCCATGTGCGCACCGATGGCGGCCTTGATCTTGTCGAACTTCCAGAACCCATCGGCCAGGCCCAGGCGGCTCTGCACCCAGGGCAAGGCGACATGCTGCAACCAGTCGAGCATCTGTGGTGTCAGTTCGTACAGGCGCACCAGCTGCTTGGCCAGCATCGGAACCAGCACCAGCAGCAAGGCCAGGAAAATGAGCGTGAACAGGCTGAACACCACCACCACGCCCCAGGTGCGCGACAGCCCCATGCGCTCCAGCCGATCGACCAGCGGGTCGGCCAGATACGCTAAAAGAATGCCTACCAAAAACGGCGACAAGATGTTGTGCAGGAAATAAAGCAGCGCAGCGACCAGCAGCGCCACACCCAGCCACGCCCAACGGCGAACCTCGATCATGCCTGGCACTCCTTACCAGCGAAAACGCAGGCCGTCGAACGGCTTGGGCGCAGCCGGCTGGGCGGCGGCGGGTTGTCCATCTGCCGCCGGAGCAGGTGCCGGAGCAGAGGACTGCTCAGGGGGCAACTCCTGCAACTTGGCCAGCCCCAGCTGAGCACGCAACTGTTCGCGGTTACCGGTGACGCTGTAGGTCAGGGTACCGCCGTCGACTTGCCGCAAACGCGGGGCGTAGGGTTCGAGTACCCGACTGAGCTCTGCATAATGCTGCAGGTTCATGCCCTGCACCTGCAGTTGCAGCTCGCTGCTGGCGCCCGGGCGGGTGACGTAGCGCGGCGCCAGACGCGTGCTGATCGCCAGCATCACCGCATCGGCCAGGGCGGCCTGGTCGGCGCCTTCGGCAGTGCCTTGCTCACGCTGGTCGCCCAGCCACAACTGCCATTTGCCCTGCCACTTGCCATCGGCCTCGTGGGCATGCACAGCCAGCAACGCATCGGCGCCGTAGCGCTCGGATGCCTCGCGCAGCGGCGCAGGGTCGCTGCCTTCGAGCTGCTTGGCGTTGGCGACCAGTTGCTCCTGCAGATCGGCCAAAGGCAGGCGCAGCGGCAAACCTCGGTGCTGGGCGGCGCGGCGCAGTGGCGCAGCTGTCGACTGGCCGTCGCCGACCAGGTTGCTGCCCTCGGCACTGTCGTTCAGCCACCAGCCGAGTATCGAGGGACGGTTGCTGCCCCACAGTGCCAGGCCAGCCTGGCGTAGGGCACGCTCGGTGCTGCCGGGGTCGAATTCCACCAACAGGGTTTCAGGCGGACCGGCTTCGGAGCCCACCTGGTTGATGATTTGTTGCGGGTCCTTGCGCAGGGCCGCCAGGGCTGGGCTTTGCGCGGCCTTGGGATCGCCGGTCAAACGCAGCACCAGTGTGTCCAAAGCTTTGCCAGTGGCTTGGGCGCGGGCGTCGCTGCCCTGCCCTTCGATCGGTTCACGGACTTGGTAGAGCCCGGAAACCGGCTCGGCCTGTGCGACGACACTGCCCGCGATCAGGCAGGCGGCAGCCAGGTAATTGAGAAAACGCATGGAGGATTCCTGTCCAGATGACCAAGGGGCACCGAGCCCCGAATCTGCTGCTGTGACCACGACACCGCGCAAAACGCTCCGCCATGCCGGACAGATTCGGCCCGCCGCCATTGCTATTACCTTATACAGGCACTGGCGCGGCAACCAGTCGCGGCCTGTGAAAGGATGTTTTTTGCCAGATTCGCGGCCTGCCCGTCGGCCTGAGGATGGCCGCTGCCCGGCAACCCTGATAAAATCGCGCGCCTTCGCAGACCAGTGACGTACAGGCAGCCGCCGCCCTTCGAGCCGGCCTTGGCCGTCGCGGTCGTTTTCCCGAATCCCTCCCTCTTAAAGGCCTGGATCAATGAGCAAGCAACCCTCCCTGAGCTACAAGGACGCCGGTGTAGACATCGACGCCGGCGAAGCACTGGTCGAACGCATCAAGGGCGTGGCCAAGCGCACCGCACGCCCTGAAGTCATGGGTGGCCTGGGCGGCTTCGGCGCCCTTTGCGAGATCCCGGCCGGCTACAAGCAGCCGGTTCTGGTCTCCGGCACGGACGGCGTCGGCACCAAGCTGCGCCTGGCGCTGAACCTGAACAAGCACGACAGCATCGGCCAGGACCTGGTCGCCATGTGCGTCAACGACCTGGTGGTCTGCGGTGCCGAACCGCTGTTCTTCCTCGATTACTACGCCACTGGCAAGCTCAACGTCGACGTGGCCGCCACCGTGGTCACCGGCATTGGCGCCGGCTGCGAACTGGCCGGCTGCTCGCTGGTCGGTGGCGAAACCGCCGAGATGCCTGGCATGTATGAAGGCGAGGATTACGACCTGGCCGGCTTCTGCGTCGGCGTGGTGGAAAAATCCGAAATCATCGACGGCTCCAAGGTCGTCACCGGCGACGCCCTGATCGCCCTGCCATCCTCCGGCCCGCATTCCAACGGTTACTCGCTGATTCGCAAGATCCTCGAAGTCTCCGGCACCGACATCGAGAATACCCAGCTCGACGGCAAGCCTCTGGCCGATCTGCTGATGGCTCCGACCCGCATCTACGTCAAGCCGCTGCTCAAGCTGATCAAGGACACCGGCGCAGTCAAGGCGATGGCCCACATCACCGGCGGTGGCCTGCTGGACAACATCCCACGCGTCCTGCCCGACAACGCCCAGGCCATCATCGACGTGGCCAGCTGGCAGCGCCCGGCGGTATTCGACTTCCTGCAGCAAAAAGGCAACGTCGACGAGCACGAGATGCACCGCGTGCTGAACTGCGGCGTGGGCATGGTCATTTGCGTGGCCCAGGACAAAGTCGACAGCGCCCTGCAAGTGCTGCGTGACGCCGGCGAACAGCCATGGGTCATCGGCCGCATCGCCGAAGCGCCGGCTGGCGCCGCCCAGGTCGAATTGCAGAACCTCAAGGCGCACTGATGCCAAGCAAGACCTGCAATGTCGTAGTACTGCTGTCGGGCTCCGGCAGCAACCTGCAAGCGCTGATCGACAACAGCCGTGGCGAAGACAGCCCGGTGCGCATCCGTGGCGTGATCTCCAATCGCGCCGATGCCTATGGCCTGCAACGGGCCCAGGCAGCGGGCATCGAGACCGCCGTGCTCGCGCACGGTGGCTTCGATGGCCGTGAAGCCTTCGACGCGGCGCTGATGGCGTTGATCGACGGCTTCAAGCCCGATCTGGTGGTGCTGGCGGGCTTCATGCGCATCCTCAGCGGCGGCTTCGTGCGCCACTACCAAGGCCGCCTGCTGAACATCCACCCGTCGCTGCTGCCCAAGTACAAGGGCCTGCACACCCACCAGCGTGCGTTGGAGGCGGGCGACGCGGAGCATGGTTGCAGCGTACACTTCGTCACCGAGGAACTCGATGGCGGCCCTCTGGTCGTACAGGCTGTGGTACCGGTGGAGCCAGGCGATACAGCCGACAGCCTGGCACAGCGCGTTCATCGCCAGGAACACCAGATCTACCCGCTGGCGGTGCGCTGGTTCGCCGAAGGACGCTTGCGTCTGGGCGAACAAGGTGCACTACTGGATGGCCAGCCCCTGGCGGCCAGCGGTCACTTGATTCGACCCTAGGAGAATTTATGCGTCGTGCCCTGCTCTTGGCTCTCGCCGTGCTCGCCCTGCCCCTCCAGGCAGCTGATCTGAAGCCTTTCTCGGCCAGCTACACCGCCGACTGGAAGCAGCTGCCCATGAGCGGCACCGCCGAGCGCAGCCTGGAAAAAAACGCCAACGGTACCTGGAGCCTGAACTTCAAGGCGTCCATGATGATCGCCAGCCTGACCGAGCAAAGTACCCTGCGCCTGGACAACGACACCCTGCTGCCGCAGAAGTATCACTTCGAACGCGGCGGCCTGGGCAAGGCGAAGAAAGTCGACTTGGATTTCGACTGGAACAGCAAGAAGGTCACCGGCACCGACCGTGGCGATGCGATCAACCTGCCGCTCAACCGCGGCGTGCTGGACAAATCGTCCTATCAGCTGGCCCTGCAGCATGACGTGGCCGCAGGCAAGAAGAGCATGACCTACCAGGTCGTCGACGGTGACGAGATCGACACCTATGACTTCCGCGTGCTCGGTACCGAGAAAGTCACCACCAAGACCGGCCAGGTCGATGCCGTGAAGGTCGAGCGCGTCCGCGACCCGAGCCAGAGCAAGCGCATCACCGAGCTGTGGTTCGCCAAAGAGTGGGACTATTTGCTGGTGCAACTGCGCCAGGTCGAGACCGATGGCAAGGAATACGTGATCGTGCTGCAGGATGGCACGGTCGACGGCAAGTCGGTGAAGGGCAACTGATCACCGTTGTGAGCCCCCGAAGCCCCGCCTAGTGCGGGGCTTTTTGTTGCCTGTCCCGCCGGCTTGCGGGCAAACCCGCTTCCTATAAACACTGTTTACCTAGGGGAGCGGGTTTAGCCGCAAACAGCCCTTCATGAACTTTGTTTCATCGTCGTTTTATTTACTTAGCCTGCTAACTAACTCTATAAAGAAGGCCTGCGACATGTTGCCGCAGCCAACCGAAAGTGGAGTTTAACGATGACTGTCCAAGTAACCGAACGCGACGAATCGAAAATGTCCCACGAAAGCCAGGCCCACGGCCTGCGGATCTGGGATGTGCATCAGCAGGGCGAGCTGGTGGGGATGTTCCACTCCGAACACGAAGCCCAACAGTACCGCAGCGAGCTGGAATGCCTGGAGAACCAGCACAGCCCGCAATGACCGCACTGCCCACGAAAAACCCCGCCTGAGCGGGGTTTTCGTCTTTTACCACATCAAATCGTCTGGGATCTTGTAGGCCGCGTACGGATCGTCCTCGTCCGCTTCTTCGACATGGGTGTTGAGCAGCAGGATACGATTGGGGTCACGCTCCTGGATCTTCACCGCCGCTTCACGCGGGATCACTTCGTAACCGCCGCCGAAAGACACGATGGCCAGGGCGCCGTTGCTCAGTTTGCTGCGCATCAAGGCGTTGACGGCGATGCGCTTGACCTTCTTGTCGTCGACAAAGTTGTAGTAGTCCTCGGTATTGAGCTTGGGCAGACGGGTCGCCTCGATCAGTTGCTTGATCTGCGCGGCGCGGGCCTTCTGCTCGGCCTTTTCCTGAAGCTGGCGGTTCAGCTCCTGGTCTTTCTTGGCCTTTTCGGCCATGGCCTCCTTGGCCAGGCGCTGCTGGGTGTCGTCGACCTCGGCCTGGCCTTTGTGCTCCAGACGCTTTTGTTTCTTCTCGGCTTTGTTGACCTGCTTGACCTGTTTCTGGTTGACCAGACCGGCCTTGAGCAATTGGTCGCGAAGGGAAAGGCTCATGTATTCACTCACTTATGCAACAGCTCAGCCGCAGCTGGGCAGGTTCTTTTCCTGACGCTTGGCTTCGCCCCACAGGGCGTCCAGTTCATCGAGGGTACAATCTTCGATCGGCCGGCCATTGTCGCGCAATGCCTGTTCGATGAAACGAAAACGCCGCTCGAACTTGCGGTTGGCCCGGCGCAGGGCGTTTTCCGGGTCTTGCTTGAGATGGCGGGCCAGGTTGACCGCGGCGAACAGCAAATCGCCGATTTCATCTTCCAGTGCATCAGCTTCGCCATCGGCCATGGCCTGCAGCACTTCGTCCAGTTCCTCACGGACCTTGTCCAGCACCGGCAGGGCATCCGGCCAGTCGAAACCGACCGTGGCCGCGCGCTTTTGCAGCTTGGCCGCACGGGACAAGGCCGGCAGGGCCGCCGGCACGTCGTCGAGCAACGACAACTGTTCGGGCTCGCTCTTTTCGGCACGCTCCTGGGCCTTGATCTCTTCCCAGCGCGCCTTGACCTGCGCCTCGTCCAGACGCGGAGTGTCCAGCGGGGCATACAGGTCGCCGGTAGGAAACACATGGGGGTGACGGCGAATCAGCTTGCGGGTAATCGCGTCGACCACGCCTGCGAACTCGAAACGCTCCTCCTCCCGCGCCAGCTGGCTGTAGTAGACCACCTGGAACAACAGGTCGCCCAGCTCGCCCTGCAAGTGCTCGAAATCGCCACGCTCGATGGTGTCGGCGACCTCGTAGGCCTCTTCAAGGGTATGCGGGACAATGCTCGCGTAGTCCTGCTTCAGGTCCCACGGACAGCCGTATTGCGGGTCGCGCAGACGGGCCATCAGGTGCAGCAGGTCATCGACAGTGTAGGTCATCGGGCAGGTCCTTCGGCGGCGGCTTCTGGCGGTTGAACCGGCTTCCACAAGCGGGGTGAAATCGCTGTGGGAGCGGGTTCACCCGCGAAAAAGGCGCCTCGATCTCAAGGGGTACGGTTACGCCGCGTCTCGATGATGTTCGGCAACTGCGAGATTCTGCCCAGCAAACGCCCGAGGGCGTCCAGGCCTGGGATCTCGATGGTCAAGGACATCAGCGCGGTATTGTCTTCCTTGTTCGAGCGGGTGTTGACCGCCAGCACGTTGATCTTCTCGTTGAGCAGCACCTGCGACACGTCGCGCAGCAACCCCGGACGGTCATAGGCGCGAATGATGATGTCGACCGGATACGTCTGCACCGGGATCGGCCCCCAGCTGACCTGGATCATCCGCTCCGGCTCCTTGCCGGCCAATTGCAGCACCGAGGCGCAGTCCTGGCGGTGAATGCTCACCCCGCGACCCTGGGTGATATAGCCGACGATGGCGTCGCCCGGCAGCGGCTGGCAGCAGCCGGCCATCTGGGTGAGCAGGTTGCCGACACCCTGGATCTGGATATCGCCACGTTTGCCGGAGCGGGTACCGCTGGCCTTGCGTGGGATCAGTTCGATCTGCTCGCTGCGCTCCGGCTCGAGCAACTGCTGGGCCGCGTTGACCATATGCGCCAGGCGCAGGTCGCCTGCGCCCAGGGCAGCGAACATGTCCTCGGCGGTCTTGACGTTGGCTTTTTCGGCCAGGCGTTCGAAGTCCACCTGGGGCAGGCCCAGGCGGCTAAGCTCACGCTCGAGCAGGGTCTTGCCGGCAGCGACGTTCTGGTCGCGGGCCTGCAGCTTGAACCAGTGGACGATCTTGGCCCGTGCGCGGGACGTGGTGACGTAGCCGAGGTTGGAGTTCAGCCAGTCACGGCTCGGGCTGCCGTGCTTGCTGGTGATGATCTCCACCTGCTCGCCGGTCTGCAGGCTGTAGTTGAGCGGGACGATACGCCCGTTGATCTTGGCGCCGCGGCAGTTGTGGCCGATCTCGGTGTGCACACGGTAGGCAAAGTCCAGCGGCGTGGCGCCCTTGGGCAGGTCGATGGCATGGCCATCGGGGGTGAACACATAGACCCGGTCCGGCTCGATGTCCACCCGCAGTTGCTCGGCCAGGCCGCCGATATCGCCCAGTTCCTCGTGCCACTCGAGCACCTGGCGCAGCCAGGAGATCTTCTCTTCGTAGTGGTTGGAACTGGACTTGACGTCGGTGCCCTTGTAGCGCCAGTGGGCGCACACACCGAGCTCGGCTTCCTCGTGCATGGAATGGGTGCGGATCTGCACTTCCAGCACCTTGCCCTCGGGGCCGATCACTGCGGTGTGCAGGGAGCGGTAGCCGTTCTCCTTGGGGTTGGCGATGTAGTCGTCGAATTCCTTGGGGATGTGCCGCCACAGGGTATGGACGATGCCCAACGCGGTGTAGCAGTCGCGGATCTCCGGGACCAGTACACGCACGGCGCGCACGTCGTAGATCTGGCTGAACTCCAGGCCCTTGCGCTGCATCTTGCGCCAAATGGAATAGATGTGTTTTGCCCGGCCGCTGATGTCGGCCTTGACGCCCGTGGCCAGCAGCTCGTTCTGCAGTTGGTTCATCACGTCGCTGATGAAGCGCTCGCGGTCGAGCCGGCGCTCATGCAACAGCTTGGCGATCTGCTTGTACTGGTCGGGTTCGAGGTAGCGGAAGGACAAGTCCTCCAGCTCCCATTTGATGTGACCGATGCCCAGGCGGTGGGCGAGCGGAGCATAGATGTCGAACACTTCGCGCGCCACACGCAGGCGCTTCTCGTCATCGGCGGCCTTGACCGCCCGAATGGCGCAGGTACGTTCGGCCAGCTTGATCAGGGCAACGCGCACGTCGTCGACCATGGCCACCAGCATCTTGCGCAGGTTCTCGACTTGCGCCTGGGAACCGAGCACCAGCGACTGGCGCGGGCTGAGGCTGGCGCTGATGGCGGCCATGCGCAGCACGCCGTCGATCAACTTGGACACCACCGGGCCAAAGCGCTGGCCGACCTCGGCCAGGGTCACCTTGCCCTCGCGAACCGAGCGATAGATCACCGCAGCCACCAGGGAATCCTGGTCGAGCTTGAGGTCGGCGAGGATTTCGGCGATCTCCAGACCCGCCTGGAAGCTGGACGTACCGTCGGCCCAGGAATGCTTGGCCGGGTTGCCCTTCTTCTCGACCTCCTGGGCGAAATCGCAGGCCTCCTTGAGCGCCTTGCGGTCCAGCGCCGAGTCGACGCTCACCACATGATCCAGCCATGCTTCGAGATTGATACTACCGTCGGTATTGACCGGCTGGTGCACTCTCACCTGTACCATCTTTCTTTTACCTTTCCATACAGCGCACCACGCGGGTGCGCTGGCAATCACCGTACGCCGCCCAGTCCCTGGACGCCGCACCAAGGGGCCAGCCTGGCTAGCCCGCTTCGAATAACGCCATGGCCTCGACATGTGCCGTCTGAGGAAACATGTCGAGGATCCCGGCCCTTGTTAACCGGTACCCCTGCCCGACCAGAACCTGGGCGTCTCGCGCCAGCGTGGCCGGGTTGCAGGACACATAGACCAGCCGCTTGGCCTTGAGGCGTGCGATGCCTTGCACCACCTCGAAAGCACCGTCGCGCGGTGGATCCAAGAGTACCGCAGAAAAGCCCTCGGCGGCCCATCCGGCGCCCGCCAAAGGCTGCGATAAATCGGCCTGAAAAAACCGTGCATTATGCACATTGTTGCTACGGGCATTGGCCTCGGCCCGTTCGACCATGGCCTGTACACCTTCCACGGCCACCACTTCCCGGGCCCGCCGGGCCAGCGGCAGGGCAAAGTTGCCCAAGCCGCAGAACAAATCCAGCACCCGATCCTCGGGTTGAGGGGCCAGCCACGCCAGCGCCTGCTCGATCATCAACGTATTGACCTGAGCATTGACCTGGACGAAATCCCCCGGCCGCCAGGCCAACTCCAGCCCCCAAGGCTCGAGTGCAAAACCAAGTGTCTGACCGGCCTCGACCGGCGCCGGTTCGCCGTCGCCCTGCAACCACAGCTGGGCGTCAGCCTGCTTGCAGAAGGCCTCCAGGCGCGCCAGATCCTCCGCCGGCAACGGCGCCACATGCCGCACCAGAACCGCTTGCGCGGTGCCGCTGAACAGCTCGACATGCCCCAACGCCTGAGGTTTGCTCAGGCTGCGCAGCACCGTCGGCAGATGGCGGAAAATCGCCTGCAAGGGCTGTACCAGCACCAGGCATTCGTCGATGGCGACGATGTCCTGGCTGGCCTCGGCCCGAAAGCCCACGTCCAGATGACGCGCCTTCGGGTCCCAGCGCACGGCGATCCGGGCCCGGCGCCGATAGCCGAATTCAGGGCCGACCAGTGGCGTGGCCCATTGCTCGGGTTGTACGCCGGCCACCCGCTGCAGTTGCTCGGCGAGCATCCGCTGCTTGAGTGTCAATTGACCGTCGTGAGGCAGGTGCTGCAGGTTGCAGCCTCCGCAACGCTCATAATACTGGCACGGCGCCTCGCGCCGTTCGGGGCTGGCCTGCAGCACCCGCTCCAAGCGTGCATCGACCACCTTGCCACGGGCGCCCAGCACGCGGGCCTCGACGGACTCCCCAGCCAAAGCGCCACTGACGAACCAAGTGCGTCCCTCGACAAAGGCGATGCCACGACCGTCACCGGCCAGGCGCTCGATTTGCAGGCGTTGTTTCTTGCCGACCGGCACTTGTGGCGCACGATTGCCGCCGGCCGGCTGGAAGCGCAGGCCGCTGTTGCTTTTCTTTCTGGACATCAGGTTGCGTCGAACAGGCCAGTGGACAGATAGCGGTCGCCACGGTCGCAGATGATCGCCACCATGACCGCGTTCTCGACCTCGCGGGACAGGCGCAACATTGCCGCGACCGCACCACCGGAAGAAACGCCGCAGAAAATCCCTTCTTCACGAGCAAGACGACGGGTGGTCTGCTCGGCTTCGTCTTGGGACATATCGACCACGCGGTCGACCCGGGTGGCGTCGAAGATCTTCGGCAGGTACTCCTCGGGCCAGCGGCGAATGCCAGGGATGGCCGAGCCTTCCATCGGTTGCAGGCCAACGATCTGCACTGCCGGGTTCTGCTCCTTGAGGTATTGGGAGCAGCCCATGATGGTCCCGGTGGTGCCCATGGAGCTGATGAAATGGGTGATGGTGCCGTGCGTCTGCTGCCAGATCTCAGGGCCAGTGCTGGAATAATGGGCAATCGGGTTGTCGCCGTTGGCGAACTGGTCGAGCACCAGGCCGCGACCTTCGGCCTGCAGCTTCTCGGCCAAGTCTCGCGCCCCTTCCATGCCCTCTTCCTTGGTGACCAGGATCAGTTCGGCACCGTAGGCGGTCATCGCCGCCTTGCGCTCGGCGGTCGAGTTGTCCGGCATGATCAGGATCATCTTGTAACCCTTGATCGCCGCCGCCATGGCCAGGGCGATGCCGGTGTTGCCGGACGTGGCTTCGATGAGCGTGTCGCCCGGTTTGATCTGGCCACGCAACTCGGCGCGGGTGATCATCGACAGCGCTGGGCGGTCCTTGACCGAACCCGCGGGATTGTTGCCTTCGAGCTTGAGCAGGAGGGTGTTGGTGGTCTCGCCGGCGATACGCTGCAGGCGAACCAGAGGCGTATTGCCGACGCAATCGGCGATGGTTGGGTACTGCAAGGTCATGGCGTTGTTCGCAATCCGGACGGCAGGGGCGACTATCATACCGGCAAACCTTTGCTCGCCATATCACGCAATCTGTAGTCGCTATAGCTACAAGCTATAAGCTCGTACCGGTCCAAACCTGAACGCGCGGACCTGCCTCGCGATCCGACGCCACATGCGCCGGCAAACGCATGCACAGGCGTAGCCCTTGCTTGCCATTTTCGGCCCACAACGTGCCACCTTGGCGCTGAATCGCACTGCGAGCAATGCTCAGCCCCAGGCCGAAGCCGCCATCCCCGGGTCGGGAGCCATCGAGGCGGGAGAACGGCGCGAAGATCCGATCCAGATCCGCCTCGTCCACGCCTCCCCCCTGATCTTCCAGCGATAGCCGCCAATAATTGCCTTCGCGGTAACCGCCCAAGCGCACCAGCCCGTGTTCGGGCGAATGGCGGATCGCATTGCGCAGCATGTTCTCCAGTGCCTGGGCCAGGTGGTTGAGGTTGCTTTGCACCCAGCATTGGACGGGCAATTCACAGCGCAAGCGTTCAGGCGGCCAGCCGCTTTCGTAGCAGGCATCCTCGGCGAGCATGTCCCACAGGGCCTGGAGCTGGATCGGCTCGAGGTTCATCGGTGCCCGCTCGGCATCCTGCCAGGCCAGTTGCAGGGTGTTTTCGACCAATTGCTGCATGCAGTCGATTTCCCGCGCCACCCGCTCGCGCAGGCATTGATGATCGGTCTCGCCGTCGCAGGCCACGCGCAAGCGGCTCAAGGGCGTGCGCATCTCATGGGAAAGGTCGCGCAGCATCTGCTGTTGCATGGCCACGCTCTCCTGCAGGCGCTCGGCCATCTGATCGAACGCCCTGGCCAGCTCGCCCAGCTCGTCATGCCGCCCAACGGTACGCGAATCCAGACGGGCCGACAGCTGGTCGGCACGCCAGGCGTTGGCCTGCTCGCGCAACTGGTTCAGCGGCACGATCAGCATCCGGTACAGACCGACACACAACAACAAGGTGAACAGGCCAGGAATCACGCCGTTGGTCAGGATCTGCCAGAACAGCAGGTACCGCCCGGGATTCAGCCGCTGCGGCAACTCGATCACCAACATGCCCTGCTCCGGCGCCTCGGGAAACGGCAGGCGCAGCCAAGGCTGGGTGATGCTGCGTCGGCTCATGGGCCAGTCGACTCCACGCAGACGTGTCAGTTGCTGGATTTCATCGGTGGACAGCGTGGCGCTGCCCAAAGGGCGCAGTTGGGCATCGAGCACATTCACCCAGCCGGGCTCGCGCTGGTGCATGCCGGCTAGCCAGCGGTCCACCCCCGCCCTGCCTTCTTGGCGCCAGGCCTGCTCGGCTTCGGCGGCATAACCGATCAGCTGTGCCTGGGCCGGCGCGTCGAGGAAGGCGTTGCGGGTTTCCATGTGCCGGCCCCAGGTGTAGCTCAGGCCAATCATCAACAGGCAGAAGCCCACCAGCAGAATGGCCAGCTTCCAGAACAGCGAATGCCGATCCAGCACTGTCATTCGGCCTCGCCGGCGCACAAGGTATAGCCCTTGCCCCAGACAGTACGGATTTGCCGTTCGTGATAGCCGAGCGCCTTGAGCTTGCGACGTATCTGGCTGACATGCATGTCAAGGCTACGGTCATGGCGGGAATAACCCCGCTGCAAGACCTGTTGATAAAGGAAGGGTTTGCTGAGCACTTCGTCCTGGCTGCGATGCAGCGTCTCGAGCAGGCGGTACTCGCTGGGTGTGAGCCCTGCCGAACGGCCGTCGAGCCAGACATCGCAAGCCGCTTCGTCGAAACGCAGCTGCCCGCTGACCACCTCCCGTGGCGCCTGGTGCCGGCGCTCCAGCGCCACCCGTCGCAGGATCGCTTCGATGCGTACCCGCAATTCGGCCATGCTGAAGGGTTTGGGCAGGTAGTCATCGGCGCCGCGCTTGAAACCGCTGATGCGATCGGACTCGGCGCCCAGCGCGGACATCAGAATCACCGGGGTGCTGCTGTGCTTGCGCAGCCGGGCCAAGGCGTCCAGACCATTGAGGCCGGGCAACAGGATATCCATCAACACCACATCGAAGGCCTGGCGGCTGGCGGCCTCCAGGCCTTCGAGGCCGTTACGGCACCAAGTCACCAGGAAGCCGTCGCGCTGCAACTCGTCGTGCAGGTAGGCACCCAGCACCGGGTCGTCCTCGATGGCCAGAATGGTAGACGGGTGAATAGCTTCGGGATTCATTGGCTTCTGACATTAATTCTCAACTGCGCGATTATTGGCCATGCATCCGGCCAAGGCAACCGGGTCGCGCTCGCCGATGACCTGAGGCCAACGCAGGCGCCACTGATGATTCAGGCCGCCAAGGCTGGGAACCGCAAAAAGAGTTACAAAGAAGTGCATCAGACGGCCCTGGAGAGTAACGTTCCGCCTGGGGCCGTCTTTATGCTGACGGCAGGCAAGCACATGACAGGAGACAAATGTGCTCGATCGTTTGGGAATCAGAAGCCGGGTCCTGCTGTTGGCCCTGCTGCCAGCCAGCCTGATGGCCCTGGTGCTGGGAAGTTATTTCAACTGGCTACAGCAAAACGAGCTGCGGACTCAGTTGCTCCAGCGCGGCAAGATGCTCGCCGAGCAGCTCGCGCCCTTGGCAGCGCCCTCCCTGGCCAACCCGGCCCAAGCCCAGGAGCTGCTCGAACGCATCGCCGCCCAAGCCCTGGAGCAAGCCGATGTGCGCGCCGTGGCATTCCTGGCCCCCGACCGCTCGCGCCTGGCCCATGCCGGCCCGAGCATGCTCAACCAGGCGCCGACCGGGGGCACCGGCACTCAATTGCTGCAACGCACCGGCAATGACGCTACTCGCTACCTGATGCCCGTCTTCGGCCATCATCGTGACCTGGCCTCCCAGGCGGTCCCCGCCGAAGCCGAGCGCCTGCTCGGCTGGGTCGAAATCGAACTGTCCCACGACGGCACCTTGCTGCGCGGCTATCGCAACCTGTTCACCAGCCTGTTGTTAATCTTCGGCTGCCTGTCGCTCACCGTGTTGCTCGCACTGCGCATGAGCCGGACGATCAACGATCCGCTCAGTCGCATCAAGCACGCCGTCACCCAACTCAAGGAAGGCAACCTGGAACAGCGCCTGCCGGCGATGGGCAGCCATGAGCTGGATGAACTGGCGGCGGGCATCAACCGCATGGCCGAGACCCTGCAAAATGCCCATGAGGAACTGCAGCACAGTATCGACCAGGCCACCGAAGACGTGCGCCAGAACCTAGAAACCATCGAGATCCAGAACATCGAACTGGACATGGCGCGCAAGGAGGCGCTGGAGGCCAGCCGCATCAAGTCCGAGTTCCTGGCCAACATGAGCCACGAGATCCGCACACCGCTCAACGGCATCCTCGGCTTCACCCACCTTTTGCAACGCAGCGAGATGACCCCGCGCCAGCTCGACTACCTCAATACCATCGAGAAGTCCGCCGACAACCTGCTGGGGATCATCAACGAGATCCTCGACTTCTCCAAGATCGAGGCCGGCAAACTGGTGCTCGACAGCATCCCGTTCAACCTGCGCGATCTGATCCAGGACACGCTGACCATCCTCGCCCCTGCGGCCCACGCCAAGCAGCTGGAGCTGCTCAGCCTGGTCTACCGCGATACCCCGCTGTCGCTGATCGGTGACCCGCTGCGGCTCAAGCAGATCCTCACCAATCTGGTGAGCAACGCCATCAAGTTCACGCGCGAAGGCACCATCGTCGTGCGTGCCATGATCGAGGATGAACAGGAGGACAGCGTACAACTGCGCATCAGCGTGCAAGACACAGGCATCGGCCTCTCGCCCCAGGATGTGCGCACCTTGTTCCAGGCCTTCAGCCAGGCCGATAACTCGTTGTCACGCCAGCCCGGCGGTACCGGCCTGGGCCTGGTGATCTCCAAGCGCCTGATCGAGCAGATGGGTGGCGAGATCGGCGTGGACAGCACCCCAGGCGAAGGTTCGCAGTTCTGGATCAGCCTCAGCCTGCCGCGCGCTCATGACGACGCGCAGGAGCAACCGCTGCAACCGTTGCTCGGGCGCCGCGCCGCCATCGTCGATGGCCACGAGCTGGCGCGCCAAGCCCTGGAGCACCAGTTGGAAGATTGCGGTCTGAGCGTCAGCCTGTTCGCCTCCTTCGACCAGTTGCTGCAAGGCGTGCAGGCGGCGAGCCAGGCAGGCCAACCCTTCGAGTTCGCGGTGCTGGGGGCCAACCTGAGCACGCTCTCGCCGGAGCAACTGGGCCATTATCACCAGCAATTGGAACGCCTGGGCTGCCTGTGCGTGGTGCTTTGCCCGACTACCGAGCAGGCGCTCTATCACCCCTACCTGCCCAATCCCCATGGCCAGTTGCTGTCCAAGCCCACCTGCACGCGCAAACTGCGCCGCCTGCTGCTCGAACTGGTGCAACCGCGCCGAGCGACCAACGACGCGCGCGCCAGCGGCAATACCCGGGCGCCGAGGATTCTCTGCGTGGACGACAACCCTGCCAATCTGTTGTTGGTGCAGACCCTGCTCGAAGGCCTGGGCGCCGAGGTGTTGGCGCTGGACAACGGCTATGCCGCAGTCAAGGCAGTGCAGGACGAGCCTTTCGACCTGGTGCTGATGGATGTGCAGATGCCGGGAATGGACGGACGCGCCTGCACCGAGCAGATCCGCCGTTGGGAAGCCAGCCAGAGCGGCAGCCCGCTGCCCATCGTCGCGCTCACCGCACACGCCATGGCCAACGAGAAACGGGCCTTGCTGCACAGCGGCATGGACGATTACCTGACCAAGCCGATCAGCGAGCGCCAGCTGTCCCAGGTGGTGATGAAATGGACCGGAATGAGCCTGGTGCCGTCCATGCAGGAGCGCGGCAGCGAACGGGCCATCGACAGTAACGAGCTGAAGGTGCTCGACCCTGAGGAAGGCCTGCGCCTGGCCGCCGGCAAGCCGGACCTGGCCGCGGACATGCTGGCCATGCTGCTGGCGTCTCTTGAGACCGACCGTGAATCGATCCGCGTCGCCCGCGAGCTGGGTGATCGCACGGCGATGATCGAACGGGTCCATCGCCTCAACGGCGCATCGCGCTACTGTGGCGTGCCGCAACTGCGCGCGGCCTGCCAGCGCAGCGAGACCTTGCTCAAACAGGACAGCCCCCAGGCGGCGCAAGCCCTGGACGAGCTGGACCGGGCCATCGTGCGGCTCGCGGCTCAGGCTCGGCTGAGCGCCTGAGCGCAAAGCCCTGGGGCCGCAGGACGGCCCCAAAATCGGGGGCGTTGCACTATCCGAACAGTGACGCCACTGAGCAAGATCAACGTCCTTCTTCGCAGGCTGTCTACACTGCCGCGATGACGAAACCTGGAGATTCACACCATGCGTGTCCTGTTGTTCAGCAGCCAGCACTACGACCAGGAAAGCTTCACCCAGGCCTCCCGCGACAGTAGCCTGGAGCTGCACTACCAGTCGGCCCGGCTGACCCAGGACACCGTCGCTTTGGCCCAGGATTTCGAGGTGGTCTGCGCGTTCATCAACGATGAGCTCGATGCCACGGTGCTCGAACGCCTGGCTGCCGGCGGGACCCGTCTGATCGCCTTGCGCTCAGCAGGCTACAACCACGTCGATCTGGCCGCCGCCCGGCGCCTGGGACTGTCGGTGGTGCGGGTACCGGCCTATTCACCCCATGCCGTGGCCGAGCATGCCGTGGCCTTGATCCTGGCGCTCAACCGACGCCTGCACCGGGCCTACAACCGCACCCGCGAAGGTGATTTCACCCTGCATGGCCTGACCGGCTTCGACCTGCACGGCAAGACGGTCGGCGTGGTCGGCACCGGCCAGATCG
The DNA here is from genome assembly GCF_023611805.1 of Pseudomonas sp. BYT-1. Lineage (NCBI taxonomy): Bacteria > Pseudomonadati > Pseudomonadota > Gammaproteobacteria > Pseudomonadales > Pseudomonadaceae > Pseudomonas > Pseudomonas sp. BYT-1. Next base: position 4,274,369 of record NZ_CP072559.1, read on the forward strand.
GCGCCGCCTTCGCCCACATCATGGCCGGTTTCGGCTGCCAGTTGCTGGCCTACGACCCCTACCCCAACCCTGAACTGCTTGCCCTGGGCGCCCGCTACGTGGAATTGCCCGAACTGCTGAGCCAGGCCCGCATCATCAGCCTGCACTGCCCGCTGACCGAGCACACCCGCCATCTGATCAACGCCCAGAGCCTGGCCACCCTGCAACCCGGCGCCATGCTGATCAATACCGGGCGCGGCGCGCTGGTCGACACGCCGGCCCTGATCGACGCGCTCAAGTGTGGCCAGCTCGGCTACCTGGGGCTGGATGTCTATGAAGAGGAGGCGCAGCTGTTCTTCGAGGACCGTTCCGACCTGCCGCTGCAGGATGACGTGCTCGCACGGCTGCTGACCTTCCCCAACGTGATCGTCACCGCACACCAGGCGTTTCTCAACCATGAAGCGCTGGCGGCCATCGCCTCGACCACCCTGGACAACATCATCCGCTGGACGGAGGGCGATCCGCAGAATCTGGTGAACGGTTGATGCTAGGATACGCGGCAATTTTGGAGGACCCATGGTCGAACACGATTTCCGCTACACCCTTTTCAACCCGCAACACACCCTGATCGAATGCCGCGCCCTGGTGCCGGGCCGCTATCAGGTGACTGGCAACGGTGGCTCGATCCAGAAGGACGATGTCCTGCTTGTGACTCTAAAAGGCAGCAAGGATCTTTCCATGCGCCTTACCGTGGAGAGCGTGCGCCACCTGATCAACCCGCGCGGCCAATGGGTCGCCGTGGCCAGCGGCCCGATCTTCAACGAGCTGGAGATCCTCAACTGGAAGGTCAAGTGCAACAGTTGCCAGGCTGAGCTGGACTTCGAGTTCGCCGTCGACGGCAAGCTCGGCAACAAGGCCCGCCAGCCCGCGGCCAGCGCCCGCATCGCCGAGCTGGGTTGGGCCAGCCGTGGCGACCAGCACCTGTGCCCGGCCTGCCAAGGGAGCGCGCAGTGAAGCATCTGTTGACCGGTGCACTGATTGCCGTCGGCCTGCTCGGCTGCGCATCGGAGCCTTCGAAATTGCAACCGGAGCAAAGCTATGTGCTGGAGTGGATCGGCGAGCGCCCGTTGATCGACTACAGCCACCTGACCCTGATCCTCGGCGAGGACGGCCGTGCTTATGGCAATGCTGGCTGCAATCACTGGTTCGCGTCCTACACCCTGCAAGGCGACCGCATCAGCTTCGGCAAGGTCGGCAAGACCCGCAAACTGTGCGCCCCTGCATTGATGGACCAGGAAAAACGCTTCCTTCAGGCGCTGGAGACCGTGCAACGCTGGGACGTCTCATCGATCGAGCAGATTCGCTTCTGGCCGGCCGAGGGCAAGCCACTGCGCTTCTGGCCTGAGGAAGGTTAAGAGCAGCTGCAAGCTGCAAGAAAAGCAAGCCCGACACGGTCCGCTCTTTCTTGAAGCTTGCAGCTCGAAGCGCTTAAGCGCCCTTGAGGGCCTTGATCTTGGCTTGCAGTCCTTCGAGGGTCTGCTCCCCCATCAACTGCTCACGCACTTTGCCTTTGTCATCGATGATGTAGGTCACCGGCAGCGCCTCGCTGCGCGGCAGCTCGTAGCGCTCGGCCGGGTCCTGGGCGAGGACGGTAAAGGCGATGCCGAGAGTTTCGGCGGCCTGCTTGAGATCCTGGCCCTGCAACCCATCGAAGTTCACCCCGACCACCTTGATACCCTGGGCCTCCCACTGCTTGGCCGCAGCGTTGAGCTCGGGAATTTCCGTACGGCACGGGCCGCACCACTCGGCCCAGTAGTTGAGCACCAGCCAGTGCCCGTCGATCTGCTCGGCCTTTACCGTGTTGCCGTGCTGGTCCACGCCGTAGTCCGCACCGCAACCGCCGAGCAACAGGCTCGCGGTGATGGCCAGTACTGCTGCCAAACGCCTTGCCATGGGTCAATCCTTCTAGAAGTTTCAAGCAAACGACACAGTCGCTGCGGTTAGAATAGCCGCCACACCCAGCTGGATGCGACCCGTCATGACTGATCTGACCCTCTATCATAACCCGCGCTGTTCGAAATCCCGCGGCGCCCTGGAACTGCTCGAAGCGCGCGGCCTGGCCCCGACCATCGTGCGCTACCTGGACACCCCGCCGGATGCCGTCACCCTGAAAACCCTGCTCGGCAAGCTGGGCATCGCCCCGCGCCAGCTACTGCGCACCGGTGAAGAAGAATACAAGGCCCTGGATCTGGCCAACCCCGCCCTGAGCGACGCGCAACTGATCGACGCGATGGTCCAGCACCCCAAGCTGATCGAGCGTCCGATCCTGGTCGCCGGTGACAAGGCGGTGATTGGCCGTCCGCCGGAGAAAGTACTGGAGATCCTGCCGTGAGCGATCCCTACGTTCTAGTGCTCTATTACAGCCGCCACGGCTCGACCAGCGAGATGGCCAGGCATATCGCCCGCGGCGTCGAGATGGCCGGCCTGGAGGCGCGCCTGCGCACTGTGCCGGCGATCTCCACCGAATGCGAAGCCGTGGCCCCGGACATCCCGGCCAGCGGCGCGCTCTACGCCACCCTCGACGATCTGCGCCACTGCGCGGGCCTGGCGCTGGGCAGCCCGACCCGATTCGGCAACATGGCCGCGCCGCTCAAGTACTTCCTCGACGGCACCAGCAGCTTGTGGCTGGGCGGAGAGCTGGTCGGCAAGCCCGCGGCAGTGTTCACCTCGACCGCCAGCCTGCATGGCGGTCAGGAGACCACGCTGCTGTCGATGATGCTGCCGCTGATGCACCACGGCATGCTGGTGCTTGGCCTGCCATACAGTGAGTCGGCGCTGCTCGAGACCCGTGGCGGCGGCACCCCCTATGGCGCCAGCCACCACGCTGGAGCTGATGGCAAGCGCGAACTCGACCCGCACGAAATCGCCCTGTGCCGCGCCCTGGGCCAACGCCTGGCGAGCACCGCCAAGGCTTTGGGGGGCGAGCGTGGCTAGAAAGCCCAAGGTATTGCCACCGCTGGAATGGCTCACGCCACGGGTGCGCGTCACCCGGGCGCTGAGCCTGGCTTGCTTTTTTGGCCTGATCGCCCTGCTGGCGGTCAACAACCTGTGGTTCGCGGACCTGCATGGGGCACGGGTCGAAGTGATCCTGGCCATCGAGCTGATCCCTCTGTTGCTGCTGGTGCCGGGCATGCTGACGGGCAGCGCCCGGGCCCATGCCTGGACGTGCTTCGTGGTGAATATCTATTTCATCAAGGGAGTGCTGGCGGCGTTCGACCCGGCACGGGCGGTGTTCGGCTGGATGGAGGTGCTGGTGAGCCTGGGGCTGTTCGTCAGTGCCCTGCTGTATGTGCGCTGGAAGTTCCAGCATGAGCGGCGTGTGGCCGGTGAAGGGCAGTAGAAGCGGCGGCCTTTTCGCGGGTAAACCCGCTGCCACAAGTACTGCACCGCCCCTGTGGCAGCGGGTTTAGCCGCGAAGCACGCGTCGCACCTCTCAATGATTGACGGTATGCGCCAGCATCACCGACAGCTGGCACAGCGGTCGCCCGCTCTGCTCATGCCACTGATTGAACGCCTGCTGCACCAGCGCCAAATCGCGCTGGCTGGTCGGCTGCTTGTCGATCACGCCCTGGGCGATGAGGGCTGCGCTCATGTCATCGGTGGGAATGAACGTGTCCTTGCCGACCATGCGCAAGAAACGCGGCGCCGACAACCCGCCCAACTGATTGCCATGCTTGGCCAGGTACTTCCATAGTCCGACGATGTCGGTCACCGGCCAATCGGCGATGAACGCTCCGAAACTGCCCCGCTCCTTCGCCACATCGAGAATCATCTGCGCATTGCGTGGCACGCTCTTGAGCTTGCCCAAATGGCGGATGATCCGCTCGTCCTGCATTAACCGCTCAAGGTGCTCGGCGCCCATCAGCACGACCTTTTCCGGATCGAAGCCGAAGAACACCTGCTCGAAGGCCGGCCACTTGGCGTCCACCAGGCTGTGCTTGAGCCCTGCACGGAACACCCGCAGGGCCAGCGTCGACAGGTAGCGGTCATCGCTGATGTCACGCAATTGCGCTGGCGTGCGCGGCTGCGGCAGGAAGGCCTCCAGGGCCTGTGCCGAGCCGAAGCGGTTCAGGCAGTACTCATGCAGCCATTGGTAGTCGCGCATGGGTCAGATGTTCAGTACATCGAGAAAACGCGGAGTGGCGCTTTCGTCGATCTTGAGGCTGGTGAAATCGAACAGGTTGCGATCGGCCAGCTGCGATGGCGCGACGTTCTGCAGAGCGCGGAAGATGCTCTCGGTGCGGCCCGGGTGCTTGCGTTCCCATTCCACCAGCATGTCCTTGACCACCTGGCGCTGCAGGTTTTCCTGAGAGCCGCACAGGTTGCAAGGGATGATCGGAAAGCCCTTCATGTCCGAGTAGGCCTGGATGTCCTTCTCGCTGCAGTAGGCCAGCGGGCGGATCACCACGTTGCGACCGTCGTCGGCGCGCAGCTTCGGCGGCATGCCCTTGAGCGAGCCGTTGAAGAACATGTTGAGGAAGAAGGTCTCGACGATGTCGTCGCGATGGTGCCCGAGGGCCATCTTGGTCGCACCGATCTCGTCGGCGAAGGTGTACAGCGTGCCGCGGCGCAGGCGCGAACACAGCGAGCAGGTGGTCTTGCCTTCCGGAACCAGCTCCTTGACCACCGAGTAGGTGTCCTTCTCGACGATGTGGTACTCGACGCCCAGCTCCTTGAGATAGGCCGGCAACACGTGCTCAGGGAAGCCTGGCTGCTTCTGGTCCATGTTCACAGCGACGATCTCGAACTTGATCGGCGCCACCTTCTGCAGGTGCAACAGAACGTCGAGCATGGTGTAACTGTCCTTGCCGCCGGACAGGCAGACCATGACCTTGTCGCCATCCTCGATCATGTTGTAGTCGGTGATGGCTTCGCCAGCGAGGCGACGCAGGCGTTTTTGCAGTTTGTTCTGGTTGACCGAGAGGGTGCCCATAGCGCTTGGATCCGCGAGGTGTGACAAAAGCGGGCTATTTTACGCACAAACCGAGCGGGGGCGTAGGCCATTCCGATAAAGAATCAAGCGCGCATCTGACAGCGCAATTTGCTCTAAAAACCCAGGTTTATGTAGGTAACGGCTTCCTATACTGCGAGATAAGGCCACACGACCGCTTGCATCGGTGTCCAGGCCTCGGGCCGCAAGCGCTCCACTTGGGGGGCGTTTGACAACGACGATAGGAGTGACCGGCATGATCCATCACGTTCTGGGGCTGTTTACCCACCCTGACCAGGAGTGGAAGGAGATTCGTGGCGAGGACGAAAGCATCAGCCACATGTACCTGACCCACACGCTGATACTCGCCGCGATCCCGGCTGTGTCGGCGTTCATCGGCACCACCCAGGTCGGCTGGGTCATAGGCGATCGACCGGCGGTGATGCTGACGATGGAAAGCGCACTATGGATGAGCATCATGTCCTACCTGGCGATGCTCGCCGGGGTCGCGGTCATGGGGGCTTTCATCCACTGGATGGCCCGCACCTACGATGCCACCCCATCCATGGCGCAATGCGTGGCGTTTGCCACCTACACCGCCACCCCGCTGTTCATCGGCGGCCTGGCGGCGCTCTACCCGCACCTCTGGCTTGGCATGCTGGTGGGCACGGCGGCCATTTGCTACACGGTCTACCTGCTCTATGTCGGCCTGCCGACCTTCATGAATATCCCCACCGACGAAGGCTTCCTGTTCTCCAGCTCCGTGCTGGCGGTAGGCCTGGTGGTGCTGGTGGCGATCATGGCCTCCACGGTGATCATCTGGGGGCTGGGTGTGGGGCCTGTCTATACCAACTAGATCCAACGCAACATAGGAGCGTCACCCCGGGGCCGCCGCAAGGCGGCCTCTGGCTGTGTGCTGACAGATGGCCCGGCAGGCACCTGGCGCTTGCGGCATAATTGCCCGCTCAGGAGAACCACCCCGCCATGCCCGAGCTGCTCAAACAACGCGTCGAAACCTGTTACCAGCAAGCTGAAGCCTTCTTCAAACGCACCTTCCCTCGCCCGCAAGTCAGCTTCAAGCTGCGCGGCCAGAAGGCCGGCGTCGCTCATCTGCACGAAAACCTGCTGCGCTTCAATCTGCAGCTGTACCGGGAGAACCAGGAAGACTTCCTGCGTCAGACCGTTGCCCACGAAGTGGCACACTTGGTGGCGCACCAGCTGTTCGGCGACAAGATCCAGGCCCATGGCGAGGAATGGCAACTGATCATGCGGGGCGTGTATGAATTGCCACCGAACCGTTGCCACAACTATGAAGTGAAGCGGCGCGTGGCCACCCGCTACATCTACCGCTGCCCCTGCCCGGAAAGTGACTTCCCGTTCACTGCCCAGCGGCACAAGCTGGTGCGCCAGGGGCGACGCTATCTGTGCAGGCGGTGTCGTGAGATCCTGGTTTACAGCGGCGAGACCCGCATCGAATGACAAACAGCATTCGCGGCTAACCCCGCCCCCACAAGGCTTGCGCCAAACCTGTGCAAGCGGGTCTACCTGCGAACAGGCCGGCAGGCATTACAAATAAAGAAGGCGACCCGAGGGTCGCCTTCTTCGATTTCACAACGCAATCAGCGCGCCGGGCCTTCAGCCACGCCCAAGTCATCGACCGGACGAGGGTCGACCAGCGGCGAACCACCGGAGGCCAGCTCGGCCTGCAGCGTGTCGGTGTCCAGCTCGTTGACCCACTTGGCCACGACTACCGTGGCCACGGCGTTGCCGATCAGGTTGGTCAGCGCACGCGCCTCGGACATGAAGCGGTCGATACCCAGGATCAGCGCCAGGCCTGCCACCGGCAGGTGGCCCACGGCGGACAGGGTCGCGGCCAGCACGATGAAGCCGGAACCGGTGACGCCTGCTGCACCCTTGGAGGCGATCAGCAGCACCAGCAGCAGGGTGATCTGGTGGGTGATATCCATGGTGGTGTCGGTAGCCTGGGCGATGAACACCGCAGCCATGGTCAGGTAGATCGAGGTGCCATCCAGGTTGAACGAGTAGCCGGTAGGGATCACCAGGCCGACCACCGACTTCTTGGCACCCAGGCGCTCCATCTTGGCCAGCATGCGTGGCATGGCCGATTCCGAGGAGGAGGTGCCGAGCACGATCATCAGCTCTTCACGAATGTAGCGGATCAGCTTGAGTACGCTGAAGCCATGGAACCGGCAGATACCGCCCAGCACCACCAGGATGAACAGCAGGCAGGTGACGTAGAAGCAGATCATCAGGTAGCTCAGCTGCACCAACGAGCCCACACCATACTGGCCGATGGTGAAGGCCATGGCGCCGAAAGCGCCGACCGGAGCCAGCTTCATGATCATGTTGATGATGTTGAACATGACATGGGCGAAGCGGTCGATCAGGTCCAGCACCGGCTTGCCGTAGCTGCCCAGGCGGTGCAGGGCAAAGCCGAACAGCACGGAGAACATCAGCACCTGCAGGATATCGCCATTGGCGAATGCGCCCACCACGGTGTTGGGGATGATGTTGAGCAGGAAGCCCACGGTGGTCTGCTGCGCGCCTGCGGCGGCGTAGGCGGCGACGCTGCTGGCGTTCAGGGTGCTGACGTCGACATGCATGCCGGCACCGGGCTGGACCACGTTGACCACGACCAGGCCGATGATCAAGGCGATGGTGGAAACGATCTCGAAGTACAGCAGCGCATAGCCACCGGTCTTGCCGACCGACTTCATGCTCTGCATGCCAGCGATGCCGCTGACGACGGTGCAGAAGATGATCGGGGCGATGACCATCTTGATCAGTTTGACGAACCCGTCGCCCAGGGGTTTGAGGGCTACGCCGGTTTCCGGGTAGTAGTGACCGAGCAGGATACCGATGGTGATGGCGACCAACACCTGGACATACAGGGATTTGTACAACGGCTGACGTGTCGTCATGGCTAGTTTTTCCTCAAGTGTGCCGAGCCCACCCTTCCCAGGGCGTTGGGGCACCTAAAGCGCGAACCCTCCTGCACTTGGAGGGATTTGTCGTTGTGTTCGAGCTGCCTTGTGACAGGCCTCTGCCAGGTCGATAGCAAGGCCGATGCCAAAATGCTCGCAATCAGTGCAGCCCGCGGATTTCGGGGCTTTCGGCGCCCCATGGCGGGGCAGGCGCGCAGTTTGAGGTTGGCGGATTTCCGCCCATTGGCGGGTTTGGAACAAGGCTGTTGGCGGGAATCCGCCCAGGAAGGGAGAACGTACCCCGGCCGGCTCGCCCTGTGGCGTTAACTTCGGAGTAAATCCCACAGGATCCACAAGCCCCAGGGTGGGTGAGGCCTTGGGACGTGCCGCGTAGCGCCTCAGTGGGTTTCAGTCCAGATGGAACACGATCCGGAACGCCGCGCCTCCCAGTGTCGAATCATCCAGGCTCAGCTCGGCGTCATAGCTGTCGATGATGTCCTTGACCACCGCCAGGCCGATGCCCTGCCCCGGATGCTGCCGATCGAGCCGTTCGCCCCGTTTGAGAATGCGCTCACGCTGACTGCCCGGTACGCCAGGGCCATCGTCTTCGACGCATAGCACCAACTGCCCAGGCGCTTGTTGCAGGCTCACACGCACCTGGCCGAGGCTCAGCCGATAAGCGTTCTCCAGCAGGTTGCCGAACAGCTCCAGCGCTGCCCCTTGCTCCATCGGCACCCAAGCATCCGGGGGCATGTCGAGGCTGACGGCCACGCGCTTGTCGCGATAGACCTTGTCCAGCGTGTTGCACAGGCTGTCGAGCACCGGTCGTAGTTGCACCCGATGACGGACCAGACCGCTCTTGCGCAGGCTGGCGCGCTGCAGTTGGTAGTCGATCTGCTGGCTCATGCGTTCGATCTGGCTTTGCAGCACCCGCGCCTGCTCGCGTTCGCTGTCACCCTGGCCGAGGCTTTCACCGACGCCCTGCAGCACCGCAAGGGGCGTCTTGAGGCTGTGCGCCAGGTCATCGAGCGAATCGCGGTAGCGCTGGCGCTGCTCACGTTCGCTGCGCAGCAGGCGGTTGAGCGAGCCGGTCAGGCGCAGCAGTTCACGCGGGTGCTCGCCGCTCAGGCCATCACGCGCACCCGCTTCCACTTCGTCAAGCTCCAGGCTCAGCCTGCGCAACGAACGAAGCCCCCAGGTCAGGCCGGCCCATAACAGCACCATCAGCGCCAGCAGGGCCGCCCCGAAACCCAAGTAGAGTTTTTCACGCAGGCCATCGAGGGTGTGCTGGTACTCACGCACCGGCTGCAGCGCCACGATACTGAATGCGGCACTCTTGCCCCCGAGCAGCTTGACCTCCACGTCGTAGACGAAGAATTCCTCGCCGTCATCCTGGTGGATCCGGGCGAACTCATTGCCGCGCCCGTCATATCGGGGGCGGTAGTTGATGTTCTGCCCGTTGGTGGCGCGCGAACGCCACACCAGAGCACCCTGGCGATCGAAGATGTAGCCGAGCAGGCCGGTGTAGGGCAGGTTGTAGCGCTCGTCGGGCAACTGCTCGGGCATCTGCAGCCGCCCCTGCTCGATCCGCGCGGCGGAAATCAAGGTGGTCACATCCGAGGCCAAGCGCTGTTCGATCGACTCCTGCAACGCCAGGCTGAAGGTCTTTTGCAGGGCCGGTAGCAGCGCCAGCATGAACAACAACGCCAACAGCGCCGCCGCCAGCATCAGGCGCACCCGCAGGGAGCGGATCATCGGCAGCGCTCGGTGAACAGGTAACCCAGGCCACGCACCGTGTCGATCGGTTTGAAACCACGGTCGCCCTCGAGCTTGCGTCGCAGACGACCGACCAGCACCTCGATGACATTCGGATCGCGCTCCTCGTCATCGGGGTAGAGCTGCTCCATCAGACGATCCTTGGCCACCACTTGCTGGTGATGGCGCATGAGGTATTCGAGGATGCGGTATTCATAGGCGGTCAGGGCAAGCGGTTGCTCGTCCAAGGTCGCCTGCTTGCGATTGAGGTCCAGCACCAGGGGCCCTGCCGCGATGGTCGACTGGGTGAAACCGCTGGAGCGGCGCAGCAAGGCATTCAGGCGCGCCTCCAGCTCTTCGAACTGGAACGGCTTGACCACATAGTCGTCGGCCCCGGCAGCCAGGCCTTCGACCTTGTCCTGCCAGTTGCCGCGGGCGGTGAGGATCAGGATCGGGAAGGTCTTGCCCTGACTGCGCAACTGGCGGATCAGGTCCAGACCGCTCATGCCCGGCAGCCCGAGGTCGACCACGGCCAAATCGTGGTTGTATTGCTCGGCCTGGTAGAGCGCCTCTTCGGCATTGGCCACCGCCTCGACCACATGCCCGCTCTCGCCCAGGCGCGTGTACAGGTGGTGGCGTAGCAGCGCCTCGTCCTCGACCACCAGCAGCTTCATGTCACTCTCCTTGATTCATACCTGTATCCGCCTCCCGTGCCGGTCAAGCCCGCTTCTGCACGACGCCTGGCGGCAGGAGCGGGCTTGGTCGCGGAGGGACCGGTGCAGCATACCAGCGTTGCCCTGGCCCCTCCTGTGGGTCAGAAGGTGTAGTTGGCCGACAGGTAGGTCTGGGCGCTGCTGGTCAGACGCAGGGTGCCTGCCTTGGGACCGCCATGTTCGGCCAGTTCGGTGCTGGCGTTGCTGCGCAGGTAACGGTAGCCCAGCTCCACCGAGGCGTTGTTGGTGATCTGCTGCAGAACGCCGGCCTGCAGGCCTACGGCATAACCCACATCGGTGTCACGGCTGTAACCGGAGGATTCCTGGGACAGTTTGGTCAAGCCCAGGCTGCCGCCACCGAACAGCTTGGTGGTGTCGCCCACCGGCAAGAACGCATCGTAGCTGCCAAGCAGGTTTTCCTGGCGCAGCTTGATGCCACTGTGGTCGCCCGAGACATTGTCGTAGGTCAGGTAATAGCGGGCATCGTCATTGATCTTGCCCACGCGCACGCCCCAGGTGCCGTCCTTGCCGATGATGCCGTCGGCGTTCAGGTGATCGGTGTTGCGTTGCAGCAGGCCGGACTTGCGGACCTTGTCGCTGGTCTGGCCATAGGTGAGGCTGGCGAAGGTGTCATCGGCGGCCTGGGCGGTGAGACTGGCGGCACATACGGCCATGGCGACCATCAAGGTATTGAGTGTTTTCATGGTGGGATACTCCAGTTGGATGCGATGTCTGTGTCTGGTGGCTAGAGTAGGGAGTGAGCCCTGAACCGCGGCTGAACCCTGACTGAACCCCGGCTGAACGAATCGCACCCTTTGCCCAAGGAGTACCGACCATGCGTTCCCTGCTTGCCCTGGCCCTGTTGTGCAGCGCTGCCGTCGCCCAGGCGGCGGTGCAGACCCGCGAAATTCCCTATCAGGACGCCGATGGCCAGCGCCTGGTGGGCTACTACGCTTACGACGATGCAGTCGAGGGCAAGCGCCCCGGCATTATCGTGGTGCATGAATGGTGGGGGCTGAACGGCTATGCCAAGCGCCGGGCCCGGGACCTGGCGGCGCTGGGTTACAACGCCCTGGCCATCGACATGTATGGCGATGGCAAGCACACCGAACATCCGAAGGACGCCCAAGCGTTCATGGCGGCGGCGACGAAGGACCCCAAGGCTGCTGCACGGCGCTTCGATGCGGGGCTTGAGCTGCTGAAAATCCAGCCCAACACCAATAAACATCAGTTGGCGGCGGTGGGTTACTGCTTCGGCGGCAAGGTAGTGCTCGATGCCGCGCGCCGAGGCGAGAAACTCGACGCCGTGGTGAGCTTCCATGGCCCACTGGCCACTCAGACGCCAGCCAAGCCGGGTGTGATCAGGGCGAAAATCCTGGTAGAGCACGGCGAGGCCGACAGCATGATCCCGCCAGCGCAAGTGGCAGCGTTCAAGCAGGAAATGCAAAGCGCCGGCGCCGACATGACATTCGTCTCCATTGCCGGAGCCAAGCATGGATTCACCAACCCCGATGCCGACCGCTTGAGCCACGGCGACCATGGCGGGCCGGACATTGGCTATAACAAAGAGGCGGATGACCGCTCGTGGGCGGACATGCAGGCCTTCCTCAAGAAATCCTTCGACTGAAGACTGTCGGGGTGGCAGTCAAGGGTGCGGCACTCGCCTGGTTTGCGCATCAGGGCGCCACTGGCACAATACTCACCATGACCAGACACCCCACCTGCTGCTCCCCCCTCAAGCACCACTGGCCCCTGCCCCGCCCGGTTCCCGGCGCGGTGCTGGTCAGTTGCACCTTCGACCCCGCGCGCCTGGCGCCGGACGACTTCCAGCGCGCCGGCATCGAACAAAGCGCCAGCCTGCAGCGCTCGGTGGCCAAGCGCCAGGCCGAGTACCTGGCAGGCCGGGTCTGCGCACGTGCGGCGCTGCATGCGCTGGATGGACGCGACTACGTGCCCGCCACCCATGAGGACCGTTCGCCGATCTGGCCGGCCGGCATTCACGGCTCGATCACCCATGGCAAAGGCTGGGCCGCCGCTGTGGTTGCGGCCGATGGCGACAGCGCTGGCCTGGGCCTGGACCAGGAATCCTTGCTGAACGACGAACGCGCCGAACGCCTGGCTGGCGAGATCCTCACCCCCGCCGAGCTCCAGCGCCTGGACTATAGCCAGCTCGGCCTGGGCGTGACGTTGACGTTCTCACTCAAGGAAAGCCTGTTCAAAGCGCTCTACCCCTTGACCCGGCAGCGCTTCTACTTCGAACACGCCGAGCTGCTGGAATGGTCTGTCGAGGGTTATGCCCGCCTGCGCCTGCTCACCGACCTTTCAGCCGACTGGCAGGCTGGCCGCGAGCTGGAAGGTCAGTTCTGTGTCCAGGATGGCTACCTGCTCAGCCTGATCAACGTATAACCCCTAGACCTACGGCCGGTGGCTCGGCCAGATCAGGCTGAAGCAGGCCCCGCCCAACGCCTCGCTGCGTCCGACCATTGCCCGGCCCCCGTGCCAGTAGATGATCCGGCGCACGATCGACAACCCCAGGCCATGCCCGCCGGAGGCGCGGGTACGGCTGTCGTCGAGGCGGGTGAAAGGGGTGAAGATGCGATCCCAGACCCCTTCGGGAATTCCGGGCCCATCGTCTTCCACATCAATGCGGCAGCGCTCCAGGCCCAATTGATAGCTCAACCTGACCTGGGATTCGGCGTGCCGCATGGCATTGCCCACCAGGTTCTGCAGCGCCCGGTGCAGGTAGCGGGGTTCGGCATCGACCCAGGCGCCTGCCGCATCCGCACCCTGGCAGTCGCCGCGTACCACCTTGACCTCGACCCGCAACGGCGACAGCTCCTGGATCACGCGCTCGAGCAGGGCGTCGAGGTCCACCGCCTGGAATTTCAAGGCCGGTGTGCCCTGCTCCAGGCGGGCGTAGGTCAGCATCTCGTCCACCAGTTTGTCCAGGTCCTGGATGTCGCTGTCCATCCCAGCCAGGTGCTTGGCCCTGGCCTGCTCGTTGCTGGCGCTTTCGATCATTTCCAGGCCAAAGCGCAGGCGCGCCACGGGTGTACGCAACTCATGGGACACCGCCCGCACCAGCTCGCGCTGCATGGTCAAGGAACGCTGCAGATGTTCGGCCATGCCATTGAAGGCCTCGGCCAGGCGCCCCACCGAGTCGGCGTCCCCCTCGGGCACGCGGGTCTCCAGGCTGCCCTGGGCAATGCGCGTGGCCGCGACCTCCAGCCCCGACAGGCGTCGCTCCAGCTGGCGCACCAGCAGGTACACCACCAGGCCGATCAGGCACAAACCAAGGAAGGCGATGAGGACCAGCAACTGCGGCGGATACGGGTTGAGCTGATGCAACGGCCCGATCTCCAGCACCCAGGGCGAGCCAGTCAATCCGGAAAACACCCGCACCGAATCGCCATCTTTGCCCAACGCCATCACCGTGTCGCCCTCCTCCACCCGGCGCCGCTGGTCGTCGTCCAGCCCTGCCCGCTCCAGGCGCTGCAGGGCGATGTCGAAACCAAAGCCCTTGCTCTTGCTGATCTCGGCCAGACGTCGCTGCTGTTCGGCGACCGGGTAGCGCACCAGCTCATCGGCCAGTAGATAGAGCGTGGCGCGGGCCAACTGTTCACTGACCTGCTTGACCTGGGCCACCAACAGCTGGTCTTCATCGCCGATCTGGCGCAAGACGCGCACGGCATGCGGGCCGGTCTTTTCCACCACCACCAGGCCCCGACGAAGGCGCGTGCGCTGGCCACCATCCAAGGTGAAGGCCGAGGCCGGCTGCAAGTCCAGCGGCACGCCGAGCAAGCGCTCCCAGATCAACAGCGAGCGCTTGCGCTCGACCGGATCTTGCAGGGCCAGGTTGTCCGCCATGAGGCTGAAGGTGCCTTGGGCCAGTCCCTCGCGGTGCCGTTCAGCGCGCACCTGGTTGACCAGATGCAGGCTGAGCACCCCAAGCACTGCCACCAGCACCAGCACGGCGAGCATGCCACCGTAAATGCGCAAGAAGATCGAATTCACGGGGCCGCTGCCTGGGCGGTCTCGCCGACGAACAGGTAGCCCTTGCTACGCAGGGTCTTGATCAGACGCGGGTGGATCGGGTCATCACCTATCTTGGGGCGGATCTTGGAAATACGCACATCGATCGAGCGGTCCTGGCCGTCGTAGCCGACGCCACGCAAGGAGGTGAAGATCTCTTCGCGAGACAACACCCGCCCGGCATTGCTGCTCAACAACCAGAGCAGGTCGAACTCGGCGCCGGTCAGTTCGATCGCCTGCTCGCCCAACCAGGCCTCGCGCACGCGGCTGTCGATGCGCAATGCACCGAACTGCAGCTCCTGACGCTTGCTCTGCGGGGCTTCGCTGCGCCGCAGCAAGGCGGTGATGCGCGCCAGCAGCAAGCGTGGACGCACCGGTTTGCACACATAGTCATCGGCGCCCATGTCCAGGCCCTGGACCTGATCGAGTTCATCGCTGCGAGCGGTGAGCATGAGGATGGGGCCGGCGTATTGCCCGCGGACGCGTCGACAGATGCTCAGGCCATCTTCGCCGGGCAGCATCAGGTCGAGGATCACAAGGTCCGGCTGGCTGTCGATGATACGCCGCGCCGCCCGACCGCCATCGCCCTCCACTGCCACCTCGTAGCCGTTGGCCTGCAGATACTCGGCGGTGAGTTCCGCCAGTCGCTGGTCGTCCTCGACGATCAAAATCCGATTGTTGGGCTGGTCCATGGTCCGCCTTCACTGATTATTCTTGTTCTGGAGCCGCCTGCTGGCGTTGCAGTGTACAACCGGCGATGGCATCGGGCCCGTCAGCCACCGTTCACCAAAAGGCAACATTGCCCCCGGATACTACGTCCCACCCTCGCCCCTGCCAACCACGCCAAGCCGCCTGTCGCAGGCCCTCGGCCAAGACGATTTTTGTGATAGGGTTCGCGCCCGAAAAAATCAGCGACAGGGCATGGGAACGCAGAAAAAAAGTGAAGGCCAGCTAGGACAAGGCCTACAGCGAATACCCACGGATCACACACAAAGTACGCACAAGTTATCCACAGGCGCTCACCTTGCAAAGCCCCTGATACCGCATTATCTTGTATCCCCATCGCAGCGAACCACTAGATATTGGGGTTCGAGCAAAATCACAAACACAAGTCAACAGAGAAGTTCAAGCGATTTGTCTGGCTGAACTTAACGTGATTCCAACAGCCAAACCGCTCCTGCGGAGGCGACCGAGGCAAGCCCATCCAGGGACTTGTTCGGGCATGGGTGTTGCAGGCCAGGCCTGGCACTCATCAGCAACAGTTTTTGGGCTCAGCCCAAAACCTTTGACTTCGGCCAGGGAGCGGCAGGTTATTGCCCCTTATTCCTGAGTCTGTCCCGAAGTCGGTACGCCCGAGCGGGCGGATGCGCGTGCATGCGCGTCCCCGCGCGTGGCCATCAGGCTAGTGGATGGAACGGTGGGCGCCCCAAAGGCGCCTGAACAATATAGAAACTGTGGAGACACCCACCCATGCAAACCGACACAACTCGCGAGAACCCGCAGGCCAAGGTGCCGCAGGCCGCCGATTCGAACCAGGATCTGGCCGCGACCGCACCCGGTCAACTGCGCGTGATCAAGCGTAACGGTACTGTCGTTCCCTACACCGACGACAAGATCACCGTGGCCATCACCAAGGCGTTCCTCGCAGTTGAAGGCGGCACCGCCGCTGCCTCGTCGCGCATCCACGACACCGTCGCTCGCCTGACCGAGCAGGTCACCGCGACCTTCAAACGTCGCATGCCATCGGGTGGCACCATCCACATCGAGGAAATCCAGGACCAGGTCGAACTGGCCCTGATGCGCGCCGGCGAGCAAAAAGTCGCCCGTGACTATGTGATCTACCGCGAACAGCGCGCCAAGGAGCGTGCCACCCGCGCCAACACCGAATCCGTGGTCGAGCCGCACCCAAGCATCCGCATCACCCTGGCCGACGGCAGCCTGGCGCCGCTGGACATGGCGCGCCTGAACACCATCATCAGCGAAGCCTGCGAAGGCCTGGCCGAAGTCGATGGCGAGCTGATCCAGCGCGACACCCTGAAGAACCTGTACGACGGCGTGGCCATCAAGGACGTCAACACCGCCCTGGTTATGACCGCCCGTACCCTGGTCGAGCGCGAGCCGAACTACTCCTTCGTCACCGCGCGCCTGCTGATGGACACCCTGCGTGCCGAGGCCCTGGGCTTCCTGGGCGTGGCCGACAGCGCCACCCACCACGAAATGGCCGACTTGTACGCCAAGGCCCTGCCGGCCTACGTCGAGAAAGGCGTCGAGTTCGAGCTGCTCGACCCTGCCCTCAAAGGCTACGACCTGGAGCGTCTGGGCAAGGCCATCGAGCACGAGCGTGACCAACAGTTCACCTACCTGGGCCTGCAGACCCTGTACGACCGCTACTTCATCCACAAGGATGGCGTACGTTTCGAGCTGCCACAGGTGTTCTTCATGCGCGTGGCCATGGGCCTGGCGCTGCAGGAAAAAGACAAAGAAGCCCGTGCGATCGAGTTCTACAACCTGCTCTCCTCGTTCGATTACATGGCTTCGACCCCGACCCTGTTCAACGCCGGTACCCTGCGTCCGCAGCTGTCGAGCTGCTACCTGACCACCGTGCCGGATGACCTGTCGGGCATCTACAAAGCCATCCACGACAACGCCATGCTGTCGAAGTTTGCGGGTGGCCTGGGCAATGACTGGACTCCGGTACGCGCCCTGGGTTCGTACATCAAGGGCACCAACGGCAAGTCGCAAGGCGTCGTGCCGTTCCTGAAAGTCGTCAACGACACCGCCGTCGCGGTCAACCAGGGCGGCAAGCGCAAGGGCGCGGTCTGCGCCTACCTGGAAACCTGGCACCTGGACATCGAGGAATTCCTCGAGCTGCGCAAGAACACCGGTGACGACCGTCGTCGCACCCACGACATGAACACCGCCAACTGGATCCCGGACCTGTTCATGAAGCGCGTCTTCGACGACGGCAAGTGGACCCTGTTCTCGCCTTCGGAAGTGCCTGATCTGCACGACCTGACCGGCAAGGCCTTCGAAGAGCGCTACGAGTACTACGAAGCCCTGACCGAGTACAACAAGATCAAGGTGTTCAAGACTGTCCAGGCCAAAGACCTGTGGCGCAAGATGCTGTCGATGCTGTTCGAGACCGGCCACCCATGGCTGACCTTCAAGGACCCGTGCAACCTGCGTTCGCCGCAGCAGCACGTGGGCGTGGTCCACAGCTCGAACCTGTGCACCGAGATCACCCTGAACACCAACGCCGATGAAATCGCCGTGTGCAACCTGGGTTCGATCAACCTGCCGAACCACATCGTCGACGGCAAGCTGGACACCGCGAAACTGGCGCGTACCGTCAAGACTGCCGTGCGCATGCTCGACAACGTGATCGACATCAACTACTACTCGGTGCCCCAGGCGCAGAACTCGAACTTCAAGCACCGTCCGGTCGGCCTGGGCATCATGGGCTTCCAGGACGCACTGTACCTGCAGCACATCCCCTACGGCTCGGACGCTGCGGTCGAGTTCGCCGACAAGTCGATGGAAGCGGTCAGCTACTACGCCATCCAGGCATCCTGTGACCTGGCCGACGAGCGCGGCGCATACCAGACCTTCGAAGGCTCCCTGTGGTCCAAGGGCATCCTGCCGCTGGACAGCCAGCAGATCCTGATCGAAGCCCGTGGCGCCAAGTACATCGACGTCAACCTGGAAGAGTCCCTGGACTGGGCCCCTGTCCGCGAGCGCGTCAAGAAAGGCATCCGCAACTCGAACATCATGGCCATCGCGCCGACCGCGACCATCGCCAACATCACCGGCGTTTCGCAGTCGATCGAGCCGACCTACCAGAACCTGTACGTCAAATCGAACCTGTCGGGCGAGTTCACCGTGATCAACCCGTACCTGGTCCGTGACCTCAAGGCTCGCGGCCTGTGGGACTCGGTCATGATCAATGACCTGAAGTACTACGACGGTTCTGTGCAGCAGATCGAGCGTATTCCGCAAGAGCTCAAGGACCTGTACGCCACCGCGTTCGAAGTCGAGACCAAGTGGATCGTCGATGCCGCCTCCCGTCGCCAGAAGTGGATCGACCAGGCCCAGTCGCTGAACCTGTACATCGCCGGCGCCTCGGGCAAGAAGCTGGACGTGACCTACCGCATGGCCTGGTACCGTGGTCTGAAGACCACCTACTACCTCCGTGCCCTGGCCGCCACCAGCACCGAGAAGTCGACCATCAACACCGGCAAGCTCAACGCTGTTTCCAGCGGCGGCGACAGCGCCCCGGTCCAGGCAGCGGGCCCAGCCCCGGTACCTAAGGCCTGCGCGATCGACGAGCCAGACTGCGAAGCCTGCCAGTGAGCCCGATATACTAATAAACGTATACTTTAGATTAGATCTACCTTATCTAACCCCTGTAAACACTATGTCTTTATCGTTTACAGGGGGTATAGAGGAAATCTATACTTCTAGCCATTACACCTGATGGTTAGGAAACGTATACATTGAAAGCCTTCTCCATTCGTTCATTCACTGCTTCGGATGGTGTAGAGATGGCTGTCTTGGTTGATGACCTGGGCAGCCCACTCTTCCTCCCCAACGTCTACTCGACGTTCAGCTACCGCGATGTCGGTTCCTCTCCTGCAACGATCAAGAAAGTGCTCAGAACACTGGGTATGGCTTACCTGTGGGCCTCTGCCAGAAAGCTTGATCTGCATGCAGCCATCAGTTCCGAAACCTTCCTTTCCATCGAGCAGTGTGAGGATCTAGCCCTCTTCCTTCGCTTGGACAGGGCCTCTCAAGATCGTGAGCTGGCCGTGAGCCTGGAAGAGTTGCCGTCACAGGTTGTTCGGCTTGAGCAGGTGCGAGGGGGATTCCGTCACAAGGCCCTGGAGCTCACTGCATGCTCTGCCGAAGAGGGCGCCTACCGAATCCGCACGGTTGCAGCCTTCCTTGAGTTCCAGCTTGCGAAGATCGAACAAGACCTAGCGCGCCCAGCCCCAGGAGCGTCAAGGCAGAAGGTCGTACACCCCTCCATACGCCGCTTTAAGGCCCTGACCCCGAGGGTGAGCAGCGCAGATGAGAGCGACGTGCTGGAAGGCATGGATGAGGCCACGATGTCGGTGGCGGACGAAATCTTTGACCCCGCCTCGGAGCTCAATCCGTTCAGTACGGACTTCTTCAAGCACCGGAACCATCTGGTGTACCGCATCATGACTGACGCCGGCATCCGTAGAAGTGAGCTGCGCTTCGTGAAGGTTGAGGATGTTAACTACTCCAGAAACCGGGTGCGTGTCCGTGTCTCCAAGACTCAGGCCAGAACCGTTCCGATCTCTAGCGCGACCGCGCTGGCCTTCCACCATTTCGTCCTTGAGCACTGGTCAAAAATCCCCGCCAAGCAGCGTCAGCACGGCTACCTCTTCACCACGGCCCAGGGCGACCACCTCAGCGCAGACACGATCAATCTCATCTTCA
This sequence comes from Pseudomonas sp. BYT-1, assembly GCF_023611805.1. NCBI lineage: Bacteria > Pseudomonadati > Pseudomonadota > Gammaproteobacteria > Pseudomonadales > Pseudomonadaceae > Pseudomonas > Pseudomonas sp. BYT-1. The sequence continues at coordinate 4,294,246 of NZ_CP072559.1, forward strand.
GGACAGCCAGGGAGAAGGCCCACGAACTGCCTGATGACTTTGCTCCGCACGCCCTGAGGCGGACGTGGAATGACAGGTACAGCACGAAGGTTGATAAGGCCCCGCCAGAGAAACGCATCCCCAGGGAGCAAGAGGAGCAGATGCGGAACCGCCTGATGGGATGGAAGAAAGACTCCGAGATGAGCGCTCGCTACTCGCGTAGAACCATCAGATTGAAATCTGACCAAATTGCAGAAGAACTAGCCAACGAAATAGCAGCAGGCCGCAAGAAAGATGATGAATAACGAAGTGCTAGTTCAACACATCGAAGCTGCTGCATCCACAGCAAAAACATTGGTTCTGCTGGATGGCAGGATAGTTACTGTAAAGATGGGCGAGTCGTTCCGCACATACAACAGTGACGGCGTAGCAGTGCTACTGTATCTAGACACGCTTAGCCAGGACAATCCTTTCCACCAGTCGCTATTCAAGGTCATATGCGGAACTCTTTCCACACACAGCCTGCAATATAACAGCGTAATTACACGAGCCCTTCATCAGTGGTTTTCTGTAGAAGATTTTGAGCAAGAAAATCTCATTCAGATCAATCACCTCAGCCTATTATCGAGAATACCAAGCTACATAGCCTTTATCATTCCAGCACTAAGACGAATTAAAGACCAAGGCTTAGATGGTATTTCGCCAGAGGTTATTGACTTCCTAGACAATGACCAGAAATGGGAAGAGCGAGGCAATGGTGCCTACTTCACGCTCATTACCAATGACCCGGTAAGTGGCGCATTAACAGATCAAGAGCTGAGCAGTATTCACAGCGAGCTCAACTACGCATACTCCAAGGGATTAGTGAGTCAAGAAGAATATACTCTCGCATGGTTCTTCATCGGCACAGGAGTTCGACCTGTTCAAGTTTCACGAATGGTGATATCCGACGTGCAAATCTCCGAAGGTGCAGAGGGAAAAGAAGTCACCTTACGAATCCCTCTCGCAAAAGGCGAAGGTGGTGGCAAACAAGAATATTGGCTAAGGCGCGCCCCTACCGTTCTCGCTGAGTGCCTGATTAAATACCTCGATAGTCGCAGAGAAAAGTCAAAAGACTCGAAGCTATTCGATGGCGCTCCAGGCTCCATCGGCAAGCGCCTGATGAACACTTTGAATCAGCTGGATACCTATTCAGATCGACTAGAGCAACGCATACCCATTACGCCCTATCGATTCCGCTACACCATGGCCACGCGAGCACTAGCCCATGGCGCCTCCGACTTCGAAGTGGCAAGGCTTCTGACGCACCGGAGCACTAGCTGCATCCAGTTCTATCGTGCCTCCATGCCTCAGCTCCAGAACCCCATCCGCCAGGCTATTGGGAAGGAAATGGAGTTCTTCGCTAGGGCTTTCCAGGGGCGCCTAATCTCGTCCCTGGACGAGTCCACACGTGCTGGTGATGATGAGTCGGTGATTGCCGACTTCCTGCGCCTGACGGGCCAGACAGTGGGGGCTTGCGGCACCCGCGCTGAGTGCTATCAGAACGCACCCATTGCGTGTCTGTACTGCCATCACTTTGAACCCCTGATCGACGCCCCCTGGGAGACTCTGATGGCTTCACTGAAAGCCGATCAGGACATGGAGAAGGATGATCGGATTCGCCAGATCAACCACAACGCCATGTCCGCAATTAACGAAATCATTATCGCCCGCGACTCAATGCACACCAGGACGGACAACATTACCAATGGGTGAGTTAGTTTATTTCGCTGGTAAATCCGAGCTTACAGCCAAGCAAAACCTGATTGAATTCAACAGCCATGCCAAGACCAACTGCCCATTCAGCAATATAATTTGGACAGACAACAGCTGGGATATTTCGACATTTCTGATTGGACGCAACCAAGGGCGCACCAAGAAGATCGCTCACTTCAAATCAATGAGGGATAAGTCGGGCAGCAAATCTACTGTCGATTCTCCCCTTGATATGCCGTTCCTTGATTTCGCCAAAGCCACCTTCAGCGAAATTATGCGCCGGTTTAAGCTCCATGAGTTCCGGCGTTTTCTTTATGCTCTACAAGCTATCGAACAATCATTGCTCAACGCAGGAATAGAACCCTGTGCAACCAAAATAAATGCCAACATATTGGATGACGCCTTGGACATTCTCCGGGCTCGCTTTAAGGATGCCTGGTCTGTGGGCAGGTGCTTGGAGCGCATCGTCACTGAAGTCATCATTCCGGCACGACTGGTTAGCCACAATCTATCGTGGAAATCATCAATACCCTATCAGCAGGTCGTTAGAAATGACCGCCTTGATCCATCGATGCGCGAGGAAAGCACCTCTAAGCTCCCTCACATACAATCGATCCTGGATCTGGCAAAAATCCATCATGAATCGAAAAGCCTGCCTGACAACATCGTCACCGCATTTGTCTCATTGGCAATGTTTGCACCCAGCCGGGCATCGGAATTACTGACACTACCTGTCAATTGCATTACTTCTGCGCAAGGCGATGATAGGGAGATGATGGGGATATCTTGGAGACCTGCAAAAGGGGGCTCTCCAATGACGAAATTCTCCACCTCGGATGCGTCGGAAGAGATTGCAAGAGAGGCCGTGAAATTCTTCACTGAATTGGGTGCCAATGCCCGGATCGCAGCGAAGTGGTATGCAGATAACCCTGGCCAGCTTTACCTGCCTCCAGGCCTTGAGCACCTACGGGGTCAGCCGCTTACCCTTCGTGAGGTCGGCATCATTCTGGGCAGAAAAACACCGATTCCATGCGAATCTGCCAGGAGGCTAGGCCTCAAGTCTTTGGGGCAAAGAACTCGTGACCCAGAGCGCATAAATAAACTAAGCAGAGTGAAAGTAGCTGCCCTCTATAGCTGGGAGTCTCTTGAACAAACTGTTCTGGCAAAGCTCCCGGCAGCATTCCCGATTCTGGATGGGGTATCAGGACTGATGTGGCATGAAGCACTGTTTCTGCTTCCCGAGCATGCGCTGAGACCGGATGTAGATACCTACATGAACGTGCCCTCAACCCTTACCACCAATATGCTGAACAACCAATTGGGCTCCAACCCGGGCGGGGTGACGGTGTTCTCGCGCAACGGCATGACGCACAAAGATGGCAGCCCTATCGCCATTACGACGCACCAGTTCAGGCACCTGCTGAACACCCTGGCTCAGTCCAAGCATCTATCGGAGTCCCTGATCGCCTTCTGGTCAGGCAGGAAGCACATTACCCAGAACGCGTGGTACGACCATCTGCCGCAAGAAGCGTTCATCGAGGCGTACACCAAGCTTGGCGAACACGCCCCGGAATTGAGCGTGCAAGGGCCTATAGCTGACAAGGCTAGGGCCATCGCCGAGAACAACGGCCTAACGCAGAGCCAAGCCCTCAAGATCGAGCTGGGAGCCATCCATAGCACCCGGTACGGCATCTGCCGGCATGACTATGCGCTGACGCCTTGCCCGAAGGACAAAGACTGCACCATGTGCGGAGAGCATGCAGTTGTGAAGGGGGAGCCGAAACATCTGGCCGAGGCGAGATATCAGACGGAGATACATGAGAAGGCCCTCCAGAAGGCCCAGCAAGCCCTGGAGAACGGGGAGCCTGGGGCATCCCGTTGGATCAAACACAACGAAGGTCGCCTGCAACGCTGGAGGCTTGTTCTTGAGCTTCTGACAGACCCTAAGACCCCGGATGGCACGCTCATCACGCTACCGCCGCCCGAGCACTCTCAGTCCAAGACTGGGCTCGCCCAGGCGGTACGCATCGTCAATGTCGTCGACCAATCAGAGGATGAATCTGCTGACGACTTGAACGCCCTACTCGAACTGGAGTTCTTCTAAATGGGTGCTCCTAAACTAACTGACAAAGATATTGAGAAGGCTGTCCTACTGCTTGATGGCTGGGCGGGCAAACTCACCTGGGATCGCTATCTAGCGGTGCTGGCAGTGGAGATAGGCCACACCTATACCAAGGTGGCGATGCTTCGTCAGCCGAGGATCAAAGCAGCCTGGGATCTGGCCAAGGACAGGGTGCATCAGAGCGCCCCTCGCGGCGGCTATGGCAATGTTGCAATGTCCCTCTCAGCAGAGCGGATACGCGAGCTGGAGAGGCGCGTAGAGCGCCTCACGCTTGAAAATAATCAGCTGCTAGAGCAGTTCGTCCGCTGGGCTCACAACGCAACACGTCGCGGCCTATCTCTGGCCGATCTCGACAAACCACTTCCAATCGTAGAAAAAAAAGCCACTAAGTAGCTGTCACGCTATAATCGGCAGGTCTAGTAATAAGAAACATCGCAAGATGTGTCACTACTGACCTGCCGAAACCGTACACGCCCCACAGTCATTCGACTAGTGAAATACTCGCCAGACATTTCGAGGGCATCATAAGCTCCAAATTTAACGGACCTAATATCAAAGGTAGTAGTACCTTTATATTCGCTCCACTCTGGATTTTTGGGAATAGATCTATAGACGTAATAAATCTTATACTGATTAAACTCAAGTGTAGGCGTAGTCTCGATTGTCACGGACTTAGAGGTTTCTGTATGGATATCTATTTGCACCTTCAGCAAAGAGTGCCGAATAATGGCGCGCGCGGGTATCCTAAGAGAGTCCGAAACAATAATCTCCCCCTCCCAAGTCCCATTCAAATCAGGGAAAAGCCCTTTATTGAAACACCTGAGAAAACCCCAAATCATGCGCGCAGGTATATCGGTTGTAAGGCATACAATAAGAGCAAATGATACCCAGCCTGCAACCTTAACAAGCAAAGATATAGAGAACTCAGCTCCCAAGTACGCCTGCATAGCAAGATAAATCAGCAGGCTAACCCCCGTAGTCCCGACTGCCAACCATCTAAAAAGCGACTCAAATCTTATAAGCCTGAACATTACGCCTCAATATCTCTAAAGTCACACAATCTCTTTTTACCAGTATTTTTTGCATAAAGAAGGGCTACATAAGCCTCCCTTAGAGAGGTGCCAACCCCCGCAGAGAAAGTAATCTCTCCCCCTGCAATTTTCTCTATTTGGCTAAATATCCGCCTCATATCCAATTCACATTCTATCGAAGCAGCCACGCCGTCCGCCGCACAAAAGTGAATGACAAAGTTCTCTTTCCGTAGGTACTCGGCAATGCATCTCGTTTTTTCCTGAACCAAATCATTAATACGAACGAGGTCTGTAGTACTGTTGATTAGGTACGCAGAGGTGATTTTATGACCAATGTCATCACCATCAATCGTTAGGTATATCATTTCACTCCTAGACATCCACACCTCTTCGGCGCCATCACCACCCAGTCTGGAGCCCCTCCCGGACGCGCTTAACTCTTGAGGTAAGGATTGCTTTTAAAACCTAGGAGGGGCACTTCAAACTGACGAAGTAAATCATGACAAAGCTCAGAAGAACACCGGGTGCCGCGAAAGAGGTCAGCCACTGGCGGCAGAGAGCGACGCTCCTCGGGTTGTGCTAAGAAAAATGCAGAGTCGGCAGATACGGCGCCTTGCTAGACCCCTCACGCGAGCAACTGACGTGCCTGATCCTGGCACCTCATCAACCACCGAAACGACCGCGCAGATCCGGTTGGTTTCGCAGATTTCATGCAACCACTCTTAAGTTACACTCACGCTTTTGCACGCTTTCCAAGGAGCAGTTGCGTGAACACGGAAAACCATTCCCAGACAGCCGCCTTTCTCTGGTCGATTGCCGACCTGCTGCGCGGTGACTTCAAGCAGTCGCAGTACGGTCGCATCATCCTGCCGTTCACCCTGCTGCGGCGCATGGAGTGTGTGCTGGAGCCGACCAAGGAAGCGGTGATCCGTGAGTCCTATGCGCAGGAAGGCCGGCCTGATCTGGTGCGTGAGCGGCTGTTGCTGCGCGCGGCCGGGCAGCAGTTCTTCAATGCCTCCAAGCTGACCCTCGGCACGCTGTCCGATACCCAGACCGCTGCCGACCTGATGAGCTATGTGCAGTCCTTCAGCAAGGACGCCCGCGAGATCTTCGAGCACTTCCACTTTGAAGACTTCGTGCAGCAGCTCTCTGCCGCCAACCTGCTGTATCAGGTGGTGCAGCGCTTCGCCGCCACCGACCTGAGCCCCGAGCGCATCAGCAACTTCGGCATGGGCATCATCTTCGAAGAGCTGATCCGCAAGTTCGCGGAAAGCTCCAATGAAACCGCCGGGGAGCACTTCACCCCGCGCGATATCGTGCACCTGACCACATCCTTGGTGATCACCGGGCAGGACGACAAGCTCAAGCCCAACAGCATCGTCACTATCTACGACCCGACTGCCGGCACCGGCGGCTTCCTTTCCGAGGGAGACGAGTACATCCAGTCCATCAGCCAGCAGGTCACCGTGTCGCTGCATGGCCAGGAGCTCAACCCCGAGTCCTATGCCATCTGCAAGGCGGACATGCTGATCAAGGGCCAGGACGTCACCAACATCAAGCTGGGCAACACCCTGTCCGACGACCAGCTGGCCGACAGCCGCTTCGACTTCATGCTCAGTAACCCGCCGTTCGGCGTGGAGTGGAAGAAGGTACAAAAACAGATCACCGACGAGCACACCGACAAGGGCTTCAACGGTCGCTTCGGCCCCGGCTTGCCGCGTGTGTCCGATGGCTCGTTGCTGTTCCTGCTGCACCTGGTCAGCAAGATGCGTGACCCGCGTGAAGGTGGCTCGCGCATCGGCATCATCCTCAACGGCTCGCCGCTGTTTACCGGCGGCGCCGGTTCGGGCGAGTCGGAGATTCGCCGCTACCTGCTGCAGAACGACCTGGTCGAAGCCATCATCGCCCTGCCCACCGACATGTTCTACAACACCGGCATCGCCACCTATGTGTGGGTGCTGAGCAACCACAAGGCTGCCGTGCGCCAGGGTAAGGTGCAGCTGATCGACGGCAGCCAGCACTACGCCAAGATGCGCAAATCGCTGGGCAGCAAGCGCCAGTACATTACCGAGGAACAGATCAGTGATCTGGTGCGGCTGTATGGCCGCTTCGAGGAAACGCCGCAAAGCAAGATCTTCCCCGTCGAAGCCTTCGGCTACCGGCGCATCACCGTTGAGCGCCCGCTGCGCCTGAATTTCCAGACCAGTGCCGAGCGCATCGCCAAGGTGCTGGAAGAAAAAGCCATCGAGAAGATGGATGCCCCGGCCCGCCAGCGCCTGATCGAAGCCCTGCAAGCCATGGACGGTAGCGTGCTGCATCGCAACCGCGAGCAGTTCAGCAAGCTGCTGAAGAAGGCGCTCACTGCTCACGACGTATCCCCCAGCACGCCCGAGCTGAAGGCCATCCTCAACGCCCTGAGCGAGCGCGACCCCGAGGCGGATATCTGCATGGTCAAAGGCCAGCCGGAAGCCGATGCCGGCCTGCGCGACAACGAGAACGTGCCGCTGGGCGAGTCGGTGTACGACTACTTCGAGCGCGAAGTGAAACCTCATGTGCCGGATGCCTGGATCGACGAGAGCAAGCGTGATGAACAGGATGGCGAAGTCGGCGTGGTCGGTTTCGAGATTCCCTTCAACCGTCACTTCTATGTGTTCCAGCCGCCGCGCCCGCTGGAAGCCATCGACCGCGACCTGAAAGCCTGCACCGACCGCATCAAGCAAATGATCGAGGGGCTGTCGGCATGACAAATTTGTCGGGAGCAAATTTGAACAACGGCGCAGCCGTTGGCCCGCAGGGCGAGGGCATGGATAGCCCGAGTAATTTTCCGAAGTATCCGGAGTACAAGGATTCCGGTGCGGAATGGCTGGGAGAGATTCCCGGGCACTGGGCTGTGTTCATTGCTAAGCGAATGTTCGGCAATGTTAGAGAGTCGGCCAGCGCAGATGCTGAGCAGCTAGCTGCTACCCAAGCATACGGTGTTATTCCTCAAAAAGATTTCATGGAAAGGAATGACACAAAAGTTGTTTTGGCGCTTTCTGGTACTGAGAATTTCCGAGCCGTAAAGGCTAACGACTTTGTTATTAGCCTCAGATCCTTTCAAGGGGGTATTGAGCATTCAGCATATGATGGGTGTGTTAGTCCAGCATATACCGTTCTCCGGCGAAAAGATGAGAGAAATCTAAATCCTGGCTATCTCAGATATCTACTCAAAGACGCCTCTTACATCTCCGCTTTGCAGTCTGTAACAACTGGGATTAGAGAGGGGAGGACAATTACATATGAGCAGTTCGGCTCTTTATCGATGCCAGTTGCGCCAGTTGCCGAACAAACCCAAATCGCCCGCTTCCTCGACCACGAAACCGCCCGCATCGACGCGCTGATCGAAGAGCAGCAGCGCCTGATCGAACTGCTCAAGGAAAAGCGCCAGGCCGTGATCTCCCAAGCCGTCACCAAAGGCCTCGACCCGACGGTGCCGATGAAAGACTCGGGCGTGGAGTGGCTGGGCGAGGTGCCGGCGCATTGGATTGTTGCAGGTCTAAAATGGTTTTGGTCAGTAACCGACTGCAAGCACATCACTGCTGAGTTCGTGGACGATGGCGTACCGCTCGCAAGCATTCGAGAGGTTCAGTGCCGCTATGTCACTCTCGAAAATGCAAAGCAAACAACGGATGTGTTTTACCGTCAGCTTATCGAGGCAGGACGAAAACCAGTTGCAGGCGATTTGATTTTCAGCCGTAACGCGACGGTTGGCGAAGTGGCGCAGGTTGCTGATTGGCATCCCCCATTTGCCATGGGGCAAGACGTATGTTTGCTTAAGAAGCAATTTGAATGGCTTTCAAGTGATTACTTGCAGGCCGTTTTACGCTCCCCGGTAGTAACAGTTCAGCTTGATAACCTGATGATTGGTTCAACCTTCAAGCGAGTGAACGTTGAGGATATTCGTGGTCTCGTGGTGCCAATGCCACCGGAGAAAGAGCAACAACTAATTGCTGATTACCTCAACAGTGAAACCGGACAATTTGACTCGTTGCTTGCAGAGTGTCAGGGCACGATTGGGCTGCTCCAAGAACGCCGTTCCGCCCTAATCTCCGCCGCCGTCACCGGGAAGATCGACGTACGTGGCTGGCAGCCACCGGCCCACACCCAAGCCCCCGAATCAGCCGTAGCAGAGGCCAACTAAATGGCGGATAGCAAGGAAGCACTCTCCCTGCCGGCCACAAGCCAGCAGATTCAGCTGTTTACCTCGGACGATGGCCAGGCACAGCTGCAGGTGGCGCTGGAGCAGGACACGCTGTGGCTGAGCCAGGCGCAAATGGGCGAGCTGTTCGACACCACGCCTGAAAACGTGCTGATGCACCTGAAAAACATCTTTAACGATGGTGAATTGGCCGAGCCGGCAACCACTAAGGATTTCTTAGTGGTTCGCCAGGAAGGTGCCCGCCAGGTGCGTCGGCGCATCAAGCACTACAGCCTGGATGCCATCATCTCGGTGGGGTATCGCGTCAGTTCCAGGCGGGCGACCCAGTTCCGCCAGTGGGCGACGCGGGTGTTGCAGGCGCATCTGGTCGAGGGCTACACCCTTAACCAGCGCCGTCTGGCGGAGCGCGGTATCGAGTTTGAGCAGGCGGTGAGCCTGTTGTCGCGCACTCTGGCCAACCAGCAACTGGTCAACGAGCAGGGGCGCGCCGTGTTACAGGTGATCGGTGACTATGCTCGCAGCTGGAGCCTGTTGCAGGGCTACGATGAGCAAAGCCTGCAGGAGCAGAACACCCGTCAAACCGACATGCGCGCCCTGGAGCTGGATGATGTGTTGGCGGCCATCGCGCAGTTGAAGGCCACGCTGATGGCCAAGGGCGAGGCGACCGAGCTGTTCGGCCAACTGCGCGGCGATGGCCTGGCCTCAGCCATTGCCAGCATCGAGCAGGGCTTTGGTGATGACTGGTTCTACCCCAACGTGGCCAGCCGCGCGGCGCATCTGCTGTATTTCGTTATCAAGAATCACCCGCTGGCCGATGGCAACAAGCGCAGTGGCTCATTTTTGTTTCTCTGGTATTTGCAACTGAACCAGCACCTGCTGGCGCGGCCGGTGGAGCAGTTGATCAACGACAACACGCTGGTGGCGTTGGCGCTGCTGGTAGCCGAGAGCTTGCCGGAGCAGAAAGAATTGATGGTGCGCCTGGTGGAGCATTTCGTGCTGCTCAGGCCGCTTTAAAGAACAACACGCACATTGCCGAGCAAGGAGCATAGAGCGTTATGGCGGATAGCCGGGAAGCCCAGTTTCAACACGACATCATCACCGCCATGGTCGCCCAGGGCTGGCTCACCGGCCCGGCCAGTGGCTATGACCGGCGCACGGCGCTGTACACCGAAGACTTTCTCGGCTATTTCAAGGAAGCCTGGCCCGAGCGTTGGGACAAGTTCGCCAAGGCCAACCCGAACAACCCGGAAGCGGTGCTGGTGCAAAAACTGGTACGCGAGCTGGAGCAGGACGGCACTCTGGATGTGCTGCGCCATGGCTTCAAGCTGCCGGGGTTGAAGGTCGAGGCGTGCAGTTTCAAGCCCGACCACGGCATGAACCCGGACACCCTCAAGCGCTACCAGTGCAACCGCCTGCGCGTAGTGCCGGAGGTGTCTTATTCACCCCACTATCGCGAGGGCGAGTACAACCCGCGTCTGGATCTGGTGCTGTTCGTCAACGGCATCCCCGTCGCCACGCTGGAGCTGAAAAGCGAGTTCAAGCAGAGCGTGGAAAACGCCAAGCGCCAGTACCGCTACGACCGCCCGGTAAAAGACCCGCTGACGCGCAAGCCTGAGCCCCTGCTGACCTTCAAGCGCGGCGCGTTGGTGCACTTTGCCGTGAGTCAGGACGAGGTGGCGATGACCACCAAACTGGCCGGCAAGGACACCTTCTTTTTGCCGTTCAACCTCGGCAGCCTCGACGGCGGTGCCGGTAACCCGCCGGCGCCGGATGACAGCCAGTACGCCACCGGCTACCTGTGGCAGCGCCTGTTCCAGCCGGATGCCTGGCTCAAGGTGCTGGGCCGCTTCCTGCACCTGCAGAAGAGCGTGAAAGAGGATGCCGATGGTCAGCGCGTCACCAAAGAAACCCTGATTTTCCCGCGCTACCACCAGTGGGAAGTGGTCAACACACTGATCGAGACCACCCGTGCCGAAGGACCGGGCAAGCGTTACCTGATCCAGCACAGCGCAGGCTCCGGCAAGTCCAACTCGATTGCCTGGACGGCGCATCAGCTGGCCTCGCTTTACGATACCGAGGGCCAGCGCCTGTTCAACTCGGTGATCGTGATTACCGACCGCACCGTGCTGGACAAACAGCTGCAGGACACCATCTACCAGTTCGAGCACGCCCAGGGCGTGGTCAAGTGCATCACCCGTGATATCGGCAACCAGAGCAAATCCGAGCAACTGGCCGAAGCGCTGGCCGAGCAGACGCGCATCATCATCGTCACCATCCAGACCTTCCCGGCGCTGTTCGATGCGCTGGACAAGTATCCCAAGCTGGCCAGCGGCCGCTATGCGGTGATCGCCGACGAGGCGCATTCCTCGCAGACCGGCTCATCGGCCAGCAAGCTCAAGCAGATCCTTGGTAGCGATGCGCCTGACGCCGAGGAGATCAGCGCCGAAGAGCTGCTGGACGCCGCCGTGGCCGCCCGCGCGCCCAACGAGCGCATCAGCTACTACGCCTTTACCGCCACGCCCAAGGCCAAGACCCTGGAGCTGTTCGGTCGCCCGGCCAACCCGGATTTACCGCCCAGTGCCGACAATAAGCCCGAAGCGTTCCACCTGTATTCCATGCGTCAGGCCATTGAGGAGGGGTTCATCCTCGATGTGCTGCAGAACTACACCACCTACAGCACCGCCTGGAAGATCGCCCACCCGGATGGCGACGATGATGAGGTGGACTCGAAAAAGGCGCGCATGAAGCTGGCGCGCTGGGTGCGCCTGCATCCGTACAACATCAGTCAGAAGGTGGAGGTGATCGTCGAGCACTTCCGCGCCAATATCCGCCACCTGCTGGGCGGCCAGGCCAAGGCCATGGTGGTCACCAGCAGCCGGCAGGAAGCGGTGCGTTACCAGTTGGCGGTGCATGCCTACGTGAAGGAAATGGGCTACACCGATGTGCACCCGCTGGTCGCGTTCTCGGGCAATGTGCTGCCGGATGAGGTGATTCCCGAAGAGGTGACGGAAAGCAGCAGCCTGCTCAACCCCGGCCTGAACGGGCGTGACCTGGCGGAAGCCTTCGACACCCAGGACTTCAACGTGATGATCGCCGCCAACAAGTACCAGACAGGCTTCGACCAGCCCAAGCTGTGCGCCATGTACGTGGACAAGAAGCTGCAGGGCGTGGACTGCGTGCAAACCCTGTCGCGCCTGAACCGCACCTTTGGCGACAGCAAGCCGACCTTTATCCTCGACTTCTTCAATGATCCTCAGGACATTCTCGACGCCTTTCTGCCGTACTACACCAAGGCCGAGCTGACCGACGTGACCGACCCGCAGCTCATCTATGACCTGCAAAAGACGCTGGATGCTGAGGGTATTTATCACTGGGAAGAAGTGACGGCGTTCGCACTGGCCTTCTTTGACCCCAAGGCGGCTGCCAGCAAGCTCAGCTACTACTGTGCACCGGCCAAAGAGCGCTTTGCCAAGCGTTACAAGCTGGCCCAGGAATCACGCCAGCATGCGCTGGACTTTAAGCGTACCGCCGAGCGTAGCGGCGACAGCGTGGGCTTGAAGAAGGCCGAGGCGGCAATCAAAGAAGCCGGCGAGCAGATTGATCAACTCGATCTGTTCCGCAAGAACCTGCAGAGCTTCGTGCGCTTGTACGAATTCCTCTCGCAGATCATTCCCTATGAGGATCGCGAGCTGGAGCAACTGTGCGTGTACGCCAAGCACCTGCACCCGCTGCTGCGCGTGGATCGCCTCGATCAGGAAGACGTGGACGTGGGCGAACTGCAACTGACCCACTACCGCCTGACCAAGCGCGCCGAGCACCAACTGCGCCTGAGCGAAGAGCAAGGCGACTACGGCCTCGAACCGGCCACGGGACTGGGCAGCGGCAAGCCCCACGACCCGGAGAAGAAACGGCTGTCGGAAATCATCGAGGCGCTGAACGATATCTTCGGTGCCGAAGTGAGCGATGAAGACCAGCTGCAATTCCTCACTGGCATCGCCAACCGCATCAGCCGCCAGGAAGATGTGATGGCTCAGGTGAACAACCACTCGGTGGAGCAAGTGATGCACGGCCTGTTCCCCAAGCGCGTACTCGACACCGTGCTGGACGCCATGACCGACCACGAAAAGATGTCGCTGGAAGTGCTGGATAACGAGACCAAGAGCCGGGCGTTTGCGTTGGTGATTTTGAAGATGCTGACGGGGGCTGGAGGTTTGGGGCAAGGTAACAGCGGCGCTGCTGTCTGACCTTCTTGAGCGCTGGTATTACTTGCTCTGGTTAGATTTCAGACGGCTTTGGCAGAAGGCTTGAAGGGTCGCAGGCGAGTTCGCCTGCGATGCGGTAGAGCTTCTCGACGGTGATGTTGACCTCGCCACGCTCGATGCGACCTACATAGCTGCGGTCGAGACTGCACGCCAGCGCCAGTGCATCCTGGGAAATCCGGCAGGCCTTCCTCTGCATTCGGATGCGTTCCCCTAACGCCTTCGCCAACTTATCCATGACCGTCTCAATTCAACTTGAGGCGGCAATATCGTGCGTTTGCGGACGTATAGGCCACGGATTATAATCCGCATTTTCGCGCTATTTCTTCTGGTGCCCTCAATGAAATCGGCCTCGTTTATCTTCGACAGGCGTCTGTATGAGCTGCTTCAGGAGCCAGGGCGTACATCGTTTACGACCCGCGAACTGCGCGATGCCTATGCCGCTCGCTTGAGTGGCACACAATTCCGTATCGCCGATGTGCGCCGCTATGTGTATGAGCAGATTCGCCGATTAGTGCGCGCGGGCTGGGTTTCACCGGACGAGGACCGCCGTGTTCGAGGGCAGGTTTACCACCTGCAGCCGATTCCGACACATCTGCAACTCGAACTGATAGACAACGGTTTTGAGAACAGCCTGATGGCCGCCGGAATGCCCGAGCCAGGCACAGCGGTACGCGATGCGGAAGCTTTGCCGCTTGAGTCGTCAGCCAATACGGATTTGCAGTTGGAAGCGCTCCACAAGGAAATCCGCTTGGACTTTCTCACTTCAATGGGCGAGGCAGAGCGATTCAAACTGCTTCTGGAAGAAATGCCGCATTTACGGGACAAGCTTGAAGGCGATTACCTGGAAGCCAGGGATCGCAGTTCTCGCCTCTTGGGGCATCTGCGTGCCATCGAAAAGACCCTCAAAACGCTAGCTGCGCCACGATGAGCCGCTCGCTACGGAGCTGGCAGAACAGCTGCATCACTCGGGCGTTGGAGCACTTTACCGTCACGCCGCACTTCTTCTGCCAGGCAACGCCGGGAGCCGGAAAGACGCGCATGGCTGCAGAACTGGCCAGCCGACTGCTTGAGCAGGACAGGATCGATTTGGTGCTGTGCTTTGCGCCGTCCTGCCAGGTCGTGGAGGGTTTTCGTTCGACCTTTGCGGCTGTGCTAGGCAGGCGCCTCGACGGCCAGATAGGTGCCGTGGGCGCGGCTTATACCTATCAGGCCATGGAATACCGTGATGAGGGATTCTGGCAGCTTCTCGATGACTACCGGGTGTTCGTGGTCTTCGATGAGATCCACCATTGCGCCGGCCACGATCCGCTGCTCAGCAATGCCTGGGGGCAGCAGATACTGCATCGGATACAGGACCGGGCTGCCTTCACGTTGGCCCTGTCTGGCACGCCCTGGCGTTCGGACGATAAGGCCATCGCATTGGCTCGTTACTCTTCGCCCGAGGGGCATTTGATCTGTGATTACCGTTATGGCTTGAAAGATGCCATTGCCGACGACGTGTGCCGATCACCTCGCATTGTGTTGCTCGACAATCAGAAGGTGAAACTTACGGAAGAGCTTGGCGCGGATAGCTCCGTGAGGCTGTTTCCCAGCATCGCCAAACTGTTGGGCGAGTCACCTGTCACCTATGAGGAACTGCTGCGCCATGATGAGGTGATCAACCCAATCCTCGACCTTGGCTGCAGCAAGCTGAACGAGCTACGCCAGATCAAGCCTGATGCCGCCGGTTTGGTGGTAGCCACCGATATCGAACACGCTCAGCAAATAGCCCTGGCTCTAGAAGCAATGGGTGAAGAGTGTCGTATCGTGACCAACAAAACCCCGGATGCGCAGCAGGTTATCAATGCATTCCGGAGCAGCGCCTGCCGCTGGATTGTCGCCGTCGGAATGATCAGCGAAGGGACCGACATTCCCCGCCTGCAAGTGTGCTGCTATCTCAGCCGTATCCGCACTGAATTGCATTACCGGCAAGTGCTGGGGCGAGTGCTGCGGCGCACAGGCGAGTCGGACGACCAGGCATGGCTCTTCATGCTGGCAGAACCAACGCTTCAGGGCTTTGCGGAGCGAATTGCAGATGATTTGCCGGATGACCTAGCGGTTTTGAGAGATGTGCAGATGCCTGGATTTAATCCAGGCTCCAGGCCTGAGCCGATGGGCACTTTGGGTCATGTCGAAGGTTTCGACGGTGTGGGGTTGGGTAGTGCAGAACCGGGTATTGGATCGCAGCCTACGAACATCATTTCGCTGGGTGGCTATGCAATTGAGCCCGCTTACCAGGTCAGTTTTTCCCAGCATTATCGGCAGCAGCTACTGGCTTGTTTTTGATGCTCAGCCAGTCAAGGCTGATCCAATGATGTTGGTGTTCATGAATCCATAACCGGCCGGCGTCGTGTGGAAAGCAATCGTGAGGTGTGCATGGAGATTAAGTCGCAGGCATTGGTCGATGTCGTTGAAGATGTGATCTGCGACGTGTGCCGCTCTGGCACGCGTATTCCCGGCTATGGTCCCCAATACGGCAAGCTTGAAGCCCAATGGGGATATGGCTCCCAGCATGATGGGCAGCACTACCGGGTGCATCTCTGTGAGCCCTGCTTTTTCAGGGTGCTGAGTGGGTTGCGTCGGGAGCGCATGGTCAATGGTATGTTCGATGATGATCAGCCATTTGCTTCCGAAGATTTTGGTCTGGTCAGCAAAGACAACTACTGGGGAAAGAACTGATTGTAGGGCTGAAAATCCATCAGCCGCACCACGTCGAATCGCGGACAAATTAGGGGTAAGCGCGCGACTTGCCCGCCCTGGTCTCGTAGATTGGAATAACCGAATAAGGAGGTAGCCGCTTTGACCCTTCCGCATGAAAGAACCCGGAGTGTCGTCAAGACCGAAGCTTTTCTCCGCGACCTCTCTCGTAACACCGAGCTACCTGATGACATTCGCAGCTATGCGAAAAGCCTGCTCAGACACTACCCGTCCGCCGATCAAGTTTTCTCGCTGGGGCGCCTCGAAGAGTGCCTGGTAAACGACGCTCAAGATGATGAATATCGGCGAAGGGTTATTGCGTTCCATCAGCCGCTTTTCAGTTCGTCGTTAGACTTCACGCTATAAGCGTGAACGCCACGATGCTCAGCACTGATCAAGCCCAGACGGTATCCGCTCGGATTGCGCAGCGAGTCAAGCGCCTACCTAAAGGGCAGCCGTTCAGCATTAGCCGTTTCACAGGGTTTGGAACGAAAAACGCCGTATCCAAAGCAATAGCTCGACTGGTCAACCGAGGCGAGCTCGAACGGGTGTATCGCGGGATCTATATGCGCCCTAAATCCGGACTTTACGTTGCTAGGGCTCGTCCTAACCTCTGGCAATTGATCTGCGTAATTGCCAGGCAGAAGCACCTGTCTTTACAAATCCATGGTGCCAATGCCGTCAGGAGGTTTGGGCTCAGTACCCAGATGCCGCTGATCCCG
The DNA here is from genome assembly GCF_023611805.1 of Pseudomonas sp. BYT-1. Classification (NCBI taxonomy): domain Bacteria; kingdom Pseudomonadati; phylum Pseudomonadota; class Gammaproteobacteria; order Pseudomonadales; family Pseudomonadaceae; genus Pseudomonas; species Pseudomonas sp. BYT-1. The sequence goes on from NZ_CP072559.1 coordinate 4,311,051, forward strand.
ATCTATTACACCAACGGAGCCAGCCGTTCAGTATTCATAGGGAAGGCGGAAGTCCGGCTGATACATGCGGCCCCTATGGTCATGCAGCATGCAGGGACTGAGGTGGGGATGGCCATCAGCGCACTATTTCATCTCGGAAAAGAAGGCGCTACTTCAGAGTGTATTGCTGCAATAAAGAAAGGGCTCAAGCCTGAAGACTTTGCAAAATTAATGACCTGCAGAATGCCAAAGTGGATGCGCATGACGCTGAAATCCAGCTGAGTAACTTTGCTTAGCCGGCAAGAATAATATGCCCTCTCGAAACTAATTCTTGCGCAACATCACCCTGCGCGCCTGTATAAAAACAAAACTATCAACCCGCTATCAGCAACCGTAAATAGGTAAAACACCCACACCAGCGCGATCTAGATGAGTTATAAAGGAAGCAACCACGGAGTATAAGACAGCACCAAAAAAAACCAATAACTAGACACCAAACAATCATTACCCAATAAACACCAGCCAATACGAGAAACAAATACTACAAAACGACGTGAAGTGGGCTAATATCGCGCCGAGTGACCAATGAAAAATAATTTGCTTTCCGCCCAACAATAATCATGATCAGCGAACATTTATGATGAGTTGCTGCGCGCTGCCATTCGCTTAAGTCTAAATTTGACGGCGATGGATAATCTTCGGGATGGGTATGCCACTCACCCAAGTAATTCTCCTCCCCCTTGCTTTCTAGCCAATGTCTTTTAAGCAAATCAGAGTGCCCTTTTTCTACACGCTCAAATCGGAACCTTGATCGCTTATCCGAAATTTGGGGCATCGTAGCGGCAGTAACTTCAAAATGCTCCCCCCTTCGTATGCCAATCAATATCCCTCCAGACTCTGAATCTTTCTTCCCTGCCTGCCTATAGCGGGTGACCAAATCCATAACTGATGAGTTCACGACTACTAGCCGCCCTGAAACAGAGTCCCTTAATGCGAGGGGTTGCATATTTCGCAGTTCGCACGTTGCTGAGGAGAAATGGGTTTCACAAGTTTACCTTGCGCATTATCCAGAGTAATACTCCTCAAAGTAGGCTTGGACACCCCATTCGCCCAATCAAGAGAGATTTCAGCAGCGAGTGAGGCAGCATGCAGAGCCGCAGAAGCAGGAAATGGGACTAGCCAATCGCCACATCCCCCTACATTCTTAACCTCCATCTTATAGTCTCGCCCCATGACGGACAGCTGGCCACCAGGCTTTGTATGCTCCAAACAACCTATACATGCCTGCTTGGGGTCGTGTAATAAATAAGCTTGCGCCCCACAACCGGCCCCGATAACCCATGAAAATACAATAGGAGGCAGCTTTCCTGATAGAAAGCTTTCACCTAAATATTGGGAGAAAGCCTCGTTACCAGTAGCATCTACGACCAAACTGACTTGCGAAAGAGAACTTAAACCCCTAACTCTCTTAGGTATGAAACTCACCTGTACTTCTGGATACTTAGCTCGCAGCTCCGCACAAAGAGCAGCGGCTTTATTTTGACCAATATATTCAAAACCGAGAAAATGCCGTCCCAAGTTCCCCACAGATAGCTCATCATCATCAATGAGCACCAGCGAGCCACCTAGAAACCCTGCACCCGACTTTACAAGCAAATCAGCTAAGTACCCACCAATCGCACCACAGCCAACCAAAGAAATGTTTTTCCCAGCCAATCCTGTAACCCCGCCTGCCAAGTTGCGGGTTAACCAAGATTCAGCATCAACCGGAACACACCCCAACCTAGTAACCTTAACATTTTTTGGGTAACTTTTTAGAGCAGAGCGCATAAATTGATCAGCTGACTTAGCTTTAATGACTTTCCTAGCGATAGAAAGATCAAGCAGAACTGCACAGGAACAATTTGGCGCACGAATCAAAAGAAGCACAAGATTCTGACGAAGCCTGTAAGCGTCTTTCAAAACAGACATTAAACCACCATGGGCTCTATAGTCCGCAACCTGAAGCCACTGGGAGAGCAGCTTGAGATCTTTAGGCGGCCACTCTTCCGAAATCCCCAGAGGGGTATCTGAATCTACGACGCGCAAGGTTAGATCTGAAAATAACTCTTTTCCACCCCAAAATTTATACCGTGCAGCTAGAGCCTTAGCGTCATCCCCCAATACCCATAACTCGTCACGCCCTTCAATACTTGGAAGACTCACTATTGCGAAGTGCTCATAAACGCCTTCAGATTTTGACTTTGGGATATCCAGTAGCAGATCAGCCCCACCCCAGTAGATCAAAAATTCATCGCGAGTATCAGAGAGGGAATCACCATCAACCAGTCGCTCTAGAAGCTGCCGGGCCAGCTCCAAACACCCTAAGACTGCTCCTCCGATATTATTCCTAGGGAGGTAAGCTTGATCTTTCCCCAAGTAGCAGAGAAAACCATTTGGACTGATATGAGCACATACTTTTGGAAGCCCAACTGGACGTTCAAGAAGTTCGATTGATGGGATAGAAACGAGTGCCACATCCGACAGATGCAAGCGGATAGGGATAGCACTTCCCTTGGGATGGAGAAAACCGCTGTATATTGGATAAGGGGAGCTTTGCAGTAGTTCAAACCCGTTACCAACCAGCGCGGCATGGACTTTGCTCAACTCCACAATTCACCCTGCCGTCATGATTCCAACAGGGGACACCGCCTTCGACTTGTCAGCTGGAGTACTTTGAACCGTATCAATCACTACTCGCCCTGGATCATAGGGAACACGATTACCGAAGGCATCGCGCAATAATCTACAGGCCTGCTCGGGGGAGTTTGAGCGGTAAATAGCCTCATCCAGTTGTTGGCCTAAGCGAGTAAGCCGAGCCACTACATCAGCGCGTATGCCATCTTTATCCAGGCGCGCAGCAAGATCCTCCTGCTCCTCGACGGGCTTCATGGCCGTCGCTGGGTTAAAGACTTTGCCCTGAAGAATCTTGGGTAGTGCCTTTACTACCTTTAGCAAAGCAAGGTCATCCCGCCTAGGAACTGCCACATCGAGCGCCTTCGCAACAGCAACCATCAGAAGAATCGACTTAGGGTCTTCGCCTTCCCAGACCTGATAATCGCGCCAGCCCTTGATGTACCGCATGAGGCGCCGAAGCTGCTCGGTTTTCAACGCCACCTCAGACTCGACCCAATCCTTTATCGGTCGAGGATCATTATCGCGCCAACCCCGATCTTTGGTGGCCATAAGCACGCCATGAGTAGGCATCAGATCCCAATTATCATCCTCCTCTAGCTGCGCCTTAGCCAATACGCTGTCAAAAGCATTACAGATGGCTAGAGCTCTGCTTTCCCTGAGCTCCTCGAACTCTTCATCCGGGATACTATAAGCGGGGACGTCAATATGCTTGTCGCTTGCGATCTCGAGACGCGTGCAATTGGGATTGTCATCAATTAGCTTCCAGCCTTTTTCATCCGCTAGGTCTTGCAATACCTCTTCAACACACGTGAAGAGCACATTGCTCATGACAGATGGTGGGGTGGCTTCGAGATAGCTAAACGGTAGATAGGTTCCGTCATCAAGATCCGCCTGCTGCGGATCTTTACATGGCGCATTAAGCGTCTTGTACGCCCAAGAGCCTTGAGTAAAGAAGCGCGGTTTACGCACCTGCTGGTCACTCCCCAACGCCCGCTGAAGCAGGGCGGGCAGCCTAGTTCTAAGCCGATCACGGATTTCAGTACGAGCGCTCTGCATGTGTTCACGCTCGTCGCTCGCGAGCGTCAGCCCGGCAAGAAATGTGTCCGTGTAGACAGTGCTATCCAACAGGCTGTGCAGGTTGAAGGCTGGCATACCATCGCTCCATTGACCTTAGGGCGACACCACTATATGGTGTGTCAGCCATGGATGTCCACCACAACATAGAGGATTGTCATGTACGCGGTCTTCGGCCTCAAAAACCTAGTCCTAGGCTTGCTCGCGCTGATTGCCCTGATCTTTTTCGGATTCATCTGGTGGCTATCACCTCAGGACGCCATAGGCCTAATATCCTTGCTGTGGAAGGTCGCCAGCATTACGGTTACCGCAACATTCATCCTGGGTAACATACGCCCAGTCTTCAAGCATCTCTGGAAGCTTGGAGAACTTTGCTCCAGTAGCTTGTTCCCTGATCTATCGGGCTCATGGAAGGGTTACCTGCGCTCAAATGTCTCAGTACATGATGCGATCCAAGCCGCAGCGCTCTCACCCGATCTGAAACTCAATCTGAATGAACCCCAGGATGTTGATCGCATTGAGCTTGAGCGCTTCGAGGCCGAGCTAGAGATCAAGGCGACGCTCAGTCGGATCACCCTAACGATGGTGGTTCAAGGACGGAAGGGAGAGTCCCGATCCTATAGCCTAGTGTGTAAGCCCAGGGTTTCTATCTATGACGAGCCACACCGTCTGACGTACGTCTACCGCTCGCAATTGACTGAACCCTCAGCAGATGATGAATCGAATCACATAGGGGCTGCAGAGCTCGAGGTTCTCCGCCAAGGCAATCAAATCATCCTCTCCGGGTTCTATTGGACTGCTCGAAATTGGAGAAACGGACGGAACACCGCGGGCTTGATGCATTTCGAACGCGCCTAGCAAGAATATGTGGAATGGAGCGACGGGACGCAAAAAAAATTCAGCGGTACTACCGTATACTTTCACGCCGAAAAGGAGCCTGTTTATGGCCCAATATTTACGTTTTCAGCCTCTCACGGCCGACAATAGAAGCTACAACCTGCGATACAAGGGGGGCTCAGAAAAGTTTACGATTTGACGCTCGGCGTTTTGCCAGTAACACCCCATGCCGTGGGAGGCGCCTTAAGGCGCCGCTTGCGGCATTTTTGTATCCGCGTCATCGAGAGACTCTGCCCTCTGCACGTCGCTTTCGCGAAGGGATAAAACAGTACTGCTCCGTGCCCTGGACGCCAGGACACGGGCTTCACTGACCCACACGGAAGACATCACGATGGCTCGGAAGAAACCTGCAACTCGCAAGATTGGCCGCAATGCCGAAACCGGCCGTTTCACCACGGTCGAAGAGGCGCGCAACAACCCCAGGACGCACATCGTCCAGACGCTGCGCAACCGCTGCCGCTAAGACCCGCCCGGAAGGCCAAGGCCCTCCGGGTGCGGTTTTTCGACGCTGACAATCCCACCTCGAAAACACAATATTTTGTGTTAGATCAAAAAATCAAACACCACATCTGCGATTTTTCCGCTAAACTCCTTCCCCGTGGAAACGACGCGTGATTCGTGAACGGACGCGCCTGATACCGGTCGAAAAATTACAGCAGACCGGCCTAGCGTCGCTCCGATCGGTAGCGAATTCCGTTATACTTCGCCCCCCTCGAAAAAGGGTTTAGCCAATGATCGACTGCGTGACACAAGCCGTACCCAACCGCTTGGCCAGCCCGCACGTTTTATCGTTGCCACACTGTATTCAGGCGTCCTGGCCCCTCCTGCGAGGCATGGACAGGCGCTGATCCGACACCTTCAAACGTGACGAGCGCGCGCGCTCACTGCCTGCCGTATCACCCTTGGGGCCTTGCAGGCGTCACCTTTTAAAATCCAATCGGTTGCCCCGCGCAACCCTCTAGCAGGAGCCAGGACCATGCTGAGCTGGGACGAATTCGACAAGGAAGACGGTGAAGTCGCCGCCAAAGGCGCCACCCCCGCACAGGCCAACGCCGCCGCCACCCTCGACAAACTCGACAGCGCCGGTGACGCCGCCGCCCAGGAAGCCCGCGCAGCGACCGCCGACGACTCCGACGCCGTCAAGCGCGCCAAGGCCGCCCTGAACGAGCTCGACATCGCCGAAGGCCTGGCCGAACTCGAAGGCTCCTCCGCCCGCGTGCGCGTTGACGAAAAGCGCATGATCAACTGCCGCGCCGACCTCAACCAGCTGGTTCCGTTCAAGTACGACTGGGCCTGGCAGAAATACCTCGACGGCTGCGCCAACCACTGGATGCCGCAAGAGGTCAACATGACCGCCGACATCGCCCTGTGGAAGAGCATGGACGGCCTGACCGAAGACGAGCGCCGCATCGTCATGCGCAACCTCGGCTTCTTCTCCACCGCCGACTCCCTGGTGGCCAACAACCTGGCCCTGGCCGTGTACCGCCTGATCACCAACCCCGAGTGCCGCCAGTACATCCTGCGCCAAGCCTTCGAAGAGGCGATCCACACCCACGCCTACCAGTACTGCATCGAGTCGCTGGGCATGGATGAAGGCGAGATCTTCAACATGTACCACGAGATCCCATCGGTCGCTAAAAAGGCAGCCTGGGGCTTGAAGTACACCCGCGCCATCTCCGACCCCGAGTTCAACACCGGCACCGTCGAGACCGACAAAGAACTGCTGCGCAACCTGATCGCCTACTACTGCGTCCTGGAAGGCATCTTCTTCTACTGCGGTTTCACCCAGATCCTCTCCATGGGCCGCCGCAACAAGATGACCGGCGTCGCCGAGCAGTTCCAGTACATCCTGCGTGACGAATCCATGCACCTGAACTTCGGCATCGACGTGATCAACCAGATCAAGATCGAAAACCCGCACCTGTGGGATGCCGCGATGAAGGAAGAAGCGACCCAGATGATCCTGCAAGGGACCCAGCTGGAGATCGAATATGCCCGTGACACCATGCCACGCGGCGTACTGGGCATGAACGCCGCGATGATGGAGGACTACCTCAAGTTCATCGCCAACCGTCGCCTGACCCAGATCGGTCTGAAAGAAGAATATCCAGGGACCACCAACCCGTTCCCGTGGATGAGCGAGATCATGGACTTGAAGAAGGAGAAGAACTTCTTCGAGACTCGCGTTATCGAGTACCAGACCGGTGGTGCGCTGAGCTGGGACTGATTGTCCAGCCACTTAGAAAAGGCTGCCTCCGGGCAGCCTTTTTATTTTGAGTTGATACCTCTGGGACCGCTCGCGTGCCAACAGTCAGGCCAGATGCGACTGGCTGCGCAGATGCTCGGCCAGCATGTCGATGAAGGTGCGCACCTTGGTCGAGCCGTATTTGCTTTCGCGGTGCAGGATGTGGATCGGCCAGGACGCCTCCTCGTACTCGGCCAAGATCACCTGCAGGCGCCCGTCCGCCAGTTCATCAGCCACCTGATAGGACAGCAGCCGGGCGATGCCGAGGCCAGCGCTGGCGGCGGCGATTGCAGCGTCGTTGCTGGTCACGGTCAGGCGCGGCTTCATGCGTACCAGCGTCGGCTCGTCGATCGCGCCGAAGCGCCAGTCCGTGCGCGGCGACAGCGCCCCGGCAGCGATGATCTGATGCCTGTGCAATTCCGAAGGATGGCGCGGTGTGCCGTGGCGCTCCAGATACTCCGGCGAGGCGCACAGTAAGCGGCGCATCTGGCCCACGCGCAGTGCCTTGAGCCCAGAATCCGGCAACTGCCCGATGCGTACAGCCACGTCCAGGCCCTCCTCCACCAGATTCACCACACGGTCGAGAAAATACGCCGACACGTCCACCTCGGGGTACTGCTGCAGGTAACGGACGATGCAGGGCATGACGAACTTCTTGCCGAACAGGATCGGCGCGGTAACCGCCAGGTCGCCCTTGGGCGCGGCGTTGATGCCGGCAGCGGCTTCATTGGCTTCGACGATGCTGGCCAGAATGTGCCGCGTATCTTCCAGGTAACGGCCACCGGCCTCGGTCAGACGCACGCTGCGGGTGGTGCGCAAGAGCAGCTTGACGCCAAGTTGCTCCTCCAGCGCGGTGACCGCCCGGGTCACGGCAGCAGGCGAAATCGCCAGGCGGCGGGCAGCGGCGGCGAAGCTTTCCTGCTCGCCCACGGCCACGAACACTTTCATTAGGTGAATCTGGTCCATGCCGCGCCCCATGCGTTGTCATAGGGCGATTATTCCAGCGCTGACGCTAGAGCTCCAGCACCAAGGGCTGCACACCTTCTTCAGCCTGAGCCGGAATGGCGCAGCAGATCAGTACGCTACCAGGTTCAGGCAGTTCGGCGGGCGGGTTCGGGTAGTGGACCTGCCCACTGACCAGTCGGGTCTTGCAGGTGCCGCAGGAGCCGCCTCGGCAACTGAACTCCGGCGACAGGCCACGGCGCTCCGCCAGTTCTAGCAGCGTGCCACTGTCCGGTGCCCAGCGGGCCTCCTTGGCAGAGCTGGCGAAGTACACCGGCACAGGTTCTTTGGCGGGCGGAGGCTGTTGCAGCGTGGGCTGATTGTCGTCGGTGTGACGACGCAAGGTCGAAGGGCCAAAGGCTTCGGCATGAATGCGCGAATCGGGCACATGCACGCTGCGCAGGCCTTCGTACAGATCCTGGGTGAAGCTGGCCGGACCACAGAGGTAGAAGTCGTAGTCGTCCAGTGCCAGTGTGGTCTTGATCTGGTCGATGCCCAGGCGGCTGGCGAAGGTGTAGTCACGGCCCTGCACCGCATGCGCTTCCGGCTGACTCAGGGCACGATGGATATTCAGCAGGCCAGCGGATTGCTTTTGGAGTGCGCCTAGCTCCTGCTGGAACGGCAGGTCAGCCAAGGTACGTCCGCCATGGAACAGATAAATGCGCCGGCCCTGCCCGCTGGCCAGTTGCTCACGGAGCATGGCGATCAGCGGCGTGATGCCGACGCCCGCGCCAATCAGCACGAGGGGGCGTTCGCTGTCTTGGTCCAGCGTGAAGCTGCCCATAGGCAGGCGTACATCTAAAAGATCACCGACCTTCAACGCTCGGTGCAGATGCCATGAAGCCGGCCCCTGCGCCTTGACACTGATACGCAAGTAACCGTCGGACGGCGCGCTGGACAAACTATAGGTGCGGATAAGTGGCGTCTGCCCTTCGGTCCGCAAACGCACGGGAATATGCTGGCCGGGCGCAAAGGTTACGGCGGCGCCGTCCCCAGGTTGCAGGTAGAACGAGCGGATATCACGGCTCTCCTGCTCGATCCGCGATACTCGCCAGCTCAACCATTGACGTTGCCGTTCACGCTGTTGCAGGCGCAGCTCGGCTTCGGCCCAGGTGCCGGTCGCCAGGCTGGTGGGGGCGTACTCATGGAATGCCCAGCGCAGCGACACGGCAGCTGGACGCAACACTACCTGTTCGACATCCAGGGTCCAGATTCGCTCGGCACCTTCGAAAGCACTGATCAGTGGGCTGTCGAGAATGACCTGGGCCTGCCCGACCACCTGAAGCATGTCGCCAGTGGCGAAGTCAACGAACAGCAGGCCTGCGACAGGGTTCACCAACAAGTTGCCGAGGGTGTTGAAATGCAGATTGCCGGCATAATCGGGGACGGTCAGGCGGTTGCCTTCGACCCGCACGAATCCGGCCCGACCACCGCGGTGGGAGACATCCACCGAGCGTTGGCCGCTTTCATGTTCGACGTAGCTGGCCACGAAGAATGTATCCGTGCTCTCGATCATGGCGCGAGCCCTGGCATCGATCGCCGTTGAATCCTGACGCCCTTGCGACGGTACGTCGACACGGGTGTATTCGCGCAATTGAATGTACTGCGGGCAGTTGCCGAACGACTGCTCGACCTCCACCTCCAACTGGCCGGCACTGGCCCTGCGAATCATGCCATTGAGGCGATTGCGCCGGCGGGTGTGCAACTCGATCCCCAACAGACCGACGGCACCGCCAGCCACCAATCCCGGCGTTGCCGGATCGTCGGCGGCAAGCTCGGTGCCGATCAGCAACTGCCGCGGATCAGGCGAGCTGACGAAGCCCTCGGGGCCTTCGAGTAGCGTCGCCCAGGGTTTGCCCTCGGCATCCACGGCACCGACCACCATGAACGGCAACTGATGGTAGAACGCGCGATGCTGGTCGGGCATGTAGTCGCGGATGACTTTTTGCCCAAATGCCTCCATGCGCTCTGCAACACCGGCTTGCTCCTGCAGCCGTTTCTCACCTGCATGCCAGGGTGATCGCATGGCGGCATTCCTCTGGACTCAGAGAGTGGTCTGCAAACCGATAACGGTGCGCGGCATCGGCACGAAGCCTGGCAGCGCCTCGATACGGGCCAGCCAGGCACGCACGTTGGGGTACGGCTCGAGCGACACGTTACCTTCCGGTGCATGGGCGATGTACGAGTAGTTGGCGATATCGGCGATGGTCGCCTGGTCGCCGACCAGGAACGGGCCCTTGGCCAGCTCGGCATCGATCACCTTGAGTAGGGTGTGGGCGCGGCCGATGACTTCATCGGTGTTGAACGAAGCACCGAACACGGTCACCAGGCGCGCAGCCGCTGGGCCGAAGGCCAGAGGACCGGCCGCTACCGACAACCAACGTTGCACGCGAGCGGCACCGACCGGATCCTCAGGCAGCCAACGCGAACCACCATAGGCCTTGGCGAGATACACCAGAATGGCATTGGAGTCAGCGATGACAGTACCGTTGTCGTCGATCACCGGCACCTGGCCGAATGGGTTGATGGCCAGGAAATCGGGCTGCTTGTGCTCGCCCTTGGCCAAGTCGACGAAGACCAGTTCGGTGGGCAGTTCGAGCAGCGACAGCATCAGCTCGATGCGGTGAGCATGGCCGGACTTTGGAAAGTTGTAGAGTTTGATCGGGCTTGGCATGTTCTGGGCTCCGGATCAGCGCCGGGAGTGGCGCTGCTGGAGGACATGCTGCACCTGATCGGTGAGCAGCAGAATCAGTGCTGTGAGCAATCCAGTATTTCGGCTGGTGGAATAATCGTGGGAACCGCGCTATCGCAGGCGTCGGATAGATCCATGCTCAGTGCCGCTGTCGCTTTTGATATAGATACAACCCCCGCGCCGCCTCGACCACCTGTGGCACGCATGCCTGGAGCTCGTCGAAACTCATCGCGTCGAGCAGCTCGAAATTATCCTCCAACCCATGCAGGGAAATGGCCTTGAGCAGGCGGTCCTGCTCCGGCGGCAACTCGCTCCACTCGGCCACCTGGGTACCGCGCATGTAGCCGAAGCACCACTCCTCGAGAATGATCGACGACCCCTCTTCGCCTTCGCTCTCTTCGAACAGCGGCTCGAAGTGCTCAAGATCATCGGCCAAGGATTCAGCCACCTGGTTGGCGTAACGCAGCATCAGTGCGGTGTAGGCCTCCTCATGGGCGGGTTTCTTGAACTTGGGGACTTTTCCACCAGCGACCGAAGGCAGCCACTGCTCAGGCATGACGGCATTCGGTGAGCTGGCCAGGGCGGTGAAAAAGCCGTTGAGTTCAGCCAGGTTGAGTACCGAATAGTCGTTGCCGTAGGTGATCAACAGATCTTCGAGACGGTCGAGTTCTTTTTCGCTGAGGGCGGGGAGCATCATGAGTGTCCTAGGGCAGAAGTCTGGGTGCACCCTAGCACATGGGGAAAGGTATAGCGGGAATTGTGGGCAGAACGACAGTAATCGCGGGTCAATCCCGCTCCCAAAAGCTGTAATGCCATGGGAGCGGGGCTTGCCCGCGGCAGACCGTCAGTCGTTAGACCGCCAGTGCGCGTTCACGCAGTTCCTGGTTCAGGATGCGGTCGTTTTCGCTGTAGTCCACCGGGCAGTCGATCACGTGTACGCCCGGGGTCTTGATGCAGTGCTCGAGCAGCGGCAGCAGGCCTTCGGCGCTTTCGACGCGGTGACCGTTGGCACCGTAGGCTTCGGCGTATTTGACGAAGTCCGGGTTGCCGTAGTCCAGGCCGAAGTCGGTGAAGCCCATGTTGGCCTGCTTCCAGCGGATCATGCCGTAGCCGTCGTCACGCAGGATCACTACGGTGATGTGCATGCCCAGACGTACTGCAGTCTCCAGCTCCTGGCTGTTCATCATGAAGCCGCCATCACCGCACACCGAGATGACCGGGCGGTCTGGGTACACCAGATGCGCCGCCATGGCCGACGGCAGACCGGCGCCCATGGTCGCCAGGGCATTGTCCAGAAGCACGGTGTTGGGCTTGTGGGCCTTGTAGTTGCGGGCGAACCAGATCTTGTAGATGCCGTTGTCCAGGGCCACGATGCCTTCGGACGGCAGGACGCGGCGGATGTCGGCGACCAGACGCTGCGGGTAGACCGGGAAGCGGTCATCGTCCTTGCCTTCGGCGATCTGCGCTTCATTGGCTTCGCGAATCGCCAGCAGGCGGGTGAAGTCCCAGTGCGAGGTGTCGCCCAAGCCTTCGCCGATCTGCCAGACGGCATTGGCGATGTCGCCGATCACTTCGATCTGCGGGAAGTACACGGCGTCGACTTCTGCGGAGCGGAAGTTGACGTGGATGACTTCGGTACCGCCACGCACCATGAAGAATGGCGGCTTCTCGATGACGTCGTGGCCGATGTTGATGATCAGATCGGCCGCTTCGATAGCGCGATGCACGAAGTCACCGGACGACAGCGCGGCGTTGCCCAGGAAGCTCGGATGGCGCTCATCCACCACACCTTTACCCAGCTGGGTGGTGACGAATGGAATGCCGGTCTTGTCGATCAGTTGCTTGAGGACCTTGGCGGTCATCTTGCGGTTGGCGCCGGCACCGATCACCAGGATCGGGCTGCGGGCGTTGCGCAGCTTCTCGATGGCCGCTTCGATGGCCACGTGCTCGGCCAACGGGCGGCGGTGCAGGCTGGGCTGGATCGGCATGGCATCGGTCTGCTCGGCGGCGATGTCTTCCGGCAGTTCCAGGTGCACAGCGCCGGGTTTTTCTTCTTCAGCCAGGCGGAAGGCTTCGCGCATGCGGGCCGGGATGTTGTCGGCCGAGGCGAACTGGTGGGTGTACTTGGTGATGGGGTCCATCATGCCGCACACATCGATGATCTGGAAGCGGCCCTGCTTGGACTTCTTGATCGGCTTTTGGCCGGTGATCATCATCATCGGCATACCGCCCAGGTAGGCGTAGGCGCTGGCGGTCACCAGGTTGGTGGCACCTGGGCCGAGAGTCGACAGGCTGACGCCGGTCTTGCCGGTCAGGCGGCCGTAGGTGGCGGCCATGAAGCCCGCGGACTGCTCATGGCGGGTCAGAACCAGCTTGATCTTCGATTTGCGCAGGGATTCCAGCAGGTCGAGGTTCTCCTCGCCGGGAATGCCGAACACATACTCGACGCCTTCGTTTTCCAGGCATTGCACAACGACATCGGCGGCCTTGGCCATCTTGCTTGCTACCTCAAGTGATAGGACGGTGGTGAAGTCCAGGAATGCGCAGCACGGTGCGCTGGCATCGCTCGGTCCGGGTGCCAGGATTGCCCCGAACCTAAGCCTTGACGCAGGGTAGGTACGGGGAAGTCACTTAATGTGGCAGCAATATTGTCGCACTTACAATGAAGCGACGTGAGGTAGCCGACGAGCAAAAGATATTTGCTGTGAGGACAGAGTTAGCACCTGTAGGAGCGGGCCTTATGCGAACCCTTAGGTGGTACATGTGCAGCAGCGCAAAGACAAAACCCCTACCTGCTCGCGCAGATAGGGGTTTTGCGAAATGAATCTTGACGATGACCTACTCTCACATGGGGAAGCCCCACACTACCATCGGCGATGCATCGTTTCACTGCTGAGTTCGGGATGGGATCAGGTGGTTCCAATGCTCTATGGTCGTCAAGAAATTCTGTTGCCAGACTGTCTTATGACACTCCAGCCAATTCGGATATGTGATCGTTGTGGTTGCGAACTTTCGGTTCTTTCGTCTTCACCACCGCAATCTGCAGAAGCAAATTGCTTGGGTGTTATATGGTCAAGCCTCACGGGCAATTAGTATCGGTTAGCTCAACGCCTCACAGCGCTTACACACCCGACCTATCAACGTCGTAGTCTTCGACGGCCCTTTAGGGGATTCAAGATCCCAGTGAGATCTCATCTTGAGGCAAGTTTCCCGCTTAGATGCTTTCAGCGGTTATCTCTTCCGAACATAGCTACCCGGCAATGCCACTGGCGTGACAACCGGAACACCAGAGGTTCGTCCACTCCGGTCCTCTCGTACTAGGAGCAGCCCCTCTCAAATCTCAAACGTCCACGGCAGATAGGGACCGAACTGTCTCACGACGTTCTAAACCCAGCTCGCGTACCACTTTAAATGGCGAACAGCCATACCCTTGGGACCGGCTTCAGCCCCAGGATGTGATGAGCCGACATCGAGGTGCCAAACACCGCCGTCGATATGAACTCTTGGGCGGTATCAGCCTGTTATCCCCGGAGTACCTTTTATCCGTTGAGCGATGGCCCTTCCATACAGAACCACCGGATCACTAAGACCTACTTTCGTACCTGCTCGACGTGTGGGTCTCGCAGTCAAGCGCGCTTTTGCCTTTATACTCTGCGACCGATTTCCGACCGGTCTGAGCGCACCTTCGTACTCCTCCGTTACTCTTTGGGAGGAGACCGCCCCAGTCAAACTACCCACCATACACTGTCCTCGATCCGGATCACGGACCTGAGTTAGAACCTCAAGGTTGCCAGGGTGGTATTTCAAGGATGGCTCCATGAGAACTGGCGTCCCCACTTCAAAGCCTCCCACCTATCCTACACAAGCAAGCTCAAAGTCCAGTGCAAAGCTATAGTAAAGGTTCACGGGGTCTTTCCGTCTAGCCGCGGATACACTGCATCTTCACAGCGATTTCAATTTCACTGAGTCTCGGGTGGAGACAGCGCCGCCATCGTTACGCCATTCGTGCAGGTCGGAACTTACCCGACAAGGAATTTCGCTACCTTAGGACCGTTATAGTTACGGCCGCCGTTTACCGGGGCTTCGATCAAGAGCTTCGCTTGCGCTAACCCCATCAATTAACCTTCCGGCACCGGGCAGGCGTCACACCCTATACGTCCACTTTCGTGTTTGCAGAGTGCTGTGTTTTTAATAAACAGTCGCAGCGGCCTGGTATCTTCGACCGGCATGGGCTTACGGAGCAAGTCCTTCACCCTCGCCGGCGCACCTTCTCCCGAAGTTACGGTGCCATTTTGCCTAGTTCCTTCACCCGAGTTCTCTCAAGCGCCTTGGTATTCTCTACCCGACCACCTGTGTCGGTTTGGGGTACGGTTCCCAGTTATCTGAAGCTTAGGAGCTTTTCTTGGAAGCATGGCATCAACCACTTCGTCGCCTAAAGGCAACTCGTCATCAGCTCTCGGCCTTGAAATCCCGGATTTGCCTAAGATTTCAGCCTACCACCTTAAACTTGGACAACCAACGCCAAGCTGGCCTAGCCTTCTCCGTCCCTCCATCGCAATAACTGGAAGTACAGGAATATTAACCTGTTTTCCATCGACTACGCTTTTCAGCCTCGCCTTAGGGACCGACTAACCCTGCGTCGATTAACGTTGCGCAGGAAACCTTGGTCTTTCGGCGTGCGAGTTTTTCACTCGCATTGTCGTTACTCATGTCAGCATTCGCACTTCTGATACCTCCAGCAAGCTTCTCAACTCACCTTCACAGGCTTACAGAACGCTCCTCTACCGCATCACCTAAGTGATACCCGTAGCTTCGGTGCATGGTTTGAGCCCCGTTACATCTTCCGCGCAGGCCGACTCGACTAGTGAGCTATTACGCTTTCTTTAAAGGATGGCTGCTTCTAAGCCAACCTCCTAGCTGTCTAAGCCTTCCCACATCGTTTCCCACTTAACCATGACTTTGGGACCTTAGCTGACGGTCTGGGTTGTTTCCCTTTTCACGACGGACGTTAGCACCCGCCGTGTGTCTCCCATGCTCGGCACTTCCAGGTATTCGGAGTTTGCATCGGTTTGGTAAGTCGGGATGACCCCCTAGCCGAAACAGTGCTCTACCCCCTGGAGTGATACATGAGGCGCTACCTAAATAGCTTTCGAGGAGAACCAGCTATCTCCGAGCTTGATTAGCCTTTCACTCCGATCCACAGGTCATCCGCTAACTTTTCAACGGTAGTCGGTTCGGTCCTCCAGTCAGTGTTACCTAACCTTCAACCTGCCCATGGATAGATCGCCCGGTTTCGGGTCTATACCCAGCGACTAAACGCCCTATTAAGACTCGCTTTCGCTACGCCTCCCCTATTCGGTTAAGCTCGCCACTGAATATAAGTCGCTGACCCATTATACAAAAGGTACGCAGTCACCTAACAAAGTAGGCTCCCACTGCTTGTACGCATACGGTTTCAGGTTCTATTTCACTCCCCTCTCCGGGGTTCTTTTCGCCTTTCCCTCACGGTACTGGTTCACTATCGGTCAGTCAGTAGTATTTAGCCTTGGAGGATGGTCCCCCCATGTTCAGACAAAGTTTCTCGTGCTCCGTCCTACTCGATTTCATTGATAAGAGACTTTCGTGTACGGGGCTATCACCCACTATGGCCGCACTTTCCAGAGCGTTCCACTAATCTCAAATCAACTTAAGGGCTGGTCCCCGTTCGCTCGCCACTACTAAGGGAATCTCGGTTGATTTCTTTTCCTCAGGGTACTTAGATGTTTCAGTTCCCCTGGTTCGCCTCTTGCACCTATGGATTCAGTACAAGATACCTAGGTTATCCTAGGTGGGTTCCCCCATTCAGAGATCTCTGGATCACAGTCTGTTTGCCGACTCCCCAAAGCTTATCGCAGGCTACCACGTCTTTCATCGCCTCTGACTGCCAAGGCATCCACCGTATGCGCTTCTTCACTTGACCATATAACCCCAAGCAATCTGGTTATACTGTGAAGACGACATTCGCCGAAAATTCGCATGTTGCTCAATAAAGAGCAGAACTCACAAATTTTACCTTAGCCTGATGGCCCACCAGTGAAAGTGGTCATCAGTCTATCTATCACATATCCGAATTTTTAAAGAACGATCTGACAAAAGTCAGAAATCAACATTCACGTTGGAATGCTCATTTCTAAGTTCTGCAGGTAACGGCAAGTGGTGGAGCCAAGCGGGATCGAACCGCTGACCTCCTGCGTGCAAGGCAGGCGCTCTCCCAGCTGAGCTATGGCCCCGTAGTCATCTGCACCAAGCTAATGGTAGGTCTGGGCAGATTTGAACTGCCGACCTCACCCTTATCAGGGGTGCGCTCTAACCAACTGAGCTACAGACCTATAACAGGGTCGCGTTACAGCATCGTCTTCTTCAAAGAATCAAGCAATTCGTGTGGGAGCTCATCAGCAGGCTGATGTCTTCGATTAAGGAGGTGATCCAGCCGCAGGTTCCCCTACGGCTACCTTGTTACGACTTCACCCCAGTCATGAATCACACCGTGGTAACCGTCCCCCCGAAGGTTAGACTAGCTACTTCTGGTGCAACCCACTCCCATGGTGTGACGGGCGGTGTGTACAAGGCCCGGGAACGTATTCACCGCGACATTCTGATTCGCGATTACTAGCGATTCCGACTTCACGCAGTCGAGTTGCAGACTGCGATCCGGACTACGATCGGTTTTGTGAGATTAGCTCCACCTCGCGGCTTGGCAACCCTCTGTACCGACCATTGTAGCACGTGTGTAGCCCAGGCCGTAAGGGCCATGATGACTTGACGTCATCCCCACCTTCCTCCGGTTTGTCACCGGCAGTCTCCTTAGAGTGCCCACCATAACGTGCTGGTAACTAAGGACAAGGGTTGCGCTCGTTACGGGACTTAACCCAACATCTCACGACACGAGCTGACGACAGCCATGCAGCACCTGTGTCAGAGTTCCCGAAGGCACCAATCCATCTCTGGAAAGTTCTCTGCATGTCAAGGCCTGGTAAGGTTCTTCGCGTTGCTTCGAATTAAACCACATGCTCCACCGCTTGTGCGGGCCCCCGTCAATTCATTTGAGTTTTAACCTTGCGGCCGTACTCCCCAGGCGGTCAACTTAATGCGTTAGCTGCGCCACTAAAATCTCAAGGATTCCAACGGCTAGTTGACATCGTTTACGGCGTGGACTACCAGGGTATCTAATCCTGTTTGCTCCCCACGCTTTCGCACCTCAGTGTCAGTATCAGTCCAGGTGGTCGCCTTCGCCACTGGTGTTCCTTCCTATATCTACGCATTTCACCGCTACACAGGAAATTCCACCACCCTCTACCATACTCTAGCTCGCCAGTTTTGGATGCAGTTCCCAGGTTGAGCCCGGGGCTTTCACATCCAACTTAACGAACCACCTACGCGCGCTTTACGCCCAGTAATTCCGATTAACGCTTGCACCCTCTGTATTACCGCGGCTGCTGGCACAGAGTTAGCCGGTGCTTATTCTGTCGGTAACGTCAAAACAGCAAGGTATTAACTTACTGCCCTTCCTCCCAACTTAAAGTGCTTTACAATCCGAAGACCTTCTTCACACACGCGGCATGGCTGGATCAGGCTTTCGCCCATTGTCCAATATTCCCCACTGCTGCCTCCCGTAGGAGTCTGGACCGTGTCTCAGTTCCAGTGTGACTGATCATCCTCTCAGACCAGTTACGGATCGTCGCCTTGGTGAGCCTTTACCTCACCAACTAGCTAATCCGACCTAGGCTCATCTGATAGCGTGAGGTCCGAAGATCCCCCACTTTCTCCCGTAGGACGTATGCGGTATTAGCGCTCCTTTCGGAACGTTGTCCCCCACTACCAGGCAGATTCCTAGGCATTACTCACCCGTCCGCCGCTGAATCAAGGAGCAAGCTCCCGTCATCCGCTCGACTTGCATGTGTTAGGCCTGCCGCCAGCGTTCAATCTGAGCCATGATCAAACTCTTCAGTTCAATACTGCTTGGGTTTTTAAGAAACCCTAAACTTGGCTCAGCAATCTCAAATGACTATGTGATTTCTCGCATGGCCACTTGTGATGCTGATAATCTTGGCGACGATCAGTCCATACTCACAAGCACCCACACGAATTGCTTGATTCGATTGTTAAAGAGCGATTTGGTTAAGCGCTTTGCTCAACCGAGGCCGCGCATTCTACGCTTTCCTCTAAGTCTGTCAAGCGTTTATTTTGAAGTTTTTTCCGAGAAACCCGTTCAACTTCAACCGCTTAACTCGCTGCGATCTCTCGTAGCGGGAGGCGAATCATACAGCGTTAAAACCTGCTGTCAACTGCCTTTTTCACCGCTACCGATCAGAAGACCGAAGCCCTTTCCGATACTACCTGAAGCGTTCAACTCGTTGATTATCAAGGAGTTTTGCGTTTCGACTGCGTCGGAAGTGGGGCGCATTATAAGGGGATTCGAAACCCCGTCAACAGTTATTTCACAAAAACTTCAAAACAATGTCCTTAGCGTGTCACAACATCTCGTTCGATCATCCTGCCCCGCTCACGAACCGGCCGCGGCTGCCACCAGTTCTGTCCCTCATGCGGGGAATCCAGGCTGACCCGCTCACCCATTTGTGGCGTGGACAAACGCACCTGCGCTTGCGAGGCCAGGGCAACAATGCGCTCGAATGGCTCCTGCCATCCATGGATGGACAAGTCAAAGGTTCCATTATGAATTGGCAGCAACCAGCGCCCGCGCAGGTCAAGGTGGGCCTGTAAGCTCTGCTCCGGCTGCATGTGCACGTTGGGCCAGGCCAGGTTGTAGGCACCGGTTTCAATCAACGTCAGATCGAACGGCCCGTAGCGCTCGCCAATCCGACGGAAGCCGTCGAAATAGCCGGTATCTCCACTGAAGAACAGACGCAACGCTTCATCCATTACCACCCAGGACGCCCACAACCTGCGATTGCTGTCGAACAGACCACGTCCTGAAAAGTGCTGCGCCGGGGTTGCCGCCAAGCGAATGCCTTCAACCTCGATTTCCTGCCACCAATCCAGCTGACGCACCTTGGCTGCAGGCACCCCCCAACTGATCAAGAGATCTCCCACGCCAAGCGGTGTCAGAAACAACCCGGTACGTGGCGCCAGCTGGCGAATCGTCTGTTCATCGAGGTGATCGAAGTGGTCATGGGAAAGAATCACTGCGGTCAACGGCGGCAGCTCCTCCAGGCTCAGGGGCGGAGCATGGAAACGTAGCGGCCCAGCCCATTGCACGGGCGAGGCGCGCTCGGCGAACACCGGGTCAGTAATAAAGAAGCGTCCGCGCAGCTTGAGCAGTACCGTCGAATGCCCTAGGCGCCAGAGGCTGTGGTCCGGCGCATCAAGCACTTGTTGACGGGTCATCGGCTGCAGGCTGATGGATGCGGTCGGGCGTGTTCCGGGGGGCTTGCGCAGGAACAGGTACTTCAAGCCAATACGCAGTTTTTTCAGAGCGCCGTCCTGAGGCAGGATGGCCTGGTTATGAAAACGCCCATCCCGATGGGGCGCCGCCCCACCAGCGTTAGAGTCAAGGGGCAACATGAGCAGTAGCACTCCGACCAAAAGCAAGGCGTTCATGGTACTCCACAGTGATTGGCTTAACCGTGAAATAGCCTGCGAGGCCATTTTTCATCGATGAATTGATGCTGAACAACATTAATGCGGCTTATGCGATAAACGTGCCCCACACACAACAGTAGCGGGCTGGGCCCCTGTACAGCCGACCCCAAGTCTCCCGAACAGTGCAGCCAAGCGCGAAAAACGTGACCAAGTGAATTTCTCCCAGGACGGCGCTGCCACGCGCAAGCTGGCCTATCCTGACTGAACCTGCCCCAGGCCGCCGCGCACCAGGGATGCAGTTCATCAAGGAGCTCTCGCGCATGGACAGGCATGTCGACTCTTCGCCCAGCACCCCTGCTCCGCGCTTGCAGGTTCGTCGCCTGATCATTGGTTTTTCCCTGCTGTTTATACTCGCCGCTCTGGTCACTCTAGGCGCACTGTTTAACATTGCCCGAATTCTCGATCGACAGGAGCAGGAACGCAGCACGTTCCAGGCTACCCAGGCCTTGGAACAACGACTGCAGGCTTCGCGTCAGTTCCTGTCCAGTTATGCGGTGTGGGATGCCGCCTACCAGCACTTGGCCGGCCAGGTCGATTGGCATTGGGCTTACGAAGAGAAGAACATCGGCGATTCACTGTACACCGCCAGTGGTTACGAAGGTGTCTTCGTGGTGGACGACCAGCGCACCACTTATGCCCTGCTCAGAGGAAAGCCGACCGACTCGCCGGCCAGCGCCCTCATCGATGGACCTTTGGCGGCGATTATCACCGAGGCCCGCGCGGCGGCCCCTGCTCGGGAACAGGTGACCCAGTTTGTGTTGCTCGACGGTTCACCGGCCGTGCTCAGCGCCGCCGCCGTACGCCCGGACAAAGACGTCGAGCCAAGCGAGGTGGACGACGCACCGGTGATGCTGTTCGTCGATGAACTGACCGGACCGAAGCTCTCCCAGCTCGGTAAAGGCGCCGGCCTGACCGACCTGCACCTGGAAAAGGACGCGATCGATGCCCGCAGCCATCCTCGCATCACGCTGGGCGACACCGGCTACAGCCTGGCTTGGAGCAGCCCGCAACCGGGCAGGCAATTGCTCTGGGCGGTACTCCCACCTCTGTCTGGGGCATTGCTGGTACTGGGGCTGGTGATGCTCTACCTGTTTCGCCAGGTGTTGCAGGGCTCGCGTGCCGTCGAGCTGAGCCTGCAACGCCTGCAGCAGAGCAACCAGGCCTTGGAGGCCAGCGAGCAGCGTTTTCGCGCCGTCGCTGAGGCAGCGTCCGATTGGATCTGGGAAACCGATCGCCAACAGCGCCTGACCTACCTGTCCCAACGCTTCGTGCGAGTCACCGGCTACGCCGTCGAAGATTGGCTGGGCCAGCCGCTGAACCAACTACTGTCTTGCGACACCACTCCCCTCTCCTCCTGGCTGGACAGCCAGGCGCAGGCCGACCCGCAGCAGCTGGCCAACCTGCGTTGCGCCTACCGGGATCACAACGGCCAGAACCGTTATTGCCGGATCTCGGCTCGGCCGATCCTGTTCGAGGGCAAGCACAACGGTTTTCGCGGTACCGCCAGCGATATCACCGACGAAGTGGACGCCCATGCGCGTATCCAGCACCTTTCGATGCACGATGCCCTCACCGGCCTTGCCAATCGCAACAAGCTCGCCCGCCACCTGGAACAGGCGCTGCTGCGTGGCAGCGACGCGCCGCCACTGACTTTGCTGTTGTTGGATCTGGACAACTTCAAGCCGATCAACGACGCCCTTGGCCATGCCGCTGGCGATGCCGTGCTGCTGGAAGTCGCCACGCGCCTGCGCGATACCACCCGCGAAGGTGACCTGGTAGCACGCCTGGGCGGAGACGAGTTCGTATTGGTACTCAGTGGACTGGACAATCACAGCGAAGTCGATCGCTTCTGTGCCCGACTGATCGATCTGCTGCAGCAGCCCATCCTATTCGAAGACCAAGCACTGCACATCGGCGCCAGCCTCGGCATCGCCCAGAGCCGCGCCCAAGGCTACGATGCCGGGGAGCTGATACGCTGCGCCGACATCGCCCTTTACCAGGCCAAAGGCGAAGGCAAGCACACTTGGCGTTACTTCGATGCGCAGATGAATCAGCAGATCCAGTATCGCCGCCAATTGGAGAACGACCTTCGCCGCGCCCTGAAACACGAAGAATTCGTGCTTCACTATCAACCCCGGTATCGCCTGCGGGACCTTCAGATCGTTTCGGTCGAAGCGCTCCTGCGCTGGCAGCATCCCCAGGAAGGTCTGCTCGGCCCGGATACCTTCATTCCTCTAGCCGAACAAAGCGATCTCATTGTCGCCCTCGGCCGATGGGTACTGCGCGAGGCCTGCCAAAGCGCCCGAGACTGGCCCCAGGACCTGCTGGTTTCGGTCAATCTTTCGCCGGCGCAGTTTTCCCGTAGCAACGTAGTGGCGGATGTACGCGAAATCCTGTTGGACACGGGTTTTCCGGCCCAGCGCCTGGAGCTGGAAATCACCGAAAACGTCATGCTCAACGACATCGAGGGCGCCCTAGGCACCATGCTCGCCCTCAAGGAGCTCGGCGTACGCCTGAACATGGACGATTTCGGCACCGGCTATTCTTCCCTGGGCTACTTGCGGACTTACCCGTTCGACAGCATCAAGATCGACAAGCGATTCATCGCAGGCCTAGGCAACCCGAGCGGCAACGATCGCGCCGTGGTTCAGGCAATCATCAACCTGGGCCGGGCCATGGGCCTGGAGGTGACCGCCGAAGGAGTGGAAACCGAGCAACAGCTCAAGCTGCTGGCCAAGGATCGCTGTGACGAAGTCCAGGGCTACTACCTGAGCCGCCCGCTGGATCGCCAGCATTTCGAGTGTTTGCTCAAGGCGCGCAGCGACCAGCGTGGCGCGCTCTGAGCCTTGCATTCAACGCAACCGGCGCTCGGCGATGATCTCCGGAAGATCCCCACGACGCAGGTAGAGGCGCAGCGGCTCGCCGATATTAAGCCGATCATCCACATGCTGGGCCAACAACAGTGCCAGGCGCTCGCGGCACAGGGCCATGCGGGCGCCTTGCACAGGGCGCCAGACGAATTCGCTGCAGGGTGTGATGCTTTCATCGGCCACATCCATGCCGAAGGCGTCTTCGCTAAAGCGCACGATATGGGTGCCGCGCTTGCCGTGGTAGCCGACGAAGCCGATGAGCTGGTCGGCGGCATTGCAGATATCCAGGGATGTGATGGTCATACGTACCTCGCAATTGATGTCGAAAGGACGCACGCCGGGCGGGAGCGGTCGCCTCTTCTCGGGCGACGCGCACGGCCAGCCTAGCGCAAGTGGCAGACCGTTCGCCAAGTTTTTCCATGCTCCCACCATCGGCCCGCTAGACTGATCTTCCTACCGCCACGGACATCGGACCGTCATGGCCATCGACCTCAGTGCCGACATCGCCATCATTGGCCGCATCAACGCCGTTCCGGCCATCCTGCAAGTGATCTGCGAGACCACAGGCCTGCGTTTTGCTGCCGTAGCACGGGTCACCGAGAACAATTGGGTCGCCTGCGCCGTGCTGGACAACCTGGGCATGGGCCTGCGACCTGGTGATGAACTGGACGTGACCACTACCCTGTGCCAGGAAACCCGCAGCAGCCAGCAGACCATCGTGATCGACCAAGCCAGCCTGGACGAGCAGTACTGCCAGCATCACGCACCGCGGATCTACCGCTTCGAAAGCTACATCTCGGTGCCGGTGCTGCGCACCGATGGCAGTTTCTTCGGCACCATCATCGCCTTCGACTCACAGCCCGCACCGCTCAAAGGCAGCGCAATCCAGCCCATGATGGAGTCCTTTGCCCGGCTGCTGGCGATCCAGATAGAAAGCGAACAAAGCGCCCAGCGCACCGAGCGCGCCCTTCAGAAGGAACGGGCCATGGCCGAAGTGCGCGAGCAGTTCATCGCCGTCCTCGGTCATGATCTGCGCAATCCGCTGTTCGCCATCACCGCCGGTGCCGAACTGCTCATCCAGCGCCTGCAGGATGAGCGTAACCGTGTCATCGCACGACACATCCTAACCTCCGGCAAACGTGCCTCGCAGTTGGTGCGTGATGTGCTGGACTTTGCCCGTGGTCGCCTCGGTGCCGGCATCACACTTAACGTGCAGCCCTGCCACGATCTGCATGGCGCGCTCAGCCACGTCGCCTCGGAATTGCAGCGTGTCCATCCGCAGCGCCAGATGGTGCTGAACATCGGCGATCTGGGCGGACTGTATTGCGACCGGGAACGAGTGATGCAGCTACTTTCCAATCTGATTGCCAATGCCCTGACCCACGGCGCCCCCGATGGGCCGGTGACCATCACCGCCGCCGTACGTGACGGCAATTTCGTGCTCAGCGTGCACAACTTGGGCGAGCCGATCCCGGCGCATACCCTGGCGCAATTGTTCCAGCCGTTTTCCCGGCCGCTCTCCAACAGGCCGCAACAAGGGCTGGGCCTTGGGCTGTACATCGCCAACCAGATTGCTCTGGCCCACGGTGGGCGTATGGACGTCGTGTCCAACCCGCAGACGGGGACGCTGTTCAGTTTTCGTCTGCCTGTGGATCGACCTGGGACGCCAGCACCTGGGCCAGCCAGTTCATGAACACCTGGACTCGGCGCGGTACATGCCGCTGCCGGGCGTACAGCAACGACACCGGCATGGCTTGGGCCTGAAACCCTTCCAGCACACAGACCAGCGCACCACTGCGCAGATGGTTGGCGACGCCCACAGCGGGCACCTGGATCAGCCCCAGGCCTGCCAGACAGGCCGCCGAGTAGGCTTCGGCGTTGTTCACGGTCACGGCACCCGTCATGGCCTGGACATGCACTTGTCCGTTGCGCTCGTATTCGAACCCTGGGCTGCGCGCGCCCAGGGTGCCGACGTAATGAACCAGGCGATGCTCAGCCAGATCCTCGAGGCTGCGCGGCTCACCGTAACGCGCCAGGTACCCTGGGCTTACGCAGTTGCGCATGCTCAATTGGCCAACCGGTCGCGCCACCACGTCCAGGTCGTTCAGCACACCAATTCGCAGCACACAGTCGAAGCCTTCGCGCAGTAGATCAACCCGCCGGTCGGTGCAACTGATCTCGACCTCCAGACGCGGGTAGCGATCCAGGAACCCAGGCAGCGCCGGAATGATCACTTGCCTGGCCATCATGGTCGGCAAATCGATGCGCAAACGCCCCGTCAGATCAACATCGTCAGCACGAAACAGCCCCTCGATTTCTTCCATGCCCGACAGCAGATTCTTGCTGCGCTCATACAACAGCATGCCGTCCTGAGTGGCCTGCACACGTCGGGTGGTGCGGTTGAACAGCCGGGTGCCCAGCAGATGCTCTAGCGCCCGAATCTGCTCAGACACTGTTGATCGCGGCAACCCCAGGCTGTCGCCGGCCAGGGTGAAACTGGACAGTTCACTGACCCTGACGAAAGTGCGCAGCAGCTCCAGCTTGTTCATTGAAACGTCGCTCATTGTCCAAAACATTCGAACAGTATTTCCATAAATACCGGATTTATCACCCCTGTGCAGACCAATAGTCTGTTACCCACAGCCATCAACGAGGTAACCGACATGACCCGCAAACTCGCTTTGATCACCGGCGCCAGCCGAGGCCTGGGCAAGAACACCGCAGAACACTTGGCCGCGCGAGGCATCGACATCATCGGCACCTTCCACAGCAAGGCCGACGAAGCCCAAGCGCTCGCACGCCGCCTGGAACAGGCCGGAGTGAAAGCCGCCATGCTGCAATTGGATGTGAGTGACAACGCCAGTTTCGCGACCTTCGCCGAGCGTGTAGACCAGACCCTGCGACAGCACTTTGGCCGGGAGCGTTTCGACTTTCTTGTGAACAATGCCGGCATCGGGCTGAACGTGCCGTTCACCGAGACCAGCGAGGCCCAGTTCGACCAGTTGCTCAACATCCAGCTCAAAGGGCCGTTCTTCCTGACCCAGCGCCTGTTGCCGCTGATGGTCGATGGCGGGCGCATCGTCAATATCTCCACCGGCCTGACCCGCTTCGCCCTGCCTGGCTATGCCGCCTACGCGGCCATGAAAGGTGCGATGGAGGTGCTCACCCGCTACCAGGCCAAGGAGCTAGGAGCCCGGGGCATTCGTGTGAACATCCTGGCCCCTGGGGCGATCGAGACAGACTTCGGCGGTGGCGTGGTTCGCGACAACCAGCAGGTCAATGACTTCATTGCCGGTAACACAGCCCTGGGCCGGGTCGGTCTGCCCGATGACATCGGCGCGGCAATCGCCCTGCTGCTCGAAGACGGCAACGGCTGGATTACCGGCCAACGGCTGGAAGTATCCGGCGGCATGTTCCTCTAAGCCGGCGCTCAGCGCTGCGCCTGCTCATGAACCTGCACGCTGGCCGTCATGCCCGCGCTCAGGTTCATGCCCTCCGGGATCTGGTCAAGACGAATGCGCACCGGGATCCGTTGGGCCAGGCGCACCCAGTTGAAGGTCGGCTCGACCTCCGGCAGCAACTGGCTGTCGGGATTGCTGTTGCTGTCGGTGATGCCGCGGCTGATGCTTTCCACGTGCCCATCGATCGACTCACCTGCGCCCATCAACCAGACTTTGACCGGGTCGCCCACGCGAATGCGCGGCAGCTTGGTCTCCTCGAAATAGGCCTGGATATAAAAAGTCGAGTCGTCCACCAAGGCCATCACCGATTGCCCGGTGTTAACGTAGTTGCCCTGGGCCAGACGCAGGTTGGTGATGTGCCCGCTGCGCGGCGCACGCACTTCGCTGCGGTCCAGGTTTATCTTGGCCACCTGCAGCTGTGCCTGGGCTTCGTGCAGTTCACCACGGGCGATCGCCGCGTTGATCTGGGCGTTCTCGCGCAGCTCAGCGCTGATGGCCTCTGGGCCGAGCGCAGTACGCCGGGCCGCCTCGCGCTCACGCAGGCGCAATTGCTGGGCACGGGTTTCGGCCACAGCGCTGGCTTGGTCGTAGGCGGCCTGGAAGCGCTCGCGGTCGATGTTCATTAGCACATCGCCGGCCTTGACCTGCTGATTATCATGGACCTTCAGCTCGCGTACCCATCCGGAGACGTCCGGGGCGATGACCACCACGTCCGCGCGGACCCGTGCGTCCCGCGTCCAGGGGGTGAGCATGTAGTACTGCCAGAGCTGGTAACCGGCGAACACCGCCAGCGCCACCACACACAGGGTGACCAGGGTACGTACGGCTGTACGCATGGACTTCACTCCTTACAAAGGCCCTAGCAGGTGCACCACCAGGGACAGAACACAAACGAACAATGCGGCATCGAACAATGCTTCGTGCCAGATCCAGCGCCCCAAAGGCGTGGCCTGCACCACCAGACGCAGCAATCCGGTAAGCGCCAGGGCCATCAGCACATAGACCAGAAACGGGCTGAGCAACACGCCGCCCAGCGCCCACTCACGCAAGCCCATGGATTTCCTCCTGCCGGCGGCACCACTTGCCCCAGCTTCTTTGCAGTTGCAGCACCGCGCCAATAGCCAGGTGCAGCGGGTCGCTTGGCGGCTGGCGACGCAGGGCCTCGATGAATTGCTCGCTGGCCGCGTCCAGGCGCTGACCACGGCCCGGCGCCGGGCCGCTGGCGAGCACTGCTTCCAACTGTTGCAAGTAATGACGCTCGGCTGCAGCCAACGGCGCCTGAGCGACGGCAAGGCACATGCGCAGATGCACCAGCTCATCGCCGATATCCAGGCCGTGCAACCCATCGTCCCAACGCTTGCGCTCAGCCTCCGGCAGCTCGCTGGCGTGTCGCGCCAGCTGCATCAGACGGTCGGCCATGCGCCCGCCGAACCAGCTATCGGCTCCCCGCAGGTCACGGCGGGTCAGGCGCACCAGATCGCCCTGAGTCGCCTTGCGCAGGCGCCGACCGAGCCAGGCCGGATGACGCAGCACCAGCAGCCGAAACGCCAACACCGCCGCCCCCACACCGATCAACATGGCCTGGGCGCTGTTGAGCATGGCAGCCACATCGAAATGCATGGTGTTCAGTGGCGCCACCAGCACGATGAAATGCAGGCAATAAGAGGTCGCCGTGGCGCCTGTGCGCGGGTGCGCCATGCCCAAAGCACCGAAGAACAGCGGCACGCCCATCCCGAGGCATAGCATCGCGAAGCTGCTCCACTGTGGCAGGAGGATCTGTCCCACCAGAAACGCCACTGGGATTGCCAGGAGAATCCCGCGCAGGAAACTCAGCCCGATCTGCGCACCGTTCTCACGGCTGGCGAACAAACTGCAGACCACACAAGTGAGCACCAATCCACCCGGTGCCGCCGGCCATGCAGTGGCCAGCCAGAAACTGCTCATGGCCAGGAACGCCAAGGCGCTGCGCGACCCAAACAACAGCGCCAACGGCAAATCCCGGTGAGCGGCCAGGCTCTGGGACACTTCTTTGGGAGCCCTGCCCTGCTCCACGTCCTGCAAAGCCTGGGTCGCAGCCATGGCAAAATCCAGCAACAGAGTCAGGCGCGCCAGGCAGTAATGCTCGGCAGAGCTGATCTGCCCGTCATGAGCTGCATCCCAGAGGCGCTGGCGCAACAGCAGCAGGTTCGCGGGTTCAGGCGTGATCAACTGTGCGCGAACCTCATCCAGCCATGGCGCCAGCCGACCGGCCTCGGTCTCGTCAAGCTGGCTCCATTGGCGCCGCACCGATCGCGAAATACGCAGCAGCATCATCAATTTCTGGCTCAATCCACGAATGGCCCGGGCGCGCTGACGGCCGCGGTGTCCTTCGAACCAGGCGTGTTCGCGCTGGGCATCGATGGCAACGATTCGTCCCAGAATTTCCAACAGCCCCTTACGCGCTTCGTCTTCGCCACCGAGCATGGCACTGCACGCCTGCAGGCCGTTCTGCCAGGCCTGGCGTGCCTGGCCTGCGAGCTGCTGTTCGACCCGCAGCGGCCAGAGCAAGGCGCTGGTGGCGGTGGCGCAGACGATCCCCAGGCAGATCTCCGTGCAGCGTGCCACCGCCTGGTCGAACACTTGCAGCGGATGGTTGATCGCCGGCAAGGCGATGATCGCAACGGTATAGCCGGCCAGCACGAAGGCGTAAGCCCAGGCGCTACGTAATTGAGTGGACGCCGCCGTACACAGCGCCAGCCACAACGCCAAAGTGAGCAGGAACAACCACGGTGTCTGGGCGAACAGCCCCATGAACACCACCGACATGAACGTGCCTACCAAGGTCCCGGCCAACCGGGCCAAGCCCTTCTGCACCAGCATGCCAGACAGCGGCTGGGCCACGATGAAAGCCGTCATCAACGCCCAGGAAGGCTGCTCCAGGCCCCAACGCATGGCCAGCCACAGCGCCAGCCCCCCACCGAGCAAGGTCTTGATGGCGAACTTGACAGCGAGGGGGGTGGGAGCAAAAAGGGCCGTGAGGGTGATGGGCACGGAATCGGGCCTTGCGCAGCGGTAATGGATGAAAGATAGACAACGGCGCAAGGATAAAGCGGAATCGTTTGATTAGCTAGCTAAGCATCATTCTGGATCCACTCCCGCTCCATCTGCATCAGCAGTTACGCGGATAGCGAAAACACAGGCAAAAAAATGGGCGACCGAAGTCGCCCTAAATGCCTTGCGTGCTCGTGAATCGGGAAGGATCAGCGCGACTTGCGCTTGCTCGAGTCCTTCCAGATGAAAATGCCCAGACCGGCGAAGAACACCAACATCAACCCGACCGTTACCACACCGGCGATAACCACGTTGTCGAAGAACATGTCGGCCTCCCGTTCGTTTGCCGTTGTCCGATGGATGCAAGGTAACGAATGCGGGAGTGGAAAAAATTGACGGGCGTCAATGGTGCCCGGGGGCGGGCACGCGAGGCGTGTACAGATTTGACATGCGTCAAATTTCAGCGTTTTTTCGGCTTGCCCTTGGGCTTCTTCTTGGATTTGCCCAACGGCATGGCCTGTTCGAAGGCCTGGCGCACTTCGTTCAGGCGCTTTTCCTTGAGGTCATGGATGCGCTTGCTGCGCTCGGCATCGAAATCGATCAGGTTGTCTTGGCTCATGGCAGGCTCGACTGACAGCAGAGGCTTGCATGATGAAGCCTGACGCCGATGCTGACCAGCTCAGACTTCGATATCCACCAGCAGCCCCTGGCGCGGTCGCTCGCCCAGCGGCGATACCGGTACAGTGTTGTCGGCGTTAAGCTCATCATCCGGCACGGCGCTGAACGGCTCGTCCTGACCTTTTTGCTGACGCTGCTGTTGTTGCCGGCGTTGCTCTTCGCGCAACAACAGGGCCTGCTCCTGCGGGTCGCGCTGGTGACGCAGATCGATGGTGCCGTCGCTCGAGCTGGGCTGCGCGGGGACCACCGGCGGAATGGGCGGGGTCTGTTTGACCGGATCCTGTTGCGAAGTCACCGGTGCGGCGCTGAGCGGAATGATGGGCGGCAGCATGGAAATCGTCTCCTGTTACCCTTGTATCGGCCAACGCCCGGCCGCCTTGAGCGACCGCTCGCAAGCCCCTTCATGGTCAGGTGCCCGGAGTATAGGACACCGCCTTCATTGGACCTCGACGTCATCTTCGGTCGGCTCATCGGCCGATGGACTGGTTTCGCTCCAGGGCCGCTTGTAGACCTGCTGCCACACCGCATCCATATGATCGCGCAACACCTGCGGCGCACTCTTGAGCGAGGCGCTGTCCTCGCGCTCGCCGCCGACTGGTTCCTCACCGGCCGGCGTGATCAGTGACTGGCCGGTAATGCTGTAGACCGCCTGCCCTTCGCGCATCTCGATGGCGATGTCATGGGGATCGATACCGCCACCACAGAAGGCATGGCTGGCCACGGTCAGTTCGGCGACGCCATCTTTGTTCAGGTCGCTGACATCACTGACATCGGTGTAGAAGTCCACGTCCAGATCCAACCCCGGGCAACTGGTCTCCTGTTCAATCTGCCAGCGGGACTTGAACGCATCCGC
This sequence comes from Pseudomonas sp. BYT-1, assembly GCF_023611805.1. NCBI lineage: Bacteria > Pseudomonadati > Pseudomonadota > Gammaproteobacteria > Pseudomonadales > Pseudomonadaceae > Pseudomonas > Pseudomonas sp. BYT-1. The sequence continues at coordinate 4,342,147 of NZ_CP072559.1, forward strand.
CTGCGCGCTACGCCCATAGAGGGTGGCCTTGAGCACCACCTTGTCGACTTCCTGCTCGGTTTCGGCGTCGGTGGCCTGGCCGTCGGTTCGGCTGAGCACCAGCAGGCCTTCGCCGTCACGGTCACGGAAATGCACGCTCTTGATCGGGGTCTGCACGCCCAGCACTTCCAGCTGCTCGGCGGGAATCGGCGGCAAGGTCTCGAAGTTTTTCTGGTCACAGGCAGCCAGCAACAAACTGCTCAGGGCCAGGGAGGCATACAACCAGCGGTGCTTGGCAAGCATGGTGGCGTGGGGCCCTCGTTGTGCAACGGTATTCGTCGATGAACAGCTAGACTCTTTGGTCTAACCGGCCCTATCCGTTAACATAGCCGGCTTTTCATCGCGGGAGTTCAGGCAGTATGGCGCAGCAGTATCAACCGGGGCAACGCTGGATCAGTGACAGCGAAGCCGAGCTCGGCCTGGGGACCATCCTGGCGCAGGATGGCCGCCTGCTGACCGTGCTCTACCCGGCCACTGGCGACACCCGCCAGTATTCCCTGCGCAATGCGCCGCTGACCCGCGTGCGCTTCTCGCCTGGCGACCAGATCACTCATTTCGAGGGTTGGAAGCTGACCGTGCGCGAGGTCGAGGACGCCGATGGCCTTCTGGTCTACCACGGCCTCGACGGCCAGAACCAAGCGCGAGTCCTGCCGGAGACCCAGCTGTCCAACTTCATCCAGTTCCGTCTGGCCAGCGACCGCCTGTTCGCCGGGCAGATCGACCCGCTGTCGTGGTTCTCCCTGCGCTACAACACCTTGCAGCACACCAGCAAACAGATGCTCTCGACCCTGTGGGGTCTGGGCGGCTGCCGCGCCCAGCCGATCGCGCACCAGTTGCACATCGCCCGTGAAGTGGCTGACCGCATTGCGCCACGGGTACTGCTGGCCGACGAAGTAGGCCTGGGCAAGACCATCGAAGCAGGCCTGGTGATCCATCGCCAGCTGCTCTGCGGGCGCGCCAGCCGCGTGCTGATCCTGGTGCCGGAAAACCTGCAGCATCAGTGGCTGGTGGAAATGCGTCGGCGCTTCAACCTGCAAGTGGCGCTGTTCGATGCGGAGCGCTTCATCGAAAGCGACGCCAGCAACCCGTTCGAAGACGCCCAGCTCGCGCTGGTGGCGCTGGAGTGGCTGGTCGAAGACGAGAAGGCCCAGGACGCTCTGTTCGCCGCTGGCTGGGACCTGATGGTCGTCGACGAAGCGCACCACCTGGTCTGGCACGAAGAACAGGCAAGCCCCGAGTACGCCTTGGTCGAGCAACTGGCCCAAGTCATCCCGGGCGTGCTGCTGCTCACCGCCACTCCCGAGCAATTGGGCCAGGACAGCCACTTCGCCCGCCTGCGCCTGCTCGACCCCAACCGTTTCCATGACCTGGCCGCCTTCCGCGCCGAGAGCGAGCACTATCGCCCGGTTGCCGAAGCCGTTCAGGAACTGCTCGACGAAGGCCGTCTGTCACCCAAGGCCCACGCCACCATCGAAGGCTTCCTCGGTGCCGAGGGCGAAGCGCTGCTGGCCGCTGTCACCGACGGCGACAGCCAGGCCAGCGCACGCCTGATCCGTGAGCTGCTCGATCGCCACGGTACCGGCCGCGTGCTGTTCCGTAACACTCGCGCGGCGATCCAGGGCTTCCCGGAGCGCCAGCTGCACCCCTACCCATTGGCCAATCCGGCGCAATACCACGATCTGCCGAGCGGCGAACGTGCCGAGCTCTATCCGGAAGTGGCCTTCCAGGCCCAGGGCGAAACCAGCGACGACGAGCGTTGGTGGCGCTTCGATCCGCGGGTCGACTGGCTGATCGACACCCTCAAGATGCTCAAGCGCACCAAAGTTTTGGTGATCTGCGCCCACGCCGAGACCGCCATGGACCTGGAAGACGCTCTGCGCGTGCGCTCCGGCATTCCGGCCACGGTGTTCCACGAGAGTATGAGTATCCTGGAGCGCGACCGCGCCGCTGCCTACTTCGCCGACGAAGAGTTTGGCGCCCAGGTGCTGATCTGCTCGGAAATCGGCAGCGAAGGCCGCAACTTCCAGTTCGCCCACCACCTGGTAATGTTCGATCTGCCGGCCCACCCCGATCTGCTCGAGCAGCGCATCGGCCGCCTGGACCGTATCGGCCAGAAACACACCATCGAGCTGCACATCCCCTACCTGCAGGACAGCCCGCAGGAGCGCCTGTTCCAGTGGTACCACCAGGGCCTTAACGCCTTCCTGGCCACCTGCCCGACGGGTAACGCCTTGCAGCACCAGTTCGGCCCGCGCCTGCTGCAGCTGCTCGAAGGGGGCGACAGCAAGGCCTGGGAGGCGCTGGTAGATGAAGCCCGTGCAGAGCGCGAGCGTCTGGAAGCCGAGCTGCACAGCGGCCGCGATCGGCTACTGGAGCTCAACTCCGGTGGTGCGGGCGAAGGTCAGGCGCTGGTGGAGGCGATTCTCGAACAGGACGACCAGTTCGCCCTGCCGATCTATATGGAAACCCTGTTCGACGCCTTTGGCATCGACAGCGAAGACCACTCGGAAAACGCGCTGATCCTCAAGCCGAGCGAGAAGATGCTCGACGCCAGCTTCCCGCTGGGCGACGACGAAGGCGTGACCATCACCTATGACCGCAACCAGGCGCTCTCGCGCGAGGACATGCAGTTCCTGACCTGGGAACACCCGATGGTCCAGGGCGGCATGGATCTGGTGCTGTCCGGTTCCATGGGCAATACCGCGGTGGCGCTGATCAAGAACAAGGCGCTCAAGCCTGGCACCGTGCTGCTCGAGCTGCTCTATGTCAGTGAAGTGGTCGCCCCTCGCAGCCTGCAGCTGGGTCGTTACCTGCCTTCGGCGGCCCTGCGCTGCCTGCTCGATGCCAACGGCAACGACCTGAGCCCTCGTGTGGCTTTCGAAACCCTCAATGACCAGTTGGAAAGCGTGCCCAAGGCCAGCGCCAACAAGTTCGTCCAAGCCCAGCGCGATGTACTGGCCAAGCGCATCGCCAGCGGCGAAGCCAAGGTCATGCCTAGCCATGTAGAGCGCGTGGCCGAGGCGCAGCGCCGCCTGGCCGCCGAAGCTGACGAAGAACTGGCCCGCCTGACCGCACTCAAGGCCGTCAACCCGAGCGTACGCGACAGCGAAATCGACGCCCTGCGCAAGCAGCGCGAAGAAGGCCTGGCCATGCTGGAAAAAGCCGCCCTGCGCCTGGAGGCGATCCGCGTCTTGGTCGCGGGCTGATCTGCATCCTCGCGCAGGCTTCGCCAGCGCCTACCGTGTTTCGACGACCTGTAGGCGCTGGCGCTCACCGCCAAGCTTAGATCCGCGCGCTATTAAGCCAATATCCAAATGGTTGAAATCAAAGTGCCATTAATCAGGAAGGCTTAACCACTCATTTCTATACTGCTGCAGAACGGTCTCCACCGGCTTTTTTGGGGACGAGTGCGAACTCGACGAAGAGGCATGCAATGGAGTGGTTGGGACTGCAATTGTTCGCCAAGCTGCCAACTACCGGCCAGATCTTCCTGGACTGCCGCCATGACCCCCTGCTGGTTCTGCTGGCCTATGGGGTGGCCTGCATTGCCTGTTTCGCGACGCTGGACATGGCCGAACGCCAGAGCCAGAGCGAAGACCCCATGGCCCGACGGCAATGGCGTGTGCTGGGCGCCTGTTGTCTGGCCGCCGGCATTTGGGCGCTGCACTTCATCAGCACACTGGCCTTGCAGGCACCGGTCGATATTCGCTACGACGTGCCGATGACCGGCTTGTCACTGCTGATCGCCCTGCTCACCGCCTGGTTCGCGATGAACAGTCTCGATCGGGACGAAATGCGTCTGGGCCATTACGTGCAAAGCGCCCTGCTGACCGGGCTGGGCATCGTGCTCATGCATTTCGCGGGGATGGCGGGCCTTAAGATCAACGCCAACCAATTCTACGAACCCGTCCTGACGTTCCTGGCGCTGGCCGTCACCCTCGGCGCCAGCCTGCTGGTGCTGTCGATGGGACGTTTTTTCAGCCGAGGCAGCGGCACCCTGCATCTGGCCAGCAAGTACGCCGCCAGCCTGCTGATAGCAGGCGGCCTGATCGGCACGCATTTCATCAACATGGCTGCCATGACGCTGGTGGTTCCCGTCGACACTGCCTTGCGTCTGCCTTCGGCCGACAACAGTCTGCAATTGGGCCTGACCGTCGCCTTGATTACCCTTCTGATCAGCGGTAGCAGCATCAGCGCCGCCTTGTCCGACAGAAAACTGCAGAGCAAAGAGCACGACCTGCGTCGGGTCAATGTCCTGCTCAGCCAATTGGACCAGGCGCGCGCCTCCCTGCAGCAGGCCGCCCATTACGATGCCCTTACCAACCTGGTCAACCGCCGCGGTTTCAACCAAGTCTTCGCCGAACGCCTGTGTGAACACGCCAACAGCGAAAACCGGCTGGCGGTGATGTTCCTGGACATCGATCATTTCAAACGGATCAACGACAGCCTTGGCCACGCCGCAGGCGACGAGCTGCTCAAGGTCATCGCCGGCCACATCAAGGCCGCAACCCGTAACCAGGATCTGGTAGCCCGTTTTGGCGGAGACGAGTTCTGCATCGTCACCAGCCTCAACAACCGCGACGAAGCACGCCACCTGGCCCAGCGCATCATGCAGAGAATGAAGGACCCGATCGACCTAGGCGGCCGGCGCATGGTCATGACCACCAGCATCGGCATCAGCATCTTCCCTGATGACGGACGCACGGCCGAAGAGCTGCTCAAGAATGCCGATCTGGCGCTGTACCAATCCAAGGGTTGCGGGCGCAACAGCCTGAACTTCTTCAACAGCAGCCTGAAGACGCGCGCGACACTGGAGTTGCAACTGGAAGAAGAGCTGCGCGTGGCCCTGCTCGAAGAGCGAGGACTGTGCGTTCACTACCAGCCGATCTTCGACCTGCACAATGGCCAGGTCGCAAAGCTCGAAGCCCTGGTGCGCTGGCAGCACCCCCAGCACGGCCTGCTCAGCCCGGACCGTTTCATCGGTATCGCCGAAACCAACGGTTTGATCGCCGACCTGGACTTGTGGGTACTGCGCCGGGCGTGTCATGACCTGGCGCAGCTCAATCACCACGGCTATAGCAACCTCAAGGTCACGGTCAATTGCTCGGCGGTGACCCTTGGCCGCGAGGAGTTGCCCAATGAAGTGGAAAGGGCGCTGTTCCAGGCCGGCGTGTCCGCTCGTCAACTGGAGCTGGAAGTTACCGAGAATGCCTTGATGGGCGATATCCAGCGGGTCGTCAGCCTGCTCAAGCGCATCCGCGCCCAAGGCGTAGCCCTGTCGATCGATGATTTCGGCACTGGATATTCATCACTGGCCTACCTCAGGCGCCTGCCGCTGGACGTACTCAAGATCGATCGGTCGTTTATCCAGGACGTGCCGGGGAGCCAGAAGGATCGCGAGATTGTCCAGGCGATCATCATCATGGCCCACACCCTGCACCTGCAGGTCGTCACCGAGGGCGTCGAGACCACCGAGCAGCATGCCTTCCTCGCCGCCCACGGTTGTGATTTCCTGCAGGGCTACCTGCTCAGCCGCCCGGTGCCCCTGGCCGAACTTCAGCCGATCCTCGAGCGCCTCGACGGCCAAGCGCCAACGTTCAGTCCTTGTTGCGATACAGCTCTACCAGTGTCGCCGGATCTTTTTGCAGATACCCCTGGCTACCGTGCAAGCGCATCAGTTGCGCAGCCAGGCCACTGACCGGTGTCGCCGAACCCTGCTCGCGCGAGAATTTCACTGCGGTATCCAGGTCCTTGAGTAGCGTGCGCACATGCCACTTGATCGGCTCGAACCGACTCTCAGCCATTTGAGGCGCCAGGATCTGCAGTGGCTTGGAGTCGGCAAAGCCCCCGGCCAGGGCCTCGGCGATCAGGCGAGCGTCAACGCCCGATTGCTCGGCCAGCGCGACAACCTCGGCGATGACCAGCGCGTTGCACGCCACGATCATCTGGTTGCAGGCCTTGGTCACCTGGCCTGCCCCCACACCGCCCATGTGCGTGACCCGCTGCCCCAGGGTCAACAACACTGGGCGCACGCGCTCCAGATCCTGCGCCTCGCCTCCCACCATGATCGCCAGCGTGCCGGCCTCGGCGCCCGGAGTACCGCCGGAGACCGGCGCATCCAGCCAGGCCATGCCGCACAGCGCGGCAAGCTCGGCCGCCATCTCACGGGTAGCGGTCGGCTCCAGGCTGGAGAAATCCACCAATAGCTGGCCGGCACGTCCGCCCTGGGCAATACCTTGCTCGCCGAATACCACCTCCCGCACCACAGCCGTATCGGCCAGACACAGCAGCACGATATCCGTGTCGCGGCACAACTCGGCGGGGCTGGCGGCTTGGCGCGCACCGGCCGCCACCAGTTCGGCGCACTTTTGCCGGTTGCGGTTCCAGACCGTCAACGGGTAACCCGCCGCCAGCAAGCGCTGGCACATCGGCAATCCCATCAGTCCGATTCCGGCGAACCCCAGCGAAGGCAATGCAGTACTCATGAACTACTCCAAGCAGACGATTAAAGAAGCATGACAAACAGACGATACAGTCGCGTAATCCCACCCGTGATGGCTAGATGACATAACTTGTCCGACGGCCCACCACCCAAGGCAAATGGCGCACTATGACCCTAACAACTACTTCTGCCAATGCGGTGCCCGAGTCGTCGATCCCCTCCCCCCTGCCCACGGGTGCCGCCCGGGACCTCGCGCCGTTGCGCAGTGTGCCCACGCAGCAATACCTGTACTACACCGAACCGGACATCCAACGCATCCTCGATAATCTCGATGGCCTGCGCGATCTGGTGTTTCCGCAGAACCTGCATGCCGAGGATGAGAACCAGCTGCGCCTGGAGCAGCAGTTCCCTTCGGTGTGCTTGATCGGCCTGGGCCGCTGTGGCTCGAACATCGCCCTTGACGTGGCCGAGCTGGTCTACAACGCCCGGACATTCTTCCTCAACGAGTTCAACAACGAGGATCGGCACAAAGGCGAAACTGGCTACAGCCCAGCGCGCTGGATCCGCCAGAACCTGCGTCTGGTACAGAACAAGGCCATGAAGCCGGTGTTTCTGGTGGAGCCGCTGGTGATGCTCGGTGACCTGGACAAGGACATTGCCGGGCGCATCCGCTTCTCCCGCCAAGGCGAGCGCGGTGGATTCTTGCGTGACTACAGCAAGATGAAAATCATGGATCTGTCCGAGGTCCACGCCGGCGGGGCCGGTAATGCGCCGATCCTAGGCCAGTACCTGGCCAAAATCATCCTCAACAAGGACACCCAGCGTTTCTCCAGCGCCGACTGGAAACTGATCCACTCGTACCTGATCGACTCCTGCGGCATCAAAGCCAACCAGTCGCGCCTGTATTTCTACATCTTCAGCGCCGGCGGCGGTACCGGCTCGGGCATGGCCTCGGAATTCGGCCTGGCCCAGCAGTACTCGTACATGAACAAGACCTTCGATACCAAGCCAGCCGACGAGAACGACGGCAAGAGCGGTCACTCGTTCGTCTTCGAACCGATCTTCACCAGCGGCATCTGCGTGCTGCCGAATATCTCCGACCACCGCAGCGAGATGTCCGAGGCATTGCACATCAATGCCGGGCGCCTGTTGTGCAAGTACCTGTCGGAAGAATGGGACTTCTCGTACAACTTCGATAACGAAGACAGCAGCGAAGCCAGCGTCATGGGGCGCATCCGCCCCTGGAATGCCATGATGCTCATCTCCAACGACATCATGCGCTACGCCGAGGAAAGCGACGACGGCACGATCCAGAACATCGACGTCAACGCCATGGAGAAGCACGCCAACCAGTACATCTCCCAGCAGATCTTCAACATCCTTACGGCCCAGGCCGTGACCACCGACTACGACCAGAACTACTTCCGTCGCGCCGGCATCGACATTGGCGAAACCATTCGCCTGGACGCCAACGACCTGTTCATGAGCCTGGCAGGCCCGGTCGCCATCGCCTATGCCGAGTCGGTGGTGCCGGAGCGCCCTGCGCCGGCTTCGGACAAGTTCAAGGTGTTCGAGAAAGAAAGCCCGCGGCTGGACATCGACGATCTGTTCTTCCGCTCCATCGACCTGCCGCACTTCAACAAGCAGACCCAAGCCATCGAAGGGATCAGCCTGCTGCCGATCGAATCGCGTCGCTACCGCGCGGCGCTCGAGCAATACCAAGCCTCCGGCTATGACGCCGCGGCCCTGCATGACCTGCACTTCTTCAAGAACTGCTCCTCGGTGGTGTCGATCGTGTCGCTGCCCAAGGACTACAAGCTGTCGTACATGGACCTGAACCGGCTCAAGACCCACCTCAACAGCCTGTTCCCCAATACCACGCTCAAGCGCTACGCGCTGGTCATCGGCGCCTCGGCGAATCTGTCGCTGACCACCCTGATCGCCAAGAGTCCGTGCCTGTCGGACGACTTCCTGACACTGATCGTGGCCTTCATCAAGCGCTGCTTCGCGCGTACCCCGTACCGCTTCGACGACACGCTGGACAACGCCATCCTCGAATTCATCACCAGCGAGCACTTCGCCGAAGAACGCATCGACGACCTGCTCAACGAGTTCGAAAACCCGGCCAAGATCCTCGACACCAACTGGTACGCGATCAAACCGATGTACGAGAAGAAGTACCGCGAGTTGATCAACGACAAGAGCCGCTTCGTCTCGATCAACGACATCCGCCTGTCACGCGAGTGCGTGAAGAAAGCAGTGAAATACCTGCGCGAGATCTTCCGCCACCGGATTGGCAAGACCCGGGTCATCTCTCTGAACAACCATACCGGGCGGGTAGATTACTAACGGACCGCTTGGGGCCGCGTCGCGGCCCATCGCAGGCTTGGCCAGCTCCAGGGATTCAACTGGCGCTGGCCAAGGCTGAAGCGGGATGTGCATTACGCATGCCGTAAACTGTTACCGCCACGCCGAACCACGGCGCCGTTGTTACTTGTTTCCACCTTACGTGAGCGTCAATGCGCACCCTTGTGGCGCGCTGTGCGTTTTTGCGCACTAAAAACGCCCGTGCTTATTCCGGTTTTTTTACCTGGATCACGATAAACGGCGAAACGACCACCGCCCAGATCTCTGGATCGCGGCTTTGCAGGTCCAGCGCCTGCTCTGCGGTGACGGGCGCCACAGTGCCATCATTGCGCCACTTGGCAAAGATCTCGCTGCGATTCTCGGCCATCGCCTCGGCAACAGCGATCAGGTCCAGGCTGGGGTCGACCCAAATCAGGTCACCTTTGGCCCAGAAACGCTCCAATGCTTTCCACTCGATGATTGCCGTCTCGCCGAGCAATTTGGCATAGAGGGTGCTTGCTTGATCAGTCATGGGTTCCTACCGGCAGAAATGTGGCATTTGAAAAGGCCGGCATTTTTGCAGAAAAACCCGGTTTCAAATACGTAAATTGGTCGATCAGTCCCGAAGTTGTGGGGTGGGGCCAAGGATGCAGGCAAAGTAATGGCGCTTTTCTGTATCTTTGTTTCGATCAGGCGACACCCGGAGAAAGTCGCGCTTTTCGCCCGCTTTTCAAGCGCTCGAAGGGCGCTCTACACTGTACCGGTACAGTTCCGGGACATGTTCCGGGGGAAGGTAGGCTTGCGACATGGCGTGGCCATGCCGGAGCCGCCCGATCTGTAGCCCTGGCCGCCAGGACTATAAGAATTACAACAGAATGAGTGGAGCACTATGATCAAGATTTCCAAGCTGTTCGCCGCAATGGTTCTGGCCGGGGTTGCCAGCCATTCGTTTGCCGCCGACACCATCAAGATTGGTATCGCCGGCCCTAAGACCGGTCCGGTCACCCAGTATGGCGACATGCAGTTCATCGGCGCGAAAAAAGCCATCGAGGACATCAACGCCAAAGGCGGTATCGACGGCAAGATGCTCGAGGCCAAGGAATACGACGACGCGTGCGACCCTAAACAGGCCGTTGCGGTCGCCAACAAAGTGGTCAACGATGGCGTCAAGTTCGTGGTCGGCCACCTGTGCTCCAGCTCCACTCAGCCTGCGTCGGATATCTACGAAGACGAAGGCGTGATCATGATCACCCCGGCTGCCACCAGCCCGGAAATCACCGCCCGTGGCTACAAGCTGATCTTCCGCACCATCGGCCTGGACAGCGCCCAGGGCCCTGCCGCCGGCAACTACATTGCCGACCACGTCAAACCGAAGGTCGTCGCGGTCCTGCACGACAAGCAGCAGTACGGCGAAGGCATCGCCACCGCGGTCAAGCAGACCCTGGAAGGCAAGAACGTCAAGGTCGCTGTCTTCGAAGGCCTGAACGCTGGTGACAAGGACTTCTCCTCGATCATCCAGAAGCTCAAGCAGAACAACGTCGACTTCGTCTACTACGGTGGCTATCACCCAGAACTGGGCCTGATCCTGCGCCAAGCCCAGGAAAAAGGCCTGAAAGCCAAGTTCATGGGTCCAGAAGGCGTCGGCAACGATTCCATCTCGCAGATTGCCCAGAATGCCTCCGAAGGCCTGCTGGTCACCCTGCCCAAGTCCTTCGACGCCGACCCTGCGAACAAGGCCATCGTCGACGGCATCAAGGCCAAGAACCAGGATCCGAGCGGCCCGTTCGTGTTCCCGGCTTACTCCGCCGTCCAGGTGATCGCTGACGGCATCAAGGCCGCCGGCACCAGCGACGACGCCGAGAAAGTCGCGGCCGAAATCCACAAAGGCACCTTCAAGACCCCGACCGGCGACCTGTCGTTCGACGACAAGGGCGACCTGAAGGACTTCAAGTTCGTGGTTTACGAATGGCACTTCGGCAAGCCGAAGACCGAAGTCTCCCCCCAGTAACAGCGTGACTAGCTAACCGAAAGCCCACTGTGTGAGCAGTGGGCTTTGTTTTACGAGGTTCATGGGCCCGATTCCCGCGATCCGGGAGGGGGTTCACCTGAAAATCTTAAAACCGTCACCCGCGGTTCCCTGGCCGTGCCTGTCATCGTTGCCAAGCCCACGATGCGGGACGGGTTCACCACCCGCCAGCGAATGCAAATCAGGTTTTTAGGAGCGCTGTAATGCCTGAGATCTACCATTTCTTCCAACAACTGGTTAATGGATTGACCATCGGCAGCACCTATGCCTTGATCGCCATCGGCTACACGATGGTGTACGGCATCATTGGCATGATCAACTTCGCCCACGGCGAGGTGTACATGATCGGTTCCTACGTGGCCTTCATCGCCCTTGCGGGCCTGGCCATGATGGGTATCCATTCGCTGCCGATCCTGATGACCGTCGCTTTCGTCGCGACGATCTTCGTCACCAGTGCCTATGGCTATAGCATCGAACGGGTCGCCTACCGGCCGCTGCGCAACAGCAACCGCCTGATCCCGCTGATCTCTGCCATCGGTATGTCGATCTTCCTGCAAAACACTGTCCTGCTTTCCCAGGACTCCAAGGACAAATCTATCCCCAACCTGATTCCGGGCGCTTTCTCGTTCGGGCCGGGCGGTGCGGAGGAAGTCCTGGTGTCCTACATGCAGATCCTGGTGTTCGTGGTCACATTGGTGGCCATGACCTGCCTGACCCTGTTCATCTCCCGTTCCCGTCTGGGGCGCGCCTGCCGTGCCTGCGCCGAGGACATCAAGATGGCCAACCTGCTGGGCATCAACACCAACAACATCATCGCCCTGACCTTCGTCATCGGCGCCGCGCTGGCGGCGGTGGCGGCCGTGCTGCTGAGCATGCAGTACGGGGTTATCAACCCCAACGCCGGCTTCTTGGTGGGCCTCAAAGCCTTCACCGCGGCGGTACTGGGCGGCATCGGCAGCATCCCGGGCGCCATGCTCGGCGGGCTGGTGCTGGGCGTGGCCGAAGCGTTTGGTGCCGATATCTTCGGCGACCAGTACAAGGACGTCGTGGCGTTCGGCTTGTTGGTTCTTGTCCTGCTGTTCCGGCCGACCGGCATCCTGGGCCGTCCGGAGGTTGAAAAAGTATGAACAGAAATCTCAAACAGGCGTTCTTCAGCGCCTTGCTGGTATGGGCGGTGGCCTTCCCGGTACTGGGCCTGAAACTGAGCATCGACGGCATCAGCCTGGCCGTGCACAGCCAGGGCTCGTTCACCATCAGCATCATCGCCGTGTGCTCGGTACTGATGTTCCTGCGCGTGTTGTTCGACAAGCAATGGAACTCGGTGATGGGCCGCCGCTCGGATCGCAAACTGATCCCTCCGGCCGTCAGCAACTACCTGACCCTGCCCAAAACCCAGCGCTATGTGATCATGGGTTTGATCGTCGCGGCGCTCGTATGGCCGTTCTTCGGCTCGCGCGGCGCGGTCGACATCGCCACACTGATCCTGATCTACGTGTTGCTGGGCCTTGGCCTGAACATCGTGGTCGGCTTGGCTGGACTGCTCGACCTGGGTTATGTCGGCTTCTACGCCGTCGGCGCCTACAGCTACGCCATGCTCTCGCACTATCTGGGCTGGAGCTTCTGGGTATGCTTGCCGATCGCCGGCTTGATGGCCGCCACGTTCGGCTTCCTGCTCGGTTTCCCGGTGCTGCGCCTACGCGGTGACTACCTGGCGATCGTGACCCTCGGCTTCGGCGAGATCATCCGCCTGTTCCTGCGTAACCTCACCGACTGGACCGGCGGCCCCAACGGCATCAGCAACATCCCCAAGCCGGAGTTCTTCGGCCTGACCTTCGAACGCCGCGCCGCCGAGGGAATGCAGACCTTCCATGAGTTCTTCGGCCTGCCGTACAACTCGATCAACAAGGTCATCTTCCTCTACCTGGTGGCCCTGCTGCTGGCGTTGCTGGCGCTGTTCGTCATCAACCGCCTGCTGCGCATGCCGATCGGCCGCGCCTGGGAAGCGTTGCGCGAGGACGAGATCGCCTGCCGTGCACTGGGCCTGAACCCGACCGTGATCAAGCTGTCGGCCTTCACCCTCGGCGCGTGCTTCGCAGGTTTCGCCGGAAGCTTCTTCGCCGCCCGTCAGGGTCTGGTGACACCGGAGTCGTTCACCTTCATCGAGTCGGCGATCATCCTCGCCATCGTCGTGCTGGGCGGCATGGGTTCGCAGCTGGGCGTGATCCTCGCGGCCATCGTGATGATCCTGCTGCCGGAGCTGATGCGTGAGTTCAGCGAGTACCGGATGTTGATGTTCGGTGCCCTGATGGTGTTGATGATGATCTGGCGTCCGCAAGGCCTTCTGCCTATGCAACGTCCCCATATGGAGCTGCGTCGATGAGCCGCGAAATTCTGCAAGTCAGCGGCCTGAGCATGCGCTTCGGCGGCTTGTTGGCGGTCAACGGCGTGGGCCTGACCGTCAAGGAGAAACAAGTGGTGGCGCTGATCGGCCCGAACGGCGCCGGCAAGACCACCGTCTTCAACTGCCTGACCGGCTTCTACAAGCCCAGCGGTGGCACCATCCTGCTCGACGGCCAGCCGATCCAGGGCTTGGCCGGCCATGAGATCGCTCGCAAAGGCGTGGTACGGACCTTCCAGAACGTGCGTCTGTTCAAGGAAATGACCGCCCTGGAAAACCTGCTGATCGCCCAGCACCGCCACCTGAACACCAACTTCTTCGCAGGCCTGTTCAAGACCCCGAGCTTCCGCCGCAGCGAGAAGGAGGCCATGGAGCGCGCACAGTACTGGCTGGAGAAGGTCAACCTGACCGAGTTCGCCAACCGTACCGCCGGCACCCTGGCCTACGGCCAGCAACGCCGGCTGGAGATCGCCCGCTGCATGATGACCCAGCCTCGGATCATCATGCTCGACGAACCAGCCGCCGGCCTGAACCCCAAGGAGACCGAGGACCTCAAGGCCCTGATCGCCTACCTGCGCGAATCCCATAACGTGACCGTGCTGCTGATCGAGCACGACATGAAACTGGTGATGAGCATTTCCGACCACATCGTGGTGATCAACCAGGGCACGCCCCTGGCCGATGGCACGCCGGAAGAAATTCGCGGCAACCCTGATGTGATCAAGGCCTACCTGGGGGAGGCGTAAATGCTGAAGTTCGAGAACGTTTCCACCTTCTACGGCAAGATCCAGGCGCTGCACAGCGTCAACGTGGAGATCAACCAGGGCGAGATCGTCACCTTGATCGGCGCCAACGGCGCCGGCAAATCCACCCTGCTGATGACCCTCTGCGGCTCGCCCCAGGCCCACAGCGGCAGCATCAAGTACCTGGGTGAGGAACTGGTCGGCCAGCCCTCCTCGCACATCATGCGCAAGAGCATCGCGGTGGTGCCGGAAGGCCGCCGTGTGTTCGCCCGCCTGACCGTGGAGGAGAACCTGGCAATGGGCGGTTTCTTCACCAACAAGGGCGATTACCAGGAGCAGTTGGACAAGGTTCTGCAGCTGTTCCCGCGCCTGAAGGAACGCTACGTACAGCGAGGCGGCACCATGTCCGGTGGCGAGCAGCAAATGCTGGCCATCGGCCGGGCGCTGATGAGCAAGCCCAAGCTGCTGCTGCTCGATGAGCCTTCGCTGGGCCTGGCGCCGATCATCATCCAGCAGATCTTCGACATCATCGAACAACTGCGCCGTGACGGCGTGACGGTGTTCCTGGTCGAGCAGAACGCCAACCAGGCGTTGAAGATCGCCGACCGCGCCTATGTGCTGGAGAACGGCAAGGTAGTGATGCAGGGTACCGGTGAAGCGCTGCTGGTCGACCCGAAGGTGCGCGACGCCTATCTGGGCGGCTGATCGACCTACGATTGAAAAAGGGCCTTCGGGCCCTTTTTTCATGCCTGTGTCCCGTCCTGAATAAGGTTTACACCTTTCCCCCGAGAATCTGGAGACCTCGATGGTGCATGGTGTGAAGCGAACACAGCGTGATTACTCGCTGACTTTTAAATTGGCTGTAGTGGATCAGGTCGAAAAAGGTGAATTGACCTGTACTCAGGCCCAGGAGCGGTACGGTATCCAGGGCAAATCTACAGTTCTGGTATGGTTGCGTAAGCATGGTCGGCAGGATTGGAGCCAAGGGGCGTCGATCCGGGCCGAGAGGAGCTTCGCGATGTCCGACCCCAAAACGCTCACTCCAGAGCAGCGGATCAAAGAGCTTGAGCAGCAGCTTGAGCTGATGAGCCAGAAGGCTCAGTTCTTTGAGACCGTCGTTGATGTCCTGAAGAATGACTACGGTGTATCGGTCGTAAAAAAGCGATCCGGCAAGTCCTCTCGCAAGGTCAAGTCGCAGGACTGAGCATTGCCAGGGCTTGTCAGTTTCTAGGCATTAGCCGGCAGGCTTATTACAAGCGCAATCGAGCTGCCGACAGTAAAGCTCATCAGGCAGATCGGGTTGTCGAGTTTGTTCAGAAAATCCGGATGCGTCAGCCGCGACTGGGAACACGGAAACTGCACTATCTGCTGCATTGCCAGCCTGATAAACGAGTCCAAGTTGGCCGAGACCGGCTGTTTGAGGTTTTGGGCGAGCGCCGCTTGCTGGTGCTGCCCAAGCGGGCGTATCACAAGACAACCCAAAGCTATCATCGCTTCTACCGTCATCCCAATCTTCTCAAAGCAGGCCCAAATCAGGTAGTTCCGTCAGGGCCAGAGCACGTCTGGGTGGCGGATATTACCTACCTGCCCTCCAGAAGCGGCCCGCTGTACCTGAGCCTGGTAACGGATGCATATTCCAGAAAGATTGTTGGCCATCATGTCCATGAAAGCCTACATGCCGAGTCGGTTGCACAAGCCTTTAGACAGGCCCTGCGCAAGCGGCGGCGCCACCAGCCGTTAGTCCATCACTCCGACCGCGGTATTCAATACTGCTCAGCGCTATACCAGTCGCTGCATACAAGGCACGGAGTTCATTGCTCGATGACTGACGGGTACGACTGCTACCAGAACGCTCTAGCCGAGCGCATCAACGGAATCCTCAAAACAGAGCTGTTGCTGAGTAACCCAGAAGATCTGGAGCAGGCACGGAAGATGGTTGATGAGGCCGTGCAGATCTATAACACGGAGCGGCCTCACATGGCCCTGAAACACAAAACGCCCGATGCGGTGCATCGGGCGTTTTGAGGCCTACCGGCCTACCTGAACAGGTGTAAACCTATTTCAGGACTAGACACTGAAAGGCAGGCGCCTCATCCACCGGGCATGCCCTCCCGTTTTACCCACGAACGAGCCGGCACAATCAACCCCACGCTTGTGATAGACGTCCAGCCTGAGTAACGTGGCCAGCTCTTTTGCAACGTTTTCGGAGCCCGCCCCATGCGTCTGACCCCTCCCCTGCTGCTCGTCACCCTGCTGCCGCTGTTCGCCGGCTGTCAGCTCATGGCGGACAAGCCGGTCGATCCGAATATCGGCACCACCCGCATGCAGGGCGAGCTGAGCGCCGGGGGCGGCCAGTTGCTGTTCAAACCCTGCAATGAAGCCCGCCGTTTCGTGGTCAGCGATGCTGCCGGCACCGGCATCCTGCAGGAGGCTGCCAATCTGGCCGACGACGCAGGCGACAAGCTGTTCGCCGATGTGCGCGGCAGCCTGACCGGCACCAAGCAGGCCAACAACGACGGCCGCCTGGAAGTGCAACGCCTGTATCGCCTCGAACCTTCCACACAGGCCTGCGAAGACCCCAACTTCAAGCAACTGACCCTGCGCGCCGACGGCCACGAGCCGGACTGGGCGATCAAGGCCAGCGGCAAGGGCATGGTGCTGGAGCGTGTCGGCAAGGACCCACTGCCTCTACCTTACCTGGAAGAGCAGATGCCTGGCGGTGGCTTGAGCCTGTCCAGCGAAGCCAACGGCCAACGCATCGAGCTGTGGGTCGCCCCGCAACGCTGCATCGATGGCGCCACCGGAGCTGTTCGCCATCTGCGCGCCGAGCTGCGTATCGATGGCCAGACACTGCAAGGCTGCGGCTACTACGGCGGTGCCCGCGACAACTGATCACCGGGGCGCTTTTATCCTCCAGTCAGGAAGGCTAACAGCTTATACTTGGCGGTTTGTGTAAAGCCGCCGGCCGCCCCATGGCCGGGATACTGGACCCTGCCATGCTACGAATCACCGAACTGAAGCTGCCCCTGGACCACTCCGATGAAGCCCTGCGTGACGCGATCGTCGAGCGCCTGGGCATCACCGATGAACAACTGCTCAGCTTCACCCTGTTCAAGCGCAGCTACGATGCCCGCAAGAAGAACAGCGAAATGCTGTTCATCTACACCATCGACCTGGAAGCGAGCAACGAAGCGCAACTGCTGCGCAAGTTCGCTGACGATCGCAACATCGGCGTTGCCCCCGATGTCAGCTACAAGTTCGTCGGTCATGCACCTACCGACCTGCAGGAACGGCCGATCGTGGTCGGCTTCGGCCCTTGCGGCATCTTCGCAGGCCTTTTGCTGGCGCAGATGGGCTTTCGCCCGATCATCCTGGAGCGTGGCAAGGAAGTACGCCAGCGCACCAAGGATACCTGGGGCCTGTGGCGCAAGAGCGTGCTCAACCCCGAGTCCAACGTCCAGTTCGGTGAAGGCGGCGCCGGCACCTTCTCCGACGGCAAGCTGTACAGCCAGATCAAGGATCCGAACCACCATGGCCGCAAGGTCCTGGAAGAATTCGTCAAGGCCGGTGCGCCAGAAGAAATCCTCTACATCAACAAACCGCACATCGGCACCTTCCGACTGACCGGCATGGTCGAGCAGATGCGTCAGGACATGATTGCCCTGGGCGCGGAAGTCCGCTTCGAGCAAAAGGTCACCGACCTGCTGATCGATGACGGTCAACTGACCGGCGTGGTCTTGGAGAGCGGCGAACAACTGCACTCGCGCCATGTGGTCCTGGCCTTGGGCCACAGTGCTCGCGATACCTTCCGCATGCTCCATGCC
Source organism: Pseudomonas sp. BYT-1 (assembly GCF_023611805.1). NCBI lineage: Bacteria > Pseudomonadati > Pseudomonadota > Gammaproteobacteria > Pseudomonadales > Pseudomonadaceae > Pseudomonas > Pseudomonas sp. BYT-1. The sequence continues at coordinate 4,359,965 of NZ_CP072559.1, forward strand.
AAAGGCATCTACATGGAAGCCAAGCCGTTCTCGGTCGGCTTCCGCATCGAACACCCGCAGTCACTGATCGACAAGGCGCGCCTGGGTAAATATGCCGGGCACCCGAAGCTGGGCGCTGCCGACTACAAGCTGGTGCACCATGCCAAGAACGGCCGCTCGGTCTACAGCTTCTGCATGTGCCCGGGCGGCACCGTGGTCGCCGCCACCAGCGAGCCGGGCCGAGTGGTCACCAACGGCATGAGCCAGTACTCGCGTAACGAGCGCAACGCCAACTCCGGCATCGTTGTCGGCATCGATCCGGAGCGCGATTACCCGGGCGGCCCGCTGGCGGGTATCGAACTGCAGGAACGCCTAGAGTCCCATGCCTACGTGATGGGCGGCAGCAATTATCAGGCGCCTGCGCAGTTGGTAGGCGATTTCGTCGCCGGCCGTCCCTCTACTGAACTGGGCAGCGTTGAACCTTCCTACAAGCCAGGTGTGACCCTGGGCGACTTGGCGCCGAGCCTGCCGGACTTCGCCATCGAGGCCATCCGCGAAGCGCTGCCGGCGTTCGATCGCCAAATCAAGGGCTACAACCTGCACGACGCCGTGCTGACCGGCATCGAGACACGCACGTCCTCGCCGGTGCGTATCACGCGAGGTGCGGACTACCAAAGCCTCAACCTGAAGGGGTTGTTCCCGGCAGGTGAAGGCGCAGGCTATGCCGGCGGCATCCTTTCCGCAGGCGTCGATGGCATTCGTATCGCCGAAGCCGTGGCACGGGACATGCTCGGTCTCGATGCCTGACTCAAATGGAAACGAGGGCTGCAGCACAGCCCTCAACTGAGTTCAAAGATCAGAAAGAACCCTCACACCCGCCAGACTTTTTCCATCACCGTGTCCGGCAAAAGCCCTTTAGGCTTCGCAGATCGAGCCGTAAAAACCTATAACAAAAGCGCAGGGCGTTTTTGTTCCAATACCCCACGCCCCCACGCTAGGGTGTACGTCTTTTTCATCCGAGCCCGTTCATGGAGACCCGTCAGGCCGTGCGTACCCTCATTACCCGTTTTCTCCAGCTGGAGGCCGCCGGTGGCCTGCTACTGATCGCCGCGGCGGTCCTTGCCCTGATCATCAACAATTCTCCCCTTTCGTATCTGTATGGCGGCCTGCTCGACGTGCCGGTCGCCGTGCAGGTCGGCGCCCTGCAGATCGCCAAGCCTCTGCTGCTGTGGATCAACGATGGCCTGATGGCGCTGTTCTTCCTGCTGATCGGTCTGGAGGTCAAGCGCGAAGTCATCGAGGGACAGTTGTCCAAACCTTCCCAGGTGATCCTCCCGGCCACCGCAGCCATTGGCGGCATGGTGGTGCCCGCGCTGATCTATTGGCTGATCAACCGGGACAACCCGGCTGCCATCGCCGGCTGGGCCATTCCCACCGCCACCGATATCGCGTTCGCCCTGGGCGTGCTGGCGCTGCTCGGCAAGCGGGTACCGGTGTCGCTGAAACTGTTCCTGATGACCCTGGCGATCATCGACGACCTGGGCGCCATCGTCATCATCGCCCTGTTCTACTCCGGTACCCTGTCGAACGTTTCGCTGATGCTGGCGGGTGCTTGCCTGCTGACCCTGCTGGCGATGAACCGGCTGGGCGTGATCAAGCTGACACCCTACCTGCTGGTGGGCCTGATCCTCTGGGTCTGCGTGCTCAAGAGCGGCGTCCACGCGACCCTGGCCGGAGTGGCCCTGGCCCTGTGCATTCCACTGCGCACTCGCCACGCCGCCTCCTCGCCACTGCTGCGACTGGAGCACGCCCTGCATCCCTGGGTCGCCTATGCCATCCTGCCTCTGTTCGCCTTTGCCAATGCCGGTGTCTCTCTCGCGGGCATGAACCTGGACAGCTTCACTCATCCGGTTCCCATGGGTATCGCCGTCGGCCTGGTGTTGGGCAAGACGGTCGGCGTGTTCGGCCTGACTTGGCTTGCGGTCAAGCTGCGCCTGGCTGCGCTGCCTGCAGGCGCAAACTGGGGGCAGGTGCTGGGTGTTGCGACCCTGTGTGGCATCGGCTTCACCATGAGCTTGTTCGTCGGCTCCCTGGCCTTCGTACCTGGGGACAGCGAGTTCGCCGGCATGGACCGCATGGGCATCCTGACCGGCTCCCTGTTCGCGGCCCTGATCGGTTACGCAATGACTGCGATGGCCAGTCGCAAGCCCATCAACTGAACACTACGGCAATAAAAAACCCCGACCGGCGTAAACCGAGTCGGGGTTTTTCATTGCCACAGAACGATCAGTGCGTCACACGGCTAGTGCCATCGACGGTCATGATGCGCACGCGCTCACCCACACGGAAGATTTCGTTCTGCTGCACTTGCTGCACATAGGCACGCATGCTGCCATCGTCTTCACGAACGGTGATTTCCACACCCTGGGTGCGGGTCAGGCCTTCTTCGGCGGCGGAGCCTGCCAGGCCACCGGCCACGGCACCGATCACGGCGGCGACGATGCTGCCGCGACCGCCACCAATGGCGCTACCCGCCACGCCGCCGACCACGGCACCTGCACCACCACCGATAGGGGTCTTGGTGCCTTCGATTTTCACCGGACGCAGGGACTCGATGGTGCCCATACGCACGGTCTGTACGCGACGGGCCTCATCTCGGGAATAGCTGTCGCCGGTCAGACTGGAAGCACAACCGCCGAGCAGCAGCGACATGGTGGTGAAACTCGCCACCAGCAAAACGGATTTACGCATGGGAAACTCTCCATAAGTCAGGTGTCCATTAGACCCCGCGCGTTGATGACTGTCACGACACAGACGTTACAAATTTGCTTTTATTCAGCTGCAGTACAGCCTGCACACCCCATTGCGGGCTCGACTATCGAAAACCAAGGATAGCCATGGATTACTTCATCGTCGTTGTGGTGACTGTTACAGGCCTGTACTTCCATTGGTGGCTGTATGTGCGCATGCGCCGCTGGATGGACCGCGACCTGGCCTTGTCACTGGCGGGCGAGGACCCGGTCAAACGGGCCTACATGCTTGATTGCCTGGAGCAGGCGCGGGGACAGAAGATCAAGCGGAAGGAATTGGCAGCCTGGCTTGAACGCCAGGCCGCCGCTTACACAGGTTAAGGCGCCAGGCGCTCACGCAGCCACTGACCCTCTACCCATCGATAGTTCAAACGATCATGCAGCCGGCTGGCGCGCCCCTGCCAGAACTCGATACGCTCAGGCAGCAGGCGATACCCCCCCCAATGCTCGGGACAGTGGGGCTGAGTATCGGAGAATCGCGCCTCGGTAGCCTTGACCAGGCCTTCGAGTTCCTCACGACCGGCAATCACTCGGCTCTGCGGCGAAGCCCAGGCCCCCAGGCGACTCCCCAGCGGACGCACCTGGTAATAGTCGTCAGACTCCTTGGCCGTAACCTTTTCCACCCGCCCCTCGATACGCACCTGGCGTTCCAGCGCCGGCCAGAAAAACGTCATGGCAGCGTATGGATTGGCCAGCAGTTGCTGGCCTTTGGCACTGTCGTAGTTGGTGAAAAAGGTGAAACCACGCTCGTCGAGCCCCTTTAGCAACAGCACCCGGCAATGGGGACGCCCTTGCTCATCGACAGTGGCCAGGGTCATGGCGTTCGCCTCAACCGGTGCCTGCTCGGTTTTCACGGCTTCGCCGAACCACTGGTGGAACAAGGCGAACGGCTCACCCGGTGCCTGGGCTTCGGCCAGGCCATCACGGGTGTAGTCGCGCCGCATATCGGCCAGAGATTGGGTCATGACTGCGTTTCCTTGACGATCAATTGGTCTTCGCAGAGGCTACTTTCTTTTCAGTCGTGGCCTTCTTTGCAACCGGCTTGGCCGGTGCGGCTTTCTTTTTCGCAGTAGCTTTGGCAGGAGCCTTGGCCTTGGCGGCTGGCTTTTTGGCGGCCGGCTTGGCGGCTGCCTTCGCCGCAGGCTTGCCGGCGGCTGCCTTGGCTGCGGGAGCCGGAGCGTCCTGGGTGGCAACCATCGACGCAGGCGCAGGTGCAGGCGCTGCCTGTTGGTACTTGGCCAGCAGCGCAACCATGGTGTTCTGCGGGGTCAGCAGCATTTCAACGCGGCGGTTCAGAGCGCGGCCTTCGGCGCTGTCGTTAGCAGCACGTGGCATTACCGAGCCCATGCCCTTGAGGGTCAAGCGGTCACGCTGCAGGCCGCTGAGGCGGAAAATCGCCGATACCGAAGCTGCGCGCTCCAGGCTGAGCTTCTGATTGGCTGCGGCGGCGCCGCTGGTGTCGGCGTGACCGAGAATCAGCACGGCGGTCTTGGGGTCGGTTTCGACGGTCTTGGCCACGCGAGTGATCGGGCCCAGGGTCATCGGTAGCAGCATGTTAGGGCGATCCGGGTTGTAGGAGCCGTCCACGGGGATGGTCACCGCGAGCACGTTGTCACGGCGTTCCAACTCGAACTTGCTGTCTTTGATGGCTTCACGCAGCTTTGGCTCGTATTCATCGAGCCAGGCCTGGGTGGCCTTCTGGTCGATCTTGGGTGCAACCGGGCCCTTGGCCTGCTTGTCGTCCCCGCCAAACGGCCACCACCAGCGGCTGCCGCTCTCGGACTTGGCATCGGCCTTGGCCACCTTTTCAGTCACGGCTTCCTTCACTTCCTGCTCGGCCACTTTGTCCGAGCCGAACGGCCACCAGCTGTGGCCTGCGTCGCTCGACGCATTTTGCGAATGCTGGGCACAGCCGGTAACGGCCAGGCACAGAGCGAGTGCTAAGGTTTTATGTGAAGACATCAGCGATACACCATGAAATAGAAAGAAATTTTGCCAACACACATCAGGCGTTGGCATTGAGGATAGTCAAAGGGCCTGGGCATTACCCGCACTACCCGATCAAAGGCAAGTGCCAAGAACGCGTACCAGCTTCTGGGCACGAGGGTCCATCAGCACATAGGGGCCCAGCGTATTGGTCACGAAACCAAAGGCTACGTCGTACTCCGGATCGGCAAATCCGACCGAACCGCCGGCCCCTGGGTGACCGAAGGCCCGGGCGCCCAATCCGAACGTCGCGTTGGCCACATCAGGCTGGTCGAGCATGCAACCCAGGCCGAAGCGTGTCTGGGTCAACAAGGTTCGGTCCTGGCCAAGGCTGTGCTCACGGGTCAGCTCATCGAGCAGTTCCGACTCCAGCAAGCTGCCGTCGAGCAGGCCGGCGTAAAACCCCGCGAGGCTACGGGCATTGCCATGGCCATTGGCCGCTGGCTGCTGCATGCGTCGCCACTCAGGTTTGTTGGTGCTGGTGAGAATGGCCGGGGGATTGGTGAAGGCACGAGTGGACAAGGCCTCGGGCTCACGCAGGGTCACCTGTAGCAGGCGCTGGGCCGCCGCGTCGCCGGGGTTACCCTTGCCGCGGGCGATGTGCGCCACGCGATGGAACTCTTCGTCGGCCAGACCGACATGGAAATCCAGCCCCAGGGGACGAGCAGTACGGGCGACGATCGACTCGCCTGGGCCACGCCCATCGACACGCCGGATGAGCTCACCGATCAGCCAGCCATAGGTGATAGCGGCATAACCGTGCTCGGTGCCCGGCGTCCACCAGGGGGCTTCGGCTGCCAAGACGTCGACCATGGCTTGCCAGTCGTAAAGCGCCTCGGCCGGCAGCAGTTCGCGAATGGCCGGTAGGCCAGCCCGGTGGCTGAGCAATTGGCGTAAGGTCACGGACGCTTTGCCGGCCTGGCCGAACTCAGCCCAGTAGCGCACCACAGGAGCATCCAGGCTGAGCTTGCCCTCCCCGACCAGTTGCAACGCGGTGACGGCAGTGAAGGTCTTGGTGCACGAGAACAAGTTGGCGATGGTGTCGCTGTGCCAGGCCTCGCGGCCGTCCTTGTCGGCACTGCCGGCCCACAGATCCACCACGGTTTCGCCGCCAACCTGGATGCACAGTCCCGCACCACGCTCCTGGGGATCGTCGAACAACGCGGCGAAGGCTTCTCGCACCGCCTCGAACTTCAGCTCATAGTGACCCTGGATCTGCACCCGACAGCTCTCCGTACGACTCATCTCAACGAAAGTTGTGCATTGTTCCAGTAGTTGGCCAATTTGCAAACTGAATGTGGCCGGATGGTCATACGTGGCACGGGGCCGCTACGCTCTGTTGGTACTGCCATATAGCCGCCTAGCGGCCCTGCCCTCATTGCACAGGCTGCTCCAGGCCTTTGCGTAGGTGCTCGAGCGCCTGCTGGTTGCTCTTGCGCACCGCCTCCACAAACCCCGGATACGGCACGTCGGTGATGGCGACCAGGCCAAGGTGGCCGTTTTCCCCATCGAGCAGGCGCCCGCTGGCTGGCTGATCAAGGTACTGGAACCAGTGCGCACCGACGATCATCGGCTGGCCCAGAGCCGCCTTGAGGAAGTTGCCATAGGCCGGCCCACGGTCCTCCTCCCTTGCGACCTCCACCGGCCCCGGCCAGAACGGTCCACGATCGCGCGAGCCGAACTGGAACTCCGAGACCAGTACGGGCCTGTCCAGTTCAGCCAAGCGAGCGAAGTCATAGCCGTCCTCAGGCTTGAGGGTATAGAAATTGAAGCTGAGCACGTCGCAGAACTCGGCGCAGGCCTTGACCGCTTCCGGGGTGCTCACTGCATATCGACCGCCCAGCAACAGGTGGTTGGGTGCATGCCATTTGAGCGCGTCGGAGATGGTCTTGAAATACGTCTCGGCAAATACCTGCTGGAAGTACTGGTAGTCGCGCTCAATCTCGGGATGCTCGGGGTTCGGCAAAGGCGCTTCGAAACCAGGGTCTTCCATCAGCTCCCAGGCCTGCAGGTCGATGCCCCAAGCCTTGGACAAACCTTGCTGGTTGCGGTACTTGTCGCGCAACTGTTTGAGGAAGGCGCGCTTGGCCGGCACATCGGTCGTCAGGCGCAAGGTGCCGTAAGCCAGGCCATAGCGGGCCTTGGGGTCTTCGCCAGGGGCCGCCCAGGCCAGTTCGTTGTCAGCGAAGTAGCCGATCAGCCATGGGTCATCACGGTGATCCCGAGCCGCGATGGCGACCGCACGCTCGGTCGCCATGGCAAAGCGCGGGTCGAACGGATCGGGCATGCGGCCCCACCAATCCATGCCGGTGCTGATGCTGGTGTAGTCGCCGACGATTGACAACGGCAGGGTATAGGGCATCCGCCGAGCCTGCCCCAGCGCCGGATCGCTCCAGTTGCCCAGGGTGTTGAAGCCCCAGGCCTGCAGCCGGTCCAAGGTATGGGCCTGCCAGCGTGCAGCATCCAGGGAGGCTGGTGGGCACGGCACCGCTGGGCTTGCCGGACAAGGCTCGCCATAGGTGCGGTATAGATTGGCTGCATAGAAGTCGAACCAGCGACCTTGCTTGAAATTGCGCCCCTGGGATGAGGCATTGCCATCGTCGTTGTTACCCTGCCCATAGAAGGCTGCCAGCGGTTCACCCTCGCCAGGCAAAGCCTTGAACATGCTTTCGCGGCCCGCCACATATGTACGCCCGCCATCGGCGGCCACTGCATTGACGCCCAGGGAATAGAACGCGTGCCCATCCGGCGTCACCAGGTACCAGCGTCCGTCGCGCTTCTCGGTTCGAAAGAACCCTTTGGCTTCGAATGCAGGCCCGGCCAGCAGCCCCCCGTAGGCATCGAGCTGCTGTTTGCCGCGGGCATCAAGCCAGCCCTTGAGCTGCTGCTGCTCACGTCCTCGGGCGGCTTTCAACTGCTCATCACTGGTGATTTTTTCAGGCCATCGCCCGCGCGTAGACTGGCCGTAGGCGTCGAGCAGCCCTTCGTAGGCGGCCGTGAAGACCTGGTCATCGTCCTGGATACCGACCCTCTCGATCAGCAGGCTCTGGGCCACCTTCGGATTGGGGATGCTCAGGCTGACGCCAACCACCTGCGCAAGATCCACCTCCCCTGCACTGCTGGCGAGCAATACGCGCTGCCCCTCATACATCCAGGGCATTGGCGGCCCGGCGCGCATGCCCTGGCTCAATGGCGAACGGGCCCGCAAAGGCACCAGCACCGTCTGAGCAGGGCCCGCAGGTAGGTCGATACGGCTGCTCAGGGTGCGACCGTCGCTACTCTGCACCGTTACGTCCACAGTCAATGCCCAGTCCATGGCGCTTTGCAATCGTAGGGTCAGGGCCTGGCCGGCTGACCAATCCCAGGCGCCATTCTGCGGGCTCAGGCGCAAGGTCGGCTGCTGCACTGGGTTGAACACCACGCGCCGCAGCACCTCGCCTTCAGTGGTCTGCTCGGCGTTGTATTGCGGCATATGGGCATCGGCTGTAGTCACATTGACCACCGCTGCCGGACGCACGAAACTGAACAACGTCTGCTGCCCGGCCAGCAAGGGCGAGCTGAACAACAGGGCGAGAACGGCAGGCAGGGTGCGGCGGATCATAGGGTTGAAGCTCTCCTTCAGGACCATGGGTCCGTGACAGGTAATGAACAGCAGGTCGTAGCCGAGCCGCGACCGTCAGGAAATTTCCCGCCGGAACGGCGGCAGCGCATTGAGGATAGCCTTGCCATAGCGCTGGGTGACCAGGCGACGATCGAGCAACGTGATCACCCCGCGGTCCTGCTCGGTACGCAGCAGGCGACCGCAGGCCTGGATCAAGCGCAACGAGGCGTCGGGGACGGCGATCTCCATGAACGGGTTGCCGCCACGGGCTTCGATCCACTCGGCCAGGGCCGCTTCGACCGGATCGTCCGGTACGGCGAAGGGGATCTTGGCGATGACCACGTGTTCGCAGTAAGCGCCGGGCAGGTCGACACCCTCGGCAAAGCTCGCCAGGCCGAAAAGCACACTGTGCTGGCCGTCATCTACGCGCGCCTTGTGCTTGTTCAGGGTTTCCTGCTTGGACAGATTGCCCTGGATGAGCACCAGCTTGCGCCAGTCTCGATCCAGGCCATCGAACACGTCTTGCATTTGCTTGCGCGACGAGAACAGCACCAACGCGCCACGGGCCTCCTCGAGCATGCCCGGCAGTTCGCGGATGATGGCTGCAGTGTGTCCCGGCACGTCGCGCGGGTCGGCTCCCAGGTCAGGGACCCGCAACAGGCCTGCATCGCCGTGCACGAACGGACTGGGTACGACACAGGTGATCGCATCGCGTGGCAGGCCCGAGCGCATGCGGAATCGATCGAATTTACCCAAGGCAGTGAGGGTCGCGGAGGTCACCAAGGCGCCATGAGCGACGTTCCACAGGCTGCGACGCAGCATTTCAGCAGCCAGAATGGGGCTGGCGTTGACCTCGATGTCGAACAGCGCACCACTTTCGGCAAGTGTGAGCCAACGCGCCATGGGCGGGCTGTCTTCGGGGTCCTCGGTGGTAAAGGCGGTCCATAGCTCCCAGTTGCCCTGGGCACGGGTCACCAGGCTGCCGAACAGCGGGTACCATTCCTCGGCCTGATGACTGGCGATACCGATGTTGACCTCACCGTCCATGCCTTCCTTGAGCAGGTCGGCCAGCCGGGTGAACACATCATTGAGACGGGCGAAGCCTTTCTTCAGCTCGATCCCAACCTCGCGAATCTGCTCCGGCACCACACCGCCCTCGAAGCGGTAGCGTGGACGCTCCCGGCCTTCCATGTCTTCACCGGGACGGAAATCCGCGACCTGCTCGCACAGGGTGAACATGAACTGTTGCTGGGTACGCACTTCCCGCGCCAGTTCCGGCACTTGTTCGATCAGCTTGCCCAGGTCACCCGGCAAAGGATGCTGAGCCAAGAGCTTGGTGAGGTTCTTGGCGGTCTGCTCCAGCCAATCCGCGGTCGAGCGCAGCCGCGAGTAATGGGCGAAGTGGCCAATGGCCTTGTCCGGCAGGTGATGGCCTTCGTCAAAGACGTAAATGGTATCGCGCGGATCGGGCAATACGGCACCGCCGCCCAGGGCCAGATCGGCCAGGACCATGTCATGGTTGGTGACGATCACATCGACCTTGCCCATACCCTCACGGGCCTTGTAGAACACGCACTGCTGGAAGTTCGGGCAGTGGCGCCCCGTGCATTGGCTGTGGTCGGTGGTCAGACGGGCCCAGTCCTGGTCCTCGAGTGCCTCGGGCCAGCTGTCGCGGTCGCCGTCCCAGCGGTTGCCGGCGAGCCGCTCGATCATGCTGTTGAACAGCTTCTGGCTCTTTTCATCGACCTCGATGCGGAAGCCCTCTTCCTCGAACAGCTGCGCGGTGGCCGATTGGGCATGCCCCTCCTGCAACAGGATGTCGAGCTTGGACAGGCACAGATAGCGGCCACGGCCCTTGGCCAGGGCGAAACTGAAGTTGAGCCCGCTGCTGCGCATCAGGTCGGGCAGATCCTTGAAGACGATCTGCTCTTGCAGGGCGACGGTTGCTGTGGCGATCACCAACCGCTTGCCGGCAGCCTTGGCGGCGGGAATGGCGGCCAGGCTGTAGGCGACCGTCTTGCCGGTACCGGTACCGGCCTCGACCGCGACCACGGCGGGCTCGCCTGCACGGCGTCCTTCATCGTCACAGGCGATGTCGCCGAGCACCTTGGCCACTTCGGCGATCATCAGGCGCTGGCCGTAGCGGGGCTTTAGGCTCTTGGCTTCGAGAAAACGCGAGTAGGCGCCCTGGATGGTGGCTTTGAGTTCGTTGCTGATCATGGTCTGCAGGCGCCCGGAGGGCTGGATAAATTTTCAGTGTTTCGCATGGGCCGGCTATCATACCCCGCTATTGCCCTTTATGCCGCATGGAGATCCGGATGCTTGCCTTTGCCCTGCCCTACACATTGCATGTCCTCGCGGCCCTGGTTTGGGTCGGCGGTATGTTCTTCGCCTGGCTGGTACTGCGGCCAGCGGCGGTTTCAGCCCTCGAAGGGCCTGCACGACTGAAGTTGTGGGTGGAAGTTTTCCGACGGTTCTTCCGATGGGTCTGGCTGGCAGTGGTCATTCTTGCGATAAGCGGTATCGGGATGTTGCACCTGCGCTTCAATGGCTTCGAGACCGCACCGCGTTACATCCAGGTGATGATTGGGGGTGGGATTGCCATGTTTGCGTTGTTCATGCGGGTTCAGGCGCTGTTGCTGCCACAGCTGCGGGCGGCAGTGACGGCTGAGGACTGGGCGACGGGGGCTGGCGTGCTTGGGCAGATTCGTCGAATGGTCGGGGTTAATTTGCTGTTGGGGATTTTGGTTGTGGTGGTGGCCAGTTCGCGGGTTTTGGTTTGAGGTTGTGCTTGGGCTTCTCCGGCTAGCGGTGCAAGCCTCCATCTCGCGACTTCGGCTCACGCCGAAGGGCACTGCGCGCCAGCTCTACATAAACCTCCACGCGGCCTTGAGGTCGCCATTGATAGCGCCTGGACTATCGCGCATCAAAGGCGAAACAGCACAGAACCTGGCGCTGGCGAAGCCTGCGATGGGCCGCGCAGCGGCACCAGCTTGAATGGTTGAGGGTCGCTCCACCGTCCCAAACGGGCCACCATCAGCGCGCCGAGTGGAGGTGCTTGGGACGAACTGAACCAGCTTCGCCCCAAGAATCAACTCATAAGCGCTCCAGGACCAACTCCCCAGCCGCTCCTGCCAACCCGGGCTGCCCCTCCACGCCTGGCCGCCCATCCGCACCGGCGTCGGTTCGATAAACAAGGCATCCCTTGCTGGCGCCGCCCAAGCCAGCCTTGCCCGCCGCACCCGGCTTGCCCGGCGCACCGCCATCGAGCCGAACCTGGATACGCTCCGGCGGGAACCCCTCCGGCACAGCCAGGCGAATGCGCCCACCGGAAGCGCCATCATGCCCGTTTCCACCGTCGTCTCCATTAGCGCCGCGGCTAGCCTGGCCCCAGGTACAACCGCCGGCTTTGCCGTTGGCACCATCGAGCCCGACATAGCCTGGCGCACCGGCGCCGCCTCGGGCATCGATCGACAGCCGCTGCGCCTGCAACCCGTTCAGCCTGAGTTCCAGATCCCGCCCAGGCCGAGCGGCGCGTTCATAAGTGCCGGCAGCGCCGGTGGCACTGATTTCGCTGCCGTCACCCAGCTCGGCAACACCGGTCTCGATACGCAAAGGGGCCTCGGCGGGGGTAATGGCTATGCGCGCATCGCGCCCCAGCACCAGACGATCCACCTTCAGTTCCGTCAGCGTCGCGGGCAGCAACAGTGTCGCCGAATCGGCGATCTGCAATTGCTCAAGGTGCACGCTGCTCGCTTTGTTCGGTAGGCGCAGCACCGAATGGGCCGCAACGTCCAGGCTTTCGGCCTGGACCATGGGACTGGTCAACGCCAGCATCAACATCACCTTACGCATGGCGTGGCGTCTCCAAGGGCTTGGGAATGGACATGACATGAAAAATGCCCGTCAGCAGGATCTGCAGCCGATCGAACCAACGGTGGCTACGCCCGCGCAAGCTGGCATTGAAGAACAGCACTTCCAGGCAGTGCAGGCTCAGCAGGAAAATCCCCACGGCATTGAGTAACAGATTGAACGGCAGCGGTTGCGGCATGAACAGGTTCACCAGCACCACCCACCAGAACACCACCGTCAGAGCCTTGCCCAGGCCCAGGATGAATTTCATACCCGCCCCCTGAATTTGTTGTTATGGCTGCAAGGCCCGAGCGAGCAGGCCGTGCAGCCAACAGTAAACCTATGCCAGGGTAGGCGCTAGAGGTGTCAATTCAGGTGCAGTTCTACCCGTCGATTACGAGCCCGACCTTCTTCTGTGTCGTTGTCGGCCACAGGCTCACTTTCGCCGCGGCCTTGGCTGGTCACCTTGTCCGCGGCCAGACCCTGAGCGATCAGGAACTCCGCGACACTGCCGGCACGCTGTTCAGACAGGCCCTGGTTGTAGGCATCGGTGCCGACGCTGTCGGTAAAGCCAATGACCTTGATACGGGTCACCTGCGGATCGCTCAGCTGAGGGAGCAAGGCGCGCAGGCGTTGCTGGGCCTCGACGGTCAACTGTGCCGAGTCGAAGGCGAACAGCACCTGCCCCTGGTCATCCAGGGTAATGACCTCAGGCACCGGCGCTTCGCCTGCCGGTGGCGTTGTCGGATACTGCGGCAACGGGCAGCCCATGTGATTGACCGACGTCCCGGCCGGGGTATCAGGGCAGCGGTCGCGACGGTCGAACACGCCATCACCATCCCCGTCACCGTCCTGGGCGTAGCAGATCAAGCCACCGGCGATGGCGCCGAGCGCTCCGGCACCGGCAGCCCAACTGGAATTCTCGATGGCACCCAGGCCGCCGCCGACCAGCCCGCCTAGCAGGCTGCACAGGGGCCAGGTCCTTTGATTGAGGGGCGCGCTGCCATCGCTGTGGGTGGCACAACCGGCGAGCAGGCCTGTAACCAGCACCAGCGGCAACGCCGCCTTCGACATAACACCCATGATCAATGCTCCTGTGTCACCGGTCTCTACCGGTCACCCGAGTAAAGACGCGCCCATGCCACTGCTCAAGGCATGGGCGCATGCCGTCAGCGCTGGATCTTGATCTCGGTGCGGCGGTTCATGGCACGGCCATCAGCCGTCGCGTTGTCGGCAACCGGCTGGGACTCCCCGGCCCCTACCACCGCAACGAAGCTGCTACGTGGCACACCGCTTTCGACCAGATAGTCGGTGACCGAATGCGCACGGCGCTCGGACAGTTTCTGGTTGTAGGTATCAGAACCCACACTGTCGGTATGTCCGGTGACGGTCAGGCGGGCGCTGGGCGCTTCCTGCTTCAGTCGGGTGGCAATGGTGTTCAGTCGCTCCTTGTCGGTGGCAGTCAGGCGGGCGGAATCGAATTCGAAGTGCACGTCGCGGATGACGATGACCTCTTCCTTCTGTACCACCACCTCCTCGACCGGCGCCGGTGCCGGTGGGCAGCCGTTGGCATCGACCTGTACACCGCGTGGCGTGCCAGGGCACTTGTCCCGGCTGTCCGGTACGCCATCGCCATCTTCGTCGCCATCGCCGTGGGCCCAGCAGTAGCCCGCCGCCAGGCCACCGCCAAGCAGCGCGCCCCAACCCGCCCAAGTGGAACTCTCGATGGCGCCGAGGGCTGCGCCACTTACACCCCCGACGGCAGCACACTTCGGCCAGTCGGTTTTTTGCAAACCTGCACAACCAGTCAACACGCTGGTGAGCAGGACCAGGGGTATCGCTGTGCGTACTATGCTCATTTTGTCGCATCTCCTAGGGGGAATCGGCATAAGACCGATCCTTCGGAGTAAAGACCGCCCGCTTCCTCTCTGCCAGCAATAAGCCACACAGGGCACCACGCCTCTTTGCCGAGCGCGCCCGGCCCGATAGGCTAGGACGACCTGAACGAGGATTGGCAATGACCGACAGTTTCTCCCAGCGCACCCCACAGCAGGCCCTGGCAGCCTTGCTCGAGCGCTTCACACCCCAGCGTCTGCTGCTGGTGGGCACGCGCTTCCCGGCCTTGGAAGCCTTCGCCCAGGCGCATCCGCAAGTGCATATCGAAGTGGTCCCGCCAGGCCCGCTGCCCGCACCGGCCGCCGCCCAGCGCTTCGACCTGGCGGTACTGGTGGATTGTCTGGAGCACCTGCCCAAGCGCACCGGCCTTCAGTTGCTCGGCGGCATCCGCAACCTCAATGCCAGCCGGGTCGCAGTGCTCGCCGACCTGCAAGCCTGCGGCTGGCAGGACACGGACTTCTTCGCCCTGGCGCTGTCGGCCAGCGAGAAGTTCCGGCGAGACGAGCAGGTATTGAGCCTGTTCACCTATGATCTACATGACTACAAGCAGGTCCCGGACTGGCTCAACGCCAAGTTCTGGGCAAACCCTGAAAACTTCGGCAAGTACTGGTGGTGATTCAATGAGTGTCTCGGTCTGTCCATGCGGCAGTGGCAACCTGCTCGATGCCTGTTGCGGGCGATACCATGCCGGCACCCCGGCGCCCGACGCCCAGGCCCTGATGCGCTCGCGCTACAGCGCCTATGTGCTGGGCTTGGTCGACTATCTGGTGGACACCACCCTGCCGGCCCAGCAGGCCGGCCTGGACCGCGCCGCGATCGCTGCCTGGAGCGCCCAGAGCACCTGGCTTGGCCTAGAGGTCGAGAACGCCGAGGTATTGGGCGGACAGCCTGAGCACGCCTTCGTCAGCTTTACCGCACGCTGGCATGACCAGCACGGCGATCACCAGCACCGCGAGCGCTCTGCCTTCGTTCAGAACAGTGGTCGTTGGTACTTCATCGACCCGACAGTTTCACTCAAGGCCGGACGCAACGACCCTTGCCCCTGCGCCAGCGGACAGAAGTTCAAGAAATGCTGCGCCAGTTACATTGGTAGCTGACCATGAGCACCCTGGCCCGCCTGCTTGCCCTGTCATTGCTGATGACGCTCCTGGCGGGCTGTGCGAGCTGGGGTGACGACGAATGGCGCGAACCGCAGGTGCACCTGGTCCGGGTCGAGACGGTCAAGGCCCGGTTGCTGCAACAGGAGTTCATTCTCCACGTGCGGGTCGAAAACCCCAACGACAGCCGCTTGTTCATCCGCAGCCTGGACTACTCGGTACGCCTGAACGACCTGTTGCTGGTGCAGGATGAAGCCAGCCTGTGGCGAAGCGTCGGCGGCCACGCCCAGCGCACGTTCAAGATCACGGCCCGAACCAACTTGTGGCAAAAGCTCAAGCCCTTGGCCAAGATGCTCAAGCGCGAGCAGCCTCTGCACTACCGCCTGCAAGCCGAACTGCACACGGGACTGATCATCCATCGGGACCTGCACTTGTCGCGCAGTGGTGAGATAATCCCCGGCGATCTTCAACCGGAGTAACCCTGCAATGACCCAGCAACCCCATGTTCATGGCCCGGACTGCAACCACGGTCACGACCATCACCATGATCACGACCACGGCCACGTGCACGGCCCGCACTGCAACCATGGCCATCAGGAGCCGGTGCGCAACGCTCTGAAAGACGTTGGCCGCAACGACCCGTGCCCGTGCGGTAGCCAGAAGAAATTCAAGAAGTGCCACGGGGCCTGACCCCGCGGCAGCGGCACGTTTCAAGCGACAAGAAAAAGCAGACTCGCCCTCGACCTGCTTTGACTTGAAGCTTGAAACTTCAGGTCCGGCCAACCACTGGGCAGCCCCCTGAAAATAAAGCCTACAGGCACCTTGCATGGCGACCGCGCGCTCACTAACGTAGCGCCTTTCCGAATCCCGCCACGCCCTGCAGGAGCCTTGTCATGGCAGCCCCCGTCCTTCCCCCCTTCCGCCTTCGGTTCGGCCCCGCTGCCGTCGTGCTCGGCATGTTCGGCCTTGCCGGCTGTCAGGTGGGCGGCTACCAGGACAGCGTGCCTCCGACCACTGGTGTGCAACCGCTCAAAGGCCTGGCACAGAATGTCTCGGTACGCCGCAACGCCATGGGCGCACCGCTGATCGAAAGCAGCAGTTTCCATGATGCCCTGTTCAGCCTGGGCTACGTGCAGGCCGGCGATCGCATCGAGCAGATGGTCGCCATGCGCCTGCTGGCCCAAGGGCGCCTGGCTGAACTGGCCGGCCCTGACGCCTTGGACATCGATCGTCTGATGCGCGCTGCCAACCTCAAGCAAAGCGCTGGACAGCTTTACGCCGACGCCTCGCCACGCCTGAAGCGGTTCTTCGAGGTCTATGCCCGCGGCGTCAACGCCTATCTGTTCCGTTACCGCGACAAGTTGCCTGCGGACCTGGCCCGCAGCGGCTATCGCCCGGAATATTGGAAGCCTGAGGACTCGGCGCTGATCTTCAGCCTGTATGCCTTCAGCCAGTCGGTGAACCTGCAGGAAGAACTGACCGCCCTGACCCTGGCGCAGAAAGTCGGCAGCGACAAGCTCGCCTGGCTGCTGCCAGGTGCTCCCGACGAGCCACTGGCCGAAGCCGAACTGGACAAGCTCAAGGGTTTGAACCTCAAGAGCCAACTGCCAGGCCTGGAGCGCTTGGGCGCTGCAGGGCAGAAGCTCGCCGACCTGGGCCTGCTGGGCAGCCCCGGCTCGGCCAACCTGGCACTGTCGCCGCAACGCAGCCGCAGCGGCAAGAGCCTGTTGGCCAGCGATAGCCGCGCCACGTGGGCCCTCGCCCCGGTACAGATCCACACCGGCAAGTATCAAGTCGCAGGCCTGGCACTGCCGGGCCTGCCCATCATCCTCGCCGGCTACAACGGCAAGCTGGCCTGGAGCAGCAGCGCGGTGATGGCCGACAACCAGGACCTGTATCTGGAGCAATTGCGTCACCAGGGCAGCCAGGTGAGCTACTTGGCCGATGGCAAGTGGCAACCTGCCCGCGCACGCAGCGAAACCTTCTTCGTCCGCGGTCAACGTCCCCTGCGTGAAGTCATGTACGACACCCGCCACGGCACTCTGCTCAGCCAACCGGCCAATGCCAGCCTCGGCCTGGCCCTGAACCTGCCACAACTCAAAGGCGATCGCAGCCTTGACGCGCTGTTCGACCTGACCCGCGCATCGTCGGTGGAGCGGGCCTTCGACAATACCCGTGAAGTCGGCGCCGCTGCCCTGAACTTCGTCTTCGCCGAACCGCAGCACATCGGCTGGCAGGTCAGCGGCCGCTACCCCAATCGCCGCGAAGGCCAGGGCCTGCTGCCCTCGCCCGGCTGGGATAGCCGTTACGACTGGGATGGCTACGCCGATCCAATGCTGCACCCTTACGACCAGGACCCGGTCGCCGGCTGGGTCGGCCATGCCAACCAACGCAGCCTGCCACGTGGCTACGGGATGCAGCTGTCCAACACCTGGTACTACCCCGAGCGCGCCGAGCGCCTGGCCCAGCTGGCCGGCAACGGCCGCCACGACAGCCGTAGCCTGATGGCCCTGCAGAACGACCAGGTCGCTCTGCTGGCAGACAAACTCAAGCAGATGTTCGACGCCCCCGGCATGGCCCAGTCGCTCACTCAAGCGATCGACGCATTACCGGCCGCCCAGCGGGACAAAGCGCGTGAAGCACTGACCCGGCTAAAGGCTTTCGATGGCCGCCTGAGCCCGGTATCGGCCGATGCCGCGCTGTATGCATTGTTCCTGCAGGAGGTCGCTCGCCAGACCTTCCTCGACGATCTGGGCCCGGAGTCCAGCCCGGCCTGGCAAGCGTTCATCGGCAATGCGCAGCTTTCCTACTCGGCCCAGGCCGACCACTTGCTGGGCCGCGAGGACAGCCCGTTCTGGGATGACCGCAACACGCCGCAAAAAGAAGACAAGCCTGCCATTCTCGCCCGTAGCCTGGCGGGGGCCGTGGATGCTGGCGTCGCCCAGCTGGGCAGCGACCGTCGCGCCTGGCAATGGGGCAAGCTGCACCAGTATCGCTGGCCAGCACCGACCTACCATGGCCTGGGTGACGCCATCAGCCGCAACCCCATGGCCGCAGGCGGCGATTTCAGCACTCTGGCGCTGACGCCTTATGCCTGGGGCGGCAGCTTCGATACCTACCTGCCGGCATCGGCGCGCATGATCGTCGATTTCGGGCAGGCCGAACCGCTGCAGGTGCTGACGAGCAATGGCCAGTCCGGCAACCCGGCGAGCCGGCATTACAGCGATGGCCTGGACGCCTGGTTCCAGGGCCGTTTCATGAACCTGCCGCTGCAACAGCAGAACTTCTCCCGCGCCTATGGCTCGCAGCGACTCACCCTGGTCCCTGGCCGCTGATCGCAAGCCCCCTTTGAACCGCGACGTCCGCCGTTGGACGCTCGCGGTTCCTTCACCAAGAACTTCCGTGACCCTGTCGTGCTCTGAGGTTACAAGCCCTTAGCCAACCGGCACGCCTATGGATCTCGTCATCGCCCGCCCCGAAGGCCTCTATTGCCCGCCCGGTGATTTCTACATCGACCCGTGGCGCCCGGTGGACCGCGCAGTGATTACCCACGGCCACGGCGATCACGCCCGGCCCGGCAATCACCATTACCTGACTGCCGCCCCCGGTGCAGGCATCCTGCGCAGCCGATTGGGGCCGGACATCCAGCTGCAGACGCTTGCCTATGGCGAACGCCTCGAACACCGGGGCGTGACCTTGAGTTTTCACCCCGCTGGCCACGTGCTCGGCTCGGGCCAGGTGCGCCTGGAATACCGAGGCGAGGTCTGGGTCGCCTCGGGAGATTACAAGATCGAGCCGGACGGCACCTGCGCTGCGTTCGAGCCGGTGCGCTGCCATACCTTCATCAGTGAGTCGACTTTCGGCCTGCCGATCTACCGCTGGCAACCTCAGGCCGAGGTGATGGCGCAGATCGATGCCTGGTGGCGGGCCAATCGTGAACAGGGCAAAACCAGCGTGCTGTTCTGCTATGCCTTCGGAAAGGCCCAGCGGATCCTCCACGGCTTGGACCCGCACGCCGGCCCAATTCTGGTCCATGGCGCGATGGAACCTCTGAACCGCGTCTATCGGGAAGCGGGCGTGCACCTGGCCCCGACGCACTATGCAGGCGACATCCCCCGCAACGATCCGATGTTGCGCCAGGCCCTGGTGCTGGCTCCGCCTTCGGCGGCCGGTAGCAGTTGGATGAAGCGCTTCGGCGATTACAGTGACGCCTTGGCCAGCGGTTGGATGCGCCTGCGCGGCACCCGACGACGCCGCGGCGTGGACCGCGGATTCGTGCTCTCCGATCATGCCGATTGGCCGGGGCTGCTATGGGCGATCGAGCAGACCGGCGCCGAGCGGGTGATGGTCACTCACGGCTCGGTCGATGTGTTGGTGCGCTACCTCAACGAACAGGGCCTCGATGCCCGCGCCTTCGCTACCGAATACGGCGACGAGGACGAGACCGACACCGAGGCTGGCACATGAAGACCTTCGCCGAGCTCTATCTGCGCCTGGACGCGACCACATCCAGCAATGCCAAGCTCGAGGCCCTGCGCGACTACTTCGCAGACGCACCTGCCGAGGATGCAGCCTGGGCCGTGTACTTCCTGGCCGGCGGCCGTCCGCGGCAAATGGTCCCTACCCGTCTGCTGCGCGAGCTCACCCTTGAACTTTCGCACTTGCCCGACTGGCTGTTCGAAGAAAGCTACCAGGCTGTGGGCGATCTGGCAGAGACTATTTCCCTGGTGCTCCCGGACAACCCGCATGGCAATGACGAGGGACTGGCCTTTTGGGTCGAGGAGCACCTGCTGTCCCTGCGCGGCCTACCGCCGGAAACCATCCGTCAACGCCTGCCAGGCTTGTGGTCGCAGCTGGATCGGCCCGGTTTGATGCTATGCCTGAAACTTATCACCGGCAGCTTCCGCGTCGGGGTGTCCAAACTGCTGGTGACCCGCGCCCTGGCCCAGCTCGCCGGTCTGGATGCCAAACGCGTGGCGCAGCGCCTGGTGGGCTATACCGATCTCAGCCACCGCACGACGGCGCAAGACTACCTGCAGCTGATCGCCGCCGAATCTGCCGACGAACATCGCCAACGCGGCGGCCAGCCCTACCCGTTCTTCCTCGCCCACGCGCTGCAGGCTCCCGTCGAGCAGTTCGAGACGTTGCTCGGCCCGGTGTCTGCCTGGCAGGCGGAGTGGAAGTGGGATGGCATTCGCGCACAGGTGGTCAAGCGCGATGGCCAGCTGTGGATATGGTCGCGGGGAGAGGAACTGGTCACCGAGCGCTTTCCGGAACTGCACAGCCTGGCCACCACTTTGCCTGACGGTGTAGTGCTCGATGGTGAAATCCTGGTGTGGAAACCGGGCAGCCAAGCCGGCGATGTCGCCGTGCAACCTTTCGCCCTGCTGCAACAGCGCTTGGGCCGCAAGACGCTGGGCAAGAAGTTGCTCACCGAGGCGCCGGTGGTGCTGCAAGCCTATGACCTGCTCGAATGGCAGGGTGAAGAT
Organism: Pseudomonas sp. BYT-1; assembly: GCF_023611805.1. NCBI lineage: Bacteria > Pseudomonadati > Pseudomonadota > Gammaproteobacteria > Pseudomonadales > Pseudomonadaceae > Pseudomonas > Pseudomonas sp. BYT-1. The sequence continues at coordinate 4,380,675 of NZ_CP072559.1, forward strand.
TGGCGCAACCGGCCTCAACATGAACGTCGGGCCCAACTGCAACACCTGACGCAGCAGTACCCACTGGCCCCGGTGCTGCTGTCACCGTTGCTACAGGGCAGCGACTGGCATGACCTCGCCCGCCAGCGCGAGCAGTCACGCAGTCTGGGCGTCGAAGGTCTGATGCTCAAGCAGCGCGATGCCCTCTATGGCGTGGGCCGCACCAAAGACATGGGCCTGTGGTGGAAGTGGAAGATCGATCCTTTCAGCGTCGATGCCGTGTTGATCTACGCCCAGCGCGGTCATGGCCGTCGTGCCAGCCTGTACAGCGATTACACCTTTGCCGTCTGGGACGGGCCACCGGGGACTCCCGGACGCACCCTGGTGCCTTTCGCCAAGGCGTATTCCGGACTGAGCGATGCAGAAATGCGCCAAGTCGACGCCATCATCCGCAAGACTACGGTGGAAACCTTCGGCCCGGTGCGCAGTGTGACCCCGACACTGGTGTTCGAGCTGGGCTTCGAGGGTATTGCCTTGTCCAAACGCCACAAGAGCGGCATCGCGGTGCGCTTTCCGCGCATGCTGCGCTGGCGCCATGACAAACCTGTGCAAGAAGCCGACGACCTGGCCACCTTGCAGGCCTTGCTTGCCTGAGTGCGGGCAAACCCGCGCAAGGAAGCTGCGCAACGGCAGAAGTTATGCTTCTATCTTTCTGCCGACTGTCATCGCAGACCGTATTCGCCACTTCAGCCAGGACCACCATGCATCATTCGACCCACGACCTGCTGTCCCCTGTCCCGGGCATTGCCCGCCAGCTTCATAGCTTCCACTTCGGCCCTCGCGGCGGTGGCAAGGTGTACATCCAGGCGTCACTGCATGCCGACGAGCTACCCGGCATGCTGGTGGCCTGGCACCTGAAGCGCCGTTTGCTGGAGCTGGAACAGGACGGGCGGCTGCAACGCGAGATCATCCTCGTTCCGGTGGCCAACCCCGTGGGCCTGGAACAGGTGCTCCTGGACGCGCCCTTGGGGCGCTTCGAGCTGCAAAGTGGCGAAAACTTCAACCGCAACTTCGTTGATTTGTCCGACAGTATCGGCGATCAGATCGAGGGCCATCTGACCCATGATCCTTCGCACAACCTGGCCCTGATCCGCGAGTACCTGCGCCGGGGCCTGGATGCGCATCCCGCGCGCACCCCACTGCAATCCCAGCGCCTGACCCTGCAACGCCTGGCGTGCGATGCCGATATGGTTTTGGACCTGCATTGCGACTTCGAGGCCGTGGAGCATCTGTACACCACACCGGAGGCCTGGGATCAGGTAGAGCCGCTGGCCCGCTATCTGGGCGTGCAGGCCAGCCTGCTGGCCACGGACTCCGGCGGCCAGTCTTTCGATGAATGCTTCAGCCTGGTGTGGTGGCAGTTGCAGCAACGTTTTGGCAAGCAGTTCCCCATCCCTCTGGGCAGTTTCTCTGTGACTGTCGAGCTACGCGGGCAGGCAGATGTCAGCCACGACCTGGCCACTCAGGATTGCCAAGGGATACTCAATTTCCTGACCCATGCTGGGGTGATTTCAGGAGAAGCGCCCGCCCTGCCGCCATTGGCGTACCCGGCAACGCCGCTGGCCGCCGTGGAGCCTGTGGTGGCGCCGTTGGGCGGGCTGTTGGTCTTCCACGCGACACCCGGCCAATACCTGGAGGCGGGCGAGCTGATCGCGGAAGTCATCGATCCGCTGAACGACCGGGTGACCGCGGTGCGCAATACCCAGCCTGGCCTCCTTTATGCACGCAGCGTCAGGCGCATGGCCACAGCGGGCATGGTCGTCGCCCACGTGGCGGGCGAGCAGGTCTGTCGCAGCGGTTACCTGCTGGCCAACTGAGCCCGTCGTGCTGGCTGGCCCTCAGGCCACCGGCGAAGGAGGTGGTTCGTCAGGCAAGGTCGGCTCTCCCGGCTCCATGGGTGGCGACTCGCCAGGATCCGGGGGCTGAGGTGTGTCGGGGTCGGGCTGATGGGGTACGCCACCGGCTTGTACGGGCGTTGAAGGGTGCGCCAGCAATGACCAAGCCAGCAGCCCTATCTGGTTGGGCTGCAGGACGGCGAGCTTCGCACTGATTGCGGGGTGAAGTTTCATTGGCGGCTCCCGGCGATGCCCGATGCGCGTCATGCGCACCGGATCGTTCTAGCCATTGGAGTGCCTGGCGGACGAGGAATTCCCCGCGCTCGTCGCCTCAGGTGCGTGGCAGGGTGACGCCGCGCTGCCCTTGGTATTTACCACCGCGATCCTTGTAGGACACTTCGCACTCCTCATCGGATTCGAGGAAGAGCATCTGCGCCACGCCTTCATTGGCATAGATCTTCGCCGGCAAGGTGGTGGTATTGGAGAACTCCAGGGTCACGTGACCCTCCCACTCCGGTTCCAGCGGCGTGACGTTGACGATGATGCCGCAACGCGCGTAGGTGCTCTTGCCCAGGCAGATGGTCAGCACATTGCGCGGAATGCGGAAGTACTCGACGGTGCGGGCCAGGGCGAAGGAGTTCGGAGGAATGATGCACACGTCGCTCTTGACGTCGACGAAGCTGCCGGCGTCGAAGTTTTTCGGGTCGACAGTGGCCGAATTGATGTTGGTGAAGACCTTGAATTCATCGGCGCAGCGCACGTCGTAGCCGTAGCTGGACACGCCGAAGGAAATGACTCGGCTGTCCTCGCCGCCGCGCACCTGGCGCTCGACGAACGGTTCGATCATGCCGTGTTCCTGCGCCATGCGGCGAATCCACTTGTCCGATTTGATGCTCATGGCGGGAGTGTCCTGAAAGTGCTAGGTGAAAAACGAGACGCGCATCTTACCGGTCCCGGCGGCTACGGCAAAGTTCCATCCCGCAATCCCGCGCCGGACGGGAGCTGCAGCCGCCGCCGATCCGATTTTCGACAAAGCCGTCATTGACCATTGGCAGGTCGGGGAAAGTGGGTTAAGGTGGCGCCACTGTGCTGCACGTGACACCGAGAATCTCTGTTTGATGCACGATTCCTATCGGCCCATCGCTGAATTTTCCGCTCTCTTTGCACTCAGTCCCGGCCAGGGTGTTCCTGTGCCGAAATCTACTTTGTCCAAGGAGACATACCATGTCCAACCGCCAATCCGGTACCGTCAAGTGGTTCAACGATGAGAAGGGCTACGGCTTCATCACCCCTCAGTCGGGTGACGATCTGTTCGTACACTTCAAGGCCATCCAGGCTGACGGCTTCAAAACCCTGAAAGAAGGCCAGGCTGTTACTTTCGTCGCTACCCGCGGCCAGAAAGGTATGCAGGCTGAAGAAGTTCGCATCGAAGGTTAATCCTTCTTTCGCGCTTCAAAAAAACCCGCCATATGGCGGGTTTTTTTATGCCTGACGCAGAAATTTGCAGGCTTCTTCGCGGATTGAACCCGCTACCACAGCGGCGGGAGCGGGTTTACCCGTGAAGCAAACCTGTCGGTCCTGCGGATTCAGTCCTCGCTGATGGTGATGTTCGGCATCGCAGGCGCCGCAGCTTCCTGCAGCACGATCCGCGCCCCTACCTGGCGGGCCAGTTCCTGGTAGACCATGGCGATCTGGCTTTCCGGCTCGGCAATGGCGGTCGGCTTGCCGTTGTCGGCCTGCTCGCGGATCAACATCGACAGGGGCAGCGAGGCCAGCAGGTCGACGCCATACTGAGCGGCGAGCTTCTCCCCGCCCCCCTCGCCGAACAAATGCTCGGCATGACCGCAATTCGAGCAGATGTGCACGGCCATGTTTTCCACCACACCCAGCACCGGAATGTTCACCTTGCGGAACATCTCCACGCCTTTCTTCGCATCCAGCAGCGCCAGATCCTGCGGGGTGGTGACGATCACGGAACCTGCCACCGGCACTTTCTGCGCCAGAGTCAACTGGATGTCGCCGGTGCCAGGCGGCATGTCGATCACCAGATAGTCCAGGTTATCCCAGGCAGTCTGGGTCACCAGTTGCAGCAGCGCGCCGGAGACCATCGGGCCGCGCCAGACCATTGGGGTATTGTCATCGGTGAGGAAGGCCATCGACATGACTTCCACGCCGTGCGCCTTGATCGGCACGAACCACTTCTGCTCGCGGATCTGAGGGCGGGTGCCCTCCGCGATACCGAACATGACACCTTGGCTCGGGCCATAGATATCGGCGTCCAGGATGCCGACCCGGGCGCCTTCGCGGGCCAGGGCCAGGGCCAAGTTGGCAGCGGTGGTGGACTTGCCCACCCCGCCCTTGCCCGAGGCCACGGCGATGATGTTTTTGACGTTGGCCATGGCCGGGACCTGAGCCTGGGCCTTGTGCGCCACGACCACGCACTCGACGGACACTTGTGCGGCCGTGACGCCGTCCAGGTTCTCGATGGCCGTGCCCAGCACCTGCGCCCAGCCATTCTTGAACAGCCCGGCCGCATAGCCCAACTGCAACTGCACATTGACCTGGCCGCCCTGGATATCGATAGCGCGCACGCAACCGGCGCTGACCGGATCCTGGTTCAGATAGGGGTCGGTGTACTGGCGAAGCACGCCTTCGACGGCGGCACGTGTGACGGCACTCATGGAGGCTCCCATTGGCAGGCTTTAGATCGAACAGATGCCTATGCTAACCCGTCAATCGTCAGCAGATGCGTCCTTGGGGTGAAATATATTCGTCAGCCCTTTATAGTTGCCGATCATCTTTATTTTTCCATCCTGTCGCCAGATTAAGTAGCCGAGCCACCATGTCCGAGCCACGCCAGATTCTCGTCACCAGCGCCCTGCCCTATGCCAACGGTTCAATCCACCTTGGCCATATGCTCGAGTACATCCAGACGGACATGTGGGTGCGCTTCCAGAAGCTGCGCGGCAACCAGTGCATCTATGTCTGCGCCGACGACGCCCACGGCTCGGCCATCATGCTGCGCGCCGAAAAGGAAGGCATCACACCCGAACAACTGATCGCCAATGTCCAGGCCGAGCACAGCAGCGACTTCGCCGACTTCCTGGTCGACTTCGACAACTTCCACTCGACCCACTGCGAAGAAAACCGCGAGCTGTCGAGCCTGATCTACACCCGCCTGCGCGACGCCGGCCACATCGCCACCCGTTCGGTCACCCAGTATTACGACCCCGAGAAAGGCATGTTCCTGGCCGACCGCTTCATCAAGGGCACCTGCCCCAAGTGCGCGGCCGAAGACCAGTACGGCGACAACTGCGAAAAATGCGGCGCCACCTACGCACCCACCGAGCTGAAGAACCCAAAATCGGCAATCTCCGGCGCCACGCCGGAGCTGCGCGACTCCCAGCACTTCTTCTTCAAGCTCCCGGATTTCCAGGCCATGCTGCAGCAGTGGACCCGCAGCGGCACCCTGCAGGAAGCGGTCTCGAACAAACTCGCCGAGTGGTTGGATTCGGGCCTTCAGGAGTGGGACATCTCCCGTGATGCGCCGTACTTCGGCTTCGAGATTCCAGGCGAACCCGGCAAGTACTTCTACGTCTGGCTGGATGCGCCGATCGGCTACATGGCCAGTTTCAAGAACCTCTGCGCGCGTCGTCCGGAACTGGACTTCGACGCGTTCTGGAAAGAAGACTCCAAGGCCGAGCTGTACCACTTCATCGGCAAGGACATCGTCAACTTCCACGCCCTGTTCTGGCCGGCCATGCTCGAAGGCGCGGGCTTCCGCAAGCCAACCGGCATCAACGTGCACGGTTACCTGACCGTCAACGGCGCGAAGATGTCCAAGTCGCGCGGCACCTTCATCAAGGCGCGTACCTACCTGGACCACCTGGCCCCCGAGTACCTGCGCTACTACTACGCCTCCAAGCTGGGCCGTGGCGTCGACGACCTGGACTTGAACCTCGACGACTTCGTGCAGAAGGTCAACTCCGACCTGGTCGGCAAAGTGGTCAACATCGCCAGCCGCTGCGCAGGCTTCGTGCACAAGGGCAACGAGGGCGTCCTGGTCGCCGGCGATGCCGCACCCGAACTGAGCGAGGCCTTCCTCGCGGCTGCGCCGTCGATCGCCGAAGCTTACGAGAACCGTGATTTCTCCCGCGCCATGCGTGAAATCATGGCACTGGCCGACCGCGCCAACGCTTGGATTGCCGACAAGGCCCCCTGGTCCCTGGCCAAGCAGGAAGGCAAGCAGGACGAGGTCCAGGCCATCTGCGCCCAGGGGATCAACCTGTTCCGCCAACTGGTGATCTTCCTCAAGCCTGTGCTGCCGCTGCTGGCTGCCGATGCCGAGGCCTTCCTCAACGTCGCGCCGCTGACCTGGAATGACCACCTGTCGCGCCTGGAAAACCACAAGCTCAACCCATTCAAGGCACTGATGAATCGCATCGAGCCTGCTAAGGTCGAAGCCATGGTCGCCGCCAGCAAGGAAGACCTGGCTGCCACCCAATCCCCGGTCCCGGCAGGCAACGGTGAGCTGACCAAAGACCCGCTGTCGCCAGAAATCGAGTTCGACACTTTTGCCGCGGTCGATCTGCGCGTGGCGCTGATCGTCAAAGCTGAGGCCGTTGAAGGGGCCGACAAGCTCCTGCGCCTGACCCTGGACATTGGCGACGAGCGTCGCAACGTGTTCTCCGGTATCAAATCGGCCTATCCTGACCCAGCCAAGCTCGAAGGCCGTCTGACCATGATGATCGCCAACCTCAAGCCACGGAAAATGCGCTTTGGCGTGTCCGAAGGCATGGTCATGGCGGCCGGCCCGGGTGGCGAAGATATCTACCTGCTCAGCCCTGACAGCGGCGCCAAGCCTGGCCAGCGCATCAAGTAAGCGTCCGCGTTTCTGCCCCGGCCCAGTGCCGGGGCATTTCCATCCCCGGCCGCCTACCGGATAATGACGGCAGCCCCGGCCATCGGCATCCCCATGAACGACTACGTCTTGGTTCTGGTCAGCGCTGCGTTGATCAATCACCTGATCTTGCATAGGACGCCGGTCTCTCGCCTGCGGATTCACTTGCTCGGCGCATCCATAGCCTTACTCATGCTTTTGGGCCTGCCGCTTGGAAAGCTTTTGCATGATCAAGTGTTGAATGCGTTGGGCCTGCAGGACCTGCAATTGTTCCTGTTCCTACCGCTGTTGCTGTTACTGGGCTGGGGCATCGCCAATGCGCTCCAGCGGATACAGCCGACCTGGCCATTGCAGGACCTGCTGCCCTGGCTGCTCTGCAACGCCCTGGTGCTAGGCTTGCTGCTACAGGTCATCCATGCGAATGATCGATGGTTGGCGGTGTGGGGATGGGGCGTATTCGGTGGATTGGGCTTCTGGCTTGCCCTGGCATTGTTCGATGACCTGCGCCAACGCAGCGATCATTCAGACCTCCCCAGTGCTTTGCGTGGCCTTCCCATCGACCTGATCGGCGCCGGAGTGATGACCATGGCATTTTCCGGTTTCAACGGATTATTTACACAATGAGTCTGATTCAACGCATCGATGCCCTGCTGCCGCAAACCCAATGCGGCAAGTGCGGCCATGCCGGTTGCCGGCCCTATGCCGAAGGGCTGGCCGCGGGCGAAGCGATCAACAAATGCCCACCCGGCGGCGACGAAACCATCGCCGCCCTTGCCAACCTGCTCAAGGTACAGGTCATTGCACTGGACACCGAGCGTGGTAACGCACCGCCCCAAGTCGCCTTTATTCGCGAGGCCGAATGTATCGGTTGCACCAAATGCATCCAGGCGTGCCCAGTGGATGCCATCGTCGGCGCTGCCAAGCTGATGCACACGGTCATCGCCAGCGAGTGCACCGGCTGTGACCTCTGCCTGGCGCCTTGCCCGGTCGATTGTATCGACCTGCTGCCCCTGCCCGACAAGATCGTACCTATCGTCGGCGGCCTGGCTCACACTGCCGAACAACTCGATGCCCGCGCCAAACGTCGTGACCACGCCCGTCATCGCCACGAACAACGCAATGCCCGACTGCAGCGCGAGGAAGCACGTCGCCAGGCCGAACGTATGGCACGCAGCCAGCGTGCTGCGAGCAATCCGACCGCCAGTGGCGACGCATCCGACCCGATCAAAGCCGCTATCGAACGGGTCAAGGCACAAAAGGCCGCCCACAACGATGCCGCCCTCAAGCAAGCCAAGATCGCAGCGGCCATGAGCCGCGCGCAACTGAACAAAGCCCGCAGCGCATTCGGCGCCGCACCGAACGAGGCGCAGCACGCCCAGTTAAACCTCCTGGAAAAAGCCGCCAAAGACGCCCAACAGCACCTCGACGCCCTTCAGGCCGGGGCGGATCATGCCCGCGCCTGAGCCGCGCTTGCGCAGCGCCATGGGCCAAGTGCTGCTGGCCTGTGTGCCAGGCTTGCTAGGGCTGCTTTGGCTGCACGGCTGGGGCGTACTGTTCAACTTGCTATTTTGCGCAAGCACTGCGCTGGCCTGCGAAGCGTTACTCCTGGCCCTGCGCAGCCAACCTGCGCAACCGGCGTTGGCCGATGCAAGCGCATTGGTAACCGCCGTACTGCTGGCCGCCTCACTCCCCCCCCATGCGCCTTGGTGGTTGCCGGTCATCGCCACAAGCGTCGCCATCGGCGTTGGCAAGCACGCTTTTGGCGGGGTCGGCCGCAACCCCTTCAACCCCGCGATGGTCGGTTATGCCTTCGTGCTCCTGAGCTTCCCCCTACAGATGAACCAATGGCCGGGCCACTCGCCCGGGCTCATGGAAAGCCTGCACAGCCTTTGGGCCAGCACCGGACACATCGACGCCTGGGCTACCCCGACAGTGCTCGATGGCCTGCGCCACAATCGCAGCCTGACCATCGATGAACTGTTCGCCCAGCACCCTGGATTCGGCGCGATTGGAGGTCGAAGCAGCGAATGGGTGAATGTCGGTTTTTTGGTGGGCGGGCTGTTTCTGCTTCAGCGCAAGGTCATCAGCTGGCACACGCCGGCAGGCTTGCTCGGCGGATTGTTCCTGTTCAGCCTGCTGTGCTGGAACGGATCAGGTTCCGACTCCAATGGCTCGCCGCTGCTGCACTGGTTTTCCGGCTCGACCATGCTGGCCGCATTCTTCATCGCCACTGAGCCTGTGTCTGGCCCCAAGAGTCCTCCGGCGCGGCTACTGTTCGGTTTCGGCACTGGGCTGCTCATCTACTTGATCCGAACCTGGGGTAGCTACCCCGACGGTACCGCGTTCGCCATCTTGCTGATGAACCTTGCCGTGCCGGCTCTGGAACGATACGCCGCACGTCTCACGCAGGCCGCCCCATGAACCGTACAGCGCGTGGTGTCCTGTTGGTTGTCGTGGTCGGCGCCTTGTCACTGGGCATGACATTGATCTGGAGGCATTGGACGCTCTCGGCCATCCAGCAAGCCGAGCAACAGCTGCAAAGCCGTCAATGGCTTTCGGTGCTTCCTGACAGCAGCTATGACAACCAGCCCCTGCAAGCGCCCCTCGCCCTGCGCGATACCCGTCTGCCCCATAGCGAGTTACTCGCCGGCTACCGTGCCACATTGGGCGCAAGCCCAAGCGCCATCTTGCTGCGCAGTCAGGTCCAGGGTTATGCCGGCCCGATAATCTTGGCAATCGCGATCGCTCCCGATGGGCGTCTGCTGGGCATCCGAGTACTGGAACAAAAGGAAAGCCCTGGACTGGGGGCGCGGCTGATCGATCCTGCGGTGCACTGGTTGGAGCAATTTTCAGGCCACGCCCAGACCAGCCGATGGGCATTGAAACGTGATCAAGGGGACTTCGACCAGCTGGCAGGCGCTACCGTCACCTCACGCGCGGTAATCGACGCCCTGCAGGACGCATTGCGCTATTTCGACACCCATCGAACCGCATTGCTGGAGGAAAGTGCACATGAATAGGTTCGGATTGCTGGGGGTGAGCGTGGTGACGTTGGTCGGTGCGACCTCGACCCTGGCGCAAGGGATAATGATCGGCCTTTGCGCGGCCGGGATGATCATCACTCATCAGGTCTTGATGCTCCCTCTGCGCAAAACTCTGACTGGCCTCCCCCGTTTGCTGGCCAGCCTGCTGCTGCTCGCCGGTTTGGCCAGTTGCCTGCAATTAGGTTTGAACGCTTGGGCGCTACCCCTGGCCCTGGCGCTCGGCCATTACCCGGTCTTGCTGAGCGTGCAGAGCCTCGCGGTAGATTACCTGCTCCCCACCACGGGGCGGTGGCGCTATCTCGCGGTTCACGTGAGCGCTCTGTCAATGCTATGCGTACTGCTTGGCGCCTGTCGTCAATGGCTGGCAACAGGGCCAGGTCTTCATTTGGCGGGCCTTGTGCCTGGGGGGTTGATGCTGCTTGGCCTGCTGCTGGCCCTGTACAATCGCCTGCATCCGGGGGCTGCCCCCTCACGTTGTCAAGGAAGCCGTTGAGCCCATGAATGCTGCCAAACGCCTGGAGATTTTTCGCAGGCTGCACGAAGACAATCCCGATCCGAAAACCGAACTGGCCTACACTACGCCCTTCGAATTGCTGATCGCCGTAATCCTGTCCGCCCAGGCAACGGACGTCAGCGTCAACAAGGCCACCGCTCGCCTGTATCCGGTGGCCAATACCCCCGAGGCGATCTACGCACTGGGTGTCGAAGGGCTTAGCGAATACATCAAGACCATCGGCCTCTACAACAGCAAAGCCAAGAATGTCATCGAAACCTGTCGTTTACTGATTGAGCACCACGGCAGCGAAGTGCCACAAACTCGTGAAGCTTTGGAAGCACTGCCGGGCGTGGGTCGCAAAACCGCGAACGTAGTGCTCAATACCGCTTTCCGTCAGCCCGCCATGGCGGTTGATACGCATATTTTCCGGGTCAGCAACCGCACCGGCATCGCCCCTGGCAAGACGGTGCTGGAGGTAGAAAAGAAACTCATGAAGTTCGTGCCCCGAGACTACCTGCTCGACGCTCATCACTGGTTGATCCTTCATGGTCGCTATGTATGCCAGGCGCGCAAGCCTCGCTGTGGCAGCTGTCGAATCGAAGACTTGTGCGAGTACAAACACAAGACTTCTGACGATTGATGCAATAGAAAGAAAGGGTTCTACACGATTGAAAAAATCTTTTTTACCGGAATCGGGTTTCTCGCTATAAGGACGGCCAACGGCCCCTTGGCTTGGAGTGACTCATGAGTACCGATAAAGACGAGCTGTCAATCGACGATGAATTTTCCACCTCGGAAGACGACGCAGAGCCTCAGGTGGAACCTGCAAAGACCAATTTGAGCAAGCGCCGCACCATCGACAACCTTCTCGAGGAGCGGCGTTTGCAAAAGCAACTCGCCGATTTTGATTACGACCTATGACGGGTCGGATATCCTAGATAGCCTCCCTTGCGGAGGCTTCGTGTTTCAGGGACGGGATAAGCCATGGCGCTGGGCGAGCTCGATGAGGTCGACCAGCGAATGGGCATTGAGCTTGAGTAATAGACGCGTCTTGTAAGTGCTCACCGTCTTGTTGCTGAGGAACATGCTGTCGGCGATTTCTTTGTTGCTCTTGCCGCTGGCCAGCTCCTTCAACACCATCACCTCTCTGCCGGAGAGGCGCTGGACCATTTCCTCCTCGCTGCCGCCCTTCACGCATCCACGAGCTTTGTGTAGCGCCTGATTGGGGAAATAGCTGTATCCAGACAACACGGCCTTGATCGCACTGAGCAACTCCGTCAGGTCTTGCTGCTTGCACACATACCCGGCAGCACCGGCCTGCATGCAACGCATCGAAAAATGTCCCGCCGCCTGCGAGGTCAGTACCAACACTTTGCTGCCTGGACTGATGCATGCCATACGGCCGATGACTTCCAGCCCATCCAGCTTCGGAATACCTATATCGAGTATCACGATGTCCGGAAGGTGCTCCCGGATCAATTGCAAGGCATCCACACCATTGTCGGTTTCCGCCACCACGTCGTACCCGTGCCGTTCCATCAGCATGCGTACGGCCAGACGAATTACCGGATGATCATCCACGATAAGCACTTTATTCATGCGGCATCCATTGGTTCACTATTACAACTCCAAAGCATTACGATAACCGAGCTGACTGCCTTATGGCGCAGCGAATTGCCGCTCATCACCAAGCAGAGAGAGCCCCTACATAAATTAAAGAATTTTCCTACAAGCCTAGTTACTTAAAACTTTTGCACCCAGGCGCCGCCTATAAAACTAACAATAAGCAATATAAAACCCCACTTCCATAACGCTTCTAACTTGAAGGAATTCTCGATTCAGGCGGGGTAACTTTAGAAAAATGCAGATGACATGAAGCGTCATGTCGCTTCCACGGGAAACAGCTCTATCTTTTCATCAGGCCCAAAACAGGCGAAAGATAGGCAAACATTCGTGGGCAAGCACCATGCAAACAGACTCCATCAGCCCCTTGGCTATCATCGCCATCTTTGCAGGCATCATCGAAGCTTCTGCGCTGGCGACGTTGCCTTTTCTCAGTGAGAACAGTCAGGAAATCTACACGTGGTTCCTGGTAGGCTTTCCCTTCTTCCTGACTATGCTGTTTTTCCTGACCTTGAACTTCAACAATCAATCTTTGTATCAACCTCCCCTGCCGGAGACGGCAGAAAAGACCGACCCTCAGAGCTCCCTTTCATCCCCTCCTGAATACGTCTCGCCAGAACAGCCCCTGAGCATCACCCTTTCCGGCCCAGACACACGCAAGATCGTCGAACCCCACATTCTGCGTGCTCTCAACCAACCTCATACGCTCCCTCGCAGTTGGGTTCTCGAAAACCTCGAGACCGGTGTTCGCATCCATCTCTCGATCAATGTCGAGGGCACAAACGAAAAACGTGAGCAGCCCTGAAATCCAGGCAAAAAAAACCCCGGCACACGGCCGGGGTTTTCGAGGCGCTCGCAAAGATCAGAGCAGCGAACGGCCCTTGTTGGCTGCAATGCGCATACGCAGGGCGTTGAGCTTGATGAAGCCCGCGGCATCGGCCTGGTTGTAGGCACCGCCATCTTCCTCGAAGGTCGCGATGTTGGCATCGAACAACGAATCGTCCGACTTGCGCCCTACGACAATCACGTTGCCCTTGTACAGTTTCAGGCGAACGACACCGTTAACGTTGACCTGGGAAGCGTCGATCATCTGCTGCAGCATCAGACGCTCCGGGCTCCACCAATAGCCGGTGTAGATCAGGCTGGCATACTTCGGCATCAGCTCATCTTTCAGGTGAGCGACTTCGCGGTCCAGGGTGATCGACTCGATGGCACGGTGAGCCTTGAGCATGATGGTGCCGCCAGGGGTTTCGTAGCAACCGCGGGACTTCATGCCCACGTAGCGGTTCTCGACGATGTCCAGGCGACCGATGCCGTTGGCACCGCCGATACGGTTAAGCTCGGCCAGTACGGTGGCGGGGGTCATTTCGACGCCATCGATGGCGACGATGTCACCATTGCGGTAGGTCAGCTCGATGTAGGTGGGCTGATCCGGGGCGTTTTCCGGAGACACGCTCCAGCGCCACATGTCTTCCTCGTGCTCGGTCCAGGTATCTTCCAGGACACCGCCTTCGTAGGAGATATGCAGCAGGTTGGCGTCCATCGAGTACGGCGATTTCTTCTTGCCGTGGCGCTCGATCGGAATGCCGTGCTTTTCGGCGTAGTCCATCAGCTTCTCGCGGGACAGCAGATCCCACTCACGCCAGGGTGCAATCACCTTTACGCCTGGTTTGAGCGCATAGGCGCCCAGCTCGAAGCGCACCTGGTCGTTACCCTTGCCGGTGGCACCGTGGGAAATGGCATCGGCGCCGGTTTCGTTGGCGATTTCGATCAGACGCTTGGCGATCAGCGGACGGGCGATGGACGTACCCAGCAGGTACTCGCCTTCGTAGACGGTGTTGGCGCGGAACATCGGGAAAACGAAATCACGCACGAATTCTTCGCGCAGGTCATCGATGTAGATTTCTTTCACGCCCATCGCCTGAGCCTTGGCGCGGGCCGGTTCGACCTCTTCGCCCTGCCCCAGGTCAGCGGTGAAAGTCACCACTTCGCAGTTGTAGGTATCCTGCAGCCACTTGAGAATCACCGAAGTATCAAGGCCGCCGGAATACGCCAGTACGACCTTTTTTACGTCCGCCATGCCATCACTCCACGGGGTTGTACGGAAAGCGGTTGATTCTACCGGCCCCATTGAAATATTTACAATGGGGCGACAGCTTGTGACGACAAAGCGACAGGAACAGTCAAGACCGCGACCAGCGGTCGCATTCAGACAGCTTTACCCGTGCGCGGGCCAGCCACGGCAGCAGCCGGGGTCGCTGGGGCGGTGGCGGGAGGCGTCGCTGGCGGTTGGCCAGCGGGCTTGTCGGTGGGGGCTTCCACGGGTTTTTCCACCGGCGCGACGCGATCCAGCTGGATGCTCACCCGGCGGTTGCGCGCCCGGTTGGCGGCACTGTTGTTGCGCGCGAGCGGGTATCGCTCGCCGTGGAAGCGCACGGTGATCTGCTCCTGTGGCACACCATGGGCCTTGAGGTAATCGGCGACCGCCAGGGCCCGGCGCCTCGACGTGTCGCGGTTGGTCAGCCGATTGCCGCTGTTGTCGGAATGGCCATCGAGCTCGATGTGATTCACCGAAGGGTCGGCCTTGAGGTAATCGAGGATCACATCCAGTCGCGCCCTGGCAGCACTGTCCAGCTCGATCCCACGGGGGAAGCTCACCTGCGTCTGGCGAATCTGGTCGAAGTTCATCGGCAGCAATTTGCTGGCGCACACCTGGTAGTCGCTGTAAGCCTTGGCGAAACTCACAGGCAGCACACGCACTTCCATGGGCCTGCCAGCTTCGCCCGTGTAGTTGCGCACCACCGTGCTGCGACCATCGAGCAGGCCATTGATCAGTCGGCTGGCCTGGCCCTGGGACGAGGTGAACAACACCCCCGTGCGGCCCATGCGCACTGAGCCGAGATTGATATCACCGCGACCTGGTTGCCAAGGCGCCGCTGCCGCCAGCAAAGTCGCACCGCCGGCTCCCAGTGCGTTGGTGTCCGAACGCAATTGGAAGATCGGCTGCTCACCGGCCCGACGCACGAACTCGCCACTACCGAAACCGTCGATCGGCTGGACAAGGCGGCACTCGAACTGATCCCCTTCGACGTTCCAGGTAACGTTCTCCACGCGAGTCTGGAAGGTCAATGCCCCGGCCGGCAGGCTGGCAAACAGGATGAACAGGGCTAGGTAACGCTGGCGCACGGGCGGCTCCATTGATTCTGACGGCTTACCTGCAAGCTATCGGACGCTGGCAGGAAAACTTGATAGCCGTGCTCGAACGAGGGTTTTCCGGTAGCATTGGCACACGAGTTCGACCCGCCTGGAATCCCCAATGTCCGATCGCCTGACCCTCCTGCGCCCCGACGACTGGCACATCCATCTGCGCGATGGTGCCGTCCTGCCCCACACCGTTGGCGACGTGGCGCGCACCTTCGCCCGCGCCATCATCATGCCCAATCTCGTCCCACCGGTCCGCACTGCCACCGAGGCCGGAGCGTATCGTGAGCGCATCCTGGCCGCACGTCCGGCCGGCAGCCGATTCGAGCCTTTGATGGTGCTGTACCTCACCGACCGAACCAGCGCCGAGGACATCCACGCGGCCAAGGCCAGCGGATTCGTGTATGCCGCCAAAATGTACCCGGCCGGCGCCACGACCAACTCCGACTCGGGGGTGACCAGCCTGGACAACATCACACCAGCGCTCGAAGCCCTGGCCGAGACCGGCATGCCGCTGCTGGTGCACGGAGAGGTGACCCGCCCCGAGGTCGATGTGTTCGACCGTGAGAAGCGCTTCATCGACGAGCACCTGGTTCGCCTGGTCGAGCGTTTCCCGACTCTGAAAGTGGTGTTCGAGCACATCACCACCGCCGATGCCGCGCAGTTCGTCCTGCAGGCCCCGGCCAACGTCGGCGCGACCATCACTGCCCAGCATTTGCTGTACAACCGCAACCACATGCTGGTGGGCGGTATCCGTCCGCACTTCTATTGCCTGCCGATCCTCAAGCGCAACACCCACCAGGTGGCCTTGCTGGATGCGGCCACCAGCGGCAACAGCAAGTTCTTCCTGGGGACCGACTCGGCACCGCACGCCCGTCATGCCAAGGAAGCCGCCTGCGGTTGCGCCGGCTGCTACACCGCCTATGCCGCCATCGAGCTGTATGCCGAGGCGTTCGAGCAACGTAATGCGCTGGACAAGCTCGAAGGCTTCGCCAGCCTCCACGGCCCGGCCTTCTATGGCCTGCCGGCGAACACCGACACCATTACCCTGGTACGCGAGGAGTGGACTGCCCCGGACAGCCTGCCACTGGGCGACAATACCGTGATCCCCCTGCGCGCAGGCGAGAAGCTGCGCTGGCGTCTGCTGGAGGGTCAGGCGTGAGCGAAGCGTTCTACGAAGAAGACCAGGAAGGTCAAGGCAGCGGCGCTCGCCATCCGATGGCCGAGCGTTTCCGCGGTTACCTGCCCGTCGTGGTGGACGTTGAAACCGGCGGTTTCAATAGTGCGACCGATGCCTTGCTGGAAATCGCCGCAGTCACCATCGGCATGGACGAAAAGGGCTTCCTGTTCCCGGAGCACACCTACTTCTATCGGGTCGAGCCTTTCGAAGGGGCCAACATCGAGCCGGCAGCCCTGGAATTCACTGGCATCAAGCTGGACCATCCGCTGCGCATGGCGGTGAGCGAGGAAACGGCGCTCACCGACATCTTCCGCGGCGTGCGCAAGGCGTTGAAGGCCAATGGCTGCAAACGGGCTATCCTGGTCGGGCACAACAGCAGCTTCGACCTGAACTTCCTTAATGCCGCGGTGGCGCGCACCGACCTCAAGCGCAATCCGTTCCACCCATTCTCCAGCTTCGACACGGCCACTCTGGCGGGCCTGGCCTACGGCCAGACCGTACTCGCACGGGCCTGCCAGAGCGCCGACATCGACTTCGACGGCCGCGAGGCCCACTCGGCCCGCTACGATACGGAGAAGACCGCCGAGCTGTTCTGCGGCATCGTCAACCGCTGGAAGGAAATGGGCGGCTGGCGCGACTTCAACGATTGAGCTCAAATCCGACGCATAAAAAAACCGGCCACGAAGGCCGGTTTTTTTATGCGCTTGGCAATTACAGCTTGCCAGCGTTCTCGCTCAGGTAAGCAGCAACGCCCTCTGGCGAAGCGGTCATGCCTTTGTCGCCTTTCTTCCAGTTGGCCGGGCACACTTCGCCGTGCTCTTCGTGGAACTGCAGAGCATCGACCAGGCGCAGCAATTCGTCCATGTTACGGCCCAGAGGCAGGTCGTTGACGATCTGCGAACGGACAACGCCGTTCTTGTCGATCAGGAAGGCGCCACGGAAGGCCACGCCGCCTTCGGATTCGACGTCGTAAGCCTTGCAGATGTCGTGGGCGATGTCAGCTGCCAGGGTGTACTTGACCTGGCCGATGCCGCCTTTGTCGACTGGGGTGTTACGCCAGGCGTTGTGGGTGAAGTGCGAGTCGATCGACACGCCGATCACTTCCACGCCGCGCGCCTGGAAGTCAGGGATGCGGTGGTCCAGGGCGATCAGCTCGGACGGGCAGACAAAGGTGAAGTCCAGCGGGTAGAAGAATACCAGGCCGTACTTGCCTTTGATGGCCGAAGCCAGGTTGAAGCTGTCGACGATCTCGCCGTTGCCCAGCACAGCTGGAACGGTGAAGTCAGGGGCTTGTTTACCAACGAGTACGCTCATTCGTGATCTCCTGAGGGTGGTGAAATACCGATGCCTGGGTGGGCGGGCCGCCCGGCATCCAGCAAAGGTCGCCCATCATACACGGCTTCTGGTGACAGGCCGAATCCAACCACCGGTCGCTCTAGACGGACGCTTACCGAAAGTTCTTTGACACGCATTCTCATTACCATTAAGCTCCAACCCATCGAGCCTAACCAGCGATGGTCTCCCCTATGTATGTGTGTCTTTGTGTCGGCGTCACCGACGGACAGATCCGCGATGCGATCTATGAAGGATGCTGCAGCTACAAGGAAGTCCGAGCCGCCACCAACGTGGCCAGCCAGTGCGGCAAATGCGCCTGCCTTGCCAAGCAGGTCGTTCGCGAGACGTTGACTGAACTTCAGGCCACCCAGCACGCTGCCCTGCCATACCCTGTTGAATTCAACGCGGCCTGAACACACCCAATCAAGAAGAACCGGACCCAGTGTCCGGTTTTTTTATGCCCAGAATTCAAGAAGTTAGCGTCCTAACGCGGTTCACAAACATTCTTATTTCTATTAATTTTCACTTACTATTCAATTACTTAGGTTTGACAGAGGCCGTTGGCGGGATCAGACTTCTTGTATTGACACACTTCAACAAGGGCAGGAACCCGACATGAAAGGCGACGTAAGCGTCATCCAGCATCTCAACAAGATCCTCGGAAACGAGCTGGTCGCAATCAACCAGTACTTCCTGCACGCACGTATGTATGAAGACTGGGGCCTGAACAAACTCGGCAAGCACGAGTACAAGGAGTCCATCGATGAGATGAAGCACGCTGATAAACTGATCAAGCGTATTCTCTTCCTCGAAGGCATCCCCAACGTTCAGGACCTGGGCAAGTTGCTGATCGGCGAACACACCAAGGAAATGCTCGAATGCGATCTGAAGATCGAGCAGAAGGGCTTGGCCGACCTTAAGGCTGCGATCGCCCACTGCGAGACCGCAGGCGACTTCGGCTCTCGCGACCTGCTCGAGGATATCCTCGAGTCCGAGGAAGAACACATCGATTGGCTGGAAACCCAATTGGGCCTGATCGAAAAAATTGGTATCGAGAACTACCTGCAATCGCAGATGGGCGAAGAATAAGTTTCGCCAGCAACGAAAAAGCCCCGCCATATGCGGGGCTTTTTCATACCTGTCAAACCTTGTCAGCCCCGCCGGATTGCTCTATCGCGGGGCTGGCGGCAAGATCAGGCTTCGGAGGCCTTGGCCTTGGCGGCGGCTTCCTTGATCAAGGTTTGCAGCTCACCCTTCTCGAACATTTCGAGCATGATGTCGCTGCCGCCGACCAGCTCACCACCGACCCACAGTTGCGGGAAGGTTGGCCAGTTGGCGTACTTGGGCAGGTTGGCGCGGATTTCCGGGTTCTGCAGGATGTCGACGTAGGCAAACTTCTCGCCACAACCCATCACGGCCTGCGCAGCGCGCGCCGAGAAGCCGCACTGCGGGGCATTCGGCGAGCCTTTCATGTAAAGCAGAATGGTGTTGTTGGCGATCTGCTCTTTGATTGTTTCGATGATATCCATGAAGCACCTCGGCTGAACTTTCCGACGCAATCGTCGGCACGGTGACGCATTGTAACGGAAAGCCGAGCAGCATGCTCGGCCTTGCCGGCACCACAGCGGCCTTCACATAGGTATCGACGCCGCGCAATGCTTTGAACATCCTCCGACCTGTGGCACGCGATTCGCGACAAGGGGTTTGCCAAACCGCCGGCAAGCCGTGTACAACCCCTGTAGAAAATAAAAAACAGCAGCCCTACAAAGGGTTATGACACCCGCAGTAATAGAGCAGCTGTTTCCCCTCTTGGTTTGAGGCGACATTTAATTATAGTATTGCGCCTCCCCCTATTCCGTCCGCCTCGTGCGGCTTACGCCGCAGGTCACTCCCGTTGTCAACAAAACCATACGGTCGACCTGCAAACCGTTGCAGATAAGGTAGTCAATCATGAGCGCTAGGCACTTTCTCTCCCTGCTGGATTTCACCACCGACGAATTGCTCGGTGTGATCCGCCGAGGCATCGAGCTGAAGGATCTGCGCAAACGAGGCGTGCTGTTCGAGCCACTGAAGAATCGCGTACTGGGGATGATCTTCGAAAAATCCTCGACCCGTACCCGTGTCTCCTTCGAGGCTGGCATGATCCAACTGGGCGGCCAGGCGATCTTCCTTTCGCCGCGTGACACCCAACTGGGTCGTGGCGAGCCGATCAGCGACAGCGCCATCGTCCTGTCGAGCATGCTTGACGTGGTGATGATCCGCACCCACGCCCACAGCACCCTGACCGAATTCGCCGCCTATTCGCGCGTCCCGGTGATCAACGCCCTGTCCGACGAGTCGCACCCGTGCCAGTTGCTGGCCGACATGCAGACCTTCCTCGAGCACCGCGGCTCGATCCAGGGCAAGACCGTGGCCTGGATCGGCGATGGCTTCAACATGTGCAACTCCTATATCGAAGCCGCCCACCAATTCGACTTCCAACTGCGCATCGCCTGCCCGGAAGGCTATGAGCCCGATCCGCGCTTCCTCCAACTGGGTGGCGATCGCGTGACCATCGTCCGCGACCCCAAAGAAGCCGTGCGCGGTGCACACCTTGTGACCACCGATGTCTGGACTTCCATGGGCCAGGAGGAGGAAACTGCACGGCGCCTGGCGCATTTCGCGCCCTACCAGGTCACCCGCGAACTGCTCGACCTGGCGGCACCCGACGCCCTGTTCATGCATTGCCTGCCCGCCCACCGTGGCGAGGAAATCAGCCAGGACCTGCTCGACGACCCACGTTCGGTCGCCTGGGACCAGGCTGAAAACCGCCTGCATGCGCAGAAGGCCCTTCTGGAATTCCTTGTAGAACCGGCTTACCACCACGCATGAGTCATCCGCTACTGCTTAACCTGCGCAACCTGGCCTGTGGCTATGGCGACCAGCGCATCGTCCAGAACCTAAATCTGCACCTCAATGCAGGCGACATCGGTTGCCTGCTGGGGTCTTCAGGCTGCGGCAAGACCACCACACTGCGCGCCATCGCCGGTTTCGAGCCGGTGCATGAGGGCGAGATCCAGCTGGCCGGCGAGGTCATCTCCCGCGCAGGCTTCACCCTGGCGCCGGAGAAACGCCGCATTGGCATGGTGTTTCAGGACTATGCACTGTTCCCCCATTTGACCGTCGCGCAGAACATCGCCTTCGGTATCGGGAAGCATCCCCGTCAGGGCGAGGTGGTCGACGAAATGCTGGAGCTGGTCAAGCTCAGCGGCCTGGGTAGTCGTTACCCCCACGAGCTGTCCGGCGGCCAGCAGCAACGGGTCGCCCTGGCCCGGGCTTTGGCGCCGGAACCCCAGTTGTTGCTGCTTGACGAGCCCTTCTCCAACCTGGACGTGGAGCTGCGCCGGCGTCTGAGCCATGAGGTGCGCGATATCCTCAAGAGCCGCGGCACCAGCGCCATCCTGGTTACCCACGATCAGGAGGAAGCCTTCGCCGTGAGCGATCACGTGGGCGTGTTCAAAGAAGGCCGCCTGGAGCAGTGGGATACCCCTTACAACCTCTATCACGAACCGCAGACGCCGTTCGTCGCCAGCTTCATCGGCCAGGGCTACTTCATCCGTGGCCAGATGAGCAGCCATGATGCGGTCAATACCGAACTGGGTGAGTTGCGCGGCAATCGTGCCTACACCATGGCGCTGGGCAGCTCGGTGGACGTGCTGTTGCGTCCGGATGACATCATCCACGCGCCGGACAGCGATTTGCGGGCAACCATCATCGGCAAAAGCTTCCTCGGCGCGTCGACGCTGTATCGCCTGCAGCTGCCCACCGGTAGCCAGCTCGAGGCGATCTTCCCGAGCCATATCGACCATCAGGTCGGTCAGGATGTCGGCATCAGCGTGGCAGCAGATCACCTGGTACTTTTCCCGGTACCAGGCAGCGTGGCGGCGCAGTTGCCACGTCAGGAGAACGGGGTTCGCCGCTACAGCTCGGCAACCTGAGCCACCCGACAAGGGCCGCTGGGCGGCCCATTCCTGATTGTCCGGAGCACCTGCTTCCCTCCATCCAATCCGCTAGGGTTCAGCCTCGCCCGATCCCGGCGAACTTCCCTTGGGTGTGCTCGGCCAGCACCGCCGCCGCCAGCTCCACCTCAAGCCCGCGTCGCCCGGCGCTCACATGGATGCTCTCGAACTGCTGCGCAGAATCGTCGATGAAGGTACGCAGGCGCTTCTTCTGGCCCAGCGGGCTGATCCCACCCACCAGGTAGCCCGTGACACGCTGCGCCGCCACCGGGTCGGCCATCTCACACTTCTTCACCCCTGCCGCATGGGCCAACGCCTTCAAATCCAGCGTGCCTCCCACGGGCACCACTGCCACCAGCAATTCACCTTTTTCACTGCTGGCCAACAGGGTCTTGAACACCCGCTGCGGGTCGAGCCCTAGCTTCTCTGCGGCCTCCAAGCCGTAGGAGGCCGCCTTGGGGTCATGTTCGTAGCTGTGCACGCGGTGTTCGGCACGCGCCTTCTTCAAAAGATCGAGGGCGGGGGTCATGTACGGCTCCAGTCGATGGCAAGTCGCCGGCTACTTTAGGGCAAATCCCACAGAGCGACCAGCGAACCGAGCTCCACCGTGTCTGGCTCGCGGATTCACGCTTGATACAGGCAGTCAGATTGTGAATGACGGTTCACTTTCGACCTTTGACATCAGCGTTTCTTGTCTATATTTTTTCGTTTTTGAATAAATGGCGCCCTTTAAAGGTGCGTTTCCTACATTCGCCCGGGGTTTATGGGGATAGACACCGAGCCTTTTGTCGAGCGCCCAGTGCCTCACAACAACAAGAAACGAGGTTTCACATGACGACTGCTCTACGACAACCCACCCTTTCAAGCCAATGCTTGGCCGAGTTCCTCGGCACCGCCTTGCTCATCTTCTTCGGTACCGGTTGCGTCGCCGCTCTCAAGGTCGCGGGTGCCAGTTTCGGCCTCTGGGAGATCAGCATCATCTGGGGCATTGGCGTCAGCATGGCGATCTACCTCACCGCCGGCATTTCAGGGGCTCACTTGAACCCCGCCGTGAGCATTGCCTTGAGCCTGTTCGCCGATTTCGACAAGCGCAAACTGCCCTTCTACATCCTCGCCCAAGTCTGTGGCGCCTTCTGTGCCGCAGCGCTGGTCTACACGCTGTACAGCAACCTGTTCTTCGATTTCGAACAGACCCACGCGATGGTTCGTGGCAGCCAGGCCAGTCTGGAGCTGGCCTCGGTGTTCTCCACCTATCCACACCCGTCTCTGTCCATTGCCCAGGCCGTAGTGGTCGAAGTAGTGATTACCGCCATTCTCATGGCCGTGATCATGGCGCTGACCGACGACAACAACGGCTTGCCCCGAGGCGCCATGGCACCGCTCTTGATTGGCTTGCTGATCGCAGTGATCGGCAGCGCCATGGGCCCGCTCACCGGCTTTGCCATGAATCCGGCTCGGGATTTCGGGCCCAAGCTGATGGCCTTCCTGGCTGGCTGGGGCGAAATCGCCTTCACCGGCGGGCGTGACATCCCCTACTTTTTGGTTCCGGTGTTCGCACCGATCCTAGGCGCCTGCCTGGGCGCCGCCCTGTACCGGGGCCTGATCGCCCGCAATTTGCCGACGGTGCAACCCGCGAACCTACAAACAGACGATAATCCTCAGGGCAAGACCCAGGTCTCCTGATGCCGCCGCCGGGCCAATTGCCCGACCAGCCCTGACTTCCCCCAATTTTGTGCAAGGCCACCGACATGACAGATACCCAGGACAAGAACTACATCATCGCCCTGGACCAGGGCACCACCAGTTCGCGGGCCATCATCTTCGACCGCGACGCTAACGTGGTCGGCACCTCGCAGCGCGAGTTCGCCCAGCACTACCCCCAGGCTGGCTGGGTCGAGCACGACCCGATGGAAATCTTCGCCACCCAGAGCGCGACCATGGTCGAGGCGCTGGCCCAGGCTGGCATCAGCCATGCCCAGGTGGCCGCGCTGGGCATCACCAACCAGCGTGAAACCACTGTGGTCTGGGACAAGGAAACCGGCCGCCCCGTGTACAACGCCATCGTCTGGCAGTGCCGGCGCAGCACCGAGATCTGCGAGCAGCTCAAACGCGAAGGCCATGAGGCGTACATCCGCGAAACCACCGGGCTGGTCACCGACCCCTATTTCTCCGGCACCAAGCTCAAATGGATCCTCGACAACGTCGAAGGTGTCCGTGAGCGTGCCGAACGGGGCGAACTGCTGTTCGGCACCATCGATACCTGGCTGATCTGGAAATTCTCGGGCGGCAAGGTCCATGTCACCGATTACACCAACGCCTCGCGCACCCTGATGTTCAACATCCATACCCTGCAATGGGACGACCAACTGCTGCAGATCCTGGGTATTCCTCGCCAGATGCTGCCCCAGGTACGCCCATCGTCCGAGGTCTATGGTCACACCAAAAGCGGCATCGCCATTGCCGGTATCGCCGGCGACCAGCAATCGGCGCTGTTCGGCCAGATGTGCGTCGAGCCCGGTCAGGCCAAGAACACCTACGGCACGGGCTGCTTCCTGCTGATGAATACCGGCAAGCAGGCGGTGAAGTCGTCCCACGGCCTACTCACCACCATCGCCTGCGGCCCGCGGGGGGAAGTGGCCTATGCCCTGGAAGGCGCGGTGTTCAACGGCGGCTCCACCGTGCAGTGGCTGCGCGACGAGCTGAAGATCGTCAACGATGCCTATGACACCGAATACTTCGCCAGCAAGGTCAAGGACAGCAATGGCGTCTATCTGGTACCCGCCTTCACCGGCCTCGGCGCCCCCTATTGGGACCCCTATGCCCGTGGCGCGCTGTTCGGGCTGACCCGCGGTGTCAAGGTCGATCACATCATCCGGGCAGCCCTGGAATCGATCGCCTTCCAGACCCGCGACGTGCTCGATGCCATGCAGCAAGATTGCGGCCAGCGCCTGAGCGAACTGCGCGTCGATGGGGGCGCAGTGGCTAATAACTTCCTCATGCAGTTCCAGGCCGATATCCTCGGCACCTGCGTCGAACGACCGAAAATGCGCGAAACCACAGCCCTGGGCGCAGCCTACCTGGCAGGCCTGGCCTGTGGTTTCTGGAGCGGACTGGACGAACTGCGGGACAAGGCCATCATCGAGCGCGAGTTCAGCCCACAACTGGAAGAAGCGCAGAAAGAAAAGCTCTACAAAGGCTGGCAAAAGGCTGTGGAGCGCACCCGCGACTGGGAAGAGTAGGCTGCAAGCTGCAAGCTGCAAGCTGCAAGCTGCAAGCTGCAAGCTGCAAGCTGCAAGCTGCAAGCCAAGCATAGGCACGTCGGCCAACCGAACGCTGCTTTTTCTTATGGCTTGTAACTTGTAGCTTGTAGCTTATAGCCGCCTTTGGTTTCATTGCAGAATTTGTCCGGCAGCCCCAAAGGACCGCCCATGAATCTGCCTCCCCGCCAACAACAAATCCTCGAACTGGTGCGCGAGCGCGGTTACGTCAGCATCGAAGAAATGGCGCAGCTGTTCGTCGTCACCCCACAAACCATCCGCCGTGACATCAACCAGCTCGCCGAGGGCAACCTGCTGCGACGCTACCACGGCGGCGCAGCCTACGATTCGAGCATCGAGAACACCGCCTACGCCATGCGTGCAGACCAGATGCGCGATGAGAAGCAACGCATCGCCGAAGCCGTGGCCCGGCAGATTCCCGATCATGCCTCACTGTTCATCAATATCGGCACGACCACCGAGTCGATCGCCCGCGCCCTGCTCAATCACAACCATCTCAAGGTCATCACCAACAACCTGCATGTGGCCGCGATACTCGGCGCCAAGGACGATTTCGAAGTCCTGGTGGCTGGCGGCACCGTGCGCCGCGACGGCGGGGTCGTGGGCCAGGCAAGCGTCGACTTCATCAACCAGTTCAAGGTCGACTTCGCCCTGGTCGGCATCAGTGGCATCGACGAAGATGGCAGCCTGCTCGATTTCGACTATCAGGAAGTACGGGTTTCCCAGGCGATCATCAACAATGCCCGTCAGGTCATCCTGGCTGCCGACTCGAGCAAGTTCGGCCGCAATGCCATGGTTCGCCTGGGTTCGATCAGCCTGGTCGACTGCCTGGTGACCGACCAGCCCCCAACCCCCGCCCTCACCCAATTGCTCAACCAGCACAAGATTCGCCTAGAAGTCGTCTGATCCGGGCGTCGGAATCCAGCAGATCCTGGGCTGCCTTGCAGCCCATTACAGGTCAGGTCCTCACCGGCCCACCCCCAGTGCTCGCATGCGCCGAATACGGCGCGTTCTATGTTCGCTATCGTTCATTTTCTTGTTCTCTGATCAGTTTTTTCTATAGAGACTGACTGGATAACGGCTATTCGTTGCGCTAGTATTTTCGAAAATGAACATCAATGTTCACTTTCGATGTGAACTGCGCCCCCAGGAGGCCTTGCCGTGTCCCAGCCCGCTTCGTCCCAGCCGCCCCTCGCCGATTGTTACGACCTCGCTGTGATCGGGGGAGGCATCAATGGCGTGGGCATCGCCGCCGACGCAGCGGGACGCGGCCTGAAGGTGTTCCTTTGCGAAAAAGACGACCTGGCCAGCCATACGTCCTCGGCCAGTAGCAAGTTGATTCATGGCGGCCTGCGCTACTTGGAGCACTATGAGTTCCGTCTGGTCCGTGAGGCCCTGGCAGAGCGCGAGGTGTTGCTGGCCAAGGCACCGCATATCGTCAAACCCATGCGTTTCGTCCTGCCCCACCGCCCACACCTGCGCCCAGCCTGGATGATCCGCGCGGGCCTGTTCCTCTACGATCACCTGGGCAAGCGCAAGCGCCTGGGGGCCTCTCGCAGCCTGCGCTTCGGCGCTGGCAATCCGCTCAAGCCCGTCATTACCCGAGGTTTCGAGTACGCCGATTGCGCCGTGGACGACGCGCGTCTGGTGGTGCTCAATGCCATGGCTGCCCGTGAAAAAGGCGCGCACATTCATACCCATACCCGCTGCCTGCGCGCAGAGCGCGTCGATGGGGTGTGGGAGGTGGCACTGCAACAGGCCGACGGCAGCCAGCGCACCATCCGCGCCCGCGCCTTGGTCAACGCCGCCGGGCCTTGGGTAGCCAGCTTCATCAAGGACGATCTCAAGCTCGACGCGCCTTACGGCATCCGCCTGATCCAGGGCAGCCACATCATCGTTCCGCGTCTGTACGAAGGCGAACACGCCTACATCCTGCAGAACGAAGACCAACGCATCGTCTTCGCCATCCCGTACCTGGATCGCTTCACCCTGATCGGCACCACCGACCGTGAGTACAGCGCCGACCCAGCCAAGGTAGCCATCACCGAGATGGAAACCGACTACTTGCTCAAGATCGTCAACGAGCATTTCAACCATCAGCTCAGCCGCGCCGATATCCTGCACACCTATTCCGGGGTACGCCCGCTGTGCAACGACGAATCCGACAATCCGTCGGCCGTCACCCGCGACTACACCTTGGCGCTGTCGGCCAGCGACGGCCAGGCACCTCTGCTGTCGGTCTTTGGCGGCAAGCTCACCACGTACCGTAAGCTGGCCGAATCGGCCATGGGCGAACTCAAGCCATTCTTCACCCAGATGCGTGATAGCTGGACGGCCACCGCCCCACTCCCAGGCGGTGAAAACATGACGACGGTTCAGGCGCTGGTCGATGCGGTATTGGCCCGCCACGGCTGGCTGCCGGTGGATATCGCCAAGCGTTGGGCAGTGACCTATGGCAGCCGGGTATGGCGCCTGATCGAAGGCGTGAGTGGGCCCGAGGACCTGGGCCAACCAATCGGTGGCGGCTTGTTCAGCCGTGAAGTGGACTATTTGATCGCCCAGGAATGGGCGGTGCAAGCCGATGACATCCTCTGGCGCCGGACCAAGCTGGGGCTGTTCACCAGCCCGGCTGAAAAGCAGGCACTGGCCG
Source organism: Pseudomonas sp. BYT-1 (assembly GCF_023611805.1). Taxonomy (NCBI): domain Bacteria; kingdom Pseudomonadati; phylum Pseudomonadota; class Gammaproteobacteria; order Pseudomonadales; family Pseudomonadaceae; genus Pseudomonas; species Pseudomonas sp. BYT-1. Next base: position 4,408,254 of record NZ_CP072559.1, read on the forward strand.
ATTACCTGCACCGCGCCCACTCCAACCGAGCCGCCGAGCAGGCAGCCTGACCCTCAATCAAGCCCCCTGGCATGGCGCCCGCGCAGCCAGGGGGCTGACAGCCAGCCTATGGCTTGGCGCGCATGTAGACCTCCCGGGCCAGCGCCTTCACCAGCTCACGTTCGGCCCGGTTGAACTCATCAGCCATCTCCTTCAGCCGTCTTGCGTATTCCCCTTCTGTGATCTGGTCCGCAGCCAGCTTATCGTCGAGCGAATCCAGCTCTCCCCAAGACGCCTGATGCACCGCCTCGAAGCGCTGCGCGTAGTGTTCCCTGACGTAGTGCGCCCAGAACGGGCGTTGAGCGAGCGAGTCGATTAAGGCGTCATCATTTTCCAGCGAGAGCACCCGCGCTTGAGCGATTTCCACGTCGTGCTTGGTAAGCCTGGAAAAACGCCCGAAATGCATCCAGTCCTTCTGCAGCGGCAGACCGATCCATTCATAGAGCGCGACCCGGTAAGCCAGCTCCGTCTCAACCGGATCCACCACACCCGTCTCTTGCCCCAGGGCAAGTTGCATTTCCCGTTCAGACTCCAGCCGGGCGACGTGTTCCGTGGCGATCTGGTCGATCTCATCCAGTCGGAAAAATGGACGTGCCAGGCCAAGCAAGGTGCTTTCCACCTGATCCTTCGCAACGCCGAGAATGGCCTGTTCGGCAAGCACGGCCTCTTCGGCGTGACGCAGCGTCAGCAACAATCTGTCATCACAGCCGCGGGGGCCATCCATCATCATGAACAGCCGCTGGCGCAAGGGCTCACGCTCGGCACACGCTTGCAGCAATGACCAGATGCGGGCGCGAAAGCGCTGCGGATTCCTCGTGAAATCCCGCGAGCTGGCAAAGTCAGCCAGAAACTGGAACAACGATGCCGAACCAGGCTCCTCCTGCAACGTCTCCCAGAGTGCCTGCCTGCGCAGGCTCTGTTCATCCGCTCCCTCATCCAGCCACCGCGCGCGCAGCGAAGCGTCGACGACAGCATGCTGGTAACCGGGATTCTCCTGGACATCCTCGCCCGCGATCGCCCTCACCGGCGCCAACGACACATCGCCCGAGCTGGAGGACCCTTCGCTGCCGCTGTGCGAGGGCGGATTATCGTGCAGCAGCACCCGCTCGAGTCGGTGGCGAAGCCTGTGGTTGTCACGCTGCAGCAACTGAATACGATTGCTGCGCAAATCCACCAGTGCAGCCAGTGGGAGTCGCTCCGGCAACGCCATCAACCCCGTCGCCCGCAAGCGCATCTCGCGCAGGTGGCGCAGGTGGCTCAGGTCCGGCGCGCGGCCGAGTTCGCCATTATGGCTGAGGTTGAGATGCTGAAGGCGCGCCAGGCCGCGCAGACAGTGTTCCCCGGCTTCATCCATGACGATGTGATTACGCGACAGATCGAGCCACCTGAGCTGCCCAAGGTATTCCAGGCCCTGAGGCACGCGGCCAAGGCGGTTACCCCTCAGATCGAGCTCACGCACATTGGCGAAGCGGTGCAGAAAATCCGCCTCGATGTCGGACAGTTCCATGTTGCGCAGAACCAGCCGCTCGACGTGATCGAACCTCACCCCTTCAGGCAAGGTCGGTAGCCCGCCGACCCGCTCTCCGTCGATCACCAGGACGTAGGAGCCATCTTCATTGACGATCTTGCGTCGCCAGCTACGCCTGATCTGGTCGGCGACCCGACGACGACGCAGACGAGTGAACAGCCCGCTGGCCTCGTTGCGCCAAGCCTCCAGCCCCGTGCGCAACTGCTCCAGATGCAGCGACAACATCGAAAAGTGCTCGTACAACCCCAAATGACGGGTGCGCAGCTCACGAATGTAGGCATCGAGCTGCAGGGCGCTCAACGTCGGGAAAATCCGATGGATGCCTCGCACGATGGCCGATCCATCGACAGCCCCTCTTCCGCTGAGCGCATACCCCGCCTGCCCATCGCCGAAGCGCAGCGGGGCACGTAGGGCCTTCGCATCGCCCATACCAAGGCACTTGGCAACCCGATCACGCGACTCGCTGGCATACGCTGCCAAGCGATTTTCCAGGGCGTCGACCTGCTTTCCCGCAATACCCAACGTACGTTTTTGCCCGTCGCTCAACAGGCCGAACAACAACGACATCAAATCCTGCTCGCCTTTGTGCCCCTGGAGCGCGTATCGATTACCTGAACGGATGATCGACCTCCGCCTGGCAGCCTGCGCCTTGCCCTGTTTGGCCAGCAGCGGTCCCTCGATCGAGCCTTCGCGAATCTCGATCCGCAAATCCGCAGGCCAGGGCGCCAGCAACTCGATCAACTCAAGCGCCAGACGCTGGGTGTCGGCATTGGTCGCCCTGAACAGGCGCAGCCCGGCGCAGGCGCGGTCGAGACGGCTCTCGCGCAGATACCATCGAGCACGTTCGGCCAATGCCAACGGCACTCGCTCGCTGCTCTCCAGGCGGGTGATTTCGGCGCCAGTGGCCTGGGCACAGATTTCCCGCGCACAACGAAGCGACAACCCCGGAAAATCCCGCAGCAATTTGCTTTGCGCTGGACCGGCCATGGGTTCGCGCTCCTTGAACAGCGCCTCGAGCTCAGCGCCCCCCAGATGAGCATGCTGCTGATGCAGTTGATGACGCTCCAGCGCATCGAGCAATCGCGCAGGCGCCCCCTGGTTTTCGAGGTGCAATCGGCGTATCTGCGCCTCGCTGTAACCGGTCGCCTGCAACAAATGCTTTGCCGTTTCATCGGAAAGGTCAGACAAGCGCCCGCTCAGCCGCCGAACCAAGGTACCGGCACCGCTCCAGGTCCGCGGCTGCTCGAATTCGTGGCGCCAGCCCCCTGCTCCGTTGTCTTCTATACGCGGCGTGTACATATCAGCACGCGTGGGATGACGCAGGCGCCCGCCACGCTCGGTCTGCAGCCGGTAGAGCTGATTGTCGTCATGCAGCAACCATTGTTCTTGCGGGGTTTGAGCATTGTGGCTGGCGGGGTCTAGCCGGTAACCCTCGAGCGAGCCGTCGAACAGCTTCACCTTGCCCTGACGGGTGCGAACCAGGCTGAGCTTATCGATGAATGCCACTGGCTTGAGCGCCTTTACCGCCACCGATACCCCTTTAGCCAGCAGCGCTCCAGCGACCATGCTCTCGGCCACCCCAAACACATGGGCGATAGCTCCCTGACGATCGCCCAGGTTCCAATCCTCGTAACCTTCATAGAACTCGCTGGCGATCTGCACCAGGGCCACAGGCAGCAATGCCTCCCCCAATACCGGAACGAACAGCGAAGCGATATTGAGTACATTCAGGCCCAAGGACTCGTAACCGCTTAGCCGTTCGTTACGATCGTTTTCGTCTTCCTGACCTGTCGGCACAGCGAGCACACGTGCATCGTCGAAAATCTTGTCTATCTGCGAGTCAGCCAGAAAGACTCTCAACCGCTCTCCTATCGATTTGTCCTTTTTTGCAATGATCGGCTTATGTCCGCCGGTCAATGTCGCCAACCGTTCGTGCGTCCAGCCCTTGGACTGCTCGGCCAGACGGGTGAAGAACTTGACGCGGTCGGCCTCGCTGACGAATCGGGCAAAAAACTGCCGATAACGACGGCTGACCAAACGCCTGGCCAGCCCGTCGTAGACTGCCTGCCAGGAATCAAAACGCTTCACCGGACAATCCGGATCATTGGGCACCCAGACGATCACACCTTGCAACGCCCCACCATCAGCCGCACTGGCCGCTGCGCAGACCACGCCATGAACGGGTACGCCCAATATATACAGGTGCCGAAGCTCCACGTTGGACGAGGTTGCCGGCACGATTGACGGAAACGCCATCAAGGCCAGCATGCACTGGAAGCTGTCCTCATCCAGCTCGCCCTTGAGCTGCGCCGAGCGCACGGCGACCTCAAGGTGCGCCTGCTGGTTCTCCTGGAACAGGCGATACACGGCCTCAGCGCCGTCTTTGGGTTTGAGAACCGCCTTGAGTTTTTCCTGGTACTTCGCGCCGATGTCCAGCTCTCGGCAGCGCCCGGCAAAGGCATGAAACCCCAAGGCCATCCGCTTACCCGAACGCGTGCGCAGATACCCTTTGCGAGTGTCGGAAGGCCGGGTCTCGACCAGATGAAAGTTGTGCAGCGCAGCGGCCAATAGGCTTTGTGTCGATGATGGAACGAACTGGCGCGTCGAAAGTATTAAAGCAAAGGACGGCATGACCGGACGCCGCCAGATACACACCTGGCTGTGCCTGACGTCAGGAGCCGCTTCACCCAGTTGCACCAGCTTTTCACGTAAAAGCGGCTCGGCGAACGCCTCGATCGAAGGAATCTGCGCCAGCACCGGGCGCAAGGCGGCTACCGCACGCTCTTGCCTGAGCAATGCCTTGTGAAACGCACGCAGGCGATCGATACAGTGCAGGTGGCCGTCCTCACGGCGCAACCAGCTTGGCATCTGTTGCGCGAACAAGGTGTCGATGGAGTCGTCAGATGGAGCGGAATCAGGCATGTGCAATCTCGAGCAGTTGAAAAGCTCGATCTCATCAATTGCTTGCCCCGGTGGCGCAGTACCGGGGTACTACCCAGGCCCCTCATTCGGATTTCCGAACACGCAGAGGGTATTCATTCGGAAATCCGCACATCTGCTCTGGCAAAAAACGGTAAAAAAAAGCCTCAAAACCAGTAATTTCGCGGCGATATGATCGACAGCAGGGCTTGGCACGACTCATGCTCTACACTTGGTAGCCGAATGCACCACGTTTGCTGCTGTATTCGTGGAACGAAGAGTCCGCCAACGGCTCCATAAAAAAAACAAACACGTCGAGGAAAATTTGATGCGCATCGTTCGTCAATTGCTGGGCGCCGCCATCGCGGCCGCTGTCATCGCATCGCCTGTCATGGCCGAAGAACTGACCGGCACCCTGAAGAAGATCAAGGATTCGGGCACCATCACCCTGGGCCACCGCGACTCCTCCATTCCATTTTCCTACCTGGCCGGCAAGCCAGAGCCTGTGGGCTATTCCCACGACATCCAGCTGGCCGTCGTCGATGCGCTGAAAAAGCAACTGGGTACGGACATCAAGGTCCGCTACAACCTGGTCACCTCCCAGACCCGCATCCCGCTGGTGCAGAACGGCACCGTGGACCTTGAATGCGGCTCCACCACCAACAACGTCGAGCGCCAGCAGCAGGTCGGCTTCTCGGTCGGCATCTTCGAAGTCGGCACCCGCCTGCTGACCAAGGTCAAGGACGGTCAGCCAGCCTACAAGGACTTCCCGGACCTGGCCGGCAAGAACGTGGTGACCACCGCCGGTACCACCTCCGAACGCATCCTCAAGGCGATGAACGCCGACAAGCAGATGAAGATGAACGTGATCTCCGCAAAAGACCACGGCGAAGCCTTCAACATGCTCGAAAGCGGCCGCGCCGTGGCCTTCATGATGGACGACGCCCTGCTCGCCGGCGAAATGGCCAAGGCGCGCAAACCTGCCGACTGGGTCATCACCGGCACCCCGCAGTCCTACGAGATCTACGGCTGCATGGTGCGCAAGGGTGACGACGCCTTCAAGAAAGCGGTCGATGACGCCATCGTGGCGTACTTCAAGTCTGGCGCGGTCAACAAGAGCTACGAGAAGTGGTTCCAGCAGCCGATTCCGCCAAAAGGCCTGAACCTGAACTTCCCGATGAGCGAAGAGCTGAAAAAGCTGATCGCCGAGCCGACCGACAAGGCGGCGGACGAGAAGAAGTCCTGATCCCCAGCCAGTGGCCTACTGCTCGACCCGAGCAGCAATCAACCCGACAGGCCACTCATTAGTGTCTAACCTTTCAACCGAGGGCGCTCGCCGCCCTCGGTTGCTCGAAGGTGCCCGTGAAACAACCGTCTGAGGGGAAATCCCGATGAATTACAACTGGGACTGGGGCGTATTCTTCAAGTCCACCGGCGTGGGCAGCGAAACCTACCTGGACTGGTATATCACCGGTCTGGGCTGGACCATCGCCATTGCCGTGACCGCCTGGATCATCGCCTTGCTGCTGGGCTCGCTGCTCGGCGTGATGCGCACCGTGCCGAACCGTGTGGTATCGGGGATCGCCACCGCCTATGTGGAACTGTTCCGCAACGTGCCGCTGTTGGTGCAGCTGTTCATCTGGTACTTCCTGGTGCCGGACCTGCTGCCTGAAGGGCTGCAGGAGTGGTTCAAGCAAGACCTCAACCCGACCACCTCCGCCCTCATCAGCGTGGTCATCTGCCTGGGCCTGTTCACCGCCGCGCGGGTCTGCGAGCAGGTACGCACCGGCATCCAGGCCCTGCCTCGCGGTCAGGAATCGGCTGGCCGGGCGCTGGGCTTCAGCCTGCCGCAGATCTACATGAACGTGCTGCTGCCCCAGGCCTACCGGATCATCATCCCGCCGCTCACCTCGGAATTTTTGAACGTGTTCAAGAACTCCTCCGTGGCGTCGCTGATCGGCCTGATGGAACTGCTGGCCCAGACCAAGCAGACCGCCGAGTTCTCCGCGAACCTGTTCGAAGCATTCACGCTGGCCACCTTGATCTACTTCACCCTGAACATGGGGCTGATGCTGTTCATGCGTTTCATCGAGAAGAAAGTCTCGGTACCTGGCCTGATCTCCGTGGGGGGCAAGTAAATGGACATGGATTTCAGCGAAATCATCCCCGCCCTGCCGGCCCTCTGGGAAGGCATGGTGATGACCCTGCAACTGATGGTCATGGGCGTGGTCGGCGGTATCGTGCTGGGTACGATCCTGGCGCTGATGCGCCTGTCATCGAGCAAGCTGCTGTCGAATCTGGCCGGCGCCTACGTCAACTACTTCCGCTCCATCCCGCTGCTGCTGGTGATCACCTGGTTCTACCTGGCAGTCCCGTTCGTGCTGCGCTGGATCACCGGCGAGGACACCCCGGTCGGCGCCTTCACCTCCTGTGTGGTGGCGTTCATGATGTTCGAGGCCGCCTACTTCTGCGAGATCGTGCGGGCCGGCGTGCAGTCGATCTCCAAGGGCCAGATGGGCGCCGCGCAGGCACTGGGCATGACCTACGGCCAGACCATGCGCCTGATCATCCTGCCCCAGGCGTTTCGCAAGATGACCCCCCTGCTGCTGCAGCAGAGCATCATCCTGTTCCAGGACACCTCGCTGGTCTACACCGTGGGCCTGGTGGATTTCCTCAACTCGGCACGCTCCAACGGCGACATCATCGGGCGCTCCCATGAGTTCCTGATCTTCGCCGGGGTCGTGTACTTCCTCATCAGCTTCTCCGCTTCGTGGCTGGTCAAGCGCCTGCAAAAAAGGATCACCGTATGATTTCCATCAAGAACGTCAACAAGTGGTACGGGGACTTCCAGGTGCTGACCGACTGCAGCACCGAGGTCAAGAAAGGTGAAGTGGTGGTGGTCTGCGGGCCATCCGGCTCGGGCAAGTCCACGCTGATCAAGTGCGTCAATGCCCTGGAGCCCTTCCAGAAGGGTGACATCGTGGTCGACGGCACCTCCATCGCCGACCCGAAGACCAACCTGCCCAAGCTGCGTTCGCGCGTCGGCATGGTGTTCCAGCACTTCGAGCTGTTCCCGCACCTGTCGATCACCGAGAACCTGACCATCGCCCAGCGCAAGGTTCTGGGCCGCAGCGAGGCCGAAGCCACCAAGAAAGGTCTGGCCCTGCTCGACCGCGTAGGCCTGGGCGCGCACGCCAAGAAGCATCCTGGCCAGCTCTCCGGCGGCCAGCAGCAGCGTGTGGCGATCGCCCGTGCGCTGTCGATGGACCCGATCGTCATGCTGTTCGACGAACCGACCTCGGCGCTGGATCCGGAAATGGTCAACGAGGTGCTGGACGTGATGGTCGAACTGGCCCATGAAGGCATGACCATGATGTGCGTGACCCACGAGATGGGCTTCGCTCGCAAGGTGGCCAACCGGGTGATCTTCATGGACAAGGGCAGCATCATCGAGGACTGCCAGAAGGAAGACTTCTTCGGCAACCCCGAAGGCCGCCACGAGCGCACCCAGCACTTCCTCAGCAAGATCCTGCAGCACTGAGTCGGCCATGCCGCTGCCCGGCGATCCGGGCAGCGGACGCTGGTCGTGACAAGGCCACTGTGATGAAATGCGACCCCTCGCTCCTTCGCCCTGCCCAGCCTGCCGTGAAATCCCGCCTGATCCGTCAATTGCTGCTACCACCCCTGATCATTTTGCTGATGGTCGGCCTGGGGATGGCTGGCTACCTGATCAGCGAGAGCAACGGCATTCGCGCCTTGAGCGAGAACGGCGAACGCCAGCTCGAGCTCCACGCACGCACCGTCGAGAGCGAGATCAGCAAATACACCTACCTGCCGAGCCTGCTGGAACTCGAAGACAGCGTCTCGAAACTGCTCACCGACCCCGATGGCGGCTACCGCCAGACCGTCAACGAATACCTCGAAGGCCTGAACCGGCGCAGCCGTAGCCGGGCCATCTTCGTCCTGGACACCACCGGTCGCGTCCAGGCCACCAGCAACTGGCGCGACGCCGACTCCTTCCTTGGCGAGGACTTGTCGTTCCGCGCCTACTTCCAGGATGCCGTGCGCGGCGAGCCTGGCCGCTTCTACGGCATCGGCAGCACCACTGGCGAAGCAGGCTACTACCTGGCCCATGGGCTGGAAGAGCACGGCAAGATCATCGGCGTGGCGGTGATCAAGGTGCGCCTGGACACCCTAGAAGAACGCTGGCAACGCGCCCGCCTGGAAGCCTTCGTCAGCGATGAGAATGGCATCATCATTCTTTCCAGCGACCCGGCCCGCCGGCTCAAGTCGGTGCGCCCGCTGACCCCGCAGATCAAGGAACGCCTGGCGCGCAGCCTGCAGTACTACTGGTGGCCGCTCAACGAATTGCAACCACTGGCCCGGGAAACCCTGTCCGAGGGCGTGGAAAAACTCACCTTCCCTGCCAACAGCGAAATCGGCCAGGGCAAGCCCCGTGAAATGGCCTACCTGGCCCAGACCCGGCGCCTGGTGGACACCCCCTGGCACTTCACCTTGCTCACGCCCCTGCAGGACCTGCACCGTGAGTCCATGGTCCAGGGCATCCTGGTGGGTGTGGCCTTCGCCCTGCTGACCATCCTGGCGATCGCCTGGAACGAGCGCCGCAAGGTGATCGCCACCCGCCTGGCCGCCCGCGAAGCCCTCGAAGAGGCCAACAGCCAACTGGAGCGACGCATCACCGAGCGTACCGCTGATCTGCGCGCCAGCAACGAGCGGCTCAAGGGGCAGATCCGCGAACGTCGGCACGCCGAGCAGACCCTGCGCCACGCTCAAGACGAACTGGTCCAGGCCGGCAAACTGGCGGCCATCGGGCAAATGTCCACCAGCATCGCCCACGAGTTGAACCAGCCTCTGGCGGCGCTGCGCACGTTGTCTGGCAATACTGTGCGCTTCCTGGAACGCGGTGCCCTGGAAACGGCCAGCACCAATCTGCGCACCATGAACGACTTGATCGACCGCATGGGCCGTATCACCGCTAGCCTGCGCTCCTTCGCAAGGCGTGGCGATGACAGTGGCCAGGCCTCGTTGAGCAAGGCCGTCGATGCCTCCTTGCAGGTGCTGGCCAACCGCATCGCCGGCTGCAAGCTACAGCTGCACACCCAATTCGAGGACCAGCAACTGGCCATCGACCAGACACGCCTGGAGCAGATCCTGGTCAACCTGGTCGGCAACGCCCTGGACGCCATGACCCACCAGCCCACACCGCAGCTTTGGCTCGAGGGCGAGCTGCAGGGCGACAAATACCGCCTGCGGGTGCGCGATAATGGTCACGGCATCGATGCCGAGGCGCGCAAGCACCTGTTCGAACCTTTCTTCACCACCAAACCGGGCGAGCATGGCCTGGGCCTGGGCCTGACCCTTTCGGCGAGCCTCGCCGCCGCTGCCAAGGGCTCGCTGAGCGTCGAGCATCCTGCCAGTGGCGGGACAGCCTTCGTGCTCGCCCTGCCCTTGGTCACGCCCACCGGCAATTCGGTAGAACCTCTATGAACGCAGGGTCCGTATGAACCAAGTGCCCTTGACTGTCCTGATCGTCGAAGACGACCCCCATGTGCTGCTGGGCTGCCAGCAGGCTCTGGCCCTGGAAGACATCGCCTGCGAAGGCGTGGGCAGCGCCGAGCAAGCGCTGGAACGCATCGGCGATGATTTCGCCGGTATCGTCGTCAGCGATATCCGCCTGCCCGGCATGGATGGCCTGGAGCTGCTCGGCCGGCTCAAGGCCCGCGACCGTAGCCTGCCGGTGGTGCTGATCACCGGCCACGGCGACATCGACATGGCGGTCGGCGCCATGCGCAACGGCGCCTATGACTTCATGGAGAAACCCTTCTCCCCCGAGCGCTTGGTGGATGTGGTCCGCCGCGCCCTGGAGCAACGCGGCCTGTCCCGCGAGGTCCATGCGCTGCGTCGCCAGCTGGCCGGCCACAGCACGCTGGAAGGCCGCATCATCGGCCGCTCGCCAGCGATGCAGAACCTGCGCGAACTGATCGCCAACGTGGCCGACACCTCAGCCAACGTGCTCATCGAAGGCGAGACCGGCACCGGCAAGGAACTGGTCGCCCGTTGCCTGCACGATTTCAGTCGTCGCCAGGGGCAGCCCTTCGTGGCGCTCAACTGCGGCGGCCTGCCGGAGAACCTGTTCGAGAGCGAGATCTTCGGTCATGAGGCCAATGCCTTCACGGGCGCCGGCAAACGGCGCATCGGCAAGATCGAACATGCCAATGGCGGGACGTTGTTCCTCGATGAAGTCGAGAGCATGCCGATCAATCTGCAGATCAAGCTGCTGCGCGTGTTGCAGGAGCGCACGCTGGAGCGCCTGGGCTCGAACCAGAGCATTCCGGTGGACTGCCGGGTGATCGCCGCGACCAAGTCGGACCTGGACGCCATGGGCCAGAACGGGCAGTTTCGCAGCGATTTGTACTACCGCCTGAACGTCGTCACCCTGGAGCTGCCGCCTCTGCGCGAACGCCGCGAGGACATCCTGCAATTGTTCGAGCACTTTCTCGAGCAATCGGCGCTGCGCTTCGACCGTGAGGTGCCGGAGCTGGACAGCCAGACCCTGTCACGGCTGATGGCCCACGATTGGCCAGGCAATGTGCGTGAGTTGCGCAACGTGGCCGAGCGCTATGCCCTTGGCCTGCCAGCCTTCAAGAAGAACGCCAGCGGCGCCAGTCAAGGCCTGGGCTTTGCCGAGGCCGTGGAAGCCTTCGAGCGCAACCTGCTCAGCGACGCTCTACAGCGCACCGGCGGCAACCTCAGCCAGGCCAGCCAGGAGCTGGGCATGGCCAAGACCACGCTGTTCGACAAAGTGAAGAAGTACGGCCTCAGCTGAGGCCAAGGGAAGCCCGTGGACCTCATACTCAAAGCCAGCCTGGGCGCCGCCGTCGTGGTGCTCCTGGCGATCCTTTCCAAGACCCGCAACTACTACATCGCGGGGCTGGTGCCGTTGTTTCCGACCTTTGCGCTGATCGCCCACTACATCGTGGGCAAGAGCCGGTCGCTGGTGGACCTGAAGGCCACCATCCTGTTCGGCATGTGGTCGATCATCCCGTACTTCGTCTACCTGGCCACCTTGTACGTTCTGGTCGACCGGCTGCGCCTGGAAGCCTCGCTGGCCCTGGCCACGGTGGCCTGGCTGGCGGCAGCGACAGTGCTGGTCACGCTGTGGATGCGCTTTCACTGAGCAGCCGCGCCTCGTGATCCTTGTGGGTACGGCTTCCTCACCAGAAGGGCATCACAGGTCAAAGGCCGGCCACATGCCTCGGATCTTCGCGGTGCGAGCTCAAGTAAGGCAGCACCGCCGCCAACAGCGGCGCCTTGAACGGCTCCTGGAAACGGTGCGCCAGCCCCGGGATCAGCCGTAACTGGCTGCCCTGGATATGCGCGGCCAGGTGCACCCCATGCATCACCGGCAACAGCGGATCGGCCGTGCCATGCACGACCAGCGTGGGGACACGCAACTGATTGAGCAGCGCCACCCGGCTGGGCTCGGCCAGAATGGCCATGATCTGCCGCTGAGCCCCTTCTGGATTGAACGCCCGGTCATAAGCCACAGCCGCCTGGTCCAACAGCACCGTGCGCTCGTCGGTGATCGTCGGGCTACCCAGCGCAGCCAGCAGGTCCGCCTGGTGCTCGATGGCCATTTCACGATTCGGCGCATCACGCCGGGCCAGCAGTTGCACCAATGCAGCGCTTGGCGCCGGCAGGCCCTCGGCGCCAGAGCTCGACATCACCAGCGTCAGGCTGCGCACACGCTCCGGCGCCATCGCCGCCAGGTGTTGGGCAATCATGCCGCCCATGCTCACCCCCAGCACATGGAATTGCTCGACCTTCAGCTCATCCATCAGGCGCAAGCCATCGGTGGCCATGTCGGTCAAGGTATACGGGGCCGAAACGGGCAGCCCCAGCTTGTAACGCAACAACTCGACGGTCAGGTTGGCCGAGGCTGGCAGCTTGTTCCAACGCGACAGCCCGGCATCGCGGTTGTCATAACGAACGACACGGAAACCTTGGCGACACAGGGCCTCGACCACATCGTCGGGCCAGTGGATCAATTGCCCACCCAGCCCCATGACCAACAGCAACACAGGGTCCGACGGTGCTCCCACGCTTTGGTAAACCAGGCTCAACTCGCCCAGTTCGGCCCGTTGTACCGGCGCACGCGTGTCGCAGCGTCCTTCGGCGAAGCTCGCCGGCGTGCTGAGTGACAAAAACAAGAAAACCAAAAAAGCCCGCATGAATGAAACACCAGAATGCAGATCCCCAGTAGAACGCGAGTCTGATGAAAACCGTTCGGGCGCGCTGCCACAAAAGCATGACAGTTTCGTGAACCCTGCCGGGCGGTCCTGCCATATCTGAGTACCTCATCCCTCCTACGCGGTTGCCCTTCAATGATTCCGGCCAATCCGGCCGAACGTTTGATGGAATCCTCATGACCGTTACGACGACATTTTACCTGCCCCCTCACGATGACTCGCGTGCCCTGTTAGCCGATACCCCGTCGACTCGCCGTGCCCTTGCACAGTGGCGCCAGGCACGCCAGACCTTCAACCGTCTGCTGAGCCTTGCGCCTGGCGTTCGCCAATCGGTCAATGACGTGCTGCAAAGCGCACTCGCCAGCGATCCGGAACATACCGGCCTGGTGCTGGAGTCCGATAGCCAGTTCGTCAACCTGACCCAACTGTGCGTGTTCGCCGATCAACATCGGACACCACCCCAGGACCTGAACACCAAGGCCAAGGTGAAGGGCAAATCCGACGCCAATCGCCAGCTGACCCAGCTACGCCCGAACGAACTGTATGCCCGCCTCGCCGTGTTTGACCTGTCAACGGCGGTGAGCAAGCGCTGGCAGGCGTATTGGGACGCGCGCGCCGAAGGGACGACCTTGAGCCGGCGTGAGTTCGCCCGCCAGCAATACCGAGCACATTTCCTGGCCACGCTGGATATCGTGCTGGATCAAGGCACCTTGGACGTCGAGTATCGAGCGCCGGTGATCGGCCTGCTGGAAAATCCAGAGTGGTTGATCCACAACCAGAAAAAGGTGCAGCTCGAAGTGCCCTCGAGCCAACCCGGCGCCTTGGTCATCAGCCTCGAAGGCGAAGCGCCCCAGGTGCTCTACTCGCCGGACCAGACAACGGCCTTCACGGGCTACGCCACGCGTGAAGCGCTTGAGACCCATCTGGCCTCTACGGGCCAAGAAACGATCAGCCTGTTCGAGGGCAGCGTGGACGCACGCGAGCGCGACTATCTGGTCAGCCGGGCCCTGGGGGGAAATTCAAGAGCTCACCATTCGCGGCTGAATCAGGCCCATCAACATCGTTTCAACGGCATTATCGGCATTGGCGCCGAGTGGCCCGCAACCCAATCGCTTGCTCAGTTGCAGCTCGATACCCATATGGGGCAACTGCTCCAGGCACATCGCGATACCTCACGAAGCAACCTTGACCTGCATATCGAAAACCTCGCCGCGCAAGCTGGAAAACTGCTGCTGGGCTTCAAGATCGCATTGGGCTTGATCCCCGTCCTGGGCTTACCGGTAAGTCTTTATGATCTGTACGACGCTTCTGCGGAACTGGTTAGAGCCCTGGCCGATGGCCAGACAGGCAATGTGCTCGATGCCATCGAGAATGTACTGGCCAGCCTGATCGATGTCGCCATGGATGTGCTGGGCAGTGGCGTGGACATCCGCGCCCCCGCGCTGCGCCGTTCAGCCAGGCGATACCAACTAGGACGATTGTCGACAGCAGGCGCAACATCGCCCCACCTGCCAACCCCCAGGCCGGAACCGTTTGCCGGACTGGCCGCTTATCGGGTCAGCGAACCCGTCTCCCTGGTAGGACTCTCTCCGGCCAATGAGGGCCGTTACCGAGGCATTTACCGTCATTCCCAAGGCAACTACATCGTGGTGCAGGGCCACCAGTACAAGGTACGGTGGGACGAGACCAGTCATACCTGGGAACTGACCGGCGACACCGGCAGCGCATTCAAACGGGCAATCGCGCTTGATGACACGGATAACTGGAACACGCACTTTGCCCTGTACGGCGTCCACCGCCTGGGTGGAGGCGCAGGCGGTGGTCAGGCATTGGGCCTTCTTGCCGACACACTGGACCCCATATGGCCCGCCTTCATCAAAGAACAACTGCCTCGCTGGTGGCGCGACCGGGCCTACCGGCTGCATAACCGCCTTCGTGAGAGCATTCCGCGCGAGTGGAACTTGTTGCAAGCTAGGGCTGAAGCGCTCAAGCATCGTATGGAGCCTTCGCTATCGGTACATTTCCGCGATACCGATCTGATCGCCGAGCTCAAAGCGTGCATCAAGGAGGCCAAACGCCTCCATGCGGACTGCCTGAGTCTGGAAGAAGTATCGTCCGGGCGCGTCAGAGCCAATAGCACGGCTGACGCGAATGAGGCGGCAATAATGATCGTTGACGGCCACTACCGACTGATACAAGTCAGTCAGTTGCGCTACCTGGAAATACTGGACGAACTGGGCAATCTCAGGCAGGCGAGCCACGCAAAAGCGTTTGAGCTGCGTCCTGAAATGGAGAGCTCGCTGTTCCAGGTCAAACTCCAGGAGTACTTGGCCATTCGCCAACAAATGAGCACCCAGCGTGTCAAGGCGCTGGCAGAACTGGACGAGTTTCGCCAACACATACAAACGCTACGCACATGGCGTAATGCAATCACGAACACCCAGCCGCGTCATAAGAATATCGCCACCATAGATGCCGGTATGCAGAGGCTGACAGACCCTGTTCTGGACTACATGGAGATCTCCCAACTGCAAGACCTGTTGCTCAAACCCGTACATTCCCCCGATGGCGGCTGGTTCAATCTCCGCGTTCTGATGGCAGCGCCACAAGCGGATCTGGATCGTGCCCTCTATCTTCTGCATGAACTGCCTAATGTGCAGGCCAGCAACCGTCAACGCCGCGTCATCGTCACCAGATCGATCGACCTGATAGGGCAATTCAAAAGCAGTTTGAGGTACTGGAAGCTCAGCTACACCGACTACTTGGACCTTTCCCGAGTCAAACGCCTGGAAGCCAAGCTCGATGCCTATATGCCCTATGCCAGAAAGCTGCAGGAGGCCGCCAAGCAGCCAGATCCCCACCAGCAACCACAACGCCCCGCTCAGGGACCCAACCAACCACGGGTATTCGAAACCGTGCAGGACGATTACCTGATCGGCACCCGTGACCGGCAACAGGCCAACACCTACCACGTCACAGGCGCGAACGGCCGCACAGAAACCTATCGACAGGACGCCTCCGGCAAGTTCGTCCTCACCAACCCGGCCCCCACCGACCTGAGGCACTTACGCAAGGCAACCCTCAAGGAACTGCAGGCTGAAGCGAATCGCCAGCTCGGCGCGCTAGAGGCCTTCAAGCGTCAGATCGAGCAGTACGCAGCACAGGACATGGACGGGGCAAGCCTGCAAGACCTGATGCAGTTCAAGGCAGCAGACCTTGATGATATTGTCAGCCGGATCACCCAGCTCGATTCCAACGACCCTTCGTTGCCCCGCCTACGCGAGGCTTCCGAGCGTCTTGTCGAACGCGGCCGGACCCTGCGTATCGAACAGATCGTGAAGACTCAGGAGCCCAAGGGTGCGCAGCTCGACTACCTGGTTGAGCAGGATGTCGTGAAGATCGAGAAAGTGGGCGCCTTGGTCGAGCTCAAGCGGCTCCCCGATGGACGTCGAGACTTCCTGCAGGAATTCAAAGTGATCGATAAGCGCCAGGACCTGACCAAGGTTCTGTGGTACGCCCATGTGCATTTCAACAAGCCAACACCTGCGTTCGACGACTTCGTCAAGGCGCACCTGAAGACACCGGCCCAACGCTATCTGGGCCGGGAATGGCAAATCAGCCATGTAGAGGCCATCTGGCGCGGCGACCTGAGTCGTGCCCAGGCTCAGAAACACCTCTCACCGCACTTCTAGCTATTGTGGGCACCTGTTCAGGTGCCCTTCTTTTTCCCGCGTCGACAACGCGCTCAACATGAGGGAAACTCAACAACACTCGTTGTTACCCCCATGAATGCCCTCGGAGCCGCCGTGCTGGAAATCCGTCACCTGAAAACCCTTCATGCCCTGCGCGAAGCCGACAGCCTGGTAGAGGCCGCCGAACGCCTGCACCTGACCCAGTCGGCCCTATCACACCAATTCAAGGAGCTGGAAGAACGCTTGGGAATGGCACTGTTCGTGCGCAAGACCAAACCGATCCGCTTCACCAGCGCGGGCCTTCGCCTGCTGCAACTGGCCGATGCCACCCTGCCCCTGCTGCGCGGCGCCGAACGAGACATCGCCCGGCTGGCCGGTGGTACCGCAGGCCGCCTGCACATGGCCATCGAGTGCCACAGCTGTTTTCAATGGCTGATGCCGACCATCGACCAGTTCCGCGATGCGTGGCCTGAGGTGGAGCTGGACCTGGCTTCAGGCTTTGCCTTCGCCCCACTGCCAGCCTTGGCCCGCGGCGACCTGGACCTGGTGGTGACTTCCGACCCTGTGGATCTGCCAGGGATCACCTACGTGCCGCTGTTTACCTACGAAGCCATGCTCGCGGTCGCCAACCAGCATCCGTTGGCCAACAAGCCCTACATCGTGCCCCAGGACTTGCTCGACCAGACCTTGATCACCTATCCCGTGGAGCGCGATCGCCTGGACATCTTCACCCGTTTTCTGGAACCGGCCGACATCGAGCCCGCCGCGGTGCGCACCTCGGAGCTGACGGTGATGATGATGCAATTGGTGGCCAGTGGCCGTGGTGTGTGCGGTATCCCGCACTGGGCACTGCACGAATACAGCTCGCGCGGCTATGTGAAAGGCAAACGCCTGGGTGAGAAGGGCCTGTTCGCCACCTTGCACGCGGCAGTGCGCACCGACATGCTCGATGCGCCTTACATGCGCGACTTCCTGCTGACGGCCAAGGACACGTCCTTCTCTACCCTCGATGGTGTCAGCGCGGTGCGCTGACCGCCTGGCGGTAGAGCGGCAGGATCAGGTCGCGGGTCAGGGGCGCCAACTCTAGATCCGTGATCTGGTCAGCGGCCAGCCAGACCACTTCTTCTATTTCTGCCGCCGGGGCGACGTCCTCGGCGCTGTCGACCCGAAACAGCTCGGCCAGGACTTCGAAGCCTGGCTCGTTGGCAGCCGGTGCGCTGAACTGACCCAGATAGACCGCTTGTGCGGGGTCCAGCCGCAGCCCCAACTCCTCATGCAGCTCACGCACCAGCGCCGCTTGGGGCGACTCACCGGCATCGATCTTGCCACCAGGCTGCATGAAGGCCTGGGTGCCGCGCTTGCGTACGAGCAGGGTACGACTTTGCGGGTCGATCAGCAGGGCGGCGGCGATGCGGATGATCTGGGACATGGGAACTCGCTTACAGGTAAAAAGGCAGCAAGGATCCCACGGGCGCAGGGTATGGACAAGGAACCGCTAAGTTCATGACGAACGGCCCCTTGCCAATGGCCGCCTCACCCTCCATAAACGACACATGAACCTTCCCGCCCAGCACCATCCGGTGCTCGACCTGTTCCACCCCGCCGTCGGCACTTGGTTCCGGCAACACTTCGCCACCGTGACCGACGCCCAGGCCCGGGCCTGGCCGCTGATCCACGGCGGCCAGTCGATGCTGCTCGCCGCCCCTACCGGCTCGGGCAAGACGTTGAGCGCCTTCCTTGCCGTGCTCGATGAGCTGTTTTGCCAGGGCCTGGCGCAGGGCGGTGAACTGCCCGCGCAGACCCAGGTGGTCTATGTATCGCCGCTCAAGGCGCTGTCCAACGACATCCGTCTCAACCTGGACGTACCGCTGGCGGGCATCAGCCAGGCATTGCAGGACCAAGGCCTACAGGCGCCACGCATCACCACCCAAGTGCGTACCGGCGACACCCCGCAAAAGGAACGCGCCGCCATGCGCAAGCAGGCGCCGCACATCCTGGTGACCACCCCCGAGTCACTCTACGTGCTGCTGGGCTCGGCCTCTGGCCGCGAGGGCCTGGCCAGCGTGCACACGGTCATCGTCGACGAGATCCACGCCTTGGCCGGCAACAAGCGCGGCTGCCATCTGGCCTTGACCCTGGAGCGCCTGCAAGCGCTGTGTGGACGCCCCCTGCGGCGCATCGGCCTATCCGCTACGCAGCGTCCCGTGGAGCGGGTGGCGCAGTTTCTGGTCGGTCACCAGCGCCCGTGCGCTATCGTCGACGTCGGCCATGCCCGCCGCCGCGACCTTGCCATAGAAGTGCCACCGGTCCCGCTGGGGGCAGTGATGGCCACCGATGTGTGGGATTTGGTCTATGACCGCATCGCCACGCTCGCCCGCGAACACCGCACCACGTTGGTCTTCGTCAACACCCGGCGCCTGGCCGAACGCTTGACCCGTCACCTGGGCGAACGCCTGGGTCAGACTGCAGTGGCCGCGCACCACGGTAGCCTGGCCAAGGAGTACCGCCTCGCCGCCGAACAGCGTCTGAAGGCGGGCGAGCTGCAGGTGCTGGTGGCCACCGCCTCGCTGGAGCTGGGCATCGACATCGGCGAGGTTGAGCTGGTATGCCAGATCGCCTCGCCCGGCTCGATTTCAGCCTTCCTGCAACGGGTCGGGCGCTCCGGCCACCAGGTGGAAGGGGTGCCCAAGGGGCGGCTGTTCCCGACCTCGCGAGACGATCTGATCGAATGCGTGGCCTTGCTCGACAGCATTCATCACGGCGAGCTCGATGAGCTGCACATTCCCAAGGCGCCGCTGGACGTATTGGCCCAGCAGATCGTCGCTGAAGTGGCCAACCAGCCCTGGTCGGAACTGGCGCTTTACGACTGCCTGCGCCAGGCCACGCCTTACAGCGCCCTGGACCAGGACCATTACCAGGCATTGCTGCGCATGCTCGCCGAGGGCTACAACGGACGCCAGGGTATACGCAGTGCCTACCTGCACCGCGATGCGGTCAGCGCCACCTTGCGCGGACGCCGGGGCAGCCAGCTGACCGCCCTGACCAGTGGCGGGACCATTCCGGACACCGCCGACTACGCGGTGTTGCTCGAGCCGCAGTCGCTTAACATCGGCAGCGTCAATGAAGACTTCGCGGTGGAAAGCATCGCCGGCGACATCTTCCAGCTAGGCAACGCGTCCTATCGCATCTTGCGGGTCGAGCCTGGTCGGGTACGGGTCGAAGACGCCCACGGCCTGCCCCCGACCATTCCATTCTGGCTCGGTGAAGCACCGGGGCGCAGCGATGAGCTGTCCGCTGCCGTTGCCCGTCTGCAGGCGCGAATCGATGAACGCCTGCAGGCCAGCGGCGGCGACTTTGCCCCGGTGTTGGCCTGGCTCCAGGACGCCTTAGCGCTGGACGAAGCCTGCGCAAGCCAACTGCTCGACTACCTCGGCCGCACCTGGCAGGTGTTTGGCGCCCTGCCCTCCCAGCAAACCCTAGTCATGGAGCGTTTCTTCGACGAATCCGGCGGCACCCAACTGATCATCCATTCGCCCTACGGCAGCCGTATCAACCGGGCATGGGGCCTGGCCCTGCGCAAGCGCTTCTGCCGCACGTTCAACTTCGAACTGCAGGCCGCGGCCAGTGAAGACGCCATCGTGCTGTCGCTGTCGACCAGCCATAGCTTCGCGCTGGACGATGTCTGGCGGTATCTGTCCAGCACAAGCGCCGAGCCGATCCTGATCCAGGCCTTGCTCGACGCACCGCTGTTCGGCGTGCGCTGGCGCTGGAACGCTGGCGTGGCCCTGGCCTTGCCACGCTATGTCGGTGGACGCAAGGTGGCGCCGCAGATCCAGCGGATGAAAAGCGAAGACCTGATCGCCGCCGTGTTCCCCGACCAGATTGCATGCCTCGAAAACATCGCGGGCGAGCGGCAGATCCCCGATCACCCGCTGGTGCAGCAGACCTTGGACGACTGCCTGCACGAAGCCATGGACAGCGAGGGCTGGCTGGCCCTGCTGCGGCGCATGGAAAGCGGGCAGATACGCCTGCTTGCCCGCGATCTGCCCGCGCCATCACCGCTGGCCTCGGCCATCCTCAATGCCCGGCCTTACACCTTCTTGGACGATGCGCCTCTGGAGGAGCGCCGCACCCAGGCGGTGCTCAACCGCCGCTGGAACGAAGTCCAGGGCAGCGACGATCTGGGCGCGCTGGACATCGACGCCATCGCCGCCGTGCAGGCCGAAGCCTGGCCGCAACCAAGCAATGCCGATGAAATGCACGAAGCCTTGATGAGCCTGGGTGCCATCAGCCAGGCCGAGGTGCAGGCCAACGCATCGTGGGCTGACCTTCTTGGACAATTGGCAGACGCCGGTCGCGCCTGCCGACTGCACCACGGCGAGCACAACCTGTGGCTTGCCCGCGAACGCCAGAACCTGGTGCTTGCGTGTTATCCGCACGCCCACCTGGCGCCTGCATTCGAGCTGTTGCCAGGCTTCGACCACCCGATCGAGCCAGACACCGCGCTGACCGAACTGCTGCGCTCGCGTCTGAGCGGTTTTGGCCCATTGACCGTGGCGCAAATCGCCGCGCCCCTGGGCCTGCCCAGCAGCGATATCGAACAGGCCCTTGCCCGCCTGGAGGTCGAAGGCTACGTACTGCGCGGGCATTTCAGCCCTGGCCAGCACACCCAGCAGTGGTGCGAGCGGCATCTGCTCGCGCGTATCCATCGCTACACGGTCAAGCGCCTGCGCCGGGAGATCGAGCCGGTCACCCTGCAAGACTTCATGCGCTTTCTGTTCGACTGGCAGCACGTGACGACCAGCGAGCGCGTGCAAGGCCCGCAGGCAGTGGCCCTGGTGCTCGATCAATTGCAAGGTTTTCCGAGTGCGGCCGGAGCCTGGGAGGCGGAGCTGCTGCCTGCCCGCATCAAGGACTACAGCCCGCACTGGCTAGACGATGCCTGTCGCAGCGGCCAGTGGGCCTGGAGCCGACTGGCATCGACCGTCTCCGCCAGCACGCTGTCGAGCACACCGCTGGTACTGTTGCCCCGCGAGCACCTCGGTCTGTGGCGCAGCCTGGCCCCCGCTCCGGCGCCCGACACACTCAGCCCCAGGGCACAACGTGTGTATCAGACACTCCAAGAACAAGGTGCTTTGTTCTTCGATGAGCTGGCTCAAGAAACGCATCTGCTACCCAGCGAACTCGAAACAGCCCTGCAGCAATTGGTGGGCGCAGGCCTGATCAGTGCGGACAGCTTCACCGGCCTGCGCAGCCTGATCGCTCCCGCAGCCAAGCGCAGTTCACGCAACATTCGCCGCGGCCATCCGCCGCTTTCGAGCAGCATGGCCCACGCCGGGCGCTGGGCACTGCTGCGCCGAAGCAGCCAGACGCAGGAACCAGAGCAGCGCCTGGAACACATCGCCCGTACGCTACTGCGCCGATACGGGGTGATCTGTTGGCGATTGCTGGAACGTGAAAGCGACGTGCTACCGCCCTGGCGTGATTTGCTGCGTTGCTATCATCGCCTGGAGGCACGCGGGGAGATCCGCGGTGGACGCTTCATCGCCGGGCTGGCCGGAGAGCAATTCGCCCTGCCCGAGGCGGTCGGTTTGCTGCGCCAGGTACGAAAGCGCACGCCACAAGGCGAGCGGGTGATGGTCAGCGCCTGCGACCCGCTGAACCTGCTGGGAACGTTGCTGCCAGGAAACAAAGTGGCCGCGGCGGGTGGCAATCGGCTGCTGTACCGCGATGGCGTGCCGGTGGCGACCCGGGTGGCGGGGCGTTATGAGTTCCTGCTGGAAGCGCCGACCACAGAACATGAGAGCTGGCGACAGCAGTTGTTGCGTGACAGGCCCTGAAGCCGCTTCGCACCCTTTCGCAGGCATCTGCCGATTGCATGCCACAAAGCCTTGTGAGAACTGGCCAAGCCTGCGCAGGGTCGTGCAGTGGCCCTTGAGCATGACCAATCTTTCATGTGTACAGCGGGCCATCGACTGGCAATACGCCACGCAATGGGGCTAAGGTCGGGGTTTGACCCAGGCCCCTGAGCCTGACCGAGCCATCGCAAGGACCCCGTATGAGCCTGTCACTTCTCAGCCGCTATGCCTTTTTCGCCGCCTGTGTGCTGTTCACCTTGGCCAGCCTGCCCTTCCTGCACCACGAATGGTTGTGGCCCTTCACCCTGACCACCGGCGTGCTCAGCCTGATCGGCCTGTTCGACCTGCTGCAGCAGCGCCACGCGGTGCGGCGCAACTACCCGATCCTTGGCAACATCCGCTACTTGGTCGAGGCCATTCGCCCGGAAATCCGCCAGTACCTGCTAGAAGCCGACAGCGATGCCCTGCCCTTCTCCCGGGCCCAGCGCTCGCTGGTCTACGCCCGCGCCAAGAACGAAGCGTCCGACAAACCCTTCGGTACGCTGATCGACGTCTATGAATCGGGCTTCGAATTCATTGGCCATTCCATGCGCCCGGCGCCCTTGGCGGACCCATCGAGCTTTCGCGTGGTGGTCGGCGGCCCGCAGTGCAGCCAGCCGTACTCGGCATCCATCTTCAATATCTCGGCCATGAGCTTCGGCTCGCTCAGCGCCAACGCCATCCGCGCCCTGAACCAGGGCGCCAAGCTGGGCAACTTCGCCCACGACACCGGCGAAGGCAGCATCAGCCCTTACCACCGCGAAAATGGCGGCGACCTGGTCTGGGAGCTGGGCTCAGGCTACTTCGGTTGCCGCACCCCGGACGGACGATTCGACCCCGAACGTTTCGCCGAGCAGGCGCGCAACCCGCAAGTGCGCATGATCGAGATCAAGATGAGCCAGGGCGCCAAGCCCGGCCATGGCGGCATCCTGCCCAAGCACAAGGTCACCGAAGAGATTGCTGCGACCCGCGGCGTCCTGATGGGTGAGGACTGCATCTCGCCTTCACGCCACAGCGCCTTCTCCACGCCCATCGAGATGATGCAGTTCATCGCCCGCTTACGTGAGCTGTCCGGCGGCAAGCCGGTGGGCTTCAAGTTCTGCCTAGGCCACCCTTGGGAGTTCATGGGCATCGCCAAGGCCATGCTCGAGACCGGCATCCTGCCGGACTTCATCGTCGTCGACGGCAAGGAAGGCGGCACAGGTGCTGCACCTGTGGAGTTCACCGACCATATGGGCGTGCCGCTGCGCGAGGGCTTGCTGTTCGTGCACAACACGTTGGTGGGGCTGAACCTGCGCGACAAGATCAAGCTCGGCGCCAGCGGCAAGATTGTCAGCGCCTTCGACATCGCCAGCGTGCTGGCCATTGGCGCCGACTGGGCCAATGCGGCCCGAGGTTTCATGTTCGCCATTGGCTGCATCCAGTCCCAGAGCTGCCACACCAACAAATGCCCCACCGGTGTGGCCACCCAGGATGCCCTGCGTCAGCGTGCCCTGGTAGTGCCGGACAAAGCCCAGCGGGTACTCAACTTCCACCACAACACGCTGCGCGCGTTGGCCGAAATGCTGGCTGCGGCAGGCCTGGAGCATCCGGCGCAACTGGAGGCCAAGCACTTGGTTCGGCGCATCTCCGCCACCGAAATCAAACTGTTCTCGCAGATGCATGTGTTCCTCAAGCCGGGCGAATTGCTCACCGGCGAGGTGAACGGGCAGTTCTATTCGCGCATGTGGCAGATGGCCCGGGCAGACAGTTTCGAGCCGCACACCGAGGTCGCCGCCTGAAGGCCTTGCCATTTGATGTGCCTGCGCTGGGCCAGGCACATCGGGTGATTTAGAGCAATGTCCTACAATGCGCCGAGCCGCCTCCTACCCACCCATTAAATAGTCGTTAATCAATGCCCGACATGCTCGATGCCTCTCATTCAGGAGTGCACATCATGTCGTCGACCAACAATCCAAACTTTCCAGAAACCTGCTCGGTCTCCAGGTCTCAGCGCCTGCTGGCGCTCGCCAGGCAGATCGCCGTGCTGGGCGTTGTCATGCCGATGTTGATGATCGGCCTGCTCAAATTCACATCGATCGAAGTACAAGCCCTCAAACCGCTCATCAGCCAGACACCTTGGCTGAGCTGGTTGTATGCCGTGTTTGGCGTGGCAGGGACATCCTACGTGCTGGGGGTAGTGGAAATATTGGCCGCCGTGCTGGTCTTGGCCAGCCGATGGTCGACCAAAGCCGCCATTGCCGGTGGAGGGCTTTGCGCGCTCACCTTCGCCACGACGCTGTCGATCATGCTTGCCGTGCCGATCTGGGAGGTCGCGTCAGGTGGTTTCCCTTGGCTCAACCGCGCCGGCAGCTTTCTGATCAAGGATCTGGCGCTGCTGGGCGTGAGCCTGATGGTATTGGCAGAAGGTCTGCTTCGCCGTCAGCGGCGTGCGCGTTTGCCAGCCAGCAACAGGGCAACGGTCAGTTCCACAGGTCATTGACGCTCAGCACAGTCGAAAAACAAAGCCCCGGCGCTGGCCGGGGCTTCGTTCGTCAGGAGGCGGTACTTGTCACGCCCTGCGTCTCTTTCGGAGCCAGGCGGAACGCGTAGTACAGCACTGTCAGCAACACCAGGAACGCCGGGCCGATGTACAGGGCCACGCGAGTGTCCTCGAAGTAGGCCATCAGGCCGACCACCAGCACCAGGAAGGCCAAGGCCAGGTAGGAGCTCAGCGGCCACAGCCACATGCGGTACTTCAGACCCTGACGCTCAGCGGTGGAGAGACCGGCGCGGAACTTGAGCTGGGCCAGCAGGATCATCACCCAGGTCCAGATCGCACCGAAGGTGGCGATCGAAGTCACCCAGACGAACACCTTCTCAGGTACCAGGTAGTTGGCCAGCACGCCCAGCAGCAACGCGCCGATCGACAACAGCAGCGCATTACGCGGCACGCCGCTCTTGGAGGTACGGGCGAAAGCCGCAGGAGCCTGACCATTTTGCGCCAGGCTGTAGAGCATGCGCCCAGTGCTGAAGATGCCGCCGTTACAGGAGGACAACGCCGCAGTGATCACCACGAAGTTGATGATGCCAGCGGCAGTCTTGATGCCCAGACGCTCGAAGGTCATCACGAACGGGCTGCCTTGGCTGCCGATTTCGTTCCACGGGTAGATCGACAGGATCACGAACAATGCGCCCACATAGAACAGCAGGATGCGCCAGAACACCGAGCCGATGGCTTGGGGAATGGTCTTTTGCGGGTTGCGTGCTTCACCGGCAGTCAGGCCGATCATCTCGACGCCCAGGTAGGCGAACATGACCATCTGCAGCGACATCAGCACGCCGGTCACACCGTTGGGCATGAAGCCGCCGTTGCTCCACAGGTTGGAGATGCCCATCGCCACGCCATCGTTGCCGAAGCCGAAGGCGATGATGCCGATGCCGCCCAGGACCATGGCAACGATCGTGACGATCTTGATCAGGGCAAACCAGAACTCGAACTCGCCGAACGCCTTGACCGCGATCAGGTTGATCGCCCCCATGCTGCCCAGTGCTGCCAAGGCCCAGATCCAGCGGGGTACGTCAGGGAACCAGATGCCCATGTAAATGGCCACGGCCGTGATTTCCGCCACGCAGGTTACCAGCCACAGGAACCAGTAGTTCCAGCCGGTCAAGAAGCCCGCCAGCGGGCCGAGGTAATCCTGGGCATAGCGACTGAAGGAGCCGGCGACAGGGTTGTGAACGGCCATTTCGCCGAGCGCGCGCATGATCACCAGGATGGCCAGGCCACCGATGATGTAGGAAAGCATGATCGCAGGACCGGCCATTTCGATGGCCTTGGCCGAACCGAGGAACAGGCCTACACCGATACAGGCGCCCAGCGCCATCAGACGGATGTGCCGTTCGCCCAGCTCGCGCTTGAGTGGGCCGCCCTGGGCGGTCTCACCATGGGCAGGGTGGTTGCCGACTGGCATAGCAATACAACCTCATTTTGTTATTGGATATGACCTTCGTGCAGCGCCGGCCAAGCCGATGGGCGTGGCGTCGTCTTGCCAAGTGAGCCTTGTGGGCCCGCCTGTCCACCGAATCCGGCGGACGAAGGGGTCGAGCAGTATAGGAATCCGCCCGCAGGGCTTTTCACTATATAAACAGGGAAATTTGGAGAGAGTTCTGGACCAAAATCCCTTTCGCGGAAGAGAGAAATCCCTCTCGCCCCCCTCTCGAGGAGAATGGGGCGGCTACCATAGCAACATTGCCGCAGAATGGAAGCTGCACCAAAGGCGGATATTCCGACTCCAGCTTGCGAGGCTTCTTACAATTTTTTCACCAACCCCGCCTAACGTCTAAGCTTCAGACAAGCAAGACGAAAAGTACCTGGCCGGATTGAAGACTATGGGCGCACTGTGGCAATCGGAACCAACCAGAACGGAAGCACCCGAAACCTCTCCGGCTGAAGCGCCACTACCAAAGACTCCCCGCCAGCGTCGCCTATGGTGGCGGCTCATCGTGCTCATCGTGCTGCTCGCTGCCATCGTCATCGGCTTCGCCGCCTACGACGAAATGCGCACCTCCAAGCTGCAATCCAGGGAATTCAGCCGTCTGGCCGGCACCCTCACCTACTCCCTGGAGCCTGGCCCGAGCGATGCGATCATCTACCCGGGCGACGGCCCGTTCGACAAGCGTCTGGGCTACAGCGCACTGGGCGAGTTCCTGCCACGACTGCTCAAGCGCGACTACCTGATCAGCCAGCAAGTGCGCTTCTCGCCGGCGCTGATGAACTACGTTGAGCACGGCCTGTTCGTTCCCTACGTGGAGAAGATCCAGGCCGGCCTGTCGATTACCGACTGCCGCGGCCAGGATCTGTACCACTACAACTACCCGCAGCACCTGTACCCGGATTTCGCCTCGATCCCGCCGATCATCGTCAAAAGCCTGCTGTTCATCGAAAACCGCGACCTGCTCGACCCGCAAGACCCACGCAATAACCCGGCGGTGGACTGGCCGCGCTTTGCCAAGGCCGCCTACAGCCAGGTGGCCAAGTACCTTGCCCTGCCCGGCCAGTCGGCTGGCGGCAGTACCTTGGCCACGCAGTTGGAAAAGTATCGCCACTCCCCCGACGGCTTGACCGTGTCCGGCTCCGAGAAGATCCGCCAGATGATTTCCGCCAGCGTGCGCGCCTACCAAGGCGGGCCGGATACCACGGTGGCGCGTGAACGCATCGTGCGCGACTACCTCAACAGCGTGCCGCTGTCGGCGGTGCCGGGCCACGGTGAGGTTCACGGCATGGCCGAAGGGCTGCGGGTCTGGTATGGCGCCGATTTCGACCAGGTCAACCAGGCGCTGGCCGGTACCGCCACCGACCCGGACTCCATGGCAGCGCGCGGCCTGGCCTTGCGCCAGGTACTGTCGTTGATGATCGCCCAGCGCCGGCCCTCCCATTACCTGACCAAGGGCCGGGTGGAGCTGGCCGAGCTCACTGACGCGCACATTCGCGTGCTCGCCGCCAATGGTGTGATCGACCGTCCCCTGGCCGATGCCGCCTTGGCCAGCAAGGCGGTGTACCGCGACTGGGTGGCCCAGCCGACCATCGTGCCGATCATTACCAACAAGGGTATCAGCCTGGCCCGCAACCGCCTGGCAGCCATGCTCAACCGGCCGCTTTACGACCTCGACCGTCTCGACGTCTCGGCCACCAGCACCTTGCAGGCCGACTTGCAGATGCAGGTCAGCCAGTACCTGAAAAACCTTTCCGACCCTGAGTTCGCTGCCCAGATGGGCCTGATTGGCGAACGCCTGCTCACGACCAAAACCACCGACCAGGTGCGCTACAGCTTCACCTTGTTCGAGCGCACCGCCGATGGCTCGCGGGTACGGGTGCAGACCGACAGCACCGACCAGCCCTTCGATATCAACGAAGGCAGCAAGCTGGAGTTGGGCTCCACAGCCAAGCTGCGGGTACTGACCACCTACCTGGAAATCATCGCCGAACTCCACGACAAGTACGCCGGCAAGCCTGCCGCGGAGCTCAAGAAGGTCCCGGTGGCCGAGCTCGACCGCATCACTCAATGGTCGCTCGAATGGCTGATGCAGAACCCCAAGGACCAGAGCCTGGATGCCATGCTCGACGCAGCACTGGAGCGCAAGTACTCGGCCAACACCGGCGAAGCCTTCTTCACCGGCGGCGGCATGCACGTGTTCAACAACTTCCGCAAGGAAGACAACAGCCGAAACCCGACCCTCAAGATCGCCCTGCGCGAGTCGATCAACCTGCCGTTCATCCGCCTGATGCGCGACTTGGTGCGCTATGTCACCTATCAGCAGCCGTTCAACCGCGAGCCGCTGCTCAAGGACGATTCCGACCCACGGCGCCAGGAATACCTGGCGCGTTTTGCCGACAAAGAAGGCACCAACTACCTGATGCGGTTCTGGAAAAAGTACCAGCGCAAGACCTCCCAGCAGCGCCTGGACACCTTCCTCGACAGCATGCGCGTCACCCCGCAGCGCCTGGCCGCCGTGCACCGCTACCTGTTCCCGGAGGCCGGACAGGAAACCTTCAACGCCTTCGTCCGCGCCCATAGCGCCAACGACAAGAAGGCCCTGGCCAAGCTCACCGATGGTCGTCTGTCGGAGATGTACGAGGCCTATGGGCCCGGCAAGTACGACCTGCCCGATCAGGGCTACATCGCCAAAGTGCACCCGTTGGACCTGTGGCTGCTGGGCTATCTGCTCAAGAACCCCGGTGCCTCGCTCACCGAGATGGTCAACGCCAGCCGATTCGAGCGCCAGGAGGTCTACAGCTGGCTGTTCAAGAGCCGCCATCAGGGCGCCCGCGACAGCCGCATCCGGACCATGGTCGAGATCGAAGCCTTCCTGGATATTCACCAACGCTGGAAGCGCGTGGGCTATCCGTTCGATCATCTGGTGCCGTCGCTGGCCACCGCCATTGGCAGTTCCGGTGATCGCCCGGCCGCACTCTCCGAGCTGGTCGGGATCATCCAGAACGACGGCGTTCGCCTGCCGACCTTGCGCATCGACACCCTGCACTTTGCCGCCAACACCCCCTACGAAACCAAGCTGATCAGCGACCCGGACCGCGGCCAGCGGATCCTTCCCGTGGAAGTGGCCAGGGCCCTGAAGGGCGCGATGTCGCAGGTGGTGGATGCCGGCAC
Organism: Pseudomonas sp. BYT-1; assembly: GCF_023611805.1. Lineage (NCBI taxonomy): Bacteria > Pseudomonadati > Pseudomonadota > Gammaproteobacteria > Pseudomonadales > Pseudomonadaceae > Pseudomonas > Pseudomonas sp. BYT-1. Next base: position 4,437,747 of record NZ_CP072559.1, read on the forward strand.
AGCGCGGCGGATCTCCGGCAGCTTCAAGCTGCATGACGGCACGTCGCTGGTGATGGGCGGCAAGACCGGCACCGGCGACAACCGCATCGAAAGCTTCGGTGCTGGGGGCCGCCTGATCGGTTCGCGCTCGCTCAACCGTACCGCCACGTTCGTGTTCTTCCTCGGCGAGAACCACTTCGGCACCCTGACCGCCTTCGTCCCGGGGCGTTCGGCCGAGGCGTTCACATTTACCTCGGCCTTGCCGGTGCAGGTGCTCAAGGGGATGGCGCCGATTCTCATGCCGTATCTGGAGCCGGGCAGCGCCACCGAATGCAAGGCCCCGGAGGTGGCGATGCATACGCCGTGATGCAACGACTCATCGAAAATACAGATAAGAATCATCCGCATTTTGGCGCTTGTGTTTAGATATATCTTGAGTAATATCTTTCGATATATCGAAACACACGGAGCCGTCTCTCCATGCGCGACCACGTCCCACACGACCCCTTCGAACGCCGCCCCGCCCGGGGCGAGCGTGGCCCGCGGGTCTTCGCCCCTGGCGATCTGAAGCTGTTGATGCTGTCGATGCTGGCCGAGCAGCCCGGTCACGGTTATGACCTGATCCGCCAGATCGAAAGCCTGTTCGACGGCAGCTATACCCCAAGCCCGGGGGTCATCTACCCGACCCTGAATTTTCTCGAAGAAGCCGAGCTGATCACCGGCCAGGTCCAGGGCAGCAAGCGCCTCTACGTCATCACCGAAGCGGGGCGTGAGGCCTTGGCCGAGCAGGCGGTGGCGCTCGATGGCGTGCGTATGCGCATCGAAGTCAGCAAACGCGCCCTGCGTGGGCACGATCGCCCGCCAGAGATCCACGAAGCAGTCGGTAACCTGCGTCACGCCCTGCACATGCATAGCGGTCGCTGGACGCTCGAGGAGATCGAGCGGGTACGCACCCTGCTCAACGACACTGCCAAGGCCATCGCCTCAGGCCCCACCGAGGCTGTTACGGAGAACTCCCCATGAGCGATACCATCCATCGCGTCAACCATGAAATCCGCCAACGCCGCCTGCAGGTGCTGCGGGTCACCGACCTGACCCCGCGCATGCGCCGCATCACCTTGGGCGGCCCAGAACTGCAAGGCTTCACCAGCATGGGCAGCGATGATCACATCAAGCTGCTGTTCGCCCTCTCCCCCGAAGAGCAACAGGCCATCGACGCCCGCAATCTCGGTCGCGATGGTGGCGCTCGTCCGACCATGCGCGAGTACACGCCCCGACGCATCGACCTGGTGGCCAATGAATTGGATATCGATTTCGTGCTGCACGGCGATGGCCCGGCGTCCACCTGGGCGGCGCAGGCTGCACCGGGCCAAACCCTGGACATCGCCGGCCCACGCGCCTCGATGGTGGTGCCGGACCTATTCGACAGCTACCTGCTGATTGGCGACGAAACCGCGATCCCCGCCATCGGTCGACGTCTCGAAGAATTGCCTGCTGGCCGCCGGGTGCTGGCGCTGATCCAGATCGAAGACGAGCAGGAGCAGCAGCCATTGCCGAGCAAGGCGCACGTCGAGGTGATCTGGGTGCATCGCCACCAGGACGACCTGTTGGCCATGCTCGAGCAACTGGCGCTGCCGCCCGGTGCGCTGTACGCCTGGGTTGCGTTGGAAAAAACCCTGACCCGCCAGGCCAAGGCATTGCTGCTGGAAAAAGGTGTGAAGGACGATGCGCTGAAAGCTGCGGCCTACTGGCGCCAGGACGGCAGTGTCGATGACGAATGATGTTCTGCAGCTCATGCATTGCAGGTACAACTGGCTTGCTCTGTAGCGTCCTCTTCGCAGGTAAACCCGGTTGCGCAGGTACTTCGGTGCTATAGGGAACACCGCTGTACCTGTGGGAGCAGGGTTACGCGCGAACGGGCCGACACTGCCTCAATAGGCCTGCGTCAACCGACGCCCCCGCCAGCGATCCACCCCGACCAACACCAACCCGATCCCCCAGAATCCCACAAGCACGCCCAAGGCATTGAGCAGCACCTGCCCATAGCCAAGAGTCGCGACATCGATGAACGGGTACGCATAAACGCCGATTTCCCGCCCCCGCCACAAGGCATAGGCAAAATACATTGCTGGGTACAGGGTCCACGCCGCCAAGTGCCACAGCCGCAAGCTGCCCTTGGGCACCTCACGCCACCAATACAGCACGCATACCAGCGGCATCACATCGTGCAGCAATTCATCGGCCACCCATTGCCAGCCCTGGGGTTGCCACAGATGGCGCAGCAGCACGCTATAGGCGAGCGCGACCAGCACGATGCTCGCGGTGATGCCGGAACCCACCACGGGCGAAAGGAAGAACCGCTGCGCACTCGACGCCCGGCCAAACGCCGCATAGCTAAGCACTGTCGCGACCAGGGTATTGGTCAGCACCGTGAAGTAACCAAACACATTCACCAGACCGCCGATCAGGCTAGCCTGCTCCTCCCAGCGGGCCCACAGCACCAGGTAGACCTGTATCGCCAGGCCCGTCCAGCCGAGCCACGCGGCGAAAGTCAGCCAGGGATGACGCGGCATCAGCCAGCCCGCTGGAGTTTCACGTAGAGCTGCTCGACCTTCTCCCGCGCCCAGGGCGTCTTGCGCAGGAAGGTCAGGCTCGACTTGATGGTCGGGTTGCTCTTGAAGCAACGAATGTCGATGCGCTCGGCCAGGCCTTGCCATTGGTAGTGGGCCACCAGCTCGGTGAGGATCTGCTCCAGCGTCTTGCCGTGCAGCGCGTTGTGTTGGGCCGTGCTCATGCCTGTGCTCCCGCGGGTAAAGATGCGCACCTTACACGAGTGTAGTGACAGGCGGCGCTGATTCGGCGTTGCGAGTCGCATTTGCACGAAGCACTGGCCAAAGCGTGAACCCTTGTGCTGCAATAGAGATGTTATATTGTAACAATAAAGCTCTCTGCCAAGGAACGTCACACCCCCATGCGTCACATGTCTCTGCGCCTCTCCCCCCTCGCTGTCGCCCTCTGGCTGGCCTCCATGCCCAGCCAGGCCGTGGAACTAGAACCTCAGGTCATCACAGCCAACCCCTTGGGCAATCGCCAATTCGCCGCGCCCAACACGGTGCTACAAGGCGACGACCTGCTGCATCAACAGCAAGGCAGCCTGGGCGAGACCCTCAACAAACAGCCCGGCGTCGCTTCGACCTGGTTCGGCCCCGGCGCTAGTCGCCCGGTGATCCGCGGCCTGGATGGCGACCGGATCCGCATCCTGCGCAACGGCGTGGGCGCACTGGATGCTTCATCGCTGTCCTATGACCACGCCGTCCCGCTGGATCCGGTCAACGTCGAACGCATCGAAATCGTCCGCGGCCCGGCCGCCCTGCTCTATGGCGGCAATGCCATCGGCGGTGTGGTCAACACCTTCGACAACCGCATTCCCGACTCGCCCATCGAGGGGATCCACGGCGCCGGCGAGCTGCGCTACGGCGGCGCCGACACCACCCGCAGCAGCGCCGGCAAGCTGGAGGCCGGCAATGGGGCTTTCGCCTTGCACCTGGACGCCAACAGCCGCCAGTTCAACGACCTGCGTATCCCAGGCTATGCCCGCAGTTCGAAAGTGCGCGACAGCGATGAGCCCGGCAGCCGTCATCGACTGGAAAATAGCGACGGACGCCAGGATGGCGGCGCCATCGGCGGTGCGTACCATTGGGACCGGGGCTACACCGGCCTTTCTTACAGTCGCTACGACAGTAACTACGGCTCGGTCGCAGAGCCCGGGGTCCGCCTGGACATGCAGCAAGATCACTATGGTTTTGCCAGCGAGCTGCGCGACCTCGAAGGCCCGTTCAGCTCGATCAAAGTCGATGCGGGCTACACCGATTACCAGCACCGCGAGATCGAAAGCGGCGAAGTTCACACCACGTTCAAGAACAAAGGCTACGAGGCGCGGGTCGAAGCACGCCACCAGCCCTTCGGCCCCGTCGAGGGCGTCCTGGGCGCGCAAATCAGCCGCAACGAATTCTCCGCCCTGGGCGAGGAAGCGTTCGTCCCCCACACCGACACCGACAGCCTGGCGCTGTTCATGCTCGAACAATGGCAGACCAGCGAGCGCTTGAACCTGAGCCTCGGCGCGCGTCTGGAACACACCCGCATCGATCCGGATGCCAAGGGCAACGCCACCTTTGCCAGTGCCGACAACTCGGAAAGCTTCACTTCCGCAAGTCTCTCGTCCGGCGCGGTGTACCAACTCGACCCGGTCTGGTCGCTGGCCGCGAACCTCGCCTACACCGAGCGCGCCCCGACCTTCTACGAGTTGTACGCCAACGGCGCACACGTAGCCACGGGCGCCTTCGAAGTGGGCGACCCGAACCTGAACAAGGAAAAAGCCGTTTCCACCGACCTGGCCCTGCGCTTCGACAATGGCACCCACAAGGGCAGCGTGGGCGTGTTCTACAGCCATTTTCGCAACTACATCGGCCTGATCGGCACCGGCAACCTGCGCGAAGGCCACCACCACGATCATGATGATCACGATCACGATCACGACCATGGCGAACTGCCCGAATACCTGTACCAAGGCGTGCGCGCCCGGTTCTATGGCATCGAAGCCCAAGACCGCTGGCAGTTGGCCGAAAACCGCTACGGCAGCTTCGCACTGGAGCTCTCAGGCGATTACACCCGCGCCAAGAATCTTGACAGCGGTGAGCCTCTGCCGCGTATCGCGCCGCTACGCCTGAACAGCGGTTTGCTCTGGGAACGGGATCGCTGGCAAGCGCGGGTCGACGTGCAGCACGCGGCCTCGCAGCACCGCAAACCCGCCAACGAGACCAGTACCGACGGCTACACCACCCTCGGCGCCAGTCTGGGCTACCGCTTCGATATCGGTCAGAGCGACTGGCTGGTATTCGTGCGCGGAGAAAACCTGACCGACCAGACCGTGCGCTATGCCAGTTCGATCCTGCGAGACATCGCACCAGCGCCTGGACGCAGTGTACAGGTGGGATTGCGCACCTCGTTCTAAGCATTCTGGCGGCGCCATGGGCCCAATCGCGATGGTCCGGAGCCAGGACAAGCCAGTTCCCTCAGTGGCGCGGGAGCTGGCGAAGCCTACAAAAGGCTGCCCAACTGCCCCAACTATTACTCTCTGAGCAACAATCCGCTGCGACAATTTGTCTTTTTTTCTTACAACTTCCCCTATATCCTCCACGCCGCACGCTGAAACGCTTCATCCACGAACCTTGCAGCCATCTCCATTGAAGGGCCCGCCCTTCGATGCGCTTGCCGTTTTTTCAATAATCAAAAGATAGCGCTATCTCATGCTCCAACTGCCCAAAACCCGTTTTTCCAGCTTCGCCCTCGCCACTGTTCTGGGCGGGTTGTCGTCCACCAGCGCAGCCCATGAGCTGTTCGCCAGCGACTCCCCGTGGATGCTTGGCGACTGGGGTGGCACCCGCACCGAATTGCTGGAAAAAGGCTACGACTTCACCCTCGGCTACACCGGCGAGATGGGCAGCAACCTGCACGGCGGCTATGACCACGACCGTACCGCGCGCTACAGCGACCAGTTCACCTTCGCCAGCCACCTTGATCTGGAAAAGATCCTTGGCTGGCAGGATGCCGAGTTCAAGCTGGCGATCACCGAACGCCATGGCCAGAACATCAGCAACGACCGGATCAACGCCCCCCGGGTCGGCGGCTTCACCTCGGCCCAGGAAGTCTGGGGCCGCGGCCAGTCCTGGCGGCTGACGCAGATGTGGATCAAGCAGAAGTACTTCGATGGCGCCCTGGATGTGAAATTCGGGCGCTTCGGTGAAGGCGAGGACTTCAACAGCTTCCCTTGCGACTTCCAGAACCTGGCCTTCTGCGGCTCCCAGGTGGGCAACTGGGTGGGTGGCATCTGGTACAACTGGCCCGTCAGCCAGTGGGCCCTGCGCGTTCGCTACAACCTCAACGACTCGCTGTACGCCCAGGTCGGCGTCTTCGAACAGAACCCCTCGAACCTTGAAAGCGGTAACGGCTTCAAGCTCAGCGGCAGCGGTACCCAGGGCGCGGTCATGCCGATCGAACTGGTGTGGAGCCCGCGGGTCAATGGCTTTGAAGGGGAATATCGCGCTGGCTACTACTACAGTAATGCCAAGGCACAGGATGTTCTGAAGGACAGCAACGGCCAGCCGGCTGCCTTGAGCGGCCAGGCCTATCGCAGCAGCTCGAGCAAGCATGGCTTCTGGCTCGGAGCCCAGCAGCAAGTGACGTCGCTGGCCTCGGACCACTCCCGCGGCTTGAGCCTGTTCGCCAATGCCACGATGCACGACAAGAAGACCAATGCCATCGACAACTATGTTCAGGCAGGTGTGGTGTACAAAGGGCCCTTCGATGCCCGCGCCAAGGACGACATCGGTTTCGCCCTCGCCCGCGTGCACGTCAATCCCGGCTATCGCAAGAATGCCCGCCTCATCAACCAGGCCGCCGGCCTGGACGATTACGACAACCCTGGCTACCTGCCCGTCCAAGACACCGAATACAGCGCCGAGCTCTACTACGGCATTCACCTGGCCGATTGGCTCACCGTACGACCCAACCTGCAATACATCCGCCATCCAGGCGGTGTGTCGCAGGTCGACGCCGCCCTGATCGGCGGCCTGAAAATTCAGAGCAGTTTCTAACCCACCCCTTCGACCTACGGAGAACATACGATGAGCACTGACGGTGCCAAGAATGGAACCCGCTGGCTACCGCGCCTTCTGGGCGTGCTGCTGTTGCTGATGGGCCTGGCCCTGCTGGCAGGCGGCATCAAGCTGAGCCAGCTGGGAGGATCCCTGTACTACCTTATCGCCGGCATTGGCTTTGCCCTGTCCGGCATCCTCCTGCTGGCCATGCGCCGTATCGCTTTGGGCCTGTATGGCTTGGTGCTGTTGGGCAGCACGATCTGGGCACTGTGGGAAGTCGGCCTGGACTGGTGGCAACTGGTGCCACGTCTGGCGATCTGGTTCGCCGTCGGGGTCGTCCTGCTGCTGCCGTGGGCACGTCGTCCCCTGATCGGCCCGTCATCGAAAATCAACACCGCGCTGCTCAGCGTCGCGGTGGTCGCCGCCGGCGCCAGCGCCCTGGGCAGCCAGTTCACACACCCGGGCGAGACCTTCGGCACGCTCAATCGCGACAACAGCGAAATGGGCAGCGCAGCCCCCGACATGCCGGACGGCGAATGGCAGGCCTACGGCCGTACAGAACACGGCGACCGCTACTCGCCGCTGCGCCAGATCACCCCGCAGAATGCCTACCGACTGGAAGAAGCCTGGCGCATCCGCACCGGTGACCTACCGACCGATGACGATCCGGTAGAGCTGACCAACCAGAACACGCCGCTGAAGGTCAACGGCATGCTCTATGCGTGCACCGCTCACAGCAAGCTGCTGGCCTTGGATCCGGACACCGGTGCCGAGATCTGGCGCTTCGACCCGCAGATCAAGAGCCCTACCGGCTCGCTCAAGGGCTTTGCCCACATGACCTGCCGCGGCGTTTCGTACTATGACGAAAACCGCTACGTCAGCCGCGACGGCAAGCCTGCGCCAAAGATCTCCGACGCAGGCCAGATCGTGGCCCAGACCTGCCCGCGCCGCCTGTACCTGCCGACCGCCGACGCCCGCCTGATCGCCATCAACGCCGACAATGGCAAGGTCTGCGAAGGCTTCGCCAACCAGGGCGTGATCGACCTGACCACCGGCCTTGGGCCCTTCACCGCCGGCGGGTACTACTCCACCTCGCCAGCGGCGGTCACCCGCGAGCTGGTGATCATTGGCGGTCACGTCACCGACAACGAGTCGACCAATGAGCCGTCCGGCGTGATCCGCGCGTACGACGTGCACGACGGCCACCTGGTGTGGAACTGGGACAGCAACAACCCAGAGGACACCAAGCCACTCGCCGCCGGCCAGACCTACAGCCGCAACTCGGCCAACATGTGGTCGATCGCCAGCGTCGACGAAGACCTGGGGATGATCTACCTGCCGCTGGGCAACCAGACCCCCGACCAGTGGGGCGCCGACCGTACCCCAGGCGCCGAGAAGTACAGCGCCGGTATCGTCGCCCTGGACCTGGCCACCGGTAAAGTGCGCTGGAACTACCAGTTCACCCACCACGACCTGTGGGATATGGACGTGGGCAGCCAGCCGACCCTGGTGCACCTGAAAACCGACGATGGCATCAAGCCCGCGGTCATCGTGCCGACCAAGCAAGGCAGCCTGTATGTGCTAGACCGTCGCGACGGCACGCCGATCGTGCCGATCCGTGAGATTCCAGTCCCCCAAGGCGCCGTCAAAGGCGATCACACCGCACCGACCCAGGCACGTTCGGACCTCAACCTGCTCGGCCCCGAGCTGACCGAAAAGGCCATGTGGGGCGCAACGCCGTTCGATCAGATGCTCTGCCGTATCCAGTTCCGCAGCCTGCGCTACGAGGGCCAGTACACCCCGCCGTCCGAGCAGGGCTCGCTGGTCTACCCAGGCAACGTTGGCGTGTTCAACTGGGGTAGCGTGTCGGTCGACCCAGTTCGCCAGGTGCTGTTCACCTCGCCAAACTACATGGCGTTCGTCTCGAAGATGGTGCCCCGCGAGCAAGTTGCCGCCGGCAGCAAGCGCGAGAGCGAGACCAGCGGCGTGCAACCGAACACCGGTGCGCCCTACGCGGTGATCATGCATCCGTTCATGTCGCCTTTGGGCGTACCGTGCCAGGCGCCGGCCTGGGGTTACGTCGCGGCGATCGACCTGTTCACCAACAAAGTGATCTGGAAGCACAAGAACGGCACCACCCGCGACAGCACTCCAATACCGATCGGCCTGCCGGTCGGCGTACCGAGCATGGGTGGCTCGATCGTCACCGCAGGTGGCGTAGGCTTCCTCAGCGGCACCCTGGACCAGTACCTGCGCGCTTATGACGTGCACAACGGCAAGGAGCTGTGGAAAGCCCGCCTGCCAGCGGGTGGCCAAGCCACGCCAATGACCTACACCGGCAAGGATGGCAAGCAGTACGTGCTGGTCACCGCCGGCGGCCACGGCTCGCTGGGCACCAAGATGGGCGACTACATCATCGCCTACAAGCTCGCCGACTAAGCGGCAAGCGACAAAAGAAAGCGGGGCCTACGAGGCCCCGCTTTTTTCTTGCAGCTTGCAGCTCGAAGCTCAAAGCTTGAAACCCATCCCCCCCCGCCCCATCTAAGCACCATAGTCATTTGCGCAGGTGCCCCATGAGCGACCAGCAAGATCTACCGGACCATCCAGACGAACACGAGACAGTCGAACATCTCCACGCCAAGGCCACCCCCGGCCACCACCTTGCCCTGCCCGGCCAACAACTGCCGGACAAGGTCTATGTGATCCCGATCCACAACCGCCCGTTCTTCCCGGCCCAGGTCCTGCCGGTGATCGTCAATGAAGAACCTTGGGCAGAAACCCTGGATCTGGTCGCCAAGACCCCGCACCACTCCCTGGCCCTGTTCTTCCTGGACGAGCCGCCAGAAGACCATCGTCATTTCGACACCTCGTCCCTGCCGCAGTACGGCACCTTGGTCAAGGTCCACCACGCCAGCCGCGAGAACGGCAAGCTGCAGTTCGTCGCCCAGGGCCTGACCCGGGTGCGCATCCGGACCTGGCTCAAGCACCATCGCCCGCCCTACTTGGTGGAAGTGGACTACCCGCATCAACCCGCCGAACCCACCGACGAGGTGAAGGCCTATGGCATGGCCCTGATCAATGCGATCAAGGAGCTGTTGCCGCTCAATCCGTTGTACAGCGAAGAGCTGAAGAACTACCTCAACCGCTTCAGCCCAAACGACCCATCGCCCTTGACCGATTTCGCCGCCGCGCTGACCTCGGCTACCGGCGCGCAGCTGCAGGAAGTGCTCGACTGTGTGCCAATGCTCAAGCGCATGGAAAAAGTCCTGCCGATGCTGCGCAAGGAGGTCGAGGTTGCGCGTCTGCAAAACGAGATCTCCGCCGAGGTCAACCGGCAGATTGGCGAACACCAGCGCGAGTTCTTCCTCAAGGAACAGCTCAAAGTCATCCAGCAGGAGTTGGGCCTGACCAAAGACGACCGTAGCGCCGACCTGGAGCAGTTCCAGCAGCGCCTGGAAGGCAAGACCCTGCCGGAGCAGGCGAAAAAGCGCATCGACGAGGAAATGAACAAGCTGTCGATCCTCGAGACCGGTTCGCCGGAATACGCCGTCACCCGCAACTATCTGGACTGGGCCACCGCACTGCCCTGGGGCGTTTACGGCCAAGACAAGCTTGACCTCACCCATGCGCGCAAAGTCCTCGACCAGCATCACGCCGGGCTGGACGACATCAAGGATCGGATCCTGGAGTTCCTTGCCGTTGGGGCCTGGAAAGGCGAAATCAGCGGCTCCATTGTCCTGCTGGTCGGCCCGCCCGGGGTGGGCAAGACCAGTATCGGCAAGTCCATCGCCGAAAGCCTCGGCCGGCCGTTCTTCCGCTTCAGCGTCGGCGGCATGCGCGACGAGGCGGAGATCAAGGGCCACCGACGCACCTATATCGGCGCCCAGCCGGGCAAGCTGGTGCAGGCCCTGAAGGACGTCGAGGTGATGAACCCGGTGATCATGCTCGACGAGATCGACAAGATGGGCCAGAGCTACCAAGGCGACCCGGCCTCGGCGCTGCTCGAAACACTCGACCCCGAACAGAACGTCGACTTCCTCGACCATTACCTGGACCTGCGCCTGGACTTGTCCAAAGTGCTGTTCGTTTGCACCGCCAACACCTTGGACTCGATCCCCGGCCCACTGCTCGACCGCATGGAAGTGATCCGCCTCTCCGGCTACATCACCGAAGAGAAACTGGCGATCGCCAAGCGCCATCTATGGCCCAAGCAACTGGCCAAAGCCGGAGTCGCCAAATCCAGCCTGAGCATCAGCGACAGCGCTCTGCGCATGGTGATCGAGGGGTATGCACGCGAGGCCGGTGTGCGCCAACTGGAAAAACAGCTGGGCAAACTGGTGCGCAAGGCAGTGGTCAAGCTGCTCGAGACGCCGCAGGCCAAGCTCAAGATCGGCACCAAGGACTTGGAAGCGGCACTCGGTATGCCGGTGTTCCGCAGCGAGCAGGTGCTCGCTGGCAAGGGCGTGATCACCGGCCTTGCCTGGACCAGCATGGGCGGGGCCACCTTGCCGATCGAAGCCACCCGTATCCATACCCTCAACCGTGGCTTCAAGCTCACCGGCAAGCTGGGCGATGTGATGAAGGAATCGGCCGAGATCGCTTACAGCTATGTAAGCTCGAACCTGAAGCAGTACGGTGGCGACCCGAGCTTTTTCAACGAAGCCTTCATTCACTTGCACGTACCCGAGGGCGCCACGCCCAAGGATGGGCCGAGCGCCGGCATCACCATGGCAAGCGCCCTGTTGTCGCTCGCCCGGGACCAGGCGCCGAAAAAAGGCGTGGCCATGACCGGTGAACTGACACTCACCGGGCAGGTGCTACCGATTGGTGGGGTCCGTGAGAAGGTAATCGCCGCACGGCGACAGAAGATCTTCGAACTGATCCTGCCAGAGGCCAACCGCGGCGACTTCGAAGAGCTGCCGGACTATCTACGTGAAGGGCTGACTGTGCATTTCGCCAAGCGCTATGCCGACGTGGCGAAAGTGTTGTTCGCTTGATTGAACAGAGGGGCCACGGCCCCTCTGTTTTTCAGGCAAAAGCCTCACGCAATCGCTGCGCGTGCACGGCAACCTGTTTCCACTGTCCCAAGAATATTTTGAAGTACACCATGAAAAGCGCCAGCTCTCGCTGGCGTTTCACTTTGCTCAAATGATTGTGTGCACTTTCGACATACGTGCCTATCGCTTGCCAAGCCGTATGAAGTTTTTCAATATTGCCATGCACGCCAGCCAGCTGTAGATCACGCACGCCAAACAAAGCCCTAAGCTGCTCGCGATCTTCTTCTTCAAAAGTCGCTTTCCGACAGTTTGTCCAAAACGGCTCGAATCTCAGCGTGCACTTGCGCACCTCAACCGTATCAAGCGCTTTGATCACCCTATCCAGGTCGGGTTGTAATTCACGCCGGTGCGTTTCGCGAAAGTCCTCGATACCTGACATGTATTCAGTGAGATGGATGTCAAAGGCCTCGACCTCCCTCCGAAGACTGACCACGTATGCAATCATTGTTTCCACACGCGTCAAATCCCTGGGACTGAGTGCCAAATCCTTTTCGCGAGACAACGCCTCCCATCTATCTGCATGACCGTTCGCCATCTCGAGCCGAGACGCAATGTTCTGTATTTCTGCACTCCGCTGCGTGACCGTTTGGGTATGCCCGACCAATGCCTGACTCAGCGCACTTCCACGCTCACGCAAGGACCACCAAAAACCACTCCTGTAGGACAGCCTAGCGATCAGCCGTTCCAAATTACCAATAGTCAGGACTGGCTCAGAGACATACGAATAGCTCACCCAACGCGCCAATCGTCCTTGAGGTAAATCGTGAACCCTGCGGACATAGGCATCCAGCTGCGCAACAGAGGCTTTTAGATCACCCACGCCGCTTCGCGCCTGTTTGAAGAGCGCTGCCACTCGCACTTCCATCGCCCGTGCAGCGCTCCCCATCGGCATCAGCATCCTTTGTTCCATGAGCATTAACTCCGTAAGCCTGACCGCCGCTCTGATGAATGGCAGTCAGGCTATCGATCACGAATCAAAATGCATTGCTGATCTGCTTGATCATGCTGCGCTGATAAGCCAGGAGCGTCTTCAAAAACGCATCGATAGCACGCAGGTCTTCGATTCCCTTGTACTTGGCGTTCTTCAGCAGGTTGTAGAAACTCCCCAACGCCATGCTCAGCGCATTCAAGGCAATCAGGCAGGCCTTACGTTGCGCGACGAGCCTAGGCACATTTTCCAGCGCCTTGAGCTGTTGACGGCATGTCGCCAGGGTTCGGCTATTGGCGGCAAGGTCCCGCTGCAGCGTTCTGAGTCCGAGTGTCAATTGCCGACGCTGTGCCTGCAGTCGGCTGTAATTGAGGTCGGCAGACAACTGTCCAAGCGTTTTCTCCAGGTTTTTCAGGGCCTGGGCTGCGGCCTCACTCAGTAAGGCGATCTGCCCACCGGGCACTGCCAGCGCAGCCAATTGCTCGGGCGTGGGAATCAGGCCGTCGAACTTGACCTCGATATCGATAGCTTCCAGCGCTTTGAGGGCGGTATGCAGTGCCTCGATCTTGGACGACTCGGCGTCTATTTCGGCTTTCAAGGCGACACTGGTCGTTTCCAGTTCCATCTGCTGCCTGAATAAACGGGCTTCGTCGCGGGAGGCGTTGGGGGCAGACAAAGCCGACAACTCCGTAGAGGCATTCTTTACGCCACTGATTTGAATCGTCAGATTCGACAGCACTTTATTGATAGTTTCCTGGGCAATGAACAGAAGCTCAGGGTCTTCGCCGATGTCCTCAAGCGCATCGACGATATCCTCTAACCCGCTTGCATGCAGCTCTGCCTCCATCCGCAGGGCTTGAGTTGCCATTCGCTTGGTAATGCTGTCCAGAAACTTGGCATGTCGCTCAATCGATTCATACAACGTCGGCAAGGGCTTCAGGTTGCCCTGCTGCCACTCAAGCAGGAAAACACGGGTCGTCGAGAGAATGTCGTCCAGTACGGGTTGCTGGCTGGCAGGCGACAGATAAGAAACCTTGGCATTCATGGTAATAGTCCTTTAATGAATTAGCGTGCCGATGCGGCATTGTCGAAAACCGCTGTCAGTTGCAGCGAAGTGCGCTCGATTTCCTTCCACTGCCGGAGGAATCGTTTGAAAAAGATCAGAAAGATCGCCAGCCGCTGGCCATCTGTGATCTTTCCGAGCTCTTCGATGGAGCTGGTGATGTAGACCTCGACACGCTCCCAGACCGTCTGCAAATGGGAGGCTGAGGTCAGGACATCGTTAAGACGCACGTCCAGATCATCCACAAACTGGGTCATTTCCTTGAGCCGGCCTTCCAGATTCACACGGGCCTTCAGTTTCGCTGCGACCCCCCTGCGCTGTTGTTCTAACTTTTTACGTTGCTTACGCGCAGATTCTGCTTTGGCGCCATAGATCGCACCGCCGACAATAGCCCCAAGCGGCCCCCCAGCGAGGCTGCTCAGTCCGTTGGAAAGGTACCTGTCGTATTCTTTTTTAAGTTCGCCGATCTCGACGTCGAGGGCTTTGAGTTCAGTGCGCAACGCTTCAACCAGCCCGTCTTGTTTCTTGCGTTTTAGCGCCTTGTCCTTGTTGCCGACTGCAGGCAGCAACTCCTTTTTAACGGTGTCCCTGAAGGCTTCGCTGTCTTTCTTTACACCGTCTACACGCTTGGCATAGTTCCTGACATCGTCGTTGAGGATTTGCATGTACTCGACCAGTTGCGTGACGGCTTTCTGGTCCTCGGCGCCCAGTTTGACCGGCCTCGCGAGCGCCACTTGCTCCCAGGTCATTTGCGGTTTCAGAAATCTCAGGCGACTGCACTCTGCAACAATTTCCTCGCCAACGACATCGATCAAGTTGGCGGTGGTTGCCAGTTCGCTCGAGAGCCGCTTGCTGCGATCTGACAGTGTTGTCCAGGCGTTGGCATGACGACGCAGCCCCTCAAACAGGCTGGACATGGCCGAGGGCTTCAGCTCAGGCTCATCGATGGTCTTGTAGCCCAGCCATTGCTCAACGGTTTGTGGGGTCTTGGGCAAACCAAAAACAAAATTGGCATATTGGTTGATGGTGACGATGTGCTCGCGGCTGAGTGTCAGGCCGCCCTCATTACTACCGTCGCGCTCGGCCATTGCTGTAACCATTGCTACAGGTTGGCTGGCCGCCTCATTTGCCAGCGTTTCATAGCTGGCTCTTTGGAAACTCATACATTTCTCCTTGTACCCAAACCGGGCTGGTTTGGTGGTACAAAGTTATGACTCGCCCCGATGAGTCATCAGATGGCAATCGTTCCTCCTACAAGATCTATTGGTATATTCAGACAGGAGACTTCATGAGATCTCGCCTTGCACTGTTTCCCCTGGCCTTCGGGCTGTTGAGCGCCTGCAGCCAAACCCCGTCCTCCCCTGAACCTATCGTTCTGGAAAAAGCCAGTGAATGCCCAATCACCCTGGTGCCCGGACAAACATTGACCTTGCGTTTGCCCAGCAATCCCAGCACCGGTTACCGCTGGCTGGTTCAACACCCGGCGGCCAACATCCTGCGCAGCCTGGGCCCTGAGGTGTATAGCGATCCAGAAGACACAGGTGTGGTGGGCAGTGCAGGCCAGTCCTTGTGGCGCTTCCAGGCCCAGGGCCAAGGCGTGAGCCATCTCATTCTGGTGTATCAGCAACCCTGGGCACCCGAAGTGCGCCCTGCACAGACCTTCGACTGCGCCGTGACGGTCGACTGAACCTGCCCAGAGGCGATGCGCAAACGGTCAGGGTTGGCTAAAATGCACGCTCTTTACCACCCCCACCTGGTACTTCCGTGAGCCAACAACCCGACCGCCTCTTCGCCCAGCCCTTGGAGCAGGTGCCCGACTTTGCCTTCAACGAGGACGTGGTGCGGGTGTTCCCGGACATGATCAAGCGTTCGGTGCCAGGTTACCCGACCATTGTCGAGAACCTCGGCGTGCTCGCCGCCCGCTTCGCCCAGCCGCACACTGCGCTGTACGACCTGGGCGCATCACTGGGCGCGGTGACCCAGTCCCTGCGCCGGCACGTGCGTGCCGACGGCTGCCGGGTGATTGCGGTGGACAATTCCGCAGCCATGGTCGAGCGCTGCCGTCAGTACCTCACCGCCCAGGACTCGATGTTCCAGGAACTGCTGCCAGTACAGGTGCTGGAGGCCGATATCCTGGCCCTGCCCTTCGAGCCGGCCTCGGTGGTGGCGATGAACTTCACCTTGCAGTTCATCGCC
This sequence comes from Pseudomonas sp. BYT-1, assembly GCF_023611805.1. Taxonomy (NCBI): domain Bacteria; kingdom Pseudomonadati; phylum Pseudomonadota; class Gammaproteobacteria; order Pseudomonadales; family Pseudomonadaceae; genus Pseudomonas; species Pseudomonas sp. BYT-1. The sequence goes on from NZ_CP072559.1 coordinate 4,453,626, forward strand.
CCGGACCAACGCCTGGCACTGCTAGGTCGCATCCGCCAGGCGCTGCTGCCCGGCGGCGCGCTCGTCCTCTCCGAGAAGCTGCGTTTTGCCGATGACCAGGAGCAGGACCTGCTCAACGAGTTGCACCTGGACTTCAAGCGTGCCAATGGCTACAGCGAACTGGAAATCGCCCAGAAGCGCAGCGCCATCGAGAACGTGATGAAACCCGACACCCTGCAGACCCACAAAGACCGCCTGCATGCCGCCGGCTTCTCCAAGGTCGTGCCTTGGTTCCAATGCCTCAATTTCGCCTCACTGATTGCCCTGCCATGATCGACCTCTCCCCCCTCGTCCGCCGCCTGGCGGGCACGCCCCTTGCCACGTGGTCCCAAGGCCTGCAAGCACAACTGCACACCAAGCTGGAGAAAGGCCATGGCGATCTCGATCGTTGGCGCGGCGCGCTGGATGCCCTGCCGGATCTGCTGCCCAGCGAGGTCGACTTGCAAAACGGCCTGCGTCTGGACAGCGACTGTGACGATGCCACCCGAGCCCGGATGCACCAAGCGTTGATGGGGCTCTCGCCCTGGCGCAAGGGGCCGTTCGACCTGTTCGGCGTCCACGTGGACACCGAATGGCGCTCTGACTGGAAGTGGTCGCGGGTAAGCCCGCATCTGGATCTGAAAGGCAAACGCGTGCTCGACGTCGGCTGCGGCAATGGCTACTACCAGTGGCGCATGCTAGGTGCCGGCGCCGACATGGTGATCGGCGTGGACCCCAACTGGCTGTTCTTCTGCCAGTTCCAGGCCGTGCAAAAGTACCTGCCGGAGCTTCCCGCCTGGCACCTGCCCTTCGCTCTGGAAGAGCTGCCAGCGAACCTAGAAGGCTTCGACACCGTGTTCTCCATGGGCGTGTTCTATCACCGACGCTCGCCCATCGAGCACCTGCTGGCGCTCAAGGACTGCCTGATCAAAGGTGGCGAGCTGGTGCTGGAAACCCTGGTCGTCGAGGGCGACGAACACCAGGTGCTGGTGCCCGAGGACCGCTACGCGCAGATGCGCAACGTTTGGTTCCTGCCGTCGGTGCCGGCCCTGGAGCGCTGGCTGCGCCGTGCCGGGTTCAGCGACGTGCGCTGTGTCGATGTCAGCGTCACCAGCGTGGACGAGCAGCGCAGTACCGACTGGATGCGCTACCAGTCGCTCGCCGACTTCCTCGACCCGAACGATCACAGCCGCACCATCGAGGGCCTCCCGGCCCCACGTCGCGCCACCTTGCTGGCACGCAAATAAAAAAGGCGCCCCCGTAGGGGCGCCAGACTCGCCTTCGTCAGAGGAGCGACTGCGAAGGCGGCTACACGTCAATCCTTGGCCAATTCACGGGCCTTCTCGTTCGCCTTGCGCTCACGCGCCACCACGGCTTGCTCTTTGTCGCCATGCAGGCGCTGCTGGTCTTGCCGGAACGCCTCCCAGAACTGCCTGGAACGCTCGGCGCCGCCTTCGGCCATTGCCCCAGAACTGCCCAGGGCGAGTACAGCCAACAACAAGTATTGGGTCAGGTTCATCGTGTTTGCCTCGTGATAACCAGTCGTTCGAGGCCATCGTAGCGAGGCGCAGCTAACGCCAAGGTGAGGCGGACATTACAGTGTTGCAAGACTTGAGCGGCGTTTCGGCACAGACTTGCGCAACGCCTTTCAGCCACATGTCCGGCCCATTACAAATCCGTTATTCAAGCTTTCCGCTCGGTTGCATCCCGTAACATCGGCAACCTTGACCCTGATCTCGCTACAGGGTCGAGAATCGCCACCTTTCATTACACCGAGCTTCCCATGCGCCTACTGATCATCGAAGACGAACTGCGTACCGCTGATTACCTGCAACAGGGTCTGCGCGAGAACGGCTACGTGGTCGACTGCGCCCATACCGGTATCGACGGGCTGCATTTGGCCCGCCAGCAGCCCTATGACCTGGTGATTCTCGACGTCAACCTGCCCGGCCTGGACGGCTGGAGCGTACTGCAACGCCTGCGCAGCGAATCGGCCACGCGGATCATGATGCTTACGGCCCATGGCCGCCTGGATGACCGGGTCAAAGGCCTGGACCTGGGCGCCGACGATTATCTGCTCAAACCCTTCGAATTCCCGGAATTGCTGGCTCGAATCCGCAGCCTTCTGCGGCGCAACGACCAGCATCTGCAACCGAGCACCCTGCGCGTCGCTGACCTGGAACTGGACCCTGGCCGCCACCGCGCCTACCGCGCAGGGCGGCGCATCGACCTGACCGCCAAGGAGTTCGCTCTGCTGCACCTATTGATGCGCCAGAGCGGCGAAGTGTTGTCGCGCACGCAGATCATCTCGCTGGTCTGGGACATGAATTTCGACTGCGACACCAACGTGGTGGAGGTGTCGATCCGTCGCCTGCGGGCCAAGATCGACGACCCGTTCGACGACAAACTGATCCACACTCTGCGCGGCGTGGGCTACGTGCTCGAGGCCAGGCCATGAAACCTGCCAGCCTGTCCTTGCGCCTGGGGTTGTCGGTGACCCTGATGGGCGCCACGCTGGTGCTATTGCTGGCTTGCCTGGCCGTGTTCGCTCTGCAACACGAACTGGACAGCCGCGCCCGCAAAGACCTGGACCGTAAGATGCTGCAGATCGAACACAATCTGCGCGTCGATCTACGCAACGAGGATCTGGCCCGCCGCGCCCATCCCTTGCTCGATGTGATCATGGGCCATGACAACCTGAGCCTGAGCATCCTGGCGCTCGACGGTCGTCACCCCTTGCTGCTGAGCCTGGGACCTGCGCTGGAAGCACGCCTGAACGAGCTGCCGGTCGGCGACCGGCTGAGCTTCCACGAGTGGCGCGACAGTGCCGATGCCCAGATCCTCACCGCCACCCGCCTGATGCGCCTGCGCGACGACACCACCGTTCGGGTGATGATGTCGCTCAATCGCGCCGACGATAACACCCTGCTCCAGGCCTACCTGAACTCGACATTGTTGGCCCTGCCCTTGTTGCTGGTACTGATCGGCCTCAGTGCCTGGAAACTGATGCAAATGGGATTGCGCCCTTTGCGTCACTTTCGCCGGATTGCCGGGCGCGTCTCGGCCCAGGACCTGGGGCATCGCCTTCCCGACACAGGCTTGCCGGTGGAACTGGCCGAACTGGCCAAGGCCATCAATGTCATGCTCGATCGCCTGGATCAAGGTGTACGCCAGCTCTCGCAATTCTCCGATGATCTGGCCCATGAGCTTCGCACGCCCATCGGTAATCTCATGGGCAAGGCCCAGGTCACCCTGGCCCGGGACCGCGATGGCACCTATTACCGGGAAGCACTGGAGGACAGTGTCGAGGAATTGACCCGCCTCAACCGCATCATCAACGACATGTTGTTTCTCGCCCAAGTCAGCCAACCCCAGGCCCAGGTACTGTTCGGACCACTGGCCCTGGCTCAGGAAGCGGAGCGTGTCTGCGAGCTGTTCGCCGTCAGCGCCGAGCTCAAGGGGATCGAACTGCATCTGCAGGGTTGGGGGACGGCCATGGCCGATCGCTTGATGTTCCAGCGGGCACTGTCCAACCTGTTGAGCAATGCCATCCGCCACAGCCCGGAGAACCAGGTGGTGACGGTCCTGATCGAACGTCAGGGCGATGAGATACACCTAGGGGTGCGCAACCAGGGGCCAGGCATAGCCGGGTGTCATCTGCCGCACCTGTTCGAACGCTTTTACCGCGCAGGATGCGGACGCTCGCGGCTGGAGGGTGGGACAGGATTGGGACTGGCGATCGTGAAGTCGATCATGCAGTTGCATGGCGGACGAGTCGAGGCCAGCAGCACGCCTGCTGGCCCTACCCGCTTCACCTTGGTATTCCGAGCGCAATGACGGGGGCTGTACCGGCGAAGGGGCCAGTACAGCCGAACGGCAATTAGCGAGAAGCCGCTACGATCAGCGCCTTCATCTCGGCCACAGCCGCCTTGAAACCGACGAACAGCGCATGGGCCACCAGCGCATGGCCGATGTTCAGTTCATTGATGCCCTTGATCGCCGCCACCGCCTCGACGTTGTGGTAGTGAAGGCCATGGCCGGCATTGACGATCAGCCCCTGCCCTACCCCCACGGCCACGCCGTCAATGATCCGCTGCAGCTCTTCGGCCACCTCGGTCGGGGTTTCGGCATCGGCATAGCGGCCGGTGTGCAGTTCGATCGCCGGTGCACCGACACGGCGCGAAGCTTCGATCTGACGCGCGTCCGGATCGATGAACAGCGAAACTTCAGCCCCTGTGCGCGACAGACGCTCCACCGCAGCCTTGATCCGAGCCTCCTGGCCGGCGACGTCCAGGCCACCCTCGGTCGTCAGTTCCTGGCGGGTTTCAGGCACCAGGCAGATATGCGCCGGACGGATCTTCTCGGCGAAGGCCATCATTTCTTCGGTGATGCCCATTTCGAAGTTCATGCGGGTCTGCAGCACGTCCTTGAGCAGCAGCACGTCGCGCTCCTGGATATGCCGGCGGTCTTCGCGCAGGTGCACGGTGATACCATCGGCGCCCGCTTCCTCGGCATCCAGCGCGGCCTTGACCGGGTCTGGGTAACGGGTGCCCCGGGCCTGGCGAAGGGTCGCCACGTGGTCGATGTTGACGCCAAGAAGCATGCGGTTGCTGTGAGTCACGAAAGGGCTCTCCTGAAAGTTGAGCCCCACAGCATACGATGTGCTCAACGCTTGCGAAACAGTTCCCGGCTCACCAGCGGCTTCGGCCCCAGGTGTACCGCCAAGGCCTGGCGCATCAGGCGCTTGGCAGCGAGCAACGCACCCGGGGCTTGCCAATCGGCCTCGGCCAGTGCCAGCAGCTCTGCCCCGGTGAACAACCCAGGCTGCGCCAGGTAAACCCGCTCCAGGCCCGCATCGACCTGCAGGCGATACAGTCCTTGGGTGTCGATGGGGTCGTCGTTGATATCGTGGGTCAGGGCAAAGGCATAACCTAACTCATCCAACAGGCGCCACTCGAAGGCACGCAACAGCGGCTCCAGGGGCCGACCGGCGGCCAGGGCCTGCAGCGTCAAGGTGTAGTGCTCGAACAACGCAGGATGCGGCGCCTCCGCAGGCAGCAGGCGCATCAACAGTTCATTGAGGTACAGCCCGCTGAACAAGGCATCGCCATGCAACCAGCCGCCGATGCCGACACTGTCCAGGCGACCGACGTTCTTCAGCTCCCCTCGCCCACGCAACTCCACCTCCAGCTCCACGAACGGCCGGACCAGGCTGCCCCCCTTGCCCCGGGCACGGCGCAGCACCGCACGTACACGGCCTTGGGGCGTGAGGAAATCCACCAGCGCGCTGGTTTCCTTGTAGGCACGGCTGTGAAGCACGTAGGCCGGCTGGCCGGCGGGTTGTTCCATCAGCGATCTCTGGGGTTTGAATGTGCCTGTGGGAGCGGGGCCACCTTCGAACGCATCAGTGAAACCACTGTCACTCGAAGGTGAACCCGCTCCCACAGGGTACGAGCCAGCTGTCTGTTGGCTCGAGCGGTTACAGGTCGCCGTAGCCCAGCGAGCGCAGGGCGCGCTCATCGTCGGACCAGCCGCCTTTGACCTTGACCCACAGGTTGAGCATGACCTTGGCGTCGAACAGCACTTCCATATCCTTGCGCGCGTCCGAGCCGATGCGCTTGATGCGCTCGCCCTTGTCACCAATGATGATCTTCTTCTGACCGTCACGCTCGACCAGGATCAACGCATGGATATGCAGCACATGGCCCTGCTGCTTGAATTCCTCGATCTCCACGGTGATCTGGTACGGAAGCTCAGCACCGAGCTGGCGCATGATCTTTTCGCGCACCAGTTCCGCAGCCAGGAAGCGGCTACTGCGGTCGGTGATCTGATCTTCCGGGAAGAAATGCTCGTTCTCGGGCAGATGCTTGGCGATCAACGCTTCCAAGGCTTCGAGGTTGTGGCCTTGCTGGGCGGAAATCGGCACGATCTCGGCATTGGGCAACTGCTGCTGCAGCCACTGCAAGTGCGGGATCAGCTCGGCTTTCTCATCCATGCGGTCGGTCTTGTTGACCGCCAGGATCACCGGGCCACTCACGTACTGCACACGCTCGAGCACCAGTTGGTCCTCGTCGGTCCAGCGGGTCCGGTCGACCACGAAGATGACTACGTCGACATCCTTCAAGGCAGCCGATGCGTTGCGGTTCATGTAGCGGTTCAAGGCCTTGTCGTTGGCCTTGTGCATACCGGGCGTATCGACGTAGATCGCCTGCACGTCGCCCTCGGTCTTGATACCGAGCATGTTGTGCCGGGTGGTCTGCGGCTTGCGCGAGGTGATCGCCAGCTTCTGGCCGAGGATGTGGTTGAGCAGCGTGGACTTGCCCACGTTGGGGCGACCGACGATCGCGACATAGCCGCAACGGGTCGAAGTGTTCTCAGTCATTGCCATTCTCCACGCCAAGGGCGATCAATGCAGCAGCGGCGGCGACCTGCTCGGCGATACGCCGGCTCACGCCCTGGCCACGGCTCTTGTTGTTCAGCAGCACCACCTCGCATTCGACGAAGAAGGTACGGCAGTGCGGTTCGCCCTGGATGTCCACCACTTCATAGCGTGGCAGTTCGCAGGCACGCGACTGCAGGAACTCCTGCAGACGAGTCTTGGGGTCTTTGTTGGTGTCGACCAGAGTCAACCCATCGAACTCACCGGCCAGCCAGGCCAGGATGCGTTCGCGTGCGGTCTCCATGTCGGCGTCCAGGTAGATCGCCCCGATCAGCGCTTCGAGGGCATCGGCCAGGATCGACTCCCGCCGGAAACCACCGCTCTTGAGCTCACCCGAGCCCAAGCGCAGGTATTCGCCCAGATCGAAGCCCCGGGCCAGACGGGCCAGGGTCTCACCTTTGACCAGACGGGCGCGCAGGCGCGAGAGCTGGCCTTCGCGGGCCTGCGGAAAACGCTCGAACAGCGCTTCGCCGGCCACGAAGTTGAGGATGGCATCGCCCAGAAACTCCAGGCGCTCGTTGTTGCGCCCGGCATAGCTGCGATGAGTCAGGGCCAGGAGCATCTGGTCCTGGTTCTTGAAGGTATAGCCGAGCTTGCGCTCCAGGCGCGCGAGGGAAGCACTCATGGGGCCACCCGTGGATTGTTCAACGCGTTGTTCAAATCAACATCCTGAAAGACTGTTTGGCTGTGGCCCACCACCTTGTGGGCGGCGGAATCTCTCGATCCCTGAGAACACAGCCTATGTCAGAAATGCATTCGGCGCTGTCTGTCAGACAGCGCCGTTGGGTATCAATGGATCAGGCCTACCCGCGACAGGTTGGGGAAGTGGCTGAGCTTGGGCTCCGGCCAGCTCATCCAGACCGCGAAGGCCTTGCCGACAATGTTGCGATCCGGAACCATGCCGTGCAGTTCCTTGGGAATGTTCGGATCGTCCCAGTAGCGGCTGTCGTTGGAGTTGTCGCGGTTGTCACCCATCATGAAGTAATGGCCAGCCGGAACGGTCCATTGCTGGTCCGGCGGCATGCGGTAGCGGCTCATTTCCTTGCGGATCAGGTGCTCGGCCTCGCCGAGTTTTTCCTTGTACAGCTGGGCACTGCCCAGGGTGCCTGGCTCGGTACCGACCAATTGCTCGGCGACCGGCTGGCCATTGACGTACAGACGCTTGTCGCTGGTGTAGCGCACCTGATCGCCCGGCAGCCCGACCACACGCTTGATGTAGTTGACATTCGGGTCGCTCGGGTAGCGGAACACCATCACGTCGCCGCGCTGCGGGTCTCCCACCTCGATGACTTTCTTGTCGATCACCGGCAGGCGAATACCGTAGGAGAACTTGTTCACCAAGATGAAATCGCCCACTTCCAGAGTCGGTTTCATCGATCCCGATGGGATCTGGAACGGCTCGACCAGGAACGAACGCAACACCAGCACGATGAACAGCACCGGGAAGAACGACTTGCCGTACTCGACGAGCAACGGCTCCTTGTTCAGGCGCTCGAGCACTGCCATCTCGGGCTGGCTGACGCTGCCCTGGTAGTTGGCGACCGCCGCTCGCCGGCGCGGAGCCAGGAACAGCAGGTCGATCAAGCCCAACAGGCCGCAGACAGCTACGGCGATGACTAGCAACAGCGGGAAATTTAGCGACATAGGACCTAGCTATCCAACCTGAGCACGGCGAGGAAGGCTTCCTGCGGGATCTCCACGTTGCCGACCTGCTTCATGCGTTTCTTACCGGCCTTCTGCTTCTCCAGCAGCTTCTTCTTACGGCTGACGTCACCGCCGTAGCACTTAGCCAGTACGTTCTTTCTGAGCGCCTTGACGGTCGTACGGGCGACGATCTGGCCACCGATGGCTGCCTGGATCGCCACATCGAACATCTGCCGAGGGATCAGCTCCTTCATCTTCTCAGTCAGCGCACGGCCCTTGTAGTGGGCATTGTCGCGGTGAACGATCAGCGCCAGGGCGTCTACCTTGTCGCCGTTGATCAGCACGTCCAGCTTGACCAGGTTGGCCGACTGGTAGCGATCGAAATGATAGTCCAGCGAAGCGTAACCGCGGCTGGTGGACTTGAGTTTATCGAAGAAGTCCAGCACCACTTCGTTCATCGGCAGGTCGTAGCGCACCTGTACCTGGCTGCCGAGGAACTGCATGTCGCGCTGCACGCCACGCTTCTCGATGCACAGGGTGATGACGTTACCCAGGTGCTCCTGAGGCACGAGGATGGTGGCGGTGACGATTGGCTCACGGAAGTCCTGGACCGCAGAAACATCCGGTAGCTTGGATGGGTTGTCGACGTAGATGGTCTCACCGGTCTTGAGCACCAGCTCGTAGATCACGCTCGGCGCGGTGGTGATCAGGTCCAGGTCGTATTCGCGCTCCAGGCGCTCCTGAATGATCTCCATGTGCAACATGCCGAGGAAGCCGCAACGGAAGCCGAAGCCCAGTGCGTCGGAGCTTTCCGGCAGGTATTGCAGCGAGGAGTCGTTCAAGGTCAGCTTCGACAGTGCGTCGCGGAAATCTTCAAAATCGTCGGAGCTGACCGGGAACAGGCCGGCATAAACCTGCGGCTGGATCTTTTTGAAGCCTGGCAGCACTTCGACCTCTGGGGTCGAGGACAGGGTCAGGGTGTCACCGACCGGTGCCCCGTGAATGTCTTTGATGCTGGCGATGATGAAGCCCACCTCGCCCGCCTTGAGGTCGGCGGTCTGCGTGTGTTTCGGGGTGAAGACACCGACGCTGTCCACCAGATGCACCTTGCCGGTGGACTTGACCAAGATCTTGTCCCCTTTCTTGACCCGGCCATGACGCACGCGGACCAGGGAGACGACGCCCAAGTAATTGTCGAACCAGGAATCGATGATCAGTGCCTGCAGAGGAGCATCGATTTCGCCTTCCGGGGCGGGAATGGTCTGCACCAGACGCTCGAGGACCTCATCGACGCCCATGCCGCTCTTGGCGCTGCATGCCACGGCATCGGTGGCGTCGATGCCGATGATCTTCTCGATCTCGTCCTTGACGCGGTCTGGGTCGGCCTGGGGCAGGTCCATCTTGTTAAGCACCGGCATGACCTCCAGGCCCTGCTCGATAGCGGTGTAGCAGTTGGCCACGGACTGGGCCTCGACACCCTGACCGGCGTCCACGACCAGCAGCGCGCCTTCGCACGCGGCCAGGGAACGGCTGACTTCATAGGTGAAGTCGACGTGGCCGGGAGTATCGATGAAGTTCAGCTGGTAGACCTTGCCGTCCTGGGCCTTATAGCTCAGCGTGACGCTGTGGGCCTTGATGGTGATCCCGCGCTCACGCTCCAGATCCATGGAATCGAGGACCTGGGCTTCCATTTCGCGTGCCGACAGGCCACCGCACATCTGGATGAAACGGTCGGCCAGCGTCGACTTGCCATGGTCGATGTGGGCGATGATGGAGAAATTGCGGATATGACTCAAATCACTCACGGGTCAACACTCGAAAAGGCTGCGAGCCGGACGCCCGCCGAAAAATAGCCGGGAATTGTACCTTAAGCGGCAGGGATATGGGAGATTCCAGATCAAGCGACATGGTAACGAGCGCTGCCCTGTAGGAGCCCCGAATTGCGCGCGCCCGAGCTACCCGCAGCCCTTGGATGAGGGGCGACAACGGAATATTTCATGAAAAAGGGCAGCCGAAGCTGCCCTTTCCTATGCAGTGCGCAGATTATTCCGCCAACTTGAAGGTAATGAAGCTGGCTCGGCCCTGACGCAGCACGCGCATCGACACCGAACGATTCTTCGGCAGATCCTTGGCAATTTCGGTGAACTGCTTGGCCGAAGCGATCGCCTGGTTGTTCAGGTGACTGATGACATCGCCAGGACGCAGGCCAATCAACGCCGCCGGACCATCCTGGACCTCCTTGATGACCACGCCGCCCTTGAGTTCCAGGGACTTTTTCTGCTCGGCGGTCAGGTCGGCCACGGAAACGCCCAGACGGTTGCTGTTGCGTTCTGCGCCGGCTCCAGCGCCGGTACCGATGTCCGCATCGTCCTCGGGCAGCGCGCCGATGGTGATATCCAGATTCTGGCGCTTGCCGTTGCGGATGATCTCCAAACGAGCCTTGGCGCCGTCCTTGAGGCTGCCGACCAAGTGCGGCAGGTCGGCCGACATGATGATCGGCTGGCCATTCATGCTCAGAATCACGTCCCCTACCTGCAAGCCACCCTTGGCTGCCGGACCGTCCTCTAGCACTTGGGCGACCAAGGCACCGGCTGGCTTGTCCAGACCGAAGGATTCAGCCAGGTCCTTGTTGACCTCCTGGATCACCACGCCAAGCCAGCCACGACTGACCTTGCCGTCCTTCTTCAGCTGATTGGAAACATCCAGCGCCACATCGATCGGGATAGCGAACGACAGCCCCATGAAGCCACCGGAACGGGTGAAAATCTGCGAGTTGATGCCCACCACCTCGCCATTCATGTTGAATAGCGGGCCACCGGAGTTACCCGGGTTGATCGCCACGTCGGTCTGGATGAACGGGACATAAGTGTCGTTGGGCAGGGTCCGCCCCTTGGCGCTCACGATGCCCTTGGTCACCGAATGGTCGAAGCCGAACGGCGAGCCGATCGCCAGCACCCACTCACCGACCTTGAGCTTTTCGGAGTCGCCGAGCTTGACGGTCGGCAGGTTCTTGCCTTCGACCTTGAGCAAGGCCACGTCTGTGCGCGGATCGGTACCGACCAGCTTGGCCTGCAGCTCGCTGCGGTCGGACAGACGCACGATGATCTCATCGGCATCGGCGACCACATGGTTGTTGGTCAGCACATAGCCATCGCTGGAGATGATGAAGCCCGAACCGAGCGACTGGGCTTCTCGTTGACGGTCACCACGGGGCGAGCGCGGCACTTGCGGCATGTTGCGCTCGAAGAACTCGCGGAACATCGGCGGCAGGCCTTCCAGGTCCGGCATCTGCCCGGCGGCGACACGGCGGTCCGGCAGCTTCTGCTTGGTACTGATGTTCACCACAGCAGGCGAGGCCTGCTCGACCAGGGTGGTGAAGTCCGGCAGGGCTTCCTCGGCCTGGGCGGTGAGCACCTGGCCAAGCATCAGCACGGCGGCGAACATCGATAGGTAGGATTTCAAGCGTGGTATTGACATACGGCTCCCGTCACAACGAGCGTAGTTAACAAAGTGAGGCCTTTGCACAAGCAAGAAAGGCCAGACCCCGAGAAGCCTGACCTATAGAAAATTTACGAAGGGATTGCAAATGACAATGCTTTAATTTCATGTCAGAAGCATGCCCTACGAGATGTAGGAAGGCGCGCTATCACTGACGCGCCTGGGCATCCTGGGCCCGCATGGACAGGGCGACACGCTCGGCGGTTCCCAAGGGAATCTCGCCAACCACAGTGACCATGACCTTGCCCTTGGGCGTGTTGAGACGACGCGACACGGCGACGGTAGGCCCTAACTGCGCACGGGTATCCGGTCCGGCATCATCGCTCACCGGCTCCAGGAACACCGAGAAGCGTGCCAAGCCATCGTCATACATGAGGCTGCTGACCATGCTGTCACGCACCGGGTCCCGGCGCACGGAGCTGTTGATCAATTCGAAGCCCGGCGGCAACCAGTCCGAACGCCAGGCAGAGGCAGCGTCGGAATGCGCGGCTGCGACGTGCTCGACCGGCTTGCACGAAGAACTGGCGCGCAGGTCGTCATCGCTGGGTAGATCGTCGGTATCCAGGCGGGTCATCTGGAAGCGCTCGAGCAGCTGGCCCTTGTCGTTGATCATCAACGAGCGCAAGGGCAGTCCAGTGCGGCGATCCAAATGCAGTTCGAAAGCGTAGCGATGCTGGTCTCGCGGCGTGAGCGTCACGATCACGGCATCGCGCCCGGCAACCCGGGACTTGCCTGCGACGCTCAGGTCGTACCAGCTCATCAGTTTCAGAGGATCGAGCACACGGGGCGCGGAGTCCGGCGGGGTTCCTACGCGGCTAACCAGGGAGCCGCTGACGCACTGGACCTTGCCATCGACCCGCACGATTTCCTGGGTCGCCCCATCGAGCTGCAACAAACGCTCGCTGACCTTGCCGTCCTGGACGCGGTGCCAGATATCGTGTGAGGAGAAGCTGCCATTACGTTCGTAGACGAAGGAACCCTGGTAACTCTGTTCTCGCTCGGCCTGTGCCAGCTTGTTCAGCCACTCGCTCGCCTCGGGCGAGGAGTTGGCCGCCAAGGCCGGCACCATCATGCAACTGCCAAGCAGAAGCGTCAGGAGAGGTAGCGCGCGCATGATCCTCCTTACTTAACGGTTTTCCAGGCTGGCGGCGCGTGCATAGGGCAGAGCGGTCTCAGTACCCTTGAGCGCAGATTCCTGGGCATGCTGGCGCAGATACCCTGGCAGACGCTGATCCCAGCCGGCCTGGTTCTGCAGCACGCCGTTGGCCATCGGCCCGGTCGGTTGCTCACTGCTCTCACTATAGCCTGCCAAAACGGCGGGGCCCTGTGCTTGTGGCACGCTCAGCCCTTGCTGGACAGGCTGCTGGGCAGCGAGCTCGGCACCGGTGATTTCGTCCTGGTTGTACAGGCGCACGCCAGCCAGCACGGCAACGGTCACCGAGGCGGCTACAGCCAGGCGACCAATGGTGCGCCATGGGCCTTGCTTGACCTTGGCAGGCACGGCTTCGTCGGCCAGCGCTGCGGATACCGCCGAGGCGATATCGAGCTTGGGCAGTACCAGCTCGTTGTGCATCGCTGCGCGCGCCACTTGGTAGCGGGACCAGGTGGCACGGGTTTCAGGATCGTCGACCGCGTTCAACACGCGACGCAGTTCAAGTTCGTCCGCTTCGTTATCCATCACCGCGGACAGCGATTCCTGCAAAGCTTCACGACTCATGGCGGTTCCTCTCTTGGCTGTCGCCGCTGTCTCAGGTTTCCTGCAACAAAGGCTGCAGGGCTTTATCAATGGCCTCCCGAGCGCGGAAAATTCGAGAGCGCACGGTACCTACCGGACATTGCATGACACTGGCAATGTCTTCGTAACTCAGTCCGTCGAACTCACGTAGGGTCAATGCCGTGCGCAGGTCCTCGGGCAGTTGCTGGATGGTGCGATGGACGGTGCCTTCGATTTCATCCCTCAACAACGCGCGCTCTGGAGACTCGAGATCCTTGAGGCCATGATCGCCGTCGTAAAACTCCGCATCCTCGGAGCTCACATCACTGTCTGGTGGCCGTCTTCCGCGGGACACCAGGTAGTTCTTCGCCGTGTTAATGGCGATGCGGTACAGCCAGGTATAGAAAGCGCTGTCACCGCGAAAATTTCCTAGCGCCCGGTAGGCCTTGATGAAAGCCTCCTGCGCCACATCCTGGGCCTCGTGGGTGTCGTGTACGAACCGCACGATCAACCCGAGAATCTTGTGCTGATACTTCAGCACCAACAGATCGAACGCTCGCCTGTCGCCGCGCTGCACGCGCTCGACAAGCTGCTGATCCTCTTCCTGGGTTAGCATGAACACTCCTCAGTGGTCTCGAAGGAGCGTTGCAACAGCCATCGTTCAGGCTTGCAACCATAGACTCGGCCTTTGCGCAAAAGTTCTCCCCTCCAAGCAAGTTTCCTGCGGCCCTTGGTCGGCTCGCACGAAAGACGCAGCGCGGTCACGGCCGGCTGCGTCGATAATCTGATTTCGAATACGCAGGTGTCAGCCCCGAAAGAGCTACCGCCATGCGTCGCCGTGGCATTTGGTGGCGTGCGGGCAGCCTTCTTAGGATTTCCACCGGTATCGGAAAGTTCCCATAAAGATCGCGACGCCGGTGCAGATGCCATTGGAAATCAGACACCTGTGACTGCTATAAAGGCAGCCGGACAGGCTTAACGATAGTTTCACAATGCCATCTGCGCATGACTATTGTGCCGCTCCCCTTCCCAAGATTACTAGTGTCAAGACATGAGCCAACAATTCCAACACGATGTCCTGGTGATCGGCAGCGGCGCCGCTGGCCTCAGCCTGGCACTGAACCTTCCCAGCCGCTTGCGCATCGCCGTGCTGAGCAAGGGCGACCTGGCCAATGGTTCGACCTTCTGGGCCCAGGGCGGCGTAGCCGCGGTCCTGGACAACACCGATACCGTCCAGTCCCATGTCGAGGACACGCTCAATGCCGGCGGCGGCCTCTGCCATGAAGATGCCGTGCGCTTCACCGTCGAGCACAGCCGCGAAGCCATCGAGTGGTTGATCGAACAAGGGGTGCCCTTCACTCGCGACGAGCATTACAGCGTCGATGACGGCGGCTTCGAGTTCCATCTGACCCGTGAAGGAGGTCACAGCCACCGACGCATCATTCATGCCGCCGACGCAACGGGCGCCGCGATTTTCACCACTTTGCTGAACCAAGCACGCCAACGGCCGAACATCGAGCTGCTGGAACAGCGCGTCGCGGTCGACCTGATCACCGAGCGTCGTCTGGGCCTGCCAGGCGAACGTTGCCTGGGCGCCTATGTACTGGACCGCAATACCGGCGAAGTCGACACCTTCGGTGCGCGCTTCACCGTGCTGGCCACCGGCGGTGCGGCCAAGGTCTACCTCTATACCAGCAATCCCGACGGTGCCTGCGGAGATGGCATCGCCATGGCCTGGCGCGCCGGCTGTCGGGTGGCCAACCTGGAATTCAACCAGTTCCACCCCACCTGCCTGTACCACCCGCAGGCCAAGAGCTTCCTGATCACAGAGGCCCTGCGCGGCGAAGGCGCCCTGCTGCGCCTGCCCAATGGCGAACGCTTCATGCCGCGCTTCGACCCCCGCGAGGAGCTCGCGCCCCGAGATATCGTCGCCCGCGCCATCGACCACGAAATGAAGCGTTTGGGCGTTGATTGTGTCTATCTGGACATCAGCCACAAGCCAGCCGACTTCATCAAGAATCACTTCCCTACGGTCTATGAACGCTGCCTGGCCTTCGGTATCGACATCACCCGCCAGGCGATTCCGGTGGTCCCGGCCGCCCATTACACCTGCGGCGGCGTGATGGTCGATGATCGCGGCCATACCGATGTCCCCGGCCTGTACGCCATTGGCGAAACCAGCTTCACTGGCCTGCACGGGGCCAACCGCATGGCCAGCAATTCGTTGCTCGAATGCTTCGTCTATGGCCGTGCCGCTGCCGCCGACATCGAGGCGCACCTTGATGAAGTGCAGGCTCCGACCGCCCTACCCTGCTGGGACGCAAGCCAGGTTACCGACTCGGACGAGGACGTGATCATTGCGCACAACTGGGACGAACTGCGGCGCTTCATGTGGGACTACGTAGGTATCGTGCGCACCAGCAAACGCCTGCAACGAGCCGAGCATCGGGTGCGCCTGCTGCTCGACGAGATCGACGAGTTCTACAGCAACTACAAGGTCAGCCGCGACCTGATCGAACTGCGTAACCTGGCCCAGGTCGCCGAGCTGATGATCCGCTCAGCCATGCAGCGTAAGGAAAGCCGCGGGCTGCATTACACACTGGACTATCCGGGAATGCTGCCCGAGGCCAAGGACACCATCCTCAGTCCGGTCTGAACTGACGCGTTCGCGGTTCGACCCGCTCCCACAGAACCCTGCGAGCCCTGTGGGAGCGGGTTATTGCACTGAAACCTCGGCCCAGCGCCTGCGGCTGAACTTCAACCTCACGCGCAAACGCCGATGCTGATCCGCATCCAGGGCATCGCGCGGTACGCACTGGCTCTCGCCAAACCAGCGTCCCGATCTGACAAAGCGCAGCACAACCAGACCTGGCATCGCCACGCTATCCCGACACAACCTCACCTGCTGCCATCCTCTGGCACGGCTGAACAGCCGCCAGCCGGTTCGATCACGGCGCAGGCCAGTGATGGCCTCGGGATGGGTCAGCAAGATACGACGGGGGATGGCCCAGCAGGCGTGGGCAAGGCAAGCAAGGACGAGGGGAACGCTCAACCACCAGGGCTGCGCGCTCAGGACCATGGCCCAGAGTGCGAGCACCTGGCAGGTCAGGTAGGCCGCCAGCAGCAGGCGCGAGCCTTGCCAGCGGCACTCGAAATGCTCACTTGGGCTGGACACGGTCCAGGATGATGCGAACCATGCGTTGCAGCTCAGGGTCGTCGGACTCGGTGCGCTCCATGAACCAGCCGAACATGTCCTGGTCTTCGCAGGTCAGCAGGCGACGGTACAGCTCGCGGTCCGCTTCGCTCAGGGTGGGGTAGACCTCCTGGGTGAATGGCACCAGCAGTACGTCCAGTTCCAGCATGCCGCGGCGGCTGTGCCAGAAAAGCCGGTTGAGTTCAGTTTGTTCGACCATGGGGCCCTCCTCGAATGGGTCGCCAGTATACAGCGGGGCGCTCGCGGGGGCACAAGGCGTTGGTCTAGTCACCTACCTATTTTGTTACCGGCGTTCTATGATGGCCGCCAGTCTCAAGCAACCGCGATGACCCATGGCCGATTCCGCTTTCTTCTGTCCCCTGTCCCACGAGGGCATCCTCGCCGTCCGCGGCTCCGATGCCGGCAAGTTCCTGCAAGGCCAGCTGACCTGCAACATCAACTACCTGAGCCAAGAGCACGCGAGCCTCGGCGCCCGGTGCATGGTCAAGGGCCGCATGCAGTCGAGCTTCCGCATTCTCCCCGAGGGCAACGGTTACTTGCTGGCCATGGCCAGCGAGCTGCTCGACGCGCAACTGGCCGACCTCAAGAAGTACGCTGTCTTCTCCAAGGCTACCTTGACCGATGAGAGCGCCGCGTGGGTCCGCTTCGGCCTGACGCAAGGCGATGCCGCGCTAAACGCGCTGGGCTTGGCCACGCCGACCGAAGCTGGCGCCACGGTACGCCACGACGGCCTGATCGCCATTGGCGTCAGCACCGGCCGTGTGGAGCTCTGGGCGCCCGCCGCGCAAGCAGACACCGTGCGCCAGACCCTCGCCACTCACCTGACCGAAGGCAGCCTCAACGACTGGCTGTTGGGCCAGATCCGTGCCGGCATCGGCCAGGTCATGGGCCCCACCCGTGAACTGTTCATCCCGCAGATGATCAATCTGCAGGCGGTCGATGGGGTGAGCTTCAAGAAAGGCTGCTACACCGGCCAAGAGATCGTCGCGCGTATGCAGTACCTGGGTAAGCTCAAGCGCCGACAGTACCGCTTGGCCCTGGCCCAGCGGGACGTGCCCGCCCCTGGTGCCGAGATCTTCTCGCCCACCCACGGTTCGTCGGTGGGCGAAGTGGTCATCGCCGCCAGTACCGGTGACGGCTGCGAACTGCTCGCCGTGCTCAGTGCCGAAGCCGTGGCAGACGACAACCTGCACCTGGCTAGCCTCGAAGGCCCGCGCCTGACACTGCTGGACCTGCCCTATGAACTGGACCGCGACCGGGAAATCCTTCGCTGACCAGCCTGCCCCGCTGCCCTGCGGGGTCGCACCACCACTGCGGTAGAGAAGTTAGATGAACAAGCTGGCCGAGACGGTTCAAGCACAATTGCTCGCAGCCATCGACAAGGACGACCTGGTCCTGCCGACCCTTCCGGAGGTTGCCTTGAGCATCCGCGAGGCGGCGGAGGACAGCGAGATCAGCGTCGCCGCCTTGAGCAAGGTGATCGGCCGCGACGCCGCCCTCTCGGCGCGCCTGATCAAGGTGGTCAACAGCCCGCTGCTGCGTGCGGCAGTGGAGGTCACCGACCTGCACACCGCCATCACTCGCCTGGGTATCAACTACAGCTGCAACTTGGCGATCGGCCTGGTAATCGAGCAGATCTTCCACGCCCGCTCACCGGCCGTCGAACAAAAACTGCGCGATATTTGGGCCAACAGCCTTGAAGTCGCGGGTATCAGCTATGAACTCTGCCGCCGCTACACCCAGCTCAAGCCTGACCAGGCCACCCTAGGGGGCTTGGTCTACCAAATCGGCGCCCTGCCAGTTCTGATCTACGCCGAGGAGCACAACGAGCTGCTTTCGGACCCTGTGTGCCTGCACTATGTGATCGAGCAGATCCAGCCGGTGCTGGGCGACAAAATTCTCAAGGCCTGGGAGTTTCCCGAGCAGTTGGTCAACCTGCCCAGCCAAGTGCAGGACCTGGATCGACGCACCGAGAGCATCGACTACATCGACATCGTGCAGATCGCCCGTCACCTCAGCCATCGGACCCGCAGCCGGCCCCTGGCGGCCTTGCCTGCCTACCAGCATCTCGGACTCCCTTACGGGACCGAGTTGGATGTCGCCGACCTGCTCGATGCCCGCAGCATGCTGCGCTAAGCAAGACATCCGCTCCACAAGGATCACCGCCAACCCCGTGGTAGCGGGTTTACCCGAGAATAGGCCAGCGCAGATAACCCAGGACAGTTGCTCTCCAAGCCCCGGGAAGCCGCTCAATCGGCGATAAAACTCACCCGCACGCGCAACCCGCCCTTTTCGCCATCATGCAGGCTGATCTGCGCCAGGTGCGCGCGGCAGATTTCGCCGACGATCGCCAGCCCCAGGCCTGTGCCCTGGGCGCTGCGTCGATAGAAGCGCTCGAACACGCGCTCGCGGTCAGACTCGGGAATACCCGGCCCGTCATCCTCCACTTCCAGCATGGCCGGGGCCATCACGCGCAGGATCACGTTGCCACCCTTGGGCGTATGGGCCAGGGCATTGTCCACCAGGTTGCTGAGCAGCTCATTGAGCAAAGTCGGCTCGCCTTTGAGCCATACCGGCGCCTCGGCTTCCAGCGCCAGGGCCACGCCCCGGGCATGGGCCAGAGGCGCCATGGCCATGCCGAGCTCACGCGTCAATTGGCACAGGTCCAGACGCTGGGCACCCCCTTCGGCAATCGCCCGGGCCCCATTTTCCACCCGCGCCAGGGACAACAACTGATTGGCCAGGTGAGTCAGACGGTCAGTACCCTGGGTGGCGGCTTCGAGGGTTTGTCGCCACTGCTCCGGCTCCTGGGAGCGCAAGCCCAGCTCAAGCCGCGCCTTGAGGGCGGCCAACGGCGTGCGCAACTCATGGGCGGCGTCGGCGATGAATTGTGCCTGACGCTCGAACTGACCACGCAGCCGCTCGGTGAAATGGTTCAAGGCGTGCACCAAGGGCCCGAGCTCTCGCTGCACCTGAACCACCGGCAAGGACCGCAAGTCATCAGGTTGGCGCTCTTCGACCGCCGTACGCAGCCGCTCCAGCGGCCGCAGTGCTGCGCTCACGGCGAACCAGACCATCATGAGCGCCCCCAGCGCCAGCATGCCCAGACGCAGCAAGGTATCGGCCATCAGGCCCCGGGCCATGCGCACCCGTGCCTCCTCGGTCTCGGCCACGCGGATCTCGGCCATGCCGTTCATGTTCGGTTCGCTGACTGGCTTGAGCAAGCTGACCACGCGTACATCCTGGCCCTGGTAGGTGGCGTTGTAGAAACGCGCCAAGGCCGGATAGTCGTCGGTACGCGGGGTGCCCGGCGGCGGAGGCGGGAGGTTCTCGTAGCCGGAAATCAGCCGCTGATGAATATCCAGCACTTGGTAGTAGATACGTCCGGCGCTGTCGTAGGCAAAGGTGTCCAGGGCCACGTAGGGCACATCCGCGCTCAGGGTCCCGTCGCGCTGCGACAGGCCTGCGGCAATGGTCCGTGCCGAAGCCAGCAACGTGCGATCGTAAGCGGTGTCGGCGGCCTCGCGGCCGTTCCAGTAGGCGCTCAGGCCGCTGGCGAGCATCAGCACCACCAACAGCAGCGCCAAATTGCCCAGCAAACGCCCACGCAGGCTGCCGTTGTCACGCATCGCGGTGCTCGAGCAAATAACCCAGGCCGCGGAACGTGACGATAGCCACTGGATGGCCATCGAGCTTCTTGCGTAGCCGATGGATGTAGATCTCGATGGCATCGGGGCTGGCCTCTTCGTCCAGGCCAAATACCTGGGCCGCCAGTTGCTCCTTGCTCATCACTCGGCCCGGGCGGGCGATCAGGGCTTCGAGCACGCTTTGTTCGCGCTGGGTCAGGGTCAGAGCTTCTTCACCCAGGGTGAAGCGGCGGGTATCCAAATCGTAGACCAGCGGCCCGCAGCGCTGCTGACGCTCGCCACCGAGCACGCTACGGCGCAGCAGTGCCTTGACTCGCGCTTCCAGTTCGGTCAGTTCGAAGGGTTTGGCCAGGTAGTCATCGGCGCCCAGGTTCAGGCCATGTACCCGATCCTTGACATCGCTGCGCGCGGTGAGCATCAGCACCGGCAGCGTCTTGCCACGGCCACGCAGGCGCGCCAGCACTTCGAAGCCGTCCATGCGCGGCAGGCCGACATCGAGGACTGCCACCGCATAGTCCTCGCTGGCCAGGGCCAGGTCGGCGGCCACGCCATCGTGCAGCACATCCACGGTCAGACCTTGGCTTTTAAGGGCCAGGGCCACGCTTTCGGCCAGTTGCAGGTGGTCTTCGACCAGCAACACTCGCATCGGATTCTCCCTGCTCGGGTGGGGCTTTGGCGCGGAGTGTACCGCCGTCGGGGGGCCTGTGAAGCCCTCCCGGCAAACCTTTCACTCTGAAAGGTTAGCGAAAGGTTCATTACCTAGCATCGCACCACGGTCGCCCCGCGCGCCGAAAAAAAGCACCAGCAAGGTGCGCCCGATAAGAACAATAAACGGAGTCTCCCGACGATGCTGTCCATGCAGCCGCAGGCGTTCGCGCCTACCCGTTCCCTGTCCGCACGCCCGTCCGCCATCGCCAGCGCCCTTGCGCTAGCCGGTGTCGCCCCGCTGAGCCAGGCCGCTTTTTTCGAAGACAGCACGGCCACCTTCGAAACCCGCAACATGTACTTCAACCGTGACTTTCGCGATGGCACCAGCAGCCAGCAATCCAAGCGCGACGAATGGGCCCAGGGCTTCATGCTCAATTTCGAGTCCGGCTACACCGACGGCACCGTAGGGTTCGGCCTGGACGCGCTGGGCATGCTCGGCATCAAGCTCGACTCCAGCCCAGACCGCACCGACACAGGCCTGCTGCCGACCCATGATGACGGTAAGGCCGCCGACGAATACTCCAAGCTCGGCCTGACCGGCAAGATCAAGGTCTCCAACACCGAGCTCAAGGTCGGCACACTCATCCCAGAACTGCCGACCCTGCAGCCCAACGACGGGCGCATCCTGCCGCAGACCTTCGAGGGCGGCCTGCTCACCTCCAAGGAGCTCAAGGGCCTGACGTTCACCGGCGGGCGCCTGGAAAAAGCCAAGGACCGCAACGACACCAACTGGGAAGACCTCGCCCTCAACAACAAGAATGGCCGTTTCGGCGGCACTTTCAGCGCCGACAACTTCGACCTGGCCGGGCTGGATTACCAGTTCACCGATCGCATCACCGGCAGCTACCACTTCGCCGAACTCGACGACATCTACCGTCAGCATTTCATCGGCATGGTCGCTACCCAGCCCTGGGGCCCGGGCACCTTCGGTGCCGACCTGCGCCTGGCAGTGAGCGACGATGCAGGTCAGGCCAAGGCCGGCAACATCGACAACACCACCGTCAACGGCATGCTCAGCTATGCCCTTGGCGGTCACAAGGTCAGCGCCGCCTACCAGCACCTGTCGGGCGACAGCGCCTTCCCCTACGTCGATGGCGCCGACCCGTACCTGGTCAACTTCGTCCAGATCAACGACTTCGCCGGCGCCGACGAGCGCTCCTGGCAAGCACGCTACGACTACAACTTCGCTGCCCTGGGCATCCCCGGGCTGACCTTCATGACCCGCTATATCAGCGGCGACAACGTCAGCCGCGCCGACGGTGGCGAGGGCAAGGAGTGGGAGCGCAACACCGAGTTCAAGTACGTGGTACAAAGCGGCCCGTTGAAGGACGTCGCCGTTCGCCTGCGCAACGCCACCTTCCGCTCCAACTTCGCCCGCGACGCCGACGAAGTCAGGCTGCTGGTGAGCTACAGCGTGGCTCTGTGGTAACCCATAACAACAACGCTCACGGAGATAGACGATGACCTTTTCAATGCGCCGCCTCGTCCTGGCTACCGGTTGCCTGCTGCTGGCTGGCAACGCCCTGGCCGCTGAACCGAAACGCCCCGAATGCATCGCCCCCGCCTCGCCCGGTGGCGGCTTCGACCTGACCTGCAAACTGGTGCAAAGCGCCTTGGTCAACGAGAAGATCCTCTCCAAGCCCATGCGCGTGACCTACATGCCCGGCGGCGTCGGCGCGGTGGCCTACAACGCCGTGGTCGCCCAGCGCCCGGCCGATGCCGGCACTCTGGTGGCCTGGTCCAGCGGCTCCCTGCTCAACCTGGCCCAGGGCAAGTTCGGGCGCTTCGACGAGAACGCCGTGAAATGGCTGGCAGCTGTCGGCACCAGCTATGGTGCCATCGCCGTGAAGAGCGACTCGCCCTACAAGACCCTCGATGATCTGGTCGCGGCCTTGAAGAAAGACCCGAGCAAAGTCGTCATCGGCTCCGGCGGCACCGTCGGCAGCCAGGACTGGATGCAGACCGCCCTGATCGCCAAGGCCGCCGGCATCAATCCTCGCGACCTTCGCTACGTGGCCCTGGAAGGCGGCGGTGAAATCGCCACAGCGCTGCTCGGCGGGCATATTCAGGTGGGCTCCACCGACATCTCGGACTCCATGCCGCACATCCAGAGCGGTGACATGCGCATCCTCGCGGTGTTCTCCGAAACCCGCCTGGACGAGCCGGAAATGAAAGACATCCCCACCGCCAAGGAACAAGGCTACGACATCGTCTGGCCAGTAGTACGCGGCTTCTACCTAGGGCCAAAGGTCAGCGACGAGGACTACGCCTGGTGGAAAGCCTCCTTCGACAAGCTGCTGGCCTCCGAGGACTTCGCCAAGCTGCGTGACCAGCGTGAGCTATTCCCGTTCGCCATGACCGGGCAGGAGCTGGACACCTACGTGAAGAAGCAGGTCGCCGACTACAAGGCCCTGGCCCGGGAATTCGGCCTGGTCCAGTAGATCGAGCTGCAACGCCGCTCCCCTTTAGGGGGCGGGTTTACCCGCGAAACGGACACCGCCGACGCGTGGCCTGGGCTGCGCCCTGGGTCGAAGGTAAACCCGCTCCCAAAGGGTCGGCGCCGTACCGAACAATTCCGAGGATTCCCTCATGATCCTGCAACGCATTTTTGCCCTGGCTCTGCTGGCGGTATGCGCCGCCCTGGCCGTGATGGCCTGGCCGTACCAGGCTGCGTTTTCCTACGAGCCTGTAGGTCCACGGGCCTATCCCTTGCTGATGCTCGGCCTGATGGGCGTGGCTCTGCTCTACCTGGCCGTTCGCCCAACGCCCATCGTGCGCAAGGACGACGAACCGCCACTGGACCGTGAAACCCTGGTCAAGATCAGCGGCTGTGTGGGCCTGCTGATCGTCTTCGCGAGCACCTTCGAGTCGCTCGGTTTCATCCTCAGCGCCGTACTCGTCGGCGTACCCATGGCACGCCTGTATGGCGGGCGCTGGCTGCACAGTCTGATCGTGGTGGGCGCCATGAGCCTGCTGCTCTACTGGCTGTTCGACCGCGTGATGGATGTACCTCTGCCCCTCGGCCTGCTGGATGTACTGGAGAACTGACACATGGATACCTTGAGCTATCTGGGCCAGGGCTTCGGCGTCGCCCTGAGCCCGTACAACCTGGTCACCGCCCTGACCGGCACCCTCATCGGCACCGTGGTCGGCCTGCTGCCGGGCCTTGGGCCGATCAATGGTGTGGCACTGCTGATCCCCATCGCCTTTGCCCTGGGCCTGCCACCTGAATCGGCGCTGATCCTGCTGGCCGCGGTCTACCTCGGCTGCGAGTATGGCGGAAGGATCAGCTCGATCCTGCTGAACATTCCCGGCGAAGCCTCCACCGTGATGACCACCCTTGACGGCTACCCCATGGCCCGCCAAGGCCTGGCCGGCGTCGCTCTGTCGCTGTCGGCGTGGAGCTCGTTCATCGGCGCCTTCATCGCCACCTGCGGCATGGTGCTATTCGCTCCGCTGCTGGCGAAATGGGCGATCGCCTTCGGGCCCGCCGAATACTTCGTGTTGATGGTGTTCGCCATCGTCGCCCTGGGCGGCATGGCCGGCGACAAACCACTTAAGACTTTCATCGCCGCGCTGATCGGCCTGTTCCTGTCCAGCGTCGGCATCGACGCCAACAGCGGCGTGTACCGCTTTACCGGCGACAGCGTGCACCTGGCCGATGGCATCCAGTTCGTGGTGCTGGTACTGGGTCTGTTCTCCATCAGCGAGATCTTGCTGTTGCTGGAAAAGACCCACCATGGCCACGAAGCGGTGAAGGCCACTGGGCGCATGCTGTTCAACCTCAAGGAAGCCGCTTCGGTGTTCATCGTCAACCTGCGCTGCGGCCTGCTGGGCTTCGTCATGGGCGTACTGCCCGGCGCCGGCGCGACCCTGGCCAGTGCCGTGGCCTACATGACCGAGAAACGCATCGCTGGCGACAAGGGCAAGTTCGGCAAGGGCGACGCGCGCGGCCTGGCCGCTCCGGAAACCGCCATCGGCGCCTCCTGCTGCGGCGCCCTGGTGCCGATGCTGACCCTGGGCGTGCCGGGTTCCGGCACCACCGCGGTGATGATCGGTGCACTGACCCTGTACAACATCACCCCAGGCCCGCTGCTGTTCGAACAGCAACCTGACATTGTCTGGGGGCTGATCGCCTCGCTGTTCATCGCCAACATCATGCTGGTGATCCTGAACATTCCGATGATCCGCATCTTCACCCGCATCCTCGCCGTGCCGAATTGGGCGCTGGTGCCGGTGATCGCGATCATCACCGGGATCGGCGTGTACGCCGTGCATGCGACCACCTTCGATCTGTTCCTGATGGTCGGCATCGGCATCATGGGCTACATCCTGCGCAAGCTGGACTTCCCGCTGTCGCCGATTCTGCTCGGCTTCATCCTGGGCGGGCTGATGGAGCAGAACCTGCGCCGCGCACTATCGATCTCCAACGGCGAGCTGGGCATCCTCTGGTCGAGCCCGATCAGCATGTCGGTGTGGGTGCTGACCTTCTGCATGCTGACCCTGCCGTTGCTGCGCAGCTGGCGTAAACGTAGCCTGCAGCGTCGGGCGATGGCCGATGCCTGATCGGTCACCGCCGTTCTGGGCTACCGGGCTGGTCGGTCTTGCTGGCGGGTTTCTCGCCAGCAAGGTCGGCTGGCCTTTGCCGTGGATGGTCGGCTCGTTGTTGGCAATCATCCTGGTGCGCTGCCTGACACCCTGGCAGCTGTCGGAAATCCCCAATGGCCGCAAGTGCGGGCAGTGGATCATCGGCATCGGTATCGGCCTGCACTTCACCCCAGCGGTCATCGAGCAAGTGGCCAGCCACTTTGGTCTGATCTTCTTCGGGGCACTGTTCACCACGTTGTCAGCAGTGATCAGCGTCTGGCTGCTCAGGCGTACCGGTGAAGACCGCGCCACGGCGTTCTTCGCCAGCATGCCGGGGGGCTCGGGTGAGATGGTCAACCTGGGCGCACGCAACGGTGCGGTGCTCAGCCAGGTGGCCGCAGCCCAGAGCCTGCGGGTGTTGGCAGTGGTGCTGTGCGTGCCGGCGCTGTTCAAGTTCTTGCTCGGCGATGGCGTGCCGCTGACCCACGCAGGCAGCGTCAGTTGGGGCTGGCTGACCCTGATCGCGCCGTTTGGTGTGTTGGCCGCGTTGATCTGGCAGCGCCTGCGCCAGCCCAACCCGTGGCTGTTCGGTCCGCTGTTGATTGCCGCCTGCGTGAGCCTGGCGGGGAACCTGCAGATCGCCCTGCCGCCCGGCGCCAGCCAGATCGGACAGTGGCTGATCGGCAGTGGCCTGGCCTGCCACTTCAACCGGGCGTTCTTTCGCCGGGCGCCGTCCTTCCTGGGGCGGACCTTGCTGGCGACCTTCCTGTGCATGTTGATCGCCGCCAGCGCGGCCTGGGTGTTGAGTGTGATGACCCAACTGGACCTGCGCTCGCTGACCCTGGGAATGATGCCTGGCGGTATCGCCGAAATGAGCCTGACGGCCGAGACCTTGCAGCTGTCGGTACCGTTGGTGACGGCACTGCAGGTGATGAGGTTGCTGTTCGTGCTGTTTCTGGCCGAGCCGTTGTTCCGGCGCTGGAACACGAACCGACCGTGACGGCGTGCAGTTTTCTTCGCGGGTAAACCCGCTCCCACAAGGCTTATCGCCGCCCCTGTGGGAGCGTTCCCGCGAAGAAGGCCACACGTTTTTTCAGAGCGGCGGCAACGACCAGTTGATCGGCGCCAGCCCACGCTGCTCGAGGAAGCTGTTGGTACGGCTGAAATGCCCGCATCCGAAGAAGCCCCGATACGCCGACAGCGGCGACGGGTGCACCGACTTGAGTACCAGGTGCCGAGTGCCGTCGATCAGCTTCTGCTTGCTCTGGGCATGCGAGCCCCACAGCAGGAACACCACGTTTTCGCACTGCTCGCTGACCACCTGGATGACCCGATCGGTGAATGGCTGCCAGCCCGCGTTGGCGTGGGAGGCCGCGTTGCCGCGTTGCACGGTCATGGTGGTGTTGAGCAGCAACACCCCCTGCTCCGCCCAGCTTTGCAGGTAACCATGGTTGGGAATCGGCAAGTTGAGGTCGCGGTGCAGCTCTTTGTAGATGTTCACCAGCGACGGCGGCGTCGGCACGCCAGGCTGCACCGAGAAGCACAGGCCATGGGCCTGGCCTGGCCCGTGGTACGGGTCCTGGCCGAGGATCACCACCTTCACCTTGTCCAGCGGCGTGGAATTGAGCGCGTTGAAGATCAGCGGCCCCGGCGGGTAGATCTCCTTGCCCGCCGCATATTCCTCGCGCAGGAACTCGCGCAGCTTGTGCATGTAGGGTTGGTCGAACTCGGCGCGCAACGCGGCCTTCCAGCCGGGTTCGAGTTTGATGCGATCGTCGTCAGTCATGGGGCCATCCGTAAACAATGGCGCGACACTAGGTAAGCCGCCCGGCCTTGTCAATCGATCCGACCGACGACCGCCATGATCGTCTGTGGGGTCCATACTTGTGCGATGACTACACGAGGTCGCCCATGTCCATTCAATGCGAGGTACTCACAGGCGCCGATGGCGCGCGCATCGGCATCGCCACCCTGGATGCGCCCAAGGCGCTCAATGCCCTGAACCTGCCTATGATCGAGGTCCTCGATGAGCGCCTGCGCGCCTGGGCCAACGATCCGGGCATCGTCTGCGTGCTGCTGCGCGGCAGCGGGCCCAAGGCGTTCTGTGCAGGCGGCGATGTACGTGCGCTGGTCCAGGCCTGCCGCGACCACCCCGGTAGCGTCCCGCCCCTGGCCGCCACCTTCTTCGCCGCCGAGTACCGGCTCGATTATCGCCTGCACACCTATCCCAAGCCCTTGCTGTGCTGGGGGCATGGCCACGTGCTCGGCGGGGGGATGGGCCTTCTGCAGGCCGCGGGCATCCGCATCGTCACTCCCAGCTGCCGGCTGGCCATGCCGGAAATCAGCATCGGGCTGTATCCGGACGTCGGCGCCAGCTGGTTCCTTTCCCGCCTGCCCGGCAAGCTCGGCCTGTTCCTTGGGCTGACTGGCGCGCCGATCAACGCCCGCGACGCCCTGGACCTTGGCCTGGCTGATCGCCTGCTGGGCGAGCATCAGCAAGAAGCCCTGATCGAGGAACTGCTGCAACTGAATTGGCAGGAGCAGACCGCCCTACAGCTGAACAGCCTGCTCAAGGCCGAACAGCACCGGGCCTGCGCCGACCTGCCCGAAGCCCAGTGGTTGCCGCGCCGGGCATTGATCGACGAGCTGCTCGACGTAGCCGACCCTGTTGCCGCCTGGCGGGCGTTATCCGACCTGAGCCGTCATGCCGACCCACTGCTGGCCGAGGCCGGCCGACGCTTGCACGAGGGCTGTCCGCTGACCGCGCACTTGGTGTGGGAGCAGATCCGCCGGGCCAAATACCTGTCGCTGGCCCAAGTGTTCCAGATGGAATTCACCATGAGCCTGAACTGCTGCCGTCACCCGGAGTTCAGCGAGGGCGTGCGTGCCCGTTTGCTGGACAAGGACAACCAGCCACGCTGGCACTGGCCGGACATCGCCCAGGTGCCAGCGGCGGTGGTCGAGGCGCATTTCACCAAAGTCTGGGAGGGGCGCCATCCCCTGGCTGATCTGGAATGAGCGCCGCTCCGGCAGGCAGACCGGGCTCAAGCCCGGTGATCAACGCCGCCAGTTACGACCGTCGTCCCCGTGCCTGCCATCATGACGACGATTGTTGTCGCCTCGACCATTGGAATGCCAACGGTCGTTCTGCGGCCGGCGATTGTCGTTGCGATAGTCATGACGGTCCCGGTCCCGCCCATAGTCATAGCGATGACGGTTGCCATAGTCGTTGCGCGGATTGCCATGCCATTGATTCACCTGATGCCCCGGGTAAGGCCGATAGTGGGGCGTGGGCGCCGGGCGGTAATAACGAGGTGCGGGTTGATAGTAGCGAGGCGCGCTCTGGTAGTAGCGCGGCTGGCTGATGTAGTAACGATCCTGACGATAATAGCCCGGATAATAGTCGCGGTCGCTTGAGTAGTAGTCCGAGCGGTAGTAACCCGAGCGGTAGTAACCTCCGTCCTCGTAGTAAGGGACGCAGGCGCTGGTGAGGAGTGCCAACAAGGCGATCAGCAGAATTCGTAGGTACATGGCGGCCTCCTGGACCGCGGGAGTGCCCGGCACAGCGGCGCTGGCGAGCATCGATGGCAATACGTACATCGACACCGAATAAGACCGTTGCGCCCGGGTGCAGTGCCATTTTCGCAATGAATTGAAACAGGTTGCCGACAGCCGGAAACACCCTGTCGCCATAACCGGTAGAATGCCTGCTACCTAGACGTCTGGATCCGACATGAACGACAAACAGCGCTGCCCGGCCTGTGGCGCCCTGAATCAGTGCAGCCTGGCCGACCCACGCCTCGCCCCGCAGCCCTGCTGGTGTTTCACCGTCACCATCGATCCGGCCGCGCTCAGGGCGCTGCCCGACGAATTGCGCAACAAGGCTTGCCTGTGTCCTCGATGCGCCGAGGTCGATGACCAGCTCAAGGCGGCGCAATCAGCGTCCAACCGCTAGCCCTTTTTTCGAACCGCTCAGTGCCATGCGTCTTGATCGTTTTCTCGCCAACTTGCCCTGCTACAACCGCCAGCAGGTCCGCCTGCTGCTGGTGCAACAGCGCGTGCGCGTCGATGGCATGGTTGCCACCGACCCGCGCCAGGAAGTACGCGAATTCAGCCGGGTCGA
Organism: Pseudomonas sp. BYT-1; assembly: GCF_023611805.1. Classification (NCBI taxonomy): domain Bacteria; kingdom Pseudomonadati; phylum Pseudomonadota; class Gammaproteobacteria; order Pseudomonadales; family Pseudomonadaceae; genus Pseudomonas; species Pseudomonas sp. BYT-1. The sequence goes on from NZ_CP072559.1 coordinate 4,483,218, forward strand.
AGTGGACGAGCAAGTACTCCAAGCCGGTCGCCCGGCGCGCTACCTCATGCTGCACAAGCCCAGCGGCTGCGTCAGCGCCACCCAGGATCCACAGCACCCTACCGTGCTAGACCTGCTGCCGGCCGAACTGCGCGAAGACCTGCACATCGCTGGCCGCCTGGACTACAACACCACCGGGTTGATGATCCTGACCAACGACGGTCAATGGTCGCGGCGCCTGACCCAGCCCAAGACCAAGCTGCCGAAGATCTATCACGTCCAGACCGAAGACGAGATCGGCGAGCACTACGTGGCCAAGTTCCGCGAAGGCTTCTACTTCGCCTTCGAGGATCTCACCACCCTCCCCGCGCAACTGGACATTCTCGGACCGCGCCAGGCGCGGCTGGCAATCGTCGAAGGCCGCTATCACCAGGTAAAGCGCATGTTCGGGCACTTCGACAACAAGGTGGTGGGGCTGCACCGGGAGCGGATGGGCTACATTGGCCTGGATCCTGCTTTGGCTCCGGGTGAGTATCGTGAACTGACGGCCGAAGAGATCGCCTCGGTCTGAACCTCGAAGCCTCTGCGCAGGTGGGCCCCTGCATAGAGCGGTATAGACAGGTTCATCCCGTTGTTTTTCTCGTGCCATCCCCCTGAACGGCACTTGCGAGATCGCCACCCTGCTGCTTGAATCAAACTCGTCGGTCCGCATGTGACTTATCGGTCACGATTGCAGTCCAAGACGCCTTTTGCCGGTCACCCAGGGTCTCGATGCCCTGGGGCACGGCAAACCGCCCACCTAGAACAAATACCGTCGACGACCGTGCCATGGATCGACACAAGGGCCCCCGGTTTCTCTTCCAGGCGTATGCCTACCTGTCATAAACAACGTGCACCCTAGGTCACGCGAATACCCTTTTTGCGCCAGGAGTCGATGACATGAGGCCAGAAATCGCTGTGCTTGATATCCAAGGTCAGTATCGGGTTTACACGGAGTTCTATCGCGCGGAAGCAGCAGAGAAGACGATCATCCTGATCAACGGATCGCTGGCCACAACGGCCTCTTTCGCCCAGACGGTGCGCAGCCTGCACCCGCATTTCAACGTTGTGTTGTACGACCAGCCCTATGCTGGCAAGTCCAAGCCGCACAACCATCAGGAACGGCTGATCACCAAGGAGACCGAGGCGCACATTCTCCTGGAGATGATCGAGCACTTCCAGGCCGACCATGTGATGTCGTTCTCCTGGGGCGGTGCCTGTGCCCTGCTGGCGCTGGCGCACCAGCCGAGCCGGGTGAAGAAGGCCGTGGTCAGTTCGTTCTCGCCGATCATCAACGAGCCAATGCGCGACTACCTGGCGCGCGGTTGCCAGTACCTGGCCGCCTGCGACCGCTACCAGGTGGGCAACCTGGTCAACGACACCATCGGCAAGTACCTGCCGTCGCTGTTCAAGCGCTTCAACTACCGCCATGTGAGCAGCCTGGACAGCCATGAGTACGCGCAAATGCACTTCCACATCAACCAGGTGCTGGATCATGATCTGGAGCGAGCCCTGAAATCGGCGCGCAACATCGACATCCCGGTGCTGTTCATCAATGGCGACCGTGACGAGTACACCACCGTCGAGGATGCGCGGCATTTCAGCCAGCACGTGGTCCAAAGCCATTTCAGCGTCATCCGCGATGCCGGTCACTTCCTGGATATCGAGCACAAGAGCGCGTGCGAGGACACCCGCGCCGCGATGCTTGGCTTCCTCAACCCGACGCTGCGCCAACCCCGTCAACGCAGTCACTACGTACAGGGGCAGCATGCACTGGCTATCTGAGTGGTTCGGCGACGTCTAGCCCTTGTAGTGCCCCGGGCTACACGTCGCCGACAGGCCTTTTTGCACGGCCGGGCTTCTCATGACTGGCGTGTTCTGGTAAAAATGTCGGCTTCTGAAGCGGGTATAGTTGAATGGTACAACTATAGCTTCCCAAGCTATCGGTGAGGGTTCGATTCCCTCTACCCGCTCCACTTTCCTCCAGGCGCAGCCCGCGCCGATCCAGCCTTAATCAATACAAGCCCCCATCGCCTATCGCGAGGCGCGCCTGTTCGTATCTACGTAGTCCTGGACAATCCAAAGGCCGCTATCCATCGCAGGCTCCGACAGCTTCCGGGATTGTGAACCTCCCTTTCGCTGCCCAATCTCCGCTGTTCTTGACCTAGCCCATAGCCATCATCGACCCGATCAGCTTGAATGCTGTCCGTGGGCTCGCAAGCGAAGCGGCCTCAGGACACTTATGCTGATCAGCACCCCGAAACATTTCCCAGGATGCGTGCATGTTTCTCTCCCGCTGGCTACCGGGCCTGGCCAATCTGCTGCACTACCGCCGCGAGTGGTTCCACGCTGACCTTCAGGCCGGCCTTTCGGTGGCCGCGATCCAGATCCCCATTGCCATCGCCTACGCCCAGATCGTCGGCCTGCCACCCCAGTACGGGCTATACGCCTGCGTGCTGCCGATGATCGTCTATGCCCTGGTCGGCAGCTCCCGCCAACTCATGGTCGGCCCGGACGCCGCTACTTGCGCCATGATCGCAGGCGCCGTCGCCCCACTGGCGATGGGCGATCCGCACCGCATCGCCGAGCTTTCGGTGATCGTCACGGTGCTGGTCGGCATGATGCTGATCGCCGCCGGCGTCGCGCGGGCGGGCTTCATCGCCAGCTTCTTCTCGCGTCCCATCCTGATCGGCTATCTCAACGGTATCGGCCTGAGTCTGATCGCCGGGCAGATGAGCAAGGTGGTGGGGTTCAAGATCGAAGGCGACGGTTTCATCCTTAGCCTGATCAACTTTCTCCAGCGCCTGGGCGAGATCCACTGGCTGACCCTGGCCATCGGCCTGGTCGGCCTGGGCCTGCTGGTCTGGCTGCCGCGACGCTACCCCCGCTTGCCGGCAGCGCTGGTGACCGTGGCGGTATTCACGTTGCTGGCCGGCCTGTTCGGCCTCGACCGCTTCGGCGTCGCCATTCTCGGCCCGGTGCCAGCGGGCATTCCGGAGCTGGCATGGCCGCAAAGCACCCTGGCGGAAACCAAAAGCCTGTTGCGCGATGCCCTGGGCATCGCCACCGTCAGTTTCTGCAGCGCGATGCTCACCGCTCGCAGCTTCGCCGCCCGCCACGGCTATGCGATCAATGCCAACCACGAGTTCGTTGCCCTCGGCGTGAGCAACCTGGCGGCGGGGATGTCCCAGGGCTTTGCCATCAGCGGCGCCGACTCGCGCACGGCGGTCAACGACATGGTCGGAGGCAAGAGCCAACTGGTCGGCATCATCGCCGCGCTGGTGATCGCCTTGATTCTGCTGTTCTTCACCGCCCCCATGGCGTGGATTCCCCAGGCGGCGCTGGGCGCCGTCTTGTTGATGGCCGGCTGGGGGCTGATCGATGTGAAGTCCCTGAGCAAGATCCACAAGCTCAGCCGCTTCGAATTCTGGCTGTGCCTGCTCACCACCGCCGGCGTCCTCAGTCTGGGTGTGCTGCCTGGGATCATCTTCGCCGTGACCCTGGCGATCCTGCGCCTGCTGTACAGCATCTATCAGCCCACCGACGCCGTCCTTGGCTGGCTGCCCGGCGTCGAGGGCCAGGTCGACGTTCGCCATCACCCCGAAGCGCGGACGGTGCCGGGCCTTGTGGTGTATCGCTTCGACGACGCGATCCTGTTTTTCAACGCCGACTACTTCAAGATGCGCCTGCTCGATGCCGTCCAAGGTGAGAGCAAGCCCCAGGCCGTACTGTTCGACGCCGAGGCGGTGACCAGCATCGACGTCAGCGGCGTCGCCGCCCTGCGCGAAGTGCGCGACACCCTCGCCGCCCAAGGTATCTACTTCGCCATCGCCCGCGCCCGTGGCAACTTCCTGCGCATGCTGGTGCGCTCAGGCATGGCGCGGGAAATGGAAGAAAAGCTGCTGTTCGGCTCGGTGCGTGCAGGAATTCGGGCGTATCGGGTGTGGCGCAACCGCACACGCCGACATCCGGTACTCGAACCGTAAGCAGTCCGTGGCCCGGTCACGAGCAGGCACGCGCTGGGGAGGCCTGGCCTAGGCAAGCGCGGTGCGCGTCCCGCATCAAGGCTGCGGCATGCTAAAGTCCCCGCGTTCCTCGCCTTGCCCAATGGACCTGCCATGCCTTCTCTCGATGCCCACCTGCCCTCCTGGCAGGCGCTCAATGACCGCCATCCCTGCACTGCCCTGCTGGTGGGCAACGGCGCCAGCCGTGCCGTGTGGAAGCCGTTCGGCTACTTCTCGCTGTTCGAGGAGGCCCAGCGGGTCCGTCACAAGGCCTTGGGCGTAAGCGACCAGGCGCTGTTCAAGTCCCTGGGTACCGAGCTGTTCGAGCCGGTGCTCAGCACCCTGAACACCACCGTACGCGCCAATGCCGCGCTGGCCATCAACTCCACCGCGCCACTGAACCGCTACTACTCGATCAAGGAAGCCCTGATCCACGCCACGCGCGCCGTGCACCTGCCCTGGACGCGCGTGCCGAGCGACACCTTGGCGACGATCAACCAGGCTCTGCGCAGCTACCGCAACGTCTACACCAGTAACTACGACCTGCTCCTGCCTTGGGCTGTCAATCAGGCGCCGGAAGGCTTCGCCACGCTGTTCGACGAGCAGGGCTTCTTCGATGTGCGCCGCACCGCGACCGAAGGCATCCGCATCGTTCATCTGCACGGCGGGCTGCACCTGCTCAAACTCCCCGACGGCACCACCCGCCAGCGCAGCGCCGAATGCGCCGAGCTGCTCGAAGGCTTTGCCGTGAACATTCCGGGGGAAGTGCCGCTGTTCGTCAACGAGAGCCGCAGCGAAGAAAAACTGCGCGCCATCCGCGCCTCGGACTACCTGTCGTGGGGGTTGGGCCAACTGTCCGGGGAACGCGAGGGCCTATGCCTGTTCGGCCAGCATCTGGACGCCAGCGATCAGCACCTGCTCGAGGCCATTCGCCAAGCCCGGCCCACGCACCTGTCGATCGCCATCCGCCCCTTGAGCGAGGCGTCGATCATCAACCAGAAGCAGCATTTCATGCAGCGCTTCGCCGACCTGCCAGGAACGGCCGTGCACTTCTTCGACGCCGCCAGCCACCCGCTGGGCAACCCGGCGTTGGCAATCGTGGGGCCGGCAGAACACGCCCGACCCAGATGAATGCTCCACCTGTCATGGGCTGCTGTACACCCCAAGACAGGTCAAGCGGCGAGCAACCCATCCTGACGCAACAACGTCTCCAGGCAATGCTCCTTCACGCCATAGAACGCCTTCAGCTGCTCGATCTTGGCCAGCAATGCGGTGTTGTCCCCCGCCTGCCGGCGCTTGACCGCCAGAATCATCTTGTTCTTGTTGGTGTGCTCCAGGGAGATGAACTCGAACACCTTGGTCTCGTAGCCGCAGGCCTCGAGGTAAAGGGCGCGTAGGCTGTCGGTGAGCATCTCGGCCTGCTGGCCGAGGTGCAGGCCGTACTGCAACATCGGCTGGAGCAGGCCTGGGCTGTGCAGTTGCGGGCGGATCTGCTTGTGGCAACACGGCGAGCACATGATGATCGCGGCGTTGCAACGGATGCCGGTATGGATGGCGTAGTCGGTGGCAATGTCGCAGGCGTGCAACGCGATCATCACCTCGATGGCTTCGGGCACCACGCTGCGCACGTCGCCGCACTGGAACTCAAGGCCAGGGTGCTCCAGCCGCGCGGCAGCGGCGTTGCACAGGTCGACCATGTCCTGACGCAGCTCGACACCGGTCACCAGGGCTTCACGCACCAGGCTGTTGCGCAGGTAGTCGTGCATGGCGAAGGTCAGGTAGCCCTTGCCCGAACCAAAATCCGCCACCCGTAGCGGCTGGTCCATGGTCAGGGGTGCGCTGGCCAGGGCGTGGTCGAAGACCTCGATGAACTTGTTGATCTGCTTCCACTTGCGCGACATGGACGGAATCAACGCGCCCTGGGCATCGGTCACTCCTAAATCGCGCAAGAACGGCCGCGACAGCTCCAGGTAGCGCTTCTTCTCCCGATCATGGGTAGTGGCAGCCTGTTCACGGGCAGGTTGGGCGATGTGGCGCTGGAGCATCGGCTTGCCCTTTTTGCTGAAACCCAGCTGCACCTCGCCCTCGGCGGTGAACAGATGGGCATTGCGAAAACACTCGGGCAACAGCTCGGCCACCAGCGTCTGGGCCTGCTCCAGCGGCAGGTTGCGGGTAATGTCACGGGTCTGGTGGCGGTAGACCAGCGACAGGCAGTCCTGGCCCTTGACCTGTAAAGGCTTGGCGATGATCCGCTGAAGGGTCTGGTCAACGCCGACATGGCGCGCCAGCACCAGCTTGACCAGGGTACCGGCCTGCAAGGCATCGGCCAGCAAAGCCAGGAACTGGGCACGCGCATCCGGCGCGGTGGTAGCGGAGGGAGTGGCGGACATGGAAAGTGGGTGCCTCGAATCGCGGGGGGGGGGCGCGCAGCGCGCAATGGCCGGCATTTTACGTCGATGCCCGGCCAGCGCGAAGCTTTAATCGATGGACGCGGCTCAGTCCAGGATCACCAGGCGGTTGGGTAGCTCGTTGCGCGCGAAGGTCGGCGGTACGTGTTCGCTTAGCAGCTCGCCACAGGCTTCGATGCAATCGACGAAGCCCTGCAGGGTCTGGCCCTGGCACACCTGCTCGGTAAAGCGGGCGATGATGGCATCCCACGGCTGCTCGGGCAGATGCCGGGCAATGCCCTCGTCGACCAGGATCTCCACATGTCGCTCGGCCTCGCTGACGAAGATCAGCACCCCGGTAGCACCGGCGGTGTGTTGCAAGTTGAGCTCGAGAAACTGTTGCCGAGCCAGGCCCGAGGCGCGGCGCTGACGCAACAGGCGCGGGACCAGGCGGCTGGCCAAACGTGGATTGCGCAGCAGCAGGCACAGGCCGACGAACGTCACTACCTGGACCACCAACAGACTGCGCAAATCAGGCCACCCCAAGGCCATGTGCGCCAGGCCCGGTATGGCCAAAGCCAGCAGCGCGGCCCATAGCAGGGGCAAGTAGGCGTAATCGTCCGCGCGGCGCGCCAGCACGGTCACCAGTTCCGCATCGGTGCGTTGCTCGGCCCGAGCGATGGCCTCGGCAATCTGGCGCTGCTCGTATTCGTTGAAGACAGTCATGCCATGGGTCTCTCGATCGTTCTTATTGTTGTTGTCCCGACAGCCGGTCGGCGGGAAGTGTATCTCATGATGCCCGCCATATAAGGCATAATCCGCCGCTGCATTGGACCAGGCAGGGCCGATCAGCCAAGTGAAGCCCGGCGAACTGTACAACAATAGCCGCCAAGAAAAACTCCGGCCGTGCACGTATCCCCCTGGATACGGCAAGGGGCCACGACAATGGAATTCATGATGAAACTGTCTTTGCTGGGCCTGGCCATGGGCCTTGCCAGTCAGGCGGCCCAGGCCGCCACCTCCGCACCGCCGCTGCAGGACAAGCAGGCGTTCATCGAACACCTGATCGGCCAGATGACCGAGGCCGAGAAGATCGGCCAGTTGCGCCTGATCAGCATCGGCCCGGAAATGCCCCGCGAGAAGATCCGTGAAGAAATCGCGGCCGGACGCATCGGCGGCACCTTCAACTCGCGCACTGCCCCCGAGAACCGGCCGATGCAGGACGCTGCTATGCGCAGCCGCCTGAAGATCCCGATGTTCTTCGCCTACGACACCATCCATGGCGAGCGCACCATTTTCCCGATCGGCCTGGGCCTGGCGGCGACTTGGGACATGGACGCCATTGCCAAGGTCGGCCGCACCTCGGCGATCGAGGCGGCCGCCGACTCCCTGGACATGACCTTCGGCCCGATGGTCGATATCGCCCGCGACCCACGCTGGGGCCGCACCAGCGAGGGCTTCGGTGAGGACACCTATCTCACTTCGAAAATCGGCCAGGTAATGGTCAAGGCATTCCAGGGCACCAGCCCGGCCGAACCCGACAGCATCATGGCCATCGTCAAGCACTTCGCCCTGTACGGCGCGGTGGAAGGCGGGCGCGACTACAACACAGTCGATATGAGCCTGCCGAAGATGTACAACGACTACCTGCCGCCCTACCGCGCCAGCCTGGAGGCCGGCGCCGGTGGCGTGATGGTCGCACTGAACTCGATCAATGGCGTGCCGGCCACCTCCAACACCTGGCTGATGAACGACCTGCTGCGCAAGGAGTGGGGCTTCAAGGGTGTGACCATCAGCGACCACGGCGCCATCCAGGAACTGATCCGCCATGGCGTGGCCCAGGACGGTCGCGAAGCCGCCAAGCTGGCCATCAAGGCCGGTATCGACATGAGCATGAACGACACGCTCTACGGCGAGGAACTGCCCGGCCTGCTCAAGTCCGGTGAAGTGACCCAGGCCGAACTGAACCAGGCCGTGCGCGAAGTGCTGGGCGCCAAGTACGACATGGGCCTGTTCAAGGACCCGTACGTGCGCATCGGCAAGGCCGAAAACGACGTCAAGGATTACTACGCTGAAAGCCGCCTGCACCGCGAAGCCGCCCGTGACGTGGCACGCCGCAGCCTGGTCCTGCTGGAAAACCGCGACCAGACCCTGCCTCTGAAGAAGGCCGGCACCATCGCCTTGGTCGGCCCTCTGGCCGATGCACCAATCGACATGATGGGCAGTTGGGCCGCCGACGGCAAACCGGAACACTCTGTGACCGTGCGCGAAGGCCTGCGCCGCGCCTTGGAGGGCAAGGCCAAGCTGCTTTACGCCAAAGGCTCGAACGTCACCGGCGACAAGGCCATCTTCGACTACCTGAACTTCCTCAACTTCGCCGCGCCCGAGATCGTCGACGACCCGCGTCCAGCCGCCGTGCTGATCGACGAAGCGGTCAAGGCCGCCAAACAATCGGATGTGGTGGTGGCGGTGGTCGGCGAGTCTCGCGGCATGTCCCACGAATCCTCCAGCCGTACCACGCTGGAAATCCCGGCAGTGCAGCGTGACTTGATCAAGGCGCTGAAGGCTACCGGCAAGCCTTTGGTACTGGTGTTGATGAACGGCCGCCCGCTGTCGCTGGCCTGGGAGCGTGAGCAGGCCGACGCATTGCTGGAAACCTGGTTCAGCGGCACCGAAGGCGGCAACGCGATCGCCGATGTACTGTTCGGCGACTACAACCCGTCCGGCAAGCTGGCGATCACCTTCCCGCGTTCGGTCGGGCAAATCCCGATGTACTACAACCACATGCGCATCGGCCGGCCATACACTCCGGGCAAGCCAGGCAACTACACCTCGCAGTACTTCGAGGAGCCCAACGGCCCGCTCTACCCGTTCGGCTATGGCCTGAGCTACAGCAGCTTCGAACTGTCCGGCCTGTCGTTGGGTAGCCAGCAGCTCAAGCGTGGCGGCACGCTGGAGGCCAAGGTGACGGTGAAGAACACCGGCAAGCGCGACGGCGAAACCGTGGTCCAGCTCTACGTTCAGGATGTCAGCGCTTCCATGAGCCGCCCGGTCAAAGAACTGAAAAACTTCCAGAAACTGATGCTCAAGGCTGGCGAGTCGCGCACCTTGACCTTCCGCATCAGCGAGGATGATCTGAAGTTCTACAATGGCCAGCTGCAACGGGTCGCAGAGCCGGGGCAGTTCAATGTCCAGGTCGGCCTCGACTCCGAGGCTGTGCAGCAGCAGAGCTTCGAGTTGCTGTGACAACTTCCGCCCGCAGGGTTGCGCCCTAAGCACAGCCCTGTGGGCGTGGGTTTACCCGCGCCCACAGTCTGCGTGAAAAACCTTAAACACACCCAGCACAGGCCAAGGATCAGCCGCATGCTATTTTCCTTCCGAACCTTGCGTCTGGCCCTGATCGTCCTGGTGATTGTCATCGGCACCGCGCTCAGCGCTGGCTGGGCGATGCACCAGGCCAAGCGCCAGTCGATGGAGACCGACGCACGTCGGGCCAGCCAGCAACTGACCCTCTACGCCAATGCCCTGCACACCCTGATCGAGCGCTACCGTGCCCTGCCCGCCGTACTGGCGCTGGACCCGGAGCTGATCGCGGCCTTGCGCGGCCCGGTCACCGAACAGGTGCAGGACGCCCTGAACCGCAAGCTCGAACGCATCAACGGCGCCGCCAACTCCTCCACCCTGGAGTTGCTCGATCGCACGGGCTTGGCCATCGCGGCCAGCAACTGGCGGCTGCCGACGACCTATGTCGGCTCCAACTACGGCTTTCGCCCCTATTTCAAGCAGACCCGCAGCCACGGCAGCGGCCGCTTCTACGCGGTCGGTGTCACCAGTGGCGTACCAGGCTACTTCCTGGCCAACGCGGTCACCGACGAACAGGGACGCTTCCTCGGCGCCATGGTGGTCAAACTGGAGTTCCCCGAACTTGAGCGCGAATGGCGCCAAGGCAGCGACATCCTGTTGGTCAGCGATGCCCGAGGCATCACCTTCATCGCCAACCAGGACGGCTGGCGCTACCGTGAGCTACAGCCAATTTCCCCAGCCGACCGCGCCGAGCTTGCCGAGACCCGCCAGTACGACAAGCAACCCTTGGTCCCCCTGCAGCATCAGGTGCTGACCGACTTCGGCGCCAACAGCCATTTGAGCCGCGTGCAAGGCCCGGATGGCAGCGTCGACTACCTGTGGGAAAGCCTGCCGCTGGAGGCAGAAGGCTGGACCTTGCATCTGCTGCGTAAGCCCCAGGTCAGCGCCGACGGACGCAACGCCGCCCTGACTGCGGCGGCGATCTGGCTGAGCCTGGTGTTCGCCGCACTGTTCGTCAGCCAGCGCCTGCGCCTGGCACGCCTGCGCCAGCGCAGCCGCAACGAACTCAAGCGCCTGGTCGAAGAGCGCACCCGCGAACTGCGCACCGCCCAAGAGGGCCTGGTGCAGTCAGCCAAGCTTGCGGCCCTGGGGCAAATGTCGGCGGCTCTGGCCCATGAAATCAACCAGCCCCTGACCACCCAGCGCATGCAGCTCGAGACCCTGCGCCTGCTGCTCGACCACGGTCGCTACGACGAGGCCCGGCAGGCCCTGGAGCCGCTGGAGCAGATGCTCACGCGCATGGCGGCACTGACCGGCCATCTCAAGACCTTTGCCCGCAACAGCCCCGGCGGGCTACGCGAGCGCCTGGACCTGGCCACCGTGGTCGACCAGGCGTTGCACCTGCTCGATGCCCGCATCCGTGGCGAGGGCGTCGAAGTGGCGCTGTACCTGGCGCGCCCCGCGTGGGTCAGGGGCGATGCGATCCGCCTCGAGCAAGTGTTGATCAACCTGTTGCGCAATGCCCTCGACGCCATGGCCGACAAGCGTTACAAACGCCTGGAGATCCGAATCGAAGCCGATGATGGTCAGTGGCGCCTGAGCGTGCTGGACTCCGGCGGCGGTATCCCCCAGGCGGATCTGGCCCGAATCTTCGATCCGTTCTTCACCACCAAACCGGTCGGCGAAGGGCTCGGCCTGGGTCTGGCGATCTCTTATGGCATCGTCCATGAGGCCGGCGGCCAGTTGCAGGCCGAAAACCTGCCCGGTGGCGCCCGCCTGAGCCTTACCTTGCCCCGCGACCTGGAGCCTGTATGTTGAATTCGGTGATCGTCGTCGATGATGAAGCCAGCATCCGCACCGCGGTGCAGCAGTGGCTGAGCCTTTCGGGCTTCAGCGTGCAACTGTTCGCCCGCGCCGAAGAGTGCCTGGCCCAATTGCCGGAACACTTCCCAGGCGTGATCGTCAGCGATGTGCGCATGCCCGGCATCGATGGCCTGCAACTGCTCGAACGGCTGCAGGCACTGGACCCGGACCTTCCGGTGATCCTGCTCACCGGCCATGGCGACGTGCCCATGGCCGTCGAGGCCATGCGCAACGGCGCCTATGACTTTCTGGAAAAACCCTTTACGCCGCAGACCCTGCTCGGCAGCCTGCGCCGCGCCCTGGAGAAACGCCAGTTGGTGCTGGAGAACCGTCGCCTGCACCAGCAGGCCGATCTCAAGGCGCGCCTGGAAAACACCCTGCTGGGCATGTCCCAAGGCTTGCAGAGCCTGCGCCGGCAGGTGCTGGACCTGGCCAGCCTGCCGGTCAACGTGTTGATCCGCGGCGAAACCGGCAGCGGCAAGGAACGTGTGGCCCGTTGCCTGCACGACTTCGGTCCGCGCGCCGACAAGCCCTTCGTCGCCCTCAACTGCGCGGCGATTCCTGAAACGCTGTTCGAGGCCGAGCTGTTCGGACACGAGAGTGGCGCCTTCACCGGCGCCCAGGGCAAGCGCATCGGCAAGCTGGAATATGCCAACGGGGGAACCGTGTTTCTCGATGAGATCGAGAGCATGCCGCTGGCCCAGCAGGCCAAACTGCTGCGGGTGATTCAGGAGCAGAAGCTGGAGCGCCTGGGCGCCAACCAGAGCATCAGTGTCGACCTGCGCATTATCGCCGCCACCAAACCGGACCTGCTCGAAGAAGCCCGCGCCGGACGCTTTCGCGAAGACCTGGCGTACCGTCTGAACGTCGCCGAACTGCGCCTGGCACCACTGCGCGAACGGCGCGAGGACATCCCCCTGTTGTTCGAACACTTTGCCCGCGCTGCCGCCGAGCGCCTGGGCCGCACGGCCCCGCCGGTGAGCGGTGGGCAGTTGGCGCAACTGCTGGCCCATGATTGGCCAGGCAATGTGCGCGAGCTGGCCAATGCCGCCGAGCGCCACGCCCTGGGGCTGGGCGCGCCGAGCGTCGAGGCCAGCGCCGCAGGGCAATCGCTCGCCGGCCAGATGGAGGCGTTCGAGGCACAGTGCCTGCGCGCCGCGCTGCGACAGTACAAGGGTGAGATCAAGGCCGTGATGGAGGCCTTGCAACTGCCTCGGCGGACACTCAACGAAAAGATGCAGCGTCATGGGCTGGTGCGGGACGATTTTCTCGAGCGCGAATGAGCGGTTTTTTGCCTAGCCATCATGGCCGATGAGCAAAAAACCGCTTATCGAAAGTATTGAAGGGCGCGGCTACGCAGCCCATCGCGTGGCGACGTTGCGCCTGCAGGGCCTTTGGATTCGCGGGTTATGGAATGGTCGTGCGCCGAGATGGGGCATTCAGGCCCGCCAGTGCACGCCTTTGGCATAGCTTCTGCAAAACCCTTCTCAAGCGCTGACCTGCGCGCTCCACAAAAACAACGAGAAGGTATCCCCTGATGGATAACGCCAGCACCCTGCCCACCGGGGCGGCCATTGCGCCCGCCGCGGAAAAAACCACCGCAAGCCGTCTCAAGTCGATTTTCAGTGGCTCCATCGGCAACATGGTCGAATGGTACGACTGGTACGTCTATGCGGCGTTTTCACTGTACTTCGCCAAGGCCTTCTTCCCGGCCGGCGATACCACCGCACAACTGCTCAACACCGCCGCCATCTTCGCCGTGGGCTTTCTGATGCGCCCGATCGGTGGCTGGCTGATGGGCCTGTATGCCGACCGCAAGGGCCGCAAAGCCGCGCTGATGGCCTCGGTCCTGCTGATGTGCGCAGGCTCCCTGGTCATCGCCCTGACCCCTGGCTACGAGACCATCGGCGTCGCCGCGCCGATCCTGCTGGTCCTGGCGCGCCTGATGCAAGGCCTGTCGGTCGGCGGTGAGTACGGCACCTCGGCCACGTACCTCAGCGAGATGGCCAGCAAGGATCGCCGCGGCTTCTTCTCAAGCTTCCAATACGTGACCCTGATCTCCGGTCAGCTGATCGCCCTGGCGGTGCTGATCATCCTGCAACAGACGCTCACCACCGAGCAGCTGTATGCCTGGGGCTGGCGCGTACCCTTCGTGATCGGCGCGCTGTGCGCGGTGGTCGCCTTGTACCTGCGTCGCGGCATGGAGGAGACCAGCTCCTTCACCAAGAAGGAAAAGTCCAAGGAAAGCCTGATGCGCACCCTGCTGCGCCATCCCAAGGAACTGCTCACCGTGGTCGGCCTGACCATGGGCGGCACCCTGGCCTTCTACACCTACACCACCTACATGCAGAAATACCTGGTGAACACCGTAGGCATGAGCATCAGCGACTCGACCACCATCTCGGCGGCCACTTTGTTCCTGTTCATGTGCCTGCAACCGGTGATCGGTGGACTCTCCGACAAGATCGGTCGTCGTCCGATCCTGATCGCCTTCGGCGTGCTCGGAACCTTGTTCACCGTACCGATCCTCAGCACCCTGCACACCGTGCAGACCTGGTGGGGCGCCTTCTTCCTGATCATGGCGGCGCTGATCATCGTCAGTGGCTACACCTCCATTAACGCCGTGGTCAAAGCCGAGCTGTTCCCCACCGAGATCCGCGCCCTGGGCGTCGGCCTGCCCTACGCCCTGACCGTCTCGATCTTCGGCGGCACCGCCGAGTACGTGGCCCTGTGGTTCAAGAGCAACGGCATGGAAACCGGCTTCTACTGGTACGTCACCGGCTGCATCGCTTGCTCGCTGCTGGTCTACGCGACCATGAAAGACACCGCCAAGCATTCGCGGATCACGACTGACTGATCCTGCTCACGCGGTAATCGAAAAGGGGCGCTCCGGCTGACGGAGCGCCCCTTTTTCATGGTTCGGCGAGCAGTGAGCCAATTACGCCCCAGACAGTGACGGCCGTCAGGAAGCTTTTAACTCCCGACGCGCTTCGCGGTTATAGAACGACGCCATCAGAATCAGCACCAACAAGATGCCGCCGAGCACCGCTGAAGAGCCCACCGTACCGAAGTCCATCCCGCCTTTTTCGTGCGGTTTTGTCAGGAAGTCGCCCAAGGTCGCACCGAATGGGCGGGTCAGGACGAATGCGATCCAGAACAGCGCCACGCCTGGGATACGGGTCCAGTAGCGGGCCAGCACCACCAGGCCGATGGTGCTGCCGATCAGCAGTGCGCCACCGGCGAAACCGAGGCCTGAGTCGTCCGCCAGGAAGTCGCCCAGCGCGGTGCCAAGGGTGTTGGAAAACAGGATTGCCACCCAGTAGAACAGCTCGCCGCCTCGGTTCTTGATGCGGGTGACGTCCAGCGGATTTCCGCTCAGGCGCCAAAGGGCGAACGTCAGCAGCAAGATGCCGATCAGGATGGCCGAACCCGCGGCATAGCCCAGGCCCAGGGTACGGTCCATGAAATCGGACATCGTGGTGCCCGCAGTACTGGTGGATAGGATGACCAGCCAGTAGAGCCAGGGATTGTATGAACGAGAGTAAAGCTGGGTGAGCAATGTCACCAGAAACACGCTGATCAACAGCAGCGAGCTCATGGCATAGCCAATATCGAGGGTCATCGACAGCAGGTCGCCCGCCGTCTCGCCCAAAGTGGTGGCGCAGATCTTCATGACCCAGAAGGCCAAGGTGATTTGCGGAAGTTTATTCATTGTTTGCCGCTCCTGGGTTGAGTGGGCGCGATGCTGAGCGGGCGGGTTTGAAAAAACGGTTGGTGGAGCATGAAAAAAGCGTTCGTTCATCGAAGGTTTCATTTAACTCGGGATTAATTCCCCTCCCGCATCCTTGAACCGTGGAGAGACGAGGGCGCAAAGCGCCTGTCTCGCAGCACCTCTGTCGTTTAAAAGACGAAAGCGCGCCCAAACACATCGATTAAATCGATTTTTATGCGTGATTTTTTGCGCTTTTTAATCAAATTAATCGGCGTAGCATTAAACCCATAGAAACAAACAACCCGCGAATCTCACTGGAGCAACGACCATGAAAAGCAAACTGATCCTGACCCTGGCTCTGTCGGCACTGGCTACCGGTGCATTCGCCGAAGACGGTTTCGACCGTACCAGCGCCCACAGCTTCGCCGCCGCCCAGACCCAATCGGCAACTTACGCCGAAGATGGCTACGACCGCACCGGCGCACAACGCTTCGCTGAAGACGGCTACGACCGCACCGGTGCACAGCGCTTCGCTGAAGACGGCTACGACCGCACCGGCGCACAGCGCTTCGCTGAAGACGGCTACGACCGCACCGGCGCACAGCGCTTCGCCGAAGACGGCTTCAACCGCACCGGCGCACAGCGCTTCGCCGAAGACGGCTTCAACCGAACCGGCGCACAGCGCTTCGCCGAAGATGGCTACGACCGCACCGGCGCACAGCGCTTCGCCGAAGACGGCTTCGACCGCACCAATGCCCACCGCATCAGCTGATCCGATGCGAGCGCCCAGCCCGGCTTCGGCCGGGCTTGATCATTTCCAGCGGGCTGGAGCCTTGGCACACTAGGCACCTCGTTCACAACAAGGAAAGGGCCTACGGGCCTTGCGCAGATGTACTACTACGAACCCGCCAAAGGCCATGGCCTGCCCCACGACCCGTTCAATGCCATCGTTGGCCCCCGCCCTATCGGCTGGATCTCTTCCCAGGACCAGCAAGGCCGCCTCAATTTGGCGCCTTACAGTTTCTTCAACGCCTTCAACTACATTCCACCGATCATCGGTTTCTGCAGCGTTGGGCGCAAAGACAGCCTGAACAATATCGAGCAGACCGGCGAATTCGTTTGGAACCTGGCGACCCGAACACTGGCCGAGCCGATGAACCAAAGCTGCGCGGCGGTAGCCGCGGATGTCGATGAGTTCGAATTGAGCGGTCTGACGCCGACGGCATCGCGCATCGTCGGTGTACCTCGAGTAGGCGAAAGCCCGGTGGCCTTCGAATGCAAGGTGAGCCAGATCGTGCAGCTCAAGCGGGCCGACCAGGCGCTGGTGCCCAGTTGGCTGATCCTGGGGGAAGTCGTGGCCGTGCACATCGCCGAGCATCTGCTCAAAGATGGCATCTACGACACCGCCGCCGCCGAGCCGATCCTGCGGGGAGGAGGCCCAGCGGACTACTTCGAGCTGGGCAATCTGTTCAAGATGGCCCGCCCGCAGGTCTGATCAGAAAATCAGTTCGCCTTCCTCGCCCACGCCTTGCAGGCGTGCGAGTTCGGTACAGGCGGCCTCGTCGGCCGCCACTGCACTCTGAAACACCTGGCCATCGAGCACCTTGTGAAAGCGCGGCGCGCCGCCCATGCCCAGGGCTTTTACGGCGATGGCCGCGTTGTAACCACCGCCTTGTACAGGGACCATCGCCGAAACGGCTTCGAAGTGGGAAAACTCTCTACGTGCCATGCTGCAAATCCGCATCCGAAAAACGAGGGCCGCCATTCTACCCCTCAATCACGGATGAAGTTTCACGCCTCTGTAGGAGCAGGTTTGCCCGCAAAAAGTCCATGCATAGACATCAGGCAAACGTATGCAGGTCCAGGCTGCTCACCACCTGGGCCTGCACCAGCTCGCCAAACACCTCGAGGGTCGGCGAAGCGAAGTAGCCGCTCATGGCTTGCTGATCGCTCCAGCTGCCGCTGAGCAACCACAGGTCGTCGTCGGCCTGGGACCGCTGTACGGTAAAACTCAGGCAACCCGGGGTACGCAGCGAAGGCTCCAGCAGGTCGCGCAGACGCGCGCCCAGTTCCGCCGAACGACCGCTGCTGGCACGGATGAAAGCCAGGTGAGTGACCGGTTGTGGCTGGGTCATGAACGATCTCCTTGAAGCATGCGGACGGAAAAACCAGGCTGCCAAGGTTAGTGCCCCGCCCTCGCGCGACGTTAGGTCATTACTGCCGCTCGATTGCCTGATCCTGCCGCGCGGCAGGATCAGGCAATCGAGCGGCAGCTTTCGACTAGCGCCTGTCATTGCCCAAACCTATGCTGCGTCGGTCAGCAGAGGAAACCGCCATGCCCGCAACACCCTTGGAACCCACCCTCGAGGCCCAGCGCCAGGAGCTGGCCGACCTGATTGGCCGCCATGCCGGCGAGCCTTATGGTCCGGCATCGGCCATCGAGGATCTGTACCTGGTCCGCTACCGCGAAAGCGTGCGCTCGATGCCGGCTCTGGCGCAGCCGGCGTTGTGCGTCCTGGCCCAGGGCAGCAAGACCTTGTTCCTGGGCGATGAGCGCTACGCCTATGATCCGCTGCATTACATGGTGGTGTCGGTGACCTTGCCGATCAGCGGTGCGCTGCTCGAAGCCAGCCCCGAGAACCCGAGCCTTGGCCTTCGCATGGACATCGATCCGGCGCAGATCAGCCAGCTGATCGCCGAAAGCAGCCCGATGATGGTGCCCAACCTACCGTCTGGCCGGGGCCTGTATGTGGAAAGGACCGATCCGCAGTTGCTCGACGCCTTGCTGCGCCTGCTCCGGTTGCTCGATTCTCCAAGGGACATCCCGGTGTTGGCGCCACTGATTCGCCGCGAGATTCTCTACCGGTTACTGCGCGGCCCGCAGGGCCATCGCCTGTATGAAATCGCCCTGGCCAACAGCCAGACCCACCGCGTCTGCCAAGCCATCACCTGGCTCAACCGCCACTATCAGCAGCCGCTGCGCATCGAAGACCTGGCCCGGGAAGTGAACCTCAGCACCTCGACCTTGCACCACAGGTTCAAGGCCGTGACCTCGATGAGCCCCTTGCAGTACCAGAAACAGCTGCGCCTGCAGGAAGCCCGTCGGCTGATGCTCAATGACGGACTGGAAGCCGCCGTGGCGGGCTATCGGGTGGGGTATGAAAGCCCCTCGCAGTTCAGCCGTGAATACAGCCGGTTGTATGGGGCGCCGCCGATTCGGGACGTGGCGCGGCTGCGGGCCAACGCCAGTTGAGGCAAGGCCGCTTCCAGCAAGGCCTGCCTAAGGAGACCCAGTGGAAGCGGCTTTATCCGCGAACATGACCTCAGGGCTGGTGTTCGCCCTCAACCTGCCACCGCAGCTTGCCACTGCGTCTGGTCGACCTGGATCAAGGTCGGTCCCTTGCGCTCGACCGCTTTGTGCAGCGCCGCCTGCAACTGCGCGACATCGCCCACATTGCATGCCGCCGCGCCCAGCGCCTGGGCCACGCCGATGAAGTCAGGGGTATGGATGTCCACACCCACCGGCTCAATGGCTCGGTTGACCATGTACTTCTTGATTTCCTCGTACCCCTGGTTGTTCCACAGCAGCACGATCAACGGCACCTGGGCCTCCACCGCGCTGGCGAGCTCCGGCAGGGTGAACTGCAAGCCACCATCGCCGATCAGGCAAACCGCGGGCGATCGGTCCGCTGCGTCTTCGGCGCTGCCGAGCCAGGCGCCCATGGCGGCCGGCAAGGCGTAGCCCAGGGTGCCGTAGCCGGTCGAGGCGTTGAACCAGCGCCGTGGCTGGGACATGTCCAGCGTGAGATTGCCGGTGTACACCGGTTGGGTCGAGTCGCCCACCAGGATTGCCGTAGGCAGGGCCTCGAGAATGCCGGTGAGTAGACGGGTCTGGCTCAGGGTCGGCTGGTCCCAGGTGCTGGCCAGGTCCCTGCGCAGGCGTGCGGCACGGGCACTACCCCAGGCGGCGTTCAGCGCGGGTGTAGGCAGCGCTTGCAAGGCAGCCAGCAGCGCCTCGGCGGCTTGTTCGGCGTCAGCGACGAGTGCCAGCTCCGGCAGGTAGTTGCGCACGGTCTGGTCGGGATCGATGTCGATGCGCAGCAAACTACCCGGGATTTCGAAACCGCCCTTGAAGGTAACGTCATAGTCGGTTTCGGCCAGCTCGGTGCCGATCGCCAGCACCACATCGGCCTCCGCCACCAACGCGCGCGTCGCGACCAGCGATTGGGTCGAGCCGATCTGCAATGGATGGCTGGCCGGCAACAGGCCCTTGGCATTGATGGTCAGGGCCACCGGTGCCTGCAGGTGCTCGGCAAGCGCCGCCAGTGCAGGGCCTGCCGCCAGCGCACCGCCACCGGCCAGGATCAGCGGACGCTGGGCCTTGGCCAGGCGCTCGGCCATCAGCGCCACAGTCCGGGGCGCTGCCCCCGCACGAGCGGTGCGTACAGGCCGCGCCGGCAACAGGTGGTCGGCGGGCTCGACCAGCACGTCCAGGGGGATCTCGATATGCACAGGCCGAGGACGTGCGCCCTCGAACACCGCGAAGGCGCGCGCCAGCACTTGCGGCAGGTCGTCAGCGCTCATCAGGGTGTGGGAAAACGCCGCCACGCCGGCAACCAACGCACCTTGGTTGGGCAGTTCATGCAGTTTGCCGCGACCACCACCAAGCTGGTCCCGGGACTGCACGCTGGAAATCACCAGCATCGGAATCGAGTCGGCGTAGGCCTGACCCATGGCGGTGGTGATGTTGGTCATGCCCGGGCCGGTGATGATGAAGCAGACCCCGGGCTTGCCGCGGGTACGGGCATAGCCGTCGGCCATGAACCCAGCGCCCTGTTCATGACGAGGGGTGATGTGGCGGATGGAGGAACCCGCGAGGCCCCGGTAGAGCTCCACGGTATGCACGCCCGGAATCCCGAAGACATGGTCCACGCCATAGCCTTCGAGGAGATTGACCAATACTTCGCCGCAGGTTGCCATCGGATTCACCCTGGTTCTTGTTGAAAATCTGTGTTTATGGAACCAAGGCGCAGCTATCGCCACAATGCAAAAAAACACATACTAGCCATGTCTCAGGATCATGGCTCACATCGATGAAACGCCTCCCGCCCCTCCCCGCCCTGCACACCTTCCTGATCACCGCCCAGCACTGCAACTTCACCCGGGCAGCCCAGCAGTTGCACATCACTCAAGGTGCAGTCAGCCGGCAGATCGCCGGGCTGGAAGAGCACCTGGGCTATGCGCTGTTCCAGCGTCAGGCGCGTGGCCTGAGCCTGACCCGGGAGGGTCAGGACTGGCTGCCGCGGGTACAGCAGATTTTCGCCCTGATCGAACAGGGTGTGCGCGAGGTCGGCCGCCACAGTGCCACGCTGCAGCTCAAGGCGCCCACCTGTGTCATGCGCTGGTTGCTGCCGCGGCTGATGGAATGGCAGGCATTGCGTCCGGACGTGCCGGTGGAGCTGACCACCACGGTGCAGCATGGCGTGGATTTCCGTCGCGAGGGCTTCGACGCCGCCGTGGTGTATGGCGCACTGCCCAACGGGGGACTGCAAGTACGCAAGCTGTTCGATGAGCAACTGACGCCGATGTGCGCGCCCTCGCTGCTCGAAGGGCAGTTGCCGCTAACGCGGCTCGAAGACCTGTCCCGTCACATGCTGCTGCATCCGTCACGGGACGAGCACGACTGGCGCCTATGGCTGCAGGCTGCAGGCGCCAGTATCGAGCTCAATGGGCCGCGCCAGCATTTCGAGACGCTGGACATGGCGATGGCCATGGCGTCCCAGGGTACGGGAGTCGCGATCGGCGATTGGGCATTGGTCGGCGATGACCTGCGCAGTGGCAGGCTGTGCATGCCGTTCGGGCTGAAGGTGCTCACGGGCAAAGGCTACTACCTGGTCAGCCCTGCCCGGAGCCTGCCGCCGGGGTTGGTCGAATTGCTGGACTGGCTCCAGGCACAGGCCAGACCAGACGACTCAGTACCCCACCGTGAACCGCTCCCGTGAATGGGCTGGTTTCTCCAATTCGTCGATCATTGCGATAGCGTAGTCAGCGAAGGTGATCCAGCTCCGGCCATCGGCACCGATCAGCAACTGATCCTTGCCCAGACGGTAGTGCCCGCTTCGCGCACCTTCGACGAACTCCGCCGAGGGCGAGAGGAAGGTCCAATCCAGGCCCGACGTCTGACGCAATGCGTCGAGAAAACGCACGCCGGCGCTGGCTTCGGCTTTGTAGGCCTCGGGGAAGTCCGGGCTGTCGATGACCCGTTGCCCGGAGGGTAGCAGCAGGCTGCCGGCACCGCCCACCACCAGCAAGCGGGCCACGCCCGCACGCTTGACCGGCTCGATGATTGCCTGGGGCTCGATCGTCGCGAAATGCGCCGCGCTCAGCACGGCGTCCGTCCCGGCCACGGCGGCCTGCAGGGCTGCACTGTCCTTGGCGTCCAGCGCCTTGGCGGTAACGCCTTCACGCCCGTCCAGCTTCGACGGGTCACGGGCGATGGCCACGACCTGATGGCCGCGGCGCAGAGCCTCTTCCAGCAACTGGCTACCGGCACGACCGGTGGCACCGATGATTGCGATCTTGCTCATGGGGACACACTCCATCAGTTGAAAAGAACTACCACTGCATTTCGCCCTTGGCGACCTTGGCGCTGAGTTCCAGCGAACTGGCGTCGCCCAGCTTTGGATACCGCTGCTCCATCGCCTTGATCAGCGCATCGGCATCGGCGGCCTTGGCTGCTTCGGCGTCGAAGGCGCGGATGTAACCGGCGGTGAAACGTACTGCGTCCAGCGAGCGGCTGCTCTGCCCGAGGTAGTGGCCGGGGATCACTGTGCGCGGAGCGAGCCGCTCGATGCGCTCGAGGGTGGCAAGCCAATCGGCATGGGACTGGGCGGTCTGGGTGTCGGCCATCCAGACATGAATGTGCTCGGCCACGACCACGCCACCGACCACAGCCTTGATCGAGGGAATCCACACGAAACTACGGTCTGGCTGTGGCCCATCGAGACCGACGACTTCCAGCGTCTGCCCTTCCAGCGCCAGGCGATCCCCCACCAGCACCTGCGGCACGACCAGTTTCGCGGGCCTGTCGCTGCCCATTTGCGGGCCCCAGTAGTCCAGCTTGGCGTCCATGGTCTTGCGGATATGCTCCACAGTGGCGGCCGAGGCGACCACTCGGGCCTGGGGAAACGCACGCGTCAGGGTGTCCAGCCCAAAGTAATAGTCCGGATCGCCATGGCTGACATAAATGGTGGTCAATCGCTTGCCACCAGCCTTGAGGCGCTGTACCAGTTGCTCGGCCTGGGCCTTGCCGAACTGGGCGTCAACCAGGATGGCATCGTGCTTGCCACTGACGATCACCGAGCTGACCGGGAAGATCGCCTCATGGCCTGGGTTGTACACCTCGAGCTGAAGGGGTTCGGCGGCCAACGCCTGGCCGGCCAGGGCGAGGCTGGCCAGTACCAGACTGCGCAGGGTGGAGATGAGCGACATCGGACATTCCTGTGAACGGGAGAGTGAGCAACAGCATAGTTGCCCAATCCATCACAAAAAATGCGATGCTCAGACATAGTTTGTTTCTGAAAGCGGACAAATCATGGACCGTCTAAACGCCATGCGCGTCTTCGTCACCGTGGTCGACCTGGGCAGCCAGTCAGCCGCGGCCGACCATCTGCAACTCTCTCGGCCTGTGGTGTCGCGCTATCTGGCGGAACTGGAGGACTGGGTCGGTGCGCGTCTGATGCAGCGCACCACACGCAAGCTCAGCCTCACCGCCGCCGGCCAGCAAACCCTGCCGCGCTGTCGCCAATTGCTGGAGCTGGCCGGTGATCTACAGGCCGCTGTACGCCAGCCGGACGACGCGCCACGCGGTGAGCTGCGCATCAGCGTCAGCACCTCGTTCGGCCAGGCCCAGTTGGTGGATGCGGTGGCCGACTACGTACGGCGTTACCCGGGAGTGAGGGTGGAACTGCAGATGCTCGATCGTACGGTCAACCTGGTGGACGAACGCATCGACCTGGCGATCCGCACCAGCAACGACCTGGACCCGAACCTGATCGCCCGGCGCCTGACAGTGTGTCGCTCAGTGGTATGCGCCGCGCCGAAGTACCTGGCCGAACATGGCATGCCGCAGCAGGTCGAAGAACTGAGCCAGCACAATTGCCTGACCCACGCCTACTTCGGGCATAGCCTGTGGCAGTTCGAAGTCGGGGGGCGGCATGTGGCCGTGCCGGTGCAAGGCAACATCAGCGCCAACGAGGCCATGACCTTGCAGAAGGCCGCGCTGGCCGGTGCCGGCATCGCCATGCTGCCGACCTACCAGGCGGCAGGAGCGCTACGCAGTGGAGAACTGGTCCGTCTGCTGCCCGAGGCGCGCCCGCGCGAGCTGAACCTGAATGCCGTGTACACCTCGCGTAAGCACATGCCGGCAACCCTGCGCAGCATGCTGGATTTTCTCGCGCAGCGGTTCACCGATGAGCCGCAGTGGGATGAAGACCTCTGACCTGCAAGCGGCTGCGCCGAGTCAGTCGCCGGTCACTCCTCGACGCTCATGTACTCCTTGGCCCAACGGATGTAATCCTCAGGTTGGGTATAGGTGTGGGAAAGCTCGGTCGCGTTGAGGTTGTCGGATTTGTTCTGCTGCCCACGCTGAAGGCGCAGACAGTCATAGGTGGCTTTGATGGCGGCGAAATAGGCGGCATGGCCATCGACCACGATCCGCACCCCCAGGCTCGCCAGCCGCGCATCGTCACGCAGGTTGGGGTTGCCGTAGCTCACCAGCATCAGGGGCACCGTCAGGTGCTCGGCGATCTGCTCCAGTTGATCGAAATCCTTGACGCCTACCATGCAGATACCGTCGGCACCAGCCTTCTGGTAGCTCTGGGTGCGATGGATGATTTGCTCGGTCGACAGCACACCGGCGTTGGTCCGGGCGATGATCGACAGCGCCGAGTCGACCCGCGCCTCGATGGCCGCACGGATCTTGCCGACACCCTCCTCCACTGAGATCAGGTCCGTGGATTTGCGACCGAACTGGGCCGGCAGCAGGGTGTCCTCAATGGTCAGCGCGGCGACACCGGCGCGCTCCAGCTCGATCACCGTGCGCATGACATTGAGCGCATTGCCATAGCCATGGTCGGCGTCGGCGATCACCGGCAACTGTGCGACACGGCCAATGCGGGTGGCCTGCTCGACGAACTCGCTCAGGGTGATCAAGGCAAAGTCCGGCGCGGCCAGTACCTGCAGCGAGGCAACCGAACCACCGAGGATACCGACCTCAAAACCCAGGTCAGCGGCGATGCGGGCCGACATGGGGTCGAACACCGATGCGGTGTGATAGCACGAACCGGACGCAAGCAGTTCACGGAAGGCAAAACGCAGATCGTGGTGGGAAGCCTTGGGCATGATCACTCCGCAATAACAGGAAATTTGAACGGGCTGACTACTGACCCTTGAATCGGGTCTACCTGACCTGTTCCAACCGTCGCCATCAGGGCGGTCATGCTCGACATGCAGGCAGAGGAATAGAAGGTGTGGGGTACAACAGCATGAAATCCGCACGTAAATGGCTGCACCATGCTGGTGCAAAGCCCGGATTTCAGCCGTTGCGGTCAGATCACGATATCACGCAGCCATGCGCTACTGGATGGATGCGCCAATGCCGATCTTGCATAGGGGATGCGCATAGTACATAGGAAGCTACGTAACTCAGCTACAATGCGGCCTTGCTCCGCGCTTGGCTGAGGCGCGGCCAACCTCCCCAGACAGCGACCACGACAAGGTATTTTCCGTGACTGCCGCCCTGCCCCCTACTGTCCTGCGCACAGTCCTCACCGCCCTGATGCTGGCGATTTTTCTCGGTGCGTTGGACCAGACCATTGTCGCCGTGTCCATGCCAGCGATTTCCGCACAGTTCAACGATGTCGGTCTGCTGGCCTGGGTCATCTCCGGTTACATGGTAGCCATGACCATCGCCGTGCCGATCTACGGCAAGCTCGGCGACCTGTATGGCCGGCGGCGCATGATCCTCACGGGCACGGCCTTGTTCACCCTGGCTTCGGTGGCCTGCGCCCTGGCCCAGGACATGCAGCAGTTGGTACTGGCGCGGGTGGTCCAGGGGATTGGCGCAGGGGGCATGGTTTCGGTGAGCCAGGCGATCATTGGCGATTTCGTGCCGCCTCGCGAGCGCGGCCGCTACCAAGGCTATTTCAGCAGCATGTACGCCCTGGCCAGCGTCGCCGGACCGGTGCTCGGTGGCTGGTTGACCGAATACCTGTCCTGGCGCTGGGTGTTCTGGATCAACCTGCCCCTGGGTCTGTTCGCCCTGTGGGCGATCCGCCGTGCCCTGGCCGGCATGCCGGTACAGCGCCGAGAGGCCCAGGTGGATTACCTCGGTGCGCTGCTGCTGATCCTGGGCCTGGGCAGCCTACTGCTGGGTATCACCTTGGTCGGTCAGGGCCACGCCTGGCTATCGCCGCCGGTGCTGGCACTGCTGGGCGGTGCCCTGCTGGGCCTTGTGGTGTTCATCGGCCATGAGCGGCGCTGCCCAGAGCCGCTGTTGCCGCTCAAGTTGTTCGGCAACCGCACTGCAATGCTGTGCTGGTGCGCGATCTTCTTCGCCAGCTTCCAATCGATCTCGCTGACCATGCTGATGCCTCTGCGCTACCAGAGCATCACCGGCGCAGGCGCCGACAGCGCCGCGCTTTATCTGTTGCCGCTGGCGATGGGGCTGCCCCTGGGCGCCTTCACCGGTGGACGCCTGACCAGTCGCACAGGTCGCTATCGCCCGCAAATCGTTATCGGTTTCGTACTGATGCCCTTGGCTATCCTCGGCATGGCCCTCACGCCACCGCAATCGGCGCTGCTCGGCGCGGTGTTCATGCTGTTGACCGGTATTGCCTGCGGCTTGCAGTTCCCGACCTCCTTGGTGGGGACCCAGAGCGCGGTGGAGCACAAGGACATCGGCGTTGCCACCAGTACCACCAACCTGTTCCGCGCCCTGGGCGGCGCCATGGGGGTGGCCTGCATGTCCAGTTTGCTGTTGGCGCTGCTGCATCAGGACGGTTTCGAGGCGTTGGGCAATCCGCTGCTGGGTAGCCTGCAGGCAGGCGAACCGGACCCATTGACCCAAGCGCGGCTGTTGCGAACCTTCCGTCACTTGCTGATGACCAGTGCCGCCCTGTCGCTTCTGGGCCTAGCCGCCGCGCTGGTCATGCCCGACCGGCAACTACGAGGACGTTGATGTCATCTGCCACACTGCATTGGGCTGCGCATAACCATTAACTCCCCCTTAATGAAAGGGGGAAACACTTCATCACAATCATTCACAAAGTGTCATTTGCGCAAGGAAGGGCTCAAGCGCAGCATATCCAACCCTGTGTCGACCCAACGCTCCACATCGCGCAGCAGGTCGAAGCTGTCCGGCAGCAACAGCCAGCGCCCGATCAGGCCATCGACATAGGCGAACAACGCAACAGCGGCACGTTGCACATCCAGATCCTCGGGCAACTGCCCACGGCGCACGGCATTGGCCATGGCCAAGGCGATGCCTTCGTGGCAGTCCAGCACAGCGCCTTGGCGCTGCTGGCGGATCTCGCACATGTCGTCGGTGAATTCACATTTGTGGTGCAGGATTTCATTGATGCGTCGGGTCCTGGCATCGAGCACCAGGTCATTGAGCACCTGCAGCAACAGGGTGCGAATGCAGCCAAGCGGGTCGAGTTCGTCCTCGCTCTCGCTGGCGCGGGCCAGGTGGTCATGGGTTTCATGCAGGCTGTCCAGCAGCGCCTGCACCAGCTCGGCCTTGTTGTTGAAATGCCAATAGATCGCCCCACGGGTCACACCCGCCAGTTCAGCGATGTCGGCCAGGGTGGTTCGCGCAACCCCGCGCTTGTAGAAGGCCTTTTCCGCTGCCTCGATGATCTGGGCACGGGTTTCCTGGGCTTCCTCTTTGGTTCGACGGACCATGGCAGCTCAACCTCATCACGACCCGCAGGCTCGACCGGCGCGCGGGGTTCAGGCCGGGGTCGCCTCTTTAAGGGCGTCTCCCGGGGAGTATTCGACGGATCCGCAGCGCCCGTTCAAGGCTGACTGCGGTATTTACAAACAAGCATGAATGTAAGTATATTCGTTAGTAAGCTATTTATCCACCGGATAGCACCTTTTCTGAAAACACTTCAATTATTCTTGAGCGTCTCCCTGCTCTAGCGACCCGAGGATCCTATGCAATTCAAGCCAGCCGTCACCGCCCTGGTTTCCGCCGTCGCCCTGGCAACCCTGCTAAGTGGCTGTAAGAAAGAAGAAGCAGCGCCTGCGGCGCAGGCTCCTCTGGTCGGCGTTGTCACTCTCCAGCCTCAGGCCTATACCCTGACGTCCGAGCTACCGGGGCGTACCACCGCCTTCCGCGTCGCCGAGGTCCGCCCACAGGTCAATGGCATCATTCTCAAGCGCCTGTTCAAGGAAGGCAGTGACGTCAAGGAAGGTCAGCAGCTGTATCAGATCGACCCGGCCGTCTACGAAGCCAACCTGGCCAATGCCCAGGCCAACCTGCAAGCTACCCGTTCGCTGGCCGAGCGCTACAAGCAACTGATCGACGAGCAGGCTGTCTCCAAGCAGGAATACGACGACGCCAATGCCAAACGATTGCAGGCCGAGGCTTCGCTCAAAAGCGCCCAGATCGATCTGCGCTACACCAAGGTTCTGGCGCCGATCAGCGGTCGTGTCGGGCGCTCGTCCGTCACCGAAGGTGCCCTGGTGAGCAATGGCCAAGCCAACGCGTTGGCCACCATCCAGCAGCTCGACCCGATCTACGTCGATGTCACCCAGTCCACCGCCGAGCTGCTCAAGCTGCGACGCGACCTGGAAAGCGGCCAGTTGCAGAAGGCCGGCGAGAACGCCGCCTCCGTCCAGCTGGTACTTGAGGATGGCAGCCTGTTCAAACAGCAAGGTCGGCTGGAGTTCTCCGAAGTCGCGGTCGACGAAACCACCGGTTCCGTGACCTTGCGCGCCATCTTCCCCAACCCTGACCACACCCTGCTGCCGGGCATGTTCGTTCACGCCCGCCTGAAGGCCGGGGTCAATGCCAACGCCATCCTGGCACCACAACAGGGCGTGACCCGTGACCTGAAGGGCACCCCCACCGCGCTGGTGGTCAACCAGGAAAACAAGGTCGAACTGCGCCAGCTCAAGGCCAGTCGTACCCTGGGCAGCGACTGGCTGATCGAGGAAGGCCTGAACCCAGGCGACCGCCTCATCACCGAAGGGCTGCAGTTCGTGCGCCCTGGTGTCGAGGTCAAGGTCAGCGAAGCCACCAACGTCAAGAAGCCAGGCAGCCCAGACCAGGCCAGCACTGCGAAAGTAGACGCCAAAGCGGAGTAAACCATGTCGAAGTTCTTTATCGATCGCCCGATCTTCGCCTGGGTGATCGCCTTGGTCATCATGCTGGTCGGCGCGCTCTCCATCCTGAAGCTGCCGATCAACCAGTATCCGAGCATCGCACCGCCGGCCATCGCGATCGCCGTGACCTATCCGGGCGCCTCGGCGCAAACGGTGCAGGACACCGTGGTACAGGTCATCGAGCAGCAGCTCAACGGTATCGACAACCTGCGTTATGTCTCCTCGGAGAGCAACTCCGATGGCAGCATGACCATCACCGCCACCTTCGAGCAGGGCACCAACCCTGATACCGCGCAGGTCCAGGTGCAAAACAAGCTGAACCTGGCTACCCCGCTGCTGCCGCAGGAAGTGCAGCAGCAAGGTATCCGCGTCACCAAGGCAGTGAAGAACTTCCTGTTGGTGATCGGCCTGGTGTCCGAAGACGGCAGCATGACCAAGGACGACCTGTCCAACTACATCGTCTCCAACATGCAGGATCCGATCTCGCGGACTGCCGGCGTGGGTGACTTCCAGGTGTTCGGTGCCCAGTACGCCATGCGTATCTGGCTCGATCCGGCCAAGCTGAACAAGTTCCAGCTGACTCCGGTCGACGTGCGCAACGCGGTCAGCGCGCAGAACGTGCAGGTATCCTCCGGTCAGCTCGGCGGTCTACCTGCCATGCCCGGTACCCAGCTCAACGCCACCATCATCGGCAAGACCCGCCTGCAGACCGCCGAGCAGTTCGAAAAGATCCTGCTCAAGGTCAACAGCGACGGCTCCCAGGTGCGTCTGAGCGATGTCGCCAAGGTCGGCCTGGGCGGTGAGAACTACGCCATCAGCGCCCAGTACAACGGTTTCCCGGCCTCGGGCCTGGCGATCAAGCTGGCCACCGGGGCCAACGCCCTGGATACCGCCAAGGCGCTGCGCAAGACCATCAGCGACCTGGAGCCGTTCTTCCCGCCGGGCGTGAAGGCCGTGTTCCCTTACGACACCACTCCGGTGGTCACTGAATCCATCAGCGGCGTGATCCACACGCTGATCGAGGCGGTGGTCCTGGTGTTCCTGGTGATGTACCTGTTCCTGCAGAACTTCCGCGCCACCATCATCACCACCATGACCGTACCGGTGGTGTTGCTGGGTACCTTCGGCATCCTTGCCGCCGCGGGCTTTAGCATCAACACCCTGACCATGTTCGCCATGGTCCTGGCCATCGGCTTGCTGGTGGACGACGCCATCGTCGTGGTGGAGAACGTCGAGCGGGTCATGTCCGAAGAGGGCTTGCCGCCCAAGGAGGCCACCAAGCGCTCCATGGAACAGATCCAGGGTGCCCTGGTGGGTATCGCCCTGGTGCTGTCGGCGGTACTGCTGCCGATGGCTTTCTTCGGCGGCTCCACCGGTGTGATCTACCGTCAGTTCTCCATCACCATCGTTTCGGCCATGGGCCTGTCGGTGCTGGTGGCGCTGATCTTCACCCCGGCACTGTGCGCCACCATGCTCAAACCCCTGAAAAAGGGCGAGCATCATGTGGCCAAGCGCGGCTTCTTCGGCTGGTTCAACCGCAACTTCGACCGCAGCGTGCAAGGCTATGAGCGCAGCGTCGGCGGCATCCTGCGCAACAAGTTCCCGTTCCTGTTGGCCTACGCCCTGATCGTGGTCGGCATGGTCTGGCTGTTCATGCGCATTCCCACAGCGTTCCTGCCCGAGGAAGACCAAGGCGTGTTGTTTGCCCAGGTTCAGACCCCGGCCGGCTCCAGTGCCCAACGTACCCAGGTGGTCGTCGACCAGATGCGCGAGTACCTGCTCAAGGACGAAGCTGACACCGTCTCCTCGGTCTTCACCGTGAACGGCTTCAACTTCGCTGGCCGCGGCCAGAGCTCGGGCATGGCCTTCATCATGCTCAAGCCATGGGACGAACGCTCGGCGGAAAACAGCGTGTTCAACCTCGCGGCCCGCGCCCAGCAGCACTTCTTCAGCTTCCGTGACGCCATGGTGTTCGCCTTCGCGCCACCTGCGGTACTCGAACTGGGTAACGCCACCGGCTTCGACGTGTTCCTCCAGGACCGCGCCGGTGTCGGCCACGCAAAACTGATGGAAGCACGCAACCAGTTCCTGGCCAAGGCCGCCCAGAGCAAGGTGCTCACCGCGGTGCGTCCGAACGGCCTGAACGACGAGCCGCAGTACCAGCTGATCATCGATGACGAACGTGCCAGCGCCTTGGGCGTGACCATCGCCGACATCAACGCCACCCTGTCGATCGCCTTGGGCGGCAACTACGTCAACGACTTCATCGACCGCGGTCGGGTCAAGAAGGTGTACATCCAGGGCGAACCAAGCGCCCGGATGAGCCCGGAAGACCTGCAGAAGTGGTACGTG
Source organism: Pseudomonas sp. BYT-1 (assembly GCF_023611805.1). NCBI lineage: Bacteria > Pseudomonadati > Pseudomonadota > Gammaproteobacteria > Pseudomonadales > Pseudomonadaceae > Pseudomonas > Pseudomonas sp. BYT-1. The sequence goes on from NZ_CP072559.1 coordinate 4,514,249, forward strand.
CGCAATGGCGCGGGCGAGATGGTGCCGTTCTCCTCCTTCGCCAAGGGCGAATGGAGCTATGGCTCGCCGAAGCTCTCGCGCTACAACGGTGTGGAAGCGGTCGAAATCCTCGGTGCCCCGGCACCGGGCTACAGTACCGGCGAAGCCATGGCCGAGGTCGAGCGCATCGCGGGCGAACTGCCAGCTGGCATCGGCTATTCCTGGACCGGCATGTCCTACGAGGAGAAACTCTCCGGCTCGCAGATGCCGGCGCTGTTCGCCCTCTCGGTCCTGTTCGTGTTCCTGTGCCTGGCAGCGCTGTACGAAAGCTGGTCGATTCCGATCGCCGTCGTGCTTGTCGTACCGCTGGGTATCATCGGTGCGCTGATCGCCGCCAGCCTGCGCGGGTTGTCCAACGACGTGTACTTCCTGGTCGGCCTGCTGACCACTATCGGCCTGGCGGCGAAGAACGCGATCCTGATCGTCGAATTCGCCAAGGAACTGCACGAGCAGGGCCGCAGCCTGTATGACGCAGCCATCGAGGCCTGCCGCATGCGTCTGCGCCCAATCATCATGACCTCGCTGGCGTTCATCCTCGGCGTGGTACCGTTGACCATCGCCAGCGGCGCAGGCTCGGGCAGCCAGCACGCCATCGGCACCGGGGTGATCGGCGGTATGATCAGTGCGACCGTGCTGGCCATCTTCTGGGTACCGCTGTTCTTCGTTGCAGTGTCGTCGCTGTTCGGCAGCAAGAAGCCTGAATCCGACGCCACCCCTGAAACTACTCGTTATGAGGCTGGGCAATGACCAAGTCTTTGTTATCCCTGGCGGTAACCGCTTTCATCCTTGGCGGCTGCTCGCTGATCCCTGACTACCAGACCCCTGAATCGCCAGTGGCGGCGCAGTGGCCGCAAGGCCCTGCGTACTCGCCGACCCAGTCGGCCGACGTAGCCGCGGCCGAGCAGGGCTGGCGTCAGTTCTTCCATGATCCTGCGCTGCAGCAACTGATCCAGACCGCGCTGGTCAACAACCGCGACCTGCGCGTCGCCGCCCTGAACATCGATGCCTACCGGGCCCAGTACCGCATCCAGCGGGCCGACCTGTTCCCGGCGGTATCGGCCAATGGCAGTGGCAGCCGCCAGCGGGTACCGGCGAACATGTCGCAGACCGGCGAAGCGGGCATCACCAGCCAGTACTCGGCCACCCTGGGTGTCAGCGCCTATGAGCTGGACTTGTTCGGCCGTGTGCGCAGCCTCACCGAGCAGGCCTTGGAGACCTACCTCTCCAGCGAGCAGGCCCGCCGCTCCACGCAAATCAGCCTGGTCGCCAGCGTGGCCAATGCCTACTACACCTGGCAGGCCGACCAAGCGCAGCTCAAGCTGACCGAAGAGACCCTCAAGACCTACGTCGAAAGCTACAACCTCACCCGCCGTAGCAATGAGGTGGGTGTTGCCTCAGCGCTCGATGTGAGCCAGGCCCGCACCGCCGTTGAAGGCGCGCGGGTCAAACTCGCGCAGTACCAGCGCCTGGTCGCCCAGGACCTGAACAGCCTGACCGTGCTGCTGGGCACTGGCGTGCCGGCTGACCTGCCGGCACCGCTTCAGCTCGACGCCGATCAACTGGCCGAGGTCCCGGCCGGCCTGCCATCGGATCTGCTGCAACGGCGTCCGGACATCCAGGAAGCCGAGCACCTGCTCAAAGCCGCCAACGCCAATATCGGCGCGGCCCGCGCTGCGTTCTTCCCGAGCATCAGCCTGACCGCCAACGCCGGCACCCTGAGCCCGGACATGGGCGGGCTGTTCAAGGGCGGGTCGGGCACTTGGCTGTTCCAGCCGCAGATCAACCTGCCGATCTTCAACGCCGGCAGCCTGAAAGCGAGCCTGGACTACTCGAAGATCCAGAAGGACATCAACGTCGCCAAGTACGAAAAGACCATCCAGACCGCCTTCCAGGAAGTCTCCGATGGCCTGGCCGCACGCAAGACCTTCGAGGAGCAGCTGCAGGCCCAGCGCGACCTGGTGGCCGCCAACCAGGACTACTACCGCCTGGCCGAGCGCCGCTACCGCATCGGGATCGACAGCAACCTGACCTTCCTCGATGCCCAGCGCAACCTGTTCAGTTCGCAGCAGTCGCTGATCAACGACCGGCTCTCGCAGCTGGTCAGCGAGGTCAACCTGTACAAGGCCCTCGGTGGCGGCTGGTACGAGCAGACCGGGCAGGCCAACCAGCAGGCTTCGGTGGAAACACCGAAAGGCTGAGCGACCCGCTAGCAGCATCAAGCCCACCCTCGCGGTGGGCTTTTTTTATGGGACAGCCCCACCGCGCCCCCGAATTAACCACGTCGACATTCCGTTCGATAATCGCCCCGTTCCGCACTGGGCGAATTGCCTCGCCCTCACCTTGCACCGCACCATCGCCCACGCAACGTTGCACACGCTCTCACAAAAGACGCCACACCCTGCGGCCCGCACCCGCAGCGCACCGGCTCGCCCGAATAAAAACAAGAGATCCGCAACCGATGAGCACTTTGCAACCCGCACGCCAACTGCTGCCCGGCCTGTTGGCCCTGTTCTGCGCCCTGCCCTCCCTGGCCGCTGAAAGCGGTTTCGTGGAAGGCGCCAAGGCCACCCTCAACCTGCGCAACTTCTACATCAACCGCAACTTCGTCGACCCGGTCAATCGCCAGAGCAAAGCCGAGGAATGGACCCAGAGCTTCATCCTCGATGCCCGCTCCGGCTTCACCCAAGGCACCGTCGGTTTCGGCGTGGACGTGCTCGGGCTGTATTCGATCAAGCTCGATGGCGGCAAAGGCACAGCCGGCACTCACCTGCTGCCCGTGCACGACGACGGCCGCCCCGCCGATGATTTCGGCCGCCTTGGCATCGCGCTCAAAGCCAAGGCGTCGCAGACCGAACTGAAGGTCGGTGAATGGATGCCTGTGCTACCGATCCTGCGCTCGGACGATGGCCGCTCACTGCCACAGACCTTCCGCGGCGGCCAGCTCACCTCCCAGGAGATCGCCGGGCTGACCCTGTATGCCGGCCAGTTCCGTGGCAACAGCCCGCGCAACGACGCCAGCATGGAAGACATGTCGCTCAATGGCCGCGCCGCCTTCACCTCCGACCGGTTCAACTTCGCCGGCGGCGAATACACCTTCAACGACAAGCGCACGCTGGTTGGCCTGTGGAATGCCCAGCTCAAGGACATCTACCGCCAACAGTACGTCAACCTGGTGCACAGCCAGCCTCTGGGCGACTGGACCCTGGGCGCCAACCTCGGTTATTTCGTCGGCGGCGAGGACGGTGCCGAGCGCGCTGGCAAATTGGACAACCGCACCGCCTCGGCCATGCTCTCGGCACGCTACCAGGGTCATACGTTCTACCTGGGCCTGCAGAAGGTCAGCGGTGACGACGCCTGGATGCGGGTCAACGGGACCAGCGGCGGCACCCTGGCCAACGACAGCTACAACTCAAGCTTCGACAACGCCAAAGAGCGCTCCTGGCAGGTGCGACACGACTTCAACTTCGTCGCCCTCGGCGTGCCCGGGCTGACCCTGATGAACCGCTACATCAAAGGCGACAATGTGCAGGCCGGCGGCGTCACCGACGGCAAGGAGTGGGCGCGGGAAACCGAGCTTGCCTACGTGATCCAGGCCGGTTCCTTCAAGGACCTGTCGCTTAAATGGCGCAACTCCACCATGCGCCGGGATTTCAGCACCAACGCGTTCGACGAGAATCGACTGATCATCAGCTACCCGCTGAACCTGCTCTAGCCAGGACACTTCGCGGGTAAACCCGCTCCAACAAAGATCACCGTCGACTTTGTGGGAGCGGGTTCACACCGCGCATCGTCTGATCACCGGCAAATAACCAAAAAGAATAACCAAATCAAATAAAATTCTTTGACGCTATATGTAACGACCCGCTAAAACCGAGCCCTGATCCCCGCACCAGAGCCCGAACATGGACCTTCGCCAACTGCGCTACTTCATTGCCCTGACCGAATATCGCAGTTTCGTTCGCGCCGCCGAAGCCATGGGCATTACCCAGCCGGCCTTCAGCCGCGCCATCCAGGGCCTGGAGCAGACCTTGGGTTGCCCGCTTGTCGACCGCGCCAGCAAGGCGCTGCAGCCCACCCCTGAAGGGCAGGTGGTACTGCAACATGCCAGGCGACTGGTCCAGGGTGCCGCGCAGTTGAGCAACGATGTGCTCCAGATGACCAAGCTCGACGCCGGCGAGCTGCATTTCGGCAGCGGGCCGGCCCTGGCTGCGCGTCTGGTGCCCGAGGCTCTGAGCCATTTCATCCAGACCCACCCAGGGATCCTCACCCGCTTGCAAGTGAACAATGCAGAGCAGCTGGGCCAGGCACTTCGCCGTGAGCAAATAGAGTTCTTCGTCGATGACATCCGCCCCTTCGAGGCCGACCCGTACTTTCATACCGAACCGCTGACGCCACGCCCTGGCCTGTTCTTCTGCCGCCCCGGGCACCCCTTGCTGGCCAAGGACAGCCTGTCGACCAACGACCTGTTCGCCTATCCACTGGCCAGCGCCCTGCTCGTTTCCGGTGTGCGCAAACGACTGGCCAACTTGAGCGGGCGCAGCGACTTCACGCCTCACCTGCAAACCGAACACTTGGCCGTGCTGCGCAGTGTCGTGCTGGCCAGCGACGCCATCGGCAACGCCAGCGAAGAGGCGATCGCCGAGGACCTGGCAGCCGGCCGCCTGGTTCGGCTGCACTGGCGCAACCTGCCGCCAGGGCTGGAGGTGCTGAGCCTGCGATGTGGGGTGATCAGCCGCAGTGGCTACCGGCTGTCGCCTGCGGCGCGGGCCATGATCGAGACCCTGGTGAGACTCGACACGCCCGCACAGCCCTCCGCCCGCAGCCTGGGGTAACGCCATTCGCTGCGGTGATAACAGGCCATCACCTGCACCAGGTTCCGGCCATGATGTCCGGGCGCTATGCTCAGACAAGCCCTTTCGCAGGTAAACCTGCGAAAACGCCGGGACAGGCATCAGCCAATCAGGCCCCCAGGGAGAAACAACAATGAAAACCCTCGTCGACCACCTGAGCCAGTACGCCAGCTACCACCGTGACCCACGCAATATCGCCACCCATTTCGTCGGTATTCCGCTGATCGTGCTGGCGGTGACCATCCTGCTGTCACGCCCCGGCGGCTCAATGCTGGGGGTGTGGCTTTCCCCGGCGCTGCTGGTCGCCGCCGCCTCGGTGTGGTTCTACCTGCGTCTGGATGTGCGCTTCGGGCTGGTGATGGGCGCGTTACTGGGCGGGTGCCTGTGGGTTGGCCAGACACTTGCGGTGCAGGCCACCGGGCTGTGGCTGAGCGCCGGGCTCGGCGCCTTCGTGGTGGGCTGGATCATCCAGTTCGTCGGCCATTATTACGAAGGCCGCAAGCCGGCGTTCGTGGACGATATCAGCGGGCTGATCATCGGGCCGCTGTTCGTGGTGGCGGAGCTGGCGTTCATGCTGGGGCTGTGTCCGGCGCTCAAGCGCGCCGTGGAAACCAAGGCAGGTCCGGTGGCGGTGCGCCAGAAGAAAGCGACAGCCTGACGTCACACACCTGCGAGGGGCCGCAATGCGACCCCGCCAGGTTTCACTGCCGCGACTCGACCCCAAGCTCATCCCACACCGACTCAGCCAGGTGGAAGGTGGCATTGGCCGCCGGGATCCCGCAATAGATCGCACTCTGCATGATCACTTCCTTGATCTGCTCTCGCGTCACGCCGTTATTGGCGGCCGCACGCAGGTGCAGCTTGAGCTCCTCGTTGCGGTTCATGCCGATCAGCATCGCGATGGTGATCAGGCTGCGGGTATGCCGGGGCAAACCCGGGCGCGTCCAGATATCGCCCCAGGCATGCCGGGTGATCATCTCCTGGAACTCGCCATTGAAGTCGTTGAGCTTTTCCAGGCTGCGGTCCACATGGGCATCGCCAAGTACGGCGCGGCGCACCTGCATGCCTGCCTCGTAGCGTTGTTTCTCATCCATCGCCAATTCCTCAGCAGGTCAGCAGAAAATCGAGCACCCGGCGGGTGAACGGTGCGCCGATCTCGACATTGGACAGGTGCGCCGCAGCAAACTCCACATAGGCTGCCCCCTGGATCTGCGCCTGCATGAAGCGACCGTGTTCCGGGGTGGTCACCACATCCTCGGTCCCCGCGACGATCAGGGTCGGCACCTTGACGCTGACCAGTTGCTCACGAAAATCCGCATCACGCACCGCGGCGCAATTGGCCGCGTACCCCTGAGGGGAAGTCTGCGCGAGCATCTGGCAGATACGTTGAGCCTGATCGGGTTGGGCCTGGGCAAATCCTGGGGTGAACCAGCGCGCGATAGAGGCATCACGCAAATCGACCATCGCCTGCTGACCGCCCTTGAGCACCGTGTCGATACGGGTGTTCCACACTTCGTCGTTGGCGATCTTGGCCGCAGTGTTGCACAGGGTCAGGCTGAGTAGGCGGTGGCCGGCATTGATGCCCAGCCACTGGCCGATCAGGCCGCCCATGGACAGGCCGACGAAGTGGGCCTGCGGGATATCCAGCGCATCGAGCAGCGCCAGCACATCGCGGCCTAGCTGTTCGATGCGGTAAGGGCCTTCGGTGACCTGCGAGCCGCCATGACCACGAGTGTCGTAGCGCAACACGCGAAAATGCTCGGACCACGCCGGAATCTGGGTGTCCCACATGTGCAGGTCGGTACCCAGCGAGTTGGACAACACCAGCACCGGGGCGTGCTCTGGGCCGTCGAGTTGGTAGTTCAAAACGCCATCGGCCAGTTGCAGTTGCGCCACAGCGGTCTCCTTCAGGCAGTGAAACGTTGATGTTCGGCCACGGCCCGCGCCACCCAGACGCGGGCCTGGCCCAGGTAGTGGGCAGGGTCGAGCAGACGGTCGAGTTCTTCGGCGCTCAGCTCGGCGCTGACTTGCGCGTCCTCGCCCAGCACCGCGCGCAGATGGCGCTGCTCGGCCACCGCACGTTGGCAACAGTCCTCTAGCAGATGGTGGGCGCGATCACGCCCCAGGCGCTGGGCCAGGACGATGCTCACCGCCTCGGCCAGCACCAGGCCTTGGGTCAAATCCAGATTGCGGCGCATGCGCGTAGCATTGACCTCCATGCCCTCGGCGATCACCTGGGCCTGGCGCAGGGCGCCGGACACCAGGCAGCAGATTTCCGGCAGGGTTTCCCATTCGGCGTGCCACAGGCCCAGGCTACGCTCGTGTTCCTGAGGCATGGCGGCGTACATCGTCGATACCAAGCCCGGCACTCGCGTGGCGGCGCCGATCAGCACCGCGGCGCCTACCGGGTTGCGTTTGTGCGGCATGGTCGAAGAGCCGCCCTTGCCCGGCGCGGAGGGCTCGAACACCTCCCCCGCCTCGGTCTGCATCAGCAAGCTCACATCGCGCCCGAATTTGCCCAACGTGCCGGCCACCAGCCCCAGTACCGAGGCGAACTCCACCAGCCTATCGCGCTGGGTATGCCAAGGTTGCTCGGGCAGGCTCAGGCCCAGGTCCGCAGCAAGCCCTTCAGCGACCGGCAGAGCCTTGCTGCCCAAGGCCGCAAGACTGCCGGAAGCACCGCCGAACTGCAGGCACAGCAGCCGTGGACGCAGTTCTGCAAGACGCTGACGATGGCGGGTCAACGCGCCCAGCACACCGGCCAGCTTCATGCCCAGGGTGACGGGCGTGGCGTGTTGCAACCAAGTGCGCCCTACCAAAGGGGTATCGGCATGTAGCAGGGCCTGGCGCGCCAGGGTCTCGGCCAGCTTGGCAAGATCGGCCTCGATCAGCGCCAGGGCATCGCGCAGTTGCAGCACCAGACCGGTATCCATCGCGTCCTGGCTGGTCGCGCCCAGGTGAACGTAACGCTCGGCCTCCGGTACGCCGCTGGCGATCACTTTGCCCAAGGCCTTCACCAAGGGAATCGCCGAGTTGCCCGCCGTGGCGATGGCCTCGGCTAGGGCGCGGATGTCATAGCGCTCGGCATGGCAGGCGGTCTCGATGGCCGCCACGGCACTGTGCGGTACCAGCCCGACGGCCGCTTCGGCGCGCGCCAGGGCAGCCTCGAAATCGAGCATGCCCTGCAGGCGACCGCGATCGCAGAAGATCTCGCGCATGGCGGGCGCTGTGAAGTAAACGTCGAAGAGCTGGTGGGTCATGCAACGTCCTTAATGATCATGGTGCAGGTACGCAGCCTGCTTCGGCAGGCGCAGACTGAACAGGAAGGCCACCGCCATCATGGCGGTCACGTACCAGTAGAAGGTGTTCTCCATTCCCAGGGTTTTCAAGCCCAGGGCCACGTATTCGGCTGAACCGCCGAATACCGCGTTGGCCACCGCATAAGCCAGGCCGACGCCCAAGGCACGCACTTGCGTGGGGAACATCTCGGCTTTCACCAGGCCGCTGATCGAGGTGTAGAAACTGACGATGCACAGCGCCAGCGTCACCAGGACGAAGGCCAGCAATGGGCTGGTCACGGTCTTGAGCGCCATCAGCAGTGGCACGGTGAACAGCGTCCCCAAGGCGCCGAACAACATCATCGAGTTACGCCGGCCAATGCGGTCGGACAACATGCCGAACAGCGGCTGCAGGATCATGAATAGGAACAGCGCCCCGGTCATCACGAAGCTGGCGCTCTTGGCGTTCATCCCGGCGGTGTTGACCAGGAACTTCTGCATGTACGTGGTGAAGGTGTAGAAGATCAGCGAACCGCCGGCGGTATAGCCCAGCACGGTGATGAACGCCGCGGCGTGGTTACGGAACAGCCCGCTGATGGTGCCGGCCTCTTTGTCCTGGCGGGTTTCGGCGCTGCTGGTCTCTTTCAGCGAACGGCGCAGCATCAGCGAGATCAGCGCGGCGATGGCGCCCACCACGAACGGGATACGCCAGCCATAGGCACGCAGCTCATCCTCGGTCAGCAACTGCTGCAGGATCACCACCACCAGCACCGCCAGCAACTGCCCACCGATCAGCGTGACGTACTGGAAAGAGGCAAAGAAGCCGCGCTGCCCGCGCAGTGCCACTTCACTCATGTAGGTCGCGGTAGTGCCGTATTCACCGCCCACCGACAGGCCCTGGATCAGCCGCGCCAGCAACAGGAGGGCCGGCGCCCAGGTGCCGATGCTCGCATAGGTAGGCAGACAAGCGATGATCAGCGAGCCGCCGCACATCATCAGCACCGAGATCATCAGGGAATTCTTGCGCCCATGGCGGTCAGCCAGACGGCCGAAGATCCAACCTCCGATCGGACGCATCAGGAAGCCTGCGGCGAACACCCCAGCAGTATTGAGCAACTGCACGGTGGGATCGTCCGAAGGGAAGAACGCCGGGGCGAAGTAGATCGCGCAGAAGGCATAGACGTAGAAGTCGAACCATTCCACCAGGTTGCCCGAGGAGGCACCGACGATCGCGAAGATGCGCTTACTGCGTTCTTCGCCTGTGTAATAGCTAGAGGTCATGACGTGCTTACTCCTGGAAGGCCATTGCTAAGTCTAGACACACCCAGTAACAGTCTCGTTCCGCAGCCCGGCCTGCACCTTACGTGGAGCGAGGTTCCGGCAGTCCCTATTCGCGGGTAAATCGGAGCGCTAAACCGCCGCTCCGATTTCCCCGCGATGGGTCCAAACACCCGATCAAACGCGCTCGATCGCCAATACCAGCCCCTGCCCAACGCCCACGCACATGGTCGCCAGGCCTTTGCGCCCGCCGCGCTTCTCCAACTGATGCAGTGCGGTCAGCACCAGGCGGGCCCCGCTCATGCCCAGCGGATGGCCCAAGGCAATGGCCCCGCCGTTGGGGTTGACCTGAGGGGCGTCATCGGCGACACCCAGCTCGCGCAGTACGGCCAGGCCCTGGCTGGCGAAGGCTTCGTTCAGCTCGATGACATCGAAATCTGTCACCGCAATGCCCAGCCGCTCCGTCAACTTGCGCACCGCAGGCACCGGACCGATTCCCATCACCCGAGGCGCCACACCGGCGCTGGCCATGCCCAGCACCCGTGCACGCGGGGTGAGGCCGTGCTTTTTCACCGCTTCAGCCGACGCCAGGATCAACGCGGCCGCACCGTCGTTGACGCCCGAAGCGTTGCCGGCAGTGACCGTCTTGTCCGGGCCATTGACCGGTTTGAGCTTGGCCAGAGCCTCCAGAGTGGTCTCCGGGCGCAGGTGCTCGTCCTGCTCGACCAGGGTCTCGCCCTTCTTGTGAACGATACGCACCGGTACGATCTCTTCGGCGAAGAACCCAGCCGCCTGGGCTGCCGCAGCCTTCTGCTGGCTGCGCAGGGCGAAAGCGTCCTGGTCGGCGCGCGAAACCTGATAGTCGTCCGCCACGTTGTCGGCCGTCTCGGGCATGGCATCCACGCCGTACTGGGCCTTCATCAGCGGGTTAATGAAGCGCCAGCCGATGGTGGTGTCCTCAAGCTTCATGTTGCGCGAGTAGCCGCTCTCGGCCTTGCCCATGACGAAAGGAGCACGGGACATGGACTCCACCCCGCCAGCGATGGCCAGCTCCATCTCGCCGCTGGCGATGGCGCGGAACGCGGTGCCGACAGCATCCATTCCCGAGGCACACAGGCGGTTGAGGGTCACGCCCGGAACGCTTTGTGGCAGGCCGGCCAGCAGCAGCGCCATGCGCGCCACGTTACGGTTATCCTCGCCGGCCTGGTTGGCACAGCCCAGGAACACTTCGTCGAGCTGCGTCCAGTCGACCTGCGGGTTGCGCTCGATCAATGCCTTGAGCGGCACCGCCGCCAGGTCATCGGCACGCACGCCGGCCAAGGCGCCGCCGAAGCGGCCGATGGGGGTGCGGATGGCGTCGCAGATGAATACGTCACGCATCAGGCTTCTCCTGCCGTCTGGCCATGGGCGGCGGCGGTGCGGGCCTCAAGGTCGCGCAGCGCGCCCAGCTCGACCTCGGTGGGGGCATCGGTGGTCTGCACGCTGTCGGCAAAGCGGATCGGCCAACCGGTGGCGGCAATGATCTGCTCGCGGGTCACGCCTGGATGAATCGAGGTGACCACGAACTCATGGGTGCCGGCTTCCGGTTCCATGATGCACAGGTCGGTGATGATCCCGACCGGGCCCTCGCCCGGCAGGCCCAGGCGTTTGCGCGAATCGCCGCCCTCGCCGTGACCGACCGACGTGATGAAGTCCAGTTTCTCGACGAACGCACGAGGCGACTGCTTGAGGATGATCAGCACCTGCTTGGCGGAACCGGCGATCTCCGGTGCGCCGCCAGCACCCGGCAGGCGCGTCTTGGGCGCGTGGTAGTCACCGACAACGGTGGTGTTGATGTTGCCGAAGCGGTCGACCTGGGCAGCGCCAAGGAAGCCCACGTCAATGCGCCCGCCTTGCAGCCAATAGCGGAAGATCTCGGCGGTTGGCACTACGGTATCGGCGGTTTCAGCCAGCTCGCCGTCGCCGATCGACAGCGGCAACACGCTGGGCTTGGCACCGATCGGGCCGGATTCGTAGATCAGCACCACGTCCGGGGAGGACGTCAGGCGTGCCAGGTTGGCGGCCTTGGACGGCAGGCCGATCCCCACGAAGCAGACCGCGCCGTTACGCAGGCGACGGGCTGCGGCGACAGTCATCATCTCGGAAGTGGAATAGTTCATTGCGCAGCCTCCGCGGTGCTGGCCAGCTTGGCCTTGAATTCATTGAAGTCAGCGGTGCCACGGATGTAGGTGTCGATCCAGGCAGTGAACGACTCACGGTTGCGCGCAATCGGGTCCCAGGCTTGGTAGAAGCGGTTGTCGCGCTCGTAGTAACCATGGGCGTAGGACGGATGGGCGCCGCCGGGCACCAGACATACGGCGCTGAGCGCCCAGGTCGGCAGTACACAGGCGTTCATCGGGGCCTGCAGGTCATCGACGATTTCCTCGACCGTGACGATGCAGCGCTTGGCCGCCAGGGCCGCTTCCTTCTGCACGCCCAGGATGCCCCAGAGCAGTACGTTGCCCTTGCGGTCGGCTTTTTGTGCGTGGATCACGGTGACATCCGGGCGCACCGAAGGCACGGCGGCGAGTACTTCGCCGGTGAACGGGCAGGTCACGCTCTTGATCAGCGGGTTGACCTTCGGCAGGTCGGAACCTGCGTAGGCGCGCAGCACGGCAAAGGGCAAGCCCGAAGCACCGGCGACGTAGGCATTGGCCAGGTCGGCGTGGCTGTGCTCTTCGATTTCGATGGCGTGAGGCCAGTGTTTTTCCACCGCATCGCGCAGGCGGTGCAGCGAGCCCACACCGGGGTTCCCGCCCCAGGAGAAGATCAACTTGCGCGCGCAACCGGCACCGATCAATTGGTCGTAGATCAGGTCCGGGGTCATGCGCACCAAGGTCAGGTCCCGCTTGTTCTGACGGATGATCTCATGGCCGGCGGCGGTCGGGATCAGGTGGGTGAAACCTTCGAGGGCGACGGTGTCGCCATCCTGGATGAATTGCTTCACGGCATCATGAAGCGAGAGGATTGCTGCCATTGGAGACTCCTGGTCAGGACGAGTCGGGTCAGGGAGCAGCGGGCCGATGCATCGCTGCGATGGGCTCAGATTAAGGAGGACGCCGGGGTGCTTACAATCCGATAATCGCACTTTTGTGCGATTATCGAACCATTTGTTGTTCTGCTATCCATTCGTCCCAGACCCAGGGCACACCTGCGTGGAGCCGGGTTTAACCGCGAAACATCGGTGAGGTGCACCCTCCCATCTGCGGGTAAATCGCTCCTCCACCCTGAGCGATCAGGTCGCGTCGGCGTGGCTCACCAGCCCTTTGACCACCACACCCACGGTGGCCAGCGCCGCTGGCACCAGCAGCGCGGTCAGCACCTGTTCGAAGTTCCAGCCAAGTCCCAGCAACGTCGCGCCGCTCCAGGCCCCGAGGATTGCGCCGAACCGGCCGATGCCGAGCATCCAAGACACCCCGGTGGCACGCCCTTGAGTGGGGTAGAACCGCGCTGCCAACGAGGGCATGGCCGATTGCGCGCCGTTAATGCACATGCCCGCCACCAGCACCAGGGTGGCCAGCAGAGTCATGTTGCCCAGGCTCTGCCCGACTGCGTAGGCGAACACACCCGCCAATAGATAGAACAGACCAATGACCTTGTGCGGGTTGAAGCGGTCCATCGCCCAGCCCACGCCAACCGCGCTGAGTACGCCACCGAACTGGAACAAGGCGCCAATGAACGCGGCCTGCTCCATGCTGGCACCACTGTCACGCATCAGGGTCGGCAGCCAGCTGGTCAGCAGGTAGACGATGACCAGCCCCATGAAGTAGGTCAGCCAGAGCAAAACGGTGCCCAGACCATAGGTGCCGGAGAAGATCACCGTGAACACGTTGCCGGCGGCCACCGCCTTCTGTTCCGGCACACTGAAGCTCGCCGCCTCAGCTACCTTGGCAGGAGCGATCGGAGCCAAGGCCTTGCGAACCTTGTCGATCCCGCGATTGCGCACCACCAGAAACCGCGCGGACTCCGGCAACCACACCAGCAGCACCACCGCCAACAGCAGCGGCAGCACGCCACCGAGCACCAGCAGGCTATGCCAGCCGTAGGCGGGGATCAGCTTGGCGGAAATGAAACCACCGCCTGCCATGCCCAGATTGAAGCCACAGAACATGCTGGTGACCAGCAATGACTTGAGCCGCTCGGGGGTGTACTCGGAGAGCAGCGTGGTGGCATTGGGCATACCAGCGCCCAGCCCCAGGCCAGTGAGAAAACGCAGCACCAGCAGTTGATCGACGTCGGTGGCATAGGCCGAGGCCAGGCTGAAGCCGCCGAACACCAGCACCGCCCCGACCAGCACGCCCTTGCGCCCGAAGCGGTCAGCCAAAGGCCCCGACCCCAGGGCACCGAACACCATGCCAATCAGCGCAGCGCTCATCACCGGGCCAAGGCTTGCGCGATCGATGCCCCACTCCTGGGACAGGGCCGGCGCGATGAAACCCATGGCCGCGGTATCCAGGCCATCGAGGAAGACGATCAGAAAACACAGGATCACCACCCGCCACTGACAGCGGGACAGTGGCTGGTCGTTGATGAAGGACTGGACGTCGAGGCAGTTTCCGACAGCGGTTTGCGGTTTATTCATTGTTGTTGTCCGGAAAATGAGGCGCAGACAGGCCACTGCACACGGAGGATGTGCAGGGAGCAGGATAAGCGAATGCGTCGGTGGATCAGCCGGAAAGCGGCGACGCTGCAGGCGGGTGCGGCCGCGACAGCGAAAGGACAATGCTCATGGGGTGCGTCTCGAATGTTGTTATTGTCCGGTCGGCAAACCGACCGTTGCGCAAGACATTAATCAGCGCATCCCAGGTGCGCAATTCATGGAAAACGAGACTGTGCGTTAATCGAACAAGAAACGCGTGGCGCCGTTCGGCCTGTGGATAAATGCAGACCGTGAATGGGCCGCGAAGCGGCCCTGGGCATTGCTATCCAAATAGCTGGTGGCAGAGGTCGCGGCTGGCCGCCAGCAGGATCGGCAGGAAGCGCTGCTCCAACTCGCTGCGCGTCACCCGACCCACGTGAGTACTGACGTTGAGCGCGGCCAGTACCTGCCCCGAGGCGTCGTAGATCGGCACCGCGATCGAGCGCAGGCCCTGTTCCAGCTCCTGGTCCACCACGCACCAGCCTTGGGCGCGCACCTGCTGTATGCAGGCGAACAGTGAGTCCGGATCGTGCAGGGTTCGACTGGTGCGGGCTTTGAGGTCGGCGCGTTCGAGGTATTCCCAGAGACTGGCATCGTCCAGTGCTGCCAGCAGGATACGCCCCATCGAGGTGCAGTAGGCCGGCAAGCGGCCGCCCACCGAAAGGTCGACCGAGATCAACCGCTCCACCGTTGCCGAACGGGCGATATACAAAATGTCGTCACCTTCGAGCGTCGCCATGTTGGCCGCTTCGTGCAACTGATCGCTGATCCGATCCAGGTAAGGCTGCGCGGAGACCGCAAGAGGTGTCGAGGACAGATACGCATGCCCCAGGGTCAGGACCTTGGGCAACAACGAATAGGTGCGCCCATCGGTGGTCGCGTAACCCAGTTTGATCAGGGTATGCAGACAGCGGCGCACCGCCGCCCGGGGAATCTCGGTGCGATGGCTGATCTGTGCGATGGTCAGGTGGCGCTTGCGCTCCTGGAAGGCCTGGATGACCGCCAGCCCACGGGCCAGCGAAGTCATGAAATCCGGGTCGCCGGTAAAGGCCTGGATACGTTTGGCGGGCGAGGCCACGATCGGCGGGGCCAGTGCAGGCGCTGCGGTACGTCCCGGCTCCGGATTGGCGGAAGCCTTGTCCTGGGTTTCTTCGCTCATGGTGAACCTCAAAAAAAACGGTCGCTTGTGCGATTATCGAACCAACGGCCGATAATCGCAATTGACCGCTGACACTTTTACTTATACCTTTCTCCTGCCACATGTGGCTTCTTTGGAGAGACTGGTCAGGTACCCACCGTAGAAGTCCCAGGCAACGGCCTCGTTTCCCACGAGGCCGTTTTTGTTTTTCTTGTTGTTCGCCCGAACTTTCATGGACGAGCACACCTCAAACTTTCACGGCCAGTCTGATTATCGCCATTGTGCCCACTACATAACTTTGAATGTTTGGCACGTGCCGCTAAAGAATGATGGCCATTGACTTATCGATTGCTATAATCGAATGCGCTGGCCGGATCGTTCATTCAGAACAATATTCGTCGACGTTCCCACGGAGACGCCGCCAGTCAGGTGCAGGGCTCAGGGCCTACCCCGTTAATCCAAGTGCCATGTACCTCATGGATCCTGTCGCTGCGACAGCATGTTCGCCTTGGCGACGTAGCCGTCTGCATAACTTTGCATGATGAAGGCCAAGGCAAAATTTCAACCTATTCGGGTATGACTGTGACGAAAGAAGAACTGCGCGCGGAACTCGAGCGCCAGGCTGAACGTTACAAGGAAGTATACGGTGGTGAAGTGACCACTTACGCCGCGCAATTGGAACCAGAGCGCAAACCTTGGCGCAAGCGCGCCACTGTCCAGGACCAGGTCTTCGCCCAAGAGCTGGAAAAAATGGAAAAGGAACTGCGCAGCGAGAACACCTGACCCGGTGTGCCTTGCGAAGCGGCGCACCACCGCCTTCAACGCGGTGGTGCGCAGCGGTCCTTTTATCGATGCGCCATGATGAAATGGAATTACACAAATTTCATACGATCGTTTGAAATAACCACCATATTCATGATTGCGGGTTTTACCTGCTTTTTTGTGGTTTTTAGCGATTTTAGTCGTGAAAAACCCCACCCATCTTGCATCGAATCGCCGCTTCCCTGGGATGCTTCCCATCTCGTCGATCGGTTGCAGGGGCATCGATTGCCAAGGTTTTCTGGCATAATCGCGCCCCCCTATGACCGCCAGACAACCTTCATGATCGATTTATTCAGCGGACTGGATGCGTGGGTGCTGGTGAGCTTGCTGCTCGCTCTGACCTTCGTGCTCGCATTCGAGTTCATCAATGGCTTTCATGACACCGCCAACGCGGTAGCCACCGTCATCTATACCAAAGCCATGCCACCGCACCTGGCCGTGTTCTTCTCCGGTGTGTTCAACTTCCTCGGGGTTCTGCTCGGCGGCGTCGGGGTGGCCTATGCCATCGTCCACCTGCTGCCAGTCGAACTGCTGATCAATGTGAACACCGGACACGGGCTGGCCATGGTCTTCTCGTTGCTGGCCGCGGCCATCACCTGGAACCTCGGCACCTGGTACTTCGGCATCCCCGCATCCAGCTCTCATACCCTGATCGGCTCGATCCTGGGCGTGGGCCTGGCCAATGCCCTGCTCAACGACATCCCCCTCGGCGATGGCGTCAACTGGCAGAAAGCGATCGACATCGCCATGTCGCTGGTGATCTCGCCCATGGCCGGCTTCGCCGTCGCGGCCCTGGTATTGATCGGCCTCAAATGGTGGCGCCCGCTGTCGAAGATGCACAAGACACCGGAACAACGCCGCAAGCTGGACGACAAGAAGCATCCGCCATTCTGGAATCGCCTGGTGCTGGTGATTTCCGCGATGGGCGTCAGCTTCGTGCACGGCTCCAACGACGGCCAGAAAGGCATCGGCCTGATCATGCTGGTCCTGATCGGTATCGTTCCTGCCAAGTTCGTCCTCGACCTGAATAGCACCACCTACCAGATCGAGCGTACCCGCGACGCCACCCTGCACATGAGCCAGTTCTACCAGCGCAACGCCGCCACCCTGGGCGAGTTCCTGGCACTGGGCAAGGCCAAGTCGACCGACCTGCCGGAGCAGTTCAGCTGCAATCCGCAGCAGACCGAACCGACCATCGCCGCCCTGCAATCGTCGCTGCACGGTGTCACCGACTACCGCGACCTGAGCGCGGAGAAGCGCGTCGAAGTCCGTCGCTATCTGCTCTGCCTGGATGACACCGCCAAGAAGGTCGGCAAGCTCCCAGGACTGGAAAGCCGTGAAAAGGCCGACCTCGAGAAGCTGCGCAAAGACCTGACCGCCACCACCGAATACGCACCGTTCTGGGTGATCGTGGCTGTCGCCCTGGCCCTGGGCCTGGGCACCATGGTCGGCTGGAAGCGCGTGGTGCTGACCGTCGGCGAGAAGATCGGCAAGCAAGGCATGACCTACGCCCAGGGCATGTCGGCGCAGATCACCGCAGCCTGCGCCATCGGCTTGGCCAACGTTTTCAGCCTGCCGGTCTCGACCACCCACGTATTGTCGTCGGGTGTCGCCGGCACCATGGTCGCCAACAAGAGCGGCCTGCAAGGCGGCACCGTGAAGACCATCCTGCTGGCCTGGGTCCTGACCCTGCCGGCTTCGATGGGCCTGGCCGCCGGCCTGTTCTGGCTGGCCTCCAAGGCGATCGGCTGATCGATACCGCTGTCATGAAAAAGGCGCCTTCGGGCGCCTTTTTCATGGGTTCACGATGCCTAGCACCTGTGAGTGCTGGCGCCACTGGCCACTACCGCCGTTTGCCGCCCAGCAGCGAGCCCATCAGGCCACGCACCAATTGGCGCCCCAACTGATTGGCCGCCTGGCGCACTGCCGACTTGATCGCCTGCCCCGCAGCACTCTGCAAAAACTCTCCAGCCTTGTCGGCGAAGCTCTCCTCATCGGCCTTGGGCTGCGGCACGGGCTCCACCGGCTCGCCCTTGCGAGCGGTCAGCATCTCATAAGCCGATTCACGGTCGACTGGTTTGTCATAACGTCCCGCCAGTGGCGAGGCTGCAACCAGCGCTTTGCGCTCGGTCTCGGTCAACGGCCCGATACGCGACTGCGGTGGCGCTACCAGTACCCGCTGGACCATTTCCGGCGTGCCTTTCTCCTGCAGGGTCCCTACCAATGCCTCACCGATACCCAGTTCGGTCAACACGGCGAGTGCATCGAATGCCGGGTTAGGACGGAATCCGTCGGCCACGGCCCTGAGCGACTTCTGCTCCTTGGCGGTGAACGCACGAAGCCCATGCTGGATACGCAGCCCCAACTGCGCCAGCACGGCATCGGGCAAGTCCCCTGGCGACTGGGTCACGAAATAAACCCCTACGCCTTTGGAGCGGATCAGTCGAACCACTTGCTCGAGGCGATCCTGCAGGGCCTTGGGGGTGCCGTTGAACAGCAGATGCGCCTCGTCGAAGAACAACGCCAACACCGGTTTGTCGGCATCACCACGCTCGGGCAACTGTTCGAACAGCTCGGCCAACAACCATAAAAGGAAGGTGGCGTAGACCTTCGGCGCCTCATGCACCAACCGGCTGGCATCGAGCAAGTGGATGCGCCCTCGCCCATCGCGGTCCGGGCGCAGTAGATCCTCCAGTTGCAGGGCCGGCTCTCCGAACAGGGCCTCGGCCCCCTGTTGCTCCAGAGTCGCCAGGCGACGTAGCAGGGCCTGGGTGGAGCCCGTGGTCATCAATGCGCTGTCCTCACCCAGCAATTGCGGGTTGTCCTTCAAGTGCCCGAGCAGCGCCTTGAGGTCCTTGAGGTCCAGGAGCAATAGCCCTTCGCGGTCAGCCACCTTGAAGGCTGCGTATAGTGCTGCCTGCTGGCTGTCGGTCAGTTCCAGCAAGTTGCCCAACAACAGAGGCCCCATTTCACTGAGTGTCGTTCGCAAGGGATGACCCGACTCCCCTGCAATATCCCACAAGGTCACGGGATAGGCCTGAGGGCGGTGGCCCAACCACGGCATTGCGGCGATACGCTCGGCCACTTTGCCCTGCGGGGCTCCGGCTGCCCCCAGGCCGCACAGGTCGCCCTTCACGTCGGCGGCGAACACCGCAACTCCCGCATCGCTGAAGACCTCGGCCAGGCGTTGCAGGGTCACGGTCTTGCCCGTCCCTGTGGCACCGGCAACCAGCCCATGACGGTTGGCCAGGCGCATGGCTTGGCTCACTGGCTGGCCGTCAGGCCCCGCCCCCACAACTATTTGCGAAGTATCCGACATCTTCTTTCATCCTCTATTCAAGCTTTGCCGCATAACGGCCGATACCCCGTGGTGCTACTCATTCTGAAAGACAGGAACATCCCGAAAAGGACCTCCGGTGATTGTTGCACTGTTTTCAAGCTGCCTTCGTGCGAACGACCCGATAAAAACCTTAGCGGACCACGCCATGAACAAAAGCCTACGTTTCAGCCACAAGATTCTCTTGGCGGCGTCTTTGATCGTGATACTCGCCTTCAGCCTGTTCACCCTCTACAACGATTATCTCCAGCGTAATGCCATTCGCGCCGACCTGGAGAGTTATCTGGCTGAAATGGGCGAATCCACCTCGACCAACATTCGCAACCTGTTCGATGGCCGAATCAAGTTAGTGGAAAACCTGTCGCAGAACATCGCACAGAATCCGGCCAATGCCGAAACCTTCATGAGTCAGCAAGCCCTACTGTCGAGCTTTCTCACCGTCTACCTGGGCAAGGTGGACGGCGGCTTCAGCGTGCGTCCCGATTCCAAGATGCCCGACGGCTACGACCCTCGCGTGCGCCCCTGGTACAAGGACGGCATGAACGCCAGTGGCGCCATGCTGACCGAACCCTACATCGACTTGACCACCAACAAGATGGTCATCGGTATCCTCAGCAAGGTCTCGAGCACTGTCGGTGTGGTCGGTGGGGACCTGGCCCTCGACGGCCTTGTGGACATCATCAATTCGCTGGACTTCGGCGGCATGGGCTACGCCTTCCTGGTCAACGACCAAGGCAAGATCCTGGTACATCCGAACAAAGACTTGGTGATGAAGTCGCTGTCGGACCTGTTCCCACAGCAAACACCCAAGCTGTCCGGCGAGCTGACCGAAGTCGAGTCCGACGGCCAGGCTCGCTTGCTGACCTTCACCCCGATCAAGGGGCTGCCTTCGGCCAACTGGTACATCGGCCTGTCGGTAGATAAAGACAAAGCCTTCGCCATGCTCAGCACCTTCCGCACCTCGGCGGTGATCGCGACGATCGTGGCGGTGGTCATCATCATTGCCCTGCTGGGTTTACTGATCCGCGTGCTGATGCAGCCCTTGCACACCATGACCCGTGCCATGGAAGACATCGCCGAGGGTGAAGGCGACCTGACCAAGCGCCTGCAGATCCATCAACACGATGAGTTCGGCATCCTCGGCACGGCGTTCAACCGCTTCGTCGAGCGTATCCACGCCTCGATCCGCGAAGTGTCCTCGGCCACCGAACAAGTCAACGAAGTGGCCTTGCGGGTGATCAGTGCCTCCAACTCGTCGATGGCAAACTCCGACGAGCAGGCCAACCGCACCAACAGCGTCGCCGCCGCCATCAACGAGCTCGGCGCCGCTGCCCAGGAGATCGCCGGCAACGCGGCCCAGGCCTCTCAGCACGCCACCTCGGCGCGCCTGCTGGCCGAAGAAGGCCAGCAGGTGGTGGAGCGCAACATCGAGGCGATGAATCGCCTGTCCGACCTGATCGTCACCTCCAGCGCCCACATCGAGACGCTCAACAACAAGACCGTCAACATCGGCCAGATTCTCGAGGTGATCACCAGCATTTCCCAACAGACGAACCTGCTGGCGCTCAACGCGGCGATCGAGGCCGCCCGTGCAGGCGAGGCTGGCCGCGGTTTCGCCGTGGTCGCCGACGAAGTACGCAACCTCGCCCACCGCACCCAGGAATCGGCACAGCAAGTGCAGAACATGATCGAGGAGCTGCAGGTCGGTGCCCGTGAGTCGGTCGAAACCATGGGTCAGAGCCAGCGCCACAGCCAGGACAGCGTGGAGATCGCCAACCAGGCCGGCGAGCGCCTGGACAGCGTGACCGTGCGTATCGGCGAAATCGACGGCATGAACCAGTCGGTGGCTACGGCCACCGAGGAGCAAACCGCCGTGGTCGACTCGATCAACATGGACATCAACGAAATCAACATGCTCAACCAGGAGGGCGTCGAGAACCTGCAGGCTACCCTGCGCGCCTGCACGGACCTGGAACAGCAAGCCACCCGCCTCAAGCATCTGGTCGGCAGTTTCCGGATCTAAGAGCTTCAAGCCGCAAGCTTCGAGCTTCAAGCCGCAAGAACAGCAGGCAGGGCGCCGCTGGCTCTTGCAGCTTGAAGCGTGCAGCTCGCACCCTGCAGCTTGACGCTGACCGCTGCCTCCCTCCGATCGAACAAACTATCCTTCAGTAAGGTCAACCTTTAGGCGCGTCATCGCCTGCTCATCGCAGCCCGATGACAGACCCGAAGACGATCCCGGAGGGATGCTGATCGTGCACATCGCTGACATCACCATGTTCTACGCCCCGGCCAGTGGCGGCGTACGTACCTATCTTGATGCCAAACATCGCCGACTCGACGCCAGGCCCGGCGTGCGTCACAGCCTTTTGATTCCTGGCGCCAGCGCCACCGATGCCGATGGCATCTACCAGGTGCCGGCGCCGCCCCTGCCCTTTGGCAACGGCTACCGCTTTCCCGTCCGCCTGGCCCCTTGGTGCAACGTGTTGCGGCGCCTGCAGCCTGACCTGATCGAAGTCGGTGACCCCTACCTCACGGCCTGGGCCGCCCTGGAAGCGCGGCGCAAGCTCGACGTACCGGTAATCGGCTTCTACCACTCCGACTTGCCGCTGCTGGTGAGCAACCGCATGGGCAACTGGTTCACCCCCAACGTCGAGGCCTATGTCAGCAAACTGTACGGCAACTTCGACCGCGTGCTGGCGCCCAGCCAAGTGATGGCTGACAAGCTGTGTAGGCTAGGCGTCAAGGACGTGCATGTGCAACACCTGGGCGTCGACCTGTGCACCTTCAACCCCGAACACCGCGATCCGGGCCTTCGGGCCGAACTGGGAATCCCCGACACCACGCGCCTGCTGGTGTTCGCCGGGCGTGGCTCGCGGGAGAAGAACCTGCCGGTGCTGCTCGACTGCATGAGGCGATTGGGCCGCCACTATCATTTATTGTTGGTCGGCTCGAACATGCCCGCCAATGTGCCGGACAATGTCAGTGTCATCGACCATTTCTGCCCACCTCAAGAGGTCGCCCGGCTGTTCGCCAGTGCGGACCTGCTGGTACATGCAGGCGATCAGGAAACCTTCGGCCTGGTTATCCTCGAGGCCATGGCCAGTGCCCTGCCCGTGGTCGCGGTACGTGCCGGCGCCTTCAGTGAAATCGTCGATGAACGCTGCGGACGCCTGTGCACCCCCAATGACGCCCAGGCCATGGCTAACGCTGTGCGCGAAACCTTCGAGGCCGGTGTCCGTCGGCTGGGAGCCCAGGCCCGTCGTCATGTCGAACTGCACTACGCCTGGGACCATGTGGTCGATGGCCTGCTGGAGCACTACCAGGCCGTGCTCGGTCACCAGCCGCAGGTACGCGCCCATGGTTGAGACAGACGCCGCGCCGCGTAGCCTGATGCTGGTGCTGCACGATGTCGCGCCCGAAACCTGGCCGGACTACCAGCCGTTCGTCCAGGCCGTGGAACGCCTGGGCAACGTGCCCATGACATGGCTGGTGGTGCCGGACTTCCATCATCGCAATCCCCTGTCCCGCTCGCCGACCTTCTGCCGCTTGCTCGAACGACGCTTGGCACAGGGCGACGAGCTGGCCCTGCACGGCTATTTCCATGCTGATGATGGGCCCCCGCCGCGCAGCGCCCGCGAGTTCTTCATGCGCCGAATCTACACCCATGAAGGCGAATTCTATGGGCTAGATGAGGCCGAGGCCCTGCTGCGCCTGGAAGCCGGCTTGGAAGTGTTCGACCGCCACGGCTGGCCGGTGGCCGGTTTCGTCGCCCCGGCCTGGTTGATGAGCGAAGGCACACGCCAGGCCCTACGTCGGTTGCCGCTGCGCTACACCAGCACGCCCCAGCACCTCTATCGCCTCCCGGAGTTCACCGCCATCCAGGCCCCCGGCTTGGTGTGGAGCGCCCGCAGTGCTTGGCGACGGGGGCTTTCGCGGATGATCTGCGACTGGCAAGGGCGACGCTGGCGCAATGCAGCCACGCTGCGCCTCGGCCTGCATCCCGTGGATATGCGTCATCCGGCCTCTCGCGACTACTGGTTGCAGACATTGCAAACGTTGCTAGCGCAGGGACGTCAACCCCTGACCAAATCCGCCTGGCTGGCGCGTCAGGTCCAGGCATGAACCGCCTGGGCTGGCTGGGCCTGGCACTGCTGCTGGCGTTGCTGGTACCCACCTTGCTCGGTGGCAGCGATTTGCTGGCGCGCCTACGCGCCTTTGCCCCGAGCCTGATGGCTGTGCTACTGGGCATGATCCTGCTGTGCTGGGTGATCAATGCCGTGCGCCTGCGGCTGCTGCTCGGCCAACAAGGGGCACGCCTCGGCCGGGTACGCAGCCTGGGTGTGGTCATGGCCACCGAATTCGCCATCTGTACCACCCCTGGCGGCAGCGGCGGACCATTGACCCTCATGGCCCTGCTGGCGCGCGAGCGTATCGGCCCGGCGCGCAGCGGTGCGGTGTTCGCCATGGATCAGTTGAACGATCTGGTGTTCTTCTTCTGCGCGATGCTGGCGATTGCAGGCTATGCCCTGTTCCACAGCCTGGGACATACCCAGCAGAGCATGCTGTTGGGCAGCGCCCTGTTGCTGTGTTCGGCGCTGCTTGGGATTCTCGCGTTGCTGCGCTACCGGCGCACGGTGATGCGCCTGAACGGCCGGTTACTACGCCGCTTGGGCATGTCGGCGCGGCGCAGACGGCAATGGGCGCGCAAGCTGTTGCGTTTCGTCCATGCACTGACGGACACCTGGCGCCTGCCCAAGCGCATCCTGATTCTGGTTTTCAGTTTGACTTGTGTGCACTGGAGCCTGCGCTACAGCGTGCTGTACCTGGTTCTGCGAGGGCTGGGTGTGGAGCTTTCGTGGATTCCAAGCTTTCTGGTGCAGATCCTGTCACTCAGCGCCGGGCAGTTCAGCCTGCTGCCAGGCGGAGCCGGAGCCGCCGAATTGACCTCGGCGAGCCTGCTGACGCCCTTGGTGGGCAGCTCTACGGCGGCGGCGGCGATCCTGATCTGGCGCGCGGTCACTTATTACTTCTATCTGATCGCCGGGGGCCCGGTATTCGTTTGCCTGTTGGCGCGTCCGTTGCTGGAGCGCTGGCGTCGTCAGGCGAGTTGAGCTGGCGCCAGAGCGCGGCGGCATCCGGGAAGTGGGTGCCAGCCTCTTCGCTCAAGCGCTCGAGATCGAAGCGAGCGAGGCACCCCTCGCCCAGAGTGGGCGGCGACGCCGCCGCAGCCTTGTCGCGGGGATCGGCCATCGGCGCTTAGTCGAACACCACGGTTTTGTTGCCATGCACCAAGACACGGTCTTCCAGGTGGTAGCGCAGGCCGCGGGCCAGCACCATCTTCTCCACGTCACGACCGAAACGCACCATGTCTTCAATGCTGTCGGCGTGGGTGACACGCACCACGTCCTGCTCGATGATCGGACCGGCGTCCAGCTCTTCGGTGACGTAGTGGCAGGTCGCACCGATCAGTTTCACGCCACGCAGCGCCGCCTGGTGGTACGGCTTGGCGCCGACGAACGATGGCAGGAAGCTGTGGTGGATGTTGATGACTTTTTCGGCGTATTCCTGGCACAGCTGCGGCGGCAGGATCTGCATGTAGCGCGCCAGCACCACGACATCGGCCCCATGCTCCTGGACCAGACGCGAGACCTCGGCGAACGCCGGTTGCTTGTCCTTGGGATCGACCGGGACATGGAAGAACGGGATGCCGTGCCACTCGACCATGCTGCGCAGGTCGTTGTGGTTGGAGATCACGCAGGGAATTTCGCAATCGAGCTCGTCGGTGTGCCAGCGATGCAGCAGATCGGCCAGGCAGTGGGATTCGCGGCTGGCCATCAGCACCACGCGTTTCTTTTGGGCCGAGTCGGTGATCCGCCAGGTCATGGAGAACTCTTCGGCGATCGGCGCGAACGCCTCGCGAAACGCTTCGATGCCAAATGGCAGGGATTCGGCGCGGATCTCATGGCGCATGAAGAACCAACCGCTCTGCTCATCGGAGTGGTGGCTGGCTTCGTTGATCCAGCCGTTGTACAGGGCCAGGAAATTACTGACTTTTGCCACGATGCCGACACGGTCGGGGCAGGCAATCACCAGTCGATAGGTGCGCATGAAGGAGACTCCGGAAACTTCGCAAAGGCGCACATTCTAGCGGCCCGCCAGAAAAAACGCAGTAATGATTGCCCGCTACAGCACACACGCTCGGCCCGCGAGGGGCAAAGCTGCCAATTGAGCCGACCACGTAGGAAATGATGAATTTGTCGGGCGATATGTAAAATTTTCTTAACCAAATGCCTGCATTGCCCCACGACAATTAACAGTTTATTGCCTTTTTAATTGTTTACTTGAGAGTATCGCCTGTCTATTATTGGCCCGAACTGTTTCTCTTTGAACATTGCACTAAGGACCACTCCATGTCCCTGATCAACGAATACCGCGCTACCGAAGAAGCCATCAAGGAACTTCAGGCCCGTCTGGCCAACCTGTCGCAAGATGACAAACTGAAGAAAGAACTCGAGTTCGAAGGCAAACTGCGCGCACTGATGGGCGAATATTCCAAGTCCCTGCGTGACGTGATTGCCCTGCTGGATCCAGAATCCAAACTGAGCAAAGCTCCGCGCGGTGCGGTCAAGACCACTGGCACCAAGCGTGCTCGCAAGGTCAAGCAGTACAAAAACCCGCACAATGGCGAAGTGATCGAAACCAAAGGCGGCAACCACAAGACCCTGAAAGAATGGAAAGCCAAATGGGGTGGCGATGTGGTTGAAGGCTGGGCAACACTGCTGGACTGACAGCTGGCTGCCTCTCACACGCCCAATAAAAACGCCGGCAATTGCCGGCGTTTTTATTGGGCGTGCACCTTAGCGTTGATATTGCGCCTTCAACTGCTGAACATGTGCCTGCCACGCCTCCAATACTCCCCTTCCGGCAGCATCTGCCGTTGCCAGGGCGCTCTGGCAAGCCTGCTCGAAGTCACCCAGCGTGTTCGGCGCGCCCAGTCGCGGGTCGCTCAAACGCTGCTGACAGAACGAGAACCAACGCTGCCGCTCCTCGGCACTCAAGGTATCGGGGAAGTTTCTTGCCCGATAACGGAATAACAGCTCTGACATCCTCGAGTCATCGAACATCCAGTGCCCCTGTCCCAATTGCACAGGGTCAAGGGCGCGCACTTGATCACAGAGGCGACGATCTCGGTCTCCCAGAAAACCATCATACAACTGTTGCTCAGGGTCCTCGCTAGCCGCGAACTCATCGCCGCTGTAAATGCCTTCGAGCTTGTCCTGCCAAATATGCTGTTGCTCGGCCAATTGTTCCCCACGACGTTGCAACTGCGACATATCCAGACCCAGCCGCTGCTGATCGACAGGGCGCAATACCGTCAACGGGGCCACGACCGGGCAACGATTGATGTGCACCAACTTCAGCGGAACGGGTAATTGTCCATCAGGCAATTCGTCACGCCGGGTATACAAACATTGTCGTAATGTTTCTGTGGTCTCTTGCAATAACGGCAAGGTATCCAGGTGCAGGTCGCACACAATCAGTGCATTCCGATTACGTGGATGCCAGGCCAATGGCAATACCACCCCCAGATAATTACGCTCTGCAGAGAAGCGGCCAGATACATGTACCAGCGGCTGCAAAAGACGGATCTGCTCCATCACCTTGTGCTTGCTGCGCAATTGGAACAACCAGTCATATAACTTGGGTTGCTTCTGGCGAATCAGGCGAGCCAAGGCGATCGTTGCCCGTACGTCGGAAAGCGCTTCGTGGGCGTGGCCATGGTCGATGCCGTTGGCCTTGCTCAGCAGTTCAAGGCGCAGACTGGTGCGACCGTCCTGCTGCGGCCAGACGATGCCTTCCGGGCGCAAGGCATAGGCGGTGCGCACCACGTCGATCAAGTCCCAGCGGCTGTTGCCGCCCTGCCATTCTCGGGCGTAGGGGTCGAAGAAGTTTCGGTAGAGGCTGTAGCGGGTGACCTCGTCATCGAAACGCAGGGTGTTGTAGCCCGCGCCACAAGTGCCGGGGCGGGCCAGTTGCGCATGGACCCGGGTCATGAATTCGGCTTCGCATAGCCCCTCACGGGCCAGTTGCGCGGGCGTGATGCCGGTGACCAGGCAGGCGGCCGGGTGCGGCAGGATATCGTCGCTGGGACGACAATAGAGGCTGATAGGCGCTTCGATCTCGTTGAGTTCAAAGTCCGTTCGCACGCCTGCGACCTGCAGCGGACGGTCGCAGCGTGGATTGATGCCGGTGGTTTCGTAGTCGTGCCAGAAGATGCTGGAGCTCACGGGGTCTTCCTGTAACAAGGTCGACCAGAGTCTAGCGACCTGACAGGCCGGTCCGCACCCACGAATTCGCTGCAGCGCGTTGCCGAAGACTCAGGCGGAGGCGTTGATGGGGCGGAAGCTGAAGTAGTTGCGCAGAGCCCGGACGAAGTCGTCGTATTCGCGCGGGGGCTGCAACAGCATGAAACCGGCGTCGTAGTGGCCGGGGGTCTGATCCTCACGGCACCACAGGCAACTGGCGGTAAGATTGATGCATTGCACCCCGCCACCAACCACCGGCAGGCGCAGTTGCAACTCGAAATCCGGCCCCACCAGTACCGGCAGATGGCTGATCAACATCAGGCCGTCTTCCGAAGCATTGCCCAAGTAGCCGATCTGCTGGTCGGTGAACCGGTTGTAGACCTTGAGGACACAAGGCAACTGGTGGCGTTCTATATGGCGTTGAATAAACATGGCGTGGCGCGATCCGTACCTGATGCCAGGAAGACAAGGTACTGGCGGTGAGCGTTACATCTGGTTAACAGATTAGCTCAGCGCGACTCGGCATTTCCATGAAATCAAGAACACCTTGGTGTTAACGCCAAGGTGTACCGGTCGCAGGCGTCGCCACCGCCGACTCGCCACGCAGGTGCCCGAGCTGTTCGAGGGTCTGCAGGCGCGCCTTGGCGCGGTAGGCATACTCGTTCTGTGGATAACGCTGCATCAGGTACTGATAGGTCTGGGCCGCGTCCATGTAGAGCTTCTGACGCTCAAGGCACTGGCCACGCAGCATCGAAACTTCCGGATGGATGAACGGCCGTGCCCGGCTGGTGCGGTCCACCTGCGAGAGCTCCAGCATCACACGCTGGCAGTCGCCCCGGTCATAGGCTCGGTAGGCATTGTTCAGGTGATGGTCCATCGACCAGCGGGTGCAGCCGACGACACTGGCCGCGACGGCTAAAACGATCAGGGCTCGCATGGGGATCTCCTTTGATGGACAGTGTATCGGCCTGGCGCGGCAAATCTTCACATGCATCTGCAAGCATACCCCGCCCGTTCAAACGCCACCCTGCCAACTGGTGAGGTAGTGCAACGGAACAATGACTACAGCGATATTCAGGAGTAGCCTTTCGCTGCGCTTCACTATAGGAATCTGTGCATGACCATCCGCCGTACCAAAATCGTCGCCACCCTGGGCCCCGCCAGCAATTCACCGGAAGTGATCGAACAACTGATCCTCGCCGGCCTGGACGTGGCGCGCCTGAACTTCTCCCACGGCACTCCAGACGAGCACAAGGCCCGCGCCCGCCTGATCCGCGACATCGCCGCCAAGAATGGCCGCCACGTCGCGCTGCTGGGCGATCTGCAGGGTCCGAAGATCCGCATCGCCAAATTCAGCAACAAGCGCATCGAATTGAAGATCGGTGACAAATTCACCTTCTCCACCGCCCATCCGCTGACCGAAGGCAACCAGGAAATCGTCGGTATCGACTATCCCGATCTGGTCAAGGACTGCGGTGTCGGCGACGAGCTGCTGCTCGACGACGGCCGCGTGGTCATGCGCGTCGAAACCGCGACCGCCGACGCCCTGCACTGCGTGGTGATCATCGGCGGTCCGCTGTCCGACCATAAAGGCATCAACCGCAAAGGTGGCGGCCTGACCGCGCCGGCCTTGACCGAGAAGGACAAGGCCGACATCAAGCTGGCTGCAGAGATGGACCTGGACTACCTGGCCGTTTCCTTCCCGCGTGACGCCAGCGACATGGAATATGCCCGCAAGCTGCGCGACGAAGCCGGTGGCACCGCCTGGCTGGTGGCCAAGATCGAACGCGCCGAGGCCGTCGCCGACGACGAGACTCTGGACAACCTGATCGCAGCCTCCGACGCGGTAATGGTCGCCCGTGGTGACCTGGGCGTGGAAATCGGCGACGCCGAGCTGATCGCCATCCAGAAGAAGATCATCCAGCATGCCCGCCGCAACAACAAAGCGGTGATCGTCGCGACCCAGATGATGGAGTCGATGATCCAGAACCCGATGCCGACCCGCGCCGAAGTGTCCGACGTGGCCAACGCCGTGCTGGACAACACCGACGCGGTCATGCTCTCCGCCGAAAGCGCCGCCGGTGCCTACCCGATCGAAGCGGTCAAGGCCATGGCCCGCGTCTGCCAAGGTGCCGAGAAGCACCCGACCAGCCAGAAATCCAGCCACCGCCTGCACACGACGTTCGAACGTTGCGACGAAAGCATCGCCCTGGCCGCGATGTACACCGCCAACCACTTCCCGGGCGTCAAGGCGATCATCGCCCTCACCGAGAGCGGCTACACCCCGCTGATCATGTCGCGCCTGCGTTCGCACGTGCCGATCTACGCCATGTCGCCGCACCGTGCCACCCAGGCGCGTGCATCGCTGTTCCGCGGCGTCTACCCGATCGCCTTCGACCCAGCCTCGCTGCCAGCCGAAAAGGTCAGCCAGGCGGCCGTCGACGAACTGCTCAAGCGCGGCTTGGTGCAACAGGGTGACTGGGTGATCCTGACCAAAGGCGACAGCTACCACACCATCGGTGGCACCAACGGCATGAAGATCCTGCACGTGGGTGATCCGCTGGTCTGATGTTGTCGGACCCTGGGGCCGCTTCGCGGCCCATCGCAGGCTTGGCCAGCGCCCACCGCTTTACCTGTGGGGGCGGCCTTGCATCGCGAAAGGAGGGCAACGCCCTCCTCTGTTCACTCAGGCATGTTCGGTGAACACATCGGCAAACACCTGGTTCCTCGGCACACCGGCAATGAACAGCCGCCGCGCGAACTGCTCCACACTGCCCGGCGCTCCGCACGCAAGCGCCACCGTCTGTCGCGACGAAGGGCACAGCCCCGCCAACGCTTCCTCCAACGCCTCTGCGGTCACGCAGCACACATTCACCTGTGGATAACGGCTCGCCAGCTCATTCAAGGGGCCAGCCAGATAATGTCCCTGGCGATCCCGCGCCACGTGCATCACCTTGATCTCCCCCTGATGCCCCTGTCGCAGCGCCTCGCGCAGAATCCCCCACAACGGCCCAAGCCCTGTCCCTGCCGCCAGCAGCCATAGCGGCCGATCCTGCCACCCGGCGTCGTAGTGCAGGGCACCGCCCCTGAGCTCACCCAGGCGCAGTCCGTCGCCGACGACCAAATGCCTGGCTTTATCGCAAAAGGCACCCGGCAGGCGGCAGTCCAGATGAAACTCCAGAAACCTGTCCTCGCCTGGCAGGCTGGCCAGCGAATAAGGCCGTGCAACGCCCTGCTGCCACAGCACTAGATGTTGGCCTGCCTGATAGCGCAGAGGCCGCTCGGGTTGCAGACGCAAACGCAATACGTCACCGAACCAGTCCAGCTCGCAGACCCGCGCAGGCAAGCCGTCGGTCAGCGGGTCGAAGACGGCGACCTGCAGATCGCCGTTCACCCGGCACTGGCAGGCCAGGCGCCAGCCCTGCTCGCGCTGCTCACTGCTCAAGGCCTCGGGCATGGCATCCTCGGGCTGGCCTTCCAGGCAATGCACCAGGCAGGCGTGGCAATTGCCGGCGCGGCAGCTGTAGGGCACGGCATAGCCGGCCTCGTTGAGGGCGTCGAGCAGGTTGCTGGCGGCCGGCACGCTCCAGCGGTGCTCGCCGACGCGAAGTTCGGGCATGATCGAAACATCTCCACACATCACTGCGCCCACTCTAGGGCTTGCCCGGCAATTGAGCAAAAAGGATGCCCACAGCATGCCGACCTTGGTCCAGACCACGCGCAGGTGTGCCGGGCATCGATGCGCGCTATACTGCCGCGCCCTTTTGCGTCGGCCACTGCCTGCCGGCGCGCCTTGCAAGGTGTTTCGACGCGCTGGTCGGCTGTGTCGGAAGAGCCTTTTTGAATGTTCCCGTCTTTAAGAGGAGCGCGCTGCATGACCGTGATCAAGCAAGACGACCTGATTCAGAGCGTTGCCGACGCCCTGCAATTCATCTCGTACTACCACCCCGTCGATTTCATCCAGGCGATGCACGAGGCTTATCTGCGTGAAGAGTCGCCCGCTGCGCGCGACTCCATCGCCCAGATCCTGATCAACTCGCGCATGTGCGCCACCGGCCACCGCCCGATTTGCCAGGACACCGGTATCGTCACCGTGTTCGTGCGCGTGGGCATGGACGTGCGCTGGGATGGCGCCACCATGAGCGTCGACGACATGATCAACGAGGGTGTGCGTCGCGCCTACAACCTGCCTGAAAACGTCCTGCGCGCCT
This sequence comes from Pseudomonas sp. BYT-1, assembly GCF_023611805.1. Taxonomy (NCBI): domain Bacteria; kingdom Pseudomonadati; phylum Pseudomonadota; class Gammaproteobacteria; order Pseudomonadales; family Pseudomonadaceae; genus Pseudomonas; species Pseudomonas sp. BYT-1. The sequence continues at coordinate 4,546,186 of NZ_CP072559.1, forward strand.
CGATCCTGGCTGACCCCGCCGGTGCCCGCAAGAACACCAAGGACAACACCCCGGCCGTCATCCACTACTCCATCGTGCCCGGCGACAAGGTCGAGGTCGACGTCGCAGCCAAGGGCGGTGGCTCGGAGAACAAGTCGAAGATGGCCATGCTCAACCCATCCGACTCGATCGTCGACTGGGTCCTGAACACTGTCCCGACCATGGGCGCCGGCTGGTGCCCGCCTGGCATGCTGGGTATCGGCATCGGCGGCACTGCAGAGAAAGCTGCGGTCATGGCCAAGGAAGTGTTGATGGAGTCCATCGACATCCATGAGCTCAAGGCCCGTGGCCCGCAGAACCGCATCGAAGAACTGCGCCTGGAGCTGTTCGAGAAGGTCAACCAGCTGGGTATCGGTGCCCAGGGCCTGGGCGGTCTGACCACCGTGCTCGACGTCAAGATCATGGACTACCCGACCCACGCCGCCTCGCTGCCGGTCTGCATGATCCCGAACTGCGCCGCCACCCGCCACGCCCATTTCGTGCTGGACGGCTCCGGCCCGGCCGAGCTGGAAGCGCCGTCGCTGGACGCCTACCCGGAAATCGTCTGGGAAGCCGGCCCGAGTGCCCGCCGCGTCAACCTCGACGCGATCACCCCGGAAGAAGTCGCCAGCTGGAAGCCGGGCGAGACCCTGCTGCTCAACGGCAAGATGCTCACCGGTCGTGACGCCGCGCACAAGCGCATGGTCGAGATGCTCAACCGCGGCGAAGAGCTGCCGGTCGACCTCAAAGGCCGCTTCATCTATTACGTCGGCCCAGTCGATCCGGTCGGTGACGAAGTGGTAGGCCCTGCCGGCCCGACCACCGCCACCCGCATGGACAAGTTCACCCGCCAGATCCTCGAGCAGACCGGCCTGCTGGGCATGATCGGCAAGTCCGAGCGTGGCCCGACCGCCATCGAGGCGATCAAGGACAACAAAGCGGTGTACCTGATGGCCGTTGGCGGCGCCGCCTACCTGGTGGCCCAGGCAATCCGCAAGTCCCAGGTCCTGGCCTTCGCCGAGCTGGGCATGGAAGCGATCTACGAGTTCGAGGTCAAGGACATGCCGGTCACCGTCGCGGTGGACAGCAACGGTGAGTCGGTGCACATCACCGGTCCCGCCCTGTGGCAGAGCAAGATCGCGCAGAGCCTTGCGGTTGAAGTGAAGTAAGCCTGATGTAGCAGCGGCGCCTTCTTCGCGGATGGACCCGCTCCCACAGGGCATCCACTGAACTCCAAAACAGTGGAGCGTTCGTAGGAGCCGGTTCACCCGCGAAGGGGCCGCAACTGTCCTATCCAATTCTGTCGAACTGCTCCGGCCAGTCCCGCCGGATGAACACCTGTCCTTCGCGTCGAACCCGACGTACTTCCTCCAGATCGACTTTACCCAGCAGCCAGCGACTGCCATCAGGGCAAAGCTCGGCGCTCTCGGCAATCACCCCATTACTCGGCATGCCGTAATCCGGCGGCACGAACAGCCCTGCCCGTCCGATATTCTCGTCAAGCGCCGGCGACCAAGGCGCCATACCCACCGTCGGGCTTTGCAGCACCGCGATCTGATTCTCCAGTGCTCGGGCCTGGGCACCGATGCGCACCCGGTGATAACCAGCCTCGGTGTCAGTACAGCTTGGGGCCAGGATCAAGTCGGCGCCTCGTTCGGCCAAGTATCGGGCGAGCAGGGGGAATTCGTTGTCGTAACAGATCAGGATGCCCAATTGTCCCAGCGCCGTATCGAACACCTTGAGCCCTTCACCAGCAGCGATGTTCCATTGCTCACGCTCGAAGCGGGTCATGATCAGTTTGTCCTGATAACCCAGCACGCCGTCCGGTCCGAACAACCAGGCACGGTTGCGGTAGCGCCCGTCCGTCTCGAGCACCGGCAGGCTGCCTGGCTGCAGATAGATTCCCCAGCGCCGAGCGATTCCCTCGCACAAGGCAAGCCAGGGCTCGATCAGCGGCTGGATCCCAGCGATCGATCCCTTCAGGTCGCTCCGTTGCTCAGAGGGCAACTGGCCACTTAGGACCAACCCCGCATACTCAGGCAGCAGCAACAACTGCGCGCCGCCCTCGACAGCCTCGGCGCACAAGCTCTGGAGGTGCTCGGCATAGGCCGCCCAGGTCGTGTGCAGCTCGATGGCGTACTGGCAAGCGGCCAGACGGATCACAAGGGTAGTTCCTTGAGCCAGAAGGACATGATCTTCGCCGATGCCTGCTCCTCGTCGAGGTCGCGCCAGGCATAGGTCGTGCGCAGCGACGGCTCATGCAGGAAGCCCCGATTGCGCCAGAAGCCGTGCAAGGGCTTGTAGTCGGCAGGACGCCGGGGATGCCCGGCCGGCCGCTCGACCGAGCAGAACGCGCAGTAGTCGAATTCGGCGAGCTTGTGAGCGTAAGACTCGCGCTCGATGAAAAAGCGCACACCCAAGCCCTGGCCCCGGTAAGCCGGCAATAGCACCGACTCGCCGAAGTAGTAGACGCTCGCAGGATCGCGCCCTTGGGCCAGGAACGGCTGTTGGAATTCAGGCGTCTCGTCGACCAGAGGCAGGCCCGTGGAGGCCCCCACCACCTGCCCTTGGTCGATGGCCAGCACCGCCAGGCTGCGCCCGGAGCGGGCGTAGGTGGACAAGTAGTCGGCCTCGTACTGCGGCGTACCGTCGTAAAGGTAGGGAAACTCGCGAAACACCGAAAGGCGCAGGCGAGCGAGGTCATCGATGTAAGGCGCAATCGCGGCGCCGTGCAACAGGCGGATTTCCATGCTTAGCGGTCGTTTTGTCGATGTGGATGACGCGCTCGGCTAAGCCGGGCTTGAGGGGAAACCCTATCATCCGGCCCAAGCCATCCCCTTTCCCGTACACGACAGGAACATTGCCATGACCGCTACCGAACTTGTGAACGCTTATTACGCAGCCTTCAATGCTGGCAACATGCCCGCCTTCCTCGGATTGCTCAGCGAAGATGTGATTCACGACATCAACCAGGGTGAGCGGCAGATGGGCAAAGCGGCGTTTGCAGCGTTCATGGACAAGATGAACCGCTGCTACCGGGAGCGTCTGGCGGACATCGTGGTGATGCAGAATGCCGATGGGAGCCGTGCGGCGGCGGAGTTCACCGTACATGGGGAGTACCTGGCCGACGACGAAGGGCTGCCACCGGCCAACGGACAGACGTATGTGCTGCCGGCGGGGGCGTTCTTCTATATCCATTGTGGGAAGATTGCTCGGGTGACCAATTACTACAACTTGAATGATTGGGTTGAGCAGGTAGGTTGAGCTTTTTGAGGAGCGTGTGAATATCCAATGTTGGTGGGGGCGCTGATGGCGCTTCTCGCCCTTACGGCGACCTACTTTTGCTCTTGGGCAAAAGTGACCCGCCGTAAGGGCGAAACGGTGAGTCAGCGTCGACAACTCAAATGAATGAACCCACCGACACCGACACCGACCTAGCCCAAGAAACTACCCAAGCACCCGCAGAAACGCCGCCAACCAGGCAGGATGCGCCGGCCAGGCAGGCGCCGTCACCAGATTCCCATCCACATGCGCCTGGTCCAGAGCGATATCCACAAACCGCCCCCCCGCCAACCGTACCTCAGGTGCACACGCAGGATACGCACTGCACTCACGCCCCTCCAGCACACCTGCCGCCGCCAGCAACTGCGCCCCGTGACACACCGCCGCGATCGGCTTGCCCGCCTGGTCGAAGGCCTTGACCAGCGCCAGCACCCGCTCATCCAGGCGCAGGTACTCAGGCGCCCGGCCACCGGGGATCAACAACGCGTCGTACCCCTCGGCCCGAACCTGCACGAAATCGAAGTTCAAGGCAAAGTTGTGCCCAGGCTTCTCGCTGTAGGTCTGGTCGCCCTCGAAGTCATGGATCGCCGTGCGCACCGTCTGCCCGGCCAACTTCTCCGGACACACCGCATGCACCGTATGCCCGACCATCTTCAGTGCCTGGAACGGCACCATCACTTCGTAGTCCTCGACGAAGTCACCCACCAGCATGAGAATTTTCTTGGCCGTCATCGCATCCACCCCTTCCGTTGCATGGGAACAATCCCTGCACGATAGTCCGCTTCAGCGTGTACGGGTACTCACCACAGGTCTAGTCGCGACGATTGAGCAGATTGACCACCAGCCGGTCGAGCCACCCCCACAGCCGCTGCTGCAGCCGACGCCAGAAGGGCCGGGCATGCCAGCGTGCCAGGTCGACTTCCTGGCTGAGGGCGAAGTCTCGCTCGAAGCTGGCGGCCACCGCCGCCGTCAGGGGCGGGTCGAGGGCTTCTACATTGGCCTCGAGGTTGAAGTGCAGGTTCCAATGATCGAAGTTGCAGGACCCCACACTGACCCACTCGTCCACCAGCACCATCTTCAGGTGCAGGAAGCACGGCTGATACTCGAAGATCCGAACGCCGGCGCGCAGTAGACGGGGGTAATAGCGGTGCCCGGCGTAACGGACCGCCGGGTGGTCGGTGCGCGGGCCGGTGAGCAGTAGGCGCACGTCGATGCCCTTCTGCGCCGCTCGTCGCAGGGAGCGACGCACACTGAAGGTCGGGAGGAAGTACGGTGTGGCCAGCCAGATGCGCCGTTGGCCGCTGTTGAGGGCACGCACCAGCGAGTGCAAGATGTCCTGATGCTGACGGGCGTCGGCGTAGGCCACCCGGCCCATGCCCTGGCCTTGGGCGGGCACCCGCGGCAGGCGGGGCAGGCCAAAGCCCTCGGCTGGCCGCCAGGCGGTGCGCCGATTGTTGGCGTGCCACTGGCGATCGAACAACAGTTGCCAGTCGGTGACGATGGGGCCTTCCATTCGCACCATCACTTCATGCCATTCGCTGGTGTCGACGCCTGGGGTCCAGAATTCATCGGTAACGCCCGTCCCGCCCACCACTGCCCAGCATTCATCGACCAGCAGCAGCTTGCGGTGGTCCCGGTACAGGTTGCGAACCCCACGCCGCCAACGCAGGCGGTTGTAGTAGCGCACCTGTACGCCCGCCGCCTCCAGGCGTTGGCGCAACGCTGAGGGGAAGGCCAGCGAGCCATAGTCGTCGAACAGGCAGCGAACCCGCACGCCACGGCTGGCGGCCTGCTCCAAGGCCTCGACCACCGCATCTGCACAGCGACCGGCTTCGACCAGATAGAGCTCCAGATCGACCTGGAATTCGGCGCGCACGATCGCCAGGAGCATGCGCGGAAAGAATTCGGGGCCGTCGATCAGCAGTTCGAACTCGTTGCCATCCCGCCAGGGGAAGACCGGCCCCGGCATGTCAGCGGGCGGAGAAGATCAGCACCGCACTCACCGGCACCGATGGGCTGATGGACGCAACACCGGAAAGCTTGCGCAGGGACGCCAGCCCCGGCAACAGATCGAACTCCTCGGCACGCAGGATCAACGGCTCCAGGGTTACCACCTGGAAACGACGTTCATCCAGACGGGTGGCCAGCAGCAAGGTATCGTAGCGGTGCGATTGCCCGTGCAGGGTCACAGTCACCGGTAGACGCAGTTCGACCTGGGCGCCATTGGCCAGGTCGTTGATGGGGCGCAGGTCGATCTTCGTCTGCACAAGGGCCTCGGGAAACTTGGCGACCTGGAACAGCTCGTTGCGCATGCGCTCGTCACGTAGCGGTATGCCACCGCTGACCGAATCCATTTCGATGCTGACCTGGGCATTGCCTTTGCCGTCGACCTTGCCATGGAACACCAGGAAGCGATGCACCTCGGAGGTGTCACCATTCTTGCTGGTGACAAAAGACAAACGTGAGGACTCGCCATCCAGGTGCCAGCTGGCATGGGCAGGCAGGCACAAGGCCATGAGCAGAGCAGGCAGTAGACGGGGCAGTTTGAACATTTGAAATCTCGTGTAACAAGGCCGTCAACCTTACCCGCCCGCCTTCACGGCAGCAAGCGGCAGCCCTCCCGCGCGTTCACCCAGGCTGCCTGATTGCGCCGTCCCAAGCCTTCAGCGAGCACCCGACGTCGCGCGTGGTCCTCTTCCAACCTGCCCAAGGGCAGGTACTGCTGTACATAACCCCGGCAGTAGACCTCATCGAAGCCCATGACGAAGCGGCACGAGCAGTACTCCTTGGCCGAGTAGGCCGACAGGATGCTCGGAAAATCCGCCAACGCCTGGCGCTCGTGCCACGCCCACACCAGCAACGCCACCATCAACAACAGCAGGACGCGCTTCATCTGCCCTCCCCCGCAACGGCCGCCAACACCCGCTTGAGCAGTTCGTTGTGCTGGTAGGTGCCATCGCGGTCATCGGCGTAACGCACGATCACCAATTTCTGCGAAGGCACCACATAAAGTGCCTGGCCCCAATGACCCAGTGCGGCATAGACGTCTTGGGCAGCGTCCGGCCATGGCGCCGGCTGGCCCGGCAACGGCTGGTTGAGCCACCAGTGCCCGCCAGGATTGGCCTCGTCCGGGATCGCCTCGGCCCGCTCGAACAGCTGCCGATTGAACGCCACCCAGTCCCTGGGCAACAGTTGCCGCCCTTGCCAACGCCCATCACGCAGCATCAGCAGGCCGATGCGGGCCAGGTCTCGCGCACTCAAATAAAGATAGGAGGAGCCCACGTAGGTGCCGGCGCTATCGCGCTCCCAGACTGCGCGGCGAATACCCAAGGGCTCGAACAACGCCTGCCATGGGTAGGCATCACGGCTGTCGGGGGGCAGCATGCCGCGCAAGGCCGCCGCCAGCAGGTTGCTGTCGCCACTGGAGTAGCGAAAGCGCTCGCCCGGTGCCACCTCGGCCGGCTGCGCTGCGGTGAAGGCAGCCATGTCCTTACGGCCACGGGTATACAGCATGGCCACCACCGAGGACTTGAGCGGTGCGTATTCGTAGTCCTCCTGCCAGGCCAGGCCGCTGGCCCAATGCAGCAGGTCGACGATGCGCAGTTCCGAATGCACCTTGAGCGGCGGATAGTAGTGCCATGCCGGCGCATCGAGGGTAAAGCGCCCTTCGCCGTAAGCCACCCCCAGCACAGTGGCCAGCACACTCTTGCTGATCGACCAGGTCAGGTGCGTGGTGTCGGCACGGGTGGGCGCGACGTAGCGCTCATACAGGATACGCCCGTCACGGATGACCAGCAGCGCATCGCTGCGCACACCCGTGCGCCCGGTCTCGTCGCGGTCGGGAAAGGCATAGGCCTCGACCGCCTGCCAGTCGATGGCCGCAGGTTCGCGCTGCCACTGCGGATCCGGCCACGACTCGGCCCACGCCGAAACGCTCACCCCTGCCAGAATGCCCAGCAATTTCCCCAACCTGCCCATGGCCGCCCCTCACGTGGCTGAACGGGCGAGCCTGCCAGGGTTTCATGACAATCCGACAGCGGCCCAGGCCTTGTGCAGGCGCTTCTCCCGCGCCGCCGTGGCCAGCGCCAGCACGCCCTGATCGCGCTGCCACAACTGCATCCAGTGAGGCGGCCCGCCCGCCAGGGCTTTGTCGATCGTCTCGCGCAGCGCATGGAACTGGGCGAACAGACCGCCCAGCAGCAAGTGGCAGGCGGCGCTGTCGGCGCACTGTCGGCTGCCCTCGGCGCATCCACCCAGCAGGCCCAGTAAACGCAGCCGCAGGTCCTGGGGCCAGGCACTTTCCTGACCGACGCCATACAGCCAGGCCACCAGCGCGGCGAGCACGTAGAGGTCTTCCAACGAGCGGAAGGGTTTGACGTAGGCATCCCAACCATCACCGGCGAGCCGTTCGCAGGCGGCCTGGTGCAACTGCAGGCGCGCATGGCCGACTTCGGGCATCAACGGCAAGGTGGGCAAGGCCTCCAGCGTCACCCCTGCCTCACCCGGGTAGACCACCGCCAGTTGCAGTCGAGGCTTCTCGCCATCAGCCTCGCTGCGCGCCGCCACCAGCAGCCATTCGGCGTCCAGCCCGGCGGTGACGAAATCCTTGCTGCCGGTCAGGCGCAGGTTCTCCAGGCGGGTCTGCATGTCCGCCGGCCGCACGCTGCGCCGCTCGGTGGCACACAAGGCACCCAGGCTGGCTGGGGCACTGGGCCAGAGCACACGCAGGGCCGCTTGGTAACCGACTAGAAAAGCCAGCCCCGGCGTCGCCATCGCCCGCCCACCGAGCACCGCCAGCTCGAAGGGCGAGACTGGCCCGAGACGCTCGAGCAGGGCGGCGTAGCCTTCACCCAGGCTTTGGGCCTCGGGCTGGCGGTAGGGGTCGTTGACTCGTTGCAACCAGGGCATCTCAGGCTCCTCGTCAGGGGTTGTCACGCAAGCATCACCAAAGCTTCACGGGGGTGACACCGCGCGTACCTAGGCTGACTTTGCACAACAAAGTCGACCGGCCGCAACCCTTGGCTGGCTCATGGAGACTCGCAATGACTCGGACCGCACGCTCTGGCGACACCAGCACTGAACGCCGTCTGCAAGCCGAACGCCTGGTCGGCGCCACGGCGCTTCAGGAAGCACAGGCCCTGCGCTTCAAAGTGTTCAGCGCCGAATTCCAGGCCAAGCTCAAGGGCGCGGAACTGGGCCTGGACATGGACGACTACGACATCCATTGTCGCCACATCGGCGTGCGTGACCTGGCCACCGGCCAACTGGTCGCCACTACCCGTCTGCTCGACCACCAGGCCGCCAGCAGCCTGGGACGCTTCTACAGCGAAGAAGAGTTCAGCCTGCACGGCCTGCTGGAACTGCAGGGGCCGATCCTGGAGCTGGGCCGTACCTGCGTCGACCCGGCCTATCGCAATGGCGGCACCATTGCCGTGCTCTGGGGCGAGCTCGCCGAAGTGCTCAACGAAGGCCGCTACAACTACTTGATGGGGTGCGCCAGCATTCCCATGCAGGACGGCGGCGTGCAGGCCCACGCCATCATGCAGCGCCTGCGCGAACGCTACCTGTGCACCGAGCACCTGCGGGCCGAGCCGAAAAAACCACTGCCGACCCTGGCCCTGCCGAACAACGTCATCGCCGAAATGCCGCCCTTGCTCAAGGCTTACATGCGCCTGGGCGCGAAGATCTGCGGCGAACCGTGCTGGGACGAGGATTTCCAGGTCGCCGATGTGTTCATCCTGCTCAAGCGCGACGACCTCTGCCCGCGCTACGCCCGCCACTTCAAGGCGGCGGTGTGATGCCTGGATTGCGGGCATTCGCCCGCCTGTCGCGTCTGCTGCTGGTGCTGGCACTGGGCATCGTCATGGCCAGCGCGATCACCCTGGGAGAACGCCTGGGCCTGAAGCCTTCCTGCCAACGGCGCCAGCGCTGGACATGCCTGTTCATGCGGTATCTGGTCGCCGCCCTGCCCTTCGAGGTCCGAGTGATTGGCCCTTTACCGTTACAGCCGATGCTGTGGGTCAGCAACCATGTGTCCTGGACCGACATCCCCCTGCTTGGCATGCTCACGCCGCTGTCGTTCCTGTCCAAGGCCGAAGTGCGCCACTGGCCGCTGGCCGGTTGGCTGGCGGAAAAAGCCGGCACCCTGTTCATCCGCCGTGGCGGTGGTGACGGCCAGCGCCTGTCTCAGCAGATCGGTGAGCAGTTGGCCCAGCAACGGCCGCTGCTGATCTTTCCGGAAGGCACCACCACCAACGGCCGCGCCCTGCGTACCTTCCATGGCCGGCTGCTGGCCGGCGCCATCGACCAAGGCACCCCGGTGCAGCCGGTGGCGATCCAGTACCTGCGCAACGGTCAAGCGGACCCGATCGCGCCGTTTATTGGCGATGACGACCTGGTGTCTCACCTGATGCGTTTGTTCCGCCAGCCGCACGGGGAAGTGATCATCCAGCTGCTGGAGCCGATCCCCAGCCTAGGCAAGGAGCGGGCGGTGCTGGCGTTCCAGGCGCAGCAGGCGGTGCAGCTGGCCTTGTATGGCGCCGACGGGTGGGAAGCGGTGCCGCGACGGCAAGCGAAGGCGGCCTGAGTCGTGTGGCGGTCCAATCGGCCCTTTCGCGGGTAAACCCGCTCCGATAAGGGTGGCGGTGCCTTGTGGGAGCGGGTTTACCCGCGAAAAGGCCCGTACGGTCGTATGAAGGTTCATCGACTCGCCAGCGCAAAAGCCTGCAACTGCGGATAGAACTCGCGAAAATCCGCCAACAACGGCTCGTACAACACCTCCAACTCCCCCATCACCCCGTCCATGCCTTCCGGCCGTGACAACCGCCGGGCGATACCGCGAAACACCTGCTCCAGCGTGTCGAAATCGCCATAGGCGCCCAGCCAGTCGTCTGCGGCCATGAACGGGGCGATATGCGCCAGCCGCCCGGGCAGTGCCGGCTCGGCGAGCAGTACGCGGTAGAAGTCTCCGGTGAAGGCGCTCAGCGGCTGTGCGGCGTAATCGTCCCAGTGCCGCGCCAGGCAGTGGTCGAAAAACACATCCAGGACGATCCCGGCAAAACGCCGCCGCTCACGGGGAAAGCGCGCCAGCGCCGCCAGTACCAGCGGGTGGCTGTCGGTGTAGCTGTCGATATGGCGGTGCAGACGAATCGAAGCCTCGAGGGCCGGCGGGAAGCGCCCTTGCAGCGAACCTTTGACGAAATCGCCATACAGGCTGCCGAGCAGTTGTTGCGGCTCTCGGCCGCCCAGATGCAGGTGTGCGAGGTAGTTCATGGCGCCCAGTCTAGCACTCACGGGAACCATATCGTTATAACGCGATATAGCGATTCGCGCTCAGCTAAGAACCTCTTCATATTTGTATATCGCGAAATACCGATTTATATTTCGCCTCATCGCGATATAACGCTACACACCATGAGTCCCACCATGCCTCTTGATCTCGACGAAATAATAAAAGCCCTCTCCCACCCGGTAAGGCGAGAAATCCTCACCTGGCTCAAGGACCCGGCTGCGCAGTTCCCCGACCAGCAGCACAGCACCGAATACGGCGTCTGTGCCGGGCAAATCGACCAACGCTGCGGCCTGTCGCAGTCGACCGTCTCCGCCCACCTGGCCACCTTGCAGCGCGCGGGCCTCATCAGCAGCCAGAAGATCGGCCAGTGGCACTTCTTCAAACGCAACGAGGACACCATCCAGGCGTTCCTCCAGCAGATGAGCCAAGAGCTCTGACAAGGACCTTGCAATGCCTCTTTCCCTGATGATCCTGGCGCTCAGCGCCTTCGCCATCGGCACCACCGAATTCGTCATCATGGGCCTGCTGCCCGATGTGGCGCAGGACCTGGGGGTGACCATCCCCGGTGCCGGCTGGCTGGTGACCGGCTACGCCCTGGGGGTGGCCATCGGCGCACCGTTCATGGCCCTGGCCACTGCGCGTCTGCCGCGCAAGGCCGCGCTGGTGACGCTGATGGGCGTGTTCATCGTCGGCAACCTGCTCTGCGCGGTGGCCGCGGACTATGACCTTTTGATGTTCGCCCGCGTGGTGACCGCCCTGTGCCATGGCGCCTTCTTCGGCATCGGCTCGGTGGTGGCGGCAAGCCTGGTACCGGCCAACCGCCGCGCCTCGGCCGTGGCCCTGATGTTCACCGGCTTGACCCTGGCCAACGTGCTCGGCGTGCCCTTGGGGACTGCGCTGGGCCAGGCCGCTGGCTGGCGCTCGACCTTCTGGGCGGTGACCGCCATCGGCGTGATCGCACTGATCGGCCTGGTGCGCTACCTGCCGCTGCAGCGCCAGGAAGAGAAAGTCGACATGCGCGCCGAACTGGGCGCCCTCAAGGGGGCCGGCATCTGGCTGTCGCTAAGCATGACCGTGCTGTTCTCGGCCTCGATGTTCGCCCTGTTCACCTACGTCGCCCCCCTGCTCGGCGACGTCACCGGCGTATCGCCACGTGGCGTCACCTGGACCTTGCTGTTGATCGGCCTGGGCCTGACCGTGGGCAACATCCTCGGCGGCAAGCTCGCCGACCGCCGCCTGGGGGCGACTCTGGTGGGTGTGTTCGCCGCCATGGCAGTGGTGTCCACGGCGTTGAGCTGGACCAGCACGGCCCTGGTACCTGCCGAGATCACTTTGTTCCTCTGGGCCACCGCCGCCTTTGCCGCCGTGCCTGCCCTGCAGGTCAACGTGGTGACTTACGGCAAGGCCGCACCCAACCTGGTGTCGACCCTGAACATCGGTGCCTTCAACCTGGGCAATGCCCTGGGCGCCTGGGTCGGCGGCAGTGTCATCGCCCACGGCTTCGGCCTGACCCGCGTGCCCTTGGCCGCGGCTGCCCTGGCGATCCTGGCGCTGATCGTCACCTTGATTACCTTCCACCAGCGCGGCGGCAACGCCGAACTGGCCACCGCTTCCAACTGACCCTCGCGAGGCTACGCCAATGACCACGCTCTTCGATCCGATCACACTGGGCGACCTGCAACTGCCCAACCGCATCATCATGGCCCCATTGACCCGTTGCCGCGCCGACGAAGGCCGAGTGCCCAACGCATTGATGGCCGAGTACTACGTGCAACGCGCCAGCGCCGGACTGATCCTCAGCGAGGCCACCTCGGTGACCCCCATGGGCGTTGGCTACCCTGACACTCCCGGCATCTGGTCGGACGAACAGGTGCGCGGCTGGACCAACGTCACCAAGGCCGTGCACGGGGCTGGTGGGCGCATCTTCCTGCAGCTGTGGCACGTCGGGCGCATCTCCCACACCCAGTACCTCAACGGCGAACTGCCGGTGGCCCCGAGCGCGATCCAGCCCAAGGGCCACGTCAGCTTGATCCGTCCGATCACCGAGTACCCGACGCCACGAGCCCTTGAGACCGAAGAAATCGCCGACATCGTCGAGGCCTACCGCACCGGTGCCGAAAATGCCAAGGCGGCCGGCTTCGATGGCGTAGAGATCCACGGGGCCAACGGCTACCTGCTCGATCAATTCCTGCAAAGCAGCACCAACCAGCGCACCGACCGTTACGGCGGCTCCCTGGAAAACCGTGCTCGTCTGCTGCTGGAGGTGACCGACGCGGCGATCGAGGTGTGGGGCGCCAATCGTGTAGGCGTGCACTTGGCACCACGGGCCGACGCCCATGACATGGGCGATGCCGACCGTGCCGAGACCTTCAGCTATGTCGCTCGGGAGCTGGGCAAGCGCGGCATCGCATTCATCTGCTCGCGGGAGAAAGAAGCCGACGACAGCATCGGCCCGCTGATCAAGGAAGCCTTCGGTGGCCCGTACATCGTCAATGAGCGCTTCGACAAAGCCAGTGCCAACGCGGCGCTGGCCAGCGGCAAAGCCGACGCGGTGGCCTTTGGCATCCCATTCATCGCCAACCCCGACCTGCCCGCCCGTCTGGCCGCCGATGCGCCGCTGAACGAGCCGCGCCCGGAGACCTTCTACGCCAAAGGGCCGGTGGGCTACATCGACTATCCGCGGATGTGATCGTAAATCCGCTCCTACAAGCCTTGTGGGAGCGGGTTCACCCGCGAACACAGCTCAGTAGATTCAAGGCCGGGCGTTGATCTGCTGTTGCAGGTTCTGGATCTGGCTCTGCAAGGTATTGAGGTTGCGGGTCACCTGGCTGCGGAAGGCATCGAACTCCTGCACCGAAGCCCCACCAGCGCTAGGTGCCGGGCGGTTGTCGATCTGACTCTTGAGCACCAGCACATCCTGCTCCAGGCTCTCGATCGCCGCACTGGGATTACCCTGTTTCTTCAGGCTCGCCACTTCGCTGCTCAGGCTCTTGATCTGGCCGTCGAGCTTGCCGCCATCGAGCTGGCCGGACTTGAGCGCGGCCAACTCACCATTGACCGCCTTGAGCTGCGCCTGCAACTGGCTCTGCAATTCTGTCACCGCTTTTTGCTGTGCACGGGTATCGGCCAAGACCTGCTCCAGACGCTTGCCCAGATCCCCCGCCTGGCCCGCCACACCCTGCTGCTGCTTGCTCTGCTCGGCCAAGCTCGCCTTCAACTGGCGGATCTGCAGCTTCAAGGCCTCGCTACCGGTGTTGACACTGGACTCGCTGGCCTCGACTTTGCCGCTGATCGCCTGAAGTCGCCCCGCGGCTTCTTCGCTGATCCGGGCGAAGCTCTCCTGGGTCGCTACCAACTGCTGCTCCATCAGCGAGATCTGTTGGAAGCTCCACCATCCCAGGCCCGCCAGGGCGATGACCGAGGCCCCCAGCAGCGCCCACAGCGGGCCCGTGCTGGCCGGACGCGCGGCCTTGCGCCGGCTCCGTGCCACGTGCGCCGGGAGCAGTTCATCATCATCCGGAGTACCGGCACGCAGGGTCGGCACATCGTCGAAATCGTCGAGGGGGTCGTTACGCATGGAGGCTTTCAACCACAGTAATAGCAAAGAGGCATGAGTATAAACCGCCAGAGCGGCGCACTGATGACCATTATCCTCGGCCGGGGTTCATTGTTGGCCGGGCACGTTCTTCCACCAGGCGCAGAATTCATCCAGCGCGGTCCACAGGCTGACCTTGGGCCGGTAGTCCAGATGTTGCCGCGCGCGGCTGATATCCAAAGTGAAATCCCTGCTCATCATCTGCGCCCCGAGGCGCGACAGGGTCGGTTGTGGACGGCCTGGCCACAGCAGGCAGGCGGCCTCGTTCAACGCGCCCAGGCTGTAGGCCAGGCCATAGCCACGGTAGCGGGTAACCTGGGGCAGCTGCATCTGGCGCATCACGTAATTGATCACATCCCACAGCGGCAACGGTTGGCCGTTGCTGATGTTGTAGGCCTGGCCAAGCGCCTGCTCATCGGCGAACAGAGCGCTGAGCAGGGCTTCGTTAAGGTTGTGCACACTGGTGAAATCGGCCTTGTTAAGGCCATTGCCGATGATGGCCAGGCGGCGCTTGCGCTGCAGCTGCATGAGCCTTGGGAAGAAACCGGCATCGCCCGCGCCGGTGACCCGTTGCGGTCGCAGGGCCAGCACTTCCAGGCCGAACTCCTGGGCGCCGAAGACCTTCTGTTCGGCCAGGCGCTTGGTCGACGCCTGAAGGTCATGAAATCGCCGAGGTAATGGCTCCTCGCGGATATCAAGACGCGAGGAGCCATTGAAGTACAGCGACGGCGACGACAGGTACACCAGGCGCCGCACGTGCTCCTTCAAGCAGCCTTCCACCACGTTCTCGGTGACCACCACGTTACCCTGGTGAAAATCCTGATAGCGACCCCAGTGGCCGGTGGCGCCAGCGCAATGGACCACCGCGTCGACACCCTGACAGAGCCGCCGGGCCAGCTCGGCATCGCCTAGGTCGCCAGAAATGAACTGGGCGCCGCGCTTGACCAGATGCTCAACGCCCTCGGCGCGCCGGCCATTGACCCGCACCTCCAGGCCCTGCTCCAAGGCAAAGCGCGCAAAGCGCCCGCCGATGAAGCCGCTCGCACCGGTGACCAGAATTCGCATGTAACACTCCGCCTTGCCAAATTACAGATGCAGCTGACGCCGTCCGCGCCTACAAGGGCACCAGCCAGCTCGACGCCGTATGGCGCAGGTGCTCGGTCAGCTGAGCGAGCAACTGCCCGCCATTGCGCCAATGATGCCAGTACAACGGCACGTCGATGGGGGTATCGGTGCAGATTTCCACCAATTGGCCGCTGGCCAGTTGTTCGCGGGCCTGCAATTCCGGCACCAACCCCCACCCCACACCGGCCTCGGTCATGCGCAGAAACCCTTCGGACGAAGGGCACAGGTGATACAGGAAACTGCCCTCGATGCCCAACGAAGCCAGGTAGCGGTGTTGCAGGAAATCATCCGGGCCGTACACCACTGCCGGGATCCGCGCCAGGCGCCGGGCCTCGAACCCCTGGGCAAAGTGCCGGGCCATGAACGCGGGGCTGGCCAATGCCCGGTAACGCATGGCCCCCAGCAACACGCTGCGCGCGCCGGCCACCGGCCGCTCGCTGCCACACAGGCACGCCGCCACTTCGCCGGCACGCATGCGCTTGAGGCCGACCTCCTGGTCTTCGACTACCAGATCGAGCAACACCTGCTGCCCCGCGCAGAAATCCCCCACCGCACCCGCCCACCAGGTCGCCAGGCTGTCGGCGTTGAGGGCGATACGCAGGCGCTCGGGCAGGCCTTCCTCGTCCAGCGCCGGGACCTGGCGCTGCAGGTCACGCTCAAGCAGACGCACCTGCTGCACATGGTTGAGCAACTGTCGCCCCACCTCGGTGGGGCTCGGTGGCGTGGCCCGCACCAGCACCGGCTGGCCGACCCGCGCCTCGAGCAGCTTGATGCGCTGGGAAATGGCCGATTGCGACAGGCCCAGAACTTGAGCAGCACGTTCGAAACCGCCTTGTTCGATGACGGCAGCGAGGGCGGCAAGCAGCTTGTAGTCGAACATCTATTTCTCTAATGCCAGATCAGCTTTATTTGTTTTTCTTATACAGGGCATTTCCTCACAATGGCCAGCATCTTCTTGGGTAATCAACGCCGGCGCTTGTTCGGCGTCAGTGGAGTGTTCCTGTTATGTGGCAAAGCTATCTGAACGGCATGCTGGTGGCATTCGGCCTGATCATGGCCATCGGCGCACAGAACGCCTTCGTCCTGGCCCAGAGCCTGCGCCGCGAGCATCACTTGCCGGTGGCCGCGCTGTGCATCATCTGCGATGCCATCCTGGTGGCCGCCGGGGTGTTCGGCCTGGCCACGGTCCTGGCTCACAACCCGACCTTGCTGGCGGTCGCACGCTGGGGCGGTGCGGTGTTCCTCATTTGGTACGGGGCCAAGGCACTGCGTAGCGCGTGCTCCAAGCAGAGCCTGCAACACCAGCAAGGCCAAGGCATGCGCTCGCGTCGCGCGGTGTTGCTCAGCGCCCTGGCAGTGACCCTGCTCAACCCTCATGTCTACCTCGACACCGTGCTGCTGATCGGCTCGCTGGGCGCCCAACAGACCGTACCTGGGGCCTATGTGGCCGGCGCCGCCAGTGCCTCGCTGGTGTGGTTCTCGACCCTTGCGCTGGGCGCGGCCTGGCTTGCGCCATGGCTCGCCCGTCCAGCCACCTGGCGCCTGCTGGACCTGATGGTGGCTGTGATGATGTTCGCCGTCGCCGCGCAATTGATCTTTTCTTGAAGGGTGAGTTCTAAGCTGCAAGCTGCAAGCCAAAGGCAGACACGGCGCCCTCTTCCAGCTTGAAGCTTGAAGCTTGACGCTTGCGTGAAGCTCGCAGCGCCCACTATTCCCTATGTTTG
Source organism: Pseudomonas sp. BYT-1 (assembly GCF_023611805.1). Taxonomy (NCBI): domain Bacteria; kingdom Pseudomonadati; phylum Pseudomonadota; class Gammaproteobacteria; order Pseudomonadales; family Pseudomonadaceae; genus Pseudomonas; species Pseudomonas sp. BYT-1. The sequence continues at coordinate 4,563,221 of NZ_CP072559.1, forward strand.
TTGCGTGGTTATGCGCAAGGGCCGGTGCTATGATCCAGCCCTTGCGTCGCAAAGCGTGTCAAACGCGCTGACGCACCTCGGGCCGCCCGTGATCGGCCTTGCGCAAACCGCGAACAGACCTGAATCAGGAGATCCACCATGGCTTTTGAATTGCCGCCGCTGCCGTACGCCCACGATGCCCTGCAGCCGCACATCTCCAAGGAAACCCTGGAGTATCACCACGACAAGCACCACAACACCTATGTCGTGAACCTGAACAACCTGGTCCCAGGCACCGAATTCGAGGGCAAGTCCCTGGAAGACATCGTCAAGACCTCCTCGGGTGGCATCTTCAACAACGCCGCTCAAGTCTGGAACCACACCTTCTACTGGAACTGCCTGTCGCCAAACGGCGGCGGCCAGCCAACCGGCGCCCTGGCCGATGCCATCACCAAGGCTTTCGGTTCCTTCGACAAGTTCAAGGAAGAGTTCACCAAGACTTCCGTCGGCACCTTCGGTTCCGGCTGGGGCTGGCTGGTGAAGAAGGCCGACGGTTCCCTGGCCCTGGCCAGCACCATCGGCGCCGGCAACCCGCTGACCAGCGGCGACACCCCGCTGCTGACCTGCGACGTCTGGGAACACGCCTACTACATCGACTACCGCAACCTGCGTCCTAAGTACGTCGAGGCGTTCTGGAACCTGGTCAACTGGGCCTTCGTGGCCGAGCAGTTCGAAGGCAAAACCTTCAAGGCCTGATGCCTGGGGTAACCTTCGATCCAAGAAATCCGACGCTCATGCGTCGGATTTTTTTTGTGCAGGTTTCGCCAATGAGGCCCTCGCACACGCACACGCTTCGCCAGCGCTTGCCCACACCCGATAGCGCGCTAACATGAATCTTCTGGAAAGTTGATACAGCGCACTCAAGTCGCCAGTCCCCACAACCGATATATTGCCCATGAGAGGATGAACGACGGCCGTCACCTGTCGCGACAATCGGTCGATAGTGTATTGCCAAGGGTAATGGCAAAATAATGGCATGCGCATGGATTAAGGAAACCCCATTGAAGCTGGAATTTCGGGACAGCTTGTCGGTCAAGTTGCTCAGGGTCGTGCTGCTCTCGGCGCTGGCTGTCGGCGTTGTCCTCAGCTGCGCGCAGATCGTCTATGACGCCTACAAGACCCGCCAGTCCGTCAACAACGATGCCCAACGCATCCTCGACATGTTCCGCGACCCGTCTACCCAAGCGGTCTACAGCCTTGACCGGGAGATGGGCATGCAGGTCATGGAAGGCCTGTTCCAGGACGCTTCAGTGCGCGCGGCCTCCATCGGCCACCCCAACGAAACCATGCTCGCGGAAAAATCCCGTCCGCTTCAGGACACGCCCGCACGCTGGCTGACCGACCTGATCCTCGGTCAGCAAAGGACCTTCACCACCCAACTGGTCGGCCGTGGGCCGTACAGCGAGTATTACGGCGACCTGAGCATCACCCTGGACACCGCCACCTATGGCGAAGGCTTTCTGATCAATGCAGTGATCATCTTCATTTCCGGGGTGCTGCGCGCGCTCGCCATGGGCCTGGTGCTGTATCTGGTCTATCACTGGCTGCTGACCAAGCCATTGTCCAAGCTCATCGAGCACCTCACCCAGATCAATCCCGACCGCCCCAGCCAGCATGAGATCCCGCTGCTCAAGGGCCACGAAAAGAACGAGCTGGGGCTGTGGGTCAACACCGCCAACCAGTTGCTGGCCTCCATCGAACGCAACACCCACCTGCGCCACGAAGCCGAGAACAGCCTACAACGCATGGCCCAGTACGACTTCCTCACCGGGCTGCCAAACCGCCAGCAGTTCCAGCAGCAGTTGGACAAGATTCTCGTCGATGGTGGCCGCCTGCAGCGCCGGGTCGCGGTGTTGTGCGTGGGGCTGGACGATTTCAAGGGCATCAACGAGCAATTCAGCTATCAAGTCGGCGATCAATTGTTGCTGGCCTTGGCCGACCGCCTGCGTGCCCACAGCGGCCGCCTCGGCGCCCTGGCGCGGCTCGGTGGGGACCAGTTCGCCCTGGTCCAGGCCGACATCGAACAACCGTACGAGGCCGCCGAGCTCGCCCAGAGCATCCTCGACGACCTGGAAATGCCCTTCCCCCTGGATCACCAGAACATCCGGCTGCGCGCTACCATCGGCATCACCTTGTTCCCCGAAGATGGCGACAGCACCGAGAAACTGCTGCAAAAAGCCGAGCAGACCATGACCTTGGCCAAGGCCCGATCCCGTAACCGCTACCAGTTCTATATCGCCAGCGTCGACAGCGAGATGCGTCGGCGCCGCGAGCTGGAAAAAGACCTGCGCGAAGCCCTGCCGCGCAACCAGTTGTACCTGGTGTACCAACCCCAGATCAGCTACCGCGATCACCGTGTGGTCGGCGTCGAAGCCCTGTTGCGCTGGCAGCACCCAGAGCTGGGCATGGTTCCGCCCGACCAGTTCATCCCTCTGGCCGAACAGAACGGCAGCATCATCGGCATCGGCGAGTGGGTGCTCGACCAGGCCTGCCGACAGTTGCGTGAATGGCACGACCTGGGCTTCAGCGACCTGCGCATGGCCGTCAACCTGTCCACCGTGCAGCTGCACCACAGCGAGCTGCCCCGGGTGGTGAACAACCTGTTGCAGATCTACCGCCTGCCCCCGCGCAGCCTGGAGCTGGAGGTGACCGAGACCGGCCTGATGGAGGACATCAGCACCGCCGCCCAGCACTTGCTGAGCCTGCGCCGCTCCGGGGCGCTGATCGCCATCGATGACTTCGGGACCGGTTACTCCTCGCTCAGCTACCTGAAGTCGTTGCCGCTGGACAAGATCAAGATCGACAAGAGCTTCGTCCAGGACCTGCTGGATGACGATGACGACGCCACCATCGTCCGGGCTGTCATCCAGCTGGGCAAGAGCCTGGGCATGCAGGTGATCGCCGAAGGCGTGGAAACCGCCGAGCAGGAAGCCTACATCATCGCCCAGGGCTGCCATGAGGGTCAGGGCTACCACTACAGCAAGCCGCTGTCGGCTCGCGAACTGACGGCCTTCCTCAAGCACGCGCAGCGCAACCAAGTCACCGCGTTCTGACCCCAGCGACCGCTTGATCGCGAAAGCGACCCTTGCGCATGAATTGCGCACCTGCCCCTTTACACAAAATGCAAATCTTTCGCATTATGTTGCGGTTTCGCAGGCCACACTGTCCAACCTCACGACGCAGGATACCTACAATGATTCGAATGCCTCTGGCCTCCGCCAGTCTGCTGGCCATCGCCATCGCCCTCGCCGGTTGCGGTGAGAGCAAGGATGACAAGGCTGCCGCGCCGCAAGCCCAGGCACCGGCTGCCGCAAGCGCCACCGCAGCGCCCGGGGCTGTCGACGAAGCGGCCGGCAAGGCCGTGGTCAAGCACTATGCCGAGATGGTCCACGCCGTCTACAGCGACTCGCTGAGCACCGCCAAGACCCTGCAGACCGCCATCGACGCCTTCCTGGCCAAGCCCAACGACCAGACCCTGATGGCTGCCAAGCAAGCCTGGGCAGCGGCTCGTGTGCCGTACCTGCAGAGCGAAGTGTTCCGCTTCGGCAATACCATCATCGACGACTGGGAAGGCCAGGTGAACGCATGGCCTCTGGACGAAGGCCTGATCGATTACGTCGACAAGAGCTACGAGCACGCCCTGGGCAACCCGGCGGCCAGCGCCAACATCATTGCCAACACCGAAGTCCAGGTCGGCGAAGAAAAGGTCGACGTCAAGGACATCACCCCTGAGAAACTGGCCAGCCTGAACGAGCTGGGCGGTTCCGAGGCCAACGTCGCCACCGGCTATCACGCCATCGAATTCCTGCTGTGGGGCCAGGACCTCAACGGCACCGGCCCAGGCGCCGGCAACCGCCCGGCTTCGGACTACCTGGAAGGCCAAGGCGCCACTGGCGGTCACAACGAGCGCCGTCGCGCCTACCTGAAGGCCGTGACCCAACTGCTGGTCCAGGATCTGGAAGAAATGGTCGCCAACTGGGCGCCGAACGTCAGCGACAACTACCGCGCCAAGCTGGAGGCCGAGCCTGTGGCCGATGGTCTGCGCAAAATGCTGTTCGGTATGGGCAGCCTGTCGCTGGGCGAACTGGCCGGTGAGCGCATGAAGGTCTCCCTGGAGGCCAACTCGCCAGAAGACGAGCAGGACTGCTTCAGCGACAACACCCACTACTCGCACTTCTACGACGCCAAGGGTATCCGCAACGTCTACCTGGGCGAGTACACCCGCGCCGACGGCTCCAAGCTGAGCGGCCCGAGCTTGTCGGAGTTGGTCGCCAAGGTCGATCCGGCCACCGACGCCACCCTCAAGGCGGACTTGGAAGCCACCGAGGCGAAGATCCAGGTCATGGTCGACCACGCCCTCAAAGGCGAACACTACGACCAGCTGATCGCGGCTGACAACGCTGCTGGCAACCAGATCGTGCGTGACGCCATCGCATCCCTGGTCAAACAGACCGGCTCGATCGAGCAAGCCGCCGGCAAGCTGGGCATCGCCAACCTGAACCCGGACACCGCCGATCACGAATTCTGATCCGGATCCAGTGGTTCGACAGGGGCGGCCTTCGGGCCGCCTTTTTCATGGCCGGAAAATCTACTGCCGCAGACGCGAGCCAACGACAACCTGACATCGATTTCATCAAGGCAATTGCAAATTGCTCTTATTCAAATTCCGTCACCCTGCTAAGCTTGCACGCCGGTTTTTTAGCACTCACCCAGGATCCTCGATGCCCGCGTCGCTGCTCCGACTCTCTCCCTTGCTGCTGGTCGCCGCCCTGGCCGCCTGTGATGACGCCCCGCGTTTCACCCAGGCCGAGCCCGGCGAAGCCCTTTCCGCCGGCAAGGCCACCGTGCAGCGCAGCGACCGCAACGCCTTTTCCCTGCCCTCGGCCAATCTCTCGCCAGAGCGGCGCCTGGACTTCAGTGTCGGCAACAGTTTCTTTCGCAACCCCTGGGTGATCGCCCCCTCCACCACCACCGCCCGTGATGGCTTAGGCCCGCTGTTCAATACCAACGCTTGCCAGAACTGCCATGTGCGCGATGGGCGTGGCCATCCACCTGAGCCCAACGCCAGCAACGCGGTCTCGATGCTGGTGCGCCTGTCGATTCCCGATCAGGCGCAATACGCCAAGGAAATCGAACGCCTGGGCGTGGTGCCGGAGCCGGTGTATGGCACGCAACTGCAAGACATGGCCGTCCCCGGCGTGGCACCGGAGGGCAAGGTGCGGGTGGATTACACCAGCGAGACCGTCACCTTCGAGGACGGCCATGTGGTGGAGCTGCGTCGTCCGGCGCTGCAGATCACCCAGCTCGGCTACGGACCGATGCACCCCGATACCCGTTTCTCCGCCCGTGTGGCCCCGCCGATGATCGGCCTGGGCCTGCTGGAGGCGATCCCGGAGGCCGCAATCCTTGCCAATGCCGATCCGGACGATCGCAACGGCGATGGCATCCGTGGACGCCCCAACCAGGTCTGGGACCAGACGACGAACAAGACCGTGCTCGGCCGCTTCGGCTGGAAAGCCGGGCAGCCCAACGTGAACCAGCAGAACGTCCATGCCTTTGCCGGCGACATGGGCCTGACCAGCACCTTGCAGCCGGTCGATGACTGCACGCCTGCCCAGGTCGATTGCCTGGCCGCCCCCAACGGCGACGGCACAGGCGGCGAGAAAGAAGTCAGCGACAATATCCTGCGCCTGGTCACCTTCTACACCCGTAATCTAGGCGTGCCGGCGCGCCGCGACGTCGGCGCGCCCCAGGTATTGGCCGGCAAGAACCTGTTCTTCCAGGCCGGCTGCCAAGGCTGTCATACCCCGCAGTTCACCACCGGCCCCGACACCCACGAACCCGAACTGGCCAACCAGGTGATCCGGCCGTACAGCGACCTGCTGCTGCACGACATGGGGCCAGGCCTGGCCGACAACCGCAGCGAATTCAAAGCCTCCGGGCAGGATTGGCGTACCCCTCCACTGTGGGGTATCGGCCTGACCGAAACGGTCAGCGGCCACACCCAGTTCCTGCATGACGGCCGCGCCCGCAATCTGCTGGAGGCCGTGCTCTGGCACGGCGGCGAAGCCGAAGCGGCGCGCAACCATGTACTGACCTTCAATGCCGAGCAACGCGCTGCGCTGCTGGCCTTTTTGAACTCACTTTAACGCGCAAGGAGCCGGGCAATGTTCCGACCCAAACTGTTGTTCACCAGCCTCGCCGCACTCGCCCTCGGTGCCTGCTCGCCCCAGGACCCGCAGGCTGTGACCTCCGCCGCCATCGCCAAGCAGGTGATCCTGCCGACCTACAGCCGTTGGGTCGAAGCCGACCGCCAGCTGGCCGCCAGCGCCCTGGCTTATTGCGAAGGCAAGGAGTCGCTCGAGACCGCGCGCGCCGATTTCCTCAACGCCCAAAAGGCCTGGGCCGAGCTGCAACCGCTGCTGGTCGGCCCGCTGGCCGAAGGTAACCGCGCCTGGCAAGTGCAGTTCTGGCCCGACAAGAAAAACCTGGTCGGCCGTCAGGTCGAGCAACTGGTCGCCGGCGACAAGCCGATCGACGCCGAGACACTGGGCAAGTCCAGCGTCGTGGTGCGCGGCCTGTCCGCCTACGAATACATCCTGTTCGACAGCAAGCCGGACGTCGCCACGCCTGAGCAGAAGGCCCGCTATTGCCCATTGCTGGTGGCCATCGGCGAGCACCAGAAGGCCCTGGCCGAGGAGATCCTCAAAGGCTGGAACAGCACCGATGGCATGCTCTCGCAGATGACCAAGTTCCCCAACCAGCGCTACGCCGATTCCCACGAGGCGATCGCCGACCTGCTGCGTGCCCAGGTCACCGCCCTGGACACCCTGAAGAAGAAGCTTGGCGCTCCGATGGGCCGCCAGAGCAAGGGCATCGCCCAGCCGCTGCAGGCCGAAGCCTGGCGCAGCCAGTCCTCGCTCAAGAGCCTGGAAGCCAGCCTCAAGGCCGCCCAGGCGGTTTGGGTCGGCGTCGACAACCAGGGCCTGCGCGCCTTGCTGGGCAAGGACCAGGCTGCCCTGGCGCAGAAGATCGACGACGCCTACGCCGCCTCGCTCAAGCTGCTGGAGGCCAACGACAAGCCGTTGGGCGAACTGTTGGCCGACGACGCTGGCAAACAGACCCTCGACCAGATCTACGACAGCCTCAACGCCGTCCACCGCCTGCACGAAGGTGACCTGGCCAAGGCACTCAACATCCAGCTGGGCTTCAATGCCAACGACGGTGACTGATCATGCTGCGACGCCAGGCCCTCAAACTCGGTAGCGTCGTGCTCAGCGCCCTCACCCTGGGCGGCTGGAGCCTGTTTCGCAACAGCGCCAGCGAACCCCTGCTGCTCTCGGCGCGCGACGATGGCGACGGCAGGCACTATGCCGTCGGTTACCGTCTGGACGGCACCCAGGTGTTCGCCACCCAGGTGGCCCAGCGTTGCCATGACATCATCAACCACCCCGAGCGGCCGATCGCCCTGTTCGTGGCACGTCGACCAGGCACCGAAAGCTACCTGATCGACCTGCGCGACGGGCGCCTGCTGCAGACCGTCACCTCGCAACCGGACCGGCACTTCTACGGCCACGCGGTGATTCATAAAAGCGGTGAGTGGCTGTACGCCACCGAGAACGACACCACCGATCCGGGGCGTGGCGTGCTGGGCATCTACCGCTTCGAAGGTGATCGCCTGGTCCACAGCGGTGAGATCCCTACTCACGGCATCGGCCCGCACCAGGTATCCTGGCTGCCGGACGGCGAAACCCTGGTGGTGGCCAACGGCGGTATCCGCACCGAGGCCGAAAGCCGGGTGGAAATGAACCTCGACGCCATGGAGCCCAGCCTGGTGCTGATGCGGCGCGACGGTACCCTGCTGAGCAAGGAAACCCTCGCCCAGCAGATGAACAGCGTGCGCCATCTGGCCGTCGGCAGCGACGGCACCATCGCCGCCTGCCAGCAGTTCATGGGCGATGCCCACGAGACCGCCGAATTGCTCGCGATCAAGCGTCCAGGCGAACCGTTCAAGGCCTTCCCGGTGCCCGAGCGACAGTTGCAGTCGATGGCCCAGTACACCGCCAGCGTCGCCATCCACAGCGACCTGCGCCTGGTGGCGTTGACCGCACCACGGGCCAACCGCTTGTTCATCTGGGACCTGGACAGCGGTGCGGTCAAGCTCGACGCGCCGATGCCCGACTGTGCGGGCGTGGGCGCGGTGAAGGACGGTTTCGTGGTCACCTCAGGCCAAGGGCGCTGCCGGTTCTATGACTGCCGCAAAGCAGAGCTGGTCGCCCAGCCGCTGAACCTGCCGTCTGGGTTCTGGGACAACCACCTGCACCTGGCCTAGGGGACCGCACGGCCCTTTCGCGGCCACCCCGCGAAAGGGCTGCAAACCTGCGTGTTCGCCCATCGGCGACCACCTGTCCATCCCCGCCTTCCCCCATCCCTGAAAAACAGGCAATACTTCTCCCATCCGCACGTGGGCAGGATCGCCCGTTGTCGTGCCAGACGAACAACAACTATCCAAGGAACCGGACTATGCTGCGCCGCCGCATGCTGATCATGTTGGCCGTGGTCCTGCTGATCGTATTGACCTTAGGTGGCATCAAGGCGTTCTCGATCTACAAGCAGATCCAGATGTTCTCCGCACCGAAACCGCCGGTCAGCGTCGCTGCGGCAGTGGCCGAAGAGCGCCAGTGGCAGGAGCGTCTGCCTGCGATCGGCAGTCTCAAGGCGTTCCAGGGCGTCGAGTTGAGCCTGGAAGTGGCCGGCACAGTCAAATCGCTGCATTTCGAGTCGGGCCAGAAGGTCAAGGCCGGCCAGCTTCTGTTGCAACTGGACCACGACCAGGAGACCGCACTGCTCGGCACAGCCCAGGCAGACCTGGGCCTGGCCAAGGTGGACTTCGGCCGGGGCAGCCAGTTGGTTGGCGATTCGGCGATTTCCCGCGGCGAGTTCGACCGCCTCACCGCCCAGTACCGACGCAACCAGGCCGTCGTCGACCAGCTCAAGGCCTCCCTGGCCAAGAAAAGCATCAGCGCGCCCTTCAGCGGCACCATCGGTATTCGCCAGGTGGACGTGGGCGACTACCTCGCCAGCGGCACAGTGATCGCCACCCTGCAGGATCTCTCCAGCCTGTATGTCGACTTCAACGTGCCCGAGCAAACCCTGCCCCAACTGAGCCTCGGCCAGCAGGTGCTGGTGCAAGTGGCGGCCTACCCGGGCCAGACCTTCCCTGCCAGCCTGAGCGCCATCAACCCCAAGGTCGAGGAAAGCACCCGCAACCTGTTGCTGCGCGCCACCCTGGCCAACCCCGACGGCAAGCTGCTGCCTGGCATGTTCGCCAGTTTGCTGGTGCTGTTGCCCGACCCGCGTCCTCAAGTGGTGGTACCGGAAAGCGCCATTACCTACACGCTCTATGGCAACTCGGTGTACGTGGTCGCCCAGAAGAAGGACAAGAACGGCCAGGTGGAAAAGGCCGCCGACGGCCAGCCGCAACTGGTCGCCGAACAGCGCACCGTCAAGACCGGAGAACGTCGTGATGGTCTAGTGGTGGTGGGCGAAGGCCTCAAGGCGGGTGAACAGGTGGTGACCGCCGGCCAGCTGAAGCTCACGCCTGGCACGGCCATCCGCATCAGCCACGACGAAGCCCTCCAGCTGGATGGCCAGCGCGCCTCCGGCGCCAACTGATCAGGAGGCTGGCATGGCGTTCACCGACCCGTTCATCCGCCGCCCGGTCCTGGCCAGCGTGGTCAGCCTGTTGATCCTGCTGCTGGGCTTCCAGGCCTGGAGCAAGCTGCAGATCCGCCAGTACCCGCAGATGGAAAACGCCCTGATCACGGTGACCACCGCCTATCCCGGGGCCAATGCCGAGACCATTCAGGGCTATATCACCCAACCTTTGCAACAGAGCCTGGCCAGCGCCGACGGCATCGACTACATGACCTCGGTGAGCCGCCAGAACTTCTCGGTGATCTCGGTCTATGCACGCATCGGCGCTGACACTGACCGCCTGTTCACGCAACTGCTGGCCAAGGCCAACGAGGTACGTAACAAGCTGCCCCAGGACTCCGAAGACCCGGTGCTGAGCAAAGAGGCCGCCGACGCCTCGGCCCTGATGTACATCAGCTTCTACAGCCAGCAGATGAGCAACCCACAGATCACCGATTACCTTTCGCGTGTGATCCAGCCCAAGCTGGCCACACTGCCTGGCATGGCCGAGGCGGAAATCCTCGGCAACCAGGTGTTCGCCATGCGCATCTGGCTGGACCCTGTGAAGCTGGCAGGCTTTGGCCTGGCGGCCACCGACGTGACCAACGCGGTCCGCCGCTACAACTTTCTCTCCGCTGCCGGCGAAGTCAAAGGCGAGTACGTGGTCACCAGCATCAATGCCACCACCGAGCTCAAATCCGCCGAGGCCTTTGCCAAGCTGCCGGTCAAGACCGTCGGCGACAGGCGTGTGCTGCTGGGCGATGTAGCGCGGGTGGAAATGGGCGCGGAGAACTACGACACGGTCAGCTCCTTCGACGGTACGCCTTCGGTGTACATCGGCATCAAGGCCACCCCCGCCGCCAACCCGCTGGAGGTGATCAAGGAAGTCCGGCGGATCATGCCGACGCTGGAAGCGCAGTTGCCGTCGAATCTCAAGGTCTCCATCGCCTACGACGCGACCTTGTTCATCCAGGCTTCCATCGATGAGGTGATCAAGACCCTCGGCGAGGCCGTGCTGATCGTCATTGTCGTGGTGTTCCTGTTCCTGGGTGCCCTGCGCTCGGTGCTCATCCCGGTGGTGACCATTCCGCTGTCGATGATCGGCGTATTGTTCTTCATGCAGATGATGGGTTACTCGCTGAACCTTTTGACCTTGCTGGCCATGGTGCTGGCCATCGGCCTGGTGGTGGATGACGCCATTGTCGTGGTGGAGAACATCCACCGGCACATGGAAGAAGGCAAGACGCCCTTCGAGGCCGCCCTGGAAGGCGCTCGGGAGATCGCCATGCCGGTGGTGTCGATGACCATCACCCTGGCGGCGGTCTATGCCCCCATCGGCTTTCTCACAGGCCTGACCGGCGCGCTGTTCAAGGAGTTCGCGCTGACGTTGGCCGGGGCGGTAGTCATCTCCGGCATCGTCGCCCTGACCCTGTCGCCGATGATGTGCGCCCTGCTGCTGCGCCACGAACAGAACCCCAGCGGTCTTGCCCATCGCCTGGACGTGCTGTTCGACGGCCTCAAGGTCCGCTACCAACGCCTGCTGCACGGCACCCTGAACAGCCGGCCGGTGGTGCTGGTGTTCGCCGTGATCGTGTTGTGCCTGATCCCGGTGCTCTTGATGTTCACCCATAACGAACTGGCGCCGGACGAGGACCAGGGGGTGATCTTCATGATGAGCAATGCCCCGCAAACGGCCAACCTGGACTACCTCAACGCCTACACCGATCAGTTCACACCGGTGTTCAAGACCTTCCCCGAGTACTACTCATCGTTCCAGATCAACGGCTTCAATGGGGTGCAGAGCGGTATCGGGGGCTTTCTGCTCAAGCCTTGGAACGAACGCGAGCGCACCCAGATGGAGTTGTTGCCGCTGGTGCAAGCCAAACTGGAAGAAATCGGCGGACTGCAGATCTTCGGCTTCAACTTGCCGTCGCTCCCGGGCACAGGCGAAGGCCTGCCGTTCCAGTTCGTGATCAATACCGCAGGCGACTACCCTGCCCTGCTGGAGGTGGCCGAACGGATCAAGGCCCGCGCCCAGGCATCAGGCAAGTTCGCCTTCCTCGACATCGACCTGGCCTTCGACAAGCCCGAGGTAGTAGTGGACATCGACCGGGACAAGGCAGCGCAGATGGGCGTGTCCATGGATGATCTGGGCGGCACCCTGGCAACGTTGCTGGGCGAGGGCGAAATCAACCGTTTCACCCTTGAGGGGCGTAGCTACAAAGTCATCGCCCAGGTCGAACGGCCCTACCGGGACAACGCCGGCTGGCTGAACAACTACTACGTGAAGAACGATCAGGACCAGTTACTGCCCTTGTCGACCCTGATCACCGTCAGCGACCGCGCAAGGCCCCGCCAGCTCAACCAGTTCCAGCAACTGAACTCGGCGATCATCCAGGGCTTTCCACTGGTCAGTGTCGGCGAGGCGCTGCAGACCGTGCAGGCGATCGCCAAAGAGGAGGCTCCGGAAGGGTTCTCGTTCGATTACGCTGGCACCGCACGGCAGTTCGTCCAGGAAGGCAGCGCCTTGTGGGTCACCTTTGGTCTGGCGCTGGCGATCATCTTCCTGGTGCTGGCGGCGCAGTTCGAAAGTTTCAGGGATCCGCTGGTGATTCTGGTCACGGTGCCGCTCTCCATCTGCGGCGCCCTGTTGCCGCTGTTCCTCGGCGTTTCGAGCATGAACATCTACACCCAGGTGGGGCTGGTGACGCTGATCGGCCTGATCAGCAAGCACGGCATTCTGATCGTCGAGTTCGCCAACCAGTTGCGCGAGCGGATGGGCGTGGATGCCCGCGAGGCCATAGAAGTCGCCGCAGCCATACGCCTGCGGCCGGTGCTGATGACCACCGCAGCTATGGTATTCGGCATGGTGCCGTTGATCCTGGCGACCGGGGCCGGTGCGGTCAGCCGCTTCGACATCGGCATGGTCATCGCCACCGGCATGTCGATCGGCACGCTGTTTACCCTGTTCGTGTTGCCCAGCATCTACACGCTTTTGGCGCACCGGACCGTGGCGACGTCTTCACGGGTAACCCCGGTGCCACCAGGTCCGCCCTGATCCCTGTGGGAACGGGTTTTACCCGCGATGCGGTCGACACAAACAAAATTGGCGGGCAATAAAAAACGCCAGGGACCCTTCATTGGGCCCCTGGCGCTTCACCATCACGCGCTCGATCAACCGAACGGTCGCAGCCCTTGGCGCATACCGAACAGGAACAGCAACAGGTCATGATCCGGCTGGGCCGTATTCTGCTGCTTCACTTCGCGGGGCACCGCGCACAGGCCACCGATTTCGGCCTTGCTGAACACCGCCGGTCTAGGCTCTTCCCACGCCGCCACAGCAGCGGTGGTCACTGCCAGTGCCGCGACCAGGAACAAAGCTCGAGCGATTTCTAGTTTCATTGCTCTAACCCTTTGACAGCGCTGCCAAACGCCATCTGGTAAAAATAGAGCAGGCTCTGCCACTGTGCATCGTTGAGTGACGAATGGCGCCGCAATTGGCGCAGGTCCTTGGCGGCTGCGCGCTGGCAACTGATGCGCCGGCGGCACTTTTCCAGGTCCAGCAGCGCGACTTCGGCCCGGGCCTTCTCGCCCTCGCCGATGACCTTGACGAACACATGCTTGCCATACAGGCAGCCGTGCTGCCAATGGCCCAAGTGCATGCGCGCCAGATTGTCGGCCAGCTCCTTGAGCATGCGTTCGTGCAGCACTTGCGGGTAACGCTCGCGGGCGCCTTCGGCATGCCAGGTGTCCAGGTCGACGAACCCGTCGAGCGCCTCGCTCACCAGCAGGGCTCGCCATTGGTGATCGGCGCCGCGCTCGGCGCCAGCGAACACCAACCGCGGCACACGCACGCCAAGCTGCTCGAAACTGTTCAGGGCATCCAGCTCACGCAGTACCGTCGGGCGGCCGAACGGATGGCGCAGGCTGCGATAGATGTGACCGACCTGACGCTTGGCATACAGGACCTTGCCCTTCGCGTCGCTCAGACGCTGCACACCACTCTCCCCACCGCGCCGCTGGTTGGGCTCCTCCACCCATTCACCCTGTTGCTGCCAGTAGTACTCGAAATCGGACATCGCATTGCCGGCCACTGCCATGAACACCTACCCCTTGCGTAATACGTATACCCGCCACATCGCATACAACGGCAGGAAATCCAGACGGTCCTGAATTCTGAAACCGGCTGTAACAAACTCATTTTCGATGGTATCGACCGGCAACACAAAGCGATTTTGATAACTGCCCTGCGCGGCCTTCGCACTGCGCCGATGCTCGAGCTTCTTGCGTCGCCAGGCCTTGAAGTTGCCATCGACCCACAGCGACAGGATCACGCTGTCGCGGCTGACCCGATGAAACTCCGAGAGGATCGTCTTGCGGTGGTCGGCATCGCCGATGTGGTGGAACAGGCGCATGCAGAAAATGCTGTCAACCGCGTTGTCCGGCAAATCGATAGCGAATGCGGAAGTCTGCAAGGGTCGCACCCGGGCAACCACCTCTGGCGGCTGGGAAGTACAGGCGGTCTCGATCATGTCGGCGGAATTGTCGGCGCCGATGATCACCCGATTGGGCTTTTCCGCCAATAGCGGCCAGAAACGCCCTGCACCACACGGCAGGTCGAGTACCAGGCCAGGCTCCCCTGCAAGCGCCAGGGCGCGGCGGGCCAGTTGTTCGTCACGGTAATGGGAAAGGCGGCGTGCCAGACCATCTTGATGCTTGAGGAAGTACTCCTGGGCATGCTGACGGTCATACTTCTCGGAAAATGGGAGTTTGATCGGGCTCCGCATTGGGCATCTCCTGATTCAATTCCACCCACTCTACGGAGCGAAGCGTTGGAATCAGGTTATGCCCATGTGAAAAATCCGTCATGCCTGCAACAGCATATTTCAGGTATCACCCCAACAGTGGGGCTTGGTCGCCGGCCTCGCTGTCCGCTGTAATCGCCTTGCCCCTGCTCAGGTCCACCTGGAAGCGACAGCCATGAGGCAACGTCGCCGTCAGGGTGACGCGCCAGCCCTGGTCGTCGCAGATCCGCTGCACCAGCGACAAGCCCAGACCCAGGCCCTCGCCACGGCGTTCGTCACCGCGCACGAAGGGGCGGAACATCGCTTCGCGCTGCTCCTCAGGGATCCCCACACCGCTGTCCTCGACGCTGAAACCGTTCGGTTCCAGGCTCAGACGAATGTAGCCACTGTCGGTGTAGTGGGCGGCATTGCGCAGGAGATTGCCCATCACCGATTGCAGGAACGTCGCGTTGTACAACACCGGGCTCGCACTGACCCGGCCGTCGTAATAAAGGGTCAGGCCCTTCTGTTCGATGGTATCGCGCCAAACCCCTACCAGGTCGTCGGCCACTTCGCTCAAGGTCGCCTGCGAAGCGACGGCGCCTTCATCGCGCTGGGCACGGGCCAGCATCAGGAAGGTCTTGACCAGCTCACGCATCTCCTCGGTCGCCCGCGCGATGCGCTCCACCTGGCTGCGTGAACGGCTGTCCAGGTTGGGATTCTCCATCAGCAGTTCGCAGGAGGTGGCGAGCACCATCAGCGGCGTGCGCAGCTCATGGCTGACATCGCTGGTGAACAACCGCTCGCGGGTCAGTGCATCGCGCAAGCGGCCGAGCGTATCGTCGAAGGCCACGGCCAACTGCCCGACCTCGTCCGCGGCATAGTCCGGGGCCAGCGGGGGTGCCAGGCCCAGCAACTGGTCCCGGTGGCGGACCTGCCGGGCCAGGCGGATCACCGGGGCCATCACTCGCCTTGCCAACAGCCAGCCCAGGGTCACCGCCAATACCAGGCTGAGCACGAAGCCCACCACCACGACCGCGAACAGCACCCGCTCGCGCTCTTCGAAATCGCTCTGGTCCTGCAGCAGCACGTAGCGCCGGCCATCGACGATCTCGACCATCGCGTGATAGGAAAGCTGGTCGCGGAACACCTCGTGAAAGCCCGGCGTCAGGTGCCGCAAGTCCTTGGGCAGTTCGAAATCGTCACGCCCGCCACTGAAGTAGAACAGCTGGTCAGGACGGGGCCGATGGCTCCAGTCGCTGATGCTGTCCATGCGCAACAAGCGCTGCAGATCGCCACCGAGCACGGCGGAGATCAAACGCTCCTCGACCAGGTGGACCGTGGCGACGATGCCGAAAGCGAAGGCTCCGGCCACCAGGGCGCTCATCAACGCAAAGGCGATGATGATGCGCTGGGCAAGACTTTGCTTAAACTCCATCACGGCCCTCGGCGAGGCGATAGCCGACGCCATGGACGGTATGCAGCAACGGTTTCTCGAAGGGTTTGTCGATGACCTGACGCAACTGGTGTACATGGCTGCGCAAGCTGTCGCTGTCGGGGCAGTCGTCCCCCCAGAGGGCTTCTTCCAGCACCTCGCGGCGCAGCACGTGCGGACTCTTCTGCATCAGCACGGCCAGCAGCTTGAGGCCGACCGGGTTGAGCTTGAGCAGGCGGCCCTGGCGAGTGACCTCCAGGGTGTCGAGGTCATAGCTCAGATCAGCGACCTGCAACGTGCGTCGGCCGCCCCCCTGGGAGCGTCGCAGCACTGCCTCGATACGCGCTGCCAGCTCCGACAGGGCAAAAGGCTTGAGCAGATAATCGTCGGCACCGGAACGGAAGCCCTGCAGGCGATCATCGAGCTGATCGCGGGCGGTGAGCATGATCACCGGGGTATCACGGCGGGCATCTTCGCGCAGGCGTTTGCACAGGGTGTAACCGTCGATCCCAGGCAGCATGATATCGAGCACGATCAGGTCGTAGTGTTCGGTCGCGGCAAGATGCAGCCCTGACAGGCCATCCTGAGCGCAGTCGACGGTATAGCCTTTCATCCCAAGGTAGTCGGCCAGGTTGGCGAGGATATCGCGGTTGTCTTCAACCAGTAGAATGCGCATCGGTTTCTCCTGTACGACGCTTTCGCTCTGCGCGGCAGGCGCAGCTTAAGGCCATCGCCCGCGCCGCGCCAGCCTTAGGGCATTTGGCCGTTGCTGACGTATTTTTCACTGATCCTTCACGAACCCAGGATAGCCGCAGGCCGACAATGCCCGGCATTTATCGTCCCTGGAGTCGTCATGCAAGAAACCACCCGCCCCCGCCCGATCAACCTCTGGTTGTACCTGGGTATTCCGCTGGCCACCGTGGTGGCCCTGCTCCTGAGTGAGTGGACCTCTTTGGACATGGACGTGGCCAATCTGGCCTTCGACCCAGTGGCTGGGGCATTCATCGGCCGTCATAGCTATTTTCTGGAAAACATCCTGCATGACCGGGTCAAGCAGATCGTGATCGTCATGGGTTTGCTGTCCATTGTCGCCTTCATCGCCAGCTTCTTCTGGTCGCGCCTGTTCGGCTGGCGTCGCGAACTGGGTTGCCTGGTACTGGCGCTGGCGCTCTCCACCTCCTTCGTCACCCCACTCAAGGCGGTGACCGAAGTCCAGTGCCCCTGGAGCCTGAGCCAGTTCGGCGGCAAGGAAACCTATAGCAAATTGATGGAGCATCGTCCGCAAACCGACAAGCCTGGCCGCTGCTGGCCAGGCGGCCACGCGGCAACGGGTTTCAGCCTGTTTGCGCTGTTCTTCATGCTGCGCGATCGCAGACCACGTCTGGCCCGTGCAGCCTTCACCGTAGCGTTCGTGACCGGTACCGTGCTGTCCATCGGCCGCATGCTGCAAGGGGCACACTTCCTGTCGCACAACGTATGGACGGCGGTTTTCTGCTGGTTGATCGGGCTGGGCTGCTATTACCTGGTCTTGTATCGCCGAGGCATTGCGCTGGAGGCAGTGCCTCAACGCAGCGTGGCCTGAAGGAGCACTGTGCGCCCCATCGCAAGCTGTCGCCAGCTGCCACATCGATCTGTGGGAGCGGGTTTACCCGCGAGAAGCTGCGCCACCGGAGCAAAACACACGCCCAAGAAAAAGCCCCGCACTAGGCGGGGCTTTTTCATGCAGGGGTGAGGCTGGCTTACATCATGCCGCCCATGCCACCCATGCCGCCCATGTCAGGCATGCCGCCTGCAGCTGGCTTGTCTTCCGGCAGGTCGGCAACCATGGCTTCGGTGGTGATCATCAGACCACCGATCGAAGCTGCGGCTTGCAGAGCCGAACGGGTGACCTTGGCTGGGTCCAGGATACCCATCTCGATCATGTCGCCGTATTCGCCGGTAGCGGCGTTGTAGCCGTAGTTGCCCGAACCTTGCTTGACCTTGTCAGCGACAACGCTTGGCTCGTCGCCGGCGTTGGCAGTGATCTGGCGCAGCGGTGCTTCGACCGAGCGACGCAGCAGGGCGATACCGACGTTCTGGTCTTCGTTGTCGCCTTTGAGTTCGGCAACGGCCTGCAGAGCGCGAACCAGGGCAACACCACCGCCAGGCACCACGCCTTCTTCGACGGCTGCGCGGGTAGCGTGCAGGGCGTCTTCAACGCGGGCTTTCTTCTCTTTCATCTCGACTTCGGTGCCAGCACCGACCTTGATCACGGCAACACCGCCAGCCAGCTTGGCCAGACGCTCTTGCAGCTTCTCACGGTCGTAGTCCGAAGAGGTTTCTTCGATCTGGGCACGGATCTGCTTGACGCGTGCTTCGATGTCAGCGTCGGAACCTGCGCCGTCGATGATGGTGGTGTTTTCCTTGGACAGGATGACGCGCTTGGCGTTACCCAGGTGCTCCAGGGTGGTGGTTTCCAGGGTCAGGCCGATTTCTTCGGAGATGACCTGGCCGCCAGTCAGGGTGGCGATGTCCTGCAGCATGGCCTTGCGGCGGTCGCCGAAGCCAGGTGCCTTGACAGCCGCGACCTTGACGATGCCGCGCATGTTGTTGACGACCAGGGTAGCCAGGGCTTCGCCTTCGACGTCTTCAGCAACGATCAGCAGCGGACGGCCGGCCTTGGCAACGGCTTCCAGCACTGGCAGCAGTTCGCGGATGTTGGAGATCTTCTTGTCGACCAGCAGCAGCAGCGGGCCTTCCAGCTCGGCAACCATGGTGTCCGGCTTGTTGACGAAGTAAGGCGACAGGTAGCCGCGGTCGAACTGCATGCCTTCTACGACGGACAGTTCGTTTTCCAGGCCCGAGCCTTCTTCGACGGTGATGACGCCTTCTTTACCGACTTTTTCCATGGCTTCGGCGATGATTTCACCGATGGAGCTGTCGGAGTTGGCGGAGATGGTACCTACCTGGGCGATGGCCTTGGAGTCGGCGCAAGGCTTGGACAGGTTCTTCAGCTCGGCGACGATGGCAGCAGTGGCCTTGTCGATGCCGCGCTTGAGGTCCATCGGGTTCATGCCGGCGGCAACGGCCTTGAGGCCTTCGTTGACGATGGCCTGAGCCAGAACGGTAGCGGTGGTGGTGCCGTCACCGGCAGCGTCGTTGGCCTTGGAAGCGACTTCCTTGACCAGCTGGGCGCCCATGTTCTCGAAGGCGTCTTTCAGCTCGATTTCCTTGGCAACGGAAACGCCGTCCTTGGTGATGGTCGGAGCGCCGAAGCTCTTGGCCAGGACAACGTTACGGCCTTTCGGGCCCAAGGTCGCTTTTACTGCGTCAGCCAGAACGTTAACGCCAACCAGCATTTTTTTACGGGCGGAATCGCCGAATTTTACGTCTTTAGCAGCCATGATCGTTTAATCCTTGAATTCTAGAATGCTTCTGGAAACCGGGAGGGGAATCAGCCTTCGACGACAGCGAGGATTTCGTTCTCGCTCATCACCAGCAGGTCTTCGCCGTCGACTTTGACGGTGTTGCTGCCCGAATAAGGGCCGAAGACCACTTTGTCGCCCACTTTGACGGCCAGGGCACGAACTTCGCCGTTGTCCAGGATGCGACCGGTGCCGACGGCGACGACTTCGCCGCGGTTTGGTTTTTCAGCGGCCGAACCCGGCAGGACGATACCGCCAGCGGTTTTCGATTCTTCTTCGCTGCGACGGATGACGACGCGGTCATGCAGAGGACGAAGCTTCATTGTCGATCTCTCCCAAATTGTGGTTTTCATCGGCCGGTGTCGATACCGGCGGGTTGATACGGTCCGGCGTTGCCGGTCAGGGCTCGCACGGGACGAGCCCCGTATATATGTCTGGTGTCGCCACCAGAAACCTTGCGGTGACCCATACATGTGGTCGGCAAAATCAATTACAAGGCTTGGCTCGGAAAATTTTTCATCGACTTGAAAAAAGCGAGGGCCGCATCGCCTTCCATCGCAGCTTTACCTGCGATCGAAGGCGATGCGGCCCCTGGAACGTTACTTGTCGTGCCGCTCGTACTCACCCTCGATCACATTGGGGCGATGGCCGGCATCGTTGGGACGAGGCTGGAACGGGTCATCCTGGAAGGCCCGCTGGCGCATGGCCTGGGCTTCGGCGCGCTGACGCATCTTGCGTGCGGCGAGATGACGGGTGAAAGGCAACAGGCACAGCAGGCCCAACACGTCGCTGATGAAGCCCGGCAGCAACAGCAGGCCACCGCCCAGCGCCAGCATCATGCCCTGGAACATGTCCTCGGCGGGCAGTTCGCCGCGCTGCAGACTCTCACGGGCGCGCAGGGCGGTGGCCAGCCCGGCCACCCGCATGACCAGCACACCCAAAGCGGAACCGGCGATGATCAGCAGCAGCGCCGGGAAGAAACCGATGGCGGCACTGACCTTGACGAAGACGAACAACTCCAGCACCGGAAAAATCAGAAACAGCAATAGAAAAGCACGCATCAAAGGATCCTCGGCGGAAGAAAACCTTCCATTACGACCACCAGATGGATGCGTGGACTCGGCATTTCAACCCTCGACTTTCGCCGTAACCGGCCATTGGTCGGCGCGGGCCAGCAAGACCAAGGCTTCGCGAACCTGTATCGGCGTATTGCAAACCTGGGGGAAAGCCAACCAGTGGATACCCTGGCCGATGCGAAGGTGCATGCCCTCGCTGTCGATGCCGACCAGCTCGGCAGGTGCGGTGCGCGGCAGGTCGGTCAGCGCTACGTAATGCGCAATGGCATTGGCGTGATCACTGTTCATGTGCTCGATCATGCTCGCCTCGACCTTGCCGGCGAAGGGGTTGGCCAAGGTGACCTGGTCGAGCCAATGGATTGCGCCGAAACCACCGATGTAGCGGTGGCGCACTGGCTGCAGGACCCAGAAATCGAAATCATGGGCCTTGTGGTAGTTGGCCGCTTCGGGAAAGTAACGATAATAACGCTCGGCCGCCGCTTCGATGGCGGCCTCGTCGGTGAGCTTGTGCGCCTCGGCCATCACCGTCAGGCGCCCTACCGCCTGGACATCCTCGGCATCGCGCTCGCCCACCAGCAGAGAGCACTTGGCATCTTTCTGCAGGTTATGCGTGTGCTGGGCGATGCGGCTGATGAGGATCAGCGGGTGCCCCTCGGCGTCAAGGCAGTACGGTACCACGGAGCCGAACGGATAGCCGGGCATGGATTTGGAATGGGTCGAAAGCACGCCGCGGTATTCCTTGAGCAGGAGTTCTCGGGCGGGGCGCAGGGCGTTGTCACTCACGAAAGGCGCTCCTGGTGGCGGACTGGTTGGCTGACAAGATAAGCATTATCCCTGTCGGGTGCCATAGATTCCCCACGCGCCAAGGCGCACTGCCTTGCTCCCTGGCGCTCTGTTCGCGAAGGGCTGCGTGGCAGCCCAGGCGCTTACCAGGTCACGCCAAAGCCTGCGGTGTAGCGGGTTTTGTCCAGGTCGCTGTCACGCGTGCCGCTGATGATGTCTTTCTCTGCCTTGAGGTTGAGCGAGGCCCATTCGGTGACTTTGTAGCGCAGGCCTGCCTCGGCATCCAGCGCATAGTTCGCCACACCGCCCAGCGGTTTACCCACCTCGCCGCGGGTGAACAGCTCGACACTCTTGCCGATCAGATAGCGGTTGTAGTCCCACTTCACGGCAGCGGAATAGAAATTGTCCTTGCCGCCATCGCGGTATTCGAAATCCGTGCGGTTGATCAGCGAGCCAAGGGAGAAAGCCCCCAACTCGTCGTCCCAGAACTGGTAGCCCGGGCCAGTACCCACGGTGCGCTGGCGAGCCAGGTCCTCGACATGGTCACGCTTGTATTCCATACGCCCCTGCCAGAACCACTTGTCGGTGATGAAGCGGTCCAGTGCGTATTCGGCGCTCCAGTTATTGGTGGTGGTGACGTCGTCCTTGGTCTCGCGGTTGTACTCGCCTTCGGCGTTGTGCCGCCAGCGGCCATGGCGGGCGGTGGTCTTGAAGCTGATGTCGTAGTCGTCGGTATCGTTCTCGGCGCGCTTGTAGTCCATGGCCAGGTCCACATTGCCTTTCCACAGGAAGTCTTCGACCAGCGGCTGAGGCTTCATGATCTGCTCGATGCTGGCAAGGTCCACGGTCTTGGGGACATCGCCATTGGCCAGGGTGACCTTGCCGGGCTCGGCGGCCTTGAGCGACTTGGCCTTTTCACCGCTATAGGCGTCCTGCTTGACCAGCAGTTCCTGGTCGCTTTCCAGGGTCTGCACTTGCTTCCAGTCCAAGGCGATGGCACCGCCGTAAGTGGTTTGCAACAACAGCTTGCCACCATCGAAGACCTTGATCGTGCCACTGAGCCTGTCGCCGTTTTTCATCCATACCGTGTCGGCAAACGCCGGCACGCAGGACAAGACAGCGAGAATGAAAAGCAGGGTTCTAGAATACATAAGCTGACTACAGGTTCGATTTGACGAAAAAAGCCGGGCATTATCCAGATCGCCACGACCAGAGCAAGGACAGACCCAGACCATGCCGTTGAGTTCCACTCT
Organism: Pseudomonas sp. BYT-1; assembly: GCF_023611805.1. NCBI lineage: Bacteria > Pseudomonadati > Pseudomonadota > Gammaproteobacteria > Pseudomonadales > Pseudomonadaceae > Pseudomonas > Pseudomonas sp. BYT-1. Next base: position 4,585,691 of record NZ_CP072559.1, read on the forward strand.
CATTTATCCCGACCGTTGGTCCGCTTTCATCTGCAGGCCAGGGGGCCTTTGATGTCCGGTTCATCACACGCCTCCACCGACGAGGCCCAGGCCCGACGAATGGCGCTGTACTCGGTGCTCGGCGAGATTCCACCCGGCAAGGTGGTCAGCTACGGTGAGCTGGCCGAGCTCGCAGGGCTCGGCCGCGCGGCGCGTTGGGTGGGTCGCACTCTCGGACAACTGCCTGCAGACACCCGCTTGCCCTGGCATCGGGTGCTCGGAGCCGGCGGTCGCCTGAGCCTGGCGTTGGGCACCCCGTCAGGAGACGAACAGCGCGCACGATTGCGTGCAGAAGGCGTGACAGTCAGGAACAATCGCGTGGATATGTCGCGTCACGGCTGGCGTCCAATGGAGCACAGCGGTTAGAGTGCGCGTTTTGTTTTCGCAAACTTGAGGCAGATGTTGGCCCATGCCCCGTAAAACCTGGCGCGCTGCGCTCGCTGCCTATGCCAGCCCGTCGACCTTGGTGCTTTTGTTGCTCGGCTTCGCCGCCGGCCTGCCCTACATGCTGGTGTTTTCGACATTGTCGGTCTGGCTCCGGGAAGCCGGCGTTGCCCGCGAAACCATCGGCTATGCCAGCCTGATTGGCCTGGCCTACGCCTTCAAGTGGGTCTGGTCACCGTTGCTCGACCAATGGCGCCTGCCAGTGCTCGGCGCTCTGGGCCGTCGCCGCTCTTGGCTGCTGCTTTCACAGATGCTGGTGATGATCGGCCTGGTCGGCATGGGGCTGTGCGACCCGCAAAAGCACCTTTCCTGGCTGATTGCCCTGGCCGTGCTGGTGGCGTTTGCCTCGGCCACTCAAGACATCGCCGTCGACGCCTACCGCCTGGAAATCGCCGATGACCAGCGCCAGGCCGCCCTCGCCGCCAGTTACATGGCCGGTTACCGGGTCGCCGCCCTGCTCGCCACCGCCGGCGCCCTGTTCTTCGCCGAATGGTTCGGTTCCACCGGCTTTAGCTACCTGCATCAGGCCTGGACCGGCACCTACGTACTGTTCGGCGTGCTGATGCTGCCAGCTGTGTTCACCACGCTGGTGATGCGCGAACCGCCGGTGCCCATGCGCACCCAGCTGTCGGCGGCGCGCTATGGTCTGGTACACCAGCTGGCGTCGGTGTTCGTGCTGATCATCCTGCTGGTATCGGTACCGGCGAGTTTCACCCAGATGTTCAATACCGGATGGTCGAGCGTGATTTCCGGCGACGCGACGGTTCTGGACCTGCTGATCGAGGACCGTGCCTTCCTGCGCCTGATTCTCTATGTGCTGCTGACCTGGGCCTGCCTGTCGTCCCTGGGCCGGCGGGGCCTGGCGCCTGTGCTGACACCGGTCAACGACTTCATCCTGCGCTATCGCTGGCAGGCGCTGCTGCTGCTGGGCCTGATCGCCACCTATCGCATGTCGGATACCGTGATGGGTGTGATGGCCAACGTGTTCTACATCGACCAAGGCTTTACCAAGGACCAGATCGCCAGCGTCAGCAAGATCTTCGGCTTGATCATGACCTTGGTCGGCGCGGGTATCGGCGGCCTGTTGATCGTACGCTTCGGCATCCTGCCGATCCTGTTCATCGGCGGTGCGGCATCGGCAGCGACCAACATCCTGTTCCTGATGCTGGCCGATATGGGTCCGAACCTGGAGATGCTGGTGGTCACCATCTCGCTGGACAACTTCAGCTCGGGCCTTGCCACCTCGGCCTTCGTCGCCTATCTGTCGAGCCTGACCAACCTGAAGTTCTCGGCGACCCAGTACGCCCTGCTGAGCTCGATCATGCTCTTGCTGCCACGTTTGATCGGTGGCTATTCGGGCGTGCTGGTAGAGAAGTTCGGCTACCATGACTTCTTCCTGATCACCGCCCTGCTCGGCGTGCCGACCCTGATCCTGATCGCCTTGCACTGGCATCAGGAAGCCGGTCGAGGCAAACAGGCGCCGGTGGAAGACTCCGCGGCCGAGCGCCCTTGAGGAACAGGGGCCGCCTTGCGGCCCCCCAAACCCAGGGTTTGCTTTCCAGTGAGTGAGTACGGAAATATTTCGTACAGCGCCTAGGCCACGGCTCCTTCGTCCCGGCGCCCACCCACCACGTACCACAACGGCCACAGCGCCAGCGCCCCGGCAATACCTGCCGCCAACGCGAAGTGCAGCAGGCTCGCCCCCGCCCCCAACATCGCCAGCAACGCGCCACCGAGCCCCAACAGGGCAATGGTGATCATGCCCAGCATGGCCGATACCAGCCCCTTGCTCTGCTCGCTGGAGAACAGGGTCATGCGGTACAGGACCGCATTGGCCACCCCCAGGCCCAAGGCATACAGGGACATCCCCGCGACCAGGCTGGTCACCGTCGGCCAGGTCCAGGTGGCCACGACCATCAGGCACAGCCCCGCCAGGTAGGGCCACAGCGCACCGCGTACCAGGCTGGGCAACGGATAGCGGTCGGCGATGCGGTTGATGATCAAGTTGCCCAGAATCAGCCCGCCAAACACTGGCAATTGCCACAGCGCATACTCCATCGTGCTCAGGCCCTCGTCACTGATCAACAGCACAGGCGACAGGCCGATCCAACCGATCAGTGGCAAGCCCACCAAACCCAGCGCCGCGCTGCCCGCGACGAAGCGGCGGTTGGCCAGCAACTGGCCATAACCCGCCAGCAGCGGCAACAGGTGAATCGGCGTGAAGGGCAACCGCGAGCCATCGCGCCGCTCTACGCCCAGAGTCTCCGGCATCAACCGGTACAGCAGCAGCCAGGTCAGCACCGCGCCAGCGGCGAACGCCAGGAACAACCAGCGCCAGTCCAGCCATTGCAACAGCAAGGTGCCCACCAATGGGCCCAATAGCGGCGATAGCAGGGCGATGTTGGCCAACAAGGCCATCATGCGTACCGCATCGGCTTCGCTGAAGGCCTCGTTCAGCGCCGGGTAGCTGACCGTGACGACGAAGCCCAGACCTACGCCCTGCAACAAGCGCAGCAGATTGAACAGGCCAATGTCGTGTACCCAGTACGTGGCCAGGCAAGCCACGCCAAAGAACGCGCAACCAGCCAGCAACAGCGGGCGACGACCGTAGCGATCGGCCAGCGGACCGATCAGCCATTGCAACAGTACACCGCCGAGCAGGTACAAGTTCAGGGCGTGGGGAATGTACTCGGGGCTGGCCTTGAGGTCGTCGACCACCACGGGCATGGCGGGCATGACCGCATCGCTGGCGAGATACGTCAGCAATTCGAACAGGGCCAGGGTAAGTGCGAACAGCAAGGCTCGCAGGGGCGTGATATGCAGCAATGGCTTCATGATGAAAAACAGCTGGAAACAGGAGGGATCAGCCTATATGCCAGAAATGACAGGATCAGGCTGTGAACAAGTGTAATGGAGAGAAAACGCATCGCGGGGCAAGCCCCACTCCACCGATCGTATGCGCGCTGACCACTTGCGCTGCATCGGTAGGAGCGGGCTTGCCCCGCGACAGTACGTCGTGCGGTGCAGCTTACTGCACAGCCGGCTCCTGCACCACGCGGATGACCCGCTGCGGGAAGGGAATGTCGATACCTTCGGCCTTGAGGCGATCGCGAGCATGCTCGTTGAGCATGAACATCACGTCCCAGTAATCGGCGGTCTTGACCCACACACGCAGGGACACGGTGATCGCACTGTCGCCCAAGGTGGAGATCACCGCCTGCGGGGCGGGATCCTGCAGGACCCGTGGATCCTTGGCCAGGTCCAGCAGGACATTGCGGGCTTTCTGCAGGTCGGCGTCATAATCGACGCCCACATCGAACACGACCTTGCGGGTGGGCTGGCGGTTGAAGTTGGTGACGATACCGTTGGACAAGCTGCCGTTGGGCATGATCACGGTCTTGTTGTCACCGGTGCGCAGCACGGTGTGGAAGATCTGGATACTGTCGACGGTGCCGCTGACGCCCTGGGCTTCGATCCAGTCGCCGATACGGAACGGGCGGAACAGCAAGATCAGCACGCCGCCCGCGAAGTTCGCCAGGCTACCCTGCAGGGCCAGGCCGATGGCCAGGGCAGAACCACCGATGGCCGCCACGAACGAGGTGGTCTCGATGCCAATCATCGAAGCCACACTGATCGCCAGCAGAATCTTCAGCACGATATTGGCGATGGTACTGATGAAGCTTTGCAGCGCCGGATCAGGGTTGCGCATCCCAACCAGCTTGCCCAGGCGAGCGCTGAGCTTGTTGGTGACCCACCAACCGATGGCCAGGGTCACCAGCGCGAGCGCTACACGGCTGCCGTATTCCATGATCAAAGGGATCCAGGTCTGCGATTGGCGGACCAGCTGATCGACTTCAGCGTTCAAATCCATATTCATCTCCTGATGCCGGATGACACATACACGAAAAAACAGGCCGCGGAAATTCCGCGGCCTCAGGGCCTCATGGACATCAATACGCCATCAAGGTTCCTGCGATACCTGATCAGTCGCGGAAGTTGTTGAACTGCAGCGGCATGTCGAACTCCTTGGTGCGCAGCAGGGCGATGGCTTCCTGCAGGTCGTCACGCTTTTTCCCGGTGACGCGCACCTGCTCGCCCTGGATGGCGGCCTGGACCTTCAGCTTGCCGTCCTTGATGGTGGCAACGATCTTCTTGGCCAGATCCTTGTCGATGCCCTCGCGGAACTTGGCTTCCTGCTTCATTTCCTTACCCGAAGGGTAGGCGTCCTTGACTTCCAGGCACTTGACGTCGATCTTGCGCTTGACCAGTGCCAGGCGAAGGATCTCGATCATCGCCTCGAGCTGGAATTCCGCCTCGGCGGTCAGAAGCACGGTCTGCTCCTTGTCCTTGAACTCGAAGCTGCCCTTGCCCTTGAGGTCGTAGCGACGGTCCAGTTCCTTCACCGCGTTGTCCACGGCGTTGGTGACTTCGTGCTTGTCCAGTTCCGATACCACGTCGAACGAAGGCATGGTTGTTCTCCAAAAATAAAAGCGCGCTCGGTCGGATGGAGCGCGCCAGGTTTGACGGTTAAAATGCGGGCTCATTATAACGGGTTGCGAAACGCAGATGAGCAGCACCTGGCATATTCTCGGCGCCGGTAGCCTCGGCAGCCTCTGGGCCTGTCGCCTGGCCCGCGCGGGCAAGGCGGTCCGCCTGATCCTGCGTGACGAGCAGCGCCTGGCCGCGTACCAGGCCGCCGGCGGCCTGACCTTGCTGGAGCAGGACCTGACCAGCCACTACGCGATTCCCGCCGAAACCGACCAGGCCCACGCGCCTATCCACCGCCTACTGGTGGCCTGCAAGGCGTATGACGCCGCGCCTGCCATCGCCCGTCTGGCGCCTCGCCTGGCCGCGGGCGCCGAATTGGTGCTGCTGCAAAACGGCCTGGGCAGCCAGGATGAAGTGGCCGATCAGGTGCCTCACGCCCGGTGCATCTTCGCCTCCAGTACCGAAGGCGCCTTCCGCGAGGACGACTGGCGCGTACGCTTTGCCGGGCAAGGCTTCAACTGGCTGGGCGATCCCGTGAACCCGTCCGTGCCGCAATGGTTCGACGATCTGCACGATGCCGCCATCCCCGCCGAATGGACGGTGGATATCCTCACCCGCCTGTGGCGCAAACTGGCGCTCAATTGCGCAATCAACCCGCTGACTGTACTTCACGACTGCCACAACGGTGGTCTGCTGGCACACCTGGAGCAAGTCTCCACCCTGTGCGTCGAACTGGCCGATCTGCTGCGTCGTTGCGGCCAGCCAGAAGCCGCCGAGGGCCTGGATGAACAGGTGCAACGGGTGATTCTGGCCACCGCGGCCAACTACTCTTCCATGTACCAGGATGTTCGCCATGGCCGTCGCACCGAAGTGCACTACCTGCTTGGCCACGCCTGCCGGGCCGCTGCCCGCCATGGCCTGGAGCTGCCGCACCTGGAACAGTTGCACCAGCGCCTGGTCGATAACTTGAAGGCCCGTGGCCTGCCCAGCGACTGACGCTGGCCCTTCAACCGCACAGAGGACGCACCCTCGCCCATGACCTTGCGCCAACGCCTGGAAAATCTCCCGGTCGGGCAGAAACTGCTGGCGGCCCTGCTGGTACTGCTGGTCACCATCCTGCTGGTGGCCAACCTCACGTTCATCAGCGCCGCCTACTGGATCACCCAGGAAAGCATGGCGCCCCAAGCGCTGCAGACCATCGGCCGGCTGGTGTCCAACCCGCAGTTGTCGGCCCGCGCCGGCGACTCACCGCAAACGGCCACGGCACTGCTCAAGGAGCTCGACAGCTACACCCCGTTGCGTGCGGCGGCCTTGTACGGCAGTGACGGACGCATGCTGGCCCAACTGCAACACGGCGAGCCGCTGGCGCTGCCCAAACGCTTTCGCAACATCGATGGCTGGCGCCTGATGGAGTTTCGCAGCACCCAGCTGATCCGCCTGCCTCGCGACGGCGGCCCGCCAGCGCACCTGCTGCTGGTGGCCAGCAGCGAATTGCCCGTGGCCTTCTACACCGGCACTCTGACCGCCAGCCTGGCGATCCTGGTGTTCAGCATCCTGCTGTGGATGGTCATTGCCCGGCAAATCAAGCGCCTCATCACCCAACCGATCAACCAGCTGGAGGAGCTCAGCCGTCAGGTCACCCGCGAGGAGAGCTACGCCTTGCGCGCCCAGCGTGGCAACGACGACGAGATCGGCAGCCTGGCCGAGGCGTTCAATACCATGCTCTCGCGCATCGAGGCGCGCGAGCAGCAGCTCAAGCGCACGCGTGACGAGTTCCAGATGGCCTATGACCAAGCCCAGGGGTTGGCCGAGGAAACCCGCCATACCAACCGCAAGCTGGAGCTGGAAGTCCAGGTGCGCAGCAAGATCGAGAAAAAACTCACAGGCTTCCAGAACTACCTCAACAGCATCATCGACTCCATGCCCTCGGCCCTGATCGCCCTGGACGAGCAGCTCTACGTGACCCAATGGAACCACGAAGCGACCGTGCTCTCGGGCACGCCCCTGGATGAGGCGTTGAACCAGCCGATCTTCATCGCCTTCGAACCGCTCAAGCCGTTCCTCCCGCAGCTCAAGGAAAGCGTCGAGAAACACCGGGTGGCGAAAATCGAACGGGTCACCTGGCCCAAGGGCGAGGACCTGCGCCACTATGCCCTGACCTTCTACCCCTTGACCGGCGGCGGAGGCCGGGGGGTGGTGATTCGAATCGACGACATCACCCAGCGTCTGTCGCTCGAAGAGATGATGGTGCAATCGGAAAAAATGCTGTCGGTGGGGGGGCTGGCCGCCGGCATGGCCCATGAGATCAACAACCCGCTCGGGGCCATCCTGCACAACGTACAGAACATTCGCCGACGGCTATCGCCTGAACTGCCACGCAACCAGGAGCAGGCCGCGGAGCTGGACATCGACCTGGCGACCGTCAACCGCTACCTCGAAAGCCGCGACGTACCGCAGTTGCTCGACGGCATCCAGCAGGCCGGTGCACGGGCGGCGAAAATCGTTACCCACATGCTCAGCTTCAGCCGCCGCAGCAACCGACAACTGGTGCCCTGCGACTTGCCGGCCCTGATCGACCAGGCGGTGGAAATCGCGGGCAACGACTTCGACCTGACGGTCGGTTTCGACTTCAAAGGGCAAAACATCGTGCGCCAGTTCGACCCCGCATTGGGGCCGGTGCCCTGCACCGCCAACGAGCTGGAGCAAGTGCTGCTGAACCTGCTCAAGAATGCAGCCCAGGCCATCCATCAACGGCCACAACCAGCCGAACCTGGGCGTATCGTCCTGCGTACCCGGCTCAACCCGCCCTGGGCGGAAATCCAGGTCGAAGACAACGGCGTCGGGATGCCGGAGTCGGTGCGCAAACGCACCTTCGAACCATTCTTCACCACCAAGGAGATCGGCCAGGGCACAGGGCTTGGCCTGTCGGTTTCGTACTTCATCATCACCAACAACCACAAGGGGCAGATGGAGGTTCACTCCGCACCCGGCCAGGGCACCTGTTTCACCCTGCGCCTGCCCCTTGGTCAGCCGGCACCGATGGCGTCGGCCAACTCGGAGGCATGACATGGGCTATCGGCTGTCGAAGATCTACACCCGCACCGGCGACAAGGGCGAAACAGGCCTTGGCGACGGTCGCCGGGTACCCAAGGATCATCCGCGGATCGAGGCGATCGGCGAGGTGGACAGCCTCAACAGTCAACTGGGCGTGCTGCTCGCCGGGCTGCAGAGCGAAGGGCTGGAGGAGTTGATCGAGATTCTGGCGCCTTGTCAGCACCGGCTGTTCGACCTGGGCGGCGAATTGGCGATGCCCAGCTATCAAGCCTTGGACCAAGTCGAAGTAGAGCGGCTGGAAGCGGCCATCGATCGCTGGAACGAGGAGCTCGGCCCCCTGAAGAACTTCATCCTGCCCAGTGGTTCGGCGCTGGTGGCCCAGGCCCACGTGTGTCGAAGCCAGGCGCGCAGCGCAGAGCGTCGGTGCCAGCAGTTGAATGCCATCGAGCCGCTGGATGGGGTGGGCTTGGCGTACATCAACCGGCTGTCCGATCTGTTGTTCGTCGCAGCGCGGATCATCGGGCGTCGCCAAGGGGTCGCAGAGGTGCTGTGGCAGGCTGCGGCCAAACCGCAGGCCTGATATCGCAGCTAAACCCGCTCATACAGGGAAGGTGTTGACCGTGTACGAGCGGGTTTACCGGCCAATGACCGAGATCAGGACTGCGGCCAGAACGCCCGGATACCTGCCACGCCCTGGGCACCAGCTTCCCAGGCACGCTCACGCTCCCCGGCGCCAACCCCTCCCAGCAGGAACACCGGATGATTGATCCCCTGGATCAACCGCCCAGCCTCCTCCCAACCCAACGGGGTAGCCTCTGGATGAGTCTGGGTCGCCTGCACAGGCGACAAGGTGACGAAATCCACTCCCATCTGCTCGGCCAAGGCCAGCTCTTCAGCGTTGTGGCACGAAGCCGCCAACCAGCGCGTCTTCGGGAACGGTCGCCCATTGGCGGCGTACTTGCGCAGTTGTGCGGACGTCAGGTGCCACCCCGCCGACGGGAAGTCGCCCAGCCATTCCAGCGGTCCCTTGAGCATCAGCTGGGCCTTGCCGGCACACAGCCCGACCGCATCCACTGCCACATCACGGTATTTGGGATCGTACATGTCCGGCGCACGCAGCTGGATCAGACGGATGCCGCCTGCGATGGCCTTCTGGATGCCGCGCAGCAATTCGGGCGCCTCCAGGCCATCGGGGGTGATCAAGTACTGGTCCGGCAGTCGCGCGGCAGCAACGATCGGCTTGTTGGCCTCAGGGAACTCGTATTGCCCCAAGTCCCGTGGCGCTACCCAAGCCAGGGGCTGGCCCTCGGCGCCATGGGGTTCGCCGGTGAAGGCGTCCACCTCACGGACATCCAGCAGCACCTGTTTGTCCGGGTAGTCGTGGCTGACCTTGATAAGTGGTCGCGAGCCCGTCACCTCGATACCCAGCTCTTCGCGCAACTCACGCGCCAGCGCCACCTCGACGGCCTCACCCTCTTCCACCTTGCCGCCAGGGAACTCCCACAGGCCGCCCTGGTGCTGGGTATCGGCGCGTCGGGCAATCAGGATGCGCCCGTCTGCGCCACGAATGACCGCCGCAACAACATGAATCCGTTTCACCCTTCTCGCTCCGCCAGGCCAGCCTTCTGCCAGGCCTGGAAGGCCGGCCATTGATAAATGGTTTCAATGTAAGCGGCCGCTTCGGCCGGAACTTCGACGCGGTAGGTGCGCAGACGCACCGCCACCGGCGCGAAGAACGCATCGGCCAGGCTCGGCTTGCCGAACAGGAACGGCCCAGGCTCCTTGGCCGCCAGTCGGCACTCAGACCACAGGGCAACGATTCGGTCGATATCGACTTGCACGTCCAGCGGCATGTTCTCCAACGCTTCATCGCGAGACAGATCGAACGGCATCGTGCTGCGCAGCGCCATGAAACCACTGTGCATCTGCGCACACGCTGAACGCGCCTGGGCACGGGCAGCGATGTCCGCCGGCCACAGTTGGGCCTCGGGATGACGTTCGGCAAGGTATTCGGCAATGGCCAAGGAGTCGGCGATGACGCCGTGCTCGGTCTTGAGCAGCGGCACCTTGCCGGTAGCGGAGAATTCGAGGATACGTTTGCGGGTATCGGGCTGGTTCAGGGTGATCAGCGTCTCTTCATACGGCACGCCAGCCAGCTCAAGGGCCAGGGCACCGCGTAGCGACCAGGATGAGTACAGCTTGTCGCCGATGATCAGGTGATAGCTCATGGTTCGGCTCCATTGGATCAGAATACTAGGGACTGCTGTGCAGCGCTTCGCGGGCGAACCCGCTCCCACAACGTTTGCATATGCTGCATGGGAGCGGATTTACCCGCGAAGAGGCCATCAGGTGCGGTATTCGGCGTTGATCTTCACATATTCGTGGGACAGGTCGGTCGTCCAGATGGTTTCGCTGCATTGGCCACGACCAAGCTCGATGCGAATGGTGATTTCTTCCTGGGCCATCACCTTGGCGCCCTGATCCTCGGTGTAGCTCGGGCTGCGGCCGCCCTTGCTGGCGATGCACACATCATCGAGGAACACGTCGATCAGGCTGACATCCAGCGCGGGCACGCCGGCACGGCCGACGGCGGCGAGGATGCGGCCCCAGTTGGGGTCGGAGGCGAACAGCGCGGTCTTGATCAGCGGCGAGTGGGCTACGGCGTAGCCGACGTCCAGGCACTCCTGGTGATTGCCACCACCGTTGACCTGAACGGTAACGAACTTGGTCGCGCCTTCACCGTCGCGAACGATGGCCTGGGCCACTTCCATGCACACCTCGAAGACAGCCTTTTTCAGGGCCTCGAACAGCGCACCGCTGGCCTGGGTGACTTCCGGCAGATCGGCCTTGCCGGTCGCGATCAACATGCAGCAGTCGTTGGTCGAGGTATCGCCGTCGATGGTGATGCGGTTGAACGACTTGTTGGCGCCATCGAGCAGAAGGTCCTTGAGCACCGCAGGAGCCACCTTGGCGTCGGTGGCGATGTAGCCGAGCATGGTGGCCATGTTCGGACGGATCATCCCGGCGCCCTTGCTGATGCCGGTCACGGTGACAGTCACGCCGTCGTGCTGGAACTGGCGGCTGGCCCCCTTGGGCAGGGTGTCGGTGGTCATGATGCCGGTGGCGGCCTCGGCCCAGTTGTTTTCCGACAGGTCATCCAGGGCAGCTTGCAGCGCGCCCTCGATCTTCTCGACCGGCAGCGGCTCGCCGATCACGCCAGTGGAAAACGGCAGCACAGCGCTGGCCTCCACGCCCGCCAGTTCCGCCAGCTTGGCACAGGTGCGCTCGGCAGCGGCCAGGCCCGGTGCGCCGGTACCTGCGTTGGCGTTGCCAGTGTTGGTCAGCAGGTAGCGCACGGTGCCCTGCACGCGCTGCTTGGACAGGATCACAGGCGCTGCGCAGAAGGCGTTGAGGGTAAACACACCGGCGACGCTGGACCCTTCGGCGCAACGCATCACCACCACGTCCTTGCGCCCAGGGCGCTTGATACCCGCCGAGGCGATGCCGAGTTCGAAACCGGGAACCGGGTGCAGGGTGGGCAAAGGACCAAGACCAACAGCCATGTAAGCGCTCCTAGAGAAACCAAAGGGGATGTGGCGATGCCGCACGATCTTAATAGCGGCCAACGCGCGGATGGAAGAGCGGGACCGCTATGCGGCCCTTTTGCGACACAAGGCCGCTATCACAAGGTTGCAGCGTTTTGGAGTCACGCGCTGCACCTGTGGTAGCGGCCTTGTGTCGCGGTGGGCTGCAAAGCAGCCCTAATCAACAGTCAGCGCCAGGGCTATCCGATCACTCGATCTGGCCGTGGCAGTGCTTGAACTTCTTGCCCGAACCGCACCAGCACGGCTCGTTGCGACCCAGCTTCTGCTCGTTGCGTACCGGCGCGGCAGCCACAGCCACCTCGGCGCCTTCCTCGGCGAGCTGCTGCTCGCTTTCCAGGCCAGGGGCAGCAGCATGCTGGAACTGCATGCGCTGAGCCAGTTCCTCGGCTTCGCGGCGCAGACGGGCCTCTTCTTCGGCCGGATCCTCGCGGCGAACCTGGACGTGGGAAAGCACGCGGATGGTATCGCGCTTGATCGACTCCAGCAGTTCCTGGAACAGGGTGAAGGATTCGCGCTTGTACTCTTGCTTCGGGTTCTTCTGCGCATAACCGCGCAGGTGGATACCGTGGCGCAGGTGGTCCATGGTCGACAGGTGGTCTTTCCACAGATCGTCCAGCACGCGCAGCAGGATCTGCTTCTCGAAGGTGCGCAGGGCCTCGATGCCAGCCTGGTCTTCCTTCTCGTTATAGGCAGTGGTGATTTCGTGGAGCAGCTTCTCGCGCAGGGTCTCTTCGTAGAGGCGCTCGTCCTCGTCGAGCCACTGCTGGATCGGCAGCTTGATGGCGAAATCACTGGCCAGCGCGGCCTCCAGGCCTGCCACGTCCCACTGCTCAGGCAGCGATTGCGGCGGGATGTGCTGGCTGATGGTGGCATCGAGCACTTCCTGGCGGAACTCGGCGATGGTGTCACCGATGTTCTCGGCGGCCAGCAAGCTGTTGCGCATGTGGTAGATCACCTTGCGCTGTTCGTTGGCCACATCGTCGTATTCGAGCAACTGCTTGCGGATGTCGAAGTTGCGACCCTCGACCTTGCGCTGGGCCTTCTCGATGGCATTGGTGACCATGCGGTGTTCGATGGCCTCGCCGGACTGCATGCCCAGCGCCTTCATGAAGTTCTTCACGCGGTCGGAGGCAAAGATACGCATCAGGCTGTCTTCAAGAGACAGGTAGAAGCGGCTCGAGCCTGGGTCGCCCTGACGACCGGCACGACCACGCAGCTGGTTGTCGATACGGCGGGACTCGTGACGCTCGGACGCGATCACGTGCAGGCCACCGGCCTCGATCACCTGCTGATGACGCTTCTGCCAGTCGGCCTTGATTTGGGCGATCTGCTCGGCGCTCGGGTTCTCAAGGGCGGCGACTTCTGCCTCCCAGTTGCCGCCCAACAGGATGTCGGTACCACGGCCGGCCATGTTGGTGGCGATGGTCAGCGCACCTGGCGCACCGGCCTGGGCGATGATCTCGGCTTCTTTTTCGTGGTACTTGGCGTTGAGCACCTTGTGGTCGATACCTTCTTTTTTCAGAAGGTTGGACATGTGCTCGGAGGTCTCGATGGTGGCGGTACCGACCAGCACCGGACGCCCCTGCTTCATGCTTTCCTTGATGTCGGCGATGATCGCGGCGTACTTCTCGTCGGCAGTCAGGTACACCAGGTCGTTGAAGTCCTTGCGCGCCAACGGCTTGTTCGGCGGAATGACCATCACGTTGAGGTTGTAGATCTGGGCGAACTCGAAGGCCTCGGTGTCAGCGGTGCCGGTCATACCGGACAGCTTGGTGTAGAGGCGGAAGTAGTTCTGGAAGGTGGTCGAAGCCAGGGTCTGGCTCTCGGCCTGGATGTTCAGGTTTTCCTTCGCTTCGATGGCCTGGTGCAGGCCTTCGGAGAGACGGCGGCCCGGCATGGTACGACCGGTGTGCTCGTCGATCAGCAGGACCTGGCCGTCCTGGACGATGTACTCGACGTTGCGATGGAACAGTTTGTGGGCGCGCAGACCGGCATAGACGTGGGTCAGCAGGCCCAGGTTGTGCGCCGAGTAGAGGCTCTCGCCCTCGGCCAGCAGGCCGGCCTGGGTCAGCATCTCCTCGATGAACTGGTGACCGGCTTCGTTGAGCTCCACCTGACGGCTCTTTTCGTCGATGGTGAAGTGGCCTTCCTGGGTGACCTGGCCTTCGACTTCCTCGATGTGCTGCTTCAGGCGCGGGATCAGGCGGTTGATCTCGATGTACAGCTTGGAGCTGTCCTCGGCCTGGCCGGAGATGATCAGCGGCGTACGGGCTTCGTCGATGAGGATCGAGTCGACTTCGTCGATCACGGCGAAGTTCAGCTCACGCTGGAACTTCTCTTCCAGGCTGAACGCCATGTTGTCGCGCAGGTAATCGAAACCGAATTCGTTGTTGGTGCCGTAGGTGATGTCCGCGGCGTAGGCAGCGCGCTTTTCTTCCGGCGGCTGGAAAGCCGACACGATGCCCACGGACAGACCGAGGAACTCGTACAGCGGGCGCATCCAGTTGGCATCGCGGCGGGCGAGGTAATCGTTGACGGTCACCACGTGCACGCCCTTGCCGGACAGTGCGTTGAGATAGACCGCCAGGGTACCGACCAAGGTCTTGCCTTCACCGGTACGCATTTCTGCGATCATGCCTTCGTGCAGGGTCATACCGCCGATCAGCTGCACGTCGAAGTGACGCATGCCCATGACACGCTTGCCGGCCTCGCGGGCCACGGCGAAGGCTTCCGGCAGCAGTTGGTCGAGGGTCTCGCCTTTGGCCAGGCGCTCCTTGAACTCTGCGGTCTTGCTCCGCAGCTGCTCGTCGGAGAGGGCCACCATCTTCTCTTCGAAGGCATTGACGATGTTCACCGTCTTGAGCATGCGTTTGACTTCACGCTCGTTCTTGCTTCCAAAAAGTTTTTTTAACAAAGGCGCAAACATATCGGCAGGATCTTCCACACGTAGGGATGGAGGGCGGCCCCATGAGTCGCCCGTGCAGCCCTGAGGCCGCATGCGAACGAGCATTCTACCCGGAAACGATGGTGAGGAAAGTGGTGGATTTCCACGATGCTGGCACAGCGCTTTGGCGGGGGCCCTCCTAACATAAGGCCTTTTCGAACAAGTTCAAGGTGCTGGAAGATGAAACGTCTCAGGGACATTTCCCAAAGAGATCATGGGGTTGCCGCCCTTGCAGGTCAGCCTGCCCTCTCAATTGAGCTATAAAACCGCCACAGCGGGAGTGTCCTGCGGTCAGTCCAGCGCCATGGCTTCTGTTAAGATGGCCAATCTGTAACCACCTGCGTACCCCCATGGCCTACAAGCCCTCCCCCGCCCAGCCTCCGGCCGCGCTGTTGCGTCAGGCCAGGCCACTGCGCCTGCTGCTCAACCAGGCCGAGCGCTTGGCCCATTTGCAGCGTCTGCTGGAAAGCCAGCTGCAACCGGCCGCTCGCGAGCATTGCCATGTGGCGTCCTGGCGAGATGGCACCTTGCTGCTGGTGGTGACGGACGGTCACTGGGCTACGCGTCTGCGCTATCAGCAGAAGCGCCTGCAACGCCAGCTTCAGGCACTGGAGGCATTCGGCAATTTGCAGCGCATCTTGTTCAAGGTGCAACCCCCGCTGGTGCCGGCCAAACGGGATGGCCAAGGTGTGGAGCTGTCCTGCAAGGCCGCCGAGAGTATCCGCGATTCGGCCGAGGGCATCGCCGACCCCAAGCTGCGGGCAGCCCTGGAACGGCTGGCAGCGCATGCCCAAGGCAAGGAAAAGGGCTGAAAACGCCCCATAAAAAAGGCCACCCGAAGGTGGCCTCAATGAACTAGAGAGTGTTCGAACTTACACGGCCGCAACAGGGCGCATGTAGGAGATCGGTGCCGTGCTGGCATCTTCGAAAGTGACCACTTCCCAGGCGTCCTTCTCAGCGATGAGCTTGCGCAGCAACTGGTTGTTCAGCGCGTGTCCGGACTTGTAGCCCTTGAACTCGCCGATCAGGCTGTTGCCCAGCAGGTAGAGATCGCCGATGGCATCGAGGATCTTGTGCTTGACGAATTCGTCTTCGTAACGAAGGCCGTCTTCGTTGAGCACGCCGTCCTCATCGACCACGATGGCGTTTTCCACACTGCCGCCCAACGCAAGGTTGTGCTTGCGCAGGTACTCGATGTCACGCATGAAACCGAAGGTACGGGCGCGGCTGACTTCCTTCACGAACGACGTGCTGGAGAAGTCGACACTGGCGCTCTGGGTCCGGTTGCGCAGTACCGGATGATCGAAGTCGATCTCAAAGCTCACCTTGAACCCGTCGAAAGGCAGGAAGGTGGCGCGTTTGTCGCCCTCCTCCACCGTCACTTCGCGCAGGATGCGGATGAACTTCTTGGCGGCGTCCTGTTCTTCCAGGCCGGCGGATTGAATCAGGAATACGAAGGGGCCCGCGCTGCCATCCATGATCGGTACTTCCGAGGCGGAGAGCTCGACGTAGGCGTTATCGATGCCCAGGCCCGCCATGGCGGAGAGCAGGTGCTCGACCGTATCGACCTTTACGTCACCGTTGACCAGCGTCGTCGACATGGTTGTCTCGCCGACGTTGGCCGCACGGGCCGGGATCTCGACGACGGGGTCGAGGTCGGCACGGCGGAAGACGATGCCGGTGTCCACAGGCGCTGGCTTGAGGGTCAGGTAGACCTTCTCCCCGGAGTGCAGGCCGACACCTGTGGCACGGATGGTATTCTTCAGGGTGCGTTGTCTAATCATGGCTTTGGCCGCTTCAGCGCAAATTGCGAACAGGTATCAACAAAGGCTGGGGATGATAACAGACCCGGCCTTTGCTGAACACCAATCACCCCTATACCCCTGATAAATTCCATTAATCGGCCTGGCGACGCAGGAACGCCGGGATGTCGAGGTAGTCCAGATCATCCTGTGGGTTGAGTTTAGCCGCTGCTGCGGCACCTCCGTGGGCCTGGTTGCGCATCACGGTCGGACGCTCCAGGTCGCGGTAATTGACGGCAGGCTGCTCCTGACGCACCGGTGCAGGGTTGGACGCCTCGTAGGCGGCGGCCGCGCTCTGCAGAGTGTTGTCGACGACTTTGACCGGTTTCTCGATACGTGCGCCCAGACCAGTGGCAACCACGGTCACGTGCAGCTCGTCGCGCATATCCGGATCGATCACGGTGCCGACCTTGACCATGGCATGGTCGGAGGCGAAGGCTTCGATGATGCTACCGACGTCGGAGTACTCGCCCAGGGACAGGTCCGGACCTGCGGTGATGTTCACCAGGATGCCGCGGGCGCCCTGCAGGTTGACGTCTTCGAGCAGCGGGTTGCGGATCGCCGCCTCGGTGGCTTCGCGGGCACGGTTCGGACCGCTGGCGCAGCCGGTACCCATCATCGCCATGCCCATCTCACCCATTACGGTGCGCACGTCGGCGAAGTCGACGTTGATCATGCCCGGACGCTTGATGATGTCGGAGATACCACGCACGGCGCCAGCCAGTACGTCATCGGCCTTGGCGAAGGCCGACAGCAGGCTAGCATCCTTGCCCAGGATGGTCAGCAGCTTCTCGTTGGGGATGGTGATCAACGAGTCGACGCTTTCGGCCAGCATGCGGATGCCCTCGTCGGCGATCTGCATGCGCTTGCGACCTTCGAACGGGAACGGACGGGTCACCACCGCAACGGTGAGGATGCCCATTTCCTTGGCCACTTCGGCGATGATCGGCGCAGCACCGGTACCGGTACCGCCGCCCATGCCAGTGGTGATGAAGACCATGTTGGTGCCCTGCAGCACCTCAGCGATACGCTCACGGTCTTCCAGCGCGGCCTGACGGCCGACTTCCGGATTGGCACCGGCACCCAGGCCCTTGGTGACACCGGTACCCAGCTGCAGGATGGTGCGCGCGCCGATGTTCTTCAGCGCCTGGGCATCGGTGTTGGCGCAGATGAACTCGACGCCTTCGATGTTGCTTTTGACCATGTGGTTGACGGCGTTGCCACCACCACCACCGACACCGATCACTTTGATGACCGGACTTTGCGGGACGTTGTCTACGAGCTCGAACATTTTCCCTCTCCTTAACTGTTCTCTAGTTTTTGCGCCTACCACTACTGCTTTGAAACTTAGAAGTTGCCCTGGACCCAACGCTTGAATCGTTCAAGCACCGGAGCCTTCGGTTCATCGCCATAGCTGTTGTTGCTGCTGTTGCCGGTCAGGGGCAGGTCCTCGGTCTGCTTTTGCAGGCCGTAGGTGAGCAAGCCCACGCCGGTGGAATAGATCGGGTTGCGCACGACATCGCTGAGCCCCCGAACGCTGTGCGGTACGCCAAGGCGCACCGGCATGTGGAAGATTTCCTCGGCCAGTTCCACAGCGCCTTCCATCTTGGAGGTGCCGCCGGTCAGGACGATGCCGGCCGGCACCAGATCCTCGTAGCCGCTGCGACGCAGCTCGGCCTGGATCAAGGTGAAGAGCTCGTCGTAACGGGGCTCCACCACCTCGGCCAAGGCCTGGCGCGACAGCTCGCGCGGTGGGCGGTCGCCCACGCTCGGCACCTTGATGGTCTCGCCAGCGCCGGCCAGCTTGGCCAAGGCACAGGCGTAGCGGATCTTGATTTCCTCGGCGTACTGGGTCGGGGTCCGCAGGGCCATGGCGATATCGTTGGTCACCTGGTCGCCCGCGATCGGGATCACCGCGGTGTGGCGGATGGCACCCTCGGTGAAGATGGCGATGTCGGTGGTACCACCACCGATGTCCACCAGGCACACGCCCAGTTCCTTCTCGTCATCGGTCAGCACCGAATAGGCCGACGCCAGTTGTTCGAGGATGATGTCGTCGATTTCCAGACCACAGCGGCGCACGCACTTTTCGATGTTCTGGGCGGCGTTGACTGCGCAGGTGACCACGTGGACCTTGGCTTCCAGACGCACACCGGACATGCCCAGAGGCTCGCGCACGCCTTCCTGGTTGTCGATCACGTAGTCCTGCGGCAGGGTGTGCAGCACCCGCTGGTCTGCCGGGATGGCCACGGCCTGGGCGGCGTCCAGTACGCGCTCGAGGTCAGCGGTGCTGACTTCGCGATCGCGAATCGCGACGATGCCGTGGGAGTTGAGGCTGCGAATGTGATTACCGGCGACGCCGACGAACGCCGAGTGAATGCGGCAGCCGGCCATCAGCTGCGCCTCTTCCACCGCGCGCTGGATCGACTGCACGGTGGACTCGATGTTCACCACCACGCCTTTCTTCAGGCCGCGGGAGGGATGGGTACCGATGCCCACGATTTCCAGTGTGCCGTCAGCGGCTACCTCACCCACCAGCGCCACCACCTTGGAGGTGCCGATGTCCAGCCCGACGATCATTTTGCCGCTATGCGCGTTTGCCATGGTCCTGCCTCTCTCTAATTCTTCGCAACGGCGGGTTGGGCCGTCGTCGGTGCAATCGGTTCCCGCCAGCCAACGGCAAGCCCGTTGGCGTACCGCAGATCAACGCGGGCGATGTTGGTGATCTGCTCTTTGAGTGTCTTGTCGTAAATGGCAATGAAACGGCGCATCTTCTCCACCAGATGGTCGCGCCCCAGCAGCAGCTCGATCCCAGGCCCGGCGCTACCCGCGCCGGTGGTGAGGAACCAACTGCCTCGCTCGCGCAGCTCCAGGCGAGCGATGGAAAAGCCCAGGGGGCGCAGCATCTGGCTCAATACTTGATACTGCTGCATGACTTGTTGCTGAGCGCGCTGCGGCCCGAACAGCTGCGGCAGGTGCTCGTAGTTGGCCAGTTCGCGCGGGGTGAAGGCCTGGCCTTGGTTGTTGAGCAAGGCTTCGTCGCCCCAGCGCGCCACCGGCAACTGTTCTTCCAGGCGGATCACCACCTCGTCCGGCCATACCCGGCGGACTTCGGCATGGGCGATCCATGGCATCTGTTCGAGCTCCAGGCGCATCGCCGTCAGGTCGACACTGAAGAAGCTTGCGGCCACGTACGGCGCGATCCTCTGCTGCACTGCCTGCTGGCTGATGTAGCTCAGGTCGCCCTGCACGGCGATCTTGGTGATCGGCCGGTCGGCATACGGCATCAGGCGCACGGCGCCTTCATAGGCCCCGAAGCCTGCAGCGACCAGCAACACCGGCCACAGCAAGCGTTTGAGGCCGCCCAGGCTGGGCCGCGGCAGGCGCGCCGATACGGGCTCGTCGGCCACCAGTCGGCTGGCACCACGCGGCACCGGCTTGCTACGGCCGGTAACGGGTTGCTGCTGACGTATCATCGCGCCGTGCATGGCTCTTAACCTCGCGTCGCTACGCTTTCGGCCAGGATCGCCAGCACCAGTTGCTGGAAGTCCAGACCGGCCGCGCGGGCCGCCATCGGCACCAGGCTATGGTCGGTCATGCCGGGTGCGGTGTTGACTTCGAGCAGCCAGAACCGGCCCTGCTCGTCCTGCATCACGTCCAGACGCCCCCAGCCTTCGATGCCAATGGCATCGCAGGCGCGTGCGGTCAGTTCGATCAGTTCCTGTTCCTTGGCGTTGTCCAGGCCGCACGGGATGCGGTATTGGGTATCGTTGGCCAGGTACTTGGCGTCGTAGTCGTAGAACACGTGCGGCGTGCCCAAGGCAATCGGAGGCAGCACCTGACCGCGCAGCACGGCCACGGTGAACTCCGGACCATGGATCCACTGCTCGACCAGCACCTGGGAGTCGTAGCGGGCGGCATCGCGCCAGGCAGCGACCAGCTCCTGCTCGTTGTTCACCTTGGCCATGCCGATACTGGAACCTTCATGGGCCGGTTTGACGATCAACGGGAAGCCCAGTTCCTTACCGGCCTCGACACAATCGTGCTCGCTGCCCAGCACGGCATGGCGCGGGGTCGGAATGCCCAGGCTCTGCCAGACCTGCTTGGTGCGTAGTTTGTCCATCGCCAGCGCAGACGCCAGGATGCCGCTGCCGGTGTAGGGAATGTCCAGGCACTCCAGCAGGCCCTGCATGCTGCCATCTTCTCCCCCACGGCCATGGAGAATGATGAAGGCGCGGTCGATCTTCTCGCTCTGCAGGCGTGCCAGCAGGTCATCGCCCACATCGATGCCGACCACGTCGACACCGGCGCTGGTCAGCGCTTCGAGCACCGCCTTGCCGGACTTGAGCGACACCTCGCGCTCGGCGCTCTTGCCACCGTACAGCACAGCGACGCGACCGAAGGCTTTTACGTCCAGGGTCGAGTGCAATTGGTCGTAGGCGCTGCTCATTTCGACTTCTCCTGGCTGGCGACGGCGCCAGCGAACAGCGGGCTCTTGATCAGTTGCGGGGCCAGGCCGCCGATGTCACCGGCGCCTTGGCACAGCAGGATGTCGCCGGCGCGCAGCAATGGTTTGACCAGCGGCGCAAGATCGACACCCCGTTCGATGTAGATCGGGTCCAGTTGGCCGCGCTGACGGATGCTGTGGCACAGCTGGCGACTGTCGGCCCCCGGGATCGGCTCCTCGCCGGCCGGGTAGACCTCCATCAGCAGCAATACGTTGGCGTCGGCCAGTACCTGTACAAAGTCGTCGTACAGGTCGCGGGTGCGGCTGTAGCGGTGCGGCTGATAGACCATCACCAGACGCCGGCTCGGCCAACCGCCACGCACGGCCTTGATTACCGCGGCCACTTCGGTCGGGTGGTGTCCGTAGTCGTCGACCAGCATCACGCTGCCGCCTTCGACCGGCAGCTCGCCGTACACCTGGAAACGCCGGCCCACGCCCTGGAAGCCGGACAGGCCCTGGACGATGGCGTCGTCGCTGATGCCTTCGTCGGTGGCGATGGCAATGGTGGCCAGGGCATTGAGCACGTTGTGGTTGCCCGGCATGTTGACCGAAACCTCCAACGGCTCGCAGTCGCGGCGCAACACGGTGAAGTGGGTCTGCATGCCTTCCTGGCGAACGTTGATGGCGCGCACGTCAGCTTCTTCGCTGAAGCCGTAGGTGACGGTCGGACGCTTGACCTGTGGCAGGATCTCGCGCACCACCGGATCGTCCAGGCACATCACGGCCAGACCGTAGAACGGCAGGTTGTGCAGGAACTCGACGAAGGTTTTCTTCAGTTTGTTGAAGTCGCCTTCGTAGGTGGCCATGTGGTCGGCATCGATGTTGGTGACGACCGCGACCATCGGTTGCAGGTGCAGGAAGCTGGCGTCGCTCTCATCGGCCTCGGCGATCAGGTAGCGGCTGGTGCCGAGCTGGGCGTTGGTGCCGGCTGCGGTCAGGCGCCCACCGATGACGAAGGTCGGATCCAGGCCGCCGGCGGCGAACACCGATGCCAGCAGGCTGGTGGTGGTGGTCTTGCCATGGGTACCGGCCACGGCGATGCCATGACGGTAGCGCATCAGCTCGGCGAGCATTTCGGCGCGCGGCACCACAGGAATGCGCCGCTCGAGGGCGGTGGCGACTTCCGGGTTGGCCGGATTGATGGCGCTGGACACCACCAGTACATCAGCGTTGGCGGCGTTCTCGGCACGGTGGCCGACGAAAATCTCGGCGCCGAACGACTCCAGGCGCTCGGTGACCGGGGACGCTTTGAGGTCCGAACCGGACACCTGGTAGCCCAGGTTCAGCAGCACTTCGGCGATGCCGCACATGCCCACGCCGCCGACACCGACGAAGTGGATGCGACGGATGCGGCCCATTTTCGGCTGGGGCATGGCTTTCTGGCTCTCAACCATGGGCCACCTCCAGGCAGATATCGACCACGGTGCTGGTTGCGGCAGGTTTGGCCAGGCGCCGTGCGGTGCTGGCCATGGTGTTGAGTTTCTCGGGTTGCATCAGCACCTCGTTCAGGCGTTCAGCGAGCTGCGCTGCGCCAGTTGTCGCTTGTGGCATCAGGAAGGCAGCGCCTTCACGAGCCAGGTATTGGGCGTTGTGGGTCTGGTGGTCGTCGATGGCGTGGGGCAAAGGCACCAGCACCGAGGGCAGGCCTGCCGCAGCCAGTTCGCTGACGGTCAGGGCACCCGCCCGGCATACCACCATGTCAGCCCAGCCATAGGCATGGGCCATGTCCTTGATGAAGGGCTCTACCTGAGCCTCGACCCCCGCCTCGCGATAACGCTCGGCGGTGATCGGCGCGTGTTGCTTGCCGGCCTGATGGAACACCTCGGGGCGCAGGCTCGCAGGCACTTCCGACAGGGCCTTAGGCAGCAATTTATTCAATGGTTCCGCACCCAGGCTGCCACCGAGCACCAACAGGCGTGCGCGGCGCTCGGCCAACGGGGCGCGTGGCGCCTCCAAGAACAGCTCCGGGCGCACCGGATTGCCGGTAGTGCGGCGCTTGCCGCTGGCCTGGAACGTGTCCGGGAAAGCTTCGCAGACTCGCGCCGACAGCGGCACCAGCAGCCGATTGGCGGTACCGGCGCGGGCGTTCTGCTCATGGATGACCAGCGGCACACCACACAGCCGCGCGGCAACACCGCCCGGGCCGGTCACGTAGCCGCCAAAGCCCAGCACGCAGACCGGCTTGAGCTGACGGATGATACGTCGCGCCTGGAGCACTGCCTTGACCAGCGTGAACGGCGCCTTGAGCAGCGAAAGCTTGCCTTTGCCGCGCAGGCCGCTGACCTGGATCAGGTGCAGGGGCAGACCTGCCTGGGGCACGAGTTCGTTCTCGATACCGCGCGGGGTACCCAGCCAATGCACGCTGTAGCCACGGGCCTGGAATTCACGGGCGCAGGCCAGGGCCGGGAAGACATGCCCCCCGGTGCCACCGGCCATGATCAGAACGTTTTTGCCGTCAGCGGCCATGGTAGGTCTCCTCGGCAAAATCGCTTTCCTTGAACTCGTGCTCCTCGCTGCCCAGGTGCGTGCGGCTTTCCCACTCGATGCGCAGCAGCAATCCCACGCAGGCACAGCAGATCACCAGCGAACTGCCGCCGTAGCTGAGGAACGGCAGGGTCAGGCCTTTGGTCGGTAGCAGGCCGACGTTCACGCCGATGTTGATCAGGAACTGGCCGATCCACAGGAACGCCAGGCCGAACGCCATGTAGGCGGCAAAGAACTGCTTGGCCTTTTCCGCCCACAGGCCAATGTACAGGGCCCGCACGGTGACGAAGACGAACAGCGCCACGGTGCACAGCGAGCCGACCACGCCCAGTTCCTCGGCCAGGACCGAGAACACGAAGTCGGTGTGCGCTTCAGGCAGGTAGAACTGCTTCTGCACGCTGTTGCCCAGGCCCACGCCCAGCCATTCGCCGCGCCCGAAGGCAATCAGTGCCTGGGTCAGCTGGTAGCCGGAGCCGAACTGGTCGGCCCAGGGGTCGGTGAAAGTGATCAGACGCGCCATCCGGTAGGGCTGGGCCTGGACCAGAATGAACACCGCCACCACCGCCAGCACCACCATCAAGCTGAAGCGGAACAACCCCACCCCGCCGAGGAACAACATGGCTGCGGCTGCGCCCATCATCACGACGGTGGCGCCGAAGTCCGGTTCCATCAGCAGCAGGCCGGCCATGGGCAGCAGGACGATGAAGGGTTTGAAGAAGCCCATCCAGCTCTCACGGACTTCCTGCTGGCGACGTACCAGGTAGCCGGCCAGGTAGATGACCACGAAAACCTTGGCGATCTCGGAGGGTTGGACGTTGAAGAAGCTGAAGCCGATCCAGCGCATGGAACCGTTCACTTCCCGGCCAATGCCTGGCACCAATACCAGGAACAGCAAGCCAAAGGCACCGACCAGCATCATGAAGCCCATGCGCTGCCAGGTGGCGATCGGCACCATCATGGTCGCGCCACAGGCGACCAGGCCCAGGGCCACGTACACCAGATGGCGGAACATGTGATACAGCGGGTTGCCCGACTGCACTGCGGCCACTTCCGAGGAGGCCGAGGTGATCATCACCAGGCCCAGGCCCAGCAGCGCCAGACAACCGGCGAGGAAGGCGAAGTCCAGGTCGATGCCGCGGCCGCTGATCAGCGGCGATGGATAAGGCTTGAGGATGCCGAAGATCATGCCAGCCCCTCCGCTGCCCGGGCGAACAGACGTCCGCGCTCTTCGAAGTTCTTGAACATGTCGAGGCTGGCGCAGGCCGGCGACAAGAGCACGGCATCGCCTGGCTCGGCCAGCTCGGCGCATTGCTGCACGGCTTCATCCAGGGTCTTGACCCGAACCTGGTGCACGCCCTCGCCCAGCGACTGGGCCAAGCGCTCGGCATCCCGCCCCAGCAGGACCACGGCGCGGCAGAAACGCGCCACCGGCTCACGCAATGCCGAGAAGTCCGCTCCCTTACCGTCGCCACCGGCGATGAGCACCAGTTTGCCGTCGATATCCGCTCCCAGACCTTCGATCGCCGCCAGGGCAGCACCGACGTTGGTGGCCTTGGAGTCGTCGTACCAGTTGACACCGTTGCGCTCACGCACCCATTGGCAACGGTGGGCGAGCCCGGTGAACTCACGCAGCGCTTCGAGCATCGGCGCGAACGGCAGGCCCACGGCATGACCCAGGGCCAGGGCGGCCAGGGCGTTGCTCTGATTGTGGGCACCGCGGATCTTCAGTTCACGCACCGGCATGAGGGTCTGGAATTCGAAGGCCAGGTACTTCTCGCCGTCCACTTCACGCAGGCCGAAAGCCTTGAAGTCTGGAACGTTCAAGCCAAAGGTCCAGCACGGGCGGCCCTCGACCGGCAACGGCCGGCTCAAGGCATCCTGGCGGTTGACCACCACCTGGCGAGCGCCACGGAAGATCCGGTGCTTGGCCAGGTGATAGGCCGGCAGGCCGCTGTAGCGGTCCATGTGGTCTTCGCTGATGTTCAGCACAGTGGCCACTTCAGCGTTGAGCTGGTCGGTGGTCTCCAGCTGGAAGCTGGAAAGCTCCAGAACATACAGTTCCACCGTGTCATCCAGCAGATCCAGCGCCGGCGTACCCAGGTTGCCGCCCACCGCCACACGCTTGCCCGCCTTGGCGGCCATTTCGCCGACCAGGGTGGTCACGGTGCTTTTGGCATTGGAGCCGCTGATCGCCACGATGGGCGCCTTGGCATGACGCGCGAACAACTCGATGTCGCCGGACAGCGTCACGCCGCGGGCCGCAGCCTGCTGCAGGGCCGGGGTGGCCAGGGCCAGGCCAGGGCTGACATAGAGTTCGTTGGCGCGGCACAGGAAGTCCACGTCCAGCTCGCCACAGCGCACTTCCACCTGCGGATATTCACGACGCAGGGTTTCCAGTTCCGGCGGCTGCTCGCGGGTATCGGCGACCGCAAAGGCAATGCCCCGGCTCGCCAGGAAGCGAACCAGGGACATGCCGCTCTTGCCGAGGCCGACAACGATGCGGAATTGGTCGGAAGCGATCAATGACACGCTCACTTACCTCAGTTTCAGGGTGGCAAGGCCGATCAGCACCAGAATCACGGTGATGATCCAGAATCGGACGATCACCCGCGGCTCGGGCCAACCCTTGAGTTCAAAATGGTGATGGATCGGCGCCATGCGGAACACCCGCTTGCCGGTCAACTTGAAGGAGGCCACCTGGATCACCACCGACAGGGTCTCCATGACGAACACGCCGCCCATGATGAACAGGACGATTTCCTGGCGAACGATGACGGCGATGGTGCCCAGCGCAGCGCCCAGCGCCAGCGCGCCGACGTCACCCATGAAGACCTGGGCCGGGTAGGTGTTGAACCACAGGAAGCCCAGGCCGGCACCGATCAGCGCGCCGCAGAACACGATCAGCTCACCTGCCCCCGGTACGTACGGGATCAGCAGGTATTCAGCGAACTTAACGTTGCCGGACAAGTAGCAGAAGATGCCCAGGGCGCCGCCGACCATCACGGTTGGCATGATCGCCAGGCCATCGAGGCCGTCGGTCAGGTTGACCGCGTTGCTCGAGCCGACGATGACGAAATAGGTCAGCACGATGAAGAACGCGCCCAGGGGAATGGTGAGGTCCTTGAGCATCGGCACGATCAGGGTGGTCTCGACGCTGGTCGGTGCGGTGGTGTAAAGGAACACTGCCGCGCCCAGACCGAACACTGATTGCCAGAAGTACTTCCAGCGGCTCGGCAAGCCACGGGAGTTCTTCTCGATCACCTTGCGATAGTCGTCGACCCAGCCGATGGCGCCGAACAGCATGGTCACGATCAGTACGACCCAGACGTAGCGGTTGGTCAGGTCGGCCCACAACAGTGTGCTGATGCCGATGGCAGACAGGATCAGGGCACCGCCCATGGTAGGGGTGCCGGATTTGGACAGGTGCGATTGCGGGCCGTCGTTACGGACAGCCTGACCGATCTGGCGGATCTGCAGGGTGCGGATCATCCACGGCCCGAGCCACAGCGCCAGGGACAGCGCGGTCAACACACCCAGGATCCCGCGCAGGGACAGGTACTGGAAGACCGCGAAGCCCTTGTAGAACTGTTGCAGATACTCGGCCAACAGCAGCAGCATTAATGTTTCTCCCCGCTGGGACCGCACAAGGCCGCCACGACGTTTTCCATCGCAGCGCTGCGCGAACCCTTGATCAAGATAGTGGTGTCACTGGCAGTCTCGGCGCGAACGGCATCGATCAGCTCAGCCTGGGTGGTGAAATGGCGGCCATTGGCGCCGTACGCCGCGACCGCGTGGGCCATGTTGGTACCCACCGCGTACAGGGCGTCGACCTTGCCGCGGGCGTAGTCACCCACCTGACGGTGGCCTTCTTCTGCCCATTGCCCCAGTTCGCCGATATCCCCGAGCACCAGAACGGTGCGTCCGGAAAAGCCGGCGAGTATATCAATGGCAGCGCACATCGAGGTGGGATTTGCGTTGTAGCTGTCGTCGATCACACGCACGCCGTTGGCAGCGATCTGGGCAACGGTGCGGCCTTTGACTGGCTGGACTGCCTCCAACCCGGCTGCAATGCCTTCCAGGCTCACGCCCAAGGCATGGGCAGCGGCGGCGGCGGCCAGCGCGTTGCTGACGTTGTGGGTGCCCAGCAGGTTCAGTTGCACCTTCACCGAGCCTTGCGGCCCGTTCAAGGTGAAGGACGGGCAGCCACGGGCGTCGCGCCCGATGTCGCTGGCGTGGAAATCAGCCTGAGGATTGTCCAGTGCAAAGCTGAGGATGCGGTGCTGGCCGGCGCGCTTGCGCCAGACCTCGAAGGCTTTGTCGGCCAGATTAAGGACAGCCGTGCCGCCCTCGCCCAGGCCCTCGAGGATTTCGCCCTTGGCCTCGACGATCTTCTCGGGACCGCCGAATTCGCCAACGTGGGCGGTTCCGGCGTTGTTGATGATGACGACCTGAGGCTGGGTCAGACCGACGGTATAGCGGATCTCGCCGATACGCGAGGCGCCCAGCTCGATCACCGCTGCGCTGTGCTCCGGGGAAATCTCCAGCAAGGTCAGCGGTGCGCCGAGGTCGTTGTTGAGATTGCCGCGAGTGGCAAGTACCAAGCCGCGCGTGCGCAGGATGCTGGCCAGCAGCTCCTTGACCGTGGTCTTGCCGCTGGAACCGGTGATGGCCGCGACCGGCTTGTCGAAGGCAGCGCGGTTCAGGGCACCGAGCTGGCCCAGGGCGAGCCGGCTGTCGGCAACCACCAGCTGTGGCAAGTCGACGCCTTCCACTTCGCGCTCCACCAGCGCAGCCACGGCGCCCTTGGCCTTGACGTCAGCCAAATAGTCGTGACCATCGAAACGCGGCCCGGCCAGAGCGACGAACAACTGTCCGGCCCCCACGGTGCGGCTGTCGATGCTGACGCCGCTGAAGCTCGCATCGGCACCGACATGGCGTCCCGCGAGCGGCGCGACCAGCTGGCTAAGTGTCATGGGCTTAAGCATGCGGAGCCTCCCAGGCTGCAAGTGCCTTCTCGGCCTCGACCAGATCGGAGAAGTCATGGCGTTCGCCATTGATCTCCTGATAATCCTCATGCCCCTTGCCAGCGAGGACGATGACATCGTCGGCGGCAGCGGTGGCGATCAGATGGGCGATGGCATCGCCTCGGCCGGCGACGAATTCGACGTCGGCCGGCTTGGCGAACCCAGGGCGAATATCATCGAAGATCCGTTGCGGGTCTTCGGTACGCGGATTGTCGTCGGTGACCAGCACGCGGTCAGCCAGGCGCTCGGCCACTTCAGCCATCAACGGACGCTTGCCGCGATCACGATCGCCACCGCAGCCAAACAGGCACAGCAGGCGACCATGGGCGTGCGGACGCAGGGCTTCGAGGACCTTTTCCAGCGCATCGGGCGTATGGGCATAATCGACCACCACCAGCGGCTTCTCGCCACCCCCCAGGCGCTGCATGCGCCCGATAGGGCCCTGCAGCTGCGGGGTGACCTTCAGGATTTCGTCCAACGGGTAGTCCAGCGCGAGCAGGGTGGCCACCGCAGCGAGCATGTTGCTCAGGTTGAAGCGGCCCAGCAGACGACTGCGCAGCGCATGCTCGCCCTGCGGGGTCACCAGCACAGCACGTACGCCGTCGTCATCGAAGCGGGCTTGCTTGCAGAACAACGTGGCGGTCGGATCCAGCAGGCTGTAGCTGATCAGACGGGACTCGCCGTGGCTCTGGGCCAGGCGACGACCGAACTCATCGTCCAGGTTGACCACGCGGCAACGCAGGTTCGGCCAGGCGAACAGCTTGGCCTTGGCAGCCTCGTAGGCCTCCATGCTGCCGTGGTAGTCCAGGTGATCACGGGACAGGTTGGTCATCACCGCGATGTCGAATGCCAGTGCCGCGACACGGCCCTGCTCCAGGGCATGGGACGACACTTCCATGGCCACGGCCTTGGCGCCGCCATGCTTGAGGTCGTTCAAGGTCGCCTGCACAGCGATCGGGTCAGGTGTGGTCAGGCGGCCGCTGCGTAGCTCGCCATAGAAACCTGTGCCCAGCGTGCCGATCAGCCCGCAGCGCTGCCCCAGGGCATCAAGGGCCTGGGCCACCAGTTGGGTAACGCTGGTCTTGCCGTTGGTGCCGGTGACACCCACCAGATCCAGCTGACGGCTTGGTTCGCCATAGAACCGCCCGGCGATTTCCGACAGTTGGCCAATCAGGCCGCGCACCGGAATCAGCGGCGCCTCGGTGATCGGCAGAACGCTCGCTCCCTGCTCTTCATAGGCCACGGCGGCGGCGCCGCGGGCCAAGGCATCGGCGATGTGCTCGCGGCCGTCGACCTTCGCCCCTGGAACAGCCAGGAACAGGTCGCCCGGCCGTACCTGGCGGCTGTCGAGCGTCAGCTCGCGGATCAGTGGATCGCGGCTGGCATGGGCGAAAAGCTTGCTCAATGGCATTGTCATCAACCACGCCCTCCATTGGCGGGTACTGCGCTGGCCTGCTGGGTCGCGGGGGGCGGCAGGTTGTCTGGCGGAACGTTCATCAAGCGCAGGGTGCCCGACATCACCTTGCTGAATACAGGCGCCGAGACCAGGCCGCCGAAATAGCCACCTTTGCTCGGCTCATCGATGACCACCACGATGGCGTAGCGCGGATCGCTCATCGGACCGAATCCTGCGAACAGCGAACGGTAGGCGTTTTCGGTGTAGCCCTTGGAACCGACAGTGGCCTTACGCGCGGTACCGGACTTACCTCCCACGTGATAGAACGGCACCTGGGCGCGGAACACACCGCGCGGAGCTTCGATGACCTGCTGCAACATGGCCTGGACGGTTTCGGCGGTGTCGGCCGGAATCGCCTGCACGGCTTCCGGCGCCTTGTCGACCTTGAGAATCGACAGCGGCACCATCTTGCCGTCGTTGGCAATCGCCGCGTAGGCATGCACCAACTGCAAGGCCGTCACCGAAACGCCATAGCCGTAGGACAGGGTGGCGGTCTCGGCCTTGCGCCATTCGCGGTGGTTGGGCAGATTGCCGACACGCTCGCCCGGGAAGCCCAGGCCGGTGTACTGCCCCAGGCCGACTTGGGACATGACCCGATAGATCGCCTCGCCACCGATGTCGAAAGCAATTTTGCTCATGCCGACGTTACTGGAGTTGATCAGGATGCCGGTCAGGTCGAGGATCGGCCCCTCGCTCTTGGACACGTCCTTGATGGTGTAGCGGCCAATCTGCAGGCTGCCCGGATACACTTCGACCTTGTCGGTGGGTTTCCAGCGGCCGCTCTGCAGGGCCGCACTCATGGAGATCGGCTTGACGGTGGAGCCCGGCTCGAACACGTCGATGATCGCCCGGTTGCGCATGGCCGCCGGGAACATGCTGCGGCGGTTGTTCGGGTTGTAGGTCGGCTGGTTGACCATCGCCAGGACCTCGCCGGTCTTAACGTCCATGATCACCAGGCTGCCGGCCTTGGCTTCCTGCTCGGCGATGGCATTGCGCAGCTCACGGGTGGCCAGGTACTGCAGGCGCAGGTCGATGGACAACGCCAAGGTCTTGCCGGCCTTGGCGTTCTTGGTGACCTGGATGTCCTTGATCAGCCGACCACGCCGATCCTTGATCACCTGGCGTTTGCCAGGCACCCCGGCGAGCCACTCGTCATAGGCCAGCTCGACCCCTTCGCGACCATGGTCGTCCAGGTCTGTGAAGCCCACCATGTGCGCGGTGACATCGCCCGCCGGATAGAAGCGGCGGAACTCTTCCATGCCGTAGACGCCCGGCACCTTGAGGTCGAGCACCTGCTGGCCCTGCTCCGGCGTCAGCCCGCGGACCAGGTAAATGAATTCTTTGTTGGCTTGCTGGGTCAGGCGCTCGGTCAGTTGCTGAGCGTTCTGCCCAAGCGCGGCAGCCAGTTGTGGCCAGCGATCACGGGCAACCTGCATTTCCTTGGGGTTGGCCCACAGGGTGGTGACCGGCGTACTGACGGCCAACGGCTCACCGTTGCGGTCGGTAATCAGGCCACGGTGCGCGGGAATAGGAATATGACGCAGGCTGCGGGCATCGCCCTGGCCCTTGAGGAAGTCACGGTCGATCACCTGAAGGTCGATGATACGCCAGGCGATGGCGCCGACCATCAGCGCCAGCAAAGCGATCACAACCCGGAAGCGCCAGGGGTAGAGTGCGCCTTCGAGCTTCATCATGGCGCCACCATCCGCACTTCGTCAGCGGCCGGCACACGCATTTTCAGTTGCTCGCTGGCCAGGTTCTCGATACGGCTGTGGGCGGTCCAAGTGCTTTGCTCGAGAATCAACCGACCCCACTCGGCCTGGGCTTTGTCACGCTCGTTAAGCTCGCCATAGAGAGTGTTGAGTAACTGGCGGTTCCAGTGGGCGCTGTAAGACACGGCGATCGCCGACACCAGCACACCGATAAACAGCAGAAGCATCAGGAAGCTTCCGCCTGGCAAAGGTTTGGCAAACAGCCGGCTCACCGCAGTTTCTCCGCCACCCGCATCACGGCACTGCGTGCGCGCGGGTTGGCCTGAAGCTCTGCATCGGAGGCGAACTGCGCCTTGCCGATCAGGCGGATCCGGGGTTCGAAGACCTTGTGCTGCACCGGCAGGTTGCGCGGCAGGTTGTCTGCCTCGCCCTTGGCCAGCTTGCGCATGAACAGCTTGACGATGCGGTCCTCGAGCGAATGGAAGCTGATCACCGCCAGTCGGCCACCAACCTCCAGCGCCTCGATAGCAGCTTCAAGGCCGGTCTCAAGGTCGCCCAGTTCGTTGTTGACGTGAATACGCAGCCCCTGGAAGGCGCGGGTGGCGGGATTCTTGCCCTTTTCCCAGGCAGGGTTGGCGACCTTGAGCACTTCGGCAAGGTCACCCGTGCGAGTGAACGGCTGCTGCTCTCGGCGCTGCACGACGGCGCGCGCCATGCGCTTGGCGAAACGTTCCTCACCGTATTCTTTGAAGACCCGGGCGATTTCGTCTTCGGGGGCAGTGGCGATGAACTCGGCGGCGCTGATGCCCTGGTCGGGATTCATGCGCATGTCCAACGGGCCGTCGTTGAGGAAACTGAAGCCACGCTCGGGGTCATCCAATTGCGGCGAGGAGACGCCCAGGTCCAGCAGAATGCCGCTGACCTTGCCATCGAGGCCACGTCGCGCGACTTCATCGCCCATCTCGGCAAAGCTGCGCTGCACAATGACAAAGCGGCCGTCTTCGGCCGCCAGCGCTTGCCCTGTCGCAATCGCTTGTGGATCTTTGTCGAAACCCAGCAACCTTCCTTGCGGCCCGAGCTTGCTGAGAATAAGGCGACTGTGCCCACCCCGCCCGAAGGTGCCATCCAGATAGCAACCGTCGGCGCGCAGGGCCAATGCCTCGACAGCCTCGTCGAGCAGCACGGTGATGTGGTTGAAGCCGCTATCTATCGTCACAGGATCAGGTCACGCAAATCATCGGGCATGGCGCCCGGTTGTTGAATAGCTGCAAGGTCGGCTGCCGAAACCGCGTTCCAGGCATCTTCATCCCACAGCTGGAATTTGTTCAGCTGCCCCACCAGCATCGCCTTCTTGTCGAGCTTGGCGTATTCGCGCAGACGGGGCGGCACCAGGAAACGACCGCTGCCATCGAGCTCCAGGTCCACCGCATTGCCGATCAGCAAACGCTGCAGGCGGCGGTTTTCCTCACGCAACGACGGCAAGGCACGCAACTTGGCTTCGATCTGTTCCCACTCATCGAGGGGATAAACACACAAGCAGGGGTCTACTGCGTCAATGGTCACGATCAATTGACCATTGCAACGCGAATCGAGCTCGTCACGGTACCGACTCGGCATGGCGAGTCGGCCCTTTGCATCGAGGCTGACGGCGTTGGCTCCGCGGAACACGGCTGCGATTCCCCACTGAGGTTAGCTTTATTTGGTCAGAAAACCCACTTCATCCCACTTTCTCCCACTTGCGCACACTATAGGAATCCGTCCGCCACACCGTCAAGGCACGTTCATAAGGAAATCCCTTACAGGACGGCGATTTAGCGCAACAAAGGAAGGAGGAACGACTACCAGCGAAGAAATTTGGCGAGAAAAATCAAAGACACGCGGACAGATGCAGCGTGAAGTTAAAGTGATTTATTAAGAGTAAGAATTTTTCGGTATTACCAGGACATATCTGCTATCGATTCAAGCAGGGAAGGAGGAAGGTGGAGAGTCGATCTGTAAGCCGGGTTCTGTCGAGGACAGTCATTCCTCTACGACGGCCATCACTGGACGCCTTTAGCAACCTACCCGGTTCCGACGCGGGCCACGCCGTAAGGAACCCTATTTGGTCTTGCTCCGAGTGGGGTTTACCTAGCCACGAACTGTTACCAGTCGTGCGGTGCGCTCTTACCGCACCTTTTCACCCTTACCGGCACCGAAGTGCTTAGGCGGTTGTTTTCTGTGGCACTTTCCGTAGGCTCGCGCCCCCCAGGCGTTACCTGGCACTCTGCCCTATGGAGCCCGGACTTTCCTCCCCCCTCTTTTGCGGAACAAAAGAAGGCAGCGACTGTCCGATCGACTCTCCGCCGACAAGGTTAACGGCAGGCGCGCTCAAGAACAAGTGACGCACCAAAGAATATCATTTTGCCACTATTTGGCTTTCTGTTTTTCCAGGGCAAATTGATAGAGCAAGTTCTTGCGAACGCCAGTGATTTCCGCCGCCAGCGCAGCCGCGCGCTTGAGCGGCAACTCCGCCAGCAACAGGTCGAGCACCCGCTGCGCTTCGCCGCTGATGGCTTGCTCATCCTCAGGTGCGCTCCAACCACCGACCAACACCACACACTCACCGCGCTGCTGATTGCTGTCGCCCTCGACAAAGGCGCGCAACTCACCCAGCGGCAACCCCTTGAGGGTCTCGAAGGTCTTGGTCAGCTCACGCCCCAGCACTGCCGGGCGATCCGCACCGAGCACCGCTTCCATGTCCTCCAGGCATTCGAGGATGCGGTGCGGGGCTTCATAGAAAATCAGGGTCCGCGGCTCCTCCTTGACCAGCTCGAGCCGGGCCCGGCGGCCCGCCGCCTTGGCCGGCAGGAAGCCTTCGAAAATGAATCGGTCCGACGGCAGCCCCGCCGCCGACAACGCGGCGATCAATGCGCAGGCGCCGGGCACTGGCACCACCTGCACCCCTGCCGCACGCGCCTGGCGCACCAAGTGGTAGCCTGGATCGGAGATCAGCGGCGTGCCGGCATCCGATACCAAGGCCACGTCGTCTCCCGCCAGAAGCCGAGTGATGAACCGCCCGCCTTCATCTCGCTCGTTGTGTTCGTGGCAAGCTGCCAGTGGAGTGTCAATACCGAAATGCTGAAGCAGGCGCACCGAGTGACGGGTATCTTCAGCAGCGATCAGCGCCACATTCGCCAGGACCTTGAGGGCCCGGGCACTCATGTCGTCCAGATTGCCGATCGGCGTGGCGACGACATAAAGCGTGCCCATCATGGATTTCGAAGCCCCTGCAACATCAGTCACTGCGCACACCTGTCTTGTGGATCAAAGGCGCCATTGTAGCCCGAGCACCCGCAACAGCGCGCAAAGAACTTCACGGACCTGCTCCTGCAGACGACCTATAGTGAAGGATTCCACGTCAGCAACATCGCGCCCCGGCCGACGCTTGGGTACAATTGCCGGCCACCTTGATCGAGTAACAGGACTTTTACATGATCGCTTGCCTGCGGCTGTTCACAGCCCTCTGCTTCGCTGCCCTGCTGGCAGCTTGCGCCAGCTCGCCCTCATCCAGCCTGGGTGAACTGCCGCGCACCCCGGATGCCAGCATCGAGCAACTGCTCGACAAGGCAGCCACCAGCAAGTCCGCGGAAGATGCCGCGCTCCTGCGCCTTAGCGCCGCCGACCTGGCCTACAAGCAGAAGGACTACCCACGCGCCGCACGCATTCTCGAGCAGGTCCCGATGGACTCGCTCAAGCCTGCCCAACAAGTGTTCGCCAGCACCTTGGCCGCCGAGCTCGCCATGAGCCGAAACCAGCCCAAGGCGGCCCTGAGCGCCCTCTCCCATCCGAGCCTGCAACGCCTGGACGAACTGCCAAAGGACCAGCAGGCACGTACCTACAGCGTCCACGCCGCCGCCCTGGAGGCCGACGGCCAGACCCTGGCCGCCGCCCAGCAGCGTGTCCTGCTTGCCCCGCTGCTCAGCGACAAGGCCGCTGCCGCGAACGACGACGCCATCTGGGCCCTCGTCGCCTCGCTGCCGGCCGAGCAATTGCAACAGCCTGCCAGCAACGAAACCCTCGCCGGCTGGACGAGCCTGGCGCTGGCCGTCAAGCGTGCTGGCACCCTGGAGCAACAACAGGCAGCCATTGATACCTGGCGCGATCAGCACCCGGATCACCCAGCCGCCAAGCAACTGCCGCAGGCCCTGGTCAAACTGAAGGAACTGGCCAGCCAGCCGCTGACCAAGATCGCCCTGTTGCTGCCTCAGGAAGGCCCACTGGCCGGCGTTGCCCGCGCCCTGCGTGACGGCTTCATGGCCGCTCACTTCCAGGCTCAGCAGTCCGGTCAACCTGCGCCGGCCGTACAGGTCTTCGACAGCTCGCGCATGACCTCGCTCGACGAGTTCTACCGCCAGGCCCAGGCCGCCGGTGTACAGCTGGTCGTCGGCCCGCTGGAAAAACCCTTGGTGAAAAAGCTCGCGGCTTACCCGCAGCTGCCGATCACCACCCTGGCGCTGAACTACGCCGATGCCGGCCAGAAAGCACCGCCACAACTGTTCCAGTTCGGTCTTGCCGCCGAGGACGAAGCCCGCGAAGTCTCCCGCCGCGCCAGGGCCGACGGCATGGTTCGTGCCGTGGCACTGGTGCCAAGCGGTGAATGGGGTGACCGCGTGCTGGCCGCCTTCCGTCAGGACTGGGAGAGCCATGGCGGCACCCTGCTGGCCGCCGAACGCATCGCCCAGCCGGTCGCCCTCGCCCAGCAGATCGCCGAGCTCTTCCAACTGCGTCAGAGCGAAGGCCGCGCCAAGAGCTTGCAAAGCACTGTCGGCGGCACCATCGCCGCACAACCTTCGCGTCGCCAGGATATCGACTTCATCTTCCTCGCCTCTACTCCACAACAGGCGCAGCAGATCAAGCCGACCCTGAACTTCCAGTACGCCGGTGACGTTCCGGTCTACGCCACCTCGAACCTGTACAGCGCCAGCGGTGACGTGAACCAGTACAACGACATGAACGGCATTCGCTTCTGCGAAACCCCATGGCTGCTCGACTCCACCAACAGCTTGCGTCAGCAAGTGGTCCAGCAGTGGCCTCAGGCCGCCGGCAGCCTCGGGCGCCTGTACGCCATGGGTGTCGACGCCTACAGCCTGGCGCCGCGCCTGAACCAGCTCAAGGCCCTGCCTGACAACCGAGTCGAGGGCCTCTCCGGCAGCCTGACCATGAACCCCAGCCAGCGCGTCGAACGCCAACTGCCCTGGGCCGAGTTCTCTGGCGGCCAAGTCAAGCGCCTGCCGGATACCCCTCGCTGATGCCCGACGCATCGCCTGCCAGCGCAGGCCTGGCTGCGGAAAACCACGCCCTCGCATTTCTTCGAGGGCACGGTTTGCAGTTGCTGGCGCGCAACTGGCGATGCAAGGGCGGTGAGCTCGATCTGGTCATGCTCGACGCCGATACAGTAGTATTCGTCGAAGTCCGCTACCGGTTGCATGCGGCCTTCGGCGGAGCCGTCGGGAGCATCGACACACGCAAGCAGAAGCGACTGGCGCTAGCCGCCAACCTGTTCCTGCAGAAGGAGCCTCGCTGGGCCGATCAGCCCTGCCGCTTCGACGTTGTCGCCCTGCAGGGCAGCCACCACGCGGGCCAACCGCTGCAATGGCTGAAAAACGCCTTCGAATGCTGAACCCATTCCGATTTTTTAGCTCTATGTTTCGCGGGCTGGTTCCTGTCGCGCGTCGCGCTGGCCACCGCCCCTCTTAAGGTCACACCAGATGGACATGCAATCCCGAATTCGCCGGCTGTTCCAGGCCAGCATCGATACCAAGCAACAGGCGATGGACATCCTGGCACCTCACATCGAGCAGGCCAGCCTGGTCATGGTCAATGCCCTGCTCAACGAGGGCAAGATGCTCGCGTGCGGCAACGGCGGCTCGGCAGGCGATGCCCAGCATTTCTCCTCGGAGCTGCTCAATCGATTCGAGCGTGAACGCCCGAGCCTGCCAGCCATCGCCCTGACCACCGACAGCTCGACCCTCACGTCGATCGCCAACGATTACAGCTACAACGAGGTCTTCTCCAAGCAGATCCGTGCTCTGGGGCAGCCCGGGGATGTATTGCTGGCGATCTCTACCAGCGGCAATTCCGCCAACGTGATACAAGCGATCCAGGCTGCGCACGACCGTGAAATGATCGTCGTGGCACTGACCGGGCGCGACGGTGGAGGCATGGCCTCGCTGTTGCTGCCTGAAGACGTGGAGATTCGCGTGCCGTCGAACATCACCGCGCGAATCCAGGAAGTCCACCTGCTGGCGATCCATTGCCTGTGCGACCTGATCGACAGCCAACTGTTCGGGAGTGAAGAATGAACCCCAAGCGCCTCGGCCTGATGGCCCTGACCCTGTGCCTGAGCATCTCGGGTTGCAGCTCGGTACTGACCTCCACCCGCAACTCGCCCATCGAGGACGATCGCGGCACCCGCACCATCGGAAGCAAGATCGATGACTCGCTGATCGAGACCAAGGTTTCGGTCAACATCGCCAAAGCCAATGCCGACCTCGACAAGGGCTCTCACATTGTCGTCAGCAGCTACAACGGCATCGTCCTGTTGGCCGGCCAGACCCCACGTGCAGACCTCAAGAGCCTGGCCGAACAAACCGCCAGCCAGGTCCAACGCGTCAAGAAGGTCCACAACGAGCTGCAGGTCATGCAGCCATCCTCGATCCTCGCCCGCAACAACGACGCCTGGCTGACCACCAAGATCAAGGCCCAGATGCTGGGCGATGCCAATGTGCCCAGCACCCGCATCAAGGTGATCACGGAGAACGGCATCGTCTATCTGCTGGGCCTGGTGACCCAAGGGGAAGCCAACGCCGCCACCAACGTGGTACAGGGCGTGTCGGGTGTGCAGAAGATCGTCAAGTTGTTCGAGTACATCGACTGACCCACCTGGCAGCGTAACACCTGACCGCGATACCAGCCCGCTCCTGCAGTGATCCCCCTGCGGAGCGGCACCCTGCCCCAAGATTCGTTCCACCCCTCGTAATCCTCAGGAAGTACCCATGAAGAAGTCCCTGCTGTCCGTCCTCGCAATCGGCGCCTTCGCCGCCCTGGCCGGCTGCTCGACCCCAAGCCAGATCACCCTCAACGATGGCCGTGAAATCCAGACCGTCGACGCACCGAAGTTCGACAGCGATGCCGGCTTCTACGAGTTCGAGCAACTGGATGGCAAGCGCACCCGCGTCAACAAGGACCAGGTCCGCAGCATTCAAGACTTGTAAGCCAAGCCCTGAAGCCAACAAAAAAGGCGATCCATCCGGATCGCCTTTTTTATTACTTGACCACCTTGAGACTGGGTCGGCCACTGGGACGTGGCGGCTGACCACCGCCCTCCGGCGGCCCATCATCATCAGGCTCGACACCCTCGTCGTCCAGCTCATCGCTGTCCAGTGGCGGCTCCAGCTCGAAGACCATGCCCTGGCCATTCTCCCGGGCATAGATACCCAAGATCGCACCCACAGGCACGAACAACGAATGCGCCACGCCGCTGAAGCGACCTTCGAAACTGACCGCATCGTTGTCCATGTGCAGGTTACGCACGGCATTAGGGGAGATGTTCAGGACGATCTGACCATCGCTGGCGAATCCCTGGGGAACCTGGACCGCTGGAAACTCAGCATTGACCAGCATGTGGGGGGTGCAATCGTTGTCGACGATCCACTCGTACAGCGCTCGAACCAGATAGGGGCGACTGGAGTTCATCAACGGCTCCTTAAAGCTTGCGCATTTCACGTTCTGCAGCGGACAGGCTCGCCTGAAAAGGCTCGCGGGCAAACTGCCGCTCCATGTAATCCAATAGCGGCTTGGCCTGCCGCGGCAATTCGATACCCAATACCGGCAACCGCCACAATATGGGCAATAGACAACAATCGACCAGGCTTTGCTCCTCACTCATGAAGCAAGGAAATTCTCCGAACAACGCAGAGACGCCGGTCAGGCTCTCGCGCAACGCTTTACGCGCATCAACGCGCGCCGCCTCCGTGCTGCGCGCATCGAGAATCGTATCGGCCAACGCGCACCAGTCACGCTGGATACGATGCATCAGCAGCCGACTGTTGCCGCGCGCCACCGGATAGACCGGCATGAGCGGCGGATGCGGATAACGCTCCTCGAGGTACTCCATTATCACGGTCGATTCGTACAGGGCCAGATCGCGGTCGACCAGGGTCGGCACGCTGGCGTAGGGGTTTACTTCGACCAGCTTGGGCGGCAGACGCGCAGGATCGACATCGACGATCTGCACACTGATGCCCTTCTCGGCGAGAACAAGGCGTACCCGGTGAGAATAATGATCAGCGGGGTCGGAATAGCAGGCTAACCGGTTGGTTGCGCCCATGTAGCGCCTCCTCGCATGGGGATGCTTTGTGAAACTCTAAATGCAAACGCGCCCTGGAGGGCTCCACCGCATCAGCGATGGAGCGCCCCAGGGCGCGTTCAACTACCAGAAACTACTGCGTGATCAGTGCACGTCCTTCCAGTACTCGCGCTTGAGCAAATAGGCGAATACGAAGAAGAAAGCCAGGTACAGCAACACATAGGTACCGATGCGCTGGCTTTCCAGTTTGACCGGGTTGGCCGAATAGGCCAGGAAGGTCACCAGGTTCTTGACCTTCTCGTCGAACTGCTCGGGCGTCAGGGTACCGGATTTCGGCTCGATGGTCAGCTGGTCACAGGCCTCATGGGTCAACGGGCTGCCGGTCAGCGGGTCAAACTGCTTCTTGCCGTCGACCACCATCTGCACCTGCTTGCAACCGATCACCTGGTTACCTTGCAGGCCAACCAGGACGTTGGGCATACCCACGTTCGGGAACACTTTGTTGTTGACCCCATAAGGACGCGACTTGTCCTCATAGAAGCTGCGCAGATAGGTGTACAGCCAGTCGGTGCCACGCACACGAGCGACCAGGGTCAGGTCGGGCGGTGCCGCACCGAACCAGGTCTTGGCATCGCTTGGCTGCATGCCGATCTTCATGTGATCGCCGATCTTGGCACCGGTGAATACCAGTTTCTCGAGCATCAGCTCGTGCGGAATGCCCAAGTCGTCGGCCACGCGCTCATAGCGCTGGAACTTGGCGCTATGGCAGCCCATGCAATAGTTGGCGAAGGTACGCGCGCCATCCTGCATGGCGGCTTTGTCGGTCAGATCGATATCGACCTTGTCCAGCACCGGGCCGTGCTCGCTGGCGGCGAAGGACAAGGCGGGCATCATTGCCAGGAACAGTACTGCAATTAGCTTTTTCATCAGCCAGTCACCCTTTCCGGAACCGGTTTGGTCTTCTCGAGCCTTGTGTAGAACGGCATCAACAGGAAGTAGGCGAAATACAGCACGGTGCAGACCTGCGACAGCAAGGTCCGACCCGGCGTAGGCGCCAGTACGCCCAGGACACCGAGAATCACGAAGGCAATGCAGAACACCAGCAGGAACACTTTGCTCAGCCAGCCCTTGTAGCGCATCGAGCGCACTGGGCTGCGGTCAAGCCAGGGCAACACGAACAGCACGGCAATTGCGGCCCCCATGGCGATCACGCCGAACAATTTGTCAGGGACAGCACGCAAGATCGCGTAGAACGGCGTGAAGTACCAGACCGGCGCGATGTGCTCAGGGGTCTTGAAGGCGTTGGCCTGCTCGAAGTTCGGTTTTTCCAGGAAGTAACCGCCCATTTCAGGGAAGAAGAACACCACCGCACAGAACACGAACAGGAACACCACCACGCCGACAATGTCCTTGACGGTGTAGTACGGGTGGAACGGGATACCGTCGAGCGGAATGCCGTTTTCATCCTTTTTCTTCTTGATGTCGACGCCGTCCGGGTTGTTCGAACCCACTTCGTGCAGCGCGAGAATGTGCAGCACCACCAGACCCAGGATCACGATCGGCAGGGCAACCACGTGCAGAGCGAAGAAGCGGTTCAGAGTAATACCCGAAATCAGGTAGTCGCCACGGATCCACTGGGTCAGGTCACCCCCGATCACCGGAATGGCACCAAACAGCGAGATGATCACCTGGGCGCCCCAGTACGACATCTGCCCCCATGGCAGCAGGTAGCCCATGAATGCCTCGGCCATGAGCGCCAGGTAGATCAGCATGCCGAACAGCCAGACCAGCTCGCGCGGCTTCTGGTAGGAGCCATAGAGCAGGCCGCGGAACATGTGCAGGTACACAACGATGAAGAACGCCGAGGCGCCGGTCGAGTGCAGGTAGCGCAGGATCCAGCCATATTCGACGTCACGCATGATGTACTCGACCGAGGCAAATGCCTCTTCCGCCGAGGGCGTGAAGCTCATGGTCAACCACACACCGGTAACGATCTGGTTGACCAGCACCAGCAGCGCCAGGGAGCCGAAGAAGTACAAGAAGTTGAAGTTCTTGGGCGCGTAATACTTGCTCAGGTGGTCTTCCCACATCTTTGTCGCGGGGAAGCGAGCATCAATCCAGTCCATGAACTTGCTCATCATGCCTTCTCCTGATCGATGCCGATGACAATGATGTCGTCCGACTCATACGAGTGCGGAGGCACTGGCAGGTTGAGAGGTGCCGGCTGCGATTTGTAGACGCGACCAGCCAGGTCATAGTGCGAACCGTGGCAAGGGCAGAAGTAGCCCCCGACCCATTTCGGCCCCAGGTCGGCGGGCGCAACCTCAGGACGGAAGGTCGGCGAACAACCCAAGTGGGTGCACAAGCCAACAAGGACGAGGATTTCGGGCTTGATCGAGCGATTTTGCGGGTCGACATAGGTCGGCTGCACCGAAGCCTTGGATTCGGGGTCGGACAATTCCCCGGTGATTTTCTTGAGATTCCCGAGGATCTCCTCAGTCCGTCGCACGATGAACACAGGTTGCCCTCGCCACTCAGCCACCATCTGCTGACCTGGTTCGACCTTGGCGATATTGACCTTCACCGGTGCGCCGGCGGCCTTCGCCTTGGCACTGGGGAACCATGACCCCACGAACGGTACCGCAGCCCCCACTGCCCCCGCTGCGCCTACCACGGATGTGGCGGCTACGAGGAAGCGGCGCCGGCCTGCGTTGACGCCGTCATTGCTCATTCAGTCCTCTCCCATCAGCTGCTTTGGCCTGTTGGATCAGGCATCTACTTAGTTGTGTCTGTGGCACTTAAAGTTGGCCGCAATGGTAAGGAACAAGTCCACACACTGACAAGGTGATTACCCCCCAGGCGGGCTGCAACCCTCGCTTTGCTTGATCTGCGTCTATGCGGCAAGTTGTCACTGACATGCTGACAGGTTAGTTCAAGACATAAAAAAAGCCCGGCTCCATAAACGGAACCGGGCTTTTTTTCGACTGCCGAAGCGGTATTAACGCTTGGAGTACTGAGGACGCTTACGCGCTTTACGCAGACCCACTTTCTTACGCTCGACTTCACGAGCGTCGCGGGTGACGTAACCAGCACGACGCAGAGCGCCACGCAGGGATTCGTCGTAGTCCATCAGAGCGCGGGTGATACCGTGACGGATCGCACCGGCTTGACCGCTGACACCACCACCGGAAACGGTGACGTAGATGTCGAACTTCTCAACGGTCTCGGTCAGTTCCAGCGGCTGACGAACAACCATGCGAGCAGTTTCGCGACCGAAGAACACGTCCAGAGAACGGTTGTTGATGGAGATGTTACCAGTGCCCGGACGCAGGAAAACGCGAGCGGTTGCGGTCTTGCGACGGCCAGTGCCGTAATTTTGAGTCGCCGACATAA
Source organism: Pseudomonas sp. BYT-1 (assembly GCF_023611805.1). Taxonomy (NCBI): domain Bacteria; kingdom Pseudomonadati; phylum Pseudomonadota; class Gammaproteobacteria; order Pseudomonadales; family Pseudomonadaceae; genus Pseudomonas; species Pseudomonas sp. BYT-1. The sequence continues at coordinate 4,628,990 of NZ_CP072559.1, forward strand.
TGAACTATCCCGTTAGATCTTCAGTTCTTGAGGCTGCTGAGCAGTGTGTGGGTGAGCAGCACCCGCGTACACTTTCAGCTTGCGGTACATGTCGCGACCCAGCGGGTTCTTCGGCAGCATGCCTTTGACCGCGGTCTCGATGACACGCTCAGGGGCTTTGTCGATCAGCTTCTCGAAGCTGATTTCCTTGATGCCACCTGGGAAACCGGAGTGGGAGTAGTACATCTTGTCCGAAGTTTTGGCACCAGTGACACGTACCTGCTCGGCGTTGATGACGACGATGTAGTCGCCGGTGTCAACGTGAGGGGTGTATTCTGGCTTGTGCTTGCCACGCAGACGACGAGCGATTTCGGTAGCCAGACGACCCAGGGTCTGACCAGCGGCGTCAACTACGTACCAGTCGCGCTTTACTGTTTCCGGTTTAGCAGTAAAAGTTTTCATTCTCTAAAGCCTCAGAGGCCGCCCAGCGAAAAATAGACGGCGAATCTTACTGGATAGTGCACAGCTTGCCAAGGGCAAGCGCGCAGCCGCACACGGACGCTATTGGGGGCTCGGGTCGGCGCGTCCAATGTTCGACAAGGGTTCCTCCTGCATGGTGGTGCATCACTTCCGCCACACGGAGAGGTGCCGAATTATCCAGATTGCAGAAAAAAATTCAACCTGATTTGATGGTTCGATTTGCAGGAGACGGTACCCCATGGAATATCGCCAACTCGGCCGAACCGACCTCAATGTCAGCGCCCTGTGCCTGGGCACCATGACCTGGGGCGAACAGAACGACGAAGCCCAGGCCTTTGCCCAGATCGCACTGGCCAAGGCCAGCGGGGTCAATTTCATCGACACGGCAGAGATGTACCCGGTGCCGCCACGGCCCGAAACCTACGCCGCCACCGAGCGCATCATCGGCAACTGGTTCCGCCGTCATGGCGATCGTGACGACTGGATTCTCGCGAGCAAAGTCGCAGGTCCCGGCAACGGCATCAGCCATATCCGCGACGGCCAGCTCAAGCACAACCGCCAGCATATCGTCGCTGCGCTGGAGGACAGCCTGCAGCGCCTGCACACCGATCGCATCGACCTGTACCAGCTGCATTGGCCCGAGCGCAGCACCAACTTCTTCGGCAAACTGGGCTACCAGCATCTGCCTCACGACCTGTTCACGCCACTGGAAGAAACCCTCGAAGTACTCGACGAACAGGTGCGCGCCGGCAAGATCCGCCATATCGGCCTGTCCAACGAAACGCCATGGGGCACCATGAAGTTCTTGCACCTGGCCGAGACTCGCGGCTGGCCGCGAGCCGTGTCGATCCAGAACCCCTACAACCTGCTCAATCGCAGCTTCGAGGTAGGCCTGGCGGAGGTGGCGATCCGTGAGCAGTGCGGCCTGCTGGCTTATTCGCCTCTGGCCTTCGGCATGCTCTCGGGCAAGTACGAAGGCGGCGCACGGCCGGCACAGGCACGCCTGACGTTGTTCAGCCGGTTCTCGCGCTACTCCAATCCGCAGACTGTGTCCGCCTGCAGCCGTTATGTGCAGCTGGCCCGCCAGCATGGTCTTGACCCGGCCCAGATGGCCCTGGCCTTCGTCACCCGTCAGCCGTTCGTGACCAGCAACATCATCGGGGCTACCAGCGTTGAGCAACTGCAAAGCAACCTGGACAGCCAGGCCTTGACCCTCAGCGATGAATTGCTTGCAGCCATCGAGGCCATCCACCAGGACCAGCCCAACCCGGCGCCTTGAGGGCTGCGGCAATGGCAAGCTGCAAGTGGCAAGCAAAAGCAGTCCGCGGACTGCTCTGGCTTTTTTCTTGCCGCTTGCCGCGTGCCACTTACCGCTTGAAGAAGCTTGCAGCCCAACAGAAAAAATAAGACGATCCAGCCGGTGATTGACCACTCTACCCTATAAGAACAATGACAATGATGTTTACCCAACCCTCCGCGTCGTTGCGGCGCGTCAGCATCCTGGCCATTGACAAGGTGTTCGCCTCGACACTGATGCAGGCAAAGGATTTCTTCCACCTGGCCAGCCTGCGCTACAGCAAGCAGCTGGGCCTGGGGCTGCAACCGATGTTCGAGATCTGCCTGGTGAGCCCGGACGGCAAGCCCGTGGACAGCTTCAGCAATGTGCAGGTACCGGTCGACAGCGGCCTGGTCGATGCCGACGTGATCATCCTCCCGGCGTTCTGGGAAGACTTCGATAACCTGCAACAGCGCTACCCCCAGGTCCTGCCCTGGCTACGCGAGCAGCATGCCCGCGGTGCGGTGTTGTGCGGCGAGGCCAGTGGTGTGTTCTGGCTGGCAGAGGCAGGCCTGCTCGATGGCAAGGAGGCAACTACGTACTGGCGCTTCTTCAACAGCTTCGCAGAGCGCTTCCCCAATGTCCGGCTGAACCAGGACAAGCACCTGACCGACGCCGACAACCTGTATTGCGCTGGCGGCACCACATCGGCGTGCGACCTGTACATCTATCTGATCGAGCGATTCTGCGGCCCCAACGTCGCCCGCGCCGTGGCCCGAGACATCCTCTACGAAGTCCAGCGCAGCTATACCCCGGGACGCATGGGCTTTGGCGGACAGAAGCTGCACCAGGACCTGATCATCCTGCAGATCCAGCACTGGCTGGAGGAGCACTTCGCCGACAAGTTCCGCTTCGAGGACGTAGCGCGCAACCACGGCATGAGCATCCGCAACTTCATGCGCCGTTTCCAGAGCGCCACCGGCGACAAGCCCCTGCATTACCTCCAACGTCTGCGTATCGAGACGGCCAAGGGGCTCTTGTCGAGTACGCGCAAGAGCATCAAGACCATCAGCTATGAAGTGGGTTACGACGACGCCAGCTTCTTCGCCAGGCTGTTCCGTCAGCACACCGAACTGTCCCCGAATCAGTACCGGCAGCAGTTCGTGCAGGAAGCCTGAGGGCTTTCTTGAGTGGCAAGCTTCTAGCGGCAAGCCACGAGAAAAAGAAAAAGCCAGAGCAGTTCGCGAACTGCTCTGGCTTTTTTGCAGCTTGTAGCTTCCCTCAGGGCTTGTGCGCCCGCGCCAGGAACTCGTGGGACTGCATCTCCAGCAGGCGGCTGAGCGTGCGCTGGAATTCGAAGCTCAGGCGGCCGCCAGTGTACAAATCCTTGAGTTCGACCTCGGCGGAGATGATCAATTTGACGTTGCGGTCGTAGAACTCATCCACCATGTTGATGAAGCGGCGGGCGATGTCGTCGGTGGTCACGCCCATCTGCTCGACATTGCTCAGCAACACGGCATGGAAGATCTTGCCCAGCTCGATGTAGTCGTTCTGGCTACGCGGGCCGTCGCACAGGGCGCGGAAGTCGAACCAAGCGACGTCATCGCAGGTGCGGATGGCTTGGATCTCGCGGTTCTCGATCACCAGCACGTCGTTTTCCACAGCCTGGGTGCACTCGGGCGTCAAGGCACGGAAACTCTGGCGCAGGCTTTCATGGGCGGCTTCGTCGAGCGGGAAGTGGTACAGCTCGGCCTGCTCCAGGTGACGCAGGCGGTAGTCGACCCCGCTGTCGACGTTGACCACCTCGGTGTTCTGCTTGATCAGCGCGATAGCCGGCAGGAAACGCGCGCGTTGCAGGCCGTCCTTGTACAGGCCGTCGGGGACGATGTTCGAAGTCGCCACCAAGGTGACGCCATTCTTGAACAGCTCTTCCATCAACGTGCCGAGGATCATGGCATCGGTGATGTCGGACACGAAGAACTCATCGAAGCAGATCACCTTGGCTTCCTCAGAGAAGCGCTTGGCGATGATGGTGAGCGGGTTCTTCTCCCCCTTGAGGGTTTTCATCTCTTCGTGAACACGCTTCATGAAGCGGTGGAAGTGCGTGCGCATCTTCTGCTTGAACGGCAGCGCCTCGAAGAAAGTGTCGACCAGATAGGTCTTGCCGCGTCCCACCCCCCCCCAGAAGTACAAGCCCTTGACCGGTGCCTGCTCCTTCCTGCCGAACAGCTTGCCGAACACGCCCGGCTTGTTGTTCTGCGCCGCCAACAGGTCATCGTACAGGCGCTGCAGGTGACGCACCGCAGTTTCCTGCGCCGCATCATGGAAGAAGTCGGGACGTTTCAGATCTGCTTGATATCGTTCGAGGGGCGTCATGATTCGTTAGCGAGGCAACAAAAAACGGGCCGTCACTGTAGCGACAGGCCCGCTTAATGGCAATCATACATACGGCCATCGCGCCGCAGGGCCGTAAGCTACCGGTACACAAGCCTCTATCCGGCTTGTCTGTTCCGGCCCTTTCACGGGCAAACCCGCTCCCACAGGTACAGCAGCGTTCTCATTGACACCGCAGGACTTGTGGCAACGGATTCATCCGCCGATACCGGCGAACAGCCGGGACCCTACGCCTCAGTCTTGAGGCTGCAATGCCGCGCGCAGGCTCTCGATGGCGGCGTCACGGGCCTCGCCGGTCTGGAACTGTGGCCCATCGGCCACCTGCTCACCGTTCAGCCAGAGCGAGAAGCCCAGGCCGTCGACGCGCACATCGGCCTCACCGCCCTGCTGCAACTGCTTGCTAACAGCGCCGGCGCTCTTGCCGTCAGCGAAGCTGCGCGAAAGCAGCAGCTGTTCGCCATCGGCTGCCAGCAAACGGAAGCGGAAGCTGCCATCGTCGTCGCGGAAGCTGACGAAGCGCGCGGTCTTGGCGGCTTTCTTCTTCACTTCGGTGCTGGCCTGGACACTGGTGCGGAACGAACGCAGGCCCACTGCCTCGCGCAGTTGCTCGAGGAACGGCGTGGCGCTCTTGCGGGCCTTGGCCGCACCGGCCAGGAGAATGTCTTCCAGGTCCGAGGGGCGCGAGATCAATTGGTGATAGTGTTCGCGCTTTTCGGCCAACTGGCCGTCGAGCAGTTGGAACAGGCGCTGTTTGGCCTCGCCCCAACCAATGCCCTGCAGCAGCTCTTCGCGGAACTCGGCCGCCTGCGCGGGGGTGGCGAAGGCCTGGAACAGGGTGAACAGGTGCGAGTTGTCCGCATCCTTCGGCTCGCCCGGCGCGCGGGAGTCGGTGACGATGCGCGAGATCGCGTCCTTCATGTCCTTGGCGCTGGTGAACAGCGGAATGGTGTTGTCGTAGCTCTTGGACATCTTGCGACCGTCCAGGCCCGGCAGCGTCGCCACGGTTTCCTCGATCACCGCCTCCGGCAAGGTGAAGAAGTCCTTTCCCTGGCCGAACAGGTGGTTGAAACGCTGGCCGATGTCGCGGGCCATCTCCACGTGCTGGATCTGGTCACGACCGACCGGCACCTTGTGGGCGTTGAACATCAGGATGTCCGCGGCCATCAGCACAGGGTAGCTGAACAGGCCCATGGTCACGCCGGCATCCGGGTCTTCGCCGGCTTCGACGTTCTTGTCCACCGAGGCCTTGTAAGCATGGGCGCGGTTGAGCAGGCCCTTGGCGGCGACGCAGGTCAGCAGCCAGGTGAGCTCGGGAATCTCTGGGATGTCGGACTGGCGGTAGAAGGTGACCTTGTCCGGGTCCAGGCCACCGGCCAGCCAGGTGGCGGCAATTTCCAGACGCGAGCGCTGGATGCGCAGCGGATCGTCGCATTTGATCAGGGCGTGGTAGTCGGCCAGGAAATAGAACGAATCGGCACCGGGCTGTTGGCTGGCGACGATCGCAGGGCGGATGGCGCCGGCGTAGTTGCCCAGGTGCGGGGTTCCGGTGGTGGTGATACCGGTGAGAATACGCGTAGTCATGGGTGTTCGCTTGATCAGGCTTGGCTCAGTTCGAAAGACGCGGCAGCACCAGATCCTTCAGATCGGTCAGCTTGCCATGGAAAAAGTGTCCGCATTCTGCCACTTTCAGCAGCTCATGGGGGCGCTGCAGGTTGTCGGACCAGTCGTAGACCAGCTGAGGATCGACGACTTCATCGGTGTCCGGCTGCACCACGGTCAGCGGGCAACGCTGGGCCAGCGGGAACTGCTCGCTCAAGCGCATTACCGCCGGGGCGATCATGAACAAATGCTGCAACGCCACATCGTCGGCTTCCAGGCGTCCGGCCAGGCTGGCCGCGACAAATCCGCCGAAGGAGAAGCCCATCAGCACCAGCGGCAGCTCAGGGTGCTTGGCCCGCAGCCAGGCCGCGGCCGCCTCGGCATCGGCGACCTCGCCGGCCCCCATGTCATGACTGCCCGCACTCTGACCCACGCCGCGGTAGTTGAAGCGTAAGGTGATGTAACCTGCATCACGGGCGGTGCGCTGCAGGGTCGAGACCACCTTGTTGAGCATGGTGCCACCCTGGACCGGGTTGGGATGGCAGATCAGCACCGCACCGCGGGCGCCGGCCACATCCAGGTACAAGGCTTCCAGCTGGCCGCTCGGGCCATCAATGAACAAGGGGGTTTCGCGGATAAGCAAGGCACTACTCCGTGACCTCGGTGAAGGTCGACTCGTCTAGCTGAAGAATTCTGTTCTGATTTGCGATCGCTCGCGGTATACAGCGCAGGTCTGAGCCGTTAACGTAAAGCAAAGCCGTTTATAGAGGAAGGACTCGTGGAACTCTCGCTCCTTGTTTGGTTGTTGCCGACCCTGGCCCTCGTCGTCGGCGTGGTGGTGGGCTTTGTCGTCGCCCGTCTGCTGCCCAACGCAGCGCCCAGCAGCACCCAGCGTCAGTTGGATGACATCCAGCAGCGCTTCGATAGCTACCAGAACGAAGTGGTCACCCACTTCAACAGCACAGCAGCGCTGGTCAAGAAACTGACCCAGAGCTACCAGGACGTCCAGGACCACTTGGCCGACGGCGCCAACCGTCTGGCCCTCGACGACGTCACCCGCCAGCGCCTGCTGGCCGCCCTGCACTCCGAAGCGGCCCAGGGCCCGCGTGATCGCCTGACTCCGCCGAAGGACACCGCCGAAGTGCCTCGCGACTACGCGCCCAAGGCGCCGAACTCGCCGGGCATGCTCGACGAGAGCTACGGCCTCAAACGCTGAACATGAAAAAGGCCTCGCAAGAGGCCTTTTTTTGTGGGCGTGTCCCGTCCTGAATAAGGTTTACACCTTTCCCCCGAGAATCTGGAGACCTCGATGGTGCATGGTGTGAAGCGAACACAGCGTGATTACTCGCTGACTTTTAAATTGGCTGTAGTGGATCAGGTCGAAAAAGGTGAATTGACCTGTACTCAGGCCCAGGAGCGGTACGGTATCCAGGGCAAATCTACAGTTCTGGTATGGTTGCGTAAGCATGGTCGGCAGGATTGGAGCCAAGGGGCGTCGATCCGGGCCGAGAGGAGCTTCGCGATGTCCGACCCCAAAACGCTCACTCCAGAGCAGCGGATCAAAGAGCTTGAGCAGCAGCTTGAGCTGATGAGCCAGAAGGCTCAGTTCTTTGAGACCGTCGTTGATGTCCTGAAGAATGACTACGGTGTATCGGTCGTAAAAAAGCGATCCGGCAAGTCCTCTCGCAAGGTCAAGTCGCAGGACTGAGCATTGCCAGGGCTTGTCAGTTTCTAGGCATTAGCCGGCAGGCTTATTACAAGCGCAATCGAGCTGCCGACAGTAAAGCTCATCAGGCAGATCGGGTTGTCGAGTTTGTTCAGAAAATCCGGATGCGTCAGCCGCGACTGGGAACACGGAAACTGCACTATCTGCTGCATTGCCAGCCTGATAAACGAGTCCAAGTTGGCCGAGACCGGCTGTTTGAGGTTTTGGGCGAGCGCCGCTTGCTGGTGCTGCCCAAGCGGGCGTATCACAAGACAACCCAAAGCTATCATCGCTTCTACCGTCATCCCAATCTTCTCAAAGCAGGCCCAAATCAGGTAGTTCCGTCAGGGCCAGAGCACGTCTGGGTGGCGGATATTACCTACCTGCCCTCCAGAAGCGGCCCGCTGTACCTGAGCCTGGTAACGGATGCATATTCCAGAAAGATTGTTGGCCATCATGTCCATGAAAGCCTGCATGCCGAGTCGGTTGCACAAGCCTTTAGACAGGCCCTGCGCAAGCGGCGGCGCCACCAGCCGTTAGTCCATCACTCCGACCGCGGTATTCAATACTGCTCAGCGCTATACCAGTCGCTGCATACAAGGCACGGAGTTCATTGCTCGATGACTGACGGGTACGACTGCTACCAGAACGCTCTAGCCGAGCGTATCAACGGAATCCTCAAAACAGAGCTGTTGCTGAGTAACCCAGAAGATCTGGAGCAGGCACGGAAGATGGTTGATGAGGCCGTGCAGATCTACAACACGGAGCGGCCTCACATGGCCCTGAAACACAAAACGCCCGATGCGGTGCATCGGGCGTTTTGAGGCCTACCGGCCTACCTGAACAGGTGTAAACCTATTTCAGGACTAGACAGCGTTTGTAAGCAACTTCCTGGCAATGCCCATAAGAGCTGGCGAAGCCTGCGATGAGCTGCAAAGCACCTCGAGGACGAAATGGGCTTGCCTTCAAACACAAGCCCTTGCCAAGCTGCCGCTCATCGGCACCAAGGGGCCACCCCGCCGGCGATTTCGTACCGCGCCCTCGCCTGCTCCAATACCTGCTCGTCCAACCGCCCCTGCCTGACCAGGCTGTACAGCGCTGCCATCACCACACCGTAACGATCCACCTCGAAGAACCGCCGCAGTTGCTGACGTGTATCGCTGCGCCCGAAGCCATCGGTACCCAGGGTCATGTAAGGTGCCGGTACGTATTCGGCGATCAACTGCGGCCAGGCACGGGCATAGTCTGTGGCGGCAACCACCGGGTCATCACCCGCCAGGCACAGGCTCACGTGGCTGACCCCGCCTCGCCCTTGGGTCGCCGCTCGCTGCACTTCCCGTGCCTCGCGTGCCAGTTCGCTGAAACTGGTGACACTGAACACATCACTGTCCACCTGCCATTCGGTAGCGAGCAGCTCACTGGCGGCAATCACCTCGCGCAGAATCGCCCCCGAGCCCAGCAGGCGCACCTTGGCACGTGGCTGCAGGGCCTGCTGCCTGGCGAAACGGTACATGCCGCGAAGCACATCGCCGCGCATCGCCTCGGGCAACGAGGGCTGTGGATAGTTTTCGTTCATCACCGCCACGTAGTGGAATTCGTCGCACTGCTCCACCAGCATGCGCCGGGCTGCATGATCGAGAATCACGGCCAGCTCGCCGGCAAAGCATGGGTCCCAGGCCCGGCAGTTGGGCACCAAGGCCGCCATCACCAAGCTGGAGCCGTCCTGGTGCTGCAATCCTTCGCCACCCAAGGTGGTGCGCCCGGAGGTAGCACCTAGCAACAAGCCACGGGCGCGCTGATCGGCGGCAGCCCAGATTAGGTCACCGACCCGCTGGAATCCGAACATCGAGTAATAGATGTACACCGGCAACATAGGCTCGCCGTGTACCGCGTAGGACGTGGCCGCCGCTACCCAGGAAGAAATCGCCCCTGCCTCGGTGATGCCCTCTTCGAGCAACTGGCCGTCACGCGCCTCTTTGTAGGTGAGCAAAGACCCGGCATCCTCAGGCTCGTAACGCTGCCCGCAAGACGAATAGATACCGATCTGTCTGAACAAACTGGCCATACCGAACGTACGCGCCTCATCGGCGACGATCGGTACCACCCGCGGGCCCAGCTCCGGCGCCTTCAACCAGTGGCCGAGCAGGCGCACGGCGGCCATGGTGGTGGACATTTCCTTGCCCTCAGCGTGCAAGGCAAAACCACCGAAGGTTTCAAGATCAGGCAACGGCAGGCGAGGACAGTCGCTGCGCCGCATCGGCAACGGCCCGCCCAACGCAGCCCGCTGCTTGCGCAGGTAACGCATCTCCGGGCTGTCCTCGTCAGGCCGGTAGAAGCGCAGTTGCTCCACGGCTTCGTCCGACAGGGGGAGATGGAAGCGATCCCGAAATGCCAGCAGTGCCTGAACGTCGAGCTTCTTGGCCTGGTGCGCAGTCATCCGCGACTCGCCAGCGCTGCTCATGCCATAGCCCTTCTTGGTCTTGGCCAGGATCACCGTCGGCCGGCCCTTGCATGTCTTGGCCGCGGCATAGGCGGCGTATAGCTTGCGAAAATCATGACCGCCACGCTTGAGGGCGTTGATCTCGTCGGAGCTCATGTGCGCCACCAGCTGTTGCAGTGCCGGGTGCTGGTTGAAGAAATGCTCCAGGTTGTAGGTGCCGTCGTTGGCGCCAAGGGTCTGGAACTGGCCATCGGGCGTCGCTGCAAGTTGACGCAGCAGCACATGGTCATGGTCGTGGGCGAACAGAGCATCCCACTCCGAGCCCCAGAGCACCTTGATCACGTTCCAACCGGCGCCGCTGAACAGCGCTTCCAGTTCCTGGATGATCTGCCCGTTGCCGCGCACCGGGCCATCCAGGCGTTGCAGGTTGCAGTTGACGATGAACGTCAGGTTGTCCAGGCCTTCGCGCGCCGCCAGGGTCAGGCCTGCGGTGGACTCCGGTTCGTCCATTTCGCCATCACCGAACACGCCCCAGACATGCCGTGACTCCGTCTCGAGCACACCACGGTGCTGCAGATAGCGCATGAAACGCGCCTGGTAGATGGCATTGAGCGGACCGATCCCCATGGAACCGGTGGGAAACTGCCAGAAGTCGGGCATCAACCAAGGGTGTGGGTAAGAGCACAGGCCATTGCCGGCGACTTCCTGGCGATAGCTGGCCAGTTGCGCCTCGCTCAAACGCCCTTCGAGAAATGCCCGGGCATAGATACCCGGGGCGGAATGAGGCTGGAAGAACACCAGGTCTGCCGAGCGTCGCTCGCCACCGCTCTCGCCGCGGAAAAAGTGCTGGAAGCCCACCTCGAAGATCTCCGCCGCCGAGGCATAACTGGCGATATGCCCACCCAGATCGCCATAGGCATGATTGGCCCGCACCACCATGGCCAGCGCGTTCCAGCGCAGGATGCCAGTGATGCGCTCGTCCATCTCCAGGTCGCCCGGATAGGCGCCTTGCTGCTCTACCGACAAGGTGTTGCGGTAGGCCGAGAACGGCAAGGTATCGCGCGCCAGTCCCAATTCCAGTGCATGGCTTTGCAAACGCTGTAGCAGATAGCGCGCCCGCGCCGGGCCGCAATGGGCCAGGGTGGACTCGAGCGCTTCGCACCATTCGCGGGTTTCAGCCGGGTCGCTGTCCAGGTCGGTATCCTGGGCCGTCAATGGCTCGTTCGGATTCATCATCGCCACCATCGGGCTTTTCCTTCGGTTTCCGGACACGATTCGCGGGTAAACCCGCTCGCACAGCGCTTGGCGCGGCTTCAGGCGCAGGCCTTCAATGCCTGGGCGATATCAGCCACCAAGTCATCGATGTCTTCCAATCCCACCGACAGCCGCACAAGGCCCTCAGAGATGCCATGGTGCGCGCGCTCCTGCGGCGTATAGCTCGAATGGGTCATGCTCGCCGGATGCTGGGCCAGTGACTCCGCATCGCCCAAGCTCACCGCCCGACTGAACAACTGCAGGGCATTCATGAACCGACGCCCCGCCTCGATCCCACCCTTGAGCTCGAACGCGATCATCCCGCCCGGCAGGCGCATCTGCCGCTGAGCCAACGCATGCTGGACAAAACTCGGCAGGCCCGGATAGTGGATCAACTCCACCTGGGGCTGGCGCGCCAGGTACTCGGCTAACTGCTGAGCGTTGCTGCAGTGGCGCTCCATGCGCAGGGCAAGGGTCTTCATGCCGCGCATCAGCAGCGAGGCATCGTGAGGCGAAAGGACCGCGCCGGTCATGTCCTTCAGGCCTTCCAGGCGGATCCGGTCGATCAGCGCCTTGCGCCCGACCACCAGGCCCGCAGTGATATCGCCATGGCCGCTCAGGTACTTGGTGGCCGAATGCACCACCAGGTCGGCACCCAGCTCCAGCGGACGCTGCAAGTAGGGCGTGCAGTAAGTATTGTCGACCACGACGTGGATGTCGCGACCACGCACCGCCTGTGCGACGGCCGCGATATCGACCAGTTGCATGTTGGGGTTGGCCGGGCTTTCGAAATAGATCATCCGGGTCTTAGAGGTTATGGCCGCCTTCAACGCCTTTTCGTCGTTAAGGTCAACGTGCTGGATCTTGACTCCGAATTCGCCGATGCCATGGTGCAAGTAGGCAAAGGTGCAGCCGTACAGGGTACGCCCAACGATCAGCTCATCGCCCGGACGTAGTAGCGTCCATAGCGTCGAGGTGATGGCGCCCATGCCCGAGGCCAACGCCAGTCCTGCTTCGCCACCTTCTAGCGATGCCATGCGTTGTTCGAGCAAGGCCAGGGTCGGGTTGGAAATGCGGCTGTAGAAATGCCCACTCTCCTCACCTGCAAAACAGGCCGCGCCGTACTCGACAGTCGGGAAGGCATAGGTGGCGGTCTGGTACACCGGCGGCACCAGCGCGCCGCCGTGGGAAAGCGGGTCATAGCCATGATGGATGGCCCGTGTTGAAAAACCGGTGTTGTTATTGGAGTCGCGCATGGCAACAGCCTCTGATGGTTTGTTATAAGCTTATGCCACCGGGTCGCGGGTAATTTTCCAAAATCGCCCACGCATTCGCATATCTTTTGGCATAAAAACAACAAACCAAACACCAGGAGGGCAAATCATGCCTTCGACCCTAGACCGCACCGACCGCGCCCTGCTCGCGGCCTTGCAGGACAATGCCCGCCTCACCGTCGCTGAACTTGCCGACCAGGTTTCCCTCACCACCTCGCCCTGCTGGCGTCGCGTCAAACTGCTGGAGGACAACGGCTACATCACCGGCTATCAAGCCATCCTCTCGCCCAAGTCACTGGGCTTTGGCGTGACCGCCTTCGTGAGCATCATGATGGACTCGCACACCAAGGAAATGGCCCTGGCCTTCGAGAAACGGCTGTTGGAAATCCCCGAGATCGTTTCCTGCCACAACATTTCCGGGCGCTATGACTTCTTGTTGGAGATCCTTGCGCGGGACCTGGAATCGTTCGGGGAATTTACCCGGGAGGTGTTGCAGCGTTTGCCGGGCGTTAAAGAGATCTATTCGAGTTTTTCGTACAAGGCGGTGAAGGAACGCCGAGTGATTCCGGTGTCGGAAAAACACATATGAAATAGCTGAAAACCTTATACCCAGCGACTCCACACGACACCACAAAAACTAACTAGCGCATGTTTTCATCCGGTCGATTCATCTATGCCCCCATGAAGGCATGCACCACCCTCCTATGTAAGACCCGTCTCCCGCTAACGAGGAGAGCTTCCTACTTAAGCTTGTGAAAAAATGAAGTATCCCGCAACAGGGTTCGTGGTGAAAATAAATGCCCCCTTAGATGCGCGAGCACACCATGAAACACCTCAACCTTATGCTCATGTTTTTTCTTTCCGGGTGCGGCAACGACTGGATGTGGATCCCTGATAGACAAGACATAAAATTCAAATGTGACATGGACCCCTATCGGCAAGGTTGCGAAAGAAGAATAGATTATCAAGAGCATTACAAACTGATCCAAAAGCCGCGACACTAAGTTCATCACAACTTCTTACTTAAAGTCAGCCGATAGCTCCAAGCCATGTCACCGGACCCAGGAGATTAAACTTGGAGCCACTTATATTCGGCTACCCCTAAAGCTAGGGATAATCATGCTTTACTTGGAATAGCGGAGGAAGCTCAGGCAGGTCAGAGTGCGGCCATATCTTTTCCCTACGCCGAAGGCGGCCTGGCACAAACCCTGAGCGCGCCCATCTAATCTCTCCATTCCTTCCATCATAAATTTCCAGATTACCTATATCGGTTACCCCTAGGTGATTATGACGCCAATAGGACTTGTCTCGAGTCTCTGTAGCTTGAGCGGACCATACCCGACCACGGGATGGATCATAGAGAAAGCCAGAATTCTGGATAATGAAGTGAAGTGTTTCCCGCTTTCTCAACTTGAAAGTGTTGCTGTGCGGTTGTTTCTCGTTAGCCATCCAGATTACAGCGCCACGATCTTCAAGTACTAAGTTTCCATCAGGGCGAAGACGCAGCGCATAGCGCCCATTAGGAGATTTTATGAAATCGCCCGCATGCATAGATTGGTTGGGAGGAAGGACGGTACCTCCAGACCCGCTGAATCGTGCAACCTTCTCTTTTGAATACTTCCCCATTACACCACCTTTAATTATTGAGCCGAAAGGGCTTGGTAAAGCCGGCCTACCAAAACTAGCCCCACAATAATTACAAGTCGTGCAAAGCCTAAGCGAACCGGAAACCCTCCCCCTATAGTCATCAGACTCTCCCTACAGCCGCAACCGAGGTGTCGCACAACATACAATCCAGATTTTACCAGGCTTACTTGCCAGACTTAGAAATCCAAAACACGTCACCCCCACAAAAGAATAATCAATGAGCGGCTTACCCTACTCAACCATTAAAGAGCTGACCGCTCTATCAGTAATCTTTCTAGCAGGACGCAATAACAAATGCCTTTATTCTTCCCCGACCGATAAGCGGTTCATTTCAAATGCGACATGGATCCTTTCCGGCATGGCCACGAACGGCAATGGACTATCAGGAGTACTTTCGATGGATCAAGCAACCCCAGCACTAGGCCTCTTGAAACAATCACTTCTCACCGGCCTCCTGCTCCTATCAGCCTGTAGCGCCGGCGGCCCCTACCTGGCGCCAGACAACCCAGATCAACACTTCAACTGCGACATGTCCCCCTACAGCCCAGCGTGCGCGCAACACAGCGATTATGACCGGCACCTGGAAATGATCAGGACCGAAAAACAGACCCGGCGCCTGTTGCGCAACTAGTCAGGTGCCATAAACAAAAAACCCCGCCGAAGCGGGGTTTTCTGTTTATGGCAAGCGGATCAGATCGCGCCGCGCTGACGCAGCACATCCAGCACCTGCTTGACGCCCTCTTCAACGCTGGTGGTCTGGGTATCGATCACCAGGTCCGCGTCCAGCGGCACATCGTACGGGAAGCTTTCGCCTGGGATGTTGTCGCCACCAGCAGCGTACAGGCCTTGAGGGTCGCGTTCGCGGCAGGCGATCGGCGAGGCCTGGACGTAGACAGTGACCAGGCGCTCCTTGCCGATCAGCGCTTTGGCCTGCTCGCGACCTTCGGCGTCCGGGGCCACGAAGGCGGCCAGGGTCAGCATGCCGGCTTCGTTGAACTGGCGCGCCACGTGGGCGGCGCGACGCCAGTTTTCGGTACGACCGGCGCGGTCCTGTGGCAGGCCCTTGTTCAGGTCGTGGCGCAGGTTCTGACCGTCGAGTACATAGACCGCACGGCCCATGTCGAACAGCTTGCGCTCCACGGCATAGGCCAAGGTGCTCTTGCCGGCACCGGAGAGGCCGCTGAACAGCACGGTGGCTGGCTGCTGGCCGAAGCGCAGGGCACGCTCTTCGGTGGAGACGTGGGCCAGCTTGCCATGATGGCCGGTGCTGCCGTGCGGCAGGACTGGCGGGGCGATGATCATGCCGGCGCCGACGGTACCGTTGGTCAGGCGGTCGATGACGATGAACGCGCCGGTGGTGCGGTTGCTGTCGTAGCCGTCCAGGGCGATGGCGGCATCCAGGCTGACCTTGACGCGACCGATCTCGTTCAGTTGCAGGGCACTGGCAGCGCCCTGCTCCAGGGTGTTCACATCGACCTTGTGGGTGATGCTGGCGATCGAGCCCGGCACATAGCTGGTGGCGCGCTTGATGTCGTACTTCTTGCCTGGGAGCATCGGCTCCTCGGACATCCATACCAGCATGGCGTCGAACTGGTCAGTGACCGGCGGAACGTTGTCGGCATGCACCAGCAAATCGCCACGGGAGATGTCGATCTCGTCTTCCATGGTCAGGGTCACGGCCTGGCCTGGGCCTGCGTTTTCCAGCTCACCTTCGAAGGTGACGATGGACTTGACCCGGCTGCTCTTGCCCGACGGCAGCACGACCACTTCGTCCCCCTTGTGCACGACACCGCTGGCGATGGTGCCGGCAAAGCCGCGGAAGTTCAGGTTCGGACGGTTCACGTACTGCACCGGGAAGCGCAGGTCGGTGAAGTTGCGGTCGGCCGCCACTTCCACGGTTTCGAGGATTTCCATCAGCGCAGGGCCGGTGTACCACGGCGAACGCTCGCTGCGGTTGACCACGTTGTCGCCCTTGAGCGCCGACATCGGCACGAAGTGCAGGCTCGACGGCTTGAGGTTGATGCCTTCGGCGAACTTAAGATAGTCGGCCTTGATCGATTCGAAGACCTGTTCGTCGAAGTTCTTCAGGTCCATCTTGTTGACCGCGACGACGATGTGCTTGATGCCGAGCAACGAGGCGATGTAGCTGTGGCGACGGGTCTGGGTCTGCACGCCATAGCGCGCATCGACCAGGATGATCGCCAGGTCGCAGGTCGAGGCGCCGGTGGCCATGTTGCGGGTGTACTGCTCGTGGCCCGGAGTGTCGGCGATGATGAACTTGCGCTTGGCGGTGGAGAAATAGCGGTAGGCGACATCGATGGTGATGCCCTGCTCGCGCTCGGCCTGCAGACCGTCGACCAGCAGCGCCAGATCCACTTCCTCGCCGGTGGTGCCGACCTTTTTCGAGTCGCGGGTGATGGCCTCGAGGTGGTCCTCGTAGATCATCTTCGAGTCATGCAGCAGGCGCCCGATCAGGGTGCTCTTGCCGTCGTCGACGTTGCCGCAGGTCAAAAAGCGCAGCAGTTCCTTGCGCTCGTGCTGGGCCAGGTAGGCGAGGATGTCCTCGCTGATCAGATCAGATTGGTGCGACATGGAATAACCCTGAAATTAGAAGTAGCCTTGGCGTTTCTTGTCTTCCATGGAACCGGCGCCATCGTGGTCGATGACGCGGCCCTGGCGCTCGGACGTACGGGTCAGGAGCATTTCCTGAATGATGTCCGTCAGGGTCTCGGCTTCCGATTCGACAGCACCCGTCAACGGGTAGCAGCCCAGGGTACGGAAACGCACCTTCTTCTTGACGATGCGCGCTTTCTCTTCATCGGTCAGATGCTCGAGGATGCGCTCGTCGTCGATCATGATCAGGGTGCCGTTCTTCTCGATGACTTCACGCTCGGCAGCGAAGTACAGCGGCACGATCGGGATACCTTCGAGGTAGATGTACTGCCAGATGTCCAGCTCGGTCCAGTTCGACAGGGGGAAGACGCGGATCGACTCGCCCTTGTTGACCTTGCCGTTGTAGATGTTCCACAGCTCCGGGCGCTGGTTCTTCGGGTCCCAGCGGTGCTTGCTGTCGCGGAACGAATACACACGCTCCTTGGCGCGGGACTTCTCCTCGTCGCGGCGGGCGCCGCCGAACGCGGCGTCGAAGCCATGCTTGTCCAGCGCCTGCTTCAGGCCCTGGGTCTTCATGATGTCGGTGTGCTTGGAGCTGCCATGGGTGAACGGGTTGATGCCCTGCGCCACACCTTCAGGGTTGACGTGGGTGATCAACTCCAGGCCCATCTCCTCGACCATCTTGTCGCGGAAGCGGTACATCTCCTGGAATTTCCACTGGGTGTCGACGTGCATCACCGGGAACGGCAGCTTGCCTGGGAAGAAGGCCTTGCGCGCCAGGTGCAGCATCACGGCGGAGTCCTTGCCGATCGAGTACAGCATCACCGGGTTGTCGAACTCGGCGGCCACCTCGCGGATGATGTGGATGCTCTCCGCCTCCAGCTGTTTCAAGTGCGTCAGTTTGTCGACCATGGCTACTCACGAAAAACGATCTTATGGACGGCCTGCGGGCCGTGTTCGAGCGAGGAACTGTATCACAGCGCCTGATTCTATTTAGGAGGCTGACTAGACCGAAAGAATCTAACGATATGACTGCGGGTTTGGGGACGTGGAGCGCGCCTTCGCGGCTAAACCCGCTGCCACAGCCAATCGTCTGCGGGAGCGGATTCACCTTTGAAATGGCCGAGATCAGATGGGGTTGGGGCAGTCGATGAACAGGTGCTCCACCGCAAAGCGCCGTGCCAGGTAGTCGCCCAGCGCCTGCACGCCGTAACGCTCGGTGGCATGGTGCCCGGCCGCGATGAAACTGATGCCGTTCTCCCGGGCGCTGTGGAAGGTCTGCTCGGACGCCTCGCCACTGAGGAACAGATCCACGCCGGCAGCGATGGCTGTGTCGATGTAGCCCTGACCGCCACCTGTGCACCAACCGACCCGGCGCACCAATTGTTCGCCCTCGATCACCAACGGCTCACGCCCCATCACTTCCTGCACCCGGCGGGCAAAATCGCGTGCCGACATCGGCTCGGCCAGAGAGCCCACCAGACCGACTACTTTGGGGTTCAGCGGGTCCAGCGGCCCCTCGACGGTGATGTCCAGTTGACGGGCCAACTGCACGTTGTTGCCCACCTCAGGGTGTACGTCCAGCGGCAGGTGGTAGGCGAGCAGACTGATGTCATGCTTGAGCAGGGTTTTGATCCGGCGCTGCTTCATGCCCGTGATGCACGGGTTCTCGCCTTTCCAGAAGTAACCATGGTGCACCAGCACCAGATCGGCCTCGGCCTCAACTGCCGCATCCAGCAATGCCTGGCTGGCAGTGACGCCGCTGACGATCCGGCTGACCTGCGGACGGCCTTCGACCTGCAGGCCGTTGGGGCAGTAGTCTTGGATCTTCGCGCTGCCCAGGTAGCGCTCGGCTTCCTCGACCAGAGTGTTCAGGGCGACGGCCATGGAAAATCTCCTCGAAATCTGCACGTTCGGCGGGCACAACGCCCGTATAATGGCCGCCATTATGGGCCGTCGCCGGCTTCGGGGAAACCGGCTGCAACCCGCCTGGGGATCAGCTCGTGGCACGCTCATCCGCGAGTAAACCCGCGGACGCTGCACCACGTTCAAGACCGTCGCCTGATCAACGCTTTCACGTGTATGATCGCGCGCGCTCGCACCCTTGCTGCGTAGCCACTGGCCCCTGCCCTACTCCCAGGATTCATTCGATGCTCAAGGCTCTGCGTTACTTTGGCTGGCCCCTGCTTACCGGTGTGCTGGTCGCCCTGCTGATCATCCAGCGCTTTCCCCAGTGGGTCGGCCTGCCCAGCCAGGACGTCAACCTGCAGCAGGCTCCGCAGACCTCGCGGATCGTGCAGGGCCCGGTGTCCTATGCCGATGCCGTGACGCTGGCCGCGCCGGCAGTGGCCAACCTGTACACCACCAAGGTGGTCAATAAGAGTGCCCATCCGCTATTCGAAGACCCGCAATTCCGCCGCTTCTTCGGCGACAACCTGCCCAAGCAGCGGCGTTGGGAGTCCAGCCTGGGTTCGGCAGTGATCATGAGCCCCGAAGGCTATCTGCTGACCAACAACCACGTGACCAGCGGTGCCGACCAGATCGTGGTGGCGCTCAAAGACGGTCGCGAGACCCTGGCCCGGGTCATCGGCAGCGACCCGGAAACCGACCTCGCGGTGTTGAAGATCGACCTGAAGAAACTGCCTGCGATCACCATCGGTCGCTCCGACAATATCCATATTGGCGACGTGTCCCTGGCCATCGGCAACCCCTTCGGCGTCGGCCAGACCGTGACCATGGGCATCATCAGCGCCACCGGCCGCAACCAGCTGGGCCTGAACAACTACGAAGACTTCATCCAGACCGACGCGGCGATCAACCCCGGCAACTCCGGCGGCGCCCTGATCGACGCCAACGGCAACCTGATCGGCATCAACACCGCGATCTTCTCCAAGTCCGGCGGCTCCCAAGGCATCGGCTTCGCCATCCCGGTCAAGCTGGCGCTGGAGGTGATGAAATCGATCGTCGAGCATGGCCAGGTCATTCGTGGCTGGCTGGGCATCGAGGTGCAGCCGCTGAGCCAGGAGCTGGCCGAGTCCTATGGCATGCAGGGTCGTCCAGGCATCGTCGTGGCGGGCATCTTCCGCGATGGCCCGGCCCAACGTGCCGGCCTGCAACTGGGCGACGTGATCATGAGCATCAACGGCGAACCTGCCGGCGATGGTCGCAAGTCGATGAACCAGGTGGCGCGGATCAAGCCCAACGAGAAGATCACCATCGAAGTGATGCGCAACGGGCAACAGCTCAAGCTGATCGCCGAGGTGGGGCTGCGACCGCCACCTGCGCCGGTCGCCGCCCAAGAAGAAAAGTAACAAAAAGGGCTGCTTTGCAGCCCTGGTGCAGGCTTGCCCCCCTCCCAAAGCGGTGAACCGGCGAAGCCTGCGAAAGGGCCGCGCCGCGGCCCCCGTCACATCAATGCAGGATCTGGCTCAGGAACAGCTTGGTCCGATCACTGCGCGGCCGGTCGAAGAAATCATCCGGCGCAGCCTGTTCGACGATCTCACCCTTGTCCATGAAGATCACCCGGTTCGCCACGGTCCGGGCAAAGCCCATCTCGTGGGTCACGCAGAGCATGGTCATGCCGTCCTCGGCGAGCCCCACCATGGTATCGAGCACTTCCTTGACCATCTCCGGATCCAGCGCCGAGGTCGGTTCGTCGAAGAGCATGATCTTGGGCTTCATGCACAGGGCCCGGGCGATCGCCACCCGCTGCTGCTGGCCACCGGACAGTTGCCCCGGATACTTGTGCGCCTGCTCGGGAATGCGCACCCGCTCCAGATAGTGCATGGCGATTTCCTCGGCTTTGCGCCGGGGCATCTTGCGCACCCACATCGGTGCCAGGGTGCAGTTTTCCAGAATGCTCAAGTGCGGGAACAGGTTGAAGTGCTGGAACACCATGCCCACCTCGCGGCGGATCGCTTCGATCTGCTTGAGGTCGTTGGTCAGTTCCACGCCATCGACGACGATGCGCCCCTGCTGATGTTCCTCCAGGCGATTGAGGCAACGGATGGTGGTGGACTTGCCCGAGCCCGACGGCCCGCACAGCACGATGCGCTCGCCCTGACGCACATTGAGGTTAATGTCCTTCAGTACGTGGAACTGCCCGTACCACTTGTTCACACCCTGCATCTGGATGATGCCTTCGGGGCCGACAGGCTGCTTGATCGCTTCACTCATTTCGAGACTCCTAACGCTTGTGGCCAGTGTCCAGCTTGCGCTCCAGGTGCATGGAGTAGCGGGACATACCGAAACAGAAAATCCAGAACACCAAGGCGGCGAACACATAGCCCTCGGTCGCCATGCCCAGCCAGGTCGGGTCGGCCGCAGCCTGCTTGACGCTGTTGAGCAGATCGAACAGGCCGATGATGATCACCAGGCTCGTGTCCTTGAACAGGGCAATGAAGGTGTTGACGATGCCGGGGATCACCAGCTTGAGCGCCTGAGGCAGGATCACCAGCCCCATCGACCGCCAGTAGCCCAGGCCCATGGCCGCAGCCGCCTCGTACTGGCCCTTGGGGATGGCCTGCAACCCACCGCGGACCACCTCGGCGATATAGGCCGACTGGAACAGGATCACCCCGATCATCGCCCGCAGCAGCTTGTCGAAGCTCATACCCTCAGGCAGGAACAACGGCAACATCACCGAGGACATGAACAGCACAGTGATCAGTGGCACGCCACGCCAGAACTCGATGAAGGTCACGCAGACCACCTTCACCGCCGGCATGTTGGAACGCCGTCCCAGCGCCAGCAGGATGCCCAGGGGCAAGGCACCGACGATGCCGACGGTGGCGATCACCAAGGTCAGCATCAGGCCGCCCCACTGGCTGGTCGGCACCGTGCTCAGCCCCAGATAGCCACCGTGCAGCAAGGTGTAGGCGATGATCGGGTACAGCACCAGAAAGCCCAAGCCATAGGCCACCTTGCGCGGGAAACGCTTGATGAACAACGGCGCGGCGCCCAGCACGGCGAGCCAGACAGTCAGGTCGACCCGCCAGCGCAACTCCACCGGGTAGTAGCCGTACATGAACTGGCCGAAGCGTTGCTGGATGAACACCCAGCAGGCGCCTTCCTTGGTGCAATCGGCACGGGTGGTGCCGACCCAGTTGGCATCGATGAACGCCCATTGCACCAAAGGCGGCACGATCAGCCACACCAGGTACAGGGCGAACAGCGTCAACAGGGTGTTCAGCCAGCTGGAGAACAGGTTCGCACGCATCCATGCGAGCACGCCGACGGTCTTGACCGGTGGCGGCATGTCAGGTTTGAAAACATGGGCAGTCACTGGCGTATCCTCACCGCTCGATCAGCGCGATGCGCTTGTTGTACCAGTTCATCAGCAGCGAAATGCTGATGCTGATGGCCAGATAGACACTCATGGTGATGGCGATCACCTCGATGGCCTGACCGGTCTGATTGAGCACGGTACCGGCGAACAGCGAGACCATTTCCGGGTAGCCGATGCCGGCCGCCAGGGACGAGTTCTTCGCCAGGTTCAGGTACTGGCTGGTCAGCGGCGGCACGATCACTCGCAATGCCTGGGGGATGATCACTTTGCGCAGGGTCGGCCCCTCGCGCAGGCCAAGAGAGCGCGCAGCCTCGGTCTGGCCATGGCTGACCGAACGGATGCCCGAACGCACGATCTCGGCGATGAACGCTGCGGTATAGATGGTCAGCGCCAAGGTCAGGGCCAGCAGCTCAGGGATCAGCACCCAGCCACCGACGAAGTTGAAGCCCTTGAGCTGCGGCACTTCCCAGCTCAACGGATTGCCGAACAGCAGCACGCACACGCCTGGGATGCCAACTAACATGAGCAGCCCCACCCAGAACTTGTGGAACGGCTCGCCGGTTTCATCGAAGCGTTTGTTGGCAAGACGCACCATCAGCGCGATGGCGACGATCGCCAGCACCACGGCGCCCACGAATGGCCAGAAGCCCTCGGCCATGGAGGCACCGGGCATGTTCACGCCACGGTTGCTGATGAAGAAAGTGTCCTGCAGGTTGATGCTGCCCCGCGGCCCCGGTAGCGTCAGGAACACCGCGAAGTACCAGAACAGGATTTGCAACAACGGCGGAATGTTGCGGAACGTCTCGACATAGACTGTTGCCAGCTTGTTGATCATCCAGTTCGGCGACAGCCGCGCCACACCGATGATGAAGCCCAACAGCGTTGCCAGGATGATGCCGATGAAGGTAACCAGCAGGGTGTTGAGCAGGCCGATGAGAAACACCCGGGCGTAGCTGTCCGACTCCACGTAGGGAATCAGGTGCTGGGCGATGCCGAAGCCTGCGCTGCGCTCGAGAAAGTCGAAACCCGAGGTGATGCCCCGGTGTTGCAAGTTGGTTTGCGTGTTGTGGAACAGGTACCAGCCCAGGCCGACCACGAAGACCACCGTGACGATCTGGAACAGCCACGCGCGCACACGTGGATCGCTCAGGGAAAACCCCTTCTGCGCGCCAATTTGATTTTGCATGTAATGCCCCGAAAGGATGGGATCGAACAACCTGCGGCGGCGCGGTGCCGCCGCAGGTGCAACCATCAGCGCACTGGTGGCGCGTACTGGATGCCGCCGTTGTTCCACAGGGCGTTCATGCCACGATCGATCTTCAGGTCAGTGCTCTGGCCCAGGTTCTTATCGAACACTTCGCCATAGTTACCCACCTGCTTGACGATCTGCACCACCCAGTCCTTGGGCAGCTTCAGGTCCTTGCCGTACTCGCCGTCGGCACCGAGCAGGCGAGCGACGTCGGGGTTCTTGGTGGACTTGGCCTCGGCCTCGACATTCTTCGAGGTGATGCCTGCCTCTTCGGCGTTGAGCATGGCGAAGAGGGTCCACTTGACGATGCTGAACCACTCCTCGTCCCCTTTGCGCACGACCGGGCCCAGAGGTTCCTTGGAGATGGTTTCCGGCAGTACTACATACTCGCTTGGCGCCGCCAGCTTGGAGCGCTGGGCGAACAGCTGCGATTTGTCGGAGGTCAGCACATCGCAACGACCGGATTCCAGCGACTTGGCGCTTTCATCGGAAGTGTCGAAGGTGATCGGGGTGTACTTCAGGCCGTTGGCACGGAAGAAGTCAGAGACGTTCAACTCAGTGGTGGTACCGGCCTGGATGCAGATGGTCGCGCCATCGAGCTCCTTGGCACTGGAGACGCCCAGCTTTTTGTTGACCAGGAAACCGACGCCGTCGTAGTAAGTCACGCCGGCGAATACCAGGCCCATCCCGGCATCACGCGAACTGGTCCAGGTGGTGTTGCGCGACAGGACATCGACTTCACCCGATTGCAGCGCAGTGAAGCGTTCTTTGGCGTTGAGCTGGCTGAACTTGACCTTGGTCGCGTCGCCGAAGACGGCGGCGGCCACGGCGCGGCACACATCGGCATCGATACCGACGATCTTGCCGGTGCTGTCCGGTACCGAGAAGCCCGGCAGGCCGTCACTCACGCCACACTGGACGAAGCCCTTCTTCTTTACCGCATCTAGCGTAGCGCCAGCGTGGGCGAAGCTGGTGGCGCCCAGCGCAGCGGCAGCGGTCAGGACTGCCAGGGTGGTTTTCAACATCTTCATTCACAACCTCCAATCGCTCTTGTTGTATCGAGCCGGAATTGCACCGCACCCTTATGAGGCGCATCCGACCCCTTGTTGGCTTGTTATCGGGTCAATTGGCGCAAT
Source organism: Pseudomonas sp. BYT-1 (assembly GCF_023611805.1). NCBI lineage: Bacteria > Pseudomonadati > Pseudomonadota > Gammaproteobacteria > Pseudomonadales > Pseudomonadaceae > Pseudomonas > Pseudomonas sp. BYT-1. The sequence goes on from NZ_CP072559.1 coordinate 4,653,323, forward strand.
GGGCCGTTCTGGTGACAGCCTTCTATCCGCACGAGGGGTGTTACCGTCTCCGGCCATCCCCTCGCATCGGTTGATTCATAGCAAAGGGCGTACCACAGTCTCGGGCTCAAGCGTTTAAGGGGTCGTCAAGCAGGAAAAGTTGTAGAGTTGCGACATCTTCTTGTGGCATTACCCATGCACGCCTTTATTTCATGCACTCGATCAGGCGCGTGCGCACACTTTCGGAGCAGTCATGACCAACCCGTTGATCCTCGAACCCCAGAACACCGCAGACGCCTGTGTTATCTGGTTGCACGGCCTGGGGGCCGACCGTTACGACTTCCTACCGGTGGCCGAAGCGTTGCAGGAACACCTGCTCAGCACCCGCTTCGTTATGCCCCAGGCGCCGACACGCGCGGTAACGATTAACGGCGGCTACGCCATGCCCAGCTGGTACGACATCAAGGCCATGACGCCTGCGCGCGCTATCGACGAAGCGCAGCTGGAAGCGTCCGCCGATCAGGTGGTGGCGTTGATCGAAGCCGAGCGAGCCAAGGGCATCGACCTGACGCGAATCTTCCTGGCGGGGTTCTCCCAGGGTGGCGCGGTGGTGCTGCACACGGCCTATATAAAGTGGCAGGAAGCCCTGGGCGGTGTACTGGCGTTGTCCACCTACGCGCCCACTTTCAATGAAAACCATCAGCTGAGCGCCTGCCAGCAGCGCACTCCGGCCCTCTGCCTGCACGGCGTGCACGACCCGGTGGTGATCCCGTCCATGGGCCGCACGGCCTATGAGCACCTCAAGCAGTGGGGCGTCGAAGTGGCCTGGGAGGAATACCCGATGGAACACGAAGTGGTGCCCCAGGAAATCAACGATATCTACAACTGGCTGGTGCGCCACCTGCGCTAGCGGTGCAATCTGCTGTAGTTGTAGGCGCACCGCACTACGCCCTGCCCGGTTCTTGCATTACACTGCCGGGCGTACATTCCTTAACCAGTTGACGAGACGATCGTGCTCAAGGCACTCAAGAAAATTTTCGCCAAGGGCGACGCCGCACCCCAGGCCAACGTGCCTGCCGCCGGCGTGATGACGCCCCCACCTGCACCTGCGGTCGAACCGCCGGCGCCCCCAGCCTCGCCGGTCAATACGCCCGAGGCCACGTCCCCCACTCGCGACGACAAGCCCGCCAAGGACAAGCCACGTCGCGAACGCAAACCCAAGCCCCAGGCCAGCCTGTGGAAGCCGGAAGATTTCGTGGTCGAGCCCCAGGAGGGCAAGACCCGCTTCCATGACTTCAAGCTTTCCAACGAACTGATGCATGCCATCCATGACCTGGGCTTCCCGTACTGCACGCCGATCCAGGCCCAGGTGCTGGGTCATACCCTGCGCGGCAAGGACGCCATCGGCCGGGCCCAGACCGGCACCGGCAAGACCGCCGCGTTCCTGATCTCGATCATTTCCCAGCTGCAGCAGGTACCGCCGCCCAAGGAACGCTACATGGGCGAGCCGCGCGCGCTGATCATCGCGCCGACCCGCGAGCTGGTGGTGCAGATCGCCAAGGACGCCATGGCCCTGACCAAGTACAGCGGCCTGAACGTCATGACGTTCGTCGGCGGCATGGACTTCGACAAGCAGCTCAAGGCCCTGGAAGCGCGTCACTGCGACATCCTCGTAGCCACGCCAGGCCGCCTGCTGGACTTCCACCAGCGCGGCGAAGTGCATCTGGACATGGTCGAGGTGCTGGTGCTCGATGAAGCCGACCGCATGCTCGACATGGGTTTCATCCCCCAGGTCCGGCAGATCATCCGCCAGACCCCGCCCAAGAGCGAGCGTCAGACCCTGCTGTTCTCCGCCACCTTCACCGATGACGTGATGAACCTGGCCAAGCAGTGGACCACCAACCCGGCCATCGTCGAGATCGAGCCGGAGAACGTGGCCAGCGAAACGGTCGAACAGCACGTCTATGCAGTGGCCAGCAGCGACAAGTACAAGCTGCTGTACAACCTGGTCACGCAGAACAAGTGGGAACGGGTGATGGTCTTCGCCAACCGCAAGGATGAAGTGCGCCGCATCGAAGAGCGCCTGGTGCGTGACGGCATCAACGCCGCCCAGTTGTCGGGCGACGTGCCGCAGCACAAGCGCATCCGCACCCTGGAGAACTTCCGCGAAGGTCGCATCGCGGTGCTGGTGGCCACCGACGTGGCCGGCCGTGGCATTCACATCGACGGCATCAGCCACGTGATCAACTTCACCCTGCCGGAAGACCCGGACGACTACGTACACCGCATCGGCCGTACCGGCCGTGCCGGGACCAGCGGCGTATCGATCAGCTTCGCCGGCGAGGACGATGCCTACCAGCTTCCGGCTATCGAAGAGCTGCTGGGGCGCAAGATCAAGTGCGAGATGCCACCGGACGAACTGCTGAAGTCGATACCGCGAAAGCATCACTGAGCCGTGTACCTTGGGGCACCTTTTGCCCCTTCCCGAGCGGTCCGGCGCCCCGGCAAGACCGCTCCCACAGGCCCTGCTCCGAGCCGCAGGGCCTGTTCTGCGGGCCAAGCCCCACCCCTGCTTTCTCTACCCCTCCCTTTCTGGCGCCGAATTGCGCCGCAACCTTTTTGCGCCTGCGATATTGTCCAAATAAACAAAAAGTCCATAATGGAAAAAATAGTTTATCTGGAGCTTCGTATGACCGCGCCCCTCGTCGTCGATCAACAACACGCCCGCCAATTGCTCGCCCAGGTGGATGTCCCGCACATCCTGCGCAACCTGTTCCGTGACCTGGCCCGTGGCCAGGCGGTACAGCCGCCCCAACAACTGGTGGAGTTTCCGGCTGGCCGGGGCGACTTCATCAACTATGGCGGCGTGTTGGCCACGGAGCGGGTCTATGGGGTAAAAACCTCGCCCTACATCGTCCGTGACCAAGGCCCCCTGGTCACCGCCTGGACCCTGCTGATGTCCATGGACAGCGGTCAACCTCTGATGCTCTGCGACGCCGGCGAACTGACCACCGCCCGCACCGCCGCTACCACTGCCGTGGCCATCGACGCGCTGGCCCCAGGCCATGCCCGCCGCCTGACGGTGATCGGCAGCGGCCCGATCGCCCGCGCTCACCTGCACTATGTGCGCGGCCTGCGCGACTGGCAGGACATTCGCCTGTATTCCCCCAGCCTGGGCCAACAGAGCGCAGGGCAACGCGAACACCTGGCCGGCCTCGACAGCCGCCTGCAATTGATGGAAAACCTCGAGCAGGCCCTGGACGATGCCGACGTGATCATGCTCTGCACTTCCTCGGCCGTGCCAGTCATCGACCCACGCACGCTGAGCAAACCTGCGCTGATCACCTCGATCAGCACCAATGCCGTACGCGCCCATGAAATCCCGCCAGCCTGCCTGGCCGAGATGGATGTCTACTGCGATTACCGGGTAACCACCCCCGCAAGCGCAGGCGAAATGCGCATCGCCGCCGAGCAGTTGGGGTGGCAGGCAGACGCGATCGTCGGCGACCTGCCGCAACTGCTCAGTGGCGACGCCGCCGCGCCGGCCTACCAGCGCCATGCCTTCTTCCGCTCCATCGGACTGGGCCTGGAGGACATTGCCCTGGCCAATGCCCTGTATCAGCTGCTGCGCGAAGCCTGAGGAGAACAGCATGCAGACTGCCGACTACATCATCGTCGGCGCCGGTATCGCCGGCGCCTCCACCGGCTACTGGCTCGCCGCCCATGGCCGCGTGCTAGTGCTCGAGCGCGAATCCCAGCCTGGCTATCACTCCACCGGCCGTTCGGCGGCGCTCTACACCGCCGCCTACGGCACGCCACAGGTACGCGCCCTGACCCTCGCCAGCCGTGCTTTTTTCGATCATCCGCCCAGTGGTTTCGCCGAGCATCCTCTGCTCACCCCGCGCGGTGAGATGACCGTGGACTTCAACGGCGATCCGGCCGAACTGCAACGCCAGTACCTCAGCGCCAAGGCCTGCGTGCCCGAGTTCGAGCTGCTCGATGCCGACCAGGCCTGCGCCCGCCTGCCGGTGCTGTGTCGGGACAAAGTCCATGGCGCCCTCTACGACCCGAGCGCCAGCGACATCGACACCGATGCCCTGCACCAAGGCTACCTGCGCGGCATTCGCCGGCAACAGGGCGAAGTGCGCAGCGATTGCGAGGTGCAACGGGTGGAGCGTGACGCCCAAGGGCTGTGGCAGGTGCATACCAACCAGGGCAGTTTCAGCGCCCCCGTGCTGATCAACGCCGCGGGCGCCTGGGCGGACCACATCGGGGTACTGGCCGGCGCTCGTCCCCTCGGCCTGCAACCCAAGCGCCGCGCTGCCTTCATCTTCGCCGCCCCCGAGGGCGTCGACTGCCACCACTGGCCGATGCTGGTCAGCCTCGATGAATCCTTCTACATGAAGCCGGACGCCGGCATGCTCCTGGGCTCTCCCGCCAATGCCGACCCGGTGGAGCCACACGATGTACAACCCGAAGAGCTCGACATCGCCTTAGGCATCTATCAGATCGAGGAAGCCACCACCCTGCGCATCCGCCGTCCTACCCGCACCTGGGCCGGGCTGCGCAGTTTCGTTGCTGACGGCGACCTGGTCGCCGGCTTCGACCCGCAGGTGCCTGGGCTGTTCTGGGTCGCGGGCCAAGGCGGCTACGGCATCCAGACCTCACCCGCCATGGGCCAGGCCAGCGCCGCCCTGGTGCGTGGCGAGGCGCTGCCGGATCACCTGCATGGCTTTGGCCTGACGGCCGCCATGCTATCCCCGGCACGCCTGTCGGGATGACGCGCCGCCGCGATTGCGGCACACTCGCAGCGCCCTCGCCGCAGGGCGCTGACACAGCCTGGAGCCTGCCTCAATGCCATCCCCTCGCCCTGACCCGGCCCTGGACAACTACCGGGCCATCGCCGATGCCATCGCCACCCTGTTCTTCCCCCACGCCGAAGTGGTGCTGCACGACCTGCGCACCCAGAAGATCGACTACATCGCCAACAACCTGTCCAAACGCGAGATCGGCGACGATGCGGCCCTGGAAGACATGCTCGAGCACGGTACCGATGAAACCAACATCGGCCCCTACGAAAAACTCAACTGGGACGGGCAGAAGATCCGCTCGTTGAGCACCGTGTTGCGCGATGCCGCAGGCACACCCCTGGCCATGCTGTGCATCAATCTGAATATCTCGCTGTTCGAGAACGCCAAGGCGGCGCTGGATCTGTTCCTTTCGCCCAGCCGATTGATTCCCCAACCCGACGCGCTGTTTCGCGATGACTGGCAGGAACGTATCAACACCTTCCTCAACGGCTGGCTGCGCCAGCGTCAGTTGAGCCTTAACCTGCTGACCCGCGATCACAAGCGCGAGCTGGTCCTGGCCCTGCATGCCGAGGGCGCCTTCAAGGGCAAGAGTGCGGCCAACTACGTGGCCAACGTGCTGGGAATGGGACGGGCGACGGTGTACAAGCACTTGAAGGAACTCAAGGCCTGAGCGCTGCAGAGGTCCCTTGACGATTGCCGGGACTACACAGCGGTCGGAAAAGGGGCGCAAGGCGCCCCCAGCGCAGTGTTTCAGTCGCCGTAGATATCCGATTTGAAGTACTTGGCCTGGATCTTCTGGTATTCGCCGTTGGCACGAATGGCATCGATGGCGCTATTGAGCTGGCTCACCAATTCGGTGTTGCCTTTGCGCACCGCGATCCCGGCACCTTCACCGACGTACTTGGGGTCCTTCAGCTCCGGCCCTACGAAAGCAAAGTCAGCGCCACGAGGCATCGACAGGAAGTCCTCCAGGGGAATGGTATCGGCAAAAATGGCATCCACACGCCCGGACGCCAGGTCCATGTAGATCTCTTCATTGTTGCTGTAGCGGTTGACCTTCACACCCATGGGCTCGAGCACTTCGGTGGCGTAGCGGTCGGTGGTGGTGGCACGCTGCACGCCGATGGTCTTGCCTTTGAGGCTCTGGTACTGGTCATCGACCACCGCCCCCTTCTTCATCACCAGGCGCGATGACGTGAAGTAGTACTTGTGGGTGAAGTCCACCGATTGCTTGCGCTCTTTGGTAATGGTCATCGACGACAGGGCCGCATCGATCTTCCTAACCTTCAACGAGGGGATCAGCCCGTCGAACTCGACCTCGTTCCAGACACATTTGACCTTCATCTGCGCGCACAGGGCATTGCCGATCTCGTAATCGAAGCCCACGATTTCGCCCTTGTCGTTTTTCGAGGCAAACGGCGGGTAGGCGGCCTCGATACCGATGCGCAGGACGTTCTCGGCAGCGTACAGGTTGCTACCGGCCAACAGGCCCAGGGCCAGACCGCTGATCAGGATGAGCTTTTTCATGGGGGGATCTCTCTCGCTCGTTATTGGAGGTGTGGTGCAAGACAGAGGAAAGGTGACAGGCGCAAGGCTGCCTGGAATCATTTTGTACTTATGATTCCATACTGGACTTTTTTGTATAGAAACTCAACTACCAACCACAACGTGCGGCAAGGGCAGACGCATCCGGCCCGCCCGTGCCCCGCCAGGTTCACCAGCGACCGGCGGCATCCTGGTCGCTTTGCCGACCTTCGACCCAACGCGGCCCATCCTGGGTGTTCTCTTTCTTCCAGAACGGCGCCCGGGTCTTGAGGTAGTCCATGATGAAATTGCAGGCATCGAACGCCGCCTGACGGTGAGCGCTGGCCACGCCGACAAAGACGATCGGTTCGCCCGGCTCCAGCGCGCCGATGCGGTGCAGCACCTCGACCTTGAGCAGTGGCCAGCGCTGCTCGGCCTCGACGACGATCTTGGCCAGAGCTTTCTCGGTCATGCCTGGGTAATGCTCGAGGAACATCCCCGCCACTTCACGGCCATCGTTGAAATCCCGCACATAGCCAACGAACCCTACCACCGCGCCCACGCCGACGTTGGCCGCGTGCATCGCATTGACCTCAAGGCCTGGATCGAAGGCCTGCTCCTGTACTCGAACGCCCATGCTCAACCTCCCGTGACCGGCGGGAAGAACGCCACTTCGTCGCCCTCCTCCACCGGCTCGGCCAGCTTGCTCAGATCCTGATTGCGTGCGCACATCACGTTCTGCTCGGCCAGCACCTCGTATTGCCCGCCCTTGGCCACCAAGGCCTGGCGCACGTCGTCCAGGGTCGCGAAGGCACCTTCGAGCGGCTCGCCATCGACCCCTAGCAATTCACGATAACGGGCGAAATACACCACCTGAACCTTCATCACGCCTCCACCTGGTAATGGCCGCTCTTGCCGCCGAGCTTCTCCAGCAGGCGCACTTGCTCGATCACCATGCCTTTGTCGACGGCCTTGCACATGTCATAGATCGTCAGCGCCGCAACGCTGGCGGCAGTCAGCGCTTCCATTTCCACACCGGTCTGCCCGGCCAGCTTGCAACGGGCGACGATGCGCACCGCATCAGAACCTTCGGCGTTGAGCTCGACCTTGACGCTGGTGAGCATCAGCGGGTGGCACAGCGGGATCAGGTCGCTGGTCTTCTTCGCCGCCTGGATCCCGGCGATGCGCGCCACGGCGAACACATCGCCCTTGGGATGCTCGCCGTCGACGATCATCTGCAACGTCTGCGGCAACATGCGCACCCGCGCTTCGGCCACCGCCTCACGCGCGGTCACGGCCTTTTCGGTGACGTCGACCATGTTGGCGCGCCCCTGGGAATCGAGATGAGTCAGCACTGCATTGCTCCTGTGAAGGGAACAAAGAGTGTAAACCCGCAGGTCAGCTTTGAGCAGTGGTTGTGTCGCGGGCAGGCCAAATCCCGCTGGCCGCCATGGGAGCGGGTTAATCGGCGTAGAGGACATCACAGAAGCCGGGCGGCGAACCGCCCGGCAGACTGGGGTTTACAGGTGGGACTCGGCGTACTCGGCCAGCACCGAGCGTGGCACGCCCTGCAAGGTGATATGAACGCCGTGAGGGAAGTCCTTGAAGCGTTCGGTGAGATAAGTCAGCCCGGAGCTGGTGGCCGACAGGTAAGGGGTATCGATCTGCGCCAGGTTACCCAGGCACACCACCTTGGACCCTGCCCCGGCACGGGTGATGATGGTCTTCATCTGGTGCGGGGTGAGGTTCTGGCACTCGTCGATCAGGATCAGGCTCTGCTGGAAGCTGCGCCCACGGATGTAGTTCAGCGACTTGAACTGCAACGGGACCCGCTCGAGGATGTACTCGACGCTACCGTGGGTACTCTCATCATCCATGTGCAGGGCTTCGAGGTTGTCGGTGATGGCGCCCAGCCAAGGCTCCATCTTCTCGGCCTCGGTCCCCGGCAGGAAGCCGATCTCCTGGTCCAGCCCCTGCACGCTGCGGGTGGCGATGATGCGCCGGTAGCGCTTGCTGACCATGGTCTGCTCGATGGCGGCGGCAAGCGCCAGGATGGTCTTGCCGGAGCCGGCGGCGCCGGTCAGGTTGACCAGGTGGATATCTGGGTCGAGCAAGGCGAACAACGCCAGGCTCTGATGGATGTCGCGGGGTTTCAGCCCCCAGGCTTCCTGGTGCAGCAACGGCTCCTGGTGCAGGTCGAGCAGCAGCAGTTCGTCTTCACGGATGCCTTTGATCCAGCCGACGAAGCCTTGTTCGTCGATGATGAACTCATTGACGTGCACCGCCGGCAGGTTGTCGGTCAGTTGTACCCGATGCCAGGTGCGACCACGCTCCTGCCGGGTTTCGACCTTGCTGACGCGATCCCAGAACGAGCCGGTCACCGAATGGTAGCCCTTGGACAGCAAGGAGACGTCATCGACCAACTGGTCGGTGCTGTAGTCCTCCGCGGCGATGCCACAGGCACGCGCCTTCAGGCGCATGTTGATGTCCTTGGTCACCAGCACCACGTCCAGATCGCAGCGGCGGGCACGCAACTCCAGAAGTTGGTTGATGATGATGTTGTCATTGAGGGTTTCGGGCAGCAGCCGGTTTGGCTCGTTGCGTGGGCTCATCAGGATCGACAGGAACCCTTTGGGCCCGCTCTTGCCACGCTGGATCGGCACGCCCTGCTCGACGTCGCTGGGCGAGGCATCGCCAAGGGTCTGGTCGATGAGGCGGATGGCCTGGCGGCATTCGGCGGCGATGGTGTGTTTGCCGGTCTTGAGCTTGTCGAGTTCCTCCAGCACCGTCATCGGAATGGCGACATGGTGCTCCTCGAAGTTGAGCAAAGCGTTTGGATCGTGGATCAGGACATTGGTATCGAGCACATACAGGATTGGCTGGGTGGAGGAAGAATTGCGTCCTTGGTCATCCATACTCGGTCACCTTATGTGAAAGCCACGCGACGCGTAATGCTGCGCCGCAGAGTGACCGCCGTTCTCCCCGTATCCGCGTCGTTACGGGCGGGGAGCGCACCTGGCAAGGAGGGCCTGGATGACGCCACCTGTGCTGCAGGATTCGGCTGTCTGGTACCTACATACCGCATTAATGATGACCAAAAAAAGTCTTTTTACGTTCCTTTGAACTTTATTTTTCCGATTGACGTTCAGGACTTGGCTTGAGCCGTGAGCGGGACTAGAGTCAAAGATCAAGCCCCATCACGCTGCCCATAATCCCGGCAATCTTCCCAGCCGATTCCACTCTGCGCCGTGTTGCGCAACAGCCAATCCAGCGCCGGTTGCGCCTTGGGCAGGTTGTCGTGGAACTGGATCACCCCTTTGCGCCACAACAGCATCAAGGTCAGCACCCGATGTGCCGAGGCCTCGGCGCTGAGCGCACTGTCATCCTGGGCGTCGATCTCCCACAGCGAAACCTGAAGCCTCTGGCTGGCCATGAATGCCTCGCCATCGGCACGACGCTGCCCGTACGGTGGGCGGAACAACGGCACATACTGCGCCGGCAGGTCGGACTGGACCCGGGCCTGGGCCCGGCGCAGCGAATCCTGCCAGTCCAGCCATTGGGCATGGGAGCGGTACTCCCAGCCCTGGATGCCCACGCATTGCCCGGTATAGAGCGCCCCCACAGGGGCGCGCTGCTGCAAGCGGTTACCGAGCACGAAGAACAGGCCGCCGAGCTTCTGCCGGCGCAGATAATCGGCCAGCTCGTCGGTGGCACCGCCCGCGGGAGTGGGGCCACCGACGAATGTCAGCAGGAACACCCGGTCGTTGAGTTCATCGCCTGTGCGCTCGCTGTCCGACAGGCGCTCGACCTCGCTGCTGGTCTGAGGGAACAACGCCGCCTTGCGCAGTTGTTCATCCAGGTAACGGGTGTGGAATGCCCGGCTAGGCTCGAGCCAGCCGGTATAGAACTCGCCCACGCCGGAGGTGAAAGTGGCGGCCAGGGTCCGCAGTTCGGCCATGGACTCCAGCGGATAGCAGAAGGAAGCATCCTGCTCGCAGCTGCGCTGGGCCTGTTGATAGTTTTCCCATAGCCGCTGCCACATGCGCGCGCGCACCGCACGTATCACCGCCAGGTTGATCTGGCGCAGTTGCAGGCGCGCCGCCAGAGCCGGCTCGTCGAGCATTTCACTCTCCTGCAGCACCTGGGCGAACGACAGGATTTCGGCCCGCGAAGCGACATCGAACAACGCCGGGCTGTCCAGTTGTTCAGGCCACAGCGTGCGGTCCAGGGTGGCCTGGGGCGAAGGGGCAGCCTGGGCGGCAAGGCTCAGCAGGCCGGCCAGCAGGACGAAGGCAATACGCACGAATCAAGCTCTCCGCAGCAACATGACACGCACTATAACGTGGCGTTGGGCGATGGTCCGTGACTATCGTCGCGATAGTTTGGTCTTGCCGGCCCCAGCCCGTAGAATCCGCCTCGACGATTCCAGGAGCCGACCCGATGCTGACGGTGATTTCCCCCGCCAAGACTCTCGACTACGACACCCCGCCGGTGACCCAGCGGTTCACCCTACCCCAGTACCTGGACGACTCCCAGGTGTTGATCACCCAACTGCGCGAATTCACACCCGCACAAATCAGTGAACTGATGCACCTTTCCGACAAGCTCGCCGGCCTCAACGCCGCCCGCTTCGGCAGCTGGACCCCGGATTTCACCCCGGCCAACGCCAAGCAGGCGCTGCTGGCGTTCAAGGGTGACGTGTACACAGGCCTGGACGCCGAAAGCCTCGGCGAGGACGACTTCAGCTACGCCCAGGACCACCTGCGCATGCTGTCGGGCCTTTACGGCCTGCTGCGCCCGCTGGATCTTATGCAGCCCTACCGCCTGGAAATGGGCACCAAGCTGGCCAACTTCCGCGGCAAAGACCTCTATGCCTTCTGGGGCACGCGCATCAGTGAATGGCTGAATCAGGCCCTGGCCGATCAAGGCGATGACATCCTGCTGAACCTGGCCAGCAACGAGTACTTCAGCGCGGTCAAGCGCAGCGCCCTGAAGGCACGGGTGATCGATGTCGACTTCAAAGACTGGAAGAACGGGCAGTACAAAATCATCAGCTTCTACGCCAAGAAAGCCCGCGGAATGATGAGCCGCTTCGTGATCCAGGAGCGCATCAACGACCCCGAACAGCTCAAGCGCTTCGATGTGCAGGGCTATTACTACAGTGCCGAACAGTCCAAGCCAGACCACCTGGTGTTCCTGCGCGACCACCCTGGCGAGTAAGACCTTCAGGTCCTGCGCATTAACAGTGGGAGCAACAGTCTTGCGTTGCTTGCACCGGCCTCTTCGCGGGTAAACCCGCGAAGAGGACACCCCTGAACAAGACAGCTGCTGCTACTGGTCGTCTCACCGCATCCGACAGCCCTGCAATGGGGCAGGCTTCAAATGGCCATCTCGTCATAATTTCGACGTCAAAAAAACCACTGCCCAGCCGTTATTGCAAAACGCCATAAGACCGTTCGTAGTTTTTTGACGAATTTTGAAAAAAATTTTCGCATGCTGGCATATAACCATCCCACGTCGTTTTCGCCCTTTATATATAGGGGTGAAACTGATACGTGCTATCAGATTGAAAGTATTTTCCACTGAAAAAATATTTAGAAATCTTTCATACCTGCAGAACCCACCTTGGAACTTCTGCTACCGGCAATCGCTCATAGGACCCGTAACGATTTTCTTGCGGGTGTCGTGAGAGATGACTTACAGATGACAACCGGCCGGTATCCACTACCGGCTCCGATAACTTCGACAGACGCAACGGTATCAACCGAAAGCCCTGTCCACGAAGGAGAGACGCGCCCCTACTAATCGTCCTAGTGGTTGATTTCATAGGATTTTTCCAATTGAAAGAGCAAGCACAGCAGTAGGCGTAATAGCACACTGCAATAAAGACGGCTGCATTTCAGGGCACGCCTTTTAATACTGGCCATTTAACTGCCAACTTTGAGTGCACAACTTTGCGCGCTCTGGATTTATTCATGCCTGCGTTCGGTGATATGTGCAATCGCCATGGCACCGTGCGCCCGAAAACTGCTGGTTAATCAACCCGGTCCGGCTCTTTTGCGAAGGAGCCGACGTGATAAACACACGAGGTGAATACGATGCGTATCAGCATCTTTGGTTTGGGTTATGTGGGTGCGGTCTGTGCAGGTTGCCTGTCGGCACGGGGTCACGAAGTGATTGGCGTGGACGTGTCCAAGACCAAAATCGACCTGATCAACCAGGGCAAGTCGCCCATCGTCGAGCCGGGTCTGGAACAGCTCCTGCAGCAAGGCATCGCCAACGGCCGCCTGCGTGGCACCACCGATTTCGCCGAAGCCATCCGCGCCAGCGATGTGTCGATGATCTGCGTCGGCACTCCCAGCAAGAAGAACGGCGACCTGGGCCTTGAGTACATCGAGTCGGTGTGCCGCGAGATCGGCTACGTGCTGCGCGACACCGAGCGTCGCCACACCATCGTGGTGCGCAGCACCGTGCTGCCGGGGACCGTCAAGAACGTGGTCATCCCGATCCTCGAGGACTGCTCCGGTAAGAAAGCCGGCGTCGACTTCGGTGTCGCGGTCAACCCGGAGTTCCTGCGTGAAAGCACCGCCATCGCCGACTACGACCGCCCACCGATGACTGTCATCGGCGAGCTGGACAAGGCCAGCGGCGACGTGCTCCAGGCCATCTACGAGGAACTGGACGCACCGATCATCCGCAAGCCGGTCGAAGTGGCCGAAATGATCAAGTACACCTGCAACGTCTGGCACGCCACCAAGGTCACCTTCGCCAACGAAATCGGCAACATCGCCAAGGCGGTGGGTGTCGATGGTCGCGACGTGATGGACGTGGTTTGCCAGGACAAAGTCCTGAACCTGTCGCAGTACTACATGCGCCCAGGTTTCGCCTTCGGTGGCTCGTGCCTGCCCAAGGACGTGCGTGCCCTGACCTACCGCGCCTCCAGCCTCGACGTGAAAGCTCCGCTGCTCGACTCGCTGATGCGCAGCAACGAGTCCCAGGTGCAGAACGCCTTCGACATCATCGAAAGCCACGACAAACGCAAGGTCGCTTTGCTCGGCCTGTCTTTCAAAGCTGGCACCGACGACCTGCGCGAAAGCCCGCTGGTGGAACTGGCCGAGCGCCTGATCGGCAAAGGCTACGAGCTGAACATCTACGACCAGAACGTCCAGTACGCCCGTGTCCACGGCGCCAACAAGGAATACATCGAGTCGAAGATCCCCCACGTGTCCTCGCTGCTCAATGACGATCTTCAACACGTCATCGACAACGCCGACGTGATCGTCCTGGGCAACCGCGACGAGAAGTTCCGCGCCCTCGCTCAGCAGGCACCGGAAGGCAAGCAAGTGATCGACCTGGTCGGCTTCATGACCAAGCCGACCTGCACCACCAGCCGCACCGAAGGCATCTGCTGGTAACCCCCGGCCGGGCAGCGGGCGACCGCTGCCCTTCCCCCTGATTCGCGCGACGGATGCTGAACATGCAAAGACTCCAGACAGTGCTGCTGCAGTGCGCCGGATGGCTGCTCTACATGAGCCTGCTCATGTTGATCGCCTTGGCCTTGCCCAGCGACATCTTCGACTCGCAGTCGAAGCACTTCATCTTCCTGGTCGGCGCGGTCGGCATCTGGCGCTACTCCATGGGTGCCACCCACTTCATCCGTGGCATGGTGTTCCTCTACGGCGTCTACCCCTACCTGCGCCGCAAGGTACGCAAGCTGGGCAAAGCTGCCGACCCGTCCCACGTGTACCTGATGGTCACCAGTTTTCGCATCGATGCCCTGACCACCGCGCAGGTGTACAGCTCGGTGATCCGCGAGGCCATCGAATGCGGCTTCCCCACCACCGTGGTCTGCTCGCTGGTGGAGATGTCCGATGAGCTGCTGGTCAAGAGCCTGTGGGCCAAGTACAACCCGCCCGCCCACGTCAACCTGGACTTCGTGCGCATCGCCGGTACCGGCAAGCGCGATGGCCTGGCCTATGGCTTCCGGGCCATCTCGCGGATGATGCCGGACGAGCATGCCGTGGTGGCGGTGATCGACGGCGATACCGTGCTCGGTGAAGGCGTGGTCCGCAAGACCGTGCCGTGGTTCAAGCTGTTCCCCAATGTCGGTGGCCTGACCACCAACGAATTCTGCGAAGTGCGCGGCGGCTACATCATGAGCGAGTGGCACAAGCTGCGCTTCGCCCAGCGCCACATCAACATGTGCTCGATGGCCCTGTCCAAGCGCGTGCTGACCATGACTGGGCGCATGTCGATGTTCCGCGCAAGCGTGGTGACCGATCCTGAGTTCATCGCCGACGTGGAAAGCGACTCGCTGCACCACTGGCGCCTGGGCCGCTTCAAGTTCCTCACTGGGGATGACAAGTCCAGCTGGTTCAGCCTGATGCGCCTGGGCTACGACACCTTCTACGTGCCGGACGCTGCGATCAACACGGTCGAGCACCCACCGGAGAAGAGCTTCATCAAGGCCAGCCGCAAGCTGATGTACCGCTGGTACGGCAACAACCTGCGGCAGAACTCCCGCGCCCTGGGGCTGGGCCTCAAGCGCCTGGGCCTGTTCACCTGCATCGTCCTGCTCGACCAGCGCGTGTCCATGTGGACCAGCCTGCTGGGCCTGACGGTGGCGGTGATCGCCAGCCTCAAGTTCGGCATGGGCTTCTTGCTCGTGTACCTGCTGTGGATCGGCATCACCCGCCTGATCCTCACCATCATGCTGCTGTGCTCGGGCCATAACGTGGGGCCGGCCTACCCGCTGATTCTCTATTACAACCAGATCGTCGGCGCGCTGATGAAGATCTACGTGTTCTTCCGCCTCGACAAGCAGTCCTGGACCCGCCAGCCGACTGCCCTCAAGCGTGACCTCGAAAGCTTTCAACAATGGTTCAACACCTGGTCTTCACGGACCATGACCTTCTCGGCAGCCAGCATCTTCGTCGCTGTGCTGTTCATGGTCGTGTGAGCCCCCCGGAACGGATCTAACAGGAACGAAATCGCCATGAATACCGCCGTGAACGCCAATGTCGTGCATGAGTCCGAAGCCCAGCGCCAGCATGTCCGGGTACGTATCCCTGCCAAGCTGCGCTACCTGGACCGCAATCGCGAACCGCACGATGTGAAGGTGGACGATCTCTCCGCCGGGGGCCTGTCCTTCCATACCAGCAAACCCTTGAACGTCGGCGATGTGCTGCGCGGTCGCCTGCAGTTCACGGTCGACAACCTGGGCCTGTCCATGGACGTCGAGTTCCAGGTGCGCTCCTACCAGAGCACCGGTCGCACCGGCGTGCAGTTCCAGAACCTCGAACCGCGCGACGTGGCCACCCTGCGCCATATCATCACCACTTTCCTGTCCGGCGAGATGATCAACGTCGGCGGCGTGCTCAGCACCCTGCAACGCGACAACTTCACCAAGGCACGCAAGCAGAAAGACAGCGGCTCGGGGCTCTCGGCCTTCGGTCGCCTGCGCGCGGTAACCGTCAGCCTGGGCGTGTTCGTGGTCGGCGTGGCCGCGTTCGGCTTCATCGCCAAGTCGCTGTACGGCATGTACTTCGTCAGCCACGCCGAGGCCGGTGTGGTCTCAGTGCCCACCACCAACGTCACCATGCCGCGCGACGGCAGTGTGCAGAGCCTGGTGGAAAACGGCGCCCAGGTGGTAAAGGGCGCGCCGCTGGCAAGCTTCAGCACCAGCATGCTCGATTTGCTCAAAGGCCATCTGGACGACTCGCAGCTCGAGCCCGCCAAGGTCGAGGAGCTGTTCGGCAAGCAGCTCTCCGGCACGCTCACCAGCCCATGCGACTGCGTCGTCGCCCGCCAGCTGGTGGATGACGGCCAGTACGCCAGCAAGGGCCAGCCGATCTTCCAACTGGTGCCACGCACCACCAACCCGATGGTCGAGGCGCGCTTCAGCTATCGCCAGTTCGACCAGGTCAAGCCAGGCACCCGCGTGCAGTTCCAGGTGGCCGGCGAAGACGAGATGCGCACCGGCAAGATCGTCAGCAGCGCCAGCCTCAACAGCGAAGACCTGGCCTCGGATATCCGCGTGCAGATCAAGCCTGACAGTGGCCTGCCGGCAGAACTGGCCGGTCGCCCGGCGGCCGTCAACGCCGATCGTGGCCCGTCCCTGGACTGGCTGATCGACAAAGCCGTAGCCCGCGGGCTGTAAGAGGGATCGGACCATGAACCCTTCGAACCGTATGACACCGCTGCAAGCGGCCGGGGCCTTGTTCGCGGGTAAACCCGCTCCCACAGGGATCGAATCGAGCCCTGCGCGCAGCATTCGCCCGCTGGCCTGGTGCGGCCTGGCCTTGGCCGTCGCCCTGGCCGGCTGCTCGGGCCTGCCCGACCAGCGCCTGGCCAACGAGGCCATGAAGCGCGGGGACACCGCCCTGGCCGAGCGCAATTACAAGGCCCTGGCCGACCTTGGCTACAGCGATGCCCAAGTGGGCCTGGCCGATATCCAGGTCGCCAGCCAGGACCCTGCCAAGCTCAAGGCAGCCGAGGCCACCTACCGCGCCGCCGCTGCCACCTCGCCCCGAGCCCAGGCACGCCTGGGTCGCCTGCTGGTGGCCAAGCCTGGCACTACCCAGGCCGAGCGCGAGGAGGCCGAAACCCTGCTCAAGCTCGCCGCCCAGCAAGGCGAGCGCAACACCCTGATCCCGCTGGCGATGCTCTACCTGCAATACCCGCAGAGCTTCCCCAAGGTGAACGCCCAGCAGCAGATCGACCAGTGGCGCGCCGCCGGTAACCCCGAGGCGGGCCTGGCCCAGGTGCTGCTCTACCGCACCCAGGGCACCTACGACCAGCACCTGGGCGACGTCGAAAAAATCTGCAAGGCCGCGCTGGACACCACCGACATCTGCTATGTGGAACTGGCCACCGTCTACCAAAAGCGCGCCCAGCCCGACCAGCAGGCCGCACTGATCCAGCAGCTCAAGGCCGCCTATGGTCGTGGCATCGTGCCGGCCACCCGGGTCGACAGCGTCGCCCGCGTGCTGGCAGACCGCAGCCTGGGCCAGACCGACGAAAAGACCGCCAAGGAGCTGCTCGAGCAAGTCGCCCCGGTCAATCCGGCTTCCTGGGTGAGCCTGGCGCAGTTGGTGTACGACTTCCCGGAGCTGGGCGACAACGACCAGTTGCTCGCCTACATCGAAAAGGGCCGTCAGGCCCAGCAGCCCCGCGCCGAACTGTTGCTCGGCCGCCTCTACTACGAAGGCAAGACGCTCCCGGCCGACGCCAGCAAAGCCGAAGAACACCTGCAGGCCGCCGCCGCCGCCGGCGAGGTCAGCGCCCACTATTACCTCGGCCAGCTGTACCGCCGTGGCTACCTGGGCCACGTCGAGCCGCAAAAAGCCGTCGACCACCTGCTCAGTGCCGCCCGTGGCGGGCAGAACAGCGCCGACTACGCCCTGGCCCAACTGTTCAGCGAAGGTCATGGCATCCGCCCTGCTCCGGCCAACGCCTGGGTGTTCGCCCAACTGGCCCAGGCCAACCCGTCGCCGCAATCGACCGAGCTGCTGCAAAAGCTCGACACGCAATTGAGCCCTGACCAGCGCAACCAGGCCCAGCGCCTGCTGGACCAGGAAAAGCAGGCACGCGGCAGCATGGCCCAGGTCGGTTCCAACCCCCTGGCCTTCGAAGCCCTGCAAGACGACGCAAAAGAAGAAGTAGACGGTGAGGACTCGCTATGACGCTCAATCCCTTCGTGAAAGCCGGCATTGGCCTGAGCTTCGCCCTGCTGTGGTCGTGCCCGACCCTGGCGGACATGACCGCCGAGAAGAACTTCGGCCTGGACATCAAGATCACCGGCCAATCCGAGGACGACCGCGACCTGGGCACCCGCTCCGGCGGTGACGTCAACGGCCTGGGCCTTGACCTGCGCCCTTGGGTCTACGGCGAACGCGGCAACTGGAGCGCCTTCGCCATGGGCCAGGCAGTAGCCGCCACCGATATCATCGAGACCGACACGCTGCGCCAGTCCGAGGACGGCAGCACCGTGGACAACGCCGATGACAGCCGCAAGCCGGACAAGAGCTACCTGGCCATGCGCGAGTTCTGGGTCGGCTACAGCGGCTTCACGCCCTACCCAGGCGAACAGCTGCGCCTGGGCCGCCAACGCCTGCGCAGCGACGACGGCATGTGGCGCGACACCAACATCGAAGCGTTGAACTGGACCTTCGACACCACCCTGCTCAAGGCCGACCTGGGCGTGGCACAGCGCTTCAGCGAATACCGCACCGACCTCACCGAGCTTGCGCCCGAGGACAAGGACCGCACCCACGTGTACGGCAACGTTGCCACCCAGTGGACACCTGGGCACTGGGTCGGCGTGCGCGCCCACCACTCCAGTGACAGCGGCAGCCTGAAAGACCCCGGCGAAACCGTCGACCCGTTGGACAAGACCCGCACGGGCGATCTGACCTGGCTGGGCCTGGAGGCCAACAGCGACGCCTACAACTGGCGCAACGACCACACCGTCAACTATTGGGGCAGCGTCACCTGGCTGACCGGCGATCGCGACACCCTCAGCACCCAGACCGTGGGCAACGACCAAGTCGCCACCGGCAAGCAGAGCGGCGATGTCAACGCCTGGGCCACCGACTTGGGTGTACGCCTGCGTCTGGACCCCAACTGGCAGGTCGGTGCGGCCTATGCCCGTGGCAGCGGCGGTGGCGGCAGCGACGGTTCGAGCAACTACGAGCAGACCGGGCTCGAGAGCAACCGCTCCAACTTCACCGGCACCCGCTCTCGCGTGCACCGCTTCGGCGAAGCCTTCCGTGGCGAGCTGGGCAACCTGCAGGCGGCCACCCTGTTCGCCTCCTGGCAACTGCGCGACGACTATGACGCAAGCTTCATCTACCACAAGTTCTGGCGCGTCGATGACCAGCAGAACATCGGTTCCAGCGGCATCAACGCGGTGGTCGAGGACAACGGTGTGAACCGTCCGCTGATCAATGGCGAGAAGGACCTGGGCCAGGAAATGGACGTGGTGGTCACCAAGTACTTCAAGCAAGGCCTGCTGCCGGCTTCGATGAGCCAAGCCATCGACGAGCCGTCGGCCCTGGTGCGCCTGCGTGCCGGCGTGTTCAAGCCAGGCGATGCCTACGGCAGCGAAGCTGATTCCTACATGCACCGCGCCTTCGTCGACGTGATCTGGCGCTATTGAGGCCCGGGAGAGGACACTCATGAACCTTCACCCGCATTTTCGCCATGGCCTGCTGGCCAGTGCCCTGCTGCTGGCCAGCAGCGGCCTGGCCTATGCCGAGCCGGTCAAGCCGGTGGTCAAGGAATTGCAGCAGGCCAAGACCTACACGGTCTCCAGCGCGCCGATCGAGCCGTTGCAGATGGACCCGCCCAAGCTGCCCGACCTCTCCGGCTACACCGCCGAAGCGGTTCAGAAAAAGCTCGACCGCAGCCATAAAGGCAAGGTCAGCGTGCGCCGCATGCTCCAGGAGGAATCGCTCAAGGAGTTCATCGGCGGCGACAACAAAGGCGCCGAGTGGGTTCGTCGCCAGCAGGGCATTCCCCAGGCGATCTTCATCGATGATGGCCATGTGGACCTGGTGCAGTTGAGCAAGCAGGTGCCCAAGCAGTACCTGCGCGAAACCGAGCCGGGCGTGTACCTGGCACGCCTGCCGATCGTGGTCGGGCGCAAGGGCGTGCTGGAGATCAATGGCAAGGTCAAGGAACTGCGCCTGTCCCAAGAGGGCGGGTCATTCCTGATCAACGACGGCAAGCTGTTCGTCACCGACACCCAGGTCACCGCCTGGCGCGAGAAGGACAACGGCCCCGCCACCTTCCGCAAGCCGGACGAGTTCCGTCCGTTCCTGTTGTCCTGGGGCGGTACCGAGACCTACATCGTCAACAGCAAGATGGCCAGCTTCGGCTACGCCAAGTCCAAGTCGTATGGCGTCAGTATCTCCCAGTACACGCCGAACATGGCCAAGCGCATGGGCCGTCCGGAACCTACCGGCTGGATCATCGGCTCCGAATTCAGCGACATGTGGTACGGCTTCTATTGCTACGAGACCCAGGACTTCGTGATCAAGGACAACACCTATCGCGACAACATCGTCTACGGCATCGACCCCCACGACCGCTCGCACCGCCTGATCATCGCCGGCAACACTGTGTACGGCACCAAGAAAAAGCACGGGATCATCGTCTCGCGTGAGGTCAACGACAGCTGGATCATCAACAACAAGAGCTACGACAACAAGCTCTCCGGCGTGGTCCTGGACCGTAACAGCGTCAACAACCTGGTGGCCTACAACGAGATCTACCGCAACCACACCGACGGCATCACGCTGTACGAAAGTGGCGACAACCTGATTTACGGCAACAAGCTGCTCAACAACCGCCGCCACGGCATCCGCGTGCGCAACAGCGTGAACATCCGCCTGTACGAAAACCTCGCCATGGCCAACGGCCTGGTGGGCGTGTACGGGCACATCAAGGACCTCTCCGACACCGACCGCGACATCGCCCTGGACCCCTTCGATGCCAAAGTCTCGCTGATCGTGGTCGGCGGTGAACTGGCGGCCAATGGCTCCGGTCCCCTGTCGATCGACTCGCCGCTGTCGGTCGAGCTCTACAAGGTCTCCATGCTCGCCCCGCGCAAGGCCAACGGCATCAGCCTCAACGGCGTGCTCGGCGAGCGCCAGGACGAAATCCTCGACCTGCTGGTGCGCCAGCAGAAGGCCGTGCTGATCGACCCGGTCGAACGCCAGACCGAAATGATCGATTAAGGAAGCCCAGACCATGACTCCGCATCTGATGAAACTGCTCGGCTTGTCCGCCGCCCTCCTGGCCATCAGCCAGGGCGTGCGCGCCGCCGATGTGCAGGCCCCGAGCTTCACCGCCGAGCCTTGCTGCCAGCTGTGCCCAGAGGCCCACGACGCCAGCCGTTACGTGACCCGCTACCAGCAGAACTTCACGACTCTGGTCCAGGCCAAAGGCGACTGGCTGTTCCGTACCCGCGAAGACCTGCGCACCGAATTCAACACCACCCCGGCCGGCTACAAACGCCTGCAACAGGTACATGACGCGTTCAAGAAACGCGGCGTGGAACTGGTGCTGGTGTACCAGCCAACCCGTGGCCTGGTGAACCGCAACATGCTCAACCCCGCCGAGAAAGCCGCCTTCGATTATCAAAAGGCGCTGGGCAACTACCAGGCCATGCTCAAGCGCTTCGCCAGCATGGGCTACAACGTGCCCGACCTGTCGCCGCTGACCAACGAGCAATTGGCCGCCGCCGACCAGGGCAAGGACTTCTACTTCCGCGGTGACCAGCACTGGACGCCCTACGGCGCCGAGCGCGCGGCCAAGATCGTGGCCGACACCGTACACAAGATGCCAGCCTTCGAAGGCATCCCGCGCAAGGAATTCGAAACCCACAAGTCCGGCCGCATGGGCAAGACCGGTACCCTGCACAACGTCGCCGGGCAACTTTGCGGCACCAGCTATGCGGTGCAGTACATGGACCAGTTCGCCACCGAGCCCAAGGGCGGTGCGAGCGATGGCGACGACCTGTTCGGCGATTCGGGCAATGCCAAGATCACCCTGGTCGGCACCAGCCACAGCGGCAAGAACTACAACTTCTCGGGCTTCTTGCAGCAGTACATCGGTGCCGACGTGCTCAACGTCGCCTTCCCCGGTGGTGGCCTGGAAGGTTCGATGATCCAGTACCTGGGCAGTGAAGAGTTCAAAAAGAACCCACCGAAGATCCTCATCTGGGAGTTCTCGCCGCTGTACCGCCTGGATCAGGAAACCATCTGGCGCCAGATCCTCGCCTTGCTCGACGACGGCTGTGACGACCGTCCGGCCCAGATGAGCGCCAGCGCCACCCTCAAGCCCGGTAAGAACGAGCTGATGGTCAACGGCAAGGGCGGTGTGATCAAAGACCTGATCAACCGCAATCACCAGCTGGACATCAAGTTCGAGGACACCTCGGTAAAGGTCCTGCAGGCCACCCTCTGGTACCTCAACGGCCGCCACGAGGACATCAAGATCGAGAAGCCGGAAACCTCCGACACCGACGGCCGCTTCGTCTTCCAGATGCGCGAAGACGAGGACTGGGCCAGTCAGAACCTGCTCGCCCTCGAGATCCAGGGGCCGGAAACCGGCACCCAGAAAGTCGAGGCCAAGCTGTGCAAACGCAACAACTTCGCCGGTCATGCGCAGAACACCGCGCAGGCCGGCCAGTGAGGCGACCATGAACCCATTGCGCACAATCACCGCACCTGCCCTGCTCGCCCTGGCCCTGTTCGGCCCGGCCGCGCAGGCCGGCAGCCTGGTGCCGCCACAGGGCTACTACGCAGGCATCGAGAAGCTCAAGAAAGGCGACGGCAACTTCCGCTGCGAACCGGCGCCCAAGCCCTACACCGGCCCCCTGCAGTTTCGCAGCAAGTACGAAGGCTCCGACGGTGCCCGTGCGACCCTGAACAAGGCGTCCGAAAAGGCCTTCCGCCAGTCCACCGAGGACATCACCACGCTCGAGCGTGGCGTCAGCAAGATGGTCGGCCAGTACATGCGCGATGGCCGCCCGGCCCAGCTCGACTGCGCCCTGACCTGGCTGGGTACCTGGGCGCGGGCCGATGCGCTGGCGTCCACCGACTACAACCACACCGGCAAGTCGATGCGCAAATGGGCGCTGGGCAGCATGAGCGGCTCGTGGCTGCGCCTTAAGTTCTCCAACTCCCAGCCGTTGGCCGCGCACCAGGCCGAGGCCGAGCTGATCGAGAAATGGCTGGCGCGCCTGGCCGAACAGACCGTGCGCGACTGGAGCGACCTGCCGCTGGAGAAGATCAACAACCACAGCTACTGGGCGGCCTGGTCGGTGATGGCCACCGCCGTGGCCACCGACCGGCGCGACCTGTTCGACTGGGCGGTGAAGGAATACAAGGTCGGCGCCAACCAGGTGGACGAACAGGGCTTTTTACCCAACGAGCTCAAGCGCAAGCAGCGAGCCCTGGCCTACCACAACTACGCCCTGCCGCCGCTGGCGATGATCGCAAGCTTTGCCCAGGTCAACGGCGTGGACGTGCGTGGCGAGAACAACAACGCCTTGCAGCGCTTGGCGCAACGAGTGCTCAGCGGGTCGAAGGATCCGAGCGCGTTCAAGACCCGCAACGGCGAGAAACAGGACATGCACGACCTGAAGATCGACAGCAAGTATTCGTGGATGGAGCCCTACTGCAGCCTCTATGCGTGCAGTGGCGACACCCTCCAGCGCAAGCGCGGCATGCAGCCGTTCAACAGTTTCCGCTTAGGCGGAGACCTGACCCGGGTCTACGACCCGAGCGCAGAGAGCAAGAAGTGACACGACACCCTGTGGGAAGCGGGTGAACCCGCTCCCACAGGGCCTAGGTATCTCCCACTTTCGAGTGGGGGGTTTGGGGGGCGCTGTGCCCCGGATGCTGTGAACAAAAAAGGAGAACCGGGATGGTCTTCTCGTCCAACGTGTTCCTGTTCCTGTTCTTGCCGATCTTCCTCGGCCTGTATTACTTGAGCGGGCAACGCTATCGCAACCTGCTGCTGTTGATCGCCAGCTACATCTTCTATGCCTGGTGGCGGGTGGACTTCCTGGCACTGTTCGCCGGTGTCACCCTGTGGAACTACTGGATCGGCCTCAAAGTCGGCGCCGCGGGCGTGCGTACCAAGCCGGCCCAACGCTGGCTGCTGCTGGGTGTGGCAGTCGACCTGGCGATTCTGGGCTACTTCAAGTACGCCAACTTCGGCGTCGAGAGCCTCAACGCGATCATCACGTCGTTCGGCCTGGAACCGTTCATCCTCACCCATGTGCTGTTGCCGATCGGTATCTCGTTCTACATCTTCGAGTCGATCAGCTACATCATCGACGTGTACCGCGGCGACACCCCGGCCACGCGCAACCTGATCGACTTCGCGGCATTCGTGGCGATCTTCCCGCACCTGATCGCCGGCCCCGTGCTGCGTTTCAAGGACCTGGTCGACCAGTTCAACAACCGCACCCACACCCTGGACAAGTTCTCCGAAGGCTGCACCCGCTTCATGCAGGGCTTCATCAAGAAAGTGTTCATCGCCGATACCCTGGCGGTGGTCGCCGACCACTGCTTCGCCCTGCAGAACCCGACCACGGGCGATGCCTGGCTGGGCGCACTGGCCTACACCGCGCAGCTGTACTTCGATTTCTCCGGCTACAGCGACATGGCCATCGGCCTGGGCTTGATGATGGGCTTTCGCTTCATGGAGAACTTCAAGCAGCCGTACATCAGCCAGTCGATCACCGAGTTCTGGCGGCGCTGGCACATCAGCTTGTCGACCTGGCTGCGTGATTACCTCTACATCACCCTGGGTGGCAACCGCAAAGGCACCTTCAACACCTACCGCAACCTGTTCCTGACCATGCTGCTGGGCGGGCTTTGGCACGGCGCCAACTTCACCTACATCATCTGGGGCGCCTGGCATGGCACCTGGCTGGCCATCGAGCGCGCCCTGGGCATCGACACCAACCCGCAGCGCTTCAACCCGATCAAGTGGGCGTTCACCTTCCTGCTGGTGGTGGTTGGCTGGGTGATCTTCCGCGCCGAGAACCTGCACGTGGCCGGCCGCATGTACGGCGCCATGTTCAGCTTCGGTGAGTGGCAATTGTCGGAACTCAACCGCGCCCAGCTCACCGGCCTGCAGGTCGCGACCTTGGTGGTCGCCTACGTCACCTTGGCGGTGTTCGGCCTGCGCGACTTCTACCGCAACGCCAAGCCCACGCCCAAGGCCACCCCGGTGCAGATCAACGCCGACGGCTCCGTGGGCCTGGACTGGACCCGCGTCATGACCCGCGCCCTGGTCCTGCTGCTGTTCGTTGCCTCGGTGCTCAAGCTCTCGGCGCAGAGCTACTCGCCGTTCCTCTACTTCCAGTTCTGAGGACAGGACCATGAACCGGACACTACGCATCACCTATTCCCTGTCGTTCCTGGGCCTGCTGACCGGGCTTGGCGCCTGGTCGGTGGGCGGCCTTGAAAGCTTCAACCGCACCGAGCAGATGACCCTGCTCAACGGCAAGCTGGCCAAGGCCGCCGAGACCCACTACGACGAGCAGTTCCCGATCAAACGCATCGGCACCAACCTGTGGGCGGCGCTGGACTACAAGCTGTTCAACGAAGGCCGCCCGGGCGTCGTGCTGGGCCGCGAGCAGTGGCTGTTCAGCGATGAGGAGTTCAAGCCCACTGCAGGCGCCGAGCAGCTGATGCAGGAGAACCTGGCGCTGATCCGCGGCGTGCGCGACACCCTGCAGCGCCAGGGCACGCAGCTGGTGCTGGCGATCGTCCCGGCCAAGGCGCGGATCTATTCCGAGTACCTGGGCAAGGACCAACCGGCCAGCCTGCACGAGAACCTGTACCACCAGTTCCACGCCCAGGCCCGCCAGGCCGGAGTCTTCGCTCCGGATCTGCTCGCGCCCCTGGAGCAGGCCAAGGCCCGTGGCCAGGTGTTCCTGCGCACCGACACCCACTGGACGCCCATGGGTGCCGAGGTCGCGGCCCAGGCCCTGGCCGAGGCGGTGTCGCGCCAGAGCCTGCTCAATGGCGACCCGCAGGCGTTCATCACCGAAGCCGGCGCCACCAGCCCCTACAAGGGCGACCTGACCAACTTCCTGCCGCTGGACCCACTGTTCAGCAACCTGTTGCCCTCACCGGACAACCTGCAGCAACGCAGCACCCGTCCGGTCGAGGCCGAAGGTGAAGCAGGCGACGCGCTGTTCGCCGAAACCCGGATCCCGGTGGCGCTGGTCGGTACCAGCTACAGCGCCAACCCGCACTGGAACTTCCTCGGCGCCCTGCAGCAAGCCTTGCGCAGCGACGTGGCCAACTACGCCGAAGACGGCCATGGCCCCCTGCTGCCAATGCTCAAGTACCTGCAGAGCGACGCCTTCAAGGACGCTCCCCCGCAAGTGGTGGTGTGGGAATTCCCCGAACGTTATCTGCCAATGAAGAACGACCTCAGCGCCTTCGATCCGACCTGGATCGCCCAGCTGAAGAACACCCGCAAGACCGAAGAAAACCTGGCCCTGTCGTCCAATCGGACGGTTCACTGAAGAGGACATCAACATGACCAACAAACCTTCCTTCGCTAAAGCCTTCACCCTCGCTGCGGGCCTGTCCCTGCTCTCGCTGCAGGCCCTGGCCGGCGCCGATGCGGCGCTCTATGGCCCGAGCGCGCCAAAAGGCTCGACCTTCGTGCGCCTGTACAACGCCTCCTCCAGCCCTGCCGCGGCGTCGGTGGGCAACACCCAGATCAAGCCGGTCGGCGCCCAGGCCAGCAGCGACTTCAGCTTCCTGCCCGGAGGTGACTACACCGCCCAGGTCGGCGGCAAGAGCGTCCCGGTCAAACTGGCCGCGGACAAGTACTACACCTTGGTCAACAACGCTGGCGGCAGCCCGCAACTGATCGAAGAACCCCCGTTCAAGAACAAGCAGAAAGCCCTGGTGCGCGTGCAGAACCTGAGCGACCAGTCGCTGACCCTCAAGACTGCCGACGGCAAGACCGAAGTGGTCAAGCCTGTGGCCGCCAAAGGCCGTGGCGAGCGCGAGATCAACCCGGTCAAGGTCAGCCTGGCCCTCTACGAAGGCGACAAGAAAGTCAGCGACCTCAAGCCGGTCGCCCTCGAGCGCGGTGAAGCCGCGGTGCTCTATGTCACAGGTTCCGGCAGCAACCTGTCGCCGGTCTGGGTCACCCGTCCCGTTGCCAGCAACTGATTCAAACCCCTATCGACCTTTTGGAGAAACATCATGATTCCGGTAATTCTTTCTGGTGGTAGCGGTTCGCGTCTGTGGCCTCTGTCGCGCAAGCAGTTCCCCAAGCAGTTCCTGGCCCTGACCGGTGAGCACACCCTGTTCCAGCAAACCCTGGAGCGCCTGGTGTTCGAAGGCATGGACAGCCCGATCGTGGTCTGCAACAAGGACCACAAGTTCATCGTCCAGGAGCAACTGGCCGCACTCAACTTGCAGACCCAGGGCATCCTCATGGAGCCCTTCGGTCGCAACACCGCGCCTGCGGTGGCCATCACCGCGATGAAGCTGGTCAACGAAGGCCGCGACGAGCTGATGCTGGTGCTGCCGGCCGACCATGTGATCGAGGACCAGAAGGCCCTGCAACGCGCCCTGGCCTTGGCCACCGTGGCCGCCGAGCGCGGCGAGATGGTGCTGTTCGGTGTGCCGGCGACCAAGCCTGAAACCGGCTATGGCTATATCCGCTCCAGCCAGGATGCCCTGCTGCCCGAGGGCGTGGCGCGCGTGGCGCAGTTCGTCGAGAAACCTGACGAGAAGCGCGCCAACGAGTTCGTCCGCGCCGGCGGTTACTTCTGGAACAGCGGCATGTTCCTGTTCCGCGCCAGCCGCTTCCTCGAAGAGCTGAAAAAGCACGACCCGGACATCTACGATACCTGCCTTCTGGCCCTGGAGCGCAGCGACGAACAAAGCGACGTGCTGAGCATCGACGCTGCGACCTTCGCCTGCTGCCCGGACAACTCCATCGACTACGCGGTGATGGAAAAGACCCAGCGTGCCTGCGTGGTACCGCTGTCGGCCGGCTGGAGCGACGTGGGTTGTTGGTCGTCGCTGTGGGAAGTGCACGAGAAAGACGACAACGGCAACGTCACCAAGGGCGACGTGGTGGTGCAAGACAGCCACAACTGCATGATCCACGGCAACGGCAAGCTGGTGTCGGTGATCGGCCTGGAGAACATCGTGGTGGTCGAGACCAAGGACGCCATGATGATCGCCCACAAAGACAAGGTCCAAGGCGTCAAGCAACTGGTCAACACCCTTGACCAGCAAGGCCGCAGCGAGACCCAGAACCACCTGGAGGTATACCGCCCGTGGGGCTCGTACGATTCGGTGGACATGGGCGGACGCTTCCAGGTCAAGCACATCACCGTCAAGCCGGGCGCGAGCCTGTCGCTGCAGATGCACCACCACCGCGCCGAACACTGGATCGTGGTGTCCGGCACCGCCGAGGTGACCTGCGACGAGAACGTGTTCCTGCTCACCGAGAATCAGTCGACCTACATCCCCATCGCCTCGGTCCACCGCCTGCGCAACCCAGGCAAGATCCCGTTGGAGATCATCGAAGTACAGTCCGGCAGCTACCTGGGCGAAGATGACATCGAGCGCTTCGAAGATGTCTATGGCCGCACCTCGACGCCAGTGGAACGCGGCATCTCGATCAAGACCATTGCGCAGTAGAGCGGCTCGCCGCTAGCGGCAAACTGCAAGAAAAAAGCAGGGCGGCGTGAACCGACCATTCGGATTCACCACCGCCCTGCTTTTTTCTTGTGGCTTGCCGCTTGAAGCTTGAAGCTCGCAACTCCAAGATACCCAAATCCTCGAAACGGAATTTGGACGACATGCTCATTGGCGCCCTGCTCATCCTCACCTGGCTGGTTCTGCTGCTGCGCTACCCGGCCAAGGCCTTGCCGATTTCCCTGGCGGCGGTGTTCGGCCTCGGGTTGGTGGCACTCGGGGTGGTGTGGCAGGACAGTCGCGAAGCCTCGCAGCTGGCGCGCCTGGACCTGCGCCTGAGCTACGCCCCCGACAAGTGCCCTGCCGATCGCACCTTGCAGGTGCACATGAAGAACGGCAATTCAGTGCCCCTCACCGAACTGCGCTGGCGCGTCGCCGCCTATGCCCCAGGTGACACCGTCAACCTGGCCGAGAACACCTACAACGCCCCGCGCTACCGAGGCCCCGGCGAGCTGCAACCGGGCGCCGAATGGACCGACTGCCTGCCCCTGCCGCCGCTGCGCAGTGGGTACCGGCCGCAGACATTGGAATTTCGTGCCGAACATCTGCAAGGTACATTCGCCAACTAATGTGTTGCCGGTGTCGAGCCGTTCGCGAGTAACCCGCGAGGGAGCCGACACAAGTTCATATCCATCCCCTCTGCCAACAGGCCTGAACCCATGCCCACCGTCCTGATCACCGGTTGTTCCAGCGGCATCGGCCGCGCCCTGGCCGACGCCTTCCGCGATGCCGGCCACCACGTGTGGGCCACCGCCCGCAAGCCCGAGGATGTCGAACGACTGGCCGCCGCAGGCTTTGCGGCGCGGCAGTTGGATGTCACTCACCCCGATGACCTGGCGCGTCTGGCCGACGAGCTGCAGGACCGCCATGGTGGTCTGGACATCCTCATCAACAACGCCGGCTACGGCGCCATGGGGCCCCTGCTCGACGGTGGCGTCGAGGCCATGCGCCAGCAGTTCGAGACCAATGTCTTTGCCGTGGTCGGGGTCACCCGCGCGCTGTTCCCGCTGCTGCGTCGCAACCGGGGCCTGGTGGTGAACATCGGCAGCGTGTCGGGTGTACTGGTCACCCCGTTCGCTGGCGCCTACTGCGCCTCCAAGGCGGCCGTGAATGCCCTGAGCGATGCCCTGCGCCTGGAGCTCGCGCCGTTCGGCATTCGCGTGATGGAAGTGCAGCCCGGAGCCATCGCCTCGCAGTTCGCCGACAACGCTCAACGTGAAGCCGAAGGGGTGCTGGCGGCGGATTCGCCGTGGTGGCCGTTGCGCGATTACATCCAGGCGCGGGCCCGAGCTTCCCAGGACAAACCCACGCCAGCCGCGGTGTTCGCCCAAGGGCTGTTGGCAGCGACCCACAAGCGCCCGACGCCTGCCGTGGTACGCCTGGGCAATGGCAGCACGGCCCTGCCACTGCTGGCCCGGCTGCTGCCCCGGCGGTTGCTGGACAAGGTGCTGCGCAAACGCTTCGGGTTGCTGCGCCCACTCTGATACGGCGCAGCGCCTTTCGCGGCTACCCCCCGCCCACAGGTGCCCTGCGGCCCTTGAAAGCCACAGTACCTGTGGGCGCTGGCGAAGCCTGGGACGGGCCGCATAGCGGCCCCTTAGGCCTTCTCGTCGAACGCCTGCCAGCCACCGCCCAGGGCTTTGTACAACCCCACCAGCGCCTGGGACACTGCCGCCGAACTATCGATCCACTGCTCCTCGCTGGCCAGCAGCGCGCTCTGCACGGTCAGCACATTGAGAAAGTCCACCGCCCCTTCCACGTACTGTCGCTGGGCCGTCTCCAGCGCGACGCGGTTCTGTCTCACCGCCTCGGCCAGATGATCGCGACGCAACTGGCTGGCGTTGTACAACCGCAGCACATCGTCGATCTCATGCCAGGCACTCAGCACCACCTTGCGGTAATTGAGCGCCGCCTCCTGCTGCTGCGCCTCACGCAGCTCGAGCGTGCCTTTCAGGCGCCCGCCTTCGAAGATCGGCAACGACAACTGCGGGCCGAAGGCGAAACGCCTGGCATCCCACGCACCGAAGTCGGACAGCTGCATGGCCTGCAAGCCCACGCTGCCGGAGAGCCGAATGCTCGGGTAGAAGTCGGCCTTGGCCACGCCGATGCTGGCGGTAGCCGCGTGCAGCCGCGCCTCGGCCTGGCGGATGTCAGGACGTCGCTCGGCGAGCGCTGACGGCAGGCCGATGGCAAAGCGCTGCTGCGGTGTCGGCAAATCGCCAGGGGCCAGCAACTCGCTTTGCAGGCTACGCGGAGGTTGCGCGGCGAGCAGGCTCAGGGCGTTGATCAGGTCGTCGCGGCGCGCCTCCAGCGTGGGCAAACGCGCCTCGATCGACGCCACCTGGGCGCTGGCCTGGGCCACGTCCAGGCGCGTAGCGACGCCTTCGGCCTGACGCTCCTGGGACAGCTTGAGGCTATGCCGGGCGACCTTGAGGTTGTCCTGGGTGACTTCCAGGGTGTGCTGCACCGCGCGCAACTGGATGTAATCACCTGCCGTTTCGGACAACAGCGCCAGCAGTACGCCGCGCCGGTCGTTCTCGGCCACTTGCACCGAAGCATCGGCCGCCTCGACCTGGCGACGTACCCGTCCCCACAGGTCCAGTTCCCAGCCTGCGACCAGATCGCCCTGCCATAGATTGAAGGCAGACTTGCCCGCTTTGCCAGACGGGTCGTTCAGGCCTTCGGCGCTGTTGCGCGCGCGGCTGTAGCCGGCGTTCACATCCACCGAAGGCACCTCGTCGGCCGCCACGGTGCTGCGCAAGGCGCGGCTTTGCAGCAGGCGCGCACTGGCCATCTGCAGGTCAAGGTTACGTTCGGCGACGCGCTGGATCAGCGCGCTCAGACGGGCATCGTGGAAGCTGTCCCACCAGCGCAGCTCCAGCGGCTCGGCGGTCGGCTGACTTGCCGCCGCCTCGCCTTGCAGCTGCGCCCAGGCCTGGGGCGCCTGGCTCTCGGGGCGCTTGAAATCCGGCCCGAGGGTGCAGCCGGCGAGCATCACCGCCAGCAGCAGAGGGCTAATGCGTGTTACCGCCTTCATCGCGCGCTCACCGCTTTGCCATCGAGGGTGTCGCCGTCGGTGTCGATGGTCGCCACCACCGACATCCCCACCCGCAGGCGCTCGAGCAGTGGCTGGCCATCATCGAAGACGATCTTCACCGGAATACGCTGCACCACCTTGGTGAAGTTGCCGGTGGCATTGTCTGGCTTGACCGCGGCGAAGGTGACGCCGGTGGCCGGGGCGATGCTCTGCACATGGCCGTGCAGTTTCTCCCCGGAAAAAGTATCGACACTGATGCTCACCGGCTGGCCCGGCTGCACGTGAGTGAGCTGGGTTTCCTGGAAGTTGCCCACCACGTAGGCCTGCTGCAGCGGCACCACCGAGAGCAGACGCGCGCCCGGATTGACGTACGCACCGATGCGCAGGGCACGCTCGCCGACCATGCCATCCACCGGCGCGGTGATGCGGGTGTAGGACAGATCCAACTGGGCTTTCTCAACGCCAGCCTCGGCACGCTTGAGCTGGCCCTCGGCGCTCGCCACCTGGGCCGTGAGGATGTCCACCTGCTTGCGCGTGGCGACCAACGCCGCCTGGGCGTTGGCCAGACGCGCGCGGGCCTGCTCGACACGGCTGCGCGCCTGCTGGGCGTTCTGCACGGTACCGGCGCCCTGCTCTGCCAGGCGGCTGTAGCGGGTCACTTCATGATCGGCAAAGGCCATTTCGGCCTGGGCGGCCTTCACCGCCGCTTCGGCCTGGGCGATCAACGACGCCTGACGCTCGAGGGTGGCGCGAGCATCGGCGCTCTGCGCCTTGGCCACCAGCAATTGGGCTTGGGCGGCGTCGAGGGCCGCGCGGTAGTCGCGATCATCGATGGTCGCCAGCAACTGGCCGGCGCTGACCTGCTGGTTGTCTTCGACCAGCACTTCCTTGATGAAACCTGGCACCTTCGGCGCGACTACGGTGTAGTCGGCGGTCACATACGCATCGTTGGTGCTTTGCCGGTGATCGCTGCCCAGCATCCAGGGGGTCACCAGGGCAGCCAGCACGGCCACGGCGAGCACCGAGCCGATCACGAGTGTCTTGCGGTTGTTGGTCATTTCTACAGTCTCGAATTCATCCAGGCGTCAGGCCACCGCACGCGGTGGGTAGATCCGGGTAGGCACGAAAGGAATCAGGCAGATCAGGGCCACGGCGACACCGGCCATGACCAGGTACAGGTCGGCCGAAGTCAGCACTTGGGCTTGTTCGTGGAGGCGCCGGGCCAGGCCTGCCGCCTGGTCATCGACCAGTGGCGCGTTGCCCAGGCTGTCCACCAGATGGTTGGAATGAAAATGCCGACGCACGGTGCCCAGGGCGTCCAGCAGCCCGGTGGCGATCACCGAGGCCAGCCCCTTGACGGTGTTGAACCAGCTGGAGGCGAACGGGCCTTCCTGGGGCGTCATGCCATTGGTGGAGAGCATCAGCAGCGGCAGCACCGACATCGGCTGACCGAACACCTGCAGCAGGTAGAAGGGGTAGAAGTCGCCGCGGATCCATTGCGAAGTCAGCAGGCTGCTGCCCACGCAGGAGACCGCCAGCATCCCCAGGCCCAGCGCCAGCACCCAGCGGCAGTCCACCGCACGGATGTTGCACAGTGCTGCCGTGAGCGGCAGGGCGATCAGTTGCGGCATGGCCACCAGCATCATCAACGGGCTGGTCTGCGCCGGGCGATAGCCCTGGATCTGCGCCAGGTACGCCGAAGGGATGCTGCCCACGCCCGAGAGCACGATCAGCACGCCGGCCAGTGTCACCAGGGCAAAGCTCAGGTTGCGCCGCGTCAGCAGGCGCAGCTGGAAGAACGGCAGTGGCTCGGACCATTCGTTGTACATGAACAGCACCAGCAGCAGCACGCCACCACCGAGCAGCCAACAAATCAGCGGCGAATCGAACCAGCCCCAACGATCGCCCAGGGACAAGCCCAGGACGATGCAGCTGATGGCCGGCAGGCCGAGCACCACGCCCCGCCAGTCGAATTGCTTGAAACGCTCCAGACGCAGCGGGTCCTGGGGCAAGCCCCAGCCCACGCAGAACATGGCCAGACCCGACGGCAGGATGATCTGCCAGAACGCCCACTGCCAACCGACATATTCCGTCCACAAGCCCGCCAATGGCGTGCCCAGGTTGGGGCCGAAGGTCGCGGTCAGGGCATAGCAGGCCAGGCCATAGATCTTGATACCCGGGGGCAGAAAGCGCAGCGCCACGGTCATCAGCATCGGCGGTAAGGCCCCCGATGCCAGGCCCTGGACGATGCGCAGCAGCATCAGGCTGTGCAGATTGGGCGCGAAGGGCTGGACCAGGCCTAGCACGGCGAACAGACCGGTCGCGCATAACGTGAAGCGGCGCAGGGAAAAGGTGCCGGCCATCCAAGGCGCGAAGGCCATGGCCGAGACCGAGGCGGCCGAATACACCGCCAGCAGCCAGGCGCCTTCATCGGCGCCGATGCCCATGGCGCCGCGGATGTCGGCCAGGGAAATCTTCGTCACCGCCTCATTGAGTCCGGCGCAGAGCACCGCCAACAACACGCCGAACAGCCCGACCACCACCCGCAGGCCGAACGCCGTCTGCACCGGTGCTGCAGGCGCCGGAGCGGCGACAGGCACGGCGGAAGGCGCGGACAGGGAACTCATGGACAGACATCTCCAGCAACAAATTCAAGGCAGGAGGGAAGTCTAAGAAGGTCGAATGCTGACGAAAACTGACTTATTGGCAGGTTTATGTTGCACCAGACGCAATCGACACAACTGTTAGTGGGGAAGCCGCCGCGCCCCACATATGACCCGCTCCCGCAGGGATCTGCGGTGATCGCGGGCTCGTTGCTCCGATTGATCCGCGAATGGCCCCGTCAGGGATCGACGCTGCAGCAGGCCTTGAGCGTCTGACGCAACCAACGATGGGCCGGGTCGTTCTGAAAGCGCGGGTGCCAGGCCTGCATGACGGTCACCTGCTCCAGCGGCA
The DNA here is from genome assembly GCF_023611805.1 of Pseudomonas sp. BYT-1. NCBI lineage: Bacteria > Pseudomonadati > Pseudomonadota > Gammaproteobacteria > Pseudomonadales > Pseudomonadaceae > Pseudomonas > Pseudomonas sp. BYT-1. Next base: position 4,687,897 of record NZ_CP072559.1, read on the forward strand.
GCGGGATCTGGAACGAGCGCAGCGGCAGGCCCAGCTTGTTCACGCTGTTGAGGATGTTGGCCGGCATCGGCAGGATCAGGTCGGAATCCGGCAGCGAGAACATCGCCGAATGAAAGCTCGGGGTGATCAGCGCCACGCGCCGCTGGGCCTTGAAGTTGGCCAGTTCCACATCGATCGGCCCGTTAGCCCGGCCGCGTCGCGACACGCTGATCTGCGGGTAGGCGGCAAAGCGCTGCGGGGTGATCTGGGCGTCGAAGATCGGGTGGTCGCGGCGCGCCAGGCCAATGTATTCGGTGTGAAACAGGCTCTGCACCTTGATCTCCGGACCCAACTCCACGGTCGAGCTGATGATCAAATCGGTGCGCCCGTCGCGCAGCACGCTGTCGTCATCGCCACCCGGGCTCTCGGGCACGAACCTGAGCACCGTGCGCGGCGCCTGCTCGTGCATCATGCGCAACAACTGGGCGCCGTACAGGGCGATGAACAGGTCGTTGGTGCGGATGTTGAAGGCCCGCTCGAGGTTCGGCAGATCCACCTCATCGCCACTGCGAAACACCTGCCCGGCCTGCTCGACCAAGGCCGAGACCTGCTCGCGCAGGGCCAGGGCTCGGGGCGTGGGCACCAGGCCACGGCCAGCGCGCACCAGGATCGGGTCGCCCAGGGCATCGCGGATCCGCCCCAGGGTGCGGCTCATCGCGGCGGGGCTGAGGTTCATGCGCTGCGCCGCGCCGACCACACTGCCCTCATCGAGCAGGGCATCGAGGGCGACGAGCAGGTTCATGTCGGGCAATTGCATGGGCCGTTTTCCGTGACAGCTGTGGGAAAGGACATCTTATCAGGCCGGATGGTTGCGTCTGGCGCAATGTCCCCGTGCGTGGTGGGCCATTTATCCAACGCGATGAACGATCAAGAATGGTGCGCACAGCTTCGCGGGTGAACCCGCAACAAGGCCACCACCGAACCGAAGGAACCTCCATGCCCCGCCCGGTCCTGATCGCCATCGACGCCTCCCCTGCCACCAGCGCCCTGCTCGACCTCGCCCAGCGTTACTGCCGGCCCGGCGAGCACGAACTGCACGTGCTGCTGGCCATCGACACGACCTTCGCCGTGCACGATCACCCGATGGCCTACACCGAAGAGGAACAGCAGGAGTATCCGGCCGCCTGCGAAGAACAGCACCTGGCAGACCAGGCTGTGGCCACCGCGGTACGTGCGTTGCGCAAGGCCGGTTTCAGCAGCCATGGCTGCATGGTCGCCGCAGAGCCCGTCGAGGCCATCGTCGGCAAGGCCAGGGCGCTGGAATGCGAACTGATCATCATGGGCCACCGCCATCTGTCGCGGCTCGGGCGGCTGCTGGATCCATCGATCAGCGCGAAGGTGATCGACCGGGTGCAGGTTCCGGTGTTGGTCGGGGCGGCGGGATAAGCCAACAGGCTCGGTGCTGCCACCGACGCATTCGCGGGTGAACCCGCGAATGCGTCAGGAGCCTCAATGCCGAATTCGGATCAGCCCTCGCTCGGCTTGACCACCACCGTGCAGGTGGTCCCCGCCGCCAGCAAAAAGCCTTCCGGCACTTGATCGATATGAATGCGCACCGGCACCCGCTGGGCCAGACGCACCCAGTTGAAGGTCGGGTTCACGTCGGCGATCAGCTCGCGGCTCTGCGGGTTGTCGCGGTCGTAGATGCCGCGGGCGATACTCTCCACATGCCCCTTGATGCGCTCGCCGCTCATCATCTGCAGTTCGGCCTGGTCGCCCACCTTCACGTGGGGCAGCTTGGTCTCCTCGAAGAAGCCATACACCCAGAACGAGTTCTCATCCACCACCGCCATCACCGCCTCGCCGGTGCGGGCGTAGTCGCCCTTGTGGATGTTGAGGTTGGTGACGTAGCCATCGACCGTGGCAATGATCCGCGTGCGCTTGAGGTTGAGTTCGGCGGCCGCCAGTTGGGCCTGGGCCTGCTGGTAGTCGGCCAGCGCGGCGCTTGCGATGTTGCTGGCGTCGTCGCGGTTTTCCTTGGAGATCACCAGGTTGTCCAGGTCGGCGCGGCGCTTGGCGTTGACCTTGCGCATCTCCCACGTGGCCTTGCGCGAGGCGACCAGGGCCTTGGCTTGGTCCACCGCCAGCTGGTAGTGCTCGGGGTCGATCTGGATCAGCAGGTCTCCCTTCTTCACGCGTTGGTTGTCCTTGACTGGCACGTCCACCACGTAGCCCGGCACGTCAGCAGCGACGTTGATGATGTCGGCGCGCACCCGGCCGTCACGGGTCCAGGGGGTGGTCATGTAGTGCAGCCACAACTGGCGACCGATCACCACGGCGCCCGCCAGCACCAGCAGGGTGGCGATCAGGCTGAAGAATTTTTTCATCGAAGGATTCTCACCAGTAGACAGACAGCGCCATGGCGCCGAAGAGGCAGATGAACAGGCACAGGCGCAGCAGCGCCGGGTGCCAGAAGAAGCGGTAGCCGTCATGGCTTGCGATGAAGCGGTCCAGGCCCCAGGCCAGGCCTGCGGCGAACAGGAACATCAAGGTCATGGTGGGCATGTACACGCCATGGAAGGCGATTTCACGAGGCATGGTGCAATCCTTTGGCCGGAGCCAGGGGCGACTTGGGGTCGAGCAGGGACGTACGAATGAAATGCAGGTAGCTCTGCACCCGACGCAACACCGAGGTGTCGAAGTGCCGGGCGAATGGTTCGTCGGTGGCCTGCACGCGGCTGATGGCATGGTCAACCGCCACCAGGGCGCGTTCGTGGTTGCTGGCGTTGGGCTGCAGGAACAGCCGCGCCAAGGCCCGGCCCATCACGCGGATGGCCTGGCGCCAGGGCTGGCTTTCGGCATAGGCCGGGTGGATCGGGGCGCGCACCTGTTCCTTGCGCAGCTCGATGATCGCGTGGCCGATTTCCAGGACAGTGAACATCCAGCGCATCAGCTCGCTCTGCACCTGCGGCCGGCCGGCAGCCAAACCGTAGGCCTGGTGCAGCAGGTCGCGGGTACGGCTCTCGAACGCCGAGCCCAATCCGCGCAGGCGACCGGTGATGGCGAATAGCACTTGCTCACGCAGGTCCTGCTCCAGGCGGCTCCACAGCCAACGGCTGTTGGGCGGCAGGATGATCGCCCCGGCGGCGGCGCAGACCAGCATGCCGATGACCATGCCGATGTAATCGTTGATGAACACGTAGGGGTCGTACACCGTCAGGTTGTTCGGCACCGAGCCGATGGCGAAGAACACCAGCAGGCCGATCCCGTAGCCAGCATAGGCCGGGCGCGAGGACAGAAACGCCCCGAGCACGAACACCGGCGCCAGCACCATGCACAGCAATGGGAAGCCATCGATCCAGGGGAAGACGAAGAAGGTCTCGAAGAAGCCGACGAAGGCGCCGATCATCGTTCCGCACGCCATCTGGAACGACATGCGTTTGGGGTTCGGCGAGGCAGCCGACAGCCCAACGGTGACTGTCGCGATCAGCGTCATCATGGCGCCGCTTGGCCAGTCGCTGAGTAGCCAGTAGCTGCCAAGCAGCAACAGCACCGCCGAGGCACGCACGCCGGCGGCCAGCGACACCAGCCAGCTGGTCTGGGCCACGTAGGGCTCGTCCCACTGTTCGCGCTCGTGCCTGTGGGCGGCGAGCGAGGCGTGGGTCTGGGCATAGCTGTACATCTCGTCGACGAAGCGGTACAGCAGCTCGAAGGCGGTGTGGAAGTCGAGCAGGTCCGACTCGCTGGGCTCGGTCTCGAGGTAGTCGGCGCGCAGGCCGCGCACCTGGGCTTGCAGCCCTTCCTTGTAGGCCGCCAGCTCCAGGGTCAGGCGCAGCGCATCGGCGTCGGTCAGGGCGCGGCCCACATAGGGGTCGAGCAATTCGGCAAGGGTCGCCAGGCCCGGCTCGATGGCCCCGACGATCTGCAACGGCCCACGGGCGCGCAGGCGCTCCAGCAGACTGTGCAGGGCGTTAAAGCGGGTGGTGATGGCCATGAACTCGCTGTTCATGCGCACCAGCCGGCCCGAGCGCCTGCGCATGTGCGGGTCTTCGAAGGCGGTGACGTTGCGCAGACTCTCCAGGCCCACGGCCTCGGCGATGAAACGCACGTTGCTGCTTTCGTAGCGGTCCGGCTGGCTGTCGCCACGCAGGGCCTCGACCACCACCCCGGCGAACACGCCAAAGCGTTGGTACAGGGCGTTGCGCATGGCGGCGCTGGCCGACTGGGGCAGGATCGCCGCGCTGACCAAGGTCGACACCAGGATCCCCAGGGAGATTTCCAGCACCCGCCACACCGCCGCCATGAACGCTTGGTCGGGGTGCTGCAACACCGGCAGGCCGATCATCGCCGCGGTATACCCGGCCAGCACGAAACCATAGGCCTGGAAGGTGCGGTAGCGCATGGCGCCGGCCGAACACAGGCCGACCCACAACGCAAGGCTGGGCAGGAACAGCTCGGTGTTCTGCGGAAAGAGCGCGACCAGCGCGACCATCATCGCCGAGCCCGCCAGGGTACCGAGCACCCGGTAGAAGCTTTTGGCGAACACATGCCCGCTCTGTGGCTGCATGACGATGAACACGGTGATCATCGCCGTGCGCGGTTGCGGCAGCTCCAGACGCATGGCCAGCCACAAGGTGATGAAGGCGGCTGCCAGGACCTTGAAGATGTAGACCCAGGTCACCCCGTCGGTGCGCGCCCAGGCAAAGAAGCCCCGGCGCCATTCCAGGCTCTGCAGCCAGCGCAGGGGCAGGCTCGATGTGCTCATTCGGCGTGGCTCGGCGTGTCGAAAATGGCCAGGGTCGCAGGCGTTTTCGGCGCCACCTGGCGTTGCTCGTCTGGTACGTCCTGGCCGGCCTGTAGCCCACCACCGAGGGCGGTGACCAGCTCGGCATGGGCGCTCAGGCGCGCGGCCTGGACCTGCTGTTGGATCTGCTGCTGACGGAACAGCAGGGTCTGGGCGTTGAGCACATTCAGGTAATCGGTCAGCCCGCGCTGGAAGGCGACCATGGCGATGTCATAGGTCTTCTGCGCGGCAGCCACGCTCTGTGCGGCGAAGTGCGACTGCTCTTTCATCGACTCGCGGCGGATCAGCTGGTCGGAGATGTTCTTCAGCGCACCGACCACGGTTTCGTTGTAGCGCGCCACCGCCATGTCATAGCCCGCCGATGCCACGCCCAGTTGCGAGCGCAGGCGACCGCCGTCGAAGATCGGCAGGCTGATGGCCGGGCCCACGTTGTAGTTGAACTTGCGCCCGGTGAGAAACTCCAGCGGGCCACCGCCGGTGGCCATGAAGCCCAGACTGCCGACCAGGTCGACGTTGGGGAAGAAGCCCGCGTGAGCCACATCGATGCCACGAGCCTGGGCCGCCACCTGCCAGCGGCTGGCGACCACATCGGGGCGCTGGCCGACCAGTTCGGCGGGCAGGTTCGACGGCAGCTTCAGCGGTGCGCCAAGGCTCAGGGTGGGGCGTTGGATCTGCGCGCCCTCCCCCGGCCCCTTGCCAGCCAAGGCGGCCAACTGGTTGCGAGTCAAGGCGATCTCTTCGTTGAGGCTGTCGAGCTGACGATGGGTTTCAGGCAAAGGGGCCTCGGCCTGGCTGACCTCGAAGTGCGTGCCTAGGCCGCTGTCCAGACGCCGCTTGGCCAGGGCGAGGATCTGCTCCTGCTGCTCCAGCTCGGCCTGGACGATATCGCGCTGGGCGAAGTGCAGACTCAGCTGGATGTAGGCGCGCACCACGTTGTTCTGTAGCTCCAGCTGGGCCTGGCGGGCTTCGGCAACGCTCATGTGCGCCTGGTCCACGGCCTGCTCGCTGGCATTGCGCTCACGGCCCCAGAGATCCAGGGCGTAGCTCAAACCGATGGCGGCGTTGTTGTCCCAGGTGTTGGCCCCGGACAGCGCGCCAGGGCCATAGAACTGATCTTCCGGCCAGTTGTGGCGCTTGAGGGTGGCCTGGCCGTTGGCCTGGAGCTTTTCCGCCGACTCGATCACACCGGCCATGGACTTGGCCTGGCGCACCCGCGCCGCAGCCATGGCCAGGGTCGGGCTGCCGCTCTGGGCCAGCTCGACCCAGCGGTCCAACTGCGGGTCGCCATAGGCACGCCACCACTGTTGCGCCGGCCAATGGGCGTCGGTGGCAGCTTCGCGGATCGCGTCGTCGGTGGTCAGGGTGTTGGCTTGCAGCGTCTTGCTTTGCGGGGCGATGCCCCAGGTTCCGATACAGCCGCTCAAGGTGAGGCTAAGGGCACAGGCACTGAGCGCATTCAGCGCTCTGATGATGCGACGCGGCACAGCTGCGATTTCCCGAGGATGAGGTGAAGAGGCCGGGCAATTCTAGGGGGCGGTCGCACTGGCGATAAGCGCATATTCCTGCGAATCTTTGTTACCAAAACAGTGATAATCCGGCTTTAGTCTGAAGACCGTTTTGGTTACTTCATGTCACAATTTTGTCCTCTACCTTGAGAGTGACCCATGGACACCCTGCAAAACATGCGTGCTTTCAGTTGCGTAGCCCAACTCGGTAGCTTCACTGCCGCCGCGGCGCAACTGGATACGACCACCGCGAACGTCTCGCGGGCGGTCTCCAACCTGGAAGCCCATCTGCAAACTCGGCTGCTCAACCGCACCACCCGACGCATCGCTCTGACCGAGGCGGGCAAGCGTTACCTGATGCGCTGCGAACAGATTCTCACCTTCGTCGAAGAAGCCGAGGCCGAAGCCAGCGATGCCCACGCCCGCCCGGCCGGGCAGTTGAAGGTGCATTCGATGACCGGCGTCGGCCAGCACTTCGTGGTCGATGCCATCGCCCGCTACCGTGAGTCGCACCCGGACGTGACCTTCGACCTGACCATGGCCAACCGCGTACCGGACCTGCTCGACGAGGGCTATGACGTGTCCATCGTGCTGGCCAGCGAGCTGCCGGATTCCGGCTTCGTCTCCCAGCGTCTGGGCATCACCTACAGCATCGTCTGCGCCTCGCCCGAGTACGTGGCCAAGCACGGCACCGCGCACAAGCCATCCGACCTGCTCAAGCATTCGTGCCTGCGCATGGTGAGCCCGGTGATCCCACTGGAGAAGTGGCTGTTCGACGGTCCGGAAGGCCAGGAGGTGGTCAACATCACCAGCTCGCCGTTCCAGGTCAATTCGGCCGACGCCATGAAGACGGCGATCCGCAGCGGCATGGGCGTGGGCGTGCTGCCGATCTATTCGGCCATCGACGGCCTGCGCGACGGCAGCATCGTGCGGATCATGCCCGACTACCGTCTGCAGGAGCTGAACCTCTACGCAATCTACCCCTCGCGCCAGTACCTGGATGCCAAGATCAAGACCTGGGTCGAATACCTGCGCAACTCGCTGCCGGAAATCCTCGCCGCCCACGAGGCGGACCTGAAGATCCACGAGAGCGGTCGCTAACCGCAAGTTTCAAGCCGCAAGAAAAACCAGGCCCACGCCGCCCGGCTTTTCTTGCCGCTCGAAGCGTGAAGCTTGTAGCTTTCAATTTTTTGCCATGAGAAGTAGCCCGATGAAAAAGACCGTCCTGGCCTTCAGCCGCATCACCCCGGCCATGGCCGAACGCCTGCAGCAAGACTTCAACGTGATCGTGCCCAACCCCAAGCACGGTGACATCGCCGCCCAGTTCAACGAAGCCCTGCCCCAGGCCCATGGCCTGATCGGCGTCGGTCGCAAGCTCGGCCGGGCGCAGCTCGAGGGCGCAGGCAAGCTGGAGGTGGTGTCCAGCGTCTCGGTCGGCTACGACAACTACGACCTGGACTATTTCAACGAGCGCGGCATCGCCCTGACCAACACCCCCGACGTGCTCACCGAAAGCACCGCCGACCTGGCCTTCGCCCTGGTCATGGGCTGTGCGCGCCGGGTCGCCGAGCTCGACGCCTGGACCAAGGCTGGCCACTGGCAAGCCACCGTCGGCCCAGCCCATTTCGGCAGCGACGTGCATGGCAAGACCCTTGGCATCGTCGGTCTGGGCAACATCGGCGCCGCCATCGCCCGGCGCGGCCGCTTCGGTTTCAACATGCAGGTGCTGTACAGCGGCAACAACCGCAAGCCCGCACTGGAACAGGAGCTTGGAGCCCAATACCGCAGCCTGGAGCAACTGCTGGCCGAAGCCGACTTCGTGTGCCTGGTGGTGCCGTTGTCGGAGGCCACGCGCAAGTTGATCGGTGCCCGCGAGCTCAAACTGATGAAGCCCAGCGCCTTTTTGGTCAACGTCTCCCGCGGGCCGGTAGTGGACGAGGCGGCGCTGGTCGAGGCGCTGCAGAGCGGCACGATTCGCGGTGCCGGGCTGGACGTGTACGAGAAAGAGCCGCTGGCCGACTCGCCGCTGTTCACGCTGCCCAATGCCCTGACCCTGCCACACGTAGGTTCTGCCACCGCTGAAACCCGCGAAGCCATGGCCAATCGGGCGATCGACAACCTGCGCGCGGCGCTGTTGGGCGAGCGACCTCGGGACCTGGTCAACCCGCAGGTCTGGAAGGGCTGAGTCGTGTTTCAGGAGGCCTTCGCGGGTGAACCCACGAAGGCCTCAGCGCCGCACTACCTGATCTTGCGCCGCCTGCCGACGACCTTGCGCACCACATAGCGCGGCCGGTGCTTGGTTTCCTGGTAGATCCGCCCGATGTACTCCCCCAGGATGCCGATGCCGATCAGCTGCACCCCGCCCAGGAACAAAATGGCCGTCATCAACGATGGATATCCCGGCACATCGGTCCCCCACAGCAATTTGTCGACCACCATGTACACCGCAAAGGCAAACGCGAACAGCGACACCCCACCGCCTACGTAAGTCCATAGCCGCAAGGGCACGGTGCTGAACGAGGTGATGCCGTCTAGCGCCAGGTTCCACAGTCGCCAGACGCTGAACTTACTGTTGCCCGCGACCCGCGGCGGCCGGTCGTACTCGATGATTTCGGTGCGAAACCCCACCCACGACAATACCCCTTTCATGAACAACTGCTGCTCCGGCAACTGGCGGATCGCGGCGACCACCTTGCGGTCGAGCAGACGAAAATCACCGACGTTCTCCTCGATGTGGGTCGAGGCGATGCGGTTGTGCAGGCGGTAATAGAGCCGCGCGCTCCAGCGCTTGAACGGCGTATCGGCAGCCCGGTCGCGGCGCTTGGCCAGGACCACGTCGGCGCCCTGCTGCCAGCGTTCGACCATCTGCGCGACCAGCTCGATGGGGTCCTGCAGATCGACATCGATCGGCACCATGGCATCGCCCTCGGCGTACTCCAGCCCGGCGAACAGCGCCGACTCCTTGCCGAAGTTGCGCGAGAAATTGATCACCGTGACCCATTCATCGCGCATAGCCAGGTCTGCGCAGATGGCCTCGGTGCCATCGGTGCTGCCATCGTTGATGAACAGAATCTCCACTGTCATGCCCTGCAACGACGGCTCGCGCCGCACGGCGCGGTAGAAGCGCTCCAGGGTGTCCTGCTCGTTGTACACCGGCACGATCAGGGAAATGTTCATGGCGCCCTCCGTCTGAACACTACAGTGCGCGAATAGCTATAGCCCACCACCAGGCTGACCGTGGAGAACGCCACGAGGGTCAACCAGGGCGACAGGCGCGCCCAGTCGGACACCGCCCCCATGGCCAGGCTCAGCCCTCCCATACCCGCCAGGAACAACAGGTAGCGCTTGCCGCCTGGCCGGGCGAAGAAGGTGTAGCGGGCGTTGAGCTGGTAGGACAGGCTCGCCGCCCCGGCAAAGGCCAATACATGCTCAGCGCCTGGCTGCGCCCAAGGACCAGGTGCAGCACGAAGAACACGAGCCAGTGCACGCCTGTGTTGACCAGGCCGACCACGCCATAGCGGGCGAAGCGCCGAAGGTTCACCAACGGTAGCGCTCGGGGTCGCGGGGCTTTTTCATCAGCACGTAGACGGTATCGCCCAACCCATGGATGTCATAGAACTTGCCCCGCACTACAGGTTGCGGGCTACGCGCCAGCACCTGTCGACGGTCCAGCGGCGGATGCGAGCCGAAGTTGCTCAGGCCTACACGCGGCATCATTTCCGGGAGCAGCAGGTAGTTGATGTTGAGCACATAACGCAGCGCCGGCATGGCCTTGAACGAGCCACTGGCGGCCGGCAACCACTGGCCGCCAGAGTCGATGCCCAGCACGTAGTAGCGTCGGGCGCTGGCCAGCGAGGGCTGGGCGCTGATGTCGTGGGCCAGGGCGAAGGTGACGGCCTGGTGCAGCGTCTTCTGCACGATCAGCACGCGGCCGTAGGCGAAGGCGAACGACAGCATGCACAACAGCGGTATCACCAGCAGCCAGCCCAGGCGCGGGTGGATTTCACTGAGCGCCTCATGGGCGAGCAGCAGCACCAGCAGCATGAGCACGCCCAGGCCCATCAAGGTGCGCGCGCCATCGTTGAAATCGGCGAACACCAACGTGATGCCGGGGATTAGCAGCAGAATCACCGGTATCGGCACCAGCAACGCCAGGCATAAGCCGACCCGGGCGCCGACGCTGCCCTGCCCGTCCAGCACACGCCAGAGCTGCCGGGCCAGCGCGACGATCGCGAGCGCGATCAACACCAGGCAGCACCACGTGGTGCCCGGCGTGAACAACAACCCCACTCGCTCGCCGATCACCTCCAGCCGTGCCACAGTGATGAACGGCCAAGGCCCCTCGACAGGCAGCAAGCCCTGGCGCAAGGGCGTCATCAGTTGATAGGCCGTCAGCCCATACAGCGCACAACCGCCCAGCGCCTGGCCCAGGCGCCCTAGCGCATGGCGCCAGACCTGGCCGCACCGCTTGCCCAGCATTACCTGGCGCATGACCTCCACACCGCACAGCCCGGCGAACACGTTCAGGCTGATCTGGTAGAAAGCCAGCGCCACCGCCACCAGCAGTGCGCCGCAGAGTATCTGTCGCCAGCTGCCAGGCTCCAGGGTGATGGCCAGCACACAGGCGGCCAGCGCCAGTGCCATGGTCGGTCCGTCGTACTGGTAAGAGAGGTTTTGCAGGAAGAACGGTTGATACCACAGAGGCAGCACCACCAGTACCGCGCTGGCGGTGGGAGCGACGAAATAGTGACGCACAAGGCGGGCCAGGGCCAGGGCGGCCGCCGTGCCTGCCAGCAACAGCGGCAAGGGGAACAGGTTCGGCGCCCCATGGCCGAAGCCAAGTGCGCCGTAGAACAGGTCGTTCATCACCCGCCCCTCGACTGCCCAGGCATTGCCGGCCAGATGCCCGCGCCAGCTGTCGTCCATGTACGGGTAGTCAGCCAGCAACAGCGGGATCAGATGCAGGCCGAGGGCGAGCAGGCACAGCAACTGCACCTGGCGGTACGACAGGTGTCGGTCCCAGGCTGACAGTGTCGACATGGCCGGATCCAACGATAAAAGGTCTGGCCTAGTGTAGACACCGGCGAATCTGACGCGCGGTATTCGCGGGCTTCCCCATGAAAGAACCGCACCAGAGGGCCGTCGCCTACCTCACGCCGACCGCACGCCCCATCACCTTGGCCTTTGGCTTGCGAAACACCAGCACGTTGCCCGCCATCACCGCCACCAGCCCCAGCAGCGCTGGCGCCGTCCACTGGTAGCCCTCGGCGACGGCCGAGACATTCAACGCCACCAGCGGGAACAGCACCGTGCAGTAGGCCGCCCGCTCCGGCCCCATGCGTCCGACCAAGGTCAGGTAGGCGGTGAAACCGATGACCGACCCCGGGATCACCAGGTACAGCAGCGAACCGATGTAGCGGGTGTTCCATTCCATGTCGAAGGGAATGCCGCTGAGCAGGCAGTACAGTGCCAGCATCATCGCCCCATACACCATGCCCCAGGCGTTGGTGGTCATGGGCTTGAGCCCTGCCTTCTGCTGCACGCTGGAAAGCATGTTGCCCGCCGAGAAACACAATGTGCCCAGCAACGCCAGGCCCAGGCCGTACAAGGTCTCGCGGCTGGCGGTGTGGCTGAACAGCTCCGGCCAGAACAGCAGGCCCAGGCCCACCAGCCCCAAGGCACCACCACCCAACACATTGGCGGCGATACGCTGGCCAAAGAAGATCCGCGCGTTGAGTGCGTTCCATAGGGTGGCGGTAGAGAACACCACGGCGATCAGCCCACTGGCAATCCACTGGCTGGCGGTGAGAAAACACATGAAGTTGACGCAGAACAGGCAAAAACCCTGGGCCAGGCACACCAGGTGGGCGCGGCGGTTCATCGGTTGCAGGCGCCGGGTGAGCAAGAGGATGGCGAACAGGATCAACCCGGCCAGGGCGAAGCGATAGACGATCGACACCGGGATGGCGACCACGCCCAGCTGCAGTTTCAGGGCGATCCAGGTGGTGCCCCAGATCAGGACAGTGAGCAGATAGAGCGAGAGGTTCATGGCAGGACTTCCGTGGCGGTCACAAGAGCTGGGGCTGCGTTGCAGCCCATCGCAGGCTTCGCCAGCGCCCACAAGGCTCAGTGGCGCCTGCAGGCGAAGCCTGTGATCGAGGGCCCAGCCCTCGTCGTGATCTCCAGTCTCCACCCGCCGCCGATGCCTGCGCTTGCACAAACTTGCGCATTTGCCATCCCCGGGGCTGTCAGCCCGAACGCCACGCAGTAGGATGGCAACACGAGGAATCGCCGATGACCCCACTGACCCAATTGCAAGTTTTCAACGCCATGCACGCCTCCCCCAATGCCCGCCTGGAGCTGAGCGCGCACCTGGGCGACGGCCTGGCTGCAGCAATGTGGAGCAATCGCGACGATGCCCGCGACTACCAGGCACCGAGCCACCATACCCTGTCGTGCTACATCGCCGACGGCACCGGCACCTTCCGACGTCAGCGCCCGGCCGACAAAGGCGCGCCGGACAAACTGTGCATCATGCCCGCAGGACACGAGTCCAACTGGGTGGTCAATGGGCACATCCGCCTGGCCCACCTCTACATCAGCGAGGCCCAGTTCGCCCTGGGTTGCCTGCACCTGCTCGACCGCGAACCGCGGGAAATGCAGCTGCAAGAGGCGACCTTCCTCGATGATCCGCAACAGGCCCGACGCTTCCGCCAACTGGTGACCCTGGACTGGGACGAACCCGGCGAGCGTCTCTTGGCCAGTAGCCTGGCCCACGAAATTGTCGACCACGCCGTGCTCAGCCAGGCAGGTCTGCGCCAGGGCCTGCGCCTGAAGGGCGGCCTGGCACCGCACCAGCGCCGGCAGCTGGTGGAGTACATCGAAGCGCACCTGGACCAACCCATCACCCTGGGCGAGCTGGCCGTGCGCTGCAACCTGTCCGAATACCACTTCGCCCGCATGTTCCGTACAAGCTTCGGCCTGCCGCCGCACCAGTACCTGCTGGCCCGCCGCCTCAACCGCGCCTGCCAGCTGTTGCGCCTGGGCCAGTTGCCGCTGGGCCAGGTGGCCCTGCTATGTGGATTCGCCAGCGCCAGCCACTTCAGCAACCGCTTCCGCCAGGCCCTGGGCGCGACGCCCGGGGACTACCGGGCGGCCTTCTCCGGCTGAGCAACGAGCGCACGTTCGCCGGGCGCATCAGCACCAGAAGCATGTTTCGGCGGTTTGCCAAGGCCGATTTGCAACAGAAAATTTATTTTCTAAAGGGGCTTGATTTCGTTTCGCCGTTGGCTGACTTTAGGGTCAAGAGGCGAAGAAATTCCAAGGGCCTCAAAGGCCTAGGCGCGTCTCTTGCGAGCAAGCTGAATAAGGATTGAATCATGCAAATCCAGGTCAACAGCAGCAATCACATCGAAGGCAACATCCGGCTCAACGAGTGGGTTCGCAGCACGCTTGAAAGCACGCTCGAACGCTACGAGGACGACCTCACCCGCATCGAGGTCCACCTGCGTGACGAGAACGGCGCCAAGCCCGGCCCACATGACAAACGCTGCCAGATGGAGGCTCGCCCGAAAGGCCATCAACCGATTTCCGTGACCCACACCGCCACGTCCCTGGACCAGGCTGTGGATGGCGCCGCCAGCAAGCTGAACAACGCGCTGGAGCACTTCTACGGCAAGTTGCGCAGCAAACGTGGGGTACTTCAGATGAGCGACCCTGAAGCCTGAACCCCGCGATCGACAAAGAACGCCCGGCTTTGCCGGGCGTTTTCATGTCCACCGATCAATGGCCCTGAACCAACCGCGCGCTCAGTCGGTCAACCTCTGCAGTCATTCATTGCAGACCGCCCGACCATGCACAATCCATTCGACCAGATCAGCGACGCCTTCGCCCCCGAGTACCGGGTCAACCTGAGCATCGAACGCCTGGACGGCAGCATCATGCTCACCCTCTCCGACGACAGCGGTGTGGTCGCCAAACGCCTGATCACCGCCGCCCAGCGCAATGACCCGCAGCGTCTGCAGCGGGTGATCGACAGCATCCGCCTGGGGCTGGCCATCGAACTGGGCCAGAACCCGCTGGAGGTCCTGGCCGCCCTCACCCAAGCCCCCCACCAGACACCACGCCGCTTCCCCGCCGCCGGCCTGGCCAACTGACCCCTACTTGCCGTTCTCGACCTCTTTGCCATCGGCATCGAGCACCTTGGTGGACGGATAGCGGTACGAGGCGTAGCGCACCACAAGAATCGAAAACGCCAGCAGCAGGATGCCGCCGCACAGGTACAGATGCGGCTTCCGCGCAACGCACCCCAATACGCTATCTAGCATCAGGCGATTACTAGATCCCGGAGAGCCGGTACGCCTGCGTGCAATAAAAAAACCGATGACTATTTCTCAGTCTATGCCAGAAGTTTCGTATCGCTGGGGCACGGCAGAATGTCCAATAATATGTATGAAATAGAGGCAATTTATCGGCCGGTCGCTCAGATTGTGCTCAGTGAGGAAGGCTTACCAACAGGCTGCAAAAAGAGTGGGAGCAGGCGCCTTGGAAGGAAATATGGCTTATGGTTCCGTCGACTTGGCTCTTTCGGCCTACAGCCTTAGTAAGCTGATATTGAAACCAGATGCATGGCGTTTATTTAGGTATGTACGCAGCGATTATGTTCGAGGATATGAGAAATCAAGCAAAGCGGCATTAGCATTTGAAGCCATCTCCGACACCGCCACCCTCAACGCCTTATATATGGAGAGTCAAAGCGGTGACCAGTAACCCGTTACTGATGGAGGCCTTATACCTACTGATCTCCCTGATAGCCTTCTTGGCCTTCCACTCGACATCAAAAATAATTTCCGGAGCACGTCTTACCCCTAGAGTATTTTTAATTTTTCTTGCACCACTTATACTCTGGGGAGCGACCCAACTCAGCGTAGCCCGTTATGGCTATGTTTTATTCTATCTACCCTCCCGAGATTTTTTGGGAGGTGACTATATAATCCGCTGGATCGCGTTCATAAGCGCCCTGCTTCAAATATTTTGTCTGCCGAGCAAAGACAGTCCAAGACGATACTTGTCACGACAGTGAACTCAATGTTCCCCAGCTGCACATCTTGAACACCTAGACTCTGTACGGAATGTATCCGCACTCGCCCATACTACGTTTAAACGGGGCTCGGAATGCTCATGCACTCCAGCGCACTTCGCTTTCTGACCCCGTTTCGCCTAGTCTGGCGCAAATACACTTCATATCCCTGGGGACACGGCTACTCTTCAACCCGTTCAGCGCCGGGTTCGCAACCGAGCAACAACAGCATGGCCCAGGCCTGGCCAACTGACCCCTACTTGCCGTCCTCGACCTCTTTGCCATTGGCATCGAGCACCTTGGTGGACGGATAGCGGTACGAGGCGTAGCGCACCACAAGAATCGAAAACGCCAGCAGCAGGATGCCGCCGCACAGGTACAGCAGCCCGACGTCTGGCGCTTTGTGGTGCGAGACATCGCCGATCAGCAGACGGGTCAGCGCGGTGATCGCCACATACAGCAGGAAGCGGATCGGCATGTGGTTGGTCTTGAAATAGATACCGACCATCGCCCCCAGCTCCAAGTAGATGAACAGCAGCAGGATGTCATCGACGCTGACCCCACCTTTGCCCAGCATGTCCAGGAAGGTCACCACCGCCGCATAGGCAGTGATGGCGCCGATGCCGAACAACGCCAGGTAGTGGAACGCCTCGACGCACAGGTTGCCCAGCGAGTCCGCCGAGCCATGCAGGCCCTTGCGTAGTTTTTCTGCCCATTTGATGTTCACGATGTTCGTTTTCCCCGATACGAGCTGAAGGATGATGCGTCACCTCTGTGACGCTTGTGCATGCAGTAAAAAGGCCAGGCCTTTGCCTTGGAAGGCGACCGATTGCCGCAAGACACCTGTGGGCTAGGCTCTGAAGGGAAAAGGCCATCACTTGAGTTGCATCACGGTGGCTGGAGCGAGTACTGTATATAAATACAGTTAACCCATAACCCCAACAGCAAAAGGCACAGAGGTGATGAATGGCCGTCGAAGTGGTGTACCGCAGCAGCCGCGACCCGGAGCGCTTGTTCATGGATAAGGCCGAAGCAGACCGTCACGACAAAATGCTCGAACTGGCCGAGCGCCTGGCCGAGGTGCTGCAAAAGGCCGTGCCATCGTTGAGCGAACAGCAAGTCGAGGAAGCCGGCATCTACATGGCCAAGAACCGCGACGTGTTCGCCCGGGCCTTCAAGAACCAGCCGGATGCCTTGGCCGAGCTGCTTGAGAATCAGGCTGAATGACCCAGGCTCATCCGTAGAGCAACCGCTCCGCCAGCATCTGCGCCACCCGCGCTGGCGAACGCTTCTCCGCCTGGGCATGGGCAAACACTTCGGTCAGCCGCGTGGGAATGCGCGCCAGGTGTGCGGTGATGGTGCCCAGGTCCTCGCCCCGGTGGGTCAGGGCCACATAGATCAGGCCACCGGCATTGATCACGTAGTCCGGCGCATAGAGGATGCCGCGATTTTCCAGCTGATCCGCCACTTGCAGCGTAGTGAGCTGGTTGTTCGCCGCGCCTGCCACGGCAGCGCAGCGCAACTGCATCACGCTCTGGCCATTGAGCACCGGCCCGACGCCACAGGGGGCAAAGATGTCGCAGGGAGTGCTGATCAGCGCGTCGTTGGTCACAGGATGTGCCCCCAATTGCTCCACGGCCAGGCGTACGCGTCCAGGATCCAGGTCGCTGACCAATAATTCCGCGCCCGCCGCGTGCAACTGTTCGGCCAAGGCATAGCCGACATTGCCCAAGCCTTGCACAGCGATGCGCAGCCCCTCCAGGTTATCGCTGCCCAAACGCGCCATGGACGTGGCGCGAATGCCCGCGAACACACCCATCGCGGCATGCGGCGACGGGTCGCCTGAGGCTGTGGTGCTGGTGACATGGGGTGTGGTCTGGGCGATGCAGTCCATGTCCAGGGTGGAGGTGCCGCTGTCCACGGCGGTGATGAAGCGCCCCTGCAGGGTATCGATGAACCGGCCGAATGCTTCGAACAGCGCGGCGCGGTTTTCCACATGCGGATTGCGCACGATCACCGCTTTGCCGCCCCCCAAAGGCAGGCCCGCCAATGCCGCCTTGTAGCTCATGCCCTGGGCCAGACGGATGGCGTCGGTCATGGCACTTTCATCATCGGCATAGGGTAGATAGCGACAGCCGCCCATGGCCGGGCCCAACTGCTCGCTATGAATGACCACGACGGCCTTGAGGCCTGTCGGCGGGTCGATGCACAGGTGCAAGGACTGGGTGCGGGTGCTTTGCATGAGCGCGAACATCAACGGGCTCCCCCGAGAGGTGCTCCTTCCAGTATAGGCAGGCCGCCAGGCTCCGAGCCTCTGGCGGACCACTGGACGAAAGCACGCGCCAAGGCTAAAAGATAAGCGTATGCGGAGAGTGCCCATGAACCCACGTCAAGCCTGCCTGGCCTGCCTGGATCGCGAGCCTGTCGCCCTGCTGGAAGCAACGCTGTGGATAGCGGCCGAGCACGACCGGACGGTAGAGCCGGCGGCGAGCCTCGCCCAGGTGCACGACTTGCAGCGAGAAATCAGCGCCAACCTGCCAATGCTGCCGCTCCACGAGCTGGCCCAGCCCCTGCTGCGTCAACTCAATGCCCTGGGTTTCGCGCAGGATGAATACCATCCGTTGCGGCCCCAGGTGGCGTTGATGGACAAAGTCTTGCAGCGCCGCCGCGGCCAGCCGTTGACCCTGGCCATCCTCGCCCTGGAACTGGCGCGACGCCTATCGATCCCCCTGGAGGGCGTGAACTTCCCCGGCCACTTCCTGCTGCGTGTGCCCGGGGCCGACCATTTGCTCGATCCCTGTGGCGGGCGACGGTTGTACCCCGCCGACTGCCGCGAACTGCTGGCCCGCCAGTTCGGTCCCCATATGCCGTTGAGCGCCGAACACATGCACAGCGCTGCCCCCATGCAGATGCTCCAGCGCCTGTCGCGCAACCTGCGACATCTGCACAGCAGCAACGAAAACGACCTGGCCGCCTTGATCGACGCCGAACGGGTGATGCAACTAGGCCCGGTACTGGCAAGCGACTACCTGGCCCGCGCCACGCTCTACCAGCACCTGGATTGCCCCCAGGCCGAGCGCTATGACTTGGAGCACGCCTTGCTGCTGACCGACGATCCGATCCAGCGTCTGAAATTGAGCGAACGGCTTGGCCAACTCCCGTCGACCAAGCGTTCGATTCACTGAGCCGGGGTGTCCGGCTGGCAGGAGGGATGCGCCTTGGCGAAGGCCGGGTGTGCCTGTGCCAAAGCAGCCACGCGAGCGATGCGTGGATAGCCGCTGAGGTCGACATTGAATCGCTCGGCGGCGTAGAGCTGAGGGATCAGGTAGACATCTGCCAACCCCGGCTCGTCACCGAAGCAGAAGCCTCGATCACCGATCAATTGTTCCACCGCCGCCAGGCCCTGGCCGATCCAGTGGGCGATCCACTGGTTGACCTGGGTATCGTCATGGCCCAACTGACGCAACTGGTTGAGCACGCTGACGTTGTGCAGCGGGTGGACGTCGCAGCCGATGATCGCCGCCACACCCCGCACTTTGGCCCGAGACTCGGCACTGGCCGGCAACAGCGCAGGTTGTGGATAAACCTCTTCGAGATACTCGATGATCGCCGGTGACTGCACCAGCAACTCCCCGCCATCGGTCCGCAGCGCGGGCACTCGCCCCTGGGGGTTGAGCGCCAGGTAGTGCGCCCCACGCTGCTCGCCCTTGAGCAGGTTGACCGGCAGGGCCTGGTAATCCAGCCCCTTGAGCGCCAGGGCGATGCGTACCCGATACGAGGAAGTGGAACGGTAATAGGTGAACAGCTCCATCGCCCTGACCTCTCAGTTGGCCGAGATGATCTTGCCGCGGCATTCGCCGAAGCCGATGCTCGCCACGCCGTCACGGATGCAGCGGGCACGCAGGATGATCTCGTCGCCGTCCTCCAGGAACTTGCGCACCTCGCCGCTGGCCAGCTCCACCGGATGCTTGCCACCTTCGGTGATCTCCAGAAGGCTGCCGAACGAGCCGGGCGTGGCGCCGGACAGCGTGCCCGAACCGAACAGGTCACCCGGCTGCAACTGGCAACCGTTGACACTGTGGTGAGCCACCATCTGGGCCACGGTCCAGTACATGCTGCGGGTGTTGCTCAGGGTCAGGCGATGGGCTGGCAGGCCCTGCTCGCGCATCTTCTCGGTAACCAGCAGCACTTCCAGTTCGATATCGAAGGCACCCGCGTCCTGGTCACGCTTGTCCAGCAGGTAGGACAGGGGCTGCGGGTCGCCTTCAGGACGCGGCGCCTGGGCGCAACGGAACGGCTCGAGGGCTTCGGCGGTAACCACCCAGGGCGAGATGCTGGTGATGAAGCTCTTGGACAGGAACGGGCCCAGTGGCTGGTATTCCCAGGCCTGGATATCGCGCGCGGACCAGTCGTTGAGCAGGCAGTAGCCGGCCACATGCTCAGCGGCGTCGCTCACCGGGATGGGCTGGCCCATGTCGTTGCCTTGGCCGATCCAGATGCCCAATTCCAGCTCGTAGTCCAGGCGCGCACACGGGCCGAAGTTCGGTTCGGTCTGCCCGGCCGGCAGGGTCTGGCCCTTGGGACGGCGCACGTCGGTACCAGAGGGACGGATGGTGGAGGCACGGCCGTGGTAACCGATCGGCACGTATTTGTAGTTGGGCAGCAGCGGGTTGTCCGGGCGGAACAGCTTGCCCACGTTCTTGGCGTGTTCGATGCCTACGTAGAAGTCGGTGTAGTCGCCGATCTTCGCAGGCAGGTGCAGTTGGCAATCGCTGGCCGGATACAGGGCAGCCTTCAAGGCCGCTTGATGCTCGCTGTGCTCGCCCAGCAGCACCATCAAACGCTCGCGCAAGGCCACACGGGCTTCACGGCCCAGGGCGAAGAACGCATTCAGCGCGCCGCCTCGGGTGGCTTCGGCAGCGACCTTGGCCTGGCCGTCGAACAGGCCGGCGCCCAGCACGGCTTCCAGATCGAGGATCGCGTCACCGATGGCTACGCCACAACGCGGTGCCTGGCCTGGACGGCTGAAGATGCCCAGGGGCAGGTTCTGCAACGGGAAGTCGCTGTGCCCGTTGGCGTGCTCGACCCAGCTACGGGCGATGGCGGTCTGGTTCATGGGTTATCTCCGATTCGGGTTGAAGGTGCTCGGCAAGGTGGCCCAGCAACTATCGTAGTCGGCCTGCAGTTGCGGGCACTCGAGGGCATGACGGCTCGGACGCAGCACCTGGCTGGTCTCGAACATGAATGCCATGGTGTTGTCGATCTTGTGCGGCGCCAGGTCCGCGGCGATGGCCTTCTCGCAGGTTTCGGCGTCTGGCCCGTGGGCGCTCATCACACCGTGCAGCGAGGCACCGCCCGGCAGGAAACCTTCAGCCTTGGCGTCGTAGGCCCCCTGGATCAGGCCCATGAATTCGTTCATCAGGTTGCGGTGGAACCAAGGTGGACGGAAGGTGTTCTCGGCCACCATCCAGCGTGGCGGGAAGATCACGAAGTCCATGTTGGCCATGCCGTGGACGCTGGTCGGCGAGGTGAGCACGGTGAAGATGGAAGGATCGGGATGGTCGAAGCTGACCGTGCCGATGGTATTGAAGCGACGCAGGTCGTACTTATACGGCACGTTGCTGCCGTGCCAGGCGACCACATCCAGCGGCGAGTGCTGCAGTTCGCAGGCCCAGTGTTCGCCGAGGAACTTCTGCACCAGTTGCACTGGCCCGCTGACCTCTTCGTAGCGCGCCACTGGGGTCAGGAAGTCACGCGGGTTGGCCAGGCCATTGCTGCCGATCGGGCCCAGGTCCGGGATGCGCAGCGGGGCACCATGGTTCTCGGCAATGTAGCCACGGGCCTGGCCGTCGAGCAGCTCGACGCGGAACTTCATGCCCCGAGGGATCACGGCGATCTCCAGCGGCTCGACTTCCATCACCCCCAGTTCGGTGGCGATGCGCAGGCGGCCTTGCTCCGGCACCAGTAGCAGTTCGCCGTCGGCATTGAAGAACACCCGTTCCATGGAACGATTGGCACGATAGATGTAGATGCTCACGCCAGCCGGCTTCTCCGAGGCCGAGTTGGCCACCATCGGCAGCCAGCCTTCGATGAAATCGGTGGGCTCGGACGGGATCGGCTGGGGGCTCCAGCGCAGGCGGTTGGGGGTGATCTGGCCCAGCGGGCCGGTCAGCGGTTGACGCTCCAGACGCTCGAAGCGCGGGTGCAGCGCCGAGGGACGGATGCGGTACAGCCAGGTACGACGCAGCTCGCTGCGGGCCATGGTGAACGCGGTACCCGAGAGCAGTTCGGCGTACAGGCCGTAAGGGGCTTTCTGTGGGGAGTTCTGCCCGACCGGCAGGGCGCCGGGCAGCGCTTCACTGGCGAACTCGTTGCCGAAGCCGCTCAGGTACTGAAGATCAGGGGAAGAATCGAGATTCATCGGGTGCCTCCGGGCTCGATGAGAGCCGTTGCTGGCAGCTGGCTGCTGGCCCTGTCCGGCGCGTTCCGGTGAGTACTCCAGGCGTTGCAGCGCGTCTGCATTGTTTTTATCGTAATCAGATTACGAATAACGTAATTTGATTGCCGAAAGGCGTCAAGCTATAAAGACGCCCACCTGTCTCCCCTGGATTCCCATCCCATGGCCAAAGCCAGCTCCCCTGCCGATAACGGCAAGCAGAAGGTCCGCTCGGCGGAAGTCGGCACCGACATTCTCAAAGCCCTTGCCGAACTCTCTCCATCCACGTCGCTGTCGCGACTGGCCGAACACGTGGACATGCCGGCGAGCAAGGTGCATCGCTACTTGCAGGCGCTGATCGCCAGCGGCTTCGCCGAGCAGGATCCTGCCACCAACCATTATGGGCTGGGCCGTGAGGCACTGCGGGTGGGCATGGCGGCGCTGGGTAGCATCGACGTGCTGAAGGTCGCGGCGCTGCCCCTGTCGCAACTGCGCGACGAGCTCAACGAAAGCTGTTTCATTGCGGTGTGGGGCAATCAGGGGGCGACGGTGGTCAGCATCGAGCCTGCGGTGCGCGCGGTGACGGTGGTCACGCAGATCGGCTCGGTCCTGCCGCTGCTCAGTTCGTCCACAGGCCTGGTGTTCGCCGCCCACCTGCCCGAACGCGAGACAGTGGAACTGCGCGACCAGGAGCTGGCCGCCATGGACCAGTCATTCAGCGACTACGAGCCCGTGCTGGCCCAGATCCGTGCACGCGGGCTGCATCACGTGCACGGTTTGCTGATGCCCGGCGTGGACGCGCTGTCCGCGCCGGTGTTCAACGCCATGGGCCAGATTGCCGCGGTGATGACGGTGGTCGGTCCGACGTCGATCTTCCATGCCGACGAACAGGGACCGGCGGCGAAGCGCTTGCTGGCGGCGGCAGGCGCCGTCAGCAAGCGTATGGGGTATGAGCCAGAGGCCTAGCTCATGCGTTGAGGTGCCGTCCCTGACCCCGATGGCGGCCTCAGGTGAACTGACGAGGGGCTGATTGCTCTGTGGAAGCAACCAGTTGCGTATACCACGACAACTCTTCCTCGAATCGTTTATTCAACGGTTGGAAAGCACCCGAGCCAAGCTCCTTGAACACCTCATGCCGCTCATAGAACGCTTTGAGTGCCTCGACTTGGTTCTTCACCCACAGACTCAGTGCGGATGACTCCCCAGGAAACAACGTCGACCAGAGTTTGCTGCCTCGATCAACCAGCTGGGTACCATAGAACTTCACCACATCCGTAATCCCGGGCAAGCTGGCGACGGCTCCGAGCAGGGATAACAGTGCTGCCGTCTTATCGCCATCACGCAACGCCGCGAGGCTGCGGTAGAACCCAGCGCCGGCCTTGATGAAGCCCAGAACGATTCGCGCCGGCGGGAACGCCAAGGCGATGACATCCGCCACCAGACCGACCAGCCAGAACACCTCTTGGGTGATACGCCTCGCCGCGCTGTAGGCATCGCGTTTCGCATCGGCCAGCAAGCGCTGTATACGCTGGCGTAGAGCAACCGAAAGATCCCGGATGTTGTACAGCACCTGCAACGACCGGGCGATCCTCGCATTTCCCTTGCTTTCTGACGCATCGGCGAAGTCATCGTTTCGCACGCTCTCATTGAGTTCGCGGATCAACAGTTCATCGTCAATCGAGACATGCGCGTAGACCCAGTCCTGCAGAGCATCGCTTCGCCACTGCTCGACAAAATCCTCGACCGTATAAAGGTACCGCCCACCAGGCCCATCGCTGAGATAGACCAAAGTGCCCTTGGCCTGGGGCGACTGCAGCAGGTACCCACCGACTACAGCGGCCCCGTTGATCTTCAGCATTGCCAATTTGCAATCGTCGACGAAACTGCCCCGATGAAATGCCATGCAGACCGGTTTCAGCCAGTCGGCATGCGCGTCGCTGAGGCGTCCGCTCTGCAGCTCCACCAGACAATCGCGTTGAATTTTCATGCCTGTGATGTGGCGATGCAGCTCCAGCGGCCTGGACTGGGCATCTGCGTCCGGGTCGAGATAACTCTTGCGGATCTCATCGCAGTACCCCTCACCGAGCCTGGCGGCCCGGATGTAACCATCGATCGCTCGGTTGCTCAAATGGGACAGGTCCTGGCCCACGGTCGACGTCAGCCTGGCGAAGTCCCTGAAATTGAAATCCGCGGGGTATCCGCTGGCCACCACTTGGGTCAAGGACTGACGAACGCCATGCTCCAGCTCGACCAGAACGGTATCGGCATCGATCCATCCCTCCTTCTTACCCGGGAAACGATTGATGCGCTCGCTCACGCGGTCACGGGCATAGGCCATGAACGTCGGCACCTGGGCAGCTGCCTGGTAATCCGTCATCAGCACGCGCAACTCGTGGTCGATGTCGTCCACGCGTCGTTGCAGCGTCCCGTCCGGCCTGGCAGGTACCACCGGCCGGATCTCTTCGAGATCGTCGAGAATCTTCATCACCCTCAACTCGGTCCAGTGCTGGATCACCTGCTGCCAGCCGTCAATGTCCTGCGGATGCAGGATGATCGTCTCGCGTGACCATTCCTGAGGCAGGCTGGCTATACGCGTCAGATATCGATTCAACGCAGGACGGTCGGCATGGCGGACACGCTCGACGAGGTAGTCGCGCCCCGCAGGCATGGCCGTCAGTGCCCCCAGCGCGAAACTCATCTGCCCAGGTGAGTTGAACGCTTGCAGATCGCCCGCCGGCGACCCGGGCGCATAGAGCACATGGATATCATCGCTGTAGATGTACAGATGATCGGTCAGAAGCATTTCGCCATTGATGGACAACAGGGCCACCGTGATGGTGCTTGTTCCGGAGCGCTGCGCCCATGTGTCCTGTGTGGCCTGCTCGAGCAACCGCACCGCTCTGCGATCAAGGCCCTGGAAGTCCGCCGCCTGCCTGGCGAGTTGCAGCCTGGCATCCAGCGCTCTGCTCAGCAGATAGCGGTTTTCGTCGAGGGCATAGGTCTGCTCGACGTGCTCGACATAACCTCGATGCAGCTGTAATTCATTGGCGAGCGACCATACGCCTTGGTCGCCCAGGGCCTTGCGCAGGCCCTCGTGCTGGATCGTCATTGCCAGGCGCTTGCCATGGTAAGCACCGCCACAGACCCATTCGAGCAGTGAAACCATTTGCGGCGGCGCATCCGCTGTGAAGTCGTGTCTGACATGCAGTCGTACCTGTTCGGCAGACAATTGCGCAAACCCTTTAGCGGTCAACCAAGCGTCAAGTTGCTGGCTGGCATAGGTGTAGAAGTCACTGTGCTGAGTTTGCTCGGCCAGTTGGCGCTCGGTTTCGTTCACAGCCTGATGCAGCTTCGCCAACCGCTCGCGCTCGGCAGGCGACAGGTGTCGCAACCACTGCGGCGCCAGGTCCTTGCGCAAAGCACCGACGGCATCGGCCACGCTTGCTTGGAGTTGTTCGAACAAGGGCACAAGGGCAACGGCACCCTCACCGTTTTCAGGCTCAGCAGCAAGCCCGTCGATGACCAGCCGGCGTTGCAGCAACTGCATATCTTCAAGCAGATACACCTCAGGTCGACTCCGCAGCGGCCTCAACACCAGCTCCACGGACGTGGTGTCCGTCAGGGCCGCACGCGCTCGGGCGGGCAGACCCTGTGTCCAGCAATTATCCGCCCGCAGGTAGCGGACCAATGTCTCGACCATACGTTGATGGCTATCGAACCAGACACCGGCCCCCAAGCCGTAGAGGACGAAAGACAGCTCATCGTCATAGGGGTTATCGCACAACGCCACAAAGCCAGGAATACGCACCAGCTCACCCTCTTTCGTCTTCAGTGAGACGGATGCAAAGACGGGATCAGCGTCTGGCAGCAGAGCTTCGATGTCCTGTCTGGGAGCGCCACGACGCAAGGCACGGGCTCGCACCTGCAGAGTCAGCAACGCCCGAAGCTGTTCATTCAGCAGCGGGGACTGCTCCATCCACCAGTGATCGCTTTTGACCTGCCAATGTTCGTCCAGCCACCGCTCGGGATCGTCGACAGGCGTGACACGAGGCGGCAAGCCGGGCGCAAGCGCAACTTCGCCCTGCATCATCATGGTCAACACGACCAAAGCGCTCAGGACATCCTGGCCAGCGACAGGCGAGACCGTGGAAGGAAAGGTCAAGGGAAAATTCATGACTTCTGTCTCAATGCAATGTAGGAAATCGCAATGTGCAGAAATCAGAAAGAACAAAGCTGATGGAAATGCAGGTGTACTAACCTACGTTCAGACCTGAAGAACCTACTGAAAACGCCGCAATGAGCCTCGAGACGAGGGGAAGGATTATCACCGGCAATGTAAAGGTGAATGTCACAAGGAGGTGTTTTTCCCACCTCGAGATACACCTATTCTTACGGCATTGGATCGGTACGAAGGCGCCCCCCAGCCTTTCGGGCCACCAAGGTTCACCGACGTTGATTTTGAAGCTCCTTGATCTAACGTCTCGATTGGCCGCTGCGATGCAGCGGCCTTTTTTATGCCTGCAACCCCCTAGGACCAGGCCACCTTGCGTGGCGCCTCGATCATCGGCTGTTCACGAAACGACAGGTAATGGCGCAGCACCTGTTGCGGAGCCTCGGTGTGGGGATAGTGCCCAATGCCCGGCAGCGCCACGGTGTCGGGATCGGGTACCAACTGCCGGTAGCGCTCGAGCATCCGCGCGCCTGACAGCGGATCGGCCACGCCATTGATGAAACGCAGCGGTACACATCGTCGCAGCAAGGCGCCCACCCAGCGCTCACGGTGCAGGCGTCGCTCGGGCAGGTAACCGATCAGCTTGTGCAGGATGCGCGTGCCGCGATTGGCAACGATCAGACTCCAATAATCATCCAGGGCACTTTCGCTCGGGTGCGTGCAAGGGCCATAGATATGGCTGACGTTGCGCACCAGGTCATCGCGCCCAAAGCTGCGGGACACCAGCCAGCCTAGGGGGCTGAGCAGCAGCTTTTGCACCAGCAAGACCTGGTAGCACTCTGGGAACAGCCCACTGTTGAGGAACACGCAGCTGGCGATCTCGATGCGTTGTTCACAGTGGCGCGCCAGCAACTCCTGGGCAACGGTGCCGCCGTAGTCGTGGGCCAGCAGATGTACAGGCTGATCGATGTTCAGATGGGCGAGCAAGGCCTGTTGCAGGTCGGCTTGCTCCATCAGGCTGTAGTCATGGTCCAGCGGCTTGGCCGAGTCGCCAAAGCCGAGCATGTCGCAAGCGACCACACGAAAGCGCTGGGTCAAGGGTACCCACAGGTAGTGCCAATCCCAGCTGGCCGTGGGGAAACCGTGAAGTAGAAGCAGTGGCTCTCCCTGCCCTGCTGTCCAGTAGCGGATGGTCTGGCCCCGAAAGGCAAAACTCTGAGCTCGGGTACGCCAGACGCACAATGGTATTTCGGCCAGTGGCATCAGTGTTGTCCCGGTAGATAAGTGTTGGCGTCATAAGGCAGGGCTGCGTTCATTGCAAGTTACCTCGGCACTTACATGTGCTCTCTATGTCGAGGCTCAGTCTAGCCAGCACACCGGGCGACGAAACTTGCGTTGGCAGCCAGCTTGCTGGCTTTGCGGGTCAGGGGCACGAACGGTCACAGCAGTCTTGCCAACAGGGGGCCGGCGAACAGGTTGAGCAGGCCGGTGAGCACCATGACCAAGCCGGCCACCGAGCCTTCCTCACGGCCCACCTCCTGCGCCCGACTGACCCCGGCGCCATGGGCACCGACGCCAAACAGCGCGCCACGGGCCAGGGGCGTACGCAAAGGCAGCACGCGCAGCAACACGCCCCCGAACATGGCGCCAAGTACGCCGGTGAACATGACGAACACCGCCGTCAGCTCCGGCACGCCGCCCAGGTCTTGGGCCAAGGGCATGGCAAAGGGCGTGGTGATCGAGCGCGGCAACAACGACCGGCTCACCGCATTGTCGAGTGCCAGCAGGTGCGCCAGGCCCCAGGAGCTGGCGATCGAAGCCATGCTACCGGCCAGCATGCCCACCAGCAGCGCCGGCCAATGGCGCGCCAGCATCATCCGCTGCTGCCAGATCGGCACCGCGAAGGCCACGGTCACCGGGCCCAGCACGCCCATCAACCAGTGGGTGTCGCGCGCGTACTCGGCATACGCAGTGTGCAGCGGCACGGCCACCGCCAACAGCAATGCCGGCACCAGAATCAGCGGCGACAGGACATAGCGCCCACTGCGCCGGTACAGCCAGCGGCTGCCCAAGTAAGCAACAAGGGTCAGGACAAGCCAGAACAACGGCATTGGCTCAAGGCTCATGGCGCAGCCTCCAGCGGCAGACCAGTTCCACCGTGACGGCGGTCACCACCATCACCATCAGGGTGCTCACTGCGATCACCAGCAGGATGCGCCAACCCTCGCTGCGCAGCAGGCCACCGTAGTCCAGCAGGCTCATCAGCGCCGGAATGAAAAACAGCAGCATTTCAGCCATCAACCAACCCGCGCCGGCCTGCAAGGTGGCAGGTTTGAGCACGCCGCAGGCGAACAACAGCAGGAGCAAGGCCAAGCCCATCACCCCACCCGGGATCGGCCATCCCAGCCAAGTGGAAAGCTGGCCGCCGAGCAGAAACAAGGCAAGCAGGACCGCCAGCTCGACGAGCAGGCGCAGGTATTTTTTCAGTAAGGCGGGTTTCATTGGGAAGGGTCCTCGGCTGGGGTCCATTCTAGATTTGCCCTGCCTAGGCCAGAAGCGAATTGTTAGACTGATCGCCATTCCAAAACGGAATTCGAAACATGGAATTCAAGCAGCTTCGCAGCTTCATCGAAGTCGTGCACCGCGGGGGCTTCACCCAGGCGGCGCAGACCCTGCACATCAGCCAGTCCGCCGTGAGCAAACAAGTCGCGCAACTCGAGCAGGCCCTAGGTCAGCCCTTGCTGGAGCGCCAAGGCTCGCAATTGCACCTGACCGCCGCCGGGCGCATCGTCCTGGCACGCGGCGAGGCATTGCTGCGCCAGCGCCAGGAGCTGCAAAACGAGCTGGACGATCTCAGCCAGATGGCCCGCGGCGAACTGCGCCTGGGTTTGCCGCTGCTGGGCAGCGATGCGCTGTTCGCCGGTTTGTTCGCCGAATACCGGCGGCGTCACCCGAACATTTCGATCCAGCTGATCGAGGGCGGCAGCCGCACGGTGGAACAGGCTGTCAGCAGTGGCGAACTGGAGCTGGGCGGTTGCATCACGCCCACGGACCCGGCGTTCGAGTACCAGCCATTCTGCGATGAGCCGCTCGATGCGCTGTTGCCCCAGGCGCATGCCTTGGCGAAGGAGCTCCAGATCGAGTTGCTGCAGTTGGCGGACACACCATTTCTGCTGTATCAGCGCAGTTTCGTGCTCAATGACCGGCTGCTCGGTGCCTGCCAACAACTAGGTTTCACGCCCAAGGAAGGGGGACGCAGCGGGCAAGCGGACTTTCTGGCCGCGCTGGTGGCGGCCGGGCAAGGGGTGGTGCTGCTGCCGCGGGTCGTGGCGCGGGCTCTGGAACGTCCAGGCGTGGTGCGGGTGCCATTGAACCCACCGGATCTGCGCTGGGACATCGCGTTCATCTGGCGCCGTGGGGCCTACCTGTCGAAAGCAGCACAGGCGTGGTTGCAGTTGGTGCGCGAACGGCCTGCGTCAGGCCTGTAGCCGCGGCGACGTCCTGTTCGCGGGTAAACCCGCGCCCACAAGGATTGCGTTGAGCTTGTAGGGGTTCACCCGCGAACGGGCCGTGTTAGGTATGCGCCCGTATCAAACCTTGAGCGCCGCCGCCAGCTCAGCCAGCCACGGCTCGGCATCAGCCTCGGGGGTCACGGTCTCGCTGGCATCCAAGCGCAGCATCGGGAGTACTTCCCGCACGCCCAGTTCGGCAAACAGCTCGCGCATCTGCTCGCCACCACCGCAGTAGGTATCGCCATAGCTGGAATCGCCCAAGCCGATCACCGCGCCGGGCAATCCTCGCCAGGCCGCCGGCAGAGTGTCGCGGATCGTGCTGTACAGCGGCATCAGGTTGTCCGGCAGCTCGCCCATGCCAGTGGTGGAGGTCACGGCCAGCAAAGCATCCGGGGCAAAGCCCTGCAGGTCTTGGAGGTTGGCACGGGCGGCATGCCAGGCATCGAAACCGGCGGCTTTGAGCACAGACTCGGCGTGACGGGCGACTTCTTCGGCGGTGCCATACACCGAGCCTGAAATAATGGCGACTTTCATCGGGCAGAGGATTCCGAAACTGAGTGAAAACGTAGGATACTAGCATTCACCCGTGGCAAAAGGCCGCACTCCCACCAAAGTCCCCCGCTTGCCCAAGGCCCGGACATGATCAACGCGCAACTGCTGCAATCGATGATCGATGCGTCGAACGACGGAATCGTGGTCGCCGAACAGGAAGGCGACGACACCATCCTGATCTACGTGAACGCAGCGTTCGAACGCCTGACTGGCTATGCCCGCAACGAAATTCTCTACCAGGACTGCCGCTTCCTGCAGGCCGATGATCGCGACCAACTCGGCCGCGCGCGAATCCGCAGGGCCCTGACCGAAGGCCGGCCATGCCGGGAGGTGCTGCGCAACTACCGCAAAGATGGCAGCGCCTTCTGGAACGAGCTGTCGATCACGCCGGTGCACAACCCCGCCGACCAGCGCACTTATTTCATCGGCATCCAGAAGGACGTCAGCCGTCAGGTAGAACTGGAGCGGGCACTGGCCCAAGCGCAGGCCCGGCTGCACGCGCTGGAATCCGACGAACGTAGCTGAACGAAGCGCTTTGCGCGCGGTCAATCCCCTTGAAGAAATCGCTACCTTCGAGCCCGATCATGCAAGCACATGCCCTCCTGACCCAGGACGAACTGGATTTCATCCAGGACATGCAGCATTCGCCCCAGTTCAATGTGTCCGACTCCATGTCGAGTCTGCTGGTCAATGGCGACCGCCATGTGCAGGAACTGCTCGCCCGCCTGGTGGCTAATGAGCAAGTCACGCTTCAGGCCCAGTACAACAACCAGCAGATCAGCTTCCCGCTGCAGCTGGTCGAAGACGAGTTCCATGCCGTGCATCTGCAGGTGGGTTCGCCTGAAATCTTCGAAGAAGGCCCCACCCCGCGCCCTTGGCGTCTTTCGCTGGAGCAGCCGGCCCCGCTGCTGGATACCCATGGCAAGCAGAGCGGCCTGTGGATCCGGGACATTTCCTCCAAAGGCACCTTGGTGCAAGTGCGGGATCTACCCGAGGCGCCGGTGCGCTTCGCCCTGAACTTCGCCCCCGAGGGCATCGAACCCATCCGCCTCAAAGGCGTGCTGCGCCGGCGCATCGGCCCGGACCTGGCCGCCTACGACCTGTCCCGCAGCCCGGCCGACGACCTCGAGCGCCTGCGCGAGTACATCCTCCAGGCCCATCAGCAGATGCACGCCTAAGTATCCAACTGCCCGGCCAGGTATTGGCGCAAGCGCCTGCGCATCAGGCTGCCTTGCGCGCCAAGGCAGGCGACCGGGCTACCGCCCAGCTGTTCCTGGGCCAGCTCCGCCACCTCCCCCGCCAGCACCACCGGACACCCAACGCCGAGGGTCAGCCGCGCCAGGCGCTTGCCCAGCGCCTGAGTGGGGGGCTGATGGGAGAACATCACCAAGGCATCGGGCGCGAGGCGCTCGCACACCAGCGCCAGCTCCTCCATGGGCTGCCCGGTCGCCAGCACCGTGACGCCCACCTCGTCGCTGCCCAGCAACAGCCCCGCCACCAGCAACTCCAGCTCATGGCATTGGCCCGACAACGGCGCCAGCACCACGCGCTGGCTCCAGGGCCCGCGCGACAGCTGCAGTCGCAGCAGCACCTTGCCTCGCAAAAACTGGTCGAGGAACAACCACTCACTGACCCGGCCAAAACTGCCCTGCCCCGCTCGCAAGCCGCGCCAGACAGGCATGAAGACCTCATCGAACACCGCGTCCAGGGCATGGCAGGCAAACACTTGGTCGAACAACCGTTCCAGTGCCAGGCCATCGAAACGCTGGGTCGCCTCCTGCACCTGGCCGCGCCAGCCGGCCAGCTCCTCGGCATTGCCGGCGCCTTGGCCATCCTGCGTCACGCCCTGATTGCGGGCCAGGATACTGCCCACCTTGCTCACCGCCACGCCACGCTCCAGCCAGCCGAGGATGCTGCGGATATCGTCGATATCGGCCTGGGAATAGAGACGATGGCCACTGTCGGTGCGGGTGGGCTGGATCAACCCGTAGCGGCGCTCCCAAGCGCGCAGGGTCACAGGGTTGACACCGGTCAGCCGGGCCACTTCGCGAATGGGGAACAGCTCTTGGTGTTCCAGGCCGGCCGAGGTGGCCACCTGATCATTGATGTGCACGGACAACGCCTCTTGTTTCAGATTCTGCATTCTACGCCGGGACACTCCGCCAGGTCAGTGCAACCATCCGCCGGCTGACACTGTCCGGTCACGAATCCTGAGCGATAATCCGTGCCCGATTCTTGCAAGCCTGCTCGCATCGCCCACCACCCCGGGCGACGTAAGCCTAGGGGCCAGCTACCCGCCAGCCCCGTCGCCAGGAGATACACGATGTCTACCCCTCCCGTCACCCTGATGGTGTCGCGCCGCGCCGCCCATGGCCGTTACCAGGACCTGCTGGCCTGGCTTCATGAAGGCGAGCAGTTGGCCACCGACTTCCCCGGCTATTTGGGCTCGGGCATCCTCGCGCCACCGGCCGAGGGCGATGAGTTCCAGATCATCTTCCGCTTCACCAACGAATCCACTCTGCACGCCTGGGAGCATTCGGCCTCGCGTCGGGCCTGGCTGCAACGTGGCGACGGCCTGTTCGAGCGCCCCAAAGAGAGGCGCGTCAGCGGCCTGGACGACTGGTTCGGCACCAATACAGTGCAAAAACCGCCACGCTGGAAGCAAGCAACCGCCATCTGGCTGGCATTCTTTCCGGTCTCGCTGCTGTTCAACGTGCTGTTCGGCCACTGGCTGGCGCCGCTGGATCTGCTGCCACGGGTACTGATCAGCACCCTGGCCCTGACGCCGGTGATGGTCTATCTGTTCATCCCGCTGTCCACCCGTCTGCTGGCCGGCTGGCTGAACCCAACAGTACCTGCCACCGGCCAGGCATCGCGCGGGCTGCGCAGCCGCTGAGGCGCAGCCGCACAAGAGCGAAACAGTTCGGGTATGCTGGGGCATCAATGCAAGGACAGACAAGTTGACGCCCCGATCATGAACAGCCCAATCCTCGTCACCGGCGCCAGCCAGCGCGTCGGGCTGGCCCTGGCCCTTGAACTGGCACAGGCCGGCCATACGGTGGTCAGCGCCAGCCGCAGCATTCACCCACAAACGCCCCACCCGAACATCGTGCAGTTTCGCGCCGACCTGTGCCAGGAGGCCGACCGCCAGGCGCTGATCGAGTACCTGCAAAGCCATTACGACGGCTTGCGCGCGATCATCCACAACGCCTCGCTGTGGCTGGACGATGGCCTGGACAACCTGCAGACCATGTTCCGCCTGCACGTCGAGGCGCCCTATCACCTCAACCTGGCCCTGGGCGATTTGCTAGGCAAGGTCGAGAAGGCCGACATCATCCACATCTGCGACGAAACTTCCTCACGCGGCAGCAAGAGCCACATCGGCTACGCCGCGACCAAGGCCGCGCTGCAGAACATGGTGCTGTCGTTCGCCGAAAAATACGCGCCGAAGGTGCGCGTCAACGGTATCCTGCCGGGCCTGCTGATCCTCAAGGAAGGTGGCGACGACGCCTACCGCCAGCAGACCCTGAAAAAAGCCCTGCTGGAGTTCGAGCCCGGCGCCCGCCCGCTGATCGAGGCGGTGATGTTCCTGCTCGAAAGCCAGTACAGCACCGGCAGCCAGGTGGTCATCAACGGTGGCCGCCACCTGAAGAACCGCATGACCTGAGGGAAGCCCCATGACCCCGCAACAACAGCTCGAACTCGAGGCCGCCGCGTTCCGGCGCCTGGTCGAACACCTGCAAAAGCGCACCGACGTGCAGAACATCGACCTGATGAACCTCTCCGGCTTCTGCCGCAACTGCCTGTCCAAGTGGTACAAGGCCGCCGCCGACGAGCGCCAGATCGACGTCAGCCTGGACGATGCCCGCGAGAAGGTCTACGGCATGCCCTATGCCGATTGGAAAGCCCAGTACCAGAAAGAAGCCAGCGCCGACCAACAAGCGGCGTTCGAAAAAGGAAAGCCACGTGACTGATCTGTCCACCCTGCGTAACAGCCTCGCCAGCGGCGAGCATGTTTTCGCCGACACCCTGGCGTTCATCGCCGCGAACTACAGCTACCAGCCCCAGGCCTTCAGCAATGGTGGCGTCGAGAACGCCGCCGGCCAGAACGAAGGCTCGTGCAAGACCCTGGGCCTGGCCCTGCTCGAAGGCTTGAGCGACCAGGAAGCCTTGTTGGCGTTTGGCGAGCACTACCGCAGCGTGCTGGCCACCCCCGAAGGCAGCGACCATGGCAACATCCGTGCACTGATCAAGCACGGGCTGGCCGGCGTCACCTTCGCCGAGCAGCCGCTCAAGCGTAACGCCTGATATCGCCGGGGCCGCTTTGCGGCCCAGGCCACCTCAGCTGATGATCCGTCCCGGTACCGCTTCAGGCAGCCTGCCCTGCTGCAACCAGGCCAGGGCAATCGGCCAGAGCGTCTCGCGGAAGCGGTCATGGAAGAACGCGAAATGCCCGATCTGCGCGACCGAGATATCTCCAGGCGCCAACCGCAGGTGCCGCCGCTCGGCGTGCTGCAGGTAGCCCAGTAACCGCTCGGTCGCCGCCACGGTCCCGAACGGGTCGTCCGTGAGGCTGATCGCCAACGTCGCGGCCTGCACCTGGGCGAACGGCAATTGCGCCAGTGTCCGCCCGCTCGGACGTTGCTCGTAGCGCGGCGTGCGAGTGGTCCAGTCGTGCACCACACCCGCCGGCGTGTCCTCCATCCAACCCAGGCGCTTGCCCGGGAAATACCCGCACAGTCGGGTCAGCAACGGCATCACCACGTGCCATTTACCTACCAGCCGCCAGCGCTCGTTCGCCGCGTAGTCGCGCCAATAAGCGAACTGTGCGCCGACCATCACCACCCGTCGTACCCGCCCGCCGGACGGCGCGAGCCCTACCGCACAGCCGCCGAAACTGTGCGCCACCACATCCACCGGCTGGCCCGCGAAGCGCTCGGCGGCCAATTGCAGCATCGCCTCGAAGTCCAGCCGCCCCCAGTCGCTCCACGACGCCTTGAAGCCGCGCAGCGAAGCCGGCCGCGACTCGCCGATGCCCCGGTAGTCGTAGGTCAGCACGTCGAAGCCCTGGGCGAACAGGTAGTCGGCAAAACGCGAGTAGTAACGGCAGCGCACCGAGGTGGCGGCATTGATGATCACCAGCGGGCGCTGGGGGTCGGGGGAAGCGTGGCGCCAGAGGAAGCCTCCGAGGCTGTAGCCGTCGGCGGTACTGTGGCGAAAGGCGGTGGCGGGCTGGGTCAGGCTGCTCATGACGCGCTCCCTGCAGTGGTGCGCCAACGCTAGCAAAAAAAGCGTCTTCAGCCATCCCCTAGCAGGAGCCGCTGCGCAGCCCGTCGCAGGCTACACCTGCTCCCACGGAGCCCGCGCAACACCTGGAAGGCGCTGCGCGTGTGGGCACTGGCGAAGCCTGCGAGAGGGCTTGCAGGCTTCAGCGAGTATCGCCCCAACGGTGGGGCGACAGGCTTACAGCTCGATGCAGTCGAACTTCACATCGGTGGCGACGTCTTCGTCGTAGTTGACGTCAGCACGCTCGAAGCCGAACAGATTGAGGAACTGCTTCTTGTAACCGGCATAGTCGGTCAGCTGGAACAGGTTCTCGGTGGTCACTTGCGGCCACAGGGCCTTGCAGGCGTCCTGAACGTCGTCGCGCAGTTCCCAGTCGTCCAGACGCAGGCGGGCCTTCTCGTCCACCGGCATCGGTGCGCCGTCGGCGCGGTACATGCGGTCGCGGAACATGCGGTCCAGCTGGTCCTGGGTGCCTTCGTGAACGCCCTTCTCCTGCATGATCTTGAAGACCATCGACAAGTACAGCGGCATCACCGGAATGGCCGAGCTGGCCTGGGTGACCACCGACTTGAGCACCGCTACGTTGGCGCCGCCCTTGATTTCGCTGGCCAGCTTCTTGTCCAGGCGCAGGGCGGTTTCGTCCAGGTCCTGCTTGGCCTGGCCCAGGGCGCCGTGCCAGTAGATCGGCCAGGTGATTTCGGTGCCGATGTAGCTGAAAGCCACGGTGCGTGCGCCTTCGGCCAGCACGTCGGCTTGGCTCAGGGCGTCGATCCACAGCTGCCAGTCCTGGCCACCCATGACGGTGACGGTGTCGGCGATTTCCTGCTCGGTGGCCGGCTCGATGCTGGCCTCGATGATGGTGTCCTTGTTGGTGTCGATGGCGGTCGACTTGTACGGCTGGCCGATCGGCTTGAGTGCCGAGCGCACCAGTTCACCGGTCTGCGGCAGCTTGCGTACGGGCGAGGCCAGGGAGTAGACGACCAGGTCGACCTTGCCGCCCATTTCGTTCTTGATCAGCTCGATGACCTTGGCGCGGGCTTCGTCGGAGAAGGCATCGCCGTTGATCGACTTGCTGTACAGGCCGGCTTGCTTGGCGAACTTGTCGAAGGCAGCGGCGTTGTACCAACCCGCGGTACCGGCCTTGGTCTCGGTGCCCGGCTTTTCGAAGAACACGCCCAGAGTGTCGGCCTTGAAGCCGAAGGCTGCGGTGATGCGTGCCGCCAGGCCGTAGCCGCTGGATGCGCCGATGACCAAGACCTTCTTCGGACCATCCTCGCGCACGCCCAGCTTGCGGGTGGCTTCGATCTGGTCACGGACGTTGAGCTCGCAGCCCTTCGGGTGAGTCGTGGTGCAGATGAAACCGCGAACCTTAGGATGAATGATGGCCAATGTCTGTACCTCTTCAGGTTTGTGCCGAGGAAGCGCGCCGCAGGGGACGGTTCCGTTTGATCAGAGGGTGAGACTACCCCCGCAGGTTATCCGACACATATTACGGGGGTGATTGGCGCGATTCAAAAACAACCTGGCGCTCAGGCGTGCAGTCATCGCGGGTCGTGGGGCTGACGCCGTCGCCCGGTGAGCATCGACAGGGGCAGGTTTTCCTTCAGGCGCAGGCTTTCGACCAGTGCCGCGAGCAGGTGCACGCAGACCAGCGCCAGCAGCGCGTTGGCCAGGAAGCTGTGCACATCGTTGGGCCAATCGACGCCCCACAGGGCGTCTACCTCCTGGGACAGCCAGCCGGTCACTCCCAGCCCTACGACGCAGGCGAGCATCAGCACCATCACCAGTGCGCCGATCGGCGTATGACCCAGCCGCTGGTAATGCTCACCCCGCCGCAAGGCCCGGGCATGCGCCGCAAGGCGCGTCGGGGTCGGCCAGAAGTCCGCCCAGCGCGCACTGCGCGGCCCGACGAAGCCCCACACCAGGCGCACGATCACCACACCGAGTGCGTAGTAGCCCAACCACTGGTGCCAGTCGTCACCTTCCTCGTTGAAGAACGAGTTGGCGAAGAACACGAACACCAGCGACCAGTGGCAGCACCTGAGCAAGGGGTCCCAGAGCCGCACGCTGGCCATCAGTCATGGATCTCGCTCTTGACCGCCTTGCCGCTCACCGGGTCGTGGTAGATCTCGACCTTGCGTCCGTCCTTGTCGAAGCCGTAGATCTCGTAGCAGTTGCCCTTGGTGATCTTGAACTTGTTGATGCGGTAACCCTGCTCCTTGAGCTGGGCCTGGAACTGGTCGGCGTCCTGCCAGGTGCTGCGCTCGGCAGTGGTGCACTTGGGTTCGGCGAAGGCGCTGGCACTGGCGAAAATCAAGGCAGTGGCGATCAGGATCTGGCGCATGACGGGAAGCTCCGTTTTGTTTTTGGAAACCGCAGTGTGCGACGCGAAGCTGAAGCCAAGCTTAGTGCCAGCGGCCTTTGGACGCCCTGAAACGACTCCATTGATTTGAATTTCAGATCAATGCAAAAGAAAAACAAACTTAACAAATGAACCAAACCCGCCGATGCTGCCGGTAATACGCCGAGCCGGCGTCCACCCCTTGCACGGAGAACAACAAGATGAACGACGTGGTCATCGTCGCCGCCACCCGTACCGCCATCGGCAGCTTCCAGGGTGCCCTGGCCAATGTGCCCGCTGTGGACCTGGGCGCCGCCGTCATCAAGCGCCTGCTGGAGCAGACCCAACTGGACCCGGCCCAGGTCGACGAAGTGATCCTCGGCCAGGTGCTGACCGCCGGCGCCGGCCAGAACCCGGCGCGCCAGGCCGCGATCAAGGCCGGCCTGCCCTACAGCGTGCCCGCCCTGACCTTGAACAAGGTCTGCGGCTCGGGCCTCAAGGCCCTGCACCTGGCTGCCCAGGCCATCCGCTGCGGCGACGCCGAGGTGGTGATCGCCGGTGGCCAGGAGAACATGAGCCTTGCGCCCTACGTCCTGCCCTCGGCCCGTACCGGCCAGCGCATGGGCCACGGCCAACTGGTCGACACCATGATCACCGACGGCCTGTGGGATGCCTTCAACGACTACCACATGGGCATCACCGCCGAGAACCTGGTGGAAAAATACAGCCTCACCCGCGAGCAGCAGGACGCCTTTGCCGCCGAGTCCCAGCGCAAGGCGGTGGCCGCCATCGAGGCGGGCCGCTTCAAGGATGAGATCACCCCGATCGTCCTGCCGCAGAA
This sequence comes from Pseudomonas sp. BYT-1, assembly GCF_023611805.1. Taxonomy (NCBI): domain Bacteria; kingdom Pseudomonadati; phylum Pseudomonadota; class Gammaproteobacteria; order Pseudomonadales; family Pseudomonadaceae; genus Pseudomonas; species Pseudomonas sp. BYT-1. Next base: position 4,726,403 of record NZ_CP072559.1, read on the forward strand.
AAAAGGCGAGCCGCTGGTGTTCGACACCGACGAGCAACCGCGCCCCGGCACCACCGCCGAAGCCCTGGGTAAACTGCGCCCGGCCTTCAAGAAAGACGGCAGCGTCACCGCCGGCAACGCCTCCAGCCTCAACGACGGCGCCGCCGCGGTGCTGCTGATGAGCGCGAACAAGGCCAAGGCCCTGGGCCTGCCGGTGCTGGCGAAGATCAGCGCCTACGCCAGTGCAGGCGTGGACCCGGCGATCATGGGCATCGGCCCTGTCTCGGCCACCCAGCGCTGCCTGGACAAAGCCGGCTGGCAACTGGGCGAGCTGGACCTGATCGAGGCCAACGAAGCCTTCGCCGCCCAGGCCCTGGCCGTGGGCAAGGCGCTGGAGTGGAACGCCGAGCGCGTCAACGTCAACGGCGGCGCCATCGCCCTGGGCCACCCCATCGGTGCTTCGGGCTGCCGCGTGCTGGTGACCCTGCTGCACGAAATGATCAAGCGTGACGCCAAGAAAGGCCTGGCGACGTTGTGCATCGGCGGCGGGCAAGGCGTGGCACTGGCGATCGAACGCTGATCCATCGCCCGGGGGGCGCAGAGCGCCCCCTATGGCCTGGGCCTCACACCTTGCCCTTGGCCTGCTTCACATCGCTCGCCAGGCCACCCGAGGCCCCCGCAATGGTGGCGCCTGCACCCGGCAGCACCTGGGTCACGGTTTGCGTCACGGAGCTCTGCACATGGCGGGTGTACTCGGCCACTTGAACGCCCGCGCGCATATGGGCCGAGACCGTCTGGGGCGTCAGTATCGTGCGGGTGAAGGTCGAGCTGACAGTGCGGAACAGATTGCCCAGCGCCGAGACGATGGACACGATGGTCAGCACCACGAACGGAATCGACAGCCACATGATGCTCATCTTGAACAGCGCCAGCTCCGTGCCCAGCCCCTGTAGGCGGCGGCAGTACTGCACGCACACGCACAGATAGATCATCGCCAAGACCGAGATGGCCAACAGGTCACGCACATCGAACGCCACCCGTGCCGTCAGCAGCCCATAGATCAGCGCACTGACCAGCACGTCCGGCACCAGGACCTTGAGCCCCTCCACCGCCTTGGCGATGTTGTAGAGCACAAAGCCAATGAGCACGATCCAGCCCAACACCGGCACGAAGCTGAAAGCGATCACCAACAGCGACAGCAAGATGCCCTGCAGCATCCCGTGATAGAGCTTGTGGCGGATGAGGTAGAACACGAAGTAGCCAAACGAGAAGGCCGCAATCGCGAGCAATGAAGCGATCATCAGCTCACGATCGAGGAAAAAACTCGGGAAGCCGACGGCGATCATGAACGCCAGGCACAGGTATCCGCTCTTTTGCATCGAACAATCATCCATGGGGGGAGGCCGCGATCGGTGGGGTGCCTCCATCGCGGGCATGGATGCTACTAATGTGCCACTACCCTGTCGAGCGCGACTTCGTCTCTCGTGCCGGCACAAAAAAAACGCTACATCGATCGCGATGTAGCGTCAGCTCAGGGCTCGAATCAGGCCAGTGCCGTACGGCGCAACTCCCGCGCCGCGGCCACCATGTTGACCAGCGCCGCCTCGGTCTCCAGCCAGGCACGGGTCTTCAGGCCGCAGTCCGGGTTGACCCACAGGCGCTCGGCGGGGATACGCTGGGCCGCCTTGTTCAGCAGCCCGATGATGTCGTCCTTGCTCGGCACGCGCGGTGAGTGGATGTCGTACACGCCAGGGCCGATCTCGTTCGGGTAGTCGAAGCGCTCGAAGGCCTTCAGCAGTTCCATGTCCGAACGCGAGGTCTCGATGGTGATCACATCGGCGTCCATGGCCGCGATCGACTCGATCACATCGTTGAACTCGCTGTAGCACATGTGGGTGTGGATCTGCGTCTCGTCACGCACGCCCGAGGCGCAGAGGCGGAAGGCTTCGGTGGCCCATTCCAGGTAGTGCGGCCAGGCGCCACGGCGCAGCGGCAGGCCTTCGCGGAAGGCGGCTTCGTCGATCTGCACGATCTTGATGCCCGCCGCCTCCAGGTCCAGCACCTCGTCGCGGATCGCCAATGCCAGCTGGCGGGCCTGGACTTCGCGGCTCACATCCTCCCGTGGGAAGGACCACATCAGCAGGGTCACAGGGCCCGTCAGCATGCCCTTCATCACCTTGTCGGTCAGCCCCTGGGCGTACTGGATCCAGCCGACAGTCATGGCCTTCGGCCGGCTCAGGTCGCCGAAGATCACCGCCGGCTTCACGCAGCGCGAGCCATAGCTCTGCACCCAGCCGAAGCGGGTGAAAGCGTAGCCCTCGAGCTGCTCGGCGAAGTACTCGACCATGTCGTTGCGCTCGGCCTCGCCGTGCACCAGCACATCCAGGCCGAGGTGTTCCTGGATCTGCACGGCATGGCGGATCTCGCTCTGCATGGCTTCGACATAGTCGGCCTCGGTCAGCGTGCCCTGCTTGAACGCCTGGCGCGCCAGGCGGATCGCAGAGGTCTGTGGGAACGAGCCAATGGTCGTGGTGGGAAACGCCGGCAGATCGAGCCCCGCCCGCTGCTTGGCGATGCGCTGCGCGAAGGGCGACTGACGCTGGCTGTCCTTGGGCTGGATCGCCGCTACGCGAGCCTGTACCGCCGGCTTGTGAATGCGCGGCGACGTGGCGCGGCTGGCCTGCACGGCGCGGCTCTGGGCCAGCGCCGCGATCACCTCATCGGCCTCGGGCGTGTTGATCGCCTTGGCCAGCAACGCCACTTCCTGGCACTTCTGCACGGCGAAGGCCAGCCAGCTCTTGAGCTCGGCATCGAGCTGATCTTCGCGGGCCAGGTCCACCGGGCTGTGCAGCAGCGAGCACGACGGCGCCACCCACAGGCGATCGCCCAGGCGCTCGGCGGCGTAACGCAGCACGTCCAAGGCCTTGTCCAGGTCGCAGCGCCACACATTGCGGCCGTTGACCACGCCCAGGGAGAGGATCTTGTAGGCCGGCAGGCGGTCGAGGATGGTCGGGAACTGCTCCGGCGCCCGCACCAGGTCGATGTGCAGGCCATCGACCGGCAGGTTGGCCGCCAGGCCCAGGTTGTCTTCCAGGCCGCCAAAGTAGGTGGCGACCAGCTTTTTCAGCGGCGCGCGCTGCAGGATGTTGTAGACGCGCTCGTAGGCGTTCTTCCAATCCTGGGGCAGATCCAGCGCCAGGATCGGCTCATCGATCTGCACCCACTCCACACCTTGGGCGGCCAGGCGGTTGAAGATCTGGTCGTACAGCGGCAACAGGCGATCCACCAGCTCGAGCTTGTCGAAATCGGCGCCCTTGGTCTTGCCCAACCATAGGTAAGTCAGTGGGCCGATCACCACCGGCTTGACTGCGTGGCCCAGGGCCTTGGCCTCGTCCACTTCCTCGAACAACTGCTCCCAGCTCAGGGCGAACGCTTGGTCAGCGGTGAACTCCGGGACCAGGTAGTGGTAGTTGGTGTCGAACCATTTGGTCATTTCCTGGGCGTGGCCACCGCCACAGCAGCTGTCGCTGACGCCTCGCGCCATGGCGAACAGGGTGTTCAGGGACGGCTTGGCACCCTCGTGGCCAGCGAAGCGGGCCGGGATCACGCCGAAGGTCAGCGAATGGGTCAGCACCTGGTCGTACCAAGCGAAATCGCCGACCGGCAGCAGCTCGATCCCGGCGTCCTTCTGCACCTGCCAGTGGGCGGCCCGCAGCGCCTGGCCCACGGCGCGCAGGCCGGCTTCGTCCAGCTCGCCCTTCCAGAACGCCTCCTGGGCCTTCTTCAGTTCGCGGTCCCGACCGATACGCGGAAAGCCCAGGTTGTGCGCCAGTGCCATGTCTTATCCCTCAGAAATCTTGAAATTGAATGAGGGAATTTTCCCGGCTGAGCCATTGTGAGACAAACTCATTAAATTTGAGATCAACTCAAGAATTGCTCATGATCGTCGAACAGGTCGAGCGCACAAGGACCCGCGAAAGGGCCAGCACAACCACCTCGAATGTCTCTTTCAGCGCATTTCCCTACGCAACCGGACATGACCCAACCCTCGCCCTGCCCCACAATGCCACCGTGCCCCAACCCGATATCCGAGCGCGCCCATGAGCCAGCTGAAAACCGCGCTGCACGACAACACCTTCGTCTGCATCATGGAGTTCGTGCCCAAGTCCTCCAGCGAGCGCTTCGCCAGCCTCGAAGCCCTCATGGCGCGCCAGCACCTGTGCGGCTGGCCCATGACCGTGGCCATCGCCGACCGGGTCGGCAGCCCCTTCGAAATGTCGCCGCTGGACGCCTATTCAAGCTTCAGGCAACCCCTGTCGGCCCTGTTGCACTTCTCCGGCAAGGACCGCGAGCGCCACCACTTGCTGGAGCAGTTGCAGCAGATGGACGCCGCCGGCCTCGACCAACTGCTGTTGCTCACCGGCGACCGCCTGCCCGGCCACGTCCCCGGCCAGCGCCCAGTGCGCTACCTCGAATCCATCGCTGCCCTGCAGACCGTGCGCCAGGCACGCCCCGACTGGCTGCTCGGCGCCGGCATGCACCCGTTCAAGTACCGCGAGGAAGAAGGCGGCGCCCAATACTTCAAGGCCGAAAAGAAGCTCGCCGCCGGCGCGGACTTTCTGGCCCTGCAACTGGGCTATGACGCCAGCAAGCACCTCGAAGCCATCCAGTGGATGCGCCGCCAGCCCCACCCCAAGCCACTCACGGCCTGCGTGATGGGCCTCACCCTGGGGCGCGCGAAGATCTTCGAGCACGTCGCCGGCATCGTCGTCACCCCGTCCATGCACGATGTGCTCGCCGCCGAAGCCGAGGTCTCCAAGGCCCATGCCCAAGCCCGCAGCCTCGAACGCCTGGCCCTGCAGATCATCGGCCTGCGCCTGATGGGCTATGCCGGCATCCACCTCTCCGGCATCCACGACCTGGAGCAGCTGGACGCCCTGGAGCGCAGCCTCGAACACTGGCAGGCACGCCTGCACTCGCTGGAGCAATGGGCCCCCGCCTGGCAAGCGTGCTGGCAGATGCCCGGCCTGCCGGATGTCACCTTCCATCCGCCCGGCGCCAACTGGCGATTGGGCGAATCCCAGGTCAGCGCCTCCCCTAAGGAGACCGCGCGCTATCACCTGCTGCACGGCCTGCATTCACTGCTGTTCAGCCGCCGCAACCCACTGAGCCAGGCCTTCGGCTGGGCCGTGCAACGCCCGCTGTGGAACACCCCCACCGGCGCCCGCGTGCTCCATCGCCTGGAACGCAGTGCGAAAAGGCCTCTGGTCGGGTGCGACACCTGCGGTACCTGCCGCCTGGAAGACACCCTCTACATCTGCCCGGAAACCTGCCCCAAAGGCCTGGCCAACGGCCCCTGCGGCGGCACCACGCTCAACCGCTGCGAGTTCGGCGACCGCGAGTGCATCCACAGCGTGAAGTACCGCACCGCCAAGGCCGTCCGGCAAACCGCTGTGCTCACCGAACGCCTGATCCCCTGCATCGACGCCGACACCCGCCACCGCAGCTCCTGGCCCACCTGGTTCCAAGCCCCCGCCGCGACCACCACCATCGCCAAGCCCTGTGGCAGTGGCCTTGCGCCGCAGTCGACCACCGAGGCCACCCTCAAAGCACCTGCCCTGCACGCCAGCGAAGTGCCCGAGCTGGACAACTGAACCCACGGCGATTGGGCCCAAAGGTGGCCCTGCCCGCCCACCCCACTTACACTCACCGGCCATCAGGACAGCCAACGCAGTTCAAGGACCGGCATGAACGAAACGCTCTATTGCGCCCAATGCGGCGCCACCCACACGGCCGAAGCCAACTTCTGCCACCACTGCGGCAAGACCGTCGCCAAGCACGACACCGGCACGGCGACCTTGCAAGACGCACAGCCTAGCCAGTCCCAGTCATCCAACTTCATCGCCAAACACTGGCGCGGCGAGTACTCGCTCGGCGTGTCCTACTGGCTGTTCGGCTTTCTCCTGACGCTGCTGATCATCGGCCTATCCCTGGCGATCGATACCGTCAGCGACGCCATGAGGCTAGGCACCCAGGGCCATGGCGTGCTGATCGTCGGCTATTACCTGGGCATCCTGGCGGTGTCGGTCTGGCAGTTCGTCGGCGTGTTCCGCTCGGCCTCGGCCCACGTTTCGCGCGGCGGCAAGGCCTTCTGGGCGATCCTGGCCAAGGTGCTGGTGTGCCTGGGCGCCATCCAGATGGCAATCAGCGTGGTCAAAGACGGCGTCCCCATCCTGCGCGAAGGCGTGGACATGATCCGCGGCACCGACAACATCCCGCCCTACGCCCTGCGCCTGATGCGCGACGACACCGAACTCGAAGTGGCCGGCGGCCTGCCCATCGGCACCACCGACGCCGTGCGCGACCTGCTCGATGCCTCGCCAAAGGTGCGCGTCATCCACCTGAACAGCACCGGCGGGCGCATCTACGAAGCCAACAAGCTCGCCGACTTGATCGCGCAACGCCAATTGATCACCTACACCCGCACCAGTTGCTCGAGCGCCTGCGCCCTGGCCTTCCTCGCCGGGCGCGAACGCTACATCGGTGAAAAAGGCCAGATCGGCTTTCACAGCGCCTCGGTCCATGGCGCCACCGGCAGCGACGAGCTGGACGTCAACGCCAGCTTCAGAACGGCACTTTCGCGAGTCGGCGCCTCGCCCGAATTCATCACCCGCGCGACCACCACCAGCCCCACGGACATGTGGTACCCCGATAAGGACACCCTCAAGCAACAGCACATCATCACCGAGCAGGTCGACTCCCGGTACTTCGGGCTGTCTGGCCTGACGCAATGGCGCGACGCCAACCAGATCGAACAGGCCCTGTTGAAGCAACCCGTCTTCGCCGCCCTGGCAGCCCACGACGCAGACAACTATGCCCACCTGAGAAAGATCGTGGTCGACGGCGTGCAGAGCGGCCGCTCGACCGTCGAGATCCAGGCCGGCATCCAAGCGCTGATCGCCACCTCCATCGTGCCCAACTACCTGGTCCGTGCCCCCGACCACGCCCTGCTACGCTACTGGCGCGCGCAGGTCGAGGAGATGAAGTTCTTCGGCAAGACCAACCCGGCCCATTGCCTGACCTTCCTCGGCCTGGACAACAACACGCCCAAAGTCGAGCTGATTCACCAGATCCCCAAAGCCCAGGCCAACGAAGACCTGGCAGCCCTGGTCGACGTGGTGGAGCAAACGGCCAAACACCCGGTACACGCCAAACCCTTGTCGGTGTACGAGCAAGACTTTCGCCGCGTACTGATGAGCGTCATGGCCAAGGACCGCCGCGCCGTGGAAATCGTGGCAAACCCCGAGCGGTTCACCCATGAGCCCAAGGCGACCTGCAACAGCATGGTCCTGCTCTACGACACCATCCTCTCGCTGCCGGACTCTACCCTCTCGGCCGGCCTGCTGCGCAGCATGGCCGCAGACGTGGCCAACCCGCAGTAAGGAGCAGCGTGCGCAGTGGGAGCAGTGTGCGCAGCACGCCCCCTGTGGGAGCAGGTTTACCCGCGAAGAGAACACCACCGCTCTCCAACCCTCCCTTCCACTTATCCACAGCCCAAACAAAAGCCGCGTCCTGACAACAAGACGCGGCTTCAATCAAGCATCACGGGCTAACGGCCTACGCGCTCCTCATCGCCCAGCAACTTGCCACACTGCTCACTGGCCAACCGGCTGATGATCTTGATCGCCTGATGTATCCCCGCCGAGGCGCGAAAGCTCAGTTGGGGTTCGTGCTCGCACTCCAATTGCTCGTCGCGCTGCACCAGCGATTCGCCGAGCAGTTCGAGGGTCCAGACGTAGCTTTGCAGGGTGGTGAGGCGTTCATGGTCAGTCATGAGGCACCTGCCTTGGGGCTGGCGTTGGGTTGCCCTGGGTGTGGATGGGGTAGAAGCGGTGGGGAGGCGGGGTTGGGATGGTTGGGCGGAGAGCGGATGCGAGGATCCTGAGTGTGCTCAATATAAACATGCATGAGGCTCCAAGTTAGGTTGGAGCTGCCACGCACCGTCGCCAAACAATGGGTGGCAGCTGTACGCAGGTTGGCGAACCGGGAACTTGGAACCCGGCAGACCCGAGGGTCTCCCACGCACAGCCGCCATAGCACGAAGCCGCGAGCACAAAAAAAGCGCCTGCAGTCGTGTGGGGCGCTGATGCGCCAAGTTTATCCGGGTCGCCAAACCCGGTCGCGGAATTTGCCGCGACCCGGGGAATTTATCCCTGGGGCTTGATCAGCGCAAGGACTGGGGTTTGATCTGAAAGGTATTGCTACGAAATCCCGTCCCACCCGTCCATAACCCGACGGATAGCCATACCGTTGGGTACAGAAACGTCATTGAAACGATGAGTGGTTAGAGCTGAAATCCAGCAAGACGGCATAATGGCATCGCATTTTTTACTACCCCTCCACCACCCCGCCTTCGCGAGCCCCTTTGTAATGAATACCCAAACACGCTACTCGATCATCCTGGAACACAGCGCCGAGGTACTCCTCGAAAACGCCTCCATGGCCCAGGTGGAAGCGTTTTGGGATGACAACGATGAACGGTATTTCGGGTTGCGGATCGAAGATGAGCGCAGCGCTCATGCGCGAGTGATTGTTACGGATGAAGTGCCGGATGAGGAAGAAGATGGGGTTGTGGTGCTTTGTGCCTGATAGGTGGCTCCAAAGTCCTTCACTAGAATTCTCGAATGTGCCGCACCGGGGCAGTTTCAGGCTTGATAGCCTTCAAACTTCCAAGCGTAAAATCGTACTAATTTGCCTGCAAGCTCAGGCCAACTAGCCCCTTCATATTTCGATATATCCTTGATTTCACATCATTTGTTTCTGCCCGTTTACAGCAAGATCCGGCAGGAAGCTTCGGATCGAAAGACTTCGCACGGCGATGACCAGTGAATCGCCGCTGGTTTCGTAGACACCTCCAAGCCTCATAATGAGGCCCAAGTAGGAGGTGCCATGAGTCGTCAGCGTTAACCCGAAGAATTCAAGATTGAAGCGGTCAAGCAAGTGACCGATAAAGGCAAACCTGTCGCCGAGGTCGCCGAGCGGCTGGGCATGTCCGTGCACAGCCTTTACGCCTGGATCAAGGTCTACAGCAAGCCCCAAGCGAAGCGTCAGCAAGACGATGATCAGCAGGCCGAGTTGCGCAAGCTACGCGCCGAGCTCAAACGCGTGACGGAAGAGCGAGACATCTTAAAGAAGGCCGCCGCGGACTTTGCCAAGGAGTGCGGCTGAAGTACGCCTTCATCAAGACGCACTCGACGGATTACCCGGTGCGGCGCCTTTGCCAAACCCTCAAGGTGCATCCCAGCAGCTACTACGCTTGGTTGGCCGAGCCTCAATCTGCCCGAGCAAAAGAAGATCAACGTCTGCTTGGCTTGATCAAACATGCTTGGCTGGAAAGCGGAGGTGTGTACGGCTACCGCAAGATTCACGATGACCTGCGTGAGCTGGGAGAGACATGCGGGAGAAATCGAGTAGGGCGCTTGATGCAGGCAGAGGGGCTGCGTTCGCAAACGGGCTATCGGCGGCGTCCAGGTTTTTACGGCGGAAAGCCGACCGTAGCCTCGCCGAACCACCTTGCGCGGCAGTTCAAGGTCAGTGAGCCGAACAAGGTCTGGGTGACAGACATCACCTACATTCGCACCTATGAAGGATGGCTCTACCTGGCGGTAGTGCTGGATCTCTTCTCACGCCAAGTAATTGGTTGGTCAATGAAGCCCAGGATGTGCAGCGACTTGGCGATCGACGCATTGCTGATGGCCGTGTGGCGCCGCAAGCCACAGCAGCAAGTGATGATTCATTCAGACCAAGGCAGTCAATTCAGTAGCTCAGATTGGCAAAGCTTCCTGAAGGCCAACAACGTGGTCAGCAGTATGAGTCGGCGAGGAAACTGCCATGACAACGCCGTAGCCGAGAGCTTTTTCCAGCTGTTGAAGCGGGAGCGAATCCGACGAAAAATCTACGCAACACGTGACGAAGCCCGAAGTGATATTTTCGATTACATCGAGATGTTCTATAACCCTAAACGCCGACACGGCAGTGCTATGCAGCTGTCGCCAGTAGAGTATGAGAGACGCCATTTTCTGAGCTTGGAGAGTGTCTAGGAAACCAGGGGCGATTCAGTACTCGCTTTGCATTTTTTGCTCAGCTTCTACAATCTTCACTGATTTCTATTACTACCCGCATGAGGCTAACCTTTGTCTACAGACCCGTTATGTCTGATTTTTATACCGGCGCTTGTCACTCTGCTAAAGGCGGCGGAGGATCGGAAAGGCTCTGCGCTCAGCGAAGCTGAGGTGCTTGAGATTCGAGATAATGCCACCGCGATGGCAGTGCCCTTCAGTGCTGCCTTCGCGTTAGAAAAAGATCGGGGTTATGAGGACATCGTTCCAGAGGATTGCTGGGAAGAATGGCTGCGGGTCCGTTCATCACTCTGACCACCATCGTTCAAAGCTTAACCCGGGAGACAAGAATATTGCTGGTCCAGAATTTCACAGCGTCTCGGTCGTGATAGGTCATTAAGCCGACCGGCAGCTATCGACCCAAAGCTGCCGCTCGCAAGCGACGGGTGTCAGCCAATCTCTTGCGAGCGCTCTGCCAAATGTAGCGTCAACCCTCGATGTGCAGCCCGACCTGAAGGCGTAGCTCATTTTTCAAAAGTCGTTAAATTCATCAAATAAACGTCTTAGATCGGCATCACTTAGATTGCTCAGGGTCGTTACGTGATCCGTCGGCCTCCTCAGGCGCAGGTGTCTGCTCAGCGACAATAGAAAGATGTATAGAGGCGAACTGGTGTGCAGTCATTCTCGCTGGCTCTCCATCCTGATAGTAATGAGGGGCGTCCAGTTCGGCTCCATAGCGGGTACGGAGGTTATCAAAAACATAGTTCGGTGAGATTATTGACGCGATGCTGTCGTAGCTCTCACGCCTCAGGTCAGACCTAACCGGCAGGCCACTTTCCACCTCCCATCCTTCTCCGATGTAGGTGTCGAGAAAGTCGTCCAGCTTCGCTGGGTCTTGATCAAAAATCTCGAGTAAGCGCGCTTCGATCTCTCCTCGATTTCTTCCGTGCCGCCAATACCAGTAAAGATTTGGTGCGTCTCTTCCTGCTTGAATAAACAACGGTTCAACATCGTCCGCGTCACGGATTCGAAAAGCGAACAACTGGTAAAGGACGTCGTCCGCTCCATTAGGAAGAACTCGGCGCTCTTCTGGTCGGTCCTCTGAGTGTGTGAGCCATCGGACGCACTCCATCCCCATCGCCAACGGAAATGCTGCTCCAAGTACTGCCTCAGCAGCCGACTGCCTGTCAGATAACGGGATTCGCCTGATAAGTTGAGAAATTAGTATCCCCGCATACATTATCGTACCGCCGATTATGAGAGCTCCGCGTTCGCGCGGAAGAAGATCTCCATTCCTAGCGACAGCGATTGCGATCGCTAATGCCGAAACCTCATCCAGAGAGTCCGCTCGGTTCCTGAATGCTTGGATCAACTGCGGCATGGCCCGCTTTGAATACGAGCTCAACAGGCTGCGCTGTAAATCGGTATCTGCGGTGACAAGGGCGTCTATAAGGGTTGTCAAATGATTATCCGATATGTCACCTTCAGGCACCCCGTAAACGAAGTAGCGCCTGAAATAACGGCTCGAACAAACTCTTCGCTCGTTAGCCCAACGCTCCTCCCAATCTCCTCCGTACGTCATATTGCTGATTCGCGGAAAAAGAGGTTTCAAAAGTCGCTCTCGCACTTGGCCCCGCTCTTCTGAAGCAGAACCTGGCATTACGGTTTCGAGGAGCCGATCAATGGCAGACGGAGACCTTTCCAAACCTCGCAATGCTTCGCGGGGCTCTCCCTGTAAAAACAAATCTGCGTTGTCGCGAATTGCCGCATGCAGCTTTGGGTACAACACCCTCAGTCCTTCAACAAGCATGAACTCAGCGATGTTGACTTCTCCCTTGACGAGTGGAAGTGCAAACATGAGTGCGTTGGTGTACAGCTTTGCGACTCGTGGAGTTTCAAGCTTCGGCTCAAGGCCGTCTACAAAATGGCGGGTGAATACGTCGATCTGACGCTGTTCAAGGACAATCTCTGCTTGATTGAGAGCATGATCGACGCCCTCAAACGCGATTTCTCGCAGGCTCATTCGATCAGCGGGGGGTAGATGCAAGGGCACCTGAATGATCTTTTCGAGAAAAGCGCGCCCTGCTTCCTGTCCGCCGGCGCCGTAACGCTCACCCAATGCAGCAGCGACTACCTCATCATCGAAAGCCAGAACGTAGCAGGTGTATTTGAAGCTAGCCGAGAGTTTTACTAGCTTGAAAATGGCGTGGGTTTCATGCCTATCCAACCGATCAATATCATCGATAAGGATCACCAATCTTTTCCCGCTTTGGCCCAAAAGAGCGTCAATTTGATCCTTGAGATTATCGAGACTGACTTTGGATAACGATTCTCCGATCTGCTTCGCTGCTTCACCTGGATTGATTTCTACACCCGGCAAAGCGACTGAGATGACAGACAGGATCCCCCCGTAGGACTCGAGCAGGGCAGCTGCTTTTTCTTTGAATGCTGGCTCTTTACCCAAAGCTTCAGCCAGGGTCGAAAAGAAGCCGCGCAAAAGTGCGTCTTCGGAAGGAAAGTGCCAAGGATTGAATCGTATTGTGACGACCTGTCCGTGCTGGTCTAGCGACTCCTCCATCATCTTGAGAACTGAGGTTTTTCCATCTCCCCACGGGCCAAACAGGCCGATGACAATGCTTGAGGGGTCAAGGCGCCTAGCGATTGTCTCAGCGATACGCGCTGCGTAAGGCGCTCGACCGAACCGGTCTTGATGCTTTGAGTTTATGGGCTCATCCGAGAAGTATTGATCGCCTTCATAGCGGCTTTCTTGATCTTTACGAGTCGTTTTCTCTGCAGCAGCATGCGATGCGGCTTCTGAGTCTTTAGTGTCCATACCAAACAGTTTGCGAATCCACTTCACGAATCTCTCCTTGATGCCTTGTAAGTCAGTACGCGCTGATTCTCGTGCCCCGTTGTGCGCAAACCTGCTGAGGCTTGAGGAAACGGGCGAATTACCAACTTCATGAAAGCACGATTTCTCTCATATTTGGTGGGTCGGCGACAGTGTTGGAATTGGACCTCATCAAGCTGCGCTATTGCGCGCTTCTGGGCCCACCACGAGGACGGATGCTGACTCAGAGCTTGATGCCATGATCGACTTGGGTACTGAGCGCACCGTCAGACTGGCGCCCTCGTCGAGAGACCGCTTCTGGCCGATAGCTGCCCCGAACAAAGGGCAGCTATGGGTCGAAAGCAGTCACCCGCGACCAGCAGCCTTCGAGCTAAAGTGGCCGTTCTCGCCTGACAACTCAACCCCAAAGAAAGTGCAGAACTGACCCGCTAAATCATTTATGAACGGGCTTTGATCTCTGCCGCTTTCAGTGGAACAAGCAGATCCCGTGTTTTCAGCTCCGCGACCGGACGATCACCGAGGGTGGGTAACAGGTGTGATTCAATCCGTCGCCATACGGTGGCAGCATGACCAAGTGTCCAATTACGGGCGCAGGCCGCGTGCCATTCCTGAGCAAGCAAACGGAATGTATTCGCCCGGGCGTTAGCCGCTTCCTGTTTGTCCAAGCGCGCCTGCTCGATGGGGTCTTTCCCAGCAGCAAGGAGCTCAAGCGCCTTAGCGCGTCGCCCCCTGGCCGCTTTCAAGCCGAGCGCCGGATAGTTTCCAAACGTAGCTAAACCATCACGGCCATCAAGTTTGGTGTACTTCATACGCCAGGTCTTGACCCCTGAGGGCTTCACCAGCAGGTAGAGGCCTTTGCCATCGAACAGCTTGTAATCCTTCTCCCAAGGCTTGGCCGCATCACATTTGGGGTCGGTGAGAGGCACCACAGTGCGCGCCATAGGGATACGTTTCCTTGTCGAACCGAGATATCCCTAGCCATATCCCTAAATCGCGTAGATGCCCAGAGACAAAACGAGACAGACAGAAACAACAAAGCCCGCACAAGGCGGGCTTTGGGGGTGTTTCGTAGACAGTCATAGACTTCTGGAAACTGATTTTCTGGTGCCGGAGACAGGAATCGAACCTGCGACCTTCGCGTTACGAGTGCGCTGCTCTACCGACTGAGCTACACCGGCGTGAGCGCAACGCTACCACTGCCGTGGCGGTTACGCAAACGCCTGTTTCGCCTCGCTTATTCCCCCTCCCCCGGCGCCTGGGTCAGGAGGCCTTGCACCCGGTCGGGGCGAGGTCTGCTTCGACGTTGGTGCTGCACGTCCAGCCGGTGGCGGAGCGGGTGAGCGTGAGGGTTTTGCCGAGTACGTTGGCGGGGGCGTCGGCGAGGGTGCAGGTGATGCTGGCCGTGCCATCGGCGGCGGTGCCGCGGGCGGTGATGGCGCAGTGGGCGGTGCTGGGCTGGCCACCGAGGGCGGCGACGTCGGTGACGTCCTTGCCTTCGTTCAGGCGCAGTTCCATTGCGGTCTTGAGTGCGGAGATTTCCGCAAGGCCGGCGCCGGCTTTGGCGCGGGCTTGCTGGTTGGTGTACATGGGTATGGCGATGGTCGCCACGATGCCGATGATCGCCACGACAATCATCAGCTCGATCAGGGTGATGCCCCGTTGCCCTTTCATGAACGCTTTTCCTTGTTGATACGGCTATGCCTGGGTTGCAGTCTCGGCCCCCGGGCAGACAGGCGCGCAGTAGAGCCGAACCGACACCTTTTGTCACCCCTGCCCGTCAGGTGACCGGGCTCGCTGGACTACTCTAGTGATCAACAGGGAAACCCGCCCGGTCAGGGACGCGACAAGCTGTTACGGGGCTTGTCGGGGCGGCAATTAAGGACGTTTGCATGAGCCATTCGACACGCATGTACGCCTGGGAAGGCACCACCATCAACGGCAACAAGATCAATGGCCGCACCGAGGGGCGCAGCCAGGCGTTCGTGCGGGCCGAGTTACAGCGCCAGGGCATCCGCGCTGCCCGCGTGCGGCCGGCGAGCCGGGTGCAGTGGCGCTGGCGCGCTGGGCGCGACAAGGCGGATGCGGCGGGCTTCAGCCGGCAACTGGCGACCTTGCTCAGGGCCGGGGTGCCGCTGTTGCAGGCATTCGAGGTGATGGGGCGCAGCGGTGGGGATGAACACCTGGGGCGGCTGCTGACGCAATTGCAACAGGATGTGGGCGCAGGACTGGGCCTGGCCGATGCGCTGCAGCGTCACCCGAGGTGGTTCGACCGGTTGTATTGCAACCTGGTGCGGGTGGGTGAGCAGTCCGGCACGCTGGATCGGCAGCTCGAGCAACTCGCCAACCTGCTGGAGCGGCGCCGGGCGCTGCAGCGGCGGGTGCGCAAGGCGATGCTGTATCCGCTGCTGCTGTTGCTGACGGGCTTGGGGGTATCGGCGTTGTTGTTGCTGGAGGTCGTGCCGCGGTTTCAGGGGTTGTTCGCCAGTTTCGATTCGGCGCTGCCCCCGTTCACGCAGTGGGTGATCGACTTATCCACAGCGCTGGGGCGGCATGCGCCGTGGTTGCTGGGCGCGCTTGTGATGTTGGGTGTGTCGTTGCGCCAGCTGTATCAACGCCATGCCCCTGCCCGCCTGTGGATATCTCGCCAGGTGTTGCGCTTGCCTGTGCTCGGCACGTTGCTGGCCGAAGCGGCGTTGGCGCGATTTTCCCGCAGCCTGGGCACGGCCTATGGGGCTGGGGTGCCGCTGCTCGATGCGCTGGGCACGGTGGCGGCGGTGAGCGGTGGGCCAGTGCATGAACAGGCGATTGGGCGGCTGCGCCAGGCCATGGGCAACGGCCAGGGGCTGCATCAGGCGATGGAGGCGGATGGGTTGTTTCCGCCGATGCTGGTGCAGTTGGCGGCGATCGGTGAGTCCAGTGGCACGCTGGACCAGATGCTGAACAAGGCCGCGGCCCATTATGAGGAACAGGTCAACCAGGCACTCGACCAGTTGACCGGCCTGTTGGAGCCGACCATGGTGCTGGTCCTTGGGGTGGTGGTGGGTGGCCTGGTGGTCGCCATGTATCTGCCGATCTTCCAGCTGGGTAACTTGGTCTGACATGAATCTTTGGATTGTTTTCGCCAATCAGCCGGTGCTGTTTCTGACCTTCGCCGGGCTCCTGGGGCTGTTGCTCGGCAGCTTCATCAATGTGCTAGCGTATCGCTTGCCGATCATGCTCGAGCGTCAGTGGCAGCGCGAAGCGCAGGAGGTGCTGGGCCTGCCGGTGGTGACGCATGAGCGCTTCGACCTGTGCCTGCCGGCCTCGCGCTGCTCCCATTGCGGCCATCGCATTCGCGCCTGGGAGAACATCCCGGTACTGAGCTATCTGTGGCTGCGCGGTCGCTGCTCGGCGTGCAAGGTTGCCATCGATGCACGTTATCCGTTGGTGGAGCTGGGCTGTGCAGTTCTTTCGATAGTGGTGGCCTGGCATTTCGGGCCGTCGCTGCAAGCGTTGTTCGCCCTGTTGTTGACCTGGTGCCTGCTGAGCCTGAGCTTGATCGATGCAGACCACCAACTGCTGCCCGACGTACTGGTGATGCCCACGCTCTGGCTGGGGCTGTTGTGCAATGCCTTTGGCCTGTTCACGCCTTTGCCCGATGCGCTCTGGGGTGCGGCCATCGGCTATCTGAGCCTTTGGGGGGTGTATTGGCTATTCAAGCTGCTCACTGGCAAGGAAGGGCTGGGCTATGGCGACTTCAAGTTGCTGGCCTTGATCGGCGCCTGGGGCGGTTGGCAGGTATTGCCGTTGACGCTGGTAATGTCATCGGTGGTGGGGGCGGTGATTGGGGCTCTTCGCATTTAAGGGTGTAGCTGATTTCTAAACCCTCCTGACTTCAGCAAGCACCTGGCTATGTAATTGGTTAAATTTCTAAAGCCCAAGGCGGTACCTCGTAAGTGCTCAAGTCGCCCGTTGATAGCTTCTGTTGGACCGTTGCTGGTTCCTGGCCGGTCGAAGTAGGCAAGGATGCTCTCAGCGTATTTTTTCAGCGTTTCCCCCAAGCCTTTCACCTCGATGAGCGCTTTGGGCAAGTCGCTGGCTGTAATGATATTTATGACCTCTTCCATGAGTTTTTTACCACGTTTTCGATCCGGCTCGTTGTAGGCGCTGACCACCCGTTGGTACATGCTCCAGGTGCAATCCACTTCGAGGTGGTGCTCATCTGCAAACAGCTGGAACAGTTGCTTTTTGTTGGCGTCAGACAGGTAGCTGATCCGAGTCAGTAGCGTTCGACGGCTTTTGTAGAGCGGGTCATTTTTACGCCCTCTGCGGCCCAGGATGTCGTGTTGCACACGCCGGCGGCATTCATCCAGCATGTTGCTTGCCCAGCGCACGACATGGAAAGGATCCAGCACGGTTTGGGCTTGAGGCAGGGCTTCTTGCGCTGCAGATTTAAACCCCGTAAAACCGTCCATGGCAATGCTTTCGATCTGGTCACGCCACGATTTGGGGCGACTCTGTAGCCATTGCTTAAAGGCTTGTTTGGAGCGGCCTTCCAGCACATCGAGCAAGCGGGCCGGCCCGTTTTTGTTACGCACGGGCGTAAGGTCAACCACGATGGTGACGTACTTGTCACCACAGCGTGTATGTCGCCAAACATGCTCATCCACGCCCAGCACGGTCACACCGTCAAAACGTGTCGAGTCATTAAAAAGCAGGCGCCGTCCTTCGTTGATAATGGCATTATTAGCGGTGTGCCATGCAACATCAAGCTGGCTCGCAACACGAGATACCGACAGATGATCCAGCACGATGGCAGCTAATGCCCAGCGTATCGCCCCATATGAAAGCTTTGAACGTGGAGGTGCTGCACTGTTTGTATCTTCATGCCAGAAACAGCCGCAAGCACAACGCCAGCGACGGATACGCAGCAGCAATCTGGTTGGTCGTTGTCCGTAAGGTGTGTGAGCAAGATGCCTATCGACAGTACCGCGTGAAACACCAGCAGCCCCGCACTTGGGGCATGGCTCGGGTGCTTTGGTTAAACGACATTCGATGACGGCGCGCTCTGCACAAAGATGTTGTCCAGTGGCAGTCAGGCCGAGGTTATTCAGTTGGCAAAAGCTGGAAAGATCAGGGCTAGAAAAGGTAAGATTGTTCACGTCGGGGGCTTAGTTTTTGTTGGTGTGAGAGCTTACATTTTCTAAGATCCTCGACTCCTTTTCCAGCCGGTCAGATTTTTTCTACACCCTTAAATGCGAAGAGCCGTGATTGGGCTGTGCCTGTTGCGCTTGCGCCGAGCATCGATGGGGTCGGCCATGCCGTTTGGGCCGTATCTGGCCATTGCGGGCTGGATCGCAGTGCTCTGGGGTGATGAAATGTACGTCTCCTACCTGCAACTGTTTGGACACTGATGACCACTGCGGCATTTACCCCCTGGATTCTCGGGCTCACCGGCGGCATCGGCAGCGGCAAAAGCGCTGCGGCCGAGCGCTTCGTCGAGCTGGGTGTACATCTGGTCGATGCCGACCAGGCAGCGCGTTGGGTCGTGGAGCCTGGCCGGCCGGCGCTGGCGAGCATCGTGGAGCGTTTCGGTGCAGGCGTATTGCAGGAAGACGGCCAGCTCGACCGCGCAGCCCTGCGCAAGCTGATCTTCGCTGACCCCGCCCAGCGCCAATGGCTGGAGGCGCTGCTGCATCCGCTGATCGGCCAGGAAATCTTCAGCTACCTGGCCAAGGCGGAATCGCCTTATGCGATCTATGTGTCGCCGCTGCTGGTGGAGTCCGGCCAGATCGCGAAGACCCAGCGTGTGCTGGTGATCGATGCGCCACAGGAGTTGCAGATCCAACGCACCCTGGCCCGCGACAACACCAGCCCGGAACAGGTGCAGGCAATTCTCAAGGCCCAGGCCGCCCGCGAGGAGCGGTTGCGCCATGCCGATGACGTGGTGGTCAACGACCGAGATCTGGGCTGGTTGCATGAGCAGATCGATCGTCTGCATCACTTTTACCTGACTTTACGAGGAGGCCAGCCATGAGCCAGCCATTGACCGTTGACTGCCCGACTTGCGGGGCCCCTGTGGAATGGAGCGAGAAAAGCCCGTTTCGGCCGTTTTGTTCTGATCGTTGCAAGCTGATCGACCTGGGCGCGTGGGCGGCTGAGGAGCATAAGAGGCTCTTCGCATTTAAGGGTGTAGCTGATTTCTAAACCCTCCTGACTTCAGCAAGCACCTGGCTATGTAATTGGTTAAATTTCTAAAGCCCAAGGCGGTACCTCGTAAGTGCTCAAGTCGCCCGTTGATAGCTTCTGTTGGACCGTTGCTGGTTCCTGGCCGGTCGAAGTAGGCAAGGATGCTCTCAGCGTATTTTTTCAGCGTTTCCCCCAAGCCTTTCACCTCGATGAGCGCTTTGGGCAAGTCGCTGGCTGTAATGATATTTATGACCTCTTCCATGAGTTTTTTACCACGTTTTCGATCCGGCTCGTTGTAGGCGCTGACCACCCGTTGGTACATGCTCCAGGTGCAATCCACTTCGAGGTGGTGCTCATCTGCAAACAGCTGGAACAGTTGCTTTTTGTTGGCGTCAGACAGGTAGCTGATCCGAGTCAGTAGCGTTCGACGGCTTTTGTAGAGCGGGTCATTTTTACGCCCTCTGCGGCCCAGGATGTCGTGTTGCACACGCCGGCGGCATTCATCCAGCATGTTGCTTGCCCAGCGCACGACATGGAAAGGATCCAGCACGGTTTGGGCTTGAGGCAGGGCTTCTTGCGCTGCAGATTTAAACCCCGTAAAACCGTCCATGGCAATGCTTTCGATCTGGTCACGCCACGATTTGGGGCGACTCTGTAGCCATTGCTTAAAGGCTTGTTTGGAGCGGCCTTCCAGCACATCGAGCAAGCGGGCCGGCCCGTTTTTGTTACGCACGGGCGTAAGGTCAACCACGATGGTGACGTACTTGTCACCACAGCGTGTATGTCGCCAAACATGCTCATCCACGCCCAGCACGGTCACACCGTCAAAACGTGTCGAGTCATTAAAAAGCAGGCGCCGTCCTTCGTTGATAATGGCATTATTAGCGGTGTGCCATGCAACATCAAGCTGGCTCGCAACACGAGATACCGACAGATGATCCAGCACGATGGCAGCTAATGCCCAGCGTATCGCCCCATATGAAAGCTTTGAACGTGGAGGTGCTGCACTGTTTGTATCTTCATGCCAGAAACAGCCGCAAGCACAACGCCAGCGACGGATACGCAGCAGCAATCTGGTTGGTCGTTGTCCGTAAGGTGTGTGAGCAAGATGCCTATCGACAGTACCGCGTGAAACACCAGCAGCCCCGCACTTGGGGCATGGCTCGGGTGCTTTGGTTAAACGACATTCGATGACGGCGCGCTCTGCACAAAGATGTTGTCCAGTGGCAGTCAGGCCGAGGTTATTCAGTTGGCAAAAGCTGGAAAGATCAGGGCTAGAAAAGGTAAGATTGTTCACGTCGGGGGCTTAGTTTTTGTTGGTGTGAGAGCTTACATTTTCTAAGATCCTCGACTCCTTTTCCAGCCGGTCAGATTTTTTCTACACCCTTAAATGCGAAGAGCCGCATAAGATTCCGGCTTCGGAAGAGTCGGAGGATGAGTTGTATTCCGGGGATCTGGAGCCGAGGCATTGATCGGTGGCGTTTTGGGGCGCATTGCGCCCCTTTGCAGCACTGCTTCGCCTGCCCTGCTTGACAGAGGTAGAGACTCTTTTTTTATCTGCAAGCGAAAATTGGTCAGCTTGGCGTCAGATAACTACCGAGAATCAACGCTGCTAAGGAAAAATGGAGAAAATACAACAGCAAAAGCAATCTTCTTTTTATATGCAGCGGAAAGTTTTTTACATCCTCAGCGTTCACAAATCCTTTACGTACTCCAATCTTGGAATAAGACAGCGCCAAAGAAATTGAGATGAGCCGAATCATTCGCCCCGGCAGCCCTGCATTCGAATAATACTCTCGAGTCTCTACCACATATTTGCTTCTCGACATCAAGGATTCTAGATAGTCTAGATAGCGCCACGACACATATGCCAATACGCAAAGAGAAACCCACAGCGAACCCAATATCAATAACCCTATCGTTAGCCCGAAACTGATAGTCAAAGCCCTCCCCCCTCATATAACTTGAGACCTTGTGCCTCGCCCAACTCGCTCCCGCGCATCCCTCCTATTGTTCCTCCTACCGCTCCCCCCAGAACTGAACAAATCAATGCGCCTGTGCCCAATGAAGAAATCCCGAGTGCGGCACATATGTACGAAGCGCCACCGGCGCCGAGAATGCCTCCCCCCCAGCCTCCACCGACACCACCGACCAGCGCTCCGCCTTCTACATATTTGGCTTTACGGCATTCCTCCTCACGTCCCAAGGTGCAGGCTTTATTAATAGACAATGCCGTGGAACCCACCTCGATTGTCATGGCTAGGTAGGTCCCCTTCTTGAGCAGATTCGACGCCCGCACCACACCCGCGACCTTTTCGGCATACCCAGGTATTTCACCGGTGTGCAAAAAGCTCTTCGTGGAAATACCCAACCGGCTTTTTATCGATCCGTCTCCCCGTAGCCCCGAGCCAAAGGAGGCGAAGAAGCGCAGTTGCTGCCTCAACCTCGCAAATAAATCCGCGCGCTTTACATAAAACCTATCACGCCGGTTGCCACGTCCATCCCTCAGAAAGTCCTGATAAAGCTTTTCTATTTCCTGAAGTGTTTTCTTGATGCTCTCCAGATGCCTGCTCCAGGCATCACTAGCCATGCCCACCCCCATTGAAGCGTGGGCCAGCAAGCCTTTAATGAAGTCAAAGTTCTGGATAAGGAAGTCATCTGGACCATTGCGGGCCAGATCGGCGTGGATGTTTGCAGCCTCGGCCATCAGAAAGGCCTCATGGCTGGTGCAGTTTGGAGTAGAAGGATCACCGAGAATAACCAGCTCACCTTTTATCACCACACCGCCGGCAAGATGCGCATTTAACACATCGAATTTCGCGAGTTGATTTCGTGAAATCATCAACTCTGATTTAAGCGATTCGTAATTTTTGGTTTCAAGATTGATAAACGACCGGGCTTCAGACACTCATGTACCTCATACGTATTTCCCTTAATTATTCAGCACCAACAGCTGATCGAGAGTAGGGACGTATGAAGCACGCGGCAACGGCGCAAGCGCAGTAAAAGGTCAAACAAGGAAACGTACTACAGACACTGTTGGAACTATCAAACAAGAACTGACTACCGGCGATAACTATTCAACGCCTCTCGTCATCATTCCAAGGCGCCTGTAAATATCGGGTGCGATTGAACGTCTCCAACCACTCCGGACAAAACACCACTAAAGCACTGATCACCGTCCCATTGATAAAAGCCTCGGGGAAGATGATCAACCACAGGTAGCCAATGAAGTCCGACAGCCATTCCGGCATGGCGAAACGTCCATCCAGCCAGAGCAGGCCAAGCCCAGCCAGGACGCACAGCAAGGCCGACAACGCCGCGGCGAAAAATCCAGAGAAGATATAGACGAACAGGTTACGCGGCTGGGCGCGCTCGACCAGGATCGCGCAGACCTCCGTGACCAGCACCGGCAGGCCGATGATCAACAGGCCGTTGACGCCCAGGGCGGCCAGGTCCTGTCGGCCCAGCGCCAGCAACCCGAGTTGGGCGAGGAAACCGCCGAGAACCGCGAGCGGCCAGTCCAGCAACAGGGTCACCGCAGTCATACCGATGAAGTGGTAGGAGACGCCTGTGTCGAAATCCCGCCGGACCAACCACAGCACGAACAAGCCGAAGACCGTGCCAAACAGCAAATGCTGGCGACGGCTGTCACTGAACAACTCGACCCAACGCGTGCGGCTTAGGGCCCATACCAACAGGGGCACATAGCCGAGCCAACCCAGGGTCAGGCTGGCGGTGGACAGGACCTGCGCACTGATCACCGGTTCGCTCCTTCGGACGGTCGCGGATACGCCGAGTCTACACCCGATTGCCGAGGCTATCGTTCTGCCACCGGTTTCCTGCGCACAAACAGCATCTTACCGTCATGGATTAGCGACTAAGCTTGTTCCCATGGATGACTCAGACTACCTGCGCCTGCTCACCATCCAGGCCGAACAAGCCAATGCCTTTCTCTCCAACGCCCGTAAATGGGAACGAGAGCGTTGGGTGTGCCAGCGCCTGTTGCAAGGCTTGAACATCGCTTATCGCAGCGAGGACTTCACACCGGCGGGCCAGGAGCCGCCTGACGTGCTGTTTCGTGATGCCGCCTTCGAGGTGTTCTTCGTGCTCGATGAAGGGCGCCGGCTCAATGACGAATGGCGCGAGGAGCTGCAACGCCGGCGCAGTGCGTTTTCCCTGAGCCAGCTGGTGCGTCGCGAGGCGCGGCCAAGGCGGATCAGCGCCCAGGAGCTGCTCGGGCGCCTGGCCCCGACGCTGCGCAAGAAGGCGCACAACTATCGGGAACGCGGGCTGGATCTGAGCGAGCTGGATATCATCGCCTTCGCCAGCCTCAAGCGCGAAGTGCTGGACCTCAACAGCCACTTCCCGCCGCCTACCGAGTACCTGCGCCAGGGGTGGCGCTCGCTGTCGCTGGTGGGGCCGACGTTCGCCCGGGTGCTGTTCGCCCACCCCGACGCACCGGATTTTCTGCGCGGGAACCTGGGGCGCAGCATTGTCTTCGATGTCGGTATCAGTCTTTGATCCACTGCCGAGAGTCTTTGCGATGGCGTACACTCGGCGCCAGTGATAGAAAGCATTATCATTCGATATCAAGTGCTTGCGAGAACCCTGTGGTGTTTTCGCAGTCACAAGCGTCTATCTGACGAGGCCCACCATGACCAGCCGCTTGAATCCAGAAGATCAGCGTCGTGTCGATGAATACCTGCAGGCACCTCAGCATCGAGTCGAGCGCAAGCCATTCCGGCCTTTGCTGCTCCTCGTGGTAGTGGTGGCTGTGACCATCGGCCTGGGCCTGCTTAGCCGCCTGTTGAGTGGACTGGTGCTATGAGCTGCCTTGCGCTCGCCCTCCCCTCGCCCCTGTCGCGGCCGGCCCTTGGGGCCAAGAATTCCTTAAACCTTATGAGATATCCCCATGACTCATCGCATCGTGATTGTCGGCGGCGGCGCCGGCGGCCTGGAACTGGCGACCCGCCTGGGTAAAAGCCTGGGCAAGCGCAAGCAGGCCGAGATCACCCTGGTCGACGCCAACCTCACGCACATCTGGAAGCCCCTGCTGCACGAAGTGGCCGCCGGCTCGCTGAACTCCTCGGAAGACGAACTGAACTACGTGGCCCAGGCCAAGTGGAATCACTTCAATTTCCAGCTGGGGCGCATGAGCGGCCTGGACCGTGAGACCAAGCAGATCCAACTGGCCGCAACCCTCGATGAAGAAGGTCGCGAACTGCTGCCTGCGCGCACCCTGGGCTACGACACCCTGGTCATCGCCGTGGGCAGCAACACCAACGACTTCGGCACACTCGGTGCAGCGCAGCATTGCCTGTTCCTGGATACCCGCAAGCAGGCCGAGCGCTTCCATCAGCAGTTGCTCAACCACTACCTGCGCGCCCATGCCGGTGATGTGGCCAGCGAGAAGATCAGCGTGGCTATCGTCGGCGCCGGCGCCACCGGTGTGGAACTGGCGGCCGAACTGCACCACGCGGCCCACGAACTGGCGGCCTACGGCCTGGACCGCATCCAGCCCAAGGACATGCACATCACGCTGATCGAGGCAGGCCCACGCGTGTTGCCTGCCCTGCCTGAGCGTATCAGCGTGCCGGTGCACAAGACCCTGGAAAAACTCGGGGTGAAAGTGATGACCAACGCGGCGGTCAGTGAAGTGACCGAGGATGGTCTGAAGACGGCGTCCGGCGAAGTGATCCAGGCGAGCCTCAAGGTATGGGCGGCCGGTATCCGGGCGCCAGGCTTCCTCAAGGACATTGATGGCCTGGAAACCAACCGCATCAACCAGCTGGTGGTGCGCCCGACCCTGCAGACCACCCGCGACGACAACATCTTCGCCTTCGGTGACTGCGCCGCCTGCCCGCAACCCGGCAGCGACCGCAACGTGCCGCCACGGGCCCAGGCCGCGCATCAGCAGGCTTCGATGCTTGCTCAGAGCCTCAAGGCTCGGCTTGAGAACAAGCCGCTGCCGACTTATGAATACAAGGACTACGGCTCGCTGGTTTCGCTGTCTCGCTTCTCGGCGGTGGGCAACCTGATGGGTAACCTGATGGGCAGCGTGAAGCTGGAGGGCTGGTTGGCGCGGATGTTCTATGTGTCGCTGTACCGGATGCACCAGATGGCGTTGTACGGGTTCTTCCGCACGGCACTGATGATGCTGGGTAGCAAGATTGGGCGGGGTACTGAGCCGCGCCTGAAACTGCACTGACAGACCAGCCCTCGCTTGGAGGAATGGGGTTGTCCGCGAGTACGATAGTGAATCGGCTATCGCTTTCGCAGGCAAACCCGCTCCCCCAACCGGCGGCGATACACATCAAGGCACCGGAAGGTGCTTTTTTTGTGCTTCATCGTCGGGTACTGCCCGAAATCTTTGAAGGGGCACTGACGGGTGCCGTCGTGCAGTGACAAGTTTGGATAAATTCGAGGCAAAAGAAAAAGGGCATCTCATTCGAGATGCCCTTTTTACATGGTGGGTCGTGTAGGATTCGAACCTACGACCAATTGGTTAAAAGCCAACTGCTCTACCAACTGAGCTAACGACCCGGAAAATGGTCGGGGTGAGGGGATTCGAACTCCTGACATCCTGCTCCCAAAGCAGGCGCGCTACCGGACTGCGCTACACCCCGAAATTGGCTCCGCGACCTGGACTCGAACCAGGGACCCAATGATTAACAGTCATTTGCTCTACCGACTGAGCTATCGCGGAACTGAACTTCGTACAACTTCGAAGCCTGTGTTAGCTTCGAACTCTTCAGCGTTGTCGCTGCTGAGGCCGGCTATTCTACATTCTTCGTTTTGCTTGTCAACCCCCAATTTGCTTTCAAGTTACTGATTTGCAAATTGTTTTCAGATCCCTTGTACCGCCGGTGATCTGTGTAGTGCCTGACAGCGGGGCGTATATTAGGGGCACTCGATTTTCTGTGCAAGCATTTTTTTCAAAATATTCAGTTAGTTAGATCGGGCCCAGAAAAATCAGGGGGTTGCGTTACCGAGCAACTGCGTCGACAGGCCCAACGCCGCAAAGCCGAAACGAAAAAGCCCCGCCAAGGCGGGGCTCTTTCTTGACTGCCGGGCTCAGGCAAAGACGATTTCGTCGCCTTCGACCTTGGCGGTGATCGCCGCACCAGGCAAGAACTGCCCACCGAGGATCAACTGCGCCAGCGGGTTTTCGATCCAGCGCTGGATCGCACGCTTGAGCGGCCGTGCGCCATACACCGGGTCGTAACCGACTGCGATCAGTTTGTCCAAGGCCTCTGGGCTCAGGCTCAGCGACAGCTCGCGCTCGGCCAGACGGCTGCGCAGGCGGCCAAGCTGGATCTCGGTGATACCGGCGATCTGCTCGCGCCCCAGCGGCTCGAACACCACCACTTCGTCGATCCGGTTGATGAACTCCGGACGGAAGTGCGAACTTACCGCGTCCATCACCGCCGCACGTTGCGCCTCACGGTCACCGGCCAGTTCCTGGATCTGCGCCGAGCCCAGGTTGGAGGTCATCACGATCACCGTGTTGCGGAAGTCCACGGTACGGCCATGGCTGTCGGTCAAGCGGCCATCTTCAAGTACCTGCAACAGCACGTTGAACACGTCCGGGTGAGCCTTTTCCACTTCGTCCAGCAGCACCACCGAATACGGCTTGCGACGCACAGCCTCGGTCAGGTAACCGCCCTCCTCGTAACCGACGTATCCGGGTGGAGCGCCGATCAGGCGAGCCACGGAGTGCTTCTCCATGAACTCGGACATGTCGATCCGTACCATGGCCTCCTCGGTATCGAAGAGAAACTCGGCCAGCGCCTTGCACAACTCGGTCTTGCCCACACCGGTCGGGCCGAGGAACAGGAACGAGCCGCTTGGGCGGTTCGGGTCGGCGAGACCGGCCCGGGAGCGACGTACGGCGTTGGCCACGGCGGTGACGGCTTCGTTCTGGCCGATCACGCGCTGGTGCAGCAACTCTTCCATCTTCAGCAGCTTCTCACGCTCGCCTTCGAGCATCTTGGCCACCGGGATGCCGGTCCACTTGGAGACCACTTCGGCGATTTCTTCTTCAGTCACCTTGTTACGCAGCAACTGGTTCTCGGTCTTGCCGTGCTGGTCGACCATCTGCAGGCTGCGCTCAAGATCAGGGATGATCCCATACTGCAGCTCGGCCATGCGGCTCAGGTCACCTTTGCGGCGGGCAGCTTCGAGTTCCTGACGGGCCTGCTCGATCTTTTGCTGGATCTGCGCAGAACCCTGCACCTCGGCTTTTTCCGAGGCCCAGATTTCTTCCAGGTCGGAGTACTCACGCTCCAGACGCTCGATTTCCTCGGTCAGCTTCTCGAGGCGTTTTTTCGCGGCCTCGTCTTCTTCTTTCTTGAGCGCCTGGGACTCCACCTTCAGCTGAATCAAGCGACGGTCGAGGCGGTCGAGCACTTCAGGCTTGGAGTCGATCTCCATGCGGATGCGGCTGGCCGCTTCGTCGATCAGGTCGATAGCCTTGTCCGGCAACTGACGGTCGGTGATGTAGCGGTGGCTGAGCTTGGCTGCGGCGATGATGGCACCGTCGGTGATGGCCACTTTGTGGTGCACCTCGTAGCGCTCCTTCAGGCCACGCAGGATGGCGATGGTGTCTTCCTCGCTCGGTTCCTCGACCAGCACCTTCTGGAAGCGGCGCTCGAGCGCTGCGTCTTTTTCGATGAACTGGCGATACTCGTTGAGCGTGGTTGCGCCCACACAGTGCAGTTCACCACGGGCCAGGGCCGGCTTGAGCATGTTGCCGGCGTCCATGGCGCCCTCGCCTTTACCGGCGCCGACCATGGTGTGCAGTTCGTCGATGAACAGGATGATCTGGCCTTCCTGCTTCGACAATTCGTTGAGCAACGCTTTGAGGCGTTCTTCGAACTCACCGCGATACTTCGCGCCAGCGATCAGCGCGCCCATGTCCAGGGCGAGCAGGCGCTTGCCTTTGAGGCCATCGGGCACTTCGCCGTTGATGATGCGCTGGGCCAGGCCTTCAGCGATGGCGGTCTTGCCCACGCCAGGCTCACCGATGAGCACGGGGTTGTTCTTGGTACGACGCTGCAGGACCTGCACGGTACGGCGGATCTCATCGTCACGGCCAATCACCGGGTCGAGCTTGCCTTCCTCGGCGCGCTTGGTCAGGTCGACGGTGTATTTGTCCAGAGCCTGGCGCGACTCCTCGGCATTGGGGTCGTTGACCGCCGCACCGCCGCGCAGGTTGTTGATGGCGTTTTCCAGCGCCTTCTTGCTCACGCCCTGGCTGAGCAGGAGTTTGCCAAGCTTGCTGTTCTCGTCCATGGCGGCGAGCAACACAAGCTCGCTGGAAATGAACTGGTCGCCCTTCTGCTGGGCCAGGCGGTCGGCCTGGTTGAGCAGGCGCGCCAGGTCCTGGGACATGTTCACATCGCCCGTGGGATTCTGGATTTTCGGCAGTTGGTCCAGCTCTTTGGCCAGAGCCTGACGCAGGCCATTGATGTCAAAGCCGACCTGCATCAGCAGCGGCTTGATGGACCCGCCTTGCTGATCGATCAGCGCCTGCATCAAGTGCAAAGGTTCAATGGCCGGATGGTCCATGCCCACGGCCAGGGATTGGGAATCGGATAACGCCAGTTGCAGCTTGCTGGTCAAACGGTCTATTCGCATGGGGATACCTTCCTATAAGGGCAGGCGGAGCGATGGATAGCACCTGTAATGAAGAACCTGCCTGAGATGACCAATAGATAAGGCTGATTCTGGGTTTTTCAAGCTTAGCGGGGTTGACATAGGTCAGCAGTGCGGATCTGACCAAGAGCGCTTTGCGCGCCCGGGCAGGCTTCTACAAGATATTCGCGAGACTATAGGCGCTGGCGAGGTCTGGGATGAGGCGCGAAGCGGCCTCTAGGGCATCAAGGCCGCAGCCAGACCAACGAAGCGAAACGCCCACCCTGCGGCGTGCGTCGATAAGAGAAGAAGCGAGGGTCGTTGACCGTGCAGAAACCACCACCATACACAGCAGTGACACCACGGGCCGCCAGGCGGATACGCGCCAGCTGGTAGATATCGGCCATCAGTTTGCCCGGGCGCTCACCGTTGACGAAGGCTGCAGCAGACTCGGGGTGCACGGCGGTAAAAGCATCGCGCACTTCCAGCCCCACCTCGAACGCCTGTGGCCCAATGGCCGGACCCAGCCATACCAACACCTCGTCGGCAGGAACACCGAGGCGATCGAGCGTGGCTTCCAGCACACCGCCAGCCAACCCGCGCCAGCCTGCATGAGCGGCCGCCACGCGAGTACCGGCACGGTCGCAGAACAGAGCCGGCAGGCAGTCGGCGGTCATCACCGTGCAGGCGATGCCGGGCTGGTCGGTGAAACTGGCGTCGGCCTCGGCCACCACCGCCGGGTCGGCATCGGCCACAACCAGGCCATGCACCTGCTTGAGCCAGGCCGGCCGGATGCCGAAGGCGTCGCTCAGGCGGCGGCGATTCTCGGCGACCGCAACCGGGTCGTCGCCCACGTGGTCACCCAGGTTGAAGGACTCGTAGGGCGGCAGGCTGACGCCGCCCTCGCGGGTGGTGACGCAGGCGTGCACCGAGGCCGGGGCCGGCCAGTCGGGGAACAGCAGCGACTGCGTCAGGCCGCTCATCCGATGAAGCTCTCACGGTCTTGGGCGAGCAGCGACAGCAACCAGACGAAATCATCCGGCAACGGCGAAGCCCATTCCATGCGTTCGCCGGTGGTCGGGTGGTCCAACGCCAGGAAGCGCGCATGCAAGGCCTGGCGCGGGAAGTGCTTGACCGCCTCGACCATGGCCACGCTGGCTGCCGGTGGAATGCGGAAGCGCCCGCCGTAGGTCTGGTCGCCGACCAGCGGGAAGCCCACATGGGCCATGTGCACGCGGATCTGGTGGGTACGGCCGGTTTCGAGTTTGACCCGCACATGCGTGTGCGAGCGGAAGCGTTTGAGTACGCGATAGTGGCTGACCGCAGGCTTGCCGCCGTCGGTCACCGCCATGCGCTGGCGCATGCCGCCGTGACGGCCGATAGGCGCGTCGATCTTGCCACCGGCGGTGACCACCCCGACCACGATGCACTCGTAGATGCGGCTTACCGAGCGCTTTTGCAGCTGGTCGACCAGGTTGGTCTGGGCCTGCAGGGTCTTGGCCACCACCATCAGGCCGGTGGTGTCTTTGTCCAGGCGATGCACGATACCGGCACGCGGCACGTTGATGATGTCCGGCACGTGGTGCAGCAAGGCATTGAGCAGGGTGCCGTCGGCATGGCCCGCCGCCGGGTGGACCACCAGCCCGGCAGGCTTGTTGATCACCAGGATCTGGTCGTCTTCGTAGACGATATCCAGCTCGATGTCCTGGGCCACCCATTCACCCTGGGCTTCCTGCTCGGCGTCGAGGGCCAGCACGGAGCCACTGTGGACGATATCGCGCGGGCGCAGTACCGCGCCGTCGACCGTCAGGCGGCCGTCCTTGATCCACGAGGACAGGCGCGAGCGCGAGTACTCGGAGAAGAGTTGGGCGGCGACTTGGTCGAGGCGTTGGCCCCCCAGTTCGGACGGGACCTCTGCGCTAAGTTGAATGATCTCGGACATGCTCGATTCGGCGGGCGCACAGCCTTTGGTTTCAGCTGCACGCTTGTGGTTAAATACGGCTTCTTTTGCCCCGGGTTTGGCCGGGGGCGCTCATCATAACAGGACGGCACCGCCCAAGACAGCGGCCGTCAAAGGGACGCAAGCCGCCATGCAAGTGAAACACCTGCTGCTGATCGCCATTCTCGGGCTCACCGCTGCCTGTTCCTCCAACAAGGAAGTCGTCGACGAGAACCTCAGCGAGGCCGAGCTGTACCAGCAGGCGCAGGCCGACCTGGACAACCACAGCTATACCAGCGCCGTGAACAAGCTCAAGGCCCTGGAATCGCGCTACCCGTTCGGCCGCTACGCCGACCAGGCACAGCTGGAACTGATCTACGCCAACTACAAGAATGCCGAGCCGGAGGCTGCCAAATCCGCCGCCGAGCGCTTCATCCGCCTGCACCCGCAGCACCCGAACGTCGATTATGCCTATTACCTCAAGGGCCTGACCTCGTTCGACCAGGACCGCGGCCTGCTGGCGCGCTTCCTGCCACTGGACATGACCAAGCGTGACCCAGGTGCCGCCCGCGACTCCTACAACGAGTTCGCCCAGCTGACCAGCCGCTTCCCCAACAGCCGCTACTCGCCGGACGCCAAGCAGCGCATGATCTACCTGCGCAACCTGCTGGCTTCCTACGAAATTCACGTCGCCGACTACTACCTGAGCCGTCAGGCTTATGTGGCCGCCGCCAACCGTGGCCGCTACGTGGTCGAGAACTTCCAGGAAACCCCATCGGTCGGCGACGGCCTGGCCGTGATGGTCGAGGCCTACCAGCGCCTGCACCTGGACGAACTGGCTGCCACCAGCCTGGAAACCCTCAAGCTCAACTACCCGGACCACCCGAGCCTGGTCGACGGTCAATTCCAGCCCAAGCAGGAAGAAGCCGACAACCGCTCCTGGCTGTCCAAGGCCACCCTGGGCCTGATCGAGACCGAGACCCCGCTGCCGCCGGGCGAAACCCGCGCCAACCAGGACGTGGTCAAGCAGTTCCAGGATGCGCGCTCGGAGATGCCTGAAGAGCTGCTGCCCAAGGACGAGGACGGCAACCCGATCCTGCCGGAAGGCCCGAAAGAAGCCGAAAAAGACCGCTCGTGGTTCAGCTACATGACCTTTGGTCTGTTCGACTGATATCACGCGCAACAGAAAGGGAGGCCCAAGGCCTCCCTTTTTTATTGGCTGCGCCCTAGACTGTCGGTCTTTCCTCTCGACAAACTGGACACCATGGTTCGTCTACTTTTCTGGATCGCCGTGATCGGCGCTGCGTTCTGGCTGTGGCGCAAATTCAACGCCAGCCAGCAGTCTTCCTCCGAGCCCAAGCTCGATGACCCGCTGAAGATGGTGCGCTGCGCCCACTGCGGCGTGCACCTACCCAACGATCGCGCATTGCGACGGGGCAATGACTGGTATTGCAGCCAGGCTCATCTGGAGCAAGGGCCAGGGCAACAGCGCTGAGGTCGATCGTTGGTTGTTCGGAACAACTGCCTCGTGCTGGCGCCGACCTATTCGCGGATAAACGCGCTCCCACAGATCCTGCGGGAGCTGCGAAGTCAAACCAGACGCGCACCTGGCGCATAAGGCACCGGATCGATGATCGGCTGACCGCCGGTCAACAGGTCGGTGAACAGCTGGCACGATGCGGGCGCCAGCACCAGCCCATTGCGGTAATGCCCGCAGTTCAACCACAGCCCTTCGTGCCCCGGCACTGGCCCGATATAGGGAATCCCTTCCGGCGAGCCAGGGCGCAGGCCAGCCCAATGTGCTACCACTTCGGCATTCGCCAAGGCCGGCAATAGCTCCACCGCCGAAGCCTTGAGGCTTTCCAGCGCCTCGTTGGTGGGAGTCTTGTCGTATCCGGCGTGCTCGAGGGTACTGCCCACCAGGATGTGCCCGTCACGACGCGGAATGGCATAGCGCCCTTTGGCCAGGACCATGCTCGGCAAGAAGTCTTCGGCGCACTTGAACAGGATCATCTGCCCCTTCACCGGCTCCACCGGCAGTTCCAACCCCAGTGTACGCAGCAGGTCGCCACTCCAGGCACCGGCACTGAGCACCACCTCGTCCGCCGTCAGCACGCCCTCGGCAGTGTGTACGCCAGTGATGCGGCCACCTTCCTGGCAGAACCCGCTGACCGGGCAATGCTCGCGCAGGGTCACATTGGGCATCGCCAGCAATGCAGCCTTGAGTGACTTCACCAAGCGCGGGTTACGCACATTGGCCACCCCCGCCATGTAGATAGCGCGCTTGAAGCCAGGGCCAAGCACCGGTACTGCATCGTATGCCGCCGAGATATCCACAGCGCTCAACGGCCGCTGCTCGCGCTGAGCCCAGTCCAGGGCTTCGGCTTCGTCGTCCAGGTCCAGCCAGTACAGGCCGGTGGTATGCACTTGCGGATCGATGCCGGTAGAGGCGAACAGGCGCTCACCCAGTTGTGGATAGAAGTCCTGCGACCAGTGCGCCAGGGCGGTTACCGCCGGGCTGTAGCGCCAGGGGTACAGCGGCGAGACGATACCGCCGCCGGCCCAGGACGACTCGCGCCCCACCTCACCCTGATCGCATACCACCACCTGGTCGACCTTCGGCGCCAGGTTGAACGCCGTCAGCAGCCCGATCACCCCACCACCGACAACCACTACTTGCTTGCTCATCTGTCGATCCACTAGCTGAATTAAATCCGGGCCTTCAACGCCCCCAGCAATCTTCGGCCGGCATGCCGGCACCCGGATTGCCACGCACTCCAGCCTGATCGAGCTGGAAGTCGCCACAACGATCGTCAACCATCATGCCCTCGGGCAGGCGCCTGGCGAGCAGCACGAAGCTGTCGTCGTCACGTTGCGCCAGCAAGCGGTAATAGCGTGTGCCGACAGGCAAAGGCGGTACCTGAGGGTCAGGATCGGCGTACTGTCCAGTACGCGCTCTGTGGCGTTCCAGACGCAGGGCTGCGTCCTGCAGCAGGCCAATCACTTCGCTTCGCGCGGCACGCCTGAGCTGGTCGCTGTAACTGGGGTAGGCAATGGCTGCCAGAATGCCGGTCACCGCCAGCACAATCAACAATTCGATCAGGCCAAGGCCTCGCTGCATGTCACTGTTCCCTCAATCGTTGGCGCCATACGATGCGCTGGGCGCGCGTCTTTTGCCCTGCCTCAACGGCGTAGATTGCTTCCAGCACATGCCGCGCCGTCAGGTGCTGGCTCACCGCCGTGACCCTGAACAGGCGCACAGGGATGTCTTCGGGGACATGTACCGCCCGAGTGCTTTCACCCAGGTTCTGCAGAAAGAAAAAACCCTGCTCCGCTCGCTGCCATGCCGCCTCCCCGCCCCGCACATCATGGGCTTCGGCGGGCGGCGCACAGGGCGGCGCGCAGGGCCTTGGCGGCGCCCGCAGCAAGCGGTCACGGCCCTCCAGCAAGGTTGCCTCTGCCTGCTCCAGTGCTTGGGCACTGACCAGCAGTTGAGCAGTCGAGCGCGCCAGCCGCAGGGCGTCGTGCAGCGCCGATGCCGCCAGCAGCCCCAAGAGCAGACTCAGCAGCAGTCCGGTCAGAAGGACGATACCCCGTTGGCGCCTCATGACTCGGGCAACCGGTTGCGCAGGGCCACACTCATCTCATGCCGCAGCTCGATCTGGTGGCGCGGGTCGAACAACGTGAGCTGCACATCGACGCGCCCGCCCTCTTGCGTCGGCACCAGCGTGGCGCGCAGGTCATGCACCTGATCGATCAGCGTCTGGGACTGGCTGCCACGCACCAACCGCAAATCATTACCCTGCAGTTGGTAGGCAATGCGCTGGAGGGGGAACAGCAGCGCATCGGATCGCGCGCTGACGTCGCGCGGGTTACTCACCTGGGCCCAGCTCAGGCAATCGGTCAGCAGTACCCAGTCCGCTTGTCGCCCGGTGCCGGGTAATTGCTCACCGACCAGGTTCAGGCTCTCCAGGCGTCCGCCCCCGGTTCGGGCGATGCGCACAGGCTGGGCGAAGGCGGCGGCTGCCGCCGGGCTGTCGAAGGTGATGGCGTCGTGACGCAGGCAGCCCAACATACCGGCCGAACGGATGTCCTGAGCCATGCGATGCAACGCCAGCCGGGCGTCATCCTGCAGTCGTGCCGTGGCGGCCTGCGCTTGCCAAGCCTGATAGGTGGACACGAACACCTGGCTCGCCGTCCCCAGCAGTACCAGCCCGATCGTCAGCGCCAGCAAGGCCTCGAGCAACCCGTAGCCTGCCTGGGTATGCCTCATGGCGATACCCTGCCCCGCAAGCTGATGAGCGCCTGGCCTGACCTGTGAATTTCCAACGACCAGGTTTCACCGGCGCCCGTCGCCCGACCTTGCGCCGAAGCACCCAGCAGCCGGCGAATCCGGCCTTGCCAATCCGCCCGCTCGTCCTCCGGCAGGACACCGACCGCCCTGCCGCGCTCCAACAACCCTTGCGCCAAATAGACCGCCTGGCTGTCACGCCGCGCCTCGTCACTTATCTGCAACCCGCGCAATTGTTGAGCCGCGGCAGCGAACAACCCCAGCGCCAACACAGTCATCGTCAACAGCACTTCCAGCAGCGTTATGCCGCGCTCCCTCGCTTGCATCCTTCCCTCCTGGGAATTTTCCTGCTCTTGCTCTCCAAATCTGCCGACTGGACGCCCTGTCCGTCGGCCTCGAAGCTACAGCGAAGCACGTCCTGGGAGAAATGCACGGTGCAGCAACGTGGAGCAACACTGATACAAATGATGTGCGCCTTGGCGCTGATCAGCCTTCTGGCACAAGTTGGATTGCCGGCCTACGCCAATCTCAGTCACGACCTGCACCAAGCCGCCGCGGCCCGCTACTTGGCGCAAGCACTGCGTAGCGCACGCAGCCATGCCGTGCTACAGCAGCAAGCGGTACAGGTACAAGCGTTGGAGGGGGACTGGGGTCTGGGCTGGCGTACACACCTGGCACACAACGGGCAACTACTGCACGAGCAACGCCTCGCGCGCAGGCTCGAGATCGCCAGCAATGTGGATAACGAGGTGACATTCAGCGGCCTGGGCGTTCCGCTGCGGGGCAATCGCGGGTTTCTCGGGGCTACGTTGGAGATTTGCCCACGCACGGAGCAAACGAGCCGGTATTGGGTGGTGTTGGCACCCAGCGGCAGGGTCGACCTGCGCACCGGAACGAGAGACTCGTCACGGTGCGCAGGCGCCTGATCAGATCAGCGAGCGAACCCGCAGTTCCTTGGGCATGGAGAAGGTGATGTTCTCTTCCCGGCCATCGAGCTCTTCAGCGCCGGTGGCGCCCCAGGCACGCAGTTGTTCGATCACGCCACGCACCAGCACTTCGGGAGCCGAGGCACCCGCGGTGATGCCGATACGGGCCACGCCCTCGAACCAGCCTTGCTGCAGGTCCTCGGCACCGTCGATGAGGTACGCCGGGGTCCCCATGCGTTCGGCCAGCTCGCGAAGGCGGTTGGAGTTGGAACTGTTGGGGCTGCCGACCACCAGTACCACGTCACACTCATCGGCAAGCTGCTTGACGGCGTCCTGACGGTTTTGCGTGGCATAGCAGATGTCGTCCTTGCGCGGACCACCGATGTTCGGGAAGCGCGCACGCAGGGCGTCGATGACACGGCTGGTGTCATCCATCGACAGAGTCGTCTGGGTCACGAAGGCCAGGTGCTCGGGATCGCGAACCTGAAGGTTGGCGACATCGTCCTCATCCTCGACCAAGTAGATCGCGCCGCCATTGCTGGCGTCGTACTGGCCCATGGTGCCCTCGACTTCCGGATGCCCGGCATGGCCGATGAGAATGCACTCCTTGCCATCGCGACTGTACTTGGCCACCTCGATGTGAACCTTGGTCACCAGCGGGCAGGTGGCGTCGAACACCTTCAGCCCCCGGCCGGCCGCTTCCTGGCGCACGGCCTGGGAAACACCATGGGCGCTGAAGATGACGATGACGTCGTCCGGCACCTGGTCGAGCTCTTCGACGAAGATGGCCCCGCGGTTGCGCAGGTCCTCGACCACGAACTTGTTGTGCACCACTTCATGACGCACATAGATCGGCGGGCCGAAGACTTCCAGGGCGCGGTTGACGATCTCGATCGCCCGGTCGACCCCCGCGCAGAATCCGCGAGGGTTGGCGAGTTTGATTTGCATGCTCGGCTCCAGGCTTACAGGGCCTTGACCTCGAGGATCTCCACCTCGAAAGTCAGGGTCTTGCCAGCCAGTGGGTGATTGAAATCGATGGTCACCTGGTCGTCGTCGAACGCCTTGACCACGCCAGGCAGCTCGGCGTTGGCGGCGTCGTTGAAGATCACCAGCAAGCCTTCGGACAACTCCATGTCAACGAATTGCGAGCGCGGCATGACCTGTACGTTCTGCGGGTTCGGCTGGCCGAAGGCGTTCTCAGGGACGATGGTCAGCGTACGCTTGTCACCGGCCTTGAAGCCGAACAGCGCGGTTTCAAAGCCTGGCAGCAGATTACCGTCGCCCACCTTGAAGGTGGCTGGTGCCTTGTCGAACGTGCTGTCGACGGTGTCGCCGTTTTCCAGGTGCAGCGCGAAGTGCAGGGTGACTTCAGTGTTCTGACCGATACGGGTTTCAGTCATGGACAGGCTCTCCGGACTTCTTGCTCTTGAACATATCCAGCGCCAGCATCACCGCACCAACGGTGATAGCGCTGTCGGCCAGGTTGAAGGCCGGGAAATACCAACGGTTCTGCCAGTGCACCAGGATGAAGTCGACCACGTGGCCCAGCACAATGCGGTCGTACAGGTTGCCCAGCGCACCACCGAGCACCAGCGCCAAGGCCACGGCCAGCCAGGTGTCGTTGCGCCCCAGGCGCTTGAGCCAGACTACCAGCACCGCACTGACCACCACGGCGATCAGGGCGAACAGCCAGCGCTGCCAGCCGGAGCTGTCGGCCAGGAAGCTGAATGCAGCACCAGTGTTGTAGGCCAGGGTCCAGCTGAAGTAATCGGGGATGACCACGATCTGCTGGTACAGCTTAAGGGCACCCTCGAAATAGACCTTGGTGGCCTGGTCAAGGACCAGGACCACCAGGCTCAGCCAGAGCCAGGCAAGGCGCCCCAAGCGCCCCGCTGCAGGATTAGGCATAGTGGCGCACCTCGCCGGAACCGCTGAGGTTGTCTACGCAGCGGCCGCAGATTTCCGGATGCTCCGGGTGGCTGCCGACGTCGGCGCGGAAGTGCCAGCAACGGCCGCACTTGGCATGGCCGGACTTGACGACTTTCAGCTTGAGGCCTTCGACTTCGGTTGTCACGGCATCGGCCGGCGCCTGGACGAACGGCACCACGCTGGCGGCGGAAGTGATCAGCACGAAGCGCAGTTCATCGCCCAGTTTGGCCAGGTCGGCGCTCAGGCCTTCTTCGGCGAACAGGGTGACTTCAGCCTGCAGGTTGCCACCGATGGCCTTGGCCGCGCGCTGGTTCTCCAGCTCCTTGTTGACCGCTGCCTTGACCGCCATGACGCGATCCCAGTAGGCGCGATCCAGCTCGAAGCCTTCCGGCAGCTCGGACAGCCCTTGGTACCAAGTGTTGAGCATCACCGACTCGTTGCGCTCGCCTGGCAGGTACTGCCAGATCTCGTCGGCGGTGAACGCCAGGATCGGGGCGATCCAGCGCACCAGGGCCTCGCTGATGTGGTACAGCGCGGTCTGGCAGGAGCGTCGGGCGACACTGTTGGCGCCGGTGGTGTACTGGCGGTCCTTGATGATGTCGAGGTAGAAGCCACCCAGCTCCTGAACGCAGAAGTTGTGCACCTTGGAGTAGACGTTCCAGAAACGGTACTCGCTGTAGTGCTCTTCGAGTTCGCGCTGCAGCAGCAAGGTGCGGTCGACGGCCCAGCGGTCCAGCGCCAGCATGTCGTCGGCCGGCAGCAGGTCACGGGCCGGGTCGAAGCCGGACAGGTTGGAAAGCAGGAAGCGCGCAGTGTTACGGATACGACGGTAGGCGTCGGCGCTACGCTGCAGGATCTGCTCGGAGACCGCCATTTCGCCGGAATAGTCGGTGGCCGAGACCCACAGGCGCAGGATATCGGCACCCAGGGTGTCGTTGACCTTCTGTGGCTCGATGGTGTTGCCCAGCGACTTGGACATCTTGCGGCCGCTCTCGTCCACGGTGAAGCCGTGGGTCAGCAGTTCGCGATATGGCGCATGGTTGTCGATGGCGCAGCCGGTCAGCAAGGAAGAGTGGAACCAGCCGCGGTGCTGGTCGGAGCCTTCCAGGTACAGGTCGGCGCGCGGGCCGGTCGAATGGCCGATATCGTGGGAACCACGCAGCACATGCCAGTGGGTGGTGCCGGAGTCGAACCAGACGTCCAGGGTGTCGGAGATCTTGTCGTACTGGCCGGCTTCTTCACCGAGCAATTCAGC
Source organism: Pseudomonas sp. BYT-1 (assembly GCF_023611805.1). Lineage (NCBI taxonomy): Bacteria > Pseudomonadati > Pseudomonadota > Gammaproteobacteria > Pseudomonadales > Pseudomonadaceae > Pseudomonas > Pseudomonas sp. BYT-1. Next base: position 4,765,498 of record NZ_CP072559.1, read on the forward strand.
GGCATCCAGCTTGAACCACGCCTCGATGCCTTCCTTCTCGACGCGCTTGGCCACTTCTTCCATCAGCTCGACGGTGCGCGGGTGCAGCTCGCCGGTCTGCTTGTCGAGGAAGAACGGAATCGGCACGCCCCAGTTGCGCTGACGCGAGATGCACCAGTCAGGGCGATTGGCGATCATCGCGTGCAGGCGGGCCTGGCCCCAGGACGGCACGAACTTGGTGTCTTCGATGGCCTTGAGGGCACGCTCACGCAGCGGCTCGCCGGTGGTGGGCTGCTTGTCCATGCCGACGAACCATTGGGCGGTGGCGCGGTAGATCAGTGGGGTCTTGTGACGCCAGCAGTGCATGTAGCTGTGGCTGATGGTCTCGGTGTGCATCAGCGCGCCGACTTCGCTCAGCTTGTCGACGATCGCCGGGTTGGCCTTCCAGATGAACTGGCCGCCGAAGAACGGCAGCGACTCGACATACACGCCGTTGCTCTGCACCGGGGTGAGGATGTCTTCGTTGACCATGCCATAGCGCTTGCAGGTGACGAAGTCGTCTTCACCGTAGGCTGGCGAGGAGTGCACCACGCCGGTACCGGCGCCCAGTTCGACGTAGTCGGCCAGGTAGATCGGCGACAGGCGGTCGTAGAACGGGTGACGGAAATTGATCAGTTCAAGTGCCGAACCCGGCGCGGTGGCGATCACCGAACCTTCCAGGTTGTAGCGCTTGAGGCAGGACTCGACCAGTTCTTCGGCCAGCACCAGCAGGCGCTCGCCGGTGTCGACCAGGGCGTAGTTGAACTCCGGGTGGATATTCAGCGCCTGGTTGGCCGGGATGGTCCAAGGGGTGGTGGTCCAGATGACGATGGCGGCGGGCTTGGCGAGGCTCGCCAGGCCGAAGGCGGCAGCCAGCTTGTCGGCATCGGCGACCGGGAAGGCCACGTCGATGGTCTGGGATTTCTTGTCGGCATACTCGACTTCGGCCTCGGCCAGGGCCGATCCGCAGTCGAAACACCAGTTCACAGGCTTGAGGCCCTTGAACACGAAACCTTGCTTGACCATCTCGGCCAGGGCACGGATTTCACCAGCCTCGTTGGCAAAGTTCATGGTCTTGTAGGGGTTGTCCCAGTCGCCCAGCACACCCAGGCGGATGAACTCGGTCTTCTGGCCTTCGATCTGCTCGGCGGCGTACTCACGGCACAGTTCGCGGGTGCGGTCTGCGGTCAGGTGCTTGCCGTGGGTGACCTCGACCTTGTGCTCGATCGGCAGGCCGTGGCAGTCCCAGCCCGGTACGTAGGGCGCATCGAAGCCCGACAGGGTCTTGGAACGGACGATCATGTCCTTGAGGATCTTGTTCAGCGCATGACCGATATGAATCTTGCCGTTGGCATAGGGCGGGCCGTCATGGAGGACGAACTTCGGACGATCCTTGCCAATTTCACGCAGCTTCTGGTACAGGCCAATGCTGTCCCAGCGCTGCAGGATCTGCGGTTCGCGCTGAGGCAGGCCGGCCTTCATCGGGAAGGCGGTGTCCGGAAGGTTAAGCGTGGCTTTGTAGTCGGTCATTTCAGGCTCTTCGTTAGCGGTTGAGCGTGCCAATGGGCACGTGCGGCGGCGATGTCCGCGTCGATCGCCGACTTCAGCGCCTCCAGGGAGGCGAAACGCTGCTCCTCGCGCAGCTTCTGGTGGAACTCCACCGTCAGGCACCGGCCATACAGATCGCCGGCGAAATCCAAAAGATGAATCTCCAGGTGGGGACGGCCATCACCGGCGACGGTGGGACGAACCCCGATGTTGGCGACACCTGGCCAGACCTTGCCGTCGATCTCGGCGCTGGTCAGGTAGACGCCGCTCAGCGGCACGCGGCGGCGCTTGAGCTGGATATTGGCGGTGGGGGTGCCGAGCTGGCGCGCCAGCTTCTGGCCGTGCAACACCCGGCCGGTTATACGGTAGGGGCGGCCCAGCAGGTGCGCAGCCAGCTCGAAATCGGCTTGGGCCAACGCCTTGCGCACCTCGGTGCTGCTCACCCGCAGTCCGTCCTGGATGACGGTGTTGGCCGCCTCCACGCTGAAACCGTATTGATGCCCGGCCTCGACCAGGAAGGCGAAGTCGCCGGCGCGGTCGCAGCCGAAGCGGAAATCGTCACCCACTTCGAGGTGGCGCACACCCAGGCCGTCGACCAGGATGGCCTTGACGAACTCTTGGGCGCTGAGCTGGCTCAGGCGCTGGTTGAAGGCCAGGCACAGGACCCGATCGATACCCTCGGCAGCCAGCAGTTCGACCTTGTCGCGCAGCCGGGCCAGGCGAGCAGGTGCGGTATCGGGGGCGAAGTATTCACGTGGTTGAGGCTCGAAGATCACCACGCAGGTTGGCAGGCCAAGCGCCTGCCCACGCTCGCGCAGGCGCGCCAGGATTGCCTGGTGGCCACGGTGAACCCCGTCGAAGTTGCCAATGGTGGCGACACAGCCCCGGTGCTCGGGGCGCAGGTTGTGAAGACCTCGAACCAGCTGCATAACGCGCTTCTTGCTCATAAAGTGGCCGATTATAACCACACCCGGGCGCCGGTGACAGGCAGCAGCGCCAGGGGGTGACGTGGAATGCGAAAAACCGACGTCTGACCCGACATCGGCCTTAGTGCAAGGCCTTGCGGGCAAAATGCCGAGGCCGGAACCCGCACAGGAACAGGCAACCGAAGTAGGTCACCACACCCGCGAAGATCAATGCCCCTAGACGCAGGAATCGCTCAGGCATCCCGCCCTGCTCCCAGGCTGGCATGTAATGCATGCCAGCCAGCAGCACACCGGACATCAGGCCCACCGCCAGTACCAGCTTGCACAGAAACACCGCCCAGCCCGGCTGCGGCTGGAACAACTGCTGGCTGCGCAGCTTCCAGTACAGCAAACCGGCATTCAGGCAAGCCCCAAGACTGATCGCCAGGGCAAGGCCTGCATGCTGCAACGGACCGATCAGGGCCAGGTTGAGCAGTTGGGTGCAGACCAAGGTGAAGATCGCGATCTTCACCGGCGTACGGATATTCTGCTGCGCATAGAAGCCCGGGGCCAGCACCTTGACGAGAATCAGCGCGAGCAGGCCGACCGAATAGGCGATCAGGGCGCGCTGGGTCATGGCAGCATCGAACGCAGTGAACTTGCCGTACTGGAACAGCGCGACGGTCAGCGGCTCGGCGAGAATGCCCAGGGCCAAGGTGCAAGGCAGCACCAGCAAGAAGCACAGACGCAGCCCCCAATCGAGAATCCGCGAATACTCGTGCCGGTCACGATTGGCGTAGGTCTTGGCCAGGGTCGGCAGCAAGATGGTGCCCAGCGCCACGCCCAGCACGCCGGAGGGCAACTCCATGAGGCGGTCGGCGTAGTACATCCAGGACACCGAACCGGCCACCAGGAAGGAGGCGAAGATTGTGTTGATGATCAGCGATATTTGGCTGACGGACACTCCGAGGATCGCCGGCAGCATCTGCTTGAGCACACGCCAGACGCCGGTGTCGCGCAGGTTCAGCCGCGGCAGCACGAGCATACCGATCCTCTTCAATGCCGGCAGTTGGTACAGCAGCTGCGCCAGCCCCCCGGCAAGCACACCCCAGGCCAAGGCCATGATGGGTGGATCAAAATACGGGGTGAGCAGCACGGCGAAGGCGATCATGGCGACGTTCAACAGCGTCGGGGTGAAGGCCGGCACCGAAAAACGGTTCCAGGTATTGAGGATCGCCCCGGCCAGCGAGGAAAGCGAGATCAGCAATATATAAGGAAATGTCACCCGCAGCAGGGCGGTGGTGAGCTCGTATTTTTCGGCACTGTCGACGAAGCCCGGAGCGGTCACCCAGACCACCCAGGGCGCGGCGAGAATTCCCAGGGCGGTGACCAGAGCCAGTGCCAGGGTCAGCAGGCCGCTGACGTAGGCAATGAACGTGCGGGTCGCTTCCTCACCCTGCTGAGTCTTGTACTCCGCCAGAATCGGCACGAACGCCTGCGAGAACGCACCTTCGGCGAAGATCCGGCGCAGCAGGTTGGGCAGCTTAAAGGCGATGAAAAAGGCATCGGTCGCGATACCGGCGCCGAAAACCCGCGCCAGGATGGTGTCGCGTATGAACCCGAGTACCCGGGAGATCATGGTGATGGAACTGACGGCGGCCAGGGATTTGAGCAGGTTCATGGAAAAATTTCACGCCAGGGACGGAGGGCGCTGCCAGAAAGCGCCCGAATGTGCGATACTTCCGCGCCGTTGAAGGGGAAGCCAAAACTCCCGAGTTTACAGGTCGCTGCGCAGAAAGGAATCATTCCTTCACGCTCGCGAACCGCTCGGCGGAACCCTCAAGGTGGCCTTGACAACCGTTCGACTGATCGGCATGATTCGCGGCCTATTTTGTTTGCTATTTACCTAAAGTCTTTCGAGGAGCTCGACGGTGGCCAACTCACCTTCCGCCAAGAAACGTGCAAAACAGGCTGAGAAGCGTCGCAGCCACAACGCCAGCCTGCGTTCCATGGTCCGCACCTACATCAAGAATGTAGTCAAGGCCATCGACGCAAAAGACGCCGAAAAAGCGCAAGCCGCCTACACCCTGGCTGTGCCTGTTATCGACCGTATGGCCGACAAAGGCATCATCCACAAGAACAAGGCTGCTCGCCACAAAGGCCGTCTGAATGGCCACATCAAGGCGCTGAAAGAAGCTGCAGCTGCCTAAGCGATGCGCTTGTCGAAAAACCGACCCTAGGGTCGGTTTTTTATTGCCTGCGATTTGAGCCAATGAAAAGGGCCGCAGTGAGACCCCGTCACCACGCAACGCGCCGAGCCTTGCATGGTGACAGGGCCGCACTGCGGCCCCTTTTGCACGTACTATTTGCCGATCTGGATCTTCGGCGCCCATAGCAGCCATTCATCCTCAGGCTTGTCGAACAGGGCGAAGGTTTGTTGCGGCCGGGCTGGACTGCCCATCTTGTCGCCATCGGGCGTCGCGAAGGCAATCCCGCCATCAATAAGCGTCTCCAAGGACTCGGTGCGAACCGTGGCGCCCTTGAACAGGCCCCAGTCGAAGCCAAAGCCGCTGCTATTCCAGAACCGGCTCCCACCACGCACCAAGGCCGCGTAGCGAGGCTCGATAAGGATGTGGATAAGGACACGATCAGCGGTCTGCCCCAGCTCGAAGCCCGTCACCTTGCCCACTGTCACCTCACGATAGGTCACCGGCACGCCGGGCTTGATGGATCCACGACGCGGTGCACTGAGGGTCAGCGGCAAGCCGACCTCCGGCTCGGTCAGCTCGGGCGCCTCGGGCAAGGCGATAAAGTCGCGCTGCGGCCCCTTGGACTTCAACGCTGGCAGCACCTCAAGGTAGAGCCCGCCAACCAGGGTATCGAGGTTTTCGGTACGCACTAGGCCAAAGGCCGGCTTGACCACCCAGAACTGGGTACCAACCCGGGCGATGCGGTCCTGGGCTCCGGTGATGCGCGCCCGCAGCAGCACAGCCTGCAGGTCGGACGTCAGGTCGACGCTTTCCACACTCCCCACATCCAGGCCGCGGAAGCGGATAGGCGTGCCTGGCTTAAGGCCATCGGCGCGATCCACACGAATGGTGATCAGGGTACCCGCACGATCCGCGGCCTCCTGATTGTCGTGCAGGCGGAAGCGGGGAATGCGCCGTTTCAAAGGGACATCAGCCTTTGGCGTATCGAATGCCACACCACCTGCCATGAGCGTCTGCAGCGATTCACTCTTGACCTTGATCCCCGAAAGATCGCCAGACAAGGTGATGCCACTGGCATTCCAGAAGCGCGAGGAGCCGTTGACCAGATGGGCGTACTCCTTCTCGATATGCACGCCAATCAGGATGCGCTTGCTGTTGCGAGCAAACTGGTAGCTTTGCACGCTACCGACCTTGACCTGGCGATACATCACCGGGCTTCCGACTTCCAGCGAGCCCAGGTTATCGGCAAACAGCACCATGTGCAGGCCTGGCGCTTTCAGGTCCAACGGTGGCGCCTTCGGGCGCGCCTCGAACTCGCGCTGTGGCTTGGCGCCCTTCTCGCCTGGACGTATGGCGATATAGTTGCCTTTGACCAAGGCCTCCAGGCCCGTGATACCGGCCAGCGAAATGGAAGGCTTGACCACCCAGAACTGCGTCCCTTCGACCAGGTAGTCTTCGGCCAGCGGGTCGAGTGTCAACTCGGCCGTGGCGCTGGTCAGGTCGTCCGCGATCTTCATCGTTTTCAACGACCCCACCTGGATACCTTTGTACATGACAGGGGTACGCCCAGCCTGCAGGCCTTCGTAGTCTGTCAGCTTGACCTTGATACGGATACCCGCCTGAGCAGCGTCGAAGTCCTCGTACAGACGGAAAGGCAGGCTGGGGTCGGTGGGAGGGCTGTCCTTGCGGTATTCGGGAGTGGCAAAGGCGATGCCCCCGGCGACAATGCTGGCCAAGGATTCACTGCGCACCTTCACGCCCGATAGATCCGCATCGATGCTGATGCCACTGGCATTCCAGAATCGTGTGTGCTTGCGCACCAGATTCGCGTAGGCCGGCTCAATGAACACTTTGATCTCTACCGTGTCCTGGTCTTCGGAAAGGCGGTAGCTCTTCACCCGGCCGACCTGGATCTGCTTGTAGAAAATAGGGCTGTCGCGATTGAGCGAGCCCAGACGATCGGCCTTGAGGGTCAGGTGCAGGCCCGGCTCGCTATCGGACAACGGCGGTGCCTCGGAGAGGGCGGTAAAGCGCTTGGTCTTCTCCCCCTCACCGGGGCTGACGGCAATGTAGTTACCTGAAACCAGCGTTTCCAGCCCTGTGATCCCTGCCAGGCTGACGCTCGGCTTCACCAGCCAGAAGCGCGTCCCGGTGGTCAGATGCGGCTCGGCCTCCTTCCTCATCTCGATGGTGGCGATGACACCCGTATTGCTTCCTTTGGCATCGAGCACCAAGGCCTTCACCTTGCCGACGGACATGCCCTTGTAGATGACTTCGGTCTTGTTGGCGACGATGCCTTCACCGGACAGGAAACGAACCTGGATATCTACCCCTGAATCACGATAGGCCTGCCAAGCCAGCCAGCCACCTATCAGCAAGGCAATCAGCGGCAAAATCCATATCGCCGACCAGTTCGAAGCTGGGCGGGTTTTAGCCGTAGGCATGTCACTCATGGTCGTTATCCGACTCCGTGTTATCCCAAATCAGTCGGGGATCGAAAGTTAAAGCTGCAAGCATCGTCAGTATCACCACAGAGGCGAAGGCGACGGCGCCCAAGTTGGCTTCGACGCTGGCAATACGGCCGAAATTCACCACCGCCACCAAGATGGCGATGACGAAGATATCCAGCATGGACCAGCGGCCAATGAACTCGATGAAGCGGTACATCAGGATCCGCTGACGCGCCGACAGCGGTTGATGACGTTGCACCGAATACAACAACAGCCCGATACCCACCAGCTTGAAGGTGGGCACCAGAATACTGGCAATGAACACCACGGCGGCGATAGGCAACATGCCGTGCTTGAGCAGGGTGATGACTCCAGACATGATCGTGTCCGGGCTGCCCTGCCCCAGCGCGCTGACTGTCATGATCGGCAACACGTTGGCGGGAATATAGAGAATGGACGCGGTGATCAGAAGCGCCCAAGTGCGCACGATACTGTTGGGACGCCGTGCATGCACGGTGGCGCCGCAACGGGTACAGGACTGCGCATCACTGCCAGATGCCTGCCGGTTCAGCTCATGACACTCATTACAGACCAGGATGCCTGCATCAATCGCCCGCATGCTCATCCTCCCCCGACAACGCACTCCAGATCTGATGTGGTGACATCACTACCTCCAGCCATACCTGGACCAATAACAAACTGATGAAACAAAACAGCCCCAGGCCTATGGTCAGTTCCGCGAGATCGACCAGTTTGACGATGGCAACCAGCACCCCCATGAAGTAGACCTCGAGCATGCCCCAGTCACGCAGGTGGTGATAAATACGATAGAAGAGCAATCCGTAACTTCGTCCGATATCTAGGCGAATGCTCAACAGAACCAGTAATTGGCAGAGAAGCTTGAGCAATGGGATCGCCATGCTGCATAGGAACACGACGACTGCCACGCCGCGCATATTCGAGTTGAATAGGCCTAGCACACCACTCCAGACAGTGTCGTCCGACGTCTGACCGAGCAAGTGCAGCTGCATGATGGGCAGAAAGTTGGCGGGCACATAGAGCAGCAAGGCCGTCAACACCAACGCAAGGCTGCGATTGACCACGTTGTGACGATGAGCATAAAGCTCGTAGCCACACCGCGGGCAATGTGCCTTTTCGTCATTCTGTAGCACCGGCTTACGCATCAACAGGTCGCATTCGTGGCAAGCCACGAGCTTATCCAGCGGCAAATGGGCCAGCGCTTCGGAGTCGACAGGATTAGGCATATCGAAATTCTGGATAGATGAATGGAGGCTATTCTAGTGCTCTGACTCAAATTGTGGGAGATGATGGCCATGGGGATGGCTCTGGGTGCCGGACCGCTTGCTAGTGGAGCGTAGCGGTCGGCACCAGAAAAGACAAAACCCCTACCTGCTCACGCAGATAGGGGTTTTGCGAAATGAATCTTGACGATGACCTACTCTCACATGGGGAAGCCCCACACTACCATCGGCGATGCATCGTTTCACTACTGAGTTCGGGATGGGATCAGGTGGTTCCAATGCTCTATGGTCGTCAAGAAATTCTGTTGCCAGACTGTCTTATGACACTCCAGCCAATTCGGATATGTGATCGTTGTGGTTGCGAACTTTCGGTTCTTTCGTCTTCACCACCGCAATCTGCAGAAGCAAATTGCTTGGGTGTTATATGGTCAAGCCTCACGGGCAATTAGTATCGGTTAGCTCAACGCCTCACAGCGCTTACACACCCGACCTATCAACGTCGTAGTCTTCGACGGCCCTTTAGGGGATTCAAGATCCCAGTGAGATCTCATCTTGAGGCAAGTTTCCCGCTTAGATGCTTTCAGCGGTTATCTCTTCCGAACATAGCTACCCGGCAATGCCACTGGCGTGACAACCGGAACACCAGAGGTTCGTCCACTCCGGTCCTCTCGTACTAGGAGCAGCCCCTCTCAAATCTCAAACGTCCACGGCAGATAGGGACCGAACTGTCTCACGACGTTCTAAACCCAGCTCGCGTACCACTTTAAATGGCGAACAGCCATACCCTTGGGACCGGCTTCAGCCCCAGGATGTGATGAGCCGACATCGAGGTGCCAAACACCGCCGTCGATATGAACTCTTGGGCGGTATCAGCCTGTTATCCCCGGAGTACCTTTTATCCGTTGAGCGATGGCCCTTCCATACAGAACCACCGGATCACTAAGACCTACTTTCGTACCTGCTCGACGTGTGGGTCTCGCAGTCAAGCGCGCTTTTGCCTTTATACTCTGCGACCGATTTCCGACCGGTCTGAGCGCACCTTCGTACTCCTCCGTTACTCTTTGGGAGGAGACCGCCCCAGTCAAACTACCCACCATACACTGTCCTCGATCCGGATCACGGACCTGAGTTAGAACCTCAAGGTTGCCAGGGTGGTATTTCAAGGATGGCTCCATGAGAACTGGCGTCCCCACTTCAAAGCCTCCCACCTATCCTACACAAGCAAGCTCAAAGTCCAGTGCAAAGCTATAGTAAAGGTTCACGGGGTCTTTCCGTCTAGCCGCGGATACACTGCATCTTCACAGCGATTTCAATTTCACTGAGTCTCGGGTGGAGACAGCGCCGCCATCGTTACGCCATTCGTGCAGGTCGGAACTTACCCGACAAGGAATTTCGCTACCTTAGGACCGTTATAGTTACGGCCGCCGTTTACCGGGGCTTCGATCAAGAGCTTCGCTTGCGCTAACCCCATCAATTAACCTTCCGGCACCGGGCAGGCGTCACACCCTATACGTCCACTTTCGTGTTTGCAGAGTGCTGTGTTTTTAATAAACAGTCGCAGCGGCCTGGTATCTTCGACCGGCATGGGCTTACGGAGCAAGTCCTTCACCCTCGCCGGCGCACCTTCTCCCGAAGTTACGGTGCCATTTTGCCTAGTTCCTTCACCCGAGTTCTCTCAAGCGCCTTGGTATTCTCTACCCGACCACCTGTGTCGGTTTGGGGTACGGTTCCCAGTTATCTGAAGCTTAGGAGCTTTTCTTGGAAGCATGGCATCAACCACTTCGTCGCCTAAAGGCAACTCGTCATCAGCTCTCGGCCTTGAAATCCCGGATTTGCCTAAGATTTCAGCCTACCACCTTAAACTTGGACAACCAACGCCAAGCTGGCCTAGCCTTCTCCGTCCCTCCATCGCAATAACTGGAAGTACAGGAATATTAACCTGTTTTCCATCGACTACGCTTTTCAGCCTCGCCTTAGGGACCGACTAACCCTGCGTCGATTAACGTTGCGCAGGAAACCTTGGTCTTTCGGCGTGCGAGTTTTTCACTCGCATTGTCGTTACTCATGTCAGCATTCGCACTTCTGATACCTCCAGCAAGCTTCTCAACTCACCTTCACAGGCTTACAGAACGCTCCTCTACCGCATCACCTAAGTGATACCCGTAGCTTCGGTGCATGGTTTGAGCCCCGTTACATCTTCCGCGCAGGCCGACTCGACTAGTGAGCTATTACGCTTTCTTTAAAGGATGGCTGCTTCTAAGCCAACCTCCTAGCTGTCTAAGCCTTCCCACATCGTTTCCCACTTAACCATGACTTTGGGACCTTAGCTGACGGTCTGGGTTGTTTCCCTTTTCACGACGGACGTTAGCACCCGCCGTGTGTCTCCCATGCTCGGCACTTCCAGGTATTCGGAGTTTGCATCGGTTTGGTAAGTCGGGATGACCCCCTAGCCGAAACAGTGCTCTACCCCCTGGAGTGATACATGAGGCGCTACCTAAATAGCTTTCGAGGAGAACCAGCTATCTCCGAGCTTGATTAGCCTTTCACTCCGATCCACAGGTCATCCGCTAACTTTTCAACGGTAGTCGGTTCGGTCCTCCAGTCAGTGTTACCTAACCTTCAACCTGCCCATGGATAGATCGCCCGGTTTCGGGTCTATACCCAGCGACTAAACGCCCTATTAAGACTCGCTTTCGCTACGCCTCCCCTATTCGGTTAAGCTCGCCACTGAATATAAGTCGCTGACCCATTATACAAAAGGTACGCAGTCACCTAACAAAGTAGGCTCCCACTGCTTGTACGCATACGGTTTCAGGTTCTATTTCACTCCCCTCTCCGGGGTTCTTTTCGCCTTTCCCTCACGGTACTGGTTCACTATCGGTCAGTCAGTAGTATTTAGCCTTGGAGGATGGTCCCCCCATGTTCAGACAAAGTTTCTCGTGCTCCGTCCTACTCGATTTCATTGATAAGAGACTTTCGTGTACGGGGCTATCACCCACTATGGCCGCACTTTCCAGAGCGTTCCACTAATCTCAAATCAACTTAAGGGCTGGTCCCCGTTCGCTCGCCACTACTAAGGGAATCTCGGTTGATTTCTTTTCCTCAGGGTACTTAGATGTTTCAGTTCCCCTGGTTCGCCTCTTGCACCTATGGATTCAGTACAAGATACCTAGGTTATCCTAGGTGGGTTCCCCCATTCAGAGATCTCTGGATCACAGTCTGTTTGCCGACTCCCCAAAGCTTATCGCAGGCTACCACGTCTTTCATCGCCTCTGACTGCCAAGGCATCCACCGTATGCGCTTCTTCACTTGACCATATAACCCCAAGCAATCTGGTTATACTGTGAAGACGACATTCGCCGAAAATTCGCATGTTGCTCAATAAAGAGCAGAACTCACAAATTTTACCTTAGCCTGATGGCCCACCAGTGAAAGTGGTCATCAGTCTATCTATCACATATCCGAATTTTTAAAGAACGATCTGACAAAAGTCAGAAATCAACATTCACGTTGGAATGCTCATTTCTAAGTTCTGCAGGTAACGGCAAGTGGTGGAGCCAAGCGGGATCGAACCGCTGACCTCCTGCGTGCAAGGCAGGCGCTCTCCCAG
>NZ_CP072559.1:4780000-5027500 GCF_023611805.1 Pseudomonas sp. BYT-1
CACAATGATGTAAGGGCGCTTGCGCAGCTCGACACCCAATTGCCCCCAGTCCAGCCCGAGGATGAACACAATATAGGAAGCCATGTGCAGGACGACGTAAGCAAAGCACCACAACCCCAGTTGCCGCCGCACGACTATCCAAGCGGGCCACCCTGTGAGTCTCTGCAACGGCGTCATGCTCAAGGTGACCAGCAAGAAGGTCAACGCGCCAAGACCCAGGCGATCTACCAAGATTTTGCCAGGGTCTGGTCCCAGCAGATTCATCGCCGCTTCATATAGCCACCAACCGGGAAACGCACACCCCACCAGGAAAATGGCCAGTCGAAACCAGGGATAACGCATCAGTAGTTCTTCCGCAGATCGAGCCCCGCATACAGCGACGCCACTTCATCGGCGTAGCCATTGAACATCAGGGTATCGCGCACATTGGGACTGAACAGCCCACTGGGCAAACGCCTTTCCCTGGCCTGGCTCCAGCGCGGGTGGTCGACCATCGGATTGACGTTGGCATAGAAGCCATATTCCGTAGGCGCAAGACTCTCCCAGGTGGTGCTTGGCCGCTCTGCCACCAGGCTCATGCGCACGATGGACTTGATACTCTTGAACCCGTACTTCCATGGCACTACCAAGCGCAACGGCGCGCCGTTCTGATTGGCCAACTCCCGGCCATACATGCCTACCGCCAGAATCGCCAAGGGATGCATCGCCTCGTCCAGGCGCAGCCCCTCTACATAGGGCCAATCGATCAAGGCAAAGCCTGAGCGCTGCCCAGGCATGCTCTGTGGATCCTGCAGCGTCTCGAAGCGTACGTAGCGCGCCTTGGAGTTCGGCTCGACCTGCTTGAGCACCTGTGCCAATGGAAAGCCCAGCCAGGGAATGACCATCGACCAGGCCTCGACACAACGCAACCGATAGATGCGCTCTTCGAGCTGGTAGGGTTTGACGAAGTCTTCCAAGGCATAGCGACCGGGCTTGGCCACTTCACCATCGACCACCAGAGTCCAGGGCTCGGTCTTAAGCGCACCGGCATTGGCCGCTGGGTCCCCCTTGTCGGGGCCGAACTCATAGAAGTTGTTGTAGTGGGTGGCGTCCTTGAACGGCGTGATCGCTTCGTCCTTGACCGTCACAGCCTGCCAGCGCGCGGCTGCCAGCTTGTCTGTGAACCAGGCAGGCGCGGCACCAGGCGCGACGTCGGCATAGCGCGACGCCTCGACAGCCGAACCAGCACGCGGCAACGCGCCAAGGGCCAGCCCTGCCAGGGAAGCCCCAAGCATTGAACGCCTGGAAAGATAGAGTCTTTCAGGGGTGATCTCCGACGCTTTGCAATCGGACGATCTGGGAGACTTGATAAGCATGACGGCTCCACAGCACAGGCAACGGATGTACCTGTAAGACTATGGAGCCGGAGGGTTATTCCAACATTAACGCTTTGTCAGCTTTTGCGGCGACGACCACGCAGCAGATACTGCACAGGGCCGGAAATCGCATAGCCGAGGAAGATCAGCAGCAGGATTCGGGGCGGGTCGCTGAACACCACCGCGAACACCAGCACCACAGCCAGAATGGCCACGAAGGGCACACGCCCCTTGAGGTCCAGCTCCTTGAAGCTGTTGTACTTGATGTTGCTGACCATCAGCATGCCGGCAGCGGCCACCAACAAGGCGACCAGGAACGACAGCTTGGAGCCCTGGATGCCATAGTCACTGAAGGCCCATACGGTGCCAGCGACCACACCGGCGGCAGCCGGGCTGGCCAGGCCGATGAAGTAGCGCTTGTCAGCCGTGCCGACTTGGGTATTGAAGCGCGCCAGACGCAATGCCGCACCAGCGACATAGATGAAGGCGACCATCCAGCCGACCTTGCCCATGTCGCCCAGCGCCCAGACGAACGCCAGCAAGGCAGGCGCAACGCCGAAGGCCGCCATGTCCGACAGCGAGTCGTACTCGGCACCGAAGGCGCTCTGGGTGTTGGTCATGCGCGCAACACGACCATCGAGGCTATCGAGGACCATGGCCACGAAGATGGCGATCGCGGCGAACGCGAAGTACTTGCTCGCTTCACGCGGGTCGCCGGCACTGAGGTAACCGTGCGCGCTGATGGAGCTGACGATGGAATAGAAACCGGCAAACAGGTTGGCGGTCGTGAACAGGTTGGGTAGCAGGTAAATGCCACGGTGACGGACCTTGCGCCCTTCGGCGTCATGCCCTTCTTCAATATGCTCATCGACAGGTAGCAGGCTTTCGGCGTCGGAGGGCTTATTCGGCTCTTCGGGACGTTCGCTCATGAAAAGTACCTTGCAACTGGGGTGGAAAATATTCGACACGGGCCTGCGAAACAGGTTCTGACGGCAAGCCACTGGTCGCTTTATACCAGAAGCAGGCCGCGTAAACGAAAAAACGCGGCCGAAGCCGCGTTTTTCATGTTACCGACGCAAGACTTAGTTCTTGGTCTTGTCGACGATCTTGTTGGCCGCGATCCAAGGCATCATGGAGCGCAGTTGCTCGCCGATGACTTCGATGCCGTGAGCGGCGTTGTTACGACGCTTGGCGGTCATCGATGGGTAGTTGGTGGCGCCTTCGGAGATGAACATCTTCGCGTACTCGCCGTCCTGGATGCGCTTCAGAGCGTTGCGCATGGCCTTGCGGGATTCTTCGTTGATGACTTCCGGACCGGTGACGTACTCACCGTATTCGGCGTTGTTGGAGATCGAGTAGTTCATGTTGGCGATACCGCCTTCGTACATGAGGTCAACGATCAGCTTCAGCTCGTGCAGGCACTCGAAGTAGGCCATTTCCGGCGCGTAGCCCGCTTCGACCAGGGTTTCGAAACCGGCCTTAACCAGCTCGACGGTACCGCCGCACAGAACGGCCTGCTCACCGAACAAGTCGGTTTCGGTTTCGTCCTTGAAGGTGGTTTCGATGATACCGGTACGGCCGCCGCCGACGCCCGAGGCGTACGACAGAGCAACGTTCTTGGCGTTGCCGGAGGCGTCCTGGTAGACGGCGATCAGGTCAGGGATGCCGCCGCCCTTGACGAACTCGGAGCGAACGGTGTGACCCGGAGCCTTCGGCGCGATCATGATCACGTCCAGGTCGGCACGCGGAACGACTTGGTTGTAGTGGATCGAGAAGCCATGGGAGAAGGCCAGGGTAGCGCCCTTCTTGATGTTCGGCTCGATTTCGTTCTTGTACAGGGCGCCTTGGAACTCGTCCGGGGTCAGGATCATGACCAGGTCGGCAGCGGCGACGGCAGTAGCAACGTCAGCGACTTTCAGGCCGTGGGCTTCTGCCTTGGCAACGGTGGCCGAACCTTTACGCAGACCGACGGTAACGTCCACACCGGAGTCCTTGAGGTTGCACGCCTGGGCGTGCCCCTGGGAGCCGTAACCGATGATGGCGACTTTCTTGCCCTGGATAATGGAAAGGTCGCAGTCTTTGTCGTAATAAACTTTCATGAAATACCCCTGTTATATCTCGGCTCCACGGAGCCATCACTGATTCTTGTATGCGTATTCAGATACTGAGCACTTTGTCGCCACGGGCAATGCCGGTGACGCCGCTGCGCACGGTTTCCAGGATCGACGCGGTGCCAATGGCCTGGATGAAGCTGTCCAGCTTATCGCTGGTACCGCTCAGTTGCACGGTGTACACGCTGGCGGTGACATCGACGATCTGGCCACGGAAGATATCCGTGGTGCGCTTGATCTCGGCGCGCTGGGCGCCGGTGGCCTTGACCTTGACCAGCATCAGCTCGCGCTCAATGTGAGCACTCTCCGACAGATCGACGAGCTTGACCACTTCGACCAGTTTGTTCAGGTTCTTGGTGATCTGTTCGATCACTTCGTCATGACCAACGGTCGTCAGGGTCAGGCGCGACAGAGTCGGGTCCTCGGTCGGCGCCACGGTCAGGCTTTCGATGTTGTAGTTACGCTGGGAGAACAGACCGACCACGCGAGACAAGGCACCGGGTTCGTTTTCCAACAGCAGGGAAATGATGTGCCGCATATCAGGTACGCTCCGTCTTGCTCAGCCACATGTCACGCATCGAGCCGTCCTTGATCTGCATCGGGTAGACGTGCTCGGTCCTGTCGACCGCGATGTCGATGAACACCAGGCGGTCCTTCATCGCGAAAGCCTCTTCCAGTTTTGGCTTGAGGTCCTTCAGGCTGGTGATGCGGATACCCACATGGCCATAGGCCTCAACCAGCTTGACGAAGTCAGGCAGCGACTCCACGTAGGAATGCGAGTGACGGCCGCTGTAGGCCATGTCCTGCCATTGACGAACCATGCCCAACACACCGTTGTTCAGGTTGACGATCTTCACCGGCAGGTCGTACTGCATGCAGGTGGACAGTTCCTGGATGTTCATCTGGATACTGCCTTCACCGGTCACGCAAGCCACGTCCTGGTCAGGGAAGTTGAGCTTGATGCCCATCGCCGCCGGGAAGCCGAAGCCCATGGTGCCCAGGCCGCCGGAGTTGACCCAACGATTTGGCTTGTTGAAACGGTAGTACTGCGCCGCGAACATCTGGTGCTGGCCGACATCGGAGGTGATGAAGGCATCGCCCTTGGTCACTTCGCACAGGGTTTCGATCACGGTCTGCGGCTTGATGACGCTGCCATCGCCCTTGTCGTAAGGGAACAGGCCGCGGTCACCTCGCCACTCGTCGATCTGCTTCCACCAGGCATCGAGTGCCGCCTTGTCAGGCTGCTCGCCGATCTCCTTGAGGATGGTGAGCATCTCGGTGAGCACACTTTCGACCGGGCCAACGATCGGCACGTCGGCCTTGATCATCTTGGAGATCGACGCCGGGTCGATGTCGATGTGAATAATCTTGGCGTTCGGGCAGAACTTGGCCGGGCCATTGACTACGCGGTCGTCGAAACGCGCACCGACAGCGAAGATCACGTCTGCATTGTGCATCGCCATGTTGGCGGTGTAGCTGCCGTGCATGCCCAGCATGCCGATGAACTGACGATCGGTGCCCGGGAAGCCACCCAGCCCCATCAGGGTATTGGTGACCGGCAGGTTCAACGACTTGGCAATCTCGGTAAGGGCTTCGGAGCCGCCGCCAAGAATGACCCCACCGCCGGAATAGACCACCGGACGCTTGGCTGCCAAGAGCATCTCGGCCGCTTTGCGGATCTGGCCGGAATGACCGCGGACAGCCGGGCTGTAGGAGCGCAGCTTGACCTTCTTGGGATAGACGTATTCGAACTTCTCGGCCGGGTTGGTCATATCTTTTGGAATGTCGACCACGACCGGGCCTGGACGGCCGGATTGCGCCAGGTAGAAGGCTTTTTTCAGGACTTCGGGAATTTCCGAGGCATGCTTGACCATGAAGCTGTGCTTCACGATCGGCCGGGAAATACCAATCATGTCGGTTTCCTGGAAGGCATCGGTACCAACCATGGTGCTAGGCACCTGACCGGACAGGATGACCATCGGGATCGAGTCCATATAGGCAGTGGCAATGCCGGTGATGGCATTGGTCGCGCCTGGGCCGGAAGTCACCAGCACCACGCCGGCCTTGCCGGTTGCACGGGCGTAACCGTCCGCCATATGGGTGGCAGCCTGTTCGTGACGAACCAGGATGTGGTTGATCTCCGGTTCCTTGAACAGGGCGTCGTAAACATGAAGGAGAGCACCGCCAGGGTACCCATAGATGTGCTTAACGCCTTCGTCACGCAAGAAGCGGACGACCATCTCAGCGCCAGATAAAAGCTCCACGTTGTTCACCTCTAAAACGCCAGAATACCGCCCTCAAATGGACGGGTCTTAATAGGTTTACTGCCAAGCAGAGCATGAGCGAACGTCAGCACTGACTGAGCAAGTATTGGGAGCGCCCCAGAGTGTTGCGGGGGGTTCCCACCCAGCGCGAGGTAACGCGTTGCGGGGTGTTACAAGTCGGCGCGGGTGTGCGCCTCATGATCTGCTTAGCGGGTCTGCTTCTGGCAGTCCCTCTACAGCGGAATCTGGATTCTTCTGATTCGTCGCGCGCAAGTCAAGAAAAATTATTGCCAATTTTTCCCCAGGATGAATTCCTGCCACCACGAAAAAGGTGGTCAGCAGCAGGAAAATAAAGATTTCCAAAAAAAAGGGCCACAATCTGCGGCCCTTATAGGAAAAAAAGAAGAAATCAGGCGGAAGGACTGATCAATTGGTCAAATGCTGCCAGCAGACGTCTAAGCTCGCGACTCTGCTCTGGGCGATCGACGAACACCGTTTCGGCCATGACCAGAATGCCAGAGGCATTGGGCAACGGGTGACCGTGCTCGATGATGAGCTTCATACGCGGCAGGAAAATCCATTGCAGCCACTGCTCGAAGGTCATTACATCCACCGCGAACGGGACCACGCTGGCCAGCGCTTCGGCGCTGGGCACCTGTTCGCTCCACCAGCCCTGGACCTGCAATTCGCGCTCGATCAACAACAGATGATCGGCAATATCGAGGATGCGTTGCTCCATCACGAGGTAGTCCGCGCCTTCTGCCGCGCCAATGCCGCACCCTGGCTGTCCCCTTGCTTCTCACGGGCCTGGGCGATGGTGTTCCACAGCTCGGCCTGCAGGTCGGGACGCCCATTGGCGTAGGTCAGCGCACGACGTGCCAGTTGCTCAGCCTGCGCCGAGTCGCCCTGGGCCAGGCGCACCTGGGCCAGACGGAACAGTACCTGCGGCTCGCGCGGAGCGATGCGCTGGGCACGCTCCAGGCTCGAGGCGGCACCGTTGAAGTCACCACCGCCCTGTTGCTGCTGAGCGGTGGTCAGCAGCGCCAGCACCGGCCCATCGAGCTGCTCATCGGCCGACAGCCCGCCGGTGGCGTTGCTGCGCGGAATACCGGTCGGAGCGCTGGGCGTGCTGGACGCGCTGTTCATCGAGGCGATGTCGAACGGCTCGTCGGCAATCGGGTTGGGGTTGGTGGCGATCGGGCCGCTGCTCACAGGGCCAGGGGTGATTGGCCCAGTGCTGATTGGCGCAGCCCCCGTACCGGCCGGGAAGGCCTGGATGGGCGCTGCGCCAGCGCCTTGCGGGATCACCACGGTCACACCGGAATCCTCAGGCAGGGACTGCGCCTGGCTGGTGCCTCCGCTGGGCTGGCGGGCAACGTTACGGTTGCTCGCAATTCGCTCACTGTTCGATACCCGGGTGCTCGAGTCCACCACGGGGATATTGCCGCGCGGAACGCTGGAGCACCCCTGGAGCACGGCAATCGCCGTCAAGGCAGGAAACAACCACTTGTTCACTTCACACCCTCTTCAAAGCTAGCGCTCAATTCATCCATCCCTTGACCCAGTCCATAACGGACTCCACTGGGTCTTGCGGGCCACCACAGGCAGCGCCGGCAGGCGGTTCACTTCCACGAATATACGGCATCTGCACCGCCCCCGGACAGCTACCGTCCGACCCCTGGCCGCTGTACGGGTCGATCCAGGCTTGCACCACGTTGTCCGGTTGCGGCATGTCCAGCGGCAGCGGGTCGGCTTTCTTCATGAAGCTGGTCCATACCTGCAAGGCACCCGTGGCACCGGTGAACGGCGTCTTGCCGTTGTCGTCGCGGCCCAGCCAGACCACCGCCAGCAAATCCTGGCTGAAGCCGGAGAACCAGCTGTCGCGCGAATCGTTACTGGTACCGGTCTTACCTGCCAGGGTCAGCGAACGGGGCAGCACGTTGTAGACCGAACGGCCGGTACCCTCGCGCATCACCCGCTGCATGCCGTTCTGCACCAGATAGATGGCACCTGGATCGAAGGTCTGCTGGATCTGGAACGGGTAGCGCTTGAGCGGCTCGCCTTCGGCGGTGAGCACACTGCGGATACCACGCATCGGCGTGTTGAAACCGCCATTGGCGATGGTCTGGTACATGGTCGCCACCTGCATCGGCGACATGCCGCCCGCGCCCAGCAGCATGGACGGGAACGCCGGCCAGTCGACCTTCACGCCCAGCCTGCCAATGGTCTTGATCACGTTGGGCACGCCCACTTCCAGACCGATCTTGGCGGTGGACAGGTTGTAGGAGTTGGCCAGCCCTTGGTACAGGTAGATGGTGCCGTGGGGGCGACGATCGTAGTTTTGCGGACGCCAGACCTGGCCGTCAGCGCCTTTGACCGAGAACGGCTCGTCCTGCACCCAACTGGTCAAGGTGTACTTGCTGGGTTGTTCCAAGGCGGTCAGGTAGACCGCTGGCTTGACCAGCGAGCCGATCGGCCGTACGGCGTCGATGGCGCGGTTGAACCCGGCGAAGCCGGCCTGCCGGCTGCCGATCAGCGCCTGCACCTCACCGGTTTCCGGATTGGTCACCACCATCGCCGACTCGACCTCATCGGCACCCTTGCGCCCGGCCAGGCGCTTGAAGGTCTCGCTCATGGCCGTCTCGGCCTTCATCTGCAGGATCGGATCGAAGCTGGTGAAGATACGCAGGCCTTCTTCGGTCAAGTCTTCGTCGCGATAGTCCTGGCGTAGTTGGCGCTTGACCAGGTCGAGGAAAGCCGGGAAGGAACTGTCGGCCAGGCTGCCGCGCTTGGTCACGCCCAGCGGCATCTTTTTCGCCGCTTCGGCCATCTCCTGGCTGACCACGCCCTGCTCGGCGAGCAGGTCGAGCACCAAATTGCGTCGGGTGAGCGCACGCTCGGGATAACGACGCGGGTTGTAATAGGACGGCCCTTTGACCATCCCCACCAGCAAGGCGATCTGGTGCAGCTTGAGCTCCTGCAGCGGCTGGCTGAAGAAGAACTGGCTGGCCAGGCCGAAGCCGTGCACCGCACGCTGCCCATCCTGGCCGACGAATACCTCGTTGAGGTACGCCTCGAGGATCTCGCGCTTGTCGTAGTGCAGCTCCAGCAGCATGGCCATCATGGCCTCGTTCAGCTTGCGGCTGAGGCTGCGCTCGTTGGTCAGGAAGAAGTTCTTCACTAACTGCTGGGTCAGGGTACTACCGCCCTGGCGCATGGCGCCTGCGGAGGTGTTGACCCACAAGGCACGGGCGATGGATTTGGGCGATACGCCATGGTGGCTGTAGAAGTCGCGGTCTTCAACGGCGACCAGGGTTTCCAGCAGATAAGGCGGAACCTGGTCGATCTTGATCAGGATCCGGTCTTCGAGATTCTTGGGATAGATGCCGCCAATCATCAGCGGTTCGAGTCGCACCACATCCAGCTTGCCACCATTGGCACCGGACAGCCCGGCGACATAATCGCCGGAGAAACGCACGCGCACGAACTGCGCAGGTTCCATGCCCTCGTAGAACTGGAAGCCTCGGGTATTGAGGTCGACCGTGTTGCCGTTGACCGAGGCCGCGCCCGGGCCGTTGGCGGCCGCTTCACGACGATAGCCCAGGGCATCGAGCTCTGTGAGGAAGTCGTTGCGGCTCAACTTCTGGCCGACGAACAGCTCCAGCGGACGGGCGTATACCTTGGCCGGGATGGTCCAACGCTTGCCGGAGAACTTCTCCTGGACGACAGCATCGAGATAAACCGCGAAGCCGGCGAGCACCACCAGGCCGACCAGGCTGAGCTTGAGCGCCCAGCCCAGCCAGGCGCGGGAGCGGCCGGTCGGGCGTTTCTTGGGGGTACGGGAGTTTCGGGTACGAGTCATGGCGGCGGATTATACGCACTTTGATAAAGGCTAGTGGCCTGCGGGACGAAACGGAAAGCTCGCGTTCATCCGCCAGGATTTCCAGCTGTTTGCAGGGACGGCACCATTGACCATAATGGCGCTTTCGAATTCCCTGCCCCAGAAGGATTGCCCGTGAGCCAAGCCCTGATCAGCGCGCTGCAGAACCCCGCCCTCTATGCCCACCCGGTGGACGGGTTCCAACTCATCGAGACGCATATCTCCTGGGTGCTGCTGACCGGCGAGTACGCCTACAAGATCAAGAAGCCGATGAACTTCGGCTTCCTGGATTTCACCGAGCTGGACCAACGCCGTCACTTCTGCAACGAAGAGCTACGCCTGAACCAGCGCCTTACCGAGGGCCTGTACCTTGAAGTGCTGCCGATCACAGGAACGGCCGATGCCCCGCAACTGGGCGGCGCCGGCGCACCGATCGAGTATGCCTTGAAGATGCGCCAGTTCCCCCAAGGCCAGATGCTCACTACCTTGCAGGCCAATGGCGAACTCAATGCCAGCCACATCGACCAGATGGCCCGCCAGATCGCCGAATTCCACCTGCAGGCGCCGAAGGTGTCGGTCGACCATCCGTTAGGCACACCTGACAGTGTCATGGCACCGGTCGAGCAGAACTTCGAGCAGATCCGTCCGTTCCTCAGCGACAAGGCCGACCTGCAACAACTGGACAACCTACAGGCGTGGGCCCGCAGCAGCTTCGAGCGGCTTCACGGGTTGCTCGAGGCGCGCAAGGCCCAGGGGTTCATCCGCGAGTGCCATGGCGACATCCACCTGGGCAACGCCACGCTGATCGACGGCAAGGTGGTGATCTTCGACTGCATTGAATTCAACGAGCCGTTCCGCCTGACCGACGTCTATGCCGACACCGCTTTCCTGGCCATGGACCTCGAAGACCGCGGGCTGAAATGCCTGGCCCGTCGTTTCATCAGCCAATACCTGGAGCTGACCGGCGACTACGAAGGCCTGGAACTGCTCAACTTCTACAAGGCCTACCGCGCCCTGGTGCGCGCCAAGGTCGCACTGTTCAGCATGCCGGCCGATGCCGACGGCGTGCAGCGTGCTACCACCCTGCGCACCTACCGCAACTATGCCAACCTGGCCGAAAGCTACAGTGCCATTCCATCGCGGCTGCTGGCCATCACCCATGGCGTCTCGGCCGTGGGCAAGAGCCACGTGGCCATGCGTCTGGTCGAAGCCCTGGGCGCGATTCGTGTACGTTCGGATGTCGAGCGCAAGCGCCTGTTCGGCGAGCAACAGCAACAAAGCGCTGGCCAACTGCAGGCCGGCATCTATGACCAGGACGCCAGCCGCGCCACGTATCAACGCCTGCATGAGCTGGCGGCGATCATCCTGCGTGCAGGCTTCCCGGTGGTGCTCGATGCCACCTACCTCAAGCTGGCCCAGCGCCAAGCCGCGGCCCAGGTTGCCAACGAAACGGGCGTTCCGTTCCTGATCCTCGATTGCCAGGCGCCCGACGCGGTCATCGCCAGCTGGCTGGCCCAGCGCCAGACCGAGGCTAACGACCCCTCCGATGCCACCCTGGAAGTGGTCAAGGCCCAACAGGCCAGCCGCGAACCGCTGAGCGCCGAAGAACTGCCCCACTGCAAGCGGGTGGACACACAGGAAAGCGCCAGCATGGACCAATTGATCGAGCAGATCCGCCAGCGTCTCCCAGGCATCTGAACGATTCATGAAGGGCTGCTCTTGCAGCCCTTTTTGCATGCCATCGCGACCGGGTAAAGCCACGCTCACAGATGCCAACGCCCGGTTTTCAGGGTGGCCCTCGTCGGGGGTCGATGGCAAAAGGCCGCGTATTTCCCAACCCCCGCTACACTCCTCTGGAACCTGCTCGCGATTTATCCCAAAGACCTCGTTCAGCCATCGCAAGGAGGCCCGATGAACGATGAATTGCAGCATCTGAGAAATCTTGGCAAGACCTCCGCGCAATGGCTTCATGCCGTCGGCATCCACAGTGCATCGGACTTGCGCCGCCTGGGCGCGGTAGGCGCCTACCAGGCTGTGAAGTCGCGGGGGTTCCGGGCATCGAAGGTGTTGTTGTACTCCATCGAGGCGGCACTGCTGGACATGCACTGGAATGATTTGCCGGTCGAGCGTAAACAAGCGCTCGATGAACAGCTGGACGCCAAAAGCCCTGTGCAAAAAAAATCAAAATAGGCGGGATGGGGGGATTGACCTATAAATGAGAATCGTTATGATTATCACAACTGGTCGCGAGACTGGTTGGATAACCTGAAAAGTCCTTGGTTCGGACGCTCAGATTATCTCCTCATCAGGCTAATCACGGTTATTGACCCGGCACTTTGCCGGGTCTTTTTTTGCCTCCGATAAACAAAGTCCGATCAACGACGCAATCGGGCGCAGTAGTCCTGTTCAGGCAAGGCGGCCGTGTACCAGACGTAGTCGGCCATGCCCGGCTCGACTTTTTCGCCCACCTCCACCAGTAACAACACTTTGGATTCGCCCTCTGCGCCCAGATCAGCCAGGTGCAGTGGCACACCCAAGTCCTTGCGCGCATGGTAGCTGCCGGTCAGCAACAGGGCCGGTTGTGGCGCGCCAAGGACGCGTTCGGCGATGCGGCGGTCGCGTTGCTGCTGCACGGCAAGCATTGCCGGCAGCTGGTTTTCCGGCAGCAATCCACAGTGTCCGGCGCGCACCTGGTCTAGCAGCGCAGCCTTGACCGCAGGTGCATTCGAGCGCGGCCCCTGCAACACCGGGGTGTCCCGATAAGCCTGACGCAACTCCTCCGGCGAAAGATTGGCCGCCAGCAGCGCAATCTGCCGATGCAAAGCCTCCTGCACGATCGGCCCATACCATTGCCAGTCCCAGCCGTCCTGCCAGGCCAGGGCTTTGGGCAAATCCTCAGGCATGACCGCCTGCCCTTGCACGGCATCGATCAGCGGTTGCTGCGAGGGCTGCAGCATCTCCAGCAAAAGGCTGCCTTGGGGGCGACGGGCCTCCAAGGCTCGCAACAGCCACAGCTGCAACGCGTGGTGATCGGGATTGTCGTGCTTCTCTCCCACCAGCACCCGAGGCGCCGGGGCCAGGTACGCAACTAGCTGCTCTGGCGTGAGCTGCTCACCCGTGGCCAGGTCACGGATTTGCCCCAGTTGTGCGCTATCGCGTCCTTCGCCGGCTTGCCACGCCGGCAAGTCGGGCAGGCTGGCCTGGCAGCCGGACAACACCAAAGCCAGCAGGATCGATAGGCCGGACAGCACGGGATGGCGCATGGGCAAAGCCTCTTAGCGGGTGATGATCAACGGATGACCGAGCTCCGGGTGCGGCTGCACCAGCACATCGATTCCAAATACCGCCTTGAGCGCGTCAGGCGTCAGCACCTGCTGCGGGGTGCCCAGCGCATGGCAGCGTCCCTGCTCCAGCAACAGGATCTGGTCACAGTAGCGCGCGGCGAGGTTGAGGTCGTGCAGAATCACCATCACCGCCGCGCCCTGGTCGGCAAAGCGCCGCACCGCTTGCAAGGTGGTGTGCTGGTGCAAGGGGTCCAGCATCGAAGTGGGCTCGTCCAGCAGCAGGGTGGCGCCCTCCTCCCCCGGCCACAGCTGCGCCAGCACCCGGGCCAGGTGAACCCGCTGGCGCTCGCCACCGGACAGCGCCAGGTAGCTGCGATCGACCAGGTGCAGGGCATCAGCCGCACCCAAGGCGGCGTGGACGATTTCCTGGTCGCGTTGCTGACCACTTGCGTGAGGCAGCCGGCCAAGCCCGACCACTTCTTCGACACCAAATGCAAACCCAAGGGTGGAAACCTGCGGCAGTACCGCCAGGCAACGAGCGCGTGCTTGGCCTGGCCAGTCCGCCAAGGTGCGACCACGCAAGCGCACCTGCCCCTGATTGGGAGCCAGCTCGCCGCACAGCACGCCCAACAGGCTACTTTTGCCGGCCCCATTGGGGCCCAGTACACCCAGGACCTGCCCAGGACGCACGTGCAAGTCGATCGCCTGCAGCACGTCCTGGGTTCCGCGCCGCAAACGTACCCCTTGGGCTTCCAGCATCAGCTTCGCCCTCGTATCAACAAGAACAAGAAGAACGGCGCGCCGAGGAACGCAGTAACGATGCCAATCGGCAGCTCCGCCGGTGCCAGCGCCAGCCGGGCCACCAAGTCGGCGAACAAGAGCAAGGCGCCCCCTGCGAGCAACGAGGCAGGCAGCAGCACCCGATGGTCGGGGCCTGCCAGCAAGCGCATCAAGTGCGGCACTACCAAGCCGATGAAACCGATCAACCCCGCAGCCGCCACCGCAGCCCCCACGCCCAGGGCAGTACAGAACACCAGCTCACGCTTGAGCGACTCCACATCGATGCCCAAGTGCCGGGCCTCGGACTCGCCCAGCAACAGGGCATTGAGCGCCTGGGCGCGGCGTGGCAGCCACAGCGCAACCGCTGCTGTCACCAGCAGCAAGGGCCACAGGCGCTCGTAGCTGGCACCGTTGAGGCTGCCCAGGTTCCAGAAGGTCAAGGTGCGCAGCGTGGCGTCATCGGCCAGGTAGGTGAACAAGCCGACCGCCGAACCGGCCAATGCAGTCAGGGCGATGCCTGCGAGCAGCATGGTGGCGACGCTGGTTTGCCCGTCGCGCCGGCCCAGGCGATACACCAGCGCGGTCACACCGAGGCCGCCCACGAAGGCACAGCCCGACAACAGGTAAGGCGAGAACCACTCTGGGATCCCGCCCAGCCAGCTACCACCGACAATCGCCACCGCCGCCCCCAGCGCTGCTCCACTGGCCACTCCGACCAGCCCAGGATCTGCCAGAGGGTTGCGGAACAGCCCCTGCATCGTCACGCCGGACAGCGCCAGCACCGCGCCCACCGCCAGCCCCAGGAGGGTACGAGGCAAGCGGATCTGCCCAAGGATCATCTCGGCTTGTTCCAGCCCCTCGGCGTGAACCGGCACACCCAGCAGTCGCAGGCCCGCACGCAGGGTATCGAACAGCGGGAGGCTGACCGGCCCAAGCGCCAGCGACAACCAAACGGCCAACAGGCACGACAGCGTCAGACAGACAAACAGCGCGCGGGACTGAACGCGGCCTCTCATTGGGCCTTGGCCACCGGATAGAAGGCCTCGGCCAGTGCGGTCAAGGTGGCCGGCAAGCGCGGGCCAAGACCACCGACGAGCAAGGTCGGGTCCAGCGCTACCAGGCGCCTCTCTCGGACTGCCCGGGACGTGGCCAGCGCGGGGTTTTCCTTGAGCAACGCCTGCAGCGCCTGCTCGCCCTCGAGGCTGCGATCGGAGAGCACCAGCACATCTGGATCCAGCGCTGCCAGAGCCTCGACCGAGAAGTTCTTGTAACCCGGATGCTCGGCCAGGTTACGGGCACCGGCCTGGCGTAGCAGCCAGTCCCCCGATGTGCCCAGGCCTGCGATCAGGGGCTTGGCACCTGCATGCCCGACCAGCAGCAGAACCCCTGGCGCCTTCTGGCTGGCCTGGGCCTGCTTGACCCTGGCTTGCAGCGCATCGAGTTGCCGGTGGTAACCGGCGGTCAGCTCGGCGGCTTTCTGTTCGGCCCCCAGCAAACTGCCTAGGCGTTGGAGGTTATCGTCCACGGCGTCCAACTCGGCCTTGCTGGAGAACAACTCCACCCGCACCCCGGCCTTGCGCACTTGCGCCAGCACCGGCGGCGGCCCCATCTCCTCGGTGCCGACCAAGACATCCGGGCGCAGGCTGAGAATCCCTTCGGCGGACAATTGCCGTTGATAGCCGATGCTAGGCAGCGATTTGAGCGACTCAGGGTGCTGACTGGTGGTATCGACCCCCACCAGTTGCCGCTCCCCCCCCAGGGCGCTGATCCACTCGCTCAGGGCACCGCCGGCACTGACCCAGCGCTGGGGTAGCTCGGCGGCCAATGCCTGGGTGGCAAGTACAAGACTTGCACACAGGACGATCAGGGCAGCGGGACGACGCATCATCGTTTTCCTTTGCAGAAGGCGGGCCGCGCGCCTTGTAGCGGGCGACGGAACTGCGCACCATAGGCAGCCTGGCGCAGCGACTGCGAGCAATTTGATAATTGTTCGCATTGAGGCGTCAAGCCATCCCTTTGTCACATGAGCTGTCTGCTTCAATGCATTTTCTTTGCGCATCCCTCGATCTCGCCGAAGGCCACAGCCGCGCATTCAGCGTAGCGGGCGAGCAGGTTTTCGGCGTACGGCGTCAGGGCCAGGTTTACCTTTATCGCAACCGCTGCCCCCACAAGGGCATTCCATTGAATTGGGAGGCGGATGCTTTTCTCGATCAGAGCGCCAGCCTGATCCACTGCGCCCATCACGGCGCGTTGTTCCTGATCGAAAGCGGCGAATGCGTGGCCGGCCCCTGCGAGGGCGAACAGTTGCAGGCACTGGCCTGCCTTGAAGACAGCCAGGGCATCTGGCTCAAGGCGTGAGCAGCACCGGCAATGGCCTGTCGATGACGATCTGCTCGGCGTCCAGGCGCGTGCCGTAGGCCAGCACCTCCACGCCATCGGCCACTGCAGTGCGCAGGGCCTGGGCATAAGCCGCGTCGATTTCCTCGGCCGGACGCACCGCCTCGACACCGGTCAGGTTCACGCAATACAACTGCACCGCACGGATTCCCTGGCGCGCCAAGGCTGCGAGCTCGCGCAGGTGCTTGGCGCCGCGCTGGGTCACCGCGTCGGGAAAAGCCGCGACCGGCGTGTCCGGGTAGCCCAGGGTCACACTCTTGACCTCCACATAAGCCGGCCCCTCGGCGAACTCCAGACGAAAGTCCACCCGGCTGCCTTCCTCGCCATACGCCACTTCACGCTTGAGCGCCGTGAACCCGGCCAGTTCGGTGATACGTCCGGCGCGCAGCGCTTCCTCCACCAAGGCATTGGCCCGCCCCGTGTTGACACAGGCCAGGCGCCCCTGGGGCGTCTCGCTGATCTCCCAGGTGCCGGGCAACTTGCGTTTGGGGTCGTTGGAGCGGCTGAACCAAACCTGCCCGCCCTCGTGCATGCAATTGAGCATCGAGCCGGTGTTGGGGCAGTGGATGGTCAGTTGCTCACCGCTGGCCAACTCGATGTCGGCCAGGAACCGTTTGTAGCGGCGCAACAAGCGCGCCTGTTCGAGTGCAGGGAAGAACAACATCAGCCTTGCCAGCTCCTCAGGCCACGTGCGATGCGTTGCACGGCTTCCTCAAGACGCGGCAGGCTCTGGGTGTAGGCGAACCGCACATGATGACCGGCCTGGTGTCGACCGAAGTCCAGGCCCGGCGTGAAGGCCAGGTGCTCGGTTTCCAGGAAGTGCTGGCAGAAAGCGAAGGCATCGCCACCAAAGGCACTGATATCGGCATACAGATAGAAAGCGCCCTGCGGCTCCACGGCGATGCCGAAGCCCAGCTCGCGCAACGCCGGCAGCAGAAAGTCCCGGCGGCGGGCGAACTCGGCACGACGTTCTTCCAGAATGGCCAGGGTCTGAGGTTCGAAGCAGGCCAGCGCGGCATGCTGGGCCATGCTCGGCGCACTGATGTAGAGGTTCTGCGCCAGCTTCTCGAGGTCCTTCACCGCGCTGGGCGGTGCGACCAGCCAGCCGAGGCGCCAACCGGTCATGCCGAAATACTTGGAAAAACTATTCAAGACGAACGCCTGGTCGTCCACCTCCAGCACGCTCGGTGCGTCCATGCCATAGGTGAGGCCATGATAGATTTCGTCCACCACCAGATGCCCGTGGCGCTCGCGGGTAGCCTTGGAGAGGCTGGCCAACTCGTCACGCTCGAGCACTGTACCCGTGGGGTTGGCAGGCGAGGCCACCAAGGCACCGACAGTGTCTTTGTCCCAGTAGCGGTCGACCAGGTCGGCCGTCAGTTGATAATTGACGTCCGGCCCTACCGGTACCAGTTGCGCCCCACCTTCGACCAGACGCAGGAAGTGGCGGTTGCACGGGTAGCCGGGGTCGGCCAGCAGCCAGTGCTTGCCCGGATCGACCAACAGACTGCTGGCCAGCAGCAACGCACCGGATCCGCCCGGGGTGATGAGGATCCGTTCAGGGTCGACGCTCACCCCGTAGCGCTGGTCGTAGAAACCTGCAATCGCCTCGCGCAGGGCGGGCAGGCCGCGGGCCGCGGTGTAGCGGGTGTGGCCCGAGGCCAAGGCCGCCTGGCCAGCCGCCACGATGGGCGTGGCGGTGGTGAAGTCCGGCTCGCCGATCTCCAGGTGGATGACATCATGGCCAGCCGCCTGCAGCTCATTGGCGCGCGCCAGCAACGCCATGACGTGGAAGGGTTCGATAGCGCGACTGCGTGCACTGTAGGGCTGAGCCATGGGCCTTCTCTCAATTGGGTCTAAACTGGTGATTCTACCCCTGCGAGGCATCGAACGTGCGGCTCGCACCGCTGTCAACTCCTAGGATCGGGCGGGGTAGCGCACCCCCGATCTATCTGGTAAGTTCGGCGGCTCGCAGTCGCAGGGCCGGCGGGTGCCGGAGATGGAGCAGCCTGCGCATTGGATCAGATGAGTGAGAGGCGGTCTATTCATGTCCACCGTAGAAAAGCAAAAAGCCGGTCAAACCATGTACGGTGTCGAACCCTATAAGGAAACGCCGGGCGAAGAGTACATGGGTGAACCCATGCGCAAGCATTTCACCAAACTCCTCAGTGCCTGGAAGCAAGAGCTGATGACCAGTGTGGATCGGACTGTAGACCACATGAAGGATGAAGCAGCCAACTTCCCGGACCCTGCCGACCGTGCCAGCCAGGAAGAGGAATTCGCCCTCGAACTGCGCAACCGGGATCGTGAACGCAAGCTGATCAAGAAGATCGACAAGACCCTGCAATCGATCCAGGACGAAGAGTACGGCTGGTGCGAAGCCTGCGGCGTCGAGATCGGCCTGCGTCGCCTGGAAGCGCGCCCAACCGCCGACCTGTGCTTCGACTGCAAGGAACTGGCGGAGAAGAAGGAAAAGCAGGTCGGCAAGGCCTGACCTGATTCCCACCTGAACGGGGCGCTCGATGCGCCCCGTTTCATTTATATAGCCTGCAAACCCATGAACGACTCCAGCTACATCGGGCGCTTCGCCCCCACCCCCAGCGGCTTTCTGCACTTCGGATCGCTCGTCGCGGCGCTCGCTTCCTGGCTCGATGCCCGCGCGGTGGGCGGACGCTGGTTGTTGCGCATGGAGGACACCGACCCGCCTCGGGAAATGCCCGGTGCACGGGATGCCATCCTGCAAACCCTGGAGCGTTACGGCCTGGAGTGGGACGGCGAGGTCGTCCACCAAAGCCAGCGCCACGAAGCCTATGCCGAGGTGGTCGAGCGTCTGATGCGCATGGGCCTGGCCTATGCCTGCACGTGCTCGCGCAAACAACTGGAGGGTTATGGCGGGGTGTATCCGGGGCTGTGCCGAAACGCCGGACATGCCCGCGAATGCGCGGCGATCCGCCTGCGGGTGCCGGAGTTGATCTACCGCTTCACCGATCGCGTCCAGGGGGCTTTCGAGCAACACCTGGGACATGAGGTGGGCGATTTCGTCATCCAGCGCCGGGACGGGCTCTACGCCTACCAACTGGCCGTGGTGCTGGACGATGCCTGGCAAGGCGTCACCGATATCGTGCGGGGCGCCGATCTCCTGGACAACACACCTCGCCAGCTCTACCTGCAGGAATTGCTGGGCTTCTCCCAGCCACGCTACCTGCACATCCCGCTGATCACTCAGCCGGACGGCCACAAGCTGGGTAAATCCTATCGCTCGCCACCACTGGCGGCCGATCAAGCTACGCCCCTGTTGTTGCGCGCCTTGCGGGCCCTGGGCCAGGCCACAGAGCCTGGCATGGAGCGCGCCAGCCCCGCCGAGGTGCTGACGGTCGCACGGCAGCAGTGGCGCCCCGAGGCGATCGCACACAAATTGACGGTGCCGGAGGCTGACCTGCGCTGATCGAGCGTTCGCGCAGGCCCGTTGTAACAAGCGCGGTGCAAAAACCCAATAAATTCAAATTGTTGCCGAGCGAGGATGAATCCCGCTAGCATCGTCCCAGCCATTTGCGCCAATAATAAGTCCAAGCCCGCAGCGCCCAACCTTCGAGGCCAGCATGTACATCTATCGTTTGGTCCTGCTTCTGGTCGTGGGGATCTACCTGTTTTCCCCGGCCATCATGGACTGGTGGATCGAGCCGACCGGTGCCTGGTACCGACCCTACCTGCTCTGGCTGATCCTCATCGTCGTCACCTTCATTTTGCAGAGCCAACGAGATGCCGATGAGCTTTAGCCTGACCCAGATGATCCTGATCAGCGCCGCTTACCTGCTGGTGCTGTTCGGTGTGGCCTGGATCAGCGAGCGTGGGCTGATCCCGCGTTCGATCATCCGCCACCCGCTGACCTACACCCTGTCCCTGGGCGTCTATGCCAGTGCCTGGGCCTTCTATGGCTCGGTGGGCCTGGCCTATCAGTACGGCTATGGCTTCCTGGCCTGTTACCTAGGGGTATCCGGGGCCTTCCTGCTGGCGCCGGTGCTGCTCTATCCCATTCTAAAGATCACCCGCACCTACCAGCTCTCGTCGCTGGCCGACTTGCTGGCGTTTCGCTTTCGCAGCACGTGGGCCGGCGCGCTCACCACCATCTTCATGTTGATCGGTGTGCTGCCCCTGCTGGCCCTGCAGATCCAGGCGGTGGCCGACTCGATCAGCATCCTCACCGGCGAGCCGGTCAAGGCTCGGGTAGCCTTCGCATTCTGCGTGTTGATCATCCTGTTCACGATCTTCTTCGGCTCGCGCCACATCGCCACGCGTGAAAAACACGAAGGCCTGGTGTTCGCCATCGCCTTCGAATCGGTGATCAAGCTGCTGGCCCTGGGCGGTATCGGTCTGTATGCGCTGTATGGCGTATTCGGCGGTCCGCACCAGCTGGAGGTCTGGCTGCTGCAGAACCAGACTGCGCTGGCCGCACTGCACACGCCGCTGCAGGAAGGTCCGTGGCGAACCCTGCTGCTGGTGTTCTTCGCCTCGGCCATCGTCATGCCGCACATGTACCACATGGCCTTCACCGAAAACCTCAACCCGCGCTCGCTGGTCAGCGCCAGCTGGGGCCTGCCGCTGTTCCTGCTGCTGATGAGCCTGGCCGTGCCGCTGGTGCTCTGGGCCGGCCTGCGCCTGGGCGCGAGCACCAATCCAGAGTACTTCACCCTGGGCCTGGGCATCGCCGCCGATAACCCAGCGCTGGCCCTGCTCGCCTATGTCGGTGGCCTCTCTGCCGCCAGCGGGCTGATCATCGTCACAACCCTGGCCCTCTCGGGGATGGCCCTCAACCACTTGGTGCTGCCGCTCTATCAGCCACCGGCCGAGGGCAACATCTACCGCTGGCTGAAGTGGACCCGGCGCGCCCTGATCGTCGCCATCATCGCGGCAGGCTTCGTCTTCTACCTGACCCAGAACAATCACCAGAGCCTGGCCAACCTGGGCATCGTCGCTTTCGTCGCCACCTTGCAGTTCCTGCCGGGCGTGCTTTCGGTGCTGTACTGGCCGACTGCCAACCGCCGCGGCTTCATCGCCGGCCTGATGGCGGGCATCGCGGTGTGGATGGTGACCATGCTGCTGCCGCTGCTGGGCAATCTGCAGGGCTTCTATATCCCGCTGCTGGACATGATCTACGTGCTGGACGACACCAGCTGGCACATGGCAGCCATCGGCTCGTTGGCCGCCAACGTCCTGCTGTTCACCCTGATCTCGCTGTTCACCAATGCCAGCAGCGAAGAAGTCAGCGCTGCCGAGGCCTGCGCCGTGGACAACGTGCGCCGGCCACAACGGCGTGAGCTACATGCCGCCTCGCCCCAGGAGTTCGCCACCCAATTGGCCAAGCCCCTGGGCGCGAAGGCTGCGCAGAAGGAAGTCGAGCAGGCCCTGCGTGACCTCTACCTGCCCTTCGACGAACGCCGCCCCTATGCCTTGCGCCGCCTGCGCGACCGCATCGAGGCCAACCTGTCGGGCCTGATGGGGCCGAGCGTGGCCCAGGACATGGTCGAGACCTTCCTGCCCTACAAATCGGGCAACGAGAACTACGTCACCGAAGACATCCACTTCATCGAAAGCCGCCTGGAAGACTACCACTCGCGCCTGACCGGTCTCGCCGCCGAGCTCGATGCCCTGCGCCGCTACCACCGCCAGACGCTGCAGGAGCTGCCCATGGGCGTGTGCTCTTTGGCCAAGGACCAAGAGATCCTGATGTGGAACAAAGCCATGGAAGAGCTGACCGGTGTGGCTGCCATGCACGTGGTCGGCTCGCGTCTGGTCACTGTCAGCGAGCCTTGGCGCGGGCTGTTGCAGAACTTCATCAACATCCCCGACGAACACCTGCACAAGCAGCGCCTGGCCCTGGACGGACAGACCCGCTGGCTCAACCTGCACAAGGCGGCCATCGCCGAGCCCTTGGCACCGGGCAACAGCGGCCTGGTGCTGCTGGTCGAGGACCTGACCGAAACCCAGGCCCTGGAAGACAAACTGGTGCACTCAGAGCGCCTGGCGAGCATCGGTCGCCTGGCTGCGGGCGTGGCCCATGAGATCGGCAACCCTATCACCGGCATCGCCTGCCTTGCGCAGAACCTGCGCGAAGAGCGTGAAGGCGATGGCGAGATCATCGAACTCTCCAGCCAGATCATCGAACAGACCAAACGCGTTTCGCGCATCGTCCAGTCGCTGATGAGCTTCGCCCATGCAGGTGGCAGCCACCAGAACAGCGAGGAGCCGGTGTGCCTGGCCGAAGTCGCGCAAGATGCCATTGGTCTGCTGGCGTTGAACCGGCGCAATTTCGAAGTACAGTTCTTCAACCTCTGCGACCCGGATCACTGGGCCGAGGGTGATCCCCAGCGCCTGGCCCAGGTGCTGATCAACCTGCTTTCCAACGCCCGCGACGCATCCCCGCCCGGCAGCGCCGTGCGTGTGCGCAGCGCTGTGTGTGAGCACACTGTCGACCTGATCGTCGAGGACGAAGGCAGCGGAATCCCGAAAAACATCATGGACCGGCTGTTCGAGCCCTTCTTCACCACCAAGGACCCTGGCGAAGGCACTGGACTGGGGCTTGCTCTGGTCTATTCCATCGTGGAAGAGCATTATGGGCAAATCACCATCGACAGCCCGGCCGATATCGAACGCCAACGTGGTACCCGGATCCGCGTGACCCTGCCAAGGCATGTCGTAGCGACGTCCCCTGAAATTCGAGACCGTCGAGAGAATTGAATCAATGCCGCACATTCTGATCGTCGAAGACGAAACCATCATCCGCTCGGCCTTGCGTCGACTGCTCGAGCGGAACCAGTACCAAGTCAGCGAAGCCGGCTCGGTGCAGGAAGCCCAGGAACGCTTCAGCATTGCCACCTTCGACCTGATCGTCAGCGACCTGCGCCTGCCCGGCGCCCCGGGCACCGAGTTGATCAAGCTCGGCCAGGGCACACCGGTGCTGATCATGACCAGCTATGCCAGCCTGCGCTCGGCGGTCGATTCGATGAAAATGGGCGCGGTGGACTACATCGCCAAGCCCTTCGATCACGACGAGATGCTCCAGGCCGTGGCGCGCATCCTGCGCGACCGGCAGAACGCCCCGGCACCTGCCGCCGTCAGCGCCGCCGAGCCGCGCGCCAACGGCAAGGCAGTCGCCGCCGACAAGGCCAGCCCGGCCTCGGCCAACGGCGAGATCGGCATCATTGGCTCGTGCCCACCGATGCAGGACATGTTCGGCAAGATCCGCAAGGTCGCGCCTACCGACTCCAATGTCCTGATCCAGGGTGAATCCGGCACCGGCAAGGAGCTGGTCGCCCGCGCCCTGCACAACCTTTCGCGTCGCGCCAAAGCCCCGATGATCTCGGTCAACTGCGCGGCCATCCCGGAAACCCTGATCGAGTCCGAACTGTTCGGCCACGAGAAAGGCGCGTTCACAGGTGCCAGCGCAGGCCGTGCCGGCCTTGTCGAAGCGGCCGACGGCGGTACGCTGTTCCTCGATGAAATCGGCGAGCTGCCACTCGAAGCCCAGGCCCGCCTGCTGCGTGTGCTACAGGAAGGCGAGATCCGTCGGGTCGGCTCGGTGCAATCGCAGAAGGTCGATGTCCGTCTGATAGCCGCGACCCATCGCGACCTGAAGAACCTGGCCAAGGCAGGGCAGTTCCGCGAAGACCTTTATTACCGCCTGCACGTGATTGCCCTGAAGCTTCCGGCCCTGCGTGAGCGCGGCAGCGACGTCAACGAAATCGCCGATGCCTTCCTGGCCCGCCAGAGCGCTCGCATCGGCCGAGACGATCTGCACTTCTCCGCCGAGGCCGAGCAAGCGATCCGTCATTACAGTTGGCCAGGCAACGTACGCGAGCTGGAAAACGCCGTGGAGCGCGCGGTGATTCTCAGCGAGAGCGCGGAAATCTCCGCTGATCTGCTGGGCATCGACATCGAGTTGAGCGGCCTGGAGGACGAAGGGCCGTTCGACACCGCTCCGGCCGTGGCCGGCGCCGGTACCAACAACGCCAGCCATGAACCAACCGAGGACTTGTCCCTGGAAGACTACTTCCAGCATTTCGTCCTCGAGCATCAGGATCACATGACCGAGACCGAGCTGGCCCGCAAGCTGGGCGTCAGCCGCAAATGCCTGTGGGAACGACGTCAACGCCTGGGTATTCCACGGCGCAAGAGCAATGCCACTAGCGACAATTGATCCGCCCCTCCCCGCTACAGAGGCAGGAGGGTTTTCTCCTGCCTGCGCCTTCCTCCCCAAAACACCACGCAGCTCGTGAGAAACCCACTGTCTTGTGGTGCTCACTCGCGCCTATTCGTGGACGAACCCGCTCCTACAGGTACAGCGTGTCGATGAATGCGCCACGAAACCTGCGGGAGCGGGTGCCGCCACGAAGAAACCTACTCGCCGCACTGACACCGGCGTTGCCGGTGTTCCTCGGTAACAGCGCAG
Source organism: Pseudomonas sp. BYT-1 (assembly GCF_023611805.1). NCBI lineage: Bacteria > Pseudomonadati > Pseudomonadota > Gammaproteobacteria > Pseudomonadales > Pseudomonadaceae > Pseudomonas > Pseudomonas sp. BYT-1. The sequence continues at coordinate 4,804,518 of NZ_CP072559.1, forward strand.
TTGCCCAAGGAATCTGTTACCCCACCCGCCCAGGCGTAACATCAGCCGAGGCGTACGGTAACGAAATTTCGACATTTTCTGCATGACACCGAAAGCACAGAACCCGCAAAGCCTTGATTTTGCTGGGTTTAGCAAAGTTGGCACGGCACCTGCTATATGTCTGGTACAAGAACAATAACAAGCACTGCAATCCAGAATAAGAACAAGACGAAACGGCTCACGCACAATAAAAACAAGACGGCGGAGGCGCAGCTAACTGATTCTTTTGGAGAGGAGTTGTGTTTGGGGCTTGCCCCACAGCCAGGCAGAGAACAACAAAAACTGCACTAAAAAGCAGCGCCTGAACTGGTTGGATCGAACGATCAGCATAACATCAGCGACCAAAGCAATCCGTTTGCTCTTCACCCCCGGGTTGGGGGTCGTCCACAAGCTTTGAGATTTGTGGGCAGGGCATCAACAAAAACAAGAAGCCCGGCAGAAAAACAATAAGAGCACGCAACGACTTTCCTGGGGAGCTTCGGCTCCCCATGTCGTTTCTCCCCCTCCAGCATCACCTCCGAAGCAGCGCCTACACCATTCCCCGAGTAAATGCTAGAATCCCCGCCCATCATGCGGCCATTCTCCTATTCTTGGCCGAACATTCCTTCAAACAGTGCATCCCATGCTGAAGAAGCTGTTCCAGTCGTTCCGTCCTCCTATCCGTGGTCAGCACCACAGGCGCACCACGCCTGAAGTGATCAACAAGAGCCAGCACTCGCTGCAACGCAGCCAGTTCAGCCGCCACGCGGTGAGTATCGTCGAGCGCCTGCAAAGCGCCGGTTACCAGGCCTATCTGGTCGGCGGCTGCGTCCGCGACCTGCTCCTGGGTATCAATCCCAAGGATTTCGACGTCGCCACCAGTGCCACTCCTGAGCAAGTCCGCGCAGAGTTTCGCAACGCTCGAATCATTGGCCGCCGCTTCAAGCTGGTCCACGTGCATTTTGGCCGTGAGATCATCGAAGTCGCCACTTTCCGTGCCCATCACTCCGAAGAAGATCAAGGCGATAGCCACCGCTCGTCGCACAATGCCAGCGGGCGCATTCTGCGCGACAACGTTTATGGCACCTTGGAAGACGACGCCCAGCGTCGTGACTTCACCATCAACGCGCTGTACTACGACCCGGTCAGCGAACGGATCCTCGACTATGCCAACGGCGTGCACGATATCCGCAACCGCCTGCTGCGCCTGATCGGTGATCCTACCCAACGCTACCAGGAAGACCCGGTGCGCATGCTGCGAGCCGTGCGCTTTGCCGCCAAGCTCGATTTCGGCATCGAAAAGCACACGGTTCAGCCAATCCGCGACCTGGCTCCGCTGCTGCGAGAGATCCCGCCAGCGCGCCTGTTCGAAGAAAGCCTCAAGCTGTTCCTTTCCGGCCAAGGCGCAATCACCTTCGAGATGCTGGTGGACCTGCACCTATTCGACCCACTGTTCCCGGCCAGCGCCCATGCGCTGGAAGAACGCCCGACCTACACCCACACCCTGATCAGCCAGGCGCTGTCCAACACCGACCTGCGGGTCAAGCAAGGCAAGCCGGTCACCCCGGCCTTCCTGTTCGCTGCCCTGCTCTGGCCGGCGCTGCCGGGCCGCGCGCTGTACCTGCAAAGCCAGGGTGTGCCGCCGATTCCGGCCATGAACAACGCCGCCCACGACCTGATCGCCGAACAGTGCGCACGCATCGCGATACCTAAGCGTTTCACCCTGCCGATCCGCGAGATCTGGGACATGCAGGAGCGTCTGCCACGCCGCAGTGGCAAGCGCGCCGACATGATGCTCGACAACCCACGCTTCCGCGCCGGCTACGACTTCCTGTTACTGCGCGAAAGCGCCGGCGAGGAAACCGACGATCTGGGCCAATGGTGGACAGACTATCAGGACGCCAACGACAGCGAACGTCGCGACATGATCCGTGACCTGGGCAGCCGCGACGACGGTGCCGGTGCCGCGCCCCGCAAACGCAAGCGCAGTGGCAGCAAGCGCAAGCGCAGCGGCGACGAAAACTGGGATTGAACATGACGACCCGCGCCTACATTGGCCTGGGCAGCAATCTGGCCGAGCCCGCCGAACAATTGCGAAGCGCCCTGCAGGCGCTGGACAACGTCGAAGGTACCCGCCTGGCAGCCACCTCGGCTTTCTATACCAGCGACTCCCTGCTCCCCGGCCAACCGCGCTACACCAATGCCGTGGCCGCCGTGGACACCCATCTCGCGCCACTGGCGTTGCTCGACGCCCTTCAGGCCATCGAGCTTGACCAAGGCCGCGAGCGCAAGGAGCGCTGGGGGCCCCGTACCCTCGACCTGGACGTCCTGTTGTTCGGCGACCAAGTCATCGACGTGCCACGCCTCAAAGTCCCGCACTACCACATGCAGGCGCGCCCTTTCGTGCTCTATCCCCTGGCTGAGCTGGTACCCGCCGATTTCCACCTTGCCGACGGCCGTAGCCTGGCGCAATTGCTTGAGGCCTGCCCCTTCGTGGGTCTGGAACGCCTGTAATCCGGGCGTTTCGGACAACGGTAACGCCAGTAACACCCTGATCGTAACAATGCGGTAACAGGGTGATTGACTTCCCCCCCCTCGCTCACGACTATAGGCGTCCCGTGGCACCAAAGTGCCGCCTTTTTACCTATTTAGGCTCGGACGGACCTGTGCCCGAACATCACACACGATGATGTGCCGCTCCGGAAGATGATTACACGCGTTGTACGCAGTCGTTTTTCACAGCGCCTGAACGAGGATTTCCTACATGCCTGAAGTAACCCTGACCACCCTGCACGGCCTCAAGGCCAAGGGTGAGAAAATCGCCATGCTGACGTGCTACGACGCGACCTTCGCCAAGGCCGCCTGCGCAGCCGGCGTGGAAATACTGTTGGTGGGTGACTCCCTGGGCATGGTCCTGCAGGGCCATGACAGTACCCTGCCGGTCACGACCGCCGAAATGGCCTACCACACTGCCTGCGTCAAGCGTGGCAACGAGGGCGCCCTGATCCTCGCCGACCTGCCGTTCATGGCCCACGCCACACCTGAGCAGGCCTTCGCCAACTGCGCCACCCTGATGCAGGCCGGCGCCCACATGATCAAGCTCGAAGGCGCCGCCTGGCTGGCCGAGACCATCCGCCTGCTGGCCGAACGTGGCGTGCCAGTGTGCGCGCACATGGGCCTGACTCCGCAGACCGTCAATGTGCTAGGCGGCTACAAGGTTCAGGGCCGCCAGGAAGCCCAGGCTCGGCAAATGCGTGCCGACGCCATCGCCCTGGAACAAGCCGGTGCGGCCATGCTGCTGCTGGAGTGCGTGCCCAGCGACTTGGCCGCCGAGATCACCCAGGCGGTCAGCATTCCGGTCATCGGTATCGGAGCCGGCAGCGCCACCGACGGTCAGGTGCTGGTCCTGCATGACATGCTCGGGCTATCCCTGAGCGGGCGTGTGCCCAAGTTCGTGAAGAACTTCATGGAAGGCCAGCCGGATATTCACAGCGCCCTGGCTGCCTACGTGCAAGCGGTCAAGGCAGTCAGCTTCCCAGGTAGCGAACACGGGTTCAGCGCATGAATACAGTCAAGACCGTCCGAGAACTGCGCGCCGCCGTGGCACGCGCCCGCGGCGAAGGCAAGCGGATCGGCTTCGTGCCGACCATGGGCAACCTGCACAGTGGCCATGCCGCACTGGTGACCAAAGCCGCGCAGCGTGCCGATTTCGTGGTCGCGAGCATCTTCGTCAACCCGCTGCAGTTTGGCGCCGGCGAAGACCTGGACAAATATCCCCGTACCCTCGCCGCCGACCAAGAGCGCTTGCTCGAAGCTGGGTGCCACCTGCTGTTCGCGCCCACCGTCGAGGAGATGTACCCCGACGGCATGGCAGTGCAGACGCGCGTCAGCGTGCCGCAACTGTCCGAAGGCTTGTGTGGCGCCAGCCGCCCTGGACACTTCGAAGGCGTCGCCACCGTGGTCAGCAAGCTGTTCAACATGGTCCAGCCCGACCTTGCAGTGTTCGGCGAAAAGGACTTCCAGCAGTTGGCGGTGATCCGCGCCATGGTGCGCGACCTGAACATGCCGATCCAGATCATCGGCGAGCCCACCGTGCGCGCCGAGGATGGCCTGGCGCTGTCATCGCGCAACGGCTACCTGAGCCCGGAGCAGCGCGCTGCTGCGCCTGCGCTGTACCGAACCTTGAAGACCATGGCCGAGGCCATCACCAAGGGCCAGCGTGACTATCCCGCTTTGATTGCCGAGGGGCAGGTGCAACTGGTTGCCGCTGGGTTCCGCCCAGACTACCTGGAAGTGCGCCACGCCGTGACCTTGCGCCCGGCAATGATCGATGACCGCGACCTGGTGATCCTGGCTGCGGCCTACATGGGCACTACCCGCTTGATCGACAACCTGTACCTGCACCTGGACGAAAAGACTGCGTGATACCTGGGGCGGGAGCTCGTGAGGGGGCGCAAAGCCCCCCATTCCTTCCTGACAGCCAATGCCTATAATGATGGCCAGCCTGCAACTGCCAGCAACTGTCTGTTGTCCAAGGCCCATCACGCACCAAGGAAAGCATCCGCAATGGCGTATTACCGTACCCCCCACGATGTGACGGCACTGCCCGCCTGGCAGGCGCTCCAGCAACACCGCGACGCCATGCAGGGTTTCAGCATGCGCGAAGCCTTCGCAGCCGATCCCAAGCGCTTCGATCAGTTTTCCCTCAGCAGCTGCGGCCTGTTCCTCGACTACTCGAAAAACCTGATCACCGAGCAGACCCGCGATCTGCTGGTGAACCTGGCCAACCAGGTCGGGTTGGCCGATGCCATCAAGTCGATGTTCAGCGGCGAGATCATCAACGCCTCCGAAGGTCGTCCGGTCCTGCACACCGCCCTGCGCCGCCCGGTGGGCGACAAGCTCAGTGTCAATGGCGTCAATGTGATGCCGGAAGTACACAAGGTCCTCAACCAGATCACCGAACTGGTGGGCCGTATCCATGACGGCCTGTGGCGCGGTTACAGCGAAAAGCCCATCACCGACGTGGTGAACATCGGTATCGGCGGCTCCTTCCTGGGGCCGGAGCTGGTCTCCGAAGCCTTGCTGCCCTACGCCCAGCGTGGCGTGCGCTGCCATTACCTGGCGAACATCGACGGCAGCGAGTTCCATGAGCTGTCGGCCAATCTGCGTGCCGAGACCACCCTCTTCATCGTCTCGTCCAAATCGTTCAACACCCTCGAAACCCTGAAGAACGCCACCGCCGCGCGTACCTGGTACCTGGCCCAGGGCGGTTCCGAGGCCGAGTTGTACCGCCACTTCATCGCGGTATCGAGCAACAAGGCCGCCGCCGTGGCCTTCGGTATGCGCGAAGAGAATATCTTCCCGATGTGGGATTGGGTGGGTGGGCGCTACTCGCTGTGGTCGGCCATCGGCCTGCCGATCGCACTGGCCATCGGCACCGCAAACTTCAAGGAGCTGCTGTCCGGGGCTTACACCATGGACCAGCACTTCCAGACCACGCCGTTCGATAAGAACATGCCAGTGCTGCTGGCCCTGCTGGGCGTGTGGTACGGCAACTTCTGGGGCGCCCAGAGCCACGCGATCCTGCCGTACGACCATTACCTGCGCAATATCACCAAGCACCTGCAGCAGTTGGACATGGAATCCAACGGCAAGAGCGTGCTGCAGGACGGCACCCCGGTGAAAACCGATACCGGTCCAGTGATCTGGGGCGGCGTCGGCTGCAACGGCCAACACGCCTACCACCAGCTATTGCACCAGGGCACCCAGTTGATCCCGGCCGACTTCATCGTCCCGGTGGTGAGCTTCAATCCGGTGGCCGACCACCACCAGTGGCTGTACGCCAACTGCCTGTCCCAGAGCCAGGCGCTGATGCTCGGCAAGACCCGCGAGGAAGCCGAGGCCGAATTGCGCGCCAAAGGCCTGAATGAAGCGGACATCGAGAAGCTGGCACCACACAAGGTGATTCCGGGCAACCGCCCGAGCAATACCTTGGTGGTAGAGCGCATCAGCCCTCGTCGCCTCGGCGCGCTGGTGGCCATGTACGAACACAAGGTGTTCGTACAGAGCGTCATCTGGGGTATCAATGCCTTCGACCAGTGGGGCGTGGAGTTGGGCAAGGAGTTGGGCAAGGGCGTATACCAACGCCTGGTCGGCAGTCTGGAAGACAGCGCTGAGGATGGCTCCACCCAAGGCCTGATCAACTACTTCCGCGGTCGCCACCGCGGTTGATATAGGGTCGCTTTCACGGTGCTGCATATCACTCGCAGATGTGCCCAGCGCCCCGTGGGAGCGGCTTTAGCCGCGAGTGCCGACCCGGCCTGTGCCATGCACCGGTACGCCTGCTTCGCGGCTAAAGCTCCACAGGTACGCTGACCACGCAACTCAATCACCGGGGCGGCCCTCCAGGGAACACCCCTACCTTCTACACTGTCCATCGAATAGCCGCTGCAGTCCCTCGCCCCTCACAAGAGCAGGACAACCCGCCATGTTCGATATCCGCAACTACCCCCAGGCCCTGGCCGTGAGCCAGTCCGCCGCCCTCTCCCCCGACGACTACCAGCGTCTCTACCGCCAGTCGATCGAAGATCCCGATACCTTTTGGGCCGAACAGGCCAAGCGCCTGGACTGGATCAAGCCTTGGTCGAGTGTGCAGCAATGCGATCTGAAGACCGGCAAGGCGCGCTGGTTCGACGGTGGCCAGTTGAACGTCAGCTACAACTGCATCGACCGCCACCTGGCCACCCGCGGCCAGCAGACGGCGTTGCTGTGGGAAGGTGACGACCCCAAGGACGCCAAGGCCATCACCTACCGCGAGCTGCACCGCCAGGTCTGCCGTCTCGCCAATGCCCTGAAGGCCCGTGGGGTGAAGAAAGGCGATCGTGTGTGCATCTACATGCCGATGATCCCTGAGGCGGCCTATGCCATGCTCGCCTGCACCCGCATAGGCGCCATTCACTCGGTCGTGTTCGGTGGTTTCTCACCCGATGCCCTGCGTGATCGCATTCTGGACGCGGACTGCCGCACGGTGATCACCGCAGACGAAGGGGTTCGCGGCGCCAAGCGCATTGCGCTCAAGCAGAACGTCGACAAGGCCCTGGCCAGTTGCCCGGCGGTCAGCAGCGTGCTGGTGGTACGGCGCACCGGGGCCGATATCGCCTGGAGCGAGGGCCGTGATCTCTGGTATCACGAAGCCACGGAACAGGCCGATGACGACTGCCCGCCCGAGGCCATGGAAGCTGAAGATCCACTGTTCATCCTCTATACCTCCGGCAGTACCGGCAAACCCAAGGGCGTGCTGCACACCACCGCTGGTTACCTGCTGCAGGCCACGCTGACCTTCAAGGTGGTGTTCGACTATCGTGATGGCGAGGTGTTCTGGTGCACCGCCGATGTCGGCTGGGTCACTGGCCACAGCTATATCGTCTACGGCCCCCTGGCCAACGGCGCCATCTCGCTGATGTTCGAAGGCGTGCCCAATTACCCGGACACCTCGCGCTTCTGGCAGGTGGTCGACAAACATCAGGTGAACATCTTCTACACAGCCCCCACCGCCCTGCGCGCACTGATGCGCGAAGGTTCGGCGCCCCTACAGAACACCTCCCGACAAAGCCTGCGCCTGCTCGGCAGCGTGGGCGAGCCCATCAATCCGGAAGCCTGGGAATGGTACTTCGAGGCGGTGGGCCAGAAGCGCTGCCCCATCGTCGATACCTGGTGGCAGACCGAGACCGGCGGCATCATGCTCAGCCCGCTGCCAGGCAACACCCACCTCAAGCCGGGCTGCGCTACGCAACCTTTGTTTGGCGTGCAACCGGTGCTGCTGGACGAAAAAGGCAAGGTCATCGAAGGCCCAGGCGCAGGCCTGCTGGTGATCAAAGCCAGTTGGCCCGGGCAGATCCGCAGTGTCTATGGCGACCATCAACGCATGGTCGACACCTACTTCAAGCCCATGCCCGGCTACTACTTCACCGGTGACGGCGCCCGTCGCGATGCCGATGGCGATTATTGGATCACCGGGCGCGTCGACGATGTGATCAACGTTTCCGGCCACCGCATCGGCACCGCCGAAGTCGAAAGCGCTCTCGTGCTCCACGACAGCATCGCCGAGGCCGCCGTGGTCGGCTACCCGCACGACCTCAAGGGCCAGGGCATCTATGCCTTCATCACGCCCATGAACGGCGTCACCCCGGACGACACGCTCAAGAACGAGTTGCTGGCCTTGGTCAGCAAGGAGATCGGCAGCTTCGCCAAACCCGAGCTGATCCAGTGGGCGCCGGCATTGCCCAAGACCCGCTCGGGCAAGATCATGCGGCGTATACTGCGCAAAATCGCCTGCAACGAGCTGGACAACCTGGGCGATACCTCGACCCTGGCCGACCCGACCGTGGTCCAGGGCTTGATCGACAATCGCCTCAATCAATAGACGGCCGCCCATGGCGGCCTGCGGGACCGCCATGGAAGCCTTACGCCGCCGCATCGAAACTCAGGTCATGAGCCTCACCGGGCTGGCCCTAGGCCAGCTCGACCTGGAATCCCCCAAAGGTGACCCGGGCCTGTTCGGCCCGCAGAGCATCAGTTGGCAGGTGCACGGCGACTTCCCCAGCATGCTCGTCGGCGGTATCAGCGCCTTGATGCTGCAACTGCTGCACCCTTTGGCCCTGGCTGGGGTGTGGGACCATTCCAACTTCCGCCAGGACCTGCTCGGTCGCCTGCGCCGCACCAGCCAGTTCATCTCCGGCACCACGTTCGGCTCGACCCGCGATGCCGAATGGCTGATCGAAAAGGTCCGCACCATCCACCTCAAGGTCGTGGGCACTGCCCCCGACGGGCGCCCCTATGCCGCCAGCGACCCCGACCTGCTGACCTGGGTCCATGTCGCCGAGGTCAGTAGCTTCCTGGCCGCCCACCTGCGCTACCGCAACCCCCATCTCAGCCGCGAGGCCCAGGACGCCTACTACAACGAGATCGCCCTGATCGCCGAACGCTTGGGGGCAAGCGATGTACCGCGCTCGTGTCAGGCAGTCGAAGACTACTTGCAATGCATGCGCCCACAGCTGCTGTGCGACGCACGCAGTCATGAGGTGGTGGATATCCTGCTTGATGCCCCAGCTCCCAGCCGCATGGCGCAACCGGTCGGCAAATTGATGCTCAATGCCGGCATCGACCTGCTGCCGGACTGGGCCCGCGATATGCTCGATCTGCACCAGAATCCTCTTCAGCAGCGCATGATCCGCCTGGGCATCAATCGCATCGCTCCGGTGCTGCGCTGGGCCATGCGCAACGGCTCGGCACACCGGGCAAGACGGCGTATGGGACTCGAGTGAGGTTTTTGGTCGCTTCGTCGGAACCGTTTTAACGTGCCATACTCCAAGGCACCCCGCTTCAGACAGATGACGTCTTACATGCCCAAAGGATTGACGCGCGCCTTCGGCGCCATGCTGGCCCTCGTGGCCCTGTACAGCCTGCTTGGCTTTCTCATCATCCCCGGTGTCGGCCTGCGCATCGCCAACCAACAACTGGCGCAATACGCCACGGTGCCGGCACACCTGCAACGTATCGAGTTCAACCCGTTCAGCCTCGAGCTCACGCTCTGGGGTCTGCAGATCGGCGAACCGGGCAAGGAGCAGGTGGGCTTCGAACGCCTCTATGCCAACCTCTCGCTCGACAGCCTGTGGACCAAGGCCCTGCACTTGGAGGCTGTCGAGCTGGACAAGCCACGCAACGAGGTGCTGTTCGCCAAGGATGGCAGCCTCAACCTGACCCAGCTGTTCAAACTGCCGCCCAGCGAGCCCAAACCTGAGGAGCCCGCAGGCGACCCCTTCCCGCTGCGCATCGGCAGCATCAAGCTCAACGAAGGCTATTTGCACTTCCAGGACCTGCGACCGAGCGAACCCATCGAGTTCCTCTACGACTCCATGAACCTGGAACTGAAGAACCTCAGCACCCTGCCCGACGACAATGCCGACATGGCGTTGGTGGCCATTGGCCCCAATGGTGGACGCATCGACTGGAGCGGTACCCTGAGCCTGGCCCCTATCGCCTCCGAAGGAACCCTCAAGGTCACCGAAGGCAGGATGAAAGCCTTCTGGCCCTATGTGCGCGATGCGGTCCCCCTGGTGCTGGAAGAAGGCGTGGTCAGCTTGGACACTCACTACAAGCTCAATCTGTCCAAGGAAACCGAGCTGCTGCTGGACAACACCTCGGTGCGCGTCGCCCCCTTCGCCATCAAGGCACCGGACGGACGCCCGCTGGCGCGTCTGGCCAGTCTGGACGTGAGCGAAACTTCCATCGATTTGGCCAAACAACAGATCATCGTCGGCAAGATCCGCAGCGAAAAGCTCGAGACCTGGGCCGCCCTCGAACGCGACGGCCAGCTTGACTGGCAAAAGCTGTTCGCCAGTCAGCCGGCCAAGGCCACCCCGAAGGAAAAAGCCGAACCTGCCGCTGCCGAGCCGAGTGCCGAGGAAAAGGCCGCCAAGGAGCCGAGCAAGCCCTGGCAGGTGCTGCTCAAGGATGTGCAACTGCGCAACTATCAGGTACACCTGGCCGACCGTAGCCAGAAGGAGCCTGTGGCACTGGATGTGGGCCCGCTCAACGCCGACCTGCAGAACTTCGACAGCCTCAACCAGTCGCCCTTCACACTCAAGCTCGACACCGGGGTCGGCAAGCAAGGCAAACTGCAGGCGGCCGGCCAAGTCAATCTGGCGCCGGTCACCGCCAAGCTGGATGTCAGCACCCGTGATATCGACTTGCGCGTGGCCCAGGCCTACATCAGCCCGTTCATCCGCCTGGAATTGCGCAGCGGCATGCTTTCCAGCGACCTGAAGGTCGATCTCAAGAGTACCGAACCACTGGCCTTCAGCGTCGGCGGCAAAGCCCAGGTCAGCCAGCTGCACACTTTGGACACCATCAAAAATCGCGACTTCGTCAAATGGCAGCAACTGGATCTGAGCGGTCTGTCGTATGTCCATGGCGATGCCCTGTCGATCGACAAGGTGGCGCTGTTGCAGCCCTATGCACGCTTCATCATCAATGAAGACCGCACCACCAACGTCGACGATCTGCTGATCCCTCAACCGGCCAGCGCACCCGCAACCAGTCAAACCAAGCCGGCCACTGCCAGCACTGAAAAGCCGCTGGGCATCCGCATCGGTGGCATCGACATCAACGATGGCTCGGCCAACTTCGCCGACCTCACCCTGACCCCCAACTTCGCCACTGCCATCCAGCAGCTCAACGGCCAGATCGGCACCATCGACAACCGAAAGCCGGCACCGGCCAAGGTCGATGTGAAAGGCAAGGTCGATCGTTACGCACCGGTGACCATCAAAGGTGCGCTCAACCCGTTCAACCCACTGGCCAGCCTGGACATCGCCACCAGCTTCAAACGCGTCGAGCTGACCACGCTGACGCCCTACTCCGGCAAGTTCGCGGGCTTCCGCATCCGCAAAGGCCGACTGAACCTGGACCTGCACTACCTGATCACCAACGGCCAACTCAAGGCTGAAAACAAGGTGGTGGTCGAGCAGCTGCAGCTGGGTGAGAAGGTCGACAGCCCCGATGCCGTGGACCTGCCGATCCGCCTGGCAGTCGCCCTGCTCAAGGACACCGAAGGCAAGATCTCCATCGAGCTGCCGGTGACCGGCGACCTGAACAATCCACAGTTCAGCGTCATGCCGATCATCTGGCAAACCTTGCGCAATCTGGTGCTGCGCGCAGCCCAGGCACCGTTCAAGTTCATCGGCGGACTGATTGCCGGCGGTGGCGCCGAGGATCTGGGTAATGTGGCATTCGCGCCAGGCTCCAGCGACCTCAGTGCCGACGCCCAGTCCGCACTGGACAAACTGGCCAGTGCGCTCAAGGAGCGCCCGGAACTGCGCCTGGAAATCGAAGGCACCAGTGCTCAGAGCAGCGATGGCCCGCTGATCGCCAAGCAACGCCTGGAGCGCGAGTACCAGGCGACCTGGTACAAGATCCTCCAGCGCCGCGGCGACAAGGTGCCAGCCAATGCATCGATGCTGGTGGTCGATGACAGTGACAAACCGGCGATGCTCGAGGGTATCTACCGCGCCCGTCTCAAACAGCAACCTCCGGCCGAATGGCAACAACTGAGCCGCGACGAACGCACCGCCAAGCTGCACGATGCGGTGATCAAGTCCTGGGCTGAAAGTACCGCGCTGTTGCGTCAGTTGGGCCAAGATCGGGCTGGCAGCATCAAGGACTACCTGGTGGACAAAGGTCAGTTGGAAGACGACCGGGTGTACTTCATCGATACCAACCTGGGCCAGGCTGAAAGCGATGGGCGGGTCATCACGCCATTGCACTTGGATGCCGAGTAGCCCGCCCCTGCAGGCACCTTGGGGTGCCCTTGGCCACCGGTGTCATCTTCGCGGGTAAACCCGCTCCTACAGAGGGTGTAGTGGCCCTGTAGGAGCGGAGCTACCCGCAAACCCTACCTTCAGACCAGCCGCTGTCCGGAAACCGCCGGGTGATACAGCGGTTGCACCTTGTTGCCGGCCGGGTCGAGGACATGGAAGCTACGCGCACCATCGCCATGATCGAATGGGCGATCCAGCAGGGTCACACCGTGCGCCTTGAAGTACAGGTACCAAGCGTCCAGCTCTTCCACGCTGTCGACAATGAACCCATAGTGGTCCAAGGTCTGCAAGCCGTTAGCCGCACCCGCACCGCGCCCCAGGGACAGGTTGTCGTTACCGCAGGTCAGGTAGACCAGATCTTCGTGAGCCCGGTGCAGCACTTCCATACCAAGCAGGTCGACGTAGAAACGTTCGCACTCTTCCAGGTTGGGAACCAGCAGGGCGAGATGACGCAGACCATTCAGACGGCCAGGACGGGCAGGAAGATCAGACATGGACGCGGCTCCTTATATGTATACAATTTGCGAGCAAATTTAAAACAAAAGGATCGCTTTGTGTACAGCCTCTTCATCAAGACCCGTGTAAAGAACGGCAGCGCTGAACAATTTCTGAACGCCATCAAGGTCAATGCGGCGGCCTCGGTGGCCAATGAGCCAGGTTGTCTGGTGTTCGATGTGTCACAGGACCGTCTCGATCCGGACGTGATCTACCTCTATGAGATCTATCGCGACGACGCCGCGTACGAGGCGCACACCCAAACCGCGCATTTCCGTGACAGCCGGCCATTGGTGGAGCCGCTGATCGTCGAGCAGGAATGCTTCGAGAGTGATGTGATCACGTTCAACCCTGTACGTTTGGGCGGTGAATGAAAGTCGAAGGCCGCTGTACGGCCCTGTCGCTCGCGTCAACGCTAGCGAAAGGGGCGCACAGCGGCCCTCGATGAAAAGGTGGCCAAATCCTTTTGGCCGACGGGACAATCCTTACTCGGTTTTCAGGCCGTCAGCCGACACAGCCTGGACACCCTTGATAGCCTTGGCGATGGCAATCGCCTGTTCTTTCTGCGAGGCGGTGATCGCCACGTCAGAAGACAGGGAGACCACACCCTTATTGGTTTCGACCTTGATGTCGCTGCCAGGGATGCCTTTCTCTGTCATCAGGTCGGCCTTCACTTTGGTGGTGATCCAAGTGTCTTTAGTCTCTTCCTTGGCCTTGGTCACTTCACCGGCCGCCAGCGTCATTGGGGACGACTGGGCGGGCTGCTGGGCAAATGCCGCATTAGCCATGGTCAGAGTCAGGGCGGTGGCAGTAGCGGCAGCAATGGCGAATTTCTTCATGTGAGTCACTCCTGTTGTTCGAAAGGTCTGCGCCGTGGTTCCTGGCAGCAGGTAAACCTACCGTTGCATGTGCTGTGCCAGCTTTTCCGGATAAAAAATCTCTTTAAATTCAAATAGTTAAAATAATCGATTCGGATTGCGATCGTGCAATTTGCAAGGCCAGGCAAAATCCTGCATGCAAGATGCAAGTGGACCAAGGAAAAATCGAGGCGAAAAAAAAAGGACCCTATTGGGTCCTTTCTTTCGCCTGAAGAGGCTTAGACGCCGGAGGCCTTGGCAGCCGCAACGTCCTTGATCGACAGTTTGATACGGCCGCGGTTGTCCACGTCCAGTACCAACACTTCGACTTCCTGACCTTCTTTCAGAACGTCTGTGACCTTCTCTACACGCGCATCGCTGAGCATGGAGATGTGCACCAGACCATCTTTGCCCGGCAGGATGTTGACGAAGGCGCCAAAGTCGACGATGCGCTCGACCTTGCCCAGGTAGATCTTGCCGATCTCGGCTTCAGCGGTAATGCCCAGGATGCGCTGCTTGGCCGCTTCGGCCGCTTCCTTGGTCTCGCCGAAGATCTTGATCGAACCGTCGTCTTCGATGTCGATCGAAGCCTTGGTCTCTTCGCAGATAGCGCGGATGGTCGCGCCGCCTTTGCCGATGACGTCACGGATCTTGTCGGTGTCGATCTTCATCGCCAGCATGGTCGGTGCGTTGGCCGACAGCTCGCTGCGCGACTGGGCGATGATCTGATTCATCTGGCCGAGAATGTTCAGGCGCGCTTCCAGGGCCTGGCCCAGGGCGATTTCCATGATCTCTTCGGTGATACCGTTGATCTTGATGTCCATCTGCAGTGCGGTAACGCCTTTGGCGGTACCAGCAACCTTGAAGTCCATGTCGCCCAGGTGATCTTCGTCACCCAGAATGTCGGTCAGGACTGCGAACTTGTCGCCTTCCTTGACCAGACCCATGGCGATACCGGCTACAGGCGCCTTCATCGGTACGCCTGCATCCATCAGTGCCAGGGAGGCACCGCAGACCGAGGCCATGGAGCTGGAGCCGTTGGACTCGGTGATTTCCGATACGACGCGGATGGTGTATGGGAACTCGCTGTCGCTCGGCAGCATGGCCTGGACGCCACGACGAGCCAGACGGCCGTGGCCGATTTCACGACGGCCAGCGCCGCCCATGCGACCGCACTCGCCTACCGAGAACGGTGGGAAGTTGTAGTGCAGCATGAAGGCGTCTTTCTTCTCGCCTTCCAGGGTATCCAGCAGCTGGGCATCACGGGCAGTACCTAGGGTCGCGACGACCAGGGCCTGGGTTTCGCCACGGGTGAACAGGGCCGAACCGTGGGTCTTGGGCAGAACGCCGACTTCGATGTTCAGCGGGCGCACGGTGCGGGTGTCACGGCCGTCGATACGCGGCTTGCCGTTAACGATGTTCTCGCGGACGGTGCGGTATTCCAGTTCGCCGAAGATGTCCTTGATTTGGCCGGCGGTTGGGCCGGTTTCTTCATTGGACAAACGGGCGACGGCCTGGTCGCGCAGCTCACCCAGACGGTTGTAGCGATCGGCCTTCAGGGTGATGGTGTAGGCCTGGGAGATGGCCTCGCCGAACTCGGCGCGCACCAGGTTCAGCAGCTCGGTGTTGGCTGGGGCTGGCTGCCAGTCCCAAGTCGGCTTGCCGGCTTGGGCAGCGAATTCCTTGATGGCCTGGATCACGGCCTGGAACTCGTCGTGAGCGAACAGCACAGCGCCCAGCATCTGGTCTTCGGTCAGCTCTTTGGCTTCCGATTCAACCATCAGTACAGCGGATTCGGTACCGGCCACGACCATGTCGAGGCTGGAGGCTTCCAGTTGCTCGTACGTTGGGTTCAGCAGGTAGCCGGTGCTTTCGTGGAAGGCAACGCGGGCTGCGCCGATCGGGCCTTCGAACGGGATACCGGAGATGGCCAGGGCAGCCGAAGTACCGATCATCGCAGCGATGTCCGGATCGGTCTTCTTGCTGGTGGAAACCACGGTGCAGACAACCTGCACTTCGTTCATGAACCCTTCAGGGAACAGCGGGCGGATCGGGCGGTCGATCAGGCGCGAAGTCAGGGTTTCTTTCTCGGAAGGACGGCCTTCACGCTTGAAGAAGCCACCTGGGATCTTACCAGCGGCGTAGGTCTTTTCCTGGTAGTGCACGGACAGCGGGAAGAAGCCCTTGCCTGGATCTGCCTGCTTGGCACCGACCACGGTCACCAGCACGGTGACGTCGTTGTCGACGGTGACCAGCACGGCGCCGGTCGCCTGGCGGGCAATGCGGCCCGTCTCGAGGGTTACGGTCGACTGACCGAACTGGAATTTCTTGATTACCGGGTTCACGGTTTCCTACCTTTTTTCAGTGGCTCTGGGGGGAACTTGTTCTTGCGAATTCTTGGGCAGAACGGGGAATCGGCCCCATTGACCGTCCAGATACAACACGAGGCTGGGAGCCTGGCCGCTGCGCGGTAAAACCGCTCAGCACAACCAGGCTGCCAACCTCGGAGATACGCGTGGCGTGCCTGACGCGAGTGCTGCCAGGCAGCACTCCCGAAACCTGCGACACGCCATGCACACCACTGGCCAGGACGCTATTAGCGACGCAGACCCAGGCGACCGATCAGGGCGCTGTAACGAGTGGTGTCTTTGCCCTTCAGGTAGTCCAGCAGCTTACGACGCTGGTTAACCATACGGATCAGACCACGACGGGAGTGGTGGTCTTTCTCGTTGGCCTTGAAGTGGCCTTGCAGCTTGTTGATGTTGGCGGTCAGCAGAGCAACCTGCACTTCCGGGCTACCGGTATCGCCGGCGGCTTGCTGGTATTCGGCAACGATCTGAGCTTTTTCTTCAACGCTGAGGGCCATTTGGCTTCTCCTGATAAACGGATCCCGCGGACGGTCTCCAATAGGCCAGGGACGAATCCCTGTATTAATGAGTAGAGGTGTGACCGTGCCTATTAACAGCCACCCTCGGTTCCGTACGCTTGGGCCAGGGCTTGGACGTACGGTTTCGATCATTCCGACCGAATCAGTCGACGCGGCGCAATACGCCCGTCTTCGCTCACCTCACCGATACCGATGAAGCGTTCATTGTGATCCTGTACTCGGACCATGCCGAACTGCGGCGCATCCGGCGCACGAACCGCCTGGCCATGCAGCCAGTAGAACGCGCTGTGCTCGGAGAGACGCACCAGTGGCCAATCCTGCAATCCGCTGTCGGACGGCATCAGGAAGCGATCAAGCGCTTCGTTGCCACCTTCGGCGTGGGCCTGCTCGAGCTCATCGAGGGTCACGGTCTGTGCCAGCTCGAAGGGGCCGGCCTGGGTACGGCGCAGTTGCGCGACGTAGGCACCACAGCCCAACGCCTCACCGATATCCTCCACCAGGGTGCGGATATAGGTGCCTTTGCTGCAACCGACCGACAGGCGAACCCGAGTGCCTTCGCACTCGATCAACTCCAAGCGGCTAATAGTAACAGAACGCGCCTCGCGCTCCACTACCTCTCCTGCACGTGCCAGCTTGTACAGCGGCTGGCCGTCACGCTTGAGGGCCGAGTACATCGGCGGTACCTGACTGATTTCACCGCGAAAACGTGGCAAAACAGCTTCGATATCTGCACGACCAACGGTCACATCGCGGGTTTGCAAGACCTCGCCTTCGGCATCGGCGGTACTGGTAGTCTGCCCAAGTTGCATGACTGTCTCGTAGCCCTTGTCGGAGTCGAGCAGGTACTGGGAGAACTTGGTAGCCTCGCCGAAGCACAACGGCAGCACGCCAGTGGCCAAAGGGTCGAGGCTACCGGTATGGCCAGCCTTCTCGGCATTGAGCAGCCAGCGGACCTTCTGCAACGCGGCGTTGGAGGTGAACCCCAACGGCTTGTCGAGCAGGATGATGCCGCTTACGTTGCGGCGGATTCGTTTGACCTGAGCCACCGATTACTCCTCGGCGTCCGGCTTGTCGGCATCCTTGTGCAGGCGATCTTCCGCCACTGCACGCTCGATCAGCGCCGACAGGTGGGCACCGCGGCTGACGCTCTCATCGAAGTGGAAATGCAGCTGCGGTACGCTGCGCAGTTGCATGACACGCCCCAGGTGCAGGCGCAGGAAACTCGCTGCACTGTTGAGGGCCTTGAGGGTCTGCGGCACGGCATCGGCGCCATCCTGGCCCATGACGGTGATGAAGACCTTGGCATGGCCCAGGTCACGGCTGACATCCACGGCGGTGATGGTCACCAGGCCGACACGCGGATCCTTGACTTCACGACGGATCAGTTCGGCCAGCTCGCGCTGCATCTGATCGCCGATGCGTTGGGTACGGCTATATTCTTTTGCCATTCTTGCTACCTGTAACTAAAGCGGCAAACGCCCGGACAGGCTGGAGCCTGACCGGGCGTTACCTTCAGAGGCGCCGCAAACCGCCCAAGGGCGGGGCTTGCGCCCGGCACGGCCCTTACAGGGTACGTGCCACCTGGACTTTCTCGAAGACTTCGATCTTGTCGCCGACCTTGACGTCGTTGTAGCTCTTGACGCCAATACCGCACTCCATGCCCGAACGAACTTCGGCAGCATCGTCCTTGAAGCGACGCAGCGATTCCAGTTCGCCTTCGAAGATCACCACGTCCTCGCGCAGTACGCGGATCGGACGGTTGCGGTACACGGTACCCTCGATGACCATACAGCCAGCGATGGCGCCGAACTTCGGCGAGCGGAACACGTCACGTACTTCGGCGACACCCAGGATGTTCTCGCGAACATCGCTGCCGAGCATGCCGGTCAGGGCCTTCTTGACGTCTTCGATGATGTCGTAGATCACGTTGTAATAACGCATATCCAGACCTTCTTGCTCGACGATCTTGCGCGCACCGGCATCGGCACGAACGTTGAAGCCGAACAGCACCGCGTTGGACGCCAGCGCCAAGTTGGCATCGCTCTCGGTGATACCACCGACACCGCCACCAATCACGCGCACCTGAACTTCGTCGTTGCCCAGGCCCGACAGCGAGCCCTGCAGCGCTTCCAGAGAACCACGCACGTCGGTCTTGAGGACGATGTTGAGCGTCTTCTTCTCTTCCTGACCCATGGTCTCGAAGATGTTTTCCAGCTTGCCGGCGTGAGCACGGGCCAGCTTGACCTCGCGGTACTTGCCCTGACGGAACAGGGCGACTTCACGGGCTTTCTTCTCGTCGGCGACCACGGACAGCTCGTCACCGGCTTCCGGAGTGCCGTCCAGACCGAGAATTTCGACGGGGATCGACGGGCCGGCTTCCTTCACAGGCTTGCCGTTCTCGTCGAGCATGGCACGCACGCGGCCATAGTTGGAGCCGCACAGGACCATATCACCCTGACGCAGCGTACCGTCCTGAACCAGGATGGTAGCGACCGGGCCGCGGCCCTTGTCCAGGCGCGACTCGACCACGACACCACGACCAGGTGCGGTTGGCGTGGCGGTCAGCTCGAGGATCTCTGCCTGCAGCAGCACGGCCTCGAGCAGTTCGTCGACACCGGTACCCATCTTCGCGGAAACCTTGACGAACGGAGTGTCACCACCCCAATCCTCGGAGGTCACGCCTTCAACAGCCAGTTCGTTACGAATGCGATCGATGTCGGCACCCGGCTTGTCGATCTTGTTAACCGCAACCACCAGCGGAACACCGGCAGCCTTGGCGTGTTGGACGGCTTCGCGGGTTTGCGGCATCACGCCGTCGTCCGCCGCCACTACCAGGATCACGATGTCGGTGGCCTTGGCACCACGGGCACGCATCGCGGTGAACGCGGCGTGGCCAGGGGTGTCGAGGAAGGTGACCATGCCACGATCGGTTTCGACGTGGTAGGCACCGATGTGCTGGGTAATGCCGCCGGCCTCGCCTGCAGCAACCTTGGCACGACGGATGTAGTCGAGCAGCGAGGTCTTACCGTGGTCGACGTGACCCATTACGGTCACTACCGGTGCACGCGGCTCGGTCTCGCCTTCGAACTTCAGCGATTCTGCCAGGGAGTCTTCCAGAGCGGTGTCGCTGATCAGGGTCACCTTGTGGCCCAGTTCTTCGGCTACCAACTGAGCGGTTTCCTGGTCGAGCACCTGGTTGATGGTGACCGGGGTCCCCAGCTTGAACATGAACTTGACGACTTCAGCGGCCTTGACCGACATCTGTTGTGCAAGTTCGGAAACAGTAATCGTCTCGCCGATGGTCACGTCACGGATGACTGGACCGGTCGGGTTCTGGAAACCATGCTGGTTGCGCTTCTTCGGTTTGCCTTTGCCACCGCGACCGCGACGGAAACCATCGCTCTCTTCGTCGGTGGTACGTGGGGCCGCGCGAGGGGTCGGCGCCTTTTCCTTTTCCTTGACCTTGACCTTGATGGAAACGCGCGGGGCTTCGCCACGGCGCTCACCACCACGACGGTCTTCGTCACGGACACGGCTTTCGTTGCGACGAGTCTCGTCCTTCTTGCGCTCAGCGGCACGCGCAGCGGCATCTTCGGACGCAGGTGCCTCGGCAACAACCGGAGCCGGGGCCGCTACCGCTGCAGGCGCAGCTTTCTCGACAGGCGCTTGGGCAGCGGTTTCAGCCGCTTGACGACGCGCCTGCTCCTCAGCGCGCTGGCGAGCTTCGGCGTCCGCCTTCTCGCGTGCGGCATTCTCGGCTGCACGGCGCTCCTCCAGCTCGCGCTTCTGCTCAGCCTGGATTTCCTCCGGGCTGCGCTGCACGAATACTTTCTTCTTGCGTACTTCTACGCTGATGCTTTTGCTACCGGCGACACGCAGGGTGCTGGTGGTCTTGCGCTGCAAGGTGATCTTGCGCGGCTCTTCCGCCTTGCTCTTGTGGCTGCTTTTCAGATGAGTCAGCAAAACCTGCTTCTCGTTATCGGTCACTACCTGACCGGCGTCGGTGTGCGGCAGACCTGCCTCACGCATCTGCTGCAGCAGGCGCTCTACCGGTGCCTCGACCTCTTGGGCCAGTTCTTTCACCGTGACTTGCGTCATGCACTTCTCTCCTCAGGCCGCGCCTAATTACTCGAACCAATGGGCTCGGGCGGCCATGATCAACTTGCCGGCACGCTCTTCGTCGATGCCGTCGATGTCGAGCAGATCGTCAATCGACTGCTCGGCCAGGTCTTCGCGGTTAACCACGCCGCGCACCGCCAGTTCCGCCGCCAGATCCTTGTCCATACCCTCGAGGGAGAGCAGGTCGTCGGCCGGATGGGCGTCTGCCAGTTTTTCTTCGGTAGCGATGGCCTTGGTCAACAAACGGTCCTTGGCACGAGCGCGTAGCTCGTTGACGATTTCCTCGTCAAAGCCATCGATGTTGAGCATTTCTTCCAACGGTACGTAGGCAATTTCTTCGAGGCTGGTGAAGCCTTCGTCGACCAGCACTTGGGCCAGCTCCTCGTCGACTTCCAGTTCCTCGATAAAGTTGCGCAGGATGTCGCCGGTTTCTGCTTGTTGCTTGGCCTGGATGTCCTTCTCGGTCATCACGTTCAGGGTCCAGCCGGTCAACTGACTGGCCAGGCGAACGTTCTGACCACCACGGCCAATGGCTTGGGCCAGGTTGTCTTCGGCGACTGCGATGTCCATTGCATGGGCATCTTCATCAACGATGATCGCCGCGACTTCGGCCGGCGACATGGCGTTGATGACGAACTGCGCCGGGTTCTCATCCCACAGGACGATATCCACGCGCTCACCACCCAGCTCGCCGGATACGGCCTGGACGCGCGAACCACGCATGCCGATGCAGGCACCTTGCGGGTCGATGCGCTTGTCCTTGGAGCGGACGGCGATCTTGGCACGCGACCCCGGATCACGGGAGGCGGCCATGACTTCGATGAGACCTTCAGCGATCTCTGGCACTTCGATGCGGAACAGCTCGATCAGCATCTGCGGCGCGGTGCGCGACAGGATCAGCTGAGGGCCGCGGTTCTCGGTGCGGATTTCCTTGAGCAGTGCACGCAGGCGGACACCGACACGGAAGGTTTCGCGTGGGATGATGTCCTCGCGGGCCAGCAGGGCCTCGGCGTTGTTGCCAAGGTCAACGATGACGTTGTCGCGGGTCACCTTCTTGACGGTGCCGGAGATGATCTCGCCAACACGCTCACGGTAGGCATCAACCACCTGGGCGCGCTCGGCCTCGCGGACCTTCTGCACGATCACCTGCTTGGCGGTCTGGGCGGCGATGCGGCCGAATTCGATCGACTCGATCTTCTCTTCGATCACGTCTCCGACCTTGGCATCAGGGTGGGTCTCGTGGATCTTGCTCAACCAGGTTTCGATCGCCGGATCATCCAGATCGGCTTCGTCAACCACGGTCCAGCGACGGAAGGTCTCGTAGCTACCGGTGTGGCGGTTGATCTCCACACGCAGGTCGACTTCGTCCTCAAAACGTTTTTTGGTTGCAGTGGCCAGGGCCACTTCCAGCGCTTCGAAAATGACGCCGGGTGGTACACCCTTTTCGTTGGATACCGATTCAACAACCAGCAGTACTTCTTTGCTCATCGTACGCCTCGCCTTGCGCAAGCCATTGGGCCCGGATAGTCCGCCGGGCCCGGCACGTCTCAGTCAAAACTGGGAATAATATTGGCCTTGTCGATCGAGTCGATCGGCAACAGGAACTCATGGTTGTCCACCTGGACCACCACATCCTGATCCTCCACACCGCGGAGAAGGCCCTGGAAGTTACGACGACCTTCGAAGGGCGTACGCAGCTTGATCTTCACTTGTTCGCCGGCATGCGAGGCAAACTGTTCCAGAGTGAACAGCGGGCGGTCCATGCCAGGAGAGGACACCTCGAGGGTATATTCGTTGGTGATCGGATCTTCCACATCCAGAATGGCACTGGCTTGGCGACTGACAGCTTCGCAATCGTCCACCAGGATTCCGCCTTCCTTGTCGATATAGATGCGCAGGACCGAATGCTTACCCTGGGAAACGTATTCGATCCCCCAGCATTGATAGCCCAGACCCTCGACCACCGGGGCCAACAAGGCCTGCAACTGTTCTAGCTTGCTCGACACCTGAACCCCCTCGTGCATGCTGTGCAAATAAAAAATGGGCAAAGCGCCCATCCCTGAAAGCGCCGTTGGACAACGGCGCAAGAACTGTTCAGCTAGCAAAAAGCCCCTGAAAAGGGGCTCCGCTGAAGCTGGTTGCGGGGGCTGGATTTGAACCAACGACCTTCGGGTTATGAGCCCGACGAGCTACCAAGCTGCTCCACCCCGCGACAAAGCTGGGGCGAAAGTATAAGACCGAACCCGCTACAGGGTCAATCTAACCTCCACCTGCAAGAAAGCCCGCTAAAGCGGGCTCTCATGCTTCAATTGGTACCGAGAAGGGGACTCGAACCCCTACACCCTATGGGCACAACCACCTCAAGGTTGCGTGTCTACCAATTCCACCACCTCGGCAATACTACTTCTTGAAACCCGTTACTTCTGCTCTTCGGTTGGAGGAGGTACGTCACCAGCGTTGGTGGCTTCGCTCTTCTTCTCCTGGAGCACCGGTACATCATCATTTACTGCCGGCTTCTGCTCTTTGACTTCCAGAACCGCTGGATCTGGCAGACCTGCTTGAGTCAGCTGATGAGCTTTCTCTTTAGCGAAGTATCCTAACCCAAGAGCAGTCAAAAAGAAAGTGGCAGCAAGTATAGCAGTAACTTTACTCAAAAAGGTAGCGGAACCTTGGCTTCCGAACACAGTATTTGAAGCACCTGCGCCGAAAGATGCACCTGCTTCCGCACCTTTACCCTGTTGCAACAGAACCAGCACTACCACAGCCAGTGCAGCCAACAGATGAAAAACAACTACGACTGTTTCCAGCATTTGTTCAGTTTCCTGCGGCGCGACAAATTGCACCGAATTCGTCTGCGTTCAGGGACGCTCCACCAATGAGCCCCCCATCGATATCCGGCATGCCGAACAGTTCGGCCGCATTGGCCGCCTTCACGCTGCCGCCATAAAGAAGCTGCACTTTCGCGGCAACTTCGGCGTCCTGCGCCGCCAGCTGGGCTCGAATGGCTGCATGCACATCCTGAGCTTGCTGAGGCGTCGCCGTCAGACCTGTACCGATGGCCCAAACAGGCTCATAGGCAATTACAGCGTTGGCAAAAGCGGCAACACCGAATTCATCGATGATACTGCTCAGCTGACGCCCAACCACTTCCAGCGTCTTGCCTGCCTCGCGCTCCTCAAGGGTTTCCCCCACACAGAGCACAGGCTTCAAACCACTTGCCTGAGCGGCTGCGAACTTGCGATTGAGCACTTCATCGCTTTCGCCAACGATCTGGCGACGCTCCGAATGCCCGACCAGCACAAGCTTGCAGCCTGCTTCAGCCAGCTGACTCGGCGCAATCTCGCCAGTCAGCGCGCCCTGCTCGGGCTGTACAGCAGAATTCTGTGCGCCGACGGTGATTCCCTTGCCCTGCAACCCTTCAATCACTTGATTGATGAACAGCGACGGCGGAAACACCGCGACTTCCACTCCGCTCGGCAAGGCCAGATTGCTCAAGCCTTCGGTCAGCTCAGCGACGCTGGCGCGGGTACCGTGCATCTTCCAGTTACCAGCTACCATGGGGCGACGCATGCTTTACCTCGTCGATCAAAGTGGGCGCAGATCTTACCCAACCGGATCTGCGCTGGCAAGCCTATTTCAGGCACAAACTTCAGCGACCAATTTGGCCAAGGCTTCGGCATGACCGCGGACCTGGTTTTCGTCGTCGCCTTCGACCATCACTCGCACCAGAGGCTCGGTACCGGACTTACGCAGCAGCACACGCCCGCGCCCGGCCATGGCCTCGGTGACCTTGGCGCTGGCCTCTTGCACGGCAGGGTTCTCCAGTGGGTCCACCTTGCTCGCGCCAAAGCGCACATTGATCAGCACCTGCGGGCACTTGCGCAGCCCCTGGCGGGCCTGAGCAAGCGTCTCGCCCCGGCGCTTGAGCGCCAGCAACACCTGCAGCGCGGCAATGATCGCATCTCCGGTGGTGGTGTGATTGCAGCACACGACGTGTCCAGAATTCTCGCCGCCGAGCTGCCAGTCGCGCTCGAGCAGCTCGGCCATCACATAACGATCACCCACCTTGGCCCGGGCAAACGGAATGTCCAGGTCCTTGAGCGCCAGCTCCAAGCCCAGGTTGCTCATCAGCGTGCCGACCACACCGCCCTGCAGCTTGCCTCGATCTTTCAGGTCGCGGGCGATGATGAACAGCAGCTCGTCACCATCAACGATGGCGCCGGTATGGTCGACCATCAGCACACGGTCGCCATCACCATCGAAGGCGATCCCAAGGTCGGCATGGCCCACCAATACGGCGGCCTGCAGCGACTCGATATGGGTCGAGCCGCAGCCTTCGTTGATGTTCAGCCCGTCAGGCTGGGCATGCAGTACGGTGACGTCGGCGCCGAGCTCACGGAACACGCTTGGCGCCACCTTGTAGGTAGCACCATGAGCACAATCGACCACCAGCTTGAGCCCCTCGAAATTGGTACTGGTGGGCACGCTGCTCTTGCAGAACTCGATGTAACGGCCCGCCGCGTCGTTGATGCGGGAAACCTTGCCCAGCTTGCTGGACTCGACCACAGTCATCGGCTGATCGAGCAATTCCTCGATCATCAGCTCGACCTCGTCGGGCAATTTGGTGCCTTGGCCGGAGAAGAACTTGATGCCGTTATCATCGTGTGGATTGTGCGAAGCACTGATGACAATGCCGGCCTCTGCATGGAAGGTTCGAGTCAGGTAAGCGATCGCCGGAGTCGGCATGGGGCCGAGCAACATCACATCGGCACCGGCGGCAGAGAGGCCCGCTTCGAGCGCGGACTCGAACATGTAGCCCGAAATCCGGGTGTCCTTGCCCACCAGGACGCGGCAATTGCCCTGCTTGCGGAACGCCATGCCCGCTGCCCACCCCAACTTCAGCATGAAGTCAGGGGTGATCGGGTATTCGCCGACGCGGCCACGGATACCGTCGGTACCAAAGTATTTTCTGCTCATAGGGACTCCAATGTTCTTATTCGGCGTTCTGCACCGCAGTGATCATTCGCACCACGTCGACGGTCTCGGCCACATCGTGCACACGCAGGATGCTGGCTCCCTTGGTCATGGCCAATGCGGCCAGCGCCAGGCTGCCGTAAAGCCGCTCGCCAACGGGGCGATCGAGCGTGAGGCCGATCATGCTCTTGCGCGAGACACCGACCAGCAACGGCCGGCCCAGGCGATAGAGCACTTCCATGTGTTTGAAGAGGCTGAGGTTGTGATCGAGCGTCTTGGCAAAGCCAAAACCCGGATCGAGGATGATTCGGTCAGCGGCAATCCCTGCGACGGCGCATGCGGCCATCCGCTCTTCAAGATAGCGCGTCACGTCAGCGGAGACATCGTCGTAATGCGGATTGTCCTGCATGGTGCCCGGCTCGCCGCGCATGTGCATCAGGCACACCGGCAGACCCGTGTCGGCGGCAGCATCCAGGGCACCATCACGCTCCAAAGCCCGTACGTCGTTGATCAATCCCGCACCTAGCCGAGCGGATTCGCGCATGACTGCAGGCGTGGAGGTATCGACCGAGATGATGACGTCGAGCCGGCTGTTGATTGCCTCGACCATGGGCGCCACTCGCTCCAGCTCTTCGGTCGGCGACACCGCTCTAGCGCCGGGACGCGTGGACTCGCCGCCGATGTCGATCAGCGTCGCGCCGGCAGCCACCATCGCCTCGGCATGGCGCAAGGCCTCGTCGCGCTGATTGAAGCGCCCGCCATCGGAGAAGGAATCAGGGGTGATATTGAGGATACCCATGACATGGGTACGGGACAAATCAAGAACCCGGTTGCCGCAAGGCAACCGGGTCGGGTACTGCTGTGAGGTCATAGATGCCCTTAGTGTTGAGCCGCTGGACCGCCGATTGGCGACTCCGGACGATCATCTTGGGAGGCCTGGTTGCCGGAGGTGCCGGCATCATTATCCCAATCGCGCGGTTCACGCGGCGTACGACCGGCCATGATGTCGTCGATCTGATCGGCATCGATGGTCTCGTACTTCATCAAGGCTTCGGCCATGGCGTCGAGCTTGTCGCGGTTGTCGGTGAGGATCTGCTTGGCGGTGGCGTAGCAATGGTCAATGATGCTGCGCACTTCGGAGTCGATCAGCTTGGCAGTCTCACCCGAGACGCTGGCATGCTGGCTCGCCGCACTGCGACCGAGGAACACCTCGCCCTCTTCTTCGGCATACATCAGCGGGCCGAGCTTCTCGGACAAGCCCCACTTGGTAACCATATTCCGGGCAATCTGGCTGGCGCGCATGATGTCGTTGGACGCACCGGTTGTGACGCCATCGAAGCCCAGGGTCATTTCTTCAGCGATACGGCCACCGTACAGCGAGCAGATCTGACTGACGAGCGCCCGCTTGGAAAGGCTGTAGCGGTCTTCCTCAGGCAGGAACATGGTCACACCCAGCGCACGACCGCGCGGAATGATCGAGACCTTGTAGACTGGGTCATGCTCGGGAACGAGACGACCGACAATGGCATGACCTGCCTCATGGTAGGCGGTGTTCTGTTTTTCCTTCTCGGACATGACCATGGTCTTGCGCTCGGCACCCATCATGATCTTGTCCTTGGCCAGCTCAAACTCCTTCATCTCAACCAGACGCTTGCTGGCGCGCGCGGCGAACAGAGAAGCCTCGTTGACCAGGTTGGCCAAGTCGGCACCGGAGAAACCTGGCGTACCGCGGGCGATGACGGCGGCATTGACGTTCTCGCCAACCGGCACCTTACGCATATGCACCTTGAGGATCTGCTCACGACCGCGGATATCCGGCAGGCCGACCACCACCTGACGGTCGAAGCGACCGGGTCGCAGCAGCGCAGGGTCGAGCACGTCAGGACGGTTGGTGGCAGCGATGACAATGATGCCATCGTTCATTTCAAAGCCGTCCATCTCCACCAGCAACTGGTTGAGGGTCTGCTCACGCTCGTCGTGACCGCCGCCCATGCCGGCGCCACGGTGGCGGCCAACGGCGTCGATCTCATCAATGAAGATGATGCAAGGGGCGTGCTTTTTCGCCTGCTCGAACATGTCGCGCACACGGCTGGCGCCTACACCGACGAACATCTCGACGAAGTCGGAACCGGAAATGGTGAAGAACGGCACCTTGGCCTCGCCCGCGATGGCCTTGGCCAGCAGCGTTTTACCGGTACCGGGCGGTCCGACCATCAGCACACCACGCGGAATGCGACCACCCAGACGTTGGAATTTGCCCGGATCGCGCAGGAACTCGACCAGCTCGCCGACTTCTTCCTTGGCCTCATCGCAACCCGCGACATCGGCCAAAGTGGTCTTGACCTGGTCTTCGGACAGCAGGCGCGCTTTGCTCTTGCCAAAACTCATCGGGCCGCCCTTGCCGCCCGCACCGCCTTGCATCTGGCGCATGAAGAACATGAACACGGCGATGATGACCAGGATCGGGAAGCTGGCCACCAGCAACTGAGTCCAGATGCTCTGCTGTTCCGGCTGCTTGCCTTCAACCACGACATGGTTGTCGACCAAATCGCCGATCAGGCCATTGTCGGTGATGGCCGGACGAACGGTCTTGAAGTTGTCGCCATCGGTACGCTTGCCGGTGATGACATAGCCGTCGACGGTAACACGCTCGACCTTCCCGTCCTTGACCTGCTGAATGAAGTCGGAATAGTTGAGGGTCTGCGGCTCGTTCGGGCTGGAGAAGTTGTTCATCACCGTCACAAGGACAGCCGCGATGATCAACCACAGGATCAGATTCTTTGCCATGTCGTTCAATTAGCTACCCTCTGAGGTCGGCGCACGACGCAGCCGTGCCTCGCATGATATTCACCGCCCTAACTTACTACATTACCTACGCATCCGCAGGCGCCGTCTGTAACCCTTTGTGAAAGCTAGACTACACGAAGTTCGGACGATCCTGACGGAACCGCCGATTGGAAATAACTATCGGCCGATCCGCAAAACGCCTCTCACGCCCCCTTGAAGCCGCGTCCCAACAGGTACTGCTCACGGGAGCGATCACGCGACGACGACGGTTTGCGCATCTGCACCTTGTCGAACTTGCCACGTACGTCCTTCAGGTACTGGTCGAAACCTTCGCCCTGGAAAATCTTGATCAGGAAATCCCCACCCGGGCGAAGCACGCGGCACGCCAGGTCCAGGGCCAGCTCGCAGAGGAACATGGCACGCGGCATGTCCACGGCGGGCGTACCACTCATATTGGGGGCCATGTCTGAAATCACAAGGTCCACATGCGAATCGCCCACCGCCTCGAGGATCCGTTGCAGCACTTCATCCTGGGTAAAGTCGCCCTGAATGAAGGTAACGTCGGGGATCGAGTCCATTTCCAGGATGTCAGAGGCGATCAGCCGCCCTTGACCACCAATCAGACGACTGGTCACCTGCGACCAGCCACCCGGCGCGGCACCGAGATCGATCACGCTCATGCCGGGGCGGATCAGCTTGTCCTTTTCCTGGATCTCCAGCAGCTTGTAGCTCGCGCGCGAGCGATAGCCATCCTTCTGCGCCTGCTTGACGAAAGGATCGTTGAAATGCTCTCTCAGCCAGTTATGGCTGCTCTTGGAACGTTGCGCCACGGGGCACCTCGATGATTAGCGTCGTGATTGACTGGGCGGAGCCACGGGCCCTCGGGTAAAATGGCCGCCAATTTTACAGAATCAGACGAAAAGGGTCAGATTATGCCGCTCAATAACGAGCAGAAGAAACAATACAAATCGATTGGTCACGACCTGAAGCCGGTCTTGATCGTCGCGGGCAATGGCTTGAACGA
The DNA here is from genome assembly GCF_023611805.1 of Pseudomonas sp. BYT-1. Classification (NCBI taxonomy): domain Bacteria; kingdom Pseudomonadati; phylum Pseudomonadota; class Gammaproteobacteria; order Pseudomonadales; family Pseudomonadaceae; genus Pseudomonas; species Pseudomonas sp. BYT-1. Next base: position 4,834,056 of record NZ_CP072559.1, read on the forward strand.
AGGCGTCATCGCCGAACTGGAACGCGCACTGACCGATCATGAACTGATCAAGGTCGAAATCCGCTCGGAAGATCGCGAAGAGCGCGCTGCCGCCATTGCCGAACTGTGCAAGGCCGGCCGCGCCGAACTGGTACAGACCATCGGTAAGAAAGCGCTGATCTATCGCAAAAATCCGCAGCCGAACAAGCAGCTGTCCAATATCCACCGTTACAAGTGACGGTGGCTCCGGTCAGTGGCGCGATGGACGCGCCCTGACCGGGACCGGTTGGGCCACCAGCACGATGCCGGAGAAGCCCAGCACTAAAAAGCAGAACATCTGCCAACGCTCACCCACGGAAATCCCGTAGCGCAGCGTGTAATAGCCAACACAGGCACCGAAGCCGAGCAAAAGCATCTGCCCACGGAACTGTCGCCACCAGGCCGCCAGACCGTCTACCCTCGCCAATACCGCCAGCTGGGTCATCAGGCCAAGCAGCGCGACGCCGATCAACCAGCGGTCAATCTGGGCAGCCACATCCTGCACCAACAAGGGCGCAAGGCCCGTCACCTTGAGTGCCGGCACCAATCCCACATGAAAAACCCACAGGCCACCGACCCAGAATACCTGGGCCAGTTGCCAGAGGATGCCCTCAAGGGACGGCGCGCGTAGGCGCCGGTCAGATGTGCTTGACTTCGACAATCTCGTACTCGACCGTGCCGCTTGGCGTGTTGACGACGACGGTGTCGCCTTCTTCCTTGCCGATGATGGCACGGGCAATCGGCGCGCTCGCCGAGAGCTTGCCCTTCTTGATGTCCGCCTCATCCTCACCCACGATCTGGTAGGAAACCTGATCGCCGGTCTCAGTGTTCTCCAGGTCCACGGTGGTACCGAAGATCACCTTGCCGGTGTGGGCAATGGTGGTGACATCGATCACCACCGAGTTCTGCAGACGCCCTTCGATATCGCGGATACGCGCCTCGACCATACCCTGCTCTTCACGAGCGGCATGGTATTCGGCGTTTTCCTTGAGGTCGCCCAGCTCCCGCGCTTCACCGATCGCCTGGCTCAGGCGCGGACGCTCGGTCTTGCTCAGGAAGAGCAGTTCCTCTTCCAGGGCGCGAGCGCCCTGGACGGTCATTGGGTACTTGGTAATGCTCATGCTTTGAGTCCTGCGTGCAGATCCTGCAAGCGGCGAACGGTCTTCTCGGGACCGAATTTCAGCGCTTCACAGATGGCTTCACCAGCCGCAATGGTGGTCGTGCAGTAGATCTTGTGCTGCAGCGCATTGCGACGAATCGAGTAGGAATCGGCGATCGACTGACGACCTTCGGTAGTGTTGATGATCAGCGACACTTCGTCGTTCTTGATCATGTCGACCACGTGCGGACGACCTTCGGTCACTTTGTTCACACGGCGCACCTTCAGGCCAGCCGCCTCGATGACCTTGGCGGTGCCTGCGGTAGCAACCACTTCGAAGCCTAGGGCGATCAGGTCGCGAGCGACACCCGCAACCTGCGGCTTATCGTCGTCACGCACGCTGATGAAGGCGGTACCACCGCTTGGCAGCACTTCGCTGGCACCCATCTGGGCCTTGGCGAAGGCTTCACCGAAGCTGTCGCCGACACCCATGACTTCACCGGTGGATTTCATCTCAGGGCCGAGGATCGGGTCAACACCTGGGAACTTCGCGAACGGGAAGACGGCTTCTTTGACGCTGTAGAAGTTCGGAATGATTTCCTGGGTGAAGCCCAGCTCTTTCAGGGTCTTACCAGCCATGACTCGAGCCGCGATCATCGCCAGCGAAGTGCCGATGCACTTGGAGACGAACGGTACGGTACGCGAGGCGCGTGGGTTGACTTCGATCACGTAGATCTTGTCGCCCTGCAGGGCCAGCTGCACGTTCATCAGACCGACGACACCCAGCTCCAGAGCCATTTTCTTGACCTGAACGCGGACTTCGTCCTGCACTTCCTTGCTCAACGAGTAAGGTGGCAGCGAGCATGCCGAGTCACCGGAGTGAACACCGGCCTGCTCAATGTGCTGCATGATCGCGCCGATCACCACGTCAGTACCGTCGCAGACCGCATCCACGTCCATTTCAATGGCGCAGTTGAGGAAGTGGTCGAGCAGTACCGGACTGTCGTTCGAGACCTGCACCGCTTCACGCAGATAGCGCTTGAGTTCGTCCAACTCGTAGACGATCTCCATGGCACGACCGCCCAGTACGTAAGAAGGACGCACCACCAGCGGGTAGCCGATGCCGCCAGCGGCGCTGATGGCTTCTTCTTCGCTGCGCACGGTGGCGTTTGGCGGCTGCAGCAGGCTCAGACGCTGAACCATCTGCTGGAAGCGCTCGCGGTCTTCGGCGCGGTCGATAGCGTCCGGGCTGGTACCGATGATCGGTACGCCGGCTTCTTCCAGGGCGCGGGCGAGTTTCAACGGGGTCTGGCCGCCGTAGTGAACGATGACGCCCTTCGGTTTCTCGACGCGGCAGACTTCCAGCACGTCTTCCAGGGTCAGCGGTTCGAAGTACAGACGGTCGGAAGTGTCGTAGTCGGTGGAGACGGTTTCCGGGTTGCAGTTGACCATGATGGTCTCGTAACCATCTTCACGCAGCGCGAGGGCAGCGTGTACGCAGCAGTAGTCGAACTCGATACCTTGGCCGATACGGTTCGGGCCACCACCCAGGATCATGATCTTGTCACGGGTCGATGGGTTGGCCTCGCACTCTTCCTCATAGGTCGAGTACAGGTAAGCGGTGTCGGTGGCGAACTCGGCAGCGCAGGTGTCGACGCGCTTGTACACCGGGAACACTTCGAGCTTGTGGCGGTGACGGCGCAGGTTCTTGTCGGTGATGCCGAGCAGCTTGGCCAGACGCTGGTCCGAGAAGCCCTTGCGCTTGAGGCGCAGCATGTAGTCCTTGTCGATCGACGACAGAGCCAGGGTCTTGACCTTCTCTTCTTCCTTGATCAGGTCTTCCATCTGCACCAGGAACCACATGTCGATGCCGGTCAGGTCGAAGATCTGCTCGCAGGTCATGCCAGCGCGCATGGCGTCGGCGACGTACCAGATACGCTCGGCGCCTGGCACGGTCAGCTCGCGCTTGAGGATACTGTTGGCTTCCGGGTTGGCCAGGTCGACTTTCGGGTCAAGGCCGCATGCACCCACTTCCAGACCACGCAGGGCTTTCTGCAGGGACTCCTGGAAGGTACGGCCAATGGCCATGACTTCACCCACGGATTTCATCTGGGTGGTCAGGCGGGCGTCGGCTTTGGGGAACTTCTCGAAGGCAAAGCGCGGCAGCTTGGTGACGACATAGTCGATCGACGGCTCAAAGGACGCCGGGGTACGGCCGCCGGTGATGTCGTTCTGCAGTTCGTCGAGGGTATACCCCACCGCCAGCTTGGCGGCGATCTTGGCGATCGGGAAGCCAGTGGCTTTGGAGGCCAGCGCCGAGGAGCGCGATACACGCGGGTTCATCTCGATCACGACCATGCGGCCGGTGTTCGGGCAGATACCGAACTGGACGTTGGAACCGCCGGTTTCGACGCCGATCTCGCGCAGTACCGCCAAGGAGGCGTTGCGCATGATCTGGTATTCCTTGTCGGTCAGGGTCTGCGCTGGTGCAACGGTGATGGAGTCACCGGTATGCACACCCATCGGGTCGAAGTTCTCGATGGAGCAGACGATGATGCAGTTGTCCTTCTTGTCACGGACAACCTCCATTTCGTATTCCTTCCAGCCGATCAGCGATTCGTCGATCAGCAGCTCCTTGGTCGGCGAAAGGTCCAGACCACGGGCGCAGATCTCTTCGAACTCTTCACGGTTGTAGGCGATGCCGCCACCCGTGCCACCCATGGTGAAGGACGGACGGATGATGCACGGGAAGCCCAGGCGCTCGAGCACCGCATTGGCTTCTTCCATGCTATGGGCGATACCGGAGCGCGGGCACTCAAGGCCAATGGCCTTCATCGCCTTGTCGAAGCGCGAACGGTCTTCGGCCTTGTCGATGGTGTCGGCATTGGCACCGATCATCTCGACGCCGAATTTTTCCAGAACGCCGTGGCGCTCCAGGTCCAGGGCGCAGTTCAGCGCGGTTTGGCCGCCCATGGTCGGCAGCAGTGCGTCAGGGCGCTCTTTTTCGATGATCTTGGCCACCGACTGCCACTTGATCGGCTCGATGTAGGTGGCATCGGCCATGGCCGGGTCGGTCATGATGGTGGCCGGGTTGGAGTTCACCAGGATGACGCGGAAACCTTCCTCGCGCAGGGCTTTACAGGCCTGGGCGCCGGAGTAGTCGAATTCGCAGGCCTGGCCGATCACGATCGGGCCAGCGCCGAGAATCAGGATGCTTTTGATGTCTGTACGTTTTGGCATGGTTGTCACTCAAATCCGCGGGTCAGTCGGCAAGCCGTCTTGAACAATCTGGGTCAGGCGCTTCCGGGCGCGGCACTTGCCGCCCCGGGGCCTTGATGCAGGATGCTCAGCGGCGCTTGGCCATGGCATCGATGAAACGATCGAACAGTGGCGCGACGTCGGTCGGGCCTGGGCTCGCTTCAGGGTGGCCCTGGAAGCTGAACGCGCTCTTGTCGGTGCGCTCGATGCCCTGCAGGGTACCGTCGAACAGCGACTTGTGGATGGCGCGGACGTTGCCCGGCAGGGTGGCTTCGTCGACGGCGAAACCGTGGTTCTGGCTGGTGATCATGACCACGCCGGTGTCCAGATCCTGGACCGGGTGGTTGGCACCGTGATGGCCGTGGCCCATCTTGACAGTCTTGGCGCCAGAAGCCAGGGCTAGCAACTGGTGGCCGAGGCAGATACCAAAGACCGGAATATCGGTCTCGAGGATGTCCTTGATCGCCTGGATCGCGTAGTCGCATGGCTCGGGATCGCCAGGGCCGTTGGACAGGAATACGCCATCCGGATTAAGGGCCAGGACTTCGCTGGCAGGGGTCTGGGCCGGCACGACGGTCAGGCGGCAGCCACGGGCAACCAGCATGCGCAGAATGTTCAGCTTGACGCCGTAGTCGTAGGCCACCACGTGATAGGGCAGGTCCGCAGCTTCCAGAGTCGGGTGGCTGTCGGTTGCCAGATTCCACACACTGGAGCGCCATTCGTAGCGTTCCTTGGTGGAAACTTCCTTGGCCAGGTCCATACCCTTGAGGCCTGGGAAGGCGCGAGCAGCGGCGATGGCGGCTTCTTCGCTGATGTTGTCACCGGCGAGGATGCAGCCGTTCTGGGCGCCCTTTTCGCGCAGGATTCGGGTCAGGCGACGAGTGTCGATGCCAGCGATGGCGACGACATTATTGGCCTTGAGGTAGTCAGGCAGCGACTGGGTGTTGCGCCAGTTGCTGGCCAGCAGGGGCAGGTCACGGATAACCAGGCCAGCGGACCAGACACGGTTCGACTCGGCGTCTTCCGGTGTGGTACCGGTATTGCCAATGTGCGGGTAGGTCAGGGTAACGATTTGCTGCGCATAGGAAGGGTCTGTAAGGATTTCCTGGTAGCCGGTCATAGCGGTGTTGAATACCACCTCACCAACGGTCTGACCGTCGGCACCGATAGCTTCACCGCGGAAAATACTGCCGTCGGCAAGGGCGAGTATGGCTGGCTTTGTCAAGAAGACCTCCCGTAAATCAAGCATGAAAGGGCGATCGCAGGTTGCAAAAAAGCGGAGTGACGTATGGACACGTCACCCCGCTTTCATGTGCTGAATTCAATTCGCTGCGCGCTTTTAGTGGACACACTAAAGCTGTAGCTTACAGAAAATTACGTTTTAGGTCTACCGCGTATGTGTCTCTGAAACACAGGAATGCGACAGGCTGACATCGGCGACTCCTTCACGGGTGGCCCGCCCTCCCACAAAAACCGCGCCGCACATCAAAGCGACGCTATTGCTGTAGGAACGGGCTTGCCCGCGAGGCGCCTCTCTAACTTGCTTTAACGCAGCTCGAGCACATCCTGCATGTCGTACAGGCCTGGCTCGCGCCCCTCCAGCCATAGCGCGGCACGCACCGCCCCCTTGGCGAAGGTCATGCGGCTGGAGGCCTTGTGAGTGATCTCCACGCGTTCGCCTTCAGCGGCGAACAACACGGTATGGTCCCCCACTACATCACCGGCGCGCACCGTGGCGAAGCCGATGGTCTTACGATCGCGGGCACCGGTCTGCCCCTCACGCCCATAGACCGCCACTTCTCCCAGATCACGACCCAACGCCTGGGCAACTACTTCTCCCATACGCAAGGCAGTACCCGAAGGTGCATCGACCTTGTGGCGGTGGTGCGCCTCGATGATCTCGATATCCACCTCGTCGCCCAACACCCGCGCGGCGGTATCCAGAAGCTTGAGGCAAAGATTGACGCCGACGCTGAAATTGGCGGCAAAGACAATCGGAATCTCCTTGCCCGCCTCGGCCAACTGCTCTTTTTCCTCTGGCGTGAAACCGGTAGTACCAATCACCATCGCCTTGCCTGCCTTGCGACAGAAGGCGAGGTTCTTCAGCGTCACCGACGGGTGAGTGAAGTCGATCAGCACATCGAATTCGTCAGCGACCTTGGACAGATCACTGGAGATTTCCACACCGATCCGCCCCAAGGCCGCCAGTTCGCCGGCATCGGCCCCGACCAGAGAGCTGTCCGGACGATCAATGGCCGCCGTCAGGCCAGCCTGGGGCGCCTGTTGCTGCACAGCCTCGACAAGGGTCTTGCCCATCCGTCCCGCCGCGCCCATTACCGCAATACGTCGCATAGCCTGTTCCTTGTCAGAGATCGCCGAAGAAGCGCTTCACACCCTCGAACCAGCCACTGGCCTTGGGCGAATGGGAGCTGTCGCCCTGCAACGAGTCGCGCAGCTCCTCGAGCAGCTCGCGCTGACGTCGACTGAGGTTGACCGGGGTCTCCACAGCCACTCGGCACAGCAGGTCGCCAGCCCCGCCACCGCGCACAGGGGCTACGCCCTTGCCACGCAGACGGAATTGCTTGCCGGTTTGAGTGCCTTCCGGAATCTTGAGCTTGACCCGACCATCGAGGGTGGGCACTTCCAGCTCACCACCCAGGGCCGCATCGGTGTAGCTGATCGGCACCTCGCAGTACAGGTGCTTGCCGTCGCGCTGGAAGATAGCGTGCTCACGCACACTGATGACGACATAGAGGTCACCGGTCGGACCACCATGGGTCCCCGCCTCGCCTTCGCCAGAAAGACGAATGCGATCGCCGGTATCGACACCCGCCGGCACCTTGACCGACAGCGTCTTGTATTCCTCGACACGTCCCTCGCCATGACAGGCGGTGCAAGGATCGGTAATGATCTTGCCTTGGCCATGGCAGCGCGGGCAGGTTTGCTGCACCGAGAAGAAGCCCTGCTGCATGCGCACCTGACCGATGCCGCCACAGGTTGGGCAGGCCGACGGGGTCGACCCCTTCTTCGCACCGGAACCATCGCAAGGCTTGCAGTTGACCAGGGTTGGCACACGGATGCTGACCGTAGTGCCGCGCACGGCCTCCTCGAGGTTCAGCTCAAGGGTGTAGCGCAGGTCGCTGCCGCGCTGCGCACCGCCACGGGAGCCGCCGCGCCCACCACCGAAGAAGTCACTGAAGACATCACCGAAGATGTCCGAGAAGTTAGCGCCACCAAAGCCGGCACCGCCACCACCCATGCTCGGATCGACGCCGGCATGTCCGTACTGGTCGTAGGCTGCGCGCTTGCTGGCATCGGACAGAACCTCGTAAGCCTCGTTGGCTTCCTTGAATTTGTCTTCCGATTCTTTATCGCCCGGGTTGCGGTCCGGGTGGTACTTCATCGCCAGGCGGCGATAGGCCTTCTTGAGGTCACCTTCGCTGGCGCCGCGCTCGACACCCAGGACCTCATAAAAATCACGCTTTGCCATAGGTCATTGCACTCTTGGGGGCATTCGGCGCGTTCATGCGCTTGCTGCGCCACGCCGTCAGCACCTGCCACCACACGATTGCGCCCTGACAGATGCTGTAAAAATTCTCGAATTCCAGACACACCAACGCGGGAGCAAGCCCCCGCGCGGCGACATCCTACCAGCTCACCGACATCAGACGATGAGCTGGCCGACAACATGCAGGGATTACTGCTTGTTGTTGTCTTTTACTTCTTCGAACTCGGCGTCGACCACGTCATCGTGCTTGGCTTCCGGCTCGGCCTGCTGTGCGCCGCCCTGAGGCTGTTCGGCCTGTTGCTCGGCGTACATCTTCTGGGCAACCGGCGCGGAGACCTTGGACAGTTCCTCGACCTTGGCATCGATGGCAGCCTTGTCGTCACCCTTCAGGGCAGCTTCCAGTGCAACCACAGCCGCTTCGATCGCCGCTTTCTCTTCGGCAGTGGCCTTGTCGCCAGCGTCGGTGACCATCTTGCGGGTCGAATGAACCAGCGCATCACCCTGGTTACGAGCAGCGGCCAGCTCTTCGAACTTGCGGTCTTCCTCGGCGTTGGCCTCGGCGTCACGCACCATGCGTTCGATTTCCTCGTCGGACAGACCCGAGTTGGCCTTGATCACGATCGACTGGGACTTGCCAGTGGCCTTGTCCTTCGCGCTCACGTGCAGGATGCCGTTGGCATCGATGTCGAAGGTCACTTCGATCTGCGGAACACCACGCGGGGCTGGCGGAATGTCGGCCAGGTCGAATTTACCCAGCGACTTGTTCTGCGCAGCCTGCTTGCGCTCACCTTGCAGCACGTGAATGGTCACGGCGCTCTGGTTGTCATCAGCCGTCGAGAACACCTGCGACTTCTTGGTCGGGATGGTGGTGTTCTTCTCGATCAGCGCAGTCATCACGCCACCCATGGTTTCGATACCCAGGGTCAGCGGGCTGACGTCCAGCAGCAGAACGTCCTTGACGTCACCGGCCAGGACCGCGCCCTGAATGGCAGCACCCATGGCGACGGCTTCGTCCGGGTTGACGTCCTTGCGTGCTTCCTTGCCGAAGAAGTCGGCAACGGCCTTCTGTACCAGCGGCATACGGGTCTGGCCGCCGACCAGGATCACGTCGTCGATCTTGCTGGCATCGATACCGGCGTCCTTCAGAGCGATGCGGCAAGGCTCGATGGTACGGTTGACCAGGTCCTCGACCAGCGACTCCAGCTTGGCGCGGGAGATCTTCACGTTCAGGTGCTTAGGACCGGTCGCATCTGCAGTGATGTACGGCAGGTTGACGTCGGTCGACTGAGCGGAGGACAGCTCGATCTTGGCCTTTTCAGCAGCTTCCTTCAGACGCTGCAGAGCAAGCGGATCGTTCTTCAGGTCCATGCCGGACTCTTTCTTGAACTCATCGACGAGGTAGTCGATCAGGCGCATGTCGAAGTCTTCGCCACCCAGGAAGGTGTCGCCGTTGGTGGCCAGTACTTCGAACTGGTGCTCACCGTCGACTTCAGCGATTTCGATGACCGAAACGTCGAAGGTACCACCACCGAGGTCATACACGATGACAGTGTGGTCACCCTTGGCCTTGTCCATGCCGTAGGCCAGTGCAGCGGCGGTCGGCTCGTTGATGATGCGCTTGACGTCCAGACCGGCGATGCGACCGGCGTCCTTGGTGGCCTGGCGCTGGCTGTCGTTGAAGTAGGCCGGCACGGTGATGACCGCTTCGGTCACTGGCTCGCCGAGGTAGTCTTCGGCGGTCTTCTTCATTTTCTTCAGGACTTCGGCGCTGATCTGCGGCGGCGCCATTTCCTTGCCGCTGGCTTCGACCCAGGCGTCACCGTTGTTGGCCTTGACGATCTTGTACGGAACCAGCTTGATGTCTTTCTGCACGACATCTTCTTCGAAGCGACGGCCGATCAGGCGCTTCACTGCGAACAGGGTGTTGTGCGGGTTGGTGACGGCCTGACGCTTGGCCGACTGGCCAACCAGGATCTCGCCATCGTTGGCGTAGGCCACGATCGAAGGGGTGGTACGCGCGCCTTCGGCGTTCTCGATGACTTTGACGTTACCGTTTTCCAGAATGGAGACGCACGAGTTGGTGGTCCCCAGGTCGATACCGATGATTTTGCCCATGTTTACTCTCCCGAAACTTGAATTAGGTTGCAGCGGCTACATTGGCCAACTGCGGTAATACTTGAATGCTTGACACCTAGATGGGGATGCCCGGAAGGATTTCAAGCCTTTTCATCAATCGACGGCTGGGGGGCTGCCGGCGCCTTGCTGACCACCACCATGGCGGGACGCAGCAGGCGGCCATTGAGCAGGTAGCCCTTCTGGAACACCTTGAGCACGCTGTTCGGCTCGACGTCGGCGCTTTCCTGCATGGCCATGGCCTGGTGGTGCTCGGCGTTGAACGGCTCGCCGTGCGGGTCGACAGCCTCGAGGTTGTAACGCTTGAGGGTGTCGTGGAACATCTTCAGGGTCAGCTCGATGCCTTCGCGCATCGGCTTGATGCTCTCGTCGTCGGCGCTGGACAGCTCCAGGCCACGCTCCAGGCTGTCGATCACCGGAAGCAAGTCGCCCGCGAACTTCTCCAGGGCGAACTTGTGGGCCTTCTCGACATCCTGCTCGGCGCGACGGCGGATGTTCTGCAGTTCGGCGGCAGCGCGCAGGGACTGATCCTTGGCGGCGGCCAGCTGCTCCTCGAGCACCTGGACGCGGGCACCGAGATCCTCTGCACCAGCCTCTTCGGCGTTAAGGTTCTTCTCATCCAGCTGTTCGTCAGCCATTAGGTTTCTCCTCCGCAATTTCTGATATGCGAGCCCAGGCTCGTCTTGTCTTGCCGGCTATATGGGGCCGGAAAAACAAGGTTCAAGGGCCAACGCTGTTTTCCCATGACGATATTGATCGCCCGGCGGGCATTGTCAGCCCGACGAAAAGCACTGTATAAATAACCAGACATGACCCTTCGGGAGCCGCCCTCATGCTGGTGCACCTGTCCATTCACAACTACGCCATCGTCGAGCACCTCGACCTCGAACTTGCCCGCGGCATGAGCGTGATCACCGGCGAAACCGGCGCCGGCAAGTCGATCATGCTCGACGCCCTGGGCCTGGCCTTGGGCGATCGCGCCGACAGCGGCGTGGTACGCCCTGGGGCAGACAAGGCAGACATCCTCGCCACATTCGACCTGGACGAGATTCCTGAAGCCCGTGCCTGGCTGGCCGAGCGCGACCTGGACAACACCGGTCCCTGCATCCTGCGCCGGGTCATCACTGCCGAAGGACGCAGCCGCGGCTATATCAATGGCACCCCTTCCCCCTTGGGCGATCTCAAGGCCCTGGGCGAACTGCTCATCGATATTCATAGCCAGCACGAACACCAGTCTCTGTTGAAAACCGACACCCATCGTCGCCTTGTGGACGAGTACGCGGGCGCCATCGACCTGGCCCGTCAGGTACAACTGGCTGCCCAGCGCTGGCGCCAGACCCGCCAGGAGCTGGAGCGCCTGTCCAACTCCGGCGACGAGCAACGCGCCCGTCACCAATTGCTCAGCTATCAACTCGAAGAGCTGGACAACCTTGGCCTGGGCGAAAATGAACTGGAGCAACTGGAACAGGAACATAAAAGCCTGACCAACGCCGAGGCCCTGTTCGGTATCTGCCGCCAGGTGATCGACCATTGCAGCGAAAGCGATTCCGGCAATGTGCTCAGTGCACTGACCACCAGCCTCAATCGCCTGACCGCCGTCGCCAACGCGCCCAAAGCGCTGGGCGAGGCCGCCAATCTAATCGCCAGCGCACAGATCCAGGTCGAGGAAGCCGTGGGCGAACTCAACCGCTTCCTCGATCACTTCGATGCCGACCCCATGCGCCTGCAAGCCCTGGAGGAACGCCTCGACACTATCTACACCCTGGCACGCAAGCACCGCGTGCACCCGACCGAGCTTCCTCACCTGCAACAGCGCTTGATGGACGAGCTGGAAGGGCTCAACGCCAGCGACGAATCGATCGAGCGCCTGGGCGAGGAACTGGCCGCCTATGCCCAGCATTACCAGACCAAAGCCCTCGAGCTCAGTGCGTTGCGCCAGCAGGCGGCCAAGCAGCTCGCCACGGCCGTTGAACAGGAGATCCAGCGCCTGGGCATGCCCGGCGGGCGTTTCTGTATCGAACTCACGCCCTATGAAGGCAGCGAGCTTTCGCCCCATGGCCTGGAGGTGGTCGAGCTGCTGGTGAGCGCCAACCCGGGCCAGCCACTCAAGGGCTTGGCAAAAGTGGCGTCAGGCGGCGAGCTGTCGCGGATCAGTCTGGCGATCCAGGTGATCACTGCGCAAACCTCGCGCATCCCCACCTTGGTGTTCGATGAAGTGGACGTTGGCATCGGCGGCCCTACCGCAGAAATTGTCGGCCAGCTGTTACGTCGGCTGGGCGAGCGCGGCCAAGTCCTGACCGTGACCCACCTGCCCCAGGTCGCAGCCCAAGGGCACCATCATCTGTTCGTGCACAAGGTACGCAACAGCGATACCACTCATACAGCAGTGGCCAACCTGGGCAAGCGCGAGCGGGTCGAGGAGGTGGCGCGGATGTTGGGCGGCATCGACCTCACCAAGGAATCGCTGGCCCATGCGCGCAAGATGGTGGTCACAGGTAAGGCCTGAGTTGTTCGGCTTCAATTAAGGCGCAGCGCTGGCGGGATCGGGCCTATGTATGAATAACAACGAGCTCCCCCGCAACCTAAAAACAAAAGGCGACCCGAGGGCCGCCTTTGTTTTGTTAACGATATAAATCGTTACTTTTTCTTGCGCACATAGAGGACCAGGTTATGGTCAACCAGCTCGTAGCCGTGCTGGGCAACGATCTCTTTCTGGCGCTTTTCGATCTCTGTATCCACGAACTCGATGACTTCACCAGAGTCCACGTTGACCATATGGTCGTGGTGGCCGCCGTCAGCCAGCTCGAAGACCGCATGACCGCCGTCGAAGTTGTGGCGAACCACCAGACCCGCCGCTTCGAACTGGGTCAGTACGCGATACACGGTTGCCAGACCGACGTCTTCACCGGCTTCCATCAGTGCCTTGTAGACGTCTTCGGCGCTCATGTGGCGCTGCTCCGTGGAGTCGAGCATCTGTAGAATCTTGACTCGAGGCAGGGTCACCTTGAGACCGGCTTTGCGCAATTCGCTATTTTCAACCATGGTCAGCTTTCTCGCCGATGCTGCTTCGCAGCTTCTCTTAATACGGGTATGATCGGGGTTTACGTTGTCCAGCCAAGATAGTGGAAGTCGCCCACCGATGCAAAACACCAAGCTCTTGCTAACCAGCCTCACCCTAGTGGGACTGCTCGCACTCGCCGGTTGCTCGTTTCCCGGGGTTTACAAAATCGACATCCAGCAGGGCAATGTCGTTACGCAGGACATGATAGACCAATTGCGCCCCGGAATGACCCGCCGCCAAGTAAGGTTTATCATGGGCAACCCACTGATCCAGGACACGTTCAATACCAATCGCTGGGATTACCTCTACAGCCTGCAGCCTGGCGGCGGCCAGCGTCAGCAAGAGCGCATGAGCATTTTCTTCAACGACAGCGATCAATTGGTCAGCCTGTCCGGCGACTTCATGCCAGGCGTGAGCCGCGACCAGGAAATCCTCGGCGGCAGCGGCGACACCACCGTCAGCCCAGCCACTCAACCGGCCCAGCCAAGCCAACCGGAAGAAAAACCGGCCAAGCCAGGCTCGTTGGAAGAATCGATCCAGAAAGAAATCGACACTATCGAGACCACGCCGGTCCCGACACCAGCACCGCTGGAAACCTCCCCGCAATAAGCGCGGCGAGACAAAAAAGCCCGGGCAATGCCCGGGCTTTTTATTGCCTGATCGACTTAAGGACCACTGTGTGCCCAACAAGTATCAGGCCTATCCCTGCCGCGCAGCTCTCGCCTTGGCGGCACGCAGCTTGCGCACTTCCTTCGGATCCGCCAACAACGGCCGGTAGACCTCCAGACGATCCCCCTCCTCGACCTGATGCGCAAACGGATCATTCACCACCTTGCCGAAGATCCCCACCGGGCAAGCCTCGACGTCCAAGCCCGGCACTTGCTCGGCGAGCCGAGAGTGGAGCAACGCCTGATGTACGGTTGTGCCTGCGGGCACCACGCACGTCAGCAGCCACTGACGCTCGGCAGTGGCGTATACGACCTCGATGTTCAGGTTTGCCTCAGCCATTGAGTTGCTTGGCCCGCTGGCAGAATGCATCGACCAGCGTGTTGGCCGCCTGGTTGAACAGAGGGCCGAGGGTAGCGCGCACCAGAGGGCCGGCATAATCGAAGGACAGGTCCAGGCTGATCTTGCAGGCCTTATCGCCCAATGCCTTGAACAGCCACAGGCCATGCAACTGGGTGAACGGCCCTTCCTCCAGATTCATTTCGATCGACTGCCCAGGCACCAGCACATTACGTGTGACGAACTGCTGGCTCATGCCGCCCTTGGCCACTTCCAGCTTCGCCCGCATGTGCGTGTCGCTGGCTTCGATCACGGTCGAGGCCGAGCACCACGGCAGGAATTTCGGGTAGCTGGCCACGTCATTCACCAGATCGTAGAGCGCCTGGGCAGGGTACGGCAGCAGGGCAGAGCGTTGAATATGGGTAGTCATCCAGGCGTCACTTCCAAGGCAGGGCGGCAGCGCTTTCTAAGCACATCGAAAACAGTTCCCTTCGAGGGAACAGGCCCTGCATTGTCCGGGATTCATCCTACAGGCTCAAGCACACCTAAACCCCGTAGCCGCCGACGCAGCGACTGCCTATAATGCGGGCCCTATGGCTAAGCAAAAGAAACATCCGACCGGGACCATCGCGCAAAACAAAAAAGCGCGACACGATTACTTCATCGAACACAAGTTCGAGGCCGGACTGGTCCTGTCCGGTTGGGAAGTAAAGAGCCTGCGGGCCGGCAAGGCGCACCTGACCGACAGCTACGTGCTGCTCAAGGACGGCGAAGCCTGGCTGTTCGGCAGCCACATCACCCCGCTGACCACCGCCAGCACCCACGTCATCGCCGACCCCACCCGCACCCGCAAGCTGCTGCTGAACAAGCGCGAGCTCGAACGCGTGGAGGCTGCCGTGGCACAGAAGGGCTACACCTGCGTAGCCCTCTCGCTGTACTGGAGCAAGCACCTGATCAAGTGCGAAATTGCACTGGGCAAGGGCAAGAAGGAGTTCGACAAGCGCGACACCCTGCGCGAGCGCGACTCCAATCGCGAGATCCAGCGCACGATGCGCAACAAGGGCAAGGGCGAGTAAGCCCTCCCTGCCTGTGCAGGTCTATTCGCGGGTAAACCCGTTCCTACAGGGACAGCGACGGCAACCCTGTGGAAGCGGGTTTACCCGCTAAACGCCTACACAAAGCACCCCATCTCAACGCCCGCTGCGTCGCTCTGCGCGTGCTACACGCTGGGCCTCCTGCTGCGCTTCTTCGAGCACTTCCTGCACGTACAGAATGTGCCGGCTCGAGACCTCCCGCGCATCGTCTGCCCTACCCTCGATGATTGCCCGATACAACTCGCGATGCTGACTGATCAGCATGTCGCGGGTCTCGCTGCGCTGTTGGTACATACCGCCGATATTGGTCACCACGTTGCGCTTGAGCAGGTCGAACAAGCCGCGGATGGTATGGAGCAGCACTGCATTGTGACTGGCCTCGGCGATCGCTAGGTGAAAACGCGCATCGGCCGCCCCCTCCTCCGCCCGACTGACCTCGTCGACACGGGCATAGCAGTCCTGCAGCGCATCGAAGGCAGCCTTGAGCCGCTCACGGTCAGGCTCCGTGGCCCGCTGGGCCGCATAGTAGGCACAGGAAGCCTCCAGCGTATGGCGAAACTCCAACAGGTCGCGCTGAGCCTCGGGGTTACGCTCGAGCAGCTGCAGCAACGGATCGCTGAACGTTGACCCCAGCGCCTCGGCCACATAATTGCCACCGCCCTGGCGACTGACCAACAACCCTTTAGCCACCAGCTTCTGGATCGCCTCGCGCAACGAAGGCCGGGATACGCCAAACTGCTCCGCCAACACGCGCTCGGCCGGCAGGCGCTGCCCTGAGGTCAGCGTACCTTCGAGAATCATCCCTTCCAACCGATCGACGATGTCGTCGGACAGGCGCCGTTGGCGGACCTGATCAAAAACCATCACATGCTCTCCACAATCCCCACGCACTTAGGGGGGGCGTCCATTCTCGCCGATCCACAGCGTATCGACACCCATCAGTTGACGATTTCCCCTGCCCATCAGCCGGCCATTCATCGGCATCCGACCAAAGTTTTGCCCAGGACAAATTGACACAGCCTCGATAGCGCTTTTAACCTAGCGACCAGCCATTGTAAATTGGTATTACCAATTATCCAATGCCAGTGCCTGACCAACAACAATTAGGGGCCACCCCATATGCAAACCTGGCAACAACTCTATAGCCCGCTTGGTAGTCTTGGCCTGTCCGCGCTGGCGGCGGTCATTCCCATCGTGTTCTTCTTCCTGGCCTTGGCGGTGTTCCGCCTCAAAGGTCACGTCGCCGGCAGCATCACGCTGGCCCTGTCGATTCTGGTTGCGATCTTCGCCTTCCAGATGCCTGTCGACATGGCCCTGGCCGCTGCAGGCTACGGCTTCCTCTACGGCCTGTGGCCGATTGCCTGGATCATCGTTGCCGCGGTGTTCCTCTACAAACTCACGGTCAAGAGCGGCCAGTTCGAAGTGATCCGAAGCTCCGTGCTGTCGATCACCGATGACCAGCGCCTGCAGGTGTTGCTGATCGGCTTCTGCTTCGGCGCCTTCCTCGAAGGCGCGGCCGGCTTCGGTGCCCCGGTGGCCATCACTGCCGCGCTGCTGGTGGGCTTGGGCTTCAACCCGCTGTATGCTGCCGGCCTGTGCCTGATCGCCAACACCGCCCCGGTGGCGTTCGGCGCCCTAGGCATTCCAATCATCGTCGCCGGTCAGGTCACCGGAATCGACGCCTTCCACATCGGCGCCATGACGGGCCGCCAGCTGCCACTGCTGTCGCTGTTCGTGCCCTTCTGGCTGGTATTCATGATGGATGGCCTGCGCGGCGTGAAGGAAACCTGGCCAGCCGCCCTGGTGGCCGGCCTGAGCTTCGCCATCACCCAGTACTTCACCTCGAACTTCATCGGCCCTGAGCTGCCGGACATCACCTCGGCACTGGCCAGCCTGATCGCCCTGACCCTGTTCCTGAAAGTCTGGCAGCCCAAGCGCGCCTTCGCCGAAGCCAAAGGCAGTGTCGGCGCGGCCGTGGTCAGCAGTGGCGGTAGCCAACCTTCGCCATACAGCTTCGGCGAGATCTTCAAGGCCTGGTCGCCGTTCCTGATCCTGACCGTGCTGGTCACCATTTGGACCCTCAAACCGTTCAAGGCAGCCTTCGCCCCGGGCGGCGCGATGTACAACTTCGTGTTCAACTTCGCCATCCCGCACCTCGACCAGTTGGTGATCAAGACCGCGCCGATCGTCACCGCGCCGACCGCCATGCCGGCGATCTTCAAGCTCGACCCGATCTCCGCCACCGGCACAGCGATCTTCCTCTCGGCACTGATCTCGATGTGGGTCCTCAAGATCAACGTAAAAACTGGTCTGACCACTTTGAAGGAGACGTTCTGGGAGCTGCGCTGGCCGATCCTGTCGATTGGCATGGTCCTGGCCTTCGCCTTCGTCACCAACTACTCGGGCATGTCCTCGACCATGGCCCTGGTGCTGGCCGGTACGGGTGCAGCATTCCCGTTCTTCTCGCCGTTCCTGGGCTGGCTGGGTGTGTTCCTGACGGGCTCCGACACGTCGTCCAACGCCCTGTTCAGCTCACTGCAGGCCACCACCGCGCACCAGATTGGGGTCAACGACACCCTGCTGGTGGCCGCCAACACCAGCGGCGGCGTGACCGGCAAGATGATCTCCCCGCAGTCCATCGCCGTGGCCTGCGCCGCCACCGGGTTGGTGGGCAAGGAGTCCGACCTGTTCCGCTTTACCGTCAAGCACAGCCTGTTCTTCGCCACCATCGTCGGCCTGATCACCCTAGTCCAGGCCTACTGGCTCACCGGCATGCTGGTTCATCACTAAAGTGAAAGGTGCCGGGCGCCTTGGCGCGTCCGGCAACGATCCCCACCCACGCTGCGAGAATCCATGATCATTTCCGCCTCCACCGACTATCGCGCCGCGGCCCAACGCAAGCTGCCTCCGTTCCTCTTCCACTACGCCGACGGCGGTGCTTACGCCGAATACACCTTGCGCCACAACGTCGAGGATCTGGCCAGCATCGCCCTGCGCCAGCGCGTATTGAAGAATATGTCCGAGTTGAGCCTGGAAACCCGGCTGTTCGACGAAACCCTGAGCATGCCCGTGGCCCTGGCACCGGTCGGTTTGACCGGTATGTACGCGCGCCGTGGCGAGGTCCAGGCCGCACGGGCGGCGGCGGCCAAGGGCATTCCCTTTACTATGTCGACGGTCTCGGTGTGCCCCATCGAAGAAGTCGCCCCGGCGATCGACCGGCCCATGTGGTTCCAGCTTTATGTCCTCAAGGATCGCGGCTTCATGCGCAACGCCCTGGAGCGGGCCAAGGCCGCTGGGGTCAAGACGCTGGTGTTCACCGTCGACATGCCGGTGCCCGGCGCCCGCTACCGTGATGCCCACTCCGGCATGAGCGGCCCGAACGCGCCGCTGCGTCGCATCTGGCAAGCGATGACTCACCCGCAGTGGGCGTTGGATGTAGGCCTGCTGGGCCGCCCACATGATCTGGGCAATATTTCGAAGTACCGCGGCAACCCCACAGGCCTGGCGGACTACATCGGCTGGCTGGGTGCCAACTTTGACCCGTCCATTTCCTGGAAGGATCTGGAGTGGATCCGAGAGTTCTGGGATGGCCCGATGATCATCAAGGGCATCCTTGATCCCGAGGATGCCAAGGACGCAGTGAAGTTCGGTGCCGACGGCATCGTCGTCTCCAACCACGGCGGCCGCCAACTCGACGGGGTACTGTCCAGTGCCCGCGCCCTGCCGGCGATTGCCGACGCGGTCAAAGGCGACATCAAGATCCTCGCCGACTCCGGTATCCGCAATGGCCTGGACGTGGTGCGCATGATCGCCCTGGGCGCTGACACTGTGCTGATCGGTCGCGCCTTCCTCTATGCGCTGGCCACCCATGGCGAGGCCGGGGTGAAGAATTTGCTCGATCTGTTCGAGAAAGAAATGCGCGTGGCCATGGTCCTGACCGGTGCCAAATCCATCAGCGAAATCACCCGCGATTCGCTGGTCCGCGAACTGGGCGCCTGACGCCTGCACGAAACTGCCTGATTGACCGGGGCACGCAGCGCGACAGACGCTGTGGCCCCGAGAGGAGATTGCATGAGCTTGCCCGCCGCGTTCCTGCGAGATGCCCAGCGCCTGATTCCCGCCGAGCGCCGCTTCGATGACCCGACCTCGACCCTGGCGTTCGGCACCGACGCCAGCTTCTACCGGCTCATCCCAAAGCTGGTGGTGCGCGTCGAATCCGAGGACGAGGTGGTGGGCCTACTGCACCTGGCCCAGCGCGACCGTGTGCCGGTCACTTTCCGGGCTGCAGGCACCAGCCTGTCCGGCCAGGCCATCAGCGATTCGGTGCTGATCGTTCTAGGCGATAACTGGAACGGTCGTCAGATCCGTGGCCAGGGCGAGCAGATCCGGCTGCAACCCGGCGTCATCGGTGCCCAGGCCAACGCCTGGCTCGCGCCTTATGGACGTAAGATCGGCCCGGATCCGGCCTCGATCAACGCCTGCAAAATCGGCGGCATCGTCGCCAACAACGCCAGCGGCATGTGCTGCGGCACCGCTCAGAACACCTACCACACCTTGGCCGGTATGCGCATGGTGCTGGCCGACGGCACCTGTCTGGACAGCGAGGACCCGGCCAGTGTCGCTGCCTTCAGCCAAAGCCACGCGTCGTTGCTGGACGAACTCGCCCGCCTGGGCCGCGAGACCCGGGCCAACACGGCGCTGGCCGAGCGCATCCGGCACAAGTACCGGCTGAAGAACACCACCGGGCTGTCACTCAACGCTCTGGTGGACTACGACCAACCGCTGGATATCCTCCAGCACCTACTGGTCGGCTCCGAAGGCACCCTGGGCTTCATCAGCGCGGTCACCTACGACACCGTGCCCGATCACCCGCACAAGGCCAGCGCCCTACTGGTCTTCCCCTCGGTGGAAAGCTGTTGCCGCGCCGTGACCGTGCTCAAGCCACAGCCGGTGTCCGCCGTGGAGCTGCTTGACCGGCGTAGCCTGCGTTCGGTGCAGGACATGCCCGGCATGCCTGCCTGGGTGAAGGGGCTGTCGACCAATGCCTGCGCCTTGCTGATCGAGTCCCGCGCCGCCAGCCAGAGCCTGCTCCACGAGCAGCTCAGCCAGATCATGGCGGCCATTGCCGAGTTCCCCCTGGAGCAACGCGTGGATTTCAGCGAAGACCCGGCGGTGTACAACCAGCTGTGGAAGATCCGCAAGGACACCTTCCCCGCCGTCGGCGCGGTGCGCCAGACCGGCACGACGGTCATCATCGAGGACGTGACCTTCCCCATCGAGCAACTGGCCGAGGGTGTCAATCGCCTGATCCAGCTGTTCGACAAACACTGCTACGACGAGGCGATCATTTTCGGCCACGCCCTGGAAGGCAACCTGCACTTCGTCTTCACCCAGGGCTTCAACAGCCCTGAGGAAGTGGCGCGCTACCAGGCCTTCATGGATGACGTAGCACAACTGGTGGCCGTGGAGTTCGGCGGCTCGCTCAAGGCCGAACACGGCACCGGACGCAACATGGCGCCCTTCGTGGAGCTCGAATGGGGCCAGGACGCCTATCAGTTGATGTGGCAGCTCAAACGCCTGCTGGACCCCAACGGCATCCTCAACCCCGACGTGGTGCTCAGCGAAGATCCAGATATCCATCTTAAGCACCTAAAGCCCCTCCCTGCAGCCGACGAGATCGTCGACAAATGCATCGAGTGCGGCTTCTGCGAACCGGTGTGCCCCTCCAAAGGGCTGACCCTGAGCCCGCGCCAGCGCATTGTCATGTGGCGTGATATCCAAGCCAGGACCCGTGCTGGCCTCGATACTCGGGAGCTACTGAAAACCTATCAATACCAGGGCATCGATACCTGTGCTGCCACCGGCTTGTGCGCCCAGCGTTGCCCGGTGGGCATCAATACCGGTGAACTGGTGAAGAAACTGCGAGGCCAGGCTGCCGCACACGGCCAGGCCGCCAACTGGCTCGCAGAACACTTCACTACCGCTCTGCGCGGCGCTCGACTGACCCTGGCCGCCGCCAACGGTGCGCGCAAGCTGCTCGGCGCCCCACGCCTGAGCCGCTTGAGCGCCTCCCTGCGCAAAGCCAGCAATGGGCGCCTGCCCCAATGGACCCCCGCCATGCCCCAAGCGGTTCGCGCCGTCGATATCGCGCCGGCAAGCCATGATGCTCGCCCACGGGTGGTCTATCTCGCCGCCTGCGTCTCGCGGGTGATGGGGCCGTCAGCCGGGGATCGAGAGCAAAGCTCGCTGCTGGATAAAACCCGCGCACTGCTGGAAAAAGCCGGCTATCAGGTGGTGTTCCCCGAGAACGCCGACAGCCTGTGCTGCGGCCAGCCCTTCGCCTCAAAAGGCTATGCCGAACAGGCCGAGCACAAGCGCCAGGAACTGATCAACGCGCTATTGCACGCCAGCCGTGGCGGCCTCGACCCGATCTACTGCGACACCAGCCCCTGCACCCTGCGCCTGGTCCAGGATTTGGCCGATACCCGCCTGGACCTGTACGACCCGGTGCGCTTCATTCGCACTCACCTGGTCGAGCGCCTGACGTTCACTGCGCAGGACGAGCCCGTCGCTGTGCATGTCACCTGCAGCACCCAACATCTGGGCGAAAGCCAGGCGCTGATCGACCTGGTGCGTCTGTGCAGCAAGCAGGTGGTGATCCCCGAGGGCATCCATTGCTGCGGTTTCGCCGGCGACAAAGGCTTCACCACACCGGAACTCAACGCCCACTCGCTGCGCAGCCTGAAAGATGCCGTGCAGTACTGCAGCGAAGGCATCTCCACCAGCCGCACCTGCGAGATCGGTCTGTCCAGCCACAGCGGCATCGACTATCACGGGCTGGTCTATCTAGTGGACCGCGTCACGCGAGCGCGCAGCCTTTAAGGCCGCCAGGGCGGCCTGACTGCCTCTCACGCATGAACCCGCCCCCCTGTGGGAGCGGGTTTACCCGCGACGAAAACATCCGGCAGCAACAGTACTACCCATCAAATGGAACCCAGGCAAAACCTGCGCAGTCCACCGTTACAGGCCCACCTTCCAGAGGCCATCACGAGGAGACACCCCATGAAAGGTACTGCGCTTTCCGCCCTGTTCGCGGCCGCAACCCTGCTGGCCTCGCCGGTGTTCGCCGACGAAGACCTCTGCGCCATCAACCTGCAAAAAATCGACGACAACATGGCCACCCTCGGCACGACCTCCGAAGGCTTGGACAAAGCCATCACCGAGCGCGTCGACAAGGCCAAGGCCGCCCAGGCTTCCGGCGACACCAAGGAATGCATCGCCATCACCAGCCAGGTACTCGAACGCATGGAAAAAACCGAGAAAGGCAGTGGCTCCAGCAGCGGCAGCGGCTCCTGACGCGCAATCGGCGCAGCTGTCGACGCCGGGCGTGCAAACGCGTATACTGCACCCACGTGTCGAAAGGCACGTCAGCTAGAGCTGAGTGTGGGGCCGATTAGGATTCGACGCCGGTATCGAAACTCTAGGTGCATGCCGAGTTGGTAACAGAACTCGTAAATCCACTGTTGCAACTTTCTATAGTTGCCAATGACGAAAACTACGAGGGCTACGCTCTCGCTGCGTAAGCAGCTGAGCCCGCTCTCCTGGTAGCTTCGGCTCCAGCAATCACCAGGGGATGCCTGTAAACCCGAAGTGATTGTCATACAGAACAGGATCGCCGCGTAGTACGTTGTGGACGAAGCGGCTAAAACTTACACAACTCGTCCAAAGCACCCTGCCCGTCGGGCGGCTGCGGATTAACTCAGTAGACACGGCTAAGCATGTAGTACCGACAGCGGAGGACTGGCGGACGGGGGTTCAAATCCCCCCGGCTCCACCAGACACACAAAAGGCACCTGATCACCCAGGTGCCTTTTTTTATGCCTGCACGACGGCTACCGGTCAGCCTTCGGCCTGATCCTTCAGATCATCCACGATCGCTTCGTCGTTGTCGGCCATCGCATCCTGCATGTCTTGCGGCTGCCAAAGCGGGAGCAGCGGCGGCGATGCCATCGAAGCTCCCGCTCGGACTTTGGATCAACCCATCGAGCGCACGCCCACTTCCTTGCGGGCCTGTCCACGGGTTGTGACGATCCCCAGGAAGGAAATCACCAACGCCAGGCTAAGGGTTGCCGTCACCTCGGCACGGTGTTCTTCGGTGAACATCATCACGCCCAAGGCACAGGCGATGAAGATGATCACTGCCCAGGTCAGGTACGGGAACAGCCACATGCGGAACTTGAGCTCGGTGCTCTCGCGTTCCAGACGGCGGCGCATGCGCAGCTGGGAAATGGCGATGACCATGTACACCAGCAATGCGATGGCACCGGAGCTGGCGAGCAGGAACTCGAACACGCCCTTTGGCGCGAAATAGTTGAGGATGGCAATGGCCGCACCGATCAAGGTACTGCCGAACACTGCGGCACGAGGTACGCCGACGCTGTTGGTCTTGTTCAGGATCGCCGGGGCATCACCGCGCTTGGCCAGGGAGTACATCATCCGCGAGGCGATGTAGATCGAGGAGTTC
The DNA here is from genome assembly GCF_023611805.1 of Pseudomonas sp. BYT-1. Lineage (NCBI taxonomy): Bacteria > Pseudomonadati > Pseudomonadota > Gammaproteobacteria > Pseudomonadales > Pseudomonadaceae > Pseudomonas > Pseudomonas sp. BYT-1. The sequence continues at coordinate 4,857,756 of NZ_CP072559.1, forward strand.
ATGCAGCTGGTCACAGCCACCAACACCACCAGGTCGACCATGAAGGCTGCATTGGGGATGTTCATGATTTCCAGGGCACGCTGATAGGAGCCCACCACGGCCAGTTGCGGATCGTTCCACGGCACGACGGAGATGATCACGAAGATCGACAGGATGTAGAAGGTACTGATCCGCCAGATCACCGAGCGGGTGGCCTTGGCGATGTTGCGCGATGGGTCGCTGGATTCGGCAGCGGCAATGGTCACCGCCTCGGTGCCGATGAAGCTGAACATCACAGTGATGAAGGCGCCGACTACGGCGGACCAGCCCTTGGGCGTGAAACCACCGTGCTCGGCCATCAGCGTGCTCAAGCCGCTGACTTCGCGATTGGGCAACCAGCCCAGTAGAGCGGCGAATCCAAGACCGATGAAACCGAGAATGGCCGTGACTTTGAGAATCGCGAACCAGAACTCGAACTCACCGTACTTGGCCACGCTGAACAGGTTGGTGCCGGCCAACAGCACGACCGAAAGCAAGGCGAAGATCCAGCTGTCCACCTGGGGGAACCAGGCATTGAGCACGTGCCCGGCGGCCAGGGCTTCGATCGGGATCACCAAGACCCAGAACCACCAGTACAGCCAACCGATGGTGTAGCCGGCCCAGCGGCCGATGGCCTGTTCGGCGTAAGTGGAAAAGGAACCGGTGTCAGGATGGGCGACCGCCATTTCACCGAGCATGCGCATGACCAGAACCACCAAGGTCCCGGCCACGAAATAAGAAAGAATGGTTGCCGGCCCGGCTGCCGCGATGGCATGCCCTGAGCCTACGAAAAGTCCGGCACCGATGATGCCTGCGATGGACAGCATCGTTACATGACGTGGCTTGAAACCTTGTGCAAGGTTGCCATCAGATCCCACGGTGTTCATTGATCTTGTTCTCTTTTTGCTGACACAAGGAAAGGACGGGCAGAGGTAGGCGAACAACTTCTCCTTTGAAAGAACAGTGACACGGCGCATCGCTTACGTGTGTTGTTGAGGTTTTCACGTATCCAGGGCGATGCACCCACAAAATGCAGAGACCACTTTAAGCGGGGGTGGTCGACCAAAAAATGCTCGAAAACGCCCCGCAACTGCTCGATCACGACATGGTGTTTCCATCCATGCCATGGCCAGTAGATTGCCACCTACGTTTGCACAGAATCGCTCTGGAACGGTCGTTCCAGCGCAACAGGGTAGCGCCATCGTAGGTCTTGAAAACGGCGCGGAAGCTGTGGGAGCGGGTCTACCCGCGAAGGGCCGCACCAGCGGCCCCCTGACCCGCTCAATAGGTCAGGCAGATCTTGCCGAAATGGCGGTTGCTTTCCTGGTAGCGGAAGGCCTCGACGATCTGCTCGAGCTCGAAGTGCTTGTCCACCACAGGACGCAGGCCGTTGGCGTCGATCGCCCGGATCATCGCCTGTTGTTGGGCACGACTGCCCACCAGCACACCTTGCAGGCGGATCTGGCGCACCAGCGCCTGGACCAGCGGCAACTGACCGGCAACGCCGGTGAGGATACCGATCAACGAAACGTGTCCTCCGATACGCGCAGCGATCATCGACTGTTCGAGGGTGGCCGGCCCGCCGACTTCGATCACATGATCGACACCGCGGTTATCCGTGAGCTCACGTACCTTCTGGCCCCATGCAGGGGTACTGCGGTAGTTGATCAGATGATCGGCGCCCAAGGCTTTTAGGCGCTCGAGCTTGGCATCGCTGGAGGAGGTGGCGATCACCGTGGCTCCGGCCAGCTTGGCGAACTGCAAAGCGAAGATCGACACACCACCGGTGCCCAGTACCAGTACGGTGTCGCCCGGCTTGAGGTGGTCATCGCTCATCAGCGCGCGCCAGGCGGTAAGACCGGCGGTGGTCAGGGTGGCCGCCTCGGCGTGGCTGTAGCCTTTGGGCGCCAAGGTGAAGGCGGTGGCGCGGGCCGTCACCTGCTCACGGGCGTAGCCATCGATACCATCGCCGGGCACCGTGGCGAAGCCTTCCACGTTCGCCTGACCATCGAGCCAGTCGGGGAAGAACGTGCTCACCACCGAGTCCCCCACCTGGAACTCGCTGACACCCGGCCCGACCGCGACCACTTCGCCTGCGCCGTCGGCCATTGGGATGCGTCGTTCGCTCGGCCCCCACATGCCGCTGACCACGGCGAAATCATGGTAATTGAGCGAGCTGGCGTGCAGGCGCACGGTGATTTCGCCAGCCTGCGGCGCGCGCGCCTCGCTGGTCCCTACCTGGACGTTGTCGTAACCGCCACCGGGTTGCACATAGATGGCCTTGTTGCTCATCACAAAGTCTCCTTGAGGGATCGAAAAACCAACACTGCAGATTAGACCGGTCTGGACAGGCAGGGTCAGCCGAGCAACGACCTCAGGGCGCGGCAATCGGCGGCATGCCAGTCCGCCAGTTCCGGCCAGGGGTTGTCCGGCAGATTGACCAGGACCGTGCGCGCCCCTGCGGCGCGGCCGCAATCCAGGTCGAAACGATAGTCGCCAACCATCACCAGCGAAGCCGGAGAAACGTCCCAGGCTTGGGCGATCTTCAGCAAGCCGTCGGGGCTAGGCTTGGGCGCGGCTTCGTCACGCCCGAGGATGTGTTCGACAGCAAAGCAGTCGGCCAGGCCGATGGCCTCCAGAGTGACGTGCGCCAGCTCCCGTGCATTGCGGGTCAGGATGGCCAGTTGGCAACCCCGTCCGGCCAGTTCGCGCACCAACTCCACCGCCCCTTCAGCCGGCTTGGAGGCAATCGCCAGGTCGCGCTCGTGCTCAAGCAGCCAGGCATGCTTGGCCGCGGCCTCCTCGGCCGGCAAGGCCGCCAGGTGGGTAAGGATGTCGTGCTCAGGCGGTATGCCCAGCGCCTCGCGAATCGCCGCGAAATCGTGCACCGCCACCGTGAGCGTGCCGTCCATGTCGAACACCCAGTGGCGAATGCTGCCCAGGCTCATGCCCAGTCCTCACGATGGCGGATCAAGCCCTCTTGGGCCGACGACGCCACCAACTGGCCGGCGCGGTTGAAGATGCTGCCGCGGTTGAAGCCACGGGCGTTGCCCGCCCAGGGGCTATCAGTGGCGTACAGCAGCCACTCATCGGCGCGCAGGTTGCCGTGGAACCACAGCGAGTGATCGAGGCTGGCAATCTGCATGTCCTTCTGCCACACCGATTTGCCATGGGGCAGCAGCGAGGTGGTCAGCAGGCCAAAGTCCGAGGCGTAGGCCAACAGGTATTTGTGCAGGGCCGGCATATCCGGCAGCTTGCCGTCGGCACGGAACCAGGCGTATTTGATCGGATCGCCCGGCTTGGGGTTGAACGGATCGCGTTCGGTGACCGGGCGAATCTCGATGGGCTTGGCGCACAGCACCTTGTCGCGAATGCGCTCGGGCAGATGTTCGGCCATGGCGCTCGCCAGCTCGACTTCGCTGGGCAGGTTTTCCGGCCCGACCACATCGGGCATCGGCGCCTGGTGCTCGAAACCACCCTCGTCGTACTGGAACGAAGCGCTGCACGTGAAGATCGGGTGCCCTTTCTGGATCGCCGTCACCCGCCGGGTGCTGAAGCTACCGCCGTCGCGCACGCGATCGACCGAATACACGACCGGCATGCTGGCGTCGCCCGGGCGCAGGAAGTAGCCGTGCAATGAATGCACATGGCGCGCCTCTTCGACGGTCTGGCTGGCCGCCGACAGTGACTGGCCAAGCACCTGTCCACCGTACAACTGACGGAAGCCAAGGTCCTGGCTGCGACCTCGGAACAGGTTTTCTTCGATGGACTCGAGGCTCAGCAGGTCGACCAAGTCGTCCAATACATGGCTCATGGGGGATTCTCCTAGCAAGGCATCACGGCTCTACGGCGCTCTCATGCGGGCAAATGATACAGGGTTTGTCATTCGCACCCTGCATGGCGTGCCATTCAGCCACGCAAGGTCTGTTGCCACCGCGCGCGATCGATGCGGTACAGCACATGAGGGCGCAGGGGGTGGCCGGCGGCCAGGCGGGGATGCTCGAAACTGCCGGCAAGGTCCTGGACCATGCCGATGGCCTGCATGACCTTCTGCGACGGCAGGTTGCCCTCGGTAGTGAACGACACCACTTCATCCAGGTGCAATTGGGCGAAAGCACAACGCAGGCAGGTCCACGCCGCCTCGCTGGCAAAGCCCAGGCCCCAATGACGCCGGGCCAGGCGCCAGCCGATCTCCACGGCAGGGCCAAAAGGGGCGTCGAAATTGACATTGAGCAGCCCCGTCATGCCGATGAAGGCGCCGCTGTCCTTGCGCTCCAAGGCCCATAGGCCAAAACCGTATTCATTGAAATGCCCACGTATCCGCCCGATCAGCGCCGCGGACTCAAGGCGCGTCATCGGTGCCGGAAAATAGCGCATCACCTGCGGGTCGGCGCACAGCGCGGCGAACTCACGCAGATCGTCGTCCTGCCATTGGCGCAACACAAGCCGTGCGCTTTCCAGTTCGAGGATAGGGGTCATCAGGGTGCTCCGAATTCGCGGTCATGCACTGTACAGCGTAGGCGCCAGCGCGCCGTTGGCACTGTGAATGCAATTTTCACACGCACTTCACCGGCCTCCAACAGCCCGCTTCGCACAATGCCGCCATACGCCGCGGCCCACGGCTGCGTCCTGTCATTGGAGTCAAGCATGTACCCGAGCAACACCTTGCAAAACCCCGCCGTACACACGCCCCCCAAACGACGCCGTTACTTACGCAAGGCAATTGCCGCAGCCGCAGGCCTGCTGTTGACGCTGGCCGGCCTGACCACCTGGCTTTCGACGAGGACGCACATCGTGGACCTTGGCAACGAGCAACAGCTGAGCGACAGCGGGCTGCTGCAGGATTGGGCGCAGGGAACGGTGATCGTGATGATTCGCCACGCCGAGCGCTGCGACAGCGCGCCCGGCCCGTGCCTGGACGACCCGACCGGGATCACCGTCGCCGGTAGCCAGGCTGCGATGCGCGTCGGTCAAGGCCTGCAGCAACTGGGCCTGGGTACCGCCGATCAGTACAGCAGCCCCAAGCTGCGAACCCGCCAGACCGCACACTTCATTCTCGGCCAGGCCGTGCCCAGTGAAGACTGGCTGGAAAACTGCGACAGCCAGTTTCCTGCCGAAGCCCTCGCCCGCAAGCGCCCTGGTCATAACTTGGTGCTGGTCACCCACAACGGCTGCATCGATCACTTCCAGCGTCAATTGCATGTACTCGGGGGAGAACGCGAAAGCGGCTATGCCAGCGCCCTGTTCGTCTCGGTGGACAGCAACGGCAAGGCGCGGATCCTTGGGCGCATGAACGAGCCCGACTGGCAGCGGGTGCTGGCCAGCGCCGGCAAGTAGTGCGCGGCGACCCTACGATTGCCGGCGACTGGATACATCGCCTGGACATTGTGCCGGCGGTGTCTGGCTACGCACCGTCTGCCCGCGATGGCGTCCCACTGCGACTGCTGGCAAGATCAATTCTTGGCCCTCACCGCGATTCCTTCCATGCCGTTGCCGCTGATCTACCACGACGACTACAGCCCGGACTTCCCACCCGAGCATCGCTTCCCCATGGATAAGTTCCGCCTGCTGCGCGATCACCTGGTCGACAGCGGCCTGGTCACGGACGAGCAATTGCTGCGCCCGGACATCTGCCCCAACGACATCCTCGCCTTAGCCCATGACCGCAGCTACATCGAGCGCTACATGCAGGGCGAGCTGTCCCGAGAAGACCAGCGACGCCTGGGCCTGCCCTGGAGCGAGGCGCTGGCCCGGCGTACGGTACGGGCCGTGGGCGGCTCGCTGCTGACCGCCGAAATGGCCTTGCGCGATGGCATCGCCTGCCACCTGGCGGGTGGCACCCATCATGCCCACTACGACCACCCGGCAGGGTTTTGCATCTTCAACGACCTGGCGGTGATCAGCCGTTACCTGCTCGAGGCCGGGCGGGTGCATCGGGTGCTGATCTTCGACTGCGACGTGCACCAGGGCGATGGCACCGCACGCATCCTCCACGACACCCCGGAGGCGATCACCGTGTCGCTGCACTGCGAGCAGAACTTCCCAGCGCGCAAGGCCCAGAGCGACTGGGATATCCCCCTGCCCCGCGGGATGGGCGACACGGCGTATCTGAAGGTCGTGGATGACGCGCTCAACTACCTGCTGCCGCTGTACCAGCCCGATCTGGTGCTGTATGACGCCGGCGTGGATGTTCACAAGGACGATGCCCTGGGATACCTGCAACTGACCGACGAAGGGCTGGCCGCCCGGGATGAACGCGTGATGCGTCATTGCCTGGGCCGGGACATTCCAGTGGTCGGCGTGATCGGCGGCGGCTACAGCAAAGACCGCGAAGCCCTGGCCAGGCGCCATGGCATTCTTCATCACAGCGCGGCGCGGGTGCTGGGTTGTGCACAATGACTGTGGAACCGCCTGTGGATAACCTGCGGGAAAGCCTCTGCAGGCCTTTAACCGTCTGACCCACAAGGATATGATCATTTTCTGATCAGTGCTTGGACAGGCCTCGCTGGGGTAGAATGCCGGCTCTTTTCCACAGCCTGCCGCCCACCATGCCCGATCAACATCACGCCTCCCCTCCCCTCGTCGCCGTCATCGGTGGCGGCCCCGCCGGCCTGATGGCGGCCGAGGCATTGGCCAATGCCGGCCTGGCGGTGCAGGTCTTCGATGCCATGCCATCGGTGGGCCGCAAGTTCCTGCTGGCCGGCGTTGGCGGCATGAACATCACCCACTCCGAGCCTTATCCCGCATTCATCTCCCGCTATGCCGAGCGTCAGGACAAAATCGACGCGCTGCTACACGACTTCGATGCCGACGCCCTGCGCCAGTGGATTCACGGCTTGGGCATCGACACCTTTGTCGGCACCTCAGGTCGGGTGTTCCCCCGTGACATGAAAGCTGCACCGCTGCTGCGCGCCTGGCTCAAGCGCCTGCGCGAGCGCGGCGTGGTTATCCACACCCGCCACCGCTGGTTAGGCTGGAACAGCGACGGCACCTTGCGGATCGCTTATCCACAGGGCGAGCTGCAGGTGCAAGCCGATGCCGTGGTGCTGGCCCTGGGTGGCGGCAGTTGGGCGCGCCTGGGCTCCGACGGTACGTGGCAATCGTTGCTGGCTGAGCGGGGTGTGGATATCTCACCGCTGCAACCGAGCAACTGTGGTTTCGAGGTTCAGGGCTGGAGCCAACTGCTCAAGGACAAGTTCGCCGGCGCACCGCTGAAGAATATTGCCCTGAGCGTACCCGGCAGCGCCCCGCGCAAGGGCGAGTTCATCCTCACCGCCCAAGGCGTCGAAGGCAGCCTGGTATATGCCTGGTCAGCGGCGGTGCGCGAGGCCATCAACCGAGATGGCCGGGGCAGGCTGCTGCTCGACCTGCTGCCGGACCGCGCTGTGGATAAAATCGTCCAGGCCCTGGCCAAACCCCGTGGCTCTCGCTCGATGGCCAAGCACCTGCAAGGCCAACTGGGCATCGAGGGGGTCAAGGCAGCATTGCTGCGGGAGCTGACCGATCAAGCGACCTTCGCTGATCCCCAAGCGCTGGCGCGGGCGATCAAGGCCTTGCCGATCGAATTGGTGCGGCCAAGGCCATTGGATGAGGCGATCAGCAGCGCCGGTGGCGTGCGCTTCGAAGCGCTGGACAACGGTTTGATGCTCAAGCAACTGCCGGGGGTTTTCTGCGCAGGGGAGATGCTCGATTGGGAGGCGCCTACCGGCGGATATCTGCTGACGGCCTGTTTTGCCAGCGGATTGCGGGCAGGCAAGGCGGTGGTGGATTGGCTGGCTCGGTGTCGTTGAAACGTTGAGGGGGCCGCTTTACGGCCCCCCAGGCCTCACGGCTTGCGCTTGCGCGGCCCGCTGTTGAAACTCGGCACCTTGCGCACCGGTTTGACCGAAGGCTCCGAGAAACTCGACTCGGCACTGTCCATCCAGCGCCCCAAGCCACGCTTGGCGCTGTTCTCCTTCGGTTTCTTGGGCTTTTTCGGCTTCTTCACGACCTGGCCACTGGCGTCGGTCATCGGCACGCGGTGATCGGGGATGAAGTCCGGTTCTTCGTGTCGCGGCAAGGTCTGGCGAATCAACGCCTCGATGGCCGCCAGCAATTGCACTTCATCGGCGCACACCAGCGAAATCGCCTCGCCCTTGTTTCCTGCACGTCCGGTGCGCCCGATGCGGTGCACATAGTCTTCGGCCACGATCGGCAGATCGAGGTTGACCACCAACGGCAAGTCGTCGATATCCAGGCCACGGGCAGCGACATCGGTTGCCACCAGCACTTGGATCTCACGGGCCTTGAAGGTGTCCAGTGCCCGCTGGCGGGTGGCCTGCGGACGGTCACCATGGATACCGTCGGCATTGACGCCCTCGGCGAGCAACCGCTCCACCAACTGGTCGACACCATTGCGCGTCTTGGCAAACACCAGCACCTGCTTCCAGCGCTGCTTGCGCAGCAGGTGACAGAACAGGTCGGCCTTGCGCTTCTTGTCCACCGGCACCAACCACTGCTTCACGGTGCTGGCCGTGGTATTGCGCGGGCTGACTTCGATGCTCAGCGGATCATTCAAGGCAAGCCCGGCCAGCATGCGGATCTGGTCGGAGAAGGTAGCGGAGAACAGCAACGTCTGGCGTTTGCGTGGCAAGGCGGCATAGACAGCTTGCAGTTCCTCGGCAAAGCCCAGGTCCAGCATGCGATCAGCCTCGTCGAGCACCAGGGTCTGCACCTGGCCGAACTTGACAGCGTTCTGGCGGAACAGATCGAGCAAGCGCCCCGGAGTGGCCACCAGTAGGTCGACGCCACGGCGCAGGCGCATCATCTGCGGATTGAGACTGACGCCGCCGTACACCGCATAGGTGCTCACCGGCAGGTTTTCGGCGTATTCACGGATATTGGCATGGACCTGCTCGGCCAGCTCACGCGTCGGCACCAGCACCAAGGCACGGATCGAGTTGCTGGCGACCTTGGCGCCTTCCAGGGCCAGGCGTTGCAGCACCGGCAAGGCAAAGCCGGCCGTCTTGCCGGTGCCGGTCTGGGCGGCGGCCATCAGGTCGCGGCCGGCCAGCACGGCAGGGATGGCCTGGGCCTGGACGGGGGTTGGGGTGGTGTAGTCCAGGTGCTGCAAAGTGCGCAGCAAGGGTTCGATCAGGCCGAGTTTGGCGAAATTCATGGCAATACCGTCAGGGGGTTCAGCGAAGGCGGCAGTTTACCGCAACCAACGCTGCCCCTGTGGACGCATTGCCGCGCTCACGATACCGCGAGGTTACTTGCACACCTGCTCTCTGAGCGGCGCCGGCGGCTCGGGCGCCTTGCGCCATTGCGGCAAGCCAATCAGCACCACCGCGCCGATGATCACCGCCATGGCCACGCACTCCTCGGCGCCGATGCGCTCGCCTGCAAAGATGATCCCCAGCAGCACCGCCACCGCCGGGTTGACGTAGGCATAGCTGGTGGCCGCGGCCGGCCGCACGTGCTTGAGCAGGTACATGTAGGAACTGAAGGCCAGGATCGAGCCAAAGAACACCAGGTACGCCAGCGCGCCCCAACCGGCTGCGGTCGGCATCTGAGTCAGGCGCTCGCCACTGAGCGCGCTGCCGATCAACAAGGCGGCACCGCCAACGAGCATCTCTGCGGCACTGGCCATCGCACCCTGGGGCAAGGGCAGGGTCTTGCTCCACACCGAACCAAAGGCCCAGGCCGCGGCCGCGAACAGAATCAGCGCCGCGCCCATGGGGCTGGCCTGCAGGTTCGAGCCCATGTTGAGCATGCCGATGCCCACCAGGCCCAGGGCAATGCCCGCCCATTCAAGCCGCGAGTTGCGATGCCCGAACAACAGGCCAAACACCAGGGTGAACAGCGGCACAGTGGCCACCGCCAGGGCGGCGACGCCCGATGCCACACCGGCATGCTCGGCCAACGTCACGCCACCATTGCCGCAACTGAGCAGCAAAAAACCGATCGCCCCGGCCGCCCGCCATTGTGGCCAGGTCGGCGCCGGCACACCCCGCCAACGCAAGAACCCGTACAGCAGGCTGCCCGCAATGACGAAACGTACCCCAGCCATGAGCATCGGCGGCCAGGACTCCACACCGATACGGATGAACAGGTAGGTCGAGCCCCAGACCAAGTACAAGGCCAAAAAGGCACCAATGAGCAACAACGGGAAGCGACGGGAGGCAGGCATGGGAAAACACTCGAAATCCGTTTACGGGTGACTTAGTTTAAGAAGGCGCCACCGCAAATTTAAGTTACAAAACGGCTTTAAATGACCGAAACACTTTGCAATGCATGGTTATGCAGGGGCTTTACCATCGATTGCAAAGCACACTGGAATCATTCATGGACAAGTACGACCGCATGCTCCTTGCTGCCTTGCTGGAAAACGGCCGGGCCACCTACGCGCAACTGGCGCGCCAAGTGAACCTTTCAGCACCCGCCGTAGCCGAGCGAGTCGCCAAGCTGGAAGCCAGTGGGGTGATCACCGGCTATGCCGCCAAGGTGGATCTGGAGAAAATCGGCCTGCCGATCCAATGCGTGATCGAACTGCGCTTGGCCAGCCACGGCACCCAACAGGCATACGATGCGCTGACCCGCATCCCGCAGCTCACCGAATGCCATCGCGTCACCGGTGACCCCTGCGTGATCATGCAAGCGGCGGTAGCGTCGATGAACGAGCTGGAGGCGCTAATCAACCAGGTATCGCAGCTGGGGTTCACCAAGACATCGATCATCCTGTCCAGTGCAGTCGAGCGGCGAGTGCCGCTCGACCATCTGGAGGGCAACGGCAGGAAGCCCTGAGGCGTTCCAGCCTGTCTGCCTCAATGGCGCAACAGCAGGCGCCCCTCGATCGGTACATATCGGCTGGCCGCCCGGATCAGCGACAACGCGGTAAGCCCAGGCACCCCATAGACCACCGTCTCGACACCATGACGTTGGCTGGCCCGTTCCATCAGCAGATCGAAGTCGCCATCGCCGGAGGCCAGCACCACCTGGTCGACACGGCTGGCGGCATCGATCACATCGAGTGTGATGCCCACGTCCCAGTCGCCCTTTGCCGAACCGTCGCTGCGCTGGATGAAGGGCTTGAGGCGTACCTCGAAGCCGAGGTTGCGCAGGATCTGCTGGAACTGTTGCTGCTTGCTGTCGCCGCGGTCGATGGCATAGGCCACCGCCTCGACGATTTGCCCCTGGCTGCTGACATCAGCCCACAGCGCGGCGTAGTTGAAATGACAGCCATGCACCTGGCGCACGGTGTAGTAGAGGTTCTGCACATCGGCGAACAGCGCGATCTTCTTCACCATGACCTCTCTGGCAGTTGCGCGGGTAACGAAGACTGCCCATGGGATCGGCCTCGTTTCGCGAAAGGGGCGCCGTGTGCGCCCCCAAGTGCAGCCAGTATGCCAGAGGCCTCAGATGAAGGTGTCGTCGTCGGAGAAGAAGCCACCGCCATCGCTACCGTAGTCGCTGTCCATGAAGCCGCCCTGATCGTAGCCATTGTCGGCCACCTGCTGCTGGCTATGCTGGTCGTTCCAGCCGCTGCTGTCGCTGGCCGGGGCTGGCTCCTCCTTGATTACCTCGACCACCTCCTCAGGCTGGGAATGATGGTTGAACAGGCTGCTGATACCTTGCGCCAGCAACACGCCACCGGCCACGCCCGCGGCGGTCTGCATGGCGCCGCCAAGGAAACTGCTGGCCCCACTGCGGGCTGGTGCGGCATTGATACCCGGCTGCGCTTGTGGCTGGGCGAAGCCCTGGGCCGAGGGTTCACGCCAACCGCCGGCAGGAGCCGCCGGTGCGGCCTGACGCTGTGGCTGCGGCGCGGGTATAGGTTCACGGGAGCCGGAGCCAAACAAGCTCGAGAGAAAGCCGCCGCCCGTACTGCCGCTTCGGCTGGCCTCGGCTTGCGCCTTGGCTTGCTTGAGTTCGGCCTCTAGCTGTTTGTTCTGCTCATCCAGACGCTTGATCGCCGCCTCCTGGACCAGGATCGCCTGGGCCATGTAATAGGCCGCTGCCGGCTGCTGTCGCAGGTGCTCCTCGATACGCGCCTGGGCCTGGGGATCACGGGCCTGGCCTGCGTCCTCGGCTTGCTTGATGCGACTGAACAGGCCGTCGATCAGGGTTTGTTCTTCAGTGTTCATGGAGCTACCTCGTGCGCTGGGCAATACATCGGATAGCGTCAAAGATGGGGCTCGCCGGCCGGGGATTCAATCGACAAAACAGTGAAACTTTTTTCAGCCAGGGGTGGACTGGGCTAAAGTTACGCCCTGCTTTTTCTGCCATGCGATGTTGACCCGATGAATCCGCTGAGCGTTCTGCGCGACTCCTTGTATTTCTTCCGCCGCCACCTGGTGAGCATTCTTCAACTGTGCCTGCCGCTGGTGATCCTCGAGGCCTTGTGTACCCAACTGCTGTATCGCCAGTTGGGCGACCAGGCTTCGGCGGGCTACGGCATGCTGGTCAGCCTGCTGTTCTACCCGCTGTACAGCGCCGCATTGATCCTCTACATGGATACCCGCAGCAACGGCCAGGACATCGCCAAGCGCAACCTGTTCGCCCGCGCCGTGCAGTTGTGGCCATCGCTGGCGCTGCTGATCCTAATCAGCTCGCTGCTGATCATGGCGGGCCTTGCGCTGTTCATCTTCCCGGGCGTGTGGATCATGATCAATCTGGTATTCGCCGAATACCTGCTGGTCTTGCGTGGCCTGCCAGTGGTTCAGGCCATGCGCGAAAGCGCCAGGATGACCACCGGGCATTTCATGCGCATCTTGGTCTGTGTCGTTGCAGTTCTGGCACCGCTGTGGCTGCTCGACGGCTTGCTGCTGATGGCCTTCCCCGAGCCGCAGCCGGGCGTGCAACTGGCACTGGATAGCCTCAGCGGTTTCCTGCAACTGTTCAGCAGCGTGGTGCTGTACCGCCTGTTCATGCTGCTGGAGAATGACGCGCTCGCCTGAGGCCTCAACGAGTGAGTCCTCTCAGGGAACGACTTCGATCTGCTGCTCAATCAGCGGACCTCTAGAGTGACCCAGCCCCTGTCGATGGACAGGGGTTGGCAATCCACACTCAGAGGATGAACGCATGAGCGACAACACTGCTATACCGAGCTGGGCGGACGAACGCTCCTTCTCGGCCCATCTCTTCGCGCTCGATGGCGTCCAGAAGATCCCCGTCAGCCATCTCTCCCGGTTCTATGCCCCGCTAGGCAGCACCGGCGCCCTTCAACAGGGGACGACAGACGACGGCTGGCTCAGGTTGAACCCCGCGCAGACAGCCATGACGCTGCGTTTCCACTATCACTCCCAGACCCTGAACCGGTTGAATTTCATGCTTTCGCTCGACAGCGACCGGAACCGAAAACTGGGTATCAGCCGCAACGGTTACCTGGGCCTCTACACGTATTCGAACATCGACGACTTCTGGAAGGTCGAACCTCTGGCCTGGAGCGAAAACACCCTTCACTGTCGCATTCGTGACCATCAGGGCCAGCAAGTGAAAGTGCTGGCAAGCTCGCCTCACCACCTGACGGTCAACAAAGGGAACATCCTCGAGTTCTTGGTCGTACGAACGTCGTAAGCTGGCCGACCGACGAACGGCTCGGTTATGCTGGCGCGACCTGCACCGACAAGCCGAGCCGATGATCCGACTACTGCGCAACGTCTTGCTCTCCCTGCTCTTGCTGTTGCCCCTGCTCTGGCTGTTCGCCGACTACCTGGGCTGGCAACCTTCCCCCCGCGAACCGCTGCCGATCGCCTGCCAAGGCAGCCCCCGGTCGCTGCAACCTGGCCAGCCCCTGAAGGTCATGACCTGGAACGTGCAATACCTGGCCGGCAAGCGCTACGTGTTCTGGTACGACCAAGGGCAGGGCAGCGACACCCGCCCCAGCGCAGAAGACCTCGCCTTCAATCTCGACGAAGTCACCCGCGTGATCCGTGCCGAAACGCCGGATGTCATCCTGTTGCAGGAGCTGGACAACAACGCCAAGGCCACCGGCTACCAGGACCAGTTGGCGCTGCTGCGTGAACGCTTGGCCGACCTCTACCCCTGCACCGTCCAGACCTACGAGTGGAAAGCCGATTTCGTGCCTGACCGGCATATCTTCGGCAGTGTTGGCCGCACCCTGGCCACCCTCAGCCGCTACCCGATCGAAAAGGCCGAGCGCCTGCAATTGCCCAACGCGGCGAGCAATGCCCTGACCCGCCTGCAACGCCCCCAGCCGGCACTGCTGGTCAGCTACCTGCCGCTGGCTGACGGGGGACGCCTGGCGGTGCTCAACACCCGGCTCTCGCCCTACCAGCCCGGCAGCGACTTGCAACGCCGACAGGTAGAGCATCTGGCCAAGGTGCTTGATCGCCTGGAAAGCCAAGGCACGCCCTGGCTGATCGGCGGCGACCTCAACCTACTGCCCCTGGGGCAGTACCGTCGCCTGCCGCCGGCACACCGCGGCAACTACCCGGCCGACAGCGACCTGCACCTGTTGTGGGACAAGTACCCGATGATTCCTAGCAACGCCGAAGCCAGCGGTGCCGAGCGCGCCGCCTGGCTCACCCACTACCCCAACGACCCGGCAGTCAACGGTCCTGACCGCACCCTCGACTATGTACTTCACAGCCCTCGCCTTCAGCGCATCCAGGCCCAGGTACTGCGACAGGACACGCTGCAGATCTCAAACCATCTGCCGCTCATGGCCATCCTGAAAGTGCCTCATTGAGGCAGGGTGAGCGTGAAAGCACGGAAAGACCTCCTGCTTAGTCCCAGATCGACGCCTGGGTAGTGTTCTGTTCGTGGGCCACGAGCCCTTGATCAACAGAACCGCAGAGTATTTTCATGAGCAACGACTTCACTAACTGGATCGCAGCAGCTGGATCTTTCGACGCCCACATACATTGCTATGGGGTAACAAAATACTGGGACGGTCTTTCCAACGACTGGAAGGAGTTTCAGTTTTTTGGGGACGGGGCGCCTTCACTCCCACCCTCCCCTGTGCGCCTGAGCAAAGTCCCTGATATCAATGAAGGCTGGCTCATTACCGGGGCGGGTGGAACAGCCACGACTTTCAACATTACATTCGACTCGCAAACGACTAATCGCCTGCATGTCCGCATAAAGGGCACTGGCGGTGACAGCAACAGGCAAGTCGAGATCAGCCGCAATGGTTATCTCGGGCTTTACCGGGGTGATTCGAACGTTGATGTGTTGAAACTCGAGCCGCTGGAATGGACTGAGAACACACTGACCTGCCGGATCCGGGATCACCTGGGGCACACCGTGAAAATCGCATACGAATGGCAGGTCTACCTGAACGTGCAAGCCGGGGAGGACGCAACATTCATCATCACCCGGCAACAATGACTGCCGGATGACTGCCCACCCGGCTCTATCGTGTCAACACGCAGCGCCTCTAGACCTCATCAGGTCCCTCTGGGCTTGGCCCTCGCCGTGGCTTCGGCGACGAGCGGGTCGTCGGGCCAATAATGCTTGGGATAGCGACCTTTGAGGTCCTTCTTCACCTCGGCATAGGTGGTACGCCAGAAGTTGGCCAAATCCTGGGTCACCTGGACCGGGCGGCGCGCCGGGGACAGCAGGTGCAGTTTGACCTGCTGACGGCCTTGGGCGATGCGCGGCGTATCGGCCAGGCCGAACAACTCCTGCAGGCGCACGGCCAGAATCGGCGGGTTCTCGCTGTAGTCCAGGCGAATGCTCGAGCCGGATGGCACGGTCAGGTGCGCAGGGGCCAGCTCCTCCAGGCGCTGCGGAAGCGGCCAGGGCAACAGGTTGCGCAGGATCGACGGCAGGTCCAGCTGGGCGAAGTGGCTGAGGCGAGACACCTTGCCCAAATACGGCTGCAGCCAGCTTTCCAGGCTGGCAAGCAGGGCTTCGTCACTCAAATCGGGCCACTCGCTGTGGCCGTCCTTGTTGATGTCCAACTGACGCAACAGCGCGACCCGCGCCTGCCATTGACGCAGTTCAGGTGTCCAGTTCAGCAGGTTCAAACCCTTGCGTCGCACCAGGCCCAGCAGCGCCTTGGCGCGGGCCTCGTCATCCAACCCTGGCAAGGGTTCGCGACTGAGCACAAGCTCGCCGACCTTGCGTTGGCGCTCGGCGCGCAGCACCTGCTCGCGTTCGTCCCAGTCCAGGACATCGAGTGTCTCCACCTGCTCGGCCAGCACCCCCTCGAACAGGCCCGGATCGAACTCAGCTGCCAGGTAGATGCGCTCCTCGCGCTGCCCTTGACGGCTGCCCAAGTCCGCGATGACCAGCCAGGGACACTTCATCAGCGCATCCACCTCGGCGAACAGCGCCGCGCGTCCATTGGCCAATCGGTACTCGGCGCTACCCTCGCGCCGCTGCTGGGCCACCCGGTCGGGATAGGCCAGCGCCAGCAATGCCCCCAACCAGCGGGGGTGATCGACATCGACGACAGCAGCGCCCCGCATGCCGCGCAGCAGGCCCCGGTACTGGCGCGCCAATTGCCGGGCGCGCTGCACGCCCCCCTGACCACCACGGGTCGCTTTAGTCTCGCCGCTGAGCAGGGCCAACCGGCTGTGCAGGTCGGCGCCTGCCCCGCGCAGGATGTCGCGCTCACCGAGCAGCGCGGCCACATCGCAGGCCATGTCGGCCAGGCCCAGTGCCTGGCCACGCAATAACAGATGGGCAATGCGCGGGTGCGCAGGTAGTTCAGCCATGGCCTGGCCGTGTTCGCTCAGGCTCTCGCGACTGCCCGGCTTGAACGCCCCCAACCGGGCGAGCAGGTCGCAGGCCTGGGCGTGGGCAGCGCTCGGAGGTGGATCCAGCCAACGCAACTGATCGGGCCAGACACCCCAGCGCGCCAGTTGCAGGGCCAGACCGGCCAGATCGGCCTGGAGGATCTCGGCGCTACCGTGGGCCGGCAACTGATCGTGCTGAGCCTCGGACCACAGCCGGTAGCACACCCCAGGCTCCAGACGCCCTGCTCGACCGGCGCGCTGGGTAGCGCTGGCGCGAGAAATGCGCTGGGTCTCCAGACGCGTCATGCCGCTGCCGGGGTCGAACCGAGGAACACGCGCCAGACCGGCGTCAATGACCACGCGTACACCGTCGATGGTGAGACTGGTCTCGGCGATGTTGGTGGCCAGCACCACCTTGCGCAGGCCCTTGGGCGCAGGCTCGATGGCGGCGCGCTGAGCATTGAGCTCGAGTTCGCCATGCAATGGGCACAGCAGCACATCCGAGCGTTCGCCCAATGCCTCTTGCAGCGACTGATGGACCCGCCGAATCTCGGCCTGCCCCGGCAGAAACACCAGCAGGCTGCCGGGCTGTTCGGCCAGCGCCTGGAGCACGCAATCGACCACCCGCGGCTCGACGAACTCGCCTGGCTGATACGGCCTGCTCCAACGAATATCCACAGGGTGCATGCGCCCCTCGCTGCTCACTACCGGGGCATCGTCGAGCAGGCGCGACAGCCGCTCACCTTCCAGGGTGGCGGACATCAGTAGAATCTTCAGCGGCGGCTCGTCGCGCAGCAGTTCCCGGCCATTGAGGCTCAACGCCAAGGCCAGGTCGGCGTCCAGGCTGCGCTCGTGGAACTCGTCGAAGATCAGCAGACCCACCCCCTCCAGCGCAGGGTCGGCCTGCAGGCGACGGGTAAGAATGCCTTCAGTGACGACCTCGATGCGGGTATCGGGCCCGACCTTGCTGTCCAGGCGGATGCGGTAGCCGACAGTCTCCCCGACCTTTTCGCCCAGCTCGCTGGCCAGGCGCTCGGCCGCCGCCCGGGCCGCCAGACGGCGGGGTTCGAGCATCAGGATGGTCTGCCCGGCCAGCCAGGGCTCATCGAGCAGGGCCAAGGGTACCCGGGTGGTCTTGCCGGCGCCGGGCGGGGCTTCGAGTACGGCCTCATCGCGCTCGCTCAGGGCTTGACGCAGAGCGGGCAGTACGGCATCGATTGGTAATGAAATCATGGTGGTCCTCGAACAATCGTCCGAGTATAACGGCGAACCGAGCCTGCCTTATCATGGTCTTAAACATCAGGACCAGGCGACCGGCCTGGTCCTCGTTGGTCACTTTGCGGAGATCCCAATGCGCATCCCTACCCGCGTCATCGGTGGCGCGCTCATCGTCACCCTGCTCACCCAACTGACCGCTTGCGGCACGCTGTTCTACCCCGACCGGCGCGGCCAGATCGAAGGTAAGATCGACCCCGTGATCGCCGCGCTCGACGCTGTGGGTCTTCTGTTCTATGTCATCCCCGGCCTGATCGCCTTCGGCGTCGACTTCGCCAGCGGGGCCATCTATTACCCGCCCGGCGTCACCGCCCACATCGACCCGGTCAAGCTCAAACCAGCCATCAATGCCGATGGCCAGGTCGACAAGGCCAAGCTGCAAGCTATCCTCGAAAGCGAACTGGGCCAACGCCTGCCGCTGAACGACCCTCGGCTGATCCAGCACCGGGGCAGCGTCGAGCAGTTGGCCGCCTATGGCCTGGTACCGGCCGCCTGATCCAGGGAACGCACCTGCGGCATGACTTCGAGCGCCGAACACCAACGCCTGCTACGCCTGGCCACGCGCGCGTCCCTGGCCGTGGCCACGATCCTCGTCGTGAGCAAGGCGGTCGCCTGGTGGCTGAGTGATTCAGTCAGTCTGCTGGCCGGCCTGACCGACTCGGCCCTCGACGCCGTCGCCTCCTTCCTCAACTTACTGGCCGTGCACTATGCCCTGCGCCCGGCCGACGACGATCACCGCTTCGGCCATGGCAAGGCCGAGGCGCTGGCCGGCATGGCCCAGGCGCTGTTCATAGGCGTCAGTGCGGTGCTGATCGGCGTACAGGCGGTCGATCGCCTGCAATCGCCGCAACCGCTGGGCGATACCGCTGCCGGCATCGCAGTGATGCTGCTGTCGCTTGTCCTGACCCTGGCCTTGCTCACGTTCCAGCGCAAGGTCATCCGCGCCACCGGCTCCACCGCGGTGCGCGCCGACTCGCTGCACTACCGCTCCGATCTGCTGCTCAATGGCAGCATCCTGCTCGCCCTGATGCTGGCGCGCTTTGGCTGGCCACAACTGGATGCCTTGTTCGGTCTGGGGATCGCCCTATATATCCTCTGGAGCGCCGTGCAGATCGCCCGCGAGAGCACGGCGATCCTGATGGACCAGGAACTGCCGGCCGATATCGGCGAGCGCATGCTCGAACTGGTCTGCGCCATCCCCGGCGTCAAAGGCGCCCACGACCTGCGCACCCGAGTATCGGGCAACCGCTGGTTCGTCCAACTTCACTTGGAGCTTCCCGGCGAGCTGAAACTGCATGACGCCCACGAATTGTGCGTGCAGGCATCAGCTGCCATCCGCCAGCGTTACCCGCGAGCGGACGTGATGGTGCATGCCGATCCGGTGTAACCCGTCGATCAGGTCCGCAGCCTTCAATTCACGCTGTAGTCCCGGGCACTGAGGCAATCGGCCAGTACCCGATGGTAGGCATCGGCCACATGGGCCGGTGGCGCGACGGCCGCCGCGGCCGGATCGAAACCGGACTGCTGCACGGCCTGGCGATGACACTCATAACGGTCCTGGTTCTGCTGCCGAGGCGTTTGCCCGGACAACGGATGGGCGATCACGTCATATCCAGTACTCAACTGCGGCCCCGGCGCGGGCAGGATGTTGGGGGGATTGACCACCACATATTCCTGGCTGTCGCTCAGGTATTGGTAATAGGTGTTCGAGACCTGGAAGAACAACGTGCCATCGAACCAGACCTCCTGGGCGTAGACCGGCAGGTAGCCGACCCGCACGCCATAGGGTGGCCTTACCAGCACATACGCGCCGCCTTGCGGGCGATACCAGTAGCCGCTGGAATAGTAGTAGTCCTGCCCCTGATGGGGCACCTTCCAATAACGGTCCGGGAAGTGGTCGATCCTGTGTCCGGGATGGTACTGCGGGCCAGGCCCCCAGCCATCGCCATGGCCGTCGGGACGCCCGGGCCAGTCTCCACCTGGACGCTGCCCAGGCCCACCCGCTTCCCAGTGATAGCCGCCATTGCGCCGGGGGATGTCCTGGTAATACCCCTGGCGCGGCGGCTGGGTCTGGCGCACCTCGTCACGCGAATTGAGTGGCGAGCGGCCCATGGTCGCGCCGTTGGGGTCCTGCGCGCCCTGCCCCTCGCCTGCCCCTTGGGCCCATGCGCCCAGGCTGATGCCCAGGCCCAGCAAACCAACACCTGCCCATTGCCGGATGCGCGACCTCATGTTGCCCTCTCGATGGTAAGAACTGCATTGGAACTGCATGCAGTCTATCGCGGCGAGGGCAGATGCAAATGATTCCGGGCATGAAAAAAGGGAGGCCATGGCCTCCCTTTGGGAATTGTCGTCCGTGCTCGGCGCTTGTGGCGTCGGCTCACCTCACATCGTCTTCTGGACGGTGCGTAGCCCGGGGGCCTGGCGGATCCTGTTGGATGGCTGGCCGCGACGGCCTTCCTGAGGCCGGTCGCCGTGGACTGTTGTCCGGGCAGTGATTCTGTTGGTAACGATACGGGAGGCGGCGGAGCAGAGGATTGCGAATATTGCTCAGATAAATAGCACTTGCGCAATTTTTAACCCTGGATTGATAATTCGCAGCAATCCGAACAGAAAAGGCCATTTCCATGAGCAAGCTCGACCGCTATGACCTGAGCATCCTTGCCGAATTGCAGCGCGACGCCCGCATCTCCAATCAGGAGTTGGCCGAACGTATCGGCTTGTCCCCCTCCCCTTGCTCACGGCGGGTCAAGCAACTGGAAGACGACGGCTACATCTCCCGCCAAGTAGCCTTGCTGGACCGCAAGAAGCTCGGCCTTAGCCTGACCGCCTATGTGCTGATCGGCATGGACCGCCACACCCCCGAGCGCTTCGAGACTTTCGAGGCCGCCATTCGCAACTTGCCCCAGGTGCTCGAATGTAGCCTGGTCACTGGGATGGATGCCGACTATCAACTGAAAGTCGTGGTCCCGGATATGGACCATTACCAGAAACTGCTGCTCGGCAGCCTGACTCGCATCGAAGGCGTCACCAGCGTGCGCTCGAGCTTCGTGCTCAACCAAGTGCTGGCCAGCACTGAACTGCCGTTGACGCATCTGCGCTGACCGTCCCCTGCCGCCCCGCTTATAATCGGCGCTCAGCCTGCCTGGAGAACACTGATGGATCCCGCCGTATTCGAAGAATGGATGATGATCGTTCTGGTGACCGTGCTGATCGGTTTCATGGGATTCATCGTCTGGGACCTGGCAAAGAAGTCCAAGGCAGGCCGCTTCGGCACCTTGATTCTGTTTTTCGTCCTGGGCCTGGGTGTGCTGGCCTTCATCATCAAGAGCGTGGTGGTAGGGTTCCTCGAAGGGGTCTAGCCGCACGGGGAGGAGCGCTGGCCAGAGACTGTGATGGGCTGCGCAGTAGCCGCCTAACGAAGTAGCTTCGGCGCAACCTCCCGCCAGCACCCTTGCTCCAGCCCATCCAGCGCCCAATCGCCGATCCTCACCCGCACCAACCGTAGCGTGGGCAGCCCCACTGCCGCCGTCATGCGTCGCACCTGGCGGTTGCGCCCTTCTCGAATCACCAGCTCAAGCCAATGAGTCGGTACGCTCTTGCGAAACCGCACCGGTGGATTGCGCGGCCAAAGCACTGGCTCCTCAAGCAACCGGGCCTCGGCGGGCAGTGTCGGCCCATCGTTGAGCTCGACCCCCTCGCGCAACTGCTGCAGTTGCGCCTCGCTCGGCTCACCTTCCACCTGCACCCAATAGGTCTTGGGCAACTTGTGCTTGGGATCGGCGATGCGCGCTTGCAGCCGACCGTCATTGGTCAACAACAGCAGGCCTTCGCTGTCACGGTCCAGGCGCCCGGCCGGATAGATGCCAGGAATGTCGATGTAGTCCTTGAGCGTCGCGCGCCCCTCGCCATCGCTGAACTGGGTCAGCACGTCGAAGGGTTTGTTGAACAGGATAAGGCGGGGTTCGGCCGGCGGCGCCTTGGGCTGGCGGCGCGGACCTGTGGGCCGCGCCTGGGGACGGCGCGGCTTGGAACGGGGTGGCAGGGACATGGATCCTCAGCGGAACGGCGGCTCATCGAAGCTGCGCAGTTTACGCGAGTGCAGCGAATTGAGCTCGGTACGCAGCAAATCCAGGGCCGCGATGCCGATCTTAAGATGTTGACTGACCGCACGGTTATAGAAGGCATTGGCCGACCCCGGCAGCTTGATCTCGCTGTGCAGCGGTTTGTCCGAAACGCACAGCAAGGTGCCGTAAGGCACCCGCAGGCGATACCCCTGGGCAGCGATCGTGCCGCTCTCCATGTCCACCGCCACGGCGCGGGACAGGTTGATCAACGGTCGCTCCTGGGCCCAGCGCAGCTCCCAGTTGCGGTCATCGTAGGTCAGCACGGTGCCGGTGCGCAGGCGCTTTTTCAATTGCTCGCCACGCTCGCCGGTCACCTGCGCCGCGGCCTCCTGCAGTGCCAACTGCACTTCGGCAAGGGCCGGGATCGGGATATTCGGCGGCACCACCCGATCGAGAATGCCATCGCGACGCATGTAGGCGTGGGCGAGCACATAGTCGCCGATGGTCTGCGATTGGCGCAGGCCTCCGCAGTGGCCGATCATCAGCCAGCAATGCGGGCGTAGCACGGCCAGGTGATCGGTGATGTTCTTGGCATTGGACGGGCCGACGCCGATATTGACCAGAGTGATGCCATCGCCATCGGCAGCGATGAGGTGGTAAGCCGGCATCTGGTAACGGTGCCAGACCACACTGGCCACCAAGGCCTGGGTCTCGTCGTCGTCCATGCCCTTTTCGATGATGACATTGCCCGGCAGGACCATACGCACGAAGCGCGAATCCTGACGCAGTTGCTCCAGGCCATGACCGATGAATTGGTCGACGTAGCGATGGTAGTTGGTCAGCAGGATCCACGGTTGGACATGCCGCCAGTCGCTGCCGGTGTAATGCACCAGGCGGCGCAGGGAGAAGTCCACGCGGGCGGCATCGAACAGTGCCAGTGGCAGGGTTTCGGCGCTGCCCCAGTCGCACAACCCGTCGGCGATGTTGTCGGTGGCCGCCGACAGGTCGGTGCTGGGGAAGACCCGCGCAAGCTCGGCGGCAGTGATGCCACTGCCGGCCAGCTCATCGCCTTGGTCGACCACATAAGGGTAAGGAATGTTCTGTTCGCTGACGCCCACTTCCAGGGTCACGGTGTAATCGTGCATCAGCGGTCGCAGTTGCTCGAGCAGGTAACCGCGAAACGCCGCCGGCTGAGTGATGGTGACGCTGTAGGTACCTGCCACCTGCACCTTGGCATAGGCCCGGGTGGTGGCGGCCACTTCACCATGGCTGTAGTAGGTCAGGCGCAGGGCGGGATAACGAAACAGCGCCCGCTGGTCGTCGTCCGGCTCGGTGCGGTCCTTGAGGTAGCGCTTGAGGGCCTGGCTGAGGGCGCCGGTGGCCTGTTCATGCAAGGCCGCCAGACGATCGACGGCCTGTTCAGGTGTATCAACGACTACAAACGCTTGGCTCACGCTGGTCTTCCTGTCTTCTGACATGCATGGCTTCCATCTTGCCTGCCTTCTGTTGCAATTACATCCTTGACAATCGTATTCGCCCTCACCGCTGACACACCTGCTCCTACCTGGTCCGCACGGGTCCCTGTGGGCGCGGGCCTGCCGGCGAACAGGGCGCCTCAGGCCGACCAGACCGGCGTCGCCCGCGCCACCAACGCCTGCGCATCGACACCCCTTGGCAATGCCCCATAGACCCGCCCACCCGCGCCCAACCGGCTGGCGATGAAGGCGTCACTGACCGTCGTATTGCCCGCTTCGAGCAACAACTTGGCCTGCAAGGCCACGGCGATGTCTTCAGTCAGTTGCCGGGCGCGGTACTGGATATCACCGGTATCGGCGAATGCGCCCTTCAGGTTGCCGATATGCGCCGCCAGGCGCGGGTCGCCGTGGCCATCGCCAAGTTCGGCGAACAATGCGTCGAGCACGCCCGGCTCTTTGGACAAAGCGCGCAGCACATCCAGGCATTGCACATTGCCCGAGCCCTCCCACGTGGAGTTGACCGGTGCCTCGCGGTAAAGGCGCGGCAGGATGCTGTCCTCCACGTAGCCCGCACCGCCCAGGCATTCGGCAGCTTCGTTGATCATTCCCGGAGCACGTTTGCAGATCCAGTACTTACCTACGGCGGTCACCAGGCGTGCAAAATGCGCCTGCTGTGGATCGTCCAGTTGGTCCAGCGCCTGTCCCATGCGCAGGCTCAACGCCAGTGCCGCCTCGCTTTCCAATGCCAGGTCGGCCAGCACGTTCTGCATCAATGGCTGTTCGCTCAACATGCGCCCACCGACCTTGCGATGGGCGCAATGGTGCGCGGCCTGGGTCAGCGCCTGTCGCATCAAAGCGCTGGAGCCGACCATGCAATCGAAACGAGTCATGGCCACCATTTCGATGATGGTCGGCACTCCACGCCCCTCTTCACCGATCATCCACGCCAGGGCGCCGCGAAACTCCACTTCGCTGGAAGCATTGGAGCAGTTGCCGAGCTTGTTCTTCAGACGCTGGATATAGAACTGATTGTGCGTGTCGTCGGGGCGGTGGCGTGGCAGCAGGAAGCAGCTCAAGCCCTTGTCGGTCTGGGCCAGCGTCAGGAAGGCATCGCACATTGGTGCCGAGCAGAACCACTTGTGGCCGACCAGCTCGTACGCCTGGCCCGGGCCCGGGGCTCCGACCGGATAGGCCCGGGTGGTGTTGGCCCGCACATCGGTGCCGCCCTGCTTCTCGGTCATGGCCATGCCGAGGGTCACTCCGGCTTTGTGCCGGTCGCCCACGTTTCGCGGGTCGTACTCGCGCGCCAGTACTTTGGGCAACCAGTATTCGGCCAGCTCCGGCTGCAGTCTCAAGGCCGGCACCGCAGCGAAGGTCATGGTCAGGGGGCAGCCAGTGCCTGCTTCTGCCTGGCTGTGCAGGTAGGTCATCGAAGCGCGCGCGACATGGGCGCCGGGACGAGGTTCGGCCCAGGGCAAAGAAGGCAATCCATGCTCGACCGCCGTGCGCATCAGCTCGTGATAGGCCGGATGGAATGTCACCAGGTCGATGCGGTGACCATAACGGTCATGACTGCTGAACTCCGGCTTGTGGGCATTGGCCAGAAAACCCGCAGCCATCAGTGGGCCGCCGGCCAAGGCACCGTAGGCGTCGATCCGCGACTCGGCCCAGCCGGCACCGAAGCGCCGGGACCACTCCTGCAATGGCTGGTCGAGGCGGTACAGGTTGGCGCCGTCGAGCGACGGCGGCTGGTTAGTGACTTCGTGGGTTTCAGCGAACTGGTGCAGGTTCATCGGGGGCTCCCTGGATCCGGTCATGCCTGAAAGCCCCAGTGAAGCACTCCTTGAAGGTCAGTCAAAGTGTCAAAAACGACTAACTCGCCCGTCCTTAACCGCCCATTGCCCCCGAGGCCAACCGGCCGGACGGCCATTGCGCCTGGGCTACGGACAGGTTCAAGGACAGCTCGAAGCGGCTGCCCAGCCCGCGGGTCGACTCATGGGCCAAGCGGGCGCCGATCAGCTCGCCCAGCTGACGGCAGATCGACAACCCGATGCCCAGCCCCCCATAACGGCGGGTCATCGAGCCATCGACCTGGAAGAAGCGCTGGTAGAGGATGGCCTGGTCCAAGTCGTCGAAGCCAATGCCGCTGTCGCTGACGGTGAAGGTCAACGCCAGGTTGTCTGGCCCGAGCCTGCGCCCCCGCACCTGAATCACAACGCCGCCCTGGTGAGTGAATTTCAGGCCGTTGTCCACCAGACAGGCCAGGCAGCGCAGCAGTTTCTGCGCATCGCCAAGCAGCTCGTCGGGCAGCTCCGCTGGGATATCCAGGCTCAGGTACAGGCCTTTGCCCAGGGCACGCCCGGCGAAGCCTGCCCGCAGCTCCTGCAACTGCCGGCGCAGGCTGAAGGGCGCGGCATGGGGCCGCAGACGCCCCGCCTGCAGCTCGGTGAGCACGAGGATGTCGTCGACCATAGCCATCATGTCCTGGGCGGAACCTGTGGCGGTGCGGTGATACTGGGCGTGCTCGGCCGTCATCGGCAGGGTGTGCATCAGCTCCAGCGAGCCGATCACGCCGTTCATCGGTGTACGCAGCTCATGGGTGACCGTGGCCAGGAACTCGTCCTTCAGACGGTTGCTTCGGGCCAGTTGCTGGTTGAGCTGCTCCAGGGTGCGGCCAGTGTCGCGCAAGGCCTGGGCCTGCTGTTCGCGCAGGCTGTTGATACGATCGGCCAGAGCCAGGGACAGCAACGCCACTTCCAAGGCCGAGCCCAGTTGGCTGGCATACATGGTCAGGAATACGTTCGGCAGGTAACCGAGCACCATCAAGGTATTGACCAGCCCGCCCAGGAGGAACGCGGTCCAGGCGATGATGAACCAGCGCGCCACCCGTACTCCATGCCACCAGGCATAAAGCCCGGCGGTGAAGATGCTTACAGTGAACAGCAGCGCCAACAGCGTCGCCATACGCAAAGCCAGGCCGTAGGGCATGGTGACTGCCAGCACCATGACCAGCCCTCCACCGGCCATCAATCCCAGCAACAGCCGGTCGAAGCCACGGCTGAGGCCGCCTAATTGCAGGAAATGCCGGGCGAACTGGCAGCCGAACAGCCCCGCTGCACCAATGAACAACGGCGTGGCGGCATTGGCCCACCAAGGGCTGTCCGGCCAAAAATAAGCGACACCCGCGCCGTTGACCGAGACTTGGTAGAGCCCGAATGAGGCGATATAGAGGATGTAATACAGGTAGCTGACGTCGCGGACGCTGAGGTAAATGAAGAGGTTGTAAACCAGCATCACCAGCAATACGCCGTAGATCATGCCCAGTACATAGAGGCGAGTTGGCTGCTCTTCCATGTAAGCCTCGGTTGACCATAACGCCACCGGTGCCTGGATCGATCCCTGGCTTTGCAAGCGCAGGTAGGCCGTGGTCGCCTGACCTGGGTTCAAAGGCAGCTCGAATAGATAGTTGTTCTGGCGGATCTGCCGGCTGGCATAGGGCAAGGCATCGCCTGTGCGCTGAACCAGACGATAACTGCCATGGCCATCAGGCAGATAGAGATCCAGGTGATCCAGCGGTGGATAGGCGAACTCCAACAGCCACTGACGGGAAGGTGCGGTAGGTGGGCTGATGTTGCGCAGGTCGATCTTCAGCCAGAACACCGAAGTGGAATAGCCCGCGTTCAGGACATCCTCACGATGCTGCCGGAAACGGCTGGCGAACGCCGGCGAACTGACCTGGGTGATGCTGGCGCTGCCATCGCGGTCTTCGAAGACCTGCATGACTTGACCCAATGGAAGGTACCGGGTGGCGCTGTCGAAATCGACCGCTCCGGCGAACAGGGGCACACAGCCCAAAAGCATGATCAGCAAGTAGCGCATACAGCCCCAGCATGGCCTGTCCAGTCGCGTCGTGGTGGCCTCCCTTCCCTTTGAGACGACGAATTCCGGCAGCGCCTATTTGTCGAGTTATCCGAGCACTCTAGCATAGCCTTCGGACAGGGCAACCAGCCACTTCAAATTTCAAAGTAAAGGCTCTATCTCAATGCTTACAGAAAGACAAAACACAAAAATCTGACCACTTGATCAACAAAAGCCATCAGCAGGGCGATTCGCCCCCACAGGTTTGGTGGTAAGCTCGCCGACCATGAACATGACCTACAGCTCCCGCCCCGTTGTCCTCTGTCTTTCCGGCCACGACCCCAGTGGCGGCGCCGGCCTGCAGGCAGATATCGAAGCCCTGATCGCCCAAGGCTGTCACGCCGCACCTGCCGTGACCGCCCTGACCGTGCAGGATACCGTCAACGTTTCCGACTTCCGCGTGCTGGACCGCGAGTGGGTTCTGGCACAGGCCAACGCCGTGCTGGCCGACTCCACCGTGGCAGCGGTCAAGCTCGGCATGCTCGGCTCGATCGAAATGGTCGATACCGTCGCCGAACTGCTGGCCGCCCATCCGCACCTGCCACTGGTCTGCGATCCGGTTCTGCGCGCCGGTGGCGGTGGCCGGCTGGGCAAGGACGAAGTCGGCTATGCGCTGCGCGAACGCCTGCTGCCGCTGGCCACCATCGCCACGCCGAACCTGCCCGAAGCCCGGATCCTGGCTGAACTGCCCGAAGGCACCGCGGACGAATGCGCCGAGAAACTTTTGCCGTTCTGTAGACATCTTCTGATTACCGGCGGTCACGGTGACGAGGCACAAATCCATAACCGCCTTTATAGCCGCGACGGTCAACAGCACACCTGGACCTGCGAGCGCCTGCCAGGGAGCTATCATGGCTCCGGTTGCACCCTGGCCAGCGCCCTGGCGGGCCGACTGGCGCTGGGCGAGCAATTGCAAAGTGCAGTGCGCAGCGCCCTGGACTACACCTGGCGCACCCTGCGCGACGCCGAGCAACTGGGCAAGGGGCAGTTCGTCCCTCGCCGGCTGCCCCTGGACTTCTGCTCCTGATCCATGAGGCCTGACAGATGAAGTTACGCGGTCTGTACGCGATCACCGACAGCCAACTGCTCGCCGGTCGCTTGTTCTCCCACGTCGAGGCAGCCCTCGAAGGCGGTGTTTGCCTGCTGCAGTATCGTGACAAGAGCGACGACGCAGCACGCCGACTGCACGAAGCCGAAGGCCTGCTCAAGCTCTGCGAGCGCTACGGCACGCAACTGATCATCAACGACGACGCCCCACTGGCCGCGCACTTGGGCGTCGGCGTGCACCTGGGCCAGACCGACGGCCCCCTGACCCCGGCCCGTACCCTGCTCGGCCGCGATGCGATCATCGGCTCCACCTGCCATGCTCAGCTCGAGCTGGCCGAGCAGGCCGCCACCGAGGGCGCCAGCTATGTGGCCTTCGGTCGCTTCTTCAATTCGGTCACCAAGCCCGGCGCGCCAGCGGCCGACATCGCCCTGCTCGCCCAGGCCCGTGCCCGCGTGCAACTGCCGATCGCCGTGATCGGCGGCATCACCCTCGACAACGCCGCCCCCCTGGTCGCCCATGGCGCCGACCTTTTGGCGGTGATCCATGGCTTGTTCGGTGTCGACAGCGCGCAGGAAGTCACCCGCCGCGCCCGCGCCTTCAATGCCCTGTTCGCTTCCTGATTCGAGAGAAATCCCATGTCCCGTTCCGAATCCCTGTTCGCCCAAGCCCAGAAGCACATCCCTGGTGGTGTGAACTCGCCGGTCCGCGCCTTCCGCAGCGTCGGCGGCACCCCGCTGTTCTTCAAACATGCCGAAGGCGCCTATGTCGTCGACGAAGACGACAAGCGCTACGTTGATTACGTAGGCTCCTGGGGCCCGATGATTCTGGGTCACGGCCATCCGGACGTCCTGGCCTCGGTACGCAAGCAACTCGAACACGGCCTGTCCTACGGCGCCCCGACCGCCATGGAAACCGAGATGGCCGACCTGGTCTGCTCGATCGTGCCGTCCATGGAGATGGTGCGCATGGTCAGCTCAGGTACCGAGGCGACCATGAGCGCCATCCGCCTGGCCCGTGGCTACACCGGCCGCGATGCGATCATCAAGTTCGAAGGCTGCTACCACGGCCACTCCGACAGCCTGCTGGTCAAGGCCGGCTCCGGCCTGCTGACCCAGGGCGTACCGAGCTCGGCCGGTGTGCCGGCGGACTTCGCCAAGCACACCCTGACCCTACCGTTCAACGACATCGCCGCCGTCGAGAAGACCCTGAGCGAAGTCGGCCAGACCGTCGCCTGCATCATTGTCGAACCCGTCGCTGGCAACATGAACTGCGTACCGCCGGCTCCGGGCTTCCTCGAAGGCCTGCGCGAGCAGTGCGACAAACACGGCGTGGTGCTGATCTTCGACGAAGTGATGACCGGTTTCCGTGTCTCCCTCGGCGGCGCCCAAGGCTACTACGGCATCAAGCCGGACCTGTCGACTTTCGGCAAGATCGTCGGCGGCGGCATGCCGGTTGGCTGCTTCGGCGGCAAGCGCGAGATCATGGAATGCATCGCCCCGCTCGGCCCGGTTTACCAGGCCGGTACCCTGTCGGGTAACCCGTTGGCCATGGCGGCAGGCCTGACCACGCTCAAGCTGATCAGCCGCCCAGGCTTCCACGACGAACTGACCGCCTTCACCTCCCGCATGCTGGATGGCTTGCAACAGCGTGCCGATGCCGCTGGCGTACCGTTCGTCACCACCCAGGCCGGTGCCATGTTCGGCCTGTACTTCAGCGGTGCCGACGACATCGTCACCTTCGATGACGTGATGGCCAGCGACGTGGAACGCTTCAAGCGCTTCTTCCACCTGATGCTCGAGGGCGGCGTGTACCTGGCACCAAGCGCCTTCGAGGCGGGTTTCACCTCCATTGCCCACGGCGACAAGGAGCTGCAGATCACTTTGGACGCCGCCGAAAAAGCCTTCGCTGCACTGAA
The DNA here is from genome assembly GCF_023611805.1 of Pseudomonas sp. BYT-1. NCBI lineage: Bacteria > Pseudomonadati > Pseudomonadota > Gammaproteobacteria > Pseudomonadales > Pseudomonadaceae > Pseudomonas > Pseudomonas sp. BYT-1. The sequence goes on from NZ_CP072559.1 coordinate 4,888,160, forward strand.
GTGATTGCCCGCCTTGCATCGGCTTCTGCGCACGCATACCCGCCCCCACAGGTTCAACGCATAACTTGTAGGAGCGGGTACAGCCGCGAAGAAGTCGAGGCAGGCGATAAATGCTGTGCAATCGACAAAGGCTTCTCAATACAGAATTTCGAGTAAAACTTTGTAAGGTAGGCGCTGCTTATCCCATAATGTGCCACCAGAGACATTGGCCGCAGCTTTGCAGAGGTAAGTCGATCCCCATGAACCGCACCGGCCGCGCCCTTACCCTGGGCTGCCTGCTGCTTCTTCAGCCCCTGCTGGCCTTGGCAGAGGGTGGCAACTCGTTGCTGATTCCAGCGACGGGACGCTGCACCTTCGACACACAGCCAGAGGACCTGCAGAACGCCCTGAAGGCTTGCGAACGGACGGCGGAGTCGGGCGATGCCCAGGCGCAATACGAGCTGGGTGAGTTCTACTACAGTGGCAACCAGGCACCCAAAGACCTGAAAAAGGCCGTCAACTGGTTCGAGAAGGCCTCATTGCAAGGCCAGGCCCAGGCGCAATACCGTCTCGGCTCGATGTTCTTCCATGGCGAAGGCGTTCCGGCCAACAACGTTCAGGCTTACATTCTGCTGAAAATGGCAGCGGTCAATGGCGACGAAGACGCCCTGGACCTGGCCGACGAAGTCACCGAGCAGATGCCCCGCGACGAACTCGAACACGCCACCCAGGTGCTCGGCCAGATTTTCCGCAAATACCTGCTGGAGCTGCAAAACGCCGAAGGGCGCACACCCTTCTCCCCCCTGCCCTGACGGGCCGACCTACTTCTCCGGCATTGGCATCGGGAACGGCATCACGTTACCGCCACCCTTGGCCTCGCTGATCTTCGCCGTCCCCAATCGCTCCACCTCGTCGATACGCACGATCGAATGCATCGGCACGAAACTGCGCACCACACCTTCGAACTGCGCCTTGAGCTTCTCTTCGCTGGGGTCGACTACGACCTGGGTGCGCTCGCCGAAAACGAACTCCTCGATTTCAAGAAAGCCCCACAGGTCGCTCTGGTAGATCTGCTTGGCATACATCTCGAAGACCTGGCCCTGGTTGAGAAAGATCACTTTATAGATGGCGGGTTCGCGTTTGCTCATGATCGAAGAAGACGACACCGTGTTAGGAAAATGGCCGGCATCATAGCAGACCGCTTGCCCTGTTAAGCACCCGGTGCCACCTCTATAATGTGCGGCCTTTCAGCACCCGCAGCAGATGATTTGCCATGGCCAAGAAGCTTTACATTGAAACCCACGGTTGCCAGATGAACGAGTACGACAGCTCGCGCATGATCGACCTGTTGGGCGAACACCAGGCCCTGGAAGTCACCGAGCGCCCCGACGACGCCGATGTCATCCTGCTCAACACCTGTTCGATCCGCGAAAAAGCACAGGATCAGGTGTACTCCAAGCTCGGCCGCTGGCGCGCCCTGAAGGACCGCAACCCAGACATGGTCATCGCCGTCGGGGGTTGCGTGGCCAGCCAGGAAGGCGAGGCCCTGCGCAAGCGCGCGCCTTACGTCGATGTGGTGTTCGGTCCGCAGACCCTGCACCGTCTGCCAGAAATGATCGACGCCGCGCGCATCACTCGGGTACCGCAAGTCGATGTGTCGTTCCCTGAAATCGAAAAGTTCGACCACCTTCCCGAGCCCCGCATCGACGGCCCGACGGCATTCGTCTCGGTCATGGAGGGCTGCAGCAAGTACTGCACCTTCTGCGTGGTGCCCTATACCCGTGGCACCGAGGTCAGCCGCCCCTTCGACGACGTACTGGCCGAGGTCATCCACCTGGCCGAGAATGGCGTGCGCGAAATCACCCTGCTGGGCCAGAACGTCAACGGCTATCGCGGCCTGACCCACGATGGCCGTCTGGCAGACCTCGCCGAGCTGATCCGTGTGGTGGCGGCAGTCGACGGAATCGAACGGATCCGCTACACCACCTCGCACCCACTGGAATTCTCCGACAGCCTGATCCAGGCCCACGCCGAGGTGCCACAGCTGGTCAAGCACCTGCACCTGCCGGTACAGGCAGGCTCCGACCGCGTGCTGGCGGCCATGAAGCGCAACCACACGATCCTCGAGTACAAGTCCAAGCTGCGCAAGCTCAAGGCTGCGGTGCCGGACATCTGCATCAGCTCGGACTTCATCGTCGGCTTCCCCGGCGAGACCGAGAAGGACTTCGAGCAAACCATGAAGCTGGTGGCCGAGGTCGGTTTCGACTTTTCCTTCTCCTTCGTCTACAGCGCACGTCCCGGCACCCCGGCCGCGGAGCTTGTGGACGATACGCCCGAAGAGGTCAAGAAACAGCGTCTGCAACTGCTGCAGCACCGCATCGACCAGCAGGGTTTCGAAATCAGCCGACGCATGGTCGGCAGTGTCCAGCGCATCTTGGTCACCGACTTCTCCAAGCGTGACCCAGGCAAGCTGCAAGGCCGTACCGAGAATAATCGAATCGTCAACTTCCACTGCGACAATCCAGCGCTGATCGGCCAACTGGTGGATGTACGCATCGAAGAGGCCAAGCCCCATTCGCTGGTCGGCTCATTGATTGAATGATGATGGTGGTGGTCTGTTCGCCGGGGAACCCGCTCCCACCGAATGGCGGTAAACCTCGTGGGAGCGGGTCTACCCGCCAATGCGCCACCACAGATACCTGTCCCTTGATCGTTTCAGTGCTTTCGCCACTGCCCTTCAGGGGTTATTCTTGAGTTCACCTCCATTGCCGTCGAGCGGCTAAAAACGACCTTGAACGCACCCATACAACCTCATCGTTTCATCCTCGAACCCTTCGAGGCCCACCGCTTCGCCAACTTGTGCGGCCAGTTCGACGAGCACCTGCGCCTGATCGAACAACGCCTGGCCATCGAAATCCGCAACCGCGGCAACCAGTTCGAACTGATTGGCGAACCCAAGACCACCTCTGCCGCCGAGCAACTGCTGCGTCGCCTCTATCGCGAAGCCAAGGCTTCCGAGCTGTCGCCGGAAACCGTCCACCTGTACCTGCAGGAATCGACCGTCGAGAACCTAGACAACCCAGCGGTCAACGAGGTCAGCGTGTCGCTACGCACGCGCAAGGGCAACATCCGCCCGCGCGGGGTCAACCAGCAGCGCTACGTCAAGGAAATCCTGGCCAACGATATCAACTTCGGCATCGGTCCGGCCGGTACAGGCAAGACCTATCTGGCTGTAGCCTGCGCCGTGGATGCCTTGGAGCGCGAACAGGTGCGCCGCATCCTGCTGGTGCGCCCGGCAGTGGAAGCCGGCGAGAAGCTCGGCTTCCTGCCTGGCGACCTGGCCCAGAAGATCGACCCGTACCTGCGCCCGCTGTACGACGCGCTCTACGAGATGCTCGGCTTCGAACACGTGGCCAAGCTGATCGAGCGCCAAGTCATCGAAATTGCCCCGCTGGCCTACATGCGCGGTCGTACCCTGAACAACAGCTTCATCATCCTCGACGAAAGCCAGAACACCACCCTTGAGCAGATGAAGATGTTCCTCACCCGCATCGGCTTCGGCTCGACGGCGGTGATCACCGGCGACATCACCCAGGTCGACCTGCCGCGCGGCACCAAGTCGGGCTTGGCCCATGTGATCGAAGTGCTCAAGGACGTGCCGGGCATCAGCTTTACCCACTTCCAGCCCAAGGATGTGGTCCGCCACCCGTTGGTGCAGCGTATCGTCGAAGCCTACGACCGCTTCGACGCGCGCCAGGCAAAGCCCGAGGTCCCCGGCAAAGATGCTTGAACTCGACCTGCAACGGGCCACGGATGCTGCCGCCCCGGATGACGCTGCCTTCCGTCGCTGGTGCGAACTGGCGCTGCGCCAGCGCACCGCCGACTCGGAAATGACCATTCGCCTGGTCGATGAACCCGAAGGCCGTGAGCTGAACCACACCTACCGGCACAAGGACTACGCCACCAACGTGCTGTCCTTCCCCGCCGACGTTCCCGATGACCTGCTCGACATCCCCCTGCTGGGCGACTTGGTCATTTGCGTGCCAGTGGTCGAGCGGGAAGCCACCGAGCAAGGCAAGTCGCTCGAAGCCCACTGGGCGCACCTGGTCATCCATGGCTGCCTGCACCTGCTTGGCTACGATCATATCGAGGACGACGAAGCCGAGGAGATGGAAGCCCTGGAACGAACCTTGCTGGCGGAATTGGGTCACCCGGACCCTTACGCCGACGACGAAATCACACAACCTGACAACTGAAAAGGATCACGAGTAACCGCCATGAGCGAAGACCGATCGAGCAATGGGCAGAAGTCCTGGCTGGGTAAACTGACCCAGGCTTTTGCCCATGAGCCGAAAAACCGCCAGGAGCTTCTCGAGCTGCTGCGCGAAGCCCATCAGAACAAGCTGCTCGACAGCGAAGCGCTGACCATCGTCGAAGGCGCCATCCAGGTCGCCGACCTGCAGGTGCGTGACATCATGGTGCCGCGCTCGCAGATGATCAGCATCAAGGCCAGCCAGTCTCCACGCGAATTCCTGCCAGCGGTGATCGATGCCGCGCACTCGCGCTACCCGGTGATCGGTGAAGGCCATGACGATGTGCTCGGGATCCTCCTGGCCAAGGACCTGCTGCCGCTGATCCTCAAGGAGAACGGCGACAGCTTCAACATCAAGGACCTGCTGCGCCCGGCCACCTTCGTGCCGGAGTCCAAGCGCCTGAACGTGCTGCTGCGCGAATTCCGCGCCAACCACAACCACATGGCCATCGTCATCGATGAATATGGCGGCGTGGCGGGCCTGGTGACCATCGAGGACGTGCTCGAGCAGATCGTCGGCGACATCGAGGACGAGCACGATGTCGAGGAAGACAGCTACATCAAGCCACTGCCCAGTGGCGACTTCCTGATCAAGGCCTTGACCCCGATCGAGAACTTCAACGAGTTCTTCGACTCGGAGTTCTCCGACGATGAGTTCGATACTGTGGGCGGCCTGGTGATGAGTGCCTTCGGCCACCTGCCCAAGCGCAACGAGACCACCGAGATCGGGGCCTACAAGTTCCGTATTCTCAACGCCGACAGCCGGCGGATACACTTGCTGCGCCTGACTCCGATCACCCGTTAAGGACAAACATGCGTTGGATCACCCGCCCCGGCTGGCCCGGTAACCTGCTGGCCCTGGCGGCCGGCGCATCGACCCTCCTGGCCCTGGCGCCGTTCGACATCTGGCCTCTGGCGCTGCTGTCCATCGCCCTGCTCTACCTTGGCCTGCGCGAGCTCAGCCCGCGCCAGGCGATGTGGCGTGGCTGGTGGTTCGGTTTCGGCCTGTACGGTGCCGGCACCTGGTGGATCTACGTCAGCATGAACACCTACGGCGGCGCCTCCCCGGCGCTGGCGATCGCGCTGCTGGTGGCGTTCTTCGCCGCCCTGGCCTGGTTCTTCGCCCTGCCCACCTGGCTATGGGCGCGCTGGCTGCGTCGCAATGAGGCTCCCCTGGCCGATGCCCTGTGCTTCGCCGCTCTGTGGCTGCTGCAGGAAGCCTTCCGCGGCTGGTTCCTGACCGGTTTCCCGTGGTTGTACGCAGGCTACAGCCAGCTCGATGGCCCCCTGGCCGGTCTGGCACCGCTGGGTGGCGTGTGGCTGATTTCCTTTGTCCTGGCACTGAGCGCTGCGCTGCTGTGCAACCTGCACCGCCTGCGTGAGCGTCCCTCGTTTCTGGCGGTGGGCGTGATAGTGCTGTTGGCGCCCTGGGTGATCGGCATGGCGCTCAAGGGGCATGCCTGGACACAACCCTCCGGTGATCCACTGAAGGTCGCAGCGTTGCAGGGCAATGTCGAGCAGGACCTGAAATGGGACCCGGCGCACATCGATGCGCAACTGGCGCTTTACCGCGACATGAGCTTCAGCTCCAAGCCAGTGGACTTGCTGGTCTGGCCGGAAACCGCCGTCCCCGTACTCAAGGACCAGGCCCAAGGCTACATCGACGTAATGGGGCGTTTTGCCGCCGATCGGCATTCGGCGCTGATCACCGGGGTGCCGGTGCGTGAAGTGGTGCACCACCAGCGCCGCTACTACAACGGCATCACCGTGACCGGAGAGGGCGACGGCACCTACCTCAAGCAGAAGCTGGTGCCCTTTGGCGAATACGTACCGCTGCAGGACATGCTCCGTGGGCTGATCGAGTTCTTCAACCTGCCGATGTCGGACTTCGCCCGCGGCCCAGCGGACCAGCCCTTGCTGCAGGCCAAGGGCTATCAGGTTGCGCCGTTCATCTGCTACGAGGTGGTCTATCCCGAGTTCGCAGCGGGCCTGGCCGCACGCAGCGACTTGCTGCTGACCATCAGCAACGACACCTGGTTCGGCACCTCCATCGGCCCCCTGCAACACTTGCAGATGGCCCAGATGCGTGCCCTGGAGGCCGGGCGCTGGATGATCCGCGCCACCAACAATGGCGTCACCGCGTTGATCGACCCCTTCGGCAAGATCACTGCGCAGATCCCGCAGTTCCAGCAAGCCGTCCTCTACGGGGATGTGGTGCCAATGCAGCAACTGACGCCCTACCTGCAATGGCGCTCCTGGCCGCTGGCGATTCTCTGTGCGCTACTGCTGGGATGGGCGCTCCTGGCGAGCCGGATCGCCAAGACCGTGTGACCTTCCAGGGGCCGCATTGCGGCCCCGCGGTGGTCAGTAAAACAACCGATACCCCACCAACCCCACCGCCTCGTTGAGCAACTGTCCGCTGCGCCACACCGCCCGGCTATCGGGCAGCAAGCCGGCGAACGGCTGCGCATGGTCCTTGCCCAGGAATCCGACCGGTGCCGGCACCACCTCGAACCCTGCCTGCTCGAAACTCCAGCGCGAGCGCTGCATGTGCCAGGCTTGGGTCACCAGCACCACGCGGCGCACGCCTTGGGGTTGCACCAGCCGCGCGCTGAACTGGGCGTTCTCCCAAGTAGTGCGGCTGGCCTCTTCCTTCCAGCGCACGTCAACGCCGAAGTCCGACTTCATGCGATCGGCCATCAACTGGGCCTCGCTCGGCGGCGTGCCGTAGTGAAGCCCACCGGTGGTCAATACCGGCAGCCCCGAGGCCTTGGCCAGCTGCGCGGCATAGCGCATGCGCTCAAGAGCGGTGCCGGTCGGCTGGTCCTCTGCTCCCCAGGCCGGGTCGCCACGCTCACGCCCGGCGCCCAGCACCACGATCGCGTCGGCTCGCCCTGCCAGGGTCGCCCATTGCGCCATCGGCAATGGCGCCTCGGTCTCCAACTGCCGGGCCGCCCGTTCCACCACCAGCGGCAAGCTCATCAGCCACAAACCACCCAGGCCAAGGGCAAAGCACAAGGCCGCCAGGCGCGGGCGTCGCGTGCGCAGCCACCAAGCTGCCAGCAAGAGCAAAAACAGCACGCCGGGAGGCAGCAACCATTGTTTGATGAAATAGCGAAGCGGCATGCACGGTCCTCCTGGAAAGGAGTGCAGCCTAAGAGGATCGGCGCCGGGCAACAAGTGCGCGTCCGGCGCCGATCATGAGCAGTTTAAGTTGAGTACCGGCGCACGACGGTCTGCGCCTGGAATCCAGAACGGCTAGCGGGACAGCGTCCGGGATCTCGCCGTGGTGGCGGGGCGTTTCTTGTCCTTGAGCCAGACGATCTTCGCCGACGTCGGCTCCGGTTGCTGGTAAGCACCGGCGCTGGCGAAACGACCTTCCGGGAGGGTTTCCAGGTAGGCCTTGATCACTTCGAACTCGGCGTGGCTCAGGCCACGCAGTTCCAGTTCAGCTGGCATCTCGTCGCGTAATCGTACGGAGGTCCTGGCCACTTCGAGTGCCAAGCCCAGGCGGTCGATCAAGCGTTCGTATAGCTCCGGTTTGATTGCGGGTAGCTGCGACTCTCCCATCCGTTCACCTCATTGAAGATAAGAATATCTCCCCCAAAGATGAGCTTAGCGTCACTCTGAAAAGCAGCCCGGTGCCGCGACCAACGGCCCCGGAGCCGCATTCAAGGTTTCCCACGATGCGCGGCGCTCATGTATGCTACGGCGTTCACTCCAACGACACCGCAGTGCCGGACGCAGCGAGGTTGCGCTGCCTGGAAACAGGGTCCTTATCTCTCTCAGCACAAAGTAGCCATGCACGAACAATACACGCCCCGTGATATAGAAGCCGCCGCCCAGACCTTCTGGGACGAGCAACAATCGTTCGCTGTCACCGAACAGCCAGGCAAGGACACCTACTATTGCCTGTCGATGTTCCCGTACCCGAGCGGCAAGCTACACATGGGCCACGTGCGCAACTACACCATTGGTGACGTGATCGCCCGTTACCAGCGCATGCAGGGCAAGAACGTCCTGCAGCCAATGGGTTGGGATGCGTTCGGCATGCCGGCCGAAAACGCCGCGATGAAGAACAACGTCGCCCCGGCCAAGTGGACGTACGAGAACATCGACTACATGAAGTCCCAGCTCAAGAGCCTGGGCCTGGCGATCGACTGGTCGCGTGAAGTCACCACCTGCAAGCCGGACTACTACCGCTGGGAACAGTGGCTGTTCACCCGCCTGTTCGAAAAAGGCGTCATCTACCGTAAGAACGGCACCGTCAACTGGGACCCGGTCGACCAGACCGTACTGGCCAACGAGCAAGTCATCGACGGCCGCGGCTGGCGTTCGGGCGCGCTGATCGAGAAGCGCGAAATCCCGATGTACTACTTCCGCATCACCGACTACGCCGACGAGCTGCTTGAAAGCCTCGACGAGCTGCCGGGCTGGCCTGAGCAGGTCAAGACCATGCAGCGCAACTGGATCGGCAAATCCCGCGGCATGGAAGTGCAGTTCCCCTACGACCAGGCGAGCGTCGGCCACGAAGGCACCCTCAAGGTCTTCACCACCCGTCCGGACACCCTGATGGGCGCGACCTACGTCGCAGTCGCCGCCGAGCACCCGTTGGCCACCCAGGCCGCCCAGGGCAACCCGGCACTGCAGGCGTTCATCGATGAATGCAAGAGCGGTAGCGTCGCCGAGGCCGACATGGCCACTCAGGAGAAGAAGGGCATGCCCACTTCCCTGTTCGTCCAGCACCCGCTGACCGGCGAGAAGCTCCCGGTCTGGGTCGCCAACTACGTGCTGATGCACTATGGCGATGGCGCCGTGATGGCTGTTCCGGCCCACGATGAGCGTGACTTCGAGTTCGCCCACAAGTACAACCTGCCGCTCAAGGCTGTGGTCCGCACCAGCGCCGGCGACGACGTGGGCAGCGAGTGGCTGGCCGCCTACGGCGAGCACGGCCAGCTGATCAACTCCGGCGAGTTCGACGGCCTGGATTTCGAAGGCGCCTTCGACGCCATCGAAGCCGCCCTGATCCGCAAGCAACTGGGCAAATCGCGTACCCAGTTCCGCCTGCGCGACTGGGGCATCAGCCGCCAGCGCTACTGGGGCTGCCCGATCCCGATCATCCACTGCCCGACCTGCGGCGATGTGCCGGTACCGGAAGACCAATTGCCGGTCACCCTGCCCGAAAACGTGGTGCCGGACGGCGCTGGCTCGCCACTGGCGCGCATGCCTGAATTCTACGAATGCAGCTGCCCGAAATGCGGCGCCGCGGCCAAGCGCGAAACCGACACCATGGACACTTTCGTCGAGTCGTCCTGGTACTTCGCCCGCTACGCCTCGCCAAACTACGAAGGCGGCATGGTCGACCCGAAAGCGGCCAACCACTGGCTGCCGGTCGATCAGTACATTGGCGGTATCGAGCACGCCATCCTTCACCTGCTGTATGCGCGCTTCTTCCACAAGCTGATGCGCGACGAAGGCCTGGTCACTTCCAACGAGCCGTTCAAGAACCTGCTGACCCAGGGCATGGTGGTCGCCGAGACCTACTACCGTACCGCCAGCAACGGCGGCAAGGATTGGTTCAACCCGGCGGACGTCGAGGTCGAGCGTGACGCCAAGGCCAAGATCATCAGTGCCCGCCTGAAGACCGATGGCCTGCCGGTGGAAATCGGCGGTACCGAGAAGATGTCCAAGTCCAAGAACAACGGCGTGGATCCACAGGCCATGATCGACGCCTACGGCGCCGACACCTGCCGTCTGTTCATGATGTTCGCCTCGCCGCCCGACATGAGCCTGGAGTGGTCCGACTCCGGCGTCGAGGGTGCCAGCCGCTTCCTGCGCCGCGTATGGCGCCTGGCCCAGGCCCACGTGAGCCAGGGCCTGCCGGGCAAGCTGGACGTCGCCGTACTGGACGATGCGCAGAAAACCATCCGCCGCGCCATCCATGCCGCCATCAAGCAGGCCAGCACCGACGTGGGCCAGTTCCACAAATTCAACACCGCCATCGCCCAGGTGATGACCGTGATGAACGTGCTGGAAAAAGCCCCGCAAGCCACCGAGCAGGACCGCGCCCTGCTGCACGAAGGCCTGGAAGCCGTGACCTTGCTGCTGGCCCCGATCACGCCGCACATCAGCCATGAGCTGTGGAAGCACCTGGGTCACGACCAGGCCGTGATCGATGCCACTTGGCCAAGCGTAGACGAAAGCGCCTTGGTCCAGGACAGCATCACTCTGGTGGTCCAGGTCAACGGCAAGCTGCGTGGCCAGGTCGAAATGCCCGCCAGCGCCAGCCGTGAAGAGATCGAAGCCGCCGCCCGCAGCAACGAGAACGTCCTGCGCTTCATCGATGGCCTGACCATCCGCAAGGTCATCGTGGTGCCGGGCAAGCTGGTCAACATCGTCGCCAACTGATGGCAACGCCCGCCCACGCATGTTGCGGGCGGGCGGAATTGGCCCACAAGGGAGCTACAACATGATCAAACGCAATCTGCTGGTAATGGGCCTGGCCGTCGTGCTCAGCGCCTGCGGTTTCCAGCTGCGCGGCACCGGCACCACCGAGCTGAGCATCAAGGAAATGGACCTGCGCGCGCGCAATGCTTATGGCGAGACCGTGACCGAGCTGCGCGAATCCCTCAAGCGCAACGGCGTCAATGTCCACTCAGGCGCCCCCTACCGCCTGGTGCTGACCGACGAGCAGCAAACCCAGCGCGCCGCCACCTATAGCGGCGGCAACCGGTCGGTCGAATATGAACTCACCACCGTGCTCAATTACAGCATGCTGGGCCTGAACGACATCCCGCTGCTGAGCGACAAGATCGAAGTGCGCAAGATCTACGTGCATGACGGCGACAACATCACAGGCTCCGACCAGGAAGCCACCCAAGCCCGCGAAGAAATGCGCCGCGATCTGGTCCAGGCCATGCTCGTTCGCCTGCAAATGCTGACCCCGGGCCACCTGGACGAGCTGCAGCGCGAAGCAGAAGAACGCGCCAAGGCCGAAGCCCAGGCCCAGGAGGCGGCCCGCCGCCAGCAGGACGAAACGCCGCAGCAATCCCCAATGGAAGTTCCGGCCAACTGACCGAGGCCGAACGGGGCACCTTCGGGTGCCCCCGCATCCACCATGAAGCTCTCCCTCGCCCAACTCAACAAACACCTGCAAGGTGCCCTGGCCCCGGTCTACGTGGTCAGCGGCGACGATCCGCTGCTTTGTCAGGAAGCCGCCGACGCCATCCGTACCGCGGCTCGCCAGCAGGGCTTCGACGAACGCCAGGTGTTCAGTGCCGACGCCAATTTCGATTGGGGCACCCTGCTCCAGGCCGGCGCCAGCCTTTCCTTGTTCGCCCAAAGGCGCCTGCTGGAGCTGCGCCTGCCATCGGGCAAGCCCGGCGACAAGGGCGCTGCCGCGTTAATGGAGTACTGCGCCAACCCGGCCGAAGACACATTACTGCTGGTCAGCCTGCCCAAACTCGACGGCAGCGCGCAGAAGACCAAATGGGGCAAGGCGCTGATCGAAGGCCAGCACTGCCAATTCATCCAGATCTGGCCAGTCGACGCGCAGCAACTGCCACAGTGGATCAATCAGCGCCTGTCCCAGGCCGGACTGTCCGCCCAACGTGACGCGGTCGACCTGATCGCCGCGCGGGTCGAAGGCAACCTACTGGCAGCCGCCCAAGAGATCGAAAAACTCAAGTTGTTAGCCGAAGGCAACCAGATCACGGTGGAAACCGTGCAGGCTGCCGTAGCCGACAGCGCTCGCTTCGACGTGTTCGGGCTGGTCGATGCCATCCTCAACGGCGAGGCGGCCCACGCCCTGCGCATGCTGGAAGGCTTGCGCGGCGAAGGGGTCGAGCCACCAGTCATCCTTTGGGCCCTCGCGCGCGAGTTGCGCCTGCTGGCTGGGCTTGCCCAGCAATTCAGCCAAGGCGTGCCGCTGGACAAGGCCTTCAGCCAGGCACGACCACCTGTGTGGGATAAACGCCGACCACTGGTCAGCAAAGCTCTCCAGCGCCTGTCCGCGCAGCGTTGGGCGCAGTTGCTGCAGGATGCTCAGCGCATCGACGCCCAGATCAAAGGTCAGGCCGAAGGTTCCCCCTGGACGGGGCTGGCGCGGCTGGCGCTGCTGATGGCCGGGCAACGCCTGGCGTTGCCTGGCGAGTAAGCTATCTGCACTATTCCTGTAGGGGCTGGCGAAGCCAGCAATGGGCTGAAAAAGTCTGCAAGACAGCCCCTATCTGCCCATAAATACAATCAATTGGCTCCTGCCCTACCCTGGTCTTACAGTGCGCCCCGACATCCACCCAACCGGGGTATCGCCATGAGCAAGAAGCCGAAGAAGCACGGGCCGAACAAGGCCAAGTCCATCATCGCCCAGCCACTGTTCCGCTGCCGCCAGGAACGACCGAACAAGGGCAAAGGCAGCTACCGCCGCGAAGCCTTCCAATCGAGAGATTGGGAGGCTTCTTGCTTTTTGGCCGCATGAAGGCAGGAAACCCCCAGTCATGATATGGTCGGCACCTGAACCGCAATTCTGGATCTGTGCATGCCCTTTCGTCTGTCCCTGCGCTGGCCGTCTCGCCAGCTGATCGCAGCCTCCAGCTTCATCCTGCTCGTCGCCTGTGCGGAAAAACCCACCGCCGCCGACGCCTTGCCGCTGGCCCCCGCGCAGCCTGCGCCGAACGTGTCCCTGCCGGGCACCACGCCTGACACCAGCAACGACATCCAGCCCCTGCAAACCTTCGCCCAATGGCAGGCAGGCTTCCGCCAGCAGGCCTTGCAAGCCGGCATCAGTGCCAACACCTTCGATCGCGCCTTCCTAGGCGTCACACCCGACATGGACGTGATCAAGGCCGACCGCAGCCAACCCGAATTCGCCCGCCCGGTGTGGGAATACCTCGACGGCGCCCTGTCGCCGCTGCGTGTGCGCAACGGCAAGAAGCTGCTCGAGCAACATGCCGAGTTGTTGTCGCGCATCGAGCAGCGCTATGGCGTCGACCGCCAGGTGCTGGTATCGGTCTGGGGCATGGAAAGCAACTTCGGCCAGTTCCAGGGCAACAAATCAGTGATCCGCTCCCTGGCCACCCTGGCCTACGAAGGCCGTCGTCCGACCTTCGCCCAGGACCAACTGATCGCCGCCCTGCAGATCCTGCAGAACGGCGACATCCAGCCCGAGGCCATGCGCGGCTCCTGGGCCGGCGCCATGGGCCAGACCCAGTTCATTCCGACCACCTATAACACCCACGCGGTGGACTTCGACGGCGATGGCCGTCGCGATATCTGGAACAGCACAGCCGATGCCCTGGCATCCACCGCCCACTACCTGCAAAGCTCGGGCTGGAAACGTGGGCAGCCGTGGGGCTTCGAAGTCCAAGTGCCCGCAGGCTTCGACTATTGGCTGGCCGATGGCGTGCAGCGCAAGAGCGTCAGTGAATGGCTGCAACTGGGCGTGAAACTGCCAGCCGGCACCCAGCTGCCTGCAGGCAGCAGCCAGCTGTCCGCCGCCCTGCTGCTGCCGGCAGGGGCTCGTGGCCCGGCGTTCCTGGTGCTGGACAACTTCCGGGCGATCCTGAAGTACAACAATTCCTCGTCCTACGCCCTGGCGGTCAGTCTGCTGGGTGATCGCTTCTATGGCTGGGGCTTCATCGCCGGTAGCTGGCCCAAGGACGATCTGCCACTGAGCCGTAGCGAGCGCATCGAACTACAGGATCTGCTCAACGCCAGCGGCCACGAGGCCGGCAATGCCGACGGCATCATCGGCGCCAATACCCGCAAGGCCATCCGCAATGCCCAGCAGGCGCTGGGTTGGCCGGCAGATGGGTACCCGACCCACAAGCTGCTCGACAGCCTGCGTCGTCGCTAACCTGGCAACGAGCGCAGCCCTGTGGGAGCGCGGGTAGACCCGCTCCCACAAGCTTATGCAAGCCTCAAGGCCAGCGCCCAGGCCTTAGCGCTCAAACAACGACTGCTCCAATGACAGCCGCATGGCCTGACTGTCCAGCCTTACCCTGGCCCCCAGCGGCAGACACAGGTTGGGATCACAATGCCCACTGCGCCACCCCGCCAATACCGGGATACCCAACGGCCCGAAGATATCCTTCAGCAGCGGCGTCATCGCCGGCACGGTGATTCCGGCAAAATCGCCCACCAGCACACCGCGAATCCCGTCCAGTTTGCCGGCAAGACGCAATTGGGTGAGTAGCCGGTCTACGCGGTACAGCGGCTCGTTGACATCCTCGATGAACAGGATACAGCCCTGGCTGTCGATCTCGCCCACCGTCCCCAAGGTCGCACACAGCACCGATAGATTGCCGCCCAGCAAACGCCCGCTGGCCATGCCAGGGGCCACGCAGGTCAGTGGATAGGCATCGGGATGGGCCAGTACATCGCCCTGGTGGACCTTGCCGTGCAGTTGATCGAACAATGAACTGACGGTCGGCTCCTGCTTCGCGCCGAGCAGATCGGCATTGAGCATGCCGCCATGGAAAGTGATGAGCCCAGCGTGGCGCTGGAGCGCCGTGTGCAGGGCAGTGATATCGCTATAGCCGACCAGCGGCTTGGGGTGTTGGCGGATCAGGTCGAAATCGAGCCGATCCAACAGCCGCATGCTGCCATAGCCACCGCGCATGCACAGGATGGCGTCGATTGCAGGATCGGCAAACGCCCCATGCAAGTCATCCAGACGCTGCTGGTCTGCGCCGGCCAGATAGCCTTCGGCCTGACCGACGCCCGGAAACAGGCGGCACTGGTAGCCTCGGTCGGCAAACCACTGGCTTGCCTTGCGCCCGTCCAGCCGGGCAGGGCCGGCCGGGGCGACGATGGCAAAACAGGCATTGCCGGGCAGCGCTGCAGGCAGAGATGCATCCAGGGTTTCAACGCAGTTCATCGAACAACTCCTTGCACGTACAGGGGCAGCTCTCGGAAACAAAAATGCCGATGCCGCCTTCCGGCGTGCATCGGCATCGATCACTCAACCAGGCTCAGAGCTTGATCTTGGCTTCGTGGGCCTGTTGGTCGGCGTGGTACGAAGAGCGCACCAGCGGGCCGGAGGCAACGTTCTTGAAGCCCATCTTGTACCCTTCCTCGGCGAACCAGGCGAAGGTATCCGGGTGCACGAAACGTTGCACCGGCAAGTGGCTGCGCGAAGGCTGCAGGTACTGGCCCAGGGTCAGCATGTCGATGTCATGCTCGCGCATGCGGTGCATTACTTCGATGACTTCTTCGTCGGTCTCGCCAAGGCCGAGCATCAGGCCAGACTTGGTCGGTACATGCGGGACCATCTGCTTGAACTTCTGCAGCAGGTCCAGCGACCAGTCGTAGTCCGAACCCGGACGCGCAGCCTTGTACAGGCGCGGTACGGTCTCAAGGTTGTGGTTGAACACATCCGGCGGCTCCTGGGCGGTGATTTCCAGGGCAACGTCCATGCGCCCACGGTAGTCCGGCACCAGGGTCTCCAGCTGGATGCCAGGCGACAGGGCGCGGATTTCGCGGATGCAGTCGGCGAAGTGCTGGGCACCGCCGTCACGCAGGTCATCGCGGTCCACCGAGGTGATGACCACGTACTTCAGGCGCAGGTCGGCGATGGCCACGGCCAGGTTCTTAGGCTCGTCGAGGTCCAACGGCTTCGGCCGGCCGTGGCCGACGTCACAGAACGGGCAGCGACGGGTGCAGATGTCACCCATGATCATGAAGGTCGCGGTGCCGCCGGAGAAGCACTCGCCCAGGTTCGGGCAGGAGGCTTCTTCGCACACGCTGTGCAGCTTGTGCTTGCGCAGCAGTTGCTTGATGCGGTCGACCTCCGGGGAAACCGGAATGCGCACGCGAATCCAGTCCGGCTTCTTCGGCAGCTCTTCGGTAGGGATGATCTTGACCGGGATACGCGCGACCTTTTCAGCACCGCGCAGCTTCACGCCTGCTTCGACTTTCTTTGGCGCGGGACGCGCGGCGGCGTCCTGGGTGGGTACCGGGTTCGGCACGGCTTCTTGCACAGTTGTTGTCATATTCAGTCGATTCCGCCCGTGAGGGTCGTCTGCTCAGCATAGTCGAGGTGCTTGACCAGCTGTCCGCGCAGCCTTGTCCTGACCTCGGAGAGTTCGATCGGACCTGCCAGGTCACGCAACTGGGTCATCGCCAGCCCCGCATACCCACAGGGGTTGATTCGGCGGAATGGCGCAAGGTCCATGTCCACGTTCAGGGCAAGGCCGTGGAACGAACGGCCATTGCGGATTCGAAGGCCGAGGGAGGCGATCTTCGCCCCGTCGACATAGACGCCAGGCGCATCGGGCTTGGCCACGGCCTGGACGTCATAACTGGCCAGCAGGTCGATCAGGCTGTGCTCGATCCGGGTGACCAGCTCGCGTACACCAAACCCCAGGCGACGAACATCCAGCAACAGGTAGGCCACCAGTTGGCCGGGGCCATGATAGGTCACCTGGCCGCCACGGTCGGTCTGCACCACCGGGATGTCGCCGGGGACCAACAGGTGCTCGGCCTTGCCAGCCTGGCCCTGGGTAAAGACCGAGGGGTGCTCGACCAGCCAGATTTCGTCCTGGCTGTCCGGGCTGCGCTGCTCGGTAAAGCGCCGCATGGCCTCCAGCACCGGTTCATAGGGCTGCAGGCCAAGATCGCGAAAACCGAGGCAGGAAGGCATCAGAGCACCATTTTAACGATGCCGGTCGCGCGCAGGGCGCTGTTGATATCGTGCAACTGGTTCTCGCTTTCGGCAACGATGTGCAACTGCACCGTGGTGTACTTGCCTTCCTTGCTCTGGCGCTCGGCCAGGGTGGACAGATCGACCTTGGCATACTTGCTCAGGATCTCGATCACGGTGTCCTTGAAACCGACCACGGTATCGCCGATTACCTTGATCGGGTAATCGTCGCAGGGGAATTCGATCTTGTGCGACTTGACGTCAGGTTCGCTCATGGCGGAAACGGCCTCGTAAGCCGTGGCAACAACAACGCCCCTGCAGGATACGCAGGGGCGTGCAGGTCACGTATCAGTTGAACAACCCGTAGAAGAACAGACGGATGCTATCCCACATACGGCGGAAGAAACCACCTTCCTCGACGCCGTCGAGGGCGATGAGGTCGGCGCTGTGAACCACTTTCTCGTCCAGTTTGACTTCAACTTTACCGATCACGTCACCTTTGGCGATCGGGGCGGTCAGTTGCGGGTTCATGGTCATCGAAGCCTGCAGGCGCTTCAATTGGCCTTTAGGCATAGTCAGGGTCAGGTCGTTGGCGAGGCCGGCCTTCACCTGGCTGGTGGCGCCTTTCCAGACCGGGGATTGGGTCAGCTCGGTGCCCTTCTGGTAGAAGGTCTGGGTTTCGAAGAAGCGGAAGCCGTAGGTCAGCAGCTTCTGGGTCTCGGCGGCGCGGGACTGTTCGCTGTTGGTGCCGAACACCACGGCGATCAGACGCTGGCCGTCGCGGACGGCCGAAGCCACCATGCAGTAGCCGGCTTCGTCGGTGTGGCCGGTCTTCAGGCCGTCGACGGTTTTGTCACGCCACAGCAACAGGTTGCGGTTCGGCTGCTTGATGTTGTTCCAGTAGAACTCCTTCTGCGAGTAGATCGCATAGTGGGCCGGATCTTCGTCGATGATCGCGCGCGCCAGCAGGGCCATGTCGTGGGCCGAGGAATAGTGCTCCGGGTTCGGCAGGCCGGTGGGGTTCATGAAGTGGCTGTTGCTCATGCCCAGGTCGGCGGCGGTCTTGTTCATCATGTCGGCGAAGGCATCTTCGCTGCCGGCGATGTGCTCGGCCAGGGCGACGGAGGCGTCGTTGCCCGACTGGATGATGATGCCGTGCAGCAGGTCGCTGACGCTGACCTGGCTGCCGACCTTGATGAACATGCGCGAGCCGCCGGTGCGCCAGGCATTCTCGCTGACGGTGACCGGGTCGTTCTCGCCGATCTGGCCACGACGGATATCCAGGGTGGCGATGTAGGCGGTCATCAGCTTGGTCAGGCTGGCCGGCGGCAGGCGTTCGTCACCGTTGTTCTCGACCAGCACGTTGCCGCTGGACGCATCCATCAGTACATAGGACTTGGCGGCCAGTTGCGGTGGCGCTGGCATCATCTGCTCTGCTGCGAACGCAGCAGGCATGATCATCAGCAGAACGGGCAGGCAAAGTCGTTTGGCAAGGTTGGTGATGTTCATCCGTCTCTCGAAAATCGCTAATGGTCTGATGTTCCCTGGGACACGTCATGTGCCCAGCGCCAGTCAGGCTGGTTTTGCGGCCATGGGCCTGGCCCGCGAAATGCGGCTTTGTGTCGCGGCGGGCAAAAGCCAACATTGTACATGGGAGCGCCCGGCAATTCATGACAAAACCGACAGCTTGAGTGGCAAGCCCCTCTCAGCTTGGCGCTTGCCGCTGGTCGCTAGCCGCTCGGATAGCTCAGTCGGCAGTGACCAGCTTGGCCTGCCCCAGGTTGGCCAGGCGAATGCTGTCCTGGGCCTGCTGAATCTCGCCCTGGCTGTTGATTGGTCCAAGGCGCACACGGTGCAGAGTCTGCTGGTTGCGCACGATGGAGCTGATGAACACCGGCGCACTGACCATGGTGCTCAGCTTGGCGCGCAGCAACTCGGCGGCATCGGGGTTGGCGAAGGCGCCCACCTGCAGGAAGCTGCCACCGTTGCCGGCAGGCACATTGTTGCCGCCCACCTGGACCGGCACGACGGGTGCCGCGTGTTGCTGCGGCGGCGGAGTCCATTGCTCGACCCGGCCGGTGTTGGCCGGAATCGCCTGGGTCTGGGCGACCTGGGGCTCCTTGAGCACCATCGGTGGCTGCTGGCCCCGCTGGGCCCACCACTGCTGCGGGTCGATGCCTTCGACGCGCACGTGCGCCGTGCCGATCTCGGCGTAGCCGAGCTTCTTCGCCGCGGCGTAGGAAAGGTCGATGATACGGTCGGAATAGAACGGGCCACGGTCGTTGACGCGCAGGATCACGCTGCGACCGTTGGCCAGGTTGGTCACCCGCACGTAGGCAGGCAGCGGCAAGGTCTTGTGCGCCGCGCTCATGCCATAGAGGTCGTAGAGCTCGCCATTGGCGGTGTTCTGGCCATGGAACTTGGTGCCATACCACGACGCCGTCCCCTCGGCGCGGTAGTTGCGCGAGTCCTGCATCGGGTAGTAGGTCTTGCCCAGCACGGTGTAGGGGTTGGCTTTGTAAGGACCGGTATGTACGGTCGGCGTGGCATCGGGAATCTTGTTGACGTCCACGTCCCACCAGGGCGCACCGTCCTTGTGGGCACGGTTGATGTCCAACCCTGGCTTGGAGCGAACGACATTGCCGCTCTGCTGAGTCGGTCGGTTGGACGAACAGCTGACCAGCAGCACGGCGACAGTCATGCAGGTCAGCAGTTTGAGAGTGTTGGCAGAGATCTTTGCGCGCATTACTTGACGCCCCGTGCTTGAACCAGCTGTTCCGAAAGCTGATGCACCGCCATGGCGTACATCACGCTGCGGTTGTAACGCGTGATCGCGTAGAAATTCTTCAGGCCCATCCAGTATTCAGGGCCATTGTCGCCCTCCAGGCGGAAGGCGGTCACAGGCAGATCATCGCGCAGCGCATCATGACTCGACCAACCCAGGGCTCGCAACTCCCCAACGGTCTTGACCGGCTCGATACCCGTGGTCAGCCCCTCGTCGGCGCGCTCGCCGAGCACCAGGGCGCGACTGACCACCGGCTCACCGGCCACCCAACCGTGACGCTTGAAGTAACTGGCGACGCTGCCGATGGCATCGGTGGGGTTGTTCCAGATATTGATGTGGCCGTCGCCGTCGAAATCCACGGCATAGCTGCGGAAGCTGCTGGGCATGAACTGCGGAAGGCCCATGGCCCCGGCGTAGGAACCCTTCAGGGTCAGCGGATCGAGTTGCTCTTCACGAGCCAGCAGGAGGAACTCTCGCAGTTCCTTGCGGAAGAACTCAGACCGGGGCGGGTAATCGAAGCCCAAGGTCGACAAGGCATCGATCACCCGGTAGTTGCCGGTATTGCGACCGAAAAAGGTTTCGACGCCAATGATCGCGACGATCACCTGAGCCGGCACACCGTATTCTTGCTCGGCGCGGGCCAACGCCTCCTCGTGCTGGCGCCAGAAGTCCACGCCACGGGCAATGCGCGCGTCGGTGATGAACATCGGGCGATATTCCTTCCACGGCTTGACCCGCTCGGCCGGACGCGAGATCGCATCGAGAATCGACTGCTTGCGCTGCACCTCACGGAACACGCCCATCAATTGCTCACCGGCGAAGCCGTAGTCGCGGGTCATTTCGCCGACGAACTCTGCCACCTGGGGCGAGCCATCATAATCACCGGCATTGGCCTGCTGGACTGCGCCGAACAAACCCATCGCGCCAATCCACGGCGCACAACGGGCAGCCCAGCCACGCACTACTTGCATGAAATTCTTCACCTTATTCAAACCTGTGCAATCCATTTGCGGTGCGTATGGATCGACATCAGAACGCCAAACGCTGACAGCAGCGTCACCAACGAAGTTCCGCCATAGCTAATGAAGGGCAGCGGCACGCCAACCACGGGCAGAAGGCCACTGACCATACCGATATTGACGAATACATATACAAAGAACGTCATGGTCAAGCTGCCTGCGAGCAACTTGCCGAACAATGTCTGGGCCTGGGCGGTGATCACCAGCCCACGACCGATCAGCAACAGGTAAATCAACAGCAACAGGCAGATGCCGACCAGACCGAACTCCTCGCCGAGCACGGCGATGATGAAGTCGGTGTGGCTTTCCGGGAGGAAATCCAGGTGCGACTGGGTGCCCAGCAGCCAGCCTTTGCCGAACACACCGCCCGAGCCGATCGCCGCCTTGGACTGGATGATGTTCCAGCCCGTGCCCAATGGATCGCTCTCGGGGTCGAGGAAGGTCAGGACTCGCTGCTTCTGGTAGTCGTGCATGACGAAGAACCACATCGCCACCGCCACCGGCACCGCTGCGGCGATCACGCTGATGATCCAGCGCCAGCGAAGCCCCCCCATGAACAGCACGAAGGCGCCCGAGGCCAGGATCAGCAGCGCAGTCCCGAGGTCCGGCTGGCGCACGATGAGAATGAACGGCACGCCGATCAGCACCAGGCTGATCGCCACATGCTTGAGGTGCGGCGGCAAAGTGCGCTTGGACAGGTACCAGGCAATGGTCGCCGGCATGATGATCTTCATGAATTCCGAGGGCTGGAAGCGGATCACCCCCGGGATGTTGATCCAGCGCGTGGCCCCCATGGCGTTGTGCCCCATGACGTCCACTACTACCAGCAGCAGCACCCCGACCACATAGGCCAAGGGCACCCAGCGCGCCATGAAGCGCGGCTCGAGCTGGGCGATGACGAACATCGACACCAGGCCGATGCCGAACGAGGTGGCCTGCTTGAGCAGCAAGTCCCAGTTCTTGCCACTGGCCGAATAAAGGACGAACAGGCTGCCGGCCGCCAGGGTCAGCAGGATGACCAGCAAAGGGCCATCGACATGGATGCGCTGCAGAAAGCTCGCACGCCGACGCATCACGTCCTCGCTGGAGAGCATGCGATCGAAATTGTTCTTCACTGGGCCGATTCCTGGACAACGGTGGCAGGCGCGAATTCAGGTTTGAGTCGGCCGTTCTCGTCGAGCAGCCAGGCGTCCATCACCTGGCGCACGACAGGCGCTGCGACGCCGGAGCCGGATTCGCCGTTCTCGACCATCACCGAGACCACGATCTTCGGATCTTCGGCAGGGGCAAAGGCAACGAACAAGGCGTGGTCACGGTGGCGCTCCTGGAGTTTGTTGCGGTCGTATTTCTCGCCTTGCTTGATCGCCACCACCTGAGCGGTGCCGCTCTTGCCGGCGATGCGGTACTGGGAGCCGAGCGCGGCCTTGCGGGCGGTACCCCGGGCGCCATGCATCACCTGCTCCATGCCATGGGTGACCTTGGCCCAGTCGGACTTGTCACGCAGGACAATGTCCTCCATCGGGTTCTCGTCCACCGGCGGCTTGCCTTCGATGGTCTTGGCCAGGTGGGGACGGTTCCACTTGCCCTTGTTAGCGATCAATGCGGTGGCCTGGGCCAGCTGCAAGGGCGTAGCCTGCATGTAGCCCTGGCCGATACCGAGGATCAGAGTCTCGCCAGGGAACCAGGCCTGGCGACGGGTGGCGCGCTTCCATTCGCGCGATGGCATCAGCCCGGGAGACTCCTCGAACATGTCGAGGGAAACCTTCTGGCCGATGCCGAACTTGTTCATGTAGCTGGACAGGCGATCGATACCCATCTTGTGGGCAAGATCGTAGAAGTAAGTGTCGTTGGAGCGCATGATTGCGGTGTCCAGATCGATCCAGCCGTCACCGGTCCGGTTCCAGTTGCGGTACTTGTGATCGTAGTTGGGCAATTGGTAGTAGCCGGGGTCGAACACCCGGCTGCTCGCGGTCACCACACCGCTGTCCAGCCCGGCGATGGCCACTGCCGGCTTGATGGTCGAGCCGGGCGGATAGAGCCCGCGCAAGACACGGTTGAACAGCGGCCGATCGATCGAGTCACGCAGCTCGGCATAGGCCTTGAAGCTGATGCCGGTGACGAACAAGTTGGGATCGAAACTCGGCTGGCTGACCATCGCCAGCACCTCGCCAGTACGCGGATCCAAGGCCACCAGCGCGCCGCGACGTCCGCCCAAGGCAGCCTCGGCAGCCTCCTGCAGCTTGATGTCAAGGCTCAGTACGATGTCCTTGCCAGGCTCCGGGTCGGTGCGCTTGAGCACCCGCAGAACCCGGCCTCGGGCGTTGGTCTCGACCTCCTCGTAGCCCACCTGGCCGTGCAGCTCGGCCTCGTAGAAACGCTCGATGCCGGTCTTGCCGATATGGTGGGTGCCGCTGTAGTTGACCGGGTCGAGGCTCTTGAGCTCCTTCTCGTTGATGCGCCCGACATAGCCCACCGAATGGGCGAAATGCGCGCCCTGTGGGTAATGGCGCACCAGCTGCGCCGCCACGTCCACACCCGGCAGACGGAACTGGTTCACCGCAATGCGGGCGATCTGCTCTTCGTTGAGCTCGAACAGGATAGGCACCGGCTCGAATGGCCTGCGCCCCTGCTTCATGCGCTTTTCGAACAGGGCCCGGTCATCGGGCGTCAGCTCCAGCACCTCGACGATGGTGTCGAGCACCTGGCGCCAGTCACCTGAGCGCTCACGGGTCATGGTGAGACTGAAGCTGGGACGGTTGTCAGCGACGATCACCCCGTTGCGGTCGAAAATCAGCCCGCGGGTCGGCGGGATCGGCTGCACGTGCACCCGGTTATTTTCCGAAAGCGTGGAGTGGTAGTCGTACTGGATGACCTGCAGGTAGTAGAGCCGGGCGATCAGGACGCACACCAGCAGCACGACCGCCACCGCGCCGACCACGACGCGGCTGCGCACCAGGCGGGCGTCTTTCTCATGGTCCTTCAGACGAATCGGCTGCGACATCGGACGGGCTTACAGGCTCATTTGTGGTAGGGGTGCCCGGACAGTACGGTCCAGGCGCGATAGATCTGCTCGCCGATCAGTATCCTTACCAACGGGTGCGGCAGGGTCAGTGGCGACAGCGACCAACGCTGTTCGGCGCGTGCGCAGACCTCCGGCGCCAGGCCTTCCGGGCCTCCCACCATGAGATTGACCGTACGCGCATCCAGGCGCCAACGATCCAGCTCGCCCGCCAGTTGCTCGGTACTCCAAGGCTTGCCATGGACCTCGAGGGTGACGATGCGTTCTCCGGGCTGAACCTTGGCCAGCATGGCCTCCCCCTCCTGGCGAATCAGGCGGGCGACGTCGGCATTCTTGCCACGGGTATTCAGCGGAATCTCCACCAGCTCCAGCGACAGCTCCGGGGGCAGGCGCTTGGCATATTCATGCCAGCCTTCCTCGACCCAGCGGGGCATGCGCGAGCCGACCGCGATCAGGCGCAGGCGCACAGCGTTTCCTCAGCCCCGGTCCTTGAGGTTTTCGGAATAGCTGTGAGCGTTTTCCGGGCTGTGGTGCTTGCCATCGGCGGAGCGGCTCTGCTCGGCACCCAGCCACAGGCGCTCGAGGTCGTAGAACTGACGCGCAGCGGCAGTCATCATGTGCACGATGACGTCGTTGAGGTCCAGCAGGACCCAGTCGCTGTCGCCCTTGCCTTCTTCGCCCAGCGGTTGCACACCCTGGAGCTTGACGATTTCGCGGACCTTTTCGGCCATCGCGTTGATCTGCCGGTTGGAAGTACCGGTGGCGATGATCATGTAGTCGGTCAGGCTGTGCTTTTCACGCACGTCGATGACCTGGATGTCCTGGGCTTTGACATCTTCCAAAGCCGATTTGGCCAGGTTGACCAGCTCTTCGCCGTTGATTTTCTGCTTGCTCATAAGAAACTCGTTCAATTCATGAATGAGGCGCCTGGTGGCGCCGTCAGTGCGACGCACGGTAAAGGTCGTGCGCCTCGATATAGGCCAGTACTGCGTCCGGCACCAGGAACCGTACCGACTTGCCGCTGGCCAGCAGCTGTCGGATCTGCGTGGCGGACACCGCGAGCGGCGTCTGCCAGACGAACGAAATGTGCCCCGCCGGGCCGGACATGGCGGTGGGATCGCTCTCCGAGCGCGCAGCCAGCAGGTTGCGCAGCTCGTCAGGGGGTTCGACATCGGCATCCGGGCGTTGCAGCACCAGGATGTGACAGTGTTGCAGCAACTCTTCCCAGCGATGCCAGCTGGGCAGTCCGCAGAATGCGTCCCAACCCAGCACCAGGAACAGCTGGTCGTCAGCGCCGAGTTCGGCGCGGATCGACTCCAATGTATCGATGGTGTAAGACGGTTTGTCCCGCGAAAGCTCCCGCGCATCCACACTCAGCCGCTCGACCCCGGCCACGGCGCAACGCACCATGGCCAGGCGGTCCTGGGGTGCCACCTGCGGGGTGTCGCGGTGCGGTGGCCGGGCGTTGGGCAGCAGGCGCAGCTCATCCAACGCCATGAACTCGGCCACTTCCAACGCGCTGCGCAGGTGACCGATGTGCACAGGGTCGAAAGTGCCGCCGAGAATGCCGATGCGCCGGACTGCCTGGGCCTTGCTCAACTCAGCAGGACTCCTGACCGCGCAGCTGGCCGTCACCGATCACCACGTACTTCTCGCAGGTCAGCCCTTCCAGGCCGACCGGTCCGCGGGCATGCAGCTTGTCGGTGGAGATGCCGATCTCCGCGCCAAGGCCATACTCGAAACCATCGGCGAAGCAGGTCGGGGCGTTGAGCATCACCGAGGCCGAGTCGACCTCGGCCATGAAACGCCGGGCCTGGCCCTGATGCTCGGTGATGATCGAATCGGTGTGGTGCGAGCCATAGTGGTTGATGTGCTCGATGGCCGCGTCCAGGCCTTCGACGACACGGATCGACAAGATCGCGTCGAGGTATTCGGTGTGCCAGTCGTCTTCGCTGGCCGGATTGGCGGCGATGATCGCTCGGGTGCGTTCGCAGCCGCGCAGTTCGACGCCCTTCTCCTGGAAGCGGCGGGCCATCTCCGGGAGGAACGCCTCGGCGACAGTGGCATCCACCAGCAGGGTTTCCATGGCGCCGCAGATGCCGTAGCGATAGGTCTTGGCGTTGAACGCGACGCGCCAGGCCTTGTCCAGGTCAGCATGTTGGTCGACATAGACGTGGCAGATGCCGTCCAGGTGCTTGATCACCGGTACCCGGGCATCGCGACTGATGCGTTCGATCAGGCCACGACCGCCACGCGGCACGATCACATCGACGAACTCAGGCATGCTGATCAGCGCGCCCACGGCCGCGCGGTCGGTAGTCTCGACCACTTGGACCACGGCCGCCGGCAAGCCGGCCTCGGCCAGGCCCCGCTGGATGCAGGCGGCGATTGCGCGGTTGGAATGAATGGCTTCGGAGCCGCCACGCAAGATGGTGGCGTTGCCGGACTTCAGGCACAGGCTGGCGGCGTCGATCGTCACGTTCGGGCGCGACTCGTAGATGATCCCAATCACGCCCAGCGGCACGCGCATCTTGCCGACCTGGATGCCCGACGGGCGGTAGCTCATGTCTCGGATGGCACCGACCGGATCCGGCAGGCTGGCCACCTGGCGCAGGCCGGTGATCATGCCGTCGATGCGCGCCGGGGTCAGGGCCAGGCGATCCAGCAATGCCGGCTCCAGGCCGTTGGCGCGGCCATTGGCCAGGTCCTGTTCATTGGCTGCTGTCAGCTCGGCACGGGCGGCATCCAGGGCGTCTGCGGCGGCCTGCAGGGCGCGGTTCTTCTGCGCGGTGCTGGCACGGCCGATCACGCGCGAGGCCTCACGGGCGGCGCGACCCAGGCGGGTCATGTAGTCAAGAACGGACTCAGTCATGGGCTCGGTGTCTTGGCGAAGGGGAAATCGGCTGATTATAACTGGCACGCTCGGGTACGCCCAGCGGCGGGTGGCGGATGGTCGAAAATGAGCGACAGGATCTGTAGGAAAGATGTAACTACCCATATCGAAATTTTGCCAAACCGATCATGGGGCAACCTGCTGCCCCCAGAAAACGACACAGCGCATGCGAAAACGGCTTTATCCGCGAAAGGGGCACTGCTACCCCTCGGTTCAGCCTCGATTAAGCCATTAATTGCTATCATCTGCGCCCCGACCACCACGAGCCGACCGCATGCCAGACACAGCCCCCTGCCCGGCCCGCGCCCTGCCCGACAGCTTCTTCGACCGAGACGCCCAGACCTTGGCCCGGGACCTTTTGGGCAAGGTGATCCGCCACCGCCAGGGCAATCTCTGGCTCGCGGCACGCATCATCGAGACCGAGGCCTATTACCTCACCGACAAAGGCAGCCACGCCTCGCTCGGCTACACCGAAAAGCGCAAGGCGCTGTTCCTCGACGGTGGGCACATCTACATGTACTACGCCCGCGGCGGCGACTCGCTGAACTTCAGCGCCCACGGCCCGGGCAATGCCGTGCTGATAAAATCCGCCTACCCCTGGGTGGACGCGATTTCAGATGCCAACAGCCTGGCGCAGATGCAACTGAACAATCCCGATGCCAGCGGCAACCTGCGTCCGGCCGAGCGCCTGTGCGCGGGGCAGACCCTGCTATGTCGAGCCCTGGGCCTGAAAGTGCCGGACTGGGACGCCAAGCGTTTCGACCCTGAGCGCCTGTATGTCGAGGACTGCGGTGCAGTGGTAGCGCAGGTGATCCAGACCACTCGCCTGGGCATCCCCCATGGCCGCGACGAACATCTCCCCTACCGCTTCGTCGATGCCGAATACGCGCGCTTTTGTACACGGAACCCGCTGCGCCGGGGCCAAGTCGAAGGGCGTGATTTTTCCATCCTGAAACAAGGAAGCTGACCCCATGGGCCAATGGCTCGACAGCCTGACCGGCTGGCTCAGCGCCAACCCCCAGTGGCTTGGCCTGGCGATTTTCCTGGTGGCCTGCGTGGAATGCCTGGCCATCGCCGGCATCATCGTGCCGGGGACCGTTCTGCTATTCGCCGTGGCCGTGCTGGCCGGCAGCGGCGCCTTCAGCCTCGGCGAGACATTGCTGCTGGGCTTTCTCGGCGGGCTGCTGGGGGACGCGGTGTCGTACTCACTGGGCAAGCGGTTCCATCAGAACATCCGCCGCCTGCCGCTATTGCGCCATCATCCGGAATGGATCGGCAGCGCCGAGGCCTACTTCCAGCGTTATGGAATCGCCAGCTTGCTGGTAGGACGCTTCATCGGCCCGCTGCGACCGATGCTGCCCATGGTCGCAGGCATGTTCGACATGCCGCTGCCGCGCTTCATCGCCGTCAGCCTGCTGGCCGGCGCCGGCTGGTCGGTGGCTTACCTTTTGCCGGGCTGGGCCACCGGGGCGGCTATGCGCCTACCTCTGCCGGAAGGGTTCTGGCTGGATGCAGGCGTCATCGCCGGCACATTGGCGGTGCTGATCGGCTTTAGCCTCAACAGCAGCCTGCGTGACCAGCGCTACGGCACACGCCTGATCGCCGGCCTGAGCCTCCTCGCCTTGGCAGGCATCTTCTTGGGCTGGCCATTTCTGCACGAATTCGACCAAGGAATCATGACCCTGGTGCAGGAGCACCGTAGCCAGGCAGTCGATGGCGCCGTGGTGCTGATCACCCGCTTGGGAGATTTTCGTACACAGCTGTTCCTGGGTGGCTTGCTCACCGGGCTTCTGTTGCTGGCACGGCAGTGGCGTCATGCCCTGTTCGCCGGTGGCGCGCTGATGGGTACGGCGATCGCCAACGGCACGTTGAAATGGCTATTCGCTCGCGCACGCCCCGAAGTACTGACCGACCCACTGACCAGCTACAGCATGCCCAGCGGCCACAGCTCGGCGTCGTTTGCGTTCTTCCTGGTGCTGGCAGTGCTGGCCGGACGCGGCCAGCCACCGCGCATGCGCCTGACCTGGGTGATGCTGGGCTGCCTGCCGGCACTGGCGATCGCCTTGTCGCGGGTATACCTGGGGGCCCATTGGCCGACCGATATCCTTGCCGGAGCGCTGTTGGCGTGTTGCGTCTGCGCGCTGAGCCTGACCCTGGTGCAGCATCGCCAACCCCTTCAGGCCTTGCCGCTGCGCGTGTGGTGGCTGGTACTGCCGGCCTGCGTTGCCCTGTTGGCGTTCTTCGCCCTGCACGCCCTGCCCCAGGCGCTGTTGCGCTACCAATATTGAGACGCGACCGGTTCGGTGTACTCGCCGCCGCATTCACAGGTAAACCCGCTCCTACCACTCTTGCGTTATTTCTGCGGGAGCGGGTTTACCCGCGAAAGGGCCCGGACAAGCAATGCAACGGACCGTTGCATCTACTGCGCTGCACCGGGCAATTCAAGCAAACAGCTCGCCCTGGATGCGGTCCAGCAGGTTCTGGATGGCCTCAAGCCGCAACTGCGGCGAGTCGATGGCCAACAGGTCGAGCTTGTCTTCTTCCATGAACGGCAACAGGTAGCCCAGCTGGTTGGCCAGGGACTGGCATCCATCCACGGCCCGCGGCATATCCAGCGCCGCCACCATCGGGTGTTCACCCAGCGCTTGCAGCAGCGCCAGCAGATCGTCATCCCGCTCGGACAACGCGCTGTCCGCAAGCTCCGGCAGCCAGTGCACATCGCCAACCATCAACTGATCTTTCTGCACCTCGGTCTGCTCCAGGCGGAAACGCCGCACGCCTTCCACACGGATGCCCAGCAAGCCGTTTTCCTGCTGCACGAAGTCGCGGATCAGCGCCTCGCAGCCGACCGAGGCCACCACCGGCGGCGCCTTGCCGACCTGCTCGCCCTCGAGGATGCACACCACGCCGAACCCACCGCCCTGCTTCATGCAACGGCTGATCATGTCCAGGTAGCGCGCCTCGAAAATCTGCAGATCGAGCAGGCAGCCGGGAAACAGCACGGTATCGAGGGGAAACAGCGGTAGCGTCATCTTCATTCCTCACACCAGCAGGCTGACCGCCAACGGCAGGAACACCGCCGTGGCCACGCCCATCAGGCTCATCGCCAGCGCGGCGAAGGCGCCGCATTCGTCACTTTCCTGCAAGGCAACCGAGGTGCCTACCGCATGAGCGGTGATGCCCAGAGACATGCCGCGCGCCTCGGGGCTGAGCACGCCAAAGCGGGTCAGCAAAGCCGGGCCGAAGATTGCCCCGATCACCCCGGTGATCAGCACGAACACCGCTGCCAGAGCCGCAACGCCACCAATCTGCTCGGCCACCAGCATGGCAATGGGTGATGTCACCGACTTTGGCGCCATGGTCATCAGGATCATGTGCTCGGCCCCAAACCACCACCCCAGCGCCAGGCACGCCACGGTGGCGAACAGGCCTCCGATTACCAGCGTAGTAAATGTCGGCCAGAACAGTTGGCGGATCCGCCGCAGGTTCAGGTAGAGCGGCACAGCCAAGGCCACGGTGGCCGGGCCCAGGAGGATGTAGAGGATCTCGGTACTCTTGCGATACTCGGTGTAATCGATGCCACACGCCAGCAGTACGCCGATGACCAGCACCATCGACATCAATACCGGTTGCAGGAAGATCCAGCGGGTTTTCTCGTAGGCTGCCAACACCACCTGGTAGGCCCCCAGGGTGATGCCAATACCGAACAGAGGATGGTGGATGACCGCGTCGAGCGCGCCTTGCCAGTCGAACATCATGGCTGCTCCTTGTGCTTGCCTTGGCGGTTGATGAGCTTTTGCATCAGCACACCGACGAACACTAGGGTCACCAGGCAGGAAATCACCAAGGCGCCGGCGATGGCCCAGAAGTCCGCGGCGATGTCCTTGGCATAGACCATCACACCCACCGCCGGCGGCACCAGCAGCAACGGAAGGTAGCGCAGCAGGCTACCGGACGCCTCACTCAAAGGCTTGCCCACTTCCCCTCGCACCATCAGCGATACCAGCAACAGCAGCAGGCCAATGATCGGTCCCGGCAAGATGGGTACGAACAGATGATTGATCGCCGTCCCCAGCAGTTGAAACAACACCAGCCAGGTCAAACCACGCAACAGCATAAGGATCTCCTCCAGGCAGTGCGGCCATTATAAGCATGCGCCCGGCAGCCCTAGTAAGCCGATTTGCGGCGAAAAGATGACAACTTGACTGTAACGGACGGCCGTGATGATCTTGCACTGCCGTACCAAATCGAGCAGCAAGACAACCTGGAGAGTCGCGATGCCCTATGTACCTGTTAGCGCGTTATCGCAGTATGTCGGCAAGGAACTGGGACGTTCCGAGTGGTTGAAGATCGATCAGCAGCGCATCAACCTGTTTGCCGAGGCCACGGGGGACTTCCAGTTCATCCATGTCGACCCAAACAAGGCCGCCAAGACGCCATTCGGCGGCACCATCGCCCACGGTTTCTTGACCCTCTCGCTGATTCCCAAGTTGATGGAGGACATTCTCGTCCTGCCCGAAGGTCTGAAGATGGCGCTCAACTACGGGCTGGACAGCGTGCGATTCATCCAGCCGGTAAAGGTGGACAGCCGGGTGCGCCTGAGAGTCGAGCTGGCCGACGCCACCGAGAAAAAGCCCGGGCAATGGCTGCTCAAGATCACCGCCACCCTGGAAATCGAAGGCGAGGAAAAACCGGCCTATATTGCCGAGCCACTCTCGTTGTGCTTCGTCTGACTCGGGACAACCCGCCAGCCCTACACGAGTGAACCGCTCCCACAGGCGCGGCGCTTCCATCAAAAGCACCGCAAAACCTGTGGGAGCGGCTTTACCCGCGAAGGGGCCGCACAGGCCATAGGCGTGCGGCGCCCAGTACCTTCGCCGGCGCATTCTGCGGCATACTCGACGCATCGTTTGCCCGGAATCCGCCATGCGCGCACTGCTGCCCTTCACCTTGATCCTGCTGCTCGCCGCTTGTGGCGAAGGCGAACCCTTGTCGCCACCGGATGCTCGTCTGCCCGATGGGGGCCGCTACCGAGGGCAGGTGGTCGACGGCCTGCTGCAGGGCGAAGGGCGCATCGACTACCCCAATGGGAGTTGGTACGCCGGCACTTTCCTCAACGGCCAATGGCATGGCCAGGGCGAGTGGCACGGCAGTAATGGCGAGATCTACCGAGGTCAGTTCGCCGAAGGCCTGTTCCATGGCTTGGGCGATCTGACCACACCCGGTAGCCACTACGCGGGCACTTTCAAGCATGGCCGGCGCGACGGCGAAGGCACCCTCAAGCAAAACGACCAGACCTACCGCGGCCAGTTCGCCAACGACCAGTACGAAGGCGCCGGCGAACTGGAGCTGGCCGACGGCAGCCGCTACCAGGGCTTGTTCGCCAAAGGCAAACCCAACGGCGCCGGCGTCCGCAGCGATGCCAGCGGCAATCAGTTCAGTGGCCACTTCGTCGACGGCTTGCTCCAGGGAGCCGGTACCTACGACAGCGTCGAAGGCGAGCAATACATCGGCGAGTTCAAGGACAACCGCCTCGAAGGCCGCGGACGTTACGAGAACGCCGAGGGCGATGTATGGATCGGTGACTTCAAAGACGGCACCCTCGACGGCCAGGGCGAGATGCTCGGCAGCGATGGCAGCCGCTACAAAGGCGGCTTTCGCGACTGGCAGTTCAGCGGCAAAGGCCACCTGCAACTCGCCGACGGTAGCCAGTATGTGGGCAATTTCGAGAACGACACCTACCAGGGCCATGGCCGGCTGATCCAGGCCAACGGCAAGGTCGAAGGCGGGTATTGGGTCAAGGGCGTACGGGTACGCGACGAGAAGAACAAACTGCTCCCCGACCCGCTGGATCTGGCCCTGCTCAACCAAGGCCAACTGCTCGAGCGGTCGCTGGCCAGCGTGCCGCCTTCCCAACCGCCGATCCAGCTGTATAGCCTGGTTGTGGCTGGCGACGGCCAGCAGAGCGTGTTTTTGCGTGAGGCCGACTACGTGAGCAATATGCTCAAGATCCGCTTCGGCGCCCATGGCCAGATCACCTTGGTCAACCACCGCGACCATATGGCCGACCGTCCCATGGCCACTCGCGAGAACCTTACCCGTGCCGCGCGCACCCTGGCCGAGCGCAGCGGCCCTGAAGACCTGATTTTCATCTACCTCACCAGCCATGGCAGCCCTGACCACCAACTGGTATTCGACCAGCCCCGCCTGCAACTGGCGGACCTGTCCGCCGACGAATTAGCCAGCGCCTTGGCTCCGCTCAAGGAGCGCGACAAGGTCATTGTGATCTCGGCCTGCTATTCAGGTGGCTATATCGCCCCGCTCAAGGACGACCGCACGCTGATCATGACTGCGGCGCGCCCCGACCGGGTGTCCTTCGGCTGTTCGGAAGAGGCTGATTTCACCTATTTCGGCGACGCCCTGTTCGCCGAAGCGCTGAATCAGACCGACGACCTCAAGCAGGCCTTCGAACTGGCGCGCGCCAGTGTTGCCGAACGTGAAAGAAGGGAAGGTTTCGAAGCCTCCGAGCCGCAGCTCTGGGCGCCGCCTGCAGTGCTTGCACACTGGCAGAGCCTGCGCCGGCAACAGGCCGAGGAAGCCTTGCGCAATGAAGCCCAACCAGTGCGTGGGGACCAGGCAAAAACACCTGAGGCCCACTAAGCTTGGTAGTAACAAAGGGAGAGACATCATGTACTTGACGCCTCAGCATGTCCTGCTTGCCGGAGCCACGGGTCTTACGGGTGAACACCTGCTCGACCGCCTGCTCAACGAGCCCACCATCAGCCGGGTGCTGGCGCCGACCCGCCGCCCGCTGGCCGAACATCCACACTTGGAAAACCCCGTGGGTGATCCGGCCGTGTTTCTCCCGCAACTGGCCGGTCGCGTCGATATCGCTTTCTGCTGCCTGGGCACCACGCTCAAGCAGGCAGGCTCGGAAACCGCCTTCCGCGCCGTAGACCTGGACATGGTCGTCGCCTTCAGCAAACGAGCCCGGGAAATGGGCGCCCGTCACCTGCTGGTGGTCAGCGCCCTGGGCGCCGACCCCAAATCGTCGATCTTCTACAACCGGGTCAAGGGCGAGATGGAAGAAGCACTCAAGGCCCAGGACTGGCCACAATTGACCATCGTCCGACCTTCGCTGCTGCTGGGAGACCGTGTCGAACCCCGGGCAAGCGAACGCATTGCCGCCCCCTTCGCCCGCCTGATCCCTGGCAAGTACCGGGGCATTGAAGCCTGCACCCTGGCCCGAGCACTGTGGCGCCTGGCTTTGGAGGAAGAGGACGGGATTCGGATCGTCGAGTCCGACGAGTTGCGCAAGCTGGGCAAGAAATAGCCTAGCGCTGGCAAACCCGCTCCCACCTGACCTGCGCAAGGCCCGTTGGGAGCGGGTTCACCCGATAAACGCCCTCACAGACCGCCCGTGGCGTTGAACCCCACCCCTGCCGCGGTCAGCAACGACAGTGGCAATAACAATGTGTCCAGCAATGCGCTACCCGGCAGGTCCAGCCCCGGGTAAGCCGGCGCCTGGGCGCCAAAGCGATCCTCGGGGCAGCAGCCGCCGTTCATCACATACAGGTCCAGCCGCGTTCCTGCATACACGACCGGTGCCCCGGGTTTGTTGGCATCCAAGGTGCGCACGGTCGCGCAGCCGCTGAGCAGCACCACCGCCAGCATTCCCACCAGCAGTCGGCTCAATCGTCAGCCCCGAAATGATGCTCACCCCAGCGCGGCAGCATGTC
The DNA here is from genome assembly GCF_023611805.1 of Pseudomonas sp. BYT-1. Classification (NCBI taxonomy): domain Bacteria; kingdom Pseudomonadati; phylum Pseudomonadota; class Gammaproteobacteria; order Pseudomonadales; family Pseudomonadaceae; genus Pseudomonas; species Pseudomonas sp. BYT-1. The sequence goes on from NZ_CP072559.1 coordinate 4,922,546, forward strand.
CTGGGGGATGTTCAGCAGATTGAGGATGCGCGCCACGACGAAGTCGACAAGATCGTCGATGGTCTGGGGCTGGTGATAGAAGCCTGGGGCCGCCGGCAGGATCACCGCGCCCATCTGCGACAGCTTGAGCATGTTCTCCAGATGGATGGTCGAGAACGGCGCCTCGCGGGGCACGAGGATCAACTGGCGGCGCTCCTTGAGGGTGACGTCCGCGGCACGCTCGATCAGGTTGTTGCAGGCTCCCGTGGCGATGGCCGACAACGTTCCGGTGGAGCACGGCACCACCACCATCGCCGCCGGCGCGCCGGAGCCGGAGGCCACCGGCGCCATCCAGTCTTCCTTGCCGTACACGCGGATCTGCCCGTCGGCAGCGCCTGTATACTCGGTGAGGAAGGTCTGCATCGCTTGAGGTTTGGCCGGCAGTACCACGTCGGTCTCGGTGGACATCACCAATTGCGCGGCCTTGGAGATCAGAAAGTGCACCTCCCGGTCCTCGCGCACCAGGCAATCGAGCAGGCGTAGGCCATATTGCGCGCCGGAGGCGCCGGTCATGGCCAGGGTGATGCGCTCCGGACCGCTCACTTGAGGGCCTCGGCCAGTTTGCCGTGCAGCCCGCCAAAGCCGCCGTTGCTCATGATGACCACGTGGGTGCCTGGGCGCGCCTGGCCTTTGACCCGCTCAATGATCGCCTCGAGGCTGTCGGCCACTACCGAGGGTACCTTGCACTGCGCTGCGGTGGCCGCCAGGTCCCAGCCCAGGTTGGGGGGGGCGTACCAGATCACTTGGTCGGCGTGCTCGACGCTGTCCGGCAGGCCGTCACGGTGGGCACCCAACTTCATGGAGTTGGAACGCGGCTCGATCACCGCAATCACCGGCGCCTCGCCGACGCGCTTGCGCAGGCCGTCGAGGGTGGTGGCGATGGCGGTCGGGTGATGGGCGAAGTCGTCATAGATGGTCACGCCTTGAACCTCGGCGACCTTTTCCATCCGCCGCTTGACGCTCTTGAAGGCGCTCAGGCCTTCAATGGCCATGGCCGGCGCCACCCCCAAATGGCGAGCTGCAGCCAAGGTGGCCAGGGCGTTGGCGACGTTGTGCTGGCCGGTCAACTCCCACTGGACTGCTCCTTGGACCACGCCTTCGAACAACACCTCGAAGTGCGAGCCATCGGCGCTCAGCAGGCGCGCCTGCCATTGGCCGCCCTCGCCTGTGGTTTGCACCGGCGTCCAGCAACCCATGCCGATGACGCGCTCCAAGGCCTGTTCTGTGGTCGGGTGGATGACTAGGCCTTCGCTAGGGATGGTTCGCACCAAATGGTGGAACTGCCGCTCGATGGACGCCAGATCTGGGAAGATATCCGCATGATCGAACTCAAGATTATTGAGGATCGCCGTACGGGGGTGGTAATGGACGAACTTCGAACGCTTGTCGAAGAAGGCGCTGTCGTACTCGTCGGCTTCGACGACGAAGAACGGCGTGCCGCCCAGGCGTGCCGATACCGAGAAGTTCTGCGGCACGCCGCCGATCAAGAAGCCCGGGCTCATGCCTGCATGTTCCAGCACCCAGGCCAGCATGCTGCTGGTGGTGGTCTTGCCGTGGGTCCCGGCCACTGCCAGCACCCAACGGCCCTGCAGCACGTGATCGGCCAACCACTGAGGGCCGGAGACATAGGGCAGCCCCTTGTTCAGCACGTACTCCACGGCCGGGTTGCCCCGGGACATGGCGTTGCCGATCACCACCAGGTCAGGCGCTGGCTCCAGCTGGGCCGGATCGTACCCTTGGGTCAACTGGATGCCCTGGGCCTCCAACTGAGTGCTCATGGGAGGGTAGACGTTGGCGTCGGAGCCGGTGACCCGATGGCCCAGCTCCTTGGCCAGCACCGCCAGCGAACCCATGAAAGTGCCGCAAATACCGAGAATGTGAATGTGCATGGTCGACCTCGCAAAACTTCGGGGCAGGTTAGCCCAGGGCGAGGGAAATCGCACTCGCTGTTTCGCTCAACCCGCCCTGGCGATGCCGTGTTTGCGCAGTTTTCGATACAAGGTGTTGCGACTGATGCCCAGATGCTCGGCGACATGTGTCATGTGCCAGTGTTTTGCCTCTAGCACGGTCAGCAGCGCGTCCCGCTCGGCATGCTCGAGCGTGGCGGGATCTTTGTGGGATCGGGCCTGCCCCGCAGTGGCGCCAGCAGGGTCGACATCCTTGACACGTTCGTGGGCCAAACCCGCTCCCATCGAGTAGGCGCCCGCTTTCACGATGGCTGGCAAGTCGGAAAACTCGATGCGATTGTCTTCACACAGAGCGACCAGCGTGCGCAGCACATTGCGCATCTGCCGCACGTTGCCCGGCCAGGCAAACTTCAGCAACGCCTGGCGAGCGGACGGTGCGAGGTCGATGGCCTCGCCAGAGGCCTCCTGGCGCAACAGGAAGTCGAGCAACTGCGCCTTGTCGCTGCGCTCGCGCAACGCCGGCAGCGCCACTTCCAGGCCGTTGAGCCGGTAATACAAGTCCTCGCGGAAGCTGCCCTCGCTCACCCGTTCCAACAGGTCACGGTGAGTGGCGCTGATGATCCGTACATCCACCGCCTGGGGCTCCCCCCCAATCGGCACCACCTGGCGCTCCTCCAGCACCCGCAGCAGGCGAGTCTGCAGGGCAAGCGGCATATCGCCGATCTCGTCGAGCAGCAAGGTGCCACCGTCGGCCTGCAGCAGCTTGCCGCGCATGCCCTCCTTACGTGCCCCGGTGAAACTGCCACCGCGATAGCCGAACAGCTCACTCTCGATCAGGCTCTCGGGGATCGACGCGCAATTGATGGCCACGAATGGCTTGTCGCGACGCTGACTGGCCTGGTGCACGGCCTGGGCGAACGCCTCCTTGCCGCAGCCGGTCTCGCCGCACAGCAGCAGCGGCACGTCACGTTCGAATACTCGCACGGCACGGCGCAAGTCCTGCTCCAGTGCAGGGTCGACCACGCAAATACCCGTAGGGATGTCACGCCGGATCTCGGGCAGGCTCGCCGGCACCGACCAGGCGGATGCCCGCGCCTGGCCACGCAGGGTGGCGAACACTTGGCGGCCATCGCGGGTATGCAGCGGCCAGGCCGTACTGCCTTGGGGTGTGGCACGACTGAACAGTTCGTCATGACTACAGGCGAAGAACATTCCTACCGGCTTGCCGAGCATACCGCCGCGGATGGTGCCCAGCAGGTTCAGCGCGCTCTGGTTGACCGCGCAGATCCGGCCGTCACCGTCGAATGCCACCAGCCCTTCACTGAACAGCCCGACCGACTCGGCCTGCAGGTGGAAGCGCAGCAGCCACTGATGCTCGAAATGACGCAGGAAGTAGCAGCTCTCGATCATTTTTGCCGACAGGTTGACCAGCGCCATGGTGTGGAACTGGCTCTGTCGCGAGACCTCCGGGCGGGCCGAAGACACATCGAGTACCGCCAGCAGTTCTCCGTGTGGATCGAACACCGGGCTCGCCGAGCAGGTCAGGCCGGTATGCCGGCCGCGGAAGTGCTCGCCTTGATGAATGGTCAAGGCCTGGCGCTCGACCAGGCAGGTGCCGATGCCATTGGTGCCTTCGCGAGCCTCGCTCCAGTCGGCGCCCAGCCACAGCCCGGCACGCTCGAAAATGCGCCGCTCGGTGGGGGCGGTCACGCAGTTGAGGATCACGCCGCGAGCATCGGTCAGCAGCACGGCATGGCCAGCGCCGGAAAGCTGCTGGTGCAGGCTGTTCATCTCAGTGTCGGCGATCTGCAGCACCTGCTGCAGGCGTTCGCGGCTTTCCAGCAGGCGACCATGCTCCAGCACCACAGGCGCCTGGGCCTGGGCCGGGTCGAGATGATAGTCCTCCAGGCAACGCAGCCAGGAGCGCGCGATCGAAGGGTCGCTGCCTGGCCCACTGGCCTGCCCACTGGCGACCGTGAGCACCTGGTGGGCATGGCGGCTGAACGAGTTGCTCTGCATTGTTGTTCTTCTCCGCAGATAGAGCGTTGCGCCAGCATCCTCCACCTGTCAGCGCATTGCAACGACACGCTGACCACTGAGTCATATGCTGTACCGGGAGCGGTACAAAATGTCACGACAGGCGTGCCACTGTTGCCACAGCCGCGCCCCCCACTTCCTCACCGCATCAGGCAAAGCCCTTGATCTACAAGGGGCGCACGGCACTGGCCCGACCTTTGCTCTACGCTTTTCAACTCCGCAACAAACACAATAGCCAGGAGACACACCATGCGTTACGCACATCCGGGTACCGAAGGCGCGAAAATTTCCTTCAAGAGCCGCTACGGCAACTACATCGGCGGTGAGTTCGTTCCTCCGGTCAAGGGTGAATACTTCACCAACACCTCCCCGGTGAACGGCCAGCCGATCGCCGAATTCCCACGCTCCACTGCCGAAGACATCGACAAAGCCCTGGATGCCGCCCACGCCGCCGCCGACGCCTGGGGCCGCACCTCGGTGCAAGACCGCTCCAATGTGCTGCTCAAGATCGCCGACCGCATCGAGCAGAACCTGGAGATCCTGGCCATCACCGAAACCTGGGACAACGGCAAGCCGATCCGCGAAACCCTCAACGCCGATATCCCGCTGGCGGTCGATCACTTCCGCTACTTCGCCGGCTGCATCCGCGCCCAGGAAGGCGGCGCCGCCGAAATCAACGAAAACACCGTGGCCTATCACATCCACGAGCCGCTGGGCGTGGTCGGGCAGATCATCCCATGGAACTTCCCGCTGCTGATGGCCGCCTGGAAGCTCGCGCCGGCGCTGGCCGCCGGTAACTGCGTGGTGCTCAAGCCCGCCGAGCAGACCCCGCTGGGCATTGCCGTGCTGATGGAACTGATCGGCGACCTGCTGCCCAAGGGCGTGCTCAACGTGGTGCAAGGCTTCGGCCGCGAGGCCGGTGAAGCCCTGGCCACCAGCAAGCGCATCGCCAAGATCGCCTTCACCGGCTCCACCCCGGTCGGCTCGCACATCATGAAATGCGCCGCCGAGAACATCATCCCGTCCACCGTGGAGCTGGGCGGCAAGTCGCCGAACGTCTATTTCGAGGACATCATGCAGGCCGAGCCTGCCTTCATCGACAAGGCCGCCGAAGGCATGGTGCTGGCGTTCTTCAACCAGGGCGAGGTGTGCACCTGCCCATCGCGCGCCCTGGTGCAGGAGTCGATCTACCCGCAGTTCATGGAAGTGGTGATGAAAAAGGTCCTGCAGATCAAGCGCGGCGACCCGCTGGACACCGACACCATGGTCGGCGCCCAGGCCTCCCAGCAGCAGTTCGAGAAGATCCTCTCGTACCTGGACATCGCCCAGAAGGAAGGCGCCGAGCTGCTGACCGGCGGCAAGGTGGAGAAACTCGAAGGCAGCCTGGCCACCGGCTATTACATCCAGCCGACCCTGCTCAAGGGCAACAACCAGATGCGCGTGTTCCAGGAAGAGATCTTCGGCCCGGTGGTCAGCGTCACCACCTTCAAGGACGAAGCCGAAGCCCTGGCGATCGCCAACGACACCGAGTTCGGCCTCGGCGCTGGCGTATGGACCCGCGACATCAACCGCGCCTACCGCATGGGCCGCGGCATCAAGGCCGGTCGCGTATGGACCAACTGCTACCACCTGTACCCGGCTCACGCTGCGTTCGGGGGCTACAAGAAGTCCGGTGTCGGCCGTGAAACCCACAAGATGATGCTCGACCACTATCAGCAGACCAAGAACCTGCTGGTGAGCTACGACATCAATCCGCTGGGCTTCTTCTAAATCGCGTTGCCTTTTTCGCGGGTGAACCTGCTTCTGCAGTGCTTGTGCTGTGGGGCTGGGTTTACCCGTACGGCCCAACAACCAGGGCGATGGCGTGCACCACCGCTCTGGCTCGCTTCTTGCCAGACCAATCACCAAGGGCCGGAACGCTTCTGGCCACCAAGAAAAACAACAGGTGAACACTATGCCAAGCGATCACTCCGGCAGCGCGCCGGCGAGCTCTTCGGTCGACTTCGAGAAAGTCGACGCGGATTATTTCCAGCACCGACAACTTAAAAAAGGCGCCGCCGGCTGGGTCCTGCTGGTCGGCCTGGGCGTGGCGTATGTCATCTCCGGTGACTATGCCGGCTGGAACTTCGGCCTGGCCCAAGGCGGCTGGGGTGGCATGTTCCTCGCCACCTTGTTGATGGCCACCATGTACCTGTGCATGTGCTTTTCCCTGGCCGAGCTGTCCTCAATGATCCCCACCGCCGGTGGCGGCTACGGTTTCGCGCGCAGTGCCTTCGGGCCTTGGGGCGGGTTCCTGACGGGCACGGCGATCCTGATCGAATACGCGATCGCGCCCGCGGCCATCGCTACCTTCATCGGCGCCTATTGCCAGTCACTGTTCGGCATCGGCGGCTGGATGGTCTACCTGGCCTTCTACATCATCTTCATCGGTATCCATATCTTCGGTGTCGGTGAAGCGCTCAAGCTGATGTTCATCATCACCGCCGTCGCCGCGATCGCCCTGGCGGTCTTCCTGGTGGCCATGGTGCCCCATTTCGAGGCATCCAACCTGTTCGACATCGCCCAGACCGACGCGGCCGGTGCCAGCAGCTTCCTGCCCTTTGGCTACGTCGGCATCTGGGCGGCGATCCCCTACGCCATCTGGTTCTTCCTCGCGGTCGAAGGCGTTCCCCTGGCAGCCGAAGAAACCAAGAACCCTCGCCGTGACCTGCCACGCGGCCTGATCGGCGCCATGCTGGTGCTGGTCGCCTTCGCCCTGCTGATCTTGGTGATCGGCCCCGGCGGCGCCGGTTCCGAAGCCTTGAAGGCTTCCGGCAACCCACTGGTCGAGGCATTGGCCAAGGCCTATGGTGGTTCCACCTGGATGGGCAGCTTCGTCAACCTGGTCGGCCTGGCCGGCCTGATCGCCAGCTTCTTCTCGATCATCTACGCCTATTCGCGGCAGATCTTCGCCTTGTCGCGCGCCGGCTACCTGCCGCGCAAGCTCTCGGAAACCAACAAGAGCAAGGCGCCGGTACTGGCGCTGGTGATCCCCGGCATCATCGGCTTTGGTCTTTCGTTGACCGGCCAGGGCGACCTGCTGATCCTGGTGGCCGTGTTCGGCGCCACGCTCTCCTACGTGCTGATGATGGCCGCGCACATCACCTTGCGCATCCGCCGCCCTAAGATGGAGCGTCCTTACCGCACCCCAGGCGGAGTCTTCACCTCGGGCGTGGCCCTGGTGCTGGCCTGCGTGGCCGTGGTCGCCGGTTTCCTGGTGGACCCACGCGTGGTGATTGGCGCTGCCGTGATCTATGGGGTATTAATTGCCTACTTTGCTTTCTACAGCCGTCACCACCTCGTGGCGGGGACGCCGGAAGAAGAATTCGCTGCGATCCAGAAGGCCGAAGAGGCCCTGCACTGATCGCCGACTTACGCCGCGGGCCGACCCGCGGCGCTCTGGAGATTCTGTATGGCAAGTTTCGTACACACGGTAGGCAACCAGATCTACCGCTTCGACAGTCTCAAGGACGTCTTAGCCAAGGCCAGCCCGGCCCGCTCGGGCGACTACCTGGCAGGCGTCGCGGCCAGCAACGATGGCGAGCGTGTCGCCGCGCAGATGGCCTTGGCCGACATCCCGCTGACGCACTTTCTCAACGAGGCGTTGATCCCTTACGAGGCGGACGAAGTCACCCGGCTGATCATCGACACCCATGACAAGCAAGCCTTCGCCCCGGTCAGCCACCTGACCGTCGGCGGGTTTCGCGACTGGCTGCTTAGCGAGGCTGCCGACGAACAGAGCCTGCGGGCCCTCGCCCCCGGCCTGACTCCGGAAATGGCCGCGGCGGTGTCGAAGATCATGCGTGTCCAGGACTTGGTGCTGGTCGCGCAGAAGATCCGCGTGGTAACGAAGTTTCGCGGCACCATGGGCCTGCGCGGACGTCTTTCGACCCGCCTGCAACCCAACCACCCGACCGACGAACCGGCCGGTATCGCGGCGAGCATTCTCGACGGCCTGCTGTATGGCAACGGCGATGCCATGATCGGCATCAACCCGGCCACCGACAGCATCGCCTCGATCTGCACCCTGTTGGAAATGCTCGATGCCATCATTCAGCGCTATCAGATTCCGACCCAATCCTGCGTACTGACCCACGTCACCACGTCGATCGAAGCGATCAACCGTGGCGTGCCGCTGGACCTGGTGTTCCAATCCATCGCCGGCACCGAGGCTGCCAACGCCGGTTTCGGCATCAACCTCAACGTACTCAAGGAAGGCTACGAGGCAGGCCTGTCGCTCAAGCGCGGTACCGTCGGGCAGAACCTGATGTACTTCGAGACAGGCCAAGGCAGCGCGCTGTCGGCCAACGCCCACCATGGCGTGGACCAGCAAACCTGCGAAACCCGCGCCTACGCCGTGGCACGTCACTTCAACCCGTTCCTGGTCAACACCGTGGTCGGTTTCATCGGCCCGGAGTACCTGTACAACGGCAAGCAGATCATCCGCGCCGGCCTGGAAGATCATTTCTGCGGCAAGCTTTTGGGCGTGCCCATGGGCTGCGACATCTGCTACACCAACCATGCCGAAGCCGACCAGGACGACATGGATACGCTGCTGACCTTGCTGGGCGTGGCCGGGATCAACTTCATCATGGGTATCCCCGGCTCCGACGACATCATGCTCAATTACCAGACCACCTCCTTCCATGACGCGCTCTATGCGCGCCAGACCCTGGGCCTAAAACCTGGGCCTGAGTTCGAGGCCTGGCTGGAACGCACCGGGATCTTCACCCAGGCCGATGGCCGGGTACGCTTCGGTGACCAACTGCCGCCAGCCTTCCGCCAGGCACTGGCACAGCTTGCATAGGGATGACCATGGACCGACAGACACCCACTCCCGAAAATCCCTGGCTGGCCCTGCGCAACCTGACCCCGGCACGCATCGCCCTCGGCCGCACCGGCACCAGCCTACCGACCGGCGCGCAGCTGGACTTCCAGTTCGCCCACGCCCAGGCCCGCGACGCCGTGCACCTGCCCTTCGACCACGCTGGCCTGCGCGAGCAACTCAATGCCCGTGGGCGCGAAACCCTGCTGGTGCACAGCGCGGCCAGCGACCGCCACCAGTACCTGCAGCGGCCCGACTTGGGCCGGCGCCTGGACGAGGATTCCGTCCAGCGCCTGCGTGAACACGCCCAGACCAACCCGGGCGGCGTCGATCTTGCGATCGTGGTCGCCGATGGTCTGTCGGCCCTGGCCGTGCATCGCCATACCCTGCCCTTCCTGGCCCGCTTCGAAGAGCAGGCCGCAGCCGACGGCTGGCGCTGTGCACCCGTCGTGCTGGTGGAACAGGGTCGTGTGGCAGTGGCCGATGAAGTCGGTGAACTGCTCGGCGCGCGCATGACGGTCATGCTGATTGGCGAACGCCCGGGCCTGAGCTCGCCCGACAGTCTGGGTCTGTACTTCACCTATGCGCCCAAGGTCGGCCTTACCGATGCCTACCGCAACTGCATCTCCAACGTCCGCCTGGAGGGCCTGAGCTACGGCATGGCGGCCCACCGTCTGCTGTACTTGATGCGCGAGGCCTGCCGGCGCCAGCTCTCCGGGGTGAACCTCAAGGACGAAGCCGAGGTGCACAGCATCGAGAGCGAGGCGGCTTCAGGCAAAAACGGAAACTTCCTGCTGGGAGAGCGGTAAAAAACATGTAATGGAAGGCGGATTGCGCTTCTAACCTGCTTTGGGCAGCATGCGATTGAAGCTGCTGGCAATCCGCCGTATCCCCAAATGGACACTGAGGGCCGCACATGCGCATCATCAAGGCAACCCTGGAACACCTCGACCTGCTGACCCCATTGTTCGTGAAGTACCGCGAGTTCTATGGGCAGTTGCCCTACCCGGACAGCTCACGCAGTTTTCTGGAAAAACGCCTCAAGCGGGGCGAATCGGTGATCTACCTGGCCCTACCGGATGACGAAGAGGGTCGCCTGCTTGGCTTCTGCCAGCTGTACCCGAGCTTTTCCTCCCTGTCGCTCAAGCGCGTGTGGATCCTCAACGACATCTACGTGGCCGAAGATTCCCGGCGCATGCTGGTGGCCGATCATCTGATGCGTGAAGCCAAGAAGATGGCCAAGGACACCAACGCCGTGCGCATGCGGGTCTCTACCAGCAGCGACAATGACGTGGCACGCAAGACCTACGAATCGATCGGTTTTCGCAAGGACACCGAGTTCGAAAACTACATTTTGCCGATCACTCAGGACTGAGCACCGCCTTATCCTGTGGGAGCGGGTTTATTCGCTCCCACAGGGGGATGAATCGCTTGGATTCCCTGAGCAACGCCCCTCGAAACCCGCCGCTACAAACTCCCCGGGCACATTCCTGCCATCGCCGTATAATGCCCTTCCTGTCATGTGTGAAAATTTACCCATCCGCAGGTAAAAAAGCCTACGCCCTTGGCACAGTCCGTCATCGTGCGCCCGTAGCTGCGGGTCAAGAACACAGGTGTTGTACATGGAATTCAACCCGCTGGACCTTATCCTGCATCTCGATGCTTACCTCGATCTGCTGGTCACCAACTACGGCCCCTGGATCTACGCGATTCTCTTCGCGGTTATCTTCTGCGAAACCGGCCTGGTGGTGATGCCCTTCCTGCCGGGCGACTCCTTGCTGTTCATCGCTGGCGCCGTCGCTGCAGGCGGTGGCATGGATCCGGTACTGCTGGCCGGCCTGCTGATGGCGGCGGCGATCCTGGGCGACAGCACCAACTACGTCATCGGCCGAACCACGGGCGAGCGACTGTTCCGCAATCCCAACTCGAAAATCTTCCGCCGCGACTACCTGCAGCGTACCCATGACTTCTACGAGCGCCATGGCGGCAAGACCGTGACCATGGCGCGCTTCCTGCCGATCCTGCGGACTTTCGCGCCATTCGTCGCTGGCATCGCACACATGCTCTACCCGCGTTTTTTGGCCTTCAGCATCACAGGTTCGCTGCTGTGGGTCGGCGGCCTGGTGACCCTGGGCTACTTCTTCGGCAACGTCCCGTTCATCAAGCAGCACCTGTCGCTGATGGTCGTCGGCATCATTATCCTGTCGCTGGTGCCGATGATCCTGGGTCTGCTGCGTGGCCGCCTGGGCCGCACGGCGAAGGCCCACTGACCGGTCATGTGGTCGCTGCGCGCCTGGCGTCGCCGACGTACCCTGGCTCGATACCCCGTCGATCCGCAGCTGTGGCAGGTGATTCGCGAGCGCCTGCCCATGCTCGACGGCATCAGTGACGAAGAAGACCGCACCCTGCGTGAAGCCTGTGTGCTGTTTCTGCACGACAAGCACCTGACCGCCTTGCCCGGGGTGCAGTTGGACGACGAACAGCGTCTGTTCCTCGCCGCCCAGGCCCAACTGCCGCTGCTGCATCTAGGCGAGCTGAACTGGTACCAGGGCTTCCACGAAATCATCCTCTACCCCGACGACTTCGTGAGCCCCCAGCGCCACCGCGACGCCAGCGGTGTCGAACACACTTGGGACGCCGAGCACAGCGGTGAAGCCTGGCAACAGGGCCCCGTGATCCTGGCTTGGCCCGGGGCGCTGGCCAGTGGCGGCTGGGAAGGCTACAACCTGGTGATCCACGAACTGGCCCACAAGCTCGACATGCTCAATGGTGATGCCAATGGCCTGCCGCCGCTGCACAAGGGCATGCGCGTGGAAGACTGGGCCAGCGCCATGCAGCAGGCCTATAACGACATGAACCGGCAACTGGACGCCAATCCCGACGCCGAGACCGCCATCGACCCGTACGCCGCCGAAAACCCGGCGGAATTCTTCGCCGTCACCAGCGAGTACTTCTTCAGTGCGCCCGACCTGCTGCACCAGGTTTATCCACAGGTGTACCAGCAACTGGCGCTGTTCTATCGCCAGGACCCGCTCGCACGCCTGGACCGGTTGCAGGCCGAGCACCCTCTGTACCGCGAAACCCAGGCCTGACGGGGCCGCACATCCGGCGGGGCGTGGCATGCCCGGTAGGAATGTGCCTATAATCGCCGCCACTTTTTGGTCAAACACGGGGGCACTGCCCAATGAGCTACAGCAAGATTCCGGCGGGCAAAGACCTGCCGAACGACATCTACGTCGCCATCGAGATCCCGGCTAATCACGCGCCGATCAAGTACGAGATCGACAAGGACAGCGACACCCTGTTCGTCGACCGTTTCATGGCCACCCCGATGTTCTACCCTGCCAACTACGGCTACATCCCGAATACCCTGGCCGACGACGGTGATCCGCTGGACGTGCTGGTCGTGACCCCGTACCCGGTCGCTCCAGGTTCGGTCATCCGCGCCCGTCCGGTCGGCGTCCTGCACATGGACGACGAGAGCGGTGGCGATGCCAAGGTCCTGGCCGTTCCGCACGACAAGCTGAGCCAGCTGTACGTCGACGTGAAGGAATACACCGACCTGCCAGCCCTGCTGCTGGAACAGATCAAGCACTTCTTCGAGAACTACAAAGATCTGGAGAAAGGCAAGTGGGTCAAGGTCAAGGGCTGGGAAGGCGCTGATGCCGCCCGTGCCGAGATCACCAAGTCGGTTGCCGCCTACAAGGGCTAAGACCGGATTGAAGAAAAGCCCTGCTTCGGCAGGGTTTTTTTTGCCTGGTTGAAATGCACGGCACCTTCACGCGAAACGGCCTACTTCGCCCTACGCAAAGCTCCGACAATTGCATTTATTTCCTACAAAACTCATCAACTCCCGGTTCATTCCCGCCCCCGCACCGACTCGCTAGACTCGGCCTCCATGAATACTTCCGGTGACCGTCTCAGAGTCCTCCTCCAGGAGTGCCACCTGACCCCTTCCGACTTTGCCATCCTTCGCGGTGTCACACCCCAGCACGTCAACAACTGGTTCAGGCGCGGCGTGCCCTTGGCCCGGCTGGACGATATCGCCGAACTGTTCTGCGTACATCGGCGCTGGCTGCGCACGGGCGAAGGGCCCAAGCACGTCAATCCACTCGCGAACCCATACCCCTCGCACCTCAACATGGCGCAACCAGCCAATCAAGAAGGGACCTTCATCCGCCTCCCGATCCATCTGCTGCGCAATGGAACGCTCCAGCCCGACGAAGGCAAATACCTGTCGTTTTCCGAACAAATGCTGCAGATGCTGGGCGTTGCCCCAGAAGATGCCGCCTGCATCCCGATGCCCATGACCGGCATCGCTTCGATCATCCCCACCGACGCCACCCTGGTCATCGACCGGAGCCTGACATGGGTCGTGGACGGCGAGACCTACGTGTTGATGCACAATGGCCGCTTGAGGGTTCATCGCCTGAGCCGCGATCGACTGGACAACCTGTACCTGCACGGTCATGAGCCCACAGAGCGTTACACCCCCCGCCAGCGCCAGGCCCAGGGCATGCAGATCCTCGGTTGGGTATTCCACTGGTCATGTTTCAGCCTACGCCGCCCTTGCTGAAACACCCCGGCGCCACTTTTTGCTGGGCAACCCGCGCCAGCCCTAGTATGCTACGCCGCACATTCAGCCCCGGCCGGCGCAAGCCGCGATCCAGAGGGCCTGGCGACGCCTCACACAGCCGTCCGCCATCTCTTTTCAGGCCTTCATGGCCATCCCGTTAAGGCGGTTGCGGCTTACCAAAAATTAGCCAAGACCGTCCCCGAGAAGCCGGCCACAAGCCGGCTTTTTAATTGTCCGCAAATGCTCCTATCCCCTGCGTGACATGGGCGCTGCGGCAATGATCAAGCTCGTGCAGCCAACGGCAACGAGCACCCAGGCCGAAAAAACATGCGACATCCCTGTGCCCCTTCTGATCATCCGATATCCAGTAGGGGCGGGATTAAACCAACAGGTAATCGGGCCGTAGGTAGGTGTTCAGTGGTTTGGGAAGGGTCCTAAAAGCTTCTCTCCGAAAAGAGAACGAGGGGTGCTCGCGATCCTACTTTTTCGCCGGTGGAGGATTCTCCGCACCCAATCAAGGGCTCGGCGCAATCATCATCCGAACCCGCACCTACAAGGCTTAGCCTTTGACACACACCACCTGACGCAAGGTGTGAAGCACTTCCACAAGCTCTCGCTGGGCGTGCATCACCGCATCGATGTCCTTGTAGGCCATCGGGATCTCATCGATCACGTCCTTGTCCTTGCGGCACTCCACGTGCGCCGTGGCCCGCCGCTGGTCCTCGACAGTGAATTGGCTCTTGGCCTTGGTGCGGCTCATCACCCGACCTGCGCCATGGCTGCAGGAGCAGAACGACTCTTCGTTGCCCAGCCCACGCACGATGAAGCTCTTGGCGCCCATGGATCCGGGAATGATACCCAACTGGCCTTTTTGCGCTGACACCGCGCCTTTGCGGGTGACCAATACCTCACGGCCGAAGTGCTGCTCATGCTGCACGTAGTTGTGGTGGCAATTGACCGCCTCGAGATTCGCTTCGAAAGGCTTGCCCAAGACCTTGCGCGTGGTGGCAATCACCGCCTGCATCATCAGCTCGCGGTTGTGCCGTGCGAAGTCCTGGGCCCACTCCACCGCCTCCACGTAGTCTGCAAAATGCCGGCTGCCTTCTTCGAAGTAGGCAAGGTCCTTGTCGGGCAGGTTCGCCAAGTGCTGGCGCATGTCGGCCTGGGCCAGTTCGATGAACAGGTTGCCGATGGCGTTGCCGACACCGCGCGAGCCACTGTGCAGCATGAACCACACGCGGTCGGCCTCATCCAGGCAAACCTCGATGAAATGGTTGCCGCCACCCAGGGTGCCCAGGTGATGGCGATTGTTGGTTTTCTCCAAGCGCGGGTACTTGTCTGTGATCGCCTTGAAACGCGCGGCCAGCCCGCGCCAAGCCTGGTCGACATGGTTAGGCACCGCGTCCCAGGAGCCCTGGTCACGCCGCCCGAAGGTCTTGCCATGGGGCACGGCTTTTTCGATGGCGCTGCGCAGGCCGTGCAGGTTATCCGGCAAGTCACGGGCGTGCAGCGAGGTGCGCGCGGCGATCATGCCGCAACCGATGTCCACCCCCACCGCAGCCGGGATGATCGCCCCGACGGTAGGGATGACACTACCGATGGTCGAGCCCTTGCCCAAGTGCACGTCCGGCATCACCGCAAGGTGCTTGAAGATGAACGGCATGCGCGCGGTATTCATCAGTTGTTTGCGGGCGTCGTCCTCCACCGGCACGCCTTCGGTCCACAGCTTGACCGGCTTGCCGCCGGCGACGTCGAGAATGTCCATGATGTACTGCCTCACAAAAGCCTTGGTGGCCATGATACCGCCGAAGGTCGTACACCGCCGGCTTGCCAGCGGGGTGGCACAGTGGGGTATGCTTGCCCGGTCTTCAGGGCGGGGTGAAAGTCCCCACCGGCGGTAAATCGAAAGATAAGCCCGCGAGCGCCCCGGCCATGCCGGGGGTCAGCAGACCTGGTGAGATTCCAGGGCCGACGGTCATAGTCCGGATGAAAGAAGGCGTCAGGCGGGGGCCATCCGGTGCTCCTGCGCGCGCATTTTATTCGCCCCGAGACGTTCATCGATCATTTACGAGGAGCGTTTCATGTCCACCACGCATCATCCCCAATTCCCCAATGTCACCGCTGCCATCGCCGCCTTCCAGGCCGGGCGTCCTGTGCTGTTGCTCGACGATGACGACCGCGAGGACGAAGCGGACATCATCGCCGCCGCCGAGAACATCTCGCTGCAGACCATGGCCATGATGATCCGCGACTGCAGCGGCATCGTCTGCCTGTGCCTGGACGAAGCCACGGTCGACGCCCTGCAATTGGCGCCGATGGTGCAGAACAACCAGACGCGCCATGGCACCGGCTTCACCGTCAGCATCGAAGCGGCTGAGGGCGTCAGCACCGGCGTGTCCGCCCAGGACCGCATCACCACCATCGAAGCCGCGCTGCGCTCCACTGCCGAGCAGCGCCACATCGTCAGCCCCGGGCATGTGTTCCCGCTGCGTGCGCGCAATGGCGGCGTCCTGACACGTCGTGGCCACACTGAAGGCTCGGTGGACCTGGCACGCCTGGCCGGCCTGCGCCCGGCGGCGGTGCTGTGCGAACTGATGAACCCCGACGGCAGCATGGCCCGGGGCGAGCAGGTGGCGGTCTATGCCCGCCAGTACAACCTGCCGGTGCTGACCATCGAGGAGTTGGCGCGCTATCGCGAGGCGATGGCCGAGCGCGAAGCCGTGCCGGCCTGAGTCAGCGCAACATGCTTGCTGCGCGGCGACTTCTGCGCAGTGAACCCGCTCCCACTAGATCCTAGGCGCTCTCGAGAGCATCGTGGTTTTTGCGGGAGCGGGCCGTCTTCGGCGCTCACAATGCTGCCGCTGTCAGCGCAGCTGCAGCGGCCCTTTCAAGAATTGATACAGCCCCGCCGCGCTTTTGCGATACCCCTCGGCGGTCAGGTGCACCAGATCCGGACGCGCCAGCCCACTCGCTTGCCAGGCCGCGATCGAGCACGGCCCACCCATGTATGCCTGCCAGTCCCAGAACAGCGCCTTGTGCTTCTGCGCGGCCTGGCGCTGGATGCGAATCACCGACGCCAACGGCTGCGGCTGGCGAGCCGTACAGGTGCGAGCCTTGCGATGCTTGATCGAGTCGGGCGGGCCTATCAACAGGATCGCCGCACGCGGCAGCGCCTGGCGCAGTCCGCTGAGGGCCGCGTCCAACTGCGATTGGTAGAGACTCAGGTCGAGGGTGTCATCGAAGGCTTCGTTGGTGCCGTAGGCGAGGATCACCAAGTCCGCTCGCAGGGTCTTGAGGCTCTCCTGCCAACCGGGTTGCCACTTGTTCACCACCTCCAGCCGAGCACCGTTGATGCCCAGGGACGAATAGGTCACGCCGGCGTTCTTCTGGCCCTGGATGTACCAGCCACCCAGTATCACACCTTGACTGTCTTCCACGCCGAGCCGCACCGGCAAGCTCAGATTGGTGAACGCCGGACTGAAGCGCCACTGCCCATTGCTGGCCGGGAGCATGCGCCGCTGGTTGCCATTGGCCACCAGCGTGCTGTTGCCTGCTGCCTGGTACAACGCCGAGATTCGGTAGCGCTGCGTATCGGGGTCGCGGGCCTGAAGCGTCACGCTGGCGTTTGCCAGCACCGGCCGCGACAAGTATCCACCCAGGGGAAACTGGCTGCTCTGCTGATTGCGCGCCGACACCAACTCCCACTGTTGCCGCGCACTGGCGACGATCACCCGGTCGTTGCGGGTTCCCGGCACGGACGATGCCGGTACCAAGCCGATACCTCCATCGCCATAGCGCTGCTGCAACAACCGACGCAGCTCGCCGCTGAACAGGTCGGCGGCGGTATGCGAGTCACCGAACTGGACGATGGAGACGCCCGCTCGATTGGCGCCGCGCAGTTTGTTCGCCAGCAGCGCGATGTTGCCATCCTGACGCGCCGGCTGTGCGGGAATCGTCCTGGCCGCAGGCTGTGCCTGTGCGGCAGCCCCCGCACCGGTGCTGCAGCCTGGCAGGGCGCAGATCAGCAGGGTCAGGCCCAGCAGGTGATGCCATTGGCGCATTTCAATGTCCTGTAACAGTCAAACCCGGGAAGGCGATCAGCGACAGCACCTGTGCTGCGATCATCTTCTGACCGGTGATGGTGAAATGAATGCCGTCGTCGCCCCGCACCTTGACCCGCTGCCCCTCTGGTGTCTGCACTGCATAGGCGAACTGCTCGTCAGGGTAGCCAAGGAACGGGTTGGCCGAGACATAGTGCTGGCCGAACAACGCCGTACGCTCTTGATACAGACCACTGAGGTAAGCCATCGCCGTGGACAGCCGAGGCTGTTCCATATTCGGCGGGCCAACCCAGATCACTTGGACCTTGCGCTGGCGGGCCTGCTCGAGGATCGCGTCGATCCGCGAACGGTAGATCGCCTCCCACTCAGGCGACTTGAAACGCAGGAACGGCTTGCCCTTGCCCTGGGGCATGTCCCAGGGATCGTTCGGCCCCATGAACACGATCATCAGGCGAATGTTCGGATTGGCAGCCAGGGTGTCGGTCACGGTCTTGGGCCAGTTGAAAAACCCCGGGTAGGCGAGGCCGGTGCTTTGCTTGCTAAGGTTGACCGTCTTGATCTGGTAGCGCTTGCGCA
This sequence comes from Pseudomonas sp. BYT-1, assembly GCF_023611805.1. Lineage (NCBI taxonomy): Bacteria > Pseudomonadati > Pseudomonadota > Gammaproteobacteria > Pseudomonadales > Pseudomonadaceae > Pseudomonas > Pseudomonas sp. BYT-1. The sequence continues at coordinate 4,940,606 of NZ_CP072559.1, forward strand.
GGCTGTTGGCCAGGTGCGGCGCCACGCCCTGCATCAGCGAGTCCCCCACCAGAAAGACTTCATCGCCGGTGGCTAGGCTCGCCAGCGTGCCGGAGGGCGCTACGATCGGCAGCATGGCCTTGGCCGGCGGCACTTGTACCGTGGGCGCTGGCCGAGGCTTGGCAGGCGGAGCGACCGATTGCAGATCCACGGTCACCACCGGCATGGTCGGCGGCAGGACGACAGGCGCCGGGGTCGCGGCCACCTGCGTATTGCGCCGCAGGCTGTCGACAAAGCTGTCGCGTGCGTCTTCCAGTGCCAAGGTAAGGCTTGCGCCCAGGCGCCAGGCAGACGATTGGCCGATGACCGGCAGCTCACAACCTTGGTGGTATTTCTGCTGGCAATACAGCTTGATCGAGTCCTGGTTCAGCCAGCACAGCAGCAGCGTAGCGATGACCAACGCGTAAAGCACCCGGGCAGCGCCCAACTGCGCCTGGAACAACTGTCGGATATCAGAAACTGGCATAGATGAACCCCGGCACGCCCGATTGCGATGCAAAGATCACCAACGACACGAATACCGCCAGCGGCACCGGATACAACGGCCATGGCAGGCGCTGGCTGGCGGCAAAGCCCTGGCGCAAGATCGCCAGCCACTGTGGATAAGTCGCCACGCACAACACGCAGCCAAGCACCGCCAAACCCGTGGAGGACGACAATCCGGCGATGCTCACCTGGGCGACATTGCCGAGCATTTCCCAGGCGCCCTCGAGTGTCGTACTGCGGAAGAACACCCAGGCGAATGCCACATAGTGGAAGGTCAGCAATCGCGCAGCCAGCCCTGCCCCCGGCAGTGCCTTGGCCCCAGGCAGCAGTTGATCGAACAGCTTGTAGACCGCCAGCCCCACACCATGAAGCGCGCCCCAGAGAATGAAGTTCAGGCTCGCACCATGCCAAAGGCCGGACACCAACATGGCCAGCAACATGTTCAGGTTGCCGCGCCACACGCCCTGGCGATTGCCGCCCAAGGGGATGTAGACATAGTCACGGATGAAGCGCGACAAGCTGATATGCCAACGCCCCCAGAATGCCTTGAGGTTGTGCGCCGCATAGGGCGCGTTGAAGTTCTCCGGCAGGCGAAAACCCAGCAGCAGGGCGATGCCGGTCACCAGGTTGGTGTAACCGCTGAAGTTGAAATAGATCAGGAAGCTGTAGCCATACACACTCAGCAACACCTGCTCGGGCGTGAAGCTGCCGGGCGTGTCGAACACCGGATCCACCCATTCGCTGGCCAGCCAACCACCGAGTAAAAACACTTTGACCACTGCCAGGGCAATCAGCCCCAAGGCCCGCTGGGGCTCCAGCACTTGGCGGATCGCAGTTGGACAGATCTGGGGCAGCATGTCCAGGGCACGGTTGACCGGGCCAGCCACAAGGCTTGGGAAGAATGCCAGGTACAACGCAAGATTCAGTGGCGCGGCTGGCGCCAGCTCGCACCGGTTGATCGACACCAAGTAACTCACCGAATGGAAGATGTAGAACGACATGCCAATCGGCACCAGCACTTCCAGCACCGGCAAGGACACGCGCCATCCCGACTGGGCAAGGGCGGCCTGCACGCCTTCGACGAAGAACGCTTGGTACTTGAATAGGTAGAAGCAGCCCAGCACCAACCCCAGCAACAAAGCCCGGCTGAACCAGCGCCCCGGGTAACGCGCCGCCAGCAACCCGAGCAGGTACACCAGCACGCTGTAACCCAGCAGTATGTAGAGCGACTGCAGGCTGTAACTCGCCACCAGCCCATAGCTGGCCGCCAGCAGCAGCACGTTCTGCAGACGTATGCTCCAGCACAGGCTCCAATAGACAATGAAGAACAGCGTGAAGCAGAGGCCGAATTCGATCGAAAGGAAGCTCACAACGTAATCCGTTACGTGACATCGAGTAGGAGAGATGCCGACGGTTTGTAGGCCGCGGCGCAGAGCGCGCGGGATTATGGCAGAGGGCCAAAACGCTCACAATCTGAGCGCTTTGCAATTTGCAAGCTGCCGCCTCCGACACAAATGCAACAAAATGCGACGAATGATTACCCTCCCCGGTTTGCTCCCCCTGCCCCGCTCTGCTAGTGTCGCGCCGTTCTGAATGCCACCGAGACAGTCGCCATGGCCCGCAAAAAAGCCTCCATCGATTTCGAGCAATCCCTCGCCGACCTGCAAGCCTTGGTTGAGCGCCTGGAGAACGGCGAGTTGTCGCTGGAAGAGTCGCTGGCCGCCTTCGAACAAGGCATTGCCTTGACCCGTGACTGCCAGGGCGCCCTGGCACAGGCCGAACAGAAGGTGCAGATCCTGCTCGAACGCGATGGCGAACTGGCGGCCCAGCCTTTCGATGCGGAGCCCGAAGCATGATCAGCGCCTACCAGGCCAACTGCCAGGCACGTGTCGATGCTGCGCTCGAACCGCTGTTCCAGGCGCCTTCCAAGGAGCTCGAACGCCTCTACGCCGCCATGCGCTACAGCGTGATGAACGGCGGCAAGCGCGTACGCCCACTGCTGGCCTACGCTGCCTGCGAGGCCTTCGGTGCCCCGGCCGAGCAGGCCAATGGCGCCGCCTGCGCTGTGGAGCTGATCCACGCTTATTCACTGGTGCATGATGACCTGCCGGCCATGGACGACGACGACCTTCGTCGTGGCCAGCCCACCACTCACAAAGCCTTTGACGAGGCCTGCGCCATTCTGGCCGGCGACGGCCTGCAGAGCCTGGCCTTCAGCGCCCTGCTCGATGCGCGCCTGAGCCCTCAGGACGACGCCACTCGCCTGGCCATGGTCCAGGCTCTGGCCAAGGCTGCTGGGCCAGCGGGCATGGTCGGCGGTCAGGCCATCGACCTGGGCTCGGTGGGCCTCAAGCTCGACCAGCGCGCCCTTGAATACATGCACCGGCACAAGACTGGCGCCCTGATCGAAGCCAGCGTGCGCCTTGGCGCCCTGGCCAGCGCCCGCGCCAGCCAAGCGCAGCTCGAGGCCTTGCAACGTTATGCACAGGCCATTGGCCTGGCCTTTCAGGTGCAGGACGACATCCTCGACGTGGAGAGCGACACCGCCACCCTCGGTAAACGCCAGGGGGCCGATATCGCCCGCGACAAACCGACCTACCCGGCCCTGCTCGGCCTGGAAGCGGCCAAGGCCTACGCGCTCGAGCTGCGCGACCAGGCGCTGGCAGCACTCGAAGGCTTCGGTGACAGCGCAGCCCCCCTTCGCGCATTGGCCCGCTACATCGTCGAACGTCGCCACTGAAACCCTGACACCTCGACTGTGAGAGCCGGCTAGCCCGCAAATGCGATGCTCAATTGACCTGCGCATTCGCGGGTGAGCCGGCCCGCACAGGGGGCATGCAACCTGCGTCTGAATGGGCAGTAATTCCTACAATGGGGTAAACTGCCGCGTCTTCACATCTATAACGACTCGCCTGATGCCCACGACGTTTCAAGAGATCCCCCGCGAACGCCCGGTCACGCCGCTGCTGGACCGCGCCGACACGCCTGCCGGCCTGCGCCGGTTGGCTGAAGCCGACCTGGAGACCCTGGCCGACGAGCTGCGCCAGGAGCTGCTCTATACCGTTGGTCAGACCGGTGGGCATTTCGGCGCCGGCCTGGGCGTCATCGAGCTGACGATCGCCCTGCACTACGTCTTCGACACGCCGGACGACCGTCTGGTCTGGGACGTGGGCCATCAGGCCTACCCGCACAAGATCCTCACCGGCCGCCGCCAACGTATGCTCAGCCTGCGCCAGAAGGACGGTATCGCCGCCTTCCCGCGGCGCAGCGAGAGCGAGTACGACACCTTTGGTGTCGGCCACTCCAGCACGTCGATCAGTGCCGCATTGGGCATGGCCATTGCCGCCCGCCTGCAGAACGACCCACGCAAGTCGATCGCGGTGATCGGTGACGGCGCGCTGACCGCCGGCATGGCCTTCGAGGCGTTGAACCACGCCCAGGAAGTCGACGCCGACATGCTGGTGATCCTCAACGACAACGACATGTCGATCTCGCGCAACGTGGGCGGCCTGTCCAACTACCTGGCCAAGATCCTGTCCAGCCGCACCTACGCGAGCATGCGCGAGGGCAGCAAGAAGGTCCTGTCGCGCCTGCCCGGCGCCTGGGAAATCGCCCGCCGCACCGAGGAATACGCCAAAGGCATGCTGGTGCCCGGCACCTTGTTCGAGGAACTGGGCTGGAACTACATCGGCCCTATCGACGGCCACGACCTGCCGACCCTGATTGCCACTCTGCGCAACATGCGTGACCTCAAGGGCCCGCAGTTCCTGCACGTGATCACCAAAAAAGGCAAAGGCTTCGCCCCGGCCGAAGTGGACCCGATCGGCTACCACGCCATCACCAAGCTCGAACCTGCCGACAAACCGGTCGCACCGAAGAAGGTCAGCGGGCCGAAGTACTCGGCGGTGTTCGGCCAATGGCTGTGCGACATGGCCGCGGCCGACAATCGCCTAGTGGGCATCACCCCCGCAATGAAGGAAGGCTCGGACCTGGTGGCCTTCAGCGAACGCTACCCGGAGCGCTACTTCGACGTGGCGATTGCCGAGCAGCACGCGGTCACCCTGGCCGCAGGCATGGCCTGCGAAGGTGCCAAGCCGGTGGTGGCGATCTACTCCACCTTCCTGCAGCGTGCCTATGACCAGTTGATCCACGATGTGGCGGTACAGAACCTCGACGTGCTGTTCGCCATCGACCGCGCAGGCTTGGTCGGCGAAGACGGCCCGACGCACGCGGGCAGCTTCGACCTCTCGTACCTGCGTTGCATCCCGGGCATGCTGGTGATGACCCCAAGCGACGAGAACGAACTGCGCAAGATGCTCAGCACCGGCCACCTGTACAACGGCCCGGCGGCAGTGCGCTACCCTCGTGGTACCGGCCCCAATGCACCGATCAGCGGCGACCTGGAGCCGCTTCCAATCGGCAAGGGCGTGGTTCGCCGCAAAGGCGAGAAAGTCGCCCTGCTGGTGTTCGGTGTGCAACTGGCCGAGGCCATGAAGGTCGCCGACGGCCTCAACGCCACCGTGGTCGACATGCGCTTCGTCAAACCCTTGGATGAGGCCTTGGTGCTGGAACTGGCCGCCCACCATGATCTGCTGGTGACCATCGAAGAGAACGCCATCATGGGCGGTGCGGGGGCTGCGGTCAGTGAGTTCCTGACCCAGGAAGCCGTGCTCAAGCCGATGCTGCACCTGGGCCTGCCGGACATTTACGTCGAACACGCCAAGCCTGCGCAGATGCTGGCCGAGTGCGGGCTCGATACCGCCGGTATCGAAGCCTCGGTGAAGGCCCGGATGGCCAAGCTCGGCCTGTAAGCCTTTACGCTGTCTGATTGACGCATTCGCGGGCAAGCCCCGCTTCCACAGGGTTGCTCTCAAGCCCTAGGGAAGCGGGGCTTGCCCGCGAATGTTATGGAACTACCGATGAAGATTTCGTCCCTCGCCACTGCAGTTTTCTGCCTGCCCACCGCCTTGCTGGCCGCCGAACCGGATCGCGACGATGCCCTCAAACTCCCCGACGTGCTGATCAGCGCCAGTCGCCAGGTCGAGTCGCGCAGCGCCACCAGCGCCGCGAATACCGTGTTCACCCGTCACGACATTGATCGCCTGCAACCCTCCAATGTCACCGACCTGCTGACCCGTGTGCCTGGCGTTCAGGTAGCGCCCACCGGTGGACGCGGCAGCCTGCCAGGGATCTTCATCCGCGGCACCAAGGCGGCCCAGACCCTAGTGCTGGTCGATGGCGTGCGCATCGCCAATGCCACATCCGGGGACAGCGCCCTGCAATACCTGGACGTCGACCAGATCGAGCGGGTCGAAGTGCTGCGCGGGTCACGCTCGGCGATCTATGGCAGCGATGCCATTGGCGGGGTCATCCAGATTTTCACCCGTCGCGGCACAGGTCCTGGCCTGCAACCACGCCTGCGCCTGGCGGCGGGCAGCAACCAGAGCTTCCAGCGCAGCCTCGGGCTCTCCGGCGGCAGCGAGGCGACCCGCTTCAACCTCGGCGCCAGCCTGGATGAGACGGCAGGCATCGATTCGACCGGGCCATCCTTTGCCAGCGACGCGGATCATGACGCCTACCGCAACAAGTCATTCAACCTGAGTCTAAGCCACACCTTCAGCGAACGTTTCGAGACAGGGCTGAATGTGCTCGATAGCCGTGGACGCCGCGAGTACGACGAGCCTCGTGGTTTCAGCGCACAAGAGCCCTATTCGGACTTTTCCGTCAGCAGCATCGGCAGCTATCTGGACGCTCAGGTCAGCGAGGGATGGAATAGTCGGCTGGAGTTGGCCCATAGCGAGAATCGCGACGAAAGCCGCGACAAACTCGCCGGGACCCGCTATCCATTCAATACCTACCGCGACCAAGCCACCTGGCAGAACGACCTGACACTGGATGACCGCAACAGCCTGCTGCTGGGAGGCGACTGGTACGAAGATCGTGTCCATGCCAGTGCCGATTTCACCGAAGACAGCCGCTGGAACCGCGCCGCCTTCGCCCAGCACCGATTCCGTGGCGAATACTTTTCCACCGAGCTTGGCGTACGTCATGACCGCAACCAGCAGTTCGGCGGCCAGACCAGCTGGAGCGGTAGCCTGACAGTACCGCTCAACGTGAATAACGATGTGCTGCTCTCGTACAGCGAAGGTTTTCGGGCACCGACTTTCAACGACCTGTACTTCCCGGGCTACAACAATCCGGATCTCAAGCCTGAACGTTCCAAGAGTTACGAGCTGCAATGGCGCAGCCAGCTGAGCGAGCGCAGTAAGCTGGAAGCCTCGCTGTATCGCACCGACCTGCAGGACGCTATCAACTACAGCGTACGCCCGGAGAATGTCGATTCCGCGCGGGTCAATGGTTTCGAGATGGCCCTGAGCCAGGACTGGGACGGCTGGACCTCCCAACTGGGCCTCTCGCTAATCGATCCACGCGACCGCGACAGCGGCCACACCCTCTCCCGCCGTGCCCGGCGTACTGTGAGCCTGGACCTCGATCGGCAGTTCGAACGTTTCGCGCTAGGCGCCAGTTGGCAGGCGGTCAGCAGCAGCTACAACGATGAAGCGAACACCGACACTATTGGCGGATACGGTCTACTGGGACTGCGCGGCAGCTGGGCAGCTACCAATGAGGTGAAGTTCGACCTGAAGCTGGACAACCTATTGGACAAGCAATACAGCCGCACCCATTACAACTATGAGGGCGCCAACTACGGGTATCGCGAAGAAGGCCGCACCTGGCTGCTGAGCGTCACCTGGACACCGGTGCTTTAGCCTCCAGCAACGCGCACAAACGTGCCGTGGCGTCGATCATCTGACCGCTGGGGCGCTCCAGGCCTTTGTCGGGCACCACCAGCAGGCGGTCGGCCTTCACCGCACTGAGCGTACGCCAGGCCTTCCAGCTCGCCAGTTGCGCCGGATCACCGGCCAGGATCACGTCAGGATCGCGCAACAGTACGGCCTCCACGCTCACCTGTGGTGCAGGCTGGGGAAGGTCGGCGAACAGGTTGCTGGCACCGCAAACCGTCAAAGCGTCGCTGACGATCTGCCGCCCGCCGAGGGTGTACAGCGGTTTGTCCCAAACCTGGTAGAACACTCGCAGCGGTCGTTCACGATGGTACTGCTCGCGCAAGCTGCGCATCCGCTCACGCAGGGCCTGTGCGTATTGCCGGCCTTGCTCCGCTCGGCCGACCCGCTGTCCGATGGTTTCGATCTGCCCGATGAGTTGGTCGATATCCTTGGGTTCACCGACGAACGTCGCGATCCCAAGGTGCCTGAGTTGATCGCGCTGGGCCGGGGCCACGCTGTCGGGCCACAGCAGCAACAGATCAGGCTTGAGGCTGAGCAGGCGCTCCATGTCCAATTGCCCATGGCGTCCCACCGATGGCAGGCCAGACAACGCCGCAGGCCGCTCACCGCCATCAAGCACACCCACCAGCAAGTCCTCGGCGTGCAGTTCGAGCATGATTTCGCTCATTGAGGGCGCCAGGCTGATGACCCTTGGCCTGTCTTCGGCCAGGGCGCCGAAGGCCAGCAGGGCCAACAGGCAGAGAAGTACGCGCATCAGCCCAGCTGGCGAGGGATGCGGTAGAGGTAGAGCAGTACCACCGTGGAAAGCGCCAGCAGCACCTGAGGCACTGTCTCCAGGCCCACCAGCACCGACAGCGCCGCTACCCAGGCCGGGAAGCAGGCGAACAGCATGGCCATGCGCCGCACCTGGGCCAGTACGATCCAGGCCTGCGGCTCCTCCGGCGAACCCAGCGCCTTGGACGTCGCGATCAAGGCGCGCTTATACGCGCCAAAGCGCGGCAGGCTGAGGAACATGGTCGCAGCACCGGCAATGAACAGGGGCATCGCCAAGACGGGAATCAAGGCATCGCCGCCGCCAAAGGCCCAGGCCATCACTGGCAACGGCACCAGGCCCACCGCCAGGTATTGCCACCAGGCCAGCGCCAGGCGCCGCTTCACCTGGCCGCGGGTCACGCCTGGGGCTCGCCCTGGTGCTCGTTGCCCATCATGTGGCCGAGCTTGCCGGCCTTGGTGGCCAGATAGTGACGGTTGTGCGGGTTGTGCCCAGTGTGCAGCGGGACGCGCTCGGCGACCTTGATGCCCATGTCGGTCAGTGCCTTGACCTTGCGCGGGTTGTTGGTCATCAGACGCAGTGACTGCACGCCCAGGTGTTCGAGCATCGGCAGGCACATCGCGTAGTCGCGCTGGTCCGCAGCAAAGCCCAGGCGTTCGTTGGCTTCGACGGTATCGGCGCCACCGTCCTGGAGTTCATAGGCGCGGATCTTGTTCAACAGGCCGATCCCGCGACCTTCCTGGCGCAGGTACAGCAGCACGCCACGGCCTTCGCGGGCGATGGCCTGCAGGGCGGCCTCCAGTTGCGAGCCGCAGTCGCAGCGCTGACTGAACAGCGCATCGCCGGTCAGGCATTCGGAATGCAGGCGCCCCAGCACCGGCTGACCATCGGCGATATCACCCAGGCTGAGCACCACGTGCTCGCGGCCCGTGGCTTCATCGAGAAAACCATGCATGGTGAAGATCGCGAAGGGAGTCGGGAGTTTCGAGGCGGCGACAAAGACGACGGGCACGTTGTGCTCCTAAAAGTAGGCAATTTTCAATGGCCCGATTGTATCAGCAGGCTGCAGAGCATGCGCAGGCTGAATATCGCCGCTTAAGATCGAAAAGTTCGATGTTCAGACGCCGGCGCTCTCACAGCGTCTCACGCCATATCAGTACGGCTGGCTCTCTGGCGTGAAAGGGTACGGCTGCTGCCAGCGCTCGAAAATAGGCTTGAGCTCTCCGCTGCGCACCAGTTCCTGCATGCGCCGGTCGAACAGTTCGCTCAGCGCCTTGGCCTTGTCGTTGCGAGCGAAGGCAAGGTACAGCGGCAGCTCTGCAACATGGGTACGACGCCAGCGGTCAGGATCAGATGCCCGGTCCAAGACATAGTCGACCTCGGTCAAGGCATCGATGTAGAAGTCCACACGATCGTGCTCGAGCATCGGCAGGATACCTTCGCGGCGCTGGACCTCGCGGTACCTTTTGACATGAGGCAGGTAGTTCTGGAACTCATAGCCGCGTACCCAGGCCAGCCGGTACTGGCCGATGCTCTCGGGCGTCGGCACAGGCTTGCTGACCAGGCCCAGGGCATAGATGTGATCCACATCGAAATGCCAGCGGGGATAGAGGTTGTCGTCGTTTTCCTCGTGGTAGGAGCCCACCCAGGCATCGGCTTCGCCGCGCTTGACCAACCCTACCGCCCGGCTGTAAGGCGCGCTCTGGGTCAGTACCTTCACGCCTGCGGGCTCGAAGACCTTGCGCAGCACATCCCACGCCACGCCGGTGCCATCGGCGTTGGTGTAGTCGAGCCACTCTTCGCTGACCAGATGGATCTGCCTGGGCAGGCTTTCAGCCATGACCGCGCTCGCCCCTGGGCCAAGCAGCAACACCATTGCCAGCAGCACCGTCCTTATGCCCATGACCCACTCCTTAAGTCAGGCAACCACCCATACCAACACCTGCATGCCCAGCCAGGCGAACACACCAGCCAGGATGTCGTCGAGCATGATTCCGACACCGCCGTGCACGTGACGGTCGACCCAGCGGATCGGCCACGGCTTGAGGATGTCGAAGAAGCGGAACATCAAGAACCCCGCCAATAGCCATTGCCAGCCTTCTGGCACCAGCCACAGGGTGATCCACATCCCGACCATCTCGTCCCAGACAATGCCCTCATGGTCGTGCACCCGCAAGTCATTGGCGACTTTGCCGCACAGCCAGAAGCCAAACAGCATGGTGATGCCCAGCAATAGCCAGTAACCCCAGTCCGGCAGCATCTGCCACAGCGGGATGAACGGCAAGGCGACCAGCGAGCCCCAGGTGCCGGGCGCCTTGGGCAAAGTGCCGGAACCGAAGCCAAAGGCAATGAAATGCCAGGGGTTGCGCCAGACCGAAGGCGGAACGAACTCCGCAGGCACCTGGTTGGGGTGGTCGGTCACGGTGTCTCCCTAAAATGTTGATAGCCCCGTTGCGTCGGGGTGATGTCCTGGCCCTGCCGGTCGCGCAGGCTCACACCCTGCCCTTCGCGCACGCGGCCGATGACATGGATGACGCCCGTTTCAGGCAAGGATGAAAGAAGTGCTTCAGGCAGGGTGAACGCCAGTACGTAGTCGTCACCGCCGGTGAGCGCGGCGTACAGGGCCGCCTCGCGCCCCAGAAAGGCTTCCAGGGCCGGCGAGACGGGCACCTGCTCGGCGTTCACCTCCAAGGCAACGCCCGAAGCCTTGGCAATGTGGCCGCAGTCGGCGAGCAGCCCATCGGAGATATCCAGTGCTGCCGTGGCCCGACCGCGCAGCTGCCGGCCCAAGACAAGCTGAGGTATCGGCGACCAGTAGTGGGCAAGCAGCGGCTCGGCGACCTCGACGGGCGCCTGGCGCTGGCCCAGCACCAGCGGCAAGGCACCTGCGGCATTGCCCAGATGACCGCCGACACACAGCAAATCGCCCGGCCGGGCGCCGCTACGGCGCAGGGCCTGCCCGGCGGGCACTTTGCCGAACACGGTGACGGTGATGCTCAAGGGGCCGCGGGTGGTGTCGCCGCCGATCAGGCTGACACCGCATCGGTGGGCCATGAGGTTGAGGCCGTCGGCAAACTGCCTGAGCCAGTCGGCGCCAACCCCGGGCAATGTCAGGGCCAGGGTGACACCGATCGGGTCGGCGCCCATGGCCGCCAAGTCGCTGACGGCTACCGCCAGGGAACGCTGGCCAAGTAGCAGTGGGTCGCAGGCCGCAGGGAAATGCACGCCTTCGACCAGGGTGTCGGTGGACACCGCCAACTGCTCGCCGACCGGTAGTTCCAGCAGGGCGCAGTCGTCACCGATGCCGAGGACCACACCTTCGCCGCCCTGCGCACAGGACGCGGCAGCGAAGTAATGGCGGATCAGCTCGAACTCACCCATGGTCGGAAAGCGCCGCGATCAGCGCTTGTTCGCCTTGACTTCCGCGTCACGCAGCGTCGGAGCCAGCTTGTCCAGCACACCGTTGACGAACTTGTGACCATCCGTGGCACCGAAGACCTTGGCCAGTTCCACGCCTTCGTTGATCACGACGCGGTACGGCACGTCGACGCGCTTGATGAACTCCCAGGTGGACAGGCGCAGCACCGCGAGCTCGACCGGATCGAGTTCCTCAAGCGGCAGGTCCAGGCACGGAGCCAGGGCCTTGTCGATCTCGCCCTTGATTGCCGGAACCCCGTGCAGGATCTCGCGGAAATAGGCGCCATCGATATCGGAGAAATCGTTGTCGACCCGGAACTGAGCCTCAATTTCGTTCAGCGAATGCTGGGCCATGTGCCACTGATACAGCGCCTGGGTCGCGAGCTTGCGGGCTTCGCGGCGCTTGGCGCTCTTCGAGGGCTTGCCGGCATCCGCCGCGCGTGGCTCGCGCGGGTTGAAACGATCGCTTTCGTCGCTAATCACTTGGCCTCCAACTGCGCCAGCAGGCTGACCATTTCCAGGGCGGACAGGGCAGCTTCGGCACCTTTGTTGCCGGCCTTGGTGCCGGAACGCTCGATGGCTTGCTCGATGGAGTCGACGGTCAGAACACCGAAGGCCACCGGAACACCGAACTCCATGGACACCTGGGCCAGGCCCTTGGTGCACTCGCCCGCCACGTATTCGAAGTGCGGGGTACCGCCGCGGATCACCGCGCCCAGGGCGACGATCGCGTCGTATTCGCCTTGTTGGGCGACTTTCTGTGCAACCAGCGGGATCTCGAAGGCGCCCGGGGCACGAATGATGGTGATGTCGCTTTCGCTGACGCCATGGCGTACCAGGGCATCAACGGCACCGCTCACCAGGCTTTCGACGACGAAGCTGTTGAAGCGGCCAACCACCAAAGCATAGCGACCTTTGGGGGCGATGAAGGTACCTTCGATGGTCTTCAGGGTCATTCCGGTGTTCTCATCTTAAAGAGCGAGGCCGCGCACACGCGGCCTGCGGGAGGGTTTGGACACGAGCGGCAGGACGACAGTTACGCCTGTGTCACTCGGAGGGCACGTATTCTACAACTTCCAGATCGAATCCGGATATCGCGTTGAACTTCATCGGCGAGCTCATCAGGCGCATCTTGCGCACCCCCAGGTCACGCAGGATCTGCGAGCCGGCACCGACGGTGCTGTAGGTGGTCGGGGTCTTGGGCTGGGCGTCACCGGCGCTTTCACGGATGTGCGCCAGCAGCACGTCACCATCCAGCGGGTGGCCCAGCAGCAGTACCACGCCACTGCCGGCCTCGGCCACGGCACTCATCGCTGCACGCAAGCTCCAGCGGCCCGGTTGCTTGACCATCAGCAGGTCACGCAGCGGGTCCATGTTGTGCACGCGCACCAGGGTCGGCTCCTCGGCGCAGATGGTGCCCAGGGTCAGGGCCATATGCACATCGCCCTCCACCGCGTCGCGGTAGGTGACCAGATTGAACTGACCCAGCTCGCTGTCCAGCGGCTGCTCGGCGATGCGCTGCACGGTGCGCTCGTGGATCATGCGGTAGTGGATCAGGTCGGCGATGGTGCCGATCTTCAGGCCGTGCTCGGCGGCGAAGGCCTCGAGTTCCGGGCGACGGGCCATGGTGCCGTCGTCGTTCATAACTTCGCAGATCACACCGCTGGGCTCGAACCCAGCCATGCGCGCCAGGTCGCAGGCCGCTTCGGTGTGCCCGGCGCGGGCCAGGGTGCCGCCGGCCTGGGCCATCAGCGGGAAGATATGGCCTGGGCTGACGATGTCGTCGGCCTTGGCATCGCGAGCGGCGGCCACCTGCACGGTGCGCGCGCGGTCGGCGGCGGAGATGCCGGTGGTGACGCCTTCGGCCGCTTCGATCGATACGGTGAACTTGGTACCGAAGCCCGAACCGTTGCGTGGCGCCATCAGCGGCAGCTTGAGCGTTTCGCAGCGCTCGCGGGTCATCGGCATGCAGATCAGGCCACGGGCGTGCTTGGCCATGAAGTTGATGTGCTCGGCCTGGCAGCACTCGGCGGCCATGATGATGTCGCCTTCGTTCTCACGGTCTTCGTCGTCCATGAGAATGACCATTTTGCCCTGGCGGATGTCTTCCACCAGCTCTTCGATGCTGTTGAGCGCCACTCGGCACCCCCTTCTCAATCAGGATTTCAGGTAGCCGTTGGCGGCCAGGAAGCTTTCGGTGATGCCACTGCCCTTGCTCGACTCGGCAGCCTTGTCGCCCAGCAGCAGACGCTCCAGGTAACGGGCCAGCAGGTCGACCTCAAGGTTGACCCGACGACCTGCGCGGTAGTCGGCCATGATGGTTTCGGACAGGGTGTGCGGGACGATGGTCAGCTCGAACTCAGCGCCATCGACCTCATTGACCGTCAGGCTGGTGCCGTCGACGGTGATCGACCCTTTGTGGGCGATGTACTTGGCCAGCTCCTTGGGCGCACGCACGCGGAACTGGATAGCGCGCGCGTTATCGCTGCGCGAAATGATCTCGCCGACGCCGTCGACGTGGCCGCTGACCAGATGACCGCCCAGGCGGGTGGTGGGGGTCAGGGCTTTTTCCAGGTTGACCCGGCTGCCACTCTTGAGATCGACCATGGCGGTGCGCTTGAGCGTTTCGACGCTGACATCGGCCCAGAAGCCGTCACCTGGCAGTTCCACGGCCGTCAGGCAGACGCCGTTGACGGCGATGCTGTCGCCGAGCTTGACGTCGGCCAGGTCAAGCTTGCCGGTCTCTACATAGACGCGCACGTCACCGCCTTTGGGCGTCAGGCTGCGGATGGTGCCGATGGATTCGATGATGCCGGTGAACATGGTGTCCTCCTCGGGAACAGGGCTGCGCGTGGCAAGCCAGGCATTATACGCCGGACGCCGGCAAGGGAATGGCCGTGATCCGCCAGTCATCGCCGACTGCGCGCACCTCGGTGATTTTCAGACGCGGGGCCTCGCTCATCTTTGCCAGCGGCCAGTCCAGCAGCGGGCGAGCACTGCTGCCCAGGAAGGTGCCAGCGACGAACAACTGGAACTCATCCACCAAACCCAGGCTCGCGAAGGCGCCGACCAGGCCAGCGCCGGCCTCCAGCAGGATTTCGTTGACACCACGGGTAGCCAGGGCGCGCAGCAAGGCTGGGAGATCGACCCTGCCATGCTCGCCTGGCAGGCTCAGCAGTTCGTGGCCAGCCTGGGCGTAGCGAGGGTCGGCGGCGACGGCGGTCACCACCAGGGCCGGGCCGGCCTGGAAGAACGGAGCGTCCAGCGGCAGACGCAAGCGTCCGTCGATCAGGACACGCAATGGCGGACGTGCCAGGGCCAGGGCGGTGGTGTCTGGGTCCAAGCCCAGTTCGGCGCCGCGCACGGTCATGCGGGCGTTGTCGGCCAGCACGCTTTCGGCGCTGGTCAGCACCACGCTGGAACGGGCGCGAAGGCGCTGTACCGCGGCGCGCGCTGCAGGGCCGGTGATCCACTGGCTCTCGCCGCTGGCCATGGCAGTGCGACCGTCCAGGCTCATGGCGAGCTTGGCCCGTACGAATGGCAGCCCATGCTCCATGCGCTTGAGAAAGCCCGGATTGAGCGCCCGGGCCTCAGTCTCGAGCACGCCGCTGCTGACCTCGATGCCGACCTCGGCCAAGCGACGCAGGCCTTTGCCTGCCACCTGCGGGTTGGGGTCCTGCATCGCCGCCACGACCCGGGCCACGCCAGCCTGCACCAACGCCTCGGCGCATGGGGGGGTGCGGCCATGGTGGCTGCAAGGCTCGAGCGTCACGTAGGCACACGCACCTCGTGCGCGCTCGCCGGCCTGGCGCAGGGCATGGACTTCGGCATGGGGTTCGCCGGCTCGCACGTGCCAGCCTTCGCCGACCACCTCGCCGTCCCGCACGATCACACACCCCACACGCGGATTGGGATGGGTGCTGTACAGGCCCTTGCGGGCCAATTCCAGGGCTCGCGCCATGTAGTGGGCATCGAGGATGGCGGTTTGGCTTGGCATGGTCATTCTTTGGCGGGCTCTCGGGCCAGGCGGTCGATTTCTTCGCGGAACTCGTCCAGATCCTGGAAGCGCCGGTAGACCGATGCGAAACGGATGTAGGCGACTTCGTCGAGCTTGCGCAGCTCGGCCATCACCAGTTCGCCCACCACCAGCGACTTGACCTCGCGCTCACCGGTGGCGCGTAGCTTGTGCTTGATGTGCGCCAGCGCCGCTTCCAGGCGCTCGACACTGACCGGACGTTTTTCCAGCGCTCGCTGCATGCCAGCGCGCAGTTTTTCTTCATCGAAGGGCTGGCGGGTGCCGTCCTGCTTGATCAGCCGGGGCAAGACCAGCTCGGCGGTCTCGAAGGTGGTGAAGCGCTCGCCGCAGGCGACGCATTCACGGCGGCGGCGCACCTGTTCGCCCTCGGCGACCAGGCGCGAGTCGATGACCTTGGTGTCGTTGGCACCGCAAAAGGGACAGTGCATGGTGGCAGGCAACAAAAAAAGGGAGGGCCATGGTAGCGCATCCCACTGGCAAGACAAGCCAAAGGGGTTACCATCCATGGAATTCTGCCTGCGAAGGATTACCCCATGCATTACCGAGCGCTCGTCGTGCTGTGCCTCACCGGCCTGCTCGCCGCCTGCGGCAGCGACCAACCCAAGCCCGAGCAAACTGTCACCGCGCCCCCGGCCAAGGCCGTGAAGAAAAAAGGCGAGGAGCTGGGCCCGCTGCCGGCCTATCAGCGCGAACTGAGCGGCACCTTGCTACAAGTGCCGGCCGGCGCCGAAGTGGAACTGGCGCTGCTGGTCATCGATGAGCGTGGCCGCCCGCAGCGCCTGCTGGCGAGCAGCAACCTCACCGGTACCGGACAGGACCTGCCCTATCGCCTGCGCTTCAGCCCCGAAGCCTTCCCTGCCGGCGCTCGCGTGGAGTTGCGCGGCCGGGCCAGTCGCTCTGGGCAGTTGATCTTGCACCTGCCACCTCTGCGTATCGCCCAGGCCACCACCCAAGCCACTGGTCC
This sequence comes from Pseudomonas sp. BYT-1, assembly GCF_023611805.1. Taxonomy (NCBI): domain Bacteria; kingdom Pseudomonadati; phylum Pseudomonadota; class Gammaproteobacteria; order Pseudomonadales; family Pseudomonadaceae; genus Pseudomonas; species Pseudomonas sp. BYT-1. The sequence goes on from NZ_CP072559.1 coordinate 4,957,126, forward strand.
CCTGCGCTTCGAGAAGGCGCCCTAGATGCCCCCATTGCATCTGCAGCGGGCCCTGCGCGGTCTGATCGGCGAGGCGCGTCTGGTCGAGAGCGAGCTACCTGACTGCGAACTGAAGCTGTGGCTGATCGACGCCGACAACATGGACCGCGCCTTCAGCCCCGAGGAAACCCGGCGCATCCTCGACGAACCGCCGTACTGGAGCTTCTGCTGGGCCAGCGGCCTGGCCATGGCCCGCTACCTGGCCGAGCAACCGCACTGGGTACGCGGTAAGCGGGTGCTGGACTTCGGCGCAGGCTCAGGTATCGCCGGTATCGCCGCCGCACGTGCAGGCGCACTGGAAGTCGTGGCCTGCGACCTCGACCCATTGGCACTGGATGCCTGTCGCGCCAATGCCGCACTCAACGGTGTGAAACTTGGCTACAGCGGCGATTTCTTCGCAGAACAAGACCGCTTCGACCTGATCCTCGTCGCCGACGTGCTCTACGACCGCGCCAACCTGCCACTGCTCGATGAATTCCTCAGTCGCGGTCGCCAGGCCTTGGTGGCCGATTCCCGGGTGCGCAACTTCGATCATCCGCGCTATCAGGCGCTTGGCGTGCTCGAGGCGCTGACCCTGCCGGACCTGGCCGAGCCACACGAATTCCGCCGGGTCAGCCTGTACCACGCCAGCCGCGAGCCTTTATAGTGGTGCCATTCAAGGATTTGCGAGAGTCGCGATGAACCAAGACACGCCGTACATTTTCGATGCCAGCGATGCCACCTTCCAGCAACTGGTCATCGAGAATTCTTTTCACAAGCCGGTGCTGGTGGATTTCTGGGCCGAATGGTGCGCGCCGTGCAAGGCGCTGATGCCGTTGCTGGCCAAGATCGCCGAGGGTTACCAGGGCGAGTTGCTGCTGGCCAAGGTCAATTGCGATGTGGAGCAGCAGATCGTCGCCCAGTTCGGTATCCGCAGCCTGCCGACCGTGGTGTTGTTCAAGGACGGTCAGCCGGTCGACGGTTTTGCCGGCGCCCAACCTGAGTCGGCCATCCGCGCGATGCTCGAACCCCACGTGCAAATGCCCGCCGCACCGACCGCCTCGCCGCTGGAGCAGGCCAAGGCACTGTTCGCCGAAAGCCGCTTCAGCGAAGCCGAAGCGCTGCTCCAGGCGCTGCTGAGCGAAGACAACAGCAATGTCGAGGGGCTGATCCTCTATGCCCGTTGCCTGGCCGAGCGAGGCGAACTGGGCGAAGCCCAGGTGGTGCTGGATGCGGTCAAGACCGACGAGCACAAGGCCGCCCTGGCCGGCGCCAAGGCCCAGCTGACCTTCCTGCGCCAGGCCGCCAGCCTGCCGGAAGTTGCCGAGCTCAAGAGCCGCCTGGCGCAGAACCCGCAGGATGACGAAGCAACCTACCAGCTGTGCATCCAGCAATTGGCTCGCCAGCAGTACGAGCCAGCGCTCGAGGGCCTGCTCAAGTTATTCCAGCGCAACCGCGGCTACGAAGATGGCCTGCCGCAGAAGGCGTTGCTGCAGGTGTTCGAGCTGCTGGGCAATGATCATCCGCTGGTGAGCGTTTATCGGCGTAAGCTGTCGGCGGCGATGTTCTGATCGTCATTGCGGCTGTTTTGCAGCCCAAGCGCAGGCTACGCCAGCTCCCAATGTGCTGTCGGGATGGCCTGCGATGGGCCGCACAGCGGCCCTCGCTCATCCTACCCAGTGATACACCGGCGCGTCCGGGCCGCTTTCCACCTTCACCTCATTGCTGTGGCGCAAACGCACCAACAGCCGCTTGCCCGCTGCCGTGCTGCCGGCGAGTCCTTCCAGGCGCCCCAGCAACTCCGGCCCGCTGATCTGCACGGCCTGACGCAGCAGCTCACAGGCAGCCAACCATTGCCCATCGTCCTGCTGTGGTGGGGTGGTTGCGTTCGTAGCCGCCGCTTCGGCAATGGCCGGCGCCTCCAGTTGATGTCCCAACTGCGCCCACTCCGCAGGCTCCAGCTCGATGGTCAGGTCCACCGGCCAATCGCCGATTTGTCCACGTATTCTCACGCTACCTTCCTTACCTACAGGGTCGATGGCTTCATGCTCCCATGAACATGAAACCTGCGCCAGGCAGGTGGTCAGCGCCGAAAAACTTGTTATAACATTACGAAACCATTTCTTGCCCGCCCCTGGAGTCCTCCATGCGCCGCTTGCTTCTCGCCCTACCCTTCGCCCTGCTTCCCTTGGTTGCAGCCCAGGCCCACGATGATCACGATCATGCCCACGGTACCCTCGGCGCCCATGAACATGGTGTGGCCACGCTCAACGTGGTGCTCGATGGCAATACCCTGGAACTGGAGCTGGACAGCCCGGCGATGAACCTGGTCGGCTTCGAGCATGCAGCCACCCGCGACACCGACAAGGCCAAGGTCGCCGCCGTACGCCAGCAACTTGAGCAACCGTTGAAGTTATTCGGCGTGGACCAGGCCGCCGGTTGCACGGAGGACGCCCAGGAACTCGGCAGCCCGCTGTTTGGCGATGCACCACACGCCCACGACGATGACGAGCATGGTCACGAGCACGGGCATGAACACGCCGACGTCAACGCCCATTACCAATTCAAATGCGTAGCGCCTGGCAAGCTCGCCCAGGTAGACCTCGCCCCGCTGTTCCGGGCTTTCCCGGCGACCCAGAAGATCAATGTGCAATTGATTGGCCCGAACGGCCAGAAAGGCCTGCAAGCCTCCCCCACCAACAGCGTGGTCGCGTTCTGAATGAGCCAGGCGCTGATCGACCTACAAGGGCTGCGGTTCGCCTGGCCCGGCCAGCCACCTTTGCTGGACATCCCCGCGTTTCGCCTGCAAGCCGGTGAAGCGCTGTTCCTCAAGGGCCCTAGCGGTAGCGGCAAGACTACATTGCTCGGCTTGCTGGGCGGAGTGAATCGCCCCGATCAAGGCCGGATCCTGCTGCTCGGCCAGGACCTCGCCGCCTTGGGCCAGGGCGCCCGTGATCGGTTTCGGGTCGACCACACCGGCTATATCTTCCAGCAGTTCAACCTGCTGGCGTTTCTCTCGGTACGGGAGAACGTCGAGTTGCCCTGCCGCTTCTCACGCAGCCGCGCCGCACGGGCGGTCCAGCGCCATGGCAGCATCGACCAGGCGGCCGCCACGCTGTTGGCCCACCTGGGCCTGACTGACCCGGCGCTACTTGCCCGGCGTGCAGACAGCCTGTCGATCGGCCAGCAACAGCGGGTCGCCGCCGCCAGGGCGTTGATTGGCCAGCCCGAGCTGGTGATCGCCGACGAGCCCACCTCGGCGCTGGATGCCGATACCCGCGAGGCGTTCATCCGCCTGTTGTTCGACGAATGCCGTGCGGCCGGCTCCAGCCTGCTGTTCGTCAGCCATGACCAGAGCCTGGCTCCGCTGTTCGACCGTCACTTGTCCTTGGTCGAACTCAATCGCGCGGCCAAGCCCCAGGAGGCCTGATGTACTTGCTCCGCCTTGCCCTGGCCAGCCTGGCCAACCGCCGCTTCACCGCCTTCCTGACGGCCTTTGCCATCGCACTGTCGGTGTGCCTGTTGCTGGCTGTCGAGCGTGTGCGCACGGAGGCCCGCGCCAGCTTCGCCAGCACCATCAGCGGCACCGACCTGATCGTCGGCGCCCGCTCGGGGTCGGTGAACCTGTTGCTGTACTCGGTGTTTCGCATCGGCAATGCCACCAACAACATCCGCTGGGACAGCTTCGAACACTACGCCAAGGACCCGCGGGTGAAATGGGCCATCCCGATTTCCCTCGGCGACTCCCATCGCGGCTATCGGGTGATGGGTACCACAGGCGATTACTTCGACCATTACCAGTTCGCACGCCAGCAACATCTGGCCCTGAGCCAGGGCCGGCCCTTCGCAGCGGACCCGTTCGAAGTGGTGCTGGGCGCCGAAGTGGCCGAGGCGCTGCACTACAAACTCGGTGACAAGCTGGTGCTGGCGCACGGCGTGGCCGCCATCAGCCTGGTCAAGCACGACGACAAACCCTTTACCGTCGTCGGCATCCTCGAACGCACCGGCACGCCGGTGGACCGCACCCTGCACATCAGCCTGGCCGGCATGGAGGCAATCCACGTCGATTGGCACAACGGCGTTCCAGCCCGTGGCGCCGGACGCATCAGCGCCGACCAGGCGCGCGGCATGGACTTGCAACCCGCCGCGATCACGGCGTTCATGCTGGGCCTGAACAACAAGATCGCCACCTTCAGCCTGCAGCGAGAAATCAACGAATTCCGTAGCGAGCCGCTGCTGGCAATCCTCCCTGGGGTTGCTCTGCAGGAACTCTGGAGCCTGATGGGCACAGCCGAACAGGCATTGTTCGTGGTGTCGCTGTTCGTGGTACTGACGGGTTTGATTGGCATGCTCACGGCGATCCTCACCAGCCTCAACGAGCGCCGCCGGGAAATGGCCATCCTGCGCTCGGTGGGCGCGCGCCCCTGGCACATAGCCGGGCTGTTGGTGCTCGAAGCGCTCACCCTGGCACTGGCCGGTATCGGTGCCGGGCTAGGCTTGCTGTATGCGGGAATCGCCCTGACCCAAGGCTACGTGCAAGCCAACTATGGCCTCTACCTGCCGCTGGCTTGGCCGAGCGCCCATGAATGGACGCTGCTGGCGATCATCCTGGGTGCCGCGCTGCTGATGGGCAGCGTGCCGGCCTGGCGTGCCTATCGTCAGTCTTTGGCCGATGGCCTGTCGATCCATCTCTGAGAATCGATCATGCGTCGCAAACTTGCGCTGTTGCTGCTGTTCATTCTGTCCCCTGCCTGGGGCGACGAGCCCAGAACCCTGGACTGGCCTGCCTTGATCCCGGAGGGAGCGCCGGTGGTCCCAGCCCAGATGGCACCGCTGCATGATCTGTCACAACTGGGTAACGCCCTGGCCGAATCAGCCCCTGCCGCGCGTCAGCAGGCGCCCCACGCTCCGGTGGTCAAGGCGCTGGATGGGCAGTGGGTCAAGCTGCCCGGCTACATCGTGCCGCTGGAAGTGAGCGAGGAAGGCCGTACCACCGAGTTCCTCCTGGTGCCCTATTACGGTGCCTGCATCCACGTGCCGCCGCCACCGCCGAACCAGATCGTGCATATCGTCAGCGAGATGGGCGTGCGCATCGAAGACCTCTACCAGCCCTACTGGATCGAAGGCCGGATGCAGGTCAAAGCCACCAGCAGTGAACTGGCCGATGCCGGTTACCAGATGGAAGCTGAAAAGATCTACGCCTACGAGCTTCAATGAGCGCTGTTTAGGCGTTGTGACACGTCTTCGTTGAGCTGAATCAACAGTTCGTTTCGGCCGGCTCCTTACCATTGGACTACTCGATTACTTACGTCCTTTGGGAGCTTCCATGAACAAGTCCTTGCTCGGCGCCTCGCTCATTGCACTGGCGCTCGCTGCCCCCGTCGCCCATGCCCACCAGGCCGGTGACTTCATCATGCGTGCCGGTGCCATCACCGTAGCGCCGAACGAAGACAGCAGCGACCTCAAGCTCGATGGCACCAAGGTATCGGGCACCAAGGCGACCCTGGACAGCGACACCCAGCTGGGCCTGACCTTCGCCTACATGCTCACCGACCACGTCGGCCTGGAGCTGCTGGCTGCCACGCCGTTCAACCACACCGTGGCTGTCAAAGGCCTTGGCCCTGGCCTGGATGGCAAGCTGGCCGACATCAAGCAACTGCCGCCGACCCTGTCGCTGCAGTACTACCCGATGGAGCCTTCCTCGAAGTTCCAGCCTTACGCGGGCGTTGGCATCAACTACACCACCTTCTTCGATGAAGACCTCAGCAGCTCCCGCAAAAAGCAGGGCTTCAGCAACCTGAAGCTGCAAGATTCGGTGGGTCTGGCTGCCCAGCTGGGCATGGACTACATGCTCACCGAGAATCTGCTGGTCAACGCCTCGGTCTGGTACATCGACATCGACACCAAGGCCACCGTGGACGGCCCAAGCGCCCTGAGCGTGGGCAAGACCAAGGTCGACGTGGATGTCGATCCGTGGGTCTACATGGTGGGCCTGGGCTACAAGTTCTGATCCCCACCCGACATGGCGGCCTCGGCCGCCATGTCACGCTTCACGCTCCCGCCAAACTCCAGGCACCCCCAGTAGCCCAAGGCCAAAGCGCTGATCGACGCGCCCAGGCCACACACCGCCAGCCAGCCCCATCGGGCATATACCCAGGTCGCGGCCACCGCCCCTAACCCACTGCCGATCGAATAACAGCACATGTAGGCGCCGATCAGCCGACTCGCCATTTCGCCACGTCCGGCCAGCAGCAGGCTCTGGTTGGTCACATGCACCGCCTGCACTGCTAAATCCAGAATCAACACCCCCACCACCAAGGCACATAGTGATTGCTCGAGCAGGGCGCTCGGCAGCCATGACAATGCCAGCAGCCCCAATGCCAGGCCAGTGGTACGGTTGCCCAGCCCGCGATCGGCCAGGCGTCCAGCGCACGACGCCGACAAAGCACCGGCCAGGCCCGCCAGACCGAACAGGCCAACCTGGGTAGGGCTCAGGGCCAAGGGCGCAACGCTCAGGGGCAATACCATGGCGCTCCAGAACACACTGAAGACGGCGAAGACCAGCAACGCGAACAGGCCACGCTGGCGTAACAGCCGATCATGCCGATACAACCCGACCAGCGAGCCCAGCAGTCTCCAGTACCCCGGCCCCTGTTGATTGCGCGCGACAGCAGGCAACGCCCGCCACAACAGCAATGCCATCGCCAGCGACAAGCCGGCCGCCCCGACATAGACGCCACGCCAGCCGGTCAGGTCGGCAAGGCCACCTGCGACCAGACGCGCCAGCAGGATACCCACCACCACGCCACTGGTGACCGTGCCCACCACCTGCCCTTGTCTGGACGGCGAAGCCAAGGTTGCGGCATGAGCGACCATTACCTGAACCACCACCGCCATCAGCCCGACCATTCCCATGGCTGCCAGCAGCACGGCCCAATTCCAGGCCATGCTCACTGCCAGCAATGCCAACGCCGACATCAGCAACTGACCAAGAATCAGGCGTTTGCGATCAAGCAGATCGCCTAACGGAACAATCAGTAGCAAGCCAATGGCGTACCCCGCCTGGGTCGCGCCCACCACTAAGCCGATGTAGGCCTGGGGTATCGCCAGGCTGCGCGCCATGGATTCGAGTAAAGGTTGGGCGAAGTACACCGTCGCGACCGCCAGGGCACAGGCGGCCGCGAGCAGCAAGGTCAGCGCCCGGCTTGGCTGCATGTGGCCAGGCGACGCGGATGTCAGGGAAGGCATGGCAAGCTCCTCAGGCAATCTGGTTTCAAATAGAAACCAGCTGCTGGCTATTTAGCAAAGCTGGTTTTAATCTGCAACCAGTTATCCCACACAGAGTACGCCCATGCCCGACGAGAGAAACGACCCCTGCCCGGTGGCCCGTGCCCTGGACGTAATCGGCGACCGTTGGTCGATGATGATCCTGCGAGACGCCTTCGATGGCCTGCGACGTTTCAGTGAGTTCCAGAAAAACCTGGGACTGGCGAAGAACATCCTGGCCGCGCGGCTGAAGCTGCTGGTGGAAAGCGGATTGCTCGAACTGCAGCCGGCGTCCGATGGCAGTGCCTACAAGGAATACGTGCTGACCGAGCAAGGGCGCGCGGTCTTTCCTGTGGTCATTGGCTTACGCCAGTGGGGGGAGCGCTTCCTGTTCAAGGCGGGGGATGAGCGCTCGGTGCTGCTGGACAACGTCAACGGCCAACCCATCGAACGCCTGCAGGTGCGGGCCAAGGATGGCCGTTTACTCGGCCCGCAGGACTGCCATCGCCAGCGCGTACGCCATGGGCAATGACCCGTGACGCGCGCTGATCAAGGAGATCAGGCTTTGCCCAACAGCCGGGCCAATCCGTCGACCATCGAGGTAGGCTGCGGGAAGTCGAAACGCGCCAGCAGGCGGGAGTTGTCCGCCCGTGAATGGCGGATGTCGCCCGAGCGCGCCGGCCCGTGGTGGATGGCAGGCAAACTGCCGACCACCTTTTCCAGCGCCGCCAGCAACTGGTTCAGCGAGGTCGCCTGGTTCAGGCCAATGTTCACCGCGCCTTCCTCGACCTGTTCAAGTTCCAGCGCCTGGACCATCACCTGGACCAGATCGCCCACGTATAGGAAGTCTCGCGTTTGCTCGCCATCGCCGAAGACCGTGATCGGCAGGCCTTGGGTAGCACGTTCGCAGAAGATACTGATGACCCCGCTATAGGGCGAAGATGGATCCTGGCGCGGTCCGAAGATATTGAAGAAACGGAACACCACCGGCTCCAGCGCGTGCTGACGACGATAGAAGTCCAAGTACTGCTCGCTGGCCAGCTTGTCCACCGCATAAGGGGTCAGCGGCGCCTTGGGCGTGTCCTCGGCAATCGATTGGCCCTCGCCGTTGTTGCCATAAACCGCCGCGCTGGAGGCGAACAACACACGCCGCACGCCTTCCAGGCGCATGGCTTCGCAGACATTGAGGGTACCGATGAAGTTGCTTTGGTGGGTACGCACCGGGTCTTCGACCGACGCCTGTACCGACGCGACCGCGGCCAGGTGCACCACGGCGCGACAGCCTGCCGTGGCCCGGCGTACCAGTTCGGCATCGGCGACGTCGCCTTCGATCAGGTCCAGGCCGGGATGGTCCAGACGCAGGTTGGCGCGCTTGCCGGTGGAGAGGTCATCGAGCACCCGTACCGCATAGCCTTTATCCAGCAACGCATCGCACAGGTGGGAGCCAATGAAGCCGGCACCGCCGGTGATCAGGATGGGGGCGTCAGCCATGTCGGTAGAACCGGTCCAGTAGAGACGGCAAGCCGGCGCGCCAGGCGCGGGGCTTGATGCCGAAGGTGTGAAGAATCTTTTTGCAGGCCAGCACCGCGTTCTGCGGTTCCTCGCTGGCATCGGGGCGCGCGGCATGGGCCTGGGGCGTAGGGGCCTGCACGGCCAGCTTGTGCCACTGCGCCGCCTCGCCGAGGATCGCCTGGCCCAGCGCCAGCGGCGTGGTCGCCTCGTTGCCGGCGTAGTGGTAGGTACCCCACAGGGGTGCGTCGCAATCGAGCTGCTTGAGCACCGAGAGAATCACCCGTGCGGCGTCGTCGACCGGCGTCGGATTGCCGCGGCGGTCATCGGCCAGCAGCAGCTCCTGGGGTTGTTCGGCGCGGGTGAGGAAGCGGCCGAGCACGCCGTCGATGCTTTCGTCGAGCACCCAGCCAAAACGCAGCAGCACATGCTGCGGACAGGTCGCCCGAACGCTCTGTTCGATCCGCCAGAGCGCCTGGCCACGCAGGCCCAAGGGCACCGGCTCATCCTTTTCGCTGTAGGCCGTGGCCCTTGAGCCATCGAACACTCGGTAGCTCGAAGGCTGCACGAGAATGATCTGGTGGTGCTGGCAGAGCTCGGCCAGCCGCTCAACGGCCCGCTCCTGCAACGCCAGGCGTTGTTCGCTGACCGACTCGGCCTGGAACCAGTCGAAATAGTACGCCAGGTTGACCACGACATCGGGACGGTGATCGTCAAGCAATTGCGTAAGACTGGCCGGCCCCCAGCCGTTCTCCGGTGGGCGCGGCGCCAGGAATCCGATGTCCTCTTCGGCCCCGAGACGAATCAGCGCTTGCCCGAGGGCATTGCCACCACCCAACAGCATCAGGCGCATACGCATAGAGTCAGCAGATCCGAACAGGTTGATAGAAGGAAGCGGACATTTTGCGGGTTCCTCTCGGGGAAGTCCAACCACAGCACATGCCTGGGCGCGACAGGACATCCGGCGTCGATGACGAATTGCCAAGCAGCGCGGCGCATGCGTCGCGGGACCGCGCTCACTCGATCTCGAACAAGCCGTTGCTGATCGGCCCTGCCTTCAGGCGCTCGCGTACGTCGTCATCGATGCGCGGGTCGTCCGGGCGGTACAGCCTCACCTGGCGGTAGGCGTTGATGCGGTTGATCTCCTCGCCCAGGTACTCCCATACCACGCGGGTACAGGCCGGGTTGCGCCGATCCCCACTGGAGACTCCGGTCTTCAAACCGTTGAGCCGGGTGATGCGGCTCTTGAAGCTGGGGATGAGCACGGTCTGGCTCATCTCGTTGAGCGTCAGTGATTCGTAGTCGATCAGAAAGACCCGGTCCTGCAACTGGAAGGCTGCCCCGAGGTAGCGGCAACGTACCTCTGCATGCAGATCGGTGGCACTGGAGCGCTCCTGTCGCTCCTGGCGCTCGAACAGAAAGCTGCCGCGCTCCTCCCACAGGTGCACCAGCGACACCAGAATCGAGCCTGGGACCGACATGCAGTTGGAATATTCGAAGTAATAGCCGCAATAACGCGACAGATTGCCCGCATGGGCATGCAGCGGCTTGAACAGCTCGCTGATCGGGTCGTTCTGCGGTCCGGATTCGGCCGACAGATTGCGAGCCCCGATCAGGCGGGCGAACTGCTCGGGCGGCAGACCCAATTCGTATTCCTCGACACCGAAGAAGTCGCCGATGCGCTTGAGGTTGTAAGCCGTCGGACGGCTCTGGCCGCTGAGGTACTTGTTGAACTGCGCGCGGTTGATCGAAAGCTGTCGGCAAACCTCTGAAATAGAGCGGTAATGACTGCACGCCAGTTTGAGATTGATAGCGAAATGATCGCCCATGAGAAGGGTCCAGATGATGCGAGTGGTGCAAGTTTAGCATCAAGTCGCATCAAGTCAGAGCAACACGCGAAATTGTAACCGTTGTTGTCATGGCCAACCATGCGCCCCCAATAGCGGTGCGCCTGCCGCCCGCTGGTCTTTCCACACGAACAATAAGAATCGAGGTCATTTTTCAATGCTCGAAGCACTCAACGATTTCCTTTCCGGGAAACTCCTCATCGTGCTGATCGTCGGACTCGGCGGTTACTTCACCATCCGTTCTCGGTTCGTCCAGTTCCGTCATTTCGGCCACATGTTCGGGGTCTTCAAGGAATCCCTCCGCGGCCAGGCAGGCCAACTGAGCTCGTTCCAGGCCCTGATGCTGAGCCTTGCCGGCCGTGTAGGCGCAGGTAACATCGCGGGCGTCGGCATCGCCGTGACCCTCGGTGGCCCAGGCGCCGTGTTCTGGATGTGGGTCACCGCGCTGGTGGGCATGTCCAGCAGCTTCTTCGAATGCACCCTGGCCCAGGTCTACAAGCGCGCCGACGGCGACGGCCTGTACCGAGGCGGCCCGGCGTACTACATCCAGCACGGCCTGAAGCTCAAAAGCATGGCGATCGTGTTCTCGATCCTGCTGCTGGTCACCTACGGCTTCGCCTTCATCGGCCTGCAGTCGTACACCGTGACCCACTCGCTGCAGAACGCCTTTGCCTTCGATCCAAAGCACACCGGCATCGTCCTGGCCGTGCTGCTGGCCATTACCTTCATCGGCGGCATCAAGCGCATCGCCGCGGTGTCGGACCTGCTGGTCCCGATCAAGACCCTGGCCTACATCGGCGTGACCCTGTACGTGATCGGCACCCAGATCGAACACGTCCCCGCCATGCTGGAAACCATCTTCAAGAGCGCCTTCGGCCTCGACCCTGCGTTCGGCGGCCTGCTCGGCAGCGCCATCGTCATGGGTGTGAAGCGTGGCGTGTTCGCCAACGAAGCGGGCCTGGGCAGTGCGCCGAACGTCGCCGCCGTGGCCGCCGTGAAGCACCCGGGCGCCCAGGGCGTGGTCCAGGCCTTCAGCGTGTTCCTCGATACCTTCGTGATCTGCACCTGCACCGCGCTGCTGATCCTGCTGTCGGGCTTCTACACCCCGGGCTTCGAAGGTGATGGCATCGTCCTGACCCAGAACTCGCTGGCCGCCGTGGTCGGTGACTGGGGCCGTCTGTTCGTCAGCATCGCCCTGTCGCTGTTCGTCTTCACCTGCATCCTCTACAACTACTACCTGGGCGAGAACAGCCTGCAGTTCCTCAGCCGCAACCGCGTCGTGCTGATGATCTTCCGCGGTCTGGTACTGGCGCTGGTGGTATGGGGTTCGATGCAAGACCTGTCGACCGTGTTCGCCTTCGCCGACATCACCATGACTTGCCTGGCGTTCGTCAACTTGATCGCTCTTGCCCTGCTATTCAAGGTCGGTCTGCGCGTGATGCGCGACTACGACGAACAGCGCCGCGCGGGCATCGACCAGCCGGTGTTCGACTCCAGCAAGTTCGCAGACCTGGACCTGGACCGCAACGCCTGGCCGGCCAATCCTCAGGCTGAAACCGCCGCTGACAAAGCCGTCGCCCAAGCTCAGCCACAGCGCTGATATCCTCTGCTGCCCAGCCGCCCCGTCCGGGGCGGCTTTCCTTCTCCGCTCATCGCTACGGATGCTTTCCATGCGTGCAGTCAAGAATCTTCTCGTCCTCTATACCGGTGGCACCATCGGCATGCTGCAGACCCCTGAGGGCCTGGCGCCGGCCAGCGGCTTCGAGGCGCGAATGCGCGAGCACCTGGCGCTGCACGCCGTGGCGCCCCGCCTTCAGTGGTCGCTGCGCGAACTCGACCCATTGATCGACAGCGCCAACATGCAACAGGCCAACTGGCTGGCCATGCGCGATGCCATCGTCGAGGCGGTGGAACACGACGGCCATGACGGTGTGCTGGTGCTGCATGGCACCGATACCCTGGCCTACAGCGCGGCGGCATTGTCGTTCCTGCTGCTGGGCTTGCCTGTACCGGTGTTGCTGACCGGCTCGATGCTGCCGGCCGGTGCGCCGGACAGCGACGCCTGGGACAACCTGCTTGGCGCCCTGAATTTGTTCGAAAGCGGCCTGGGCAATGGCGTGCAGTTGTACTTCCATGGCCAATTGCTGCATGGCTGCCGGGCCTCGAAGCTGCGCAGCGAAGCCTTCGATGCCTTCGCAGCTCTGCCCCGCCACCGCGAAGGCGAGCGCGCCACGGCGATCCCGCCGACACTGGATTATCGCCAACGCCGCCAGCCGGTGCGCCTTGCGGTGCTGCCGGTCGTGCCTGGCCTGCAGGCCGGCTTCGTGCAGGCGATGCTCGCTACCGGCGTGCAGGGTCTGGTGCTGGAATGCTATGGCAGCGGCACCGGCCCTTCGGATGACCAGGCGCTGCTGGACGCGCTGCACGAAGCCCGCACAGGCGGGGTAATGATCGTTGCGATCAGCCAGTGCCCTGAAGGTTCGGTGGTGTTCGATACTTATGCCGCTGGCAGCCGCCTGCGCGATACCGGGTTGGTCAGCGGCGGCGGCATGACCCGCGAGGCGGCGCTGGGCAAGCTGTTCGCACTGCTGGGCGCAGGGCTGGATGTGCAGGCGGCAGAGCACTGGTTTGCCCTGGACCTGTGCGGTGAGCGGGCCTGAAGGTCGTCCAGACTGACGCATTCGCGGCGGTTCGACGCCTCGATAAACTCGCTCCCCAGAGGTTCTCGGAGAAATGGCGGAAGGCAGCGGGAGTCGAACCTGCCCGGGAACGGATGCCGTCCCCAACCGGGTTTGAAGCCCGGCCGCGCCACCGGGCGCGATTGCCTTCCTTGTAGTCAGTGCCTGGTCTGCTGCTCGGCCAGTGCACTGTCGGCTCGGATGTAACGCTGGTCGGCGACCCTCCGGGTCAGGCCGATTCGGTCGAAGTATTCGAGGATCTGAACACTGCGTTTGCGACCGATGCCCAACATATCGCGAAACGCGGCCACCTGCACTATCGGCGTACTGGCCGACAGCTGCAACAGCATGTCTGCCATGCGCCGAACAGTCGCTTCAGGGTAAAAAAGATCGCGCACCACCTGGTGCACCAGCCCCAGCCGCGCCAGCTTGCGCAGCAACAGGCGCACGTCGGCTTCATCGCGTCCTTGCGCCGCGGCCAACGTCCTGACCCAGGGCGGATCGTACTCCCCCCTCGACAACTCAGGCTCCAGCAGCGCCCACAAGACAGCGTCGGCGTCGCTCAATTGCACTTTATGTTCCGGCAGATGCAACCACGGCCCGCTACTGACGACTACGCCGGCTTCGAGCAACTCCTCCAGCAAACTGACGAACGCCGAACGCTCCATGGGCAACGCGGCGAACCTGCGCAGGCGGTCGCGATCCGGCCCCAGCTGGTCAGGCTCCTGCTCATGGAACAGTGCCAACTGCATCGTGATCCGCTCTTTCAGCGCTTGCCAGTGGTGCCTGGCGAATAGCAATGGCCCTTGCCGCGTGGCGATGACCTGGACCGTTTCAGGTAATGCCCAGGTTTCGCGCTGTCGGTTGAACTGACGCTCCAAGCGTTGCGGATCCAGCCCGCCAGGAGCGGCATCGAGCAAGGCCGGCAAGGCCTGCTCCAAGGCATGGGCCTCGCTCAGAGCCTGCAACTGCCGCAGGCGCATTTCACTTCGCCGCTGCCGACTCGGGGCAAAGGGGTCGAGCACACGCCCACCGCCCAAGGTACGTTGGGCGCGCTGATCCCTGATCACCAGCCGATCGCCATGCACCGCCTGCAAAGGTGCGTTGAGCAGCAACTGGGCGAACATCCGTTGGCCTGCCTGCAGTTTCTCCCCCTCAAGCAACGCGACACGCGCCGTGACATCCTGAGTGCCCAGATGCACGTGCACGGCGCTGAAATGCTCGAAGGTACGCGTCTCGCTGGGCAATAACGTGAGATCGATATCCACCCGCATGCTGGGTGCATGCAGCCAGTCCGGTACCAGCCAGTCGCCCCGATGGATCTGCTCCAGCGCCAGGCGCTCGGCGTGGAGGTTAAGCGCCACTCGCTGGCCGGCCTGGGCCACCAACGCGGCCTGGTTCTGCGCGTGCAGCCCGCGCACCCGTACCGGCTTGCCGGCCTTGCCCAGCAGCAAGGTATCGCCCGCGCTGACCTGCCCGGCCAAGGCGGTGCCGGTGACCACGACGCCGGCGCCGGCCACGGCAAACGCCCGATCCACGGCCAGACGGAAACCGCCGCGTGCGCTGCGTTGACCTACAGTGTGTTCAGCGTCCAGCAGCGCCTGGCGCAACGCCTCGACGCCCTCCCCGGTGACGCTGGACAACGGGAACTGCTTCGCCTGCGCATAGGGTCCGGGCGCCAGCAGCGCCGACACCTGAGCCTGGACCTGCGTCACCCTCTGCGGCTCGACCCGGTCGCACTTGCTGATCGCCACCAAGGCCTGGGGGATGCCCAGCAGCTCGATGATCGCCAGGTGCTCACGGGTCTGCGGCATGACGCCGTCGTCCGCGGCCACCACCAGCAACACCAGGTCGATGCCATGGGCACCGGCGAGCATGTTGTGGATGAAGCGCTCGTGTCCGGGGACGTCGATGAAACCCGTCAAGGGCGCCCCCTCGGCCAGCGCAGCATAGCGGTAGCCGAGATCGATGGTCATGCCCCGGGCGCGCTCTTCCTGGCGATGGTCACCGGCCTGGCCGGTCAGGGCCTGGAGCAATGCAGTCTTGCCATGATCGATATGGCCGGCGGTGCCGACGATCACTGGACCGGCCCCAGGCGCAGTGCTGGCAGTTGCGCCAGCCAGTGGGCCTCATCGTCGAGCTGACGCAGGTCGAGCCACAGGGCGTCGTCGTCGATGCGTCCGAGCACCGGCACCGGCAGATCGCGCAAGGCGCGCTCCAGCACGTGCAAACTGCGCCCACGCAGCTTCTTCGACACCTGCGGACGCAGGCACAGGGCGGCGCTGGGCAGACGCGCCACCGGCTGGCTACCACTGCCGATCATGCCCAAGGCCGGCTCGACGCTCACGGTCCATTGCGCCCCCAGGCAGGTTGCGAGTGCCGGAGCCAGGCGCTCGGCCTGGGCCGCAATCTCTTCCTGAGGGCGAGTCAACAGGCGCAGGCTGGGCAAGCGCTCGGCCAGCCGATCCGGATTGCGGTACAGCGCCAGCACGGCCTCCAGCGCGGCCAAGGTGATCTTGTCGACCCGCAGAGCGCGCTTGAGGGGGTTCTTCTTGATCTTGGCGATCAGCTCCTTGCGCCCGACGATGATGCCGGCCTGGGGTCCACCGAGCAGCTTGTCGCCGCTGAAGGTGACGATGTCGGCGCCGTCGGCCAGCGCCTGGCGCACCGTGGGCTCAGCCGGCAGGCCCCAGCGGGTGAGGTCGAGCAGGCTGCCGCTGCCCAGGTCCTCCAGCAGAGGCAAACCATGGGCGTGGGCGATGGCTGCCAGCTCGGCGGTCGATACCTGGGTGGTGAAGCCTTGGATGCTGTAGTTGCTGCAATGCACCCGCATCAGCAAGCCGGTACGCGGGTTGATCGCACCTTCGTAGTCACGGGCGTGGGTGCGGTTGGTGGTGCCGACCTCATGCAGGCGGACACCAGCGCGGGCCATGATGTCGGGGATACGGAAGGCGCCGCCGATTTCGATCAGCTCGCCCCGGGAGATGACGCCCTCCTTGCGCGCGCCCAGGCTGTTGAGTGCCAGCAGCACGGCAGCGGCATTGTTGTTGACCACCGTCACGGCCTCGGCCCCGGTGAGCTCGCGGATCAAACCTTCGATCAGGTCGTCGCGATCACCACGTTTGCCGGTGGCAAGGTCGAACTCCAGGTTCAGCGGGTGGCGCGCGGCGATCTGCATGGCCTCCACTGCCTCCTCAGGCAACAGCGCTCGGCCAAGGTTGGTGTGCAGCACCGTGCCGGTAAGGTTGAAAACACGGCGGACCTGGCTGCGCTGCTGGATGGCCAGGCGTTCGCCGGCGCGGCCATTGAGGACATCCGGCGCCAGCTCGACTGCACTCATCTGGCCAAGGCGAGCGGGTTCGCGCAGATCGCCAAGCAGCTGACGCAGGGTGGCTAGTACGGCCTCGCGGCCATGGCGCTCGATCAGCGGCTCGCAGGTTCGGTGGCGTAGCAGGGTGTCGATGGACGGCAGGCGTGGGGTGCCGCTGGCGGGGCTCGAGGACATGCAGTACTACCTTAAACTGATCCTTAGTCTGTTGTGCCCTGCTAGCGGGCAACTCGATGTTGCAGTGTAGACACTCTCCTCTATCCCGGCGCCAGCATCAGGTTCGGCGCCAGCCGCTGGAAGCCCTCCTCGTCCAGGCGGATATCCAGCGCCAGGCTCGCCAGGTCATCGGCCAGCGGCTCGGCCGCAGCGTCGTTCTCCAAGTAGCTCTGCTTTAGGTAACGCTGGCATCCAGGGCAGCATTCGGCGCGCAGTGGCGCTTTGCCTGGCGCGTGCCGGTCATCCTCGAGGTTGGTGTAACGCAAGTCCTTGCTCGATTCGCAGTACACGCACTTGACCCGCACCACATGCCACTCGCAGGCACACAGTGAACAGACCAGGTATCGCAGGCCATTGTGCTTGCCGCGGTTGCGCACCACCCCAGCCATGGCCGGTGATCCACAGGCCGGACATTGGGCCAGGCTGTCGGCGGGCTTGAGTTCAGCCTCCGGCAGCGCCAGCAGCCAATAGGACCAGGCCGCCTGCAGCGCAGCGCCGATAAAGGGCACCAGCGCCGCCGGCACGGCATCGTACTGGCCGGCCAGCAGGGCAATGGCCCAGCCTTTGCGCTGACTGTCGTCGCTTTCCCGCAAGGTCCGCAGCGCCTCGCCCAAGGGCCCGTCGGACGCCTCATCGAAGCGCTCGAGCAGCGCCTGCAGCCAAGCCAGCCAAGACCCCTCGCGTACCAGGCTGTCGGCTGCCAGCGGCGGCAAGCCATGACTTATGCACAGGCGCTGGCGCTCGTGCGCCACCGGCAAGTCACCGGGCGGGTTATCCACAAGCTGCTGCTGGAGGCGGCACAACCGCGCGACCAGCATCAGGTACTGGCCAAGGGCATTGCCCTCGGCCAGGTGCTCCAGGCGCTCGGCGCGCCGTTCGAACAGGTTGGCGGGCGGCAGGTTCAGAAACGGCGGCGCCACGGCCGACGCTTCGATCTGCCCGGGTTCAAGTATCGTGCTCAAGCGCTCATCCTTCTTTTCTGCCGTGATTGCCCGGAGACTTGTCGCCGGTCACGTCGCGATACCACAACTCATGGTGCTTGCGTGCCCAAGCGCGGCTGACCGAGCCATGCAGCATGGCGCCTACCGAGCCTTTGATCCAGATGCCGGCATAGATATGCACGATGATGCTGAGGATCAGCACGAACGCCGCCAGCGCATGAAGCAAGGTCGCCAGGCGAATCGCTCCGATGTCGAAGTATTGGCTGAACCAGGCGCGCCAGATCACCACGCCACTGACCAGTAGCACCAGCATGCACAGCAGCAGGGTCCAGAACAGCAGCTTTTGCCCAGCGTTGTACTTGCCGATCGGAGGTACGCCCTCCTCCTCGTTGCGCATCACCCGGTCGATACGGCGCAGCCACAAACGATCATTGGCAGTGATGAAGTTGGCTCGCCAGAACCGCAGTACCAGCCCCAGGAAGAACACGAACATCGCCACGCCCAGGAATGGGTGCAGGATGCGCGTCCACGGACCACCGCCGAACAGATGGCTGAGCCAGAACAGCGCCGGATGGAACAGTGCCAGCCCCGACAGCCCGGCCATCACGAACAGGATCGCGACGACCCAGTGGTTGCTGCGCTCGTTGGCGTTGTAGCGCAGGATCGGTTTGTTGTCGCTCATGGCCGCGGCCCCCCTTGCCCACCCGGCTTGGTCGGATCATAGACATGCACCGACGGGTCCACCTGATGCACGCTGTCATCGGCAGGCGCCAGGGCGTCGTCCTCCTCGACCCGCTGCGGGCCGACCCGCACATAGTGGAAGAACCCCGCCAGCACTGCCGCGCCCATCGCCAGCAGCGCCAGCGGTTTGCTGATGCCTTTCCACAACCCCACCAACGGGCTGATTACCGGCGCATCCGGCAGCCCGGCGTACAACTTGGGCGTGTCGGCGTGGTGCAGCACATACATCACGTGGGTACCGCCGACGCCATCCGGGTCATACAGCCCGGCCTTGTCGAAGCCCCGGGACTTCAAGTCGACGATGCGCTCGGCGGCGTGCACCTTCATTTCATCCTTGCTGCCGAAGACGATCGCCCCGGTCGGGCAGGTCTTCACGCAGGCCGGTTCCAAGCCCACGGCCACGCGGTCGGAACACAGGCTGCATTTGTAGGCCTTGTGGTCTTTCTGCGAAATCCGCGGGATGTTGAACGGGCAGCCGGTGATGCAATAACCGCAGCCGATGCAGTGGTCCTGGTTGAAGTCGACGATGCCGTTGGCGTGCTTGATGATCGCCCCCGGGCTCGGACAGGCCTTCAGGCAACCTGGCTCGGCGCAGTGCATGCAGCCGTCCTTGCGAATCAGCCACTCCAGGTTGCCATCGTCGCGTTCGTGCTCGGTGAAGCGCATCAGGGTCCAGGTTTCGGCGGTCAGGTCCTGGGGGTTGTCGTAAGTGCCATGGTTGTGGCCGACCTCGTCACGCAGTTCGTTCCACTCCGAGCACGCCACCTGGCAGGCCTTGCAGCCGATGCACTTGGTAGTGTCGATCAGCTTGGCGACTTCCTGCTGCTGGCGCACCGAAGGCGGTACGGTCGTGGTGGCCGAGCGGGCGATGATGTCTTGCTGGGCCATTAGATTTTCTCCACGTTGACGAGGAACGACTTGGACTCCGGCGTTTGGGTATTGCCATCACCCAGGAACGGCACCAGGGTGTTGGTCAGGTAGCCGTGCCGGGTGATGCCGGTGAAGCCCCAGTGCAGCGGAATGCCAATTTGGTGAACGGTCTGGTTGTTGACCTTCAGCGGACGGATCCGCTTGGTCACCACCGCCACCGCCTCGATATGCCCGCGCTTGGAGCTGACCCGCACCCGGTCGCCCGCCTTGATGCCTTTCTCGTTGGCCAGTACCTCGCCGATCTCGACGAACTGCTCGGGCTGGGCGATGGCGTTGAGGCGGCAGTGCTTGCTCCAGAAGTGGAAGTGCTCGGTCAGTCGGTAGGTGGTCGCCGCGTAAGGGAACTCGTCGGCCTTGCCCAGGGTGTCCCATACCGAGTCGAACACGCGCCCGGCCGGGTTGCTGATGGCCTTCTTGTTCTGCGGGTTGAGCGGGTTGATGCCGATGGGCGTCTCGAACGGCTCGTAGTGCTCGGGGAACGGCCCCTCGGCCATCTTGTCGATGGCGAAGAACCGCGCTACCCCCTCGGGGTTCATGATGAACGGGTTCATCCCCGCTTCCGGCGGCGAGTCGACCTTGAAGTCCGGCACGTCGGTCCCCGTCCAGGCCTTGCCGTTCCACCACACCAGGCGTTTTTTCTCCGGATCCCAAGGCTTGCCTTGCGGGTCGCTGGAGGCGCGGTTGTAGAGGATGCGGCGGTTGGCCGGCCAGGCCCAGGCCCAGTTCTGCACCTGATGCATGCCGTAAGGGTCGCTGTTGTCGCGCCGGGCCATCTGGTTGCCCTGCTCGGTCCAACTACCGGCGAAGATCCAGCAGCCGGACGCCGTACTGCCGTCGTCCTTGAGCTGGCCGAAGCCTGCCAGTTGCTGGCCAGCCTTGAGCGTGGCACCGGTAGGGTCGGTGAAGTCGCTGACCGCCCAGCCGTTCATTTCCTTGGCCAACTCCTCAGGCGAAGGCTCTTCGGGAATCTTGTAAGGCCAGTTGATGTTGAGCAGCGGATCAGGATACGCACCGCCCTCGGTCTTGTAGCGATGACGCAAGCGCAGGAACAGCTCGCTCATGATCTGCACATCGGTGCGGGTCTCGCCCGGCCCATCGGCGCCCTTCCAGTGCCACTGCAACCAGCGACTGCTGTTGACCAGCGAGCCATCCTCCTCGGCAAAACAGGTGGTGGGCAGGCGGATCACTTCGGTCTGGATATTGGCGGTATCGACGTCGTTGAAGGGCCCGGCATTGCGCCAGAACTCGGACGTCTCGGTGGCCAGCGGATCCATCACGACCAGCCACTTGAGCTTGGCCAGCGCAGCGGTGACGCGGTTCTTGTCCGGCAACGCGGCGATCGGATTGAAGCCCTGGCAGAAGTAGCCGTTGACCTTGCCCTGGCTCATCATCTCGAACATGCGCAGCACGTCGTAGGAGCCCACATCGAGCTTGGGCAGCCAGTCATAGCCCCAGTGGTTCTCGGCGGTAGCGTTGGGGCCGTACCAAGCCTTCATGAGGCTGACATGGAACTTGCCGTAGTTCTGCCAGTAGGACAACTGCCCTGGGCGTAGCGGTTTGGAGGCGCGCTTGTCGATGAAGGCGGCGTAGTCCTGCTCGGCATCGCCGGGCAGGGTGAGGTAACCGGGCAGCGAGTTGGACAGCAGCCCCAGGTCGGTCAGGCCCTGGATGTTGGAGTGACCGCGCAGGGCGTTGACCCCGCCCCCCGGCATGCCGACGTTGCCCAGCAGCAGCTGGACCATGGCCGCGCTACGGATGATCTGTGCACCGATCGAATGCTGCGTCCAGCCCAGTGCATACAGGATCGTCATGGTCTTGCCCGGCTGCGAGCAGGTGGCGATCTCTTCCCAGACCTTCATCATGGCGTCCTGGGGCATGCCGCAGGTCATGCTCGCCACTTCCGGGGTGTAGCGGCTGTAATGCTGCTTCATCAACTGGTAGACGCAACGCGGGTGCTGCAAGGTCGGATCGACTTTGGCAAAACCATCCTCGCCCAACTCATAGCCCCAGCCGGACTTGTCGGCGTAGATGCGTTTATCCGCATCATAGCCACTGAACAGCCCGTCCTCGAAGCCATAGCCTTCTTTGACGATGAACGACACGTCAGTGTAGTTGCGCACGTATTCGTGCTGGATCTTGTCGTTGCTCAGCAGGTAGTTGATCAACCCGCCCATGAAGGCGATGTCGGTTCCGGTACGGATCGGCGCGTAATAGTCCGCCACCGAGGCGGTACGCGTGAACCGCGGGTCGACCACGATCAGCCGCGCCTTGTTGTGCGCCTTGGCCTCGGTCACCCACTTGAAGCCGCACGGGTGCGCTTCTGCTGCGTTGCCACCCATCACCAGGACCAGATTCGCATTGGCGATATCGGACCAGTGATTGGTCATGGCACCACGGCCGTACGTCGGGGCAAGACTTGCCACCGTCGGGCCGTGTCAGACACGCGCTTGGTTATCGAACCCCAGAACACCCAATGAACGAATGACCTTATGCGTCAGATAGCCAGCTTCGCTGGAAGCGGCGGACGCTGCGAGAAAGCCCACGCTGAGCCAACGGTTGACCGTCTGCCCTTGGGCGTTCTTCTCGATGAAGTTGGCGTCGCGGTCCTTTTTCACGAGATCGGCGATGCGATCGAGCGCCTCGTCCCAGCTGATCCGGGTCCACTCCTTGCTGCCAGGCTTGCGAACTTCGGGGTATTGCAGGCGGTTCGGGCTGTGGATGAAGTCCAGCAGGCCCGCACCTTTCGGGCACAAGGTCCCGCGGTTGACCGGATGGTCCGCGTCGCCTTCGATGTGGATGATGTTCTGTTTGACGTTCTTGCCCGCATCGCCCTGGCTGTACATGATCAGGCCGCAGCCGACCGAGCAGTAGGGGCAGGTGTTACGGGTTTCTTTGGTGTGCGCCAGCTTGAAGTGGCGCACCTGCTCGGCGAACGCGGGGGTCGGGGCCATGCCCAACGCCGCAAGGCTCGAGCCTCCAAGGCCGATCGCGGCGACCTTGAAGAACTGCCGACGGTTGAGGTCCATCGTGCACTCCTGATCAGGTTCTGGACGTCGGGACATCGCCGACGCCTCAAGGACTTCACGGTGGCGGCCAACGGATGGCCACCAACCCTAACTCTAGCCAAGAATCCTGAATACGCGATGACATGGCTCAAAGGACTGTTTCATCAGTGAAACAGCCCTTGCCCCTCACGCCTGCGCGGTACGAGGCAGATTACGCACCACGTTCAGCCCCGCGCTGCTTTGCGCCACCGGCATGATCTCGATGGTGTTGATGTTCACATGCGCCGGTTGGGCTGCGATCCAGGCTACGGTGGCGGCGATGTCCTCGGGCAGAAGCGCCTCGACGTCGCGGTACAGCGCTTCCACGGCGTCCAGGTCGCCCTTGAGTCGAACCACCGAGAAGTCGGTACCCGAACACAGGCCCGGCTCGATGTTGCTCACCCGTACCCGGGTGCCGGCGAGGTCGGCGCGCAGGTTGAGGCTGAACTGTCGGACGAATGCCTTGCTGGCGCCATACACGTTACCGCCCGGGTACGGATAGGTGCCGGCGATGGAGCCGATATTGACGATCAGGCCGCTGTCGGCCTCGACCATGCGGGGGAGGATTTTATGTGTGACCATCGTCAGGCCGGTGATGTTGGTGTCGATCATCCGCTGCCAGTTCTCGGCACTGGCCTGCTGCGCCCGATCAATGCCCAGCGCCAGCCCGGCATTGTTGACCAGCACATCGATGTTCAACGAGGCCTTGCCGATCCACTCGACAGCCGCGTCCACCGAGGCCGGATCAGTGACATCCAGCGCCAGCGGGATGAACGAGTCGCCCAGTTCGCCCTCGAGCTCCTTGAGTTTGTCCATGCGCCGAGCGCCACCGATGACCCGGTAGCCCTCGGCGACCAGCGTGCGGCAGATGGCGCGGCCAAAGCCTGCGGAAGCGCCAGTTACAAATGCGGTTTTCATAAGGATCTCCAGAGGTCGAACATCAGGTCAGGTGCTTGTTACGGCGAGATTACATCGATCCAATGATGGTAATCAGGAAAATATCATCGATTCAATTACTTTATTTTCTTGATCTTACCAATTCGCACAACCCTTTGATTGATAAGTAATTATTGTCTGCATATGCGAAATTAAGTGACTTCATGTAATGGACTTGGGGAGTAATTCACCTTGATTACACCCCTATTGCATTCATGCTAGGCTTGCCCGCTCACCCTATACTGGTGCCATTTCATGTGGGTTCCTCATTACAGCGCCCTGACGCAACCGGTTTACCTGATGATCGCCGATGCCCTTGAACAGGACATTGCCAGCGGGAAGCTGGTAGCCGGCGACCGATTGCCGACGCTCAAGGACTTGGCCGAGCGCCTGAGCGTGACGCCAGGCACCATTGGCCGGGCTTATGATGAGGCGGCCAAGCGGGGTCTGGTGATCGGCGAAGTAGGACGCGGCACCTTTGTACGCCCCTCAAAAGCCCCTGCTGCCCCGGCAACTCGCAGCACGGGCATCAGCAATGAAAACGGCCAGATCGATTTGTCGATCATCAAGCCAAACGACGCCCACATGACACAGTGGTTGCGCGGCTCGCTCCACGAGCTGGCCGACGCCGCCGACCTGATCCAGGCGCTCGATTACGTCACCGACGGTGGTCATGCCGTCCACAAGGAAGCGGGCGCGGCCTGGATCAGGCGCTGGCTGCCGGATGCCAGCTGGCAGCAGGTGGTCTTGACCTCCGGCGCCCAGCACGGCCTGCTAGTCGCCCTCAGCAGCCTGTCGAAAACCGACGATGTGATTCTGTGCGAATCCTTCTGCTACCCCGGTATCATTTCCTTGGCCCACAGCCTGGGCCGGCGCCTTCAGGGCGTGGCCGTGGATGAGCATGGCCTGATTCCTGAGGCGCTGCGCGCCGCCTGCCTCGAGCATCGCCCTACCCTGCTGGTTTGTGTAACTACACACCAGAACCCGACCAACTCGATCATGCCCCACGCCCGGCGTGAGGCCATCGCCGCTATTGCCCGCGAGTTCGACCTGGTCATCATCGATGACGACATCTATGGATTCCTGGCGCCGACGTCCAGCTACAAGCCCCTGGCCGCCTATGCACCGGAGCGTTCCATTTACCTGACCAGCCTGTCCAAGAGCGTGTTGCCGGCGCTGCGCATCGGTTATCTGTATGCACCGCCACACATGTTGTCGCGCTTGTCCTCGATGGTGCGCAGCAGCGTCTGGATGCCCTCGCCCTTGATGGCCCAGCTCGCCAGCAACTTGATCAACAGCGGCAGGGCGGACCAACTGTTAAGAACCCAGCAGGAGGAAGCCGCCGCACGCCAGCAGATGGCCAAGAACATCCTCGGCAAGTACTCGATCCGCAGCCAACCCCACAGTTTCCATCTCTGGCTCGAACTCCCAGCCCCTTGGACCAGCGATGAATTCGCCCACCTGGCACGCAGCAACGGCGTAACTGTCGTCAGCGGTAGCCAGTTCCTGCCTCAACGCAGCGACGCGCCCAACGGCGTGCGCATTGCGCTGATGGCCCCCACCCGGGACGAGCTCGCCTTTGCGCTGACCAAACTGGCCAGCTTGCTGGACTCACCAGAGCCACGGTTGTTCTATTGACCCCGTTTTAGAGCGCGCATGAAAAAGCCGCAGCCAGTTGCCTGGCTGCGGCTTTTTTTCGAGTACTGATCGGGCAGCGATCCGTTAGAACGGAATATCGTCGTCGAAGCTGTCGAAGTCAGCGGCCGGTTGCGGAGCTGGCTGCTGTGGCGCAGGACGCTGTGGAGCCTGCTGTGGACGCGGAGCCTGCTGGCGTGGCGCCTGGTTGTACTGCTGCTGGCCACCACCTTGGTTGTAGTTGCCACCACCTTGGTTGTACGGGTCGCCGCCCTGTTGCTGGTTCTGCGGACGACCGCCCAGCAGCTGCATGGTGCCCTGCATGTCGACGATGATTTCGGTGGTGTAGCGCTTGATGCCGTCTTTTTCCCACTCGCGGGTCTGCAGCTTGCCCTCGATGTACACCTGGGAACCTTTGCGCAGGTATTCGCCAGCGATTTCGGCGACTTTGCCGAACATGGCAACACGGTGCCACTCGGTGCGCTCGACTTTCTGGCCGGACTGCTTGTCGGTCCACTGCTCGCTGGTGGCCAGGCTCAGGTTGGTCACGGCGTTACCGTTGGGCAGGTAGCGGACTTCGGGATCCTGACCGCAAGTGCCGACCAGAATGACTTTGTTAACCCCACGGGCCATAACGTTCTCCTAGGCTTCGCACGCCGAAGACGCTGGGTTCACCAGACGCTCAAGGGTCGCACGGTCCAAAATTTTCGTATCCAGTTTGATATAGACGGCGGCTTCTTCCGCCACCACTACGGCGTCGGTCACACCCGGCACAGCCAGCAGGCGCTCGGTCAGCCCGGCTTCCCGGACACCTTCAGGCGACAGCGGCATGCGCAGGCTGGTTACATACGGCGGCTCGTTCATGCTCAATGCCGTGGCCAACCAGATGGCGCACAGCCCTGCGCAACCGAGGAACACCATGCCCAGACCACCGTGCTGGAACAACCAGCCACCGATGATTCCTCCCAGTGCGGCGCCTAGGAACTGACTGGTGGAATATACCCCCATGGCCGTCCCTTTGCCGCCTGCGGGCGACACTTTGCTCACCAGCGAAGGCAGCGATGCCTCCAGCAGGTTGAATGCCGTAAAGAATACCACGGTGCCGATCACCAGTCCGCGCAAGTTGTCAGCCCACTGCCAGAAGAACACCTCGACCATCAGCAGCACACTGACCGCGCCGAGCAACACCCGTTTCATCTTGCGCTTCTTCTCGCCATAGATGATGAAGGGGATCATTGCAAAAAATGAAACGAGCAACGCGGTCAGGTACACCCACCAATGCTGCTCTTTCGGCAGGCCGCCACGCTCGACGAAGGCCAAGGGCAGCGCGACGAAGCTGGCCATGAGGATGGCGTGGAGGATGAAGATGCTCACATCCAGGCGCAGAAGGTCCGGATGACGCAGCGTCGGGCCGAGCGCCTTGCGGGCCACGCCCGACTCTCGGTGCTGCAGGGCACTGTGTGCGCTAGGCACGACGAAGGCGATGAGCACGATACCCACCAGGGCAAGTCCTGCCGTGGCAAGGAACAATCCTGACAGGCCGAAGGCACGAGTCAGCAACGGGCCGACGACCATGGCAACCGCGAACGACAGGCCGATGCTCATACCGATCATGGCCATTGCTTTGGTGCGGTGCTGTTCACGGGTCAGGTCGGACAACAGCGCCATGACGGCGGCCGAAATCGCCCCGGCACCTTGCAGGATGCGACCGGCGATCACGCCCCAGATGGAGTCCGCCTGGGCCGCCAGCAAACTGCCGAGAGCGAACACCACCAATCCGAGGTAAATGACCGGACGGCGGCCGATGCGGTCGGAAATCATCCCGAACGGGATCTGCAAGACAGCCTGAGTCAGGCCATAGGCCCCGATGGCCAGGCCAATCAGCGCCGGCGTGGCACCGGCCAGGTCCATGCCGTAGGTCGCCAGCACCGGCAGGACCATGAACATGCCCAGCATACGAAAGGCAAAGACCAGGGCCAGGCCGCCAGCAGCGCGGGTTTCGCTGCCACTCATGCGCTCGTTGTGCGTGTCGTGCATGGAATAACCTCGTGTGAACCGGCGGCGATTCTATCAGTCCGACAGCGTAACAGCATCTACGCGACGCTTTGCCGCGTACTGGCAGCGCGCCTTATACTCCCTTGTTTATGCCCGCCGAGCGAGGCCGCAGTGGACAAGATCCTGATTCGTGGGGCACGTACCCACAACCTGAAGAACATCGACCTGACCCTGCCCCGGGACAAGCTGATCGTGATCACCGGCTTGTCCGGCTCCGGCAAGTCGTCCCTGGCGTTCGATACCCTCTACGCCGAGGGCCAGCGGCGCTATGTGGAATCCCTGTCGGCCTATGCCCGGCAGTTCCTGTCGATGATGGAAAAACCTGACGTCGATACCATCGAAGGCCTGTCGCCGGCCATCTCCATCGAACAGAAATCGACCTCCCACAACCCACGCTCCACTGTCGGCACCATCACCGAGATCTACGATTACCTGCGCCTGCTCTATGCCCGCGTCGGCACGCCACGCTGCCCGGACCACGACATTCCGCTGGAGGCGCAAACGATCAGCCAGATGGTCGACCTGGTGCTCGAGCGCCCGGAAGGCACCAAACTGATGCTGCTGGCGCCGGTAGTGCGCGAACGCAAGGGCGAGCATCTGGCGGTGTTCGACGAACTGCGCGCCCAGGGGTTCGTGCGCGCCCGAGTCAACGGCAAGCTCTACGAGCTGGACGAGCTGCCCAAGCTGGATAAACAGAAAAAGCACAGCATCGATGTGGTGGTGGACCGCTTCAAGGTCCGCGAAGACTTGCAGCAGCGCCTGGCGGAGTCGTTCGAAACGGCCTTGAAGCTGGCCGACGGCATCGCCTTGGTAGCGCCGATGGACGACGAGACAGGAGAAGAGATGATCTTCTCCGCGCGCTTCGCCTGCCCGGTGTGCGGGCATGCCATCAGCGAGCTCGAGCCGAAGCTGTTCTCCTTCAACAACCCGGCCGGCGCTTGCCCGACCTGCGACGGCCTGGGGGTCAAGCAGTTCTTCGACACCAAGCGCCTGGTCAACGCTGAACTGACCCTGGCCGAGGGCGCCATTCGTGGCTGGGATCGGCGCAACGTCTATTACTTCCAGATGCTCGGCTCCCTGGCGGCACACTACGGTTTCAGTCTGGAACTGCCATTCGGTGAGCTGTCGGCCGAGCACCAGAAAGTCATTCTGCACGGCAGTGGCAAGCAAAGCGTCGACTTCAAGTACCTCAACGACCGTGGCGACATCGTCAAGCGCTCGCACCCGTTCGAAGGCATCGTGCCCAACCTGGAGCGGCGTTACCGCGAGACCGAATCAGCCACTGTGCGCGAAGAGCTGGCCAAGTACCTGGGCACCCAACCCTGCCCGGACTGCCGCGGCACTCGCCTGCGTCGTGAAGCGCGTCACGTGTGGGTGGGCGAGAAGACCTTGCCGGCCGTCACCAACCTACCGATCGGCGAAGCCAGCGACTACTTCAGCGACCTGACCCTGACAGGCCGACGCGGCGAAATCGCGGCGAAGATCCTCAAGGAGATTTGCGAGCGACTGCAGTTCCTGGTCAACGTCGGCCTCGACTACCTCACCTTGGACCGCAGCGCCGAGACCCTCTCCGGCGGCGAAGCCCAGCGCATCCGCCTGGCCAGCCAGATCGGCGCTGGCCTGGTGGGGGTGATGTACATTCTCGACGAACCCTCCATTGGCCTGCACCAGCGCGACAACGACCGCTTGCTGGCGACCCTCAATCACCTGCGGGACCTTGGCAATACCGTGATTGTGGTGGAGCACGACGAGGACGCGATCCGTCTAGCCGACTATGTGGTGGACATCGGCCCTGGCGCGGGCGTGCACGGAGGGAAGATCGTCGCGGAAGGCTCGCCTGAGGAAGTCATGGCTCACCCCGACTCGCTCACAGGCAAATACCTGTCCGGGCGCAAGAAAATCGTCGTGCCGGCCAAGCGCACCCCCCGCGACAAGAAGCTTGCCCTCAAGCTCAAAGGCGCCCGCGGGAACAACCTGCAAAACGTTGATCTCGAAGTGCCGATCGGCCTGCTGACCTGCGTCACCGGGGTTTCCGGCTCGGGCAAATCGACACTGATCAACAATACTCTGTTCCCACTGGCGGCCACGGCCCTCAATGGCGCCAGCAGCCTGGAAGCGGCTGCTCATACCAGCCTCGACGGCCTGCAACACCTGGACAAGGTGGTCGATATCGACCAGAGCCCCATCGGCCGCACGCCGCGCTCCAACCCGGCGACCTACACCGGTATCTTCACCCCGATCCGCGAGCTGTTCGCCGGCGTGCCGGAGTCGCGCGCCCGCGGCTATGGCCCAGGGCGCTTCTCGTTCAACGTCAAGGGTGGTCGCTGCGAAGCCTGCCAGGGCGATGGTCTGATCAAGGTGGAAATGCATTTCCTGCCGGACATCTATGTGCCGTGCGATGTGTGCAAGAGCAAGCGCTACAACCGCGAGACGCTGGAGATCAAGTACAAGGGCAAGAACATCCACGAGGTCCTGGAAATGACCATCGAGGACGCCCGTGAATTCTTCGACGCGGTCCCCGCCCTGGCGCGCAAGCTGCAAACGCTGATGGATGTCGGGCTTTCCTACATCAAGCTCGGGCAATCGGCTACAACGCTATCCGGCGGCGAAGCGCAGCGGGTCAAGCTGTCCCGAGAGCTGTCCAAGCGCGACACCGGCAAGACGCTCTACATCCTCGACGAGCCGACCACGGGCCTGCACTTCGCTGACATCCAGCAACTGCTCGATGTGCTGCACCGCTTGCGCGATCACGGCAATACCGTGGTGGTGATCGAGCACAACCTGGATGTGATCAAGACCGCCGACTGGCTTGTGGACCTTGGTCCGGAGGGAGGCTCGAAGGGCGGGCAAATCATCGCCTGCGGTACGCCTGAAGAACTGGCCGAGATGAAACAGTCCTATACCGGCCATTACCTCAAGCCGCTGCTGGAGCGTGACCGAGTGTGATGAAAAAAGCCCCTGGCATGTTGATGCCAGGGGCTTTGCTTGGCGCCACCTCCTCGCGGAAGGCGTGGGGCATTACATCTGCGACTGCAGGTAGTTCTCCAGGCCGATCGCTTTGATCAGGCCTTGCTGTTTCTCCAGCCAATAGGTGTGATCTTCTTCAGTATCGGCCAGTTGCGCACGCAGAATGTCGCGACTGATGTAGTCCTTGTGCAGCTCGCACAATTCGATGCCTTTGCACAGTGCGGCACGCACCTTGTACTCGAGCTTCAAATCGGCCTCGATCATCTCCGGCACGGTGCTGCCGACCTCCAGATCGTCGGCGCGCATGTCGGGCGTACCTTCGAGCATGAGGATCCGACGCATCAGAGCATCGGCGTGCTGCGTCTCCTCTTCCATCTCGTGGTTGATTCGCTCGTAGAGCTTGGTCAGGCCCCAATCTTCATACATGCGAGAGTGGATGAAGTATTGATCGCGTGCTGCCAGTTCGCCCTTCAGCAACGTGACGAGGTAGTTGATTACGTCCGGGTGACCTTGCATCGCCCTGCTTCTCCCTGTGAAAACGGCTTATGGCTCATAGTTTGAACCAGGATTTGTCTACGGTCACGGACAAAGGCGCAATTAGAAGCAAAAAATCGGTTAAACAGTAGTGATATTCATTGAAAAACCGCCCAAATGAGGGCGGTTCTTCTTATCACTTCGACTTAGGCGAGATTGACGCCCAGAGCCTTTGCAACGCCCTCGCCATAGGCAGGATCCGCCTTGAAGAAGTACTGCAACTGACGTTGCACTACATCATCGCTGACCCCCGCCATCGCCCCGGCGATATTGCTGATGAGCAGTGCCTTTTGCTCGTCACTCATCAAGCGGAACAGTGCACCGGCGTGACTGTAGTAGTCCGTGTCTTCACGGTGATCATAGCGATCAGCGGCGCCCTGCAGGGCCAGTGCCGGCTCGGCGTGACGCGACGACTGTTTGGGCGCATCACTGTAGCTGTTGGGCTCGTAGTTCGGCGCACTGCCATAGTTACCGAAGGCCATCGCGCCATCGCGCTGGTAGCTGTGCACAGGGCAACGCGGCGCATTGACTGGCAGCTGCTGATGGTTGGTGCCAACGCGATAGCGGTGCGCATCGGCATAGGCGAACACGCGCCCTTGCAGCATCCGATCCGGCGAGAGGCCCACACCTGGGACCATGTTGCTCGGGCCAAAGGCGGCCTGCTCGACTTCAGCGAAATAGTTGAGCGGGTTACGGTTGAGCTCCAACACACCAACTTCGATCAACGGGTATTCCTTCTGCGACCAAGTCTTGGTCACATCAAAGGGGTTTTCCTCCCGAGCTGCTGCCTCTGCCTCGCTCATCACTTGAATGCATACAGTCCAGCGCGGGTAATCACCACGCTCGATGGCCTCGAACAGGTCACGCTGAGCGTAGTCCGGGTCTGTACCTGCCAAACGGGCGGCCTCGACGGGCGACAGGTTCTTGATGCCTTGCTGGGTCTTGAAGTGCCACTTGACCCAAGTGCGCTCGCCCTTGGCGTTGATCAGGCTGTAGGTATGACTGCCAAAGCCGTGCATGTGGCGGTAGCCATCCGGAATGCCTCGATCAGAGAACAGAATGGTGACCTGGTGCAGCGCCTCCGGCGAATGAGACCAGAAGTCCCACATCATTTGGGCATTCTTCAAATTGGACTGCGGGTGCCGCTTTTGGGTATGGATGAAGTCCGGGAATTTCAGCGGATCGCGAATGAAGAATACAGGTGTGTTGTTGCCAACGATGTCCCAATTGCCTTCCTCGGTATAGAACTTCACTGCAAAGCCACGCGGATCACGCTCGGTGTCTGCAGAGCCGCGCTCTCCGCCTACGGTGGAGAAACGCAGGAAGGTCTCTGTTTCCTTGCCGATACGCTCGAATAGCTTGGCGCTGGTGTATTGGGTGATATCGCGGGTGACAGTGAAGGTACCGTATGCGCCAGAGCCCTTGGCGTGTACACGGCGTTCCGGGATGTTCTCCCGGTTGAAGTGGGCGAGTTTCTCGATCAGATGGAAATCATCGAGCAACAGCGGGCCGCGCGGCCCGGCCGAACGGGAATTCTGGTTGTCTGCTACTGGGGCACCGCTGGCGGTGGTGAGAATCTTGCTCATGGGCTCTCCTTATCAGTTTTTAGCTGCCGCTGATCGGCGTGCTGACAAGTATGGGCAACCCTGGTTACAAGAACTAATTCATTGATTGATTCACATCAATAGAAATTGATAATCCTCGCAAGCACAAAAAACCGGGCACTAGGCCCGGTTTCTTGTAGCAGACTGACGTCTTACTCGGCGGCTTCTACAGCACCACCGACCGGACGATCAACCAGCTCGACGTACGCCATAGGCGCGTTGTCGCCAGCGCGGAAACCGCACTTCAGGATACGCAGGTAGCCGCCCTGACGGGTGGCGTAGCGCTTGCCCAGATCGTTGAACAGCTTGCCAACGGCAGCTTTCGAACGGGTACGGTCGAAAGCCAGACGGCGGTTGGCGACGCTGTCTTCCTTGGCCAGGGTGATCAGCGGCTCGGCAACGCGGCGCAGTTCCTTGGCTTTCGGCAGGGTGGTTTTGATCAGCTCGTGCTCGATCAACGACACTGCCATGTTCTGGAACATAGCCTTGCGGTGAGAGCTGGTACGGCTCAGGTGACGTCCACTTTTACGATGACGCATGATTCATTCCTTACCAAACACTACGTTCGGTGATTACGACGATCAGGCGGTCGCCTTGTCGTCTTTCTTAAGACTTGCAGGCGGCCAGTTGTCGAGGCGCATGCCGAGAGACAGACCACGAGAGGCCAGGACGTCCTTGATTTCAGTCAGGGACTTCTTGCCCAGGTTAGGAGTCTTCAACAGCTCTACTTCGGTACGCTGAATCAGGTCGCCGATGTAGTAGATGTTCTCCGCCTTGAGGCAGTTGGCCGAACGTACGGTCAGTTCCAGATCGTCAACCGGACGCAGCAGGATCGGATCGATCTCGTCTTCCTGCTCGACTACAACAGGCTCGCTGTCACCTTTGAGGTCGACGAACGCGGCCAGCTGCTGTTGCAGGATGGTCGCGGCGCGGCGGATAGCCTCTTCAGGGTCCAGGGTGCCGTTGGTTTCCAGATCGATGACCAGCTTGTCCAGGTTGGTACGCTGCTCAACACGGGCGTTCTCGACCACATAGGCGATACGACGCACCGGGCTGAACGAAGCGTCCAACTGCAGACGGCCGATGCTGCGGCTTTCGTCTTCGTCGGTCTGACGGGAGTCGGCCGGCTCGTAACCGCGACCACGAGCTACGGTGAGCTTCATGTTCAGGGCGCCGTTGGACGCCAGGTTCGCGATTACGTGATCGGGATTGACGATCTCGACATCGTGATCCAGCTGAATATCGGCAGCGGTAACCACCCCCGAACCCTTTTTCGACAAGGTCAGCGTAACTTCGTCACGACCGTGCAGCTTGATAGCCAGGCCTTTGAGGTTCAACAGGATTTCAATGACATCTTCCTGTACACCTTCGATCGCGGAGTACTCGTGGAGTACGCCATCAATCTCGGCCTCGACTACTGCACAGCCAGGCATGGAGGACAACAGGATGCGGCGCAGCGCGTTGCCCAGGGTATGGCCGAAACCACGCTCGAGAGGCTCGAGCGTGATCTTGGCGCGGGTCGGACTGACAACCTGCACATCAATGTGGCGGGGTGTCAGGAACTCATTTACCGAAATCTGCATGGATGCACCTATTTTCTAGCCCTTACTTGGAGTAGAGCTCGACAATCAGGTTTTCGTTGATGTCGGCGGACAGGTCGCTGCGAGCAGGAACGTTCTTGAAAACGCCCGACTTCTTGGCAGCATCCACGTCAACCCACTCAACGCGGCCACGCTGGGCGCACAGTTCAAGGGCTTGAACAATGCGCAGCTGGTTCTGCGACTTCTCGCGAACCGCGACCACGTCACCCGGACGAACTTGGTAGGATGGAATGTTTACGGTCTTGCCGTTGACGCTGATTGCCTTGTGCGAAACCAGCTGACGCGATTCCGAACGAGTGGAACCGAAGCCCATACGGTAGACAACGTTGTCCAGACGGCACTCGAGCAGTTGCAGCAGGTTTTCACCGGTAGCGCCTTTTTTCGAGGCAGCAGTCTGGTAGTAACCGCGGAACTGACGCTCCAGTACACCGTAGATACGACGAACTTTTTGCTTCTCGCGCAGCTGGGTACCGTAGTCGGACTGACGGCCACGGCGCTGACCGTGGATACCTGGGGCTGCTTCGATGTTGCACTTCGATTCCAGAGCGCGAACGCCGCTCTTCAGGAACAGGTCGGTGCCTTCACGACGAGACAGTTTGCATTTTGGACCAATGTAACGTGCCATTTATCTGTCTCCTGATTACACGCGACGCTTCTTCGGCGGACGGCACCCGTTGTGCGGGATTGGCGTCACGTCGGTGATGCTGGCGATCTTGTAGCCGCAGCTGTTCAGTGCACGAACGGCGGACTCACGACCTGGACCTGGACCCTTGACGTTGACGTCGAGGTTCTTCAGGCCATATTCCAGCGCAGCTTGACCAGCACGCTCAGCAGCGATCTGGGCTGCGAACGGGGTGGATTTGCGCGAACCACGGAAACCCGAACCACCGGAAGTAGCCCAGGACAGTGCGTTGCCCTGACGGTCGGTGATGGTCACGATGGTGTTGTTGAAAGACGCATGGATGTGGGCGATGCCATCAACCACTGTCTTTTTGACTTTCTTACGAGGACGAGCAGCAGGTTTTGCCATGTCTATATTCCTGGGCGATTACTTGCGGATCGGCTTACGCGGGCCCTTACGGGTGCGTGCGTTGGTCTTGGTGCGCTGACCGCGAACCGGCAGACCTTTACGATGACGCAGGCCGCGGTAGCAACCCAGGTCCATCAAGCGCTTGATCTTCATGTTGATGTCACGGCGCAGGTCACCTTCGGTGGTGAACTTCGCGACTTCGCCACGCAGGGTTTCGATTTGCTCGTCGCTCAGATCCTTGATCTTAGCGGCTGGATTTACACCAGCGTCTGCACAGATCTTCTGTGCAGTTGTGCGACCGACACCATAGATGTAGGTCAGCGAGATAACAGTGTGCTTGTTATCTGGAATGTTGACGCCTGCAATACGGGCCATTCAGTGGGACTCCAATTGACAGCTACCTACGCCCCGGAAGCCAAGAAATAGGGCGCGAGATAATATCGCTGTAGAAACGAATAATCAACCCAGCAGCACACTAGCTGCTGGGTTTGAAGCGCGGATCACACTCAGCCTTGGCGCTGCTTGTGACGCGGTTCCGCGCTGCAGATCACGCGCACGATACCTTCGCGACGAATGATCTTGCAGTTGCGGCACAGCTTTTTCACCGATGCACGAACTTTCATTACCGACTCCTCGAACCTTAGGGGACTATCAGCGCAGCAGGCCGCTGCCACCGTAGCCTTTCAGGTTGGCTTTCTTCATCAGGGATTCGTACTGGTGCGAAACGAGGTGCGATTGTACTTGGGACATGAAGTCCATCACAACCACTACCACAATCAGCAACGAGGTCCCGCCAAGGTAGAACGGCACGTTTGCTGCCACCACCAGGAACTGGGGCAGAAGGCAGACGGCCATCATGTAAAGAGCACCGAACATGGTCAAACGAGTCAGAACGCCATCGATATAGCGCGCCGACTGCTCACCAGGACGGATACCCGGAATAAAGGCACCGGACTTCTTCAGGTTTTCCGCTACGTCTTTCGGATTGAACATCAATGCTGTGTAGAAGAAGCAGAAGAAAATGATCCCTGCACTAAACAGCAGAATGTTCAACGGCTGACCAGGAGCGATCGACTGCGAGATGTCTTGCAGCCAGCCCATACCTTCGGACTGACCGAACCAGGCACCCAGCGAAGCCGGGAACAGCAAAATGCTGCTGGCGAAAATAGCCGGGATAACCCCCGCCATGTTCACCTTGAGCGGCAAGTGGCTAGTCTGCGCAGCAAAGACCTTACGGCCCTGCTGACGCTTGGCGTAGTGAACGGCGATACGACGCTGACCACGCTCAATGAACACCACGAAGCCGATAATCGCTACTGCCAGCAAACCGATAGCGACCAGGGCGAAGATGTTGATATCGCCTGTACGCGCAGACTCGAAAGACTGCCCGATTGCTCTCGGAAGACCGGCAACGATACCTGCGAAGATCAACATCGAGATACCGTTGCCCACACCGCGCTCGGTGATCTGCTCGCCCAGCCACATCATGAACATCGCGCCGGCCACGAAGGTGGCAACGGCGACAACATAGAAGCTCAGGCCTGCAGAAAACGCCACGCCCTGGTTGGCCAAGCCGATGGACATGCCAATGGCTTGAACCAGTGCCAGGATAACGGTGCCGTAGCGGGTGTACTGGCTGATCTTGCGACGGCCAGCTTCACCTTCCTTCTTCAACTGCTCCAGTTGTGGGCTGACCGCGGTCATGAGCTGCATGATGATCGATGCCGAAATGTACGGCATGATCCCCAGTGCAAAGATGCTCATGCGCTCCAGCGCACCACCGGAAAACATGTTGAACAAGCTAAGAATGGTCCCCTCATTCTGCCGAAACAGATCCGCCAGACGGTCCGGATTGATGCCAGGCACCGGGATATGCGCGCCAATTCGATAGACGATGATCGCCATGAACAGAAAGCGCAGACGAGCCCAGAGTTCCGACATCCCGCCCTTACCGAGCGAAGAGAGAGCACCTTGCTTAGCCATTTATTCCTCGAACTTGCCGCCAGCTGCTTCGATAGCCGCACGCGCACCCTTGGTGGCTGCGATACCCTTGATGGTGACTGCGCGAGTGACTTCGCCCGACAGCATGATTTTCACACGCTGTACGTTCTGGCCGATCACGTTGGCATCCTTCAGGGATTGCACGGAAATCACGTCGCCTTCCACCTTGGCCAGCTCGGACAGACGCACTTCAGCGCGATCCATAGCTTTCAGGGAAACGAAGCCGAACTTCGGCAGACGACGGTGCAGCGGCTGTTGACCGCCTTCGAAGCCCGGAGCGATCGAACCACCGGAACGGGAGGTTTGACCTTTGTGGCCGCGGCCACCGGTCTTGCCCAAACCGCTACCGATACCACGACCCGGACGATGCTTCTCGCGACGGGAACCCGGCGCTGGACTCAGATCATTGAGTTTCATCGATTAACCCTCGACGCGCAGCATGTAGTAAGCCTTGTTGATCATCCCGCGGTTTTCGGGAGTGTCTTGGACTTCTACAGTGTGACCGATGCGACGCAGACCCAGACCCTTAACGCACAGTTTGTGGTTAGGCAGGCGGCCGGCGGTGCTTTTGATCAGCGTTACTTTTACGGTTGCCATGATCAGATGATCTCCTCAACGCTCTTGCCGCGCTTGGCAGCAATGGACTCAGGAGATTGCATGGCTTTCAGACCCTTGAAGGTGGCGTAAACCACGTTCACTGGGTTGGTCGAACCGTAGCACTTGGCCAGAACGTTCTGGACACCAGCAACTTCCAGGACAGCACGCATTGCGCCGCCGGCGATGATACCGGTACCTTCCGAGGCAGGCTGCATGTAAACCTTCGAGGCGCCGTGGGCGGCCTTGGTGGCGTACTGCAGGGTAGTGCCCTTCAGGTCAACCTGGATCATGTTGCGACGGGCAGCTTCCATGGCTTTCTGAATCGCAGCAGGTACTTCGCGCGACTTGCCACGGCCGAAGCCGACACGGCCCTTGCCATCACCTACCACGGTCAGCGCGGTGAAGGTGAAGATACGGCCGCCTTTGACGGTTTTTGCAACGCGGTTAACTTGAACCAGCTTCTCGATGTAGCCTTCGTCGCGCTTTTGGTCGTTATTTGCCATAACTTAGAACTCCAGCCCGCCTTCACGAGCAGCATCAGCCAGCGCCTTGACGCGGCCGTGGTACTTGAAGCCAGAACGGTCGAAAGCAACTTGAGAGACGCCGGCGGCTTTCGCGCGCTCAGCTACCAGCTTGCCAACCTTAGTGGCCGCGTCGA
This sequence comes from Pseudomonas sp. BYT-1, assembly GCF_023611805.1. Lineage (NCBI taxonomy): Bacteria > Pseudomonadati > Pseudomonadota > Gammaproteobacteria > Pseudomonadales > Pseudomonadaceae > Pseudomonas > Pseudomonas sp. BYT-1. The sequence continues at coordinate 4,995,262 of NZ_CP072559.1, forward strand.
TGTTGCCGGTGGCGCCATCACGCAGTTCTTTGTCCAAGGTAGAGGCGCTTGCCAGAACCTTGCTGCCGTCGGCCGAAATGACCTGGGCGTAGATGTGCTGCGAGGAGCGGAACACGCAGAGACGCACGGCTTCGAGCTCGTGCATTTTCAGGCGTGCTTTGCGAGCGCGACGCAGTCGAGTAACTTTTTTGTCGGTCATTTGCTAGGCCCTACTTCTTCTTGGCTTCTTTACGACGGACTACTTCGTCCGCGTAACGCACACCCTTGCCTTTGTAAGGCTCTGGCGGACGGAAGTCGCGGATTTCAGCGGCCACCTGACCAACCAGCTGCTTGTCGATACCCTTGATCAGGATGTCGGTCTGGCTGGGAGTTTCAGCGGTGATGCCGGCTGGCAGTTCGTAGTCCACTGGGTGCGAGAAGCCCAGAGCCAGGTTCAGGACGGAGCCCTTGGCCTGTGCTTTGTAACCAACACCGATCAGCTGGAGCTTACGCTCGAAGCCTTGGCTTACGCCCTGAACCATGTTGTTGACCAGAGCACGGGTGGTACCGGCCATGGCGCGGGCTTGCTGGTCACCGTTGCGAGCGGCGAAACGCAGCTCACCAGACTCTTCGGTAACTTCAACAGACGAGTGAACGTTCAGTTCGAGAGTGCCTTTGGCACCCTTAACCGAAAGCTGTTGGCCGGCGAATTTGACTTCGACGCCAGCTGGCAGCTTAACGGGGTTCTTAGCGACGCGAGACATGCCTATCTCCCCTTAGAACACTGTGCACAGAACTTCGCCGCCGACACCGGCAGCGCGCGCAGCGCGATCAGTCATCACACCTTTGTTGGTGGAGACGATAGACACGCCCAGGCCGCCACGTACTTTCGGCAGGTCTGCGACGGACTTGTACTGGCGCAGGCCTGGACGGCTGGAGCGCTTCAGTTCCTCGATGACCGGACGGCCTTCGAAGTACTTCAGTTCGATCGACAGGGAAGGCTTGGCCTCACCAGTTACCTGGTAGCCAGCGATGTAACCTTCGTCCTTCAGAACTTTGGCAACCGCGACCTTCAGGGTGGAGGAAGGCATGCTTACGACGGACTTTTCAGCCATCTGGGCATTACGGATGCGAGTTAGCATGTCCGCTAACGGGTCCTGCATACTCATGGGCTAGATGCTCCTGATACAAGAATTATTAGCCTTGCGGCTATCACAACCACCCGAGCGGGCAGGGTAAAAAAAACCCAGGCTCAGGTGAGCCGGTCATTCTAGACACAAGGCAGAAACGAAACAAGCCCCATGAAGGGGCTTGTTCGTTGGCGAAGTTACCGACGGTCGGAAGATCGCTCCCCTTCCGCCGGTTCTACACCTGCAGCGATTACCAGGAGGCCTTGACCAGACCCGGTACGTCGCCACGCATTGCAGCTTGACGCAGCATGTTACGGCCCAGGCCGAACTTACGGTATACACCGTGAGGACGACCGGTCAGGCGGCAACGGTTACGCAGGCGCGAGGCGCTAGCGTCGCGTGGCTGCTTCTGCAGAGCGACTACGGCAGCGAAACGCTCTTCAGGAGAGGCGTTCAGGTTGACGATGGTCGCTTTCAGCTCAGCACGCTTCTTAGCGTACTTGGCTACCGTGAGCTGACGCTTCAGCTCGCGGTTCTTCATGCTCTTCTTGGCCATTTTCCTACTCCAATCAGTTGCGGAACGGGAATTTGAAAGCACGCAGCAGAGCGCGACCTTCGTCATCCGTACGAGCAGTGGTGGTCAGGGTGATGTCCAGACCGCGCAGAGCATCGATCTTGTCGTAGTCGATTTCCGGGAAGATGATCTGCTCTTTCACGCCCATGCTGTAGTTGCCACGACCGTCGAAGGACTTGGCATTCAGGCCGCGGAAGTCGCGAACCCGAGGCAGGGAGATCGCCAGCAGGCGGTCCAGGAATTCGTACATACGATCACGGCGCAGGGTTACCTTGACGCCAATCGGCCAACCTTCACGAACCTTGAAGCCCGCAATCGACTTGCGAGCGAAAGTCACAACGGCTTTTTGGCCGGTGATCTTTTCCAGGTCGGCAACGGCGTTCTCGATGACTTTCTTGTCACCGACCGCTTCGCCCAGACCCATGTTCAGGGTGATCTTGGTTACGCGAGGAACTTCCATCACGTTCGCCAGCTTAAGTTCTTCCTTAAGCTTGGGAGCGATTTCGTTCCGGTAAATCTCTTTCAGTCGTGCCATTGTCTTCTACCTAGCAGTGTTCAAGCATCAACCGCTTTCTGGGTCGACTTGAAGACACGAATTTTCTTGCCGTCTTCAACCTTGAAGCCAACGCGGTCAGCCTTGTTGGTTTCACCATTGAAAATGGCAACGTTGGAAGCGTGCAGAGGCGCTTCTTTCTCGACGATACCGCCCTGGACGCCCGCCATCGGGTTAGGCTTGGTATGACGCTTGACCAGGTTGACACCACCAACAACCAGACGGTTGTCAGCGAGAACCTTCAGCACCTTACCGCGCTTACCTTTGTCCTTGCCGGCGATCACGATGATCTCGTCGTCACGACGAATCTTTTGCATGTCGGATCTCCTTAGAGCACTTCAGGGGCGAGCGAGACGATCTTCATGAACTTCTCGGTACGAAGTTCACGGGTCACTGGCCCGAAGATGCGAGTGCCGATCGGCTCTTGCTTGGTGTTCAGCAGAACAGCAGCGTTGCCGTCGAAACGAATGATGGAACCGTCAGCGCGACGTACACCATGACGGGTACGAACGACAACGGCAGTCATCACCTGGCCTTTTTTGACCTTACCGCGAGGAATTGCTTCCTTGACGGTAACTTTGATGATGTCACCGATACCGGCGTAACGGCGGTGGGAACCGCCGAGCACCTTGATGCACATGACGCGACGAGCGCCGCTGTTATCGGCCACATCGAGCATGGATTGAGTCTGAATCATAAAATTTCTCCGACCCTTCGCCCTTAGACTTCAACAGCGCGTTCGATGACTTCAACCAGTGCCCAGGACTTGGTCTTGGCCAGCGGACGGGTTTCACGAATGGAAACCTTGTCGCCGATCTTGCACTGGTTAGTCTCGTCGTGCGCGTGCAGCTTAGTCGAACGCTTAACGTATTTACCGTAGATCGGGTGCTTGACGCGACGCTCGATCAGAACGGTGATGGTCTTGTCCATTTTGTCGCTGACGACACGGCCAGTCAGCGTACGGACGGTTTTTTCAGCTTCAGCCATGATCACTTACCTGCCTGCTGGTTGAGCACAGTTTTCACGCGAGCGATGTCACGCTTAACTTGCGAGAGCAGGTGCGACTGCCCCAACTGGCCAGTTGCCTTCTGCATACGCAGATTGAACTGGTCGCGCAGCAAGCCGAGCAGTTGCTCATTCAGTTGCTGTGCCGATTTTTCACGAAGTTCATTCGCTTTCATCACATCACCGTCCGCTTAACAAAGGAGGTGGCGAGTGGCAGCTTTGCAGCAGCCAGGGCGAAGGCCTCGCGCGCCAGCTCTTCAGAAACACCCTCGATCTCGTACAGGACTTTGCCTGGCTGAATCTGGGCAACCCAGTATTCCACGGAACCTTTACCTTTACCCATACGAACCTCGAGAGGCTTCTTGGTAACCGGCTTGTCCGGGAAGACGCGGATCCAGATCTTGCCGCCACGTTTTACGTGACGGGTCAGGGCACGACGTGCCGACTCGATCTGACGGGCGGTGAGACGACCGCGAGCAACAGCCTTCAGGGCGAATTCGCCGAAGCTGACCTTGCTACCGCGCAGTGCCAGACCACGGTTGTGGCCGGTCATCTGCTTACGGAATTTTGTACGCTTTGGTTGCAACATTTGGCGTACCCCTTACTTAGCAGCTTTTTTACGAGGCGCTGGTGCTTGAGGCTTCAGCTCTTCCTGGCGACCACCAATAACTTCGCCTTTGAAGATCCAAACCTTCACACCGATCACACCGTAAGTGGTGTGAGCTTCGTAGGTGTTGTAGTCGATATCGGCACGCAGGGTGTGCAGAGGCACACGACCTTCGCGATACCACTCAGTACGAGCGATCTCGGCACCGCCGAGACGACCGCTAACCTGGATCTTGATGCCCTTGGCACCAATACGCATGGCGTTCTGAACGGCGCGCTTCATGGCGCGACGGAACATTACGCGGCGCTCCAGCTGCTGAGCTACGCTCTGGGCAACCAGCATTGCGTCGAGTTCCGGCTTGCGGATCTCTTCGATGTTGATGTGCACAGGCACACCCATCTGCTTGGTCAGGTCCTGACGCAGCTTCTCAACGTCCTCACCCTTCTTGCCGATAACGATACCGGGACGAGCGGTGTGGATGGTGATGCGTGCAGTTTGGGCCGGACGATGAATATCGATACGGCTTACGGACGCGCTTTTTAGTTTGTCCTGGAGGTACTCACGCGTTTTCAGATCCTTCAACAGGTAATCTGCGTAAGTAGCGCCGTCTGCATACCAGACGGAGGTGTGCTCCTTGACGATTCCCAGGCGAATGCCAGTGGGATGTACTTTCTGACCCATCTGATCGACTCCGTTACTTGTCCGCAACCTTGACAGTGATATGGCAAGACCGCTTGACGATGCGATCAGCGCGGCCTTTGGCACGCGGCATGATGCGCTTCAGCGAACGCCCTTCGTTGACGAAGACGGTGGAGACCTTCAGGTCATCAACGTCTGCGCCTTCGTTGTGTTCGGCGTTGGCTACGGCCGACTCGAGGACTTTCTTCATGATTTCAGCGGCTTTTTTGCTGCTGAAGGCCAACAGGTTGAGCGCTTCGCCCACCTTCTTCCCGCGGATCTGGTCGGCGACCAAGCGGGCTTTCTGGGCGGAGATTCGAGCGCCCGACAACTTAGCGGCTACTTCCATTTCCTTACCCCTTAACGCTTGGCTTTCTTGTCAGCCACGTGCCCGCGATAGGTGCGGGTACCGGCGAACTCGCCCAGTTTGTGGCCGACCATGTCTTCGTTCACGAGAACTGGGACATGCTGGCGACCGTTATGTACCGCGATGGTCAGACCGACCATTTGTGGCAGGATCATCGAACGGCGCGACCAGGTTTTAACTGGCTTGCGATCGTTCTTCTCCACCGCCACTTCGATCTTCTTCAGAAGGTGAAGATCGATAAAAGGACCTTTTTTCAGAGAACGTGGCACTGTCGTATCCCTCTAGTTACTTGCGACGACGGACGATCATATTGTCGGTACGCTTATTACCACGGGTCTTCGCACCCTTGGTCGGGAAGCCCCATGGCGATACCGGATGACGACCACCGGAGGTACGACCTTCACCACCACCATGTGGGTGGTCAACCGGGTTCATGGCAACACCACGAACGGTTGGGCGAACGCCGCGCCAGCGTTTGGCACCAGCTTTACCCAGCGAACGCAGGCTGTGCTCGGAATTCGAGACTTCGCCCAGGGTCGCACGGCACTCAGCCAGTACTTTACGCATTTCACCAGAGCGCAGACGCAGGGTCACGTAAGCGCCTTCGCGAGCGATCAGCTGAGCCGAAGCACCAGCGGAACGAGCGATCTGAGCACCTTTGCCCGGCTTCAGTTCGATGCCATGAATGGTGCTACCTACTGGGATGTTGCGCAGTTGCAGGGAGTTACCGGCCTTGATTGGGGCCAGAGCGCCTGCGATCAGCTGGTCGCCAGCAACAACGCCTTTAGGGGCGATGATGTAGCGACGCTCGCCGTCTGCGTAGCACAGCAGGGCGATGTGAGCAGTACGGTTCGGGTCGTATTCGATACGCTCGACGGTGGCCGGGATGCCATCTTTGTCGTTGCGACGGAAGTCAACCAGACGGTAATGCTGCTTATGACCACCACCAACGTGACGAGTGGTGATGCGGCCATTGTTGTTACGACCACCAGACTTCGATTTCTTCTCGATCAGCGGTGCGTGAGGAGCGCCTTTGTGCAGCTCCTTGTTGACCACCTTGACCACGAAACGGCGGCCAGGGGAAGTCGGTTTGCATTTAACGATTGCCATGATGCACCCCTTCCTTACTCAGCACTGCTGCTGAAATCGAGATCTTGGCCTGGCTGAAGGGAGACGATCGCCTTCTTCCAGTCATTACGCTTGCCCAGACCACGTGCGGTACGCTTGGTTTTACCCAGAACGTTAACAGTCGACACGTTTTCAACTTTTACGTTGAACAGGCCTTCGACAGCTTTCTTGATTTCCAGCTTGGTTGCGTCAGTAGCAACCTTGAATACGAACTGGCCTTTCTTCTCAGCCAGAACGGTAGCCTTCTCGGAAACGTGCGGGCCAAGGAGGACTTTAAATACGCGTTCCTGGTTCATCCCAGCAGCTCCTCGAATTTCTTCACGGCCGAGACAGTGATCAACACTTTCTCGTATGCGATCAGACTGACCGGATCGGAACCCTGAACGTCACGTACGTCGACGTGCGGCAGGTTACGAGCAGCCAGGTACAGGTTCTGATCAACAGCGTCGGAAACGATCAGTACGTCGTTCAGACCCATGCCGTTCAGCTTGTTCAGCAGGTCTTTGGTCTTCGGAGCTTCAACAGCGAAGTCCTGAACTACGACCAGACGCTCGCTACGTACCAGCTCGGAGAGGATGGAGCGCAGGGCTGCGCGATACATCTTCTTGTTGAGCTTCTGCGAGTGGTCCTGCGGACGAGCTGCGAAGGTGACACCACCGCCGCGCCAGATTGGGCCGCGAGTGGTACCGGCACGAGCGCGGCCGGTGCCTTTCTGACGCCACGGGCGCTTGCCGCCACCAGCTACGTCGGAACGGGTCTTCTGCTGCTTGGTGCCCTGACGGCCGCCGGCCATGTAGGCCACGACTGCTTGGTGTACCAGCGTCTCGTTGAATTCGCCACCGAAAGTCAGTTCGGAAACTTCGATCGCCTGAGCGTCATTTACATTAAGTTGCATGTCAGTTTCCCCTTAACCGCGAGCCTTGACAGCTGGACGCACAACCACGTCGCCGCCAGTAGCGCCTGGAACGGCACCCTTGACCAGCAGCAGGTTGCGTTCTGCGTCTACGCGTACTACTTCCAGGGACTGAACAGTCACGCGCTCGGCGCCCATGTGACCGGACATCTTCTTGCCCTTGAATACACGACCAGGAGTCTGGCACTGGCCGATGGAGCCAGGGACACGGTGCGATACAGAGTTACCGTGGGTGTTGTCTTGACCACGGAAGTTCCAACGCTTGATGGTACCGGCGAAGCCTTTACCTTTGGACTGACCGGTTACGTCTACCAGCTGGCCTGCAGTGAAGAGTTCAGCTTTGATCAGATCGCCAGCCTGGAAATCGCCTTCTTCAAGACGGAACTCCCAGACACCGCGACCAGCGGCAACGTTAGCCTTGGCGAAGTGACCTGCCTGAGCGGCAGTCACGCGCGAAGCACGACGCTCACCAACAGTGACTTGCACTGCACGGTAGCCATCGGTTTCTTCAGTTTTGAACTGGGTGACGCGATTCGGCTCGATCTCGATGACCGTGACCGGAATGGAGACACCTTCTTCGGTGAAAATGCGGGTCATACCGCACTTGCGACCGACTACACCAATAGTCATGTTGTAAACCTCATGAGTGTACGGGGCTTTCACCCGCTATGGCCGCCCATTTCAGAGCGTTACACGACTCAGACCGAAGTCTTAGCCGAGGCTGATCTGTACTTCCACGCCTGCCGCAAGGTCAAGCTTCATCAGCGCGTCAACGGTTTTATCCGTTGGCTGGACGATGTCCAGAACACGCTTATGAGTGCGGATCTCGTACTGGTCACGCGCGTCTTTGTTGACGTGCGGGGAAACCAGAACGGTGAAACGCTCTTTGCGGGTTGGCAGTGGAATTGGACCACGCACTTGTGCACCAGTACGTTTCGCGGTTTCCACGATTTCCTGGGTGGATTGGTCGATCAGGCGATGGTCAAAAGCCTTCAACCTGATACGGATTTGCTGATTTTGCATTGGATTTCAGACTCCAGGCTGTTCCCATCGGGCGCACTACGCCCGTTAAAAGGAGGCGTGATTCTATAGACGCCCCTATTTAGTGTCAACCCAATAAAAAAAGCCCCCGCTGAGCGGGGGCTTTTTCAATCGACCGAGTGATTACTCGATGATTTTTGCTACGACGCCGGCGCCGACGGTACGACCGCCTTCACGGATAGCGAAGCGCAGACCGTCTTCCATTGCGATGGTCTTGATCAGGGTAACAGTCATCTGAATGTTGTCACCTGGCATTACCATTTCAACGCCTTCCGGCAGTTCGCAGTTACCGGTCACGTCAGTGGTACGGAAGTAGAACTGAGGACGGTAGCCTTTGAAGAACGGAGTGTGACGACCGCCTTCTTCCTTCGACAGAACGTAGACTTCTGCAGTGAACTTGGTGTGCGGCTTGACCGAACCTGGCTTGACCAGAACCTGGCCACGCTCAACTTCGTCACGCTTGGTGCCGCGCAGCAGGACGCCGCAGTTCTCGCCAGCACGACCTTCGTCCAGCAGCTTGCGGAACATCTCAACGCCGGTGCAGGTGGTGGTGGTGGTTGGACGCAGACCAACGATTTCCAGGGCGTCCTGAACGCGGACGATACCACGCTCGATACGACCGGTAACAACGGTACCACGACCCGAGATCGAGAAGACGTCTTCGATCGGCATCAGGAACGGCTGGTCAACGGCACGAACTGGCTCAGGGATGTAGGCATCCAGAGTCTCAACCAGCTTCTTAACAGCGCTGGTACCCATTTCGTTGTCGTCTTTGCCTTCCAGAGCCATACGAGCCGAACCGATGATGATCGGAGTGTCGTCGCCTGGGAAGTCGTAGGTGGACAGCAGGTCGCGAACTTCCATCTCGACCAGTTCCAGCAGCTCAGCGTCGTCTACCAGGTCAGCCTTGTTCAGGAAGACCACGATGTACGGAACGCCAACCTGACGGGACAGCAGGATGTGCTCACGGGTTTGTGGCATCGGACCATCGGCGGCCGAGCAAACCAGGATCGCGCCGTCCATCTGGGCAGCACCGGTGATCATGTTCTTCACGTAGTCAGCGTGACCTGGGCAGTCAACGTGAGCGTAGTGACGAATGTTCGAGTTGTACTCGACGTGAGCGGTGTTGATGGTGATACCGCGTGCTTTTTCTTCTGGAGCCGAGTCGATCTTGTCGAACTCAACGACGGCCGAACCGAAGACTTCGGAGCAGACGCGGGTCAGAGCTGCAGTCAGAGTGGTCTTACCGTGGTCAACGTGGCCGATAGTGCCGACGTTAACGTGGGGAAGGGAACGATCAAATTTTTCTTTAGCCACGACAGTGAACCTCTTGCCTAAAGGGCTGGATTAGCCTTGTTTTTTAACGAGTGCTTCGACGATGTTCGACGGAGCTTCGGAGTACTTGGAGAATTCCATGGAGTAGCTTGCGCGACCCTGAGACATGGAACGGACGTCGGTTGCATAACCGAACATTTCTCCCAGCGGGACTTCTGCACGGATAACCTTGCCGGAGACCGAGTCATCCATACCCTGGATCAGACCACGACGACGGTTCAGGTCACCCATCACGTCACCCATGTAATCCTCAGGGGTTACTACCTCAACCTTCATGATCGGTTCAAGCACAACACCGCCGCCCTTCTGAGCCAGCTGCTTGGTCGCCATGGAGGCCGCGATCTTGAACGCCATCTCGTTGGAGTCGACGTCGTGGTACGAACCGTCGAACACGGTAGCCTTCAGGCCGATCAGAGGATAGCCGGCAACGACGCCGTTCTTCATCTGCTCTTCGATACCCTTCTGGATCGCAGGGATGTATTCCTTCGGAACAACACCGCCAACGACTTCGTTGGTGAAGACCAGGCCTTCAGTGATGTTGCCGTTGGCATCCTGGTCCGGCTCGGAGAAGCGGATCCAGCAATGACCGAACTGACCACGGCCACCGGACTGACGAACGAACTTGCCTTCGATCTCGACACCGGACTTGGTGATCTTCTCGCGGTAAGAAACCTGCGGCTTGCCGATGTTGGCTTCAACGTTGAATTCACGCTTCATGCGGTCAACGATGATGTCCAGGTGCAGCTCACCCATACCGGAGATGATGGTCTGACCAGTCTCTTCGTCGGTCTTGACGCGGAACGACGGGTCTTCCTGAGCCAGCTTGCCCAGAGCGATACCCATCTTCTCCTGATCCTGCTTGGTCTTCGGCTCAACGGAGAGCGAGATTACAGGCTCAGGGAAGTCCATGCGCTCAAGGATGATTGGCTTGTCGGCGTCGCACAGGGTTTCACCAGTGGTAACGTCTTTCATGCCGATCAGGGCCGCGATGTCGCCAGCGCGAACTTCCTTGATCTCTTCACGCTGGTTGGCGTGCATCTGCACCATACGACCAACGCGCTCTTTCTTGCCTTTGACCGAGTTGATGACCGAGTCACCAGAGGTCAGAACGCCCGAGTAGACGCGAACGAAGGTCAGGGTACCAACGAACGGGTCGGTAGCGATCTTGAACGCCAGAGCCGAGAACGGCTCGTTGTCGTCGGCATGACGCTCGTCCTGCTGCTCTTCGGTGATCTCTTCCTTCGGCGTATCAGCCAGATCAGGGTGGATACCCTTGATCGCAGGGATCTCGGTCGGAGCAGGCAGGAAGTCGATCACGGCATCGAGAACCAGGGGAACGCCCTTGTTCTTGAACGAGGAGCCGCAGACGGCAGGAACGATTTCGCTCGCCAGAGTACGGGCGCGCAGACCGGCCTTGATCTCTTCGACAGACAGGTCACCTTCTTCAAGGTACTTGTTCATCAGCTCTTCGTTGGCTTCAGCAGCGGACTCGACCATATTGGCGCGCCACTCTTCAGCCAGCTCCAGCATATCGGCAGGAATTTCTTCCTCGCGATAGGTGGTGCCCTTGTCGTCATCGTTCCAGTAGATGGCCTTCATCTTGATCAGGTCAACCTGACCCTGGAAGTTGTCTTCCGAACCGATAGCCAGCTGGATTGGAACCGGGGTGTGACCCAGACGGTTCTTGATCTGGCCGACAACGCGCAGGAAGTTGGCACCAGCACGGTCCATCTTGTTCACGTAAACAACACGTGGAACGCCGTATTTGTTGGCCTGACGCCATACGGTTTCGGACTGCGGCTCAACGCCAGAGGTACCGCAGAATACGACGACCGCGCCGTCGAGTACGCGCAGCGAACGCTCAACTTCAATGGTGAAGTCAACGTGGCCGGGGGTATCGATGACGTTTACGCGGTAGTTGTCGTACTGACCACGGGAGCCTTTCCAGAAGGTGGTAACGGCAGCGGAGGTAATGGTGATACCGCGCTCCTGCTCCTGCACCATCCAGTCGGTGGTCGCGGCGCCATCATGCACCTCGCCCATCTTGTGGCTCAGACCTGTGTAGAACAGGATCCGCTCGGTAGTGGTAGTCTTGCCCGCGTCAACGTGCGCGCAGATACCGATGTTACGGTAGCGGTTAATTGCTGTAGTACGAGCCATAAAGCCCTCGCAAAAAGATTGATGCTTGAATTAGAAGCGGTAGTGCGAGAACGCCTTGTTGGCCTCGGCCATACGGTGCACGTCTTCACGCTTCTTGACTGCAGCACCCTTGCCTTCAGCAGCATCCAGCAGCTCACCGGCCAGGCGCAGAGCCATGGACTTCTCGCCACGCTTGCGGGCGTAGTCTACGAGCCAGCGCATTGCCAGAGCATTACGACGGGACGGACGAACTTCAACCGGAACCTGGTAAGTGGCACCGCCTACACGGCGGGACTTTACTTCGACCAGCGGAGCGATGGCGTCGAGAGCTTTCTCGAAGATTTCCAGGGGGTCGCTGTTCTTGCGTGCTTTGACGGTATCCAGGGCACCGTAAACGATGCGCTCGGCTACGGCCTTCTTGCCGCTTTCCATCACGTGGTTCATGAACTTGGCGAGAATCTGGGATCCGTACTTCGGATCGTCCAGGATCTCACGTTTTGCTGCTACACGACGTCTTGGCATGATAAGCCCTCAAACGGTCTTCAGGTTAGCCCGGGACGCGGGTCTTCGACCCCTGCCCGACCTTACTCTTATCGACTCAAAAAATGGATGTCTGCAAACGGCCGATTACTTCGGACGCTTGGTACCGTACTTCGAACGACCCTGGTTACGGCCTTTAACGCCCGAAGTATCCAGAGAGCCGCGAACGGTGTGGTAACGAACACCTGGCAAGTCTTTTACACGGCCGCCACGGATCAGAACGACGCTGTGCTCTTGCAGGTTGTGGCCTTCACCACCGATGTACGAGGAAACCTCGAAACCGTTGGTCAGACGCACACGGCATACTTTACGCAGTGCCGAGTTAGGTTTTTTCGGCGTGGTGGTGTACACACGGGTGCACACGCCACGACGCTGCGGGCAGTTCTGCAGCGCAGGTACGTCGGATTTCTCGACGGTACGCTTACGCGGCTGACGTACCAGCTGGTTGATAGTTGCCATCTACTAGCTCCACTGATTGTCTTGCGACGCTATTGTCTTGCAAGAAAGCCAAAAATTGGCGAGACGGAGCCTCACCAAATTTAAGGGTACAAAAGTCTAAAGAGGATCTTGCACCCAGTCAAGACGAGGCCCCGGCCCTCCCCGCCCGGTCATCGGCAACAATTCATGTCGCCAATGACGTGGAGGATGAACCGGGGCCTAGCCCTGTTCTTAGTTACCGCTGGAGTTCAGCGCTTCGGTCAGTGCGGCTTCCACCTCACTGGCACTTACACGCAGCGGCTTGTCGGCATCACGGCGGCGCTTGCGCTCGCTGTGGTAGGCCAGACCGGTACCTGCCGGGATCAGACGACCCACGACCACGTTCTCTTTCAGGCCGCGCAGGTAGTCGCGCTTGCCGGTGACGGCCGCTTCGGTCAGGACGCGCGTGGTTTCCTGGAAGGAAGCCGCGGAAATGAACGACTCGGTCGACAGCGAGGCCTTGGTGATACCCAGCAGTACACGCGAGAACTTCGAGACGAACTTATCTTCGGCGGCGAGACGCTCGTTCTCGACCAGCACCTGAGTCAGTTCCATCTGGTCGCCCTTGATGAAGCTGGAATCGCCGGATTCGGTGATCTCAACTTTACGCAGCATCTGACGCAGGATGGTCTCGATGTGCTTGTCGTTGATCTTCACGCCCTGCAGGCGGTAAACATCCTGAATCTCGTTGACGATGTACTTGGCCAGCGCGCTTACACCCAGCAGACGCAGGATGTCGTGCGGATCGCTCGGACCGTCGGAGATAACTTCGCCGCGGTTTACCTGTTCGCCTTCGAAGACGTTCAAGTGGCGCCACTTCGGAATCAGCTCTTCGTACGGCTCGCTGCCATCGGTCGGCGTGATGACCAAGCGACGCTTGCCCTTGGTTTCCTTACCGAACGCGATGGTGCCGCTGACTTCAGCCAAGATCGAGGCTTCTTTCGGACGACGCGCTTCGAACAGATCGGCAACGCGCGGCAGACCACCGGTGATGTCTCGGGTCTTGGACGTTTCTTGCGGAATACGCGCGATAACGTCACCTACACCGATCTGTGCACCGTCAGCCACACCGACGAGGGCGTTGGCCGGCAGGAAGTACTGGGCTGGAACGTCGGTACCCGGCAGGTACAGATCCTTGCCAGCAGCATCGACCATCTTGATCGCTGGACGGATTTCCTTGCCTGCGGCAGGGCGATCCTTGACGTCCATCACTTCGATGTTGGTCAGGCCGGTCAGCTCGTCGGTCTGACGCTTGATGGTGATGCCTTCCTCCATGCCCACGAAGGTCACGGTACCTTTGAGTTCGGTAACGATCGGGTGGGTGTGCGGGTCCCACTTGGCGACGATGGCGCCAGCTTCGACCTTCTCACCTTCCTTGACCGAAATCACCGCACCGTAAGGCAGCTTGTAGCGCTCACGCTCGCGACCGAATTCGTCGGCGATGGCCAGCTCGCCGGAACGCGAAACGGCAACAAGGTTGCCATCGGCACGCTCGACCTGCTTGAGGTTGTGCAGACGAACCATACCGCCGTTCTTCACCTGGACGCTGTCGGCAGCCGAGGTACGGCTTGCAGCACCACCGATGTGGAACGTACGCATGGTCAGCTGGGTACCCGGCTCACCGATCGACTGGGCAGCGATAACGCCGACAGCTTCACCGATGTTCACCTGGTGACCACGAGCCAGGTCACGACCGTAGCACTTGGCGCAGATGCCGTAGCGGGTTTCGCAGCTGATCGGGGAACGCACGACCACTTCGTCGATGCTGTTCAGCTCGATGAACTCGACCCACTTCTCGTCGACCAGGGTACCGGCCGGAACGATGACGTCCTCGGTGCCTGGCTTGAACACGTCACGGGCGATGACACGACCCAGTACACGCTCACCCAGCGGCTCTACAACGTCACCGCCTTCGATGTGCGGGGTCATCAGCAGACCCTGATCAGTGCCGCAGTCGATCTCGGTCACGACCAGATCCTGTGCCACGTCAACCAGACGACGGGTCAGGTAACCGGAGTTCGCGGTCTTCAATGCGGTATCCGCCAGACCTTTACGAGCACCGTGGGTCGAGATGAAGTACTGCAGTACGCTCAGACCTTCACGGAAGTTCGCGGTGATCGGCGTCTCGATGATGGAGCCGTCCGGCTTGGCCATCAGGCCACGCATACCGGCCAGCTGACGGATCTGGGCAGCGGAACCCCGCGCACCGGAGTCAGCCATCATGTACATCGAGTTGAAGGACTCTTGCTCGACTTCGTTGCCATCACGATCGATGACCTTCTCTTTCGAGAGGTTGGCCATCATCGCCTTGGACACTTCGTCGTTCGCCTTGGACCACAAGTCGATGACCTTGTTGTACTTCTCGCCCTGGGTTACCAGGCCGGAGGCGTACTGGCTCTCGATTTCCTTCACTTCATCGGTAGCGGTACCGATGATGCGCGCCTTCTCATCTGGGATAACGAAGTCGTTAACACCGATGGAAACGCCGGAAATGGTCGAGTAGGCAAAACCGGTGTACATCAGCTGGTCGGCAAAGATGACGGTTTCCTTCAGACCCACCACGCGATAGCACTGGTTGATCAGCTTGGAAATCGCCTTTTTCTTCATCGACTGGTTGACGACGTCGAACGGCAGACCAGCTGGCACTACCTGGAACAACAGCGCACGGCCGACGGTAGTGTCGACGATACGGGTGTTCTTGACGATGCTGCCGTCACGCTCTTTCACGGTCTCGTTGATACGGACCTTGATCTTGGCGTGCAGCGCAGCTTCGCCGGCGCGGAATACGCGGTCGACTTCCTGCAGGTCGGCGAACACACGGCCTTCACCTTTGGCGTTGATGGCTTCACGGGTCATGTAGTACAGACCCAGAACCACGTCCTGGGACGGCACGATGATCGGCTCACCGTTGGCAGGCGACAGGATGTTGTTGGTCGACATCATCAGCGCGCGCGCTTCCAGCTGGGCTTCCAGCGTCAGCGGCACGTGAACGGCCATCTGGTCACCGTCGAAGTCGGCGTTGTACGCAGCACACACCAGCGGGTGCAGCTGAATAGCCTTGCCTTCGATCAGCACCGGCTCGAACGCCTGGATACCCAGACGGTGGAGGGTCGGTGCACGGTTGAGCAGTACGGGGTGTTCGCGGATCACCTCGGCGAGGACGTCCCACACCTCCGGCAGCTCGCGCTCGACCATCTTCTTGGCAGCTTTGATGGTGGTCGCCAGACCGCGCATTTCCAGCTTGCCGAAAATGAACGGCTTGAACAGCTCCAGCGCCATCTTCTTCGGCAGACCGCACTGGTGCAGGCGCAGGGTCGGACCTACGGTAATTACGGAACGACCGGAGTAGTCCACGCGCTTACCGAGCAGGTTCTGACGGAAGCGACCTTGCTTACCTTTGATCATGTCAGCCAGGGACTTCAGCGGACGCTTGTTCGAGCCAGTGATGGCGCGACCGCGGCGGCCGTTGTCCAGCAGGGCGTCGACCGCTTCCTGCAGCATGCGCTTTTCGTTGCGCACGATAATGTCCGGCGCCGACAGATCGAGCAGGCGCTTCAGACGATTGTTACGGTTGATCACCCGGCGGTACAGGTCGTTCAGGTCGGAAGTCGCGAAGCGACCGCCATCGAGCGGAACCAGCGGACGCAGATCCGGCGGCAGAACCGGCAGAACGGTCAGGACCATCCACTCAGGCAGGTTGCCCGAGCCCTGGAAAGCTTCCATCAGCTTCAGGCGCTTGGACAGCTTCTTGATCTTGGTTTCCGAGTTGGTCTGCGGAATCTCTTCGCGCAGGCGACCAATTTCGTGCTCCAGGTCGATAGCGTGCAGCAGCTCGCGAACAGCCTCGGCACCCATACGGGCGTCGAAGTCGTCACCGAACTCTTCCAGTGCTTCGAAGTACTGCTCATCGTTGAGCAGCTGACCCTTCTCGAGGGTGGTCATGCCCGGATCGATAACGACGTAGCTCTCGAAATAGAGCACGCGCTCGATGTCACGCAGGGTCATGTCCATCAGCAGGCCGATACGGGACGGCAGCGACTTCAGGAACCAGATGTGGGCAACCGGCGAGGCCAGCTCGATGTGCGCCATGCGCTCACGACGAACCTTGGCCAGAGCGACTTCAACGCCGCACTTCTCGCAGATGACGCCGCGATGCTTGAGGCGCTTGTACTTTCCGCACAGGCACTCGTAATCCTTGACTGGGCCAAAGATCTTGGCGCAGAACAGGCCGTCACGCTCAGGTTTGAACGTACGGTAGTTGATGGTTTCCGGCTTCTTAACTTCACCGAACGACCACGAACGGATCATTTCAGGCGACGCCAGACCGATGCGGATGGCGTCGAACTCTTCGACTTGACCCTGGTTTTTCAGCAAATTCAGTAGGTCTTTCAAGGCCTTTCCTCCTGGCGGAGCAGGAAGCGGGCAATACCTGCCCCGCTCCCCTTCGCGTCACGTGTTATTCGGTTTCCAGATCGATATCGATACCGAGCGAACGGATCTCTTTGATCAACACGTTGAAGGACTCGGGCATGCCCGGCTCCATACGGTGATCGCCATCCACGATGTTCTTGTACATCTTGGTACGGCCGTTCACGTCGTCCGACTTCACTGTGAGCATTTCTTGCAGGGTGTATGCCGCGCCGTATGCTTCCAGCGCCCACACTTCCATCTCCCCGAAACGCTGACCACCGAACTGCGCCTTACCACCCAGCGGCTGCTGGGTAACCAGGCTGTACGAACCAGTGGAACGCGCGTGCATCTTGTCGTCCACCAAGTGGTTCAGCTTGAGCATGTACATGTAACCAACGGTCACAGGACGCTCGAACTTGTTGCCGGTACGGCCATCGAACAGGACCATCTGGCCGCTCTCAGGCATGTCGGCCAGCTTCAGCATGGCCTTGATTTCACGCTCCTTGGCACCGTCGAAGACCGGCGTAGCCATCGGCACGCCTTTCTTCAGGTTGTTGGCCAGCGCGATGATCTCTTCGTCCGAGAACTCGTCCAGGTTTTCCTGACGACCACCGATCTCGTTGTAGACCTCGGTCAGGAAGCTGCGCAGCTCAGCGGCTTTGCGCTGCTCTTCGAGCATGCGATCGATCTTCTCGCCCAGGCCCTTGGCCGCGAGGCCCAGGTGGGTTTCAAGGATCTGACCGACGTTCATACGCGAAGGTACACCCAGCGGGTTCAGAACGACGTCGACTGGAGTACCGTTGGCGTCGTGCGGCATGTCTTCGACCGGCATGATCACGGAGACCACACCCTTGTTACCGTGACGGCCTGCCATCTTGTCGCCCGGCTGGATGCGGCGACGGATAGCCAGGTAGACCTTGACGATCTTCAGCACGCCCGGTGCCAGGTCATCGCCCTGCTGCAGCTTGCGCTTCTTGTCTTCGAACTTGTCGTCCAGCAGACGACGGCGATCGACGATGTACTGCTGAGCCTTTTCCAACTGCTCGTTCAGAGCATCTTCGGCCATGCGCAGCTTGAACCACTGGCCGTGCTCCAGACCGTTCAGTACGTCGTCAGTGATCACGGTGCCTTTCTTCAGGCCCGCGCCACCATCGACCACCTGGCCGTTCAGGGCTGCACGCAGACGCTCGAAGGTCGCGCCCTCGACGATGCGGAACTCTTCGTTGAGGTCCTTGCGGATCTCGTCCAGTTGCATCTTCTCGATGGCCAGGGCGCGGCTGTCGCGCTCAACGCCGTCACGGGTGAAGACCTGGACGTCGATGACAGTACCTTTGGTGCCGGTCGGCACGCGCAGGGAGGTGTCTTTTACGTCGCTGGCCTTCTCACCGAAGATCGCACGCAGCAGCTTTTCTTCTGGAGTCAGCTGGGTCTCGCCTTTCGGAGTGACCTTACCGACCAGAATGTCGCCAGCGCCGACTTCAGCACCCACATAGACGATACCGGCTTCGTCCAGCTTGTTCAGCGCAGCCTCACCCACGTTCGGGATGTCCGCAGTGATTTCCTCTGGGCCAAGCTTGGTGTCACGCGCCACACAGGTCAGTTCCTGGATGTGGATAGTGGTGAAGCGGTCTTCCTGAACCACACGCTCGGACAGGCAGATGGAGTCTTCGAAGTTGAAGCCGTTCCACGCCATGAACGCGATGCGCATGTTCTGACCCAACGCCAGCTCACCCATGTCGGTGGACGGGCCGTCGGCCATGATGTCGCCACGCGCGACCACATCACCTTTGCTCACCAGCGGACGCTGGTTGATGCAGGTGTTCTGGTTCGAACGGGTGTACTTGGTCAGGTTGTAGATATCCACACCTGCTTCGCCGGTTTCTACTTCGTCATCGGCTACACGCACGACGATACGGCTGGCGTCGACCGAGTCGATCACACCACCGCGACGAGCAACGACGCAGACGCCGGAGTCACGAGCAACGTTGCGCTCCATGCCGGTACCTACCAGCGGCTTGTCGGCGCGCAGGGTCGGAACAGCCTGACGCTGCATGTTCGAACCCATCAATGCACGGTTGGCGTCGTCGTGCTCGAGGAACGGAATCAGCGAGGCAGCGACGGAAACAACCTGCTTCGGCGAAACGTCCATCAGGGTGACGTCTTCCGGCGCCTTGACGGTGAATTCGTTCAGGTGACGTACGGCGACCAGCTCATCGACCAGTTGCTTCTGCTCGTTCATCGCAGCGGAAGCCTGGGCGATCACGTGATCGGCCTCTTCGATGGCAGACAGGAACACGATTTCGTCGGTGACCACGCCTTCTTTCACCACGCGGTACGGGCTTTCCAGGAAGCCGTACTGATTGGTGCGGGCATAGGCCGCCAGGGAGTTGATCAGACCGATGTTCGGACCTTCAGGGGTCTCGATCGGGCACACACGGCCGTAGTGAGTCGGGTGTACGTCACGGACTTCGAAGCCTGCACGCTCACGGGTCAGACCACCTGGGCCGAGCGCGGAGACACGGCGCTTGTGGGTGATCTCGGAGAGTGGGTTGTTCTGGTCCATGAACTGCGAGAGCTGGCTGGAACCGAAGAACTCCTTCACCGCCGCCGCGACCGGCTTGGCGTTGATCAGGTCCTGCGGCATCAAGCCTTCGCTTTCCGCCATCGACAGACGTTCCTTGACCGCGCGCTCGACGCGCACCAGGCCGACACGGAACTGGTTCTCGGCCATCTCGCCAACGCAACGGACACGACGGTTACCCAGGTGGTCGATGTCGTCAACGATGCCTTTGCCGTTACGGATATCGACCAAGGTCTTGAGGACGTCGACGATATCTTCCTTGCTCAGCACGCCCGAACCTTCGATCTCGGTACGACCGATACGGCGGTTGAACTTCATGCGGCCAACAGCGGACAGATCGTAACGCTCGGCGCTGAAGAACAGGTTGTTGAACAGGGTCTCGGCGGCATCCTTGGTTGGCGGCTCACCTGGACGCATCATGCGGTAGATTTCCACCAAGGCTTCCAGCTGGTTGCTGGTGGTGTCGATCTTCAGAGTATCCGAGATGAACGGACCACAATCGATGTCGTTGGTGTACAGCGTCTCGATGCGTACAACCTGAGCCTTGGCGACCTTGATCAGCAGCTCAGTGGTCAGCTCGGTGTTGCATTCGGCAAGGATCTCGCCGGTGGCCGGATGCACGATGGCCTTGGCAGTGGTGCGGCCCAGGACGTACTCCATTGGAACGTCCAGCTGCTTGACGCCGGCTTTTTCGAGCTGGTTGATATGGCGCGCGGTGATACGACGGCCTTGCTCAACGATGATCTTTCCGCTGCCGTCATGGATATCCATGACCGCGACTTCACCACGCAGACGCTGAGGCACCAGTTCCAGGCTGAGTTTTTCGCCGGAAACGTGGAACACGTTGGTGGTGTAGAAGGTGTTGAGGATTTCTTCGGTGCTGTAGCCCAGCGCTCGCAGCAGTACCGAGGCCGGCAGCTTGCGGCGACGGTCGATACGAACGAACACGCAGTCCTTCGGATCGAACTCGAAGTCCAGCCAGGAACCGCGGTAAGGAATGATACGGGCGGAGTACAGCAGTTTGCCGGAGCTGTGGGTCTTGCCACGATCGTGGTCGAAGAACACACCTGGCGAACGGTGCAGCTGGGAAACGATTACACGCTCGGTACCGTTGATAACGAAGGTACCGTTCTCAGTCATCAGGGGGATTTCACCCATGTAGACTTCTTGCTCTTTGATGTCCTTGATCGCTTTGTTCGACGATTCCTTGTCGAAGATGATCAGGCGCACCTTCACACGCAGCGGAACAGCGAATGTCACACCGCGCAGGACACATTCCTTCACATCGAAAGCCGGCTCGCCCAGGCGATAGCCGACGTACTCCAGGGCAGCATTGCCGGAGTAGCTGATGATCGGGAATACCGATTTGAAGGCCGCGTGCAGGCCGACGTCGCGGAACTGATCCTTGGATGCTCCCGCCTGCAGGAATTCGCGATACGAATCCAGCTGGATGGCCAGGAGGTAAGGCACATCCATGACGTCCGGCAACTTGCTAAAGTCCTTGCGGATACGTTTTTTCTCAGTGTATGAGTAAGCCATCAGCGTTCCCCAGCTTGGTCACCTGCTTGTTTGGCTCCTTCCGAGCGGAAGCAGCCAGAAAATCTGCAAACCCCATGGTTTGCACACCCTCTTGGGTGTTTTACAGCTCGTTATCGGGGCCGACCTGATCGGCCACCAATAACGGAAAAAGGCCGGTGGCATAAGCCACCAGCCGTCAGCCTTTCGCTCAACGCTTGGGCTGGAGTCGCAAAGTCGAAATTACTTCAGCTCGACTTTAGCGCCTGCTTCTTCCAGCTTCTTCTTCGCGTCTTCAGCGGCTTCTTTCGAAACGCCTTCAGCGATGACAGCAGGAGCGCCGTCTACTTTCTCTTTGGCTTCTTTCAGGCCCAGACCGGTCAGTTCACGAACTGCCTTGATCACGTTGACCTTCTTGTCGCCAGCTTCGGCCAGAACGACGTTGAACTCGGTCTGCTCTTCAGCAGCGGCAGCAGCGCCACCAGCAGGGGCAGCAGCAACGGCGGCAGCAGCGGTAACGCCGAAGGTTTCTTCCATCGCTTTGATCAGTTCAACAATTTCCAGAACGGTTTTCTGGCCGATCGCTTCGATGATTTGCTCGTTAGTCAGAGACATGACTATGAATTCCTGTATTGGGGTGACAGCCTACGCGGCCATCAAATTAAACGTTTGATTTCGAAATAAGCTACGCGGCCTTAGGCAGCAGCAGCTTCTTTCTGGTCGCGCAGAGCAGCCAGGGTACGAGCCAGCTTGCTGGTTGCACCTTGGATTACGCTCATCAGCTGTGCGATAGCCTCGTCGCGAGTTGGCAGAGTTGCCAGCACGTCGATCTGGTTAGCGGCAAGGAACTTGCCGTCGAACGCAGCTGCCTTGATCTCGAACTTGTCCTGACCCTTGGCGAACTCTTTGAACAGACGAGCAGCAGCGCCCGGATGTTCATTGGAGAAGGCGATCAGGGTCGGGCCTTTGAACGCGTCGTTGAGGATCGAGTACTCGGTGCCTTCAACAGCGCGCTTGAGCAGGGTGTTACGTACGACACGTACGTAAACGCCAGCTTCGCGGGCCTCTTTACGGAGTCCGGTCATTGCGCCTACAGTCACACCACGGGCATCAGCCACGACAGCGGACAGAGCGACTTTGGCAGCCTCGTTGACTTCAGCGACGATGGCCTTCTTGTCTTCGAGTTTAATTGCCACGGGTTTACTCCTGGTTTCTACCGTTTCATCCAGCCGAGGCCGGATGTCGTTTTGGTGTCTGATTCGGTAACGAATCGGGAGCACCATCTGCGTAGGCTTGTGGTTTAAGGCTTGCGCCGCCTACGGTCTTGGATAGCCCCCGCCAGGCAGGGACCCCAATTTTCAGCAGCCGGTGCGGACAGGGCCGCACCGGCCGAGCATTACACGTTCAGCGAGCTCTGATCGATGATCAGACCTGGGCCCATGGTGGTGCTCAGGGTGACGCGCTTGACGTAGATACCTTTCGAGGAAGCCGGCTTGATACGCTTCAGATCGGCGATCAGGGCTTCAACGTTTTCCTTCAGCTTGCCAGCTTCGAAGCCGACCTTGCCAACGGAGGTGTGGATGATACCGTTCTTGTCGGTACGGTAGCGAACCTGACCAGCCTTGGCGTTCTTGACGGCGCCGGCTACGTCTGGAGTTACAGTACCCACTTTCGGGTTCGGCATCAGGCCGCGAGGACCCAGGACCTGACCCAGCTGACCTACAACACGCATGGCATCAGGCGATGCGATTACGACGTCATAGTTCAGGTCGCCGCCTTTCATTTCGGCAGCCAGATCGTCCATACCTACGCGGTCAGCGCCGGCAGCCAGAGCAGCTTCAGCAGCTGGGCCCTGGGTGAAGACGGCAACGCGAACGGTCTTGCCAGTGCCATGCGGCAGCACGGTAGCGCTGCGAACGACCTGGTCGGATTTACGCGGGTCAACACCGAGGTTGACGGCGATGTCATAGGACTCGACGAATTTGGCGGCCGGCAGCGAAGCCAGCAGAGTCGCGGCCTCTTCGAAGTTGTAGGCCTTGCCTGCTTCGATTTTCTCGGCGATAGCCTTTTGGCGCTTAGTCAGCTTAGCCATTACACACCCTCCACGTTCAGGCCCATGCTGCGGGCAGAGCCGGCGATGGTGCGCACAGCTGCATCCAGGTCAGCGGCAGTCAGATCAGCCTGCTTGGTCTTGGCGATCTCTTCCAGCTGAGCACGGGTAACGGTACCAACCTTGACGGTGTTCGGGCGAGCCGAACCACTGCTCAGGCCAGCAGCTTTCTTCAGCAGAACCGAGGCAGGAGTGCTCTTGGTTTCGAAGGTGAAGCTACGGTCACTGTAGACAGTGATGATCACTGGAGTCGGCAGACCTGGCTCTTGACCCTGAGTACGGGCGTTGAAGGCCTTGCAGAATTCCATGATGTTAACACCGTGTTGACCCAGTGCTGGACCAACGGGTGGGCTTGGGTTGGCCTGGCCGGCCTTAACTTGCAGCTTGATGTAAGCCTGAATCTTCTTAGCCATGAGCTACTCCAAAATCGGGTACGAACGCCAGATGGCTCCCCGTATGACTTGCGTTTTATCCCAGTGACGACAAAACCCCGCAGCACATAGGGCTGCGGGGTATGGGATGCGTCGTTCGCCTAGACCTTCTCGACCTGGCTGAACTCGAGCTCTACCGGAGTAGAGCGACCGAAAATGAGCACTGCAACCTGCAGCCTGCTCTTTTCGTAGTTAACTTCTTCGACACTGCCATTGAAGTCAGCAAACGGACCATCAATGACTCGAACCACTTCACCCGGCTCGAACAGCGTCTTGGGCTTAGGCTTGTCACTACCATCGGCAACGCGACGCAGGATAGCTTCAGCTTCTTTATCGGTGATCGGCGCAGGCTTGTCTGCGGTACCACCAATGAAACCCATGACACGAGGGGTGTCCTTGACGAGGTGCCAAGTCCCTTCGTTCATTTCCATCTGGACCAGCACATAGCCAGGGAAGAATTTGCGCTCGCTCTTGCGCTTCTGGCCATTGCGCATTTCAACAACTTCTTCGGTCGGGACCAGGATCTCGCCGAACTCGTCTTCCATGCCAGCCAGCTTGACGCGCTCGATCAGGGAGCGCATCACATGCTTCTCGTAACCCGAGTAAGCATGCACGACGTACCAACGCTTAGCCACGGGACACCCTTAGCCAACAATCAAGGAGACCGCCCAGCCGAGCAGGGAATCGAGACCCCACAGCAGCAACGCCATAACCAACACGACAACCACAACAATGAGCGTGGTCTGAGTGGTTTCCTGGCGGGTCGGCCACACGACTTTACGAATCTCGGTACGAGCTTCCTTCGCCAGCGCAAAGAACGACTTACCCTTCACAGTCTGCAAGGCGACAAAGCCCGCAACGGCAGCCAGAGCAAGAAGCGCAAGGACGCGATACAGGATTGGAGCTGCGGAGTAATACTGATTACCCACAACACCAACGACTACCAATACAACAACAGCCAGCCACTTGAACAGATCAAAACGCGATTCTTGGGCTTCAGTTTTGGGAGTCATCGAGGAGGATCCTGTGAGAAGAAAGCCATCACACCGAGGTGAATGGCAGGTCAGGAGGGAATCGAACCCCCAACCTACGGTTTTGGAGACCGTCGCTCTGCCAATTGAGCTACTGACCTTTAACGCTGTATCAGGCCGGCCATTATGCCGGCCTGATCATGAGAAATCAACTACTTATTCAATAATTTTTGCTACGACGCCGGCGCCGACGGTACGACCGCCTTCACGGATAGCGAAGCGCAGACCGTCTTCCATTGCGATGGTCTTGATCAGGGTAACAGTCATCTGAATGTTGTCACCTGGCATTACCATTTCAACGCCTTCCGGCAGTTCGCAGTTACCGGTCACGTCAGTGGTACGGAAGTAGAACTGAGGACGGTAGCCTTTGAAGAACGGAGTGTGACGACCGCCTTCTTCCTTCGACAGAACGTAGACTTCTGCAGTGAACTTGGTGTGCGGCTTGACCGAACCTGGCTTGACCAGAACCTGGCCACGCTCAACTTCGTCACGCTTGGTGCCGCGCAGCAGGACGCCGCAGTTCTCGCCAGCACGACCTTCGTCCAGCAGCTTGCGGAACATCTCAACGCCGGTGCAGGTGGTGGTGGTGGTTGGACGCAGACCAACGATTTCCAGGGCGTCCTGAACGCGGACGATACCACGCTCGATACGACCGGTAACAACGGTACCACGACCCGAGATCGAGAAGACGTCTTCGATCGGCATCAGGAACGGCTGGTCAACGGCACGAACTGGCTCAGGGATGTAGGCATCCAGAGTCTCAACCAGCTTCTTAACAGCGCTGGTACCCATTTCGTTGTCGTCTTTGCCTTCCAGAGCCATACGAGCCGAACCGATGATGATCGGAGTGTCGTCGCCTGGGAAGTCGTAGGTGGACAGCAGGTCGCGAACTTCCATCTCGACCAGTTCCAGCAGCTCAGCGTCGTCTACCAGGTCAGCCTTGTTCAGGAAGACCACGATGTACGGAACGCCAACCTGACGGGACAGCAGGATGTGCTCACGGGTTTGTGGCATCGGACCATCGGCGGCCGAGCAAACCAGGATCGCGCCGTCCATCTGGGCAGCACCGGTGATCATGTTCTTCACGTAGTCAGCGTGACCTGGGCAGTCAACGTGAGCGTAGTGACGAATGTTCGAGTTGTACTCGACGTGAGCGGTGTTGATGGTGATACCGCGTGCTTTTTCTTCTGGAGCCGAGTCGATCTTGTCGAACTCAACGACGGCCGAACCGAAGACTTCGGAGCAGACGCGGGTCAGAGCTGCAGTCAGAGTGGTCTTACCGTGGTCAACGTGGCCGATAGTGCCGACGTTAACGTGGGGAAGGGAACGATCAAACTTTTCCTTAGCCATCGATACAGTCCTCCGCAGAAGAAATAGTCACTACAACTGATAAAACAAAGGCAGATATTTTCATATCTGCCTTGTTAATATGGAGCTCTTGAGCGGACTTGAACCGCTGACCTCACCCTTACCAAGGGTGTGCTCTACCAACTGAGCTACAAGAGCGCAACACTTTGTGCAACAACAGCAAACTTGGAGCGGGTAGCGGGAATCGAACCCGCATCATCAGCTTGGAAGGCTGAGGTTCTACCACTAAACTATACCCGCGGAGCTTGCAGCTCTCGCTAAACTGGTGGAGGGGGAAGGATTCGAACCTTCGAAGTCGAAGACGTCAGATTTACAGTCTGATCCCTTTGGCCACTCGGGAACCCCTCCTGAGTGTGGGCGGCATTTTCAACTCTTGCCGTCCTGCTGTCAAGCTTTTTCTCATTAAAATCTTGAGGTTAGCTACTTTGACAACAGCTTCCGGTCTTACCACCTCAGTGGTGTTCCCTGCGAAGCGGGCGCCATTCTATCAAGCTATTCACCAGTTGCAATACCCTCGCATAAAATAATTTTGTGTTTTAAGTCTTTGAAATCCTTGGAAAGACTTGAGAGCACCGCAGAGTCCAGCAAACGCTCGCTTTCGGCCGCAACTTTGAGCCAGCGCCCATCAGCACCTGGCAATTGGCCTGGCACCTCCGCTGTCGAAATATCCAGGCTTACCAGGCGCTGACGTAGCGCGTCCAACTGCTCTTGAGTCTGAACCCCTCCGACAACCAGGCATTCATCGCGGCGCTTGGCCGGCGCTGAAGCGCCTGTTTCACGCAATAGGCGGATTTCTTGCTGACTACCTTTGTACAAGGAAAGAGGCGCAACCTCCTTGGCCTTCAGAGGCGCCTCCTGTTGATGCCAGACGTAATAAGCGATATTGAGCACCACCAATAGCAGAAACAACCAACGCATAGGCACCTCAACCCAGTGGACAGGCAATGGCCAGACCGACAAAGACCAGATCGGGCACCACCCGAACCTGAGGAACGGCATCTCTTACCAAAGGCGCATCCCCACCGGTAAGGAACGCCGTGAATGACTCACCCCATAACACCTGTGCTTGCTCAATCTGCGTACGCGCAAAACCCTGCAACATCAACACGCACCCGCGCTCGACAGCTTCCACGGTGGAGCGTCCCGGCACGAGACTGATCAAAGCTCGCTCAGCTGAAGCATCGTCGTAACGAATCCGACGGGTGTGGGTGCGCAATTGGCTACGCATCAGCGGCATACCCGGGCAAATGTAACCGCCCAAATGCTGCCCGTCCGCAGCGACGAAGTCCGCCTTGGCTGCGGTGCCCAAGTCGATGACCAAGCACGCCCCTTTTGCCAGATGGTACGCACCCAGTGCCGCCAACCAGCGATCCATACCCAGTCGCTGATAATCGTCGTATCCATTGCGCACGCCCGCCATTTCACGGGCAGGATGAGCGACTAGCACCCGGACACCGAAATGCTGTGCCAACTGTAGGCAAAGCGCGTCGGTTTCTTCTTCGCTGCGCACACTCACCATCCGGCTACCACTGAGGCGCACGGAAGGCAACGCTGACACTTCGGCCAGCAGTGCCTGATCAGAATCGACTATGCCTCCACCCACAATGGTCGCATCGCCGGCATGAATTACACGCCACTTGATGAAACTATTTCCGCAGTCGAGCTCAAGAATCATCACGCAACCTCAAACTGAGCTCTCCAGCACTAAAGCTCTTTTCCACACCTTCGACCTCGAGACGCAAGGCGCCTAGCCCATCAACCCCAAGCATCACACCATCGATACGGTTACTACCTGCAATCAGGGACACTGTGCGCCCCTGCCACAGGTTTGCCTGCTCCCAATCTTCCTGGAATGCCGCAAACCCGTAACGACGATGACGGGCCAACTCATGCTGCAGTTGCTGGTTGAGTTGCGCGACCAGACGGTTGCGGTCGATTGACCCACCTACCTCACGCTTCATCGAAGTCCACTGCTGATCGACCCGGTCATTGCTCTGCATGTTCACATTGATACCGATACCCAGCACTACATGACATACATCTGCAGGATCGCCGACCAACTCCAACAGGATGCCCGCAATTTTCCGCTCTCCCACCAGCACATCATTCGGCCATTTCAAGCCGGCAGCATCCAAACCGAACACCTGCAAGGTGCGCATGACCGCCAATCCTACGACCAGGCTCAGCCCTTCGAGCTGGCGCATGCCGCCTTCGACCCGCAGAACCAGGCTGTAATAGAGATTCTCAGCGAAAGGACTCACCCATTGGCGCCCGCGCCGACCCCGGCCAGCTGTCTGTTGCTCCGCCAAAACGAGAAACGGCGCGGATTCGCCCCGAGCAATAAGACGTAGAGCTTCGGCATTGGTGGAATCTATTGTCTCGTGAATCCAAAGCGGCCAATGATCGCCCCGGCCGTGCTCATGGATAACCTCAGACTCGAGCAAAGTCAGCGGTACGGCCAATTGATAGCCACGACCACGCACCTTGTGAATAACAAGGTTCAATTCGCTTTCCAGGTGCTGCAGCTGCTTCCACACGGCGCTGCGACTCACCCCCATTGCTTCCCCTAGGGCCTGCCCGGAATGGAACCGGCCATCCTTGAGGAGATTCAACAACTTCAGCATGCCAGTCTCGACTTGGAATTAGGCTGGCATGATAGCCACGGCCCGGGGGCTTGCATAGGAAAAGGGCCCACAGAAAGGCAGTACTCGAGCAACAGAGGGAGAAAATGGTCGGAACCAGAAAAGACAAAACCCCTACCTGCTCGCGCAGATAGGGGTTTTGCGAAATGAATCTTGACGATGACCTACTCTCACATGGGGAAGCCCCACACTACCATCGGCGATGCATCGTTTCACTACTGAGTTCGGGATGGGATCAGGTGGTTCCAATGCTCTATGGTCGTCAAGAAATTCTGTTGCCAGACTGTCTTATGACACTCCAGCCAATTCGGATATGTGATCGTTGTGGTTGCGAACTTTCGGTTCTTTCGTCTTCACCACCGCAATCTGCAGAAGCAAATTGCTTGGGTGTTATATGGTCAAGCCTCACGGGCAATTAGTATCGGTTAGCTCAACGCCTCACAGCGCTTACACACCCGACCTATCAACGTCGTAGTCTTCGACGGCCCTTTAGGGGATTCAAGATCCCAGTGAGATCTCATCTTGAGGCAAGTTTCCCGCTTAGATGCTTTCAGCGGTTATCTCTTCCGAACATAGCTACCCGGCAATGCCACTGGCGTGACAACCGGAACACCAGAGGTTCGTCCACTCCGGTCCTCTCGTACTAGGAGCAGCCCCTCTCAAATCTCAAACGTCCACGGCAGATAGGGACCGAACTGTCTCACGACGTTCTAAACCCAGCTCGCGTACCACTTTAAATGGCGAACAGCCATACCCTTGGGACCGGCTTCAGCCCCAGGATGTGATGAGCCGACATCGAGGTGCCAAACACCGCCGTCGATATGAACTCTTGGGCGGTATCAGCCTGTTATCCCCGGAGTACCTTTTATCCGTTGAGCGATGGCCCTTCCATACAGAACCACCGGATCACTAAGACCTACTTTCGTACCTGCTCGACGTGTGGGTCTCGCAGTCAAGCGCGCTTTTGCCTTTATACTCTGCGACCGATTTCCGACCGGTCTGAGCGCACCTTCGTACTCCTCCGTTACTCTTTGGGAGGAGACCGCCCCAGTCAAACTACCCACCATACACTGTCCTCGATCCGGATCACGGACCTGAGTTAGAACCTCAAGGTTGCCAGGGTGGTATTTCAAGGATGGCTCCATGAGAACTGGCGTCCCCACTTCAAAGCCTCCCACCTATCCTACACAAGCAAGCTCAAAGTCCAGTGCAAAGCTATAGTAAAGGTTCACGGGGTCTTTCCGTCTAGCCGCGGATACACTGCATCTTCACAGCGATTTCAATTTCACTGAGTCTCGGGTGGAGACAGCGCCGCCATCGTTACGCCATTCGTGCAGGTCGGAACTTACCCGACAAGGAATTTCGCTACCTTAGGACCGTTATAGTTACGGCCGCCGTTTACCGGGGCTTCGATCAAGAGCTTCGCTTGCGCTAACCCCATCAATTAACCTTCCGGCACCGGGCAGGCGTCACACCCTATACGTCCACTTTCGTGTTTGCAGAGTGCTGTGTTTTTAATAAACAGTCGCAGCGGCCTGGTATCTTCGACCGGCATGGGCTTACGGAGCAAGTCCTTCACCCTCGCCGGCGCACCTTCTCCCGAAGTTACGGTGCCATTTTGCCTAGTTCCTTCACCCGAGTTCTCTCAAGCGCCTTGGTATTCTCTACCCGACCACCTGTGTCGGTTTGGGGTACGGTTCCCAGTTATCTGAAGCTTAGGAGCTTTTCTTGGAAGCATGGCATCAACCACTTCGTCGCCTAAAGGCAACTCGTCATCAGCTCTCGGCCTTGAAATCCCGGATTTGCCTAAGATTTCAGCCTACCACCTTAAACTTGGACAACCAACGCCAAGCTGGCCTAGCCTTCTCCGTCCCTCCATCGCAATAACTGGAAGTACAGGAATATTAACCTGTTTTCCATCGACTACGCTTTTCAGCCTCGCCTTAGGGACCGACTAACCCTGCGTCGATTAACGTTGCGCAGGAAACCTTGGTCTTTCGGCGTGCGAGTTTTTCACTCGCATTGTCGTTACTCATGTCAGCATTCGCACTTCTGATACCTCCAGCAAGCTTCTCAACTCACCTTCACAGGCTTACAGAACGCTCCTCTACCGCATCACCTAAGTGATACCCGTAGCTTCGGTGCATGGTTTGAGCCCCGTTACATCTTCCGCGCAGGCCGACTCGACTAGTGAGCTATTACGCTTTCTTTAAAGGATGGCTGCTTCTAAGCCAACCTCCTAGCTGTCTAAGCCTTCCCACATCGTTTCCCACTTAACCATGACTTTGGGACCTTAGCTGACGGTCTGGGTTGTTTCCCTTTTCACGACGGACGTTAGCACCCGCCGTGTGTCTCCCATGCTCGGCACTTCCAGGTATTCGGAGTTTGCATCGGTTTGGTAAGTCGGGATGACCCCCTAGCCGAAACAGTGCTCTACCCCCTGGAGTGATACATGAGGCGCTACCTAAATAGCTTTCGAGGAGAACCAGCTATCTCCGAGCTTGATTAGCCTTTCACTCCGATCCACAGGTCATCCGCTAACTTTTCAACGGTAGTCGGTTCGGTCCTCCAGTCAGTGTTACCTAACCTTCAACCTGCCCATGGATAGATCGCCCGGTTTCGGGTCTATACCCAGCGACTAAACGCCCTATTAAGACTCGCTTTCGCTACGCCTCCCCTATTCGGTTAAGCTCGCCACTGAATATAAGTCGCTGACCCATTATACAAAAGGTACGCAGTCACCTAACAAAGTAGGCTCCCACTGCTTGTACGCATACGGTTTCAGGTTCTATTTCACTCCCCTCTCCGGGGTTCTTTTCGCCTTTCCCTCACGGTACTGGTTCACTATCGGTCAGTCAGTAGTATTTAGCCTTGGAGGATGGTCCCCCCATGTTCAGACAAAGTTTCTCGTGCTCCGTCCTACTCGATTTCATTGATAAGAGACTTTCGTGTACGGGGCTATCACCCACTATGGCCGCACTTTCCAGAGCGTTCCACTAATCTCAAATCAACTTAAGGGCTGGTCCCCGTTCGCTCGCCACTACTAAGGGAATCTCGGTTGATTTCTTTTCCTCAGGGTACTTAGATGTTTCAGTTCCCCTGGTTCGCCTCTTGCACCTATGGATTCAGTACAAGATACCTAGGTTATCCTAGGTGGGTTCCCCCATTCAGAGATCTCTGGATCACAGTCTGTTTGCCGACTCCCCAAAGCTTATCGCAGGCTACCACGTCTTTCATCGCCTCTGACTGCCAAGGCATCCACCGTATGCGCTTCTTCACTTGACCATATAACCCCAAGCAATCTGGTTATACTGTGAAGACGACATTCGCCGAAAATTCGCATGTTGCTCAATAAAGAGCAGAACTCACAAATTTTACCTTAGCCTGATGGCCCACCAGTGAAAGTGGTCATCAGTCTATCTATCACATATCCGAATTTTTAAAGAACGATCTGACAAAAGTCAGAAATCAACATTCACGTTGGAATGCTCATTTCTAAGTTCTGCAGGTAACGGCAAGTGGTGGAGCCAAGCGGGATCGAACCGCTGACCTCCTGCGTGCAAGGCAGGCGCTCTCCCAGCTGAGCTATGGCCCCGTAGTCATCTGCACCAAGCTAATGGTAGGTCTGGGCAGATTTGAACTGCCGACCTCACCCTTATCAGGGGTGCGCTCTAACCAACTGAGC
>NZ_CP072559.1:5030000-5561081 GCF_023611805.1 Pseudomonas sp. BYT-1
AGCCTCTTCACCATGGAAGCGCGCCACAATCTCTTCGGCCAGCTTGATCTTGATGTCGCGCGGGTTGGCACCCTTCTCCACATCGGCTCGGAACTGGTTGATCTCTTCCATGGAGCGGAAGCTCAGCAGCTCGAAATAACGCCACATCAAGGTGTCCGGAATGGAGACCAGCTTGCTGTACATCACCCCCGGAGCTTCCTGGATGCCGACATAGTTGCCCAGAGACTTGGACATCTTCTTGACGCCATCAAGCCCTTCAAGCAAAGGCATGGTGACAATGTTCTGCGCCTCCTGGCCATAGGCACGCTGCAACTCGCGCCCCATCAGCAGGTTGAACTTCTGATCGGTACCACCAAGCTCCACGTCCGCCTTGAGCGCAACCGAGTCGTATCCCTGCACCAGCGGATACAAGAATTCATGGATCGCAATCGGTTGGTTGCTGCTATAGCGCTTGTCGAAGTCA
Source organism: Pseudomonas sp. BYT-1 (assembly GCF_023611805.1). Lineage (NCBI taxonomy): Bacteria > Pseudomonadati > Pseudomonadota > Gammaproteobacteria > Pseudomonadales > Pseudomonadaceae > Pseudomonas > Pseudomonas sp. BYT-1. The sequence continues at coordinate 5,030,464 of NZ_CP072559.1, forward strand.
TCGCGCTCGAGCATGCGCGCAACAGTGTACTGGGAGGCCAGTCGAATGAAGTCGGCCGGCGTCAGCTTGTCCATCCAGGTAGAGTTGAACGCGACTTCGGTCTTGGCCGGATCAAGGATCTTGAATACCTGCTGCTTGTAGGTCTCGGCGTTATCCAGCACCTGCTCCCGGGTCAACGGCGGGCGGGTCGCGCTCTTGCCACTCGGGTCACCGATCATGCCAGTGAAGTCACCGATCAGGAAAATGACCTGATGCCCAAGGTCCTGGAACTGGCGCAGCTTGTTGATCAGCACAGTATGGCCCAGATGCAGGTCCGGCGCAGTCGGGTCGAAGCCCGCCTTGATACGCAGGGGCTGGCCGCGCTTGAGCTTCTCCACCAGTTCCGACTCGACCAATACCTCTTCCGCACCGCGCTTGATAAGCGCCAGCTGCTCTTCAACCGACTTCATAGACAGACCCGCAAGGCTCAGATTCAAGGGGAGCCAACCATACAAGATCGGCCATCAATTACAAGTTTCGCAAAGGAATGTGACCCGGATGACGCATTGCGGCGTCTACGCGCCCTTGCGCGAAACCGGATTTGGTTATATTTTATACAGTTATTTCATCTTCATCATGTCATTCATCTTTTCCATTTCACCTTTTTCAAAGTCACCTCACCTATGACCAACGAGACGCCTAAAGCGCCCCCGCTTTATCCGAAAAGCCATTTGTTGGCCGCCAGCGGCATTGCCGCCTTGCTCAGCCTGGCTTTGCTGGTATTTCCCTCCAGCGAAGTCGAAGCCAAGAAGACCACCCTCAGCCTGGAGCTGGAAACGCCGGCCGAGCAGTTGAAGGACGAGTCCAAGGCCGCCCCGCTGGTTCAAGCCGAGAACGACGAAGGCTCTCCTTTTGCCCAAGTCGAAGAGGCCGAACCACCCACCAAGCAGGCTGAGCAACAAGCGCCAGCTACCGAGGAAAAAGCCAAGGAGACCGCCGAGGCCAAGCTGCCCGGCCATCGTGAAGTCGCGGTCGCGCGCGGCGATACCCTCTCCACACTGTTCGCCAAGGTTGGTTTGCCAGCCAACGTAGTCCATGACGTCCTGGCAAGCGGCAAGCAGGCCAAGCAGTTCAGTCAGCTAAAGCATGGGCAGGTCCTGCAGTTCGAACTCGACGAAGACGGCCAACTGGCCAGCCTGCACAGCAAGATCAGCAACCTCGAGACCATACGCCTGACCAAAACAGCCAAGGGCTACAGCTTCAACCGGGAAATCAGCAAGCCGGTGGTGCGCACTGCCTATGCCCATGGCGTGATCAAAAGCTCGCTGTCGGCTTCCGCCAAGCGCGCCGGCCTGTCCCACAGCATGACCATGGACATGGCCCGCGTCCTTGGCTACGACATCGACTTCGCCCAGGACATCCGCCCTGGCGATGAATTCGACGTGGTGTACGAGCAGAAGGTCATGGACGGCAAGGTGGTCGGCACCGGCAACATCCTGTCCGCGCGCTTCACCAACCGCGGCAAGACCTATACCGCTGTGCGCTACACCAACAAGCAGGGCAACACCAGCTACTACACCGCCGACGGCAACAGCCTGCGCAAAGCCTTCATCCGTACGCCGGTGGATTACGCCCGCATCAGCTCGCGCTTCTCCGCTGGCCGCAAGCACCCGATCCTCAACAAGATCCGCGCTCACAAGGGTGTGGACTACGCCGCACCACGGGGCACGCCGATCAAGGCCGCCGGCGATGGCAAGGTACTTCTGGCAGGCCGCCGCGGTGGCTATGGCAATACCGTGATCATCGCCCACGGCAACTCCTACAAGACCCTTTATGGTCACATGCAGGGCTTTGCCAAGGGCATCAAGACCGGCAGCTCGGTCAAGCAAGGCCAGGTGATCGGTTACATCGGCACCACCGGCCTGTCCACGGGTCCACACTTGCACTACGAGTTTCAGGTCAATGGCGTTCACGTCGACCCGTTGAGCCAGAAGGTGCCCATGGCCGACCCGATTGCCCGCTCCGAGCGCCAGCGCTTCCTGCAGCAGAGCCAACCCCTGATCGCCCGCATGGATCAGGAAAAGGCCACCCTGCTCGCCGCCAACAAGCGCTGAACCATGGCGCTTTATCTGGGTGTGATGTCCGGAACCAGCCTAGATGGTTTGGACATCGCACTGATCGAACAACGCGAGCAGACCCACCTGCTCGCCACTCACTACACCCCCATGCCTTCTGATCTTCGTCAGGCGCTGCTTGCCCTCTGTGCCAGCGGCCCTGACGAGATCGCGCGTGCCGCATTGGCGGAGAACCGCTGGGCTAGCCTCGCCGCCGAAGGCATAAAACAGCTCTTGGCAAGCCAAGGCCTGGACGCCAGCGCCATCCGTGCAATCGGCAGCCACGGTCAGACCATCCGCCACGAGCCGGCCCGTGAATTCACTGTACAGATTGGCAATCCGGCGTTGCTGGCCGAGCTGACGGGCATCTGCGTTGTCGGTGATTTCCGCCGTCGTGACGTGGCCGCGGGAGGCCAAGGCGCCCCGTTGGTGCCTGCATTCCATGAGGCGCTGTTCAGCCACCTGGGGCAACGCGTGGCCATTCTGAACGTGGGCGGGTTCAGCAACCTCAGCCTGATCGAGCAAGACCAACCGGTCCGTGGTTTCGACTGCGGCCCAGGCAACGTGCTGCTGGACGCCTGGATCGAACGCAAGCGCGGCCAAACCTATGACGCCGATGGCGCCTGGGCCGCCAGCGGCCAGATCATCGATACGTTGTTGGACAAGCTTCTGGCGGACCCCTTCTTTGCAAGCAGCGGCCCCAAGAGCACCGGCCGTGAAGTGTTCAACCTTCCCTGGCTGGACGCCCATCTGGCAGCGCTGCCAGCCTATCGGGACGAAGATGTACAGGCCACGCTGCTGGAACTGACCGCCCGCAGCATCATTGACTCGCTGCTTGGCGCCCAATCAGGCACCGAGGCCCTGCTGGTCTGTGGTGGTGGTGCTCGCAATAGCGCATTGATGGGTCGCCTGGCAGCGCTGCTGCCTTGTGCCCAGGTCAGCAGCACAGCCGCCCATGGCGTGGACCCGGACTGGGTCGAAGCCATGGCCTTCGCATGGCTGGCCCATTGCTGCCTCGAACGCATCCCGGCCAACCGCCCCAGCGTGACCGCCGCCCGGGGGCTGCGCGTTCTCGGGGCGATCTATCCAGCCTGACGAACCTGCACAACGCAAAACGCCGCGCAATTGCGCGGCGTTTTCGTTGCAGGGCCCGGCCTCAGATCGAGAACGAGGAACCGCAACCGCAGGTGGTGGTGGCATTGGGGTTCTTGATCACGAAACGCGAACCTTCAAGGCCTTCTTGGTAGTCCACCTCGGCGCCTGCCAGGTATTGGAAGCTCATCGGGTCCACTACCAGGGATACACCCTCGCGCTCGACGATGGTGTCGTCCTCGGCCACTTCTTCATCGAAGGTGAAGCCGTACTGGAAGCCAGAGCAACCGCCGCCCGTCACGAACACACGCAGCTTCAGGCGATCATTGCCTTCCTCGCTGACCAGGGTCTTCACCTTGTTCGCAGCACCTTGGGTAAATTCCAAAGCCGTGGGGGTGAAGGTTTCGACGCTCATGTTGACTCTCCCGGCGCAGTGTCGCCATAAAACTCGATGACGCGCATTATCCGCTTCTCCGAGAAAATTGGTCAACAATACGAAAGCTGCAAGTGACAAGCTACAAGCGGAAAGCCAATCCCGGCGTGCTCACTTGTAGCTCGAGGCTTGCAGCTTACCGCTGCGCTTAGGGCAGCAGACCCGCATGGGAGAGCCCCATGCGCTCGTCCAGACCGAACAGGATATTCAGGTTCTGTACCGCCTGGCCGGAAGCCCCCTTGACCAGGTTGTCGATCACCGACAGCACCACCACCAGGTCGCCCCCCTGAGGACGATGTACAGCGATGCGGCAGACATTGGCACCACGTACGCTGCGGGTCTCAGGATGGCTACCAGCCGGCATCACATCGACGAACGGCTCATCGGCATAGCGCTTCTCGAACAGCGCCTGTAGATCGACGGAAGTGTCGGCGACGGTCGCGTAAAGGGTCGCGTGAATACCGCGAATCATCGGCGTGAGATGCGGCACGAAGGTCAGCCCGACTTCCTTGCCAGCGGCTTGACGCAGCCCCTGGCTGATCTCCGGCAGATGGCGATGGCCCTTGACCGCGTATGCCTTCATGCTTTCGCCTGCTTCACAGAACAGTGAACCTACGGCTGCGCCACGCCCCGCCCCGCTCACCCCGGACTTGCAGTCCGCAATCAGTCGCGATGGATCAGCCAGGCCTGCCTCCAGCAGCGGCAGGAAACCCAGCTGAGTGGCGGTCGGATAGCAACCGGGCACTGCGATCAGGCGGGCCTGGCGGATCTTCTCGCGGTTGACCTCTGGCAGGCCATACACCGCATCCTTGAGCAATTCCGGCGCACCATGGGGCTGGCCGTACCACTTGCCCCACTCCACGGCATCCTGCAGACGGAAATCCGCGGACAGGTCGATGACCTTGGTCCCGGCAGCCAGCAATTCGCCAGCCAGTGCGTGGGCAACCCCATGGGGCGTGGCGAAGAACACCACGTCACAGGCGCCCAAGGTCTTGCTGTCCGGCACGCTGAAGGCTAGGCCATCATAATGACCGCGCAGGTTCGGATACATGTCGGCGACCGCGACGCCCGCCTCGGAGCGCGACGTGATGACAGCGACCTCGGCCTGTGGGTGCTGTGCCAGCAGGCGCAACAGTTCGACACCGGTGTAACCCGTGCCGCCAACGATACCGACCTTGATCATAACGCTTGCCCCTTCTTCAACGAGCCCACTGGAAAGCGCACGATAATAGGGGTGCGGGGCCTCTGTAACAACTCTTCGGATGCCCCATTGGACGCTTGACCGTTACTATCTGACGACCGTGAATCCTGAAGGAACTCCCCCATGCTTTATCTATGGATCAAGGCCCTGCATATCGTCAGCGTGGTCTGCTGGTTCGCCGGGCTGTTCTACCTCCCGCGCCTGTTCGTCTACCACGCCCAAAGTCAGGACAGCCTCAGCCTGGACCGCTTCGTCACCATGGAACGCAAGCTGTATCGCGGCATCATGAACCCAGCGATGATCGCCACTTACGTCTTCGGCGCCTGGATGCTCTACCTCAATCCTGGCTGGCTGAGCCAGGGCTGGCTACACGCCAAGCTCACCCTGGTGGCGCTGTTGACCGTCTACCACCATATGTGCGGCGCCCAGCGCAAACGCTTCGCTGCTGGCACCAATACTCGCGGGCATGTGTTCTACCGCTGGTTCAACGAAGTGCCGGTGCTGTTTCTGCTGGGCATCGTGATCCTGGTAGTGGTCAAGCCGTTCTGAGCCCGAAGGATCATGTGCTGGCAGGCCCCTGAGGCTCGGGGCTGAGCCGGTAGCAAAAGGCAACACCTTCTCCGGCCACGCTGTACACTAGTCGCCCTTTTTCGGCCTCAGGAGCCTTGCATGACCCGTTACGCCATGATTACCGGTGCTTCCAGCGGCCTAGGGCTTGCCCTGGCGGAAGCCCTGGCACGGCGTGGGCGCAACCTGATCTTGGTGGCACGCCACCGCGAGACCCTGGAGCCGGTCGCCATCGAGCTGACCCAGCGCTTCGGCGTCGAAGTGCTGTTCCGGGCTTGCGACCTGAGCCAACCCCTACGCCTGTCGGGCTTCGTCCTGGAGCTCGAAGAAGGCGAGCGACACATCGACCTTTTGGTCAATTGTGCCGGCCAGCGGACCTATGGGCCGTTTCTCGCCCATGAATGGGCCGACGAACAAGATCTGCTGGAGGTCAACGTCCTCGCCCTGAGCCGCCTGTGTCATGCCATTGGCAACCTGATGGCTTTGCACGGAGGCGGACAAATCCTCAATGTCGCAGCCCTGGCCAGCGCCGCGCCCGGCCCGTGGATGGCCACCTACGCAGCCAGCAAGGCCTATGTGGTGAGTTTCTCCGAGGCGCTTCGCGAGGAGCTCAAGCGCACCGGAATCAAAGTCTCGGTCCTGTGCCCCGGGCCTGTGCGATCCTCGCGCCGACGCATCCCTCGGCTGGACGACAGCGCGCGCTGCCTGAGCCCGGAAGAAGTGGCGCTCTATACCGTACGCGCGCTGGACAAGAACCGCGCCCTGATCATGCCTGGACGACGCAACCGCTGGCTGGCGGCGATGCCTCGCCTGATGCCACGCTGGCTCACGCGCAAGCTGGCCGGCGTCATCCATCGGCGCTACTGCCCGGTCGGCGTCGAATAGCCACTGGGCGAGCGTCGTCGTGCTGGGTACACTCGGCCCGGACACTCACCATGGAGTACGAGCTGTGGAGACTATCTTCACCAAGATCATCAACCGGGAGATCCCGGCGAAGATCATCTACGAGGACGACCAGGTTCTGGCCTTCCACGATATCGCCCCGCAGGCACCTGTGCATTTTCTGGTCATCCCGAAAAAGCCCATCCGCACCCTCAACGACCTGACCGAGGAAGACAAAGGCCTGGCCGGCCATATCCTGTTCACGGCCCAGCGCCTGGCCAAGGAACTCGGCTGCGAGGATGGCTTCCGTGTGGTCATGAACTGCAATGAGCTGGGCGGCCAGACGGTCTACCACATCCACATGCACGTGCTCGGCCAGCGCCAGATGCACTGGCCGCCGGGCTGATCCAGGGCAACCGTCTCCTTCCCGATTGCGGTAAACTGTCGGGCACACTCTAGCGGAGGTGCCCGATGGCTACCGAACGTCACTACTCGCCGCTCGACCGCTTGTTGCTGCAGGCCGATACTGCCATGCGCACCTTGCTGCCCTTCAGCGGCCAACCTGCCCGCCCATCCCCGGCCATCGTCCAACCCGATGCCGAACTGGACGAAAGCCAAACCCGCCATATTGCCGGCCTGATGCGGATCAACCATACCGGTGAAGTCTGCGCCCAGGCGCTGTACCAAGGCCAAGCCTTGACCGCCAAGTTGCCTGAAGTGCGCAAGGCCATGGAGCATGCCGCCGAAGAAGAAGTCGACCACCTGGCTTGGTGCGAGCAACGCATCCGCCAGCTTGGCAGCCACCCGAGCGTGCTCAACCCGCTGTTCTATGGCATGTCCTTCGGCATCGGCGCCCTTGCCGGCCTGGTCAGCGACAAGGTCAGTCTCGGCTTCGTCGCAGCGACCGAACACCAGGTATGCAAGCACCTGGACGAGCACCTTGAGCAACTGCCCCAGGAGGATGAAAAGTCCCGGGCCATTCTCGAACAGATGCGTGTCGATGAAGAACAGCACGCCGAGTCTGCACTCGAAGCCGGCGGCTACCGCTTCCCAGCCCCTGTGCGCTTCGGCATGAGCCTGATGGCCAAGGTGATGACTAAAAGCACCTACCGCATCTGAAGGGCACGAACATGACGGAACGTTTCGACGCCAAGGACCTGGCTCGCGCGGTGGACGCAGGTGTTCTTCAACCGGGCCAGGACCAGGCCTTGTTAGCCTTCCTGCGCCAGCAACCGCAAACCCGCGGTACTTTCCAGCTTGCCCATGTGGCGTTCTACTTCGGCGCATTACTGATCATGGGCGCCATGGGCTGGCTGCTCACCGAAGCCTGGATGAGCATCGGCGATTCGGCGCTGCTGGGCGTTTCCTCGCTCTACATCGCCTTGTTGACGCTGCTCGCCCTTAGGCTGCAACGCCGGGAGCAACCCATTGCCGCTGGCGTGCTGGCCGCAGTCGCCGTGAGCATCGTGCCCTTGGCAGTGTTCGCCATCGAGCGCCTTGCCGGTTGGTGGCCACTCGACGATACCCAGAGCGAGTATCACCAGTACTACACCTACGTACAGGGCGGCTGGGTACTGATGGAGGCGGCCACGGTGGTGGCGGGCTTGTTGATGCTGCGCCTGGTCCCCTTTCCCTTCATCGTGATGCCGATGGCCGTGGCCCTGTGGTTCATGTCCATGGACCTCAGCGAATGGTTCTTCGGTTCACCGTTCAGCTGGGAACAGCGTCGCACGGTCTCGTTGTGGTTCGGTCTGACGCTACTGGCGGTCTTCATCGTGATCGATGGGCGAACCCGCCGGGACTACGCAGGCTGGGGCTATCTGGCGGGACTGGCGGCATTCTGGGGCGGACTGACGCTGATGGACAGCGGCAGCGAGCTGGGCAAGGCGTTGTATTGCGTGGTCAATCTTGGCCTGATGGGCTTGGCGGTACTGTTGCGTCGGCCGGTGTTCATGGTTTTTGGTTCCATGGGCGTGGCGGCCTACCTGGGCTACCTCTCCTATGACGTGTTCGCCGAGTCGCTGCTCTTCCCGCTGGTGCTGACCGTGATCGGCCTGGGCGTGATCGGGCTGGGTTTGCTGTACCAAAAAAAGCGTGAGCAACTGAGCCAGTCGCTACGGGCACACCTGCCAAGATGGTTGCAGCAAGCGCTGCCCGCACTTCGTAACTGAACAGGCTTGGGGCTGCAAAGCAGCCCCGACCGGTCATTCAACCCAGCTCGACGATCTCGTAGCCGTGTGTGATTTCCACGCCAGCGCGATCGAGCATGATCGAGGCCGAGCAGTACTTCTCCGCCGACAGTTCCACCGCGCGCTTGACCTGAGCTTCCTTAAGCCCGCGCCCCTTGACCACGAAGTTCAGGTGGATCTTGGTAAATACCTTGGGGTCTTCGCTGGCGCGCTCGGCTTCCAGGAAGGCCTCGCAGCTCTCCACGGCCTGGCGGGACTTCTTGAGGATGCTCACCACGTCGAAGCTACTGCAGCCGCCCAGGCCGAGCAGCAACATTTCCATGGGGCGTACGCCCAGGTTGCGTCCGCCTGCCTCGGGCGGGCCATCCATGACCACGACATGGCCGCTCCCCGATTCGCCGAGGAACATCGCTTCACCGGCCCACTGGATGCGTGCCTTCATGTATCTGGACTCCAAGATGCTTGAGAAAGGTCGTCAGCTTAGTCTTTGTGGCGCTCTCGGAAAAGCGCAATGCGAGCGCCTTTAAAGCCATTGCAAGTGGCAGTGTCTGATAAGCTGACGCCAAATGACTGGCGCTCGTCGCCAACGTCCTATAAAAAGTGCAATGCCTCGCCCCGAACAGGATTTCGTGATGGTTGCCTCCGCTCTACCTGCCAAGATCAAGAATATCGACAAGCTGCTCGCCCACTGCCAGCGCCGCCGTTACGCCGCCAAAAGCAACATCATCTGCGCTGGCGACCGGGCTGAAACGTTGTCCTTCATCATCAAGGGTTCGGTGACCATCTTGATCGAGGATGACGATGGCCATGAAATGATCATCGCCTACCTCAATAGCGGGGATTTCTTCGGTGAGCTGGGCTTGTTCGAGTCCGCAGGACAAGAGCAGCAGCGCAGCGCCTGGGTCCGCGCCAAGACTGAGTGCGAGGTAGCTGAAATCAGCTACGACAAGTTCCGTGAACTGGCCCGCCAGGATCCAGACATCCTCTACGCCCTGGGCAGCCAGATGGCCCAGCGCCTGCGAAATACCACCCGCAAGGTGGGCGACCTGGCTTTCTTCGATGTCACCGGCCGCGTGGCCCGATGCCTGCTTGACCTGTGCAAGCAGCCCGATGCCATGACCCACCCGGACGGCATGCAGATCAAGATCACCCGTCAGGAGATCGGCCGCATTGTCGGCTGCTCACGGGAGATGGTCGGCCGCGTGCTCAAGGACCTTGAAGAGCGCAGCCTGGTGCAGGTCAAGGGCAAGACCATGGTGGTCCACGGCACCCGTTAGTCGCGAGGGATCGCCGCGATCACCTCATTGTAGGCCTGACTCAGGCGCTCGAACCACGGCGCCTTGGGCACCACTTCGTGCAGAGCGATATGGCTGTCGGCACGGCAACGCTGCTCCAGATCACAGCATTCATTGAAGCGGTTGACCGCCGCGACCATCGATTCTCGCTCGTTGTCCAGTAACAGCGCGCCGTGCACCAGCACCACCGCACGCTTTCCGCCTAAGCCCTGGCGCCAGCGCTGGGCAGTACCGACCAGCTTGCGACCATTGAGATTGACGTTATACCGACCGTCGCAGAACGCGCCGTCGATCTCGCCGACCGAAGCCACGCCGCCCCACTCGCGCAGCACATCGCACAGTGGTAGGCACAGGCGCTCATAGGCATTTTCGATGCGCCCGTGATCTCCTTCACTGCGCGGCGCAACGTAGACCAACGCCACATTCACTGTCGAATGGGACTGAGGCACCGGCTCGCCGCCCGTTTCGCGCAAGAGCACAGGCCACCCGGCAATGGCCAGCTCAGAGCAGGCGGCCTCGAAGTTGTCCAGGCGGCTCATGCGTCGAGGCATCACCAGGGCGTGGTCGGTCGGGCGCCAGAACAGCACACCCGCGTCACGCTCGCCACGGCATACCGCCGCCAGCAGCTCCTGCTCGGCGTGCAGGCCTTGTTCGACGGTCAGCGCCAGCGGTCGTTCGGTCATTGATCCACCTAAAGATGTTGGTTGCACAAACCCTTTCATGGGCAAACCCGCTCCCATGGGATTTTCGTTGCGTTCAGGCTGCGAAGAGCAGGCATACAAAAAAGCCGGCAAACGCCGGCTTCGATCGATCAGTCCAGTTCCTGAACCACGGTTTTCACCGCGCGCTCGGGGAAGAACAGTCGCTGCAGCTCCAGCCCAGGCTGCTCGGCACGCATGAACGCCTCACCGACAAGGAACGAATAGACCTCGTTGATTTCCATCAGCTCCACATCGGCACGGTTGAGGATACCGCTCTCGGTAATCGCCAGGCGGTCACGCGGAATGCGTGGTAGCAAGTCCAGCGTGGTCTCCAGGCTGACCTCGAAAGTATGCAGGTTGCGGTTGTTGACCCCGACCAGCGGAGTATCGAGGGTGTTCAACGCGCGCTCCAGCTCAGCAGCGTCGTGCACCTCGACCAGAACATCGAGCCCGACAGACTTGGCGGTAGCAGCCAGTTCAGCCATGCGTACGTCATCCAGCGCGGCGACGATCAGCAAGACGCAATCGGCGCCCAGGGCCCGGGCCTCGACCACTTGGTAAGGGTCGATGAGAAAGTCCTTGCGGATCACCGGTAGCTTGCATGCCGCGCGGGCCTGCTGCAGGTAGGCATCGCCGCCCTGGAAGTAATCCACATCGGTCAGTACCGAAAGGCAGGTGGCCCCGCCCTTTTCATAGCTGACGGCGATGTCGGCCGGAACGAAATGCTCGCGGATCACGCCTTTGCTGGGCGAGGCTTTCTTGATCTCGGCAATCACTGCCGGCTGCTTGCGCTTGGCCTGTGCGAGCATGGCGTTGGCAAAGCCTCTCGGGGCGTCGGCCGCCTTGGCCATTCGCTCCAGCTCGGCCAGGCCGACGCGGGCACTGCGTTCGGCCACTTCCTCGACCTTGCGGGCAAGGATCTTCTCCAGCACCGTCGGTACGCTCATGCTTCGTTCTCCTGCTTGAATACCGCGGTAAAAGCGCCCAACTCTTGCAGCTTCTCCCAGGCAAGGCCTGTGTGCAGCACGTCATGGGCAAGTTCTACACCGCTCTTGAGGCTCATGGCGTGGTCGGCGGCGTACAGCGCCGCGCCAGCATTGAGCACGATCATCTCGGCGGCCTTCTGGCCATTCTCGGTCTTGCGCCGGCCTAGGGCGTCACGGATCAGCTCCAGCGAGGCCTGCGGACCTTCGACAGCCAGACCGTGGAGGCTCTGACTCTTCATGCCAAGGTCTTCGGGCTCGACCCAATATTCGGAGATCTGGTCATTCTTCAGTTCGGCCACGAAGGTCGGTGCAGCCAGGCTGAACTCATCCAGACCGTCCTTGGAGTGCACCACCAGCACATGCTTGCTGCCCAGGCGTTGCAGCACTTCGGCCAACGGGCGGCACAGGGCCTGGGTGAACACCCCGACCACCTGGTGTTTCACACCGGCCGGATTCGTAAGCGGGCCCAGCATGTTGAACAGGGTGCGCAGCCCCAGATCACGGCGCGGGCCGGCAGCATGCTTCATGGCGCTGTGGTGGGTCTGGGCGAACATGAAGCCGATCCCCAGGCTGTCGATGCAGCGGGCGACCTGCACGGGCGTCAGGTTCAGGTAGATTCCAGCGGCCTCCAGCAGGTCGGCACTGCCACTCTTGCCGGATACCGCGCGGTTGCCATGCTTGGCCACCGGGCAACCCGCTGCCGCGAGGACAAACGCCGACGCGGTGGACACGTTGAAAATGTTGGCACTATCGCCGCCGGTGCCGACGATGTCGACCACACCGTCGAGGGTTTGCAGTTCTACCTTGCTGCACAACTCACGCATCACCGATACGGCACCGACGATCTCGTCGATGCTCTCGCTCTTCATGCGCATGCCCATCAGGAAGGCACCGATCTGCGCCTCACTGCACTGGCCCGTCATGATCTGGCGCATGACAGCGCGCATTTCTTCGGTGGACAGATCCAGGTGGCCGACGATACGGCTCAACGCGCTCTTGATATCCATGTTCGCTCCTTAGCGATGGCCGCCGGTCTGCTTGAGGAAGTTGGCGAACAGTTCGTGGCCCTGCTCGGTGAGGATCGACTCGGGGTGGAACTGCACCCCTTCGATGTTCAGCGTCTTGTGGCGCAGGCCCATGATCTCGTCGACCGAGCCATCGGCATGGGCCGTCCAGGCAGTGATTTCCAGGCACTCGGGCAGGGTTTCGCGCTTGACCACCAGCGAGTGGTAACGGGTCACGGTGAGCGGGTTGTTCAAGCCGGCGAACACGCCCAGGTCGCGATGATGGACCGGGCTGGTCTTGCCGTGCATCACCTGGCGGGCGCGAACCACATCACCGCCAAAGGCCTGACCGATGGACTGGTGGCCCAAGCAGACGCCGAGGATCGGCAGCTTGCCGGCGAAGTGCAGGATGGCCTCGATAGAGACCCCGGCCTCGCTCGGCGTGCAAGGGCCAGGGGAGACGACGATGCGCTCGGGCTTGAGGGCTTCGATCTGGGCGATGGTCATTTCATCGTTGCGAATGACCTTGACCTCGGCGCCCAGCTCGCCCAGGTACTGGACGACGTTGTAGGTAAAGGAGTCGTAGTTGTCGATCATCAGTAACATCGGGCTGAACCTCTTGAATCTACTGACTTTGAATTCGAACCTTCCAATGCCGGTGCAAGCGCGGGCTGTCCCGCAGCGAGCGGTGGATGAAGCGACTGGAAGGCAAACGGGGGCGGGCCGGACGGGCCGGCAGGAGATAAAGTCAGGCGCGCCAACGCCAACGGGCGTGGGCCTTGATAACGCGCATCAAGAGTTTGCTGACGATCAACACAGAAGTAGGTCTCGCTTGTACGTCACGGCACAGTAGCCTACCGGGCCGGCGGGTGCAATATGCCCGTAAATACGGAGAAACGAATCCACTTGGATCGAATTCCCTCAGCTTTGTTAAGGTCAATCGGGCTGTTCCGACAAAAATAAAGAAAAGGACCTTCTCCAATGCGCAAAACACGCTTCATTCGTCCCCTGATGGGGCTTCTGGCCCTTTCCTGCAGCCAGGCCATGGCAGCGCCCTCGCCCTACTCCTCGCTCATCGTGTTCGGCGACAGCCTCAGCGATGCCGGACAGTTCGGGCTGCGCTTCACCAACCGCAATGCCGATGGCAGCTATGCACCGGTCACGCCGATGATCCTGGGGAACCGGCTGGGTGTACCCACCGACGAGCTCAACCCCTCCACTTCCATCGGCACCCGCCCCGACGGCAACAACTGGGCGGTCGGAGGCTACACAACGCAGCAGATACTCGACTCGATCACCGAGACCTCACGCACCATCATCCCGCCGGGACGTCCGGGTGCGGGTACGGTGCTGCGCGAGCGTGACGGCTACCTGGCCAATGGTTTGCGCGCCGCCCCTAACGCTTTGTACTACCTGACCGGCGGCGGCAACGACTTCCTTCAAGGGCTGGTCAATACCCCGGGCGACGCCGCTGCCGCCGGCGCGCGCCTGGCAGCCAGTGCGCAGGCCCTGCAACAGGGTGGTGCGCGCTACATCATGGTCTGGCTGTTGCCGGATCTGGGGCAGACACCCAACTACAGCGGCACGCCATTGGAAGGCCCGCTGTCGCAATTGTCTGGCGTGTTCAATCAATCATTGCTGAACCAGCTCGGCCAGATCGACGCACAGATCATCCCTCTGAACATTCCAGCCCTGCTTCAGGAGGCCTTGGCGAATCCAGCCGACTTCGGGCTGGCCACCGGCCAGAACCTGGTCGGCACCTGCTACAGCGGCGAAGGCTGCGTGGGTAACCCGGTGTACGGGGCCAACGGCATCACACCGGATCCCACCAAACTGCTGTTCAACGATTCGGTGCATCCGACCATCGCCGGTCAGAAACTGATCGCCGACTACGGCTATTCGATCCTTGCTGCACCCTGGGAGCTGACGCTACTGCCGGAAATGGCCCACGGCAACCTACGGGCCCATCAGGACGAGCTGCGCAACCAATGGCAGACACCCTGGCAGGCCGTTGGCCAATGGCAGCCCTTTGTCGCCACGGGCGCTCAGGACCTCGACTTCGACGACCAGCGCGGTGCCGCCAGCGCAGATGGACGCGGTTACAACCTGACCCTGGGCGGCAGCTACCGCCTCGACGACGCGTGGCGCATCGGCTTGGCGGCTGGCGTGAACCGGCAGAAGCTCGAGGTCGGAGAATACGACTCGGACTACAAGCTCGACAGCTATCTCGCCACGGTCTTTGCCCAATATCGCCAGCACCGCTGGTGGGCCGACGCGGCATTGACCGCAGGGCACCTGGACTATCACGACCTCAAGCGTACCTTCGCGCTCGGCGTGGGGGAGCGCAGCGAGAAAGGCGACACGGATGGCGAGGCGTGGTCGGTCACCGGCCGGCTGGGTTACAACCTGGCGAGCGAGCACAGTGTCTGGCAGCTGTCGCCCTTCCTCAGCGCCGACTATGCCCGGGTCAAGGTCGACGGTTACGAGGAAAAGAGCGGGCGCTCCACAGCCCTGGCCTACGATGACCAGGAACGCAGCTCGCGGCGTCTGGGGATAGGCCTGCAAGGTGGCTATCAGTTTGCGGCAGGTACCCGGTTATTTGTCGAAATCGCCCGAGAGCACGAATTCGAAGACGACCGCCAAGACCTGAGCCTGCACCTCACCAGCCTGCCAGCCCATGACTTCACACTCACCGGCTACACGCCGGACAGCAACCTGACCCGTGCCAGCCTGGGGCTGACCCATGAACTGGTGCCCGGTGTGCACCTGCGGGGCAACTACAATTGGCGCAAGAGCGATGCGCTGACCCAGCAAGGCGTCGGCCTGGCGCTGAGCTTGGACTTTTGAACGGAACTGGCGCCCTGCGGCAGATCCCGTTGCCTGTTTTGTGGGTAATCCCGCTCCTGCAGGACAGCGGACTCGTCAAAAGCACTCGAGAACCCGCGAAACAGGCCTGAGCGCCGCTGTCGCAACAGGCTCCGCACAGGCCCTCCAAAGAAGAACGGCGCCACTAGGGCGCCGTTCACTCATCTACTGCCCGTCAGGCTTGTGGCGTCTGCTCCGCCAAGGCCACCGCGCGGAACATGGCCCGACGCTTGTTGATGGTTTCTTCCCACTCAAGCGCCGGTACCGAGTCAGCGACGATGCCGCCACCAGCCTGCACATGCAGCTCGCCGTCCTTGATCACCGCGGTGCGGATGGCGATAGCGGTGTCCATGTTGCCATTCCAGGCAAGGTAGCCCACGGCGCCGCCATAGACGCCACGCTTGACCGGTTCCAGCTCGTCGATGATTTCCATGGCACGGATCTTTGGGGCGCCCGACAGGGTGCCAGCCGGCAGGATCGCGCGAAGCGCGTCCATCGCGGTCAGGCCTTCACGCAGTTGACCTGTGACGTTGGAGACGATGTGCATGACGTTGGAGTAGCGCTCGATAACCATTTTCTCGGTCAGGCGCACGCTGCCGGTGGACGATACCCGGCCCACATCGTTGCGACCCAGGTCGATGAGCATCAGGTGCTCGGCGATTTCCTTATCATCGGACAGCAGATCGTCTTCCAGTGCCCGGTCGGCTTCTTCGGTGGCGCCGCGTGGACGGGTTCCGGCGATCGGTCGCACGGTGACCAGATTGTCCTCGACACGCACCAGCACTTCTGGCGAGCTGCCCACCACATGGAAGTCACCGAAGTTGAAGAAATACATGTAAGGCGTCGGGTTGAAGCAGCGAAGCGCTCGGTAAAGGTCGATCGGCGCGGCCTTGAAGTCGATGGACATACGCTGGGACGGCACCACCTGCATGCAGTCACCGGCCAGGATGTATTCCTTGATGCGCCCGACCGCGTTCTCGTAGTCCTCGCGGGTATAGCTGGAGCGGAATGCGGGCTCGGCGGCGAGCGGGCCGCTCAGGTCCAGGCCGCGACGCGGGGTGATCGGCTCGCGCAGCTTGGCCAGCAGCTCCTGCAGCCGCGCCTGGCCTTGCTCGTAAGCCTGTTCCTCGGCCGGGTCCACTAGCACGATCGCGTGCATCTTGCCCGCGAGGTTATCGAACACCACCACGGCATCGGAGACCATCAGCAGGATGTCCGGTACACCCAGCGGGTCCGGGTTCGGGCAGGCACCCAGGCGCTTTTCCACGTAACGCACGCAGTCATAGCCGAAGTAACCGACCAGACCACCGTTGAAGCGTGGCAGGCCCGGGATGTCAGCGACCTTGTAGCGATCCTTGAAGGTCTCGACGAACGCCAAGGGGTCCTCTACGTCATGGCTTTCCACCTGCACGCCGTCCTGCAGGACGCTCGCGTGGTAGCCATGCACACGCAGCACGGTGCGCGATGGCAGGCCGATCATCGAATATCGCCCCCACTTCTCGCCGCCCTGAACGGACTCGAGCAAATAGGAGTTGGGTTGGTCGGCAAGCTTCAGGTAGATCGACAGCGGCGTGTCGAAGTCAGCCAGGGTTTCGCAGGCCAGGGGAATGCGGTTGTAGCCGGCAGCGGCCAGGCGCAGGAATTCTTCGCGGGTCATGGGTAGCCTCGTGGCAAGCGGCAATGGGGTCGGGCAAGCGGACGGGCCGGCAGGCGCCGGCGGGCAGAAGTCAGGCGCGCCAGCGCCAGCGGGCCAGGGCCTTGATGACTTTCATCCAGAATTTGCCGATGACCGCCACGGTGGACTCTCTGTCTTGTGAGGCTTGAAGGTCCGCCAACGTTATCCCAGTGGCCGGGACTAAGCAACCTGGCAGCAAGGCACGCAGATCGTCGATGACCAGGCTGGGCGACTCCTCGTCGATCGGCCGGCCATGGTTGTAGCCATAGCTCAGTCCTACACACTTGACGCCCGCCGCCTTGGCCGCCAGCACATCGCTGCGCGAGTCGCCCACGAACAATGCCTGCTCGGGGCGCACGCCGGCCATCTTCATGACGAACAGCAACGCGGCCGGATCGGGTTTTTTCTGAGGCAGGGTGTCGCCGCCGATGATCCAGCGGAAATAACGACCGATCTTCATCTGATCGAGCAGTGGCCCGACGAAGCGCTCGGGCTTGTTGGTGATCAGCGCCATTTCCACGCCGCGCTTGCGCAGCCAGCGCAAGGTGTCGCGTACACCGGGGTAGATCACCGTCAGGTCATGGCTTTGCCCATAGGCCTCCATGAACAGGGCCAGGCCCTGTTCGGCCAACGCATCGTCCACGGCATCGTGGTCCAGGCCACCGGCCAAGGCCCGACGGACCAGGACCTGGGCGCCATTGCCGACCCAGTGGCGTACGGCCTCCAGGCCCGCGGGTGGGCGCCCCATCTGGAGCAGCATGCGATCCACGGCGGCGGCAAGGTCAGGGACCGAATCGATCAACGTGCCATCCAGATCGAACATCACCAGCCTTGGCAGCGCTCCCGGGAACAGCTGCTCGAAGCCGCTCATGGGCGCGCCTGGGCCAGTTCGGCGCGCATTTTACCGATGACTTCCTGGTAGTCCGGCGCATTGAAGATCGCCGAGCCGGCCACGAAGGTATCGGCACCGGCGGCGGCGATTTCGCGGATATTGTTGACGTTGACGCCACCGTCGATCTCCAGGCGGATATCACGGCCGCTGGCGTCGATCAGCGCGCGGGCTTCGCGCAGTTTGTCGAGGGTGCCGGGAATGAACTTCTGGCCACCGAAGCCTGGGTTGACGCTCATCAAGAGCACCATGTCGACCTTGTCCATTACGTATTTGAGGGCATCCAGGCTGGTGGCCGGGTTGAACACCAGGCCGGCCTTGCAGCCGCCATCGCGGATCAGTTGCAGGGAGCGGTCGATGTGCTGGGACGCTTCAGGATGGAAGGTGATGTAAGTGGCGCCTGCCTCGATGAAGTCGCCGATGATGCGATCGACCGGGCTGACCATCAGGTGCACGTCGATCGGCGCGGTCACGCCGTACTTGCGCAGGGCGCTGCAGACCATCGGGCCGATGGTCAGGTTGGGCACGTAGTGGTTGTCCATCACATCGAAGTGAACGATGTCGGCCCCGGCGGCCAGCACCTTGTCGACGTCCTCGCCCAGACGGGCAAAATCGGCGGAGAGGATGGAGGGGGCAATAGCGTAGGGCTGCATGGCGCACCTGTTGGCAGAAATCACGGTGGCGCGCATTGTAACTCAGGCAAGCCAATGAAGGCTGATTGGTATCAATGGGTGTCGACCAGTTGCTTCAATGCGGTGCAAACGCTTGGCGGGTGAACCCGCTCCCACAGTTTCAGCGTAGCCCTGTGAGAGCGGGTATTGATTCGGAACCGTCAGGTCGGCTGCTGTGTCCTCAGCTTCTCGCTGCGCCCGCGCAGCCACTCAAGGGTGAGCAACAGCACCACAGAGAAAGCGATCAGCAAGGTCGCGGCCGCGGCGATGGTCGGGCTGAGGTTCTCGCGAATGCCGCTGAACATCTGCCGTGGCAAGGTCGCTTGCTCAGGGCCGGCCAAAAACAGCGTCACCACCACTTCGTCGAAGGAGGTGGCGAAGGCGAACAGCGCGCCGGAGATCACACCTGGGGCAATCAACGGCAGGGTCACCCGACGGAAGGTAAGCAGCGGCGAGGCACCGAGACTGGCGGCAGCCCGCACCAGGTTCTGATTGAAGCCCTGCAGCGTGGCCGACACCGTGATGATGACAAAGGGCACGCCCAGCACCGCATGCACCAGGATCAACGAAACGAAGCTGTTGCCCATGCCCAGTGGCGCGAAGAACAAGTAGCTGGCCACACCAATGATCACCACCGGCACCACCATCGGCGAAATCACCAGGGCCATGACCAACGACTTGCCCGGGAAGTCCCCGCGGGTCAGGCCGATGGCGGCCAGGGTGCCGAATACCATCGCCAGCACGGTGGCGGCCGGGGCGACGATGATGCTGTTCTTGAGTGATCGCATCCATTCGGCCGAGGCGAAGAAGTCCTGGTACCAGTGCAGCGAGAAGCCTTGCAATGGGTACACCAGGAAGCTGCCGCTGTTGAATGACAACGGCACGATCACCAGCACCGGCAACACCAAGAACAACAGAATCAAACCGCAGAGAATACGCAGGCTGTAGAACCAGACCCGCTCCACGGGCGACATGTAAGGGCTCAGCATGACAGGGCTCCTCAGCTCAGGCGCAGGCGGCTGGCGCCGACCAGCCAGCTATAGATCAGGTACAGCACGACGGTGGCCAGCAGCAACAGTCCGCCCAGGGCGGTAGCCATGCCCCAGTTGATACTGGTGTTGGTGTAGAAGGCCACGAAGTAGCTGACCATTTGGTCGTTCGGGCTGCCCAGCAGCGCCGGGGTGATGTAGTAGCCGATGGAGATGATGAACACCAACAGGCAACCGGCCCCCACACCCGCATAGGTCTGCGGGAAGTACACGCGCCAGAAGCTGGCGAACGGATGGCAGCCCAGGGAGATCGCCGCACGCATATAGCTGGGCGAGATACCTTTCATGACGCTGTACAGCGGCAGGATCATGAACGGCAGCAGGATGTGCACCATGGCGATGTACACACCGGTGCGGTTGAACACCAACTCCAGCGGCTCATCGATGATGCCCATCGCCATCAACGCACTGTTGATCAAGCCACCGGACTGCAACAGCACGATCCAAGCAGCCACCCGCACCAGGATCGAGGTCCAGAACGGCAGCAGCACCAGGATCATCAGCAAATTGCTCTGCCGGGTCGGCAGGTTGGCCAGCAGGTAGGCCAACGGGTAGGCCAGCACCAGGCAGATTGCGGTGATGACCACCCCCATCCAAAGGGTTCGGGTGAAGATGTCCAGATAGATGGCCTGGTCTGGCGTGGCCTTGGCCAGTTCGCCCAGGTCGTCGATGCGATGGTCCAGCGCCGCCAGAAGGTAGAACGGTGTCACTGCACTGGTATTGCGACGGATCGCCTGCCAGTACGCAGGGTCGCCCCAGCGCTCGTCGAGCGTCTGCAGGGCATCTTTATAAGAACTAGGCTCGGCCTTGAACGGCAACGCCCGTGCAGTCTTCGCCAGCAGGCTGCGGTAGCCGGCCAACTCCATGTTCAGGCGTTTGGAGAGATCGCCCAGGGTCTGTTTCTTGCGTGACTCCGCCAGGTCCTGGCTGAGCACCTTGTACACGTCCTCGCCCGGCAGGCCCTTGCCATCCCATTGCGCGATGGCCTCGACGGTGCGCGGCAGGCCGTTGACCACCTCGGGGTTGCCGACGCTCTTGTACAGCAGTGCCGCAATCGGCACCAGAAACACCAGCAACAGGAACAGCGCCAGCGGCGCGATCAACGCCTGCGCCTTCCAACGGTTGACCCGCTCGGCATGCTTGAGGCGCTGCTTGAGGCTTTTACCTGCGCCTTCGTTCAGGGGCACTGCAATGGCCATGGCGAACTCCGAAAATCTGGGGAACGATGAGCGCCGCCTTAAAGGCCGGCGCTCCGTCAACGCGGCTTACTTCTTCGCCGCCCAAGCGTTGAAGCGTTGCTCCAGCTGCTCGCTGTTGTCGGCCCAGAAGGCCACGTCGATCTGCACCTGGTTGGCGATGTTCTCAGGCGTGGTCGGCATGTCCTTCTTCACCGTGTCCGACAGCAGGCTGACAGCCTTGGTATTGGCCGGGCCGTAGGCGATGTTCTCGGAGTAGGTCTTCTGCTGCTCGGGCTGGACGCTGAAGGCGATGAACTTCTTCGCCAGATCGGTATCCTTGGCGCCTTTCGGGATGGCCCAGGCGTCGAAGTCGTAGATGCCGCCGTTCCAGACGACCTTGAGGTTGCTCTCTTTCTGCACCGCGGCGATCCGGCCGTTGTAGGCCGAGCTCATGACTACGTCACCGGAGGCAAGATACTGTGGCGGCTGGGCGCCCGCCTCCCACCACTGGATGCTTGGCTTGATCTGGTCGAGTTTCTTGAAGGCGCGATCCTGGCCTTCTTTGGTGCCCAGCACCTTGTACACATCCTTGGGCGCCACGCCGTCGGCCATCAGGGCGAACTCAAGGGTGTACTTGGCGCCCTTGCGCAGTCCACGCTTGCCCGGGAATTTCTGAGTATCCCAGAAGTCAGCCCAGCTGGTAGGTGCGGTCTTGAGCTTGTCGGCGTTGTAGGCCAGCACCGTGGACCACACGAAGAAGCCCACGCCGCACGGCTGGATGGCGCCCGGCACGTAGTCGGCCTCGTTGCCGAACAAGGCCGGGTCCAGCTCCTCGAACATGCCCTCGTCGCAACCGCGGGCCAGTTCCGGCGACTCCACTTCCACCAGGTTCCAGGAGACACTGTTGGTGTCGACCATGGCTTTGACCTTGGCCATCTCGCCGTTGTATTCACCGGCGACAATCTTGCCTTTGCCTGCCTTCTCCCATGGCTCATAGAACGCCTTGACCTGGGCAGCCTTGTTGGCACCGCCGAAGGACACCACGGTCAGATCCGCAGCCAGGGCTTGGCCGGCGGCGAACAAGCCGAGGGCCAGGGCGGTCAGTTTCAACTGCTTGTGCATTATTGTTCTCTCCACAGTTAAGGGTTGGTGAAGCAAACCATCAATGGGCTTCGGCAATCGGATCGAGCGCGCGGGCGTGCTCCACCTCCCAGCCAAGCGGTACCACATCGCCCACAGCCAGGGCCGGGTCGAGTTCGGCGATCGGCTGCTTCACGAAGAAGTCACCCTTGCCGCAGACTTCCAGGCGAACCCGCACGTGGTCGCCCAGGTAGATGAATTCGGCTACGCGGCCGGAGAAGCGATTGACGCAACTTTCACTGTGCCCGTTTAGGCGCACGCGCTCGGGGCGGATCGACAAGGTCACAGGATCACCCGCCTCGCCGACGTTCACCGCCAAGGCCTCGACCCGCTCCCCACGGGCCAGCTGAACCTGGCAGCGTTCGCCATCACGGGACAGCAAGGTGCCGTTGAGGCGATTGTTCTCGCCGATGAAGTTGGCCACGAAGGTATTGCGTGGCTCTTCGTAGAGGGTGCGCGGCGGGGCGATCTGCTGGATCTCGCCTTGGTGGAATACCGCTACCCGGTCGGACATGGTCAGCGCCTCGCCCTGGTCGTGGGTCACGTAGACCACGGTCACGCCCAGACGCTGGTGGATGTGCTTGATCTCCATCTGCATGTGTTCACGCAGCTGTTTGTCCAGCGCGCCGAGCGGCTCGTCCATCAACACCAATTGCGGCTCGAACACCAGTGCGCGGGCCAGGGCCACACGCTGCTGCTGGCCACCGGACAACTGGCCCGGGTAGCGCTTGGCGAAAGCATCGAGCTGGACCATCGTCAGCACGCGCTTGACCCGCTCGCTGATGTCGGTCTTGCTGAGGTTGCGCACGGTCAGAGGAAACGCCAGGTTCTCCTCCACGGTCATGTGCGGGAACAGCGCGTAGTTCTGGAACACCATGCCGATGTCACGCTTGTGCGGCGGCACGTTGTTGATCGAGCGCCCGGCCAGCTGGATTTCACCCGCGGTAGGAGTCTCGAAACCGGCCAGCATCATCAGGCTGGTGGTCTTGCCCGAGCCGGACGGACCGAGCAGGGTCAGGAACTCACCCTTGCGGATGTCCAGGTTGAGGTCTTTGACGATCAGCGATTCGCCGTCGTAGCTTTTCTGCACACCGCGGAAGCTGACCAGGATCTCGCCGGTGGCAGCGTTCGAATTCGCCTCGCTCATGCCTGCACCTTCTTGTTGGAATGACTGCGTAGGCAAAGACTAGAGAAGGCGCAAGCCCGGGAAAATCGGGGGTGCTGAGAGAATGCCATCATCCGGATGGAAGATTTGTTGTAGGGCGATCCCTACAAGAGTGGCGGGATTGGGACAGTGCGCCAGCCCAGCATCCCCCGCTCTGGGAGCGGCTATACCCCCGACGAGATCAGCCCAGGCAACGCGAATCGCAGGCCCAGCCCTTTCATGGGCAAACCCGCTCCCACAAGCGAAGGGCCGGGCATAAGAGCACAGCTGTCGCAACCAGAACACTCACACCAGCTTGTGCTCCATCGCGTACTTCACCAGCTCCGCCAGGGAGTTCACCTTGAGCTTCTGCATCAAGCGCGCCTTGTGGGTGCTGATGGTCTTGCTCGAGAGCGCCAGCTGCTGGGCGATATCGTTGACGTTGGCGCCTTGGGCAAGGCGTTCGAATACCGAGAACTCGCGCTCCGACAGCAGCGTATGCAAGGGCCGGGTCTCGGTCAGACCGACCTCGAAGACCATGCGGTCCGCCAGCGCCGGGTCGATGTAGCGTCCGCCAGCGGCCACCCGCCGGATAGCGGTGAGCAGTAGGGCCGGGTCGCTGTCCTTGGTGGCATAGCCTGCGGCGCCGGCCTTCAGGGCTCGGGCGGCCATCTGCGCTTCGTCATGCATGGACAGCATCAGGATCGAGGGCGGGTTGTGCTGCGCCCGAATACGCGGGATCGCCTCCAGGCCGTTCACCCCAGGCATGGAAATATCCAGCAGCACCACCTCACAGGGCGTATGACGCAGGGTCTCGAGCAGTTGCTCGCCGTTGCCGGCTTCGCCCACCACCTGCATGTCCTTGGCCAGGCCGATCAGCTGTTTGATGCCCTCGCGGACAATCGTGTGGTCTTCGGCCACTAGCACGCGTATCACAGTCGTTCTCCCCTACCCCAACGGAATGGTCACACTCAGGCTACAACCTTCACCCGGCTCGCTGTCCAGCGTCATGCCGCCGCCCAGCATCAGGACCCGCTCGCGCACGCCCACCAGGCCGAAGGACGTTGGCCTGGCCTGATCGCAGCTGAACCCCACACCATCGTCGATGACCGTCATGCGCAGACAGCCCTCCTCGCGCGCCAGCTCGATCTGCACGGTATGGGCCTGGGCGTGGCGCATGACATTGGTCAGTGCCTCCTGCAGGATCCGGAACAGGCCGGTGGCCTTGGCGTCACTCAATGCTGGCAGATTGTCCGGCACCTGGACCAGACAGGGAATCTGCGTACGCGCCTCGAAGCGCCGTGCCTGCCATTCGATGGCCGAGGCGATGCCGGCATCGAGGATCGGCGGACGCAAGGCCGTGGCCACGTCGCGCACCAGCTGGAACAACTGCGCGATCAGGCGCTTCATGCTGTCCAGACGCTCATTCAGGCCAGGGTCGAGTTGGGCATAGGCCAGCTCGCACATGGACACTTCGAGCTTGAGCACGGTGAGCATCTGCCCCAGTTCATCATGGACTTCCCGGGCAATCCGCGCTTTTTCCTCTTCACGCACGCTCTCCAAGTGCGCCGAGAGCTCACGTAACTGCTCCTGGGACCGCGCCAGCTCCAGCTCGACCCGCTTGCTCTGGGTGATGTCCCAGACAATGCCGTCCCACACCACCCGGCCGTCGGCCAGGCGCCGGGTGCTGGCCTTGATGTCGGCCCAGCGCTGTTCGCCCTGACGGGTGAGGATCCGCCCCTGCCAGGACCAGTCTTGGTCGGTGGCCAGTGCCAAGTCCTGGACCCGGTGGTAATCGGCACGGTCCTCGGGATGGACCAAGTTGCGAAGGCCCATGTCCGGTTGCTGGATCTGGGCTGGCGCATAGCCAACCAGCGCTTCGCTGCCCTCACTGATGTACGGAAACTCCAGATCACCTTCGGCCGGATCGCGCTCCAGACGGAACACCAGCCCAGGGACGTTGCCTGCGATGCCCTTGAGCCGGGCGTCGCTTTCGCGCAACGCCGCCAGGGCGCGGCGGCGCTCGGTAATGTCGGTGATGAACATCACCAGGTACTCGGCATCGCGAAAACGCAGAAAGCTCAGCGACAGCTCCACCGGTAACAGGCTGCCGTCGCTGCGCAGGCATTGGGTCTCGAACGGCTCGACCCCTCCATCGCCGGTGCGCACGCGTTTCCACAACTGCAACCAGCGGTCCATGTGCAGGTTGGGCTCGAAGTCGATCAGCGGCCGGTCCAGCAACTCGCCCTCACCCCTGCCGAGCATGCGCTCGGCGGCGTGGTTGGCGTAGCGCACATGGCTGTCCCAGTTGACCCAGAGAATGCCGACCGTGCTCTGGTCGATGGAAAACTGGCTTAGGCGCAGCGCCTCTTCGCGCGTCTGGCGTTCGGCCAGGGTTTCCCGCGTGGCCAGCAGGTTGCGCTCAAGCTGGTGCTGCTGACGCCGTTGCCAGAGCAGCGTGACCACTGCACAGATGAGCAACAGGCCGAACAACGACGCCAGGTTCTGCCAGAAGCCTGCGGTGTCGCTCAGCCGTGGGTATTTCGGTTGCAGCCAGCGCTGGTGCAGCTGTTCCAGCTCCTTGGCAGGAATGCCCTGCAAGCCGCGCTCCAGGACATCGGCCAGGATCGGCCAGTCGCGCCGCGAGCCGACCCGAAGCAGTTGCGGCAGGCCAATGTCACCGACCACCGCCAGTTCGCCGAACTCGCTTTCCCGAGACAACCCGCTCAGGCGTGCTTCATCCATGACCGCGAAACTGGCCTGGCCACCCAGCACCAATTGCAGGGCCTGGCGCTCGTTGGGCACGCCCTGCAGGTTGAGGTTGACGTAGTTGGCCCGCAGGTAATCGGCCAAGGCGCTGGGCATGCGCACCGCCACCCGGTCGTTGGCGCCCAGGTTTTCCAGCTCGACCGCCACCGCTCCGGTGCGCAGCCCGACGACCATTTGCGGCACACGCATGTAGGGATCGCTGAACGACCAGAGGCGCAAGCTGGCCGGGGTCTGGGTCAGACCGGGCGCGAAATCGATCTCACCGGCTTGCAGGGCATGTTCGAGTGCTGCCTGATCCGGGAAGTTGCGCCACGTCAGGTCCAGCCTGAGCAGCCGCGCCAGCGCATTCACGATCTCGACATTGGCACCATAGAACTGCTGCAGCCGACGATCGAACTGGGCATAGGGCGCCTGCAGCACCAGGCCGACCCGCAGGTTGCGATGGTCATCCAGCCATTGCTGCTGAGCCGGCTCCAACACCACCGAAGGCTCAGGCGCGGGCCTTGCCAAGGCGATCAAGGGCAGCAGCAACCAGCCGATAACCAACAGGCAACGCATTCGCTTCATCTACACGCTCGTCTGGGCAAGGACGGCCGATGCGCATGGCCGTCACGGACAAATACTATTAGGCTGCCGGTATCATTCTGGCCTTGGGTTGATTCATGTTCACACTTTATCGCACGACGCTGGCCATTTGCTGCCTGGCCACGATCCTACCGCTCGGCACACAGGCCGCCGAACCTCAAACACCTCCCGCCGCCGCAGAGTCGCCCACGGCGCCCGCACCTCGCCCACCCCTGGCCGAACGCAGCCAGGAAGATGCCCAGGCGCTCGAACGTACCGTGCCCAAGGCCGAACAGCAAACCTTGCAGGCGGGCGCCGAAAGCTTCCTCGCTTTGTGGAAGCCGGCCAACGATGCCGACCCCAAGGGCGCTGTGATCATCGTCCCGGGTGCCGGTGAAAACGCCGACTGGCCCAATGCTGTCGGGCCGCTGCGGCGCAAGTTTCCCGATGTCGGCTGGCACAGCTTGAGCATCAGCCTGCCGGACCTTGTCAGCGAGAGCCCGCAGCCGCGAGCCGAGAGCAAGCCTGCCCCCGAACCTGAAAAGGGCGAAGGCGAATCGGCGCCCGCCAAGGACACGCCGGAAGATGCCAACGCCAACGTTGCCCAGGCCACGGCCGCCGAAGCCGATGCGGCCGACAGCACCGATGCCAAGGAAGCCGCCGAGCAAAACGATCCGGCCGATGCCGAGCGCATCTTCGCCCGCCTCGACGCCGCAGTGGCTTTTGCCCAGCAGCACAATGCGCGCAGCATCGCCCTGGTCGGCCATGGCAGCGGCGCTTATTGGGCCGCGCGCTACCTCAGCGAGCGACAGCCGCCACAGGTGCAAAAGCTGGTGATGATCGCCGCGCAGACACCGGCCCAGGTGGAACAGGACCTCGAAGCTCTGGCGCCCACCGTGAAGGTGCCGACCGCCGACGTCTACTACAGCACGCAGCCGCGTGACCGCCGTGCTGCCGAGCAGCGCCTGCAGGCCAGCAAGCGGCAGAAGGACAGCCAGTATCGGCAGCTGTCGCTGATTGCCATGCCGGGGAATGCGGCGGCGCAGCAGGAGCAGCTGTTCCGCCGGGTGCGTGGGTGGCTGATGCCTCAGGAGTGATCGGAGGGGCTGCCTTGCAGCCCATCGCGGCCGCGCGCCCGCCCCAGGTCAGAGGCGTCAAAGCCCGCGCCGCTTGCGCACCAGGGCATAGGCCTGGTGTAGCTCACGGGTGCGCTCGGTCGCCTCGCGCACTTGCGCGTCGCTGGCCCCGCTGCCGGCGAGCTTGTCCGGATGATGCTTGCTGACCAGCCGGCGATAGGCTTGCTTGACGTGCTCGATCTCGCTGTCCGCCTCGACCCCGAGTAGGCGCAGGGCTGCTGCGTAGGTCAACACGGCGCCCTCCGGAGCCGCCTTGCGCGGTTCGTATTCAAGAGCCAGCGCCTGGATCTGAGTCCGCGACAGGCCTAGCCGGCGCCCCCACTCCAGCAGCAGCTCGCGTTCACGCATCCCCGCCTTGCCATCCGCCCAGACCATCCGCCAGCAGGCGCGTAGGGTGCCTTCAGCGGCATGGGGCTGTTGCTTGATCCGCTGCAAATAGCGCCCCACACGCACCTTGCCCGACTTGCCACGATTGAAGGCGGCGATTGCCCGTAACCGAGCCGGCTCAGCCATATCCAGACGGGTCATTTCCTGGCGGGCCTGCTGGATGTGCCCATCCACGACACGGCCATCGCTCTTGGCCAGTCGCCCGAGCAGGACGAATAGCAGTTCCTCGTCACGCAATGCCGGGCGTCCACCCAGACGCTCACGCAGGTCTTCCCAGCCCTCCAGACGCAGGCGCCGGTCCATGGCCTGGCCAAGCAAGGCCCCGAGCAACGCACCGGGGATGCTGGCCACGGCGAAACCGGCGCCGGCACCTATCAATGTGCTTGGCCACCACATATCAAACGCGCTCGCCGATCAAACGCTCGACCTCGGCCAGGCGCTCTAGGGTGCCGACATCGACCCAGCGCCCCTGGAAGTGCTCACCGCTCACCCGCCCCTCGGCCATTGCATGGCGCAGCAATGGCGCGAGCTTGAACGCGCCGGGCTCACAGCCTTCGAACAATGCAGGATCGAGTACGGAGATGCCGCTGAAGGTCAGGGTGCCAGGTGCCTCGTCGCCATCGACAACCGAATCGCCATCCAGACGAAAGTCACCACGGCCGTGATGGCCTGGATTGTCGACCAGTACAAGGTGCGCAAGCCCCCTCATGGGCACGCGCAGCCGGGCGAAGTCGTAGTCGGTCCAGATATCGCCATTGACCAGCAGAAACGGCGCATCGCCCAACAACGGCAGCGCCTTGAAGATCCCGCCGCCGGTTTCCAGCGGTTCGCCCTCGGGCGAGTAGCGAATGTGCAGGCCGAACCGGGCACCGTCGCCCAGGTGATCCTCGATCTGCTGGCCCAGCCAGGCGTGGTTGATCACCACCTCGGTGAAGCCCGCCTTGGCCAGCGCCTGCAGGTGATATTCGATCAATGGCTGGCCTGCCACTGGCACCAGTGGCTTGGGAGTATGCAAGGTCAGGGGGCGCATGCGCTCGCCCTTGCCCGCTGCCAGGATCATAGCCTTCATGAACGCGCTCCGGCCTTCAGCTCGGCGATCAGTTGCCCCAGTTCGGCCAGCTCGGGACGACGGCTGATCACTTCATCTATATAGGCGAAGAATCGCGGCACGTCAGACAGATATCGCGGCTTGCCGTCGCGGTGGCAGATACGGGCGAAGATGCCGATGACCTTCAGGTGACGCTGCACGCCCATCAGGTCACTGGCGCGGTGGAAGTCCTCGAAGTCGGCCTGCACGGGGATGCCGGCCGCTTGGGCTTTCTGCCAGTAATCGCGTAGCCAGCCCTCGACTCGCAGCTGGGGCCAACTGACGAACGCGTCTTTGAACAGGCAGGTGATGTCATAGGTCACCGGGCCGTAGACGGCGTCCTGGAAGTCCAGCACGCCAGGGTTCGGTGTGCTCTGCATCAGGTTGCGCGGCATATAGTCGCGATGCACCAGGACTTTGGGCTGGGCCAGGGCACTGTCGATCAGCAACTGACTCACCCGCTGCCAGGTCGCCTGCTGCGAATCGGTGAACGCCAGGCCCAGCTCGCGCCCGACGTACCATTCGGGGAACAGCTCCACTTCGCGGCGCAGCAGGGCGACATCGTAGCTGGGCAACGGCGCGTCCATCGGCAGGCGCTGGAAGGCCAGCAAGGCGTCGATGGCATCGGCGAACAGGGCATCGGCATTGCCGGCATCGATGACATCCAGGTAGGTCTGACGGCCCAGATCCCCCAGCAACAGGAAGCCACGCTCCAGATCCTGGGCGTGGATGGCCGGCACGTGCACGCCGGCCCTGGCCAGTAGATGATCGATGTCGACGAAGGGCCGGCAATTCTCTTGTGGCGGCGGCGCATCCATGATCACGAAGCTGCGTGCGCCCCCCTGCCAGCGGAAGTAGCGACGGAAGCTCGCGTCGCTGCTGGCGGCGGTCAGGGCGCCTTCTGGCACCTCGCCCCAGGCGTTTTCACGGAAAAGACGGTCAAGCTGCTCATCGAGCCAAGCGGTCAGTTGTTGCAGGCGTACATCGTGATCGGGCATTACAAGGGTCTCCGACGGCCCTAGCCGTCAAGCGGGTCATGCTTTATTATCCAGCATCTTTTTCAGACCATCGAGAGGCGTGCGGCCCCACACGCGGGCAGATGGCACGCAGGAAGCCCGGACTAATAAGATGGCATTGAAATCCCCCGCGTTTCGTAGAAAGTTTCCGTTGCTGGTGACTGGCGGTCTGCTGGCTCTGCAACCTCTGGCCACGTCATACGTGGTGGCAGCCGAGCAGTTCGACTGCCAAGTGTCCGCCTCCGGTGGTTGGGACTGCAAGCCCAAGACCACGGCCAACAACCTGCCGCCGCGCCCAGTGCATGAAGGCGCCGCGCTGAGCTCGGGCGGTGACGCCCAGGTCGCCGAGACCGACGCCGATGGCGAACCCAAGCCGGTGCTGGTCACCGAGAGCAAGGGCCGCGGCCTGAAGTCGCGTAGCGAAGACTACAGCCACCTTGACTGGGTTCCCCGCGACAAACTCACCGCCGCCCAATTGGCTGAGACCGGTCCGTACTGCGGTGGCGCCTACATCGAGCCGTCGCGTCCTGGCATGGATGACACCACGCCCAAGGACGAAGCGCCGACCTACCTGAACGCCAAGGTCTCCCGCTACCAGCAGGAGCAGCAGATCGCCACCCTCGCCGGTGACGTGGTCATGCGCCAGGGCAGCATGCAGGTCCAGGCCGACGAGGCCAACCTGTACCAGGCCGAGAACCGCGGCGAGCTCAAGGGCAACGTCAAGCTGCGCGACAATGGCTCGCTGGTCGTCGGCGACCAGGCCGAAATCCAGCTGGATACCGGCGAGGCCAAGGTCGACAACGCCGAATACGTGATGCACAAGTCGCACATTCGCGGCAACGCGCTGTACGCCAAGCGTGGCGAAAACGCCATCATCCGCCTCAAGGACGGTACCTACACCACCTGTGAGCCGGGCAGCAACGCATGGCAGCTCAAGGGCAACAACATCACCCTGAACCCGGCCACCGGCTTCGGTACCGCGACCAACGTCACCCTGCGGGTCAAGGATTTCCCGGTGTTCTATACACCGTACATCTACTTCCCGATCGACGACCGTCGCCAGTCCGGCTTCCTGCCGCCGTCGTTCAGCACCAGCAGCGACACCGGCTTCATGCTGGTCACGCCGTACTACTTCAACCTGGCGCCAAACTACGACGCCACGCTGTACCCGCGCTACATGGCCAAACGCGGCATGTTGATGGAAGGCGAATTCCGCTACCTCACCAAGTCCAGCGAAGGCCAGCTCGGTGCTGCGTACCTGAACGACAAGAACGACGATCGTAAAGATCAGACCGACTACAAAGAACAGCGCTGGATGTACAACTGGCAGCACAAGGGCGGGCTGGATTCGCGCTTGATGAGCGAGGTTGACTACACCGACATTAGCGACCCGTTCTACTTCCAGGATCTGGAAACCGGTCAGATTGGTGTTGAAAGTCGGGATGTGGTTAATCAGCAGGGTGCGCTTACCTACCGCGGTGATAGCTATCAGGCGCGGTTGAACGTGCATGCGTATGAAATGGCCACGCTGTCGCGGGTCACGCCATACGACAAACTGCCGCAAGTCACCTTCAACGGCCTCCTGCCCTATCACCCGGGCGGGTTCGACTTCAGCTACCAGACCGAAGCCGTGCGCTTCGATCGTGACCTGAAGGACGACTTCGTTTATAACGAAGATGGTTTGCCGGACACCTCCGCGGGTGCGCCAGGTCGACGCCTCGATCAGAACGTCTTCGGCCTCGCGCGCGCCAACGGCACCCGCCTGAATGCCGCGCCAGCCATCAGCTTGCCGATGGAAGCCAGCTACGGGTTCCTCAAACCGAAGCTGAAGTACGTCTATACGCACTACGATCTGGACCTGGACAACAAGGGCAAGACCGATCTTGCCAATGCCAGCCCGGCAACACGTGAGCTACGTGGCGACTTTTCCAGCACTCAAAACCGCAGTGTTCCGGTCTTCAGCGTCGACAGCGGCCTGTACTTCGACCGCAACACCCAATGGTTCGGCAAGAACTACCGCCAGACCCTCGAACCGCGCCTGTTCTACCTCTACGTGCCGTATGAGGATCAGAAGGACATCCCGGTCTTCGACACTGGAGAAACTTACTTCAACTACGCCTCGCTGTTCCGCGACAACCGCTTCAGCGGCTCCGACCGCATCGGCGACGAGAACAAGCTGTCGCTGGGCGTGACTAACCGTTGGATCGAGGAAAACGGCTTCGAGCGCCAGCGCTTGAGCGTCGGCCAGGCCCTGTACTTCCGCGACCGCAAGGTGCAGATGCCAGGTATCGACTGGCGGACCCGTGCCGACTCGCAGTCGGACGTTTCCCCGTACGCCTTGGAATACCAGTACGCCTTCAACCGCGACTGGCGCTTCAACTCTGACTACAACTGGGACCCGGACAGCCGCAAGCCACGCTCCGGCAGCGCCATGTTCCACTACCAGCCGGAAGACAACCCGAACAAGGTCATCAACGCAGGCTACCGCTACCGCAACGACCTGGTTCGCTACGACTCGCTCACCGGCACCTGGCAGGTGGGTGGTGGCGACTACGGCACCCCGGGCAGCCCGAACTACGTCAAGGACTACTACAAGATCCAGCAGCACGACTTCTCGGTCATCTGGCCGATCGTTCCTCAGTGGAGCGTGATCGGTCGCTGGCAGCATGACTACAACCGCAACCGCACCCTGGAAGCCATGGGTGGTTTCGAGTACGACAACTGCTGCTGGAAGCTGCGTCTGATCAACCGTTACTGGATCGACTACGACGACTTCAGCCAGGCACTGCCGCAAAACGAGAAGGGCGACCACGGCGTCTTCTTGCAAATCGTCCTCAAAGGCCTCGGCGGCGTTGTGGGCAACAAGGTCGAGACGTTCCTCGACGAAGGCATTCAAGGTTACCGTACACGTGAAGACCAAGCTTATTGATCGACTGCGCCCGCTGCTGCTGGGCGCTGCATTGCTGAGTGGCGCGGTGCATGCCGCGGTACAACCTCTGGACCGCGTGGTGGCCATCGTCGACAACGACGTGGTCATGCAAAGCCAACTGGATCAACGCATCCGCGAAGTGCAGCAGACCATCGCCAAGCGCGGCGGCGGCGTGCCCCCGGCCGGAGCCCTGGAGCAGCAAGTGCTGGAGCGCCTGATCGTCGAGAATCTGCAACTGCAGATCGGCGAACGTTCGGGCATCCGCATCACTGACGAAGAGCTCAACCAGGCCATCGGTACCATTGCCCAGCGCAACGGCATGAGCCTCGATCAGTTCCGTGCCGCCCTGGCCCACGATGGCCTGTCGTTCGACGACGCCCGTGACCAGGTCAAGCGCGAGATGATCATCAGCCGCGTGCGCCAACGCCGTGTGGCCGAGCGTATCCAGGTCTCCGAACAGGAAGTGAAAAACTACCTCAACTCCGACCTGGGCAAGATGCAACTGTCGGAAGAGTACCGTCTGGCCAACATCCTGATCCCGACCCCGGAAAGCGCCAACTCCGAGGCAATCCAGGCGGCCGCCCGCCAAGCCGGTGACGTTTACCAGCAGCTCAAGCAAGGTGCGGACTTCGGCCAGATGGCCATCGCCCGCTCCGCCAGCGAGAACGCCCTGGAAGGCGGTGAGATGGGCTGGCGTAAAGCCGGCCAACTGCCACCTGATTTCGCCAAGATGTTGAGCAGCATGGCCGACGGCGATATCACCCAGCCAATCCGCATCCCCAACGGCTTCATTATCCTCAAGCTCGAGGAAAAGCGTGGGGGCAATGCCAGCGTGCTGCGTGACGAAGTCCATGTTCGCCATATCCTGATCAAGCCAAGCGAGATCCGCAGCGATGCGGCCACCGAGCAACTGGCCGAGCGCCTGTATGAGCGCATCAAGAACGGCGAAGACTTCGGCGAGCTGGCCAAGAGCTTCTCGGAAGACCCAGGTTCGGCCCTCAACGGTGGCGACCTCAACTGGGTTGACCCCAACAGCCTGGTGCCGGAGTTCCGCGAACAGATGGCCAACGCCCCCCAGGGCGAAGTGACCCGTCCGTTCCGTACCCAGTACGGCTGGCACGTACTGGAAGTGCTGGGCCGCCGCGCTACCGACAGCACCGAGCAAGCGCGTGAACAGCAGGCCCTGAGTGTGCTGCGCAACCGTAAGTACGATGAAGAGCTGCAGACTTGGCTGCGTCAGATCCGCGACGAAGCCTACGTTGAAATCAAGCTGCCTGGCGCCGACCAGGCCGCCCAGTGAAGCCCCTGCGCTTCGCCGTCACGCCCGGCGAGCCGGCCGGCATAGGTCCAGACCTGTGCCTGCTGCTGGCCGCCGAGGCTCAGCCTCATCCCTTGATCGCCATCACCAGCCGTGACCTGCTCGCCGAGCGGGCCACGCAGCTGGGGCTGGCTGTCAATCTGCTGCCGGTCATCCAAGGCGCCTGGCCCGACCAACCCGCCCCCGCCGGCAGCCTGTATGTCTGGGATACGCCATTGGCCACCCCGGTTGTACCCGGGCAGTTGGACAAGGCTAATGCCGCGTTCGTGCTGCAGACCTTGACCCGCGCTGGCCAAGGCTGTCTGGATGGGCATTTCGCCGGCATGATCACCGCACCGGTGCACAAGGGCGTGATCAATGAAAGCGGCATCGCTTTCTCCGGCCATACCGAATTTTTGGCTGACCTTACCCACACCAACCAGGTGGTGATGATGCTGGCCACCCATGGATTGCGCGTGGCGCTGGTGACTACCCACCTGCCCCTACGTGACGTCGCCGACGCCATCACCGCCGAGCGCCTGGAGCGGGTCACGCGGATCCTGCATGCCGACCTGCGCGACAAGTTCGGTATCGCCCAGCCCCGCATCCTGGTTTGCGGTCTCAACCCGCATGCCGGCGAAGGCGGTCACCTAGGCCGCGAAGAAATCGACATCATCGAGCCCGCCTTGCAGCGCCTACGCAGCCAAGGCATGGACCTGCGTGGTCCGCTACCGGCCGATACCCTGTTTACCCCCAAATATCTGGAGCACTGCGATGCGGTGCTGGCGATGTACCACGACCAGGGCCTGCCGGTACTCAAGTACAAAGGCTTTGGCGCCGCAGTCAACGTGACCTTGGGCTTGCCGATCATCCGCACGTCGGTCGACCACGGCACCGCCCTGGACCTGGCTGGCACCGGCAAAGTCGACACCGGCAGCCTGCGTGTCGCCCTGGAAACCGCCTACCAGATGGCCGAGAACCGACCATGACCGAGCAATACCAACACCGGGCGCGCAAGCGCTTCGGCCAGAACTTCCTGCACGACGCCGGCATCATCGACCGCATCCTGCGTGCCATCAATGCCAAACCCGGCGAGCATCTGCTGGAAATCGGCCCGGGCCAAGGCGCCCTGACCGAAGGCCTGCTGGGCAGCGGCGCCCAACTGGACGTCGTCGAGCTGGACAAGGACCTTGTGCCGATTCTCCAGCACAAGTTTGCAGACCGGGACAACTTCCGCCTGCACCAGGGCGATGCCTTGAAGTTCGACTTCAATCAGTTGGGCGTGCCTGAGCGCAGCCTCAAGGTGGTGGGCAACCTGCCCTACAACATCTCCACCCCGCTGATCTTCCACCTCTTGGAACACGCCAACCTGATCCGCGACATGCACTTCATGCTGCAAAAGGAAGTGGTCGAGCGTTTGGCCGCCGGCCCAGGAGGCGGCGACTGGGGCCGCCTGTCGATCATGGTGCAGTACCACTGCCGCGTGGAACACTTGTTCAACGTCGGCCCTGGCGCCTTCAACCCGCCGCCGAAAGTGGACTCAGCCATCGTCCGCCTGGTACCGCATGAAACCCTGCCGCACCCGGCCAAGGATCCACGCCTGCTAGAACGCATCGTGCGCGAGGCCTTCAACCAGCGTCGCAAGACCCTTCGCAACACCCTTAAAGGGCTGCTCGACAGCCAGGCCATCGAGGCCGCGGGTGTCGATGGCAGCCTGCGTCCAGAACAACTGGATCTCGCGGCGTTCGTACGCCTGGCCGACAAGCTGGCCGAGCAGCCAAGCGCCAGCTAAGCACACGCCATTGGTGTGGCCCCATCGCGCAGACAAACCCGTGATGGGGCCGATAATGTCTACAAGCGACGCCAGGCCCTGCATAACTGGCCTCAAGCCCCGTCCATGGCCTAGACTGCAACCATTGCAGTATTTGCGTCCGCTCGTCCAAGGCCTTTGCATGTCAGACCCCCGCTATCAGATCGACGTCAGCGTCGTGACCCGTTACCTCAAAGAACAATCCGATCCCGACAACGACCGCTTTGCCTTCGCCTACACGATCACTGTGCAAAACAACGGCACGCTCAAGGCCCGTCTGGTCTCACGCCATTGGCTGATCACCAACGGTGACGGGGAAGTCGATGAGGTTCGCGGGGCGGGTGTGGTCGGCCAGCAACCGCTCATCGAGCCAGGCGACAGCCACACCTACAGCAGCGGCGCGGTGCTCACGACCCGTGTCGGTACCATTCAGGGCAGCTACCAGATGTTCGCCGAGGACGGCAAACACTTCGATGCGCCTATCGCGCCGTTCCGCCTGGCCGTGCCTGGAGCATTGCACTGATGGCGGTGTACGCGGTCGGCGACCTGCAGGGCTGCCTGCAGCCGCTCAAGTGCTTGCTCGAACGCGTGCACTTCAACCCCGCCGTGGACCGCCTGTGGCTGGTAGGCGACTTGGTCAACCGCGGCCCCGAGTCCCTCGAGACCCTGCGCTTTCTGTATTCGATCCGCCAGTCGCTGGTGTGTGTGCTGGGCAACCATGACCTGCATCTGCTGGCAGCCTGGTACAACGTCGAGCGCTTGAAGAAGAGCGACACCCTGCGCGAGATCATCGAAGCACCAGACGCCGACCAGCTGTTCGACTGGCTGCGCCAGCAGAAGCTGCTGCACTATGACGAGGCACGCGGTATCGCCATGGTCCACGCCGGCATCCCGCCCCAGTGGACCCTGGGCAAGGCGCTCGAACTGGCGGCCGAAGTGGAGGAAGTGCTGCGCGACGACACTCGCCTGCAGCTCTTTCTCGATGGCATGTACGGCAACGAACCGAACAAATGGAGCAAGAACCTGACCGGCGTCGAACGCCTGCGGGTCATCACCAACTATTTCACCCGCATGCGCTTTTGCACTGCCGAGGGTAAGCTCGACCTCAAGAGCAAGGAAGGCCTGGACAGCGCCCCCAAGGGCTATAAGCCCTGGTTCGCCCACAAGGACCGCCGCTCACGTCATGTGAAGATCCTCTTCGGCCACTGGGCCGCCCTGGAAGGTCGTGTCGATGTCCCCGATGTCATCGGCCTGGACACCGGTTGCGTCTGGGGTGGCGCCATGACGCTGTACAACGTTGACAGCGGCGAATTCCACCGCTGCGAGTGCGCCGACGATGGCACCCCACGCCAATCGGCATAACCGACTAGACTTAACGATCAGCCCCGAAGGAAACCGACCCATGAGCGAATTCAAGCGCATCCCTCCCGAGCAGGCCCTGGCCTTGCGTGAGCAAGGTGCGGTGGTCGTCGACATTCGCGACCCACAGGCGTTTGCTGCCGGCCATATCAGCGGCGCCACACATCTGGATAACCATTCGGTCGCGGAGTTCATCCGCAATGCCGACCTCGATGCACCGACCCTGGTGGTCTGCTACCACGGCAATTCCAGCCAGAGCGCCGCGGCCTATCTGGTGGGCCAGGGCTTTTCCGAGGTGTACAGCCTCGATGGCGGCTTCGAGCTGTGGCGCAACACCTACCCGGCTGAAACCGCTCAAGGCGGCGCCGAATAAAATTTTTCATTTTCCCGCAGCCCGCGCCACGTGCGGGCTTGGGCCTTTCCTGACGAACGGTCGTGAGTATCTTCTCGGCCTCGCGCCCTTGACCTCCCGTATAACCAACTATCCTTAAGCCCAGGCCATCCAAAAAAGGGGAGAGCCGGTACACCGGCGTGCGGGTCATCGGTAGCGTTTCTACGGGTGTTCTGGGGGGTATACAGCAATCGGCCAGCCCGGTTGCATGCCAGCATCATGCTGACTGATCCGGCGTCGGCTCCAACGTATCGAGCGAGGTGACGTCATGAGCATTTTTAGCCACTTCCAACAACGTTTCGAGTCAACCCGCCAGGAAGAATTCTCGCTGCAGGAGTACCTCGAGCTGTGCAAAGAGGATCGCAGTGCCTATGCATCGGCGGCCGAACGGCTGTTGCTGGCCATAGGCGAACCAGAGCTGGTCGATACCTCAACGAATTCCAGGCTGTCGCGAATCTTCTCCAACAAGGTAATAAGGCGCTATCCGGCCTTTGCCGACTTCCACGGCATGGAAGAATGCATCGACCAGATCGTCTCGTACTTCCGCCATGCCGCACAGGGCCTGGAAGAGAAGAAACAGATCCTGTACCTGCTGGGCCCGGTGGGTGGCGGCAAATCGTCCCTGGCCGAGAAGCTCAAGCAGCTCATGGAGAAGGTCCCTTTCTACGCCATCAAGGGCTCCCCGGTGTTCGAATCGCCCCTGGGGCTGTTCAATGCCAGCGAAGACGGCGCCATTCTTGAAGAAGAATTCGGCATCCCGCGCCGCTACTTGAACACCATCATGTCCCCGTGGGCCACCAAGCGCCTGCAGGAGTTCGGCGGCGACATCTCCAAGTTCCGGGTGGTCAAGCTCTACCCCTCCATCCTCAACCAGATCGCCATCGCCAAGACCGAACCAGGCGATGAGAACAACCAGGACATTTCCGCCTTGGTCGGCAAGGTGGATATCCGCAAGCTCGAGGAATTCCCGCAGAACGACGCCGACGCCTACAGTTACTCGGGCGCGCTGTGCCGGGCCAACCAGGGCCTGATGGAGTTCGTCGAGATGTTCAAGGCGCCGATCAAGGTCCTGCACCCGCTGCTCACCGCCACCCAGGAAGGCAACTACAACAGCACCGAAGGCCTCGGAGCGATCCCCTACTCCGGGATTCTGCTGGCCCACTCCAACGAATCGGAATGGCACACCTTCCGCAACAACAAGAATAACGAGGCGTTCATCGACCGAATCTACATCGTCAAGGTGCCGTACTGCCTGCGTGTCAGCGACGAAGTGAAGATCTACGACAAACTGTTGATCAACAGCTCGCTGGCCAAGGCCCACTGCGCACCGGACACCCTCAAGATGCTCGCGCAGTTCACCGTGCTGTCGCGCTTGAAGGAGCCGGAGAACTCCAACATCTACTCGAAGATGCGCGTCTACGACGGTGAGAATCTCAAGGACACCGATCCGAAGGCCAAGTCGATCCAGGAATACCGCGACGCCGCCGGTGTCGATGAAGGCATGAACGGCCTGTCGACCCGCTTCGCCTTCAAGATCCTCTCCAAGGTGTTCAACTTCGATCCGCATGAAATCGCCGCCAACCCGGTGCACCTGCTCTATGTGCTCGAACAGCAGATCGAACAGGAGCAGTTCCCTGCCGAAGTACGCGAGCGTTACCTGCGTTACCTCAAGGAATACCTGGCTCCCCGCTACATCGAGTTCATCGGCAAGGAGATCCAGACCGCCTATCTGGAGTCCTACAGCGAATACGGCCAGAACATCTTCGACCGCTACGTGCTGTACGCCGACTTCTGGATCCAGGACCAGGAGTACCGCGACCCGGAAACCGGCGAGATCCTCAACCGCATTGCCCTCAACGAAGAGCTGGAGAAGATCGAGAAGCCGGCCGGCATCAGCAACCCAAAAGATTTCCGCAACGAGATCGTCAACTTCGTGCTGCGGGCGCGAGCCAACAACAACGGCAAGAACCCCAGCTGGCTGAGCTACGAGAAGCTGCGCGTGGTGATCGAGAAGAAAATGTTCTCCAACACCGAAGACCTGCTGCCGGTCATCAGCTTCAACGCCAAGGCCAGTAAGGAGGATCAACAGAAACACAACGACTTCGTCACCCGGATGGTGGAGCGTGGCTACACCGACAAACAGGTTCGCCTGCTGTCGGAATGGTATCTGCGGGTCAGGAAATCGCAATAAAGCGGCAAGCGACAAGCCGCAAGCTGCAAGCTGTCCGGCGCCAGGCGACGTCTCGCGCCACAGCTTGCAGCAGCGGTGGCTGCTCATTCTTGCAGCTTGAGGCTTGCAGCTGCATCCAGTCACCGGAGGGACCATGAGCTACGTAATCGACCGACGCCTGAACGGCAAGAACAAGAGCACGGTCAACCGCCAACGCTTCTTGCGGCGGTACCGTGAGCACATCAAGAAAGCCGTCGAAGAGGCCGTGAGCCGCCGCTCCATCATGGACATGGAGCATGGCGAGCAGATCAGCATTCCGGGTCGTGATATCGACGAACCCGTGCTGCACCATGGTCGTGGCGGCAAACAGACCATCATCCACCCCGGCAACAAAGAGTTCACCGCAGGCGAGCATATCCCCCGGCCACAGGGTGGCGGAGGGGGTGGCGGCCGCGGCAAGGCCGGCAATTCCGGGGAGGGCATGGATGATTTCGTGTTCCAGATCACCCAGGAAGAATTCCTCGAATTCATGTTCGAGGACCTGGAACTGCCTAACCTGGTCAAGCGTCACCTGACCGGCGCCGACACCTTCAAGACCGTGCGTGCAGGCATCGCCAACGAAGGTAACCCCTCGCGCATCAACATTGTCCGCACCCTGCGCTCTGCCCACGCCAGGCGTATTGCCCTGACCGGCAGCAGCCGTGCCCTGCTACGCGAGGCCCAGGCTGAGCTCGCCCGCCTCAAGGTCGAGGAGCCGGACAATTTCACCGATATCCAGGCCACCGAGGCCGAGATTGAACGCCTCAAGGCACGCATCAACCGCCTGCCCTTCCTCGACACTTTCGACCTCAAGTACAACCTGCTGGTCAAGCAGCCCAACCCCAGCTCCAAAGCGGTGATGTTCTGCCTGATGGACGTGTCCGGCTCCATGACCCAGGCCACCAAGGACATCGCCAAACGGTTTTTCATCCTGCTGTACCTGTTCCTCAAGCGGAACTACGATCGCATCGAGGTGGTATTCATTCGCCACCACACCAGCGCGCGCGAGGTGGACGAAGAAGAGTTCTTCTACTCCCGTGAAACCGGCGGCACCATTGTTTCCAGCGCACTCAAGCTGATGCAGGAAATCATGGCCGAACGCTACCCGGCCAGCGACTGGAACATCTATGCCGCCCAGGCCTCGGACGGCGACAACTGGAACGACGACTCGCCGATCTGCCGCGACATCCTCTCCAAGCAGATCATGCCGCATGTGCAGTACTACACTTACGTCGAGATCACCCCTCGCGAACACCAGGCGCTCTGGTATGAATACGAGCGCATCGGCGAGGCTTTCCCAGATACCTTCGCCCAGCAGCAGTTGGTATCGGCCGGTGATATCTACCCGGTCTTCCGTGAACTCTTCCAGCGCAGGTTAGCCACATGACCGCCAGAGAGCAGAGACGCCAACCCATCTCCACCGGGTCCGAGTGGACGTTCGAGCTTATCCAGGCCTATGACCGCGAAATCAGCCGCCTGGCCGAGCGCTACGCCTTGGACACCTACCCCAACCAGATCGAGGTGATCACTGCCGAGCAGATGATGGACGCCTATGCCTCCGTCGGCATGCCGCTGGGCTATCACCATTGGTCCTACGGCAAGCAGTTCCTCAGTACGGAGAAGTCCTACAGCCGTGGCCAGATGGGCCTGGCCTACGAGATCGTGATCAACTCCGATCCGTGCATCGCCTATCTGATGGAAGAAAACACCATGTGCATGCAGGCGCTGGTAATCGCCCATGCCTGCTATGGCCACAACAGCTTCTTCAAGGGCAACTACCTGTTCCGCACTTGGACCGACGCCAGCTCCATCATCGACTACTTGGTGTTCGCCAAGCAGTACATCGCCCAATGCGAGGAGCGCCACGGCATCGATGCCGTCGAAGACCTCATCGATTCCTGTCACGCCCTGATGAACTACGGCGTCGACCGTTACAAGCGCCCCTACCCCATTTCTGCCGAGGAAGAGCGTCGGCGGCAGAAAGAGCGCGAGGAGCACCTGCAACGGCAGATCAACGACCTGTGGCGCACCATCCCGAAGGGTTCGGAAAAAGGCAATGAACGCGATGATGTGCGCTTCCCCGCCGAACCGCAGGAAAACATCCTCTATTTCATCGAAAAACACGCGCCGCTGCTCGAGCCCTGGCAGCGCGAAGTGGTGCGTATCGTGCGTAAGATTGCCCAGTACTTCTACCCGCAGCGACAGACCCAAGTCATGAATGAAGGCTGGGCGACGTTCTGGCATTACACCCTGATGAACGACCTCTACGATGAAGGCCTGGTGACCGAAGGCTTCATGATGGAGTTCCTGCAGTCGCACACCAGCGTGGTGTTCCAGCCGGGCTTCGACAGCCCTTACTACAGCGGTATCAACCCTTATGCCCTGGGTTTTGCGATGTACACGGACATCCGTCGCATGTGCGAACACCCTACGGAAGAAGATCGTCGCTGGTTCCCTGACATCGCCGGCAGCGACTGGCTTTCCACCCTCAAGTTCGCCATGAGCAGCTTCAAAGACGAAAGCTTCATCCTGCAATACCTCTCGCCCAAGGTGATCCGAGACCTCAAGCTGTTCAGCATCCTGGATGACGACCAGCGCGACGACCTGTTGGTACCGGCGATCCACGACGAAGCTGGCTACCGGATCATCCGAGAGCAACTGGCCGCCCAGTACAACCTGGGCAATCGCGAACCCAACGTGCAGATCTGGAGCATCGACCGTCGCGGCGACCGCTCCCTGACCCTGCGCCACCAGCAGCACAATCGCAAGCCGCTGGGCGACTCCACCGAGGAAGTGCTCAAGCACCTTCATCGTCTGTGGGGCTTCGATATCCACTTGGAAACCGTGCAAGGCGACCAGGTCATGAAGACCCATCACATGCCTCCCCGGGGCGACCAGAGCGAAGCGGGAGAGTACGGTCGCATGGACCTGGCAGTGGTCCACCACCTCTAGAGCCCCCTTCCGTAGCTGTCGACAGGGTATCCTGTCGGCAGTCACGGAGGTTTTTCATGCAGATCTATAAAGTCGGTGGCGCGGTACGCGATCGCCTGCTCGGGCGCCCGGTCAGCGATATCGACTGGCTGGTAGTCGGCGCTACGGTCGACCAGATGCAGGCCCTGGGCTACCGCCCGGTCGGGGCTGATTTCCCGGTGTTCATTCATCCGCGCACGGGCGAGGAGTACGCCTTGGCGCGTACCGAACGCAAGAGCGGGCGGGGTTATGGTGGGTTTACCTTCCATGCCAGCCCCAATGTAACCCTCGAAGAGGACCTGATCCGCCGGGACCTTACCATCAACGCCATGGCCGAAGACGAACTAGGCAATTTGTACGATCCCTATCATGGCAAGAAGGATCTGGAGCAGCGCTTATTGCGTCATGTTTCCCCGGCTTTCGCCGAAGATCCGCTGCGCGTACTGCGGGTGGCCCGCTTCGCCGCCCGCTATGCGCCGTTGGGGTTTCGGGTTGCCGACGAAACGCTCGAGCTGATGCGCCAGATCAGCGCATCCGGCGAATTGCAGGCGCTTACCGCCGAACGCAGCTGGAAGGAGATAGAGCGCGCGCTGATGGAGGATCAACCCCAGGTATTCATCCAGGTGCTGCGCGACTGCGGCGCCCTGAAGGTCCTGATGCCAGAGGTGGACGCACTGCTGGACAAGCAGCAAAGCCATACCCTGCAAGCACTGGAACAGGCCGCCGGCGAGCAGTTACCGCTCCACGTACGCTGGGCCTGCCTGCTGCATGAACTTACCGACCTGGACCAGGCCAAGGCCCTCAACCGGCGGTTCAAGGCGCCCCGGGAGTCCCAGGAACTGGCCTTGCTGGTCGTGGAATGCCAAACGCTGTGCCATGGTGCTCTGGAACTGAGCGCTGCTGAGCTTATCGAGTTACTGCAGAAGTTCGATGTGTACCGTCGTCCCCAGCGTTTGGAGGACTTCATCGCCGCCTGCCAGGCACAAGCGCGAAGCCGAGGCGAGAACCAGGCCTATCCACAAGCCGACTACCTGCGCGGCGCGGCGGCAGTGGCCAAGGCGGTCGATGTGAAGGGATTGGTGGAGAAAGGCCTGACCGGGCAGGCACTGGGCGAAGCGCTGAAGGAGGCCCGGCTGACGG
Source organism: Pseudomonas sp. BYT-1 (assembly GCF_023611805.1). Classification (NCBI taxonomy): domain Bacteria; kingdom Pseudomonadati; phylum Pseudomonadota; class Gammaproteobacteria; order Pseudomonadales; family Pseudomonadaceae; genus Pseudomonas; species Pseudomonas sp. BYT-1. The sequence goes on from NZ_CP072559.1 coordinate 5,074,582, forward strand.
CGCTCGAGGCCTACAGGCAACGCTGAATGGCTGGCCATGGGAGCGGGCGCAACGATGAGCGCTGGGTTAATACCGCATTCACCGGGTGCCCTCGCTCCCACGCAGATGGCTTCAGATCGGCTGCAGTGGCGTCAGCTGCAACCCGCGCCACTGGAACGGTACCGGCGCCAGCACCTGCTCGATCCGCGCCTCCTGCCACAGCTGAGCCATGCTTTTGCCTTCACCGGGATGCACCAGTTGCGGCGCGATCAGCGACAGCGGCCACAACACGAACGCGTTCTTCAGAATCTCGGCCCGTGGTAGCACCAAGCCATTGAACGTCCCCAACAAGTCGTCATACATCAGCACATCGATGTCCAGCGGCAGGCCTTTGCGCTCAGGCGCATAGCGACCATTGTCCGCCTCGATGAACTTGAGCCGACGGTCCAGCTCCAGCAGCGGCAGGTCGGTCTTGCCGGTCACCACCAGGTTGTAGAAAGGCCCACTCTTGATGCCCACCGCCTGGCTCTCGAACACTGGAGAGCAGTGCATGCCCTGCAGAAAGCTCGCCAGCGCATCGAGCCCGGCGCACAGGTGCACCTCCCGGTCGATATTGCTGCCCAGGCCCAGGTAAACCGTGCTCAAAGACATCCGCGCTCAATCTCCACGCCAACACCACCGCGGGCAGCCGGCACGGCGCCGGGCTTGGTCAGCTTCAGGCGTACCCAAGGGATGTTGAACTCTTCCATCAGCGCCGCAACCAAGCGTTCGGCGAAGGTCTCCACCAGCTCATAGCGCGACTGCTCGGCGAACGCCTGAATACGCGCGCTCACACTGGCGTAGTCCAGGGCAAGGCTCAGGTCGTCGCCTGCTGCCGCCGGGCGGTTGTCCCAGGCGAAACTCAGGTCCAGGCGCAGGCACTGGCGAATATCCCGCTCCCAGTCATAGGCACCGATGACGGTCTCGACTTCCAGGCCTTCGATGAACACTCTGTCCAAGCACTTCTCTCCACAGCACGACAAGGGCGACTGGCGCCGTTAGAATCAAGGCGTCCTCGCCCGGAATAGTTAGCATGTTTTGGTTATTGGCGCTGCTTGCCTACCTGCTCGGCTCTCTGTCCTTCGCCATCGTCCTCAGCCGCCTCAGCGGCAGCCCGGACCCGCGTTCGAGCGGCTCAGGCAACGCCGGCGCGACCAACATGCTACGCCTGGCGGGCCGCAAGCTGGCGATCCTGACCCTGCTCGGCGACCTGTGCAAGGGGCTGTTGCCCGTGCTGCTCGCCCAACTGGCCGGCCTCGGCCTTCAGGAGCAAGCCTGGATCGGCCTATGCGCGGTCATCGGTCATCTGTTCCCGCTTTACTTCTGCTTCAAGGGCGGCAAGGGCGTGGCCACCGCAGCCGGCATGCTCATGGGCCTGTACTTTCCGGCCGCCTTGCTGGCCATCGCCGCCTGGCTGCTGACCTTCTACCTGACCCGCACCAGTTCCCTCGCCGCATTGATTGCCACACCGCTGACACTGCCATTGCTGGCCTGGCGCGAACCTGAGGCACTGCTGCCAATCACCGTGCTTACAGTACTCATCGTCTGGCGCCACCGCAGCAATCTACGCGACCTGTTTGCCGGGCGCGAACGACATTTCTAACGCCTGCCCGGCAACACCCCGCCTCATAAGGCTGACAACTGCTCCATCGGCCAGCGCGCCTGCACGCTGATCGCCAGGTCCTGGCGTTGCCCGGCCAGCAGCCGCTGGCAACCGGCATAGGCGATCATCGCGCCGTTGTCGGTGCAGAACTGGGGACGTGCGTAGTAAACGTTGCCATGGAGACTGGCGAGCATGGTTTCCAGCGAGGCGCGCAAGGCCTTGTTGGCGCTCACACCACCGGCGATGACCAGGCGCTTGAGGCCAGTCTGCTTGAGCGCGCGCTTGCACTTGATGGTCAACGTCTCGACCACCGCCTGCTGGAACGCCAGCGAAAGGTCGCAGCGGGTCTGATCGCTATCATCGCCGGCATCCCGGCATTGCTGCCAAGTATTCAGGGCGAAGGTCTTCAGACCACTGAAGCTGAACTCCAGGCCTGGGCGGTCGGTCATCGGCCGTGGGAACACGAAGCGGCCCGGCACGCCTTTTTCGGCCAGACGGGCGATTTCCGGGCCTCCGGGGTAATTCAGGCCGATCAGCTTGGCCGTCTTGTCGAACGCCTCGCCTGCCGCATCGTCCAGACTTTCGCCCAGCAGCTCGTACTGACCGATGCCATCGACCCGCACCAGCTGGGTATGGCCGCCGGAGACCAACAAAGCGACGAACGGGAACTCTGGTGGGGTCTCTTCCAGCATGGGCGCCAACAGGTGACCTTCCATATGGTGTACGCCGATCGCCGGGATGTCCCAGGCGAACGCCAGCGCCTGGGCGCAGGAAGCGCCGACCAGCAGCGCGCCGACCAGCCCGGGGCCAGCGGTGTAGGCGATCGCATCGATCTCGGTGGCGACACAGCCGGCCTCGGCCAGTACCTGGCGGATCAAGGGCAGCATGCGCTTGACGTGATCACGCGAGGCCAGCTCCGGCACCACGCCGCCATAGACGCGGTGCAGGTCGATTTGACTGAACAGCGCATCGGCCAGCAGGCCACGTTCGCTGTCGTATAATGCGACGCCGGTTTCGTCGCAGGATGTTTCCAATCCCAGTACTAGCATGGGTCCGTGCCTTGTCGAGGCTGAATTCGAAGGCGCGCATGATAGTCCTCGTACCCCATGCCGACCAGCGGTTTTCGATCAGAGGCTTTGCATTCCGGCCAGCTAAGGGTTAACATCCGCAACCCTTGAAAACCGACGTTCTCCAGCACACCTTTTTGTTTTGCCAGGAGCACGTCTACCCCGGTAATGAATGAAGGTAGCCCTGGATGCCAGCCGTCAAAGTTAAAGAGAACGAACCCTTCGACGTAGCTCTGCGTCGTTTCAAGCGCTCCTGCGAAAAAGCCGGTGTACTGGCTGAAGTTCGTAGCCGCGAGTTTTATGAGAAGCCGACTGCCGAGCGCAAGCGCAAAGCTGCTGCCGCTGTAAAGCGTCACGCCAAGAAGGTTCAGCGCGAACAGCGCCGCGCCGTTCGTCTGTACTAATACAGACGTTCTACGCAAAGCTTCTGCCCCGCCCGGCCCTGTGCCGGGTTGATGGCAGCGGTTGTTTCAAACCTCAGACTCACGTCCGAGGCGCCCCTCGCAACAACCCCGGGGCAACCTGCCTGAACACGTCAGAGCTGGTCCTCGACCAGTCGTGCACGTCCTGACTGACGAGCCCTCCGTGGCTGACGAGCACATTTTTTCTCATACTTCCCGCACCGCACTACTCGCCCCTAACCCGCGCGTAGCGATTAGACTTGCCAGCTGCCAGATGACGAGACTGCCATGGCCGGGCTGATTCCCCAAAGCTTCATTGATGACCTGCTCAACCGCACCGATATCGTCGATGTGGTGAGTTCGCGTATCCAACTGAAGAAAACCGGCAAGAATCTCTCCGCCTGCTGCCCGTTCCACAAAGAAAAAACCCCCTCTTTCACCGTCAGCCCAGACAAACAGTTCTATTACTGCTTCGGCTGCGGCGCTGGCGGCAACGCGCTCGGCTTCGTCATGGACCACGACAACCTGGACTTCCCCCAGGCCGTGGAAGAACTGGCACGCGCCGCTGGCATGGAAGTGCCGCGAGAAGAAGGCCGCCGAGGTCAGAAGCCCCGTCAGCCCACCGATTCACCCCTCTACCCGTTGCTCGAGGCCGCTGCCGAGTTCTATCGCCAGGCCCTGCGCGCTCACCCGACCCGCAAGGCAGCGGTGGACTACCTCAAGGGCCGCGGGCTGTCCGGCGAGATCGCCCGCGACTTCGGCCTCGGCTTCGCGCCGCCGGGCTGGGACAACCTGCTCAAACACCTGGGCGCCGATAGCCTGCAACAGAAAGTGATGATCGACGCAGGCCTGCTGATCGAGAACGCCGAGAGCGGCAAGCGCTACGACCGCTTCCGCGACCGGGTGATGTTCCCGATCCGTGACAGCCGGGGGCGGGTCATCGCCTTTGGCGGCCGGGTCCTGGGCGATGACAAGCCCAAGTACCTGAACTCCCCGGAAACCCCGGTCTTTCACAAAGGCCAAGAACTCTACGGCCTGTTCGAAGCGCGAAAGCACAACCGCAACCTCGATGAGATCATCGTGGTCGAGGGCTATATGGACGTCATCGCCCTGGCCCAGCAAGGCCTGCGCAACGCGGTGGCAACCCTCGGCACCGCAACCAGCGAGGAACATCTCAAGCGCCTGTTTCGCGTGGTGCCGAGTGTCCTGTTCTGCTTCGACGGTGACCAGGCTGGTCGCAAGGCTGCCTGGCGCGCCTTGGAGTCCACACTGGCCAGCCTGCAGGATGGGCGCCGGGCGCGCTTTCTGTTCCTGCCCGAGGGCGAAGACCCGGATAGCCTGGTCCGCGCCGAAGGCACCGACGCTTTCATGGCCCGCATCAACCAGCACGCCCAACCGCTGGCGGACTACTTCTTCGAGCAACTGAGCAACGAGGCGGACCCTCGGTCGCTGGAAGGCAAGGCGCACATGGCTACATTGGCTGCACCGCTGATCGAAAAGATTCCGGGCGCCAATTTGCGTCAGCTCATGCGCAATCGCTTGAAGGAAATCACCGGTCTCGATCCTCAGCAGGTCGAGCAGTTGGCACAGCACGCGCCGGCACCCAACGTGCCCGACTACGACCCAGGCTATGACTACGACGCCATGGCCAGCTACGCCCCTGACTACAGCGACGCGCATCAGCCCGACTACGCGCCCGCCCAGCAGGAGCAGCGTCCATGGATCCCGAACAAGGGCGCAAAGAAACCGTGGGATGGCAAGCCCTGGGACAAAAAAGGCGGCAAACCCTGGCAACGCGATGGCCAGCGCGGCGAAGCACCACCGCGTGTCCCCGCCCCGGTCGAGCCGCCGACCCTGTCGGCCCTGCGCACCCTGCTGCATTACCCGTTGTTGGCCGGAAAGGTGGAAGATGCCAGCCATTTTGCCGACGAAGAGCATATCTACAGCCAGCTGTTGGTCGCACTGATCGAGGCCGCGCAGAAGAATCCTAAGCTAAGCTCAATGCAGCTGATCGCACGTTGGCACGGCACCGAACAAGGCCGTCTGCTGCGGGCTCTGGCGGAAAAGGAATGGCTGATCGATGCCGATAACCTTGAACAACAGTTTTTCGACACTATAACTAGCTTGTCCGCCCGCCAACGCGAGCGCAGCCTGGAACATCTGCTCAGGAAAGCACGTCAAAGCGAGTTGAGCACCGAGGAAAAATCGCAGCTCCTCGCACTGCTGAGCCGGAATGTTCCCGCACAAACCCCGACCTCATCTGGCGCGTGAGGTCCATGCTCGGGTATAATCCTCGGCTTGTTTTTTGCCCGCCAAGACCTTCAGTGGATAGGGTGTTATGTCCGGAAAAGCGCAACAGCAATCTCGTATCAAAGAGTTGATCACCCGCGGTCGTGAGCAGGGCTACCTGACTTACGCGGAGGTCAACGACCACCTGCCTGAGGATATTTCAGATCCGGAACAGGTGGAAGACATCATCCGCATGATCAACGACATGGGGATCAACGTATTCGAGAGTGCTCCGGATGCGGATGCCCTGCTGTTGGCGGAAGCCGACACCGACGAAGCCGCAGCCGAAGAAGCCGCCGCAGCGTTGGCGGCAGTCGAAACCGATATCGGCCGCACGACCGACCCGGTGCGCATGTACATGCGCGAAATGGGTACCGTCGAACTGCTGACCCGCGAAGGCGAGATCGAAATCGCCAAGCGTATCGAGGAAGGCATTCGCGAAGTCATGGGCGCCATCGCCCATTTCCCGGGGACTGTCGACTACATCCTCAGCGAATACGATCGTGTCACCACCGAAGGTGGCCGTCTGTCCGATGTCCTCAGCGGTTACATCGACCCTGACGACAACATTGCCGCGCCGACCGAAGAAGTCCCGATCCCGGGCGCCAAGGCCGCAGCTGCCAAGGAAGAAGAGGACGAAGACGAAGAGAGCGAAGAAAACAGCGACGACAGCGAGGACGAGGGCGAAAGCGGCCCGGATCCAGAAGTCGCCCGCCAGCGTTTCGGCGCCGTCGCCGACCAGCTCCAGATCACCGGCAAGATCCTGAAGAAACACGGGCGCAGCGGCAAGGAGAGCATCGAAGCCCTCCAGGCCCTGGCAGACCTGTTCATGCCGATCAAGTTGGTACCCAAGCAGTTCGACGTTCTGGTCGAGCGCGTGCGCAGTGCACTGGATCGCCTGCGCGCCCAGGAACGCGCCATCATGCAGTTGTGCGTACGTGATGCACGCATGCCTCGTGCCGACTTCCTGCGCCTGTTCCCAAGCAACGAGACCGACCAGACCTGGAGCGGTGACCTGTCCAAGCGCAACACCAAGTGGGCTGCCGCCCTGGGTGAGAAAGACGCTGCGATCGTCGCCTGCCAGCAGAAGCTGATCGACCTTGAGAACGAAACCGGCCTGACCGTCGCCGAGATCAAGGAAATCAACCGTCGCATGTCGATCGGCGAGGCCAAGGCCCGTCGCGCCAAGAAAGAAATGGTCGAGGCGAACCTGCGTCTGGTGATCTCCATCGCCAAGAAGTACACCAACCGTGGTCTGCAGTTCCTGGACCTGATCCAGGAAGGCAACATCGGTCTGATGAAGGCGGTGGACAAGTTCGAATACCGTCGCGGCTACAAGTTCTCGACCTATGCCACCTGGTGGATCCGCCAGGCGATCACCCGCTCGATCGCCGACCAGGCACGCACCATCCGTATTCCGGTGCACATGATCGAGACGATCAACAAGCTCAACCGTATTTCCCGCCAGATGCTGCAGGAAATGGGTCGCGAACCGACGCCGGAAGAGCTGGGCGAGCGCATGGAAATGCCTGAGGATAAGATCCGCAAGGTGTTGAAGATCGCCAAGGAACCGATCTCCATGGAAACGCCGATCGGTGACGACGAAGATTCGCATCTGGGCGATTTCATCGAGGACTCGACCATGCAGTCCCCGATCGACGTGGCCACGGTCGAAAGCCTCAAGGAAGCCACGCGTGACGTGCTCTCCGGTCTGACCGCACGCGAAGCCAAAGTGCTGCGCATGCGTTTCGGTATCGACATGAACACGGATCACACCCTCGAAGAGGTAGGCAAGCAGTTCGACGTGACCCGCGAGCGGATCCGTCAGATCGAAGCCAAGGCGCTGCGCAAGCTGCGCCATCCGACGCGAAGCGAGCACCTGCGCTCCTTCCTCGACGAGTGATGACAAACCCCGGCCTAGGCCGGGGTTTTTCTTTTCAGGCACGCGACAAACCCCACTGATCGCCTCTCCCCTCGGCCATTGCCCGTCTACACTCGATTCAGACCACCTGAATGAGAGGCCGCTATGTCCTTTGTGCCGGCCCTTCTGTTGCTGATCCTGCTTGCGTGGAACGCAACGGCCGGCGCCCTGACCCTGACTGATGAAGAAAAAGCCTGGCTCAGCGCTCACCCACACGTGCGCCTGGGCGTCGATGCCTCCTGGCCGCCTTTCGAGTTTCGCGACCAGGAAGGCCGTTACCAGGGATTGGCCGCCGATTACGTTGCCTTGATCCAGGAGCGTCTGGGCATATCGCTCAAACCGATCGAGCCCAGCAATTGGACCGAGGTATTGCAGCAGGCTAGGGAAAAACGCATCGACCTGCTCCCCGGCATCATGTCGACGCCCGAACGCCAGCAATACCTCGCCTTCACCCGCCCCTACCTGGACTTCCCCATCGTCATCCTGGCACACAAGGGCGGCCCACAGCCCCGCACCCTCGAAGACCTGTATGGGCTGAAGGTGGCCGTGGTTGAAAACTACGCCCCCCATGAGCTGCTGCGCACTCACCACCCGGACCTGAACCTGGTGGCACTGCCCAACGTCAGCTCCTCCCTTCAGGCCCTGGCGACAGATGAAGTGGACGCAGTGGTCGGGGACCTCGCCTCGAGCATCTGGGCCCTGCGTCAGCTCAAGCTCGACGGCCTGTACGTTAGCGGTGAGACGCCCTATCGCTATCAACTGGCCATGGCGGCCCAGAAGGACAACAAGATACTGGTCGGCCTTCTCGACAAGGTCATGGCCGACATGACCACGGCAGAAATCAGCCACATCCAGCAACGCTGGGTCGGGAACGTCGTCGACCAGCGGTCGTTCTGGAGTGACATGCTGATCTACGGCCTGCCTGCGGTCTTGCTGCTGCTTGCCGGTCTGGCGGTGGTCATTCGCATCAACCGGCGCCTGAGTTCAGAAATTTCGCGGCGTATCGCCCTCGAACAGGAACTGCGCAGCAGCGAGTACCACTACCGCAGCCTGGTCGAAAGCCTGTCCGCCATCGCCTGGGAAGCCGATGCCAACGACTTCACATACAGTTATGTCTCCCCCCATGCCGAAGACCTGCTCGGCTACCCCTTGAGTGATTGGCTGCGCCCCGGTTTCTGGCGCAGCATCTTGCATCCTGAGGACGCGCTCTGGGCCCAGGCCTATTGCGACAGCGAAACCGCCGCGGGGCGCGACCACAGCCTCGACTATCGAGTGATCCGCGCGGACGGCCACGCCCTCTGGGTACGCAATATCGTCAGCATGATCGAACACGGCCACCGCCCGTTGCTGCGGGGCTTGATGATCGACATCAGCGAAACCAAACGTACGGAAGATGCCCTGCGCCTGTCGGAACAGAAGTTCGCCTCGGTGTTCCAGCAATGCCCGGACATCCTGGTGATTGCTCGCCATAGCGACGGTTGCCTATTGGAAGTCAACGAAGCCTTCGAGGAACAGATCGGCCTGAGCCCAGGCCAGGTGATCGGGCGCACCGCCACCGAACTAGACCTGTGGGCCTTGGCTGGCGCCGGCCCCGCTCTGCTCGAGCGCCTGCAGCAAGGCGGCATCCGCAACTTGGAAATGAGCTTTCGCCGCAGCAACGGCCAGGTGTTCACCGGCCTGACCTCGGCCGAGACGTTCGACCTCGACGGCACCCGGGCCATGGTCGTGGCGGTGCGCGACATCAGCCAACTGAAGGAAACCCAGCGACAACTGCAGACCTCCGAAGAAAAATTCGCCAAGGCCTTCCATGCCTCCCCCGACGGCCTGTTGCTGTCGCGCCAGAGCGACGGCTTGTTGCTCGAAGTGAACGAAGGGTTCTGCCGCCTCACCGGCTATGACATCAATCCAGCCATGGACCAGACCTCCCTGGACCTGGGTATCTGGGTCGATCTCAACGAGCGCAAGCGCCTGATCGAGCAATTGCAGCGCGACGGTTTCGTGCGTGACTTCAGTTGTCATATCCGGCGCAGCGATGGGCAGATCCGCCTGTGTGAACTCTCCGCCAGACCGCTGCCGATCGAAAGCACCGACTGCATGCTGACCATCGCCCGGGACATCACCGAGCGCCATCTGATGCAGGAAAAACTGCAACTGGCCGCCACTGTGTTCGAGAACACCGCCGAAGGGGTACTGATCACCGATCCCGACCAGCGCATCAGTGCCGTCAATCGTGCCTTCAGCGAGATCACCGGCTACAGCGAGATCGAAGCCCTTGGACAAACCCCACGCCTGCTCGCGTCCGGGCAGCACGACAGCGCGTTCTACGCGGCCATGTGGCATCAACTGACTGCCGAAGGCCATTGGCAAGGCGAAATCTACAACAAGCGCAAGAATGGCGAGCTCTACCCCGGCTGGCTGACAATCAGCGCCGTGCGCAACCGCGATCATGAGATCACCCACTTCGTGGCTGTGTTCGCCGATATCTCCAGCCTCAAGCTCGCCCAAGCCAAGCTCGATTACCAGGCCCACCACGACCCGCTGACGGGCCTACCCAACCGTGCGCTGTTCGAAAAGCGCCTGCAGGCCGCCCTTACTTGCCCGCAAGAGGCCAACCGACAGGGTGCGGTGCTGTTTCTGGATCTGGACCGCTTCAAGCACATCAACGACAGCCTCGGCCATCCGGTCGGCGACCTACTGCTCAAAGGCATCGCCCAACGCCTGAGAGAGCAGGTACGCGACTTGGACACCGTGGCGCGGCTAGGTGGCGATGAGTTCATCATCCTCCTGCCCGGCCTGCATCGCCCAAGCGATGCCAGCGCCATCGCCAACAAGCTGCTGACCTGCTTCCATGCCCCGTTCGAGGCCGGTGAACATGAGTTCTTCACCAGCGCCAGCATCGGCATCAGCCTTTATCCACAGGATGGCACCGACGTCGCCAACCTGATTCGCAACGCCGACGCGGCCATGTACCGCTCCAAGGCCAAGGGCCGCAACCGGGTCGAGGCCTATACCCGCGACCTGACCGCCCAGGCCAGCGAGCGCATCGCTCTGGAACACGAACTGCGTCGGGCCATCGAGCGCAACGAAATGAGCTTGTGCTTTCAGCCCAAGTTCAGCCTCAAGACCCAAAACCTGGTTGGCGCAGAGGCCTTGATCCGCTGGCGTCACCCCACCCTAGGCGACGTCCCGCCAGAGCAGTTCATCCACCTGGCCGAAGAGAACGGCACCATTTTGCAGTTGGGCGACTGGGTGCTGGAACAAGCCTGCCGGCAGATGTACAAATGGAAGAGCACCTACGAGCCGTTTGGCCCTTTGTCGATCAACCTCGCCGGCGCCCAGCTGCGCCAGCCCAACCTCGCCAGACGCATAGAACACCTGCTCAAGACTTACCAGCTCAAGGCCGGGGACCTGCAGCTGGAGATCACCGAGAACTTCATCATGAGCCAGGCCGAGGAAGCCTTGGCCATCCTTCATCAGCTCAAGGCGCTCGGCGTGCAACTGGCCATCGACGATTTCGGCACCGGCTATTCGTCCCTGAGCTACCTCAAACGTCTACCCCTGGACATTCTCAAGATCGATCAGTCATTCATTCGCGGCCTGCCCAGCGATCCCCATGACGTCGCCATCACCCGCGCAATCATCGCCCTGGGACGCAGCATGCAGTTGACCATCATTGCCGAAGGTGTCGAGAACCAGGCGCAGCAAAACTTTCTCGCCTGCGAAGGCTGCGAACAGATTCAGGGCTACATCGTCAGCCTGCCCCTGCCTGCGGAGGAATTCGCTGCCACCTTCCTTCGCATAGCACTATCAGATCTTTCAGATGGCACCCACCTCAAACCCTCGTTATAATCCCCGCCACCTCTGGGGCCTATAGCTCAGTTGGTTAGAGCAGAGGACTCATAATCCTTTGGTCCACGGTTCGAGTCCGTGTGGGCCCACCAGATACGACAAAGCCGCGCATTGCGCGGCTTTTTGCTATCTGGGTGATTGGCTGGTGCTCCCAAGATTATGTAACATCGAATGCGCCTACCAGACGGAACTCTATGCATGCTTGCAGTCACCCCCAGCCCTACGTCTTCCCTTCGGGAATTCGGGGCCTGCCGAAATATCGCAGAAGGGGCGGTCATTATCTTGGCATCCGGGGCGTCGGCGAAAAATTTCCCGATCACCGAATTTGCCCATATACCAGTCATTGCGATGAATGGCTCGATCACGCTATTGAGCGAGGCCGGTATACGCCCATTCTTCTACGTATGCTCTGATAAGGGATTCGCGCGCCAACAACCGGAGCTGTTCGCTTTGGCGATGGAGAAGAGCCAACGGGTAGCGATTTGGCAGGATCAATACGAACGCCTTCAACGGCAGCCGAAGGGTGAAGTGTATTTTCTGAAAAAAGCCAGGAATCTCACTTTTCTTCAACGCATGATCGACAATGATCCGGTGCTGATCCGCAACCGCAATAGTCTGAATAAGCGAGTGCGCTCCCTCGGCTTCAGCAAAAATCTCGAACACGGCTATTTCGACGCCCGGACGGTTGCGTACCTTGCGCTGCAGATTGCTTACCACTTGGGGTTCTCGCGTGTGTTTCTCTTAGGCGTCGACTTGCATCAGGCTGTCGCCCGCTTCTATGAAAATGACGACTCGCGTAAATCACCGTGTGGGTTGGATCAACATTTCGAAGGCCGGATTCTGCCCTCCTTCGAGCTCGCCGCACGGCAAGTCGTCAGCGAGCAGTTCCAGGTCTATAACCGGCTCTTCGCATTTAAGGGTGTAGAAAAAATCTGACCGGCTGGAAAAGGAGTCGAGGATCTTAGAAAATGTAAGCTCTCACACCAACAAAAACTAAGCCCCCGACGTGAACAATCTTACCTTTTCTAGCCCTGATCTTTCCAGCTTTTGCCAACTGAATAACCTCGGCCTGACTGCCACTGGACAACATCTTTGTGCAGAGCGCGCCGTCATCGAATGTCGTTTAACCAAAGCACCCGAGCCATGCCCCAAGTGCGGGGCTGCTGGTGTTTCACGCGGTACTGTCGATAGGCATCTTGCTCACACACCTTACGGACAACGACCAACCAGATTGCTGCTGCGTATCCGTCGCTGGCGTTGTGCTTGCGGCTGTTTCTGGCATGAAGATACAAACAGTGCAGCACCTCCACGTTCAAAGCTTTCATATGGGGCGATACGCTGGGCATTAGCTGCCATCGTGCTGGATCATCTGTCGGTATCTCGTGTTGCGAGCCAGCTTGATGTTGCATGGCACACCGCTAATAATGCCATTATCAACGAAGGACGGCGCCTGCTTTTTAATGACTCGACACGTTTTGACGGTGTGACCGTGCTGGGCGTGGATGAGCATGTTTGGCGACATACACGCTGTGGTGACAAGTACGTCACCATCGTGGTTGACCTTACGCCCGTGCGTAACAAAAACGGGCCGGCCCGCTTGCTCGATGTGCTGGAAGGCCGCTCCAAACAAGCCTTTAAGCAATGGCTACAGAGTCGCCCCAAATCGTGGCGTGACCAGATCGAAAGCATTGCCATGGACGGTTTTACGGGGTTTAAATCTGCAGCGCAAGAAGCCCTGCCTCAAGCCCAAACCGTGCTGGATCCTTTCCATGTCGTGCGCTGGGCAAGCAACATGCTGGATGAATGCCGCCGGCGTGTGCAACACGACATCCTGGGCCGCAGAGGGCGTAAAAATGACCCGCTCTACAAAAGCCGTCGAACGCTACTGACTCGGATCAGCTACCTGTCTGACGCCAACAAAAAGCAACTGTTCCAGCTGTTTGCAGATGAGCACCACCTCGAAGTGGATTGCACCTGGAGCATGTACCAACGGGTGGTCAGCGCCTACAACGAGCCGGATCGAAAACGTGGTAAAAAACTCATGGAAGAGGTCATAAATATCATTACAGCCAGCGACTTGCCCAAAGCGCTCATCGAGGTGAAAGGCTTGGGGGAAACGCTGAAAAAATACGCTGAGAGCATCCTTGCCTACTTCGACCGGCCAGGAACCAGCAACGGTCCAACAGAAGCTATCAACGGGCGACTTGAGCACTTACGAGGTACCGCCTTGGGCTTTAGAAATTTAACCAATTACATAGCCAGGTGCTTGCTGAAGTCAGGAGGGTTTAGAAATCAGCTACACCCTTAAATGCGAAGAGCCCTATAACCTTTCGGCCAACTCCAGAATTCCCCATGAAGTCATTCCGAAGATCAGCATCGAGGCGTTCAGATCGATGATCTGACGCCTGAAGCTCATTTCTCGACCAGAACGCCACTGCGCTGCGTGTAATAAATGCTATTGGCAGGCACACTTTTATTGACCAACGACATCGCGCCAATGGTCACGTTGTCGCCGATGGAAAGCGTATCGCCAATGATGCAACTATTGGCACCAATGCTCACATTGTCACCAATTTCCAGTTGGTAACGTTCTAGGCCAAGGGTCTTTATCCCAATGGTGCTGTTCTGGCGAATGAACAAATTCCGACCAATCCGGGCGTAGCCGCTGATGACGATACCCGGCAAATGGGCAATTCGCAGCCCTGGTCCAATGCTAGCGTCCAGACTTATGTCGACAGCGTACTTGAGATTCAAACGCTGATTGAGCCGGCGAGCATAAGCTGCGCGTAGCCCTTTCTTTCGATGAAGGTATTGGGCGAAACGAAACCACAACAAATAGCGCAGCTTATTGTTTCGGCGTGCACGCCTGAGAATATTGAAAAACAAACTGACACGGCGCCCTGGTTTTTTCTTGTTTGACACTTCTGCACGCCAGCACTCGAGCAACTCTTCAAAACTCACTTTCCGCCCCGCTTGACCATTTCCAAGATTACCCCTCTTCCCAACTGCTGGTCAGCATAGCGGCTGCGCTCTTATGATAAAAGGCGGCCCAGGCAGGCACTTTTCCTCCTGCACAGCACTCCCACCCCGCTGAACCGCCTATCAAAGAGATTCGCCATGCCCGACGCTCGCTCCATCACCCTCGACGAAATCGACCGCCAGTTGATTTCCCTGCTGCAGATCAACGCCCGGGAAAGCGTCGCCACCCTCGCTCGGCACTTGGGTATTGCCCGTACTACCGTCAATTCCCGCCTGGAGCGGCTGGAGAAGGGCAAGATCATCACAGGCTACGGTGTGCGTCTGGGCCAGCGGATGCGTGGAGGGGGGTTGCAGGCCTATGTGGGCATCAAGGCGCAGCCGCGTTCGGGAAAGGACATCGTGCGCCGCCTCAGCGCCATGGGCCAGGTTCAGCAGCTGTGCGCGGTCAGTGGCGAATTCGACTACGTGGCCTGGCTGAGCAGCGACTCGCCGGAACAACTGGACCAGCTGCTCGATCAGATCGGCAGTCTCGAAGGGGTCGAGAAAACCACGACTTCCATCATTCTCAGCAGCAAGGTCGACCGGGGCCAACCGGGCTGATCATTCAGCCTCGTAACCAAGGCGAGCTTGCCCCTGGCGATCAGCGCTCGTCACTCTGCATGCCCAAGCCGTCATTAAGACGACAAATTTCACATAACGACGCCACTCTGCACCTTAATTACGAACGTCCCGCTTCATAAAATGGCCTCCAGACATTTTCTATACTCAGGCTCCGCCTTCTGCGTAGCCTCCCTGGCAAGGTCATCACATGAACAAGAAAAACCGCCACCCCGTCGACGGCAAGAAACCTGTCACCATCTTCGGCCCGGACTTTCCCTTCGGCTTTGACGATTGGCTGGAGCACCCGGCTGGCTTGGGCAGCATCCCGGCCGAGCGTCATGGCGAGGAAGTGGCGATCGTCGGTGGCGGCATCGCAGGTCTGGTGGCGGCGTACGAGCTGATGAAGCTGGGCCTCAAGCCGGTGGTGTACGAAGCCTCGAAACTGGGTGGGCGTCTGCGCTCGCAGGCCTTCAACGGCACTGACGGCATCGTCGCCGAACTGGGCGGCATGCGCTTCCCGGTCTCGTCCACGGCGTTCTATCACTATGTCGACAAACTGGGCCTGGAAACCAAACCTTTCCCCAACCCGCTGACCCCAGCCTCCGGCAGCACGGTCATCGACCTGGAAGGCCAGACCTATTACGCCGAGAAGATTTCCGACCTGCCGGCATTGTTCCAGGAAGTGGCCGATGCCTGGGCCGATGCCCTGGAAAGCGGCGCCCAGTTCAGCGAGATCCAGCAAGCCATCCGTGACCGCGATGTACCGCGCCTGAAAGAGCTGTGGAACACCCTGGTTCCGCTGTGGGACGATCGCACCTTCTATGATTTCGTCGCCACCTCGCGCTCCTTCGCCAAGCTCAGCTTCCAGCACCGCGAAGTCTTCGGTCAGGTCGGTTTCGGCACGGGCGGCTGGGACTCGGACTTCCCCAACTCGATGCTGGAAATCTTCCGCGTGGTGATGACCAACTGCGACGATCATCAGCATCTGGTGGTCGGCGGCGTCGAGCAAGTACCTCAGGGCATCTGGCGTCACGTACCCGAGCGTTGCGCCCACTGGCCAGCCGGCACCAGCCTGAGCTCGCTGCATGGCGGCGCGCCACGCGGCGGCGTCAAGCGCATCCACCGAGCGGCCGATGGCAGCCTGGCGGTCACCGATACCTGGGGCGATACCCGCAATTACGCCGCAGTGCTCGCGACCTGCCAGACCTGGCTGCTGACCACCCAGATCGACTGCGAGGAGTCGCTGTTCTCGCAAAAGATGTGGATGGCCCTGGACCGCACCCGCTACATGCAGTCGTCGAAAACCTTCGTCATGGTCGACCGACCGTTCTGGAAGGACAAGGACCCGGAAACCGGGCGCGACCTGATGAGCATGACGCTCACCGACCGCCTGACCCGTGGGACCTACCTGTTCGATAACGGCGACGACAAGCCGGGGGTCATCTGCCTGTCCTACGCGTGGATGAGCGATGCCCTTAAGATGCTGCCGCACCCGACTGAAAAACGTGTGCAGCTGGCCCTCGATGCTCTGAAGAAGATCTACCCGAAAACCGATATTGCGGGGCACATCATCGGCGATCCGATCACCATCTCCTGGGAGGCCGACCCGTACTTCCTCGGCGCCTTCAAAGGCGCGCTGCCAGGGCACTACCGCTACAACCAGCGCATGTACGCGCACTTCATGCAGCAGGACATGCCTGCCGAGCAGCGCGGCATCTTCATTGCTGGCGACGATGTGTCGTGGACCCCAGCCTGGGTGGAAGGCGCGGTGCAGACATCGCTGAATGCGGTGTGGGGTATCATGAACCACTTCGGCGGCAAGACCCATCCTGAAAACCCGGGCCCAGGCGATGTCTTCCATGACCTCGGCCCGATCGCCCTGCCGGACTGACACGAGGACGCACCATGCGCATCGCCCTGTACCAAGGCGCGCCAAGGCCACTGGATGTACCCGGCAACCTCGAGCGCCTGCAACAGCAGGCGCAACTGGCCGCCGCTGGCGGCGCGCAGTTGCTGGTATGTCCGGAGATGTTCCTGACCGGCTACAACATCGGCCTGGGCGCCGTACAGCGCCTGGCTGAGCCCAACGATGGCCCGTCGGCCATGAGCGTGGTCGATATCGCCCAGGCCCATCGCATCGCCATCGCCTATGGCTATCCGGAGCGAGGCGAGGATGGCGCGCTGTACAACAGCGTGCAGTTGATCGACAGCCACGGTCGCAGCCTGTGCAACTACCGCAAGACGCACCTGTTCGGCGAACTGGACCGTTCGATGTTCAGCCCAGGCCCTGATCACTTTCCGGTGGTCGAGCTGGAGGGCTGGAGGCTGGGTATGTTGATCTGCTACGACATCGAGTTCCCGGAAAACGCCCGGCGCCTGGCGCTGGGCGGCGCCGAACTGATCGTGGTGCCGACGGCCAACATGCAGCCGTACGACTTCACTTGCCAGGTCACCGTGCGCTCGCGGGCACAGGAAAACCAGTGCTTCCTCGTCTATGCCAATTATTGCGGGGCCGAGGGTGAGATCCACTACTGCGGCCAAAGCAGCATCATCGGGCCGGACGGCAGCGTTCTGGCGATGGCCGGCCAGGAGGAATGCCAGTTGGTGGCGGACCTTGACCACGCATGCGTGGAGCAAGGGCGCAAGGCATTTCCTTATTTGACCGACCTGCGCTGCGAGCTGCATCTTCGTAACACCTGAAACCTGCGAGGGGCCGGATGCGGCCTGGCACTAAGCAGGCCCACGCCTGCAGCTCAGGGCCGGCCAATGCGTTAGGATTACGCCATGCCTGACGCCACCCGCCACCTCACCCTCTCCAATGGCCTGCAGCTCACCCTGCGCCACGCCCCGCGCCTCAAACGCGCTGCCGCGGCTATCCGGGTGCATGCTGGAAGCCATGACGCTCCAGCCCAATGGCCTGGGCTGGCGCACTTTCTCGAACATTTGTTCTTTCTCGGCACCGAGCGCTTTCCCCTGGCAGATGGCCTGATGCGCTACGTGCAGGGCCTGGGCGGTCAGGTCAATGCCAGTACCCGCGAACGCACCACCGATTTTTTCTTCGAAGTCCCGCCCCACGCGTTGGCAGGTGGCCTTGAGCGACTGTGCCAGATGCTGGCGGAACCTGACCTTAGCATCGAGCGCCAACGCCGTGAGCGGGAAGTGATCCATGCAGAGTTCATCGCCTGGGCGCGCAACCGGCAAGCCCAACGGCATTTCGCCCTGCTGCAGAGCGCAGCCCCTGCACATCCGCTGGGCGGCTTTCACGCTGGCAATCGATACACACTGGCCATACAGGCGCCAGCATTCCAGTTGGCGCTGCGCGACTTCCATCGATGCTATTACCACGGCGGGCAAATGGTGCTCAGCCTGTGCGGGCCCCAGTCGTTGGATGACCTTCAAACGTTGGGCACTCGCTTTGGCCTGTTGCTGGCCTCTGGCGATCCCACCGCGCAAGCCCTGCCGCCGAGGCTCTTGCAGCGTGCGGAGCCGGCCGCTGTCAGAGTCGATGATCGTCTCGACCTGCTGTTTGCCCACGAGCATCTGCCCGAGGGCACCGAAGCCGCCCTGGAGTTGCTGCTCGCCTGTCTGGGCGACAACCGGCCTGGCGGCTGGCTGGCCTATCTGCGCCAGCGCGGCTGGCTGCGCAGCTTCAAGGCCGAGCCCCTTTATGTTCATGCCGGCCAGTTGCTGTGGAGCGCCCAGCTACAGGTAAGCGAAGACGCCTCGCAAGATGAGATCCTGGCCTCGCTCCAAGGCTGGCTGGGCTTTCTGCGCCAGACCGATCACAACGCACTGAACCGCACACATGCCCAGTTGCAGCAACGTCGCGCATACACGGCCAGCGCTCTGGAACTGGCACGCCGGGATAGCACAGGTCTGCCCTTTCGCCACCTTGACGAGCAGGGCCTCGCGGCCTTGCGCACGCTGCTGGACAGCCTGCCGCACCGCGACCATGGCCACTGGCAACTAGCGCCCGCGGACCCCCTTTTGCTGGCAACCCTGCCTCGCCATGCGCGCGTAGCCCTCCCCGCGAGCCTCGCGATCAGCGATGCCTTGCCCGCTTCACGCCGCTTTGCCGCGCTCTACCTGCGCTGGCACGTCAGCTCTCCCTTGGGCCAGCGCTTCCAACCCCTGCTCGAGCATTCGTTACAGCCGCTGGTCGAACGCGCCAAGCGGGCGTCATTGCAGTTGGATTTCACGGCGAGCGGCAATGCCTGGCAATTGCACTGCGCAGGTGCACCACAAGCGGTGATACGCGCACTCGACGAAGCCCTCCCGCTGCTACGCCGACCTGGCGTGGATGACTGGATATCACCATCGGCGTCCAAGCCTGCGTTGGTTCCGATCCGCGCGTTGCTTCAGGCCCTGCCCGATGCGATCCGGCACGACCCGTCTCGACAGCCCGATGACACAGTGCTGGACCAAGCCTCGCTTGACGTGCTCTGGCAAACCGCTCGCTGGCAGGGCTTGGCGGTGGGGTTCGCCGCGGCCGAGCAGTCAGCGCTGGCTGCAGCACTGCAGGGAGTGATGGGCACGCCTGAAACGCGCCATGCCCCTCCATCGCTCATGGGTCGTCGTTGGCATGCGCTACAGACCCCAGGCAGCGAACCGGCGCTGTTGCTGTTCTGCCCACTGCCCGCGCACCAGCAAGCCGCTGGCCGTCTGCTCGCCCACTTGCTGCAAGGCCCGTACTATCAGCGTCTGCGAGTCGAATTGCAGTTGGGCTACGCCGTGTTCAGTACCTTTCGTCAGGTCGAAGGTGTCTGCGGGCTGCTCTTCGGCGTGCAGTCGCCCAAGGCCAGCCATGCACAGATCCTCGACCATATCCTGCATTTGCTCGGGCAGAACCTGCCGCTCGACGTGCAAGCCCGCGAAAACCTCGCCGCTCAATTTGAAGAAAATGCCATGAACAATGGCGATGTCGCGCAATGGGCATGGCAGACACACTTGGCTATAGAAGCCGACGATCTTGCTGCGCTAAGGCGGTCTATCCTGACGACAGAGCAAACGCATCTGGATCGGCTCAGGCAGGCCCTGCTGACAGCCGAGCATGGCTGGGTGTGCCTGGCCAACGCCCCGGCGCCGGATGCCAGTTGGCGCTGAACTCAGCCGGATTGTTACGGAGACTGCAACGGCACTTTTCGAATAATTAACCTTTCGGTACAAATTTTTCTTGTAAGATAGCGCAATCTCAGTCAATGGAACCTCCTCCCCAAGGCGGCGCCAAACAAGTAACTGACCACCCAACCCCATCCGGAAGGAGAACGCCCATGTGGACCAAACCTGCTTACACTGACCTGCGTATCGGCTTCGAAGTGACCATGTACTTCGCCAACCGCTAAGCATCGCTGCGATCAGACGCCTCGGTCCGCCGGGGCGTTTGCGTTTTTTGGCAACGGTTTTTCGGATAGAGAGCAGCCATGTACATCCAGATTCTCGGTTCCGCCGCCGGTGGCGGGTTTCCTCAATGGAACTGCAATTGCGCCAACTGCAAGAGCTACCGCGATGGAACCTTGCGCGCCACCGCGCGTACCCAGTCCTCCATTGCACTGTCGGACGATGGCGAGCACTGGGTCCTGTGCAACGCCTCGCCGGACATCCGTGCCCAGCTCCAGGCCTTCGCGCCAATGCAGCCAGCCCGCGCCCTGCGCGATACCGGTATCGACGCGATCGTCCTGCTCGACAGCCAGATAGACCACACCACCGGCCTGCTCAGCCTGCGCGAAGGCTGCCCGCACCAGGTCTGGTGCACCGAGATGGTCCACCAGGACCTGACCACCGGCTTCCCGCTGTTCACCATGCTCAGCCACTGGAATGGCGGTCTGGTGTGGAACCGCATCGAGCTCGAAGGCAGCTTCGTCATCCCAGCCTGCCCGAACCTACGGTTCACCCCCTTCCCCTTGCGCAGCGCCGCGCCGCCCTATTCGCCCCACCGCTTCGATCCACATCCGGGAGACAACCTCGGCCTGCTGGTGGAAGACACCCGCACCGGCGGCAAGCTGTTCTATGCCCCGGGCCTGGGCCAGGTCGACGACAAATTGCTGCAGATGATGCAGGGCGCCGATTGCCTGCTGGTCGATGGCACCCTGTGGGAGGATGATGAAATGCAACGCCGCGGTGTCGGCACCCGTACCGGCCGCGAGATGGGCCACCTGGCGCAGAACGGTCCGGGTGGCATGCTCGAGGTGCTGGACGGCTTCTCGCGTCAGCGCAAGGTGCTCATCCACATCAACAACACCAACCCGATTCTCGATGAGGACTCACCCGAGCGGGCCGAAGTGCAACGCCGCGGCGTGGAAGTGGCCTACGACGGCATGAGCATCGAGCTGTAACGAAGCTGCTCGGCCCTTGTGGGAACGGGTTCACCCGCTCCCACAGGCGGCGAAGTCAGCCGATAGTGCGTTCTATGGGAGTCAATTGATGAACGATGCACGCCCCATGTCCCCTGCCGAATTCGAGCAGGCCCTGCGCGCCAAGGGCGCCTATTACCACATCCACCACCCCTACCACGTGGCGATGTACGAAGGCCGCGCCACCCGTGAACAGATTCAGGGCTGGGTGGCCAACCGCTTCTATTACCAGGTCAACATCCCGATGAAGGATGCGGCGATCCTGGCCAACTGCCCCGACCGCGAAGTACGCCGCGAGTGGATCCAGCGCCTGCTCGACCACGATGGCGCACCGGGCGAGGACGGCGGCATCGAAGCGTGGCTGCGCCTGGGCCAGGCCGTGGGCCTGGACCCGGACCAATTGCGCTCCCAAGCGTTGGTACTGCCGGGCGTACGCTTTGCCGTGGACGCGTACGTCAACTTCGCCCGCCGCGCCAGTTGGCAGGAGGCCGCCAGCAGTTCGCTGACCGAGCTGTTCGCCCCGCAGATCCACCAGTCGCGTCTGGACAGCTGGCCCACGCACTACCCCTGGATCGACCCGGCCGGGTACGACTATTTCCGCACCCGCCTGGGCCAAGCCCGGCGCGACGTGGAGCACGGCCTGGCGATCACCCTGCAGCACTACACGACCCGCGAGGGGCAGGACCGCATGCTGGAGATCCTGCAATTCAAGCTGGATATTCTCTGGAGCATGCTCGATGCCATGAGCATGGCCTATGAACTGAACCGCCCGCCTTACCACACCGTCACGGCTGAGCGGGTCTGGCACAAGGGGATCGCCCTATGAGTTTCGACCGCAAGCAAGTCCCCGCCTGGCGCCCGGGCTATCGTTTCCAGTACGAGCCTGCGCAAAAAGGCCATGTCCTGCTATACCCCGAGGGCATGATCAAGCTCAATGAGAGCGCTGGCCTGATCGGCGCGCTGATCGACGGTGAGCGCGATGTGGCGGCGATCATCGCCGAGCTCGAGGGTCAGTTCCCGGATGTCCCGCAAGTCGCCGAAGACATCGAGCAGTTCATGGAGGTGGCCCGTGCCGAACACTGGATCGTCCTCGGCTGAAATGCCAGCCAAGCCCGAAGTCGGTCTGCCGCTGTGGCTGCTCGCCGAGCTCACCTACCGCTGCCCTTTGCAATGCCCGTACTGCTCCAACCCGCTGGATTTCGCCCGGCAGGGTCAGGAGCTCAGCACCGAACAGTGGTTCCGGGTGATGGCCGAGGCCCGCGAGCTGGGAGCGGCCCAACTGGGCTTCTCCGGCGGCGAGCCGCTGGTACGCCCGGACCTGCCCGAGCTCATCGGCGAAGCCCGCCGCCTGGGCTACTACACCAACCTGATCACCTCCGGCATCGGCCTGACCGAGCAGAAGATCGCCGCCTTCAAGCAGGCCGGGCTGGACCACATCCAGATCAGCTTCCAGGCCAGCGACGAGCAGGTGAACAACCTGCTGGCAGGCTCCCGGAAGGCCTTCGCCCAGAAGCTGGAGATGGCCCGCGCAGTGAAGGCCCATGGCTATCCCATGGTGCTCAACTTCGTCACCCACCGGCACAACATCGACAAGATCGACCGCATCATCGAGCTGTGCATCGCCCTGGAGGCGGATTTCGTAGAACTCGCCACCTGCCAGTTCTACGGTTGGGCGCACCTCAACCGCCTGGGGCTGTTGCCGACCCGCGCCCAACTGGAACGGGCCGAGCGCATCACCAACGAATACCGCGAGCAACTCAAGGCCGCGGGCAACCCCTGCAAGCTCATCTTCGTCACCCCGGATTACTACGAGGAACGCCCCAAGGCCTGCATGAACGGCTGGGGCAGCCTGTTCTTGACCATCACGCCCGATGGCACCGCCCTGCCCTGCCACGGCGCACGTCAACTGCCGGTGCAATTCCCCAACGTGCGCGACCACGATCTGCGGCATATCTGGTACGACTCCTTCGGTTTCAACCGCTTCCGTGGCTACGACTGGATGCCCGAGCCCTGCCGCTCGTGCGACGAGAAGGAAAAGGACTTCGGCGGCTGCCGCTGCCAGGCCTTCATGCTCACAGGCGATGCCAGCAACGCCGACCCGGTGTGCGCCAAATCCCCTGATCACGGCATCATTCTCAAGGCCCGTGAAGAAGCGCAAACCGCCCAGTTGACCATCGAAGAGATGACCTTCCGCAATGAGCGCAATTCACGAATCATCACCCGCGGCTGATTTCAGCGCCGCCCAGGCGGTCGCGGCCAGCACCGATTTCGCTGAGCTCAAGGTCGGTGCCAACGGCGTATTCTGGAACGAATTCCGCCCCGCCGATGGCGCCTGCCGCCTCTGGCATTGGCGCAACGAGCAGGCCCACTGCCTGACGCCGGACGGCTTCAGCGCCCGCAGCCGCGTCTATGAATACGGCGGCGGCAGCTTCTGCCTTGGCGGCGACGGCGTGGTGTTCGTCAATGAAGCCGACCAGCAACTCTATACCCAGGCCCTCGATGGCTCCCCACCGCGTCCGCTGACCCAGGATGCGCAGTGCCGCTATGGCGATGTGCTGTGGCATGCGCAACGGGTACTGGCGGTCGAGGAGCGCCATGGTGTGTCGGTCGAGCATCGGCTCGTGGCCATCGGGCCCGAGGGGCGCGAAGTATTGGCCGAAGGGGCTGATTTTTATGCCTCGCCCACCCTCAGCGACGATGGACAGCGCCTGGCCTGGATCGAGTGGGACCGCCCCGCGCAGCCCTGGACCCAAACACGCCTGATGTGCCAGGCGCGCAACCATGACGGTCGTTGGGGAGCAGCGTTTTGCCTGGCAGGGCATGGGATGCGGGAGGTTTCACTGCAACAACCGCGCTTCGATGCCCAAGGGCAGCTCTACTGTCTCTCTGACCAAAATGGTTTCTGGCAACCCTGGGGCGAGCTGGGTGGCACCTGGCAAGCCTTGCCTGCCGCAGCCGCCGACCATGCCGCCGCACCTTGGCAACTGGGCGCCAGCTCCTGGCTGCCGATCGGGCCGCAAGCGTACCTCGCCAGCTGGTTCGAGGATGGATTCGGGCTGCTGGGACTGTACGGCGAAGATCGTCAGGTTCAGCGCCTGGGCCGTGAGTACACGCGCTTTCGCAGCCTCGCCGCGGATGACGGGCATGTCTATGCCATCGCCGCCTCGCCCCTGACCCCGCCTGCGGTCGTCGCGTTCGATCGGCACACCGGCCGGAGCAGGGTACTTGCCGGCGGTGGCCTTGCGTTACCCGCCGACCGGGTCAGCCGCCCGCGCCCCATCCACTACCCCAGTGGCGATGGCCAGGCCCATGGCTTCTTCTATCCTGCCGTCGGCGCCGAAACCCCTTCGCCACTGGTGGTGTTCATCCATGGCGGACCGACCTCGGCCTGCTACCCGGTGTTCGATGCACGCATCCAGTACTGGACCCAGCGCGGTTTCGCCGTGGCCGACCTCAACTACCGGGGCAGTACCGGCTATGGCCGTGCCTATCGCCAGGCCCTGCACCTCAACTGGGGCGAGCTCGATGTGCAGGATGCCTGCGCCGCCGTCGACCATCTGGCCAAACTCGGCCTGGTCGACCCGCGTCAAGCCTTCATCCGCGGCGGCAGTGCCGGGGGCTACACCACGCTGTGTGCCTTGGCCTTCCATGATGTGTTCCGCGGGGGGGCGAGCCTCTATGGGGTCAGCGACCCGGTCGCCCTCGACCAGGCCACCCACAAGTTCGAAGGCGATTACCTGGGCTGGCTGATCGGTGATCCGCAGCTCGACCATGAACGCTATCGCCAACGCACGCCGTTGCTACACGCTGCCCAGATCAAGGTGCCGGTGATCTTCTTCCAGGGCGAGCTGGACGCCGTGGTAGTGCCCGAACAGACCCGCGCCATGCTGGCCGCGCTCAAGGCCAATGGCATCGAAGCCGAAGGGCACTTCTATGCCGGTGAGCGGCACGGGCTGCGCAAGGCGCAGAACCTGGCGCACGCGTTGGAGGAAGAATGGAAGTTCTATTGCCGGGTGCTGGGGCGATAGACATCGGAGGCCTTTTCGCGGGTAAAACCGCTCCCACAAGACGGGCAATGAGCCGTGGGGGAGCAGGCTTACCCGCGAAGTGTCAGCGCTTGGCGATGATATACACCGCGTGCACGATGCCCGGAATGTAACCCAGCAATGTCAGCAGAATGTTCAGCCAGAACGCGCCGCCGAACCCGACCTGGAGGAATACGCCCAGTGGCGGCAGGATGATAGCGATGATGATGCGGATGAAATCCATGTTCGTCTCTCCTTGGAAGGGTTTCAAAAGAGACTAGCCGGGCCACGCCAGGGTTCCATGATCAAGCGCCAGGCAAAAAAAACGCCCCGAGCCAAATACTGCTGGCCAAGGGCGATGCGCAGGAACGCGAGACGGTTCGGTGAAATTCGTGGCGCCCGGGGCCGGTCAGGCCGAAACCTCGCGGCGACTGTGTTGCTGGGCATGCAGGCGGGCGAAGGCGCGGGCCAAGCGCAGGAGCATCTCGTCGATGTTGCCCTTGCTCACGGTCAGCGCTGGAGAGAAGCGCACCACATCGGCCTGCGGTGCGTTGAGCAGCAGCCCCTCGTGCAGCGCCGCCTCGACCAGCTCGCGGGCCAGGTCCTCGTGCAACTGCAGCGCCCAGAGCAGCCCTTGGCCACGCACTTCGCCCTGGCCATAACGACCGGCCAGGCGGCTGAGGCCGTCACGCAGGTGGCGACCGCTGTCCTGCACGTGTTCGAAGAAGCCTGGCTCGAGCACAGTCTCCAGTACCGCAAGGCCGGCCGCGCTCATCAGCGCGTTGCCATGATGGCTGCCCTCCAGCTCGCCCGGCTCGGCGCAGCATGCGCTGCCGCGGGCCAGCAAGGCCGCCAGCGGCACACCACCACCCAGGCCTTTGCCCAAGGTAATGATGTCGGCACGCACGCCGTAGGTCTGCTCGGCGAGCAGGGCGCCACAACGGCCGATGCCCGTTTGCACCTCGTCGAGGATCAGCAGGATGCCGAGTTCGCGACACAGACGCTCGACCCCTTGCAGATACTCGCGAGTCGCCGGGATCACCCCCGCTTCGCCCTGGATCGGCTCGAGCATGATCGCCACGGTGCGCGAGTCCACGGCGGCGTGCAGGGCCGCGAGGTCGTTGAAGGGCACCTTGCTGAAACCTGGCAGGCCAGGCTCGCAGCGATTGCAGGGCAACGGGTCGGAAGCCGACAGCGCCCCCAGGCTGCGCCCATGGCAGGCCTGGCTGGCAGTGATGATGTGATAGGCGCCGTTGCGATGCAGCTGCCCCCATTTGCGCGCCAGCTTGATGGCGCCCTCGCAGGCCTCGGCACCGCTGTTGAGCAGGTAGGCTTGATCGCTGCCGGTGCTCTGGCAGAGGCGATCGACCAGACTCAGCAAGCCACGACTGTGGAACCCCGCGCCAGGGTTGATCAGCGCCTGGGCCTGGTTGCCCAGGGCCTTGACCAGCACGCTTGGGCTGTGGCCAAGACTGTTGACGGCGCAGCCCTGGGTGAAGTCCAGGTAGGCATGGCCTTGGTTGTCCCACAGCCAAGAGCCCTGGCCTCGTACGAACACCTGCGGCGCCCGCTCGGCGCTTGGCATCAGCCGTTCGCGGGTCGGCTCCGACGCCGCTGGCGCGCTCACCGGAGCAGGCTTGGGCTCGGCAGCGGCAGGGGCCGAACGGCGCAGGTTGAACAGGTTCATCGGGGCTCCAGCCATCTGGGTCAGGGTCGGCAGCGGTTTATTTTGCCTTGCCTATCAAAAGTGTTTTTCCCTGCAGGTAACAATCGGCTCGGCGAGCGCTGTAACCCTTTGGAATACGGCGATAGACTAGGCTTCAAGCCGACATTCGGCCATTCCGTTTTTCCAGCTTTTTCGATAAGTAGATCTTATGGATTTTCGACAACTGCGCTATTTCGTCGCGGTGTATGAAGAAGGCCATGTGGGCAGGGCCGCCGAGCGCCTGTCGCTGTCCCAGCCGGCGTTGTCGCAGCAGATCCGCCAACTTGAACACAGCCTCGACCTGAGTCTGTTCGAGCGCAGCAACAAACGCCTGCTGCCGACCCTCGCCGCCCATACCTTGTACAACCACGCCCTGCCCTTGCTTGACGGCCTGCAGCGCGCCCATGAAGCGATGCGCAACTTCAAAGGCCAGTCTCTGCGTACGCTGGCCATCGGCGTACTGCAGACCGTGCGCCCGAGTTTGGTACCGCAATTGCTGGAGCGCGTGCGCCGGGCTCAACCGCACCTGGTGGTGCAGATCTATGAGTTGTCAGGGTTAGAAATCGAGCGGCGCCTGCTTAATGGCAGCCTGGATATCGGCATCAGCTACCTGCCGCCACGCCAACCGGGCTTGCATGGATTGCTGTTGTACGAAGATGAACTTCAATTGGTCATCCCCAATACCCACCCCTTGAAGGACTTCAAGAAAGTCTCGTTGCGCCAGGCGGCTGAGTTACCGATGCTGATGCTCGGCGAAGAGTTCCAGATTCGGCAGATCTGGCAGGCGCAACTGGCCAGCCTGGGGCGCAGGCCGCAAGTGCAGGCGGAGATGAACAACATGGCGGGGATTCTCGACAGCCTGGCCCATACCGCCTTGGCAACCATCCTGCCCGGCCGGGCGAAGGATGCCACCGAAGATGACCAGGACTTGCTGTGGAAGCCTTTGAGCGAACCGAGGGTGCCGCTGAAGGTCGGCCTGGTGTTCCGCGATGCCCAGCGCCAGCAGGCCTCGGTGGAACTGCTGCGTACACTGCTGGAGGAAGAGACCGACGCCCGCCTGCCAGGCGTTTCGCCCTTGGACGTGCTTGGCTGAAAAACGAGCGGACAAAGAAAACCCCGCCGAAGCGGGGTTTTCCAGACTGTTTCCCTTGACATCCTTATCGCCCCGCCACCCTGGCAGGAAATCCTACGTTGTCCCTGTTCTGTCCATTGCGCATCCTGCGCTACGTCCATGGGGTGAAGATTAGCCCTGGATCCAATTTCAGAAAAGAGGAAAAAAGCCACCGCGTCGTGTAAGAAATCACTTACACAAAAGTCTCAAAAGACGACATGCTGTGGATTCGCACTCGAAAAAAAGCCCACTCCTACCTGGCCGTGGTGACCGTGTAGGAGCGGGCTTACATGGGCGATATCAGAACTGTGCGGCGTCGAGCAGGTATAACGTCTCGCTACCGGCTTTCACCGATGCCACCAGCGAATTCACGCGCGGCAGCAAACGGGCAAAGTAGAAGCGCGCGGTGCCAAGCTTGGCACCATAGAACGCCTCGTCGTCCTTGCCGGCCCGAGCAGCGCGCGCCATCAAAGCCCACATGTAGCCATAAGCCACGTAACCGAACGCCTGCAGGTACTCCACCGAGGCCGCACCGATCTCGTTGGGGTTGCCCTTGGCCTGCGCCAGTACCCATTCGGTCAACCCGTCCAGCTCGTCGAGCGCGGTGGCCAGTGGCTGGGTGAACTCATCCAGCTCGGCACCGGCGCTGGCAATGAACTGACGGATCTCATCGGAGAACAGGCGGTAGAACGCGCCGCCACTGCCGATCACCTTGCGTCCCATCAGGTCCAGGGCCTGGATGCCGTTGGTGCCTTCGTAGATCTGGGTGATGCGCACATCGCGGACCAGTTGCTCCTGCCCCCATTCGCGGATGTATCCGTGACCGCCGAACACCTGCTGGCCGTGAACGGTGCACTCAAGGCCCAGGTCGGTGAGGAAGGCCTTGGCCACGGGGGTCAGCAACGCTACCAACTCTTCGCTGCGCTTGCGCGTGGCGGCATCTTCGCTGTACTTGGCGCTGTCCAGTTGCAGGGCGACATAGGTGGAGAAGGCACGCCCGCCTTCGATCAGCGCCTTCATGGTCAGCAACATGCGACGCACATCGGGGTGGACGATGATCGGATCGGCGGCCTTGTCCTTGGCCTGCGGGCCGGTCGGTGCCCGGCTCTGCAAGCGCTCGCGGGCATACTCGACAGCGTTCTGGTAGGAGCGCTCGGCCGACGCCAGGCCCTGGATGCCAACACCCAGGCGCTCGTAGTTCATCATGGTGAACATGGCCGCCAGGCCTTTGTTCGGCTCGCCCACCAAGTAACCGGTGGCGTCATCGAAGTTCATCACGCAGGTGGCCGAGGCCTGAATGCCCATCTTGTGCTCGATCGAGCCGCAGGTGACCGGGTTTCGTGCCCCCAGGCTGCCATCTTCGTTGACCAGGAACTTAGGCACCAGGAACAGCGAGATGCCTTTGGGACCCGCCGGCGCATCCGGCAGCTTGGCCAGCACCAAATGGATGATGTTCTCAGTCAGGTCGTGTTCGCCGCCGGTGATGAAGATCTTGGTGCCGCTGACCTTGTAACTGCCGTCAGCCTGGGGCTCGGCTTTGGTACGGATGATTCCCAGGTCGGTACCGGCATGGGGCTCGGTCAGGCACATGGAGCCGGCCCAGACACCGGCGTACATGTTGGGCAGGTACTTTTCCTTCAGTGCCTCGCTGGCGTGGGCGTTGATCGACAGGCAGGCACCTGCGGTCAGCATCGGGTATAGGCCAAAGGCAAGGCTGGAGGCGTTGACCATCTCTTCGACCTGCGCCGAAATGGCTTTGGGCATGCCCATGCCGCCAAACAGCGGGTCACCGCCCACGCCCACCCAGCCGCCTTCGGCGTAGGTCTTGTAGGCCTCGATGAAGCCAGCCGGGGTGCGCACGGTGCCGTTGTCCCAATGGCAGCCTTCTTCGTCGCCGCTACGGCTTAGCCCAGCGATGGTCTTGCCGGTGACCTTGCCCGCCTCTTCCAGAACAGCCATGGCGGTATCCTGATCGACCGCCTCGGCCAGGGCCGGCAGTTGGGACCAGAGCTTGGCCACCTCGAAGACTTCATTCAGAACGAAACGCATGTCGCGCAGCGGCGCTTTGTACTCAGCCATGACAACCTCTCGCTATCAGGTCGGGGCGATCCCTCAGGATCGCGACACTAGGTTGGAGCCAGTGTAACCGAACAACTTTTACGAGACATAGGGTCATCATGCGACTGATAAGTCAGTTTCAGTCACCACGATCACGACGCCATGCGAACCGCCCCGCGCCGGGAATGCTGCCCGAAAACCATGACGCAATTACGACCGGCTCCCTTGGCGCTGTAGAGCGCCTCGTCGGCTGACTTGAGCACCTCGTCCGGTGAACGATGATCCACCTGGCGTTCCGCAACCCCAATGCTGATGGTCACCGAAACCGTACTGCCCGCGCCGCCCGCGCGGCGCTGACGTCCGGTCGAATCGTCCTGTGGGCGGCTGTTCTGGTCACGCAGCTGGATCGCATAGTTGGCAATCATTTCCCGCACCGCTTCCAGGTGGGGCGTGCACTCCTCGACCGTCTTGCCGGCAAAGACCAGCGCGAACTCCTCGCCACCGTAGCGATAGGCGCGCCCACCCCCGGTCACACGCCCCAAGCGACTGGCCACCAGACGCAACACCTGGTCACCGACATCGTGACCATGGGTGTCGTTGAATT
This sequence comes from Pseudomonas sp. BYT-1, assembly GCF_023611805.1. NCBI lineage: Bacteria > Pseudomonadati > Pseudomonadota > Gammaproteobacteria > Pseudomonadales > Pseudomonadaceae > Pseudomonas > Pseudomonas sp. BYT-1. The sequence goes on from NZ_CP072559.1 coordinate 5,105,162, forward strand.
TCTTGAAGTGGTCCACATCGGTCATGGCGATCACGTAGTTGCGCCCCAGCCGCTGCATGCGCTCATTCAGAGCGCGGCGCCCCGGCAGGCCAGTCAGCTCATCGCGAAAGGCCATTTGATAGGCCTCGTGAGACACCGCCGCTGCGATCATCAGCATGACCTGACTGCACATGATGTTGAGGGTGAACGGCAGGATGAATGTTTTGGGCAGCATCCAGAAGATGCCGATCAGACCGATGATCTGCGCCGCATGCAAGGGCCGTGGCTGGCGCAGGTACTGCACCACCAAGAGTACGAACATCCCCAGGAACAGTGGATAGGCCAGCTGGATCAGGCTCATCCATTGACCATGCAGCGATGGCCAGCGAATCTCCGCCAACCAGCTCAGCAGTGCCTGGGGAAAACTCTGCTCCAACGCCACTGCCACGCTGCCGACGGCGAACAGCACGGCGAAGCGGGCGAGCAGGTCTTGGGCCAGGTGGGTGCGCTCCTGCCACGCCGCGAACAGCCCGAACAGGAGGGGCAACAGCAGGCAGACCAGATGGAACACGACCGCCGCATCCTCTCGGACCCGGCCGTTGTCGCGATAGAAATCGGTCTGCGTGTCGAGCAGGAAGTAGGCGATGTACACCGTGACCATCAAGAACAGCTCGCGCTGGCGACGGTACACGGCGCAATAGGCACCGCCGAGCAACAACACCAATGTCGGCAGTACATTGAACAGGGAGGTGAAGAAGACGCTGAGGTCCCTCACATAAGCTGCCGCCAGCCCCGACAGCAACAGGAACAACGAAGGCAGGAAATGGCTCGCGCGTACAGCGGATAAACGAAACAAAAGGCAATCTCCGACCCGGCAGATCAATAATAGCATTGTGCCTCTAGTTCATCGGCAGCGCACATGAATAGATGAATACACGGAACGTTTAAACGATTGCTGGATGTGTGCTTGCAGCGCCAGGCAAAAAAAAACCGCCTGCCGGTGAAGGCAGGCGGTTTTTCCTGGTTACCGCTTGGCTCAGCAGGACAGACCGAAGTCTTCTTCCTTCATGGCCATCAGGTTGCCCGCGCCGGACAGCATGGCCGCCACGTGCGCACGGGTACGCGGCAGGATACGCTGGAAGTAGAAGCGCGCGGTTTGCAGCTTGGCAGTGTAGAACGCCTCTTCGCTGGTGCCGGCGGCCAGCTTCTCGGCAGCCAGGCGGGCGATGTCGGCCCAGAAGTACGCCAGGCAGGCGTAGCCGGAATACATCAGGTAGTCCACCGAGGCAGCACCGACTTCTTCGCGGTCTTTCATCGCGGCCATGCCCACCTTCATGGTCAGTTCGCCCCACTCCTTGTTCAGCGCGGCCAGCGGCTCGACGAATTCCTTGACGGCTTCGTTGCCTTCCTGGGCCTGGCAGAACTTGTGCACGATCTTGGTGAAGCCTTTGAGCGCCTCGCCCTGGGTCATCAGCACCTTACGACCGAGCAGGTCCAGGGCCTGGATACCGGTGGTGCCCTCGTACAGCATGGAGATGCGGCTGTCGCGTACGTTCTGCTCCATGCCCCACTCGGCGATGAAGCCATGGCCACCGTAGATCTGCACACCGTGGTTGGCAGCCTCGAAGCCAACCTCGGTCATGAAGGCCTTGGCGATCGGAGTCATGAAGGCCAGCAGGGCGTCGGCTTTCTTGCGCTCTTCCTCGTCCTGGCTGTACTTGACGATGTCCACTTGTTTGGCGGTGAAGTAGACCATGGCGCGGTTGCCTTCGGCGAAGGCCTTCATGGTCAGCAGCATTCGGCGCACGTCCGGGTGGACGATGATCGGGTCGGCTGCTTTGTCTGGCGCTTTCGGGCCGGTCAGCGAACGCATCTGCAGACGCTCGCGGGCATACTTAAGGCCACCCTGGAAAGCCACTTCGGCGTGGGCCAAGCCCTGCAGCGCGGTGCCCAGGCGGGCGGTGTTCATGAAGGTGAACATGCAGTTCAGGCCCTTGTTGGCAGGGCCGATCAGGAAGCCGGTGGCGCCGTCGAAGTTCATCACGCAGGTGGCATTGCCGTGAATACCCATCTTGTGCTCGATGGAGCCACAGCTCACGGCGTTGCGCTCGCCAACACCGCCTTCGGCGTTGGGCAGGAACTTCGGCACGATGAACAGCGAGATGCCCTTGGTGCCCGCCGGGGCATCGGGCAGGCGGGCCAGGACGATATGGACGATGTTGTCGGCCATGTCGTGCTCGCCAGCGGAAATGAAGATCTTGGTGCCGGACACCTTGTAGGTACCATCCGCCTGGGGCTCGGCCTTGGTGCGCAGCATGCCCAGGTCAGTACCGCAGTGCGGCTCGGTCAGGCACATGGTGCCGGTCCATTCACCGGTCACCAACTTGGTCAGGTAGGTGTGCTGCTGCTCGGCGGTGCCGTGGGCAGACAGGGTGTTCATGGCGCCGTGGGACAGGCCTGGGTACATGCCCCAGGACCAGTTGGACTCACCGACCATTTCGCTAATGGCAAGGCCCAGGGACTCAGGCAGACCTTGGCCGCCATGTTCCACGTCATGCGCAAGGCTCGGCCAGCCGCCTTCGACGAACTGCTGGTAGGCCTCCTTGAAACCGGTCGGGGTCTTAACGCCCGACTCGCTCCAGGTGCAGCCTTCCAGGTCACCGACACGGTTCAGGGGCGCCAGCACCTGCTCACAGAACTTCGCGCCTTCCTCGAGGATCGCGTCGACCATGTCCGGCGTGGCGTCCTGGCAACCCGGCAGGCTCTGATAATGCGCCTCGTAGCCGAGCAGCTCGTCACGGACGAAGCGAATATCACGCAAGGGGGCTTTGTAATCAGGCATAGCGATGAACCTCTGTGATGAGTCCAGTGGAGAGACCGCAGGTACCAACCAGCTCTTGGCGGCTTTCGGTCAAACAGTTGTTTGAAACTTACGTTTAGCCCCGCCCAATGTCAAGGATGGACTATGGTGCCATTTACGCCGCGAAACACGACATAAACGCCATAAGCGCCGAAGCGACCCTGGATGCCGCAGCCTGTTCGCAGGTTTAACCGCGAATAGGACGACACAGACAACGGAGCCGTCTGGTTGAGGTCAGAAAATCAGCGGATAGAACCGCCCCTCTACAAGGAGTCTAGGCGGTGGATGGGGGTTGGATCAGACGTAAGTATCGATGAACCGGCCAAGCATCTCGTCCGAGGCTTTGGCGACTTTCACGCCCAATGCGACTTCATGCTTGCCCAGCGCCAACTCGACGGTGCTGGTGGCCAGGTCCATCTGCTGGCTGCGATCGACCGCTCGCAGGCGTTCGGCTTGATAGTCGCTGGACTGGCTGGTGGCGGCACGCTCGACGGTGCTGCTGGCGATTTGACTGGCGGCTTGGTCGACTCGGTTCTGCCCGGCCTGGATGGCGCCAAGGCCAGCGTAATAGGCAGTGCTACCGGTGATTTCCATGTCAGGACTCCAAAGACGCAGGATGCGAGGTCAGGCTTATTAAAGCAGCCGAAAGCGTAAAAGGCCCGTTTAAATACCTAATAGCCTTGTGCCACTTAATAGACAATGTTGAGCGCGTCAATCCAGAAGATCCAGGTGCAGGTGCTCCGCCACGGCCTCGGCTGTGGCCTGCTTGAGCTTCGGCACCCGTCCCAGGCAAGGCGCCGGCAATCGCTCGGCGAGGCTGGCGAGGTTTTCTTCCAGACGCGACGTCCGCGGGTCGACGATATTGGCCACCCATCCTGCCAGTGGCAGCCCATCACGGGCGATGGCTTCAGCGCTCAGCAAAGCGTGGTTGATGCAGCCCAGGCGCACGCCCACCACCAGGATCACCGGCAGCTTCAAGGCGATAGCCAGGTCCGACAGATGGGCATGGGCGGACAACGGCACCCGCCAGCCCCCTGCCCCCTCCACCAGTGTGAAGTCGGCCCCTTGGGCCAGTACATGCTGCATGGCCTGCAGCAGCACCGGTACGTCCAGGCTGACCCCTGCCTCACGGGCCGCCACATGCGGAGCGATGGCCGGCTCGAATGCGAATGGATTGACCTGCTCGTAGGGCAGCTTCACCGAGCTTTCGGCGATCAAGGCCAGGGCGTCGGCGTTGCGCAGGCCCTTGGCGCCTGGCGTGCAGCCGGATGCCACCGGTTTGGCGCCCAGGGTGCTCAAGCCCTCCAACCGCGCCGCATGCAGCAGCCCGGCCGCGATGGTGGTCTTGCCGACATCGGTGTCGGTGCCCGCGATGAAATAGGCCTGGCTCATGTCACGCCTCGTCTGCCAAGGGTTTGCGCAGTACGCCATAGACCACCTGGTAGGTGGCCGGCAGGCCCTCGGGCTGGCGGAAGCGTTCGTAGGCCTGCAACAGGCCCTGCATCCGCGCCCGCCCGGTCAGGCCCGAAGGCCGTCCAGGGTTGAGATTGTGCGCCCCCAGGGCCTTGAGCTCGTGGGTCAGGCTGCGCACGTCTGGGTAATGCAGGACATGCGGGCGACGCTCCAGGCCAAGCATCTGCAGGCCACTCTGGCCACACAGCCGCTGATAGTCCTCCAAGCGTCGGAAACGATTGACGTGGACCAGGCCGTCCACCGCCTGCCAACTGGCACGCAGCTCATCGAGGGTGCCGACGCACAGGCTGCTGAATGCCAGCACCCCGCCCGGCCGCAGCACACGGCGGGCTTCGCTCAGCACGCTGCCGAACTGGTCGCACCATTGCACCGCCAAGCTAGAGAACACCAGGTCGACACTGTCATCGCGCAACGGCAGCCGCTCGGCATCGCCCGCCACATGATGATGCGCCCCGCCCTGTTCACGGGCATGGCGCAACATGCCTTCGGCGATGTCCACTGCCACACCCGTCGCAGCGCTGAAGCGCTCGGCCAGGGCGCGGCTGAAATGCCCCGTGCCGCTGCCCAGGTCAAGCCAGCGCTCAGGCTGCAGGTCAGCAGGGAGCTGGCCGAGCAGCGTCAGGCCCACCGCCCGTTGCAGGGCCGCCACGCTGTCGTAGCTGGCTGCAGCGCGGGAGAACGAGGCCGCCACCTGGCGCTTGTCCGGCAGAGTGCCGGGCAGGGTCGGACGGGAAAGGTCAGTCATCACCACTCTCATGCAGGAAACTCTTGATACCCGCCGCCAGCTCCTGTGGATACTCCAGCAGGAAGGCGTGGGAACTGTCTTCGACCAGGCCGACTTCCACATCCGGCAACAACTCGCTCAAGGCCTTGGCTGCCTCCGCCGGCACCAGCGCATCGCTGCCGGCAAAAAGATGCAATTGCGGCCCGCCGTACTGCTCCAGGGCATTGCGGGTGTCCAGCTTGGCCAGCACTTCCAGCCCTGTGGCCAGGTAGAGCGGATCGGTGTCCGGCACGCCGACACCCAACTGGCGCAGTAGCGTGCGCGGCATTTGCGCGCCATCGCTGCACAAGCTGCGAAAACGCTTGAGGGTCACCTGCGGATGGCTGCGACAGCCGTCGAGGAACGTACCGAAGGTGTCCACTGCCATGCCATGGGGCCAATCAGCGCGCTGGACGAAGCTCGGGTTGCTGCCGAGCGTCACCAGACCACAGCAGTGATCGCCACGTGTGTGCGCCAGGGCACTGGCGAGCATGCCCCCGAACGACCAGCCGCCCAGCCAACTGTCGGTGGGCAGCTTGCGGTCCAGGTAATCGATCCAGGCATGGACATCGGCATCGGCGAGCTCCGGCAGCGGCATCAGCTCGACCTGCAGACGTGAATCCTGGGCCCTGAGACTTGCAGCCAGCGGTTCAAGTGCAGCAGTGCCCAGGCCCCAGCCGGGCAAGAGGATCAGTCGGTTACGCATCGGCGGACTCCAGCAGTGGGTAACACTCGGCCAATGCATTCAACAATAGCTGGACCTGCGCCTCGCTGTGGGCCGCGCTCAGGGTCACGCGCAGGCGTGCACTGCCGGCGGGGACGGTCGGTGGGCGGATCGCAGTCACCAGCAAGCCCCGCTCGCGCAGCATCCGGGACAACTGCAGGGCGCGTGCGCTGTCGCCGATCAGGATCGGCTGGATCGCGGTCGGGCTGTCCATCAGCGCCAGCCCGATCTGCTCGGTGCCCGCGCGGAACTGGCGGATCAATGCCGCCAGGTGCTCGCGGCGCCAGGTCTCGCGGCGCAGCAGCTCGAGGCTCTTGAGCGTGGCGCAGGCCAGCGCTGGCGGCTGGCTGGTGGTGTAGATATAGGGACGGGCGAACTGCACCAACGCCTCGATCAACTCCTCGCTGCCGGCCACGAAAGCACCAGCGGTGCCGCACGCCTTGCCCAGGGTACCAATCAACACCGGAACATCCTCAACGCCCAGGCCGAAATGCTCGACGATGCCGCCACCCTGGGCACCGAGCGTGCCCAGTCCATGGGCGTCATCGACCATCAGCCAGGCGTCATGAGTGCGGGCGGCCTTGGCCAGCGCAGGCAGGTCGGCCAGGTCGCCGTCCATGCTGAACACCCCATCGGTGACCACAAGCGTATTGCCGGTCGCCTTCTCCAGGCGGTTGGCCAGGCTCACGGGGTCGTTGTGCAGGTAACGGCTGAAACGCGCACCGCTGAGCAGTCCGCCATCGAGCAGCGAGGCATGATTGAGACGATCCTGCAGCACCGTGTCGCCTTGCCCCACCAAGGCGGTGATGGCGCCGAGGTTGGCCATGTAGCCGGTGGAAAACAGCAGCGCGCGTGGGCGTCCGGTCAGTTCGGCCAGGGCTTCTTCCACCTGGTGATGAGGCGTGCTGTGACCGACCACCAGATGCGAGGCACCTCCCCCCACTCCCCAGCGCTCGGCGCCTGCACGCCAGGCGGCGATCACTTCCGGGTGGTTGGCCAGCCCTAGGTAATCGTTGCTGCAAAAGGCCAAGAGCGGCTGGCCATCGACCACCACCTCCGGCCCTTGGGGGCTTTCGAGCAATGGCCGCTGCCGGTACAGATCCGCGGCGCGCCGTTCGGCCAGGCGCGCCGCCAGGTCGAACGCCATGTCAGGCCTGTGCTGCGTCGTAGAACAGCTCGTTGCTGCGTTGTTCGACCAGTGCCTGCTCGATGGCCGCCTGGTGCACCTCATCGGCGTGCTCTTCGCGCGCTTCGGGCTGGATACCGAGACGGGCGAACAGTTGCATGTCCTTGTCAGCTTGCGGGTTGGCGGTGGTCAACAGCTTCTCGCCATAGAAGATCGAGTTGGCGCCAGCCATGAAGGCCAGGGCCTGCATCTGTTCGTTCATCTGCTCGCGGCCGGCGGAGAGACGCACGTGGGACTTGGGCATAAGGATGCGCGCTACCGCGAGCATGCGGATGAAATCGAACGGGTCGACGTCTTCCTCTTCGGCCAGCGGTGTACCAGCGACCTTGACCAGCATGTTGATCGGTACCGACTCCGGATGCTCCGGCAGGTTGGCCAGCTGGATCAGCAGGCCGGCGCGGTCATCGAGCGACTCGCCCATGCCAAGGATGCCACCGGAGCAGATCTTCATCCCCGCATCGCGCACATAGGCCAAGGTCTGCAGACGCTCGGCATAGGTGCGGGTGGTAATGATGCTGCCGTAGAACTCCGGCGAGGTATCCAGGTTGTGGTTGTAGTAGTCCAGGCCGGCGTCGGCCAGGGCTTTGGTCTGCTCTTGATCGAGCTTGCCGAGGGTCATGCAGGTTTCCAGCCCCATGGCCTTGACGCCTTTGACCATCTCCAGGACGTAGGGCATGTCCTTGGCCGACGGGTGCTTCCAGGCAGCGCCCATGCAGAAGCGGGTGGAGCCGATGGCCTTGGCCCGAGCGGCTTCTTCCAACACCTTCTGCACTTCCATCAGCTTCTGTTTTTCCAGGCCGGTGTTGTAGTGGCCGGACTGCGGACAATATTTGCAATCTTCCGGGCAGGCGCCGGTCTTGATCGACAGCAGCGTGGAAACCTGCACGCGGTTTGGGTCGAAGTGCGCGCGATGCACGGTCTGCGCCTGGAACAGCAGGTCGTTGAACGGCTGCTGGAACAGGGCCTTGACCTCGGCCAGGGACCAGTCGTGACGTGTTGTTGCAGTTGTGCTGGCGCTCATCGGTGTTTCCTTGTTTAGGCTCTTGCTGGCGCCGGGACAGGAAAGCCCGCCAGCGCATCACGGATAGCTCGCATACTCATGGAAGGCCCATGCACTGTCAACCACTCGCAAAACACTTGGTTTACAAGTGTATAAATATTAGCCAGCACTGTTTGCTCTGTGACGAGCCCGCCGACCAGGCCTATCCCCTGTGCACCGAATGCGAGCACGCACTGCCCTGGCTGGACGATCACTGCATCCGATGCGCCCTACCCCTGCCGATGGCCGGTTTGACCTGCGGCCATTGCAGCCGCTATAGGCCGGCCTTCGACCACGTCGTGGCGCCCTGGTACTTCGGATTTCCCATCGACACGCTGGTGAGCCGTTTCAAGCATCACAGCCAGTGGCCGCTTGGCCGATTGATGGCCTGTTTGCTGGGCCAGGCGCTGTCGCATCGCTTCGCCGAGGGGCTGGCAAAACCTGACCAGTTGTTACCCGTACCCCTGGCTGCTCGTCGACTGCGCCGACGAGGGTTCAACCAGGCTGCCTTGCTGGCACGGTGGCTATCCGCGCAAGTGAACATCCCGTGCAACGAGCAATTGCTGCGCCGGCCCCGCGACACTCCTGCCCAACAGACCCTCGGCGCCAAGGCCCGGCAGCGCAACCTGCGCCAGGCGTTCGGGCTCGCACCCGATGCCCGGCTCGATGGCCTTCACCTGGCCATCATCGATGACGTATTGACCACTGGCGCCACCGCCCAGGCCATCGCCACACTGCTGCGCAAAGCCGGTGCCCGGCGGGTCGACGTGTATTGCCTGGCGCGCACGCCCAAACCAGGGCAGGAGTGAGTGGTACTGGCACCATCGCAGGGAGGACACCTTGTCTTGACTTGCCAACAGGCCACCGGCACCGTCACAGCATCTTCACCGAGACCGACCTCCGTCATGTCACTACCTGCCCTGCTCACCCAGCACATCGCCCGTCGTCCTCAGCGCATCGCCTTGCTGCAACATGTTGCCGAACAAGGTTCGATCACTCGCGCTGCCAAGGCGGCCGGCATCAGCTACAAAGCTGCCTGGGACGCCATCGATGAGCTCAACAACCTGGCCACCCAACCCTTGGTGGAGCGCAGCACGGGCGGACGTGGGGGTGGCGGTGCGCGTCTGTCGGCCGAAGGCGAGCGGGTGTTGCGCCTGTATCAACGTTTGCAAACCCTGCAGGCCCAGTTGCTGGACGCCGCCGAAGAAAGCAGTGACCTCGATCTGCTCGGCCGCCTGATGCTGCGCACCAGTGCCCGCAACCAGCTGCAAGGACGCATCAGCGGGTTGCGCCGCGAAGGGCGGCACGACCGGGTCAGCCTCGATCTTGGCGGCGGGTTACAGATCGAGGCGCTGATCACCCGAGGCAGCACCGAGCGTCTGGAGCTGACGCTCGATACCACCGTGGTCGCGCTGCTCAAGGCCGGCTGGGTGCAGTTGCTCCTCGAGGGCGATCACGTCGAAGCGGGCAGCAATTGCCTTATGGCCACCGTCGAACAGGTACTGACCGATGAAGACGGGCCCAGCGAAGTGCGGCTGGTGCTGGGTAACGGGCAGACCCTGTGCGCCTTTGCCGATGAGCACTGGCTTACACAGCATGAGCTGGATGCCGGTAGCCAAGTGCGTGTGCAGTTTCATCCCTCTTATGTATTGCTGGGGATTCCGGTGTAACAGGGCCAGGGCAGCCTCTGGTCAACCTGCGCTACCATGGCACCTTATCCTGCCGCCGTGCCCGGAGCCTTCATGTCCCACCCCTTCGACACCCTCACCCCCGACCTGGTCCTGGACGCCGTGGAAAGCCTGGGCTTTCTCAGCGATGCCCGGGTGCTGGCCCTCAACAGCTACGAGAACCGGGTCTACCAAGTGGGCATCGAAGGCGCGCAACCGCTGATCGCCAAGTTCTACCGCCCCGGACGCTGGACGGACGATGCGATCCTCGAGGAACACCGCTTCAGCGCCGAGCTGGCCGAATGCGACGTACCGGTGGTAGCTCCCCTGCTGCACGAAGGCCGCAGCCTGTTCGAACACCAGGGCTTTCGTTTCACGCTGTTTCCTCGCCGAGGCGGCCACGCACCGGAGCCGGGCAACCTCGATCAGCTCTACCGCCTGGGCCAACTGCTCGGACGCCTGCACGCGGTCGGCGCTGCCCGCCCCTTCGAGCACCGCGAAACGCTGGCGGTGGATAACTTCGGTCATGCCTCGCTGAACACCTTGCTCGAAGGTAACTTCGTACCCAAAGAACTGCGACCGGCTTTCGAATCCGTTGCCAGGGACGTGCTGCAACGGGTCGAACGCCTCTACGCCCGCACCCCGCATGAAATGATTCGCCTGCACGGCGACTGCCACCCAGGCAACCTGATGTTCCGCGATGAGGCCTTCCATATCGTCGACCTGGATGACTGCCGCATGGGGCCTGCGGTCCAGGACCTGTGGATGATGCTCGCCGGCAGCCGCGAGGAGCGCATGGGCCAGTTGGCGGAGCTGATCGACGGCTACAACGAATTCCACGACTTCGACCCGCGCCAACTGGCCTTGATCGAACCGCTGCGTGCCCTGCGCCAGCTGCACTACAGCGCCTGGCTGGCCCGGCGCTGGGACGACCCGGCATTCCCGCCGAGCTTCCCCTGGTTCGGCCAGCCGCGCTACTGGGGCGATCAGATCCTCGCCCTGCGCGAACAGATCGCAGCGCTGGATGAAGAACCGCTGAAATTGTTTTAGAAGCGACAGGTGGTCTGTCTACAATAGGCGTGCAGTATTTAGTTACCTAAGCAAGGACTCTCCATGCACGCCGCCAACCCGCGCCGCGGGTACATCCTGGGCCTGAGCGCCTACATCATCTGGGGCCTGTTCCCCCTGTACTTCAAAGCCATCCAGAGCGTCCCGGCGGTGGAAATCATCGTCCACCGCGTACTCTGGTCGGCGCTGTTCGGCTCGCTCCTGCTGCTGGTCTGGAAGCACCCGGGCTGGTGGCGCGAACTGCGTGAAAACCCGCGCCGCCTGGGCATCCTGGCCCTGAGCGGGGCGTTGATCGCCGGCAACTGGCTGACCTATGTGTGGTCGGTGAACAACGGACGCATGCTCGAAGCCAGCCTGGGTTACTACATCAACCCCTTGGTGAATGTCCTGCTGGGCATGTTGTTGCTCGGCGAGCGCCTGCGTCGCCTGCAATGGCTGGCGGTGGGCCTGGCGGCGGTGGGTGTGGCCCAGCAGGTGTGGCAAGTCGGCAGCCTGCCGTGGGTGTCGCTGGTGCTGGCATTGTCGTTCGGCTTCTATGGCCTGATCCGCAAACAGGCACCGGTCGCAGCCCTGCCTGGCCTGGTGGTGGAAACCTGGATGCTGGTCCCCCTGGCCGCCGGTTGGCTGCTCCTCAATCCAGAGGCGACCAGCGCCCATGCCAGCTTCTACACCAGCAGCGAAGCCCTCTGGCTGATGGCAGCCGGGCCGGTCACCCTGGTTCCGCTGGTGTGCTTCAACGCCGCCGCACGTCACCTGCCCTACACCACCCTGGGCTTCCTGCAGTACCTGGCGCCGACTCTGGTTCTGCTGCAGGCGGTACTGCTGTTCGGTGAACACCTGTCGTCCAGCACCCTGCTGGCGTTCGTCTTCATCTGGGCAGGCCTGGCCCTTTACAGCGTGGATGCCTGGCTGAGCCTGCGCAAACGCGCCTGATCAAAAAACGAACAACCCGCTGCAAGCCACGTACGACGTGGCCTGCAGCGATGTCTCCAAAGGTTATCCACACCCTCGTCCCCGCGCTTTGTGCACAACGCACTGAAATCTGGACATTTTTTGCTCAAAGCGCCGGAAGCCCTGACAAGCCTGGGCTACAGCGGTGCACCCCCAGGTTATCCACAGCGCCGCCCCCACGAATCTGGGATAACCCTTCCACGGGATTACCCGCCAGCATTCACTCTTCGGGCCGCAACTTCAGCTCGACCATCAGATCATCCGCCAGGCTCTCCAGCCGCCGTTGCAGGTCATCCAGGGATAACGTCAGCGGCAGCGCCAACAATGCATCGGCACAAAACAGCGGCTCGCTGCTCATCGGCGCCGGGCGCACCTCGGTCGTGAAGCGCTCCAGATTCACGCCCTGCTCGGCCAGCAACCGGGTGATATCGCGCACGATCCCGGGCCGGTCGTTGCCCACCAGCTCCATGGCGATCGGTTTCCAGGTGCAGGAAGGCTCGATACCGCTCTCGGCGATCAGCACGCGAATATCGTGGCTGGAAAGCTTTTGCAGGGCCTCCACCAAGTCGTCATAGGACTCGGCCGGCACCGCCACACGCAAAATCCCGGCAAACTGCCCGGCCATCCGCGACATGCGACTCTCCAGCCAGTTACCGTTATGCTCGGCGATGCATTGAGCGATACGCTCGACCTGCCCGGCTTTATCGGGGGCGATCACTGTCAGTACGAGATGGTCCACGGGGCCGCTCCTGAGCTCTGCTGTTAGGTCTAGGACACCGCTGCACGCGGCGAAATACGGGGGCATCGCCTCAGTATAGGCAAGGCGCGGCAACCTGCCGCAGGGCGGTTCGCACAACGAATCGTGTACTGTTTCAAGATTTATCTGGAACAATCCACCTGTTTTTTGCGAACATATCCTCTCCCAGCGTGACCATACGCGACCGATTGGTCGCACAACGACGCTTTTAGTCTGATGTTCACCAGCCTACTGCCTCATGTAGTATGCCTCGGTGCGGACTACAAAACGTCGTTTGGATGTCTGCCAAGGCGCCTGTGAAAATACGCAACCCGCCCGCCAGCCCGTCTGGCGAGCCGCACCCAGCCGCGCTCAGACGAGGGCAAGTACTGGTGCCGTGTTTAGAGAAGCGCTACAGGCTTAATACAGAAGAGCGAAATAGCTGAGCAGAGTGAGGCAAGCAATGACTGGATACGTTCAAGTCGGTGGCCTTCAGGTCGCCAAGGTCCTGTACGACTTCGTCAACGACGAAGCCATTCCAGGGACCGGCATCGTCGCCGAGCAGTTCTGGGCCGGTGCGGAAAAGATCATCAATGACCTCGCTCCAAAGAACAAAGCCCTGCTCGCCAAGCGCGACGAACTGCAAGCCAAGATCGATGCCTGGCACCAGGCACGCAAAGGCCAGGCCCATGACGCCGTGGCCTACAAGAGCTTCCTCCAGGAAATCGGCTACCTGCTGCCACAAGCCGACGATTTCCAGGCCACCACCGAGAACGTGGACGAAGAAATCGCCCACATGGCCGGCCCACAGCTGGTCGTGCCGGTAATGAATGCCCGCTTCGCCCTCAACGCCGCCAACGCTCGTTGGGGTTCGTTGTACGACGCACTCTATGGCACCGACGCCATCAGCGACGAAGGCGGTGCCGAGAAAGGCCAAGGCTACAACCCGGTCCGCGGCAACAAGGTCATTGCCTTCGGTCGCGCCTTCCTCGACGAAGCCGCGCCCCTGGCGGCCGGCTCCCACGTCGACTCCACCGGCTATCGCATCGACGGTGGCAAGCTGATCGTCGCCCTCAAGGGCGGCAGCAACAGCGGCCTACGCGATGACGCTCAGCTGATCGGTTTCCGTGGTGATGCCAGCGCCCCGACCGCCATCTTGCTCAAGCACAACGGCCTGCACTTCGAAATCCAGTTCGATGCCAGCACCCCGGTCGGCAGCACCGACGCAGCCGGCGTGAAGGACATCCTGATGGAATCGGCTCTGACCACCATCATGGACTGCGAAGACTCCGTCGCCGCGGTCGATGCCGACGACAAGGTCGTGGTCTATCGCAACTGGCTGGGCCTGATGAAAGGCGACCTGTCCGAAAGCGTGACCAAAGGCGGCAAGACCTTCACCCGCACCATGAACCCTGACCGTGAGTACACCGCAGCCGCCGGTGGCACCGTCACCCTGCACGGTCGTTCGCTGCTGTTCGTGCGCAACGTCGGTCACTTGATGACCAACCCGGCGATCCTCGACGCCCAAGGCAACGAGATTCCCGAAGGTATCCAGGACGGTCTGTTCACCAACCTGATCGCCCTGCACAACCTCAAGGGCAATACCACCCGCAAGAACACCCGCACCGGCAGCGTCTACATCGTCAAGCCGAAGATGCACGGTCCGGAGGAAGTGGCCTTCGCCGCCGAGATCTTCAGCCGCGTCGAAGACCTGCTGGGCATGAAGCGCAACACCGTCAAAGTCGGCATCATGGACGAGGAGCGCCGTACCACGGTCAACCTCAAATCCTGCATCAAGGCTGCCGCCGAGCGCGTGGTATTCATCAACACCGGCTTCCTCGACCGTACCGGTGATGAAATCCACACCTCCATGGAAGCCGGTGCCGTGGTGCGCAAAGGCGCCATGAAGAACGAGAAGTGGATCGGCGCCTACGAAAACAACAACGTCGACATCGGCTTGGCCACCGGTTTGCAAGGTCGCGCCCAGATCGGCAAGGGCATGTGGGCCATGCCGGACCTGATGGCCGCCATGCTCGAGCAGAAGATCGCTCACCCACTGGCCGGCGCCAACACCGCTTGGGTACCGTCGCCGACCGCCGCCACCCTGCACGCCCTGCACTACCACAAGGTCAACGTGCAGGAGCGTCAGCGCGAGCTGGCCAAGCGCACACCGGCTTCGGTGGACGACATCCTGACCATTCCGCTGGCGACCGACACCAACTGGTCGGAAGAAGAAATCCGCAACGAGCTGGACAACAATGCCCAGGGCATCCTGGGTTACGTGGTCCGCTGGATCGACCAGGGCGTAGGCTGCTCCAAGGTGCCGGACATCAACGATGTCGGTCTGATGGAAGACCGCGCCACCCTGCGTATCTCCGCCCAGCTGCTGGCCAACTGGCTGCGCCATGGCATCGTCAGCCAGGAGCAGATTCTGGAAAGCTTCAAGCGCATGGCGGCGGTGGTCGACAAGCAGAACGCCGGCGACGCCCTGTACCGCCCGATGGCACCGAACTTCGATGACAACATCGCGTTCCAGGCCGCTATCGAGCTGGTCATCGAAGGCGCCAAGCAGCCGAACGGCTACACCGAGCCGGTGCTGCACCGTCGTCGCCGCGAGTTCAAGGCACGCAACGGGCTGTAAAACCTTTTGGGGCCGCTCTGCGGCCCCAATGCTTTATTCGATTCCCAGTTCCTTTCTCACCAGCTCCAGCAACCTGTCCAGGTCCACTGGCTTGAGCAGGAAATCCACCACCCCAAGGTGCATCACGTCCACCGCCTCCTTCACATCGGTGTCGCCCGACACCACGATGATCGAAAGCGCCGCACACTGCGATTCACGCACCTGCCGAATCAGTTCCAGCCCGTCCTTGGGCTCCATGCGCAGGTCGGTGATCATCAGGCCGATGTTGGCCCTGCGCTTGAGCAGGCTCAGCGCCGCCTGGGCACCGTCAGCAGTGATGCAGTCGATTCCCTTGGACTTGAGGTAAAGACACAACGCTTCACGGTTCGCGACATCATCGTCCACGACCAGCACCCGTTGCGCAGGCGCAGCCGGAGCGGTCAGCGTGGCCAATGCCTCGCGCTCGTCGTCACTGAGGATGTCGTCATGCTCGGCCATGTTCATCTCGTCAAAAAAATCCCGTTCTAAGAGTTCAGACCGCAAAACAACGCTATGCAAGGCACCTTTCGTCGTCTATTTGACACCCAGGCGCCTGCCAGGCGGGGCGTGCCGTGCCTTATAGACTTACGTCCAATGGGCACCGCAAGGCCAGCGGCCGACCATGGAGCCTTAGAACAACAGGGCCTGCGCCTAGTGCCCCCTAAATGCGGTCAGTTCCATGAGCAAGAAGGACGCCTACAGCCAGGCCGGCAGAACGGCAGTGCTGCAGAACATCCAGGGTACCCTGCAGTTCCTGCAGCGCTTCCCGCCGTTCAATCAGATGGAGCCCAGCCACCTGGCCTACCTGGTGGAGCAATGCCAGCTGCGCTTCTACGCCAGCGGCGAGAGCATCATCAAACCGGCCGACGGCCCGGTCGAACACTTCTACATCGTCAAGCAAGGCCGAGTGGTCGGCGAGCGCCAGCACGTCACCAAGCCGGGCATGGAAACCACCTTCGAGATCGCCAGTGGCGAGTGCTTTCCCCTGGCAGCGCTGCTGGGCGAGCGGGCCACGCGCACCGAGCACCTGGCCGGTGAGGACACCTTCTGCCTGCAACTGGACAAGAGCGCGTTCATCCGCGTGTTCTCGTTGTCCGAGCCATTTCGCGATTTCGCCTTGCGTGGCGTCAGCAGCCTGCTCGACCAGGTCAACCAGCAAGTACGCCAGCGCGCCGTGGAAACCCTGGGGACCCAGTATTCCCTCAATACGCCGCTAGGCGAGCTGGCCATGCGTCACCCGGTGGTGTGCACACCGGACACCCCTTTGCGCGAAGCCGTGGGGCTGATGCACGAACAGCAGGTCGGCAGCATCGTCATCGTCGATCCACAGCGCTTCCCCCTTGGCATCTTCACCCTGCGCGACCTGCGCCAGGTAGTGGCCGACGCCAGCGCCGAACTGACCGCGCCGATCGAGCGCTACATGACCGCCCAGCCGTTCTACCTCAGCCCCCAGGCCAGCGCCTTCGACGCCGCCATGGCCATGACCGAACGGCATATCGCCCACGTCTGCCTGGTGGATAACCAACGCTTGTGCGGCGTAGTGTCCGAGCGGGACCTGTTCTCCTTGCAACGGGTCGACCTGGTGCACCTGGCCCGCACCATTCGCCACGCCCCACGCCTGGAGAACCTGGTATCGCTGCGCGGCGAGATCGGCCAACTGGTCGAACGCATGCTTGCCCACGGCGCCTCTTCGACGCAGATCACCCAGATCATTACCCTGCTCAACGACCATACCGTGTGCCGGGTAATCGAGCTGGCCCTGGCCGAGCGCGGCGATCCGGGCGTGCCGTTCAGCTGGCTGTGCTTTGGCAGCGAAGGCCGCCGCGAGCAGACCCTGCACACCGACCAGGACAACGGCATTCTCTTCGAAGCCAATGACGCCGCCGAGGCCGAGGCGATTCGCGCCCGACTGCTGCCACTTGCCCAGTACATCAATCAGTGCCTGGCCCAGTGCGGCTTCACCCTGTGCAAAGGCAATGTCATGGCCGGCAATCCCGAGTTGTGCCTGTCGCGCAGCGAATGGGCGCGCCGCTTCGCCGGTTT
Organism: Pseudomonas sp. BYT-1; assembly: GCF_023611805.1. Lineage (NCBI taxonomy): Bacteria > Pseudomonadati > Pseudomonadota > Gammaproteobacteria > Pseudomonadales > Pseudomonadaceae > Pseudomonas > Pseudomonas sp. BYT-1. Next base: position 5,122,310 of record NZ_CP072559.1, read on the forward strand.
CATCCGTGAGGCCAGCCCCGAAAACCTGCTGGGTTCGAGCATCTATTTCGACCTGCGGGTGGTCTGGGGCGACGAACAGGGCTGCGAACAACTGCGCCGCGGTATTCTCGAGCAGGTCGCTGACAACCGTATCTTCCAGCGCATGATGGCCGACAACGCCCTGCGCCAACGCCCGCCGGTAGGCCGCCTGCGCGAGTTCGTGCTGACCCGTCAGGGCAACGACAAGGCCGCGACCCTCGACCTCAAGGTCCAGGGACTGACCCCCTTCGTCGATGGCGCACGCCTGCTGGCGCTGGCCAATGGCATCAAGGCCTGCAATACCCTGGAACGTCTGCGCCACCTGGTAGCCCGGGGCATCATCGAGCCACTGGATGGCGCCGCCTACGAGGAGGCCTACCACTTCATCCAGCAGACCCGCATGCAGCAGCACCAGCGCCAAAGCCGTGACAACCTGCCCTACTCCAACCGGCTCGACCCGGACAGCCTTAACCACTTGGACCGACGCATCCTGCGTGAGTCCCTGCGCCAGGCTCAGCGCCTGCAAAGCAGCCTGGCCCTGCGGTATCAGTTATGAGCTTGTTCGCCTGGCTGCGACCGACCCAGCCGTCGCTGGACGCCGACTTGTGCCAGCGCATTGCGCGTCTACCCAAGACCGCGCCGACACTGGGCGTGCTGTCGTTGCGCGAGCAGCGCTGGGTGGTGCTGGACCTGGAGACCAGCGGGCTGAACGTCAACCGTGACCAGGTGCTGTCGATCGGCGCGGTCGCCATCGAGGATGGCGCCATCGATTTCCGCCAACAGTTCGAGCGCACCCTGCACCGCCCGGCGCAGAAGACCAACCCCAGCGTCCTGATTCATGGCCTGGGCCCCAGCGCCCTGGCCGCTGGCTGCGACCCGGCCACTGCACTGCTCGACTTGCTGGAATTCATTGGCGACAGTCCCGTGCTGGCGTTTCACGCCCCCTTCGATCAGCGCATGCTGGCTCGCGCCCTGAAGGACAGCCTCGGCTATCGTCTGCAGCATCACTTCTTCGATGTGGCCGACATGGCCCCGATGCTCAACCCCGATACCGTGCTGCGCGAAGCCAGCCTGGACGATTGGATCGCCCGCTTCGGCCTGCAGGCAGAAGAACGCCATCACGCCAGCGCCGATGCCCTGGTCACAGCCGAACTGGCCCTCATCCTGCTCAGCCAGGCCCGCCGCCAGCAGCTCGACAGCCCCCTGCAGTTGAACCTGCGCCTGCAGCAGTGGCGCCGGCGTAAGACCCAGCAATACAGCTTGTAGCCCCTACATCGCTCGCGTCTGCTCGTGCGCGGATGGACCCGCTCCCTTGGCTCGCAGGCCCCAGGGGAGCCTGACCTCCTGTGTGGAGGCAAACCCGCCTTCACAATCCGATCAGCGTCAATTGCACCGGGCACCTCCGCTCTGCCACAATCGCGAATAATTATCGTTAGTTAACGCATTCTTTTCGGGGGACGCTTCTTGTCGTCTGCGCAGAGCCCACATGCCCAGCTGGTCGGTACGCTGTACCGCGACCATCGCACCTGGCTGCTGGCCTGGCTGCAACGCAGCACAGCCTGCCGCCAGCGTGCCGAAGACCTGAGCCAGGACACCTTCGTGCGCCTGCTCGGTCGGGAGCAGCTCGACGTTCCGCGCGAGCCCCGTGCCTTTCTGGTCGCCGTGGCCAAGGGCCTGCTGTTCGACCACTTCCGCCGTGCGGCTCTGGAGCAGGCCTACCTGACCGAGCTGGCCAGCCGGCCCGAGGCCGAGCAGCCTTCCCCAGAAATCCAGCACCTGATCCTCGAAGACCTCAAGGCCATCGACCGGCTCCTGGGCAAGCTGTCGAGCAAGGCGCGGGCGGCCTTCCTGCACAATCGCCTCGATGGCATGGGCCATGCCGAAATCGCCGAGCGCTTGGGCGTGTCGGTCTCACGGGTGCGCCAGTACATCGCCCAAGGCATGCGCCAGTGCTACGTGGCGCTCTATGGAGAGCCGACGTGAACACCAAGCCCGTATCGGCCAAAGTGCTGGACGCCGCCATTGCCTGGAAACTGAGCCTCGATGGCGGCGACGGCACCGCAGATGAACGCATCGAGTTCATGCGCTGGCATGCCGCCAGTGAGGAACATGCCCGTGCCTGGCAGCAACTGGGCATGCTCGATCAGCGCGTCAGTGCCGCGGCAGGCCCGGCACGCAAAGCCCTGGTGCAATCGCGAGCAAGTTTGCGCCAGCGGCTGGGCAGGTTCGGTGGCGGCCTGGCTGGTTTGCTGCTGGTAGGCGCACTGCTGATCGGTGTTGGTGCACCTTCGTTGTCGCCGGGCTACTGGCTGGCCGACCAGCGCACCGGCACCGGCGAGCTGCGCACCCTGCGCCTCGAAGACGGCACCGTGCTGAGCCTCAATACCAGCACTGCGGTAGACATCGACTTTACCGGCACGCAGCGGGTCATCGTCCTGCACCAAGGCGAGATTTCCGTCGAAACCGGCCATAGGGATGCCCGTCCGTTGCTGGTGCGTACCGATGATGGCCGCCTGCGACCGCTGGGAACGCGATTTCTGGTCAAGCGCGAAGGCGACGGCACCCGCCTGGAGGTGCTCAAGTCCCAGGTAGCGGCCAGGCCACTGAACAGCAGCGATGAGCAGGTCCTGCGCGAAGGCCAGCAGGTACTGATGACCGCCGACGGTCTTGGCCAGGTCGACCCCGTCGCGGTCGGTGCCGATGCCTGGACCCGCGGCATGCTGGTCGTGGACAACGTACGCCTGGCCGATCTGGTCGCCACGCTCGCCCACTACCGCAACGGCCACCTGGGGGTTGCCGCCGAAGTGGCCGATCTGCGTGTGAGCGGCAGCTTCCCGCTGACCGACACCGACCTGGCCCTGGCATCGCTCACCCCGGCGTTACCGGTGAAGATCGAGCTGCATACGCCATGGTGGGTGACCGTCACCGCCAAATAGACTCACGACACTCAGTCTCCCTGCTTGGGAACTGGCCAAGCCTACGAGGGGCTGCGAAACAGCCCCAGTCCCCTTGCGCATTTTTTCCATCACCCTCTGTCACTTTTCACATCTCGCTCGGCAAGGAAGCAATCAGCACTTATTCGTCGAGGAGCCGCTGCATGTCCCGTGCCGTAGATTCTTTCCTGCGCCCTAGCCTGATGGCCCTGGCCGTTGCTCTGGCCATCCCGCTGGGCAGCCCTGCCGTGCAGGCCGCCGAACAGACGGCTCTGCGTACCTACGATCTGCCCAGCGCACCGCTGGCCAGCACCCTGAACCAGATCGCCAGCCAGGCCGGTATCGCTCTGGCGTTGGATCCGGCGCTGGTCGATGGCCGCACCTCGGCCCGGGTCAGCGGCCAGTACGACGCCTTGGGCGCCCTGCATGCAGCGCTGCGCGGCACAGGCTTGCAACTGCAGCAAAGCAGCGTTGGCAGCTACAGCCTGGTGGCCACCCCCGACGGCACCCTGGCACTTCCGGAAACCGCCATCCATGCCAGCGGCGACTTGGAGACGGCCTGGGGCCCAGTAGAAGGCTATACCGCCACCCGCACCGCCGCAGGCACCAAGACCGATACGGCACTTGTCGAAGTCCCCCGTTCCATCTCCGTCGCGACCCGTCAGCAGATGAATGACCGGGGCGTGCACAGCCTCGACGATGCCGTGCGCTACATGCCAGGGATCGTTTCGGCGAGTTTCGGCAGTGATACACGGTACGACTGGATGCTCGTGCGCGGCTTCGAGCCGACCCAGTTCCTCGACGGACTGCCACTGCCTCGTGGCGTCTACGCCAACCCCAAAGCCGAGACCTGGAACCTGGACCGTCTGGCGCTGCTACGCGGCCCGTCCTCTTCGATCTACGGGCAGACTCCACCCGGCGGCCTCTTGGACATGGTCAGCCGCCGCCCGCAGGCCGAAAGCGCCCATGAAATCGAACTGCAGTACGGCAGCGATAACCACCGACAGATCAACTTCGCCAGCACCGGCAAGATCGATGACCAGGGTCAGTTCCTGTACAGCCTGAGCGGGGTGCTGCGCGACGGCGGCACCCAGATCGACCACATCGACGACAAGCGCTACAACATTGCCCCTAGCCTGACCTGGAACATCGACGAAGACACTTCGCTGACCTTTCTGTCTCAGTTCACCCGCGACGATACCGGCGTCACGAGCCAGTTCCGCCCGATCCAGGGCACCAAGATCGACATGCCGTTCGGCAAGATCTCGCATCACAAGAACCTAGGCGACCCAAACTACGAGTTCTACGACCGCACCTATTACGCATTGGGCTATGCCTTCGAGCACCGCTTCAACGATGTCTGGCAGTTCCGACAGAACCTGCGCTACACCAAGTCGGACCTGGCTTTCCAAACGATTACGGTCAGCAGCTACAACCCCACCAACCCGCCGGTGGACAACCAAGGCAACACCAGCCGCATGTCCACCAATGTCGATGAGGACATCAGCCAGTTCGCCGTCGACAACAACTTCCAGGGCAACTTCGACACCGGCGACATCAGCCATACCCTGTTGATCGGCCTGGATCACCAGCGCACCAACACCAACTACCTGGCGATCTACGGCTTCAACGTGCCCGACACCAACGTCAACAACCCGGTGTATGGGCTGCCGATCACCCGCCCGCCCCGCGCCGACGCCTATTACGACTACAACCAGAAAACCCGCCAGACGGGCCTGTATGTCCAGGACCAGATGGCCCTGGACAACTGGCGCTTGACCATTGGCGGGCGTGAGGACTGGGTGCACACCGGCACTAAGTACTTCAACGACAATGACGCGACCACTACCCAGCGCGACAAGAAATTCAGTGGCAACGCCGCCATCAGCTACGTGTTCGACTCAGGCTTTGTTCCCTACCTGTCCTACGCCGAATCCTTCCAGCCGACCAGTGATCCAAGCCCTAAAGCCACGGAGTCGTTCAAGCCGACCGAAGGCCAGCAGTGGGAACTTGGCATCAAGTACCAACCTCCTGGTTCCAACACCCTGCTCTCCGCCGCGATCTATGACCTGACCCAGAAGAACGTCTCGGTCACCGACACTGTCGCAAACGTGACCGTCACCAGCCAGACCGGCGAAGTGAAAGTCCGTGGTCTGGAGCTCGAGGCCGTCTCCGACGTCAACGAGAACCTGAAGGTGATCGCCGCCTATACCCTGGCCAAATCCGAAGTGCAGGACGGCCTCTACAAAGGCAATCGCCTGCAGCGGATGCCGAACCAGCAAGCCTCGCTGTGGGCCGACTACACCTGGCACACCGGCGTGCTCGATGGCTTCGGTATCGGTGCCGGTGCGCGCTACACCGGCAATACCTATGGCGACCAGGCCAACACCTACCTGGGCAAGGCCGACGCCTACACCGTGTTCGATGCCGCCGTGCACTACGACCTGGGACGTCTCGACAACAGCCTGAAGGGCGCATCGGTGGCCATCAACGCCACCAACCTGTTGGACAAGGACTACATCTCCACCTGCGATGCGTACTACTGCTATTTCGGAGACCAACGCAGCGTCGTCGCCAGTGCCACCTACAAATGGTGATGGCCTGACGTCATTCGCTCATCGATCAAGCCGTCCCCGGAAGACGGCTTTTGGTCTTTCCGGACGCAGAGAAGCAACATGAAATGAAAAGCTCAACCATCCGCCGCTGGTCCTTCATCCACACCTGGACCAGCCTGGTCTGCACCCTGTTCCTGATGCTGCTGGCCCTCACCGGCCTGCCACTGATCTTCCACCACGAACTCGAGCACCTGCTCGGCGATGCCCCCGAACTGCGCCAGATGCCCGAGGGCACGCCGCACCTGGACCTGCAGCACCTGGTGCTCAAGGCCCAGGCCCATCGTCCTGGCGAGGTGGTGCAGTACTTCGGCTACGACAAGGACGAACCTGACGGCGTGGTTGCCATAACGGCTGCCACCGCTGGCACCGAACCCGATGCCTCGCACACCTTCATGCTCGACGCCCGCACGGGTGAAGCGGTGGCGATGCCTGCGGCCAACGGCGGGCTGATGATGACCCTGCTACGCCTGCATGTAGACATGTTCGCCGGCCTGCCCGGCAAGCTGCTGCTGGCGTTCATGGGGGTGTTGTTCGTGGTGGCGATCATCTCCGGCACCGTGCTCTACGCCCCCTTCATGCGCCGCCTGGGGTTCGCCACGGTGCGCCATGATCGCTCGCACCGCCTTCGCTGGCTCGACCTGCACAACCTGATCGGCATCGTCACCCTGACCTGGGCCTTGGTGGTCGGTGTCACCGGGGTGATCAGCGCCCTCTCCGATGTGGTCATCGCCGCCTGGCGCAACGACAGCCTGGCAGCGATGGTCGCCCCTTACCGGGACGCACCACCGCTCACCGAGCGCGCACCGGCCAGCCGTCTGCTGGACATCGCTGCCGAGGCGACGCCTGGCATGCGGGCGGACTTCATCGCCTTCCCCGGCACGCGCTTTTCCAGTGAGCACCACTACGCGGTGTTCATGAAAGGCGCCACCCACCTGACCTCCCACACGTGGACCCCGGTGCTGATCGACGCTCGCACACTATCAGTCACTGCCATCGGTGATCGGCCTTGGTACATGGATGCCATGGGGCTGTCGCAGCCACTGCATTTCGGCGACTACGGCGGGCGTCCCATGCAGATCCTCTGGGCGGTGCTCGACGTGCTGACAATTGTCGTGCTGGGCAGCGGCCTTTACCTGTGGTGGGCCAAGCAGCGCAAGGGTCGGGAGGTGACGGCATGAGCCACAGGTCGCAATCGACCCGGCGAATCTTCGCCTGGCCGGCGCTCATCGCCGTTCTGGGCGCGGCAGGGCTGTTTGCCGCGTTATTGGGAGATGGCGGGTGGGACGTGTTGTCCTGGGTGGGATTGGGCGTGCCCGCGGTGCTGGGGCTGCGAGGGCTGAGCGGCCGCGCCTGAATACCGTGGAATTGGGCACCGTCGTCCCCCGACAGGGCCTGAGTCGCCACCCAGAGCCCTGTCGTGCCTGTCGGCCGCGCGGTGTCCGGGCTACTGATCGATGCGCGGCAACAGCGCATCCAGCCGCTGGTGCAACGCGCTGCCGCTTGGCCAGTTGCGCAACATCCGCGCCCGGTCACGGGCATAGGCTGGTGCGAAGCTGAGCTGGGTGGCGTGCTGGCACATGGCATCCAGGTCGATCAGCGACCACTGGCCGTCCTGCCAGAACAGATTGTGTCCTTTGAAATCGCCATGGCTGATGCGCTCGCGAATCAGCTGCTGCATCAGGTGCACCAACGCCTGCACCTGTTCCTCAGGCGCCTCGCCGCTCTCGACGTACGGCTGGAAACACTCGATCAGATCCGGCCCATCGGCATACTCGGTGACCAAAAAGGCTCGGCTGCGCAGGCCCATGACCCGCTGCTCCAGCACCGCCAGCGGCCGCGGCGTGGCGATGTCGAGAAACTCGAGACGGTGCCCTTCGATCCAGGAGTGCCAGGCGCGGCTGGGGCGCCAGAAGCGCTTGAACCAGTGAGCGGTGTTCTTGATGTTGTAGCGCTTGAGCACCAACGTGCGGCCATCGACCTCGATACGCGCCACGCTGGCTGCACCGCCGGTCTTGTACAGATGCCCCGCATCGATCAACGCATCGGCGTTCTGCAGCACCGACAGCATGGCCGGCACTTCGGCGCGACGAATCGCGCGCAGGCCCGAGAGGCTGCGCTCGACGCTGAACAGCGTGCACTCGCGCCCGGCCTTTTCCAGGTAATCCTTCAAGCGCCAGTTGCGCACCTTGTCGATCTGCTTCTGCAAGGCTTCCAACGGCAGGGCATGTTCGGCATTGGCCAACAAGTAATGGACCAGCAGCTCTTCGATGAAAGGCTCCAGGCGCTTGGGCAACTGGGCGAAGAACACGCCGAGGTTTTCCAGCACACGCTGGCGCGACAGTTGCTGGCCCGGGGTCTCGGCCTTGATGCCGCCCCCGTCGATCAAGTACAGCTGACCGCCATGACGCAGCAGGTTGTCCAGGTGCAGGTCTTCTTGCCACAGGCCCTTGGCGTGCATGTGCGCCACAGCGGCGAGCGCTTCGCCCAGCACCTGCTGCTGCTCGTCGGCCAGCACCGGCAGGTTCTCCACCGCTGCCCAAGCGTCGCCCAAGCTCTGGGCGCCTTCGAGTAACTCGAACAGCAACCAGCCGCCTTCGCCTTCCTTCAGGCCATCTGCCAACAACTGGGGTGTCGTCAGGCCTTGTGCGGCAAGCAACTTCACACCTTCGAGTTCGCGCTGGAAGTGTCGGGCGGCATTGCCACCGACCAACAGCTTGGCCAACACCGGCGTGCCACGCCAGATGCCGGCGCCGACATAGCGTTGCCCCGGCAGCACGCGCAGCAGACTGAGCAATTGCAGGTCCGCGCTGCCGGCCGCATCGGCCAGCGTCACGCTCAGCGGTAACGACGGGCTGCGCCCGGCGCTTTTGAGTTCAGACAAACGCATCAACGCGCCTCCTTTTCACGGCGACGACGCACCAAGCGTTGCAACCAAGTATCGACCAGGCTGCTGTCGCCAGGCTGCTCGAGGTAGGCCGCCAGCAGGCTGCGTACGTCCGCCTCGCCCCAGACGCGGGCACGGCGCAGCAAGGGTTCCAGGTCCTTGAGCCGGTCACGCATGCCCATTAACAGCGGGCGGGTCTTCTCCAGGTCGATCAACTGGGCCTGCCAGCCTTCGCGACGCTCACGCAGGAAGATGTGCTTGGGGTAGAAACAGCCGTGCACCTGGCCTGCCGCGTGCAGGGTGCGGGCCAGCTGGCCGCAAGCCTTGAGGATACCCTCGCGCTGCCCGGCTGCCAGTTGCGGCCACTGGGCCAGCAGGCTATCCAGATCGCGCCAGTCATCCAGTGCTCGGGTCATGAGAATGGCGCGGTGCTGGCCGTTGCCCTTGCGTTCACCATAGAACACCGCCTGCAAGGCGGGAATCCTGAGCTTTTGGTAACGGCTGATATTGCGGAACTCACGGGCGAAGGTCGGCTCGCCAAACGGCCGATGCAGGGTCCGCGTGAGGTAGTTGCTCTGGCGCTTGAGGTAGAAGCCCTTGCCCTCGAGCTCCAGGCGAAACACGCTGCTCCAACCGCCACGGCCGGTGTTGGGCTCGTCCACGGCGTCGAGCTGCAGCGCCCACAGCGCCTCGAAGTCATTTAGCCCGTGACGTTGCAGCAACGCCTCGTCGGCACTGGCCAGGTAATCGGTCATTCCCTTCCCTCGAAGAAGCTCACCACCTCACGGATCCGTCGCTTGTCCCTGGAATCCAGGCGCTGGTGACCGCGGTACTGCAGGTAAAAGCGCAGGCGTTGGGTTGCCGACAGGTGGTATTTGGCGACCTTGTCCAGGCACGCCAGGTCCTTGATCAGGCGGTGACGCAACATCAGGGCACGGCAACCGCGCCAGAAGTCGCCGGTCGGGCAGTCAATGAAGAACAGCGTCGCCTTGTCGTCCACCAGCAGGTTGCGCCACTTCAGATCGTTGTGGGCGAAGTTGTGATCGTGCATGACCCGGGTATGCCTGGCCAGTTGACGGCTGACATGGTCGACCCAGGTGCGGTCGGCCAGGCGCGGGTCCTTGCGTTCGGCCAGGGCGGACAGATCCTCGGTATTGGGCAGTTCGCGGGTGATCATCGCACCGCGGCCAAAACCCAGGCCGTTGCGTTCCAGGCCCCAGGCCACCACTTCGGCGGTGGGGATCCCCCATTTGGCAAATTGCTTGAGGTTCTGCCACTCGGCCTTGATGCGCGGCCGCCCCACGTAGCGACGCAGGGCCTTGCCGGCACCGGTGTAGCGTTTGACGTAATAGTTGACCCCATCCCGCTCGATGCGCACCACTTCGCTGAGCGGGTCACGGGTGAGGCGTTCACCTTGAAGGGCGAACACCGCATCGAGACTGCCGAAATCCGCCGCCAGGCCTTCGTAGCCTGGTGCCAGTGTCCAACCCGCCATCAGAGCGCATCCCCATAGCGTTGCTTGCGATCGTAGAGTTTCTGCGCCTTGCGCTCGAGCCAGGCGAGCAGGGCGGCCTCATCGGCCAACACCTGGCGCAACGGGCGCTGGAAGTATCCACGCAAGAAGCGCAGCTTGTCGCGGCGCGTCAGGCCGATGTCCAGGGCCGAGAAATACAAGGCAGCCAGGTCCTTGTCGCGCCAGCGGCGGGTGATCTTGTCACGGGTCTGGGCCCGGTGCAGGTCGATTACCGACAGCTTGAAATCTTCCGGCGTCACCGGTCGATCGGTGTGCAGCAGGAAGTGGCAGATGTAGCAGTCGCGGTGGTTGACCCCGGCACGGTGCATGCCGCCGGTCATCTTCGCCACCTCGGCGATCAGGGCCCATTTCAGACGTGCCTGGGGCGGTTGCTTGACCCAGTCGATGCTGAAGTCTTCCAGGCTGATGGTCGGTGCCAGCTCTTCGGTGACGATGAACGAATGCTGACTCGCCGGGTTGCTGCCGCGCTCGCCGTAGGCCACGGCGGTCATGGTCGGCACGCCGGCTTGGTGTAGACGCTGGATGGCGCGCCACTCCTGGCCGGCGCCGAGGACAGGCAGCTTGGCGCTGAACAGGTTCTTGAAGATCTCGCCCCAGCCGATGCCGCGGTGGATCTTGACGAAGTACCCCTCGCCCTCGACCTCGGTACGCAGCGTGCGGCGGCCTTCCAGTTCACGGAACACCTCGCCCTGCAGGGCCTCCACGGCCTCGAAGGGATCGCGCCCTGCCCACAGGCGCTTGAACGGCTCGGCCAGTATCAGCTTCATGCCTGCTCCTGCCCGAGGATCACGTCGGCGGCGTGCTGCGGCATGCTGTAAAGGTCCGCGGTATCGGCGAAGGCCAGCCCGTTGCGCGCCCAGGCGGCACGCGCCTGGCCGTCTTCGAGCATGCGTTGCAGGTAGCGGTTGAGCTGCTCCTGCTCGAACGGCTCGTCCAGCACCAGGCCGCTGTCGGCCTCGGCAATGTAATGGGCATAGCCGCACACTTGGGAAACCAGCACCGGCAAGCCGGCCACCAGGGCCTCCAGCAGCACGGTGCCGGTGTTTTCGTTATAGGCCGGGTGGATCAGCAGATCGGCCCCGAGCAGGAAGCGCGGGATATCGCTGCGCCCCTTGAGGAACTGCACCTGCTCGCCCAGGCCCAGCGTGGCGCTCTGCAACTGGAACACCTTCGGATCGTCCTGGCCGATGACCATCAGCCGGGTGCGTTTGCGCAGCGCCGAGGGTAACGCTGCAAGCGCCTTGAGGCTGCGGTCCACGCCTTTGGTCTTGAAGCCCGAGCCGATCTGCACCAACAGCAGATCGTCCTCGCCCAGCCCGAACTCCTTGCGAAACTGCGCGCGGATCGCCTCGGCGTCGGCCGGGCGGCGGCGGTCCTGGGAAATCCCCGGCGGCAATAGGTGGAAGCGCTCAAGCGGGGTGCCGTAGTGCTTGATGAACAGCGGCTGCTGCACCTCGGAGATCATCAGCACCTCGGTGCGGGCGTCCTTGGCGAACACGGCGCGCTCGTACTCGGCAAAATGCCGGTAGCGGCCCCAGCGGCGGTACAGGCCGCCACGCAGGGTCTGGGCCTTGTCCTCGAAGCAGCCGTCGGCGGCGTAGTAGACGTCCAGCCCAGGCATCTTGTTGAAACCGATCAGGCGATCGACTGGGCGCTTGGCCAAGTCCGCGGCCATCCAGGCACTGAGCTTCTCGTTGCGGCGGTGATTGAACAGTGCCTTGACCGGCGCCACCAGCACCTCGAAGCCCGGCGGAATGTCGCCTTCCCAGATCAACGTGTAGACACGGATCTGGTGGCCCCGCTTCTGGCACTCCAAGGCAATGCGCATGAAATCGCGCTGCAGCCCGCCGAAGGGGAAATATTTGTAAAGCACGAAAGCCAGTTGCATCAACGAACATCCTCAGCCAGCAGCAGCGCGCTCAAGCGGCTCGCCACATGCTCGGGATTCAGGCGAGTGAAGCACAGTGGCCACTCGCGTTTGAGATCGAACCGGCGCAGGTCCTCGGCGCTCGGTTTGTAGGTGCACTTCTTCTGCAGGCAGGGCGCGCAGGGGAAGTCGCTGGCCTGATGGACCTGCACACGCCCGTAGGCGCCGGTCAGGCCAGGGTTGGTTGGGCCGAACAGGGAGATGGTCGGCACATCCAGTGCCGCCGCCAGATGGCCCAAGCCGGTATCCACCGCCACGCAGGCCTTGGCCGCCGCCAGTACGCGGGCGACACCTGCCAGGTTCAACTTGGGCAGGACTTGGCAATTCTTCAAGCCCTGGGCGATACGCTCGGCGCGGGCTTTCTCGGCCGGGTTACCCCACGGCAGGCGAACCTGCAGATTGCGCCGCCCAAGGCGCTCGGCCAGTTCGCGCCAATAGGCCTCAGGCCAGTGCTTGGTGGCCCAGGTGGTGCCATGCAGGAACACCACGTATGGCGCGGCAGGCGGCAGTTGCAGACGATCCAGGTCCAGGCCATAGCGGCCGATGCCTTCGGGCAGGTCATAGGCCAGGGCCAGGGCGAACAGTTGACGCACCCGCTCCACGGCATGCTGGCCGACGGCGACCGACAACCGTCGGTCATAGAAGCGGCTGGCCCAGCCTTCGCGCGCGGAGTAGCGGTCGAGCCCAGCCACCGGCGCCTTCACGTAGCGCGTCAGCCAGGCCGATTTGACCAGCCCCTGGGCGTCGATCACCAAGTCGTACTTTTGCGCGCGCAGACGCTGCTTGAACGCCTTCCATTCGCCGCTCTTGATCGTCTGCCAGAGATTCTTGCGCCAGCGCCGGATGGCCACCGGAATGACCTGGTCGACCGCCGGGTGCCAGCTGGGGATCTCGGCGAAACCTTCCTCCACCACCCAGTCGAAGCGGATACCAGGAAGAGCGTGCGCGGCGTCGGTGACCGCGGGCAGCGTGTGGATCACGTCGCCCAGCGAAGATGTCTTGATGATCAGGACCCGCACTTAGTCGACCTCGGCCAGGACATCGATCAGGTTCGGTCCGCCCAGGTGCGTGAGCGCGGCAATCACTTTGCCGGGCTCGAGCAGACGCAGGCAGTTGTAGTGACCGAAGCGGCAGGTGCGATCGAAGCAAGGACTGCATTCGATGCCCAGGCGCACGATCTCAACCTGTTCGGCCAAAGGCGGGGTGAAGCCCGGCGAGGTGGAGCCGTAGACGGCCACCAGCGGGCGATTCAAGGCGGCGGCCACGTGCATCAGCCCGGAGTCGTTGGACACCACGGCATCGGCGCAGGACAACAGGTCGATGGCCTCGGCCAGGGACGTGTCCCCTGCAAGGTTGTAGGACTCCTCGCGCAACCCTGGAATCAGCCGATCTCGGATCGCCTCACCCACTGGGTGGTCGTTCTTCGAGCCGAACAGCCACACCTGCCAGCCCTGACGGATCATCGCGTCAGCGACCTCGGCATAGTGCTCGGCCGGCCAGCGCTTGGCCTCGCCGAACTCGGCGCCAGGGCACAGCGCCAGCACCGGTCGATCAAGCGCCAGGCCGAACTTGGCCAGCGCGGCGTCACGGCTCTGCGCTTCGATCCGCAGGCTTGGGCGTGGATAGGGCTGTGGCAGCTCGGCCCCTGGCGCATAGGCCAGGGCCATGAAGCGCTCGATCATCAGCGGATAGCGGGTTTTGTCCAGCTTGCGCACATCGTTGAGCAGGCCGAAGCGCATTTCGCCGCGCCAGCCGGTGCGTTTGGGGATGCCAGCGAAAAACGGTACCAATGCCGATTTCAGCGAGTTAGGCAGGAGGATCGCCTGGTCATACTGACCCGCCAGGGATTTGCCGATGCGCCGGCGCGTGGCCAGCTCCAGCGCGCCATGGCCGAGCGGGAAGCTCAGGGCTTGGCGCACCTCGGGCATGCGCTCGAGGATCGGCCGGCTCCACTCGGGCGCCAGCACGTCGATCACGCATTCGGGGTGCTGCTGTTTCAGGCACTGGAACAAGGTCTGCGCCATCACCATGTCGCCGACCCAGCTGGGCCCAATGATCAGTATTCTCATGCTTAGTCCAGAAACGCTCGGGGAGGCTCAGCGTTGGCCTGGCCTCCCCTCTTTATATTCAGGCTATGTGGCGGACAGTGTAACACCCAGGCATTTCTACCGCTGATCGCCCCTACAGGGCTGGCGGAGGGCCTCAGGTCAGCCCGAGCTCGCTCCAGATCCGCCGCACCTGGCGACGCTGATCGGCAAACTGACCGGCATCGACGACCCCGGCTTGCTTCTGCAGGGCCTGGCGGTGCGAGGCCGAGCGGAACGCCTTGTATACCTCGCGCAGCAGCACCGCATCGTCGGCCGGCATCAGCCCAGCCTGCTCCAGCTCCTCGAGAATGCGGATGTTGTCGGTCCAGCGCAGCAGGGCCGGGTGGTCGTGGGACCAGGCCAAAGCGGCGTATTGCACCATAAATTCGATATCCACGATACCGCCGGCATCCTGCTTGATATCGAAGGGCATGCCGGCCTCGAACGCATTGGCGGCAGTGCCGGCGGCGGTGCTCTTGGTGCCAAGGTTGTCGCGCATCTTGGCGCGCATCTCGCTCACTTCCTGGCGCAGTTTGTCCAACTCGCGCGGCTTGCCCAGCACCCGGGCGCGCACGTCCTCGAACGCCGCCGCGACCTGCTTGCAGCCCACCAGCACTCGCGCCCGCACCAGAGCCTGGTGCTCCCAGGTCCAGGCCTCGCCCTGCTGGTAGCGCTCGAAGGCACCCACGGAACTGACCAGCAGCCCCGAGGCGCCGGAAGGACGCAGGCGCATGTCCACGTCATAGAGCTGACCGGAGTTGGTCTGGGTAGTCAGCATATGAATGATGCGTTGCCCCAACCGGGTGAAGAATTGCGCGCCGTCGATGGGTTTGGCGCCGTCGGTTTCGCCCTGGGGATCGCCATCGTGGATGAACACCAGGTCCAGGTCCGAGCCATGCCCCAGCTCGATGCCGCCGACCTTGCCGTAGCCGACGATGATGAAACCCGGATCGCACAGGCTGCCATCGCTGCGCTTGGGCTGGCCGTGACGGGCCACCGTCTGGCGCCAGGCCAGGGCCAGCACCTGATCGAGGATCGCCTCGGCCAGCCAGGTCAGGTAGTCGCTGACTTTCATCAGGGGCAGGTTGCCGGTGATCTCCGAGGCGGCTACCCGCAGACTGTGGGCCAGCTTGAAGTGACGCAAAGCCTCCATTTGCTGCTCCAGATCGTCCTCGGGAATGCGCGTCAGGCGCTCGCGCAGCTCGCAGGCCAACTCCGGCGCCAGGGGCGGGCTGAACAGCCGGCCTTCATTGAGCAGTTCGTCGAGCAGCAACGGGTAGCGGGCAATCTGTTCGGCGATCCACGGGCTAGCCGCGCACAGCGTCAGCAACCGGCGCAAAGCACCTGGGTTCTCGGTCAGCAGCACCAGGTAGGCCGAACGTCGCGCCACCGCCTCGACCAGCGGCAACACGCGCTCCAGGACCAGGTCCGGGTCATCGTGCTCCACAGCCTGGGCGAGCAGGCGCGGAATGAAGGCGTCCAGGCGCTCGCGACCGATACGCTGCATGGAGCGCAGCGACGGACTGGAGCGCAGCAACGCCAGGCGACGCAAGGCCTCGGCGGGCTGCTTGAAGCCGGCTTCCTCCAACTGACGGCAGGCGGCCTCTTCATCCTGGGCCTGCTCCCACAGCGGCGACCATTCGCCACCGACGACCAGCTCGCCCTCGCCTTCCTCGTCGTCGGGGTCGGCGATCACCTGGCGGAAATGCCAGTCGATCCGGCCACGCCAGTGCATGAGCTGGTCATGGAAGCTCTGCCAGTCGGCAAAGCCCAGGATAAACGCCACGCGCTCGCGATCCTTTTCGTCCTCCGGCAACATCTGGGTCTGGCGGTCGGCGATGGCCTGGATCGCATGCTCGGTATAACGCAGGAACTCATAGCCCTCACGCAACTCGGCCACCACCGCCGGCGGCAGGTAGCCCTGGCCTTCGAGGGTCGCCAGCACCTTGAGCAGTGGCCGCTGCTGCAGGCTCAGGTCGCGCCCGCCGTGGATCAACTGGAACGCCTGGGCGATGAACTCCACTTCGCGGATACCGCCCGCGCCGAGCTTGATGTTCTCCGACATGCCCTTGCGCCGCACTTCCTGCTGGATCAGCTGCTTCATGGTGCGCAGCGCCTCGATGGCCGAGAAATCCAGGTAACGCCGGTAGACGAACGGGCGCAGCATATTCTGCAGCTGGGCGCCGGCCACCTGGTCGCCGGCCACAACCCGTGCCTTGATCATGGCGTAGCGTTCCCAATCACGCCCTTGGTCCTGGTAGTACTGCTCCAGGGCATTGAACGACAACGTCAGGGCACCGGCCGAGCCGTAGGGGCGCAGGCGCATGTCGACACGGAACACGAAACCATCGACGGTCACTGGATCCAGCGCCTTGATCAGACGCTGGCCCAGACGGGTGAAGAACTCCTGGTTGTCCAGCGAGCGCTTGACCCCTTCGGTCTCGCCGCCCTCGGGAAAGGCGAAGATCAGATCGATGTCCGAAGACAGGTTCAGCTCCACCGCGCCCAGCTTGCCCATGCCCAGCACCACCATGTGCTGCGCCTGGCCGCTGCGGTTGCCGATGGGCGTACCGAACTGCTGGCAATGGCGCGGATACAACCATTGGTAGGCCTGGTCGATGGAGGCGTCGGCCAGGTCGGAAAGGTCGCGGCAGGTTTCTTCCAGCGCGGCCTGGCGGGTGATGTCGCGCCAAATGATGCGCACCTGCTGGCGGTTGCGCTCGCGACGCAGGTTGCGCGCAAGCTCCTCCTCGCTCTGCGCCGCTTCGGCAGCGGCGGCGATGCGCGCGCGCAGCTCGCCAGGGGCGAAAGGCCGCTCCAGTTCACCGCTAGCCTGCAGCGTAAAGAGCATGGCCGGCTCGCGCAGGGCCACTTCCAAAACGAAGTCGCTGACTGCAGCCACTTGATCGAACGCATGGCGCTGGGCGGAGCTCCAGGCATCGAAGTCCAGACCCTCGATACCCGCGATGGCCTCACGCAGGGATTGTTGGTTACGGACGACCAGCGGTTGCAGGACGGCGGGCAGATCGAGCGGCAAAGGCAGGCGCATGGTCTATCCTTGATCGGCGTGAGTGGGAGGGGTAGAGGCGGCCGAGGGGATGCCGAATGACGGTTGGACTGTCATACAAAAGTTGGAAATAGCTGAAATAAACGAATCATTGGTAAAAAACATCAAGATTCACCCAATCAAAGCCCAGTCCAAACCTACGGGAACGTTTTTCCCCACAACCCGGCATGCGACAAAATGCCGCTTTTCTGTAGTTTTACTACTACCCCGGCTGTTCAAAAGCATGAAATGCCAAACCATTTGTAGTAAAACTACACGGCGCCGGATGACTGTCCGGCTAATCCAAGAATTCACGACGTCTGCCCAAAAGGCCAGTCGCAAACTCAGGCCCCCGATTCTGGTGGCCTTTCCGCCCTGGAGCAAGCCATGCAAGACCTCGATCCCGTCGAAACCCAGGAATGGCTGGATGCCTTGGAGTCGGTCCTCGACAAAGAAGGCGAAGACCGCGCTCACTACCTGATGACCCGTATGGGCGAGCTGGCCACCCGTAGTGGCTCTCAGCTGCCGTACGCAATCACCACGCCATACCGCAACACCATCCCCGTTACCCACGAAGCACGCATGCCTGGCGACCTGTTCATGGAACGCCGCATCCGCTCGATGGTACGTTGGAACGCCCTGGCCATGGTCATGCGTACCAACCTGCGGGATTCGGACCTGGGCGGCCACATCTCGAGCTTCGCCTCCAGCGCCACCCTGTACGACATCGGCTTCAACTACTTCTTCCAGGCTCCTACCGAGGAGCACGGTGGCGACCTGATCTTCTTCCAGGGCCACGCCTCCCCAGGCATCTATGCCCGCGCCTTCCTCGAAGGTCGCATCACTGAAGACCAGATGAACAACTTCCGTCAGGAAGTGGACGGCAAGGGCCTGTCCTCCTACCCGCACCCATGGCTGATGCCTGACTTCTGGCAGTTCCCGACCGTTTCCATGGGTCTGGGTCCGATCCAGGCGATCTACCAGGCACGCTTCATGAAATACCTGGAAGCCCGTGGCTTCATCCCGGCCGGTAAGCAGAAGGTCTGGTGCTTCATGGGCGACGGCGAGTGCGACGAGCCAGAATCCCTGGGCGCGATCGCCCTGGCTGGCCGCGAGAAGCTGGACAACCTGATCTTCGTCATCAACTGCAACCTGCAGCGCCTCGACGGCCCGGTCCGCGGCAACGGCAAGATCATCCAGGAACTCGAAGGCGTGTTCCGTGGCGGAGGCTGGAACGTCAACAAAGTCGTCTGGGGCCGCTTCTGGGATCCGCTGTTCGCCAAGGACACCAACGGTGCCCTGCAGCGCCGCATGGACGAAGTCATCGACGGCGAGTACCAGAACTACAAGGCCAAGGACGGTGCGTACGTCCGTGAGCACTTCTTCAACACCCCAGAACTCAAGGCCATGGTCGAAGACCTGTCCGACGACGAGATCTGGAAGCTCAACCGTGGCGGCCACGACCCGTACAAGGTCTATGCGGCCTACCACCAGGCGGTCAACCATCAAGGTCAGCCGACCGTCATCCTGGCCAAGACCATCAAGGGTTACGGTACCGGTGCCGGCGAAGCCAAGAACACCGCGCACAACACCAAGAAGGTCGACGTCGACAGCCTGCGTCACTTCCGTGACCGCTTCGACATCCCAGTCAAGGATGCCGACTTGGAAAACCTGCCGTTCTTCCGTCCGGAAGAAGGCAGCGCCGAAGCCAAGTACCTGGCCGAGCGCCGCGCAGCCCTGGGTGGCTTCGTACCGCAGCGCCGTGCAAAGAGCTTCAGCATCCCGACTCCACCGCTGGAAACCCTGAAGGCGATCCTGGACGGTTCGGGCGACCGCGAAATCTCCACCACCATGGCCTTCGTGCGTATCCTGGCGCAGCTGGTCAAGGACAAGGAGATCGGTCAGCGCATCGTTCCGATCATCCCGGACGAAGCCCGTACCTTCGGTATGGAAGGCATGTTCCGCCAGCTTGGCATCTACTCGTCCGTGGGCCAGCTCTACGAGCCGGTCGACAAGGACCAGGTGATGTTCTACCGCGAGGACAAGAAGGGCCAGATCCTCGAGGAAGGCATCAACGAAGCCGGCGCCATGTCGTCGTTCATCGCCGCCGGTACCTCGTACAGCAACCACAACCAGCCGATGCTGCCGTTCTACATCTTCTATTCGATGTTCGGCTTCCAGCGTATCGGTGACCTGGCATGGGCCGCTGGCGACAGCCGCACCCGTGGCTTCCTGATCGGCGGTACCGCCGGCCGTACTACCCTCAACGGTGAAGGCCTGCAGCACGAAGACGGTCACAGCCACCTGATGGCTGCCACCATCCCGAACTGCCGCACCTATGATCCGACCTACGGCTACGAGCTGGCGGTGATCATCCAGGACGGCATGAAGAAGATGACCGAAGAGCAACAGGACGTCTTCTACTACATCACCGTGATGAACGAAGCCTACACCCAGCCTGCCATTCCGGCCGGCGCCGAGGAAGGCATCATCAAGGGCATGTACCTGCTCGAGGAAGACACCCGCGAGGCCGCGCACCACGTGCAGTTGCTGGGTTCGGGCACCATCCTGCGCGAAGTCCGCGAAGCGGCCAAGATCCTGCGCGAGGAATACAACGTCGGCGCCGACGTCTGGAGCGTCACCAGCTTCAACGAACTGCGCCGTGACGGCCTGGCCGTGGAACGCGCCAACCGCCTCAAGCCTGGCCAGAAGCCACAGCAGACCTACGTCGAGCAGTGCCTGGCCGGCCGCAAAGGCCCGGTTGTAGCGTCCACCGACTACATGAAGCTCTTCGCCGAACAGATCCGTCAGTGGGTCCCGAGCAAGGAGTACAAGGTCCTGGGTACCGATGGCTTCGGTCGCAGCGACAGCCGCAAGAAGCTGCGTCACTTCTTCGAAGTCGACCGTCACTTCGTCGTGCTGGCTGCCCTGGAAGCCCTTGCTGACCGTGGCGAGATCGAACCGAAGGTGGTGGCCGACGCCATCGTCAAGTTCGGCATCGATCCGGACAAGCGCAACCCACTGGACTGCTGAGGAGTATTTTTAAGTGAGCGAACTCATTCGCGTACCTGACATCGGCAGCGGTGAAGGTGAAATCATCGAGCTGTTCGTCAAGGTCGGTGACCGTATCGAGGCTGACCAGAGCCTGCTGACCCTGGAGTCCGACAAGGCCTCCATGGAGATCCCAGCACCCAAGGCCGGCGTGATCAAGGAACTGAAAGTCAAGCTGGGTGATCGCCTGAAAGAAGGCGACGAGCTGATGGTCCTGGAAGTCGAGGGTGCCGCTGCGGCGCCCGAGGCTCCGGCCGCTGCTGCCCCGGCTGCCGCAGAGCAACCGGCTGCCGCACCTGCGCCAGCCGCCCCCCCTGCCCCGGCTGCTGCGCCTGCTGCCGCCAGCGTGCAGGACATCCATGTTCCGGATATCGGCTCGTCGGGCAAGGCCAAGATCATCGAAGTACTGGTCAAGGCCGGCGACACCGTCGAAGCCGACCAGTCGCTGATCACCCTGGAGTCCGACAAGGCCTCCATGGAGATCCCATCCCCCGCCGCTGGCGTGGTGAAGGAAGTGATCGCCAAGCTGGACGACGAAGTCGGCACCGGTGACCTGATCCTGAAGCTGGAAGTCGCGGGCGCCGCCCCGGCTGCCGCTCCAGCCGCTGCCGCACCGGCCCCTGCCAAGGCCGAGTCGGCGCCAGCCGCCGCGCCTGCTGCAGCGCCAGCTGCGGCTGCTGCACCGGCTCCGGTCGCCACCGCGCCGGCTGCTGGCAGCAACGCCAAGGTCCATGCTGGTCCTGCCGTGCGTCTGCTGGCCCGTGAGTTCGGCGTCGACCTGGGCGCGGTCGCCGCGACCGGTCCGCACGGCCGTATCCTGAAAGAAGACGTGCAGGTCTACGTCAAGGCCATGATGCAGAAAGCCAAGGAAGCTCCAGCCGCTGGCGCGACCGGTGGTGCAGGCATCCCGCCGATCCCGGCTGTGGACTTCAGCAAGTTCGGTGAAGTGGAAGAAGTCGCCCTGACCCGCCTGATGCAGGTCGGTGCCGCCAACCTGCACCGCAGCTGGCTGAACGTGCCGCACGTCACCCAGTTCGACTCCGCCGACATCACTGAGCTGGAAGCCTTCCGCGTTGCGCAGAAGGCCGTGGCCGAGAAGGCTGGCGTGAAGCTGACCGTCCTGCCGCTGCTGCTCAAGGCCTGCGCCTTCCTGCTCAAGGAACTGCCGGACTTCAACAGCTCGCTGGCACCCAGCGGCAAGGCGATCATCCGCAAGAAGTACGTGCACATCGGCTTCGCCGTGGATACTCCGGACGGCCTGCTGGTCCCTGTGATCAAGAACGTCGACCAGAAGAGCCTGCTGCAACTGGCTGCCGAAGCCGCGGCGCTGGCCGAGAAGGCCCGCACCAAGAAACTGTCTTCCGACGAAATGCAGGGCGCCTGCTTCACCATCTCCAGCCTCGGCCACATTGGCGGCACCGGCTTCACGCCGATCGTCAACGCGCCTGAGGTGGCGATCTTGGGTGTCTCCAAGGCCACCATGCAGCCGGTCTGGGATGGCAAGGCGTTCCAGCCCAAGCTGATGCTGCCGCTGTCGCTGTCCTACGATCACCGTGTGATCAACGGCGCCGCCGCCGCGCGCTTCACCAAGCGTCTGGGCGACGTGCTGGCGGACATCCGCACCATGCTGCTGTAACGCAGCCCCTTGCCTCACCCTCCAAGGGGTGAGGCAAGCCTGTTTCGAGCTGCCACGCTCGTACCTCAACCCCGCCACTCTGGCGGGGCTTTTTTTGCCTGATGCCAAAGACGCGAATACGCCGTCAAACTCGCAACCCTTCGCAGGCGAACCCGTTCCCACCACCCCTTCTGGCCTTCAGATTTCCATACAACCGCCGACAAGCTGTACATAGCTTCCCGCATGGCCGCTTGCCAGCCCTCGGGACATGATGCAACCTTGCCCTAGGCACCGCCGCATAGCTCGTGGCCCGCCGCGCCAACCGCCCTTTCAAGCGAGTCTTCGATGAAAAGCCAACCCGATGCCGCCAGCCGAGTGGCGGCCGAGGTCGTCACGCAGCTCCCCGTGCCTTCACGGCTCGGTATGCTGCGTTTCGAACGGCTCAACGAAGCCAGCTGGGCGATGCTCTATCTCGATCCTGCCTGCGAGCGCCAGTTCGGCCTGCCTGCCGCCGACCTCTGCGCCCTGATCGGCTCACCCTATGCCAGCCTCATGGAGCCAGAGGCGCGCTACAGGCTGCATGACGAGATTCAGCTGCAACTGGCACAGCGTAACCACTACCGGATCCGCTACACCCTGCACACCAGCGGCGCAGCCTTGCGCTTGCTGGAGATCGGCGAAGCCTACCGCCAGCACAACCGCCAGCTGTTGCGCGGCTATCTCATGGTGCTCGATGATCAGCAGGACCAGGAGCCAGAGCTTGGCGAGGACGATCTGGAGTCTCGCAACAGCCGTCTGCAACTGGCCTTGCAGCTCAACCAGCGCGCCCAGCAGGAGCAGCTGCTGCACCTTGAGCGTGTGCGCGCCCAGCAGGACCTTATCCTGCGCCTGGCCCGGCAGCGCTACAGCGCTGAAAACTGGCTCTTCGCATTTAAGGGTGTAGCTGATTTCTAAACCCTCCTGACTTCAGCAAGCACCTGGCTATGTAATTGGTTAAATTTCTAAAGCCCAAGGCGGTACCTCGTAAGTGCTCAAGTCGCCCGTTGATAGCTTCTGTTGGACCGTTGCTGGTTCCTGGCCGGTCGAAGTAGGCAAGGATGCTCTCAGCGTATTTTTTCAGCGTTTCCCCCAAGCCTTTCACCTCGATGAGCGCTTTGGGCAAGTCGCTGGCTGTAATGATATTTATGACCTCTTCCATGAGTTTTTTACCACGTTTTCGATCCGGCTCGTTGTAGGCGCTGACCACCCGTTGGTACATGCTCCAGGTGCAATCCACTTCGAGGTGGTGCTCATCTGCAAACAGCTGGAACAGTTGCTTTTTGTTGGCGTCAGACAGGTAGCTGATCCGAGTCAGTAGCGTTCGACGGCTTTTGTAGAGCGGGTCATTTTTACGCCCTCTGCGGCCCAGGATGTCGTGTTGCACACGCCGGCGGCATTCATCCAGCATGTTGCTTGCCCAGCGCACGACATGGAAAGGATCCAGCACGGTTTGGGCTTGAGGCAGGGCTTCTTGCGCTGCAGATTTAAACCCCGTAAAACCGTCCATGGCAATGCTTTCGATCTGGTCACGCCACGATTTGGGGCGACTCTGTAGCCATTGCTTAAAGGCTTGTTTGGAGCGGCCTTCCAGCACATCGAGCAAGCGGGCCGGCCCGTTTTTGTTACGCACGGGCGTAAGGTCAACCACGATGGTGACGTACTTGTCACCACAGCGTGTATGTCGCCAAACATGCTCATCCACGCCCAGCACGGTCACACCGTCAAAACGTGTCGAGTCATTAAAAAGCAGGCGCCGTCCTTCGTTGATAATGGCATTATTAGCGGTGTGCCATGCAACATCAAGCTGGCTCGCAACACGAGATACCGACAGATGATCCAGCACGATGGCAGCTAATGCCCAGCGTATCGCCCCATATGAAAGCTTTGAACGTGGAGGTGCTGCACTGTTTGTATCTTCATGCCAGAAACAGCCGCAAGCACAACGCCAGCGACGGATACGCAGCAGCAATCTGGTTGGTCGTTGTCCGTAAGGTGTGTGAGCAAGATGCCTATCGACAGTACCGCGTGAAACACCAGCAGCCCCGCACTTGGGGCATGGCTCGGGTGCTTTGGTTAAACGACATTCGATGACGGCGCGCTCTGCACAAAGATGTTGTCCAGTGGCAGTCAGGCCGAGGTTATTCAGTTGGCAAAAGCTGGAAAGATCAGGGCTAGAAAAGGTAAGATTGTTCACGTCGGGGGCTTAGTTTTTGTTGGTGTGAGAGCTTACATTTTCTAAGATCCTCGACTCCTTTTCCAGCCGGTCAGATTTTTTCTACACCCTTAAATGCGAAGAGCCTGAAAACTCCTTGCAGGAGGCGGCCGAGCTGATCACCCGCAGTGCCTGCGAAATCTACAAGGTCGATTGCGCCAGCCTCTGGCATCTGCAGGATCAGCATCTGGAACCGATCAGTGCCTGGCACAGCCTGGATCAGCGTCACTACCTGCCCCAGCCCATCGATGCCAGCTGTTTCCCGGACTACCTCGATGCCCTGCACGCCAGCCGCGCCATCGATGCCCATAACGCCGGCCAGGACCCTCGCACCCGCGACATGGCCGAGACCCTGTACGCAGCGACCAACAATGCCATGCTCGACGCCAGCATTCGCGTCGATGGCCAGGTCGTTGGCGTGCTGTGCCTGGAACAGATCGGCAAGGCCCGTGCCTGGCAGGCCGACGAAATCGCCTTCGCCGGGGAACTGGCCGACCAGGTCGCCCAGGTGATCACCAACCACAATCGACGCACGGCGGCCAGTGCCCTGCACCTGTTCCAGCGGGCCGTGGAGCAGAGCGCCAGTGCCTTCTTGCTGGTCAACCGCGACGGCGTGGTGGAATACGTCAACCCAAGCTTCACCGCCATCACCCAGTACAGCACCGATGAAGTGCAGGGGCGCCATCTGGCAGAACTGCCTGCGCTGGAGAACCTGAGCGAGCTGCTGTTCCACTCGCCCTCGAGCCTGGCCATGGGCAACAGCTGGCAAGGCGAGTTCAAGAGCCGACGCAAGAGCCTGGAACCCTACTGGGGCCAGTTGTCGATTTCCAAGGTCTTTGGCGACAACCGCGAGCTGACGCACTACATCGGCATCTACGAAGACATCACCCAAAGCAAGCTGGCCCAGCAGCGCATCGAACGCCTGGCCTACACGGACAACCTGACCAACCTGGGCAACCGTCCCTCGTTCATCCGCAACCTCGATGAGCGCTTCGAACACATCGGCGACCGGCCCCTGTGCCTGCTGCTGGTGGACATCGATAACTTCAAGCGGATCAACGACAGCCTCGGCCATCAGACCGGCGACAAGCTTCTGGTCAGCCTGGCCCGGCGCCTGCGCAACAGCCTGGGCAGCAGCGATATCCTGGCGCGTTTTGCCAGTAACGAATTCGCCGTGCTGCTCGACGATGCGAGCCTGGAGACCGGCCAGCAAGTGGCCCAGCAACTGCTGCACACCCTCGACAAACCCATGTTCGTCGACAACCAGCTGATCAACGTCACCGCCTCGGTGGGCCTGGCTTGTGCCCCCCTGCACGGCAGCGACCCGCAAAGCCTGATGAAGAACGCAGGCCTTGCCCTGCACAAGGCCAAAGCCAACGGCAAGCACCAGGTCCAGGTTTTCACCGAAGTGCTCAATGCCGAGGCCAGTTACAAGCTGTTCGTGGAGAACAACCTGCGCCGCGCCCTGACCCAGAACGAGCTGGAGGTGTTCTACCAGCCCAAGCTGTGCCTGCGCAGTGGCCGCCTGCTGGGCCTGGAGGCCCTGCTGCGCTGGAACCATCCCGAAAAAGGCATGATCCGCCCCGATCAGTTCATTAGCGTCGCCGAGGAAACCGGGCTGATCATCCCGATCGGTAAATGGGTCGTGCGCCAGGCTTGCCGCATGAGCCAGCACTTGAGCCAGGTCGGCCTAGGCGACCTGCACGTGGCCATCAATCTGTCGCCCAAGCAGTTCTCCGACCCGGAACTGGTGGCCTCGATCGACACCATCCTCAAGGAAGAAGCACTGCCACCGCACCTGCTGGAGCTAGAACTGACCGAGGGCCTGCTGCTGGAAGCGACCGTCGATACCCACCGCCAGCTCGACGAGCTCAAGGCCCTCGGCTTGATCCTGGCCATGGACGACTTCGGCACCGGCTATTCATCGCTGAGCTACCTGAAGAAGTTTCCGATCGACATCATCAAGATCGACCGCAGCTTCATCAACGAGATCCCCGACAACCAGGACGATATGGAAATCACCTCGGCGGTGGTGGCGATGGCTCACAACCTCAAGCTCAAGGTGGTTGCCGAAGGCATCGAGACCGCCGAGCAGTTGGCTTTCCTGCGGCGGCATCGCTGCGATGTCGGCCAAGGCTACCTGTTCGACAAGCCGATTCCGGGGCGCGAGCTGGCCGAGCGGCTCAAGCGATATCCACGTGGCCCGGTGGCCTGACAGCGACGCCAAGCTCGGGCACTATAAGCCCCATTCGAGACATTTCACGGTGCGCCCACTTCCGTAGGCACGACGCTGCTGATGGGAGCGGGTTTACCCGCGAAGCGGTCAACACTCATCCACCTGACATACAGAGGAACGGCCATGGTCCTGCGTTCGGAAATCCTGGTGAACAAAAACGTCATGCCTACCGCGGAACAGGCGCTGCCTGGTCGCGACACCCCGATGCCCCTGCCCGAGTTCCACTACGTGTTCAAGGACACGCCGCTGCTGGGCCCCTTCTTCGAGGGCAGCATCGATTTCGCCATCTTCGGCCTGGGCTGCTTCTGGGGCGCCGAACGGCGTTTCTGGCAGCGCGAAGGCGTGGTCAGCACCGTGGTCGGCTATGCCGGCGGCTTCACCCCCAACCCGACCTACGAAGAAGTCTGCTCGGGCCTGACCGGCCACACCGAAGTGGTGCTGGTGGTGTTCGACAAGGACAAAGTGAGCTATCGCGAGCTGCTGGCGATGTTCTGGGAACTGCACAACCCGACCCAAGGCATGCGCCAGGGCAACGACATCGGCACCCAGTACCGCTCGGCCATCTACTGCACCAGCCCCGAGCAACTGGAACAGGCCAAGGCCAGCCGTGACGCCTTCCAGGCCGAGCTGACCAAGGCAGGTTTCGGCGAGATCACCACCGAGATCGACCAGGCACCGACCGTGTACTTCGCCGAGGCCTACCACCAGCAGTACCTGGCCAAGAACCCCGACGGTTACTGCGGCATCGCCGGCACCGGCGTCTGCCTGCCTCCCAGCTTGCAAGGCAAATGAGGTCTGGCCATGACGACCATGACCCTGTTCCACTCGCCGCTCTCGCCGTTCGTCCGTAAGGTAATGGTCGTGCTGCACGAGACCGGTCAGCTCGACCGCGTGACCTTGCAAGCCGTCAACGTCAGCCCTGTCAATGGCAATGACCAGCTCAACCAAGACAACCCGATCGGCAAAATCCCGGCGCTGCGCCTGGAAGACGGCACGGTATTGCACGACAGCCGGGTGATCTGCGAGTACCTCGACCTGCAGCACGTCGGCAACCCGCTGATCCCCCGCGAAGGCTCTGCCCGCTGGCGGCGCCTGACCCTGGCGTCCCAGGCCGATGCGATCATGGATGCAGCGGTCTCGACCCGTTACGAGACCTTCCTGCGCCCAGAAGACAAACGCTGGGACGGCTGGGTCCAGGCCCAAGGCGAGAAGATCCGCCGCAGCCTGGCCAACCTGGAGCAGGCACACTTGGCGGAGCTCGCCTCGACCTTCGACATCGCCGCCATCGGCGTGGCCTGTGCACTGGGCTACCTGGACCTGCGCCAGCCGCAGTTCGGCTGGCGTGAGCAGCAGCCCGGCCTTGCCGCGTGGTATGCCGACGTGACCAAGCGGCCGTCGATGGCTGCAACGGCTCCGGTGATCTGACGGACCGGTCCGCAGATGAACCCACGCCCACTAGGATCCAGCCGTGTGGGCGTGGGTTTTCCTGCGAAAGCCTCATCCCGGTGCCACTGAACAAGCATCCCGATCCGATAGGCCAACCACCGCCCCGCTTCCCGATCCTCTCTCATGCCGCCCTCCCCACCCGCGCCCAGTCCAGGCGACGGGTCAGCACCATGAACACGCCAAGCAGGCCAAAGCACAGCAGCGAGCCCATCAGCAGCGCATAGTCTTCGGCACTGAGCAGGCCGAAGAGCAGTCCATACAGCCCACTCAGCCCCGCCGCAAAGCCGATCCCCCGCCTCATGCTGCCCAGCACATGGCTCAGGTAGAAGCCAATCAGCAGCACGCACGCCGAGGCCGACAACCCATAGGCCAGGCCAAAGCCCAGGTGTTCGGCCAACGACAGCAGCAACAAATAGAACAAGGCCAGCGCCACCCCCACCAGCATGTACTGCATAGGGTGCACGCGAAGGTTCTTCAGTACCTCGAACAAGAAGAAACCCGCGAAGGTCAAGGCGATGAACAACAGCGCGTACTTGATCGCCCGCTCACTCTTGAGGTACTGGTCCACCGGGTCGACGAAACTCACGCCAAAGGCGCGCGCATTGAAATCCGTGCACTGACCCTGGCCGGTACATTGGCGCAGCGCATCCTCGAGGTTGGTGGCGAAGAACGAGGTCTGCCAATGGGCCTTGAAGCCTTGATCGTGTATTTCTCGACGGCTGGGCAGGTAATTGCCGACAAAGCTTGGGTGCGGCCAGTTGGCGCGCATGTCCACCCTGCTGCTGCGCCCCACCGGCACGACATGCAACTGGCCAGTCCCCTGCAAGGCCAGATCGAAGCCATAGGTGAACTCACGGGCCTGGCCATCCTCGAGCATCGGCAAGGCGACATGCACGCCCCCGCCCAGCCAATCCAGGCCAGTGCCGGGCTCGAACGGCAATCGCTGGTCATCCAACGTCAGTGCCAGGGCGTTCTCGATGCCGCGAATGTCACTGATGCCCACCACCAGATAGGGCCTGTCGAAGCGGTAGTCCTCCCAGTCCTTCTCGATACCCCAGCGCGCCGGGACCTTGAAACGTCCGCTCACCCTGCTCTTGGCGTGGAACAACCGGGCCTGGTAGATGCCCCGAGCGCGCAGTTCGGTATCGATATCGATGTCTACGTGGAAGGTTTCAGGCAGGAAGTACAGTTGGCCATTGAGCATGATCGTCTGCTCGACGCTCTGGCCGTTCTTCTCGATCCAGCGCCGCTCATACTTGCGGTAGGGCACCACCAGCAGCGGGCCACTGATCTGCTGGCTGAAGCTTGAGCTTTGGGCGATGTCCTGCAGCACGCTATCGCGCAAGGCCTGTCGTTCACCGATCAGGCCACCGATCATCAACAGCGGAATCAACAACAGCAGCATCAGCAGGGCAATCATGCCGAGCTTGAAACTCAGGGTTTTGGTCATGGGCTAGGGCTCCGTTTGCGATGGGCGCAGTGTGGAACCACTGCGTGGAGCCTTTGTGAAGTGCGTGTGGAGATTGGGTGGTGTTTTCAGCAACACCTGTGCTCGCGAAGGGGCTGCGCTGAAGACCGTCGGCTCAATTCACACGTCGCGCCGGCAACCACAACCGCACGCGCACCCCGCCCTCGACGTTCTCCACGGCCAACGCGCCGCCATGCAGCTGCATCACCTCCGCCACGAAGTTAAGCCCCAGCCCCGTGCTCTTGCGCCCGCTGCCTGGCCGTGGCAGTGAATAGAAGCGCTCGCTGACCCGCCCGATGGCGTAATCCGGGATCGGCTCGCCCTGGTTGAACACACTCAGCGCCACCCGCTCGCCGTCGCGTTCCAGCTCGAACAGCAACGCTCCGCCTGCCGGCGAGAAATCCAGCGCATTGTCCAGCAGGTTGGCCAGCGCCTGGCGCATCAGGAAAGGATCACACAGCAACATCAGCTCCACCGGCACCCGCTGGCGAACCTGCAAGCTCGCGCCTTCAATGCGCGCCGCATGGCTCAACAGCAACTCATCGATCAGCGCCGCCAGGGCGACATACTGTTCGTCTTCCAATGCCTGCATCTGCTCGACCCTCGCCAGGTTGAGCAAGCGCTCGATCATCTGTTGCAAGCGCCCGCTCTCGCGCTCGATGTTGCTGGCAAAACGCATCCGCAGGTCTTGCGGCATATCGCCCTGAAGCAGCTCAGAGGCTCCACGGATCGCCGCCAGCGGGCTCTTGAGTTCATGGGTCAGGGTGTGCACGTAGCGCTCGACATAGGCCTTGCCTTCGAGCTGGGTCCGCATGCGCTCTACCGCTGTGGCCAACTGCCCCAACTCGCCCCCTTTGTAATGGGGCAAGGCTGCGCGCTGGCCCTCGCTGACGGCCTGGGCATAGCGCGTCAGCCGACGCAGCGAGCGCGCCAGCCACCACGACAGCGCCGCCCCCACCAACAGGCCAAGGCCGATCAGGCCCAGGCCCAGATTCAGCAGCCGCTGCTCGGCGCGGTCGATGTAGGGTTGCAGCGAGCTGTTGGGCTTGGCCACCGTCACCACGCCGATGATCCGGCCCTGGTCGAGGATCGGAGCCGCCACGTGCATCACCGAGGTGGTTTCGTCAGCCGGATCGCTGCGCGTGGAGCGCGCGCCATACTGGCCGCGCAGGGTGAGGTAGACATCGTTCCAGCGAGAGTAGTCCATGCCCACGTCCTGGCCGCTGGAGTCCAGCAGCACGGTCCCTTGGGCGTCGGTGACATAGATGCGGTGGCTGATCTGGTTCTTCGCCAGCCCCCAGATCTGCGCGCCTGGACGGCGCTCGCCGTAAGACGCCAATACCTGAGGCAGCCGGCTTTGGCTCAGAGTGCCGGCTTTGACGTCGTCATGGAGAATTTCCGCGAGCAGGTTGGCAGTGTCCACGAGGGTCTCCTCGGAGGACTGGCGCACGACCGGGCGGATCTGTTCGCGCACGGTGCTGAGCAGGAAGTAACCAGACAACCCGACGAACAGGAAATACACCAGGAAGATGCGGATGCCCAGGCGCATCAGGCGTGATCCGGGCTATAGCTGTAACCCAGGCCACGATGGGTCTGGATGGGCTCGGCATCGGCAGCGACCTGGCGCAGCTTGGCACGCAGGCTCTTGATATGACTGTCGATGGTACGTTCGTAGCCGGCATCGGAGGCTACACCCACCGCATCGAGCAGTTGCTCGCGGCTGAACACCCGCCGGGGTTGCTCCAGCAAACATTGCAACAGACGAAATTCATGACGGGTCAGGGCCAGCGGCTGGGCGTGGTAGCTGATCTGCATGCGCAAGGTGTCGAGCTGGAACACCGTGGCCTGGGCCGAAGCCTGGGCCTGGGGCACCATGCGCTTGAGGATCGCCCTGACGCGCGCGGCCACTTCCCGCGGGCTGAACGGCTTGACCACGTAATCGTCGGCGCCGATTTCGAGCCCCACCACCCGGTCGATTTCGGCATCGCGGGCACTGAGGAACATCACCGGTACGTCGCTGAAACGGCGCAACTGCCGACAGGTTTCGAAACCGCTGATGTCAGGCAGGCCGATGTCGAGAATCACCAGGTCCGCAGGATGCAGACGCTGCTGCTCGAGGGCTGCGCTACCGAGCGTTACCCAGTCGGTGCTGTGGCCATCGGCCTGCAAGGCATAGACCAACGTATCGGCAATGGCGGATTCGTCTTCGACGATGAGAATGTGGGGCATGGCGTCCGGCCTTGCTTGGACAAATGCTGGACTTGTAGGTGATCAGCAGGCATCACGCAACCCCTGTGGGGGCATTGGGCCAAGTGCGGACCGCTTCATGGGTCACCCCGCGCCCACAGGGTTCATTGCCAGCCCAGTGGGAGCGGGTTCCCAACACCGGCAATGCCGGTGCATACGTCTGAACTAGCAGTCCGGCTTGCCGGCAGTGAACTTCTTGGCCGGGTTCACCGCCGCCTTGAACTCTTTCAGGGCCTTGGAGCCGATCAGCAGTGGGTAGTTGAAGTGGCTGCGGTCGACCAAGTTGACCTCCACCGTACGTTTGACGTCACCCAGGCACAGCTCCAAATCGATCACTGGACGCTTGGAGACTTCCGGGACGTCCCCTTCTTCGTCCTCGTCTACGCGGTTCTTGATCTTGCTGATGCGCGACAGCTCATGTTCGTAGACCTTGCCGTCGGCGTTCTTGGTCGCCAGACGGAAACGCACCCACTCATTGCCATCGCGGGTGAACAGCTCGATGTCCTTGGCCGACAGCGAGGCGGTGTAGGCACCGGTGTCCATCTTGGCCTTGAGGGTTTCGCCAAGCTCCGGCAGGGCAATGTTCTCGTAGCGGCCATACAGGGTTGGCTCGGCGGCCATGACCGGAAGGGCGAGGATCGACAGCAGGGCAAGCAGTGATTTCACAGGTTAGGCTTCCTTGAGGTGGGACAGCACTTAGACTACCCGGGCACGATAGGTTCGTTGTCAAAGCTTATCCAACACAATGTGAAACATTTGTCCCAGTAATTGGCCAATGCGCATTTGGCGAAGGCCGGTGCCCCACTTATCATTGCCAACCGTTTTTATCCCACAACAAGAGTCTCTTTATGCGTCGCCTGCTCACCGGCATCCTCACCACTGTCCTGCTGCTGCTCAACACCCTGGTGTTGATCTGCCCGCTGATGGTGTTCGCCCTGCTCAAACTGGTGCTGCCGGGGCGTGGCCGCGACTATGCCTCTTGGGCGGTGATGTGGATCGCCGAGACCTGGTCGGAAATCGACAAGGCGATCTTCGCCCTGTGCATCCCGACCCGTTGGGACATCCGCGGCATCGAGAAGCTGCGCCAGGACACCTCCTACCTGTGCGTGAGCAACCACCAGAGCTGGGTGGACATCCCGGCCCTGATCGAGAGCCTCAACCGCCGGGTGCCGTTCTTCAAGTTCTTCCTCAAGAAAGAGCTGATCTGGGTTCCGCTGCTGGGCCTGGCCTGGTGGGCGCTGGACTACCCCTTCATGAAGCGCTACAGCAAGGCTTTCCTGGACATGCACCCGGACCTCAAGGGCAAGGACCTGGAGATCACCAAGGCAGCCTGCGAGCTGTTCAAGCGCCAACCGGTGACCGTGGTCAACTACCTCGAAGGCACGCGCTTCAGCGAGGCCAAACGTCAGGCCCAGCAATCGCCCTACCAGTATCTGCTCAAGCCCAAGGCAGGTGGCGTGGCGTTCGTACTGGCCGCGCTGGGCGAGCAGCTCGACGCCCTGCTGGACGTCACCATCGTCTATCCCGGCAACAGGGCGCCGGGGTTCTGGGACCTGCTCAGCGGCAACATCAGCCGGGTGATCATCGACATCCGCGTGCGTGAACTGGACCCGGCGCTGTGCGCGGGTGATTACGAGAACGATCCGGCATTCCGCCAGACCGTGCAGGCTTGGGTGAACCAGCTGTGGGTCGAAAAGGACCAGCGCATCGAGCAGTTGCGCGCCGAAATGCGCTAAGAGGTGCGTGGCCTGGGCGGCTCTTGCAGAAGAGCAAGCCCGCGCCTACCGTGGGCTGTACACAATAAGATGCCGATTAAAATCCAGATTTATAATCGACATTAGCAACTCTTTGTTTGTCTTAACCTACCCAGGTGGATAAAAATCGATCAACGCACAACTACAAAAATGCTTGGATCGATCGATGGCCAAACAACCTCGCCCCGCTGCCGAGGCAGCTCCCGCCCAACTTCGCCGCGTCCTCGGGCTGCCCGCCCTGGTGTTCTTCGGCCTGGTGTACATGGTCCCGTTGACCATCTTCACCACCTACGGAATCGTCACCGAGATCACCGGGGGCCGCACCGCTGGCGCCTATCTGGTGACCCTGCTGGCAATGCTGTTCACCGCCACGTCCTACAGTTTCATGGTCAAGCGCTTCCCGGTGGCAGGCTCGGCCTACTCCTACACCAACTTGGCGTTCGGCCCCAACGTGGGCTTCCTGGCCGGCTGGTCGCTGCTGCTCGACTACCTGTTCATCCCGATGATCAATTACCTGCTCATCGGCCTGTTCTTGAACATCGCCTTCCCGGCCATTCCGGCCTGGACCATCGTCCTGGCCTCGATCGCCCTGGTGACCGTGCTCAACGTGGTCGGCATACACTCGGTGGCCAAGGCCAGCAACTTGATCGTCGGCGCGCAGATCGTCTTCATCGGGGTGTTCGTGGCCTTGTCCTACCAGTCGCTGGCAGGCCAGCCGGTTGACCTGCTCTCGCCGCTGCTGGGCGATGGCAGCCAGCCAGGCTTCGGTCACCTGATGGCCGGTGCAGCAGTGCTGTGCCTATCGTTCCTGGGCTTCGATGCGGTCTCGACGCTGGCCGAGGAAACCCGTGACGCCCGCCGCGACGTACCCCGCGCAATCATCCTCACCACCCTTGGCGCCGGCCTGCTGTTCACCCTGCTGGCCTATATCAGCCAACTGGTGCTGCCAGGCAGCACGTTCGCCAATGCCGATGCCGCGGCCAACGAAGTGATGTTCAAGGCTGGCGGCCAGTTCCTGGCCAACTTCTTCACCGCAGCCTTCGTCGCCGGCAGCCTGGGTTCGGCCCTAGCGTCCCAGGCGGCGGTGTCGCGCATTCTCTACACCATGGGCCGCGACAAGGTGCTGCCACAGCGCACCTTCGGCCAGCTGTCGCCGCGCTTCGGCACCCCGGTGTTCGCCATCGTGCTGGTGTCGGCATTCTCGCTGCTGGCCCTGGTGATCGACCTGGCCACGTTGGCATCGCTGATCAGCTTCGGCGCCCTGGTGGCGTTCTCGGCCGTCAACCTGGCAGTGGTGCGCACCCACCTGATCAACGAGCGCACCCACCGCAACCTCAAGGGCCTGGCGTGCTATGGCGTGGTGCCGCTGGTCGGTCTGGGCCTGACCCTGTGGCTGTGGACCAGCCTGTCGGCGCTGACCTTGGTGATCGGCCTGTGCTGGTTCGCCCTGGGCCTGGCTTATCTGGCAGTGCTCACCTCCGGCTTCCGCCGCCCGATGCGCCTGGTGGATTTCTCCGAAGCGGCCTGATGCGCCACTGCCCTTTGGGGGAGCGGATCTTACCGGCGACAAGGTGGTGAATCGGCCGTCGTATTCGCGGGTAAACCCGCTCCCATAGGGCCGACGGTGACCTTATGGGAGCGGGTTCATCCACGAAGCAAACGCCTCGGTAGAGGGCACGGGCTCAGCCCGTGTACACCCATGAAGAAAGCTCAAACAGACGGAACGGCCGCTGGCGCCGCAGGGGTCATCCACAGGCTTCCCAGATTCTGCAACAGCGACCCGGCAAGGCCCTGCTGGCCCAGGTACTGAAGGATCAGCGGGGCAAACTGGCCGATCATGTTCGTATCCATGCCCAGCAACCTGAAGGCGTTATCCAGGTCGCTGCGGTTCTCGACGTTGCCCAACGCATTGCTCAAAGGCGATGGGCTCTCGCTGCTCTTGCCGAGCAACTCACCCAGACCGCTCAGCCCACCCAGGGCGTTGGCGCCGGAAAGCAGGTCCAGGCCGGGCACAGCCTGGGTCAGCTGGCCATAGTCGGCCTCGCTCAGGTTGTTGCGCGCCAGCCCCAGCATCGCACCGGCGCCGCCAATGGCCTGTTCAGGGGTGATCTTCAGCTCGCTACCCAAGGTATTGAGCAGGTTGGCCTGGCCCGCTGGAGCCTGTACCTGACCCTGTTGAGTTGAATTCTGGTTCTGCATCGCCGACACGGCATTGGCCGCATCGCTCAAATTGAAGGCGAACACCGGGCTTGCGGCCAGGGTCATCAGGGTTGCCAGGGTGAATGCTTTCATCGGGAGGGACCTCGTCGGCCGGGATGGCCGGGGAAACGAGGCATTGGACTGGAGCTGCAGGGGTTTGTTCCAGGCCGGTTATCGGCCTGCCAAGGCCTTGTGACTGAAGCCGCTTAAAGCACAACGCCCCCGCAGGGGCGTTGAGTCTGAAGGTTAAGCCGCGCCCCACATCTTGTGCGGGTCGATCACGAACTTCTTCGGTACGCCTGCATCGAACTCGCCGTAGCCTTGCGGCGCCTGGTCCAGGTTGATCACCTGCACGCCAACCACTTCGGCAATGTTGATACGGTCCCACATGATCGCCTGCATCAGCTGGCGGTTGTACTTCATGGTCGGGGTCTGGCCGGTATGGAAGCTGTGCGACTTGGCCCAGCCCAGGCCGAAGCGGATGCTCAGTGCACCGATCTTGGCGGCGGCATCGACCGCGCCCGGGTCTTCGGTCACGTACAGGCCTGGAATACCGATGTTGCCGGCAACGCGGGTCACCTGCATCAGGGAGTTCAAGACGGTAGCCGGCGCCTCATGCTTGGCACCTTCATGGCCATGGCCACGGGCTTCGAAGCCGACGGCGTCGATGGCGCAGTCCACTTCCGGTTCACCGAGGATATCGACGATCTGCTCGTGCAGCGGGGTGTCCTTGGACAGGTCGACCACTTCGAAGCCCTGGGCCTTGGCATGGGCCAGGCGAGCCGGGTTCAGGTCACCGACGATGACGCAGGCCGCGCCCAGCAGGCGCGCCGAGGCAGCGGCGGCCAAACCGACCGGGCCGGCACCAGCCACGTAGACGGTGCTGCCTGGGCCGACGCCGGCAGTCACGGCGCCGTGGTAACCGGTTGGCAGGATATCGGACAAGCAAGTCAGGTCACGGATCTTCGCCATGGCCTTGTCGCGATCGGGCAGTTTCAGCAAGTTGAAGTCAGCGTACGGCACCAGCACGTATTCGGCCTGGCCGCCGGTCCAGTCGCCCATGTCGACATAACCGTAGGCACCACCGGCGCGGGCCGGGTTGACGGTGAGGCAGACACCGGTGTGCATCTCTTTGCAGGAACGGCAACGACCGCAGGCGACGTTGAACGGAACGGATACCAGGTCGCCGATCTGCAGGCGTTCGACATCGCGGCCCTTCTCGACGATTTCACCCGTGATTTCGTGGCCGAGGACCAGGCCGACCTGGGCGGTGGTACGGCCACGGACCATGTGCTGGTCGGAGCCGCAGATGTTGGTGGAGACCACCTTCAGGATCACGCCGTGCTCGATTTTCTTGCCGCGTGGGTCCTGCATTTTGGGGTAGTCAATCTTCTGCACCTCGACCTTACCGGCACCGAGATACACCACTCCACGATTACCAGACATGCTCTTACCTCGCTTGATTTGTATTTATGCAGCGGTGGAAAGCGCCGCCTTCCGTGGGCGGCATGTGTTACTGGAATGCAGGGAATTGTGGGCCTGATACAACTTGTCGCAGTGACTGGAAGCGACAGAGGATTGCCTGTTAACGGCAGGTTAAAAAGGGTGAATCCATTCGCGGGTAAGCCCGCCCCCACACAAGGCTACGCAGAACCTGTGGGAGCGGGCTTACCCGCGAACAAGACAATGAGGACTGTCAGAGCACCACGGTGCGATTGGCGTTGAGGAACACCCGGCGCTCGATGTGGTACCCCACCGCCCGCGCCAGGGTCAGGCACTCGATGTCGCGCCCCTTGGCGATCAGGTCTTCAGGGTAGTGACTGTGGTCCACCACCTCCACGCCCTGGGCGATGATCGGGCCTTCGTCCAGGTCGTTGTTGATGTAGTGGGCCGTGGCGCCGACCATCTTCACGCCCTTGTTGTAGGCCTGGTGGTACGGTTTGGCGCCCTTGAAGCCGGGCAGCAAGGAGTGGTGGATGTTGATCGCCCAGCCGTCCAGGCGGCGGCACAGCTCAGGCGACAGCACCTGCATGTAGCGGGCGAGAATCACCAGCTCCGCGCCGGTCTCCTCGATCACCTGCAGCACCTTGCGCTCCTGGGCAGGTTTGTCCTTGGGGTCCAGGGCAAAGTGGTAGTAAGGGATCTTGTGCCACTGCGCCAGGGGCTCGAGGTCGGGGTGGTTGGACACCACCGCCACCACGTCCATGGCCAATTGGCCGATGCGCTGGCGATACAGCAGGTCGTTGAGGCAGTGGTCGGCCTTGGACACCATGATCACCACCTTGGGGCGGTGATTGGGCGCGGTCAGCTCGAAGGTCATGCCGAAGGCGTCACTGCGCTCGGCAAGGCCGGCCCGGAAGCCCGCCTCGTCGAAGTCGTCCGGCTGGCGGAACTCCACGCGAATGAAGAACCGCCCCGAGAGCCGGTCGTCGAAGGAGTGGTGCTCCGTGACGTAGCAGCGCTGCTCGTAGAGGTAACGCGTCACTACGTCGACGGTGCCGAGCATGCTCGGGCAGTCGGCAGTGAGAATCCAAGTGTCCGGTGCCCGACTCATGCGTGTTCTCCTTTTTAAGCCTCGATGGCCAGGCCGTACTCGGCCGAAGCGTCCTGCAGCCACAGCCACCAGTAATCGGAGAAGCTGCGGCGGATCACCAGTTCCCAAGTGTCTTCGGCAGTGCGGCGAATCACCAGTTGCGACTTGGCGAACACGGTGCCGACGGCCTTGCCGACCGGGAAGTTGTTCGGGTGTACATCATAGCTGGTGGATTTCATCAGCACGTCGCGTACGTTGGGGCCGCGCAGCTCGAGCAGCGTTTGCCCGCCGCTGACGTTGACCACCTGAATGTGCTGGCCTTCGAGGGCCTCGCGCAGCTTCTGCTCGATGGCGAACTCCTGACCGCCCGGGACGATCAGCAGCCACTCATCCGGTCCGACCCACTGCAGCGACATCTCGTCGTTGGCGACCACGGTCAGGGCGACCGGCAGTTCCAGGCCCAGAGCCTTCTTCACGCCTGCGGCGAAGGCGGCGTCGTGGCCGTCGCCACGGATCGTCAGGTGGCCGAGGAATTTGTGCTCGCGCAGGGTCACGCCTGCGTTCTTGCGGCCCTTGCCGACCAGGCTGGCCAGGTCAGCGTGGTGCAGTGGCGACTCGGCCCGGGCGTTGGAGCCCGGATTTTGCTGGAAGACGTTGATTACGCTCATTTCTTACCTGCCTTGAATTCTGTTGTGCCGAACGGCGCTGGATCTGGGAGAGCGGGCTTGCCCGCGAATGGGCCGGTGAGGCCAACATCGCATTCGCGGGTACCCCGCCTCCACAAGCTCCAGCACTGCCTTGCGGGGGCCTTAGACGTTCTGCCGCTCACCCTTCGGATCGAAGAACACCGAAGACACGATCTCTGCCTCGATCACGCTGCCGTCAGCCTGCGGCGAGTAGACACGCTCGCCCATACGCTTGAGGCCGCCTTTGACCACACCCATGGCGAACGAATAGCCCAGGGAGTTGGAGGCATAGCTGGAGGTCACGTGACCGACCATGTCCATCGGAATCGGCTGGTTCGGGTCGAACACCAGCTGGGCGCCTTCGGGCAGCCACTTGGTCGGGTCGACAGGCTTGAGGCCCACCAGTTGCTTGCGGTCTTCGCGCAGGCAGTCCGAACGGGTCATGCCGCGTGCGCCGATCCAGGAGAACGGCTTGTTGCGACCGACACACCAGCCCATGTTCAGGTCGTCCGGGTTCATCGAGCCGTCGGTGTCCTGACCGACGATGATGAAGCCCTTCTCGGCGCGCAGCACGTGCATGGTCTCGGTGCCGTACGGGGTCAGGTTGTACTTCTTGCCCGCCTCGACGATCTGCTCCAGCACGCCCATGGCGTAGTTGGCCTGGACGTTGATCTCGTACGACAGCTCACCGGTGAACGAGATACGGAACACCCGGGCCGGCACACCGCCGACCAGACCTTCCTTCCAGCTCATGAACGGGAAGGCTTCTTTGTCCAGGTCGATGTCGGTCAGCTCGGCCAGCAGCTTGCGGCTGTTGGGGCCCGACAGGGTCATGGTGGCCCAGTGGTCGGTCACGGAGGTGAAGTACACCTTCAGGTCCGGCCATTCGGTCTGGTGGTACAGCTCCAGCCACTGCAATACGCGGGCAGCGCCGCCGGTGGTGGTGGTCATGATGAAGTGGTTGTCGCCGACGCAGGCGGTCACGCCGTCGTCGAAGACCATGCCGTCTTCTTTGCACATCAGGCCGTAACGGGCCTTGCCCACATCGAGCTTGGTCCAGGCATTGGTGTAAACGCGGTTGAGGAACTCACGCGCATCCGGGCCCTGGATGTCGATCTTGCCCAGGGTCGAGGCGTCGAGCAGGCCCACGCTGTCACGCACGGCCTTGCACTCACGCTCCACGGCGGCATGGATGTCTTCGCCGGCTTTAGGGAAGTACCACGGACGCTTCCACTGGCCAACGTCTTCGAACTCGGCGCCGTTCTTCAAGTGCCAGGCGTGCAACGCGGTGAAGCGTACCGGTTCGAACAGGTGGCCACAGTGACGGCCCGCTACCGCGCCGAAGGTCACCGGCGTGTAGTTGGGGCGGAACATGGTGGTACCCATCTGCGGGATGGTGATACCCATCGAGCGCGCAGCGATGGCCAGACCGTTGATGTTGCCCAGTTTGCCCTGGTCAGTACCGAAGCCCAGCGCGGTGTAGCGTTTCACGTGCTCGACCGACTCGAAGCCTTCGCGGGTGGCCAGTTCGATGGCGGCCGCGGTGACGTCGTTCTGCTGGTCGACGAACTGCTTCGGCGCACGGGCAGTGCCTTTGTCGTGCGGCACCTGGAACAGCGCCACGGTGGCCTCTTCCTTGCGGGCAACGACTTTCGGCAGGGTGCCGGCGGTCGCCTTGAAGCCTGCTTCGGTGGCTGCCTGAACGCCGCCTTCGAAACCATCGGCAATCGCGTCGCCGAGCGGATAGACGCCATTCACGCCACCCACGCAGACACGTTTCTGAGGCGCATCGCCCGGCACGAAGCCGAGGATGTCGTCACGCCAGATCGGACGACCGCCCAGGTGCGAGGCCAGGTGAACCACCGGGCTGTAGCCACCGGAGCTGCCGATCAGGTCGCACTCGAGCCATTCGCCTGGGCTGGTGACCTTATGCGCCACGGCATCGATCGCAGCGACGCGGGCGCCGGTTACGTGCTTGGTGCCCTTGGCCTCGATCACGGCGCTGGAGGTCAGGATGCGGATGCCCTTGGCGCGCGCTTCCTCGACCAGCGAGCCGCGCGGGTTGTGGCGCGCATCAGCGATGGCGACCACTTGCAGGCCGGCGTCGTGCCAGTCCAGAGCGGTGCGATAGGCGTGATCGTTGTTGGTCGACAGCACCAGCTTGCGGCCCGGTGCCACGCCGTAACGGCGCACGTACACCGAGATGGCGCCGGCGAGCATGTTGCCCGGCACGTCGTTGTTGCCGTACACCAGCGGACGCTCGTGGGTACCGGTGGCCAGTACCACACGCTTGGCACGCACGCGGTGGACGCGATGACGGACCTGGCCGATCGGGGCGCGGTCACCGAGGTGGTCGGTCATGCGCTCATGGATGGTCAGGAAGTTGTGGTCGTGGTAGCCGTTGACCGTGGCGCGAGGCAGCAGGGTCACTTCCGGCAGCGATTGCAGCTCGGCGACGACGGCAGCAACCCAGTCCGCGGCAGGCTTGCCGTCGAGGGTTTCGCGGGTGTCGAGCAGGCTGCCGCCGAACTCTTCCTGTTCATCGGCGACGATCACGCGGGCGCCGCTGCGACCGGCGGCCAGGGCCGCGGCCAGGCCAGCAGGGCCGGCACCGACGATCAGCACGTCGCAGTGCTGGTTCATGTAGTCGTAGCTGTCCGGGTCGTTCTGCAACGGAGCACGGCCAAGGCCTGCCGCTTTACGGATGTACTTCTCGTAAGTCATCCAGAACGACTTGGGATACATGAAGGTCTTGTAGTAGAACCCGGGCGGCATCATGCTGCCGCCGACCTTGCCAAGGATGCCCATGACGTCATTGTTGACGTTCGGCCAGCCGTTGGTGCTGGTGGCAACCAGGCCCGAGTACAGGGCTTGCTGGGTGGCGCGCACGTTCGGTACCTGGGTGGCCTCGCTCGAGCCCAACTGCAGGATGGCGTTCGGCTCTTCCGGGCCTGCGGCGACGATGCCGCGAGGACGCGAGTACTTGAAGCTGCGACCGACGATGTCGACGCCGTTGGCCAGCAGCGCAGCGGCCAGGCTGTCACCGGCATAACCCTGGTAGGTCTTGCCGTTGAAGGTGAAGTTCAGGACCTTGCTGCGATCGATGCGACCGCCGCTGGCGAGGCGATAGACCTGGCTCATACTTTTTCTCCCTGGCCTTTGACGGCCGACTGCGCGGGGTTCAGCTTGTTCGCGGTGACCTGCGGCTTCTCGCCGATCTTGTAGGTTTCCAGGATCTCGTAGGTCTCGGTGTTACGCGTGACGTTGAAGTACTGGCGGCAGCCGGCAACGTGGTCCCACAGTTCATGGTGAATACCGCGCAGGTTGTCGCGGAAGAACATGTAGGTACCCCATTCCTCGTCGGTGCAGGCGCTAGGGTCCAGCGGACGGGCGATGTGCGCCTGGCCGGAGGAGTGGAACTCTTCTTCGGAGCGCAGCTCGCCGCAGTGGGGACAGAAAATATGCAACATGACGAATTGTCTCCGATTAGTGGGCGACGGCCGCGGCGCCGTGTTCGTCGATCAGCGCGCCGGTGTAGAAGCGATCGATCGAGAACGGCTTGGCCAATGGGTGCATCTCGCCTTTGGCAAGGCTCGCGGCGAAGACGTTGCCCGAACCCGGGGTCGCCTTGAAGCCGCCGGTACCCCAGCCGCAGTTGAAGAACAGGTTTTTCACAGGGGTCTTGGAGATGATCGGGCACGCGTCCGGGCAGGTATCGACGATGCCGCCCCACTGACGGTTCATGCGCACGCGCGAGAGGATCGGGAACATCTCGACGATCGCCTGCATGGTGTGCTCGATGATCGGGTACGAACCGCGCTGGCCGTAACCGACCCAGCCGTCGATACCGGCGCCGATGACCAGGTCGCCTTTGTCGGACTGGCTGATGTAGCCGTGCACGGCGTTGGACATGATCACGCTGTCGATGATCGGCTTGATCGGCTCCGATACCAGCGCCTGCAACGGGTGCGATTCCAGCGGCAGACGGAAGCCGGCCAACTTGGCCATGTGACCGGAGTTACCGGCGGTGACCACACCGACGCGCTTGGCGCCAATGAAGCCCTTGTTGGTTTCCACGCCGATGACCGCGCCGTTTTCCTTGCGGAAGCCGATCACTTCGGTCTGCTGGATGAGATCGACGCCCAGGGCGTCGGCGGCACGGGCGTAGCCCCAGGCCACGGCATCGTGACGGGCCACGCCGCCACGGCGCTGGACGGTCGCACCGAGGATCGGGTAGCGGGTGTTCTTCGAGCAGTCCAGGTACGGGATTTCGGCGGCGACCTGCTCGGTGTTGAGCAGCTCACCGTCCACGCCATTGAGGCGGTTGGCGTTGACCCGACGCTCGGAATCGCGGATGTCCTGCAGGGTGTGGCACAGGTTGTACACACCACGCTGGGAGAACATCACGTTGTAGTTGATGTCCTGGGACAGGCCTTCCCACAGCTTCATGGCGTGTTCGTACAGCTTGGCCGACTCGTCCCACAGGTAGTTGGAACGCACGATGGTGGTGTTACGGGCGGTGTTGCCGCCGCCCAGGTAACCCTTCTCGATCACCGCGACGTTGGTGATGCCGTGCTCCTTGGCCAGGTAGTAGGCCGTGGCCAGGCCATGGCCGCCACCGCCGACGATGACCACGTCGTACACCTTCTTCGGCGTCGGCGTGCGCCACATGCGCTGCCAGTTCTCGTGGTGGCTGAGGGAGTGTTTGAAAAGGCCGAAGCCCGAATAGCGTTGCATGGTTGGTTACTCCACTCAGCGGTAGACCGGGAAATCCGCGCACAGGGCGGCGACGTTCTTGGCAACGTCGGCTTCGACGTCGGCATCACCCAGGTTGTCCAGCACATCGCAGATCCAGCCAGCCAGGGCAACGCACTGGGCTTCCTTGAAGCCACGGGTGGTGACGGCCGGGGTACCGATGCGCAGGCCCGAGGTGACGAACGGCGACTGCGGGTCGTTAGGTACGGCGTTCTTGTTGACGGTGATATGGGCGCGACCCAGGGCGGCGTCGGCGTCTTTGCCGGTCAGGCCCTGACGGATCAGGCTGACCAGGAACAGGTGGTTGTCGGTGCCGCCGGAAACCACGTCGTAGCCGCGGTCGATGAACACCTTGGCCATGGCTTGGGCGTTGGCGATGACCTGCTTCTGATAGGTCTTGAATTCAGGCTCCAGCGCCTCCTTGAAGCACACGGCCTTGGCAGCGATCACGTGCATCAGCGGGCCACCCTGGGCGCCCGGGAAAACGGCAGCGTTGAGCTTCTTCTCGATCTCTTCGTTGGACTTGGCCAGGATCAGGCCGCCACGCGGACCACGCAGGGTCTTGTGGGTGGTGGTGGTGACCACGTCGGCGAACGGAATCGGGTTCGGATACAGGCCAGCGGCAACCAGGCCGGCAACGTGGGCCATGTCGACGAACAGCAGTGCGCCCACTTTGTCGGCGATGGCGCGGAACCGTGGGAAATCCAGGGTCTTGGAGTAGGCGGAGAAGCCGGCGACGATCATCTTCGGCTTGTGCTCGACCGCCAGGCGCTCGACTTCGTCGTAGTCGATCAGGCCGGTGGTGTTGTCGATGCCGTACTGGACCGCGTTGTACAGCTTGCCCGAGGACGACACCTTGGCGCCGTGGGTCAGGTGACCGCCATGGGCCAGGCTCATGCCCAGGATGGTGTCGCCGGGCTGCAGCAGGGCCAGATAGACGGCGCTGTTGGCGGAGGAGCCGGAGTGCGGCTGGACGTTGGCGTAGTCGGCGCCGAACAGCTGCTTGGCGCGCTCGATCGCCAGCGCCTCGACCTTGTCGACGTACTCGCAGCCACCGTAGTAGCGCTTGCCTGGGTAGCCTTCGGCGTACTTGTTGGTCAGGCCGCTGCCCTGGGCCTGCATGACGCGCTTGCTGGTGTAGTTCTCCGAGGCGATCAGCTCGATGTGATCTTCCTGGCGCTGTTCTTCGGCATTCATCGCCGCCAGCAGTGCGTCGTCGTAACCCTGGATCTGGTCTTGCTTGCTGAACATCTTGTTTCTCCCGGCAGCGATCATTTCTTGTCTTGAGGCACTGTGGCCCTTTGAGGCGATGGTATGACCGGCGAGGGCGACTCAGATGCCTGCGCACGCCTTGCAATGGCGCGTTTACGACATTCGCATCTGCCTGGTGCCTGTGCGGGCCCCTTCGCGGGTAAACCCGCTCCTACAGGGGCTGTGCAATCCCTGTGGTAGCG
Source organism: Pseudomonas sp. BYT-1 (assembly GCF_023611805.1). Lineage (NCBI taxonomy): Bacteria > Pseudomonadati > Pseudomonadota > Gammaproteobacteria > Pseudomonadales > Pseudomonadaceae > Pseudomonas > Pseudomonas sp. BYT-1. The sequence continues at coordinate 5,167,049 of NZ_CP072559.1, forward strand.
GGTTTACCCGCGAAGAAGCGCGCAAGATCAATACAGCCAGTTGCTCGAACAGGCCTTGTATAGGCAACCGCTGAATCGATGGTTTAGAGTGCGGATCTGCGTCGTAAAAAGGACAGATGTCATGACTGATAACAGCCAACAATTCGCCAGCGACAACTATTCCGGCATCTGCCCCGAAGCCTGGGCCGCGATGGAAAAAGCCAACCTGGGCCACGAGCGCGCCTATGGCGACGATCAATGGACCGAACGCGCCGCCGAGTATTTCCGCGAGCTGTTCGAAACCGACTGCGAGGTGTTCTTCGCCTTCAACGGCACCGCCGCCAACTCCCTGGCCCTGGCCTCCCTGTGCCAGAGCTACCACAGCGTCATCTGCTCCGAGACCGCCCACGTCGAGACCGACGAGTGCGGTGCGCCGGAGTTCTTCTCCAACGGCTCCAAGCTGCTCACCGCACGCAGTGTAGACGGCAAGCTGACGCCCGAATCGATCCGCGAAGTCGCGCTCAAGCGCCAGGACATCCACTACCCCAAGCCACGCGTGGTGACCATCACCCAGGCCACCGAAGTGGGCACGGTGTACAACCCCGACGAGCTGCGGGCGATCAGCGCCACCTGCAAGGAGCTGGGGCTGAACCTGCACATGGACGGCGCCCGCTTTTCCAACGCCTGCGCTTCCCTGGGCTGCACACCGGCGGAGCTGACCTGGAAGGCCGGGGTGGATGTGCTGTGCTTCGGCGGTACCAAGAACGGCATGGCCGTGGGCGAGGCGATCCTGTTCTTCAACCGCGCCCTGGCCGATGACTTCGATTACCGCTGCAAACAGGCGGGCCAGCTGGCGTCGAAGATGCGTTTTCTCTCCGCGCCCTGGGTCGGCCTGCTCGAAGACGGCGCCTGGCTGCGCTATGGCCGCCACGCCAACCATTGCGCACAACTGCTGGCCTCGCTGGTGAGCGACCTGCCGGGCGTGGAGCTGATGTTCCCGGTGCAGGCCAACGGCGTGTTCCTGCAAATGCCGGAAGCCGCGTTGGAGGCGCTGCGCGCCAAGGGTTGGCGCTTCTACACCTTCATCGGCAGCGGTGGCGCGCGGTTCATGTGCTCGTGGGATACGCAAGAAGCGCGAGTGCGTGAACTGGCGCAGGACATCCGCGCCGTCGTCGGCGCCTGATGTCCGCGGGTAAATTGGAGCGGCGGTTGGGCGCCCCGATTTACCCGCGAAGCGTCCAACACCGACCTAGAGCTTGAACCCGCCCATCTGCCGCGCCAGGTCATCGGCCAGGCCACGCAACGCCTGGCACTCGTCCCGACAGGCCTGCACTTCGGCCGCCGTCTCCCGGGCCAGGTCGGAAATCCCCTGCACAGTCCGGTTGATCTCCTCGGTCACCGCCGACTGCTCTTCGGTCGCCGTGGCTACTTGATGGTTCATGTCGCTGATGTGCTCCACCTGATCGGTGATCGCCCCCAGCGAGGCACCGGTGCGCTGGCTGGACTCTACCCCGCCCCCGGTCGCCTGCTGCCCGGCATTCATTGACGCCACAGCGGTGCCTGCGCCTTGCTTGAGGCGCTGGATCATCTGTTGCACCTCGTCGGTGGACACCTGAGTACGCCGCGCCAGCGTGCGCACTTCATCGGCGACCACGGCAAAGCCGCGCCCCATTTCACCCGCTCGCGCCGCCTCGATGGCCGCATTGAGGGCCAACAGGTTGGTCTGTTCGGAAATACTGCGGATCACGGCCAAGACCTCGTCGATCGAGGCGACTTCGTCGGCCAGCTGGCTCACCGCCTCCGCCGCCCGGCTGATTTCCCCGGACATGCCTTCGATGCTGTGGATCGACCGGCGCACCACCTCGCGCGCCTGCAGGGCCTCGTCGCGCGCCGACTGCGAGGCATGGGCGGCATTGCCGGCGTTTTGCGCGATGTCCTGCACGGTCAGTCCCATTTCGTGCACGGCGGTGGCGACCATTTCGGTCATCTCCTGCTGGCGGCTGGAACGGTCGGCGGTGTTGTCCACCACGCGGGTCACCTGCTCCACCGACCGGTGCAGGCGCTCGGTGGTGCGCAGCACCTCGCCGATCAGCACCCGCTGGCTGTCGAGGAACCGATTGAACCCGCGGGCCAGGTCGCCCAGCTCGTCCTCACGCGTATCGTCCAGCCGCTGACTGAGGTCGCCAGCCCCGCTGCCGATCTGGGTCAGCGCCGTGGTGACCTGGCGGATCGGACGTACCAGCCCACGCGCCAGCAACACCACCAACAGCAACGACACTAACGCCACCGCGCCACCGATCAGGCTGGTCAGCCACACCGCTTCGTGCATCTGTGCGTAGATTTCGTCTTCCGGCACCTCGGCCACCAACGTCCAGTTCAGATCGCGAAGCGGTAGGCCCAGCGCAAGAAACGCTTCGCCGTCGCGGCTGAAACGCACCTTGCGCAGGCCTTCACCCTTACCCAACACGGCTTGGGTCGCCTGCTCGCCGACCTGCTCGGCCAACTGGCGCTTGCCGCTGAATTCGTGATCCGGGTGGACCTGGATCAGGCCGTCGTTGCGCACCAGGAACACCCGCCCGCGCTCACCGAAACTAAAGTCATGGATCAGTTTCGACAACGCCGTCATGCGCAGACCCATACCCGCCACGCCCACCAGTTGTCCGTCTTTTTCGACCCGGTAATCGATGAACAGCGCCAACTCCCCGGTGGAGCCATCGATGTCGATATTGATCAGGCGTTCGGCGCCGCTGTCGATGTAGCCGTAGAACCATTTGTCCTTCGGATTATCACGGCTGAGGGTGCGATCCAGGCCTTTCTCGTTGTAGTAGTGGCCGGTCGCCGTGGAGGCGAACAATGTAGTGAAGGCCTGGTTGCGCTGTTTAGCAGCCTCCAGGTACTCGAGAAAACGGGGGGCTTGGGCGGGGTCTTCGCCGGCTGCGAGCCAATCACGCAGCAGCGTGTTGCCGGCAATGTCGGCCGCCGCCACCAGCGGCTTGCCGAGCATGCGCTCGATGTCGTTGCGGATCGCTTCGACGCTGGCCGGCAGTGCCGTATCCACCAGGTAACGTTCGGTCAGGCGGTTGACCGCCTCGGTATACACCCCTACCACCACCAGGATGCTCGCCAGCAGGGCTGCGCCCATGCTCGCAATCAACTGCCACTGGATACTCCGCCGCCAGATCCGCATGCCCCAACTCCCCAATCATTATTATTTTGGGTGATTGTATACACTTACGTATCCGGTTATTCCAGTGATCTAAAACAATGTCCACGACCCGTGGCGCGTCGTTTTTGCCGCAAGATCCGATGCTAAAGCGACTGGCGCGGTGGCGGGCGAACACGCTCGCACGCGCCCGGCTCACTTCGAATCCTGGGATGACGCCAGACGGTGGCGCGGGTTTACCCGCGAATGCGATGCGAAACTCACCGATGCATTCGCGGCAAACCCGAGGTCAGGCAATTACTGTTCGGCGATGGTCCGAACGATAGCGTCCACCGTGGCGTCGATCTGCGCCTGGGTCCGCTCGAGGGTCTGCTGATGTTCCTTTTGCAACTCGACCTGCTTGGAACACAGATTCAGGGCTGCCAGCACCAGCAGCTTGTCACCGATCAGGGTGGGGTATTGACGCTTGGTTTCGGCCAAGGCGGTGTTGAGCATCCGCACGGCTTGCGCCAGGGTCTCTTCCTGGCCTTGGGGCGCCTTGATCGAATAGTCGTTGCCCAGAATGGACACGACATTGATCGGCTGCGCTTGCAGTCTCATGCGTTGACGACACCTGCGCTGGCGCGCTCTACCAGCGCCTGGATACGGGCCGCGGTGGCGCCGTGCTTCTCTTCCTGCTCCATCAGCGACAGCTGCAGGGTTTCATTCTCTTCCTTGGCCTGGGCCAGTTCCTGGCCGAGGGCGGTGTTCTGCTCGGTGAGTTGAGCGTTTTTCTGCATCAGGTCGTTGACCAGTTGCTCGAGTTGATTCAGGGAAGCTTCCAACATGGGGGTCTATCTCGGGTTGTTGCAAAGGGCGCACACGATAAAGAAAAGCGCGCGTCCTCGCCATTAAATATCGGGACACAAAGGCTTTAGCCTGGGCAGATTGACAGGCCTGGGCCGGGCTTGTTCCGACCTGGGTCAACCACCTGTCCGGAAACTCGATAGCAGGCTCACAATTTCATTCAAGCGCGGCCCGTTTCTACCGATAACCCGAGCAGGTCACATTCTGTCGCAGGGAACGCGCATTTTATTCCTTGCCCGGATTACAACCCATGTCCCTACGCAATATGAACATTGCCCCGCGTGCGCTGTTGGGCTTTGCCCTGATCGGCGCGCTGATGCTTGGCCTTGGCACCTTCTCCCTCATCCAGATGGGCAACATCCGCCAGGCTGGCCTGGCCATCGAAGCGGTGAGCGTGCCCAGCATCAAGACGCTCGATGAACTGGCCCTGCTCAACCTGCGCATGCGCACCCTCGCCTACCGCCTGGTGCTCAACCGCGACCCACAGTTCCAGCAAGACACCCAACGCCAGATGGACGAGCGCAACGCGCAGATCGACAAGATACGCGCTACCTACCGCACGCTGGTCGAAGGCCCTCAGGAACAAGCCGCCTTCGATCGCTACAACCAACTGCTGGGCCAGTACCGCCAGCTAGAAGCGCGCATGCGCAGCTTCAGCCAGGCCGATCGCGTGGAAGAGCTGCAAAATCTGATCAACCGCGAGCTGTTCGAAAATGCCGAGCAGATTAACCAAGCCATGGCGGACCTGGTGCGCATCAACACCGACCAGACCCGAGCCACCAATGCCAGAGCCGCCAGCCAATATGACACCGCCTTCACCCTGGTCATCGGCCTGCTGGTGGCCGCTACTGTGCTGACCCTGCTGTGCGCCTTCCTGTTGACCCGCAGCATCGTCAAGCCGATCGATGAAGCGCTCAAGGCCGCCGAACAGGTCGCCGACGGTGACTTGACCCAAGTGATCCGCGCCGAGGGCAACGACGAAGCCGCCCGCCTGCTACGCGCCATGGCGCGAATGCAGGACAAGCTGCGCGACACCCTGCAACTGATCGCAGGCTCGGCTACCCAGCTGGCCTCGGCCGCCGAGGAGCTCAACTGCGTCACCGACGAAAGCGCTCGAGGCCTGCAGCAGCAGAACAACGAGATCGAACAAGCCGCCACCGCAGTCACCGAAATGACCAGCGCGGTGGAAGAAGTGGCGCGCAATGCCGTGAGCACCTCCGAAGCCTCCAGCGAGGCCAGCCGTTCGGCGGGCGATGGACGCGATCTGGTGCTGGAGACGGTGGGCGCCATCGAGCGCATGAGCAGCGATGTGCAAGCCACCGCGACACTGGTCACCCGTCTGGCATCCCAGTCCCGGGATATCGGCAAGGTCCTGGATGTGATCCGTGGCCTGGCCGATCAGACCAACCTGCTGGCACTCAATGCCGCGATCGAAGCCGCCCGTGCCGGCGAGGCTGGCCGGGGCTTTGCCGTGGTGGCTGACGAGGTACGGGCCCTGGCCCACCGCACCCAGCAGTCGACCAGCGAGATCGAACGGATGATCGCCAGCATTCAGGGCGGGACCGAAGAAGCGGTCACGTCGATGCGCACCAGCACCGAACGTGCCGAATCGACCCTTAACATCGCCCGTGGTGCCGGCCTGGCACTGGACAGCATCGCCAGCGCGGTGGCGCAGATCAACGAGCGCAACCTGGTGATCGCCAGCGCCGCCGAAGAGCAGGCCCAGGTGGCTCGGGAGGTGGACCGCAACCTGGTGAACATCAATGATCTGTCGGTGCAGAGCGCGACCGGGGCACATCAGACCAGCGTGGCCAGCGCCGACCTTTCCCGTCTGGCGGTGGACCTCAACGGCCTGGTGGCGCGTTTTCGCACTTGATGAATACATTCGCGGCGGTTCGACGCCTCGATAAACCCGCTCCCACAGGTTCTGCATCGACCTGCTGGAGCGGGTTCACCCGCAAAATGTAGGAATGGGCTGGATCAGTAGTCGATCCGCACATCCCCTTGCGGGACACTGCAGCACGACAAGATGTAGCCTTCGGCTTCGTCTTCCTCGGTGATGCCGCCGTTGTGGTCCATGACCACTTCGCCGCCGAGCTTGAGTACCTTGCAGGTACCGCAGATGCCCATGCCGCAGGCCTTGGGGATCATCAGCCCCACCTTCGCCGCAGCCGCATGCACCGTCTCGCCCGGGGCGATACGGATGCTCTTGTCGCTGCCGACGAACTCCACCAGGTTGAGGTCGGCCGCGTCGAGTTCCTCGGCCGCCTCAGCCGCCTGCTCGGCATGTTCCACAGCATCGGCCTTGGCCTCTGCCGGGGTCGCGCCAAACGACTCTTCGTGGTAGTTGCGCATGTCGAAGCCCACCGCCTCGAGCATGCGCTTGACCGCGTTCATGTAAGGCGTCGGGCCGCAGCAGAAGACCACCCGCTCCATGTAGTCAGGCGCGATCAGCTCCATCAGGCGCTGATTCAGGTAGCCACGGTAGCCCGACCAGGGCTCGCCCAGGCCGTGCTTCTCGCAAATGATGTGCAGACTGAAATTAGGGATCCGCGAGGCCATCTGGTCCAGTTCGCGGTGGTAGATGATGTCCTTCGGCGAACGGGCGCTGTGGACGAAGACCATGTCGACATTGCCATTGGTGTCGTAGAACCAACGGGCCATGGACATCACCGGGGTGATACCGACACCGCCGGAGAGGTACAACACCTTCGGCGCCGGGAAGTCGATGGCGTTGAACAGCCCCACCGGTCCGTGCACCGCCAGCTCGAAGCCCTCGTGCATGTTGTCGTGCAGCCAGTTGGACACCTGCCCGCCGGGTACCCGCTTGACGGTGATCGAGAAGCTGTAGGGCACCGATGGCGAGCTGGAAATGGTGTACGAGCGCATCACCTGTTTGCCATCGATCTCAAGTTCCAGGGTGACGAACTGCCCAGGCTTGAAGAAGAACATGATCGGCTGGTCGGCCATGAAACAGAAGGTGCGCACGTCCCAGGTCTCCTGGATGACCTTGACGCAGCGCACCACATGGCGGCCGTTGGCCCAGGTCTGGGTCGTGACCGGATTGAGGAAGGTATCGGACATGTTCTTCTCCAGCGGCCGACTACCGGCCTTCATGGCTCCGATAATGCGCAAGCCGGCGACGAAGTACATTCCTATCAGCGACATCGGCGTGCTTATCGCGACCAGCCCCGCGCTACAAGGGCTGGCGCGTCGGAATCGGATTCGGCCATGTCGCCCGTGGATATGGTTCCTGTCGGCGGCGAACGCACACTCCACGGCAAATGAAACAGCTGTTTTTAGCAAGCAGCCTTGCGGCAAACCACAACAACGATTAGCCACTTTCGCCGGCCGCATACGGCCCTGAGGACCAAACGATGGACGTCACCGCAACCCTGAGCCTGGGCGATCCACTGGAAGCTGCACGCAAGGCCACCGCCGAGATGCTGCAGACCCGCGAGCGCACCTACTCGCTGCCCCAGCCTTTCTACACCGACGAGCGTCTGTTCCAGATCGACATGCAGGAGATCTTCCACAAGGAGTGGTTGATCGCCGGCATGACGTGCGAGATTCCGACCAAGGGCAACTTCCTGACCCTGCAGATCGGCAAGAACCCGATCATCGTTATCCGTGGCGCCGAAGGCCAAGTGCATGCGTTCCACAACGTCTGCCGTCACCGCGGTTCGCGCCTGTGCACCAGCGACAAGGGCAAGGTGGCCAAGCTGGTCTGCCCATACCACCAGTGGACCTATGAAATCGACGGTCGCCTGCTGTTCGCCGGCACCGAGATGGGCGCCGACTTCGACATGAAGCAGTACGGCCTCAAGCCAGTGCACGTAAAGACCGCCGGTGGCTATATCTTCATCAGCCTGGCCGAGAACCCGCCAGCGATCGACGAGTTCCTGGCAACGCTCGATCACTACATGGAACCGTACGACATGGAGAACACCAAGGTGGCGGTGCAGACCACCTTGATGGAAAAAGCCAACTGGAAGCTGGTGTTGGAGAACAACCGTGAGTGCTATCACTGCAACGGTTCGCACCCTGAGCTGCTCAAGACACTGCTGGAGTGGGACGATACCAACGACCCACGCGCCGACCAGGCGTTCAAGGATCACGTCGCCGCCTCCGCTGCAGCCTGGGAAGCCGAGAAGATCCCGTACCTGCACAAGAGCCATGGCCTGCGTAACCGCATCGTGCGCATGCCGCTGCTCAAGGGCACCGTGTCCATGACCATGGACGGCAAGCAGGCGTGCAAGAAACTGATGGGCCGCATCAAGAACCCGGACCTGGGCTCGATGCGTATCCTGCACCTGCCGCACTCCTGGAACCACTGCATGGGCGACCACATGATCGTGTTCACCGTGTGGCCCATCAGCGCCCAGGAAACCATGGTCACCACCAAGTGGCTGGTGCACAAGGATGCCGTCGAAGGTGTCGACTACGACCCGGAAAACATGCGCAAGGTCTGGGACGCCACCAACGACCAGGACCGCAGTTTGGCTGAAGAGAACCAGCGCGGCATCAATTCCACCGCCTACCAGCCCGGCCCGTACTCCAAGACCTACGAGTTCGGCGTGGTCAACTTCATCGACTGGTACTCCCAGCGCGTGCTGAACAACCTGGGGGCGGAGCCAGCGCCGTACCTGAAGGAAGTCAAAGCGCAGTAAGGCATCGACGCGAAACGAAAAGAGCAGCCAGGTGGCTGCTCTTTTTTTTTTGCTCGAATCGGGCCAACAGCACAGTCCGGTCATGAAGAGCGATGATCAATTCTTGATCAACCTTCCCCCAGCCAAGGCCTCCCAAGGCCTGCAGCCACCGACCAACATTTTATCCACAGCCTGGCGCACAGTATTTGTGGAAACGTGGGCCGAGCAGTAGCCGGACGCTTTGATCATTATTTGACCATTCCTCTACAAGCCTTTGATTACAAGGGCTCTAGCGTTCGCCGAACACGTTGTCCACAGAGCGGCCAACAGACTTTGTGGGCAGTATGCAGGCGTGCGGCCAATGCCTGTGGATAGACCTCCAGAGCGCCCGACACAAACGTGCTGCACAGCCGTTTCGCAGCCATTGATCAATTATTGACCAAACCTCTGCAGCCCAGGCAGATCAAGGGATTGCGCCGCTACCAAACAGATTATCCACAGAGACGCCAACAGCGATTGTGGGCAACCTGGGCCGCTTGGAATGAAAAGACGTGTGGCGTTGATCGGCTGGGGTGGTCAAATAACAACCAGCTCTCTGCAGGCTTGATATGACGGGGCCTGTAGAGAGGCGCGAACACTTTATCAACAGGTTGGCAAACAGATTCGGTGTGTAAAAACCTAAGGGTCGCTGACCAAGTCTGCGAAGGGCTGCGAAACACCATGAAAAAAGCCCACTCTGCAGGCCATGCAACGTGGGCTTTGGCTCTTGAACGGGCAAGCGCTAGCGCAGCACCCCTTCTTCCACCAGCAGCTTCAGGATCGCCTCGGCGCCTTCTTGTGGAGAAACATCCTTGAGCACCTTGCCGCCCCCACCGCTGGCCTTGGCCGTAGCGGCTTTCATGCGGTCGGCGCCACTCTTGGCCTTGATCACCTTCAGCCGCTTGGGCCGTGGACGGGCCGGCTGCAGCTCGGCATCGGCCAGCAGTTCATCCTCGACCACCGCCACGTTGCGCGCCGCCAATACGCCCCGGCGCGCGGGGCCAAAGGCGCTCTGGCGTGGCTTGGGCGCCGCGTTATCCACAGTCGCCAAGAGCGGCAGGCGCACCTTCAGCCGACGCCGCTGCCCACGTGGCAAGGCCTGTAGGACTTGCGCGGTGCCGTTGTCGATGGACTCGACCTCAGCCAAGCCCACCACCAGTGGCCAGCCCAGGCGCTCGGCCAGCAAGAACGGCAACATGCCCGAGCCTTCGCCGGTTTCCGCCTGGCTGCCGGTCAGCACCAGTTGTGCCCCGGCGTCGCGCAGGTAATCGCCCAGCACGCCAAGCACATCGGCACCTGCCGGCTGCTCCAGCACATCCAGATGATCCAGGCCCATGCCCAGGTATGCGCGCAGCGCTTCCTCGCGAGGATCGCCGGCATGCACCACCTGCAAGTTATCCCCAGCCAGCTGCAAACCCAGCTCGACGGCACGTGAGTCCTGCTCGGCACGACGGGTGCGGCCGGAGCTGGGGTGAGCGCCGATGGAGACCAGGCTGATGACTTTCGTACTCATGCTCGTGCCCTTATGCCGCGTCGCGCTGACCGGCGCTGCGGTAGTTGTCCACAGCCTCGATCAACGCCTGGAGAATCGCCGAACTGTCGCCAATCACCGACAGGTCCGCCCGTTTGATCATGTCGCAGCCTGGGTCCATGTTCACCGCCACCACCTTGTCGCAGGCGCCGATGCCCTGCAGGTGCTGGATCGCCCCGGAGATACCCACAGCCACATAGACACGTGCCGTGACCCAGGTACCGGTGGCACCCACCTGGCGGTTGCGGGGCATGAAACCATCGTCCACCGCCACCCGCGAAGCGCCTTCGGTAGCACCGAGGGCGGCGGTCGCCTTGTGGAACAGATCCCAATCCTTGACGCCGTTGCCGCCGGAGACGATGAACTCCGATTCGGCCATGGCGATGGCCGCAGGATCCACCGCCACCGGGCCCAGGTCTTCGATACGCGACAGGCTGCGCGCCACGCTTGTGGACAACTCCACCGGCAGCGCTTCGTGACGGGTTTCGCTGACCGGGTCGGAGCATTCGGCCGCCGCCAGGATCAGGCGCGGCAAACCGCGCTGCAGGTCCTGCTGGCCCGCCCCGGCTCGGCCGATGCACTGGCCGTCCTTGACTTGCCATACCCGCGTCGCCGGGCGTTCGCCCAACGCGGCGGCCAGGCGCCGGCCGAGCTCGCCACCACCGGTGCGGCTGTCTGGCAGCAGCCAGTGGCGCGGGGTGAACTGGTTATCCACAGCGCGCAGACCCTGCACCAACTGCTCCGGTGCATAACCTTCGAACGCTTCGCCTTCGATGACCAGCAACCGGTCGACGCCGGCTGTGGAAAAGTTGCTTTCCTTGTGTTCGCCGAACACGATCGCCAGGACGGCGCCGTCGCTGCCGGCCAGGCTGTGGGCCAGGCCCAGCAGGTCGCGGTCGTGGCTGCCCAGGCGACCACCGACCATGTCCGGAACCACGGCGATATAGAACGCCGGCTGCGCGACCTGATGCAGCGGCAGCTGCACCTCGGCCGCTGCAGTGCGGCGACCGCCGCCAGCGGTGCCCTGTTGGGCGCCGCTTCGGTCGATGCGCTTGAGGCCGTTGGGGCCGATGAAGCCGGCGGCGATCGCATGGGGGTTCTTGCGGATGAGGCCGTTGGGCCCCATCCAGCGGGTCTGTTGCGTCTGCATCGCCGCGTGCAGCGGATGCAGACGGTTACGGGCGATCCACTCGGCACGAGGGTCGCGGCGGATGATGTCGCTCATCAGTGCACCTCCGCAGGTTCACGTTTGGCCGCTTGGGATTTGGCGCTGGCAGGAGCGTCGTCCTCGATCAGCACGTCGGCGACGAGCTCGGCGATGTCCTTGATCTGCGGACGGGGTTCGACCACGCCTTCGAGCATCGCGGTGCACTGTGGGCAACCCACGGCCACCAGCTCTGCCTCGGTCGTGCGGATGTCGTCCATGCGCATGTCAGGGATACGCTGCTTGCCCGGGATGTCGGTGATCGGCGCACCGCCGCCACCGCCACAGCAACGGGAGCGGAAGCCGGAGCGTTCCATCTCGCGAACCTCGATGCCGAGGGCCTTGAGCACATCGCGAGGCGCCTCGTACTCGCCGTTGTAACGGCCCAGGTAGCACGGATCGTGATAGGTGACGCTGCCACCCTTGTGCTGGCCCAGGTTGAGCTTGTTGGCCGCAATGAGTTCGGCGATGTAGGTGCTGTGGTGCTGTACCTGGTACTCACCGCCCAAGGCGCCGTACTCGTTCTTCAGCACATGGAAGCTATGCGGGTCGCAGGTGACGATGCGCTGGAAGCGGTACTTGTTCAGTGTCTGGATGTTGCGCTTGGCCAGTTGCTGGAAAGTCGCCTCATCGCCCAGCCGGCGCGCCACGTCGCCGCTGTCACGCTCTTCCAGGCCGAGCACGGCGAAGTCCACACCGGAGGCCTTGAGGACTTTGACGAAGGCCCGCAGGGTGCGCTGGTTGCGCATGTCGAAGGCACCATCACCGACCCAGAACAGCACCTCGGTGCTCTTGACCTCGGACATCAGCTTGAGATTGAGGTCGGCCGCCCAGTTCATCCGACCGCCTGGGTTGAAGCCGCCAGGGTTGTCGGTGGCGATCAGGTTGTCCAGCACCTCGGCGCCCTTGTTCGGGGTCGCGCCTTTTTCCAGGGTCAGGTGACGGCGCATGTCGACGATGGCATCGACGTGCTCGATCATCATCGGGCATTCCTCGACGCAGGCGCGGCAGGTGGTGCACGACCACAGGGTCTCGGCGTCGACCAGGCCATTGACGATCGGCTGATGCGGGTGACCGCCATGCTCGCCGATCGGCTTGCCCGGATAAGGGCTGCCGGCGAACTGTGCGTCGGTGCCACCGGCAAGACCAATGACCATGTCCTGGATGAGTTTTTTCGGGTTCAGCGGCTGGCCGGCGGCGAATGCAGGGCACATCGCCTCGCACTTGCCGCACTGCACGCAGGCATCGAAGCCGAGCAGTTGGTTCCAGGTGAAGTCCACGGGTTTTTCCACGCCCAGCGGCGCGTTCGGGTCTTCCAGGTCCAGCGGCTTGAGGCCGGTGGAGCGACCACCACCGAAACGCTCGGCGCGGCGGTGCCAGGCCAGGTGCAGGGCACCGGCGAAGGCGTGCTTCATCGGGCCGCCCCAGGTCATGCCGAAGAACAGTTCCGACACGCCCCACAGCACGCCCACGCCCAGCACGGCGACCAGCAGCCAACCACCAGTACCTTCAGGCAGGATGCCGGCAACAGGCAGCGTGGCGATGAAGAAGCTCGCGGCGAACACCAGCAAGCTCTTGGGCAGGCGCATCCACGGCCCCTTGGACAGGCGCGAAGGTGGGTTCAGGCGACGCTTGAAGACGAACAGGGCGCCACAGAACATCAGCACCGTGGCGGCCAGCAAGGCATAGCCGAGGATCTTGCTCTGCAGGCCAAAGCCATGGACCAGGATCGCCAGCACGGCCGACAGCACGAAGCCGCCGGCGGTGGCCACGTGGGTCTTGGACATGTACTTGTCGCGCTCGACCACATGGTGCAGATCCACCAGATAGCGCCGCGGCATGGCCAGCAGGCCGCCGATCAGGTTGACCTTCGAAGGTCGACCACGCCGCCACATGCGCACCCGGCGCAGGGCGCCGAGCACCGCCAGGCCAAGGGCAGCGAACAGCAGGATGGGTAGAAGGGTGTTCAACATGGGAGGCTCCCACAACAGCTGGATTCTTGCACCGCCCTGGCGGCTGGATCGGCCCCTTGTGGGAGCGGGTTTACCCGCGAATGCGTCAGATCAGACAACCATGTTGCTCGTGCTGACGCTTTCGCGGGTAAACCCGCTCCCACAGGGGCCGCGCTCAGTGGCGACGACTGTTAACGATCAGAAGTCCTTGCACAGGCGCAAGGCGTCGTAGATCGCCGCGTGGACGTTACGCTGGGCCACGCAGTCGCCGATGCGATACAGCAGGTAGCCCTCGCCCGGCTGGCTGAGGATCGGCTGCGGCTTGATGGCGAACAGCGCTTCGATATCGATCTGGCCCTTGTTGCGCGAACCTTCCTTCAGTGCGTAGTACAGCTGCTCGTCGGGACGCACGCCGTTTTCCACCACCACTTGGTCGACCACGCGCTCTTCCTTGGCGCCGGTGTATTCGTTCTCCAGCACCGCCACCAGCTTGTCGCCTTCGCGGTAGACCTTTTCCAGCATCATGTCGCCGGTCATGATCACTTCTTTGGGGTAGATGCTGCGGTAGTAGGTCGGGAAGGTGGTACCGCCCATCGCGACGCCCGGCTTGATGTCATCGGTGACGATCTCCACCTGGCTGCCCTTGTCGGCGATGAAGTCGGCGACGGACATACCGGTGAATTCGCAGATGGTGTCGTACACCAACACGTTCTTGCCCGGCGCAACCTTGCCGTCGAGCACATCCCAGCTGCTGACCACCAGCCCTTCGGCGGCGCCCCAGTGTTCGTTCTGCTCCAGGAACGAGTGCCCGCCCACAGCCAGCACGACCACGTCCGGACGCAGGTCCATGATGGTTTCGGCATCAGCGGCGGTGCCCAGGCGCAAGTCGACCTTCAGACGCGCCAGCTCCAGCTGGTACCAGCGGGTGATACCGGCGATCTGGTCGCGCTGCGGTGCCTTGGCGGCGATGGTGATCTGCCCGCCGATCTGGTCCTTCTTCTCGAACAGGGTCACATCGTGGCCACGCTCGGCGGCCACGCGTGCGGCCTCCATACCGGCAGGACCGGCACCGACCACCACCACCTTGCGCTTGGGCCCGGTAGTCTTTTCGATGATGTGCGGCACGCCCATGTATTCACGGGAGGTCGCGGCGTTCTGGATGCACAGTACGTCCAGGCCTTGGTACTGGCGGTCGATGCAGTAGTTGGCACCGACGCACTGCTTGATCTGGTCGATCTGGCCCATCTTGATCTTGGCGATCAGGTGCGGGTCGGCCATGTGGGCGCGGGTCATACCGACCATGTCCACGTAGCCGCCTTCCAGGATGCGGGTCGCCTGGTTCGGGTCCTTGATGTTCTGCGCGTGCAGCACCGGGACCTTGACCACTTCCTTGATGCCGGCCGCCAGGTGCAGGAACGGCTCCGGCGGGTAGCTCATGTTCGGGATGACGTTGGCCAGGGTGTTGTGGGTGTCGCAACCCGAGCCGACCACGCCGATGAAATCGATCATGCCGGTGGCGTCGTAGTAGGCGGCGATCTGCTTCATGTCCTCGTGGCTCAGGCCATCGGGATGGAATTCGTCACCACAGATACGCATGCCCACGCAGAAGTCAGGGCCTACCTCGGCACGCACGGCCTTGAGCACTTCCAGGCCGAACTTCATGCGGCCTTCGAAGGTACCGCCCCATTCGTCGGTACGCTTGTTGACCCGCGGGCTCCAGAACTGGTCGATCATGTGCTGGTGCACAGCCGACAGCTCGACGCCGTCCAGTCCACCTTCCTTCGCCCGGCGTGCGGCCTGGGCGTAGTTGCCGATCACACGCCAGATCTCTTCGACCTCGATAGTCTTGCAGGTAGCGCGGTGCACGGGTTCACGAATGCCAGACGGCGACATCAGGGTCGGCCAGTTGAAGCCGTCCCAACGCGAACGACGACCCATGTGGGTAATCTGGATCATGATCTTGGCGCCATGCTTGTGCATGGCGTCGGCCAGGTTCTGGAAGTGCGGGATGATCCGGTCGGTGGACAGGTTCACCGAAGACCACCATTCCTGCGGGCTGTCGATCGCCACCACGGACGAGCCACCGCAGATGGCCAGGCCGATGCCGCCCTTGGCCTTCTCTTCGTAATACTTGACGTAACGCTCGGTGGTCATGCCGCCGTCGGTGGCGTAGACCTCGGCGTGCGCGGTGCTGAGCACGCGGTTGCGGATGGTCAGTTTGCCGATCTGGATCGGCTGGAACATTGCTTCGAATGCCATGACGCTCTCTCCGACTTACAACGGCTTGACGATGAACAGGCCGTCGTCGTGGCCTTCTTCCGAACCACCGTAGACCTGCTCGGCCACGGTCCGAATGGAGCTGCCGCGCGCGGCGAGAATCTGATCCATGGCGCCAGCGAACCAGCCGGTGAACATGTAGTCGACCTTGCGGCCGCACTTGCCATAGACGTAGACGAAAGCCGAATGCTTGAGCTTGACGCTGCAGGTGCCTTTATCCAGGTCGATGTCCTGGATCTCGAACAGGCCCCAACCACGCTGGGACAGGCGCTTCATGTAGTGCTCGAACACCGCGACGCCTTCCAGGCCATGGCACTCGGCCTCTTTTTCGCACCAGTGCCAGGCGGACTTGTAACCGGCCTTGTAGAGGATCTCGGCGTAGGCGTCAGCGCCCAGCACTTCCTCGATGCCGATGTGGTTGTTGACGAAGAAATGACGCGGCACATACAGCATCGGCAGGGCGTCGGTGGTCCAGACACCAGTCTCGGTATCGACTTCGATTGGCAATTGCGGGGCGATCTTGGCCATGGAAACTCAACTCCATCAAAATTTTTATTGGGTTGCCCCGACGTTGCTGGCCGGGGCTTTCAGGCTTGGAGAGCGGCTTACTCGCCCCAGACGTCTTTCAATACGTTTACCCAGTTCTCACCCATGATCTTGCGTACCACACGCTCGGAGTGGCCGCGCTTGAGCAAGGTCTCGGTGAGGTTCGGGAATTCGCCGACAGTGCGGATCCCCAGCGGGTTGATGATCTTGCCGAAGTTGGTCAGGCGACGGGCGTACCCCTTGTCGTGGGTCAGGTACTCGAAGAACTCCTGGCCGTGGCCCTGGGTGAAGTCGGTACCGATACCGATGGCGTCTTCACCGACGATGTTCATGGTGTACTCGATCGCCTCGGCGTAGTCGTCGATGGTCGAGTCGATGCCTTTGGCCAGGAACGGCGCGAACATGGTCACACCCACGAAACCACCGTGGTCGGCGATGAACTTCAGCTCTTCGTCGGACTTGTTGCGCGGGTGCTCTTTGAGGCCCGAAGGCAGGCAGTGGGAGTAGCAGACCGGCTTCTTCGACTCGAGGATGACTTCCTCGCTGGTCTTGGAGCCGACGTGGGAGAGGTCGCACATGATGCCGACGCGGTTCATCTCGGCGACGATCTCGCGACCGAAGCCCGACAGGCCACCATCACGCTCGTAGCAGCCGGTGCCTACCAGGTTCTGGGTGTTGTAGCACATCTGCACGATGCCAACGCCCAACTGCTTGAACACATCGACGTAGGCGATCTGGTCTTCGAACGCATGGGCGTTCTGGAAGCCGAACAGGATGCCGGTCTTGCCCAGCTCCTTGGCCTTGCGGATATCGGCGGTGGTGCGCACCGGCATGACCAGGTCGCTGTTCTCGCGGATCAGCTTCTGACTGGCGGCGATGTTGTCGACAGTCGCCTTGAAGCCTTCCCAGACCGATACCGTGCAGTTGGCCGCGGTGAGGCCACCTTTGCGCATGTCCTCGAACAGTTCGCGGTTCCACTTGGCAATGATCAGACCGTCGATGACGATGCTGTCGGCGTGCAGTTCGGCTGGGCTCATCAGGCTGTCCCCTTTTATAGAGTTCGCTTGCGCCAAACCTTGTGCCGGCGCTTTGGGGCCAGCATATGCCTGCGGCCCGAGGCGCCCCGATGCAAAAACGACAGGGGGTTTGCCGAAAGCGTCAAGACGTTCAAAGGCCTCCGCTGCCGCGGGATTTGGCAATGAGAGCGAGTCTCGATAAGCGCCTTCCATGAACTTTTCTTCAGGGATCTACCGCAGCGCTTCGCGCTGAGCGAGAATCCCTGCGATTCGTCAGCCTGTTGAGGAGAAAACGGATGAAATCAATGGCATGGCTGGCCCTGGTGGCCGTCGCCCTGGGCGCCCAGGCGAGCGAGGAAGACAGCACGCCCTGCGACAACGTCGAGACCGACGCGCAGAACTACGCCTGCGCTGCCTACAACAAGCAGACCGCCGAGCGGGAGCTCAAATCGGCCTTTGACGATCTCATCCAGCGCATTACCGACCAATACCCGGACGAAAACGACAAGGTCCAGCAATTGACCGCCCGCCTGCAGGCAGCCGAGACCCTGTGGACCCAATTGCGCGACGCCGACTGCAAAGTCGAGACCTTTGCCGAGAAGCCCGGCAGCAAGGCCTTCGAGGCAGCCTGGAACACCTGCGTGGCCCAGCGCAGCGATGACCGTTCCGAGTACTTGCAGTCCATCGGACAGCAGTGATCCTGGGGCCGCTGCGCGGCCCTGGGTTGAGCGGTCACAATCCCGAGATCAGGTCACCTTGACCAACCGATCCTCCCGCGGACATCGCTCGAACCGCGCCCGATAGCAACGGGTGAAATACGACGCCGACTCGAATCCACAGGCGATGCTCACCTCCAGCACGCTCATGTCGGTCTGGCGTAACAGCTGCCTGGCCTTGTCCAGGCGCAGTCGCAAATAGAAACCACTGGGCGTGTCGTCCAGGTGCAGGCGGAACAGTCGCTCCAGCTGACGCCGGGTGATCTGCACGGCATCGGCCAGGACCTCGGTATTGAGCGGCTGCTCGGTGTTGCGCTCCATCTCGCCGATCACCCGCACCAGCTTCTTGTTGTTGATGCCGTAGCGCGACGCGATCTGCATGCGCTGGTGATCCTGTCGCGGACGGATACGTCCGAGCACGAACTGCTCCGACACCTGCACCGCCAATTCACTGCCATGGGTCTGGGCGATCAGGTCGAGCATCAGGTCGATGGACGCGGTGCCGCCGGCGCAGGTGATGCGTCGTCGATCGATTTCGAACAGCTCCTGGGTGGCCTGCAACCTGGGGTAGCGCTCCTTGAAGGCTTCCAACGCCTCCCAATGCACGGTCGCCCGGTGCCCATCGAGCAGCCCGGCTTCGGCCAGCACCATCGCCCCGGTATCGATGCCACCCAGCAACACGCCTTCATGGTCCAGACGGCGCAGCACTTGGTGCAATTGCGCGCCATAGCAGGCCAGTGGTTCGAAGCCGGCCACGATCAGCAGCATGCGCGCCGCCTCCCCCTCCCCCAGCACGCCATCGGCGTTCACCGACATGCCGTTGCTGGCCTGCACTGCACCGCCATCGAGGCTCAACACGCGCCAGCGGTACAGCGGGCCACGGAAGCGGTTGGCCACGCGCAGAGGCTCCAGGGCACTGATGAAGCCCATTGCCGAAAAGCCGGGCAACAGCAGAAAGTGAATGATTTCAGACATTGCATGCTCCACGGGAAAAGTGGTCGCTTCCGTGCAACTCTTGGTCGTCAGAGTGCGAATTTCCACCCCGCCACCAGCGTAGCGTGTTCACACGGCCCGCAGAGGCCGGCCCCAATAACAATATGCACTGCCGTTGGAGAGCCACCATGCACAGCTTCATCCGCCGCAGCTTGTTGTCCCTCGCGTTGAGCAGCACCCTCGCCACTCCCCTCCTGGCCGCCGAGCCCGCCGCCTGCAAAGACGTGCGCCTTGGCGTGGTCAACTGGACCGATGTCATCGCCACCAGCGCCATGGCCCAGGTCCTGCTCGATGGGTTGGGTTACCAGACCAAACAGACCAGCGCGTCGCAGCAGATCATCTTCGCCGGTATCCGCGACAAGCGCCTGGACATGTTCCTGGGCTACTGGAACCCGATCATGACCCAGACCATCACACCGTTCGTCCAGGCCGGGCAGGTCAAGGTCCTCGACAAGCCCAGCCTGGAAGATGCGCGAGCCACCCTGGCGGTACCGAAATACCTGGCCGACAAGGGCCTGAAGACGTTCGCCGACATCCACAAGTTCGAGAAGGAGCTGGGCGGCAAGATCTACGGCATCGAGCCCGGCTCCGGCGCCAACACCCAGATCAAAGCGATGATCGCCAAGAACCAGTTCGGCCTGGGCAAGTTCCAGCTGGTCGAGTCCAGCGAGGCCGGCATGCTCGCCGCCGTCGACCGCGCCGTGCGGCGCAAGCAGGCGGTGGTGTTCTTCGGCTGGGCGCCGCACCCAATGAACGTGAACCTCGACATGGTCTACCTGGGCGGCAGCCAGGACGCCCTGGGCCCTGACGAAGGCCGCGCCACGGTCTGGACCGTCACCGCGCCCGACTACGCCGAGCGCTGCCCCAACGCCCACCGGCTGCTGGCCAACCTGAGTTTCAGTGCCGAGGACGAGAGCCGCATGATGCAGCCGCTGCTCGATCACAAGGATCCGCTGGAATCCGCCCGCCAGTGGCTCAAGGACCACCCCGAGGACAAGGCACGCTGGCTCGAAGGCGTGACCACCTTCGACGGCAAGCCGGCGGCTGAGAACCTGAGTCTCAGCGCCAACTGACTCTACCGGTTCGCGGGTAACCCGCTCCCCACAACACACGATGCTGCGCCTGTGGAAGCGAGGTTGCCCCGCGCCCCCAGGGCTCACCTAGGCCCAATGGGAGCGGGTCCACCCGCGAAAGCCACACCACCGACCTCACAGACATACCCTGAAGGATCCGCGCCATGAACCATGACGTCATCATCACCTGTGCACTGACCGGCGCCGGCGACACCGTCGCCAAGAGCCACCTCGTCCCGGTCACACCCAAACAGATCGCAGAGTCCGCCATCGAAGCCGCCAAGGCCGGCGCCACCGTGGTCCACTGCCACGTCCGCGATCCACAGACTGGCCGCTTCAGCCGCGACGTGGCGTTGTACCGCGAAGTGATGGAGCGCATTCGTGAAGCCGATGTGGACGTGATCGTCAACCTCACCGCCGGCATGGGTGGCGATCTGGAGATCGGCCCTGGCGAAAAGCCCATGGAATTCGGCCCAGGCACCGACCTGATCGGCCCGCTGGAGCGCCTGGCACACGTCGAGGCCCTGCTCCCGGAAATCTGCACCCTGGACTGCGGCACGCTCAACTTCGGCGATGGCAACGCCATCTACGTCTCGACCCCGAGCCAACTGCGTGCCGGCGCCAAGCGCATCACCGAACTGGGCGTGAAAGCCGAACTTGAAATCTTCGACACCGGCCACCTGTGGTTCGCCAAGCAGATGATGAAAGAAGGCCTGCTGGACGATCCGCTGTTCCAGCTGTGCCTGGGCATCCCATGGGGCGCGCCAGCCGACACCACCACCATGAAGGCCATGGTCGACAACCTGCCCGCCGGCGTGACCTGGGCCGGTTTCGGTATCGGCCGCATGCAGATGCCGATGGCGGCCCAGGCTGTGCTGCTCGGCGGCAACGTGCGGGTCGGCCTGGAAGACAACCTCTATCTGGACCGTGGCGTGCTGGCCAGCAACGGCCAGTTGGTCGAACGCGCGGTGGAGATCATCACCCGCATGGGCGCTCGCGTCCTGACCCCGGCCGAAGGCCGCGAAAAAATGAACCTCAAACGCCGCTGAGCCCCCCGGAGAATCGCCATGACCTTCATCACCGAGATCAAGACCTTCGCCGCCCTCGGTAGCGGCGTGATCGGCAGCGGCTGGGTTGCCCGCGCCCTGGCCCACGGCCTGGACGTGATCGCCTGGGACCCAGCCCCAGGCGCCGAGCAGGCCTTGCGCAAACGTATCGCCAATGCCTGGCCAGCCTTGGAAAAACAAGGCCTGGCGCCAGGCGCCTCACAAGATCGCCTGCGGTTCGTGGCCACCATCGAGGAATGCGTACGTGATGCCGATTTCATCCAGGAAAGCGCCCCGGAGCGTCTGGACCTGAAGCTCGACCTGCACGCCAAGATCAGCGCCGCGGCCAAGCCCAACGCGATCATCGGCTCCAGCACCTCGGGCCTGCTGCCCAGCGAGTTCTATGAGTCCGCCACACACCCCGAGCGCTGCGTGGTGGGCCACCCGTTCAATCCGGTGTATCTGCTGCCCTTGGTGGAAATCGTCGGTGGCCAGCACACCGCCCCCGAAGCCATCGAGGCGGCCAAGGCCATCTACACCGCCTTGGGCATGCGCCCGCTGCATGTGCGCAAGGAAGTGCCGGGCTTCATTGCCGACCGACTGCTTGAAGCGCTGTGGCGAGAGGCCCTGCACCTGGTCAACGACGGGGTGGCCAGCACCGGCGAGATCGACGATGCGATCCGCTTCGGCGCAGGCCTTCGCTGGTCGTTCATGGGCACCTTCCTCACCTATACCTTGGCCGGGGGCGACGCAGGCATGCGGCACTTCATGGCGCAGTTCGGCCCAGCGCTCAAGCTGCCCTGGACCTACCTGCCGGCGCCGGAGCTGACCGACAAGCTGATCGACGATGTGGTCGAGGGCACCTCGGAGCAACTGGGTGATCGCAGCATCGCCGCGCTGGAACGCTACCGGGATGACACCCTGCTCGCTGTGCTCGACGCAGTGAAGAACAGCAAGGCCCGCCACGGCATGGCCTTCGGCGATTGAGGAAACGGCAATGCCTGCACTGATCACCTACCGCACCCCCGTCCAGGAAGACTGGGTCGACTACAACGGGCATCTGCGCGATGCCTATTACCTGCTGATCTTCAGCTACGCCACCGATGCGCTGATGGAGCGCATCGGCCTGGATGCCGACAGCCGCGGGCAAAGCGGCAATTCGCTGTTCACCCTGGAGGCGCACATCAACTACCTGCACGAAGTGAAGCTGGGCACCGAGGTGTGGGTGCAGACGCAGATCATCGGCTTCGATCGCAAGCGCCTGCACCTGTACCACAGCCTGCACCGGGCGGGGTTCGACGAGGCCCTGGCGGCCAGCGAACAGATGCTCCTGCACGTGGACCTGGCGGGGCCGAAATCGGCACCGTTCAGTGAACGCAGCGCAGGCCTGCTTCAGGGGTTGGTGGATGAGCAACGGGACCTGCCAGCGGCAGCGTTTGTCGGGCGGGTGATGCAACTGCCTGGCTGAAACACGTCCCTTGTGGCTACTGCACCCCCTATCGGGGGACAAGCCGCTCCTTCCGGTCCAGGAGGAGCGGCTTGTCCCGCGAGGGTTTCCCGCAGGCAAAAAAATAACCCCGGAAAGCCGTGAGCATCCGGGGCCAAGAGAGCGAGCAACATCCACTTTGCACGAGTGAGGGTGACCAAACCCTCGTTTGCCGTGAATGCGTCCAGTGTGGGGCAGCCCGGGTTGCTGGATTTAGCCGGGAACGACCTGTTCTTAGCCAAAGAAGCCATTGCGACATTCTGTCCTTGCCGCCCTGTCGGCTTGGTCAGAGAATCGGTTGCAGATCACAGCAGCACTCTCTTAGCGATAAAAGGGACAACAGCCATGATGCATGCGGATTTGATTGATCAGGAAGACCTGCTGGGCCAACTGCGCTCCAGGGGCTTCGAAATTCCGGCGGGCGCCAGTGCCGAGCAGGCCTGCGAGGCCGTGGTGCGGGGGCTGACCGAGCCCAACGCACGCGCGCTCAAAGGCATGGTCGAGCAGATGTACACCGGCAGCGCCACCATCCTCCCGGCCGTGCGCCAGGCCATCGAGAAGCAGCTGCTGCCAGCATTGGCAGAGTTCAAGAACCGCGCCTGACTGCAGAATCGCTTCGCGGATCGACCCGCTCCCGCAGGGCTCGACATGATCCCTGTGGGAACGGGTTTATCCGCGAAGCGGCAATGCTTGTCAGAGCCTTACGCTGGCAAACGTCGACTCGTTGCGCGCCTGGCTCAGCGAAGCCATCGGACCGCTGTGCGGGGTCAGTGCCATGGCCTGCGGGATCGGCATCATCGCCACCTGCTGGGCGGTATTGGAGCCCACGCGCTCGTCACGCGGCGGAATACCGAAGTACTCGCGATAGCACTTGGAGAAGTGCGGCGTGGAAACGAACCCGCACACCGAAGCCACTTCGATGATCGACATCGGCGTCTGCTTGAGCAGCTGCCGCGCGCGGATCAGGCGCAGCTTGAGGTAGTACCGCGACGGCGAGCAGTGCAGGTACTTCTGGAACAGCCGCTCGAGCTGGCGCCGCGACACCGATACATACACCGCCAGTTCATCCAGATCGATTGGCTCTTCCAGGTTCGCCTCCATCAGCGCGACGATCTCCTGCAGCTTCGGCTGGTTGGTGCCGAGCATGTGCTTGAGCGGCACGCGCTGGTGGTCCTGTTCGTTGCGGATGCGCTCGTAGACGAACATCTCGGAGATCGCCGCCGACAGCTCACGGCCATGGTCACGGCTGATCAGGTGCAACATCATGTCCAGCGGCGCGGTGCCGCCGGAGCTGGTGAAACGGTTACGGTCCAGGGTGAACAGGCGGGTGCTCATGTTCACCCGCGGGAAGGCTTCCTGCATCGCAGCAAGACACTCCCAATGCACGCTGCAATCGAAGCCATCGAGCAGCCCGGCACACGCCAGCGCCCAGCTACCGGTACATACCGCGCCAAGGCGACGCGACTGACGCGCCTGGGCTTGCAGCCAGGTGACGTGCTCGCGGGTGACGGTGCGCTGGATGCCGACACCACCGCAGACGATCACGGTGTCCATCGGCGGCGCGCTGTGCATGGCCGCGTCCGGCGTGATCTGCAGACCGTCGCTGGCCCAGACCTGACCACCATCGACGGTCAGGGTGTGCCAACGGTACAGCTCACGGCCGGAGAGTTGATTGGCCATGCGCAGCGGCTCGACGGCGGATGCGAGGGAAATCAGGGTGAAATTATCCAGCAGGAGAAACCCGATGGACTGGGGAGCTGTGCGGTTCTGGGTTGGGGTCCCGGAGGTGTACGACGTCATCGCGATTTCTCCTCACACAATGCAGGGTGTGCCTCAGGCTGGCACTGTTTTATTGTCATGGCCCCAGTTCGTATGCAGGGGCTTTGCCAACTACAACGCAAAGGTCGTGCCTGAAATTGAACGACCATTCAAAAAAAACCAAAAACGACGTCGTGTCAGGGCTGTCAGAGCTTTTCCATCAGATTTGTAGGAAAACGCGAACAGGCGCGCTAGCGCCTTTGCGTGTAACCCCTGAGCAGTTAAGTAGCACTTTTGGGAAGGATGCCCAGAAGCGACATCCATAAGTGTCACCGACAACGACACCTCTGGTAGCGACAACTGACAGCCGGTAGGGAACGATCGGTGCGCCAATTTGGGGCGCACCGACCGCAGAAGGGGCAAGAACGGCATCAGCACTCGATGGCGCTGACAGCCAGACCGCCGCGCGAGGTTTCCTTGTACTTGTCGTGCATGTCGGCCCCGGTATCACGCATGGTGCGAATCACCTGGTCGAGAGAGATGAAGTGCTCGCCGTCACCGCGCAGGGCCATCTGCACGGCGTTGATCGCCTTGACCGCAGCGATGGCATTGCGCTCGATGCACGGCACCTGGACCAGACCACCGACCGGGTCGCAGGTCAGGCCCAGGTTGTGTTCCAGAGCGATTTCGGCAGCATTTTCCAACTGCGGCGGGGTGGCGCCCAACACCTCCGCCAAGCCGGCTGCGGCCATGGCGCAGGCCGAACCGACTTCGCCCTGGCAACCGACCTCGGCACCGGAGATCGAAGCGTTCTTCTTGCACAGGATGCCCACCGCGGCAGCGCCGAGGAAGAAATCCACCACGTTGGATTCATCGACTGCATCCGAGAAACGCATGTAGTAGTGCAACACCGCCGGAATGATGCCCGCCGCGCCATTGGTAGGCGCAGTCACCATGCGCCCGCCCGCGGCGTTCTCTTCATTGACGGCCAGGGCGAACAGGTTGACCCACTCCATGGCGCTCATGGTCGAGCCAATCACATTGGGCTTGCCGAGCTCCTGCAGGCTGCGGTGCAGCTTGGCGGCACGGCGTCGCACGTTGAGCCCCCCAGGCAGGGTGCCCTCGTATTTGAGGCCGTTGTTCACGCATTCCTGCATGGCGTGCCAGAGCTTGAGCAGGCCAGCGCGGATTTCTTCCTCACTGCGCCAGGCCTTTTCGTTCTCCATCATCAATTGCGACACGCGCAGGTCGTTTTGCTTGCACAGGCTCAGCAGTTCGGCCGCGCTGTTGAAATCGTAGGGCAACACCGTCTCGTCAGCGTCCAGCACACCGCTGGCGGCCTGGGCGGCGTCGACCACGAAGCCCCCGCCGACCGAGTAGTAGGTGTCACGGTGCAGCTCACCTTGCGCGCCTTCGGCGATAAGGGTCATGGCGTTGGGGTGGTATGGCAGGTTCTCGTCGAGCAGCAGCATGTCGCGGCTCCAGACGAACTCGACCGGCAGGCGGCCATCGAGCTGCAAAGTGCTGGTTTCGCGCAATTCGGCGATGCGCGGGGCGATCACCGTGGGGTCGATGGAGTCGGGCCACTCACCCATCAGGCCCATGATGGTGGCATTGTCGGTGCCGTGGCCGACGCCGGTCGCCGACAGCGAGCCATACAACCGGACTTCCACTCGCCTGACCTGTTCCAGCTCGCCGCGCTGGCGCAGCCCTTGGACGAACAGGGCGGCGGCACGCATGGGGCCGACGGTGTGGGAGCTGGAAGGCCCGACACCGATCTTGAACAGGTCGAACACGCTGATGGCCATTGTCGAATCACCTCTTGATGGGCTTGTCTCCCCGCGGCGTATGGCGGGTTGCGCAACTGCTAGGCTGATACCGCGAGTTGCCACGAATGCACGCATCATCAGGCTTTTGCCCCACTACCCGCCGTCTGCAACCGACGTACTTTTGTCCAGCAACGCCGCCCGCTCCAGGCGCCTTGCGCGCCGCTTTCGAGGGGGCCGGTGACGTAAAAACGCAGGGTAGAGGGTGGAAAAATCCATATGCGACATTGCCCTTACTGGATGCGACCCGTCCTGTACTGGTTACGACCCCACCAGTAGGCGATTGCCGAACGCTGGGGGATTATCGAAAGCGACTCGTATTGCACGGCCTCGCATCCTGCCCTCTGCAGGCCTGGTCGACCGGAGCCTAGAGAAAGCCCGGCGCCCCGCGGGAAACCCGAAGAAAAATCACAGGAGTCCATCCATGAAAGGTTCACCCTCGCTCTTGCTGGTCGCGATGCTCGCAACACCTCTGCTGGCTCAGGCCGTGGAGCCCGAGCAGTGTCAGACGGTACGGTTCTCCGACGTCGGCTGGACCGACATCACCGTGACCACCGCCGTCACCAGCGTTGTACTCGAAGCCCTGGGCTACAAGACTCACACCACCATGATCTCGGTACCGGTGACCTACAAATCGCTGGCTGCCGGCAAGGACCTGGATGTGTTCCTCGGCAACTGGATGCCGACCATGGAGAACGACATCAAGCAGTACCGTGACGCCGGCACGGTCGAAACCGTGCGTGCCAACCTGGAGAACGCCAAGTACACCCTTGCCGTACCCCAAGCACTGTATGACAAGGGCCTCAAGGACTTCGCCGACATTCCCAAGTTCAAGAACGAACTGGGCGGCAAGATCTACGGCATCGAGCCGGGCAACGACGGCAACCGTACCATCCAGAGCATGATCGACAAGAACGCCTTTGGCCTGAAGGACGCCGGCTTCAAGCTGGTGCAGTCCAGCGAGGCAGGCATGCTGTCGCAGGTAGATCGCTCGCAGAAACGTGGCGAGGCGGTGGTGTTCCTGGGCTGGGAACCGCACCCGATGAACAAGCGCTTCAAGATGCAGTACCTGTCCGGCGGTGACGAGTTCTTCGGCCCCGAGTTCGGCAAGGCGACCGTGCTGACCAATACCCGCAAGGGCTATACGCAGGAATGCAGCAACGTCGGCCAACTGCTGAAGAACCTGTCGTTCACCCTGGACATGGAAAGCACCCTGATGGGCAATGTCCTGGACGACAAGATGAAACCCGATGCAGCCGCCAAGGCGTGGCTGAAGAACAACCCGCAAGTGCTCGACACCTGGTTGGCCGGAGTGACGACCGTGGATGGCAAACCCGGGCTGGAGGCGGCCAAGGCCAAACTGACGCAATAACAACAAGGATGCAGTAGCAATTGGCACTACCTCGGGGCAGGCCAACGCCCGCCCCGGACTGATTTCAATCTTTGCAGGTGGAAGCTCGCTATCATGCTTATCGATCAGAAAATACCTCTGGGGCAGTACATCGCCTCATTCGTCGAATGGTTGACCCAGAACGGCGCCAACTATTTCGACGCCATCGCCCAGGGCCTGGAATTCATGATCCATGGGGTCACCAGCGCCCTGACCTGGTTCAACCCCTACATCCTCATCGCCTTGTTCGCCGCCCTGGCGCACCTGATCCAGCGCAAATGGGCGCTGACGGCATTTGTCGCGCTGTCCTTCCTGCTGATCTTCAACCTCGGCTACTGGCAGGAAACCATGGAGACCCTGGCGCAGGTCACCTTCGCCACCGTGGTATGCGTGGCCATCGGCGTGCCGCTGGGCATCGTCGCTGCGCACAAGCCGATGTTCTACACCGCCATGCGTCCCGTCCTGGACCTGATGCAGACGGTGCCTACCTTCGTTTACCTGATCCCCACCCTGACCCTGTTCGGCCTGGGCGTGGTGCCAGGGTTGATCTCCACGGTGGTGTTCGCCATCGCCGCGCCGATCCGCCTCACCTACCTGGGTATCTGCGATGTGCCCCAGGAACTGCTCGACGCCGGTAAGGCCTTTGGCTGCTCGCGCCGCCAGCTGCTGACCCGCATCGAACTGCCCCATGCGATGCCCAGCATTGCCGCGGGCGTTACCCAATGCATCATGCTGTCGTTGTCGATGGTCGTGATCGCCGCCCTGGTGGGCGCTGACGGCCTCGGCAAACCTGTGGTCAACGCACTGAACACCGCCGATATCGCCCTGGGCTTCGAGGCGGGCCTGGCGATCGTGCTGCTGGCGATCATGCTGGACCGTATCTGCAAGCAACCGGAGCTGCCGGCACGAGGTGAGTCATGAGCATCATTCGTTTCGAAGACGTCGACGTCATCTTCTCCAACAAGCCACGCGAAGCGCTGGCGCTGCTGGACCAAGGCCAGACCCGCGAGCAGATCCTCAAGAAGACTGGCCTTGTGGTCGGCGTCGAGAAAGCCAACCTGGACATCAACAAAGGCGAGATCTGCGTGCTCATGGGCCTGTCCGGCTCGGGCAAGTCGAGCCTGCTGCGCTGCATCAACGGCCTGAATACCGTCAGCCGCGGCAAGCTGTTCGTCGAGCACGAAGGCAAGCACATCGACATCGCCCACTGCACCCCGGCGGAACTGAAGATGATGCGCACCAAGCGCATCGCCATGGTGTTCCAGAAGTTCGCCCTGATGCCCTGGCTGACCGTGCGCGAGAACATCAGCTTCGGCCTGGAAATGCAGGGCCGTCCCGAGAAAGAGCGGCGCAAGCTGGTCGATGAGAAGCTCGAGCTGGTGGGCCTGACCCAATGGCGCAACAAGAAGCCCGACGAGCTCTCCGGCGGCATGCAGCAGCGCGTGGGCCTGGCCCGGGCGCTGGCCATGGACGCAGACATCCTGCTGATGGACGAACCCTTCTCGGCCCTCGACCCGCTGATCCGCCAAGGCCTGCAGGACGAGTTGCTGGAGCTGCAGAACAAGCTGAGCAAGACCATCGTGTTCGTCAGCCACGACCTGGACGAGGCGCTCAAGCTGGGCAGCCGTATCGCCATCATGAAAGATGGCCGGATCATCCAGTACAGCAAGCCTGAAGAAATCGTCCTGAACCCGGCCGACGACTATGTACGCACCTTCGTGGCCCACACCAATCCGCTCAACGTGCTGTGCGGTCGCAGCCTGATGCGCAGCCTGGACAACTGCAAGCGGGTCAACGGCTCGGTATGCCTGGACCCAGGCGGTGATTCCTGGCTGGACCTGGGCGAAGGCAACTCGATCAAACGCGCCCGCCAAGGCCAGAACGGCCTGGACCTGCAGAACTGGGTACCGGGCCAGGATGTGGAAACCCTGGGCCGCAAACCGACCTTGGTCAATGCCAATATCGGCATGCGCGAGGCCTTGCAGATCCGCTACCACACCGGCAACAAGCTGGTGCTGCAGGAGAACGACAAGGTGGTGGGGATTCTCGGCGACAGCGAGCTGTATCACGCGCTGCTGGGCAAGAACCACGGGTAATGACAGGGGCCGCTGTGCGGCCCTGTCACGGCACAAGGCCGCTGCCACAGGGGAGGTATTGCACCCTCTCTGTGACAGCGGCCTTGTGTTTTTTCAGGAGGGCAAAGCCTTCCCGGCAGTGGTTCAGCGAACGACGATCCCGCGCGCAGCCATGTAGGCCTTGGCTTCCGGCACGGTGTACTCACCGAAGTGGAAGATGCTCGCCGCCAGCACCGCACTGGCATGGCCTTCCAGGATGCCGTCAGCCAGGTGTTGCAGGTTGCCGACACCACCCGAGGCGATCACCGGAATACCCACTGCATCGCTGATGGCCCGGGTCACGCCCAGATCGAAACCGCTCTTCATGCCGTCCTGGTCCATGCTGGTGAGCAGGATCTCACCGGCCCCCAGCCCTTCCATCTTCTTGGCCCAGGCCACTGCATCCAGACCGGTCGGCTTGCGCCCGCCATGGGTGAAGATCTCCCAACGCGGCGCCTCGCCGGGGCCGGAGACCTTCTTGGCGTCGATGGCGACGACAATGCACTGGGAACCGAAACGCTCGGCAGCCTCACCCACGAACTCGGGGTGGAACACTGCTGCGGTGTTGATCGACACCTTGTCGGCGCCGGCGTTGAGCAGGTTGCGGATGTCCTGCACGGTACGCACGCCACCGCCCACGGTCAGCGGGATGAACACCTGGCTGGCCATGCGCTCGACGGTGTGCAGGGTGGTGTCACGGCCATCGACACTGGCGGTGATGTCCAGGAAAGTGATCTCGTCAGCACCCTGCTCGTCGTAGCGACGCGCGATTTCCACCGGGTCGCCGGCATCGCGGATGTTCTCGAACTTGACGCCCTTGACCACCCGGCCGTTGTCCACGTCCAGGCAAGGGATGATGCGCTTGGCCAGTGCCATGTTCTGTCCTCAGCCTTGGTAGTTGTCGCAGAAGGCCTGGGCCTCAGCGACATCGAGGGTGCCTTCATAGATGGCGCGGCCGGTGATGGCACCGATGATGCCCGGGGTCTTGGCATCCAGCAGGGCCTTGATGTCGCCCAGGTTGTGGATGCCGCCGGACGCGATCACCGGAATCGACGTGGCTTCGGCCAGGGCCTTGGTGAAGGGCACGTTGCAGCCCTGCATCATGCCGTCCTTGGCGATGTCGGTGTAGACGATCGCCGAGACGCCATCGGCCTCGAAGCGCTTGGCCAGGTCGATGACCTGCACCGAGCTGACTTCGGCCCAACCGTCGGTGGCGACGAAGCCGTCCTTGGCATCCAGGCCAACGATGACCTTGCCTGGGAACGCCTTGCACGCCTCGGCGACGAATTCAGGCTGCTTGACCGCCTTGGTGCCGATGATGACGTAGCTCACGCCAGCCTTGACGTAGTGCTCGATGGTCTCCAGCGAGCGGATGCCGCCGCCGATCTGGATCGGCAGGTTCGGGTAGCGCTTGGCGATGGCAGTGACCACTTCGCCGTTGACCGGCTGGCCTTCGAAGGCGCCATTGAGGTCGACCAGATGCAGGCGACGGCAGCCACCCTCGACCCATTTGGCGGCCATGCTCACCGGGTCGTCGGAAAATACCGTGGAGTCTTCCATGCGGCCCTGGCGCAGACGCACGCAGGCACCGTCCTTCAGATCGATAGCGGGGATAATCAGCATCTTGGGAACCTGTCTAATCAGTGAAATTCAGGGCTTCTCGAGTGCCCACAGGTCGCTCTCGATGCTCTCGAACCGCTCCTTGAGGTGCAGCTGAACATCGGCAATCGCCCTGTTGTAGTAGTGAGGTGCAATTTCTTTGCTGAACAAATCGAGGACCTCGGCCACCTCGAACGACCCAAGCGTCAGCTCGAAGCGGTCTTCGAGAAAGCGCTTCAAGGTGTCGAGCGCCTGGCGCTCCTGCTCGGGCGCCAGGGTGATGATCGGGGCCTTGGTCCGCGATTTGCTCATTTACCAGCGTCCATCCCAGCTGACGAAGTTCTGCAGCAGTTGCAGGCCATGGGTATGGCTCTTCTCGGGATGGAACTGCACGGCGAAGCGCGAGCCCTCGGCCAGGGCCGCGGCGAAATCGACGCCGTAGTGGCCGCGGCCTGCAACCTGCCCAGGCTTGCCGGCATTGATGTAGTAGCTGTGCACGAAATAGAAGCGCGCGCGGTCGGGAATGTCATGCCACAGGGGATGGTCGATGGTCTGGCTGACTTCGTTCCAGCCCATGTGGGGCACCTTCAGGTGCTCGCCGTCTTCCTGCAGGTCTTTGCCGAAGAAACGCACCTGACCGGGGAACAGGCCGATGCAGTCGACGCCGTCGTTCTCCTCGCTGTGGTCCAGCAGGGCCTGCATGCCCACGCAGATACCGAGGAACGGACGGTCCTGGCTGACTTCACGCACCAGGCTGTCGAAGCCCAGGCGACGGATCTCGGCCATGCAGTCGCGGATCGCGCCAACGCCTGGGAACACCACACGGTCGGCCTCGCGGATCACGGCCGCGTCGCTGGTGACCAGCACCTTGCCAGCCCCCACATGCTCCAGGGCCTTGGCCACCGAGTGCAAGTTGCCCATGCCATAGTCGATTACGGCGACGGTCTGCATCACAGGCATCCCTTGGTGGAAGGCATCTGCCCGGCCATGCGCTCGTCCTGCTCGACGGCCATGCGCAGCGCGCGGCCAAAGGCTTTGAACACGGTTTCGATCTGGTGGTGGGTATTGTGACCACGCAGGTTGTCGATGTGCAGGGTCACCAGGGCATGGTTGACGAAGCCCTGGAAGAACTCCTGGAACAGGTCGACATCGAAGCCGCCCACGCTGGCGCGGGTGTACGGCACGTGCATCTGCAGGCCCGGACGGCCGGAGAAGTCGATGACCACACGCGAAAGCGCTTCGTCCAGCGGTACGTACGAATGACCGTAGCGACGGATGCCCTTCTTGTCACCGATGGCCTGGGCGAACGCCTGGCCGAGGGTGATGCCGACGTCTTCGACGGTATGGTGGTCGTCGATATGCAGGTCACCCTTGCACTCGATGTCCAGATCGATCAGCCCATGCCGGGCGATCTGGTCGAGCATGTGTTCGAGGAAAGGCACACCGATATCGAATCGGGCCTTGCCACTGCCATCGAGGTTGATCGAGGCTTTTACCTGGGTTTCCAGGGTATTGCGCTCGACGGAAGCCTTACGTTCGACCATCACCAGCTCCGCAAAATCATTGGGCGAAAAGGCTGCCATTATAGGCCCAGATCGCGCCCGCTTGGAACGCGGATGACATATGGCAATGTCGCATATGTGTAATTTCTGCTGTTTGAAGCGACAGGGCGCTCGCTCGCGGGACAAGCCCTGCCGACACGGACTGCCCTGGCCCTGCCGTCCGCCACTATTGATTACGCCGAGGTCCTACCCACGGCGCTATACTCCCAGGCTTGAATTTCAAAAACGGACTACAAGGACTCGCCCATGAAAGCGTTCGGCAAAATCCTGGGGCTGGGGCTTCTCGGGTTGCTGCTGATCATCGTGGCGCTGGGCTTCGCCCTGACCCACCTCTTCGATCCCAACGACTACAAAGACGAGATTCGCCAGTTGGCCCGCGACAAGGCCCACATCGAGCTGACGCTCAATGGCGATATCGGCTGGAGCCTGTTCCCCTGGCTGGGCCTGGAGCTGCACGAGGCCAGCATCGCCACGCTGAACAAGCCCAAGGAGCCATTCGCCGACCTGCAGATGCTGGGTTTGTCGGTCCGTGTACTGCCGCTGCTGCGCCGCGAGGTGCAGATGAGCGATGTGCGCGTCGAGGGCCTGAACCTGATCCTGAACCGTGACGAACACGGCCACGGCAACTGGGAAGACATCGGCAAACCACTGCCGCAGCCTGCCGGCACGCCGTCGACCAGCACGACCGAGGCCCCCGCCACGGCTGATACGCCGGCCAACAAGGAAGACTCCCGCGAGCGCATGGTCAAGCTGGACATCGACAGCCTGACGGTCAACAACGCCCAGGTGCAGTACACCGATGCCAAGACCGGCCAGACCTTCAGCGCCCAAAGCATCCAGCTGAGCACCGGTGCAGTCCATGAGGGCGTGAACATCCCGCTCAAGGCCAGTGCCTTCCTCACCGTTGGCCAGCCGAGCCTCAAGGCACGCACCGAATTGACGGGTGAGCTGCGTTTCGACCGTAAGCTCAAGCGCTACAACATCGAGGACATGCGCCTGTCGGGCGAGACCTCTGGCGAACCGCTGGCCGGCAAGACCATGACCTTCGCCGCCCAAGGCCAGCTACTGGTCGACCTCGCCGCCAACGTGGCCTCCTGGAATGGCTTGAAGCTCTCTGCCAACCAGCTGCGCGCCCTGGGCGAGCTGAACCTGCGCGACCTGGACAAGACCCCGCAACTGAGCGGCGGCCTGTCCATCGCTCAGTTCGACCTGCGCACCTTCCTCGACAGCATCGGCCATCCGCTGCCTGCCACTGCCGACCCGGCCGCGTTCGGCAAGCTGGAACTGGTCACCCGCCTGCAGGCCAATCCAACCAGCCTGGCCCTGGAAGACCTGGCCGTGAAGCTCGACGAGAGCACCTTCAGCGGCCGCATCGCCATCGACGACTTCGCCAAGCAGGCCCTTCGCCTGCGCCTTAAAGGCGACACGTTCAACGCCGACCGTTACCTGCAGGCCAAGAGCGAACAAGCCAAGGGCGCCAGCGCCGCGCGCCAGGCCGAGGTCCAGCAGCAGGAAGCCAGCGCCGTCAGCGGCCCGAGCACGACTCCGCTGCCCAACGCGCCGACCCAGGTGGCCTGGAGCAGTGACAAGCTGCTGCCGGTGGATCGCCTGCGCCAGCTCGATCTGCAGGCAGACGTGTCGTTCGGCACCCTGACCCTGGACAAGCTGCCGATCACCGATGCCCAGCTCAAGGCCAACGGCCAGGGAGGCCTGTTGACCCTCGAGACCCTCCGAGGGGGCCTGTACGACGGCAGCTTCGAGACCAACGGAACACTCGACGTGCGCCCGGCCGTGCCACAGATCGGCATGAAGACCCGGATCAACCGCGTGCCGGTGGAACACTTCATCAAGTCCGACACCCCGGACAAGGCGCCCCCGGTCAAGGGCCTGCTGACGCTGTCCAGCGACCTGACCGCCACCGGCAACAGTCAGAAAGCACTGGTCGACACCCTCAACGGCAATGCCAGCTTCACCCTCAACGATGGCGTGCTGGTCAACGCCAACCTCGAACAGCAGCTGTGTCATGCCATCGCGACCCTCAACCGCAAGACCTTGAGCGGCGAGCCGCGCGGCAAGGACACCCCCTTCCAGGAACTGCGCGGCAGCCTGGTGGTGCGCAATGGCGTCGCCAGCAACCCGAACCTGAAGGCAAGCATTCCAGGCCTGACCGTCAACGGCCATGGCGATGTGGACCTGCGCGTACTGGGCATGGACTACAACCTGGGCGTGATCGTCGAAGGTGACCAGCGCGCCATGCCGGACCCGGCCTGCCAGGTCAACGAGCGCTATGTCGGTATCGAGGTGCCGGTGCGCTGCCGTGGCCCGCTGGAACTTGGCGCCAAGGCTTGCCGCCTGGACCAGGAAGGCCTGGGTAAGGTCGCAGCCAAGCTGGCCGGCAACCGCCTGCAAGAAAAACTCGACGAGAAGCTTGGCGACAAGGTCAGCCCGGAGCTCAAGGATGCACTCAAGGGGCTGTTCAAACGATGAGTCCCGAGCAGTTCTCCCATGCCGTTTTGCAGTGGTACGACCAGCACGGCCGTCATGACCTGCCCTGGCAACAGGGCATCACGCCCTATCGGGTGTGGGTGTCGGAAATCATGTTGCAGCAGACCCAGGTGAGCACGGTGCTCAACTACTTCGATCGCTTCATGCAGGCCCTGCCGACCGTGCAGGCCCTGGCCGAGGCGCCGGAGGACGAGGTGCTGCACCTGTGGACGGGCCTGGGTTACTACACTCGGGCGCGCAATCTGCAAAAGGCCGCGAAAATCGTGGTCGAGCAGCATGGCGGCGAGTTTCCACGCAGCGTCGAGCAACTAACGGCGTTGCCGGGCATCGGCCGCTCCACTGCCGGTGCCATCGCCAGCATCAGCATGGGCATTCGCGCACCGATCCTCGATGGCAACGTCAAGCGCGTGCTGGCCCGCTACACCGCCCAGGCCGGCTATCCTGGCGAGCCCAAGGTGGCCAACGCGCTGTGGGCCAACGCCGAGCGCTTCACGCCGTACGCCAGGGCCAACCACTACACCCAGGCGATGATGGACTTGGGCGCGACCCTCTGCACCCGCAGCAAACCCAGCTGCCTGATCTGCCCGCTCAAGACCGGCTGCCAAGCCCACCTGCTCGGGGAGGAAACCCGATACCCCGAGCCCAAGCCACGCAAGACGCTGCCGCAGCGCCGCACATTGATGCCGATGCTGGCCAACCATGAGGGCGCCATCCTGCTCTATCGCCGCCCCTCGAGCGGCCTATGGGGCGGGCTGTGGAGCTTGCCGGAGCTGGACAACCTGGAACAGCTCGACGACCTGGCCTACCAGCACGGCGTGCGCGCGACCGACAGCCAAGCCCTGGATGGCCTGACCCATACCTTCAGCCATTTCCAGCTGGCCATCGAGCCGTGGCTGGTGCGTGTCGACTCGCTGGGCACGACCGTGACTGAGCCCGACTGGCTCTGGTATAACCTCGCCACCCCGCCGCGCCTGGGCCTCGCCGCCCCGGTCAAGAAGCTGCTCAAACGCGCGGCCGATGAATTGATTGCAGGAGAGTCCCGATGACCCGCACCGTGAAGTGCCGCAAGTACAACGAAGAGCTCCCTGGCCTGCCACGCCCTCCCTACCCGGGCGCCAAAGGCCAGGACATCTTCGATCACATCTCGCAAAAGGCTTGGGATGAGTGGCAGAAGCACCAGACCATGCTGATCAACGAAAAGCGTTTGAACATGATGAACGCCGAGGACCGCAAATTCCTCCAGGCGGAGATGGACAAGTTCTTCGCTGGCGAGGAGTACGCTCAGGCCGAAGGCTACGTTCCGCCCAGCGAATGACCGAAAAACGTAAGCGACGGAATTAATTTAAAAAATTTTCAAAAAAGTCGTTGACGGAAGGTCTGAAAACCTTTTTAATTCGCCCCGTCGCCCAGATAGCTCAGTCGGTAGAGCAGAGGATTGAAAATCCTCGTGTCGGCGGTTCGACTCCGTCTCTGGGCACCAAGTGCCAAACCCCAGGTAACGCAAGTTGCCTGGGGTTTTTTAATGCCCGCGACTTTTGCAACGAAAGTCTGGCGTCAAAATAGCCATGTGCTATCATTCGCGCCGCGCTGCCCCCGCCTTGCAGCGCACACCCCAAGGACGATGGTTGAGCAAGGAATGCCTCATCAGACAGCCGATGCCTCAGCCCGTTTTTTCCTCTCGAAAATCGGAAGCGCCATGACATCCCCTGCCGAACTCATGAACAAGGTCAATCGCAAAACGCTGCACCTGGTACTGCTGTGCGCGGCCACCGGCGGCCTGTACCTGCTGATCTGGCTGTACAAGACCAACCAACACCTGCGCGAAGCCACTGGGCAGACGGTCTGCAGCGAGACCTACATTATCTGGATCTGCGTCTGCATGGGCCTGAGCGGAGTGTTCATCGACAATCCCGAACCCTTCCTGGTCGGCATCGGCGCCCTGCTGAGCATCGCCAGCGGCGTATTGTTCATCGTCTGGGCATTCAATGCCCGCAGCCTGCTGATGACCTACGCCAACGCCCAGCAGCAGCCTTACTTCTCGATGAACGCCTTCTACACGTTCCTGTTCAACGCGTACTACATCAATTACTGCATCAACGAACTGGGCGAGAACGCGCAGCGCCAGCAACCGATCCATGCGCAGCCGGCACAGCCCTGATCCACGAACGCCAACCGGCACAAGGATTTGCATGTCAGCCCGCCCATGCATTGAAAAGCGGGTGTACAAGGAGAGATAAATGGCCTACACGTCGATCATGTTCAAGAACCCGAAAACCGGCGCGCTGAAAGAAGCCCCGGTCGGTTTCTCCTGGACCACCTTTTTCTTCGGTTTCTTCCCGGCGCTGTTCCGTGGTGACTGGAAGTTCGGTGCGATCCAGTTCGTACTGCAGATGCTCACCATGGGCCTGAGCTCGCTGGTGTTCTGCTTCATCTACAACAAGCTGTACATCAAGGACCTGATCGGTGCCGGTTTCCAGGCGCAGTCGATCTCCAAGGGCGACATGGACTACGCCGCCGCCAAACTCGGCCTGCAAATCCCCGCGCTGACCGCAGCCTGAGATTCCTGTACCCCATGGCTAGCTAGCCATGGGGTTACGGCAGCACAGCGCAAAGTGCGCGACGTTGATCGACATCAAACAGCCATCGCTCGCCGCGCCCTAGCCTATCGGGTGGACATTCGAACCCACCCCAAAGGACTGCCATGAGCGACGACGCCACGCCTCTGCCCCCTCCCACTGCCGATGCGACGCCCAGCATCACGCCAATCGCCCGCAACCGCCCACCTCGCAGACGCCAGACTGCCGCCAAGACGACCCCAGAGCCGAGCATCAGCGCCATCAGCCAGCAGCCGGCAGCGCTGGAGGTGGCCTCGGCGCGGCGCGGCAGCAATGAAGACAGCACCTCGGCGCGCCTGCCGGCCAGCTACCCCTACCGCACGCGCCTGCGCCGCCAGGACTATGAGAAGGCCAAGCACGCCCTGCAGATCGAGCTACTCAAGGTCCAGAGCTGGGTCAAGGAAACCGGCCAACGCGTGGTCATTCTGTTCGAAGGACGCGACGCGGCAGGTAAAGGCGGTACCATCAAGCGCTTCATGGAACACCTGAACCCACGCGGGGCGAGGATCGTCGCCCTGGAAAAGCCCTCCGAGCAGGAGAAGGGCCAATGGTACTTCCAGCGCTATATCCAGCACCTGCCGACCGCGGGCGAAATGGTCTTCTTCGACCGCTCTTGGTACAACCGCGCCGGCGTCGAGCGGGTGATGGAGTTCTGTACCCCGTTGCAGTACTTGGAGTTCATGCGCCAGACACCGGAGCTTGAACGGATGCTGTGCAACAGCGGCATCCTGCTGTTCAAGTACTGGTTCTCGGTTAATCGCGAAGAGCAGCTGCGCCGCTTCATCTCGCGCCGGGACGATCCACTCAAGCACTGGAAGCTCTCGCCCATCGACATCAAGTCGCTGGACAAGTGGGAGGACTATACCGCCGCCAAGGAAGCCATGTTCTTCCACACCGACACCGCCGACGCGCCGTGGACGGTGATCAAGTCCGATGACAAGAAGCGTGCGCGGATCAACTGCATCCGGCATTTTCTGCATTCGTTGGACTACCCGGGCAAGGACCATAGCATCGCCCATGCACCGGATCCGTTGCTGGTCGGACGGGCCTCGCGGGGGTTCGAGGAGGATGAGCCTCCCTCGCTCGTCAGTTGAGCCTTGGGCCGCAAGCCGGCCCCTTGGGTTTCTTCGGCAATTACGCTTCAATACGCGCATTTTTCCAGACCCCCCCAAGGATTCGCCCCAATGGCCTCCAACACCAAGCAGCAAAAACGCGCCAAGCGCGCCGCCACCAAAGCCAAGCAGAACCGCATGGTGCGCAGCGGCCAGGCGGTCAAGGCCAGCGCCGGCGACAGCGCCAGCGTCGAGCAGGTCTTCAACAAAGCCATGGACTCAGGCAGCTACAACAGCCTGTTTGACAAGATGAAGGAAGCCCAGCAGAACGGCCTGGTGCCGATGATCTCGGTGTTCCTGGTCGATCCGCTGCTGGCCCTGGTGCTCAAGGGCCACAAGGAAGAACACGCCACCGACTACATCGTCATGGTCTTCACTGCCTATCGCAAATGGCTCGACGGCAGCGACGAAGATGCCACCATGGCCTGGCTGGAAAGCGACGAGTTCCAAGAGGCCTATGTGGCAGCCTCCGAAGCGGTCGCCAAGCAGCAACAACAGCAGAAGCAGTTCGGCTGAAGATCGCCGGCAGCCCAAACCCGCCCCACAAGCTTCTGTGGGAGTGGATCTACCTGCGAAAACGCCGATACAGACAAACGAAAAGGCCGTGCCCTTCACAGGACACGGCCTTTTTTGTTCAACAGCCCGGATCAGTTATCCAGCGCCACCTGGCCCGCTGCCTGGCCTTCGGCCTTGCGCTTACGCTGCACCAGCAGGCCGGCAGCGACCACGCCAATGCTGAGCAATGCGGTGGCGATGATCTCGGCGCGATGGTCTTCGCGCAGCGCCATCACCACCAAGATCGCGACGATGAACGCGATGGTCGCCCAGGTTAGCCCCGGGAACAGCCACATCTTGAAGGCAATCTTCTCGCCCCGAGCTTCACGCTGGCTGCGCATGCGCAGTTGCGACACAGCAATCACCAGGTACACCAGCAGCGCGATGGCGCCGGAGCTGGCCAGCAGGAATTCGAACACCGCAGCCGGAGCCACGAAGTTGGCGAACACGCACAGAAACGCCGCCGCTGTGGACAGCAGGACCGCCCAGTGCGGAGTCCCCGCCTTGGTGGTGCGCTGCGCCATGGCCGGCGCATCGCCGCGCTTGCTCAGGGAGAACAGCATGCGCGAAGAGGTGTACAGCGCCGAGTTCAAGCAGCTGGTCACGGCGATCAGCACGACGATGTCGACGATCAACTTGGCATTCGGCACGCCGATGCGGCTCAGGACGGTCTGGTAGGAACCGGTCTCGGCCAGGGCTGGGTCGTTCCATGGCACCAGGGCCACGACCAGGAAGATCGACACCAGGTAGAACAGGCAGATACGCCAGATCACCGAGTTGGTGGCGCGGCTGATCTGCTTGCCCGGGTCTTTGGATTCGGCGGCGGCGATGGTGACGATCTCGGTCCCCATGAACGAGAACATGGTGGTCAGCATGGCGGCCAGCACCGCGCCCAGACCGTTGGGCATGAAGCCCTGGGTATCGAATAGATGGCTGACACCGCTGACCTGGCTATTGGGCACCAGGCCGAACATGGCCACACAGCCAACGACGATGAAGCCGATGATGGCCAGTACCTTGAGCAGGGCGAACCAGAACTCGAACTCACCGTAGTTCTTCACGCTGCACAGGTTGGTCAGGGTCAGCGCCAGCGTAATGATGAGCGAGAAGGCCCAGAGGTCCACGGCGGGGAACCAGGCATGCAGGATGGCCGCCGCAGCATTGGCCTCCAGTGGGATCACCAGGACCCAGAACCACCAATACAGCCAACCGATGGTAAAGCCTGCCCAGCGCCCGATGGAGCGGTCGGCATATGTGGAGAAGGAACCGGTATCCGGCGAGGCGATGGCCATCTCGCCGAGCATGCGCATCACCAACACCACAAGGGTGCCCGCCGCAGCATAGGCGAGCAGAACGGCAGGACCTGCCGCAGCGATGGCGTGGCCGGAGCCAACGAACAGACCGGCGCCGATTACGCCAGCGATGGACAGCATGGTGACATGCCGTTGCTTGAGCCCCTGAGCGAGGTCATTGGAATTGTGCTTACCGCTCATAAAACTACCTTTGTAAGGAGTGGACCACCCGAAATGCTTAAACGGAGCGCGCCCGGGGTTGAGGTAGGCGTCGCTGCATTCGGTGGTTTCCGTATGGCAATAAGCGGGCCAGCCGCGAATCACGCTCGTCAGAATTCGCTGATGGCCAAGCGCTCCGGGCCTCGCAGGCCTTTCGGCCATGCCTTGACCGAAAGGTCGTCAAATTTTCTTGCCAAGCCCTGATTACTGAAATACCCACTTACAAATGCACCAAAGGTGCCCCACGGTAACACCCGTGCACAAAAAACGATCAACAGAAAGTGCAACCTTAAGGAGCAACCCAAGCCCCGCACACTCACGCGCAAAGTACTACCCGGCCAAAAACGGCTTCCCACACACGTCCAAAGCTGGCACCATCGCGCCTTTTTTCATCAAGGCTCCGGTGCTGGGGACGTGCGCGCGGACATCCTCGCGACAGTCCGCTGCAACGATGCGACAAAGTATCCCGCCAGCGACCCGAGCCACTTGCGACCTGGTTGGCCGCCATTACGCCGCTATGCTAGCTTGGCGCTCGCCAGGAAGGCCGCCAACAGCTGGGAACGCACCCGAACACATGAGGACCGCACATGGCCCAGGCCACGCCCGCGCTGGAAATCCGCAACCTGCACAAACGCTACGGCGAGCAGGAGATTCTCAAGGGCATTTCTCTGACCGCACGCGACGGTGACGTGATCTCGATCCTGGGGTCGTCCGGTTCCGGCAAGTCCACCCTGCTGCGCTGCATCAACCTGCTGGAGAATCCCCACCAAGGGCAGATCCTCGTCGCCGGTGAAGAGCTCAAGCTCAAGGCGACCAAGACCGGCGACCTGATCGCAGCCGACAACCGCCAGATCAACCGTCTGCGCAGCGAAATCGGCTTCGTCTTCCAGAATTTCAACCTGTGGCCGCACATGTCGATCCTCGACAACATCATCGAGGCGCCACGTCGCGTGCTGGGCCTGAGCAAGGCCGAGGCCATCGAGGCCGCCGAGGCACTGCTGGCCAAGGTCGGCATCCATGACAAGCGCCACAGCTACCCCGCCCAGCTTTCCGGTGGCCAGCAGCAACGCGCGGCCATTGCCCGGACCCTGGCCATGAAGCCCAAGGTCATCCTGTTCGACGAGCCGACCTCGGCGCTCGATCCGGAAATGGTCCAAGAAGTGCTTAACGTTATCCGCGCATTGGCCGAAGAAGGCCGTACCATGCTGCTGGTGACGCACGAGATGAACTTTGCCCGCCAGGTGTCCAGTGAAATCGTCTTCCTGCACCAGGGCTTGGTCGAAGAGCAGGGATCGCCGCAGCAGGTGTTCGAAAACCCGACCTCGGCGCGTTGCAAGCAATTCATGTCCAGCCACCGCTAACGGAGCAACACATGCAGACCTATAAGAAATTCCTCCTGGCCGCTGCCGCCACGCTGGTCTTCTCGGCCAATGCCATGGCCGCGGAAAAACTGCGCATGGGTATCGAGGCGGCCTACCCGCCGTTCAACAACAAGGATGCCAGCGGCAACGTGGTCGGCTTCGACAAGGACATCGGCGACGCCCTGTGCGCCAAGATGAAAGTCGAGTGCTCGGTCGTCACCTCCGACTGGGACGGCATCATCCCTGCACTGAACGCCAAGAAGTTCGACTTCCTGGTGTCCTCGCTGTCGATCACCGACGAGCGCAAGCAGGCCGTCGATTTCACCGACCCCTACTACTCCAACAAGCTGCAGTTCATCGCCCCGAAGAACGTCGACTTCAAGACCGACAAGGCTTCGCTCAAGGGCAAGGTGATCGGCACCCAGCGCGCGACCCTGTCCGGCACCTGGCTGGAAGACAACTACGGCGATGACGTCGAAGTCAAACTCTACGACACCCAGGAAAACGCCTACCTGGACCTGATCGC
Organism: Pseudomonas sp. BYT-1; assembly: GCF_023611805.1. NCBI lineage: Bacteria > Pseudomonadati > Pseudomonadota > Gammaproteobacteria > Pseudomonadales > Pseudomonadaceae > Pseudomonas > Pseudomonas sp. BYT-1. Next base: position 5,209,999 of record NZ_CP072559.1, read on the forward strand.
CGGCCGCATCGACGGCATCCTGGCCGACAAGTACGTGCAGTACGAGTGGCTCAAGAGCAAGGACGGCCAGAACTTCGAGTTCAAGGGCGAGCCTGTGGTCGACAGCGACAAGATCGGCATTGCCGTGCGCAAAGGCGACCCGCTGCGCGAGAAGCTGAACAAGGCACTGGCCGAAATCAAGGCCGACGGCACGTACAAGAAAATCAACGACAAGTACTTCCCGTTCAGCATCGAATGATTCACCCAGACCAGCGCCGCCTCGCGCGGCGCCGGTCCCTTGAATGCACCTGCCCATGAATATCGACCTGCACGGATTCGGTCCGGCCATGATGGCCGGCACCCTGATGACCGTAAAACTGGCGCTCTGCGCCCTGCTGCTGGGGCTGGTCCTGGGCCTGCTCGGCGCCCTGGCCAAGACATCCCCAGTCAAGCCGCTGCAATGGCTTGGCAGCACCTATTCGACGTTGGTGCGCGGTGTGCCCGAACTGCTCTGGGTACTGCTCATCTACTTCGGCACCGTCGGGCTGATGAACAGCCTTGGCGAAGCCTTGAACATGCCGGGCCTCGAGCTCAGCGCATTCGCCGCCGGCGTGATCGCCCTGGGCCTGTGCTTCGGCGCCTACGCCACGGAAGTCTTCCGCGGCGCGATCCTGGCCATCCCTAAAGGGCACCGCGAAGCGGGCCTGGCGCTGGGCCTGTCCAAAGGCCGCATCCTCTCGAAGATCATCCTGCCGCAGATGTGGCGCATCGCCCTGCCCGGCCTTGGCAACCTGTTCATGATCCTGATGAAAGACACGGCGCTGGTGTCGGTGATCGGCCTCGAGGAAATCATGCGTCATGCGCAGATCGGCGTGACCGTGACCAAAGAACCGTTCACCTTCTATGCGGTCGCCGCGTGCATCTACCTGAGCCTGACCATCATTGCCATGACCGGTATGCACTTCATGGAAAAACGCGCCGCTCGCGGCTTCGTGAGGGCCGAGTAATGAACTGGGAAGTCATCATCAAGTGGCTGCCACGCCTGGCCCAGGGCGCGACCCTGACTCTGGAGCTGGTCGCCATCGCTGTTATCGCCGGGCTGATCCTGGCCATTCCACTGGGCATCGCCCGTTCCTCGCGCCATTGGTATGTACGCGCAGTGCCCTACGGCTACATCTTCTTCTTCCGCGGCACACCGCTGCTGGTGCAGCTGTTCCTGGTGTACTACGGCCTGGCCCAGTTCGATGCGGTGCGCAGCAGCGCGCTGTGGCCGTACCTGCGCGATCCGTTCTGGTGCACCGTACTGACCATGACCCTACACACCGCCGCCTACATCGCCGAGATCCTGCGTGGCGCACTGCAGGCCATCCCGAAAGGTGAAATCGAGGCGGCACGGGCGCTGGGCATGTCGAGGGGCAAGGCCATGTTCTACATCATGCTGCCGCGCGCCGCGCGCATCGGCCTGCCAGCCTACAGCAACGAAGTGATCCTGATGCTCAAGGCCAGTGCCTTGGCCAGTACAGTCACCCTGCTGGAGCTGACCGGCATGGCGCGGACCATCATCGCCCGCACCTACCTGCCGGTGGAGATCTTCTTTGCTGCAGGCGTGTTCTATCTGGTCATCTCCTTCGTACTGGTCCAGGGCTTCAAGGTGCTCGAGCGCTGGTTACGCGTGGACGCCTGCCAGGGGCGTTGAAACTGTAAAACCCGGGGGCCGCCCTGCGGCCCACCGCAGGCTCCGCATCGTCTGAACCTGTAGGAAATGGCGAAGCCTGCGAAGGAGCGCGACGCGCTCCCCTTTCAACAGCGCTGCGGTGCTTGAATGCAAACCATGCCCTACCTTCACGGCCCTCACCTGCTCGAACGCTTCCAGGCACTCGACCATTTCCTTCTCCAGCATCAGCAGCTATGGCGCCCGCGCCCCTTCACTCAGCTGCATCTGGACTGGGAGGCCCAGCACCCTGAACTCGCCACCTGGCTGCGCCAGCGCACCCTGGAACAAGCCGAAGCCGTCCAGCAGAATCCCGAACAGCTGCCGGCGCCAGCGCCCTTCGCACAACTGGCCACTCGCGCCTCGCAGTTGTCCGCTCTGGGCGAGCTGCCCGATGCTGGCCTGCACCCGGCCGGCCATCGTCTGGACGTGAATGTCCCGGGACGCAAGTGGCAACAGATCGAAGCCTTCACCCGTCGCCTGGCCTTCCACCAGCCCACCGGTCATTGGTTGGACTGGTGTTCAGGCAAAGGCCACCTGGGCCGACGCCTACTGCAGCCCGGCCAACGGCTGACCTGCCTGGAGTACGACGTCGAACTGGTCACTGCGGGAAGCGCCCTGAGCGAACATCATCACCTGCCGGCCACTCACGTACATCAAGATGTGCTGGCACCAGACAGCCACCGTCACTTGGACAGCAGCAAGAGCGCCGTTGCCCTGCATGCGTGTGGGGAGTTGCATGTGCGGCTGCTGCAATTGGCCAGCCAGCAAGGTTGTCGGCAGATTGCCGTCGCGCCCTGCTGCTACAACCGCATTCCGGGGAAGGTGTATCAGCCGATGTCTTCGGCGGCCCAGGCCTCGGCCTTGCAGTTGAGCCAGGAAGACCTGGGCCTGCCGCTCAACGAGGCGGTGACTTCCAGCGCCCGTGTCCGACGTCAGCGTGACATCTCGATGGCCCGCCGCTTGGGCTTTGACCTGCTGCAACGCCAGCAGCGGGCCATCGACGAGTACTTGCCAACACCCTCGCTGCCGACTAATTGGCTGGACAAGCCTTTCGAACAGTACTGCCGCGATCTGGCCGAGCTTCGGCACGTCCAGATCCATGATGCGCCCGACTGGGCGGCGCTTGAGGCCGCCGGCTGGCAACGCCTGGCACAGGTGCGCAATCTGGAGCTGCTGCGCAACCTGTTTCGCCGCCCGTTGGAAATGTGGCTGGTGCTGGACAGGGCCCTGTTTCTCCACGAGCGCGGCTATGACGTGCGCATGGGTGTGTTTTGCGACTACCCCCTCACGCCTCGCAATCTGTTGCTGATTGCAGAGCGCAAAGAAGACGTGCCGTCCAGTTGAAAGCCTGTGGATAACTCTGTGAACAAGCTTGTGATGAATATCACGAAAACGGGGATCCAACCGCTATTTCAGCGCGTTCGCTTATTCCAGGCAGCGAGCCAAAACCAGTAAAAACAGGCCTTTGCGCAAAGACCAGCGGATAAGTCAAGTGGCATGCCTTTCGCGCAATGTTGGCATGCCGCTTGTGCATAAACGCGCCGGACTCGTGCCAATCGCGTGATTTTCAGGCCATTTTCAGCAGGCTCATGCCTAGCAAGAGCAAAGCCAGGCCCAGCCATCCGCGGCCAGCCAGGCGCTGACCAAACAACGCCCAACCCATCGCCACAGTCGCCAGGATGCCAAAGCCGCCCCAGATGGCGTAGGCGAGCGACAGTTCGATGTCCTGAACGGCCTGGGCCAAAGCGGTGAACGCCGCCAGTACACTCAGGATCGAGGCAAAACCCAGGCCTTTGCGACGGAAACCGTCTGAGTACTTGAGCAAAAGGTTGGCCAGTACTTCCAACACGATGGCCAAACCCAGCCAGGCAAAGGGGATCAGCATGGCAGGCCCTCCGCTTCGCGCACAGCAGGAGTGCTGCGGGTACCGGCCTTGACCAGCAGGATGCCGGCGATCATCACCGCCAGGCCCAGGGCCTTGGTCCAACCCAGGCTTTCACCAAGCCAGACCACACTGACCACGGTGATCAGGACGATACCGATTCCTTCCCACAAGGCATAAGCCACGCCAACCGGCACACGCTTTACCGCAAGGGCCAGGAAGAAATACGACAGACAGATCATGACGTACATGACGACATGCCCCATGACGGGGAAATGTGTGGCGGCGAGTTTCATCGACGCCGTACCGATCACCTCTGCGGTGATCGCGACGAACAAATAGATCCAGGAACGCATGGTGCCCTCCCATGGGCGACAGCGGCCGAGCGCACAGGCATCGGCACGAGACACAACGTTTAAGGCTGCAGGTCGAGGGAGGGGCTAGAGGTCGCCGGTCCAGTGACGCTCACGGGAAACCAGGCGGGAAGTGGAGAGTAGCTTGAAAGCTTTGCTGTTCAACATAATGAACAGCACATTAGCTGAGCTGATCGAATAAGTCAAAACGATAGACTGAGACTAACGAAATTTCGTGTTGAGGCAAGCATTCCCAGGAAAAACCCCCGTAAAGCCTGCTGAAAGGTTCGTAAATTATATTATTCATCCTATACAAAACGCTGCCGCTATCAAGTGAATGATTCCCCTGCGGCAAAGCGTCGCCAGCTTACAAAAAATGAAATTAATTATTGTGTAACGATAATTTTTCACCAATAATCCGCCCCGTTCATCACAGTACGGAGGCACCCCATGAACGACAGCAGATCAGTGGCCTACGCGCGTTCGCGCTTGCGCATCATCGGCGTCTTTGCCGCTTTTCTGGCCTGGGCCACCGGTGCAGTCGAGCTTTTCGGCACACCGCTGCTCTGGGTCTTCGACTATCCCGACACAGTCGCGGCCTACCTGCAGGGCCATGGCATCAACATGCCTCTGCTCCTGGAAGACGGCTACCAACCCTCGAGGCTCGCCATGGGTCTGGTACTGGCGCTGGAGATGATTCCGACAGGGCTCTCGGTGCTGAGCCTGCTACTCACAGGCTTGTTCTTCTTGCGCTTGTCCAAGGGGCACACCTGGAGCCTGGCCAACATCCGCATGCTCTGGCGAGTCGGGCTGCTGTGCATCGGCGCTCCGCTGCTATGGCCAGTGATCGATACCCTCCAAGGCCTGGCCCTGGCCATCGACCTGCCCGCCGGGGAGAGAAGCTTCGTCGTGTCGATCGGTGTATCATCCGAGGCTGTCTACGAGATCATGAAAGGCATCCTGCTCTGCGCCTTCTCGCTGCTCATGCGTGACGCCAAGACCCTCAGCGATGAACACAACTGTTATGTCTAGCCGCCCCCTATGCCGATAATCATCCGCCTCGACGTCGTCATGGCCAGGAACAAGATCCGTTCCAAGGACCTGGCGGAAATCATCGGCATAACGGAAGCGAACCTGTCACTGCTGAAGAACGGCAAGATCAAGGGTTTCAAGATCGAGACCCTCGAGAAGCTGTGCCGCGCGCTGAACTGCCAACCGGGCGACCTGCTGGAGTTCAGCGAGGAATGATCAAGGACCGTTGTACCCGTGGACACCCAATACCAACGCTTCGCCATCCTGGTGCTGGCGAGCCTGCTGCTCGGCGGCTGCGGCCCCTCCTACACGTATAGGTATTCGCCACCGCCCAGCCCACATGGGCTCGCTTGCATCAATAACTGCGCGATGCAACGCAATCACTGTAAACAACTGGCCCGCCTGGAAGAAAACAGCCAGCGCGCCCTGTACCAGGCCGAGCTGAGGGCCTACCAGTACTGCAAGGACAGCAAGCCGAACAAGAACACGCGTCACAGTTGCCCCTATCCCAGCTATCCGTTTTTCAACTCCGCAGGCTCCGAATGCCAGCCTGATTACGACAGCTGCTACATGGCCTGCGGCGGCACCATCCAGCGAATTCTGAACAACGACTGACCCAGAACGGACATCGACAACGTGATCCAGACCAAGCCCTTTGCCCTGCTGTGCTGCGCCCTGGCCCTGAGCGGCTGCGCCAGCAACACCCACTCGCCCAAGACCTCGTCCCTCGACTGGGACATGCCCGGCATGCAGTTGGGCGGCGACAGAGGCCTGCCCCTGCGCGCCGAAACACCCTGCCGCAAGCGCGGCTGCGACAACGACAAGCTGTTCTTCAACCCCGCCCAGGCCGAGCCCAGCGTCAACAGCATCCACCGCGGCTGGTAGGAAAACTCTGCTTTCCCGGCAATGGCGTAACCTATTGGAAGGAATAGGTTTACACGCGCCAACCGATCGCTATAATGACGCCCCATTGCCGGTATAGCTCAGCTGGTAGAGCAACTGACTTGTAATCAGTAGGTCCCGGGTTCGATTCCTGGTGCCGGCACCATACGCAGTATCAAAAAAGGCTCACCTTCACGGTGGGCCTTTTTTATTTCCGCCATTGACGCCCATCAACCTCTCCCACCGCATCTCCCTTAGCCTGAAATCCCCAGGCCAGAACGGAGCATGCGCCATGGCCAAGAAATTCCCACACAACCCCAGCCACCCCGAGCGCATCTGCTGGGGCTGCGACCTGTATTGCCCGGCAAAAGCGCTGGCCTGTGGCAATGGTTCTGAACGGACCCAGCACCCGGCGGAACTGTTCGGTGAAGACTGGGAGCGGCAGCCCCAGCAGAACCAGGCGCTACTGCCGCATGCCGATGACAAACCTTGAAATGCTTTCCCTCGATGCGTTATAGCTAAAAAGGCATCCATAAAGAAAAGAGGCACTACAAGCCCCCATGCACGAGATCACACGTATCTATCGGTCCCATGGCCCGCTTGCCGCTCTGCTTGGCAAGGCCACCGGGCCCTTCCCTGCCGTTGTCCGCTCTACCCTCGGCTGCTCTCCTCTCTCGACGCTGTTCCACACGCTGTCGATTCCACCTCGAGACATGCTGCTGGCGCACAAGCGCAAGCGCCCCGTGCCTCCACCTGCCTGCTGACACCTGAAGTCTTCACCCATCCACAGCCCTAGGCCTGTTGCCGTTCGGGGTTGGGGAGGTTTTGCCTTTTTTCGTGTTTACAGGACATCCTCATGACTATTCGCGTTGCCATCATCGGCGCCGGCCCGTCAGGCCTGGCGCAACTGCGTGCTTTCCAATACGCCCATGCCAAGGGCGCACCTATGCCCGAAGTGGTCTGTTTCGAAAAACAGGCTGACTGGGGCGGCATGTGGAACTACACCTGGCGCACTGGCCTGGACCAGCATGGCGAACCGGTCCACGGCAGCATGTATCGCTACCTTTGGTCGAACGGCCCGAAGGAGTGCCTGGAGTTCGCCGACTACAGCTTCGATGAGCATTTCGGTCGGCCGATTTCTTCGTATCCTCCTCGCGAGGTGCTGTGGGACTACATCCAGGGCCGAGTGAAGAAGGCCGGTGTGCGCCAGTACATTCGCTTCAACACCGTGGTCAAGGCCGTGCGCTTCGATGACCAGAGCCGCACATTCACTGTCACTGCCCATGACTACGCTCAGAGTCAGAGCATCGAGCAGGTGTTCGACTACGTGGTGGTGGCCAGCGGGCACTTCTCCACGCCGAACGTGCCGTCGTTCCCGGGCTTCGAGCGTTTTTCAGGACGCATCCTGCATGCCCACGATTTTCGCGATGCATTGGAGTTCGCCGGCAAGGACGTGCTGATCGTCGGCAGCAGCTACTCGGCCGAGGACATCGGCTCGCAGTGCTACAAGTACGGTGCCCGCTCGATCACCAGCGCCTATCGCACCCAACCGATGGGCTACCAGTGGCCCAAAGGGTGGGAAGAGCGACCGCAGCTACAGCGGGTCGAAGGCGACGTGGCGCACTTCGCCGACGGCTCCAGCAAGCGGGTCGATGCGATCATCCTGTGTACCGGCTACCAGCATCACTTCCCGTTCCTGCCTGACGAGCTGACCTTGCGCACCGACAATCGTCTGTGGCCGCTGGGCCTCTACCAAGGCGTGGTCTGGGAGGCCAACCCGCAGTTGCTGTATTTGGGCATGCAAGATCTCTGGTACAGCTTCAACCTGTTCGATGCCCAGGCCTGGTTCGCCCGTGATCTGATGCTTGGCCGCATCCAACTGCCGGACCAAGCCGCCATGCAGGCCGACAGTGCGCGCTGGCGTGCCGAGGAAGAAGCCTTGGAGAGCACCGCCTCGATGTACCAATTCCAGGGGCGCTACATTCAGCACCTGATCGGACAAACCGATTACCCAAGCTTCGACATCGATGCAGTCAACCGCATCTTCCTCAAATGGAAGCACGACAAGAAGCACGACATCATGGGCTATCGGGACCGCTCCTACCGTTCGGTGATGACCGGTACCGCTGCGGTGCCGCACCATACTCGCTGGCTGCAGGCGCTGGACGATTCGCTGGAGGAATACCTGCGCGAGACGGCAGAGCCCGGTGATGTGCAGGTCCTGAGGCAGGACAAGCGCTGACGCGCGCCCGCGACCGAACACAAGCCGCGCGCAGGTAATAGTCTTTTACCGAATCCCTTGGTTTTCCGCGCGCGGCCTTTGCCTATCCTAGTGCGGGTCATCCTGTCAGCGATGGACCCATGAAAGACGCGCTCCCCACCCGCTACGCCTGTCTGGCCGCCTGCCTGTTGTTCACCTTCGCCAGCATTCCATTTCTTGCCCAGCACAGCTGGCTCTGGCCGCTCACCCTGCTCACTGCCCTGCTCAGCTTGGTCGGTCTCAATGACCTGCGCCAGAGCCATCATGCCGTGCGCCGCAACTACCCAATCCTGGGCAACATCCGTTATCTGATCGAGACCATTCGGCCGGAGATCCGCCAGTACCTGATCGAGGGCGACGACGACAAGCTGCCGTTCTCCCGCTCGCAGCGCTCACTGGTCTATGCCCGCGCCAAGAACGAGAGCGCCGAGAAGGCCTTCGGCACACTCAACGATGCCTACAAGCCTGGCTTCGAATTCATCAGCCATTCGATGGTACCGGTGCAGACGCCCGACCCGGCGTCGTTTCGCATCGACATCGGTGGCCCGCACTGCAGGCAGCCGTATTCGGCGTCGATCTTCAACATCTCGGCCATGAGCTTCGGCGCGCTCAGCGCCAATGCCATCGGCGCCTTGAACAAGGGCGCGCGCCTGGGCCGCTTCGCCCACGACACCGGCGAAGGCAGCATCAGCCCTTACCACCGCCAGCACGGCGGGGATCTGATCTGGGAGATCGGCAGCGGCTACTTTGGCTGCCGTACCGAAGAGGGCCGCTTCGACCCGGTGCGTTTTGCCGAACAGGCGCGCGATCCCCAGGTGAAGATGATCGAACTCAAGCTAAGCCAAGGCGCCAAGCCCGGTCATGGCGGCATCCTGCCTGGGCACAAGGTCAGTGTCGAGATTGCCGCCACCCGTGGTGTGCGGGTCGGCGAGGACTGCATTTCGCCAGCCGCCCACAGTGCCTTCCACACGCCGCTGGAGCTGCTGCACTTCATCGCCCGCCTGCGTGAGCTGTCTGGCGGCAAGCCGGTGGGCTTCAAGTTCTGCCTGGGCCATCCCTGGGAGTTCATGGCCATCGCCAAGGCCATGCTGGCCACCGGGATCACGCCCGACTTCATCGTCGTCGACGGCAAGGAAGGTGGCACCGGTGCCGCACCGCGGGAGTTCAGCGACAACATGGGCGTACCCATGCGTGAAGGGCTGATGTTCGTGCACAACACACTGGTCGGCCTGAACCTGCGTGACCGCGTGCGTATCGGTGCAGCCGGCAAGATCGTCAGTGCCTTCGATATCGCCAGTACGCTGGCCATCGGTGCTGACTGGGTCAACTCGGCACGGGGTTTCATGTTCGCCATTGGCTGCATCCAGTCGCAGAGTTGCCACACCAACAAGTGCCCTACCGGCGTGGCCACCCAGGATCCGCTGCGCCAGCGCGCCCTGGTGGTGCCGGAAAAAGCCGAACGGGTGGCGAGCTTTCATCGCAATACCCTGCATGCCTTGGCCGAGATGCTTGCGGCGGCAGGCCTGGAGCATCCTTCGCAGCTCAAACCCAAACACCTGGCAAGGCGTATCAGCCCGAGCGAGATCAGCCTGTTTTCCCAGTTGCACCAGTTCCTCAAGCCCGGCGAATTGCTCAGCGGCTCGATCGAGAACGAGTTCTATGCGCGGATGTGGCGGATGGCCCGCAGCGACAGCTTCGCGCCGCAAACCGCAGACAGCGTTGCGCCAATGGCAGCGGTACGCCGAAAGGAAACAGCCCCGGCATGAGCCAGGGCTGTTCGGGACGCGAGTACGGGATCAGAAGACGTTGATCGGGTACTCGACGAAGACGCGGACTTCGTTACCGCTGATGTTGTACTCGCTGGATTTCTGCGAGACACGCAGGATGGAGCTGCGCAGTTTGACGCTCAGGTCCTTGGCTGCACCGCTCTGTACCACGTACTTGAGCTGGTTGAAGATCTCGCGCTCGGTACCGCCGGTGCTGGTCGAAGTGGTGATGTTATCGCCACGAACGTACGCAACGTTGTAGGTCAGGCCTGGAACACCGAAGGCGGTGAAATCAAGACCGTAGCCCAGCTGCCAGCTGCGCTCGTCTTCGGCGTTGAAGTCGGACCAGTAGGAGTTGGCCAGGAAGATGGTGCTGCCGCCATCGCCTACGCGGCGTTGGTCTTTCTGGTAACCGCCGTAGGCGTAACCCAGGTTGCTGTCGCCGGTCGAGCGCTGATGGGCCAGGGTGAACGAGTGCGGACCGGTGGCGAAGGTCGCTGCCAGGCTCCAGATCTTGTTGTCGTCGCCGGTGATACCGTTTTCGCGGACATAGGAGTTGTCCAGCTTGGTGCGGTAGCCGTTGAAGTCCAGGGTCAAAGACTGATCCTTGCTGATCGGGAATACGTAGTTGGCGCCCACGTATTGCTTCTTCAGCACGTCTTCGACATCGGAGGCATACAGCGCAGCAGTGAACTGGTCGGTGAACTTGTAGCTACCGCCCAACACGTTGATCGACTTCAGGCCACCGCTGTCACGACCTTCGGCGCTTTTGCGCGATTCAGCAGTGAAGCGACCGGCATTGAGCTCAAGACCTTTGATCTCCTTGGAGGTGATCAGGGTACCGGTGTAGCTTTCCGGGAGCAGACGCGCGTTGTCGTAGTTCAGAACCGGCAGCGTAGGCATCTGGTCACCGTACTTCAGTACAGTGTTGGAGACACGGAACTTGACCGCTGCGCCACCCTTGGAGAGGTCATCGGCAGCGTTGCCGCTGTCGCCTTTCTTGAAGAAGTCGATCCCTTGCGCGCCGGAGTGGCCCTTGCCGCCATCCAGGCGCACTGCGTACAGACCGAATGCATCAACACCAACGCCCACGGTGCCTTGGGTGAAACCGGACGAGAAAGTACCGATCGCCGCCTGGCCCCACTCGGATTTGTCCTTGTTGCCGTCCTTGTAGTCGCGGTTCATGTAGGCATTGCGCAGCAAGACGTTCAGCTGGCTGTCTTCAACGAAGCCCTTGCTTTCGGCCTGGTCGTTGGCCTGGGCCTGGGTCGCGGCGATCATCGCCAGAGCGACCAGGCTGATCCTGGTTTTCAACATCTTGTTTTCCTTATTTCTGAATTTTTAAACGCTCTGCAACCTGACGCCAGGAACCAACGCCCCTTCGTAGGTTCGACGCTATGCGGATCCAAAACTGAAAAAAGCCCGTCATGTGACATGCAGCGGGCTTTGTACAACAGCATGGCCAAGTCATGGCCAGCAGGCGTTGGGCGAATCCTAGCCCCGGCTGATTCGAGATGTCAAAAAATCGTGAAAGGCAGATGCTTATAACCAGATTCACGACAACAACCCGTGAATTTCTGGAGAAATCCGCACAGCATTAGGTTTTTTCCCTATGGCGCAGGCCCGCCCTGTGTTGCCATCTTGCGCTTCCAACGCTCGCGGGTAGCCCCGAAAGTGGGTTGAGTATTTTTTACAAATAGAAACACCTGTAAAGACAACACCTTACAAATTACCCAAGCGACCACTAATAGCACTCGTTATCATTCGCACTCAATTTTCATTTATTGTTTTGCGGATTCTCAATGTCGGTACCCTCCCACCTTCCCTCTTTATCCTTTGGCCTGTCGCTACTGCTTGGAGCAAGCCTGGCCAGCGCCGCCACCACCACCCTGCCGGAGCTCTCGGTCACCGCCGACCGCGAGCGCGAAGACGACAATCCTCGGGTTCACGAAGTCAGCACGGCAACCCGCACCTCTACCCCGGTTCGCTACGTGCCACAGGCCATCGACACGGTGAAGACCCACAACGTCCTCGACTACGGCAGCTTCAGCCTGGGCAAGGCACTGGAGGGCATTCCCAACGTCAGCAGTGGTGCCGATACCCGCTTCGACAGCTTGCGCATCCGTGGCTTCGACGCCAGCAACGACTTCTATCTGGACGGCGTACGCGATGACAGCCAATACGTGCGCGACCTGCACAACATCGAGCGGGTCGAAGTACTCAAGGGGCCAGCGGCGGTTCTCTATGGCCGTGGCAGCCAGGGCGGTATCGTCAACCGGGTCAGCAAGGCCCCGGAGCACGGCCGGCGCTCGAGCATCGAGGCCCAGGGCGGTAGCGAAGACCTGCGCAGCCTGTATGCCGATCTGAGCGCTGACCCGACCGATACCCTCAGCCTGCGTCTGAACCTCGGTAATGCCGACAACAACAGCTTCCGCGACGGCATCGACGGCAGCCGCCAACTGTTCGCACCGTCCATGAGCTGGCAGCTGACCCCGCAGCTGAACTGGCTGGTGCAATACGAATACAGCCGCTACAACCGCACCCCCGACCGCGGCATTCCTGGCGATCCGCAGACCGGGCGCCCCGTCGATGTCAGCCGTCATACCACCTACGGTGATACCCAGCGCGACTTCATCGATAACCGTGCCCAGTCGCTGCGCTCGCGCCTGAACTACGAGCTCAATGACCAGTGGCAACTGCGCCATACGTTCTCCCTGTTCAATCTGGAGAGCGACTTCGACAACACCTACCTCACCGGCTACATCCCTTCCACCGGCCTGGTGAGTCGCCAGCGCTGGCAACAGGACCTGAGCACTCGCAATCTATTCAATACCTTCGAGGCCGAAGGTCATCTGCAAACCTTCGATCTCGAGCACACCCTGCTGGTGGGCCTGGAGCTGGGCGAACAGCGCCGCAATTCGTTGTTGCATCAAGGGGTCGGCGTGCCTTCCGTACCGCTGGGAGGCTCCAGTGGGCAACACCAGCACACCGGTGCGCTGAAGGTATCGAGTAACAACCACACCCGCGTGGAAAGCGCTGGCCTCTATGTGCAGGACCAGATCCGCCTGAACGATCAATGGCAACTGCTGGCAGGCGTGCGCTTCGATCGCTTCGAGGTGCAGACTACGAGCAAAGTGAAGAACCTCACGGAAACCCAAGAGAGCACCAGCACCAGCCCGCGCGTGGGCGTGGTCTATTCCCCATGGCGCGAGCACTCGTTCTATGCGTCCTGGAGCAAGACCTTCTCACCGGTCGGTGGAGGCCTGATCGGCATCACACCTGGCGCTCCGGGCAATGGCAACGATGCAGGCCCTGAGCTCACTCGGCAGAAGGAGATCGGGGTCAAGAGCGATTGGTTCGACGAACGCCTGAGCACCACTCTAGCCCTCTACGAGCTGGAGCTGTACAACCGCCGTACCCGCGACCCGAACAACCCCGAGCTCATCCAGCTCAGCGGCGAGCAGCGCTCAAGAGGCATCGAATTGACTGTCATGGGCAATGTCACCGGCAATTGGTACGTGCGCGGCGGCGTGGGGCTGCAGGATGCGACCATCGTCAAGGACAACAATGGCCAGCAAGGCAACCGCATCAACGATGTGGCCAAACGCAACGGCAGCCTCTTCGTCACCTGGAAACCAGAACTCGGCTGGTACGCCGAAACCGGCCTGACGCTGGTAGGCGATCGATTCGCCGACAACCAGAACACCGTCAAGCTGCCCGGCTATGGCCGCTGGGATGCGCTGGCGGGCTACCGCACCCACGATTGGGATGTGCGCGCGGCCTTGAGCAACCTCACCGACAAGACCTACTACAGCTCGGCCACCAGTGCCAGCCAAATCCAGTTCGGTGAACCACGCAGCCTGGTGGTGACCGGTACCTACAGCTTCTGATTCAGGTATCCGATCTCGTCAGGCCAGCCAAGGCCGAAAAAAAACGCCACCGCGATAAACACGGTGGCGTTTTCGTTTGGGCGAGCGTGCACCCAATCAGTGCCAGACGGCCATCAACGCTTCCAGCTCAGCCTCGCTGATCAGGCCCTGCGGATATCGCCCATCCAGTAGACGCCGTGGATCGTCCGACTTGAAGCGATAGCCTCCATGGCTTTTCAACCATTGGGCCAGAATCTTGAGCGATTCATGGTCCATCACCGAGGAAGGCATAGCCGACTCACTTGCTGCATTCATGTCCACACGTACTCCAGGTGCCGTGAGCGGCTAACTTACGTTGGTTTTATTACAGAACAGCAAAGCTGCTATCTGACTGAAACACCTGAAAAACAATACAAGACATATGCCATCGCCCCCCTCCGGTAATCGGCAGCCACAAAAAAGCCCGTCAATGGACGGGCTTTTTTGTGATCGGGGGTTTAGCGCTTGACCGGCGCCGGCTGTTGCTGGGTCAGGCAGTGGATGTTGCCGCCACCCAGAAGCAGCTCACGGCCTGGAATCATGACGACTTCGTGGTCCGGGAAGACCTTGGCCAGGATCGCTCTGGCCTGGGCATCAGCGGGGTCATCGAAGCTCGGGGCGATGATGCCGCCATTGACGATCAGGAAGTTGACATAGGAGCCGGCCAGACGCACGGACGGGTCACGCTCCTGGCTGCCAGCCACATGGTCGACGCCTGCGCACTCTTGCTCAGTGGCGTACAGCGGGCCCGGGATCGGCATTTTGTGCACGACGAATTCACGGCCTTTGGCATCGCGGCTGTTTTTCAATACCTCGTATGCGGCGTGGCAACGCGCATAGTTGGGGTCGTTGGAATCATCGGTCCAGGCCAGTAACACTTCGCCTGGGCTGACGTAACAGCAGAAGTTGTCGACGTGCCCGTCGGTCTCGTCGTTGTACAGCCCGTCCGGCAGCCAGATGATGGTTTCGACGGCCAGATGCTCACGCAGAATGTCTTCGATCTGTTCGCGATTGAGGTGCGGGTTGCGGTTGCGGTTGAGCAGGCACTCTTCGGTGGTGATGAGCGTACCTTCACCGTCCACATGGATCGAACCGCCTTCGAGTACGAAGCCCTCGGTGTGGTAACGCTGGCAGCGCTCCATTTCCAGGACCTTGGCCGCCAGTTCCTCGTCACGGTTCCAGGGCGCGTACAGGCCGCCGTCGAAGCCGCCCCAGGCATTGAAGCCCCAGTCCACACCCCGCACTTCGCCATGGTCGTTGATGACGAAGGTCGGGCCGGTGTCACGCACCCAGGCGTCGTCGTTGCTGATTTCCACCACGCGGATGTTGGGGACATCGAGCTGACGACGGGCGTTCTCGTACTGGCCGGCAGAGACGGCGACGGTAACCGGCTCGAAGCGGGCGATGGCCTTGGCAAGCGTCACATGCGCAGCTTGCGCCGGCTTGCCGCCCAGGCGCCAGTTGTCCGGGCGCTCTGGCCAGACCATCCAGACCTGGGTTTGCGGCGCCCATTCGGCGGGCATATGGAAACCGTCGGCACGCGGGGTCGAGTTGAGGGTTTTCATCGGTAACCTCTGCGAGGGCCCGGCGCCGATTGCGCCAGGTCATTGATAAAGAGGGCAGCTTACTCAGAAGCGGCCGTGCGTTAACCATTATATACTCGATAAAAATCGAACTTAAAAGCTGAAAGACAAATTATTGGGTCATAAAAAAGCCACCTAAGCCGATAACAATCGACTCAGGTGGCTCGATGACCTCGACTTAAAGCGCTTCGGACAGAATGCGGTCCACGCTGTCGACGAAGTAATCCACGCTCGCCCGGGTGGTGCACATGGGCGGCTTGATCTTGAGGATATTCAGGTAGTCCCCGGTGGGCTGCATGAAGATGCCCAGATCGCGCAGGCGATTGCACAAGGTCATCGTCTCTTCGGTGGCAGGCTCCAGCGTCTGGCGATCGCGCACCAGTTCAAGACCCAGGTAGAACCCGGAGCCGTGGGCAGCCCCCGCAAGTGGATGTTTATCGACCAATGCCTCCAGGCGCGCCTTGAAGTAACGGCCCACCTCGCGGGTGTTCTCCCAAAGGCCTTCCTCCTGCATGACATCCAGCACTGCCATGCCGATCCGGCAACTGACTGGGCTACCACCGGCCGATGAGAAGAAGTAACCCTCAGCCTCCAGGGCCTCGGCAATCTCCCGCCGGGTAATCACCGCGCCCAGTGGCTGACCGTTACCCATGCCCTTGGCCATAGTGATGATGTCCGGCACCACGCCCTGCTCCTCGAAGCCCCAGAAGTATTCGCCGAGGCGACCATAGCCGACCTGCACCTCGTCAGCGATGCACACCCCGCCCCGGGCACGGACCTTCGCGTAGGCCTCGCGCAGGTAGCCCGCCGGCAGCGAGATCCCCCCGGCATTGCCGTATACCGGCTCGCAGATGAATCCGGCCAGCTGCCGCCCCCGGGCATCGAGATCGGCCAGCTTGGCGTCGACATCCTGCAGGTAATCAGGTGCGCTGTCCGGCCCACGGAAACGTCCGCGGAAAGTGTTCGGTGCCTCCACCGGATGCACCCAGTCCGGCCGGGTTTCCAGCGCCTGCGGGTTGTCGGCGATGGAGGTGGAAATGGCGTCGGTAGCCACCGACCAGCCGTGATAGGCCTCCAGCACACTGAGCAAATCGCGCCCACCGCTGTAGGCCCAGGCCAGGCGGATGGCCAGGTCGTTGGCCTCGGTGCCGCTGTTGACCAGGAACACCCGGTCGAAGCCTTCCGGCGCCAACGCCAGCAGTCGCTCCGAGAACTCGGCTATCGCCGCATAGTGGAAGCGCGAGTTGGTGTTGACCAGCGACCACTGGCGCGCCGACTCGGCGGCCATGCGCGGATGCCCATGGCCCAGCACTGCGACGTTATTAAGCATGTCCAGGTAGGAGCGGCCCTGCATGTCGATCAAGTAGTTGCGCCAGCCCCGCTCGATATGGGGTGGCTGCGCGTAGTAGTGCTTCTGCGAGCGGGCAAAGCTGGCGTCACGGCGAGCCAGCAGGGCCTGGGCGTCGACCAAGGGCTCGGCGTCGCAATCGAAGCCCAGCAAGGCGCGGGGGGACGGGCACACCGCCAACCAGGCCTGGGCATGGGATGGTTTGGCGAAGAACGGCGGCTGATGTTGGTGATCCCGGCTCAACTGGACGCTCAGGAAGCCGCAGGTCAGCCCCAGGGCTTGCCCTTTGGCCAGTGCCTGGCCGTCCTGCGGCGCTTCTTCCAGCCCTGCCAGCCATAGGCTCCAGTCGGTTGTGCGCAGCCGACCACGGCCCTCGCCGGTGCGCTCCCAGACACCTGCCTGCGGTGCCTGCAACGCGGTGCCGGTGGGCACGTTCAGTTCCACACCCAAAGCGCAGGTGGCGGGCTCCTCGGGACGATCGATGTGCGTCTGTGACAACCGGTACTGCCCGTGCAGGGTGCACGCCGGCCCGGCCTGCCCGGTCAGCAGCCGCTGGTCGAAACCGGGTTGCTCCCAATTACCGGCTTCGCAATGAGGGCTGAGCACGCCCAGGTCGATGCGCGCCACCGCCTCGCCGGCCAAGGCCGGCATCAGCGGCGCACAGTCCGAAAGGGTCAGCGGCGCCAGGGCGTGCCCTGCGGCCTGGAGAATCGCAGCCTCCATCAGGGCAAAAGGCACGGCGCTGGCGGTGTCGAAGATTTCCCACTCATGGGCGATGTTGTCGAGGATGTACTGGTTGCCAGGCTCTACCTGCAACTGCTGTTCGCTGCTGAGCACCAGCACGGCCGCGCGCATCAGCACCAATGGCCACAAGGCTCGCAGCTCGGCCTCCTGCAGCGGATTGATCGCCTGGTACGCCTGGATCGCCGGCAGGATACGCAGCGGGTCGCCTTCGGCGTGGTGCAGCAGGGCAGCACAGGTCACGGACAAGTCGGCGATACGCCAGGTACGCACCAGATCGCCGAAGTCGATGACGCCCTGCAATTGCCACTGGCGCCCGGCATCACGCGCCCAGACCGCATTGTCATCGGTGATGTCCAGGTGCACGGCCTGGGCCGGCAGGTCATCGGCCAATGGCTGCAAGCGTTCGGCGGCCAGCCCGGTGAGTTGCTGCACACGGGCTCGACGGGACGGGTCTTGCAGTACCGGCAGCAAATGCTCGATCAGTGCCTTAGCGTGGCGCGGGTCCCACTGCAGGGTGCGCTCGAGGCCGGGATGATCGAAATCGGCCAATGCCCGGTCGACACGCGCGCACAGCTCGCCCAGTTCAGCGATCAGGCGCGGCTCCATGTGTTTGAGACGCGTCAGTGGCTGGCCCTCGATGTAGTCGAGCAGGCGCACCCGCAAAGACTGGCCATCGATGTCCACCGCTAAAAGATCCTGGCCATCGCCTGCCCGACGCACGGCCGGCACTGGCAAGCCTTGCTCCCGCAGGTAGGCGAGTGCCGCGTGCTGCGCTTCGAGCTCCACCTGCGCATAGCTGGCGTGGCAGGCCTTGAGCACGAAGCGGCCTTGTTCGCTGTCGAGCAGCAGGTTCAGGTCCTGCTGACTGCCCAACGGCTGCAAGGGTCCGTCCAGGTCGTAGTGCGCGCGCAGCAGGGCATGGGCCTGGGCTTCGCTCAGCGAAGGGTTGGGCTGGCGGGAACGCTGGATCAGGGTGCTCAAGGGCATGGAGTGGAACCTCGGTTTTTTTGTCGCTTATATCGCCACTGCTGCTGCCGATATACAAGAGGCTGGCGATAAAAGCCTTGGTTACAGCAAGGCAGTTCCAAACTGTCCGGCTTTGCCGGACAATGCCGCCGCACGAACAAAGGGCCAGACCGCAGCGACCCGGCCGACACGCTAAGCTCCACTGGAGCTTCCTTCAGACCCAGAGGTTCTTTCAGATGCGAATTCTCGTCACCGGTGGCGCCGGTTTCATTGGCTCTGCCCTGATCCGCCACCTGATCGACAATACCGAGCACGAGGTCCTGAACCTCGACAAACTCACCTACGCCGGCAACCTGGAGTCGCTGCAACGCATCGCCAGCAATACCCGCTACGAACTCGTCCAGGCCGATATCGCCGATGCGGCCACAGTCAGCGCCGTGCTGGAGCGTTTCCAGCCCCACGCGATCATGCACCTGGCCGCCGAATCCCACGTGGACCGCTCCATCGATGGCCCGGCGGAGTTCATCCAGACCAACATCGTCGGCACCTACACCCTGCTCGAAGCCACTCGTGCCTGGTGGAGCCGCCTGCCATCGCAGGCACGCGCGGCGTTTCGCTTCCACCACATCTCTACTGATGAGGTCTACGGCGACCTGCATGGTGCACACGACCTGTTCACCGAGACCACGCCCTACGCGCCAAGCTCGCCCTATTCGGCAAGCAAGGCAGCGTCCGATCATCTGGTACGCGCCTGGCACCGGACCTACGGGCTGCCTGTGCTGGTTACCAACTGCTCGAACAACTACGGCCCGTACCACTTCCCCGAGAAGCTCATCCCACTGATGATCCTCAGCGCCCTCGCCGGCAAACCGCTGCCGGTGTACGGCGATGGCCAGCAGGTGCGCGACTGGCTGTACGTCGACGACCACGCCCGTGCCCTGCTCAAGGTGGTGACCGAAGGCCAGGTCGGCGAGACCTATAACATCGGTGGCCACAATGAGCAGAAGAACATCGATGTCGTGCACGCCATCTGCGCGCTGCTCGAGGAACTGGCGCCTGAACATCCGGCGGGCGTGGCCCGCTACACTGACCTCATCACCTTCGTCCACGACCGCCCAGGCCACGACCTGCGTTATGCCATCGACGCCAGCAAGATCGAGCGGGAGCTGGGCTGGGTGCCGGAAGAGACGTTCGAGAGCGGACTGCGCAAGACCGTACAGTGGTATCTGGACAACCTCCAGTGGTGCCGCCATGTCCAGGATGGCAGCTACCAGGGTGAGCGCCTGGGACATTCCAATTTCAAGGACCTGATCGCATGAGCAAAGGCATCGTCCTGGCGGGGGGCTCCGGCACCCGCCTGCATCCCATCACGCTTGGCGTTTCCAAGCAGCTGCTGCCCATCTACGACAAACCGATGATCTACTACCCGGTCTCGGTGCTGATGCTGGCCGGCATCCGTGACATCTTGCTGATCTCCACCCCCCGGGACCTGCCACAGTATCGTCAGTTGTTCGGCGACGGCAGCCAGTTCGGCCTGCGTATCAGCTACGCCGAGCAACCCTCCCCCGACGGTTTGGCCCAGGCCTTCCTGATTGGCGAGCAGTTCATTGGCAACGATCCGGTGTGCCTGATCCTGGGCGACAACATCTTCCACGGTCAAAGCTTCACCGAGCAGCTGACCCGTGCGGCCAGCCATCCCACGGGCGCGACGGTGTTCGGTTACTGGGTCAAGGACCCGGAGCGCTTCGGTGTGGTCGATTTCGACGAGCAAGGTCGAGCACTCTCGATCGAGGAAAAGCCTGCCGAGCCCAAGTCCAGCTATGCCGTCACCGGCTTGTATTTCTACGACAACGACGTGATCGAGATCGCCAAGGGCCTGCGCCCCTCCCCTCGTGGCGAGTTGGAGATCACCGACGTCAACAATGCCTACCTCAAACGCGGCGACCTGCGCGTGGAGCGTTTCGGTCGTGGCTTCGCCTGGCTGGACACCGGAACCCACGAGAGCCTGCTGGAAGCCTCGCAGTACGTGCAGACCATCGAGAACCGCCAAGGCCTTAAAGTTGCCTGCCTGGAAGAAATCGCCTACCAGAAAGGCTGGATCACCCGCGAGCAGCTGCTGGCCAAGGCAAACGAACTGAAGAAGACTGGTTACGGTCAGTACCTGAGCAAAATCGCCGAAGAGCCCGCATGAACATCATCCACACCGACATCCCCGACGTGCTGATCATCGAACCCAAGGTGTTCGGCGACAGCCGGGGGTTTTTTCTCGAGAGCTTCAACGCCAGGGATTTCGCCGCTCACACCGGCCTGGACATCACCTTCGTCCAGGACAGCCACTCCTATTCGCGCAAAGGCGTGCTGCGCGGCCTGCATTATCAGGTCGAGAATACCCAGGGCAAACTCGTGCGCGTGGTGCGCGGCGAGGTCCTGGACGTGGCCGTCGACGTACGTCGCAGTTCCCCGACCTGCGGCCGCTGGGTCGCCGCGCGCCTGTCGGCCGAGAACTTCCGCCAGATGTGGGTGCCGCCAGGGTTCGCCCATGGATTCGTGGTACTGAGTGAAGAAACCGAGTTCCTCTACAAGACCACCGACTACTACAACCCCGCAGCCGAGCGCTGCATCCGCTGGGACGACCCGACCCTGAACATCGACTGGCAACTGCAGGCGCCGCCGCAGCTGTCGGCCAAGGACCAGCTTGGCAAGCTGTTCAGCGAGCTCGACCTGCTGCCATGAAACCATTGAAGATCCTCGTTTGTGGCCATAACGGCCAACTCGCCCAAGCCTTGCGCCCGCAGTTGACCGACCTGGGCGAGGTACTGCTGCTCGGACGCGACCAGCTCGACCTGGCCAATCCCGAGCAACTGCGTGAACCGCTGCGCCGACTGGCCCCCGACCTGATCATCAACGCCGCCGCCCACACCGCAGTGGACCAGGCCGAGAGCGAGCCGGAGCTGGCGTTCGCCATCAACGCCGAAGGCCCGCGCGTGTTGGCCGAGCAAGCAGCGCGACTTGGCGTGCCGCTGATCCACTACTCCACCGATTATGTCTTCGACGGCGACAAGCCCACTCCCTACACCGAGGCGGACACACCCAACCCGCTGGGCGTCTATGGGCGCAGCAAGCTGGCTGGCGAACAGGCCATCAGCGCGGTGGGCGGCGAGCACCTGATCCTGCGCACCAGCTGGATCTACTCGCGGCATGGGCGCAACTTCCTGCTGACCATGCAACGCCTGCTGCAAGAGCGCCCGCAGCTGCGGGTGGTCGACGACCAGGTCGGCGCGCCGACCTGGGCCGGCACCCTTGCCGTCAGCACCCGCGCACTCATCGAGCGTTGGCAGGCAGGCCAGGCCGGCGCCTGGGGCCTCTACCACCTGACAGCGCAAGGCGAGACGTCCTGGTTCGGCTTTGCCCAGGCCATTGCCGAACACCTGCGCGCCCAAGGCCTGCCCTGCGCCGAGTTGCTGCCGATCCCGTCCAGCGAGTACCCGACACCTGCGCGCCGGCCGCTGAACTCGCGCCTGGACTGCTCGCGCCTGGCCCGTGAGTGGCAGGTCCAACAACCGCACTGGCACCAAGCGCTGATCGACTGCCTCAAGTAGCGCATAATTGCGCCAGATCCTTCTGGCGCATCCCTTGATGATTTCGACCTCCACGCCTCCACGCCGTCCCCGCTGGCGCAGCCTCGCCCTGCTGGCCCTGTGCCTGGCTCCGCTGCTCTGGCCGCTGCATCACCTGGCCGAGCGTTACTACCAGGAGGAACTGGCCTCACAAAACCGCCAGACCCTCGACCTCTATGTCGCCAACCTGCTGGGCACCCTGCACCGCTACGAGACCTTGCCGCAGATCCTAGGCGACCTGCCAGCCCTGCGCGGTGCGCTCCACGACCCGTTCAAGACCGAAGCGGTGACCAACGCCAACCGCCTGCTCAAGGAGATCGTCGAGCAAACCGGCGCCGAGGTCATGTATCTGATGGACGTCAGCGGCAATACCCTGGCCGCCTCCAACTGGGACAAACACGACAGCTTCGTGGGCCGCAACTTCGCCTTCCGGCCGTACTTCCTCGAAGCCATGCAGGGGCGCCTGGGAAGATTCTTCGGCCAAGGCACCACCTCGGCCAAGCGTGGCTATTTCTTCGCCGCTGCCGTGCACGAGCGGGACAAGATCGTCGGCGTGCTGGTCGTCAAGGTTGACCTGGACCACACCGAAACCCTGTGGGGTCGCACCCCAGAGCAACTGCTGCTCACCGACCAGAATGGCGTAGTGGTGCTGACCTCGCGACCTGACTGGCGCTTTCGCGCCACCCGGGCGCTGACCGCCGCCGAGCGCGAGGCGATCATCGCCATCCAGCCCTACCCGACCCAGGCCCCGCAGCCGCTCAACCTCGACACCGCTGCCTGGCTGATCCAGACCCGCAGCATCAACGAAACCGGCTGGCAAGTCAGCATCCTCGCCCCGCGCACGCTGGTCGACCGCTCCGTGCAGACGGTCATGGCCATCGGTGCGGCCGCCTTGCTGGTGCTGATGCTGCTGGCAGGCCTGGTGATGCAGCGCCGACGCCACTACATCGACCGTATCGACTTCGAAGCCCGCGGCCGCCAGGAGCTGGAAAAGCGCGTAATGGAGCGCACCGCCGACCTCGAAGGCCTCAACACCCGCCTGAAGAAGGAAGTACTTGAGCGAGAACAGGCCCAACAGGAGCTGGTCCGCGCTCAGGACGAGCTGGTCCAGGCCGGCAAGCTGTCGGTGCTGGGCACCATGTCGGCCAGCATCAGCCATGAGCTCAACCAGCCATTGGCCGCTATCCGCAGCTATGCCGAAAACGCCGAGATCCTGCTCGATCATCAACGCATCGAAGATGCCCGTGGCAACCTCAAGCTGATCGGTGAGCTGACCGGGCGCATGGCCTCGATCATCACCCACTTGCGTGCATTCGCCCGTCGCGACCGCCACGCCCCGGAAAGCGTCGCCCTGCAACCGGCGCTCGATGACGCCCTGGCGTTGCTGGCCAAGCGCCGCCGGGCCATGGCCGTGGAGCTGGTCCGCGACCTACCCGACGCCACACTCTGGGTCCAGGCCGGCGAAACCCGCCTGCGCCAGGTGCTCGGCAACCTGCTGGCCAACGCCCTCGACGCCCTGACCGAGAAAGCCAACCCGCGCAAGCTGTGGCTCAGTGCCGAAACCCGCGACGGCTACGTCTACCTGTACATCCGCGACAACGGCCCAGGCTTCAGCAGCCAGGCCCTGGAGCACGCCAAGGAACCCTTCTTCACCACAAAGACCCGCACCCAAGGCCTGGGCCTGGGCCTGGCGATCTGTGAAAGCCTGATGCGAGCCCTGGGTGGCGAACTGCTGCTCGGCAACCACCCGGAAGGCGGCGCACTGCTCACCCTGCAGCTGCGCGTGGCCACGCCCGGCGCGAACCTGCAACCTTCGGAGGACCCCTCGGCATGACGACCGAGACACTCATCGACAGCCGCACCCAGGTCATCCTGGTGGACGATGACCCGCACCTGCGCCAGGCCCTGGGGCAGACCCTGGACCTGGCCGGCCTGAAAGTCGTGACGCTGGCCGACGCCCAGGGCTTGGCCGAGCGCATCGCTGCGGACTGGCCTGGCGTGGTGGTCAGTGACATCCGCATGCCCGGCATCGATGGCCTGCAACTGCTGGAGCAACTGCATGGGCGTGACAGTGACCTGCCGGTGCTGCTGATCACCGGCCACGGCGATGTGCCGCTGGCCGTGCAGGCCATGCGCGCCGGGGCCTATGATTTTCTCGAAAAGCCCTTTGCCAGCGATGCCCTGCTCGACAGCGTACGCCGCGCCCTGGCCTTGCGCCGTCTGGTGCTGGACAACCGTAGCCTGCGCCTGGCCCTGAGCGACCGCCAGGAGCTGTCCACGCGTCTGGTTGGCCAGTCGCCGGCCATACAGCGCCTGCGCGAGCAGATCGGCGCCCTGGCCGCCACCCGCGCGGACGTGCTGATCCTCGGCGAGACCGGCGCCGGCAAAGAGGTGGTGGCCCGTGCGCTGCACGACCTGTCGAGCCGCCGCGAGGGGCCTTTCGTGGCGATCAACGCCGGTGCCCTGGCCGAGTCGGTGGTCGAGAGCGAGCTGTTCGGCCATGAACCCGGCGCCTTTACCGGCGCGCAGAAGCGCCGCATCGGCAAGTTCGAGTTCGCCAATGGTGGGACGTTGTTCCTCGATGAAATCGAAAGCATGAGCCTGGAGGTGCAGGTCAAGCTGTTGCGCCTGTTACAGGAGCGGGTGGTGGAGCGCTTGGGTGGCAACCAGCTCATCCCATTGGACATCCGCATCATCGCCGCCACCAAGGAAGACCTGCGCCAAGCCGCCGACCAAGGGCGCTTTCGCGCCGACCTGTATTACCGCCTGAATGTGGCACCGCTGCGCATCCCGCCGCTACGCGAGCGTGGTGACGATATCCTGGTGCTGTTCCAGCACTTCGCCGATGCCGCCAGCGCACGCCATGGCCTGCCGGCCCACAGCCTGCAACCGGCCCAGCGTGCCCTGCTGCTGCGTCACGACTGGCCAGGGAACGTGCGCGAGCTGCAGAACGCTGCGGAGCGCTTCGCACTGGGTCTGGAGCTGGCCCTCGACGGCCAGGCGCCCAGCACTCACACAGCCCACGAAGCTGAGCGCAGCGGCACGCTCAGCGAACAGGTCGAACAGTTCGAGCGATCATTGATCGCCGCCGAGCTGGCCCAACCCCACAACTCCCTGCGCAGCCTTGCCGAAGCCCTCGGCATCCCGCGCAAGACTCTGCACGACAAGCTGCGCAAGCATGGCCTGAATTTCGAAGGCGGCGCCAGCGGACACGACGATCAGGAGGAAACCCGCCCATGACCACCGACAGCCAGTACCTGCAGTCCGTACTGCACAGCGACATTCCCCTGACCCGGGAGATGGGCATGGAAGTCATTGGCTGGGAGGACCACTGCCTGCGCCTGCAATTGCCGTTGGCGCCCAACGTCAATCACAAGAGCACCATGTTCGGTGGCAGCCTGTATTGCGGTGCGGTGCTGGTAGGATGGGGCTGGTTGCACCTGCGCTTGCGTGAGCTGGGAATCGATGACGGGCATATCGTCATCCAGGAAGGCCAGATCAGCTACCCGCTGCCGGTAACCGACACGGCCGTGGCACGCTGCGAAGCACCGGAAGACAAGACCTGGGAGCGTTTCGTGGCGATGTACCAGCGCCGCGGACGGGCTCGCCTGACCCTCGAGACGATCGTCTGCAACGCGGGCAGCGATGAGCCCGCCGTGAAGTTCAGCGGACAATACGTGTTGCATCGCTAGGCTTGCCGCTGCCGGGGGACGCCTTGAGTCCTAAAGAACTCAGCGACCGATGGCCGCTGCCAATTGCAACAAGGCCGGACGCCACGCAGCCGCGCCAGGCAAGGCCAGGAAGAATTCATTGAGCAGGGATTCACGCGCCGGGTAGCGGAAGGGCTGGCCATCCAGCCCGATGACCTCGCCCCCGGCACCTTCCAACACACCCTGGGCAGCAGCGGTATCCCACTGGGAGGTCGGCGCCAGTCGCGGATAGCAATCCGCGGCCCCTTCGGCCAACAGGCAGAATTTCAGCGAACTGCCGACATTGGCCAGTTCAAGCTCGCCAACGGCGCTGCCCAGCCCGCCCAACAGCGCTTCCTGCTGAGGGCTGGAATGTCGCTTGCTGGCGACCACCGTGAAGCGCCCGCCCTCCGGCGGTTGCCGACGCACCCGGATCGATTCGGCAGAACCATTCACCTCGGCGCGCCACGCGCCCAGCCCCCGGCCGCCGAAGTAGCAGCGGCCATTGGTCGGCATCGCCACCACACCAAACACCACTTCGCCCTCCTCGATCAAGGCGATGTTGACAGTGAACTCCTCGCTTCCGGCGATGAACTCCTTGGTGCCATCGAGCGGGTCGACCAACCACCAGCGGCGCCAGGCCTGGCGCTCGGCCAGCGGAATCTCGCAGTCCTCCTCCGACAGCACCGGGATATGCGGGGCCAGCACCTGCAAGCCGTCCGCGATGACCTGATGAGCGGCGAGGTCGGCAGCGGTCACCGGCGAGTCATCAGCCTTGGCCGTCACCGCCACATCGGCGCGCCAGAACGGCAAGATCGCCTCACCCGCCAGACGGGCCAGTTTCACGACTTCGTCCATCAATTGCTGATCGTTCATACGCTGAGCAACCCCCGCTGGATCATCAGGTCGCGGGCTAGGTACAGCGCTGCGAGCGCCCGGCCTTCGGAGAATTGCGGATGCATGGCCAGCGCCGACAGTTCACGCAAATTGACCTTGTCCACGCGCATCGGCTCGGGCTCGTCTCCTTCCAGACGTTCTTCGTAGAGATCGGTGGCGAGTACCACCTGGATCTTCTGGCTCATGTAGCCAGGCGAGAGGGACAGCTCGGTGAGATGCTCCAGTTGGCGCGCGCCGAAGCCGGCTTCTTCCTTGAGCTCACGGTTGGCTGCGGCCAGCACGTCCTCGCCAGGCTCGATCAGGCCCTTGGGCAAGGACAATTCATACTCATCGGTGCCACCACAGTATTCTTCCACCAGCACCGCGTGCTCGGCATCGAGCATGGCCACCACCATCACCGCGCCGTAGCCATTGCCGCGACCGACCAGGCGTTCGTAGGTCCGCTCGGTACCGTTGGAAAAACGCAACTGCACGGCTTCGACGCGGAACAGACGGCTGCTGGCGACGATCTCGCGGGCGAGGACGGTGGGTTTCTGGCGCATGGGGCGGCTCCTTGGCGTGAACGGGTTACTATACCGTGGCTTGCCGACCTAACGAGAGTTTCCCATGCCCGTTCTTCCTTGGTCCGCCATCGATACCGTCCTGCTGGACATGGATGGCACCCTGCTCGACCTGCACTACGACAACCAGTTCTGGCTGGAGCACCTGCCCCAGCGCTACGCCGAGCTGCACGGTGTCAGCCGGGCCATGGCCGAACTTGAGCTGCAGCCGCTGTTCGAGCGCAATGCAGGCACTCTCAATTGGTACTGCCTGGATTTCTGGAGCCGCGAGCTGAACCTGCCGATCCGCGAGCTCAAACAGGAAATCGCCGACCTGATTGCGCTGCGCCCGGACGCCGATACCTTCCTCGCCGCAATCCGCCAAGCCGGCAAACGCGTGGTGCTGATCACCAATGCCCATCGCGACTCGCTGTCACTGAAGCTCGAGCGTGTGGAGCTGGCGCCCTATTTCGAGCGGCTGATCAGTTCCCACGACTACGGATTTCCCAAGGAAAGCCCGCAGTTCTGGGACGCCCTGCAGGCGGACATCGGCCTCGATCCTGCGCGCAGCCTGTTCATCGACGACACCCTGGCGATCTTGCGCAGTGCGCGACGCTTCGGCGTGGAGCATTTGCTGGCCGTGCGCCAGCCCGACAGCAAGGCGGGACCGCGTAATACTCAGGAGTTCGCCGCGGTGGAGGATTACCGGCAACTGCTGGAAGGTCTGTGAGCATGCAGTCGCGGATGAACCCGCTCCCACGACGATCACACGGGAGCGGGCTTATCCGCGCATCGGGACAACAGGCAATCAGTCAGGAATGCGCAGCACCTGTCCCGGATAGATCTTGTCCGGATGCTTGAGCATCGGCTTGTTGGCCTCGAAGATCTTGTTGTACTTGTTGGCATCGCCATATTCGGCCTTCGCGATGGCGCTCAGGGTATCGCCTTTCTTGACCGTGACGAAGCGTGCCGCCTGGGCCACGGGCCCTGTGACGGTGATCTGGTCGTCCACTGATGCCACGCCATCGATGTTGCCCGCCGCCAGGATGATCTTTTCCTTTTCTTCCTGGCTCGCCACCTCGCCCTTGAGCACGATCGTATCGCCCTGGACGGTGGCGGAGATGTTCGGGTTACCCAAGCCGACGGATTCGACGTGCTTCTTGAGCTGCGCCTCGGCGTTGGCGTTTCCGGGCGTCAGCAAGTCGATCAGTTTTTCACCGGCTTCCTTCACGAAACTGAACAGGCTCATGTCGCTCTCCTTGATGATCAAACATGGGAAGCAGGAGTCTAGGACAGACTTGGCCAATCCGCCTCGCCAAGCCAATCGACGTCCTCTATCAGGGGATAGAACCTAGCGACTAGACGTCGCCCGCCTGCAAGCCTAGGCTTGTGCAGGTAACAAGCCGCCGGTAATCCGCTCTGATGAACAGCAAACCCCCAGTCTGTGCGGCGTCCATGCCTCTTGCCTTGCCTGCCGCCAGTAATACCTACGACTACGTACAACTCACCGACGAGGTGCGCGACAGCACGCCGCTCGCCGAAGAGGTGGCTCTGGCCATCGTCTACAACGGTCTGAACCAGGCGGTGATGCTGGTCAGCCCTACCCATCTGGAAGACTTCGCCGTCGGGTTCAGCGTCGGCAGCGGTATCGTCGCCAGCACCGACGAAATCTATGACGTGAAGCTCTCCGGCAGTGGCTCGGCGCTCTACGCCGACCTGGAAATTTCCAGCCGCGCCTTCTGGAATCTGAAGAACCAGCGCCGTCAGCTAGCCGGCACCAGCGGCTGCGGTCTGTGCGGCGTCGAAGCCCTGGAGCAGGCGCTACCCGAGCTGGCCACGCTGCCCGGTGCGCCCCTGCCTCCTGCGCACTGGTTGGCCGGGCTGCGCCAGCGCATCGATGCCTTCCAGCCCCTGGGGCAGCACTGCGGCGCGGTGCATGCGGCGCTGTTCATGGACCGTGACGGCGAGCTGCTACTAGGCCGTGAGGACATCGGGCGCCACAACGCGCTGGACAAGCTGATCGGCGCGCTGCTGCGCCAACGCATCGATACTGAGGGTGGCCTGGCCATCGTCACCAGCCGTTGCAGCCTCGAACTGATCCAGAAAGTCCTGCGTGCCGGCATCCAGACCTTGGTCAGCCTCTCGGCACCGACCGGCCTGGCCCTGCAATGGGCGCGTAAGCACAATCTCAATCTCATCCACTTGCCCAAACACAGCGCACCACGGGTATACAGCCCTGTGGCGCAGCAGTCGCAGGGATGAACGCGCCCGAGACCGCGGCCTCCCCCCTCTGTTCGAAAGCTGGCGAACAGCCATAAAAAAAGCCCTGTGCGCAACGGCCAGGGCTTTGTCTCAAGTAGCTTCAGACAAGCAAAATTTGAGAAAGTTTCACCTAAAAAACAAGAAGTTAGAGAATTGTGTACAAGTCGTGCTACTCGTCGGATTTCCATTGCCAGCCGCCTCGCCGAGCCTCAAATTCGCCTCGTCATCCCTATGAGGCTCTCTCGATGAAGAAGTACTCCTCGATTCTGTTGTTGTCTTTCAGCTTGCTCAGCGGCGTTGCCATGGCCGGTGGCAATACCGAGGCCGGCATTGGCGGCGCATTGGGTGGGGTACTCGGCTCCGTAGTAGGTAACTCCATCGGTGGTAGCACCGGCGGCGCCATCGGTGCCGGCCTGGGCGGTGCGGCCGGCGGTGCCCTGGGTGCCGACAAGCGTCAGCGCGGTGAGGCCGCCATCGGTGGCGCACTGGGCGCGGCCGGCGGTAACGTAATCGGTCGCTCGATGGGCGGCACTACCGGTAGCCATATCGGTGCAGCCGCAGGTGGTGGTGCCGGTGGTGCCCTGGGTAACTACCTGGGCAACAAGGCCGACGATGACGATCGTCACGACCGCCGCTACCGTCGTGACTACGACGGCCGCCGTCACTGGGACCGTGGCCATCACTACGGCCATCGCAAGCACAAACGCCACTGGCGTTACGACGACTGATCATTCAGTCAAGCAAAGGCCCTGCCCTGACCGGCAGGGCCTTTTCGTTGGTGTCGACTTTGCGGCTCAGCGGTTGAACTGCAAGCCCGCCAGGGACGCCTGCAGGGCGTCGGGGAAGGTCACCGGGTTGCCGGAGGCACGCTCCACGAAGACCTGCACCACCGTCCCCGCCGCACAGGCTTGCGGCTCGCCTGGACGGAACAGCGCCAGGTGGTACTCCACCGTGCTACCTGCCAGGCGCACCACGCCCAACCCCACTTCGAGCACATCGGGAAACCCTGGCAAGGCATAGAACTGCGCCGCCGAGCTGATCACCACGCCAACCAGTTCACCCTCGCGCAAGTCCAGCTCGGCCTGCTCGACGAGAAACGCCTGGATGGCCGTCTCGAAGTAGCCATGCACCGTCGCGCCGGCAATATGACCATTGATGTCGTTGTCGTGGGGGCGGGTGAGGATAGGATGGAAGTGGTTGAAATGGCTGCGCTGAGGGGATTCGGTCATAGGTTACCCAGGCTTGGTTACGCGAGTGGAGGTTGCGGCCGTCATTAGGAGCAGTTGGGCTGCCCAGCAGCCCAATCACCGGACAAGCCCTCGATTGCTCCAGTGACCATACCATCGGCTCAGGACCAGAAACAAAAAAGCCGCCCCGAGGGGCGGCTTTTTCGTCCGTGCTCGCGTGCTTACAGCTGCGGGCCAGCGGCCTTGATGGCCTCGGAGACGTCGAACTTCTTGAAGTTCTCGATGAACAGATTGGCCAGGCCTTTGGCGGCCTCGTCGTAGGCAGCCGAGTCAGCCCAGGTGTTGCGTGGGTTGAGCAGGACGGTTTCGACGCCCGGAACGGCCTTCGGCACATCCAGGTTGATGATGTCCAGGTGCTCGGTCTCGGCACCGATCAAGGCACCACTCTGGATCGCAGCGATCACGGCACGGGTGGTCGGGATGCTGAAACGCTTGCCAACGCCATAGCCACCACCGGTCCAGCCGGTGTTGACCAGGTAGACCTTGGAGCCGAAGCCTTTGATGCGTTTGATCAGCAGTTCAGCGTACTCACCAGCCGGACGTGGGAAGAACGGAGCGCCGAAGCAGGTGGAGAAGGTCGACTTGATGCCGCCGCCCGAACCCATCTCGGTGGAACCAACCAGCGCGGTGTAGCCGGACAGGAAGTGGTAGGCCGCCTGCTCATTGTTCAGGATCGAAACCGGAGGCAGAACGCCAGTCAGGTCGCAGGTCAGGAAGATGACCGCGTTCGGCTCGCCGCCCAGGTTCTTCTCGGAACGCTTCTCGACGTGCTCCAGCGGGTAGGCGGCGCGGCTGTTCTGAGTCAGGCTGCCATCGGCGTAGTCGGCGTGCTTGGCGTCGTCGAGAACGACGTTTTCCAGCACCGCGCCATGCTTGATGGCTTTCCAGATGACCGGCTCGTTCTTCTCGGACAGGTCGATGCACTTGGCGTAGCAGCCGCCTTCGATGTTGAAGACAACGCCTTCGCCCCAACCGTGCTCGTCGTCACCGATCAGGTAACGGCTCTCGTCGGCCGACAGGGTGGTCTTGCCGGTGCCGGACAGACCGAAGAACAGGGTCACATCACCTGCTTCGCCGATGTTGGCGGCGCAGTGCATCGGCAGAACGTCGGCAGCTGGCAGCAGGAAGTTCTGCACAGAGAACATGGCTTTTTTCATTTCGCCGGCGTAACGCATGCCAGCGATCAGCACTTTCTTCTGGGCGAAGTTGATGATCACGCAACCATCGGAGTTGGTGCCGTCACGCTCTGGAACGCATTCGAAATTGGCGACGTTGAGCACTTGCCACTCTTCACGACCGGCCGGGTTGTACTGGGCCGGATTGATGAACAGGCAACGGCCGAACAGGTTCTGCCAGGCAGTCTGGGTGGTCATCTTGACCGCCAGGTAGTGCTCGGCGGCAGCGCCTACGTGAACGTGGGAAACGAAGTGCTCTTGGGCGTTGTTGAACGCCTCGACGCGAGCCCACAGAGCATCGAACTTGTCAGCCGGGAACTTGCGGTTGATCGGCCCCCAGGCAATGGCACCGGAGGTGCTGGGCTCGTCGACGATGAAACGGTCAGCCGGCGAACGGCCGGTACGATGACCGGTTTTCACAACCAGTGCGCCAGTATCGGCCAGCTCGCCTTCACCGCGGGACAGCGCTTCTTTTACCAGCTCATCGACGGTCAGGTCGGTGTACACGGTGTTGTTGGCTTGCGTCATGAGATACCCCATCCGGCCCAAGGCCGAGTGCTCCAAACGTTTTGTAGTTGTCTATTTCAAACTACTACAGCGAAAAAAGTGGCCGGATTATGCCAGAAAAGCCCAAAAAAAGTAGGCCCCTCCTGTCAGAACTGCGCTTTTGCGCAATTCGACAGGAGTTTCTCCTGTAGTGAACCGTTTCAGTGCTGAGTATCTGACGGTGCCTCGGTGCCACCACCTGCAAACAATTGCGCCACATCGCTCGCGTCGAAGAAATAGCGCTCGTTGCAGAACTGGCAATCGATCTCGACCTTGCCACCACACTCTTCCACCAATGCCTTGGCATCCTCTTCTCCAAGGCTCACCAATGCATTGCCGGAACGCTCGCGCGAGCAGCTGCAATGGAAGCGCAGGGGCTCGATGTCGAACAGACGCACGGCGTCCTCATGGTAGAGGCGGTGCAGCAGGGTTTCGTTGTCCAGAGACCACTCCTCAGGCTTGAGGGTGCCTGCCAGGGCCACGACATGCTGCCAACTGCCCTCGCGCTCTTCTTCGTCGCGCTGGCGATCGACCGGCAGCTGCTGCAGCAGCAGGCCACGGGCCTTGCCACCCTTGGCGTCGAGCCAGAAGCGCGTGTTGAGCTGCTGGGACTGGACGAAATAATTGGTGAAGCACTCCGACAGGTTGGCGCCATCGAGGTCCACGGTGCCCTGGTAACGCTGGCCCTTGACCGGATCGATGGTCAAGGTCAGGTGACCGTCAGGCATCAGCTGGGCCAGGGTCGCGTCGGCCGGGATCTGGTCCGCCTCGTAGCGCGCCATGCCGCGGATATCGCGATCGCTGGAGCACTCGACCATCAACAGCGGAATGGGCCCCTGGGAGCGCGCCTGAAGCACCAGCAGGCCATCGAACTTGAGTGCGCCCACGAGTAGCGCGGTCGCCGCCATCAGTTCACCCAGCAGCACGGCGACCGGCTGAGGGTAAGGATGACGGGCCAGCACGTCGGCATAGCTCTGCTCGAGCGCCACCCACTCGCCGCGGATATCGCGGTCGTCGAAGATGAAACGTTGGGTGAAGTCGGTATCCGGCAAATCGCTCATAGGTTTTGGCTATCTAAAAATGATGACAAAATGGTTACAGGGAATTACGACTCCCGTGGCAGAGCGTCCACGAGACGCTCTTAACCCCGTTGGTAATAGAGGTATTTTATGGACAATCGACCACTGTTCCAAGCAAGGTGGTCCTGGGGACCCCTCGTAGCCTGTACCCTGCTGCCTGTTGCTCTACTGTGTTTCTGGTTATGGCCTTTTGGCCAGATCCTGTGTCTGACTTTAGACGAGTGGCTGTTCCACAGCCTCAACGCGCCGTTGGCCGACAATACCCTCTGGCGATATGTCTGGACGATCGGCAGTCTGCGTCCTTTCGATATTGTCGTCGGCTTGATCTTGCTGGCCCTGCTGATCCGGGGCAATTGGGTGTTCAAGGCGACCCAGGTGCGCGAAGCCTTCTTCGGTTTTCTGGTAACGCTGCTCCTCTTAGTGGTGGTTCGCGTACTGTTTTCCAAGTGGGTAGCGATCATGGGCTGGCAACACAACAGCCCATCAATGGTCTTCGACAACGTAGTCCATCTGAGCGACTACTACCCGAATCTGGAAGCCAAGTGGGAACTGAAGGATCGCTCCAGCCAGAGTTTCCCTGGCGATCACGCTTCGGTGCTGTTGATCTGGGCGCTGTTCATGACCCTGTTCAGCCGCACCCTGCTGCAGCGGCTGGTGATCTGGGGCCTGGCATTGCTGTTCATGCTGCCGCGCCTGGTGGCAGGCGCCCATTGGGGGCAGGACGACTATATCGGCGGATTGCTGATGGCCGTGCTGGCCTTGGGCTGGAGCTGCTACACACCGCTGGCGGCAAAAGCCAGTGCGGTGTTACTGCGATGGACCGCCCCGTTGTTCAGCTGGCTGGCACGATTGCCGCTGGTGGGCAGGATGAGCGTCATTCGCACGGCCTGAATGGCCTTCGGGGCCGCGCTGCGGCCCCTACTCATTCATAACTGCCATGCAGCTGATGAATCTGGCGCCGCTGCTTCTTGGTCGGCCGCCCATCGGTGGTCACACCGAGCGCGCCAGCCTTGCGCATCTGGGCAGCCTGTTCACGACGCCGAACGCTTTCTTCGGTCTCTTCGTACAAGGCCTGCGCCTGCGGCGCTCCGCGACGTACATCCGACAAGGCCTTGACCACTACGGTACGTTCATCGAATCCGGTACGCAGCACGAATTCGTCACCTACCCGAGGCTCCTTGCCCGGCTTGCAGCGTTCTCCCCGGCAATGCACCTTGCCACTCTCAATGGCCGCCTTGGCCAGGGCCCGGGTCTTGTAGAACCGCGCCGCCCATAGCCATTTATCCAGGCGTACCTTGTCGTCTTCTTCCGCTTTGTGGGCCATCCCATTACCTCGAATTCTGTCTTTCACGGAACTGTACTACCGTAACTTGCGGATGCAAAAAGTCCGTGCCGTGCTTACAGTTCACCACCTCATTCGCAGGGCGTGTTTCGTGAAGACATTTGACCATCTGACTGTAATCGGCCTGCGCGAGTGGGTCGCCTTGCCCGACCTCGGCCTGGCGGGCCTGCGCGCCAAGATCGATACCGGCGCCAGCACCTCCAGCCTGCACGCCACGGACGTAGAACCGTTCGAGCGCGACGGCCAGTCCTGGGTGCGCTTCACCGCTCATCTGGGGTCAGTGGTGCAACTTCGCCACCGTCGCTGCGAAGCCCCGTTGGTCACGATGAAAACCATCAAGAGCTCCAACGGCCAAGCCCAGGTCCGCTATGTGATCCGTACGCCGCTGGCGTTGGGCGACCGGGTCTGGGAGGTGGAGTTCACCCTTGCCTGTCGCAAAAACATGCGCTATCGCCTGCTGCTCGGTTCCAAGGCGCTGATTCACGGCCAGCTGGTAGTCAATCCTGGCCTTAAGTACGTTCAGGACAAACCGGCCTTTCCGGCCACCCTTTCCCCTGTCACAGGTGCTGCATGAAGATCGCTGTGCTGTCGCGCAATCCGCGTCTGTATTCCACCCGCCGCCTGGTCGAAGCCGGTACCCAGCGTGGTCACGAGATGGTGGTGATCGATACCCTGCGCGCATACATGAACATCGCCAGCCACAAACCGCAGATCCACTATCGCGGCAAACCGCTGGAAGGTTTCGACGCAGTCATACCGCGCATCGGCGCGTCCGTCACCTTCTATGGCTGCGCGGTGCTGCGCCAGTTCGAGATGATGGGTGTCTATCCG
Organism: Pseudomonas sp. BYT-1; assembly: GCF_023611805.1. Taxonomy (NCBI): domain Bacteria; kingdom Pseudomonadati; phylum Pseudomonadota; class Gammaproteobacteria; order Pseudomonadales; family Pseudomonadaceae; genus Pseudomonas; species Pseudomonas sp. BYT-1. The sequence continues at coordinate 5,245,640 of NZ_CP072559.1, forward strand.
CTCAACGAGTCGGTGGCCATCGCCCGCTCACGCGATAAGCTGCGCTCCCTGCAACTGCTGTCGCGTCGCGGAATCGGCCTGCCGATCACAGGTTTCGCTCATTCGCCGGATGACATCCCCGACCTGATCCAGATGGTCAACGGTGCCCCCTTGGTGATCAAGGTGCTCGAGGGCACCCAGGGCATCGGCGTGGTGCTGTGCGAAACCACCAAGGCCGCCGAATCGGTGATCGAGGCATTCATGGGCCTGAAGCAGAACATCATGGTCCAGGAATACATCAAGGAAGCGGGCGGTGCCGACATCCGCTGCTTCGTCGTCGGCGACAAGGTCATCGCGTCGATGAAGCGCCAGGCCAAGCCTGGCGAGTTCCGCTCCAACCTACACCGCGGCGGCGTCGCCAGCCTGATCAAGATCACCCCCGAAGAGCGCATGACCGCCATTCGTGCGGCCAAGGTCATGGGTTTGAGCGTGGCGGGGGTGGACATCCTGCGCTCCAATCACGGGCCACTGGTGATGGAGGTGAACTCCTCGCCGGGGCTCGAGGGGATCGAAGTCACCACCGGCAAGGACGTGGCCGGGATGATCATCGAACATCTGGAGAAGAACGGCGGGCCGAACCAGACACGAACCAAAGGCAAGGGCTGAGCCAACACAGCCGCGGAGCCATGACAGGGCATCAAACGGCGTTACGGGGCAACAGCAACCCCAATGGCAACCTTACCCGCGCTTCGATTCCGCCACCGGAACGATTGCGCAACTCGACATTGCCCCCGTGCTGGGCCGCGATCCGCTTGACGATCGCGAGCCCCAACCCGGTGCCCTTGCCGCCTCGGGCACGATCTCCGCGGATGAAGGGGTTGAAGATGGTCTCCAACTCCGACTCGTCTATCCCCGTCCCTCGGTCCAGTACGCTGAGCACCACATACGGCGCGCTCTGGTCACCCGACACGTACGCCGCCACTTCGACCCCTTTGCCCGCATGATGCAAGGCATTACCGATCAGGTTACCCAGCATGCGCTTGAGCGACACCCGACGCAGCGGGAACGGCGGAATCGGCTCCAGGCACAGGCGCACCCGCTCCTCCGGCTGGTTGTAAGGCGCCACGACTTCGCGAACCAGTGCGCCCAGATCGGCCACTTCGACCGGCTCGTCCCGACCATCGCGGATGAAGGCCAGGAACTGGTCGAGGATCGCATCCATATCCTCGATGTCGCGGACCATGTCATCGGTCAGCTCACTGTCGTTAGCCATCAATGACAACGACAGGCGCAGGCGGGTCAGGGGGGTGCGCAAGTCATGGGACACTCCCGCCAGCATCAGTTCACGCTCGCGTCCGGCCTGCTCGACGTCTTCGGCCATCTGGTTGAAGGCCCGGTACACCTCGGTCATCTCGCTTGGTGTGTCGCTGATCGGCAACCGCACGCTGCGCCCCTGGCCCAGCTGCCGGGCAGCGAACACCAATCGCTTGAGCGGCTGGTTGAGCTGGCGCACGAAGATCCACGCCGAAGCGGTGGACAACAAACCGATGGCCAGGAACCAGCCCAGCACGTTCCAGATCTTCTGCCCCCGCAGCGGGTGCGGATACAAGGGCACCTTCAACCAGCCGGGGCCCAGGCTCGGCGCGTTGACCCACAAGGCAGGCGGCGCGTGGATGCGCAACCGTACCTCGGTGTCATCGCCAAGTTCGGCCTGCATCTGGCGTTGGTAGATCTCGCTGTAGGGCCAATGCTGCTCACCCTCCGGCACACCGGAGCCGGTGACCCGGATCAACCCTGCCGCCTCGGCGATCTTGTCGCGGTTCTCCTCGTCGGCGGCCCAATAGGCGCGCAATGTCAGGGCCACGCCATGGCTGTACTGGCGATCGACCAGCACGTCCTCGTTCATCAGCAGGTACACCAGCGTCAAGGCCTTGGAGAACAGGACGACGATCAGCACCAGCCACAGGGTGCGGGCGAAGAAGCTTTGCGGGAACCAAAGAGGCGTTTTCATCTGGACAACTACTGCGCTGCGCTCACGGGCGGGGCTCGACAGGGTGCGGGCCTGATCCAGACGCAAACAGGGCGACCCCATCGGGTCGCCCTGGTGCGTGATGGCAAGCCTGCAGGCTCATGTTCATTTGCTGGCGTTTCCGTCCGGCACGAAGACGTAGCCTACACCCCACACGGTCTGGATATAGCGCGGTTTGGAAGGGTCCGGCTCGATCATGCGGCGCAGGCGCGAGATCTGCACATCGATGGACCGCTCCAACGCATCCCACTCGCGGCCGCGAGCCAGGTTCATGAGCTTGTCGCGGGTCAGCGGCTCGCGAGCGTGCATGACTAGCGCCTTGAGCACGGCGAACTCGCCGGTGGTCAGCATGTGCACTTCATCGCCACGCTTGAGCTCGCGAGTAGCCAGTGAAAGTTCGTAGTCGCCGAACGTGACGGTCTCGTCCTCGCTGCCAGGAGCACCTGGTACGCTCGGGGCCTGGCGACGCAACACGGCCTTGACTCGCGCCATCAGCTCGTCCGGGTTGAAAGGTTTGCCCAGGTAATCGTCGGCCCCCAGCTCCAGGCCCTTGATGCGACTGAGCTCGTCGCCCTTGGCGGTGAGCATGATGATCGGGATCTGGTTGTTGGCCTTGCGCAGGCGGTTGCAGGCAGAGAGGCCGTCCTCGCCGGGCAGCATCAGGTCGAGCACCACCAGGTTGAAGACCTCACGGGCCAGCAGGCGGTCCATCTGCTCGGTGTTGGGCACCGCGCGGGCACGATAGCCCTTGCTGGTGAAGAAACGTTCCAGCAGGCTGCTCAGCCCCGGATCGTCATCGACGATGAGAATCTTCTCGCCTTCAGCGGTATTTGCGGTGCTGGTCATGAATAACTCCTTTGGTATCGCCGCGCATTATGGCGTAGCCATGACAACGCGTGCCGTGTGCATTGTTAGCAGATTTTTCCCATGGCGCCACTTCCCGCCTGGCCGAGGCTGGCCCGGCGCTATCACCGCAAGCCCGGCACGATGGGTATAATGCGCCGCTTTCACCCTGCGCCGCCGGGCCTGAATGCCCCCTTGCGGCCTCCAGCATTCATTATTTGTCAGGTGGTTCTCATGGACAGCATCAACAGCCGTATCGCCGAGGAACTGGGCGTTCGCCCGCAGCAGGTCGAAGCGGCCGTGGCCCTGTTGGACGAAGGCTCGACGGTGCCTTTCATCGCCCGTTACCGAAAGGAAGTCACCGGCAGCCTGGATGACACCCAGCTGCGTCACCTGGAGGAGCGCCTGCGCTACCTGCGCGAACTCGACGAGCGCCGCGCCAGCATCCTGGCCAGCATCGAGGAGCAGGGCAAGCTGACCCCGGAGCTGGCCCGCGAGATCAAGCTGGCCGACACCAAGACCCGCCTTGAAGACCTCTACCTGCCCTATAAGCAAAAGCGCCGCACCAAGGGCCAGATCGCCCTGGAAGCCGGCCTGGGCGAACTGGCCGACGGTCTGCTCAACGACCCGCAACTGACCCCGGAAGCCGAAGCGGCGCGTTTCGTCGATGCCGACAAGGGCGTGGCCGACGTCAAGGCCGCCCTGGAAGGGGCCAAGTACATCCTCATGGAGCGCTTCGCCGAAGACGCCGCCCTGCTCGACAAGCTGCGCGTGTTCCTCAAGCAGGAAGCGGTGCTCAGCGCCCGAGTGGTCGCCGGCAAGGAAGAAGAAGGCGCCAAGTTCCGCGACTACTTCGCCCACGACGAACTGCTGCGCAGCGTGCCCTCGCACCGCGCCCTGGCGATCTTCCGCGGTCGCAACGAAGGCGTGCTGACCGCCTCGCTGAAGGTAGGCGAGGAACTGCCAGGCACACTGCACCCCTGCGAGCTGATGATCGGCAACCACTTTGGCCTGGAAAACCGCAACCGTCCGGCCGACAAGTGGCTGGCCGAAGTGGTGCGCTGGACCTGGAAGGTCAAGCTGTACACCCACCTGGAAACCGACTTGTTCGGCGAGCTGCGCGACAACGCCGAGAGCGAGGCGATCAACGTCTTCGCCCATAACCTGCACGATTTGCTGCTCGCTGCGCCCGCCGGTCCTCGCGCCACCCTGGGCTTCGACCCGGGCCTGCGTACCGGCTGCAAGGTCGCGGTGGTCGATGCCACCGGCAAGCTGCTCGACCACACCACGGTCTACCCTCACGCACCGAAGAATGACTGGGACCGCACCCTTTCCATTCTCGCCGCGCTGTGCGCCAAGCACTCGGTGGAGCTGATCGCCATCGGCAACGGTACCGCCAGCCGCGAGAGCGACAAGCTGATCATCGAGCTGGTCAAGAAATACCCCGCCCTGAAGATCACCAAGGTCATGGTCTCGGAGGCCGGCGCGTCGGTCTACTCCGCCTCTGAGCTGGCAGCCCGCGAGTTCCCGGACCTGGACGTCTCGATCCGTGGCGCGGTCTCCATCGCCCGACGCCTGCAGGACCCGCTGGCCGAACTGGTGAAGATCGACCCCAAATCCATCGGCGTCGGCCAGTACCAGCACGACGTCTCTCAGGTGAAGCTGGCGCGCGGCCTGGACGCGGTGGTCGAGGACTGCGTGAACGCCGTGGGCGTGGACGTCAACACCGCCTCCGTGGCCCTGCTGACCCGCATCTCCGGCCTGAATGCCACCCTGGCCCAGAACATCGTCGCCCATCGCGACGCCAACGGCCCGTTCACCACCCGTGCGGCGCTGAAGAAGGTCAGCCGCCTGGGCGAGAAGACCTTCGAACAAGCCGCAGGCTTCCTGCGGGTAATGAATGGCGACAACCCGCTAGACGCCTCGGCGGTGCACCCGGAAGCCTACCCGCTGGTACAGCGCATCGCCGCCGATACCGACCGCGACATCCGCTCGCTGATCGGCGACAGCGCATTCCTCAAGCGCCTGGACCCGAAGAAGTTCACCGACGAGACCTTCGGTCTGCCAACGGTCACCGACATTCTTCAGGAACTGGACAAGCCCGGTCGCGATCCACGCCCTGAGTTCAAGACCGCGACCTTCCAGGAAGGGGTCGAGGACCTCAAGGATCTGGAGCCCGGCATGATCCTCGAAGGTGTGGTGACCAACGTCACCAACTTCGGCGCCTTCGTCGACATCGGCGTGCACCAGGACGGCCTGGTGCACATCTCGGCGCTGTCGGAAAAGTTCGTCAAGGACCCGCGCGAGGCGGTCAAGGCCGGCGACGTGGTCAAGGTCAAGGTCATGGAAGTGGACATCCCGCGCAAGCGGGTCGGCCTGTCCATGCGCATGAGCGACACACCCGGCGAGAAGGTCGAAGGCAACCGTGGTGGCAATCGTGGCAATGGCGGCAACCGCCAGCAACAGGCACCGCGCCCGCGTGAAACCGCAGCCGCACCGGCCAACAACGCCATGGCCGCGCTGTTCGCCAACGCCAAGCAGTTGAAGAAGAAGTGATGCAGATCCCGGCCGAATACGTTGAAAGCGCCTTCAGCCAACTCCTGGGCTGCCGCCTGCAACGCCTGGAGACGGGCGTAGCCGAGGTGGCCCTGACGCTGGAGCCGCACTTACGCAACCGCGGCCAGAAGCTGCACGGCGGGGCGATCTTCAGCCTGGTGGACATCGCCATGGGCCTGGCCTGCTCGGCCAGCCATGGCTTCGATCAGCAGAGCGTGACGATCGAATGCAAGATCAACTACATGCGCGCAGTCAGTGACGGTGAAGTCGTGTGCACCGCCCAGGTGCTGCACGCCGGCCGCCGCACACTGGTGGTCGACGCCGACGTATTCCAGGGCGACAAGCGCGTGGCCAAGGCACAAGGAACCTTCGCGGTTCTCTAGCTCACCAAGGCTTATCTGCGGTATTTTCGGCGTTATCGAGTATCGGGGCCGCTGCGCGCCCCATTGCAGGCCTCGCCCGCGTCCTCAGGCTAAACATCAGGTCCTGGGGGTGATGGCGAGGCCTGCGATGGGCTGCGACGCGGCCGCAGTCGGCACTGGCACTGCTGAAAACCCAGACAAACCAGGCGACAACGCCAGTTCCTTTTCCAACTACCCTTGTAGACCGTCATCCCTACCCCCATATTGGGGCGACTGACGCGTGAAGGAATACATCTTGAGCGAACTCCTCAACCGCCGCCTGAGCCTGCTCGGCGCCAATCTCCCCCTGCTCAAGCAGTGCCTGCACGGTATTGAGCGCGAATGCCTGCGTGTGACCGACGAAGGTCGCCTGGCCCAAACGCCGCACCCGGAGGCCCTGGGTTCGGCGCTGACCAACGAGCAGATCACCACTGACTATTCCGAGTCGCTGCTGGAGTTCATCACCCCCGCCCTGGCGGACCCGGCCAAGGTGCTCGAGAGCCTCGACGAGATCCACCGCTTCGTCTATGCCAAGCTCGGCGACGAGTACCTGTGGAGCCCGTCCATGCCCTGCACGCTGCCGGCCGAGGAGGACATCCCGATCGCCGAGTACGGCACCTCCAACATCGGCAAGCTCAAGCATGTCTACCGCAAGGGCCTTGCCCTGCGCTACGGCCGCACCATGCAGTGCATCGCCGGCATCCATTACAACTTCTCCCTGCCCGAGGCGCTGTGGCCGCTGCTGCGCGCAGCCGAAGGCAGCGAGGAAAACGACCGCGACTATCAGTCGGCGGCGTACATCGCCCTGATCCGTAACTTCCGCCGCTACAGCTGGCTGTTGATGTACCTGTTCGGCGCATCGCCCGCCCTGGATAAAGGCTTCTTGCGTGGCCACCCGCATCAGCTCGAAGAGCTGGATGCCGAAACCCTGTACCTACCCTACGCCACCAGCCTGCGCATGAGCGACCTGGGCTACCAGAGCAATGCCCAGGCTGGCCTGACGCCTTGCTACAACAACCTGGCCAGCTACACCGACAGCCTGCGCAAGGCGGTCGGCACGCCCTACCCGCCCTATGTCGAGATCGGCACGCACAAGGATGGCGAGTGGGTCCAGCTGAACACCAACATCCTGCAGATCGAGAACGAGTACTACTCGAACATTCGCCCCAAGCGCGTCACCTATACCGGCGAACGTCCGATCCAGGCCCTGACCTCCCGCGGCGTGCAGTACGTCGAAGTGCGTTGCCTGGATATCAACCCGTTCCTGCCAGTGGGTATCGATCTTCCCCAGGCACGTTTCCTCGATGCCTTCCTGCTGTTCTGCGCCCTGGACGACAGCCCGCTGCTCGAAAGTGGCGAATGCGGCCAGTGCACCAACAACTTCCTCACCGTGGTCAAGGAAGGCCGCCGTCCGGGCCTCGAACTTCGTCGCAACGGCCAGCCCATCGGGCTGAAGGATTGGGCCAGCGAGCTGATCGCCCGTATCGCCCCACTGGCCGAACTGCTCGACCGTGCCCAGGGCGGCGAAGAACACGCCAACGCGTTGGCCGCACAGCAGGCCAAGGTCGACGATGCCTCCCTGACGCCGTCGGCCCAGGTGCTGGCGCGCATGGCCGAACACAACGAAACCTTTGTCCAGTTCTCCCTGCGTCAAAGCCGCCTGCATGCCGGAACCTTCCGCGAGCAACCGCTGAGCGTCGAGCGCCAGCAGGCCTTCGAGACCCTGGCGCGCGAGTCGCTGGCCGAGCAGTCGCGCCTGGAGCAGCAGGAAGTCGGTGACTTCGACCTGTTCGTGGGTGCCTATCAGGCCAGTATCCTGGCCATCAGCAACTGATGAGCCGCGCCACCAGCCCGCGCAAGCCACGCGCCAGCAGCCAGGCCAGGATCGACGCGATCCTCGCCGCGGCGCGCGGACTGTTGGCCGATCAAGGCGTGGCGGGCCTGTCGATCTACAGTGTGGCCGAGCGGGCACAGATCCCGCCGTCTTCGGTGTACCACTTCTTCGCCAGCGTACCGGCGCTGCTCGAAGCCTTGACCGCTGACGTGCATCTGGCGTTTCGCGAAGCCCTGAGCGCCCCTATCGATAGCAGCGCGTTCAGCACTTGGCACGACCTGTCACGGCTGATCGAGCAGCGCATGCTGGACATCTACAACGAAGATGCGGCCGCACGCCAACTGATCCTCGCCCAACATGGCCTGAGCGAAGTGGTGCAGGCCGACCGCCAGCACGACCTGGAGCTGGGCGAACTGATGCACAAGCTGTTCGACCAGCACTTCCAGTTACCGGCGATGCCCAGGGATGTGGATGTATTCGCCCTGGCCATGGAGCTGAGCGACCGGGTCTATGCGCGCTCGATGCAACTGCACGAACAGATCACCCCACGCATGGCCGAGGAAGGCAAGCGAGTGTTCGAGGCGTACCTGGGGCTGTACCTGCCGCCGTTCCTGCCCAAGCGCTGAACCACAGGACCGCTGCGGATCCTCTCACGACACAAGGCCACTGCTGCCGGGCATCGTGCACCCTGCAGGAGCGGCCTTGCGTCGCGCGAGGGGCGCACAGCGCCCCATCCCCCTTACAACTTGGCGATGGACACTTCGGTGGATTTGACGAAGGCGATCACTTCGCTGCCCACCTGCAGTTCCAGCTCACGCACGGAACGGGTGGTGATCACCGAGGTGACGATGCCAGAGGCGGTCTGTACGTCGATTTCCGAAAGCACCGGGCCTTCGAGGATTTCCTTCACGGTGCCTTTGAACTGGTTGCGAACGTTGATGGCTTTGATGGTCATGATGTGATTCCTTCTCTAGGGCTTCTTGGGTTCAGTGCGCCCAACGCAGCTGCGTGGGCAAAGGGGCTACAGGTTCCGGCTCGGGCGGCGTGCCCGGTACGGCGAGAACACGGTTGAGGACTTCGCTTTCCAGCGCCGCCAGGCGGTGCGATCCACGCGCTCGCGGACGCGACAGGTCGACACTCAGGTCCAGGCCGACGGCGCCGTCTTCAATGAGAATCACCCGATCTGCCACGGCGACGGCTTCGTTGACGTCGTGGGTAACCAGCAACACGGTGAAACCGTGCTGGTGCCACAGCCGTTCGATCAGTTGCTGCATCTCGATCCGGGTCAAGGCATCGAGCGCCCCCAGTGGCTCGTCCAACAGCAACAGGCGCGGTTTGTGAATCAGTGCCCGGGCCAGGGCCACACGTTGCTTCTGGCCGCCCGACAACGCCGCTGGCCAGTCATGGGCGCGCTCGGCCAGGCCGACCGCTTCCAAGGCTTGCAACGCATCGGCGCGCCAGTTGCCGGACAGCCCCAGGCCGACGTTGTCGATCACCTTCTTCCAGGGCAGCAGGCGCGCGTCCTGGAACATCAGCCGGGTTTCCTCGCGGGCTTGATCCAAGGGCGCGGCACCGGCGAGCAACTGGCCGGCGCTGGGCTGGTCGAGGCCCGCCAGCAGGCGCAGCAAGGTGCTCTTGCCGCAGCCACTGCGCCCCACGATAGCGACGAACTGGCCGGCCGGAATGTGCAGGTCGATGCCTCGCAGCACCTCGCGCTGGCCAAACGCCTTGCGCACGCCCTGAACAGCCAGGGGGATACCGCGCAGCAAGCGCGGCGGTTGTTCCTTGAGCACGGTCATGCGCCCTCCTTCTTCGCCGGTTGATAGGCCGGGTGCCAGCGCAGCCAGACACGCTCCAGGCCACGGGCGGCCAGGTCGGCAAGCTTGCCGAGCACGGCGTACAGGACGATGGCCAGGACCACCACATCGGTTTGCAGGAACTCACGGGCATTCATCGCCAAGTAACCGATACCGGCATTAGCCGAGATGGTCTCGGCGACGATCAGCGTCAACCACATGAAACCCAGGGCGAAGCGCACGCCCACCAAGATCGATGGCAGCGCGCCCGGCAGGATCACCTGGCGGAACAGGCCGAAGCCCGACAAGCCATAGCTGCGCGCCATCTCTACCAACGCCGGGTCGACGTTGCGGATGCCGTGGTAGGTGTTGAGGTAGATGGGGAACAGCGTCCCCAGCGCCACCAGGAAGATCTTGGCCGACTCATCGATGCCGAACCACAGGATCACCAGGGGAATCAGCGCCAGATGCGGCACGTTGCGGATCATCTGCACCGAGCTGTCGAGCAGACGCTCGCCCCAGTTCGACAGACCCGTGATGAAGCCCAGCACCAGGCCGATGCTGCCGCCGATCACAAAGCCCAAGGCCGCGCGCCAGCCGCTGATGGCCAGGTGCGTCCAGATCTCGCCGCTGCGCACCAACTCGACGCCGGCGCTGACCACCGCGCTCGGCGCCGGCAGGATGCGGGTCGACAGCCAGCCGCTGGCGACCGCCAACTGCCACACCGCCAACAGCAGCAGTGGTAAGGCCCAGGGTGCCAGGCGCTTCGACCAGGAAGAAGTTGCTCGACTCATGGCCAGGCCCTCAGCTCTGCGCCACGGACTTGGGCAGGATGTCGTTGGCGACCATCTCGCCGAACGGGCTCACGTAACCACCGCTCTTGGGCTGTTCGGGGCGCTGCACATCCAGGTGCGGGAACAGCAGCTCGGCGACCCGATACGACTCTTCCAGGTGCGGATACCCGGAGAAGATGAAGGTATCGATGCCCAGCGCGGCATATTCCTTGACCCGTGCGGCCACGGTCGGGCCATCGCCCACCAGCGCGGTACCGGCACCGCCGCGCACCAGACCGACGCCGGCCCACAGGTTGGGGCTGACCTCCAGCTTGTCGCGCTTGCCGCCGTGCAGGGCGGCCATACGCTGCTGGCCCACAGAATCGAAACGTGCCAGGGATGCCTGGGCACGGGCGATGGTGTCATCGTCCAGGTGCGAAATGAGCTTGTCGGCGGCCGCCCAGGCCTCTTCGTTGGTCTCGCGGACGATCACGTGCAGGCGGATGCCAAAGCGTACCTCGCGACCCTGCGCGGCAGCTTTCTCACGTACCTGAGCGATCTTTTCCGCCACCGCAGCCGGCGGCTCGCCCCAGGTCAGGTACAGCTCGACCTGTTCGGCAGCCAGGTCCTGGGCAGCGTCGGAGGATCCGCCGAAGTACAGCGGCGGACGCGGTTGCTGGATCGGCGGATAGAGCAGCTTGGCGCCTTTGACCTGGATGTGCTTGCCGTCGTAATCGACCACCTCACCCTCGAGCACCTTGCGCCAGATGCGGGTGAATTCCACGGAGGCTTCGTAGCGCTCCTGATGGTTCAAGTGCAGACCATCACCGGCCAGTTCTTCCGGGTCGCCGCCGGTCACCAGGTTGAACAGCGCGCGACCGTTGGACAGGCGATCCAGCGTCGCGGCCTGGCGTGCGGCCACGGTCGGCGAAATGATGCCTGGGCGCAGGGCCACCAGGAACTTCAGGCGCTGGGTCACCGGGATCAGCGAGGCGGCCACCAGCCAGGAGTCCTCGCAGGAACGCCCGGTGGGGATCAGTACGCCACCAAAGCCCAGGCGGTCAGCGGCCTGGGCGATCTGCTGCAGGTAACCATGGTCGACCGCACGGGCGCCGTCGTTGGTGCCCAGGTACTTGCCGTCACCGTGGGTCGGGAGGAACCAGAAAATGTTAAGGCTCATTGGAGTTGTCTCCTCAAGGGTGGCTCGGGCCGGGGGCAGCCCCGGCCGCAGCGAATCGATCAAGGCGCGGTGGCGACCTTGGCGGGGGGTGTCCAAATCACGTCCTTGATGCTCAAGGGCTTGGGAATAAGCTTCAGCGCCTGGAAGGTGTCGGCGATCTTCTGCTGGGCGGCGACCACCTCGGGCGTGAGCGGCTTGGCACCGAAGCCTTGGCGCTTGACGGACGTGAGGGTGATGTCGGCAGGCAGGCCGAGCAGCGGGGCGACCTGGTCGGTGACCTCCTGCGGGTTGGCCTGCGACCACTGGCCGATGGCACGCACCTCGTCGACCAAGGTCTGGATCACCGCCGGGTGTGAAGTGGCGTACTTGCGGGTGGCCAGGTAGAACTGATGGTTGTCGACCAAGCCCTTGCCGTCACGCAGGGTGCGGGCTTGCAGCTGCTGTTCGGCAGCGGCCTGGTACGGGTCCCAGATGACCCAGGCATCGACACTGCCACGCTCGAAGGCGGCGCGGGCGTCGGCCGGCGGCAGGTAGACCGGTTGGATGTCGCTGTACTTGAGGCCTGCGTCTTCCAGGGCGCGGACCAACAGGTAGTGGACGTTGGAGCCTTTGTTGAAGGCGACCTTCTTGCCTTTGAGGTCTTTCACCGACTGCACGGGCGAGCCCTTGGGCACGAGGATCGCCTCGCTGTGCGGTGCTGGCGGCTCGTAGGCCACGTAGAGCAGGTCGGCACCGGCGGCCTGGGCGAACACCGGCGGGGTCTCGCCGGTAACGCCGAAGTCGATGGAGCCGACGTTCAGCCCTTCGAGCAACTGAGGGCCGCCGGGGAATTCGGTCCACTGCACCTGGATGCCTTGCTCGGCCAAACGCTTCTCCAGCGACCCCTTGGCCTTGAGCAGCACCAGGGTGCCGTATTTCTGATAACCGATACGCAGGCTTTCTGCCTGGGCCTGGGTGATGGCGCCGAAGGACACAGCCGCCGCAAACAGGGCGACCAGACCACGACGCAAGAAGACTGTGCGCATGGCGCTCTCCTGTGCGAGTTGGGTTCGGGTTGCACCTGCTTGCCCGTTGGCGGGCGAGTAAGGTGGGAAAACGGTGAAGCGGTGATGCCGGCTCAGATGCTCCAGCGGGCAGTGAGCAGGCGTTCGTTGAGCACGCCCGGGGCCACGGGTTTGGGCCGTCGGGCCAAGGCGCTGTGGAACAGTTCCAGTGAATCCTCAAGCCGCGCCTCGAGTGCGGCGGCCAGTTGCGCGGGCTTGCCGTGCTCGCCGTAGGCGATCTGGCTGTCGTCGGCGAAGATCCCTTGCAGGGTCTCTTGCGCCTTGAGTGCCGACAGCACCGGCTTGAGGGCGTAATCCACCGCCAGCATGTGGGCGATGCTGCCGCCAGTGGCAATCGGCAAGACCACCTTGTGCTCCAGCGCGCGCTCAGGCAGCAGGTCGAGCAGGGTTTTCAGCGCACCGGCGAAAGACGCCTTGTACACCGGCGTGGCGACTACCAGGCCGTCGGCCTGGGCGACCAGTTGCTGAAAGTGCTGGACCTGTGGGCTGTCGAAGCGGGCGTGGAGCAAGTCCTCGGCCGGGAATTCGCGCACCTGGAAGGTCACCACCTCCACGCCACGATCCTGCAGCCACTGGCGCGAGCGCTCGAGCAGCACGCCGGAGCGTGAACGGGTACTGGGGCTACCACCGAGAGAAACAACCAGCATGAAAAACGCTTCCTTCGATTCGATTGCAGGGCCGCGAGGAGTTGGCCTCGCTGGAATGGAATCGACATTAACAGGCAGTCATATATATCTAGAAATCATATTTTTTCATTTGTTTATTCCATTTTGTCGATTCAGTGATTTCGCTGGGTACTCCTGTGGATGCGATGGGGAATGCACTGACGCATTCGCGGCTAAACCCGCTTCCACAGGGTGGGCGGTGATCCTTTTAGGCACGGGATTACCCGCGAAGAGGTGCCTCGGAGCAACTAATCACAGCCCCGATTCATCCCAACTTCCATATCGTCGATCAGTGCCTTGGCCATGGCACTGAGGATCCGGGCGGCGCTGCCTGACATCTGGTCGCCTTCCATCTCCGCCTCACAGGTCAGATGGCGGATGCACCCGAGCAACACGGAGAGTTCGTCGAAGGCTTGTTGGAAGGGGATGTCGGGTTGGATGCGGTACAAGTCCAGGCAGGTCTGGACGCCTGCGGTTTTCCATGTACTTGAGTTGTCGGTCATCGCTCAAAAATTCCTCATGTGGTGTTGGAACCACCACCCAGGTTCTTTCTCACGAGATCAAGGTGGCAGCCGTGCACAGGGTGAGAAACCGGGACACAAGGAAAACCCGGCCAGACCGAGGTCTGCCCGTACACGGCTGCCATAACGGAAATGCCGAAACCTTAGCTGTCTTCGGGTTCTCACACCCGGTCGCCAAACAGGACGACCCGACGACGTTATCCCTGGGGTGTGACCCCAACAATGCAGCGGCTTCCGGCAGGTGCGTAGGATAGGTCGTTACCTGCAAAGGCCTGAAGCGCTTGGCTTGAGGTTCGGAAATATCCGACACATTGGAGGTCGGCACGCTCCTACAGGGGACACCACTAATCTCCGCGCATAAAAAAGGGCCGTCGAAACGGCCCAAAGATCCCTGCTATGGCTAAGAGCAATGCAACGAGGATTCCTTAACGATTCGGTTGCGGGGTCAGGCGCAGATAGGGTTTGACCGCCCGGTACCCTTTGGGGAAGCGCTGTTTGATTTCATCTTCGTCTTTCAACGAAGGCACGATCACCACCTCGTCGCCATCCTGCCAGTTCGCTGGCGTGGCCACCTTGTGGTTGTCGGTCAGTTGCAGCGAGTCGATCACCCGCAGGATTTCGTTGAAGTTGCGCCCGGTGCTGGCCGGGTAAGTGATGGTCAGGCGCACCTTCTTGTTGGGGTCGATGACGAACAGCGAACGGACCGTCAGGGTGTCGCTGGCGTTGGGGTGGATCAGGTCGTACAGGTCGGACACCTTGCGATCGGCATCGGCGAGGATCGGGAAGTTGACCACGGTGTTCTGGGTCTCGTTGATGTCATCGATCCAGCGGGTGTGGGAGTCGACCGGGTCCACCGACAGGGCGATGGCCTTGACGCCGCGCTTGGCGAATTCGTCCTTGAGCTTGGCAGTCAGGCCCAGCTCGGTGGTGCATACCGGCGTGAAGTCGGCCGGGTGGGAGAACAGCACACCCCAGCTGTTGCCCAGCCATTCGTGGAAACGGATCTTGCCGGCGCTGGATTCCTGCTCGAAATCGGGGGCGATGTCACCGAGTTTGAGGCTCATGGGGGTGGGCTCCTGTGCTGTGTCTGGTCGATGGATTCAATGTGCCTGCATTCGATTAAAAACAAAAAGAATAAATATTGATTTATTTATAACCATTAGGCATTTCGAGTTACAGACATAAAAAAGCCTCGCGCTAGGCGAGGCTTTTTGTGCAGCTACGACTTACAGGAAGTTGTAAGTGTAGTTCACGATGAAGCGAGTCTGATCCTGGTCCTTCGCCGATCCCGAACCGGTGCCGCGGTAGACACCTTGGCGCAGGCTGAAGCCCAGACCTTTGAGGGTACCTTCCTGCAGCACGTAATCGATCCGTGCGTCACGCTCCCATTCACTGAAGGTGCCATGGCCATCGGAGCTGCGGCCATCCTCGCCACGCAAGTAGGCCACGGAAGCCTTCAGGCCCGGCACGCCCAGCCGCGCAAAGTCATAGGAATACTGACCGAAGGTAGTGTTCTCACCAGCCTTGGCGAACTGGTTGATCATGCTGTCGGTGAACAGATAGAAGCTCGACCCACCAGCACCTTCGTCGACCAGGCTGCCTTGGTTCAGCCATACGAAACCGCCATCGTCGCTGACCTGCTGATGACCGAGCATCAGAGAGTGGGCACCGAGGGTGTAGGTGAACATGGCGGACCAGGTCTTGTTATCAACCTCGCCAGGGTTCTTGGCGTAGCCGTTGTTGTTCTTGAACTCGTAACCCGCTTCGCCGTTGCGGCCATCCTTGCTGCTGTCGAAATAGCGCAGGTCGGTCTTAAACGACTGGTCATCAGCGATCTGGAACACGTGTGTCGCGCCCAGGAAGTGCTGTTTGTAGAAGTCTTCGAGGTTGGAGTAGTAATACTGCAGGGTCAGGTCTTTGGTGACCTTCCAGTCAGCACCGGCGTAACGGAACTTGTTGCTTTCCTGGGTAGCACCCTGGACAGAGAGACCTGTACGGTTGCTGGAAGCACGGCCCATCGCATGGGTCAGTTGACCTGCGTTGATGGTCAGGTTGTCGATTTCCTTCGAGGTGATGGTGCCACCCTCGAAGGTCTGCGGCAGCAGACGGCCATCGTTGGAGACAAGGATCGGCAGGTTCGGTGCCAGGGCGCTACCGAAGTGCGCTTCGGTCTTGGAGAACCGTGCTTTCGCGTTACCCCCAATGCGTGCCCATTGGCCCACTGCGGAGCCGTCGCTGTCGCTTGGGAAGAAGCTGCTGGTATCCGGGTGATGCCCCTTGCCACCATCCAGATGGATACCCCACAGGGCCTGAACATCAACACCGAAACCAACGGTGCCTTCGGTGAAACCGGACAAGTAGTCAAGCTTGAAGCCCTGACCCGATTCACGGTTGTCGCTCCCGCCAGGTTCACGGTTATCGTTATTGAAATACATGGTGCGCGAGCTCACAGACAGCTTGCTGTCTTCAACGAAACCGGCAGCGCCTGCTTGTTGGGCGAGAACCCCCAGTGCCACGGCCAGGGCCAGGCTGGACTTGTACATGTTTTGCTCCTCTACGTTCTAATTCTTGTGTATCTCAAGCGGCAGGATCTGTTGCCCCGCTCGCCATGGATTGGGCGATTTAGCACCAAACAGTGTCTGCGAAGTCAATCGTTACCAATCGTTTCGCGACTTTGGTCTAAGACGCCGCTTGCGCCACAGGATAATGACAATCCTATAAATCCAAAATGACTGTTTTATGACTTTTTAAGATTTTTAAGGAATATATTTGGAACCTTTACTCCCCTTCGTTGTATAAACCATATTTACTTATTCCTAATGGTTATTTGCAAACGTTTGCCCATAACTGACTTCACGTCCTCGCAAAACCGAAAAAGCGTAGCTGCCATTTCTGGCTTTGCCAGTGAAGCTGACCCTCCGATCAAGAAAACCAGCCATTGGCTCCTAAGCTAATTCTAAAAAGTTATTTATTTTTGATTTCTTAGATCACTTAGTCTCTCGTCAACCCAGCCCTGATTTGCCTGACGAGGAGCTCATCCATGATCCCGCACACTCCGTTGCGCCTGTTCGCCGCCCTGACCCTCGCCAGCGCCAGCTGGCTTGCCCAGGCCGCCGACTTGACCGTCGCCTACCAGACCACCGTCGACCCAGCCAAGGTCGCCCAAGTCGATGGCACCTATGAAAAAGCCAGCAAGGCCAGCATCGACTGGCGCAAATTCGACAATGGCGCCGACGTGATCACCGCCGTGGCCTCCGGCGATGTGCAGATCGGCTACCTGGGCTCCAGCCCCCTGGCTGCCGCGGCCACCCGCAAGCTGCCGGTGGAGACCTTCCTGATCGCCACCCAGATTGGCGCAGGCGAAGCGCTGGTCGCCCGCGACAGCATCAAGACGCCGCAGGATCTGGTCGGCAAGAAAGTCGCCGTGCCGTTCGTTTCCACCGGCCACTACAGCCTGCTGGCCGCCCTCAAGAACTGGAACATCGACCCGAGCAAGGTGCAGATCCTCAACCTCGCCCCTCCTGCGATCATCGCCGCCTGGAAGCGTGGCGACATCGATGCCACCTACGTCTGGGACCCCGCCCTGGGCGTGGCCAAGGAGACCGGCAAAGTACTGATCACCTCCGGCGAGTTGGCCAGCAAAGGCGCCCCGACCTTCGATGCGTGGATCGTGCGTAAAGACTTCGCCGCCAAGCACCCGGACATCGTCAAATCGTTCGCCAAGGTCACCCTCGACGCCTACGCCGACTACCGCAAGGACCCGAAAGCCTGGCTGGCCAATCCCGACAACGTCAGCAAGCTGGCCAAGCTGTCTGGCGCCAAGCCCACCGACATCCCGGTACTGCTGCAGGGCAACGTCTACCCGTTGGCCAGCGACCAGGCCAGCGTTTTGGGTGCTCCGACCACCCAGGCACTGACCGACACGGCCAACTTCCTCAAGCAACAGGGCAAGGTCGAGGCGGTGCTGCCGGACTACTCACCGTACGTCAGCGCCCAGTACCTGCCCAACTGATCCAAATGGGGGCCGCTCTCCCACGAGAGCAGCGCACTGCATGAGGGAGCGGGGTACCCGCGAATGTGCCAGTCAGTTCGAAACAGCATTCGCGGGCAACCCCGGTCCCACAAGACCGCGCAACGCCCCACCCTCGTACGACACGTCACGACGGAGCCTGCCATGGCCTTGCTCGAACTGGAGCGTATCAGCGCACAGTACCCCGGCACCGATGCCCCGGTGCTGACCGACATCAACCTGAGCCTGGGGCCACGCCAGTTGCTGGTGGCTCTGGGCCCCTCCGGCAGCGGCAAGACTTCGCTGCTCAACCTCATCGCCGGCTTCGTCGCCCCCAGCGCCGGTCGCATCACCCTCGACGGCAAGCCGGTCGAAGGCCCGGGTGCCGAGCGCGGCGTGGTGTTCCAGGATGACGCACTGCTGCCTTGGCAGAACGTCCTGGGCAACGTCGCCTTCGGCCTTGAGCTGGCAGGCGTCGCCCGCGCAGAACGCGAAGCCAAAGCCCGCGAAATGCTCGCGCTGGTCGACCTCGCGGGATTCGGCGACCGACGTATCTGGCAACTTTCCGGCGGGCAAAAGCAGCGCGTGGGCCTGGCCCGTGCGTTGGCCGCCGACCCGCGCGTGCTGCTGATGGACGAACCCTTCGGCGCCCTCGACGCCTTCACCCGTGAGCAGATGCAGGAGCTACTGCTGCAGGTCTGGCAGCGCACCGCCAAGCCGGTGTTCCTGATCACCCATGACATCGAGGAAGCCGTGTTCCTGGCCAGCGAGCTGGTGTTGCTGGCGCCCAATCCTGGACGGGTGGTCGAACGCCTGCACCTGGATTTCGGCCAACGCTACGCCGCGGGTGAATCGGCCCGGGCGATCAAGTCCGATCCACGTTTCATCGAGACCCGCGAGCACGTCCTGGCGCGGGTGTTCTCTCAACGCGAAGCCGCCCGTCGGCAGGAGTCCGCATGAGCAGCCTGGACCTGACGGCCGCCGACAAACCTGTCGCCCGGCCAACCCCAACCGCCAAGGTACGCCGCCCGTTGCCCACCCGCTGGATCAGCGCCCTGACCCTGGCCAGCCTGCTGCTGGCCTGGTGGCTGGTGACCGCCGCCGGCTGGATCGAGCCGCTGTTTTTGCCCTCGCCCGCCGATATCCTGGCCAAGGCCTGGACCTTGCTCACGCAGGGCTACATGGACGCCAGCCTCTGGCAGCACCTGGGTGCAAGCCTCGGACGAATCGGCCTGGCCCTGGTCGCCGCCGCCCTGACGGCCATCCCGGTGGGCCTGGCCATCGGCCACAACCGCGTCGCCCGCGGCATTCTCGACCCGCTGATCGAGTTCTATCGGCCGATCCCGCCGCTGGCCTACCTGCCGCTGATCGTGATCTGGTGTGGCATCGGCGAGCTGTCGAAGGTGCTGTTGATCTACCTCGCCATCTTCGCCCCGATCGCCATCGCCACCGCCACCGGCGTGCGCACGGTCGACCCGGCCAAGCTGCGCGCCGCCCAGTCCCTGGGCGCGACCAGGGCGCAGTTGATCCGTCATGTGATCCTGCCCAGTGCACTGCCCGACATCCTCACCGGCATTCGTATCGGCCTTGGGGTCGGCTGGTCGACCCTGGTGGCCGCCGAGCTGATCGCCGCCACCAGCGGCCTGGGCTTCATGGTGCAGTCGGCAGCGCAGTTTCTGGTCACCGACGTGGTGGTACTGGGGATCCTGCTGATCGCCCTGATCGCCTTCGCCCTTGAAATGGGCCTGCGCGCCCTGCAACGCAAGCTGGTGCCCTGGCACGGGCAAAGCCACTGATGAACACCTGCTCCGGCACAAAACATTCAAGCGAGACCGACATGAGCCTGACCATCACCCCCCTGAGCCCAGCGCTCGGCGCCCAGATCAGTGGCGTGGACCTCTCCTGCGATATCAGCGTCGAGCAACGCGATGCCATCGAGCAGGCCTTGCTCAAACACCAGGTGCTGTTCTTCCGAGACCAGCCCATCACCCCTGAGCAACAGGCCCGCTTCGCCGCCCGCTTCGGCGACCTGCACATCCACCCGATTTACCCCAACGTGCCGGATACCCCGCAGGTGCTGGTGCTCGACACTGCGGTCACCGACGTGCGCGACAATGCGGTCTGGCACACCGACGTGACGTTCCTGCCCACACCCGCCCTGGGCGCGGTGCTCAGCGCCAAGCAGTTACCCACCTTCGGCGGCGATACCCTGTGGGCCAGCGGCATCGCGGCCTTCGAGGCGCTATCGGCGCCGCTGCGGCAGTTGCTCGACGGCCTGACCGCCACCCACGACTTCACCAAGTCCTTCCCGCTAGAGCGCTTCGGCACCACGCCCGAAGACCTGGCGCGCTGGGAGACCACCCGGCGCAACAACCCGCCGCTGTCGCATCCGGTGGTGCGTACCCACCCGGTCAGCGGGCGCAAGGCGCTGTTCGTCAACGAAGGATTCACCACGCGGATCAACGAACTGAGCGAGCAGGAGAGCGAGGCGCTGCTCAAGCTGCTGTTCGCCCATGCGACCCGGCCCGAGTTCACGATCCGCTGGCGGTGGCAAGAGAACGACGTAGCGTTTTGGGACAACCGGGTGACCCAGCACTATGCGGTGGATGACTACCGGCCGAGCCGGCGGGTGATGCATCGGGCGACCATCCTGGGGGATGCGCCGTTCTGAAAGTCGCGGGTAAACCCGCTTCCACAGGGTTTGTAACGATCCTTGTGGGAACGGGTTTACCTGCAATGAAGCGGCTAGCGGACCAGATGCAGGAACTGCATGTGCCGCTGATACTGGTCGAGGATGTCGTTGATGATCTGCTCCTTGTTGTAGCCCACCAGGTCGTAGTTCTGGCTACCTTCGGACAGATGCACCTCGGCGCGGTAGTAACGGCGGTTCTTCAGCTCCTGGGTGCCCAACCCGGCCAAGGCGAACGACGGGGTGAAGTACCCGCGCATCTGCACTTGGTAGATGAACGGCTGCTCCTCGCCCAACCCGATCTTCAAGCTCACGTTGTCGTGGCTCGGGTCGTCCTGGGTGATCACGTTCAAGCCTTTCTGCACGAAGACTTCAGTCACCTCGCCAATGGCCGGGCGCACCACGTCGTCCATGAAGCGGTACACCTCATCGCGTGACGGGAAGTGCACCGCCTGGCTCAGGCGCTGGCGCCAGCCACCCCGGCCACGGCGCGACACGGCGAACGGTGCGAGCGAGTGCATCTGCGCGATCTGCCGCTGGGACTCCAGGTAGAACGCTTTGTGCAGCCCCCACATCATGCACAGCAGGATCAGCGAGAACGGCAGCGACGTCAGCACCACCGCCGACTTGAGCGAGTCGATGCTACCGGCGAACAGCAGGCTGCTGGTGATCAGCGCGGTCATGGCGCCCCAGAAGACGCGCAGCCAGTTCGGGCCATCCTCGTCAGCATCGCCGCCCTTGGCCGACAGCGTGGAGAGCACGACGGTGCCGGAATCCGCCGACGTGACGAAGAACACGAAGCTGATGAACACCGTCACCGCGATGACGGTCTTGCTCCACGGGTAGGTCTCCAGCAGCAGGTACAGGCTCATGGACGGGTTTTCCAGGGCCGATTGGCCCAGGGCGGTCATGCCGTGGTCGAGCACCTGGGTCATGGCGCTGTTGCCGAAGATAGACATCCACGCCAGGGTGAAGCCCAGCGGGATCAACAGCACGCCGAAGACGAACTCGCGGATGGTCCGGCCACGGGAAATACGCGCGATGAACAACCCCACGAACGGCGCCCAGGCGATCCACCAGGCCCAGTAGAACACGGTCCAGCCGCCCAGCCAGTCGCGGTTCTCGCCGTAGGCATAGACATCGAAGCTCTTGCGCGGCAAGGCGCCGAGGTAGTCGCCCAGGTTTTGGATCAACGTGTTGAACAGGTGCTGGGTGGGGCCTGCGAACAGCACGAACAGCAGCAGCGCACAGGCCAGGAACAGGTTGATGTCGCTCATCACCCGCACGCCCTTCTCCACCCCGGCGACCGCCACAGCCACCGCGGCGCCCATCATCAGGACGATGAGCGCGACTTGTATCCACTGGCTGTGGCTGATGTCGAACAGGTAATCCAGGCCCGCGTTCAGGTGCAGCACACCAAAGCCCATGTCGGCGCCCAAGCCGAACACCGTGGCGATGATGCCGAAGCCGTCGACGGCGTAGCCGATCGGCCCGTTGATGCGTTTACCGATCAATGGATACAGCGCCGAACGCAGCGCCAATGGCAGATTGTGGCGATAGGCGAAATACGCCAGGGCCATGCCGACGAAGGCGAACACGCCCCAGCCATGCAGGCCCCAGTGCAGGAACAGCAGCTCCATTGCCTGGCGCCCGGCCTCCACCGTGCCACCCTCGCCCTGGGGCGGTTGCAGCATGTGGGTGAGCGGTTCGGAGACGCAGAAGAAGAACAAGGTGATGCTGATGCCAGCGGCGAACAGCATGCCGGCCCAGGACAGGTAGCTGAACTCGGGCTCGTCATGGTCGGCACCGAGCTTGATCTTGCCGTAGCCCGACAAGGCGGTGACCACCACGAAGACCAGGTACAGAGTCATGGCCAGCATGTAGTACCAGCCGACCGTGTTGGCCGCCCAATTCTGCGCCGCGAGCAACCAGTCGCCCGCCGCTTTGGGGTTGGCGATGACCACCAGGCCGAAGATGAGGATGAAACTTGCCGCGAAGTAGAACACCGGAGGGTTCATGCGGATCTTGCCATTGGCAAGTGAGGGGGTAGGTGCACTCATTGGGCGCGCACCTCATGAAGCGTTGAAAGACTCGGATTGAACGGGTTCAGCAAAGGGGATCCTCCTGTTGAACACCGGCAATGGACCAGCGTTTTTACTTTGAACAAGCGTTCAAGTTAAACACGGATCGGCTTTCAACGCGACCTTGCCCGACCGCTGAACCGGTCATTTGCAGTGAATTCCGACACGTTCGCGGTTGAACCCGCGCCTACAAGTCCAGCTCGGTCCTGGCGTCAGCGCCGGACCTGTAGGCGCGGTTACAACTGCGAATGGAGCGCCATAGAAGGCATCGGTTACGGGCTATTTCTGCCCTTCACACTCCAACTGCAGATTCGCCTGGGTGATGTTGCTCTCGGCCGGGACACTGCGGGTCAACCAGACATTGCCACCGATGGTCGAGCCCTTGCCGATGGTGATCCGCCCAAGGATGGTGGCTCCTGCGTAGATGACCACATCGTCCTCGACGATCGGGTGGCGCGGCTCGCCCTTGTGCAACATGCCGGTCTCGTCCGCCGGGAAGCGCTTGGCGCCCAGGGTCACGGCCTGGTAGATGCGCACCCGCTCGCCGATGATCGCGGTCTCGCCGATCACCACGCCGGTGCCATGATCGATGAAGAAACTCGGACCGATCTGGGCGCCAGGGTGAATATCGATGCCGGTGGCCGAATGCGCCAGCTCCGAACTGATCCGCGCCAGCAACGGCAGCCCGGCCCGGTACAGGTGATGAGCCAGGCGGTGATGGATGATCGCCAGGATCCCCGGATAGCACAGCAGCACCTCATCGACGCTGCGCGCCGCCGGGTCGCCCTGATAAGCGGCCAGCACGTCGGTATCGAGCAGTACACGCAGGTTTGGCAGCGCGGCGGCAAAGCCTTGGATCAGCTGCAGGGCATGGGCGTCGACGTCCTCCACCTCGGCCTTGCCATGGCGCGAGGCATAGCGCAGTTCCAGGCGCGCCTGGGCCAGCAACGCAGTGAGTGCGGCATCCAAGGTATGCCCGACATAGAAGTCTTCGCTCTCTTCACGCAGGTCCACCGGGCCCAAACGCATGGGGAACAACGCCCCGCACAGTTGCTCGAGAATCTGGCGCATCGCCTCGCGCGAAGGCAGCTCGCGCCCGCCCTGTTCGCCGCTGCTGCGGCCATTGCGGGTTCGCCATTGCTCGCGGGCGCTGCGCAGGTCGCTGACGATGGTCTGCAGTTGCCAGTGTCCGGTGGATGGATGTTCGCTCACGGTGGTCTCCTGGATCGAGGCTGTGCGGGCCTTCATGGAAGCGGGCCGCGCTATGGATTCAACTGTACGGCAAATCCAGTGCTTGGAAAAAACAACGCTTTATTCCATCCTGCGCTAAGTCGGGTATAAGCAGCGCTGACAGAGTGTGTAATCCTCGCCTACCCTCAATGCTGTCCAATTCGACAAAGCTTATAAAAAGAAATAACAAAATAAATTTTTATTATTTCCAGGCCTATAAAGGCCACCTCTATAGTCGCCACCCACTACTTCCACAACAAGCGCGGGGCCCTACATGACCAAATTCGCCAAACCCCTTCTCAATGCCAGCCTGGCCCTTGTGCTTGGTACCGGCCTGTTCAGCCATGCATTCGCAGGCGAGCAGCTCAAGACCATCCAGGAAAAAGGCAGCATCAGCGTCGGCCTGGAAGGCACCTACCCACCCTTCAGCTTCGTTGACGAAAACGGCAAGCTCGCCGGCTTCGAGGTCGAACTGTCCGAACTGCTGGCCAAAGAGCTGGGCGTGAAAGCCAAGCTGCAACCAACCAAGTGGGACGGCATCCTCGCCGCGCTGGAGTCCAAGCGCCTGGACGTGGTGATCAACCAAGTGACCATTTCCGACGAGCGCAAGAAGAAGTATGACTTTTCCGAGCCCTACACCATCTCCGGCATCCAGGCCCTGATCCTGAAGAAGAAAGCCGACCAGTTGAACATTCACAAGGCCGCGGACCTCGCCGGCAAGAAGGTCGGCGTAGGCCTGGGCACCAACTACGAGCAGTGGGTGAAGAAGGACGTTCCTCAAGCCGACGTGCGCACCTATGAAGACGACCCGAGCAAATTCGCCGACCTGCGCAACGGCCGCATCGACGCCATCCTGATCGACCGCCTGGCCGCCCTGGAATACGCCCAGAAAGCCAAGGACACCGAACTCGCCGGTGAAGCCTTCTCGCGCCTGGAGTCGGGCGTGGCCCTGCGCAAGGGCGAGCCTGAACTGCTCGAGGCGATCAACAAGGCGCTGGACAAGCTCAAGGCCGACGGGACCCTGGCCAAGCTGTCCGAGAAATATTTCGGTGCCGACGTCACTAAATGATTTCCGAAAGCCTGCAACTTGTCATCGACTCCACGCCCTTCCTGTTGAAGGGCGCGGGTTATACGGTGCTGCTGAGTGTCGGCGGCATGTTCTTCGGCCTGGTCCTGGGCTTTGCCCTGGCCCTGATGCGCCGCTCGAAGATCCTGCCGCTGGACTGGCTGGCCCGAGTGTATGTGTCGTTCTTCCGTGGCACGCCGCTGCTGGTGCAGCTGTTCGTGATCTATTTCGGCATGCCGCAGATCGGTATCGAACTCGACCCGATCCCGGCCTCGCTGATCGGCCTTTCGCTGAACATGGCCGCGTACATCTGCGAAATCCTGCGCGCGGCGATCTCCTCGATCGACCGTGGCCAATGGGAGGCCGCCGCCAGCATCGGCATGACCCGCACCCAGGCCATGCGCCGGGCGATCCTGCCCCAGGCCATGCGCACCGCCTTGCCGCCGCTGGGCAACAGCTTCATTTCCCTGGTCAAGGACACCGCCCTGGCGGCGACCATCCAGGTGCCTGAGCTGTTCCGCCAGGCGCAGCTGATCACCGCCCGGACCTTCGAAGTCTTCACCATGTACCTGGCTGTGGCAGTGATCTACTGGATCCTGTGCACCATCCTTGCGCACTTCCAGAACCGCATGGAAGCGCGGGTCAACCAGCACGACCAGGAGCACTGAAGATGATCGTAGTAGAAGGCCTGACCAAGCAGTTCAAGGGCCAGACCGTGCTCAACGGCATCGACCTGACCGTCCAGCCCGGCGAAGTGGTGGCCATCATCGGCCCCAGTGGTTCGGGCAAGACCACCTTCCTGCGTTGCCTCAACCTGCTGGAAACGCCCGACGCCGGACGCATCCAGATCGGCGACATCAGCATCGACGCCAACCGCTCGCTGGGCAGCCAGCAAGGTGCGATCCGGCGCTTGCGCCAGCAGGCCGGCTTCGTGTTCCAGAACTTCAACCTGTTCCCCCACCGCACCGCCCTGGAGAACGTCATCGAAGGGCCGGTGATCGTCAAGAAGACGCCTCGGGACAAAGCCGTCGAACTGGGCCGGCGCCTGCTGGCCAAGGTCGGTCTGGCGGGCAAGGAAGACGCCTACCCTCGGCGGCTGTCCGGTGGCCAGCAGCAACGGGTGGCCATCGCCCGGGCCTTGGCCATGGAGCCGGAAGTGATCCTCTTCGACGAACCGACCTCTGCGCTCGATCCTGAGCTGGTCGGCGAGGTGCTGGCGACCATCCGCGGCCTGGCCGAGGAAAAGCGCACCATGATCATTGTCACCCACGAGATGAGCTTTGCCCGGGACGTGGCCAACCGGGTGATCTTCTTCGACAAGGGCGTGATCGTGGAGCAGGGTGAAGCCAAGGCGCTGTTCGCCAATCCCAAGGAAGAGCGGACGCGGCAGTTCCTGCGCAAGTTCCTGGGCACCGCAGCCGGCTGATTTTTCTCGCTGTCCCCCTTACCTATTCGCGGGTAAACCCACTCCCACAGTTCTGTAGGAGCGGGTTTGCCCGCGAATGCGTTCGCGTGCGCGACACAAAAGCATGGCTTCTATACATAGTCCAAAAAGTTAGTTCATAAAGTTTTTATAAGCGAATAGGGTATATAAACCGGACCACCGGACCAGCAAACGTCAGTCGCCGCCAGCGACGCTTTCAACTTTTGTGAGGTAAGGAATGGTCTGGTCCACAAGCGATCTCGACAGCTCACCCCCGCTACTGCCAGCCAAGGTATTGCGCAACGACGCCGAGGCCCTCCAGGCTGCTCGGGAACTGGCCGACGCGGCCCGCCAACAGGCCTCGCGCCGCGACCAGCAGCGCAAGCTGCCCTGGGCCGAGATCGAACAATTCACCCGCAGCGGCTTGGGCAGCATCAGCATTCCCAAAGCCTTTGGCGGACCCGAGGTCTCGTTCCAGACCATCGCCGAAGTCTTCCGCGTGATCAGCGCCGCCGACCCGGCCCTGGGACAGATCCCACAGAACCAATTCGGCATGATTCAACTGCTGCGCCTGACCGCCACCGAGGCCCAGCAAGCCGTGCTGTTCCGCTCCGTGCTCGACGGCTGGCGCATCGGCAATGCCGGGCCTGAACGTGGCACCAAGGACACCCTCACCCTCAAGGCACGGATCGTCCGTGACGGTGAGCAATATCGCGTCAGCGGCGAGAAGTTCTATTCCACCGGCGCCCTGTTCGCCCATTGGGTCGCGGTCAAAGCCCTGGATGAAGAGGGCCGCCAGCGCCTGGCCTTCGTCCGCCGGGGCAGCCCGGGCCTGCGCATCGTCGACGACTGGTCCGGCTTCGGCCAGCGCACCACCGCCAGCGGCACCGTGTTGCTGGATAAAGTCCCGGTGGACGCCGAGCTGGTGGTGGACAACTGGCGCCAGCGCGAGGTGCCCAACACCCAGGGCGCGGCCTCGCAGTTGATCCAGGCCGCCATCGATGCCGGTATCGCCGAGGCGGCCATCGACGATGCCATTGCCTTCGTGCGGGAAAAATCCCGCCCCTGGATCGAAGCCAAGGTGGATCGAGCCAGCGATGACCCCTATGTGATCGCCGACATCGGCCGTCTGAAGCTGGAGCTGCATGCCGCCGAGGCCTTGCTGCGCAAGGCCGCCCAGGTACTCGACGAGGTCAATGCAGGTCCGGTGGACGAAGCGTCGGCAGCTCGCGCCTCGATCGCCGTGGCCGAGGCCAAGGTGCTGACCACCGAAGTGGCCCTGCAGGCCAGCGAGAAGCTGTTCGAGCTGGCCGGCAGCCGCGCCACCCTCGCCGAATTCAACCTCGACCGCCACTGGCGCAATGCCCGCGTGCATACGCTGCACGACCCGGTGCGCTGGAAATACCACGCTGTCGGCGCCTGGCACCTCAACGGTACCCGCCCTGCCCGTCATTCCTGGATTTGAGTGAGCCTGCGCCAGCACCTGCACTGAACCTGCAGGGCTGGCGACAGCCTGCGATGGGGCACGGAGCAGCCCCTTACGATCCGCACTGGAGAAACACATGAACGCACTGACCCACCCCACCCCCAAGGCGGCGGTCATCACCAGCGATGCCCAGGCTCTGGCCGTCGCCGAGGACCTCGCCCAGCAACTGCAGCGCGACAGCGCCCAACGCGACCGCGAACGCCTGCTGCCCTACGCCGAACTCGAGCTGTTCACCCGCTCCGGCCTGTGGGGCATCAGCGTGCCCAAGGCCTTTGGCGGCGCTGGCGTATCCAACGTGACCCTGGCCAAGGTCGTCGCGCGTATTGCCCAGGCCGACGCCGCCCTGGGCCAAATTCCGCAGAACCATTTCTATGCCTTGGAAGTGCTGCGGGTAAACGGCACGCCCGAGCAACAACAGCGTCTCTACGCTGAAGTCCTGGCGGGCCGACGCTTCGGCAACGCATTGGCCGAGCTGGGCACCAAGACCGCCCACGACCGCACCACCCGCCTGAGCCGCGACGGCGATGGCCTGCGCATCAACGGTCGCAAGTTCTACGCCACCGGCGCCCTGTATGCCCAGCGCATTCCCACCTCGGTGGTCGATGATGCCGGCGTTCAGCAGCTGGTGTTCGTACCCGCCGACAGTCCAGGCCTGCAAGTGATCGACGACTGGAGCGGCTTCGGCCAACGCACCACCGGCAGCGGTTCGGTAGTGTTCGACAACGTGCCGGTGCGCGATGAAGACGTGGTGCCGTTCCAGAGCGCCTTCGACCGCCCGACCCCCGTCGGCCCCCTGGCGCAGATCCTCCATGCCGCCATCGACACCGGCATCGCCCGCGCTGCCCTCGAGGACGCTCTGCACTTCGTGCGCACCCGCAGTCGGCCGTGGGTCGACGCGGGGATCGACAAGGCCAGTGACGACCCGCTCACACTCAAAAGCTTCGGTCATCTGGCCATCCGCCTGCACGCTGCCGAGGCCTTGCTGGAGCGGGCCGGGGAATTCCTCGACCGGGCCCGCGACGACAGCAGCGCCGACAATGTCGCCGCCGCCTCCATTGCCGTGGCAGAAGCCCGGGCGATCAGCACCGAGGTCTCCCTCGCCGCCGGCACCACCCTGTTCGAACTGGCCGGCAGCCAGGCCACCCTGGCCGAGCACAACCTCGACCGGCACTGGCGCAACGCCCGAGTGCACACCCTGCACGACCCGGTGCGCTGGAAGTACCACGCCATCGGTAACTACTACCTCAATGGGGAAAACCCGCCGCGTCGGGGGACCATCTGATGGCCAAAGAGATCCTGCTCAACGCCTTCAACATGAACTGCGTCGGGCATATCAACCATGGCCTGTGGACCCATCCACGGGACACCTCGACCCAGTACAAGACCCTGGCCTATTGGACCGATCTTGCCCGCCTGCTGGAGCGCGGCTTGTTCGATGGCCTGTTCATCGCCGATATCGTCGGCACCTACGACGTGTATGGGCAGTCGCTGGACGTGACGCTCAAGGAGTCGATCCAGCTGCCGGTCAATGACCCGTTACTGCTGGTCTCGGCCATGGCCTCGGTCACCCGCCACCTGGGCTTCGGCCTGACCGCCAACCTCACCTACGAGGCGCCCTATTTGTTCGCCCGGCGCCTTTCCACACTCGACCACCTGAGCAATGGCCGGGTCGGCTGGAACATCGTCACCGGTTACCTGGACAGCGCCGCCCGGGCCATGGGCCTGGCCCAGCAACCCGAGCACGACCGGCGTTACGACCAAGCCGATGAATACCTGCAAGTGCTGTACAAACTGCTCGAAGGCAGCTGGGATGACGACGCCGTGGTCGCTGACCGTGAGCGGCGGGTCTATGCCGAACCGGGCAAAGTGCGCAAAGTCCAGCATCAGGGCGAGTTCTACAAGGTCGAGGGCTACCACCTGTGCGAGCCTTCGCCGCAACGCACGCCGGTCTTGTTCCAGGCCGGCAGTTCGTCCCGGGGCCTGGCGTTCGCCGGCCAGCACGCCGAGTGCGTTTTCATCAGCGGCCAGGACCAAGCCGCCACCCGCGCACAGGTCGACAAGGTCCGTGCCGCCGCCCGCGCCGCTGGCCGCGCCCCACGAGCGATCAAGGTGTTCATGGGCATCACCGTGATCGTCGCGCCCACCGAAGCCCAGGCTCGTGCCAAGCACGCCGAATACCTGCGCCATGCCAGCCCCGAAGCCGGCGTGGCGCACTTTGCCAGCTCCACGGGTATCGACTTCGCCGCCTATGGGTTGGACGAACCGATCGGCTTTGCCAAGGGCAACGCGATTCAGTCCGCCACCCGCCAGCTGCAGGACAACGTCTGGACGCGCCGCCGCCTGCTGCAACAGCACGCCCTGGGCGGGCGCTACGTGACGCTGGTCGGCGCGCCCGAGCAGGTCGCCGAGCAATTGATTGACTGGATCGACCAAACCGGCCTGGATGGTTTCAACCTGACCCGCACTGTCACCCCGGAAAGCTTCGAAGACTTCATCGACCTGGTGGTGCCGGAGCTGCAACGGCGTGGCCGCTACAAGACCGCCTACAGCGAAGGCACGCTGCGCGAAAAACTGTTCGGCGCTCGTCACGCCTACCTTCCCGCCGGCCACCCCGGCGCCACTTACCGCAACCCGATCCCTGCCCCGATTGGAGCCCTGCACCATGCTTGAAAAACTGTTCCGGCCCGTCGCGGCCGCTGTCTTATCCCTGGGCCTGAGCGGCGTCGCCCTGGCCGCCGAGCCGCTGAAGATCGGCACCACCGCAGCTTTCGCCATCCCGCTGGAAGCGGCGGTGGAGGAAGCCCACAAGCAAGGCCTGGAGGTGAAGCTGATCGAGTTCAGCGACTGGATCGCCCCCAATGTCAGCCTCAACAGCGGCGACATCGACGTGAACTACTTCCAGCACATCCCGTTCCTGGAAAATGCCAAGGCCGCCGCCGGCTTCAACCTGGTGCCCTACGCCCCCGGCATCATCAACAACGTCGGGCTCTACTCCAAGCGTTACAAAAGCTTCGCCGAGCTGCCCGAAGGCGCCAGCGTGGCCATCGCCAACGACCCGATCAACAGTGGGCGCGGCCTGCAATTGCTGGCCAAGGCGGGGTTGATCACCCTCAAGCCGGGCGTGGGCTACAAAGCCACCGAGGACGACATCGTCGCCAACCCCAAGAAACTGAAGATCTTGCAGGTCGAGGCCGTGCAATTGGTGCGGGCCTATGACGACGCCGACCTGGTCCAGGGCTACCCGGCCTACATCCGCCTGGCCAACAGCTTCGATCCCACCTCGGCCCTGCTGTTCGACGGCCTGGAGAACAAGGAGTACGTGATCCAGTTCGTGATCCGCCCACAGAGCAAGGACGACCCGCGTCTGGCGAAGTTCGTCGACATCTACCAGCACTCGCCGACCGTGCGCGCCGCGCTGAACAAAGCCCACGGCAGCCTGTACCAGGCCGGCTGGGAGGGCTGAGATGAGCAACGCCAGCGCCCTCAAGGCGCCTGTCCCGCATACGTCGCCGCCTGCCCGCGAGCAGGCCCTGCGCCCGGAGGTCAATCAGGCCCATGTGCGCTTCATCGGCCTGGGCAAGACCTACCCCGGCCAGGCGCAACCTGCCTTGCAGGGCATAGACCTGAACATCCGTCGCGGCGAGATCTTCGGCATCATTGGCCGCAGCGGCGCCGGCAAGTCATCCCTGCTGCGCACCATCAATCGCCTAGAGCAACCCAGCCAGGGCCGGGTGCTGATCGACCAGACCGACATCGCCCCCTTTGACGAAGAGCGCCTGGTCGCCCTGCGCCGACGCATCGGCATGATCTTCCAGCACTTCAACCTGATGTCGGCCAAGACCGTATGGCAGAACGTCGAGTTGCCCTTGAAGGTCGCCGGCGTGCCCAAGGCCGAGCGCCAGCGCAAGGTCAGCGAGCTGCTGGAGCTGGTGGGCCTGGCGCACAAGCATCACGTGTACCCGGCGCAGCTGTCGGGTGGGCAGAAACAACGCGTCGGCATCGCCCGGGCGCTGGTGCATGACCCCGAAATCCTGCTGTGCGACGAGGCCACCTCGGCACTGGACCCTGAAACCACCGCCTCGATCCTCGATCTGCTGCGTGACATCAACCAGCGCCTGGGGCTCACCGTGGTGCTGATCACCCATGAGATGGCGGTGATCCGTGATATCTGCCACCGCGTCGTAGTGCTCGAGCGCGGCGAGATCGTCGAGCAGGGCGAGGTCTGGCGGGTATTCGGCGCTCCGCGCCACGAGGTGACCCGCACCTTGCTCGCGCCCTTGCAGGCCAGGCTACCCGCTGCCCTGCAGGCCAATCTGCGCGCCAGCCCGACTGGCCCTGGGGATGCCGTGGTCCTGCGCCTGAACCTGCTGGGCGAACCGCAACTGTCGGAGGTGTTCAACGACTTGGGCGGGCGGATACGCCTGCTTCAAGGCGGCATCGAGACCATCGGTGCCCACGCCCTGGGGCAACTGGTGCTCTCCGTGCAGGGCTCGCCCCATAGCTCGCACCAATTGCTCGAGCGCGCCAGACGCTGGGCCGAGAACGCGGAGGTACTGGGTTATGTGGCTTGATCGTCTGCTCGAAGGGTTGCTCGATACGCTGTTGATGGTGGGTGTGTCGTCGTTCATCGCGCTGTTGGTCGGTGTACCGATGGCGGTGCTGCTGGTCACCAGTGACAAAGGTGGGATCTTCGAAGCGCCTGTGCTGAACCGAACGCTGGGCGCGATCGTCAACCTGTTCCGCTCGATCCCGTTCCTGATCTTGATGGTCGCGCTGATTCCCTTCACCCGCCTGGTGGTCGGCACCACCTATGGCGTGTGGGCCGCCGTGGTCCCGCTGACCATCGCCGCCACGCCATTCTTCGCACGGATCGCCGAGGTGAGCCTGCGCGAAGTCGACCACGGTTTGGTCGAGGCGGCGCAGGCCATGGGGTGCCGGCGCTGGCACATCGTCTGGCATGTGCTGCTGCCCGAGGCGCTGCCAGGCATCGTAGGCGGCTTCACCATCACCTTGGTGACCTTGATCAACTCCTCAGCCATGGCGGGCGCCATCGGGGCGGGAGGATTGGGCGATATCGCCTATCGCTATGGGTACCAGCGCTTCGACAGCCAGATCATGCTGACCGTGATCGCCATGCTGGTGGCGCTGGTGGCGGTGATTCAGCTAGGTGGCGACCGCCTGGCCAAAGGGTTGAACAAACGTTAGCTTGGGGACCGCCGCGCCCCAACGCAGGCTCCGCCAGCGCCTACAGGTCTGTGGGAAGTGCGAAGCCTGCAATGGGCTGCAACGCAGCCCCAAGCATTTCAGCTCCAGCGCAAGTCCACCGCCGGCACCGGCCGCCCGTACCAGTAGCCCTGCCCCAGGTCGCACTGTTGCTCGAGCAGAAAGCGCGCCTGTTCGGCCTGTTCGATCCCTTCGGCATGCACCTGCATGCCCATGCTCCTGGCCAGGGCGATGATCACCCGGACGATGGCAATGTCGTCTTCGTCGCACGGCAGGCCCGCCACGAAGCCCTGGTCGATCTTGAGCTTCTGCACCGGCAGACGCTTGAGCCGCAGCAGCGAGGAATAACCCGTGCCGAAATCATCGATGGCCAGGCTAAGCCCCAGCTCGCGCAGCCGATGCAACTGTTCAAGTGCCACTTCCGGGTCTTCCATCACCGCGCTCTCGGTGACTTCCAGCTCCAACAGGGCGGGGTCCAGACCGGTATCGTGCAGCACCTCGGCCACCTGCAGGTACAGCTCGCGCTGACCGAACAGGCGGCTGGAGATGTTCACGGCGACGAACTGCAGACCACGCCCTTCGACCTGCCATTGCACCATCTGCCGGCACGATTGGCGCAGTACCCAGGCGTCGATTTCGGCGATCAACCCGGTGCTCTCGGCAATAGGAATGAACTCGCCCGGTGAGACCATCCCACGGGTGGGGTGCTCCCAACGCACCAGTGCCTCGACGCCCACCAACCGGTTGGTCAGCAAGTCGTGCACCGGCTGGTAGAACACCCGCAACTCCTGCTGCTCCAGCGCTCGACGCAGATCGCCAGCGGTCTGCACACGTTGCTGGGCGTGGGCGGTCAATTCTTCGGTGTACAAGGCATAGCAGGCGCGACCGTTGTTCTTGGCCTTGAACAGCGCCGCATCGGCGTTGCGCAGCAGTTGCGCGGCGCTCTGCGCATCGCTTGGGAACAGGCTGATACCAACGCTCACGCTGATGAACAGGCGATGCCCCTCGAAGACGAACGGCTCGCGCAGGCGTTCAATGATGCCTTGGGCCAAGGTTGCGGCCTGGCCTACCTGTCGGCAGTTCTCGGCCAACACGCCGAATTCGTCCCCACCCAGGCGCGCCAGAGTCACGCCACTGCCCAGCAACTCGCGCAGGCGCTCGCCCACCAGTTTGAGCAACTGGTCGCCCAACGTATGGCCCAGGCCATCGTTGATGCTTTGAAAATGGTCGAGGTCCAGCAGCAGCAACGCACACCCGCGCTTGTTGGCCTGGGCGGACGCTAAGGCCTGCTCGGCGCGGTCGTTGAACAGCAGGCGGTTGGGCAGCCCGGTCAGCGGGTCGTGGTGCGCCAGGTAGGCGAGTTCCTGCTCGGTGTGCTTGATCGCGCTGATGTCGCTGAACACCGCCACGTAATGAGTGAGCGCACCGGCATCGTCGCGAATGGCGCAGATCGTCTGCCACTGCGGGTAGATTTCGCCGCTCTTGCGGCGGTTCCAGATCTCTCCGCTCCACTCGCCCTTCTCGGCCAGGGAAGCGTAGATCTGCTGGTAGAACGGCAAGCCATGGCGTCCGGACTTGAACTTGCTCGGACGCTGGCCGAGGACTTCGTCCTGGGCGTAGCCGGTGATACGCATGAAGGCGCGGTTGACGTGCACGATCAGACCATTGCTGTCGGTCACCAGCACCCCTTCGAGGGTGCTGTCGAACACCGCCGCGGCCATGCGCAGACGCTCGCGATCCTCGCTGCGCAGCTGTGCACCGATGCCGATGAAATTGAGCAGGCGGGCACGGGTGACGAAGATCAGCCCGGTGGTGAGCAGTATCCAGACGAACGCATTGACCTGCCGCGCGACCGCCAGCATCTCGGAATCATCGAAAAGCCCCTGCAACACCTGCTCGGACACCACCATCCAGAGCAACGAGAAACCCAAGTACAGCGCGGCCATGCGCAAGGCGTCGCGAACGGAAACAGACATGTCGGGTGGATAAGCCCCTGAAAAAGAATGGGGCATTATAAAGGCTGAAACATGCCGTGACTTCCTATCGGAAAGGGTGACTGGTTTTATTTCCTCACCCGGCGATAATGCCCGCGCGGTTCCCCTGTTTTTTCGAGGGTCTCAACACCTATGTGGTACTCCGGTTTTCTCGATCTGTCGGCCTGGCAACTGGTCGGCGTCACCCTGCTGATGACCCACGTGACCATCATCAGCGTCACCCTCTACCTGCATCGCTATTCCGCCCATCGCGCCCTGGAGCTCAACGCCGGGCTCAAACATTTCTTCCGCTTCTGGCTGTGGCTGACCACGGCGCAGAACACCCGTGAATGGACCGCCATCCATCGCAAGCACCACGCCAAGTGCGAAACGCCGGACGACCCCCACAGCCCGGTCTACAAGGGCCTGGGCACCGTGTTGCGCAAGGGCGCCGAGCTCTATCGCGAAGAGGCACGCAACCCCGAGACACTGCGCATCTATGGCAAGAACTGCCCGGACGACTGGATCGAGCGCAACCTCTATTCGCGCTACAAGCTCGGCGGCGTGGCCATGATGGCGGTGATCGACCTGCTGCTGTTCGGCACCATCGGTATCACCATCTGGGCAGTACAGATGATGTGGATTCCCTTCTGGGCCGCGGGGGTGGTCAATGGCCTGGGCCATGCGCTGGGCTATCGCAACTTCGAGTGCCGGGACGCAGCTACCAACCTGGTGCCCTGGGGCATCGTGATCGGTGGCGAGGAGCTGCACAACAACCACCACACCTACCCCAACTCGGCCAAGCTCTCGGTCAAGCGCTGGGAGTTCGACATGGGCTGGATGTGGATTCGTCTGCTGTGCCTGCTGCGCCTGGCCAAGGTCCAGCGCGTGGCACCGATCGCCCATCGGGTCGAGGGCAAGGCGCATCTGGACATGGACACCGCCATGGCGATCCTCAACAACCGCTTCCAGATCATGGCCCAGTACCGCAAGCTGGTCATCGCGCCACTGGTCAAGCAAGAGCTGGATCGTGTCGACACCTCGGTGCGCCACCACTTCCGCCGTGCCAAGCGCCTGCTGTCGCGTGAAACGAGCCTGCTGCAGGACCGCCATCACGTGCGCATCGAGTCCATGCTCGCCCACAGCCAGTCGCTCAAGACCATCTATGAAAAACGCCTGGCCCTGCAACAGATCTGGGCGCGCACCAGCGCCAACGGCCACGACATGCTGGCCGCCATGAAGGACTGGGTCCACGAGGCCGAGGCCAGTGGCATCCAGGCGCTGCGCGACTTCGCCGACCAGCTGAAAACCTACTCCCTGCGCCCTTCCGGCGCCTGAGCACCGTTGATCGGCACGCCTCGCCCTGGGGCGTGCCGACCGGAACTTCACTCCCCTCCCCGACTCAAATCCGGCATATCGCCCGCGTGGCGGGCCGGATCGTGGCCGCACGCTTTCACGCCGAGAATCGCTTCGTGCTCATGGCCAAAGACCTCACCTCGACCCTCTTCGGCAATCCACCGCCGGAAGCTGCACAGACCCTGCTCGCCCTCCTCCATGCCCAGGGCGAAGTCGCCCGCCTGAGCGAACGCGAGCAGCTCTACAGTTCGCTGCTCGACAGCGTCAACGCTGTGCTGTGGGCGTTCGACTGGGAAACCCGCCGGGTGCTTTATGTCAGCCCCGCCTATGAGCGGATCTTCGGTCGTCCGGCCAGTCTGGTACTGGCCGATTACAACGCCTGGCGCGACAGCATCTACCCGGACGACCTGGAATACGCCGAGCGCAGCCTGGCGCAAGTGCTGGACACAGGTTCGGTGGAAGATCGCGAATACCGCATCATCAACGCCGCCGGCCAAGTGCGCTGGCTGAGCGACAAGTGCTACGTCAACCAGCAGCGCGACAGCGACCAACGCGTGATCATCGTCGGCATCGCCGAGGACATCACCGAGAAGAAGCAGCTCGAAGGCGAGCTGCAACGTCTGGCCACCACCGATGTGCTGACCCAAAGCAGCAATCGCCGCCACTTCTTCGAGTGCGCCCGCCAGGCCCTGGAAACCGCCCGGGAGGAAGGCAAGCCCCTGGCCTTCCTGCTGCTGGACATCGATGACTTCAAACAGATCAACGACACCTATGGCCACCAGGAAGGTGACCAGGTGCTTCAGCGCATCGCCGACAGCGGCCGCGCCGTGCTACGCCGAGGCGATCTGTTCGGGCGGATCGGCGGCGAGGAGTTTGCTGCCGTGTTCCCAGGCTGCACCGCCCAGATCGCCGAACAGATCGCCGGACGGCTGCAACGGGAGATCCAGCACTTGAGCTTCAGCCATGGGCAGCAAGTGTATGGCGTCACGGTCAGCCAAGGCGTGACCGAGCTCACCGATGCGGACGACCTGATCGACACCCTCTTCGCCCGCGCCGACGCCGCCATGTACCAGGCCAAGCGCCAGGGCAAGAACCAGATCGTGCGTGGCTGAGGCTCGGCGCGACCTCACTCCTGCCTGCGCAGCCGGCTCAGTTGCGCCATTCCTAGCTTGAGCAGGCGAGCCGTCTTGCCGCTGGCGACTTTCTCGAGGCCCTGTTCCTCGGACAGGCGCGACAATTGCCCGGCCAGGTTCATGGCCAGGATTTCCCGCGAATAGACCCCGCCGCCAAGTTGATAGATCGCGGCGATCAGCTCACGCAGGCTCAGCGGCAGGCGCCATCGCGTGCGCAGCGCCGAGCCAAAAGCAGCGCCAAATTCATTGAGCGACAGTTGCACCTGGTCCTCGTCCAGCTCACCGCCCGCCAGGCACCACTCCTGCAGGCAACGCAGCACGGCCAGATCGCCCAGGCAATGCAGCAAGCCCGCGCAGTAGCAGCGTTCTTCATCGATTTCGAGCAGGCGCGCCAGGCTGCGGGCGTACTCTGCGGTGTGCAGCGAAAGGTCCCAGAAATGCGCCGCGTGCCGCGCCAGCAACGGGTCACTCAGGCGCGCACTGCGCTTGAGGGCCAGGCCCAGGATAAGGTTCATGCTTTGGGTGCTGCCGAGTTTGTTCAACGCCTGCAACAGGGTCTGCACCGGTACTTCGCTATGCAGGGCGGCACTGTTGGCAGCGGCAATCAGCACCGCCGTGATCTGCGGATCGTTGCGCACTTCTTCTTCCAGCGTCTTCAGGTTCAGCCCTTGGGGGTTGAGCGCACGCTTGATTGCCACCTGCACATCGGCCAGCAGCGGCCCGCCATCGGCGCTGGCGCGGCGTTGTTCTAAGTAGGTCGGCAGCTTGATCCCCGGCTGCAAGGCCGGAGCCGGGCAGGCGACCTGCTCCCCCACCTCCAGCAGGAGTTTCTCCAAGCGTTTGCGCAGATTGTCCAGATCCAGAGGTTTGCTCAGGTAAGCGGTGGGATGCAGCGGCAGCACCTCATGCACGCTGGCACTGTCGCTGCGCTCGCTCATGAGGATGAATGGCAAGGTAGCGGTTTGTTGCTGGGCACGCACGTTGCGCAGCAAGTCTAGGCCGTCGCCGCCGGCCAGCTCGCGAGCAGCGATGATCAGGTCGGGTTTGCTCGCCAGCGCGGCCAAAGCCTCCGGTCCGTTGGCACATACCTGCAAACGAGCATCACAGCGGACGCTGAGCAGCATGTCGCGGAGCATGTCGCGCACCCAAGGATCGCCTTCGGCAATCAGTACGCAAGGCGGGATGGGGTTGGCAGCGCTCATCGGCGGGCTCCTGGTAATCCTTGACACGCAATCCGTTGCAGCATCCTGGGCAAATCCTCGGACAACGATAGCGTCCCGTGCCTGGCTTGGGCATAAAAAAACCCGCCGAAGCGGGTTTTTTTATGCATCGCGTCAGATTCAAGCCAGCTCAGCGAAGCACTCTTCGATGATTGCCAGGCCTTTGTCCAGCAGCGCGTCTTCGGCGGTCAGCGGAACCAGGATACGCAGGACGTTTCCGTAAGTACCGCAGGACAGCAGGATCAGACCCTTGTCACGTGCCTTGGCCACGACCTGGGCAACGGCAGCGGCGTTCGGGGTGTGGGTGCCTTTCTCGAAGACTTCAACAGCGATCATCGAGCCCAGGCCACGCACGTCACCGATGATCGGGTGCTTTTCCTGGATCTTGCGCAGGCCAGTGGTCAGACGCTCACCGACAGCCTTGCTGCGGTCCAGCAGTTTCTCTTCTTCGAACACCTTGATGACGGCCAGGGCCGCAGCGCAAGCGATCGGCGAACCGGCGTAGGTGCCGCCCAGGCCGCCTGGAGCGATGGCGTCCATGTACTCGGCCTTGCCGCACACACCGGCCAGCGGGAAGCCGCCAGCGATGGACTTGGCGAAGGTGGTCAGGTCAGGCGCGACGCCCATCTGTTCCATGGCGAAGAAGGTACCGGTACGGCCAGCGCCGGTCTGGACTTCGTCGGCGATCAGCAGGATGCCATGCTGGTCGCACAGGGCGCGCAGGCGCTTCATCAGCTCTTTCGGTGCTGGCAGGAAGCCGCCTTCGCCTTGTACCGGCTCGAGGATGATGGCAGCGATGTCGCGTGGCTCGGCGTCGTTCTTGAAGATGCGCTCGACCGAGGCGATGGCGTCGTCAACGCTGATGCCGTGCAGTTCGCTCGGGAACAGGGCGCGGAAGATGCCGCCTGGCATCAGGCCCATGCCAGCGGAGTAAGGCACGACCTTGCCGGTCAGGCCCAGGGTCATCATGGTACGACCGTGGTAGCCGCCGGTGAAGGCGATCACGCCGGCACGGCCAGTGGCGGCACGGGCGATCTTCACGGCGTTCTCGACGGCCTCGGAACCGGTGGAGACCAGCAGGGTCTTCTTGGCGAAGTCGCCAGGGACCATGGCGTTGATCTTCTCGCACAGCTCTACGTAGGGCTCGTATGCCAGAACCTGGAAGCAGGTGTGGCTGACTTTGGTCAGCTGCTCTTGAACGGCGGCAACCACTTTCGGGTGCAGGTGGCCGGTGTTCAGTACTGCGATGCCGCCGGCGAAGTCGATCAGTTCGCGGCCTTCAACGTCGATCACGGTCGAGTTCTTCGCGGTGTCGACGAAGATCGGGTGGATCTGGCCAACGCCACGTGGGACGGCGTTGACACGGCGTTGCATCAAAGATTCGTTGGTCTTGCTCATAATGCCCTCATTCGCGCCGACGATAATGGCGCTGTTATTCGAGGGTGGCTGGGGTCGTTCACGATCAGCATGCGTTGATCGACTGTCGCGAACACCCTGGTCACCAGGTACTACGGTGTCAAAAAGGCCAGCGAGACGTCGCTCTCGCGCCCCGCTGGCAGAGGGAAATTCAGTACGTGATCAGATGCTGATGCACAGGTACTTGATCTCGAGGTAGTCCTCGATGCCGTACTTGGAACCTTCGCGGCCCAGGCCCGAGGCCTTGATGCCACCGAACGGTGCCACTTCGTTGGAGATCAGGCCGGTGTTGATACCCACCATGCCGTACTCCAGGGCCTCGGCGACACGGAACACTCGGCTCATGTCACGGGCATAGAAGTACGAAGCCAGGCCGAACTCGGTGTCGTTGGACATAGCGATGACTTCGGCTTCGTCTTTGAAGCGGAACAGCGGCGCCAGCGGGCCGAAGGTTTCTTCCTTGGCCACGGCAGCGCTCTTCGGTACGTCGACCAGGATGGTCGGCTCGAAGAAGTTGCCTTCGATCAGCTTGCCGCCGGACAGCACCTTGGCGCCCTTGGAGACTGCGTCTTCGATGTGCTCTTGGACCTTGGCGACAGCCTTGCCGTCGATCAGCGGACCAGTAGTGGTGCCTTCTTCCAGGCCGTTACCGATCTTCAGCTTGGCGACAGCGGCCTTGAGCTTCTCGGCGAACGCGTCGTAAACGCCGTCCTGAACGTAGATACGGTTGGCGCAGACGCAGGTCTGGCCGTTGTTGCGGTACTTGGAGATGATCGCGCCCTCGACCGCCTTGTCCAGGTCGGCGTCGTCGAACACGATGAACGGCGCGTTGCCGCCCAGCTCCAGGGAGACCTTCTTGATGTCCTTGGCGCATTCTTCCATCAGCTGGCGACCGATTTCGGTCGAGCCGGTGAAGGACAGCTTGCGAACCAGGGCGTTGCCGGTCAGCTCGCCGCCGACTTCGCCAGCGCTGCCGGTGACCACGCTCAGCACGCCAGCCGGGATGCCGGCACGGTTGGCCAGCTCGATCAGGGCCAGGGCGGAGTATGGGGTCTGGGAAGCAGGCTTGAGGACCATGGTGCAGCCAGCGGCCAGGGCCGGGCCGGCTTTACGGGTGATCATCGCGGCCGGGAAGTTCCACGGAGTGATGGCGGCGGTGACACCGATCGGCTGCTTGATGACGATCAGGCGTTTGTCTGGCTGATGGCCAGGAATCACGTCACCGTAGACACGCTTGCCTTCTTCGGCGAACCACTCGATGAACGAGGCAGCGTAGGCGATCTCGCCCTTGGCTTCGGCCAGTGGCTTGCCCTGCTCGGTGGTCATCAGGCGGGCCAGGTCGTCCTGGTTCTCGATCATCAGCTCGAACCAGCGACGCAGCTTGCCAGCACGCTCTTTGGCGGTCAGTGCGCGCCAGGCCGGCAGGGCCTTGTCGGCAGCTTCGATGGCGCGGCGGGTTTCGGCGGCGCCCATCTTCGGCACGGTACCGATGACTTCACCGGTAGCCGGGTTGGTCACCTTGATGGTCTGACCGTTGTCCGCGTCCAGCCACTCACCGTTGATGAAGGCTTGCTGGCGGAACAACTGAGCGTCTTTGAGCTGCATGTCGGATTCCCTTGAGAGCACCGTGCACGGACGGCGCTAATTATTGATTGTTGAAAGGCGCCCAAGGGCGCCATCAGGAATTCTTGCACCAGGGGTGTTCAACGCCTGGGCATCGAGCGTTTGAAATCTCAAACGGAATGCTAAGCGGGTGCTGGGGTGTTGGACAATAGGCTGTTCGAAAAAAAGAACGAACGGTTGAACACCGAGCCGGATTTCCGGATCGGTGCAGGGAAGAAGTTCAGGTTAGTCCAAAGGCCTGAAGGAGGGTCGATGGGAGGACCGACGGCCCTCCCGGCAGGATCAGAACGCGTTGTCGAGGTCGATCACCAGTGCGCGGTAGCCGACGCTACCCGGCTGGCGACTGTGCACTTTCAGTTCCACCAGAACCTCCTGGGTACCGCTGCGCACCTCGTTGAGCACCGAGGTGGTGAGTTTTTCCGGCGTGAGGAAACCCACCGACGCCGAGTAGATGAACTGGGTATCGGTTTCCGGACGGTAGGCCACCACCGAGGTGATCGGGCTGTACCACTCATCGCCTCGCTCCTTGCCGTAGGCCCAGACCTGCTCGACGGTGCCCTTGGCTTCGTCGATGCGGTACTCCACCGCACGGCTGTAGTTGCCCGACAGTTTGGTCGGCGCGAAGTCACGTCCCCAGCCGTTGTCGAACACGGTCAGCGTGCCGCGGCCGGTCAGCCAGGCCGTGTGCTGGGTCCAGGACCAGTCGAAGTCCTCGCTCGCCACAGGTTTGAGCACTTTGTCTTGCAGGCGTGCCGGCCATCCTTGCGGCGAGGCGAGGATCCACTTCACCGTTTTGTCGCGACCGATCTTCACCACGCCCTGATGGCGGGCAGAGATGATGATGCTGTCATCGGCCGGGTCGTAGTCGATGGCGTTGACATGGGCCCAGTTGCGTCCAGTGCCGACGCCCGGAGCATCGCCGAATGGCAGGTCGCCTTCGGCCAGCTCGTTGGCCAGGGTGCTGTCCTGGCGCGCCACGTCTGCGGGCAGCTGGATCGCCGCCTTGCCCAGGGTTTCGAGCAAGTCGCCGCGGTACGGGTCGAGGATCTGGTTGAGATCCCAGAAGTCCAGCACATCGCCCGCCTCGTTCACTTCGATGATGTGGTCACGGATCGAACGCACGCGCTTGCCGTCCGGACGTCGATAATCGCTGGTGCCCACGCGCAACAGGTAGGTGCCGTTCACGGTTTCGCGGATCTCGTGGGAGAAGTCGGCGAACTTGTCCGGCAGGCTACGCTGCCAGATGCGCCGGCCCAGCAGGTCGTACTTGGAATAGGTCTGGCCTTGGCCCCAGATCAGCTTGCCGTCGCGGGTCTGCTGGAAGCCCATGGTCCCGCCCAGGCCGTCGCGGCGGTTGGAGTCGTGGATCTGTTCGATGTCCAGGTACCAGCGCACATCGCCATTGCTGTCGGCGATCCAGTTGTTGCCCACCTGGTCCCACTCGGCGGCGCCACCCAGGCCGTTCCACTTGAAGGCGCGCGCACCGGGGATATCCCCTTGCAGATGGTTGAACAGGTACAGGCGCTTCTCGAAGCCTGGCGACACCTTGACCGGCTCCACCTCAGGCAGGGCCGCAGTCTGCTTGGCCACCACCGGCAGACGCACGGCCGGGGCGTAGATCTCGAAACGCTCGCGGATGCGCTCGCCGTCGAGCTTGTAGGTCACTTCCACTTGGTTGACGTAGTCCGGGTACAGGCCGAACACCGGGATCCCGCCGTAGGTCCACAGAGAGCGGTCAGACACCTCATAGGCGATGTCCACGCCGCGCTCGCCACGGCCCAGCACCCGAACGTGGACAGCACTGAGCGTGCGGCCACCGTCGCGGATGATCGCGGTCAGCGGCGCCAGGCGGTACGGGTTGACCACGACATCGCCAAGCAGGGCCTCGTCGTGATCCG
Organism: Pseudomonas sp. BYT-1; assembly: GCF_023611805.1. NCBI lineage: Bacteria > Pseudomonadati > Pseudomonadota > Gammaproteobacteria > Pseudomonadales > Pseudomonadaceae > Pseudomonas > Pseudomonas sp. BYT-1. The sequence goes on from NZ_CP072559.1 coordinate 5,289,107, forward strand.
GGACCTTGGCGGTAATGCAGGCGCCTTCGGGCAATGCGGGCGTTTCGGTCTTGGCATTCATGGCAAAGCTCCTTTTCTCAGAAGTCGTAACGGGCGGTTGCACCCACGGTGCGCGGGGTGCCGAGCACACCGGAATAGCCACCGTTGGCGGCGTTCCACAGGCTGGTGAAGTAGGTCTTGTCGCCGGCGTTCTTCACCCACAGCGACAGGTCGAGCACGCCGTCGCCCTGGTCCAGGCGCACGCCGGTAGAGAGGTTGACGATGGCGTAGCTGGGGATCTGACCGTAGTCGGAATCGTCGATGGTGCCCACCGCGCGGGAGCGGAAGGCGTAGCTGGCGGTGACGTAGGGCTCGATGCGCTCGGCCAACTGCCACTTGTACTGGCCGTTGAGGTTGGCGATGTACTTGGAGGCGCCGACCACCTGATGGCCACTGAGGTCGCAGGTCGCGCCGGGGTTGGCCAGACCCACCTCCGGCGGGCACGGGGCGTCGTCGTACTCGGTGTAGCGCACATCGTTCCACGAGCCGTTGAAGTTGAGCGTAAGGCCGCGCACCGGCAGCGCCGTGGCCTCGAACTCCAGGCCACGGGAGCGGACATTGCCGGCGTTGGCCAGGTACTGCACGCGGTTGGCTTCGTCGTAGACGTTGGCCTGGTAGCCATGCACCTCGGCCCAGAACAGGTTGGCGTTGAGCTGCAGGCGGTTGTCCAGCAGCGTGCTCTTGACCCCCAGCTCGGCGTTGTTGACCCGCTCGGTGCCCACCAGCAACGAGTCGGTGCCCAGGCGCGGCGCTGCCCCCACGGTGAGATTGATGCCGCCGGACTTTTCGCCATGGCTGAGGCTCGCATAGCCGAGCACCTGCTCGTTGAAGCGGTAGCTCAGGCTCAGCAGGCCGGAGGGGCTGAAGCTGTACTGGTTCAGATCGCCCGAGTCGTAGGCACCGGCCCGACCATTGCGCGCCGCAGCCGCACCGCCGGTGACCGCTGCGCCGCCGACAGGCGCATCCCGGGTGACCCAGGCGCTTTTTTCTTCATAGGTGCCGCGCACCCCGGCGGTGAAGTCCAGGCGGTCGGTCAGGTGCCAGGTACCCTGAGCGAACAACGCATAGCTGTCAGTGTCGATGTGCCCGTCACCCAGGCTGGTGACGTTGGCCAGCGCGCCTGGGGGCGTGCCGCTCCAGATATCGGCCTGGGGGCCGTAGTAGAAGAATGATTGGTTATCCAGGTCCTGTTTGAAGTAATAGGCGCCGAGCACATAGTCGAAGAAGCCGCCGGTGGGCGATGCCAGGCGGATCTCCTGGGAATACTGCTTGTCGCGCACCGACACCCCGACGTTGCGGTAGACCGGCACGTTCAGGCCGTCGTCGTTGCGCGGGGTGAAGTCCCACCAGCGGTAAGCGGTGATGGAGGTCAGGGTGAAGTCGTTGGGCAAGGTCCAGTTGGCCTCCACCGAAGTGCCGCCCTGGAACACCGTCACCTGCTGGTCGGCGTCGAAGTTGACCTTGCGATCCTTGCCCGACACCAGGGTAGCGCCGGCTTGGGCCGCCAGGCTTTCGTAGCGATTGACACCGTTGATGGTCGGGCCGGTGCTGTAGAGCGCCAATACGCCGTTGTCGGAGTCCTCTTCGTTGTACTCACCGATCCAGCGCAAGTTGAAGGTCTCGCTCGGCTCGAACAGCAACTGGGTCCGAAAACCCTGGCGCTTGCCGCCGTTGAGGTCGTGGCCGTTGTAGACGTTCTTCACGTAGCCATCGTCCTCGGTGTGGTAAGCGCTGATGCGCCCGGCCAGGGTTTCGCTGATCGGCCCGGAAAAACTGCCCTGGGTCTGCCAGTAACCATCCTCGCCCAGTGACGACTGGACGCTGCCTTCGCGGTGGAACGTCGGTTTGCGGGTGGTGATGTTGAGCACCCCGGCGGTTGTGTTCTTGCCGAACAGCGTGCCTTGCGGGCCGCGCAGCACTTCGAGCTGCTCGACATCCAGCAGGTCGAACACGGCCATGCCAGGGCGACCCAGATAGACGTTGTCCAGGTAGATACCCACGCTGCCTTCGAGGCCATCGCTGGCCGGGTTGTTGCCCAGGCCGCGGATCGAGATGCTCGACTGGCGAGCATGGACATAGGCGACGTTGGTGCTGGGTACCAGCTGTTGCAGATCCTGCACACGGTAAATGCGCTGGGTCTCCAGGGTCTCGCTGTCGAGCACACTGATCGGCGTGGGGACGCTCTGGGCGCTTTCCTCGCGGCGTCGAGCATTGACCGTGACAGTGCCGAGGGTGGCTTGCTGCTCGGGCACTGGCGTGGCAACGACGGTCTCTTCGGCAAGGCTAGGCAGGCTGGTGCCGGCGACAGCCAGTAGCACGCCTGCGGCCAAGGGTTGCAAGGTGAACAGCGACGCGCACGCCGGCCATCGGGGAAGTCGGGACATGCAAATGCTCCTTGAGGCATGGGCCCTGGGGCGAGCATTTCCGTTGGCGGAACCGAATCGCGGACAGTCGGGCTATATTCTTTTAAGAGATATAAATATTTTTAATTCATATTTTGTGGAATAAGTGACTCCCTTTATAAGGTTCGTAACCCTTGTCAGCAATTGCATTTCACCGAAAGTTTTCATGTAGAAAATGCATATAGATCTCCGTCAGCTTCGTCACTTCATCGCCTTGGTCGATCACCGCAGCTTCGTCGCTGCGGCGGCTGCGGTGAACCTGTCGCAATCGGCCTTCAGCCGGAGCATCCAGACGCTCGAGCACAACGTCGGCTGCCGCCTGGTCGATCGCGCCAGCAAGGATTTGTCCCCTACCCGGCAAGGCCTGCTGGTGCTGGAGCACTCGCGCCGCCTGGTGCATGGAGCCCATCACCTGGCCAACGAAATCAACCAGTTCAATGGCGCCACCACGGGTGTCGTGCGGTTCGGCTCCGGGCCGGCACCGGCAGGCGGGCTGGTTCCAAGAGCGGTGGCGCGTTTCGTGGCCGAGTACCCCGCTGCGCGCACCTGCTTTCAGGTGGATAACTGGCAGGCACTGAACCGCCGGCTGGTAGCCGAGGAGATCGAGTTTTTCGTTGCAGACACCCGTCAGTTCGAAGCCGATCCGGACTACCAAGTGCACAAGCTCAAGCCTCAGCGCTGGCACTTCTGCTGCCGCGCCGGGCACCCGTTGAGCGAGCGCGCCGAGGTCCGTGCGCGTGATCTGTTCGACTACCCGCTGGCCACGACCTTCCGCCCGCCGAACATCCGCAAGGTGCTGAGCGACCTGAGCGGCCGCCAGGATTTCTTGCCCAGCGTGGAGTGTGAACACGGCTATGCGCTGCTCAACGTGGTGCAGCAATCGGACACCATCGGCATTGCCTGCAATGCCAATCTGCGGCCCTATCAACGAGAAGGCGGGTTGGTAGCGCTCCGCTCGCCGACCTTGCGCCGGAGCATGAAGAGGCGTTCTACACCCGCTATGGCGTGGTGAGCCGCGTGGGGTATGGACTGTCGGCGTTGGCCCAGGGATTGGTGAGGCAGTTGATTGCCTGTGACAGCGAGTCATGACCGGGCAGTATGGTGCCATTGCACCGCGCCGCCTGCTTCGCGGGTGAACCCGCTCCCACAAGAAACACCGCCCCTTGTAGGAGCGGGTTTATCCGCGAATAGCGCCAGCGCAAGCAGCCCACCTAGTTGTCTCTTCGATTCCGCGATGGCGGCACAGGCCTGCAATAGATCAGCCCTTGCGAAGGGTCCGGCTCTGCTGTCCGTCCACACCTACCGGCACCTCCCCGCCCAATGTCACCCGACGCACGATGCGCGGCTGGGTGCCGTAATCGTCCACCGCGTAATGCTGGGTCGCGCGATTGTCCCAAATGGCCACGTCACCGGCCTGCCAGCGCCAGCGAACGGTATTTTCCAGGCGCGTCACATGCCCTTGCAGCAGATTGAACAGGTGCGCCGAGTCCGCCTGTGAATAACCTTTGATGCGCTTGACGAAATGCCCCAGCTGCAAGGCCCTTTCGCCACTGATCGGATGCACCCGCACCACTGGATGTTCGGTCTCGTACACCGTGGAAGTGAACACCTGGCGATAACGCTCAAGCTTGGCCGGGTCCACATCGGGCTTGGTACCGGCATAGTCGTATTCGTTGCTGTGCACCGCCCAGAGCTTGTCGGCAAGCTCGCGCAGCGGCTCGGGCAGGCTTTGGTAAGCCGCTGCGGTGTTGGCCCAGACAGTGTCGCCACCAAAGGCCGGCGCCACCACACTGCGCAAGATAGAAGCCTTGGGGTAGGCTTCGACGAAGGTCACATCGGTGTGCCAGGAATTGGCCCGTTGACCTTCGGCACCATCGAGCTGCAGCAGGTAGTCCGTGCCGTCGACCACCGGCACGGTGGGATGGGCGATCGGCTCGCCAAGACGTTTGGCGAAGGCCTCCTGGCTCTGGTCGTCCAACTGCGTCTGGTTGCGGAAGAAAATCACCTTGTGTTGCACCAGGGCCGCCTGAATGGCGTCGATGGTGGCGGCGTCCAAGTCGGCGGACAATGTCACGCCGCGAATCTCGGCGCCGATGCGCCCGGCGATCGGATGGATGTCGAGTGCAGCGGTGTGTGGCGCGCGGGCCAGTGCGGCATTGCTCATGGTCATGTCCTTGCGATGGGGATGGATAGGGGTTTCAGCGGGCGGCCTGGACGGCTTGGTCCTGCTGTAGGGCGGCATCGAGAAAACGCGGTTCGATCCAGTCGCTCACCTGGAAGCCACGGCGGATCAAACGCTCCTTGGCAGCCAGGTCCACACCCTGCTGCAGCAGGCCGACAAATTCGGCGTCCAGGCGTGGGTCGAAGTAATGGGCGAGGTTCTCCTGGGCCAGGTCGCCTTCGAGGATCACCCGGGGGTAGTTGGCGGTGCTGGCGACCAGGTCCACATAAGCCTTGCGGTTGTTCTCATCGCGCAGCCACTTCACCGCCTTCTGTTGGGCCGTGACCAGGCGCGCCACCAGGTCCGGGTGCTGGTCGATGAAGGCCCCGGTGCCCAGCAGTACCGCCTGGGTGCTACCCGCCCCCTTGAGGTCGCGGGAGTTCACCGGTAGCTCCACCAACCCCCGTTCGCGCAGGGACAACAGGGTCGACAGGCCCCAAGTGGCGTCGATCTGCTTGGCCGCGATGGCAGCATTGGCGGCGTTGAAATCCAGGTTGATGATCTTCAGGTCACGCTCGGACAGCCCTTGGCTGGCCAGGGCGCTGGCGAACGACAGCTGGTTGGCGGTACCGCGGAACACAGCCACGCGCTTGCCTTTGAGATCCTGCAGGCTGTGGATACCAGAGCCTGGAACCACGGCCAGATAGCTCTTCACCCCGCGCACGCCGGCAGACAGTACCCGGGTGTCGAGGCCGTTGGCCTTGCCGATGATCGCGGCCAGGTCGCCCAGGTAGGCAAAATCGGCCTGGCCGTTGGCCAGGGCTTCGTTGATCACCGGCCCCGCGCCTTTGAAGAAGCACCAGTCGATGTGGATGCCGTCCTTGGCAAACTCCTGCTCCAGCAATTGCTGGCTACGCAGCACATCCACCACCCCGCCCGCGCTGGGCTGGCTGCCGGCACTGAGGTCCGGCACGGCAATGCGGATGCTATGGGGTGCGTCCGCCTGGGCCGCTTGAGCGCTCAGCACGCTGGCCGCCAGCAGGCCCGCCAACAGCGGCGAGGCGAACGTACTGAACAAACGTCGGAATGGGATTTTCATGACCAGGCTCCTTGGCAGGCTGCCACCGGCGATGGCCGGCGCTTTGGCCAGAAGCTAGGCCGGGCGAGTTAAAACCCACAAAGACCAAAACTTCATTTTTTAGTAACCAAAAGTCATAACCCAAGCGTCACGGGCGCTGCCGGACGGCTTGCGGAAAACGCATGGAAAATATGAGGAAAACGCAACGGCGCAGGGCTTTCGTGGCGTCTTGAAGACATGTTCTTATCCCTTGATGAACGTACTTATGAATTTTTAATTCCATAAGCGCATAACCAAGGAATGATTCAAGAGGTGCCTGGATGAGCGAGGTTTTGAGCAAGCGTGGACAAGGCCTTCTGGGGCCGCTGCGCCCCCCTTTCGCGACACAGGGCCGCTTACAGGAACCTCTGCTGCCATGGTTGGTGCCATTGGGGGTGGCGGCGCTATGGGTCATCGCCAGCCATTGGCACTGGATGAGCGAGCAGATCCTGCCAGCCCCGTCGGTGGTCTGGCAGAGCGCGCTGGAATTCGGCTCCGGTGAGCTCTGGAGCCACCTGTGGATAAGCCTGCAACGCCTGCTGCTCGGCCTGCTCGCTGGCATCGCCAGTGGCCTGCTGCTGGGCACCTGGCTGGGCGCCTCATGCAGGGCTCAGGCCTGGGTATTGCCGACCTTCGTGGCCTTGGCACAGATCCCCACGCTGGCATGGATCCCACTGTTCATGCTGTTCTTCGGTATCGGTGAAATGCTCAAGCTGGTGGTGCTGATCAAGGCGGTGATCGTGCCGGTGGCCCTGCATACCTTGGTCGGCGTACGCGATGCCCAGCCCAAACTGCGCGAAGCCGCCGCTGCTCTACGTTTGCCGACACACCTGCTATTCCTGCGCCTGCTGCTGCCCGCCGCCCTGCCGGCCTTCCTGACCGGTATACGCCTGGCCCTGGCCACGGGCTGGACCTCGCTGCTGGCCGTGGAACTGCTGGCCTCCAGCGAAGGGATCGGCTACCTGATGGTCTGGGGTCGGCAGCTGTTCATGCTTGATCTGGTGTTCCTGTGCATCCTGGTGATCGGCTTGGTCGGCGCCTTCATGGACCGCGGTTTCTCGGCACTGGAGCGGCGCCTGCTGTATTGGCCGCAACCGGCAACCGGTGAGCAACAACGCAGCGCCCACGCATCCGCCTGGCAAGGTCTGTTGCTACCGGTTGCGCTGCTGGCGTTATGGCAGGCCGCCAACAGCTTCGGCTGGGTCGACGGCAACATTCTCACTTCACCTTGGGAAGTCCTGCGCAGCCTGCTGGCGGGGCTGGCGGACGGCTCACTGCCCGAGGCCCTCTACCTGAGCCTGCAGCGCACCCTTGTCGGGCTGTTGTTCGGCGGCGGCGCGGGTTTTGCGCTGGGTGTCCTGCTCGGCCTGTCGCAACCGGCCGAGCGCCTGCTCGGACCAAGCCTGTCGGCGCTGCGCCAGGTGGCGCTGTTCGCCTGGGTGCCGCTGCTCACGGCTTGGTTCGGCCTGGGTGAAGAGGCCAAGGCCGTGTTCGTGGGCCTGGCGGCGTTCTTTCCGCTGTTCATCGCCACCCAGCGCGGCATCGCCAGCCTCTCGCCGCAATTGGGCGAGGCGGCTCGCGTCTTGCGCCTGAGCCTGCCACGACGCCTGCGTCTGCTGGTGCTGCCCGGGGCGGCGCCGGCGATTTTCGCCGGCCTGCGCCTGTCGCTGATCTACGCGTGGCTGGGCACCATCGGCGCCGAATACTTCATGCCCTCCGATGGCGGTATCGCCAGCCTGATGCTCGGCGCGCAGCAACTGTTTCGCATGGACCAGGTCATGGCGGCCATGGTCTTGATCGGCCTGGTCGGCGCCCTGCTGGGCACCCTTGGACAACGCCTCGAATCGCGCGCCACGCGCTGGAGAACCGCATGAACGCTTTCAACACCTCGGCCCTGCACGCAGCCAATCAACCCGACACCACGCCGCCGCTGGTCAGCTTCGACGGCGTCGGCAAAGTCTTCAGTGTCGATGGTCAGCCGTTCGAGGCCATCCGTAATTTCAACCTGGCGATCAACGAGGGCGAGTTCATCGCCATCGTCGGCGCCTCCGGCTGCGGCAAGTCCACCCTGCTGCGCCTGCTGGTGGGGCTGGACACCGACTACAGCGGCAGCATCCGCGTCGATGGCCAGCCGGTCAGCGGCATCGGTGGCGAACGCGGCATCGTATTCCAGGAGCACCGGCTGTTTCCGTGGCTGACGGTGCAGCAGAACATTGCCCTGGGCCTGGTCAACGAGCCGCTCACCCAAGGTGAGCGGGCACGTCGGGTCCATGAGTTCGTGCAACTGGTGGGGCTGGCAGGGTTCGAGTCGGCCTACCCGCACCAGCTCTCCGGCGGCATGGCCCAACGCGTGGCAATCGCCCGCGGACTGGTCGCCAGCCCACGCATCTTGCTGCTGGACGAACCCTTCGGCGCCCTCGATGCCCTGACCCGCCAGCAATTACAGGACGAGCTGCTGGCGATTCGCGAGCGCTCAGGCATCACCACTTTGCTGGTCACCCATGATGCCGAGGAGGCGACGTACCTGGCTGACCGGGTAGTGGTGCTGGAGCCGCGACCGGGGCGGATCAAGTCGGTGGTGGATATCGACCTGCCGCATCCGCGCCAGCGCACCGGCGTGGCGCTGCACCATCTGCGCGAGAAGGTGTTGCATCAGATCACAGGCGATGGCGGTTATCTGAAACCAGCGGCAGCGCGCGTGGAAGGGCTGCGGCCGGAATTGATCGCGCTGTGAGTCACGGCGTGTTCGCGGGTGACTCCGCTACAGCGCCCGCACGGACCAAATACGAGCGAGTTACCCGCGAACGCGCCGGCAACCTCACCCTAGGTCCCGCAGGTATGCCCAAGGGAAGATCCCGCGCTCATGCCCATCGCTGAACACCAGCTGCACGCCATACCCCTGCACCTCGATCCGCTCAACACGCACATCCTCACGTACCACGGCGATGCCACCGCGCAACTTCGCCGCGCGGCATTGCGAGCAGGGGCAGGCGCCGCGCAGGCGGGCATGGCTGACGATCTGCAACGCATCGGGCCAGTGCACGGCCAATTCGCCTCGCCCACGCAGGTTGCGCAGCGACTGGGGCGCGTTCATCACGCCGCCCCTTGCAGTTGCGCCAGGGCAATGCGCACGGCCTTGCGCACCTCGGGGTCGCCATCGGCCTCGGCGGCCTGCAGCGCTGGCAACGCCCGGGCCTGGCCTAACTCGCCCAGGGCCAGCGCTGCCTCTTTGCGCAGATTGGCGATGGCATGCCCAAGCAGCTGGGCCAGGGCATCCAACGCCTCGCCATGCCGCAGGCGGCCCAACGCCCGTGCCGCACGCAGGCGCACCTGCCAGTAGCTGTCGTCCAAGGCCGCGATCAATGCAGGCCCGGCAGCGCCCAATCCGACCTTGCCCAGCGTGGTGGCAGCTTCTTCGCGTACTTGCCAGGCCTCGTCCCTTAGCGCTGCGACCAATGCCGGCAGCACGCTGGTATCGCGGGCCAGGCCCAGAGCGCCGATGGCAGCACGGCGAACTTCGGTGTCAGTCTCTTCCCCGGCCAGCCGCGCCAGCGCCGGCAAGGCGGGGGCATGCTTGAGCCAGCCGAGGATGCCCACGGCCTCTCGACGCACCGAAGCGTCGGCGTCATCGAGGGCCAGCAGCGCAGGGCCTGCAGCGTCCTCCAGGCGCAGCTCACGCAATGCCCGCAAGGCACTGGCGCGAACGAACGCGTCGGCATGACTGGCCCACGGCAGGATGAGCGTGCCCGCCTCCAGGGACTTGAGTTCGCTCAGACTCTGGGCCGCCGCCAGGCGCACCGGCTCGGCGACATCGGCCAAGGCGGCACACAACGCCTGCACCACTTCGGGCTCTTCCCAGGCTTCCAGCAGGCGCGCGGCTTCGGCGCGGACCTCGACATGCGGATCGACCAGCAGGGCATCGGTCAGCCAGGGCAGGCCGTCCGGGTCTTCCAGGTCGGCCAGTTCGATCAGGGCGATACGCCGCACGCCAGCATCGGCATCGGCCAGGCGTGGCAGCAGCGGGAGGATGTCAGGGTTATCAGTGATTCGTTCGGTCATAGGGCTATCCGCAGCGGTGGATGATCGGTGCCGGGCAGGCCCAGCGGGGTCAGGCGCGGCAGTTCGCGGCCTTCTTCGTGGCGCAGCAGCGCCAGGCAATGGCGCTTGAGATGGGTGAATTCGGGGCTTGTCAAAAGGCTTGCGCGACGTGGCCGCGGGAAGCTCAGTGGCAGGTCCTCGATGAAGCGTCCGGGTCGCGGGCTCATCACCAGGATGCGATCGGCGAGGAACAGCGCCTCGTCGATGTCATGGGTGACGAACACCACGGTGGTGCGAATGCCACTCCAGACCTCCAGCAATAGCTCTTGCATGCGCGAGCGGGTCTGGGCATCGAGCGCGCCGAAGGGTTCGTCCATCAACAGCAGATGTGGGCGGTTGATCAGCACGCGGGCGATTTCGGCGCGTTGCTGCATGCCGCCGGAAAGCTGGCTCGGCCAGCGCTCGGCGAAGTCGGCGAGCCCCACCCGTTGCAATATGTCCTGGGCGCGGCGCTGGCGCTCGGCCTTGCCCACGCCCTGCATCTTCAGGCCGAAGGCGACGTTGTCGAGCACGCTGCGCCAGGGCAGCAAGGTGTGGTGCTGGAACACCATGCCGCGCTGGGGCGAAGGGCCTTCGACTGCCTGGCCATCGACCTCGAGCCGCCCGGCGCTGGGCGCCAGGTGGCCGGCCAAGGCGCCGAGCAGGGTTGATTTGCCACAGCCCGAAGGCCCGAGGATGCACACGAACTCGCCTGGAGCGACGGCAAAGTCCAAGGTTTGCACCGCCTCGAAGGCATCGCGCCCCTGGCCCAGGCGGATCGACACGCCATGCGCCTCGATGCGTCCGGCCTGCGGCGCCTGTCGATAGCTGTTCATCAGGCTGCCCTCCGCGCGCAGTACCAGGGAGTGGCCAGCGCGCCCAGGCGTTTGACCAGGGTGCTGCTGCCCATGCCCAGCACGCCGATCAACAGCATGCCGACGATGATGTCCGGGTAGTTCTGCAAGGTGTAGGACTCCCAGGTGTAATAGCCGATGCCGAACTGTCCGGAGATCATCTCGGCGGTGACCAGGCAAAACCACGACGTGCCCATGCCGATGGCCAGCCCGGTGACGATGCTCGGCAGCGCGCCCGGCAATACCACCTCACGCAGGATCGCGCCGCGTCCTGCGCCTAGACTGCGCGCCGAGGCCACCAGGCGCGGGTCGACCGCCTCTGCGCCGTGCACGGTATTGAGCAGGATGGGAAACAGCGCGCCGGTGAAGGTGATGAACACCATCGACAGCTCAGACGACGGAAACATCAGGATCGCCAGCGGAATCCAGGCCACCGCCGGGATCGGCCGCAGCACTTCCAGCGGTGGCAACAGGGTGTCCTCGGCCCACGTCGAGCGACCGATCAACAGCCCTAGCGCGACACCCAACACTGCGGCGGCCAGATAACCGGCGAATACCCGCGCCAGGCTGCTGGACACATGCGCCAGCAAGGCGCTCGATGCCAACAGCTGCCAGGCGGCCTCGAGCACGGCACTCGGCGTGGGCACATAGGTAAACGTGAACAGGCCAAGGTCCAGCTTATGGCTGGCCGCCACCTGCCAGAAAAGCAGGCAGGCCAGCAAGGACGCCAGGCGCAGCGGCCAACGCGTGAGGTCGCGGGTCATGACATTGCCTCCGGATCAGCGCTGGGCGAGCAGCTTGCGGTTGGCACTGACGAAGTCCAGCGCCTCACCGCCGTGGGCTTTGGCGTACTGTTCGGCCTGGTCCTTGAGCAGGAAGGCCGCCAGCTCGCCCTTGGCGTTGCGCACGAACCAGGCCTGGTTGGCCAGCAGCTTGATGCCGCTGTCGGCGGCCTGGGCGTAGATCGCGCGGATGTCCTTGCCCTCCTGGTCCAGTTGCGCCAGGGCCCCAAGGGCGGCCTCTGGCGAGGCGTAGTGGCGGACCTTGTCTTCGCCGCGCACCCAGATCTGCGCCAGGCGGCTGAAATCTTTGATCGGCTGGCCAGTCAGCGCATCGGTGGCACTGAGCGGCAGTGGAGCGTAGTTCTTCAGCGCCTTGTCGTAGTCCAGGCCAGCCTGCTTGAAGGCGGCGCGGATGTACTGATCGTCGATGAACTGGGCAGTGTCCAGGCCTCGGTCGGTCTTCTTCAGTAGCTTGAGGGTATCGATGGATGTGGCCACGGCCTGGCGGTACTCAGGTTTCCAGGTCAGGTCGCGGGTCTGCAGGCCCAGCGGGCCGTGGAACAGGTAGTTCACCTCGGCTTCGATGCCGGTGACCTTCTCGATCAGCTCGCTGTACTTCTCGGGCTCGGCGGCGATCAGACGGTCGGCTTCGAGGCTGGCGCGCAGGTAGGCGGTGACCACTTCTGGGTACTGCTTGGCATAGTCGGCATCGACCAGGGCGCCATGGAAGGTCGGTGCGTTGGCCTGGGCGCCGTCGTAGATCTTGCGGGCGAAACCACGGTTGGGGAACAGCTCGGCGAAGGGCACGAAGTCGGCGTGCGCCTCGATGCGGTTGCTGCGCAACGCCGAGCCTGCGATCTCTGGGGCCTGGGCGATGATGCGCACGTCTTTTTGCGGGTCCCAGCCCTGGGCGGCGACGGCGCGCAGCAGCATGCCATGGGCGGTGGAGGCGAACGGCACCGAGATGGTCTTGCCCTTGAGTTCGGAGAGCGCCTGCACGGTCGACGCCGCCGGCACCACGATGCCGTTGCCGCTGCCCTGTACGCTGCCGGACAGCACACTGATGAACAGGCTGCGCTTGCCAGCATCCAGATGCGCGACGCCATTGAACGAGCCGGGGAAGTCGGCCATGGCGCCGAAGTCCAGCTTGCCCGCGACCATTTCGTTGGTCAGCGGCGCGCCACTGGTGAAGTTCTTCCACTCGACCTGGTAGGTCGCGTCCTTGTACTTGCCGTCATGGGGCAGGTACTTCTCCAGCAGGCCCAGCTCACGGATTAGCAGGCCACCAGTGGCGCAGTTGATGGTGGTGTCCTGGGTGCCGATGGCGATGCGGATGGTTTCGGCGTTGGCATTCAGGCCAATGGTTGCCAGCGCGAGGCCGGCCACGGTTGCTGCAAGGCGCATGGTGTTTCCCCTCGAATCGTTTTTAGGTGTTGGCGTCGTCTCCGCCACCTGGCGCGGTGGTGGGAAACGAGGGGGCATTTCGAATGGGCGTCCGGTGGTGGGCCGGATGGCGTGTGGCGTGGTTCAGCGCAGCAGGTAGGGAATGTCCACCTTCACCGCGCCGGTCGGGCAGTCTTTCTCGCACGGCATGCAGTACCAGCATTCGTCGAAGGCCATGTAGGCCTTCTGGGTCGCCGGGTTGATGGCCAGCAGGTCCATGGGGCAGACCTCGACGCAGACGGTGCAGCCTTTCTCGGCGATGCATTTGTCTTCGTCGATGGTGACCGGGGCGTTGCTGCGAAAGAAAATCTCTTGGGGTTGGTAGGCCATTTCACGGAGTCCTCGGGGTTCGTTGAGCCTCTGCACCGTCCTGCGGGGGCAACGGTCTTGCCCGGCGGTGCCTTGTTCGCGGGAAAAGCCGCTCCCACTGGATTCGTCGATGCCTAGGCAGCGTCGGCTTTGACCCGCAGCCGGTCATAGGCAGTCTGCTCTTGGGCATCCAGGGCAATCAGGTAGGGCTCGATGGGTTTCTTGAAGCTGGTCATCTGGCCGTCCTCGCCTTTCTTCAGGTGGCAATGGCAGAACCACTCGCCATCGTTGCGCTCCGGGAAATCCACCCGATGGTGATACAGCCCCCAGCGGCTCTCCTCGCGGAACAGCGAAGCCCTTGCGGCCATCTCGGCGCAGTCGAGGATCACGCTCACTTCCATGGCACGCATCAGCTCATGGGGGTTGCTGGCCTTCATCTGCGACAGGTCACGCTCGATCTCGGCAAAGCGGGCCAGGCCGATCTCCATCTTCTTGGTCACCTTCGGCGGCTGCAGATAGTCGTTGACCATGCGCCGCAGCTTGTACTCGACCTGGGCCGGTGGCAGGCCGTGTTCGCGGTGCAAAGGCGCGAACACCCGTTCGCGCTCGCGCTCGACCTGAGCCGTGTCCACCTCGGCGAAGGGGCGCCCAGCGACGTAGCGGGCAGCGTTGACCCCAGCGAACCAGCCATAGGTGAAAGCGCCGAGCATGTAGTTGTGCGGCACTGCAGCCATGTCACCGGCGGCATACAGGCCGCGAACACTGGTTTCGGCCTTTTCGTTGACCCACACACCAGAGGCTGAATGCCCGGAGCAGAAGCCGATCTCGGAGATGTGCATCTCGACCATGTGCTGGCGGTAATCGGTGCCACGGTTGGCGTGGAACTGCCCACGGCTGGGGCGCTCGTTGCTGTGCAGGATCTCTTCGATGTTCTGGATGGTTTCCTCGGCCAGGTGATCGAGCTTGAGGAACACCGGACCGTTGCCGCCTTCGAGCTCCTGGTGGAACTCCCACATCATCTGCCCGCTCCAGTAGTCGCACTCGATGAAGCGCTCGCCCTTGCTGTTGGCGGTGTAACCACCCAGGGGGCCGGTGACGTAGGCGCAGGCCGGGCCGTTGTAGTCCTTGATCAGCGGGTTGATCTGGAAGCACTCCAGATTCGCAAGCTCCGCCCCCGCGTGATAGGCCATGGCGTAGCCATCGCCGGCATTGGTCGGATTCTCATAGGTGCCCATCAGGTAGCCCGACGAGGGCAGGCCCAGCCGCCCGGCCGCACCACAGGCGAGGATCACCGCCTTGGCGCGGATCACCTGGAACTCTGCGCTGCGGCAATCGAAGCCCATGACCCCGGCAGCGGCACCTTCGCCATCGAGCAGCACGCGGGTGCAGACCATGCGATTGGTGATCTCGACCCGCGCGCGTTTGAGTTGGCGATAGAGGACCTTCTTGATGTCGTGGCCCTCGGGCATGGGCAGCACGTAAGCCCCCATGTGGTGGACCTTCTTCACCGCGTAGTCGCCGGTCTCGTCCTTCTCGAACTTCACGCCCCAGCGGTCCAGTTGCTCGAGGGTTTCGAAGCTGTGGGTGGCGTAGGCATACACAGCGGCCTGATTGACGATACCGTCGTTGGCTACGGTGATTTCCTTGGTGTACTGCTCGGGCGTGGCGTGGCCTGGAATGATCGCGTTGTTCAGGCCGTCCATGCCCATGCTGATGGCACCGCTGCGCTTGACGTTGGCTTTGTCCAGCAGCAGCACGCGCAAGGACTTGTCCTGTTCCTTGGCCTTGATCGCGGCCATAGGCCCTGCGGTGCCGCCGCCGATGACGATGATGTCGTAGTCGCGGGTCTCGATGCTCATGCCTTGGCTCCCTTCTGGCGGTCGATGCGCAGGCGGTACTGGAAGGCATCGCCGCGGTAGTAGAGGTGTTCGAAGTCCAGCGGCGTGCCGTCGGCGGCGTGAGTCAGACGCTCGATGCGCATGATTGGCGAGCCCTCCTCCACTTCCAGCGCCTGGGTCAGGTCGGCATCGGCCAGCACTGCATCGATGGCCAGGTCGGCGTGGCCCAGGGCGATGCCACAGTCGTTTTCCAGCAGCAGGAAGATGTCGCGGGTGACCAGGTCAGCCTTTTCGAGCTTTTCGCCAACGGCCTTGGGCAGCCAGGTCAGTTCCAGCGACACCGGCTCACGGTTGATCAGCCGCACCCGGCGGATCTCAGTGACCAAGCTGCCCTCCTCCACCTGCAGACGCTCGGCCACCAGTGCACTGGCCGGTACATGACGGAAGCTGCGCAGGCGGTTGATCACCTCGTAACCCATCTGGCTCATGGATTCGCCCAGGCCTTGCAGGGTGGTGACGTTCTGGAACGCCTTGGGCTTGGCAACGAAGGTGCCTTTGCCATGGATCTTGAAGATCAGACCCTCCTTCTGCAGATCGCCCAAGGCCTGGCGCACAGTGATGCGGCTGACGTCGAAGGCCTTGCCAAGCTCGGCTTCGGAGGGCATGCGGCTGTGGGGCGGATAGGTACCGTCGAGGATGCGCTCACGCAGCAGCTCCTTGAGCTGGCTGTACAGCGGCACCGGGGACAGGGGGAGCAATTCGGCCATGATTCTCTTCACTCTGACGTGACTTGTTATAACAAGTTGTGACCAGAGGATAGCGCATAAGCGTTATGTGAGAAATATCGTTTTCGAATATGGATATTTTCGGCGACCATGCCGTTGTGGCAAAAACAGCTACAGATCAAGGCGATGGACGCAACCCCACGAGATGGGTATCATTGCGCCCCGTTGCACTCGTAGCTCAGCTGGATAGAGTACTGCCCTCCGAAGGCAGGGGTCGTGGGTTCGAATCCCGCCGAGTGCGCCATGTATCACCGAAGCCCGCCTTGTGCGGGCTTTGTCGTTTCTGGCCGGTTGATACATCCCTTCCAGCGTTATTCCTGTTTGCGCTAACCTCCTTACTTCTTGATTCGACCAGCTTTACCGAAGCGAAACTCTGCGCTTAAAATGATGGCATTACGCCTCCATTAGAAATGGACTGCTGCAAGGTTACTCACACCCCTCCAAGGAATTTGGGAATGAAAATGCTGAAACAGTGTCTGCCATTGGCCGTTGCCGCCGTTCTCGTAGGTTGCCAGGCAACCGGCGAGCAGTACCAATCAGATGTGTTTGACGCCAGCCAGGTGAACACTCAGCAAGAGGCCAAGACCGTGAAGATCCTCACGGTTTCTCCGACCAAGATCAAAGTCAGCAACGAGAAGAACAAGAAAGCCGCGATGATGGTCGGTGGTGTTCTGGGCGCTTTGGGTGGTGCAGCATTGGGCGCAGGCCACAACAAGGACACCGCTATCGTCGGCGGCGTCGCCGGTGGTGCCGGTGGTGCTATGGCAGGCTCGCTGGTCAGCGACACCTCCCTGGTGCCAGGCGTGCTGATCGGTTACCAGGAAAACGGCAAGATCTACACCTCGGCCCAGGTTGGCCGTCCATGCGACTTCGAGGTGGGTGGTATTTCCCTCATGGTCATGACCATGGCCAACGAAACCCGCATTCAACCAAATGCCACCTGCCCAGAACCGAAGAAGAGCTGAGGTCGGCAGGCATGAAATCTATTGTTCTGGGCACCGCCCTCGCACTGTCTGCCGCTACCGCCATGGCCGGTCAGTTCGATCAGCTGTATCAAATCGAACAACAGACCAAACAGGCTGAAGCCGCAGCGCAAACCGAACGCCTGCGCCAGGCCGAAGCGGCCCAGCGGCGTGCCGATGCCCGCGAAGCAGCCGCCCGCCAGCAGCGCGCCGCCGCCCAGCGTGCCGCCGCCCAGCGCGCGGCTGAACAGCAGCAGGCACAGGCGGCTGAGCGCAAGCGCGTGCAGGCCCGTGAAGAAGGCTATGAAGACGAATTGCGCGCATTGGAGCTGGAAGAGCGCCGCCTGGCCTTGCAAGCGAAAAAAGCCAAGGTCGCCCGCGCCAACGATTACATCGATGCCGAACTACGCGACAGCGCCGCACGCACCGACGTGATCCAGTCCAATGCCGATGCCGCCCGCAACGTGACCTCAGGCACCAAGTCCTTGCTCGAAGATGCTGGCAAGGCAGAGGTCAAGCGCGCTGGCAGCCTGTTCGGCGAATAACCATTCATAGGAGCCCCCGGTGCAGCATCGGGGCGCCTACTGCAGAGATCACACCATGCTACGACTGATCACGCTGGCCGCAGCGGGCCTGCTGCTGAGCGGCTGTCTGAAAGAAGAAGCCGAGTTCCCCACCGTCGACCTGCATGGTCGGCTGGTCGTCGATCAAGCGATGACCGACTCGCGTCAGGCACAGGGCATTCAGGGCGAGTATTTCAAACGCGTCCTGAGCGTCAACGGCCAGGACATGGATTTTGGCGACTTCGTCAAGCAATATTGCCCGGACAGCAACACCCGCAACGAAACCTGCATCAAGGCTTTTCGTATCAAGAAAATCGACGATGTCAGTGGCGCTACGCGGTTCTTGCCCAACGGGCTCTGATTACGCAGGCCCCAACTCACAAAGGCCCAGGTCACGACCTGGGCCTTTTCGTTGCTGTGACACCCTCCCGCCTCCAAGTCATTGATGTTAGCGTGAGCATCCACGTGCGCCCTGCACGGACATTCACGATTCGCGAAGGAGTGCGACATCCATGTATCTCAGAAAACTCGCTGCCACGACGCTGTTGCTGGCCGGCATTGGTTTTTACAGCCTCCAGGCCCAGGCCAACCTCTCCGTGCAGCAGTCCAGTGCCATTCTCACGGCCTTCGAAGGCCAGGAACCAACGGACTTCAAACAGTTCATCGGCAAGCTCAACGACAGCCACCTGGCCAAGGCCGACACGCTGAACGAAACGCTGACCACCTACCTGGCCGGCAAGCCGCTCAACGCTGATCAGCAAAACGAGATCAACCGACTGCTCGGCCTGTACACCCGGATCAAATACGGCAAGGCAGCCACCGAAACCCTGCGCGAGCTGGTGGCCATTCCGACCTTCCAGGTCGAGGGCGTTCCGCAGCACGAGAATCCGCAGTTCCTCAAAATCGCCGAAAAGATCAAGACCCTGGCCGAGGGCTTCGGTCTGAAGTTCCGCAACATCGACAACCGGGTCTATGAAATCTCCCTAGGCGACAACGACAAGGAAGTCGTCGGTATCCACGCCCACGCCGATGTGGTGCCGGTGAACCCGGGTAACTGGAAACTCGAAGACGGCACGCGCCTGGACCCGTTCAAGGTGACCCTGGTAGGGGACCGCATGTACGGGCGTGGCACCGAGGACGACAAGAACGGCATCGTCGTGGCGCTGTACGCGCTCAAGGTGGCCAAGGACGAAAAACTGCCGCTGGCCCGGCAGTTCAAGCTGCTGGTGGACACCACTGAAGAAACCAGCGGTGATGCCATCCCCTACTATTTCGCCCGCAACCCGGTGCCCAACTACAACCTGGCGCTCGATGGCGGCTATCCAGTGGTGATCGCCGAAAAAGGCTATGGCACCGTTATGGCGAGCTTCCATCGGCGTCCGGCCACCGGCACGGGCGCGGAAGTCACCACACTCACCGGTGGCCTGGCCACCAACCAGATCCCCACCACTTCGGTGGCGACCCTGCTCGGCGACAATCCCGCCGCCCTGGCCGATGCCCTGAACAAGGCAGGCGCCGAGTACGTCAAGCGCAACGGTGGCGACTTCACCATCGACGCCAAGGTGGCCGGCAAGGAAGTGATCCTCACGGTGACCGGTGTCTCGGCCCACTCTTCGGAGCCTGAATCGGGCGTCAACCCGGTTTCGCGGATGCTCGTCTTCCTCAATGGCCTGGGCAACCAAGTGCCCCTCAAGCAAAACCACATCACCGATGCGGCGCGCTATGCGGCAGACAACTGGGGGCTGGACTACCTGGGCAAACAGCTGGGCGTGAACTTCGAAGACAAGTTCATGGGGCCGCTGACCGCCTCGCTGACCTACGTCGGGCTCGACCAGAAAGCCCTCAAGCTTGCGGTGAACCTGCGCATCCCCAAAGGCAAGCCGCTGCCCACCCTCAAGGACGAGCTGGCCGACAAGCTGGGCAACTGGGCGCGCGGCAGCCACACCTCGGTGGCCTTCGAGTACAGCCTCGACGAGCCGATGTACCGCAACCCCGAGGGTGAATGGGTCAAGGCCCTGCTGGATGTGGCCAGCCAGAACCTGGGCCTGCCTCACGAGTTCGGCACCTCTGCTGGCGCCACCTCGGTGCATGACCTGCCTAACGGCGTGCAGTTCGGCCTGGCGATGCCCAACGTGAAGTACACCGGGCACAACGACAACGAGTTCAAGACCGTGGAGCAGTTCATGCTGGATCTGCAGATCGTCAGTGAGATGATCGCGCGGATTGGACAGATGCCCAAACTCTGATCGGCATTCTGCAAGCCGTGCCGGTTGCCCACTCCCACATTGTCCATCCAAGGCCTTGTGGGAGCGGCTGTCTTGAATGCCTTGATCCTATTGAGCCTGGGGCCGCTGTGCGGTCCATCGCTGTGCTGGCCTGTTACAGATGCGCGCGAGCAGGCCTTTTAAAGATCACATGACGTTTTTCAATCGAGTCCATGCCGTTTCCTGCATTGCCGTGCAGGCTGGCGTGCCGGATGCTTTAGTTATTCCGACACATCGGTTTTCACCCCGCAGAGGCCCGTATGAAGAACGTCGAACAAATCCTCAAGACCAAGTCCCAGCATCAGACCGTCTACACCATCGGCCCTGACGACTCGGTGCTCGACGCCCTGAAGCTGCTGGCGGAGAAGAACGTCGGTGCCTTGCCGGTGGTGGAAAACAACCAAGTGGTGGGGATCGTCAGTGAGCGCGACTACGCCCGCAAGCTGGTGCTCAAGGGGCGCTCATCGGCGGCGACGCCAGTGCGCGAGATCATGAGTGCGCCGGTGGTCACGGTCGAGCCCAGGCAGAGCCTAGAGTACTGCATGAACCTGATGACCGACCGGCACCTGCGCCACCTGCCGGTGGTGAGCAACGGCGAGTTGCTCGGCCTGCTGTCGATCGGCGACTTGGTCAAGGAAACCATCGCCGAACAGGCCAATCTCATCATGCAGTTGGAGCAGTACATCCGCGGTGATTGATGCCCGCTGAGTGGCCGCACTCGTCCGTCCGGTTCTCAGGGCTGCTGTGCTCCCGTCGCAGCGGCTCCATGGCGCTTGGCTCCCAGACGCTAGTGGTATGCGCGCTCCAGCTCGTCCAACTGATGGTCGAAGCTGCGCAGGCGCGCTGACCAGGTGTACACCAACACCTCAAGGTCCCGATTGAGCACCGCGGTATTGCCGCCATCGCGGCCCTGGGGGTCGCACAGGTCCAGCTGATAGCGCTCGCGCGCCATGGCCGTGGCTACGCTGGAAAGGTCGCGGGCGTTGGCCAACCAGCGGTGTTGATGGTCACGGATCTCGCGGTCCAGTTCCCGGCACTGACGCTTGAGCGCGTCCAGACTCTGCTCCAGGGGTGTGCCCTTGAGCTCACCCATGACCTCTTCGAAGGTCCGCCCTGAATGCCAGTAGCTTCCCCAGAAATAGCGATCGAAAACCGTCTCGACCCGACGCAGGGCCACCTTGGTGTTCCAGATGGTCACCAACGTATGCCCCTGGATCACCTCGCGCTTGTTCAAGCGCAACTGTTGCCAGGCGCTCCAGGCCAGAGCGCAAAGCGCCACCGCCGCCGTGATGGCGGCGGCGGCATACATGAACTGCAGCGCGTGGTCCATGGAGTGGACGTGGCGGATGCCGTAGAAGTAACCGGCCGTCAGCGTGCCCAGGATCGTCACGGAGCACCAGAAGCCTGATGCGTAGGGATCTTTCATCGCGCTATCCCCTGTTGTTTTACCTGAGCATAGCAACGGCCAATTCACCCATCAGGTGCCGCTCGGCGCTTTATTTGCGGGGGCGACGCAAGGCCTCGTTGAGTTGATCGAACGGCACGGCCCAATCGGCATCCTCTATCACGCTCTCCTTGAGAAAGGCCCGCTGGGCCTCGGTCCAGAACGGCGCATCCACCAGTTTGATCTCGTTCTTGAGTGGTGAATGCGTGGTGATGAACTTGTCGATGCTCTCGGCATCGTCCGCCAGCCCCAGTTGCTTGAACAGTTCGGCGAATGGATGGTTCGGTGCTTCCATGGTGCCTCCTCGGGCCGGGCGGCCGTCCACGACGCCGGCCCGGCAGTGGGTTGATGATCATCAGCACAGTTCGCGCACTTCGGCGCGGGGAACCAGCTTGAGGTATTGCTCCATGCTCATGTGGATCAGGTGATCGTGATCCCCCGCCTCCAGATAGACATCACCCTGGCGGGTAAGGCTCGGGTCGAGCAGCATTTTTATGTCATAGGCATCGCCCAGGGCTGGCACAGCGCCGCGCTCGCAGTCCCCGAACAGACTCGGCAGGCCGCTTTCACGGGTCAGTTGCCAGGCGCCGGACATACGTACCTTGCTCATGTCCAGATGGCGGTTGGCCGGTAGCACGGCCATGATGTAGTTGCCATGCCGGTCATCGAGCATCACCGACTTGGCGACCCGCTCGGCAGGTACGCCGGCCGTGCGCGCCGATTCCAGGCTCGTGGCCGAGTGAGGATGGGGAATGATGTCGTAGTCGCAGTTGGCCTTGTCCAGGCGCTGCTGCAGGGTTTTGGCCATACGCATGATGCACCTCCGGTTTACCCCCATCTAGGAAGTTTAGGCCGAGGTCCGGCGGGTACGACTAAACTTCGGTGACAGGCCCGGACAAGGTGACGACAGGTGATCGCTCGCGGCTGGCGCTGGCTGCTGCTGATGCTCGTGCTCGGCATGGTTCCGAGTGGCTTTGCAGCGTCCGGTGCCAGCGTCTGGTTGCTGGATGTCGACGATGCCATCGGCCCAGCCACTGCCGACTACCTGGTACGCGGCCTGGAACAGGCACAGGCACAAAACGCGCAACTGGTGGTGATCCGCCTGGACACCCCGGGCGGGCTGGACAGCGCCATGCGCCAGATCATCAAGGCGATTCTCGCAAGCCCCGTGCCCGTGGCCAGCTTCGTCGCCCCCAGCGGGGCCCGGGCAGCCAGCGCCGGCACCTATATCCTCTATGCCAGCCACGTGGCCGCCATGGCGCCAAGCACCAATCTGGGCGCCGCCACGCCTGTGCAGATCGGGGCGGCACCGCCGGGCAAACCTGAGCCCAACGCGCTGCGCGAAGACGACACCCTGGCGCGCAAGCAGGTCAATGATGCCGCCGCGTACATTCGCGGTCTGGCCCTGCTGCGTGGGCGCAACGCCGAGTGGGCAGAGAAGGCCGTGCGCGAGGCGGTCAGCCTGTCGGCCAGCGAGGCGGTGCGCATCAAAGTCATCGACCAATTGGCCGATGACCTCCCGGACCTGTTGAAGCAACTGGACGGCAAGTCCTTCATCGCTGCCGGCCAGCCGCGCCAGTTACACACCGCCGGCGCCGCCATCGTCGAACACCTGCCGGACTGGCGCACCCGACTGCTAGCAGTGATCACCAATCCCAGCGTGGCGCTCATCCTGATCATGATCGGGATCTATGGCTTGCTGTTCGAGTTCATGAACCCGGGCTCCGGCGTCGGCGGTGTGATCGGTGGCATCTGCCTGCTGCTGGCCCTGTACGCCATGCAGTTGCTGCCGGTGAGCTATGCGGGGGTAGCGCTGATCCTACTGGGCGTGACCTTCATGGTCGCCGAGGCGTTCTTGCCGAGCTTCGGTGTGGTCGGCTTCGGCGGCATCGTCGCGTTCGTGGTCGGCGCGGTGATTCTCATGGACACCGACGCGCCGGGCTTCGGCATTCCCCTGGGGCTGATCGTCGCCTTGGCGGCGGTCTCGGCACTGTTGCTCGGCGGCGTCTTGGGCATGGCCATCAAGGCCAGGCGCCGCGCCTTGGTCAGTGGCGATGCCGGGCTGGTGGGCAGCTTGGTCACGGTGACCCAGGTGGTGGCAGACAATCCGTTCTGCGGCTCTGTGCAGGCCCAGGGCGAACAATGGCAAGTCCAGTGCGCGACCCCACTGCAGCCTGGCCAACATGTGCGCGTGACGGCCCGCCATGGCGTGATGCTGGAGGTCAGTGCCACCGCGCCCTGCGCGCAAGGAGAGTAAAGATGTTCGTTCAATTCGGTTTTGGCGCCTTGCTGGCGGTCATCGGCCTGCTGTTGCTGTCGGCCCTGCGCATCCTGCGCGAGTACGAGCGGGGCGTGGTGTTCCAACTGGGGCGCTTCTGGCAGGTCAAAGGGCCGGGCTTGATCATCCTGATCCCGGGGATCCAGCAGATGGTGCGGGTCGATCTGCGCACCGTGGTACTCGACGTGCCGCCCCAGGACGTGATCACCCGCGACAACGTCTCGGTCAAGGTCAATGCCGTGTTGTACTTTCGCGTGCTCGACCCGCAGAAGGCGATCATCCAGGTGGAAGACTTTCTCAGCGCCACAAGCCAGCTGGCCCAGACCACCCTGCGCGCGGTACTCGGCAAGCATGAGCTGGACGAACTGCTGGCCGAGCGTGAGCAGCTCAACTTGGACATACGCCAAGTGCTCGACGCGCAGACCGATGCGTGGGGCATCAAGGTGGCCAACGTCGAGATCAAGCACGTTGACCTCAATGAATCGATGGTTCGGGCCATCGCCCGTCAGGCCGAAGCCGAGCGTGAACGGCGGGCCAAAGTGATCCACGCCGAAGGTGAACTGCAGGCCTCGGAGAAGCTGATGCAGGCGGCGCAGATGTTGAGCAAGGAGCCGGGGGCGATGCAGTTGCGCTACATGCAGACGCTGGGGGCGATTGCCGGGGACAAGAGCTCGACCATCGTGTTTCCGCTGCCGGTGGACTTGCTCAAAGGGTTGGTCGATAAGCCGCGTTGATCCTCACTGCAGCCCCCACCGGCTCGAAGCCAAGCCTGTGGGGGCTGCGAACGGTTCAGACCGGCGCGCGGCGCAAGGTCGCCAGAAACGCCGCCGCACCGATGAACAGGCCGGCAAACGTGCGGTTCATGCGCTTTTGCTGCTTGGGTGTGCGCAGCAACCGCAGTACGCGGGCCGCCAGGCCGGTGTAGCCGGCCATGACCAGCATGTCCACGGTGATCATGGTGGCGGTGATGGCCAGGTACTGGGGTACCAGCGGCGCATGCGGATTGATGAACTGCGGCAACACCGCGAGCATGAACACCAGTGCCTTGGGGTTGCTGACGTTGACCAGGAAACCGCGGAACACCAGGCTCATCGGCTTGCCGATAGGCCGCACGCCCGAGGTGTCATTCATGTCCATGGGCAAGGCGCGCCACTGTTTGTAGGCCAGGTACACAAGGTAAGCGACGCCGAACCATTTGATGAGCTGGAAGGCGGTGGCCGAGGCGGCAAGGATGGCGCCCACACCGGCGGCGATCACGGCGATCTGCACGATCAGGCCCAGTTGCAGGCCCAGGGCATTCCAGTAGCCACGCCAGAACCCGTACTGCAGCCCGCTGGACATCGAGGCGATGGCCCCGGCACCCGGCGACAGGCTGATTACCCAGCACGCGGCAAAGAAGGCCAACCAGGTTTCCATCGACATCGCACACCTCGCTCTGACATATGTTGCAAAACGTAAAGCTAAGGGGTTGGTGAAAAAATCACCAGCGATTTTTCGTGGCTTCTGTCATCCCCACGAAGACACCAACACGGTCCAACGCGTCAATCCGCTTCGACCGGCTCGCCCTTCGACACCGTAGCCACTTCGGTCCCACGCCACCGGCGCACGGCTTTCTGGAAGAACTGACTGTTCGGCACCTGCACCAGCGCCCCGCCCGCCTCGGGCGTTTCCATCAGCGTGGTGTACAACAGGTTGATGGCAATCACCCGGCCCTTGACCCCCGGCTTGTCGAGGGTGTCCACCAGCTCGACCACATCACCGATACGGAACGGTCCGACGGTGAAGATCAGCACCGCGCACAGCAGGTTGGAGAGCACGCTCCAGATGGCGAAGAACGCCACCGCCGCCACCGCGACAAAGCCTGACAGCGCCGTCCACAGCACCGTGGCCGAAACGCCCAGACGCTCGAGCACGAACAACAGCGCACTGCCCATGATCAGCCAGCGCAGACCGCCACGCACCGGCACCAGCAGCTCGGGTGGCAGCGGATAGCGGTTACCCAGCCGACTCAGCCCACGAGCGATCACACGCTGCAAGATGAACGCGGCGATCAGGATCAGCAGGATCTGCAGCCCAAGCCAGAACGCGTCCATCCATTGCCCTGGCAGCAGCGAGCGCAGTTCCTCCATCAGGACAACGCCTCCAGCTCGGCTTGCATGGCCTCGAGGGTTTCCAGCGCTTGCATCCAGGCTTCTTCCAGCTCGCCCTCGCGCTGCTTGAGCTTGGTCTGACGCGCCAACAAGTCACGCAGTTCGTCCTTGCGGGACGCCTCGTACAGACCACCATCGCCCAACGCCGTCTCGATCTCGGCCAATTGCCCATGCACTTGGTTCAGCTCGGCCTCGAGCTTCTCGGCGGCGCGCTTGTGCGGTGCCAGTTGCTGACGCAACGCGGCGGCGGCCTGACGCTGGGCCTTCTTGTCGGTCTTATCCGGGTTGGCCGGGGCATTGCTGACCGGCGCACTGCGTTGGCGATAGTCGATCAACCACCGGCTGTAGTCGTCCAGGTCACCGTCGAAGGCTTCGACCTTGCCATCGGCCACCAGCAGGAAGTCGTTGGTGGTGCTCTTGAGCAGGTGACGGTCGTGGGAAACCACCACCACCGCGCCGCTGAACTCCTGCAGGGCCATGGTCAGGGCCAGGCGCATCTCCAAGTCCAAGTGGTTGGTCGGCTCATCGAGCAACAGCAGGTTCGGACGCTCCCAGGCGATCAACGCCAGGGCCAGGCGCGCCTTTTCGCCGCCGGAGAAGTTCACCACCGGCTCGTCGACGCGGTTGCCGTGGAAATCGAACCCACCGAGGAAGTCACGCAGGGTCTGCTCACGTTCGGCCGGCGCAATGCGCTGCAAGTGCAGTAGGGGGCTGGCCTTGTCGTCCAGGGAGTCGAGCTGGTGCTGGGCGAAGTAGCCCACCGCCAGGTTCTCACCCCGCACCAGGCGCCCGGCGATGGGTTCGAGCTCACCAGCGAGGTTCTTGATCAGGGTCGACTTGCCGGCGCCGTTAGGGCCCAGCAGGCCGATGCGTGCACCGGGCGCCAGCT
Organism: Pseudomonas sp. BYT-1; assembly: GCF_023611805.1. Taxonomy (NCBI): domain Bacteria; kingdom Pseudomonadati; phylum Pseudomonadota; class Gammaproteobacteria; order Pseudomonadales; family Pseudomonadaceae; genus Pseudomonas; species Pseudomonas sp. BYT-1. The sequence goes on from NZ_CP072559.1 coordinate 5,315,464, forward strand.
GCAGCTTGACCTTCTCCAGGATGGCCTTGTCGCCATAGCCCAGACGGCCTTCGGAAAGGTCCAGCAGCGGGTTGGAGATTTTCTCCGACTCGCGGAAAACGAAGTCGAACGGCGAGTCCACATGGGCGGCAGACAGCTCCTCCATGCGCTCCAGGGCCTTGATCCGGCTCTGCGCCTGACGGGCCTTGGTGGCCTGGGCGCGGAAGCGCGCGATGTACTTTTCCATGTGCGCGCGGCGGGCCTGCTGCTTCTCATAGGCCTGTTGCTGCTGTGCCAGACGCTCGGCACGGGTGCGTTCGAAGGCGCTGTAGCCACCTTTGTAGAGGTTGAGCTTGCGCTGCTCGACATGCAGCACATGGTCGACCACCGCATCCAGGAAGTCGCGGTCGTGGGAAATCAGCAGCAGCGTGCCGGGATAGCCCTTGAGCCAGTCCTCCAGCCAGAGGATTGCGTCCAGGTCCAAGTGGTTGGTGGGCTCGTCGAGCAGCAGCAGATCGGATGGACACATCAGGGCCTGTGCCAGGTTCAGGCGCATCCGCCAACCGCCGGAGAAGTCGCCGACGCGTCGGTCCATCTGCTCGGTGGTGAAGCCCAGACCTGCCAGCAGCTTGCGCGCGCGGGCATCGGCGGTGTAACCGTCGGCGCTGTCGAGCTCACTGTGCAGACGCGCTACGGCAGTGCCATCGTGGGCTGCCTCGGCGACAGCCAGGTCAGCCTGGATCTTGCGCAGGCGTACGTCGCCGTCGAGCACATAGTCCACCGCCAGGCGATCGAGGGTGTCGACCTCCTGGCGCATGTGGGCGATGCGCCAGTCGCCAGGCAGTTGGCAGTCGCCTGCATCGGGCGATAGCTCACCGCGCAGCAAGGCGAACAGGCTGGATTTTCCGGCACCGTTGGCGCCGATCAGGCCGGCCTTGTGACCGGCGTGCAGGGTCATCTCGGCGCCTTCTAGCAAGCGCTGCGGACCACGCTGTAAAGTGAGATTCGATAGTCTGATCATGATGGTCGCGGAGTCTATCAGCTTCCCTTCTGGGCACACAGGCCACCTTGACCACTGGCGAGTCCGAACATGCAGAACGAATTGTGGAATCACGCCTTGGCGCTGTATCGCCAGCCCGGGGTCGAAGCGGCCTGCCTTGCACTGCAAGGGGCAGGCGCGGATGTCTGTCTGCTGCTTTGCGGGACTTGGCTACAGGCCCGCCGTGTCGCACCCGATGCGATGCGCGCGGCTGCGCTACAAGCCATTGCCGGCCCATGGCAGCAACAGGTCATAGCTCCCCTGCGCGTGCTGCGCCAACAATGGCGCGAAGCGGCGCAAGGCGATGCGCAGTTGGCGTCGCTGCGCGAGCAGGTGAAGGGATTGGAGCTGGAAGCGGAGCACATGTTGCTGGCGCGTTTGCAGGCGTGTGCGGGGCAATGGCCTGCGGACCCGAGCGGCCCGCCAGGCGATTGGCTGCAATGGCTGGTGCCCGAGCAAGCCCGTGGCCACGACGCGCTGTATCAGCTGCGCGCCGTGGCCAATGGGCGTCAGGAGGCCGACGGCGCCGACTGAGCCGGGGTGCTGGCCGGTGCTGGCGACGCGGCGGCAGGCGCTGCCGAGTTGGTCGCTGGCGCAGGGCTGCTGGTCACCGGTGCGGCAGGCTTGGCTTCTGCTGGCTTGCTGGCGGCAGGCTTGGCCGCAGCTGGTTTGGCCGGGGCCTTACGCGCAGCAGGCTTGGCAGCCGTGGTCTTGGTTGCGGCTGGTTTGGCGGTAGTCGCCTTGGCTGCGGCGGGCTTGGCTGCAGGCTTGGCGACGGCAGGTTTGGCGGCAGTCGGCTTGGCGGCGGCTTTGGCAGCGGGCTTGGCGGCGGCGGTCTTGGTCGTAGCCGGCTTGGCGGTGGCCTTGGCAGCGGCAGGTTTTGCGGCAGGTTTTGCAGCCGCGGTACGGGCGGCAGCCGGCTTGGCGGCGGCTTTGGCTGGGGCCTTGGCCGCAGGCTTGGCAGCGGCTTTCGCCGGGGCCTTGGCCGCAGTCTTGGCAGCGGCTTTCACCGGGGCCTTGGCCGCAGGCTTGGCAGCGGCTTTCACCGGCGCCTTGGCAGCGGGCTTGGCGGCTGCGGTCTTGGCAGCGGCGGTTTTGGCGGTCGGTTTTGCGGCTGGTTTTGCAGTCGCCTTGGCAGCCGGACGGGCAACGGCTTTAGTCACTGCCGGCTTGGCAGGTGCCTTAGCGGCCGACGCGCGCTGGTCGAGCGCCTTGCTGGCAGCCTCGCGCACTTTGCCAACACCCTGCGCAAGTTTCAGGCTTTCCTGAGCGTCACGTTTAAGTTGTTGAATATAAGTGCGAGTCTGCGCCTGACGCTCCTTGAGCGAGTCGAGCAACTCCTCAAGTTCAGCGGACACTTTATGTGCCTTGTTCTGAGCCTTGGCTTTACCGGCCTTGGCGGCGTCCTGCAACTTCAGGCGTGCGTTGTGCAGTTTTTCCTGGGCTTTGCCGCGCTGTTTTTCCAACTTGGCCAGCAGTTTCTCGGCATCCGCCAGCGCTTGCGAGCAGGCATCTTCCAAATGTTCGAGCAGACTACCCGAAAGTTGCTGGAGCAGGTGCAACGGCGTACTGACTGGCTTCTTCTTGGCCGACATGGTTTACCTCCTGGCTGACGAGATTGCGGCTCATACTATGCTTCTGCTGCTACCGCCGCTAGGGCATGTGGACAGTATTATGAACGCCGCGTTGCATGCCTGGGCAAAGTTGTCATCTTGCAGCTCGGTGCAAGTGTAGTTGCCCAATAAAGTGTTGCTGATATTTACACATCTTTGGCCAACAAGGCTGGCATACTTTGCGCTCATCGCAGCAGGAGTTGACCGTGCCTCGTTATCTTATTCTCGGCCTGTGCCTGACAGCGCCTTTGGCCTGGGCCAACCCTGAAGCATCCCCCTCCAACCACGACCTGGCGTACAGCCTTGGCGCCAGCCTGGGTGAACGCCTGCGTGACGAAGTGCCCGGCCTTGAGCTCGACGCTTTGGTCGAGGGCCTGCGCCAGGCCTACCAGGGCAAGCCACTGAAGCTCGACAAGCCGCGCATGCAAGCCATTCTCCAGCAACACGAAGAACAAGCCAGCGCGGCCGCCGAACAGGCCCAGATTGATAAAAGCCTGGCAGCGGAGAAACGCTTCCTGGCCAACGAGCGGGCGCGGGCCGGTGTCCACGAGCTGCCAGAAGGCATTCTTTACAGCGAGCTGGCAAGCGGTACGGGCAACTCACCCAAAGCCGGTGGCAAGGTCCAGGTACGCTACGTAGGAAAGCTGCCGGACGGCTCGGTGTTCGACCAGAACCAGCAGCCCCAATGGTTCAACCTGGACTCGGTGATCGAAGGCTGGCAAGTGGCATTGCCGCACATGAAGGCAGGGGCGAAGTGGCGCCTGGTGATCCCGTCGGCACAAGCCTATGGAGCCGAAGGTGCGGGCGACCTGATCGCGCCCTACACCCCCTTGGTCTTTGAAATCGAACTGCTGGCGGTGGCCGACTGACGCCTGCCCTCAGGCCTGCACCGCGCCCTCTTCCTTGTGCGCGTTGTGCAGTACCTCGATCAGGCAGTCCTCGAGTTCGAAGCGCTCGTGCAACAGGCTGCCGAGTTCGCCCAATTTCTTGGAGAAGCGCTCGGGGTCCTTGCACTCGCCCTTTTCGCAATGGTCGTTAAAGGCCAGTGCAATCTGGGTGATGTCGTTGATTCGCGGGTTGATCTGCTCGGCGAGCTGCAGCGCACCCTCGTCACCGAACGCCTTGGCCTCGGTGACCAGTTGTTCACTCACTTCGAAATGCCACGCCGAAACGTAGTCGACGAGCACCGCGCAAAAATCACGGTTTTTGTCTTTGTCGGCGAAGGCCGGTTTGGCCTCGCGCAAGGCGCGAAAGGCCTGGACGAGCTCCGCTCGTTCCTGGAGCCAACGGTCGATCAGCTTGTGAACCCCACCCCAGCGTTCCTGAGCGTTCTGACAACTATCGAGCATGGCGATCTCTTCCCTTCTGGGTAGATGCCGCTGCACCTCGTGCGCTAATACCGCGGCACAAAGGTGACATCAGCAGGACGGCATCGAGCAGTTGTGTTTTCGGTAAGCGTGCTGCGAGATTATTCCCGCACGTGCTGGGCTTCAAGGTACGCAGTGGACAAAGTTCATACAAGCGTTTAATACCCTGGCAGGACACCGCTGGTCGTGCGATCCCATGACATTTGTCGTGGATCAACCTTTGCCGAGTTGGCGCATGCGGTAGCCCAGCAACCAGCTCAGCGGAAGGGCCGACAAAGACAGGAACGCCAGCAGACTCCACTCGGGCAAGGTCAGGTCAACGAAGCTCCAGGTCAGCGAGGTGCAGTCGGGGCCACCCAGTACCAGCATCTTCAACGCCTGCTCCCACGACTGCTCCAGCATCCACGCGAACGGCATCTGGCAGGCATCGACCGTCAGCCCCGCCCCTTGCAACCAGACATGCCTGGATGCCAGCAGCGCCCCACTCAACGAACAACCCAGCGCCAGCACCGCATAGTTGCGCTTGCCGACCATGCCCGGCGAATGCAACACCGCACACATACACACCCATGCGTACAACCCAAGCAGCAATCGCTGACTGAAACACAGGGAGCACGGCACCAGGCCAAGGGTGTTTTCGAGACAGAACGAGGCAAGCAGGACCGCCGCCGAGGCGAAACCGCCAATCAGAAAAAAGGTGCGCAAGCGGGCCGGCAGCATGAGCGAGAAGGTCCCGGATCAAAATGAAGTAGCCCGGAACGGTAGTGGAAAGAGGCGCTTTGTTTCAAGGCGCTACAGGAGAGACAACTCCCTGATTGAAAAAGGAAAGTCTGCAACTTCGAGTAGGAGATTTCCGAAGAGAGTTAGCGTAAATGCCGCCAACCTAACAGGAGAAGTTACAGCGCCAGGTACCCACGGCTCGGCGTGGGTACCTGGTTCGGTCAGGCTCGCACGCCCTCGGGCAGTGGCAAAGCCAAGAGTCGCTCGTCCAGCAGGCCCAGCCCCTCCTGGAATAACTGATTACTGCGTTCGGTCTCACCCAGCCCGGCCAACAGCCGGGCCAGCTCAGCACAGGCTTCCGGATTGCGCTCCATACGCAGGCTGCTTTCGAGGTAGTCCCGGGCCTTGCCCCACAGTCGGTTCTGCAGGCTCAGACGGCCCAGGGTGAGCAGCAGGCTTGGGTCCTGCGGGTGGTCCTTGAGCCAGCCTTCGGCCGTTTGCAGCTGTCGGGCCGGATCGTCGCCGCGCACCAGCCCATACAGACGGGCCAGGTGGCTTTCGTATTGACGCTTGAGCGCCGTGCGCAGCACCTGTTCGGCTTCGCCCTGGGCACCGAGCTGGCGCAGCTGCTCAGCGTAGGCCGATACCAATTGCGCCTCCTGGCGCTGCGCCGCCGTAAGCTGTTGCCAGGCCCGCTCCAAGGCTTGGCGGGCAGCTTGGGCATCTTCGCCGCGGGTCGCCGCCAGGCCGAGGTTCTGACCCCAGGCGCGTTGCTCCAGCTCGGCGAGTTCCTTGGCCGGCAGCACTTTGCCTTTGCGCAGCTCCGGCAGCAGACGGATCAACGCCGACCAGTCACCTTGCTCCAGATGCAGGCGGTACAACAGGCGCAGCACCTGGTTGTTGTGAGGGTGACGCTCCTGCATGGCCAGCAGGGTTTCATGGGCACCGCCAATGTCGCCGCGATCCATCTGCAATTGCGCATGAGTCAGGGCGATGGCCAACTCGGCCTGGGGCTGACGCTCCAGGGCGCGCTCGAGCAGACTGTCGCTGTCTTCGACACGCCCCAGCTCATTGGCGGCTCGGGCCGCGCCAAGGTAGTAAAGCAATGGCTGGCGCTCGGCCTCGGCAGCGCGGTGCAGGTGGCGCTGGGCACTCGCCCAACGGCCTTCGGCAAGGTCCAGTTGCCCCTGCTCGATAGCGATGCGTGTACGACGGCTGCGGTTGCGCCGCGACCAGGGGTTGACCACACCGCTCGAAGTCAGCACCAGACCGATCAAGTAACGCACCAGCCAGAGCACCACGACGATGGCGACCAGCGCTGCGAAGGCCGCCCACAGTCCGGACTGGTAGCGGAACCCACCGTAGGCGACCAATACATAGCCACTGTGCTTGGCGACCGCGATGCCCAATGCCGCGGCTACCACGATCGCCAGCACCGCCAGCAGGTAGACGCGCTTCATGGCTTGCCCCCTTCGGCTTCCGCTGGCAGGTGGCGACGCTGGATGTACGCCTGCACCGCGGCCAGGCTCTCGGACAGGTCAGGAGTGACCACCGAGACCGGCTGTTCGGCCAGTTCGTTGAGGCTGGCGAGCATGGCCTTGCTCTGCGGGTTGTCGGCGTTGAAATTGGCCAGCAATACGCTGCGGGCATCGTCCAAGGCCTGTGTATAGACCTTCGCTTGGCCGTTGAGCGCCGCCCATTGTGCCTGCTCGATGGTCAGACTCAGCGCCAGACGCAGCTGGTTGAGCGATTGTCCGGACAATAGCGGCCGCACATTCTCGTCGGCGTTGAACTCGATCTGGAAGTACTTGGAAATCTCCGCCCACCATTGGGAGAGGCGGCTGGCGCCATCGCCATCGGCCGTCAGGGCGCCCAGGGCATCGGCCTTGGTTTCGAACTCAGGCGATTGTGCACTGAGCTGCTGGACCAGCTCGCGCTGGGCTGCCAGCTTGAGGAACAGACCGGTGCGGTCCGGCTGCTCGGTGCTGTTCAGGGTGGCCAGGCTGCGCGCCAGTTGTTCTCGGGCAGCGAATGCCCCAGGGTCGCTTTGCTCGCGAAGAATCTCGTCCGCCCCTTCGACCAGGGCCTTGGCGCTGGCGATGTCCTGCAGCGCAGAAAGACGCAGTGTCGCCAGGCGCAGCAGGTGCTCGGCCTCGGCCAGGCGCCATTCCTTGCGGCTCTCGCCCAGAATGGTTTCCAGACGCTGGTTGAGGCGTTGCTGGTCGCCCTGCAACTGTGCCACCAGGCGACGGCGGTCCTCCAGCTCGCTGGCCGCCGGCAGGGTGGCCAGTTGCGCGCTGATCTGCTGCTCGCGTTGTTGCAACGCCTCGGTGCGCTCGTTCAGGGCCTGCAGATGCTGGCCCTGGCCCTGCTCGCTGCCTTGCAGCTGACGGACCTGCCAGACACCCCAGCCACCGACGGCGACCCCTGCCGCGCCGAGCAGCAGGGCCAACAGTGCCAGGCCGTTGCCAGAGCGCTTGGCAGGCGTGGCGGAGGTGGATTCCGGCGTATCGGACGCCGTGGGTTGTTCGTTGTTGGACAAGACAGTTTCGCTCACGTATCCATCCTTTGCATGGGGGCGCGTCGCATTGAGCTTAGCGCCTTAGTCGGCAGGTGCAGTAGTTCGCTGCACGGCTGCCATCAAGGCCGCGGCATTGGCGCCACGGCAATCCACTATCTGTTGGGCGCCCAACGCCCTGGCTTGTTCGGCTACCCGCGGGCTCGGCACGAACAATGGCAGGCGCGCCAGGCGTGGCCAGTCGGCCCCCGCCAGCTGCAGCAGGTGCTCCAGCCCCTGCCCACTGCTGACCACCAGGCCATTCAGGCGTTCCGCCTCGATGCGGCGCAGCAGGGTGCCAGCCGGATACACCGGCAGGTTGCGTCGATACAGTTCCAGATAATCGACATTAGCACCTTGCTCTGCGAGACGCCCGGCCAGCAGTTCGCGACCTCCGACGCCCCTCACGATCAAAACGCGAGGGGTGGCGGTCCGGTTCATAGCCTCGCGCAGGTGCGGTAGCGCGAGCAAGGCCTCGCTGTCGTCACCTTGCGCCGAAAAGTCAACTTTCAAGCCCTGCGCCTGCAGCACCTGCGCCGTAGCCGCCCCCACGGTGAACCAACCTTCTCGCGGCGGCTGCAGGCCGGCCTGGCCCAACTGCTCGAGTAACAGGCGCGCGGCTGGCTTGCTGACCACGATGATCACCTGGTAACCGTGCAAGTCCGCCAGGTATTGGCGCTGCCCGGCCTGCAGCGCAACCGGTTCGATGGCCAGCAAAGGCAGGCTGCTGCTGGCGATCCCTGCCTGCGCGAGGCTTTGCGCCAGCGCCTGGCACTCCTCTTCGGGGCGGGTCAGCAGCAGGCGCCAAGGGCTCACGGGTGCCCAGCCTCGCCGTAGACCTCCTTGAGGATGGCCTCGGCCCCCTGGCCAAGCAGATCTTCAGCGACCTGCACACCCAAAGCCTCGGCCTGGCCACGCGGGCCGCGGGCTTCGGCCACCAGCAACGTGCCGCCGCTGGGCTGGCCGACCAGGCCACGCAGCCACAGTTGCTCGCCTTCAAGTACCGCGTAGCAGGCGATCGGCACCTGGCAACCGCCGTTCAGGCGTTTGTTCAGCGCCCGCTCGGCCACCACGCGATCGGCGGTGTCGGTGTGATGAAGCGGCGCCAGCAAGGCGTGGATCGCCTGGTCCGCACTGCGGCATTCGATGCCCACCGCGCCCTGGCCACCGGCGGGCAGGCTCTCGTCGACGCTGATGGTGGAACTGATGCGGTCTTCGAAACCAAGGCGGATCAAGCCAGCCGCGGCGAGGATGATGGCGTCGTACTCGCCAGCATCGAGCTTGGCCAGGCGGGTATTGACGTTGCCGCGCAGGAAGCGGATCTGCAGGTCCGGGCGTCGCGCGAGCAACTGAGCCTGGCGGCGCAGGCTGGAGGTACCGACGATACTGCCGGCCGGCAGCGCATCGAGGCTGGCGAAGGTATTGGATACGAACGCATCGCGTGGATCTTCGCGCTCGCAGATGCAGTACAGGCCCAAGCCTTCAGGGAAGTCCATGGGCACGTCCTTCATCGAATGCACGGCGATATCGGCCTCGTGCTCGAGCAGGGCGGTTTCCAGTTCCTTGACGAACAGGCCCTTGCCGCCGATCTTCGACAATGGCGAGTCGAGCAGCTTGTCACCGCGGCTGACCATGGGCACCAGGGTCACGACCAGGCCAGGATGGGCCTCTTCCAGGCGGGCTTTGACATATTCGGCCTGCCACAGGGCCAGGGCACTTTTACGGGTGGCAATGCGGATTTCACGAGTGGACATGGAACGCCCCGATCCAGGAGAAATGCCGCCGATGATAACAGCTCCGCCAGCGCACCTAGCAGATTCAGGTCATCACCCGGCCTTCCCTGGCCGACATCCGACGGTTCAGAGCGTCTGCATCATCTTGCGCACACCCGCCACGTGGCGGCGACTGACTGTCAGCGCATCGCCGTCGAGCCCTTTGAGGAACAGCTGGAAGTGCCCAAGCGGCGTGCGTTGCAGGCGTTCGATACGCTCCCGGGCGACCAGGGCGTTGCGGTGGATGCGCACGAAGCGCTCGCCGAACTCGTCCTCCAGGGCTTTGAGCGGCTCGTCCAGCAAGACCTCCCCGGCCTCGTGGCGCAAGGTCACGTACTTGTGGTCGGCAATGAAATAGATCACCTGGGGCAAGGGAATCAGCTCGATACCCTTGCGGGTCCGCGCACTGATATGACTGCGCGGGCCGCCGCCTTCATTGGCCGGGCGGGTGAGCGCGGCGAGCTGGGCGCGGTTGGGTTTGTCGGCCTTGCGCAAGGCTTCGCGCAGGGCCTGAGGCTGGATGGGTTTGGTCACATGGCTGAGGGTGCTTTCCCGGAAAGCCTGGCTTCCGTACTCGTCGTCACCGGTACAGAACACCACCGCCGGTGGCGCTTCGCGCTCGCACAGCCGGGCGGCCACCTGAAGGCCATCCAGACCAGGCATGCCGATGTCCAACAGCACCACATCAGGCTTGAGGCTGTCGATCAAGGCCAGGGCCTCCTCGCCGTTGGTGGCACTGGGCTCCAGCACGGTGTAGCCCTCCAGCTCGCCAAGCATCCGGGTCAGGCGTTCACGGGCCAGGGGTTCGTCATCAACGATCAGGACATTCATAATTACGCTGGATTCCTGAGTGAGTCTCGCATGGGTATAGCGTAGACAAGGTGTAGGGCGACCGACACGCGGTCACGCTCTAGACCGATGCGACGGCCAAAGATTCACTGGCCCGGCAGATTCGCCGCCAGTCCTCTGTCCAACTGTAGACGGTCCGTGGAACACTGCCGTTCAATCGTTGAATATCCCCACACACCGATTCACCCTGGGCTTTGCGAGATTTCTCTCGACCAGCGCCCTGCGGCGCGCGCTCCAACCCTGTTATGATCGGCGCCACTTTTTCGTTCACGCCTTCAACGAGTGAATCCATGAGCACCGACAAGACCAATCAGTCCTGGGGCGGCCGCTTCAGTGAGCCCGTCGACGCCTTCGTCGCCCGTTTCACCGCCTCGGTCGATTTCGACAAGCGCCTCTACCGCCACGACATCATGGGTTCGATCGCCCACGCCACCATGCTGGCGCAGGTCGGCGTACTCACCGACGCCGAGCGCGATGCCATCATCGACGGCCTGAAGACCATCCAGGGCGAGATCGAAGCGGGCAGCTTCGACTGGCGCGTCGACCTGGAAGATGTGCACATGAACATCGAGGCCCGCCTGACCGACCGCATCGGCATCACCGGCAAGAAGCTGCACACCGGCCGCAGCCGCAACGACCAGGTGGCTACCGACATCCGCCTGTGGCTGCGCGACGAGATCGACCTGATCCTGGCCGAGATCACCCGCCTGCAGCAGGGCCTGCTGGAGCAGGCCGAGCGCGAAGCCGAGACCATCATGCCCGGCTTCACCCACCTGCAGACCGCACAGCCGGTGACTTTCGGTCATCACCTGCTGGCCTGGTTCGAGATGCTCAGCCGCGACTACGAGCGCCTGGTCGACTGCCGCAAGCGCACCAACCGTATGCCGCTGGGCAGCGCCGCGCTGGCCGGCACCACCTACCCGATCGACCGTGAGCTGACCTGCAAGCTGCTGGGCTTCGAGGCCGTCGCCGGCAATTCGCTGGATGGCGTCTCGGACCGCGACTTCGCCATCGAATTCTGCGCCGCGGCGAGCCTGGCGATGATGCACCTGTCGCGCTTCTCCGAAGAGCTGGTGCTGTGGACCAGCGCGCAGTTCCAGTTCATCGACCTGCCCGACCGCTTCTGCACCGGCAGCTCGATCATGCCGCAAAAGAAGAACCCGGACGTCCCGGAGCTGGTGCGTGGCAAGAGCGGCCGCGTGTTCGGCGCCCTGACCGGCCTGCTGACCCTGATGAAAGGCCAGCCGCTGGCCTACAACAAGGACAATCAGGAAGACAAGGAGCCCCTGTTCGACGCCGCCGATACCCTGCGCGACTCCCTGCGCGCCTTCGCCGACATGATTCCGGCGATCAAGCCCAAGCACGCAATCATGCGTGAAGCGGCCCTGCGCGGCTTCTCCACTGCCACGGACCTCGCCGATTACCTGGTCCGTCGTGGCCTGCCGTTCCGTGACTGCCACGAGATCGTCGGTCACGCGGTGAAGTATGGCGTCGACACCGGCAAGGATCTGGCCGAGATGAGCCTGGACGAACTGCGCCAGTTCAGCGATCAAATCGAGCAGGATGTCTTCGCCGTGCTGACCCTGGAAGGCTCGGTCAATGCGCGCAACCACATTGGCGGCACCGCACCGGCCCAAGTGCGTGCAGCCGTGGCCCGCGGCAAGGCGCTGCTGGCTTCGCGTTAAGCCGCTTCGCGAGGGTTTGCCCTCAGTCGCGGCAGTTCGGCGCCTCGATGAACTCACGCCCCCAGCGTTTTAGTGATTTCAGTGGGAGCGGGTTCATCGAGGTGCCGAACCGCCGCGAACACCGGCAAAGCCGGTGCCTTGCAGCACGATGGGTGATGAACCCGCTCCTCTTGGTCGCATACGGCCGCTACTTCTCTCAGCGCTTGCTGCGAACCATCTCCAGGAAAGCCGGCATCGCCGCCTCCTTGTCCGCCACGATCTTCGCCATGTGCGGGTTCGCCCCCAGCACCTCCAGCAATGCCTTGGCCTCGGGGAACTCGGCCAGGAAATCGACGTTCAGCACCTTCTTGCCCACTGCGCAGGCCAGGTCCACCGAGAAGCAGAACATCAGATCGGCCAGCGTCAACGTTTCGCCTGCCACGTAAGGGGCAAACTTGCCGTTGCGCTTGAGCGTGGCAAAACCGGCCAGCAGCTCGGTGCGGGCGCGCTCCTTGATCAGCGGCTCGACGGCCATACCGAAGAAAGCCTCGGAATAACAGGTCCGCGCCGGAAGCTCGATATACAGTTCGATTTCCTTGACCAGCTCCCGCACCTTGGCCTGTGCGAAGGCATCTGCCGGCAACAGCGGCTTACCGCCCTGGGTCTGCTCGATGTAATCGAGGATCACTGTGGTTTCGCTGAGAAAACCGTGCTCGGTCTCGAGCACCGGTACCTTGCCGCGGGGACTGATCGCCAGGGCTTGCGGGGTCTGATTGGGAACGAACAGCACCTCTTCGAATGGCAGGCCTTTCTCCAGCAAGGCCAGTTTGACCATGTTGTAGTAGTTGCTGACCGCGAATCCGTGAAGCTTGAGCATTGTTACAGCCTCCAGGCCGTGTGGGGATGGCCCGGCTTTTATAGACTCATCCCCAGGCTCTGACCAGCATCATCGACCCTATCGATGGCCAGGCATGACCCGCGCAAGCATGGCAAACTGTGCATCCCACCCCAGGAGCACTGCCATGAGCGAGCCCAGCGACATCGACAACAACGAAGAGGAAGCCTTCGTAGAGGCAACCCTGACCCAGGCCATCGAGAACCAGATCGAAAGCGGCGAGCCGCCGGCAGCCAAGGCCACATTCAACAAACTGACCCTGGTCGGCTACGAACGCGAGGACATCCTCAACCTCATGGCCCATGTCCTGGCCATCGAGATCGATGCCATGCTCGACGAGGACCGCCCCTTCAATGGCGAGTGGTACGAGAACGCCTTGCGCGCCTTGCCCGAGCTGCCACCTGAAGCAGATCAAGGCGACGACGACGAAGCCTGACTACACTCCAGGATCAGGCACCGATCACGGTGCCTCCGTCCTTGTCTGGAAGTCAGGAGTCCCCATGTCCTTTACCCCCGAACTGATCGCTGAACTGGAAGTCCTCGCCCTGTTCAACCTGGATTCCCACCAGGAAGGCATCAAGGTCCACAGCAACGCTGCCCCTGCCCTGGTGGCCGCAGCCCGCCGCCTGTACGACAAGCAACTCACCGACCAGCCCGATGGTGGCTACCTGACCAGCCTGGGGCTGGATGCCGCCCAGAGCGTTCAGCAAGTGCTGACCATCCTCAAGGCCGCGCAGCCAGCCTGAGTCTTTCGCCGCCGTTACGTACAGCCCAATCCGCCCGACATGTCTGTCGGGACGGGTTTGGTTGTGAACGCGGCCTGCAATGACGGGGAAATGACGCCAAAAAACCCGTTTTTTTGCTTATCCGACCCCATCACTCAGGCTAAACTCGCCGGTGCTTCCCCTGGCCGTGTCCTTGAGTGTGCAATGAACAGCCCCCACGAAATCCGCCCCGACCTCGAGCAAGGCATCGACCGCAAGGAACTGGCGAAACTGCGTGCGCGCTTTCTGCACCTGAACCAAGGCCGCCTGGAGCGTGCGCGGGAAGGGCTCTCCACCCGCCAGCAACAGGTGCTGACCGCACTGCCCCTGCTGTTTCACGTCAACCACCCCGTGCTCCCAGGTTATGTCTCGGGCACGACGCCAGCGGGTGTCTCGGGCTTCGAGCCTGGCCCCGATCTGCTGGCCGAAGCCCAGCGCCTGGCCCGCTCCTTCACCTACAAACCCCGCCACGGCACGGCGCCGCAGCCGATCCACGGGCTTTTTCTGATGGGCAGCCTGGGCACGCTGGCCCAGGCCGAGCAGAGCGACATGGACCTGTGGGTATGTCACGCCCCAGGGTTACAGGAAGACGAACTGGCCGAACTGCGGCGCAAATGCCAGCTTCTGGAAACCTGGGCCGCCAGCCAGGGCGCCGAGGCGCATTTCTTCCTCATCGAGCCCCAGGGGTTCGTCCAGGGCGAGCGCAATGGAGAGCTCAGCTCCGACGACTGCGGGACTACCCAGCATTACCTGCTGCTCGATGAGTTCTACCGCACCGCGATCTGGCTGGCCGGGCGCACACCACTGTGGTGGCTGGTGCCCGTGTACGAGGAACACAACTACCGGGCCTACACCCAGACCCTGCTGTCCAAACGGTTCATCCGCGCCGAGGACGACCTGGACCTCGGTCACCTGGCGCATATCCCGCCCGGCGAATTCGTCGGCGCCGGCTTGTGGCAGTTGTTCAAGGGGATCGACTCGCCCTACAAGTCATTGCTCAAACTGTTGCTCACCGAGGTCTATGCCAGCGAACACCCCGATGTGCGCTGCCTGAGCCTGGAATACAAGCAGGCGGTGTTCGCCAACCAGCTGGACCTTGACGCGCTGGACCCCTACGTGATGGTCTACCGGCGCATCGAGCAGTACCTGCAACAACGGGGTGAGTCCACCCGCCTGGAGCTGGTACGTCGTAGCCTGTACCTGAAAGTGAACAAGAAACTCAGCGAGCTCGGCCGCTCCCGCGCCAGCGGCTGGCAACGCCAGTTGCTCGCGCGTCTGACCAATGAGTGGGGCTGGGACGAACGCCAACTGGCCATGCTCGATACCCGTAGCCAATGGAAGGTACGCCAGGTAGCCGCGGAACGCCGTGAGCTGGTAGCCGAGCTCAACCACAGCTATCGCTTCCTCACCCAGTTCGCCCGCGACCAGAGCGCCAGCAGCCGTGCCGACCAACGCGACCTCAATGTGCTGGGTCGACGGCTGTATGCGGCCTTCGAGCGCCGGGCCGGCAAGATCGAGGTGATCAACCCGGGTATCGCGCCGGACCTGGCCGAAGACACCCTGACCCTGGTCCAGTCGCCCAACCGCAAGGAGCCGGGCACCACCCATTGGGGCCTGTACAACGGCAACCTGGGCGTACACGAATGGGAGCACTTCAGCCCACTGAAGCGTTGCCGCGAGCTGCTCGAGCTGCTCACCTGGGCCCATCGCAATGGCGTGATCGACAACACCACGCGCCTGGCCTTGCACCCCGGCGACAGCGACCTGACCGACTTTGAGCTGTTCAATCTGCTGGGCAGCTTGCAACAGAGCATCCCGCTGCCACTGGGGACGGTCAGCGAAGTCCGCCTGCTGCAACCGAGCGTGGCCGATGAGGTCCTGCTGCTGGTCAACGTCGGCGTCGATCCGCTGCGTCATCATCGCGATCTGAACATCCTGATGACCACCGAACGCACCGACTCGCTGAGCTACGCCGGGGTGCGCGAAAACCTCGTCCTGACGCTCGATCAGGTCACCCTCAACAGTTGGAACGAGGTGCTGGTCCAGCGCTACGACGGCGAACACGCGCTGGTGCGCTGCCTGCGCGACTTCCTCAACAGCCTCGGCCAGCGCAATCAACGCCCCCGGCTACGGGTGCGCTGCTTCTGTCGCAATCGCGCCCAGGCCATCGCCCTGCGGGTCGAGGAAATCTTCGACACCGCTCAATTGCTGCTCGAGCAGAGGCTCAACCATCGCTACCTGCTGCAGGTGGCGCAGCACACCCATGTACTGGAACTGCAACCTGGACAAGTCACCCTGACCACCCTGCCCGATCATGACGCGGTACTGGGTTGTCTGGGCGAGGAGCGCGGCCAGTACAGCCCTCTGCACCTGGATGCCAACGCCTTGCAGGACCATGACCTGCCGCTGGTGCTGGAACAGGGCCGCCGCGATTGCCTGCAGGTGTTCTATCGCCTGCTGGAGGGGTGGGCCGACCTGTACGTGCTGGATGAATACAACGCCCTGTGGCATCAACGCCTACCGTTGCAGGACGAGGCACACTTGTTGCTGCCGCTGCAACGCTTCCTGCGCTCGGTTGTGGTGCGACACGATGCGCAGCTGCCGCTGGACAGCCTGCAGCAGGCGTCGCTGGAAATCCTTTACTACCAGTTGCTGCCATCAGGCCCTGGCAAGGCGCGCAGCCTCGAGCCACGGCCGTCACCGCGCGAAGGCATCGGCCAGCCCTACTACGAGGTTCAGGCGATCCTGCAGGCCGGGGCGGCGGACGAGATGCACATCACGCTCTACTGCAACCAACAGGAGTTCTCCGAGCTGGAGCATGGCGACCAGCTGTACGCCGTGGTCGCTCGGCAGATCCTGGGGCAACGCCGTGGCGCGGGCAGCTATCGGTGCTACATCACCGACCTGGACTTGTCCGAACTGCTAGGTGACGACCAAGGCTCCACCGCGCTTTATCTGCGCTACAAAACCGAGTTGGAGCGGGCGCTCAACGATGGCCTGGAGCAGTTGCAGGCGACCTTGGAGCCTTGATGCCTCCAGGGCGCGGACCGGGCCGAGAGCCTGGCGGTGGCACTTGCGTAGTATCGCGGGTGGACCCCGCTCCCACAGGGCCGACGTAGATCCTTGCGAGAGCGGGTCTACCTGCGAAAGTACCCGATCAGACAATGCAAGACGGTGAGCCCATCTGTGTGTCTCAGAGGTCGTAGTCCCCCGCAGCTTCCGGCTGGTACTCAACGGCCAGCAGCTTGAGCTTGAGCGTCTTGCCGCCCGGGGCTGGCCAGTCGATCTGGTCCCCGACCGACAGCCCCAGCAACGCACAACCGATCGGCGCCAGGATCGAGACGTTGCCTTCGGGGCCGGCATCCTTCGGGTAGACCAGGGTCAGGTGATAGTCCTTGCCACTGGCTTCCTCGCGGCAGTGCACACGCGAGTTCATGGTCACCACACCGGCCGGGACGTCCTCGTGACCGACCACCTGATCGGCGCGGTCCAGCTCGTCCTGAAGGGCGAGCACACCCGGCGTACTTTCGTCGAGGCTGTCGATCAGGCGCTCGAGACGCTGTACGTCCAATCGGGTGAGGATGAGGGAAGGCTTGGTGCTCATGATCCAGTCAGACTCCTTTTTAACAGGCAGATAAAGCAAAACCCCGCCCAAGGGCGGGGTTTGTGAATGCTTTTGACGTCATCGACGCAAGCCCGACACTACCACAGCCGGACAAATACTCAAGCCCGGACCGTCAATGGCCGATGTGCTGCCCTCGCAGGGCCTGGGCTTCACGGCAGATCTGCCGGCGCCGTTCGTCGTCGGCCGAACGCCATTCGCGGATGTGCTCGACATGACGGAAACACCCGGTACAGACCCGGCGCTCGTCGAGCCGACACACGCTGATGCAAGGCGACGGCACCGCCGGGCTGACGTTACTGTAAAGCGGCTTGGGTGGCCGAGGCTGGTCGCTCATTCAGATCTCGTCGAAGTCCAGCTTCTCGCCGGCTCGCTCCCAGACGATACGCTCGAGCATCTCGCCCAGCAGCTCTTCGCTCTTCTCGCAGACCCACTTGCCGCTCTCTTCGTCGTAGTCGAAGTGGAATCCCCCGGAACGGTCGGCCAGCCAAAGCTGGCGCAGCGGCTCCTGGCGGCTGAAGATCAGCTGGCTGCCGCTGTCGAACTTGATGGTGAGCACCCCGGCGGAGTTCTCCATGTCCACGTCCAGGCCGCTCTCATCGAACAGGTCTTCCAGGGCCTGTTGGGTCGCGTCGACCAGATCGTGGAAACGCGCTTCGCTCAAACTCATTGCAGGTACCTCGAAATTGGCTGCTTACGGCAAGCCGGGCAAGATACGGGCGACTTGCCGGGAATGCAAAGCATCAAGCTATAAGCTTCGCGCTATAAGCTTCAAGCTTCGAGCGGGAAGCTGCAAGCGGCGGAAAAAAGAGCTGAGCCTGCGTCGAACCGTACGTCCTTGTCAGTGAAGCTTGATCGGGCCGCCAGGCGGACCGGTCCTTGCATAGGCAATCCGGCAGGCGCTCGGTATACTCGGGCGCAATACTGCATATTTCAAAGGATTCGCCAATGAAGCGCCTGATTTCCTCCCTCGCGGCGCTGGTCGCGGTTGCCTGCCTCGTTTCGGCCTGCGGTCAGAAAGGCCCTCTGTACCTGCCGGAAGACGGCAAGGACGGCAAGGACGCCCGTAAATCGCACCAGCATCAAGCGGTCCAGCCGGCCCAACCGGCCGAGACGCTCGAGCCTGCCGAACCCGCCCAGCCAGAGTCGCAGCCCGCGCAGTACTAAGGAAATCCAATGGACGCTTTCAACTACCGCGACGGCGAGCTGTTCGCGGAAGGCGTGGCCCTGTCGGCCATCGCCGAACGTTTCGGCACCCCGACCTACGTGTACTCGCGCGCCCACATCGAGGCCCAGTACCGCAGCTACACCGATGCCCTGCAAGGCACCGAGCACTTGGTCTGCTTCGCGGTCAAGGCCAACTCCAACCTGGGCGTGCTGAACGTCCTGGCGCGCCTGGGTGCAGGCTTCGACATCGTTTCCGGCGGTGAATTGGAGCGTGTGCTAGCCGCTGGCGGACGCGCCGATCGGGTGGTGTTCTCCGGTGTCGGCAAAACCCGTGACGACATGCGTCGCGCGCTGGAAGTCGGCGTGCACTGCTTCAACGTCGAATCCACCGAAGAGCTCGAGCGCCTGCAAGTGGTGGCGGCCGAGATGGGCAAAGTCGCCCCGGTCTCGCTACGCGTGAACCCGGATGTCGATGCCGGCACCCACCCGTACATCTCCACAGGTCTCAAGGAAAACAAGTTCGGCATCGCCATCGCCGACGCCGAAGCCATTTACGTGCGCGCCGCGCAACTGCCCAACCTGGAAGTGGTGGGCGTGGACTGCCACATCGGCTCGCAGCTGACCACCGTCGAGCCCTTCCTCGATGCCCTGGACCGCCTGCTGGTGTTGGTCGACCGCCTGGCCGAGTGCGGTATCCACCTGCGTCACCTGGACCTGGGCGGTGGTGTCGGCGTTCGCTACCGCGACGAAGAGCCACCGCTGGTATCGGACTACATCCAGGCCATCCGCGAGCGCGTCGGCGAACGTGACCTGGCCCTGGTGTTCGAGCCGGGCCGTTACATCGTCGCCAATGCCGGTGTCCTGCTGACCCGCGTCGAGTACCTCAAGCACACCGAACACAAGGACTTCGCCATCATCGATGGAGCGATGAACGACCTGATCCGCCCGGCCCTGTACCAGGCCTGGATGGGCGTCAGCGCGGTCAAGCCGCGTGCCGGCGAAGGCCGCACCTATGACCTGGTCGGTCCGATCTGCGAAACCGGCGACTTCCTGGCCAAGGACCGCGTACTGAACCTGGCCGAAGGCGATCTGCTGGCCGTTCAGTCCGCCGGCGCCTATGGTTTTGTCATGAGCTCGAACTACAACACCCGTGGCCGCTGCGCCGAAGTGCTGGTCGATGGCAACGAGGCTTTCGAAGTCCGTCGCCGGGAAACCATTGCCGAACTGTTCGCCGGCGAAAGCCTGCTGCCGGAGTGAAACCATGCTGCTGCGTTTCACCAAGATGCACGGGCTGGGCAACGACTTCATGGTCCTGGACCTGGTCAGCCAGCACGCGCACATCCAGCCCAAGCATGCCAAGCAGTGGGGTGACCGCAACACCGGCGTCGGCTTCGACCAGCTGCTGATCGTCGAGGCGCCGAACAACCCGGACGTGGACTTCCGCTATCGGATCTTCAATGCCGACGGTTCCGAGGTCGAGCAGTGCGGCAACGGTGCGCGCTGTTTCGCCCGCTTCGTGCTGGACAAGCGCTTGACCGCCAAGAAGCGCATCCGCGTGGAAACCAAAGGCGGCATCATCGAGCTGGACGTGCGCAACGACGGCCAGGTGTGTGTCGACATGGGCCCGCCGCGCTTCGCCCCGGCCGAGATACCCTTCATCGCCGATGAACAGGCCCTGAGCTATCCACTGGAAGTCGACGGCCAGGTCCATTCGATCGCCGCCGTGTCCATGGGCAACCCCCACTCAGTGCTGCGTGTCGACGACGTGAGAACGGCCCCGGTGCATGAGCTGGGCCCGAAAATCGAACACCATCCGCGCTTCCCGCAGCGGGTCAATGCCGGCTTCATCCAGGTCGTCGACCGCCACCACGCCAACCTGCGGGTCTGGGAGCGTGGCGCCGGCGAAACCCAGGCGTGCGGTACCGGGGCCTGTGCGGCCGCGGTAGCCGCCATCAGCCAAGGCTGGATGGATTCGCCGGTGAGCATCGACCTGCCGGGCGGCCGCCTGAACATCGAGTGGGCCGGCCCCGGCAAGTCCGTACTGATGACTGGCCCAGCCGTACGCGTGTATGAAGGACAGGTTCGTCTCTAATCGAGTAACCGCCATGACCGATCAGCCCCAGGTTGTACCCGAGCAGGCCCCCAGCCTCGATGCCGAGGCCGTGGTCGCCTACCTGCGCGCCCACCCGACCTTCTTCGCCGAACACGACGAGCTGCTGGTAGAGCAACGCATCCCCCACCAGCGTGGCGACAGCGTGTCGCTGGTAGAGCGTCAGCTGAAGTTGCTGCGCGATCGCAACATCGAGATGCGTCATCGCCTCTCGCAATTGATGGATGTGGCCCGGGACAACGACCGGCTGTTCGACAAGACCCGTCGCCTGATCCTCGACCTGCTCGACGCGGGCAGCCTCGAGGAAGTGGTCATGGCCGTGGAGGACAGCCTGCGCCAGGAATTCCAGGTGCCTTTCGTCAGCCTGATCCTGTTCGGCGAAAGTGCAGCCCCTGTCGGCCGCTGGGCCAGCAACGGCGAAGCCCAACAGGCCATCGGCGCGCTGCTGGGTAGCGGCAAGACTGTCAGCGGCAACCTGCGCGAGCATGAGCTGGCGTTCCTGTTCGGCGAGGAGCAGCGCAAGGAAGTCGGCTCCAGCGCGGTCGCCGCGCTCGACTACCAAGGGCTGCACGGCGTACTGGCGATCGGCAGCCGCGACCCGCAGCACTACAAGAGCAGCGTTGGCACCCTGTTCCTGAGCTATATCGCCGAAGTGCTCGGCCGCGTCGTCCCGCGCTTCACCCAGACCCTGCGACCGGTGCGCTGATGGAACGCCAGTTGGAGGCTTATTGCGCTCATCTGCGCAATGAGCGCCAGATGTCCGAACATACCCAACTGGCTTACCGTCGCGACCTGCAGAAGGTCATCGAATTCTGCGCCGCCCAAGGCATCACCGACTGGAATGCCCTGCAGGTCCAGCAGTTGCGCCAGATGGTGGCGCGCCTGCACCAGCATGGCCAGTCCGCTCGAAGCCTGGCACGCCTGCTTTCGGCAGTGCGCGGGCTGTACCGATACCTGAACCGCGAAGATCTGTGTCAGCACAACCCGGCCAATGGCCTGGCCGCGCCCAAGGGCGAGCGCCGACTGCCCAAGGTCCTGGACACCGATCGAGCCTTGCAGTTGCTCGACGGCGGCGTGGACGATGACTTCATTGCCCGTCGCGACCAGGCGATTCTCGAGCTTTTCTACTCCTCCGGGCTACGCCTGTCTGAGCTGACCAACCTTGACCTGGACCAGCTGGATCTGACCGCCGGGCTGGTTCAGGTACAAGGCAAGGGCAACAAGGCCCGTGTGTTGCCGGTCGGACGCAAGGCCCGCGAGGCCCTGCAGCAGTGGCTGAAGCTGCGCGGCATCAGCGCACCTCGGGACAACGCAGTGTTCCTGACCCGCCAAGGCACCCGCCTCGGCCAACGGGCGATCCAGATGCGGGTCAAGGCCGCGGGCGAGCGCGAGCTGGGCCAGCACCTGCATCCCCACATGCTTCGCCACTCTTTCGCCAGCCACCTGCTGGAGTCTTCCCAGGACCTGCGCGCAGTGCAGGAAATGCTTGGCCACGCCGACATCGGCACCACGCAGATCTACACCCACCTGGACTTCCAGCACCTGGCCGCGGTGTACGACAGCGCCCATCCTCGGGCCAAACGCAGCAAAGGCACAGACTCATGAGCATCAAGCTGATTACCTTCGACCTGGATGACACCCTGTGGGACACCGCACCGGTAATCGCCAGCGCCGAAATCGTCCTGCGCGACTGGCTCGCGGCCAATGCCCCGATCCTGGGCGGCGTGCCGGTCGAGCACCTGTTCGCCATCCGCGAGCGCCTGGTGCAGGCCGAACCCGGTCTCAAGCACCGCATCAGCGCCCTGCGCCGCCGTGTGCTGTTCCATGCGCTGGAAGAGGTCGGCTATAGCGAGAAACAAGCCTTGGAGCTGGCCAACGAAGGCTTCGAGGTGTTCCTGCACGCACGCCATCAGGTGGAGGTGTTCCCCGAAGTGCAACCTGTGCTGGAAATCCTGCGCCACCAGTACATGCTCGGCGTGGTCACCAACGGCAACGCCGACGTGCGTCGTCTGGGGCTGGCGGACTACTTCAGGTTTGCCTTGTGCGCCGAGGACCTGGGCATCGGCAAGCCGGACCCGGCACCGTTCATGGAAGCCCTGCGTCGGGGCGAGGTCCAGGCCGGTGCTGCAGTGCACATTGGCGACCATCCCGCTGACGATGTCGCGGGCGCCCAGCGCGCTGGGCTGCGGGCGGTGTGGTTCAATCCCCAAGGCAAGGCGTGGGTGGGCGAACGGGCACCGGATGCAGAAATCCAGCGGCTGTCGCAGTTGCCGGACGTTCTGTCGCGCTGGCGCTGAAAGGGGCGGTTTACCGCACAACCCGACAAAACCCGCGCCCACAAAAAAGCCCGCAGCGACGGCGGGCTTTTTTGCGTTCAGCCACTCAGATAGGGCGGCTGCCGTACTTGTTGTCCGGCTTTTTGGGTGGATCGGCGACCACGTTGGCTTCGACCTCCTGAACCTTGCCACCACGCGCAAGGAACTCTTCCATGGCCTTGGCCAGCGCATCGCGCTCCTTCTGCTTGGCTTCCATGCTTGGCATCTCGTCCACCGAGACCGCCGCCTTGGATTTACCCTTGGCTACCGGTGCGGGGCTGTCGTCTTCGCCAGCGTCTTCCGCGCCGTCGTCGGCCGCAGCTTCAAGGCCCTCATCGGCCTCGTCTTCATCGCCTACTTCGAGGTCGTCATTTTCCAGATCGTCGTCGCTCATGTTCTACCTCATGACTTGCGAAAAGCAGGTTAGTTATAGACCAGTGGAGCCGTAGACCGGCAGCCACCAGTGAAAATTCAACTGGCCGTGGGTTGGCCACTGCCCGGACGTCTCTCTCCTGATGTGGAGACTGTCGCCCAACAGGCTCTGCTCCTGGCAGAACCTGAAAAATCATCGAGCCATCGGCCGGAAAAAAGCGCCGGCAGCACCTGCTGGCCATGCGCTACTGGCAAGCCTAGCAAAGGGTGGAGAAGTGTGTGGACAGCTCATCGAACACCCTTCGGCGCGCATTCTAGCGCGCTCGTTGAAAAAGCAAAGCTCCCTGAACGCCCAGCGCGTTGTAAGTTTTAGGCCTGTGTCACGAACGTGCCGGGTAAACCGTTTGCTCTTCGCTAAACAGCGAATTCCAGGCAAAAAAATGCCCGGCGAACCGGGCAAGTTTTCCAGCGCGTCGCGGTTACAGGTTGTAGCCGCGCTCGTTATGTTGAGCCAGATCGAGGCCGACCGACTCTTCTTCTTCGTTGACCCGCAGCCCCATCAACACGTCCAGCACCTTGAGGATCACGTAGGTGACGATGGCGGTGTAGACCACGGTGAACAGCACGCCCTTGGTCTGCACCCAGACCTGCGCGGCGATGTCGGTGACCGCGCCGAAGCCGCCCAGGGCAGGCGCCGCGAACACACCGGTGAGAATGGCGCCGACGATACCGCCGATGCCGTGCACACCGAAGGCGTCCAGGGAGTCGTCATAGCCCAGCTTGCGCTTGAGGCTGGTGGCGCAGAAGTAGCAGATCACGCCTGAAGCCAGGCCGATGATCAGCGCGCCCATCGGCCCCACGGTGCCTGCCGCCGGGGTGATGGCCACAAGGCCTGCGACCACACCGGAGGCGATGCCCAAGGCGCTGGGTTTGCCGTGGCCGATCCACTCGGCAAACATCCAGCCCAGCGCTGCGGCGGCGGTGGCGATCTGGGTGACCAGCATCGCCATGCCGGCGGTGCCGTTGGCCGCGGCGGCGGAACCTGCGTTGAAACCGAACCAACCGATCCACAGCATGGCCGCGCCCATCAGCGTATAGCCCAGGTTGTGCGGGGCCATCGGGGTGGTCGGGTAGCCTTTGCGCTTGCCCAACACCAGGCAGCAGACCAGGCCGGCGATACCGGCATTGATGTGCACCACGGTGCCACCGGCGAAGTCGAGTACGCCCCAATCCCACATCAGCGCGCCATCACCGCTCCAGACCATGTGCGCGATCGGCGCATAGACCAGGGTGAACCAGACGCCCATGAACACCAGCATGGCCGAGAACTTCATGCGTTCGGCGAAGGCGCCGACGATCAGCGCCGGGGTGATGATGGCGAAAGTCATCTGGAACGTGATGAAGACTGCCTCGGGGAACAGCGCGGTGGCCGAGGTCAGGTTCTGAGGCGTGACGCCGCTCAGAAACGCCTTCGAGAAGCCGCCGACGAAGGAATAGAGATTGACCACGCCCTTTTCCATACCGGTGGTATCGAATGCCAGACTGTAGCCGTAGACCACCCACAGAATGCTCATCAGGCCGGTAATGGCGAAGCATTGCATCATCACCGACAGCACGTTCTTGGAGCGGACCATGCCGCCATAGAACAAGGCCAGACCCGGAATGGTCATGAACAGCACCAGCGCCGTGGCAGTGAGCATCCAGGCGGTATCGCCGGAATTCAACGCCGGGGCAGCTTCCTCTGCCAAGGCCAGGCCGGGCATTACGAGGGACAATAGGGCTCCTAGCCCTGCGATCTTACGCAGAGTCATGTTGTTTTCTCCTGGGGCGTTGGGTTTGTGAGGCGGTGTTACTTAGATCGCGTCGGTATCGGTTTCGCCGGTACGGATGCGGATGGCCTGCTCCAGATTGACCACGAAAATCTTGCCGTCACCGATCTTGCCGGTGTTGGCGGCCTTGGTGATGGCTTCGATGACACGGTCAAGGTCCTTGTCGTCGATCGCGACGTCGATCTTCACCTTGGGCAGGAAATCGACCACGTACTCGGCACCGCGGTACAACTCGGTATGGCCTTTCTGCCGACCGAAGCCTTTTACTTCGGTCACGGTGATGCCCTGCACGCCGATTTCCGACAGCGACTCGCGCACGTCGTCCAGCTTGAACGGCTTGATGATGGCAGTGACTAGCTTCATGAAACTTCTCCCGATTTGGTGGACTTGCCCCAGGAAAACAAACCCGTCTCAAGTCTAAGCGCAGCGGTTGGCTTTGTAACCCGTCGTCGGAGCCCTCTCGCCAAAGTCGAGGGGCCGTTGGTTCCAGCCTCGCACTGCCTGGTCACAAGAACTGCATCAGTGCATGGCTCGAAATGGTCTTTGCAGAAACCTTGCCACTTCGGATAACCCGAGCAAAAACAGTCGATTACGCTCAGAGGCAGGCTTTTGCCAATTGCCAGCAGAGAAAACACGCACAACTTCGGTGCGTCGAACCGCTGCAGACTGCGCAAAAAATGTGCAGGGCAAACGCCATCCAGGTGCGTGCTACACTGCGCACCTCTCAACGATTCAAGCGGACAGCCCAACATGCTCGCGCCCAAAGCCTTTCTCGACGCCCTGAGCGACCAGGCCTCTCGCCTGTTCAGCGGCGACACCGCACAGCCACGCGCCGAACTGGAGAGCCAGTTCAAGGTCCTCATGCAGGGCGCCTTCAGTAAGCTGGACCTGGTCAGCCGGGATGAATTCGACAGCCAGATGGTAGTCCTGGCGCGCACTCGCGCACGCCTGGAAGCCCTGGAAAAGCAGGTGGCCGAGCTGGAAGCGCGGATCGCTCCGTCCGCTGAGCAATAACAGCCGCCCGCTTTCGCCGATGCCTGTTCTGCGGTGTTCTCATGAACACCGCTGTCCCTACAGGCCGTCGGTCACTCCCTGCAAAACCCCGACGCACTCTTTCGCAATCGCCCTTCCCCAGGCGCTCTATGCTTGCCCAACCGCAGGAAGCGGTTTTCCCCAAGCGACCACGGAGTGTCCATGTCCCTCGCCCTCGTCCACAGCCGCGCCCAGGTCGGCGTGCTGGCGCCTGCTGTCAGTGTCGAAACCCATCTGGCCAACGGCCTGCCCACCCTGACCCTGGTCGGTCTGCCCGAAGCCACGGTCAAGGAGAGCAAGGACCGCGTGCGCAGCGCCATCGTCAACTCCGGCCTGGACTACCCCGCCCGACGCATCACCCAGAACCTCGCCCCGGCCGATCTGCCCAAGGACGGCGGGCGTTACGATCTGGCCATCGCCTTGGGCATCCTGGCCGCCAATGGCCAGGTTCCGGTGGCGCCCCTGAGCGAAATCGAGTGCATCGGCGAGCTGGCGCTGTCGGGTGGATTGCGCCCAGTGCAAGGCGTGCTGCCTGCGGCACTGGCCGCGCGAGAGGCTGGGCGAGCCCTGGTGGTACCCAGGGAGAACGCCGAGGAAGCGAGCCTGGCGAATGGCTTGGTGGTCTACGCGGTGGGCCATCTGCTCGAGCTGGTGGCCCACCTCAACGGCCAGTCGCCCCTATCACCCTTTGCAGCCAACGGCCTGCTGCTGCGGGAGCGGCCCTACCCGGACCTCAGCGAGGTCCAGGGCCAGACTGCCGCCAAGCGTGCGCTGCTGGTGGCTGCGGCCGGTGCACACAATCTGCTTTTCACCGGACCGCCCGGCACGGGCAAGACCCTACTCGCCAGCCGCCTGCCCGGGTTGCTCCCGCCGCTGGATGAGCACGAGGCTCTGGAAGTGGCGGCAATCCAATCGGTCAGCGGTCATAAGCCGCTGGACTGCTGGCCCCAGCGCCCCTTCCGTCATCCTCATCACTCGGCGTCAGGCCCGGCCCTGGTGGGCGGTGGCAGTCGACCTCAACCGGGCGAGATCACCCTGGCGCATCATGGCGTGTTGTTTCTGGACGAACTGCCGGAGTTCGAGCGACGCGTGCTCGAAGTGCTCCGCGAGCCGCTGGAGTCAGGGGAAATCGTGGTGGCCCGTGCCAAGGATCGCATACGCTTTCCTGCACGCTTTCAGCTGGTAGCGGCCATGAACCCCTGCCCTTGCGGTTACCTGGGTGATCCCACCGGGCGTTGCCGGTGCAGCACCGAGCAAATCCAGCGTTATCGCAACAAGCTGTCCGGCCCGCTGCTCGACCGGATCGATCTGCACCAGACCGTGGCCAGGGAAAGCACCGTACTGACCCACCAGCCCTGCGGCGAGTCCAGCGCCAGCGTCGCCCGCCTGGTGGCCGAGGCACGTGAGCTACAGCAGCGGCGCCAGGGCTGCGCCAATGCCTTTCTCGACCTCAACGGCCTGCGTCGCCACTGTGCGCTGGAAGCGGTCGACCAGGCCTGGTTGGAAAATGCCTGCGAGCGCCTGACTTTGTCCCTGCGGGCGGCCCATCGCCTGCTCAAGGTAGCCCGTACCTTGGCAGACCTTGAACAGAGAGAATGCATTGGGCGTGCGCACTTGGCCGAAGCGCTTCAGTATCGACCAAGCACCTGATCATCAGACAGCACCCGGTTCGCGGATAATCCGCTGCCCAAAGGTATCGATTCCGGAACGATGCTTCCCGAAGCGACGGGATTGTCCTGTTTGCTGCTCAAGACGAAAATGCCCGCCTCTGCTATCCATTGCCTAACCCTCTCGTCGCTCAAGGAGTCCGAGCCATGCCCCACGAAGCCAGCCTGCTGCAAACGGCGGTGATTTTCCTGCTTGCCGCCGTCGTTGCCGTACCCCTGGCCAAGCGCCTGCAACTGGGGGCGGTGATCGGCTATCTGCTCGCTGGTGTGGCCATCGGGCCCCAGGCACTGGGACTGATTCGCGACACCGAGAGCGTCGCGCACATCTCCGAGCTGGGCGTGGTCCTGCTGCTGTTCATCATTGGCCTGGAGCTCTCGCCACGGCGGCTGTGGCTGATGCGCAAGGCGGTGTTCGGCGTGGGTCTGGCCCAGGTGCTGATGACCGGTGCGGTCATTGGCGCCATCGCCCTGTTCGGCTTCGGCCAGCCGCTGCCCAGCGCCATGGTGCTGGGCTTGGGCCTGGCCTTGTCGTCCACCGCATTCGGCTTGCAGAGCCTGGCCGAAAGCAAACAGCTCAATGCCCCTCACGGTCGCCTGGCCTTCGCCATCCTGCTATTCCAGGACATCGCCGCCATCCCCTTGATCGCCCTGGTGCCACTGCTGGCCGCCAGCGGCCCGGACACCAGCCATGGCGACAGCCTGCAGCATGGTCTGCAGGTATTCGCCAGCATCGCCATCGTCATCGTCGGCGGCCGCTACCTGCTGCGCCCGGTATTCCGCACCGTGGCCCGTACCGGCCTGCCGGAGGTGTCCACCGCGACTGCGTTGCTGGTGGTGATCGGCACCGCCTGGCTCATGGAGCAGGCCGGCATTTCCATGGCCTTGGGCGCCTTCCTCGCCGGTCTGCTGCTGGCGGACTCGGAGTACCGTCACGAGCTGGAGTCACAGATCGAGCCGTTCAAAGGTCTGTTGCTGGGGTTGTTCTTCATCAGTGTGGGCATGGGCGCCAACCTCGGGTTGCTGCTGGAGATGCCGCTGGTACTGCTCGGCCTGACCCTGCTGCTGGTGGCAGTGAAACTGCCGTTGCTGATGCTGGTCGGGCGCCTGGCCGGCGGCTTGAACACCGCCAGCGCCCTGCGCCTTGGCGTGGTGCTGGCGGCAGGTGGCGAATTCGCCTTCGTAGTGTTCAAGCTGGGCAAGGACCAGGGCCTGTTCGATGCCCGTACCCACGACATGCTGCTGATGACCATCACTCTGTCGATGGCCATCACCCCGCTGTTGCTGCTGGCCTGCGCACGCCTGCTCAAGCGCCCGCAACCGGCTCGCGAGGTGCCGGAGCACTACAAGAGCATCCAGGCCGACACACCACGGGTGGTGATCGTCGGCATGGGCCGCATGGGTCAGATCGTCTCGCGCATCCTGCGGGCGCAGAAAATCCCCTTCATTGCCCTGGACACCTCGGTGGACACCATCGAGATGACTCGCACCTTCGAACAGGCTCCGGTGTTCTACGGCGACCCGCAGCGCCCGGAGGTCTTGCATGCGGCCAAGGTTGGCGAAGCCGAGTACGTCATCATCACCACGGATGATCCGGAAGTGACCACCCGCACCGCCGAGCGGGTCAAGCGCCTGTATCCGCACCTGAAGGTGATCGCCCGGGCGCGCAACCGCCAGCATGTGCACAAGCTGATGGACGTGGGCGCCGAGCCGATCCGTGAGACGTTCTATTCCAGCCTTGAGATGAGCCGCCGCACCCTGCTCGGACTGGGCTTGTCGGGCGAGCAGGCCGCAGACCGAATCCAACGCTTCACCGAACACGACGAGCAAGTACTCGAAGCCCAAGGCCGCGTGCGCGACGACCGGGCCAAGGTGATGCAGACCGCCCAGGAAGCGCGCAAGGAGCTGGAGCGGCTGTTCGAGTCGGATGCGCCGTAGGCCATAGCCTCAGCGCACCGCTATGCCTGCGAAGATGGACTGATCCTGCATGGGCCGCACAGCGGCCCCTACTCATTCATGGGCCTTCGCCGCTCAAAACAGACTCGCTACGGTAGACTGCGAAATCCCTCGCCTGCGTTTCGAGAATGCCCATGGAAGACCTCAACTCCCTCTACTACTTCACCCAGGTAGTCGAGCACGGCGGTTTCGCGCCGGCCGGCCGGGCCCTGGACATGCCCAAATCCAAGCTCAGCCGGCGCATCGCCGAACTGGAAGAGCGCCTGGGCGTGCGTCTGCTGCATCGCACCAGCCGGCACTGCTCGCTGACGGAAGTCGGCCAAGCCTATTACCAGCGCTGCCTGGCCATGCGGGTGGAGGCCGAGGGGGCCGCCGAAATCATCGAGCGCAACCGCAGCGAGCCCCGCGGCCTGGTACGCATCAGTTGCCCCACGACCTTGCTCAATGCCTGGGTGGGGCCGATGCTGACGCGCTACATGGCCAAGTACCCGCAGGTGGAGTTGTTCATCGAGAGCACCAACCGCCGGGTCGACCTGCTTCACGAAGGCTTCGACATCGCACTGCGGGTGCGCTTCCCGCCGCTGGAGAATACCGACATGGTGATGAAGGTGCTGAGCAATAGTACTCAGTGCCTGGTGGGGCAGCCGTCGTTTCTCGAACAACTGCCGGAAAACTTCGAGCCGCAGATGCTGGGCCAACTGCCCAGCCTGCATTGGGGCAGTTCGCAGCGTGAGTACCAGTGGGAATTGTTCCAGGACGAAAGCATGGCGCAGAAGCTGGTGATCGCACATAAGCCCAAGGTAGTCACCGACGACCTGTTCGCCTTGCGTCACTTTGTGGTGGCAGGTGTGGGAATCGCGCATTTGCCACGGGTAGCGGTGCGCGAAGACCTGGCGGCAGGCAGGTTGGTGGAAATGCTGCCGGGTTGGCACCCGCGCTGCGGGATCGTCCATGCGATCTTCCCGTCCCGGCGGGGGTTGCTACCGTCAGTGCGGGCGTTGATCGATCATCTGGCCGAGGAGTTCGCGGTCAGCGATATGGCGTGAGTTGGCGGGTGACGCTTTGCAGCCCTGGCACGCGGTCGCCAGCCCCCACAAGAGCCTGTTGAATGCTGTGGGGGCCGGCGCCAGCCTGGTGGCTTTCAGAAGGCGAAGCAGGAACAGCCCAACGCTCCCCAGAAGCCCTGGAAGTCATTCACCGGCACGGTCGAATGACGCGCTTTCTCATGGCTGTGCGCATGTACGCCGCACGGCCCGACACATTGATGTGCCACCGCCGCCAAGGACGGTGTACCCACCCGCCAATGCCCCGGAACCTTGGTCACCGGCGACCACTCCGGCAGCACCGGCACCTGGGGCGGTCCGAGCTTGTCGAATTCCGCTGCGCCATAGACCACCTTGCCATCGACAATGGTCAGCACCGACTCGATGCCCTTGATCGCCTCTTCATCGACACTGAAGAAGTCAAGTGACAGTGCCGCCAGGTCCGCCAACTGCCCCACCTTGATCTGACCTTTCTTTCCCTGCTCGCTGGAGAACCAGGCGCTGCCCTGGGTGAACAGTTGCAGCGCAGTCTCGCGGCTCAGTCCCTGCGGATACAACGCCATGCCACCCACGGTCTTGCCGCTGACCAACCAGTACAGCGAGGTCCACGGGTTGTAGCTGGACACCCGTGTCGCGTCGGTACCGGCGCCCACCGGCACGCCCATGTCGAGCATGCGCTTGATCGGTGGCGTCTGCTCGGCAGCCTTGGCGCCGTAGCGGTCGACGAAGTATTCCCCCTGGAAGGCCATGCGGTCCTGGATGGCGATGCCACCGCCCAGCGCACGCACTCGCTCGATGTTCTGCGGGGTGATGGTCTCAGCATGGTCGAAGAACCATGGCAAGCCATTGAACGGGATATCGCGATTGACCTTCTCGAACACGTCGAGCATGCGCGAGATCGATTCGTTGTAGGTGGCGTGCAGGCGGAACGGCCAGCGCTGCTCAACCAGATGGCGCACCACCGGCTCCAGCTCCTGCTCCATGGTCTGCGGTAGATCCGGGCGCGGCTCGAGGAAGTCCTCGAAGTCGGCGGCGGAGAACACCAGCATCTCGCCGGCGCCGTTGTGGCGGAAGAAGTCGTTGCCGCCATGCAGCTTGACGCTGGAGGTCCAGTTCTTGAAATCGGCCAGCTCCTCCTTAGGCTTCTGGGTGAACAGGTTGTAGGCAATCCGCACGGTCAACTGGTTGTTGTCGGCCAGTTCCTGGATCACCTGGTAGTCGTCCGGGTAGTTCTGGTAGCCACCACCGGCATCGATAGCGCTGGTCAGGCCCAGGCGGTTGAGCTCACGCATGAACTGGCGCGTGGAGTTGACCTGATACTCCAGCGGCAGCTTCGGCCCCTTGGCCAAGGTGGCGTAGAGGATCATCGCGTTGGGACGCGCAATGAGCATGCCGGTCGGGTTGCCGAACTTGTCACGCTGGATCTCGCCGCCTGGTGGGTTGGGCGTCTCCTTGGTGTAGCCCACGGCGTTGAGGGCGGCACGGTTGAGCAGCGCGCGGTCGTAAAGGTGCAGCAGGAACACCGGCGTGTCCGGCGCGGCCTGGTTGATTTCTTCCAGCGTCGGCATGCGCTTTTCGGCGAACTGGAATTCGTTCCAGCCACCGACCACTCGCACCCATTGGGGCGTGGGGGTGCGTGCGGCCTGGTCCTTGAGCATGCGCAGGGCATCGGCAACTGATGGCACGCCTTCCCAGCGCAGTTCCAGGTTGTAGTTCAGGCCACCGCGGATCAGGTGCAGGTGCGAGTCGTTCAGACCGGGGATCACCGTGCGTTGCTTGAGGTCGATGATCTGCGTGGTGTTGCCTTTGTGGGCCATGGCCTCGGCGTCGCTGCCCACGGCAATGAAGCGGCCGTCCTTGATGGCGACGGCGGTCGCGGTGGGCTTCTCGCGGTCAACAGTATGCAGTTTGCCGTTGAACAGAATCAGGTCGGCGGACATGGAACCTCCTTGGCTGGTTGCGTAAGCGGAACCGGCTTGGCCGGCGAAAGGCAATGCGGACCAGAGCGCGCCGGCGGCACCGAGGACGGTACTGGTGGCGAGGAACTGGCGACGGGTCTTGTCGTTGCGATCCTTGGACATGGTCTTCTCCGTCTAGGCGGCAGCGGCCGGAGCCGCTGCGGGGCATGCCGATAAGTGCAGTGCGGTGGGTTGTGAAAGGGTAGCCCTGTTCACCATTTGTGCTGCCTGGCGAGCTCGATTCGCGGGCTCACCCGTGAAAGCCTGCCACGATCACTTCTGAAGAAACGCCAGCAGATCTTCGTTCAGCTGCTGGGCATGGGTCACTGCAAACCCATGCGGTGCCCCGGCATACACCTTCAGCTCAGCCCCGCGGATCAACGCCGCCGCCTGCTTGCCGGTGGTCTCGAACGGCACGATCTGGTCGTCGTCGCCATGGATGACCAACGTCGGTACATCGATCTTCGCCATGTCCGGACGGAAGTCGGTCTCGGAGAAGGCTGTCACGCAGTCCAGGGTGCCCTTGATCGAGGCCATCAGGGCGATGTTCAAGGTCTGGGTCTGCACCCCTTGGGAGACCTGCTGCCCATGGTTCAGGCCATAGAACGGTGTGGCGAAATCGGCGATGAACTGCGCACGGTCGGCACGCAGACCGGCACGGATGCTTTCGAACACCGACAGGTCGACCCCCTCGGGGTTGTCGTCACGCTTGCCGAACACCGGGGTCACCGCCCCCAGCAACACCAGCCCGGCCACCCGCTCGCTGCCGTGACGGGCGATGTAACGGCTGACATCACCGCCCCCCATCGAGAAGCCGACCAGGGTCACGTCACGCAGATCGAGGTGTTCGATCAACTGGGCGATGTCATCGGCGAAGGTGTCGTAGTCGTAGCCATCCCAGGGCTGGCTCGAACGCCCGAAACCACGGCGGTCGAAGGCGATGGCGCGGTAGCCGCGGCTGGCCAGGAACTCCATCTGCGAATCCCACATGTCGGCGTCCAGTGGCCAGCCGTGGCTGAACAGCACAGGCTTGCCGCTGCCCCAGTCCTTGTAATAGATCGAAGTGCCATCGCGGGTAACGAGGGTGGTCATATCGGTATCTCCTTGAAAGTGTCGAGCTAAAGGCGTGGTTCAGCCGCGCAGCCAGTCGGCGCAGCGACGGGTTACCCACGGCATGATGTAGAACACCACGGGCAGGATGACGAACAGGTTGACGATCAAGTTGCCGGTGATCGCGCCGCCCAACTGCGGAAAGCGCGCGAAAAGCGGCGACAGCAGTTGCGGGATGACCAAGGTCATGGGGCAAATCACCAGGTAAGTCAGCAGCGCCTGCTTCCAGCGCGGCGGTTGGGATGCACCGGTGGTGGGCGGGGTGAACCAGAACTCCGGATCGTCATGGACCTGGGTCTGGTCGCCCTCCTCCAGCAGCGGCAGCACCTCGTTGATCAGCGCCTGGCGCTCGGGAGAGTCGACCCAGGCCTGCAGCTGGTCGGCCTCGGCGAAGCGCACCACGGTGGTGAACTGACGGCCACCGTCGTCAGGTCGGATCACATTCACATCCAGATGACCCGGCTGCTGGCGGGCCACGCTGACGGTGTGCCGCAACCAGGCTTCATAACGCGCCAGCGCATCGGTGCGCACTTTGTGCTGGATGACCAGCGTCACCACGGTACGGTTGTTCATCGGCTTCCCCTGGACAAGATGAGGCCAGACGCCGGGATCCGGCGCCTGGTGAAGTGGGTTACTTGCCAGCAGTCAGCGTGCTGTAGCTGGTCATCAGGTTGCGGTAGTCCGGGATGTGGTTGGAGAACAGGGTACCCAGGCCCTCGATGTCGTTGCGCCAGTCGCGGTGCAGCTCACAGGCCACGCCGAACCAGGTCATCAGTTGCGCACCGGCCGCTTCCATCCGGCGCCAGGCGGCGTCGCGGGTCATCTCGTTGAAGGTCCCGGAGGCATCGGTGACCACGAACACTTCGAACTCTTCTTCCAAGGCCGACAGCGCCGGGAAGGCCACGCACACTTCGGTCACCACACCCGCGATGATCAGTTGCTTCTTGCCGGTGGCCTTCACCGCCTTGACGAAGTCTTCGTTGTCCCAAGCGTTGATCTGGCCTGGACGCGCGATGTAGGGGGCGTCCGGGAACTGCGCCTTGAGCTCCGGTACCAGCGGGCCGTTGGGGCCTTGCTCGAAGCTGGTGGTGAGGATGGTCGGCAGGTTGAAGTACTTGGCCAGGTCCGCCAGGGCCAGCACGTTGTTCTTGAAGCGGTCAGGCTCGATGTCCCGTACCAGCGAGAGCAGGCCTGCCTGGTGGTCGACCAGCAGTACGGCAGCGTTGTTCTTGTCCAGGCGGTTGTAGGTGAATTTGCTCATGGTCTGTGTTCCTTCAGTGAGTGAGTTGGGGTGTTGCCTTGACTGCATGGGCACAGATTAAAAACATCACCTTTGAAGCACTAGATAGCAAAAACTGGCTCTAGCGTTCTATTTTCGGAACGACGATCGAAGCGACACCCTTTGCGAGCCTTTTGCCGCTGTGCGGCCCCGGCTCCATTGCCTGCCCGCCCAACCTGCTCTTTACTACCCACAGCCTTTCTCTGTCGCGAGACTTCCATGCTGGCGTTCATTCAGTCCTCCCCGCTGTTGCTCGGCGCCGCCCTGCTGCTGCTCGACCTGGTGTTATGGCAGTTGATCCCGGTCGAGCGCCGGGCCTGCCGTATCGGCGCTCGGCTGGTTATTTTCCTGTTGTTCAGCTGGGTCCTGTTGGCGGCGGGCATGAGCCCGTTGCAACCGGCGCCCTGGGTGGACGACGTGCCCCGCAACCTGATGGCCACCGCGCTGGAGATCGCCTGGTGGCTGTTCTTTGCCCGTACCGTGACAGTGGTGTTCGGCCTGGTGCTGATCGCCCGGGGCGGTCATGGCGGGCGGTTATTGCAAGACGTGCTCGGGGCACTGATCTTCGTGGCAGCGGTGATCGCGGCAGCGGCCTACGTGATGCAACTGCCGGTCA
The DNA here is from genome assembly GCF_023611805.1 of Pseudomonas sp. BYT-1. Taxonomy (NCBI): domain Bacteria; kingdom Pseudomonadati; phylum Pseudomonadota; class Gammaproteobacteria; order Pseudomonadales; family Pseudomonadaceae; genus Pseudomonas; species Pseudomonas sp. BYT-1. Next base: position 5,350,756 of record NZ_CP072559.1, read on the forward strand.
AGGGGCTGCTGGCAACCTCAGGCGTCATGGCCATCGTCATCGGCCTTGCATTGCAGAGCACCTTGGCGGACGTGTTCTCAGGCATCGTGCTCAACACTACGCGGCCTTATCAGATTGGTGATGCGATCTCCATCGACGGTACCGAGGGCAAGGTGCTGGACATCGACTGGCGGGCCACGCGCCTGCTCACCGGCAATGGCAGCCTGGCGGTGGTGCCCAACTCGGTGGTGGCCAAGGCCAAGCTGCTCAATTTCAGCCGTCCGGCGGACGTGCATGGGGTGTCGATCAGCGTGGTGGTGCCGGCCAAGGTGCGCCCCAAGCGGGTATTCGATGCGCTGGAAAAAGCCCTGCAGGGCACCAGCGCGCTACTCACGACACCGCCGCCCAAGGTGACCGTGAAAGCCTCAACGCTAGAGTCGGTGGAGTACGAGGCCAGCGGGTTCGTGGCGACCATGGAGCGCAAGGTCGAGGTGCGCAACCAACTGTTCGACCTGGCCCATCGTCATCTGGAGGCCAACGGGGTGATGTGGAACGTGGACCTCGCCCTGCCCCCACGCAGTCGCCAGCGCGAGCTGCTGGATGACGTGCGGGTGTTCCGCTCCTTGACCAGCGATGAACGCGACGCCTTGAGCCAGCGCATGACCGCGGTGGAATACCTGGCGGACCAAGTGATCCTGGGCGTGGGGGAACACTCCGACTATGTGCTGGTGATCGGCAGCGGCGTGGTGTCGGCGTCGATTCGCGATGGCGAACGCCTGATCGAAGCCGGGCGCATGGGGCCTGGCGAGGTGCTGGGAATCGAAGGCCTGATCGACGAGGAGGAGTCGCTGGCCGAATTTCGGACCCTGACAGGCTGCCTGCTCTATCGCATCGACAAGGAGCAGGTGCGCAACTGCCTGGCCCAGCGGGGCGAGGTACAGACCGCTCTGACCAAACTGCAGCGTTTCCGTCGTCAGAACCGGGAGTCGTTGCTGATGCAGAAACCGCCCGTGGTGAAGAAAGGCGGCTTCCTCAGCTGGCTGCACAAGTGATTCGTCCAGGCGCCTTTCGCGGGTAGACCTAGTCCTACAAGGCCAGCGCTGCCCTGTGGAAGCGGGTTTGCCCGCGCACAAGCCGACGCGGTCAGAGCACCACCCGCAGGCATTGCCCCGCGTGATACAGCGAGAAGCCCGACTCATAGAAGGCCGTGCGCAGCGAAGGCGCGCTGACCGGCTTCATTGGCGAGAACGGGATCGGCAGGCTGTTCGGGTCATCCTTGAGCAGGAACTCGGCGAACGCACGGCCAATCACCGTCCCGGTCGTGTTGCCCCGGCCGTTGTAGCCAGTCACCGCCACCAGCCCAGGGGCCGGCTCGAACAGGCGCATCAAGTGATCCGGCGTGAAGTCGATGCAACCGGTCCAGTGCATCTCCCACTCGACCTTGCCCAGCTCCGGGTAGTAATGGCTCTGGATGCGGTCTGCCCAGCTGCGCACGAACCAAGCCGGCTTGTTGTCCACTCGGCCGAGGCTGCCGAGCAGCAGACGGCCTTGGTCGTCGCGGCGAATGCTGCTGAGCACGGTGCGGGTGTCCCAGGAGCCCTGGCCATGAGGCAGGACCTTGTCGGCCGCGGCGCCCTGCAGCGGCTTGGAAGCCACCTGGTAGTAGTAGCCACGGAAGAAGTGCTTCTGCAGGTTGCTCCACTCGCCTTCGGTGTAGGCACCGGTGGAGATCACCACCTTGTCGGCGCGCACCGAGCCGCGAGCGGTGTTCACTCGCCAGCCATCGCCGTCGCGCTCAAGGCCTTCGACCGAAGATTGCTGGAATACCCGTCCGCCCAGGCGTGCCACGGCGGCAGCCAAGCCCTGGGTGTAGGCCATCGGGTTGATGGTGCCGGCGCGGCGGTCGAGCAGCGCGGCGGAAATCTTGTCGGTGCCGCAGTATTCCTGGCAGCGGGCCCCGGTCAGCAGCTCGACATCCGCGCCGCGACGACTCCACTGGGCGTGACGCGCCTCGAGGTCGGCAATGCCAGTGGCGTTGTGTGCCATGTGCAGGGTGCCTTTGTGCTGGGCCTGGCAGTCGATGCCGAGGCGCTCGATCATCGCGAACACTTCGGCAGGCGCTGCGCCGAGCACTTTGTTCAGGCGGCTGCCCTGCTCCAGGCCGAGGGTCGCCTCGACATCGTCGGGACGGATCCAAGTGCCGGCATTGACCAGACCGACGTTGCGTCCAGAGCCACCATGGCCGATCTTCCAGGCCTCCAGCAGGATCACCGACTTACCCTGTTCGAGCAGGTGGATCGCTGCGGACAGCCCGGTGATGCCGCCGCCGATCACACAGACATCGGCCTTGTGCTCACCCGCCAGCGCCTGGGCGGCGACGGTCGGCTTGGTGACGAACTCCCACAGACATTCTTGACGCAATTCGGACATGGCCCGGCTCCAGCAGTGTTGTTCTTGTTGGGGCCGCTGCGCGGCCCTTTCGCGGCTGGACCCGCTCCCACAGCTACATCACAGGTCAAAAACCCTGTTGTACCTGTGGGAGCGGGTCCACCCGCGAACCGGGGGCAAGGCCCCCGGCCTGCGATCATCAGTCGAACACGATCCCCTGCGCCAGCGGCAGCTCGCGCGAGTAGTTCACGGTGTTGGTCTGACGACGCATGTAGCCTTTCCAGGCATCGGAACCGGACTCACGACCACCGCCGGTTTCCTTCTCGCCACCGAACGCGCCGCCGATTTCCGCGCCGCTGGTGCCGATGTTGACGTTGGCGATACCGCAGTCGCTGCCCGAGGCGCTCTGGAAGCGCTCGGCCTCACGCAGGTCGGTGGTGAAGATGCACGACGACAAGCCTTGCGGTACTTCGTTATTCAGGCGCAGGGCCTCTTCGAAGTCGTCATAGGCCAGCACATAGAGGATCGGGGCGAAGGTCTCGTGGCGCACCACCTCGCTCTGGCCCGGCATCTCGACGATGGCCGGCGAAACGTAGTAGGCGTTGGGGTATTCGCTGGCCAGCTGGCGCTCGCCGCCGAACACCTGGCCACCTTCGTCGCGGGCCTTGGCCAGCGCGCCTTGCATGGCGTCGAAGGATGGCTTGTCGATCAGCGGGCCGACCAGGTTGTCCTTGCGTGGGTCACCGATGCGCACCTTGCCGTAGGCGGCTTTGACGCGGGCAACCACTTCGTCCTTGATGGAGCGGTGCACGATCAGGCGACGCAGGGTGGTGCAGCGCTGGCCCGCAGTACCGACCGCGGCGAACAGGATGCCGCGCACGGCCAGGTCGAGATCGGCGCTCGGGGCCAGGATCATGGCGTTGTTGCCACCCAGCTCGAGGATGCTGCGGCCAAATCGGGCGGCTACACGTGGGCCCACTTCGCGGCCCATGCGGGTGCTGCCGGTGGCGCTGACCAGCGGTACGCGTGGATCATCCACCAAGGCTTCGCCGGCTTCGCGACCACCGATCACCAGCTGGCTCAGGCCTTCCGGTGCATCGCCAAAGGCTTTCAGGGCCTTCTCGAACAGTGCCTGGCAGGCCAGGGCAGTCAGCGGGGTCTTCTCGGACGGTTTCCACACCACGGCGTTGCCGCAGACCAGCGCCAGCGCGGTGTTCCAGGCCCAGACCGCTACGGGGAAGTTGAAGGCGCTGATGACGCCGACCACGCCCAGCGGGTGCCAGGTCTCGCGCATGTGGTGGCCTGGACGCTCGGAAGCGATAGTCAGGCCGTACAGCTGACGCGACAGGCCAACGGCGAAGTCGCAGATATCGATCATTTCCTGCACTTCACCCAGGCCTTCCTGGGTGATCTTGCCGGCCTCGATGGACACCAGTTCGCCCAGCTCGGCCTTGTGTGCACGCAGCACTTCACCGAACAGACGCACCAGCTCGCCACGGCGCGGGGCCGGCACGCTGCGCCAGGCTTCGAAAGCTTTGTGGGCCTGGTCGATGCGGGCAGTGGTCTCGGCTTTGCCGAGCAGTTTCACCGAGGCGATCTGGCTACCGTCGATCGGGGTGTGAACAGGGTAGTCACCCTGGGTGTAAGCCTCGGCGGCAACGCCAAGGCGCTCGAGCAATCCAGCGACCATGTGCTTCTCCTACAGGGGGTGAAGGGTTGAAAACCTGATGTGGATCAGTATTAATCCGATGACACTAGCGCAACAAACGACCTTTATTCCGCATATCATTCCGTCAGGTAATGATCCTCCTGCCGTAGAGACCGCTATGTCCAAACGCCTGGTACCCTCGATGACCGCCTTGCAGTGCTTCGAGGCTGCTGCTCGCCACTTGAGCTTCACCCGCGCGGCCGAAGAGCTGCACCTGACCCAGAGTGCGGTCAGCAAGCAGGTCGCGCAGCTCGAAGAGATGCTCCGGCATCATCTGTTCCTGCGTATCCGCCGACGTTTGCAACTCACACCAGCCGGCTCGCTGTACCTGGCCGAAGTCAACAAGATTCTCACCCAGGTGGACATGTCCAGCCGCTACGTCCTGACCTATGGCGAGCAGACCGAAGTATTGAAGGTAGCCACCCAACCAAGCTTTGGCGTGCGCTGGTTGATTCCGCACCTCAAGGGCTTCGGCAAGCGCTACCCGAACATTCATTTGGACATCCGCAACGAAATGGAGCCTTTCGCCCTGCTTCAGGGCTCGGCGGATGCAGTGTTCTTCTATGGCCAGGGCACCTGGCCAGGCGCCACCTGCGTGGAGCTGTTCGGCGAAGAGGTGGTGCCGGTGTGCGCGCCGGAGCTGTTGCAAGGCCGTGAGCTCAAGGACGCCAGTGCGGTGGCGCAGCTTGTGTTGTTGCAAAGCACCTCGCGCCCGGAGGCCTGGCACGAGTGGTTCCTGGAGCAAGGGCTGCATACCGACAACAGCTACCACGGGCCACGCTTCGACACCTTCTATATGGCGCTGAGCGCGGCACAAGCCGGTTGCGGCGTGGCGCTGGTGCCCCGCTACCTGGTGGCCAAGGAACTGGCCGAGGGCAGCCTGGTGATGGCCTGGAACCATGCGATGAAGAGCAACGGCGCGCATTACCTGGCGTTCGCCGAACATGCCGCGGAGGTGCCGAAGGTGCGGGCGTTGGTGGAGTGGATCAAAGACCAGCTGCAAGGCTGATAGGTGGGACCAGAAGGTCGATCCAAAAAGGAATGACACCTGCACTTTTTTTCGCTTGTGGGGAAAGTGCATTCCCAGCTTTCATGTAAGGGTACTCACTCACCCCCAGGAAGCTAGCGATGCCCGCCCACGATTTCGTCAGCCCCGACAGCATCCGCGCGCAGTTCTCTGCCGCAATGTCCCTCATGTACAAACAGGAAGTGCCTCTGTACGGCACGCTGCTGGAGCTGGTGAGCGAAATCAACCAGCAGGTCATGACCCAGCAGCCCAAGATCGCCGAAGCCCTGCGCTGGACCGGTGAAATCGAGCGCCTCGATCAAGAGCGCCACGGCGCCATCCGCGTCGGTACCGCCGAGGAGCTCGCGACCATCGCCCGCCTGTTCGCGGTCATGGGCATGGAGCCGGTCGGCTACTACGACCTGAGCAGCGCCGGCGTGCCTGTGCATTCCACCGCGTTTCGCGCGGTACACGAGCAGTCCCTGCACATCAGCCCGTTCCGCGTGTTCACCTCGCTGCTGCGCCTGGAACTGATCGACAACCCGCAGCTGCGCGAACTGGCCCAGGGCATCCTGGCCAAGCGCAAGATCTTCACCCCGCGGGTGCTGGAGCTGATCGCCCAGTGCGAGCGCGACGGCGGCCTGAGCGCCAGCGATGCCGATACGTTCGTGCAGGAAGCGCTGCACACCTTCCGCTGGCACCAGGACGCCACTGTCACGGCCGAGCAGTACCAGCAATTGCACGACCAGCATCGCCTGATCGCCGATGTCGTGGCCTTCAAGGGCCCGCACATCAACCACCTGACCCCACGTACCCTGGACATCGACGCCGTCCAGCTGGGCATGCCAGCCAAAGGCATTCCGCCCAAGGCTGTGGTCGAAGGCCCGCCCACCCGCCGACACCCGATCTTGCTGCGCCAGACCAGCTTCAAGGCGCTGCAGGAAAAGGTCGCGTTCAGCGATGCACAAGGCAGCCACACCGCGCGTTTCGGCGAGATCGAACAACGCGGTGCGGCGCTGACCCCCAAGGGTCGCCAGCTCTATGACCGCTTGCTCGACGCCACCCGCGAGGCCCTGGGCGGCGCACCGGCCGAAGCCAACGCCGAACGCTACATGGCGCTGCTCAAGGCGCAGTTCGCCGAATTCCCGGACGACCTGGTGCAGATGCGCGAACAGGGGCTGGCGTACTTTCGCTACTTTGCCACCGAAAAAGGCTTGGCCGCCCGCGACCAGCAAGGTCGTCCGACCACCCTGCAAGGCCTGATCGATGCCGGCCACGTGCATTTCGAGGCGCTGGTGTACGAAGACTTCCTGCCGGTCAGCGCCGCCGGGATCTTCCAGTCCAACTTGGGCGACGATGCCCAGGCCGAGTACGGCAGCAACGCCAACCGCGAGGCATTCGAAGCGGCACTGCAGATGAAGGTACAGGATGAACTGGCGCTGTATGCCCAGAGCGAGCAGCGCTCACTCGAGGCTTGTGCCCAGGCGCTGAACCTCAAGTCGCTGTAAGCCATTAGCCGGTAAACCCGCTCCCAGGCCCCTCCAGGAGCGGGTTTACCCGCGAACAGCCAGATCAATCGGAATTCGAGCGATCCCGCGATTGGGTCTCAAGGATGCTCACATCCGGTAGGTTCATCGCCGCCGCCTCTTCCTGCAAGAAGGCGCTCAACCTGCGCAAACGCTCTCCCCCAGGCCTCGTTCGTGGCCACACCAGGTAGTAATCCATGCCACTGGGCACCGCTGTCGGCCACGGCAGACTCAGGCGTCCCTGGGCCACGTCCTCGGCCACCATCAGCAGATCGCCCATGGAGATGCCATAGCCACGGGCAGCTGCGATCATGCCCAGCTCCAGGGTATCGAACACCTGCCCGCCCTTGAGCGAGACCTTGTCGGTGAGCCCCATGCGCTCCAGCCAGGCGCGCCAATCGCGTTTGTCCGGCGTCGGGTGCAACAGCTCAATGCCGGCCAGGCGTCGCTCGTCCCATGGGCCATCATCGAGCAGGCCCGGCGCGCCCACCGGGATCAGCAGCTCGGAGAACAGCCGACGCACCTCCCAGTCCGCGGGAAATAACCCATCGCTGAGCAACACCGCACAGTCGAACGGCTCCTGATTGAAGTCCACATGGTCCACGTCCATCCAGGCGCTGGTCAGTTGCACCTCGTTGCCTGGCTGCAGGTGACGGAACTGGCTCAGGCGCGACAACAGCCAGCGCATGGTCAAGGTCGACGGGGCCTTCATGCGCAAGATGTCGTCTTCGCCGCGCAAGGTGTCGCAGGCCCGCTCCAGCGCACTGAAGCCCTCACGCACGCCGGGCAACAGCACCCGCGCCGCCTCGGTCAGTTGCAGGCTGCGACCGTTGCGCACGAACAAGCGGCAGGCGAAGTGATCCTCCAGGGTGCGGATATGCCGGCTGACCGCGCTCTGGGTGATGGACAGTTCCTCACCGGCGCGGGTGAACGAGCTCAGCCGAGCGGCGGCTTCGAATGCGCGTAGCGCATAGAGCGGGGGAAGCTGACGAGACATCTGGCACCTGCCCAGCGGGGCGAGAATGGAATGCACAGGATCATATATGCATGAGTCCGACTCATGCCAACGATCGCATTTATCCTTTTGTGCAAAGTTGACCGAAGCCTCAGAATCAACGGCTCGCTCAACAGATTCAGGAAAAAGGACATCCCAATGCACGTCGCGCCCACCACCGAACTCAAGGCTCTGCTGCGCCTGGCCGGCCCGCTGATCGCCTCGCAGTTGGCGCACATGCTGATGGTACTGACCGACACCCTGATGATGGCCCGTATCAGCCCACAGGCCCTGGCCGGGGGTGGACTGGGGGCCGCCAGTTATTCGTTCGTGTCGATCTTCTGCTTGGGCGTGATTGCTGCGGTCGGCACCTTGGTCGCCATCCGCCAGGGCGCCGGGGACGTTCCCGGCGCGACCCGTCTGGCGCAGAACGGCCTGTGGCTGGCCTGGGGCCTGGCCCTGGTGGCCGCGCTGGTGCTGTGGAACCTGGAGCCGGCCCTGCTGCTGTTTGGCCAACAGCCGGAGAACGTCGCCTCGGCGATGGAATTCCTCACGCTGCTGCCGCTGGCTCTGCCCGGCTACCTGACCTTCATGGCCCTGCGTGGCTTCACCAGCGCCTTGGGCCGTTCGACGCCGGTGATGGTCATCAGCCTGGTGGGCACGGTGCTCAACTATGTGTTCAACCATGCGCTGATCGAAGGCATGTTCGGCCTGCCCAAGCTGGGCCTGATGGGCATCGGCCTGGTCACGGCGGTGGTGTCGATGGGCATGGCCATTGCGCTTGCCCTGTACATTCGCTGGCACAAGGCCTACGCCGCCTACCCGCTGCGCAAGGGCCTGTCGCGCCCATCCCTGCCCGCCTTGCGTGAGCTGTGGCGCCTGGGCCTGCCGATCGGTGGCACCTACATGGTAGAGGTCGGCCTGTTCGCCTTCGCCGCCCTGTGCATGGGGGTGCTGGGCAGCACGGAGCTGGCGGCGCACCAGATCGCCCTGCAGATCGTCTCCACCGCGTTCATGGTGCCGACGGGCCTGTCGTATGCGGTGACCATGCGCGTGGGGTTGTACTACGGTGGTGGGAATCTGCTGGCCGCACGCAGCGCCGGGCGGGTGGGGATCGGTTTCGGGGCGATGATCATGTTCGCTTTCGCGGCATTGTTCTGGTTACTGCCCGATACGCTGGTCGGTTTGTTCATCGACCGTGACGACCCAGCTTTCGCGGCGATCTTCCAATTGGCCGTGAGCCTGGTGATGGTCGCGGCCTGGTTCGAATTGTTCGATGGCATGCAGACCATCGCCATGGGCTCTATCCGCGGGCTGAAAGACGCCAAGACCACCTTCCTCATCGGCCTGTGCTGCTATTGGCTGGTGGGGGCACCCAGCGCCTGGCTGTTCACCTTCACCCTCGGCGGTGGCGCGGTGGGTGTGTGGTGGGGCCTGGCCTTGGGGCTGGCCTGCGCAGCGGTGGCGCTGACCCTTGGCTTCGAGTGGCGGACCAAGCGGATGCTGGGCAAGGCGCACAAGGCTGAAGCTGCACCGATGTCGGTGTGATCCCACAGGACTGGCGAAGCCCTGTGGGAGCGGGTTCCCCCCGCGAAAATACCGCCGCAGCTATAGACTCAATACCTGCGCCTGCGCCGCCTGCTGCAGGTAATCCATCAACGCCTCCACCGGAAGGGGTTTGCTCACCAGGTATCCCTGCACTTGGTCGCAGCCGAACCCACGCAGCAGCGCTAACTGCTCCTCGGTCTCCACCCCTTCGGCCACCACCTCCAGGTTGAGGTTGTGCGCCAGGTTGATCATGGCGTGCACCAGCTTGCGGTTCTCCTCGCGTAGCTCCATGCCGCCAACGAAGCTGCGATCCACCTTGAGCAGAGTGATCGGCAGGCTGTTCAGGTGCACGAACGACGAAAAACCTGTGCCGAAGTCATCCAGGGAAAAGCGCACGCCCAGGCGCCCCAAGGCGTCCATCGTCTGGCGGACCAGCTCGTTGCGGCGCATGACGGCAGTCTCGGTGAGTTCGAATTCCAGCCAGCGGGCATCGACACCATGCTCGATGATCAAGCGGCTGAGCGTGGCCAGCAACTGGCTGTCCTGGAATTGGCGGAAGCTCAGGTTAACCGCCATGTGCAAGGGTTCGAGCCCGCGCTCTCGCAAGGCCTGCATGTCGCGCAGGGCCCGGGAGATCACCCAGTAGCCCAAGGGCACGATCAAGCCGCTCTGCTCGGCCAGGGGCACGAATTCGCTCGGTGGCAGCAGGCCTCGCTCGGCATGACGCCACCGCACCAGGGCCTCGAGGCCGACGATGCGTCCATCGCCCAGGCTCAGCCGGGGCTGGTAGTGCAGCTCCAGCTCGTCGCGACGCAGGGCCCGGCGCAGCTCGCTTTCCAGATCGGCCAGGCTGCGGGCGTTGCGGTTGATCCGCTCGTTGAACACATGGAAGGTGCAGCCCTGGCTGCCCTTGGCCTGGCGCATGGCGATATGGGCGTGCCACATCAGCGGATCGGCGCCGGCCTGGGCCCGGGCGTGGGCCACGCCCAGGCTGGCACCGAGCAACAGGCTCTCGCCATCGACCCAATAGGGTTCGGCGAGGGCCTCGACGATGCGCTCGGCCATCCACTCGGCGCGGTTGGCATCACGCCGGGTGTCGATCAGCAGGGCGAATTCGTCGCTTCCCAGGCGGGCCAGCTGGTCCCCGGCCTCCAGTTGCTGCTTCAACCGCGCCACCACTTGCAGGATGAGGCGGTCGCCGCCCTGATGGCCCAAGGCATCGTTGACGTGGCGGAAGTTGTCCAGGTCCAGGTGACCCAGCGCGACGCCACGGCCTTCGTTTTCCGCCAGACGCGCCGTCAGCAGCGCCTGGAAGCCCTGACGATTGGCGATGCCGGTCAAGGGGTCCTGCTCGGCCAGGCGCTGCAAGGTGGCCACCAGCACGCCCCGCTCGCGCACGTGGCGCAGGGAACGACGCAGCGCATCGCCACTCAACTGCTCGCGCACCAGCCAGTCGCTGACCGCGCTGGGTGGCGTGTCAGGCTCTTCATCGAGCAACAGGATGGTGGGCAGGTCACAACGACCGGGGGCCGGCTGCAATGCCGGCCTCGCCAAAACGACGGCTTGGCGGTCATTGGCGAACAGACTGTCCACCGATTCCCAATTCGGTGCGGTCAACAAGACCGCGCTCCCGGCCAGCGGCTGCAGGCACTCGCGCAGCAGGGTGGCCCATTCCGGCTCATCAGCCAACAGCAGCAAACGCAACGGTTCGACAGGCGTGGACAAGCGAGCTCCTTAGGCTTGAACAGTAGGACGACGGGCGCGGAGCATCCAGCCCTCACGAATGAAAATAATTTTCACTTAAAGTGCCACTCCATAGCCAGTATCCCGACGCATTTTGTCGTGCATCCTGCGCGAAAGTAACAAAAGCGGCAAATCCGATTCGCGCCTTGCATCACACTGTCAGACGGTAACGCCACAACCGCCCCATGCCTGCTAGAATGCGCGGCTATTTTCTGGTGACCCCCGGTTTCTAGCATGTCCCGACTCAATCCCCGGCAACAAGAAGCCTGTGACTACGTCGGCGGCCCTCTATTGGTGCTCGCCGGTGCAGGCTCCGGCAAGACCAGCGTGATCACACGCAAGATCGCCCACCTCATCCAGAACTGCGGCATCCGTGCCCAGTACATCGTGGCCATGACCTTCACCAACAAGGCTGCGCGCGAGATGAAGGAGCGGGTCGGCACCCTCCTGCGTCCAGGTGAAGGCCGCGGCTTGACCGTGTGCACCTTCCACAACCTGGGGCTGAACATCATCCGCAAGGAGCATGAGCGCCTGGGCTACAAGCCGGGCTTCTCGATCTTCGACGAGACCGACATCAAGGCCTTGCTGTCGGACATCATGCAAAAGGAATACTCAGGCGACGACGGCATCGACGAGATCAAGAACATGATCGGTGCCTGGAAGAACGACCTGATCCTGCCCGCCGAGGCCCTGGAAAAAGCCCGCAATCCCCGCGAGCAGACCGCCGCCATCGTCTACACCCACTACCAGCGTACGCTCAAGGCGTTCAATGCAGTGGACTTCGACGACCTGATCCTGCTGCCGGTGAAGCTGTTCGAAGAACACAAGGATGTACTCGAACGTTGGCAGAACCGTGTGCGCTACCTGCTGGTGGACGAATACCAAGACACCAACGCCAGCCAGTACCTGCTGGTGAAAATGCTGATCGGGATGCGCAACCAGTTCACCGTGGTGGGCGACGACGACCAGTCGATCTACGCCTGGCGGGGCGCACGTCCTGAAAACCTCATGTTGCTCAAGGAGGACTACCCCTCCCTGAAAGTGGTGATGCTGGAGCAGAACTACCGCTCCACCAGCCGCATCCTGCGCTGCGCCAACGTGCTGATCGCCAACAACCCACATGCTTTCGAGAAGCAGCTGTGGAGCGAGATGGGCGTGGGTGACGAGATCCGTGTGATCCGCTGCAAGAACGAGGAAGCCGAGGCCGAGCGCGTGGCCATGGAAATCCTCACCTTGCACCTGCGCACCAACCGGCCCTACAGCGACTTCGCCATCCTCTACCGGGGTAACTACCAGGCCAAGCTGATCGAGCTCAAGCTCCAGCACCACCAGGTGCCGTACCGCCTTTCCGGCGGCAACAGCTTCTTCGGACGCCAGGAGGTCAAGGACCTCATGGCCTACCTGCGCCTGCTGGTAAACCCGGACGACGACAACGCCTACCTACGCGTGATCAATGTGCCGCGCCGGGAAATCGGCTCCACCACCCTGGAAAAACTCGGCAACTACGCCACCGAGCGTGGCGTGTCGATGTACGCTGCCAGCGAGGAGCTGGGCCTGGGCGAGCACCTGGATGCCCGTTACACCGAGCGCCTGCAGCGCTTCAAGCACTGGCTCGACGGGGTGCGCCAGCGCGTGGCCCTGGAAGACCCGATCGCGGCCCTGCACGACATGATCCGCGACATCGACTACGAGAACTGGATCCGCCAGAACACCGCCAGCGACAAGGCGGCGGAGTTCCGTATCAGCAACGTCTGGTTCCTGATCGATGCCTTGAAGAACACCCTCGAGAAGGACGAAGAGGGTGACATGACCATCGAGGACGCCATCGGCAAGCTGGTGCTGCGCGACATGCTCGAGCGCCAGCAGGAAGAGGAAGAGAACGCCGAAGGTGTGCAGATGATGACCTTGCACGCCTCCAAGGGCCTGGAATTCCCTTACGTGTTCATCATGGGCATGGAGGAGGAAATCCTTCCGCACCGCTCCAGCATCGAGGCCGACACCATCGAGGAAGAGCGGCGTCTGGCCTACGTGGGCATTACTCGCGCCCGCCAGACCCTGGCCTTCACCTTTGCCGCCAAGCGCAAGCAGTACGGCGAAATCATCGACTGCACCCCCAGCCGGTTCCTGGACGAACTGCCGCCGGACGACCTGGCCTGGGAGGGCCTGGACGACGCGCCTGTCGAAGTGAAGGCCGCGCGCGGCAACAATGCGCTGGCCGACATCCGGGCCATGCTCAGACGCTGATCAACCCTTATTATTCAACCTTTGCCGCGGCCTGGTCCGTGGCCACCTTTGCTACATCGAGGAATACCACAGTGGAAGCACTGAAGCAGAAGATTCGCGAAGAAGGCATCGTGCTTTCCGATCAGGTTCTCAAAGTCGACGCGTTTCTCAACCACCAGATCGATCCGGCGCTGATGCAGCTGATCGGTGACGAGTTCGCCCGTTTGTTCGCCGACTCCGGTGTGACCAAGATCGTCACCATCGAAGCCTCAGGGATAGCCCCGGCGGTGATGACCGGCCTGAAGCTGCGCGTGCCGGTGATCTTCGCCCGCAAGCACCAGTCGCTGACCCTGACCGAGAACCTGCTGACCGCCTCGGTGTACTCCTTCACCAAGCAGACCGAGAACACCGTGGCCATCTCGCCGCGTCACCTCAACAGCAGCGACCGCGTGCTGGTGATCGATGACTTCCTGGCCAACGGCAAGGCATCCCAGGCGCTGATCTCGATCATCAAGCAGGCCGGTGCCACCGTTGCGGGCCTGGGCATCGTGATCGAAAAATCGTTCCAGGGCGGCCGCGCCGAACTGGACAGCCAGGGCTACCGCGTCGAGTCGCTGGCTCGGGTCAAGTCGCTCGAAGGCGGCGTGGTCACGTTCATCGACTGATGCCTCCTGGGGCCGCCTTGCGGCCCCTGCTACCTCCGGGTGGCGGCCAACCCTGCCAGCAGCAATCGCTGGTACAGCTCTTCCTTAAGCCCCTGCGGCTGCGCCAACCCCATCCGCGCCAACTGCGCCGGATAGGCCTCGGGCGCGGGCGCATCCAGCGCTGCCTTGCCCAACGCCAGCACTTCACTCAATTTGAATTTGCTCTTGAGCCAGTTGAGTGCCCGAAGCAAATCCCGCTCCTCGGCCGTGAAATCACACCCCAATGGATACTCCGGGAACAGCCGCGCATGCCGCTCGCGTATCGCCTCCAGTCGCTCGGGCGTGTTGTCGGTAAAGCGCGTGGCCAGCGTGAAGCCTTTGGGCAGCTTGCCCGCCGCCTTCGCCTGCTCCATCAACGGCTGCTGGAAACGTGAATCGCTGATCGCCAGCAACCTGGCGATGACTTCGCTATCGGTCTGTCCACGCAGATCGGCGATACCGTATTCGGTCACCACGATGTCCCGCAGATGCCGGGGAATGGTGCAGTGACCGTAGTTCCAGAACAGGTTGGAAGTCACCTCGCCCCCGGACTCGCGCCAGCTGCGCAGGAGCAGCAGGGAGCGCCCGCCCTCCAGGGCATGCGCTTGCGCGACAAAGTTGTATTGCCCGCCTACCCCGCTGAGCACCCGTCCATCCTCAAGCTGGTCGGCCACGCCGGCACCGAGCAAGGTCATGCCGAATGCTGTGTTGATGAAACGAGCGTCGCGGCGCTGGCGACGCTTGAGCGACTCCTGCCCGTACAGCTCGTTGATGTAGCTGATCGCGGTCATGACGAAACGGTCGCGTTGCTCAAGAGGCATCTCCCGCAGACGCCGGTAGAACGCCTCGGGGCCCAGGAAGAATCCGCCGTGCACCAAAGCCCCGTCCTCGTCGGCCGGGCGCCGTACTACCCCCGCCTCGGCCAGCACCAGCAAACCGTTGACGAACATCTCGCTGCAGCCATACAGCCCCTGGGCAAAGGCATCGCGCCCACCCTCGCGCTCGATCAATCCCTGCCAGGGCGTGAGGTCCAGAGCATCGAGCAGTGCCCGGTAGCCGGCGTTGTCACCCTGGCGCGCCAACAAGGCCGCGGTCACCGCATCGCCCATGGCGCCGATGCCGATCTGCAGGGTACCGCCATCGCGCACCAGGGCACTGGCGTGAAGCCCAATGCAGTGGTCCTGGGTGGTGACCGGCATGTTCGGGGTACAAAACAACCGGCGCCGCTCAGGCTCGTCGATCAACAGGTCGAAGGCTTCCCGGCCAAGTTCGGCCCCTGCAGGCATGTAGGGCAGCTCGGTGTGCACCTGGCCGAGCAGCAGGATGGTCTCACCGGCGGCGCGACGACGGGCGATCATCGGCAACAGGTCGAGGGTGATGTCCGGGTTACAGGCAAGGCTCAGGTGATCGGGGCGCTCGGGCGTGGCGGCTACCAACTGGGCGATCAGGTTCAGGCCCTTGGCGTTGATGTCCCGCGCCGCATGGGTGTAGTTGCTGCTGACATAGTCCTGCTGGGCGCTCTCGCTGTGCAGCAGGCTGCCAGGCTGCAGGAAGAACTGCTCGACGCGGATGTTGCCGGGCAGGCTGTCGTTGCGCAGGTCGGCGAGGTAGTCGAGCTCTTCATAATCGGCAAAAACCCGCTCGACGAAGGGCTCCAGAAAACGACGTTGCAAGCCATCGCCAAGCGGCGGCCGCCCGAGGCTCAAAGCGGTGTAGATCGTCAGTTGGCGCTCGGGTAGCTGGCGCACCCTGGCATACAACGCGTTGACGAAGGCATTAGGTTTGCCCAGGCCCAAGGGCAGGCCCATGTGGATGTGGGCGGGTAGACGGGCCAGGACCTGTTCTACCGCCTGGTCGAGGGAACAGCATTGGGTCATGGGGCCTCCTGTGAACATCCATGCGCAGGGGTTGGACCGTTATTACCCGTGAAAAAGCCACCCCATTTCGTAGCCCAGAAACACAAAGCCCGCCATGGGAGGCGGGCTTGGGGGAATCAGGCAGGGATTACAGCCCCGACATCTTCTTGATGGCGCCCTTGAGCTCGTCATCCGAGCAGTCGGCACAGGTGCCTTTGGGCGGCATGGCGTTGATACCGGTAATGGCCTTGGCCAGGATGCCGTCCAGACCACCCTGGTGGTCAGCACGCTCCTTCCAGGCGGCGGTATCGCCGATCTTCGGCGCGCCAAGCAAGCCGCTGCCATGGCAAGCGTTGCAATGCTTGGCGATGATTTCATCTGGGGTCTTGGCACCACCGCCACCTGCGGTAGCAGCCACTGCCATGCCTTTGCACTCCTGGCCCTGGACACACACCTGGCCGACCGGCTCAAGGCGCTTGGCAATTTCGTCGTTGGTCGCAGCGGTTGCGCTCATTGCCCAAAGGGCGAATACGGCTGCTGGTACGGCCAGCATCTTCTTGATTTGGTTCACGCGAACACCCTCATGGTGGCTAATCACGCCCGCGGCCACGGATCTGCGAGCGTTTGAAAGTATAGCGGGAACCCCGAAACCGTGGAACGACCCCACAAGGGAAAGGGGTATTGCCGAAACAATGCACTGCGCTGGATCAAAAGTTCGAGGGTGTCGCCGCGCTGATCAGCCGGGCAGGCTCTTCGAAGGGGTTGCGAAAACGGTGTGGACGGGTGCTTTCGAAGTAGTAGCTGTCGCCGGCCTCGAGGATGAACGTCTCGGTACCGACCACCAGCTCGAGCCGGCCTTCGAGCAGGATGCCGGTCTCTTCGCCGTCGTGGGTGAGCATTTCTTCGCCGGTATCGGCCCCGGGCGGATACACCTCGTTGAGGAAGGCGATCGCCCGGTTGGGGTGCGATTTGCCCACCAGCTTCATGGTCACTGCACCGTCGGAGATGTCGATCAGTTCGTGAGCCTTGTAGACGACCTGGGTAGGGCTTTCAGGCGCCAGCTCCACGGAGAAGAACTCGACCATGGACATGGGGATGCCGCTGAGCACCTTGCGCAGGGAGCTGATCGAGGGGCTCACGCTGTTCTTCTCGATCATCGAGATGGTGCTGTTGGTGACGCCCGCGCGTTTGGCGAGTTCACGCTGGGACAGGCCCTTGAGCTTGCGGATGGCTTGCAGTCGTTCACCGACGTCCAAAGCTGGAGCCTCCTGAAACGGTCGAGGTGGGAGCGAAGTGTGAACGATATGATGGCAACGCCGTTCAGTATTTACAACACTTCGCCCCGCAGCCTGTCCGCTTCAGCGCCTCATTCGCCGATATAGTCCAGCGGTACACGCTTGAGGTTGCAGAAGATCTGGTACGGGATCATCCCGGCCTGGGCAGCCACGTCGCTGGCCAGCACCTGCTTGCCCCACAATTCCACCGGACTGCCGACCGTGGCTTCGGGTACGTCGGTCAGATCGACGCAGAGCATGTCCATCGACACCCGGCCGATCAGTTGGGTGCGTTTGCCGGCGACCATCACGGGCGTGCCGGTCGGTGCCTGACGCGGATAGCCGTCGGCATAGCCCATGGCGACCACGCCGACGCGGGTCGGGCGTGGGGTGATGAACTTGGCGCCGTAGCCTACCGGCTCACCGGCCGGCAGTTCGCGCACGCTGATGATCCGCGATTGCAAGGTCATCACCGGCTGCAGGCGCTCGGCCTGGGGCTGGGACACTTCGAACGGGGTGGCGCCGTACAGCATGATGCCGGGGCGCACCCAGTCGCTCGGCACCTGGGGCCAGCCCAGCACCGCAGGCGAATTGCGCAGGCTGCACTCGGCCGCCAGGCCCTGGCGGGCGGCTTCGAACACTGCGACCTGTTGGGCTGTGGCGTCGACATCCAGTTCGTCGGCGCGAGCGAAGTGGCTCATCAGCACGATACGCGCCACTTTCCCGCTGGCCAGCAAGCGCTGGTAGCTTTCTTGGTAATCCTTCGGGTGCAGGCCGACCCGGTGCATGCCGGTGTCCATCTTCAACCAGACCGTCAATGGCTTGTGTACTGGCGTCTTCTCGATCGCTTCGAGCTGCCACAGCGATTGCACCACGCACCACAGGTCATGTTCGGCGATCAGCGCCAGCTCGCTCGCCTCGAAGAAACCTTCGAGCAACAGCACCGGGGCTTTGATCCCGGCGGCGCGCAGCTCCAGCGCTTCCTCGATGCAGGCCACGGCGAAACCATCGGCCTCGGTTTCCAGGGCCAAAGCGCAACGCACCGCGCCATGGCCGTAGGCATCGGCCTTGATCACGGCAAGGGCTTTGGCGCCGGACAGCTCACGGGCCAGGCGGTAATTGTGGCGAAGGGCTTGAAGGTCGATCAGGGCACGGGCGGGACGCATGGCGGCAGCCTTCTGGCAGTCTGGTTATGAATTAAGTCCCTGGCGCGACAGGCGTGGGGTAGTGCCCGCCGAGCCAGGGTGAGGGAACGGTTTACGGCAGCGCGGCGACTACCGACATCTCGACGAGGATTTCCGGCTCGCACAGCTTGGCCTCGACCGTCGCGCGGGCCGGAGCGACGCCTTGGGGCAGCCACTGATCCCACACCGCGTTCATGCCCAGGAAATGCGCGTCGATGTCCTTGAGGTAGATGGTCACCGAGAGCAAACGGGTCTTGTCGGTGCCGGCCAGCTCCAGCAGGCGCTCGATGTTGGCCAGCACCTCGCGGGTCTGCTGTTCGATCCCGGCGTCCAGATCGTCCCCCACCTGGCCCGCCAAGTAGACAGTGCCGTTATGGGTGACGATCTGGCTCATGCGCTCATTGGTGAGCTGGCGCTGGATTGCCATGCTTGGAAATCTCCTGGTTGTTGCCGTAACGCGAAATATCGAGGCCTTCGGCGCTGATCTGTGGCTTCTTGCGCGCGATCAGGTCGGCCAGCAAGCGACCGGAACCACAGGCCATGGTCCAGCCCAAGGTACCGTGACCGGTGTTCAGGAACAGGTTGCGGTACGGGGTGGCGCCCACGATCGGGGTCCCGTCCGGGGTGGCCGGGCGCAGGCCGGTCCAGAAGCTGGCCTGGCTCAGGTCGCCGCCGCGAGGATAAAGATCGTTGACGATCATCTCCAGGGTTTCGCGCCGACGCGGGTTCAGCGAAAGGTCGAAGCCTGCGATTTCGGCCATGCCGCCCACACGAATGCGGTTGTCGAAACGGGTGATGGCGACCTTGTAGGTTTCGTCGAGAATGGTCGAGGTCGGGGCCATGTCCGCGTTGGTGATCGGTACGGTCAGCGAGTAGCCCTTGAGCGGGTAGACCGGCGCCTTGATGCCCAGCGGCTTGAGCATCTGCGGAGAATAGCTACCCAGGGCGAGGACGTAGCGGTCGGCCGTTTCCAGCTTGCCGTCGATCCATACACCATTGATGCGGTCACCCGCGAAGTCCAGGCGCTGGATGTTCTGGTCGAAGCGGAACTCGACGCCCAGCTTGACCGCCATCTCGGCGAGCTTGGTAGTGAACAGTTGGCAGTCGCCGGTCTGGTCGTTCGGCAGGCGCAGGGCGCCGGCCAGGATGTCCTTCACGCCGGCCAGGGCAGGTTCTACGCGGGCGATGCCGTCGCGGTCGAGCAGCTCGTAAGGCACGCCGGATTGTTCGAGGACAGCGATGTCCTTGGCGGCAGCGTCCACCTGGGCCTGGGTGCGGAACAGCTGGGTGGTGCCCAGGGAGCGGTTTTCGTAGGCAATGCCGGTTTCGGCGCGCAGTTCATCGAGGCAGTCGCGGCTGTACTCGGACAGACGCACCATGCGCTCCTTGTTCACCGCATAGCGGTTGGCGGTGCAGTTGCGCAGCATCTGCGCCATCCACAGGTACTGGTCGACATCACCGGTGAGCTTGATAGCCAAAGGGGCGTGGCGCTCAAGCAGCCACTTGATGGCCTTGAGCGGCACACCTGGGGCAGCCCATGGAGAGGCATAGCCGGGCGAGATCTGGCCTGCGTTGGCAAAGCTGGTTTCCATGGCCACCGCTGGCTGGCGGTCGACCACCGTCACTTCGAAACCTTGCCGGGCCAGATAGTAGGCACTGGCGGTTCCGATCACACCGCTACCAAGTACCAGAACTCGCATTGTTTATTCCTCGCACGCGGCGCACCGCAGACTTTTGTTGAAATGGCTGGATTGGGCGCAGTATAGGGAGGAATAGCCAGTGCATTTCACTATATAAAAGCCTATATTTGGCGAGAATTCTCGGCAAAATCGCCTTTCACGGAGGGGCATCCCCTATGAGAACCCAGCACCAGACCAAGCGTGAACTGGACAAGATCGACCGCAATATTCTGCGTATCCTGCAGAACGATGGCCGTATCTCGTTCACTGAACTGGGCGAAAAGGTCGGCCTTTCCACTACCCCTTGCACCGAGCGGGTTCGCCGCCTGGAACGCGAGGGGATCATCATGGGCTACAACGCCCGGCTCAATCCGCAGCACCTGAAGGGCAGCCTGCTGGTGTTCGTGGAGATCAGCCTGGACTACAAGTCCGGCGACACCTTCGAGGAGTTCCGCCGCGCCGTGCTCAAGCTGCCTCACGTGCTGGAGTGCCACCTGGTTTCCGGCGATTTTGACTACCTGGTGAAGGCGCGCATTTCGGAGATGGCCTCCTACCGCAAGCTGCTCGGCGACATTCTGCTCAAGCTGCCCCACGTGCGCGAGTCCAAGAGCTACATCGTGATGGAAGAAGTCAAAGAGAGCCTCTGCCTGCCGATTCCGGAGTGAGGCTCAGACCAATACCTGGCGGGTGGCGGCAATGAACTGATGCACCAGTTCCTCGGCCTGCGGCTCGATCATCTGCTCAGGCCCCCGCCCTCGCGGGCAGGCCAGCCGTGGCGTGGTGCCGAACAGTCGGCAGATCATCGGGCGCTCTTGATAGACCGTGCAGCCATTGGGACCCAGGTGCACACAGTCGAGGCGCTCGAGCGCGGCGTCCTGCTCGGCGCGGGATTTGCGCGGCAGGCGTGCCATCTCCTCGGCTGAGGTCGTGACCGGGCCGCAGCAGTCGTGACAACCCGGCTCGCACTCGAAGGATGGAATCAGTTCGCGCAAAAAGTGGATCTTGTGGCTGTTGCAGGACATGGCGAGATAAGCAGCAGGAAAAAGTGAGGAAATTATAGGCCTGTTCGCAGGCAAATCTGCTCCCGCGCATCGAACCGGTAAGCGCGGTTTATCCACGAACGACGGCGCAGGCCTCGCAGTTGCCCACCTTGCACCTGCGACTTATCCTCGCCCTTTGGCCTTAGCACCGGGAAACGACAGATGATCCACAGCGCGCAGCACGCCGCCTCTTATTACGCCGCCAGCAGCGTGCCGCACCCCGACTACCCGGCGCTCGAAGGTGAGCACAGCGCTGATGTGTGCATCGTCGGCGGCGGCTATTCGGGCCTCAATACTGCCATTGAGCTGGCCGAGCGTGGTTTGTCCGTCATCCTGCTGGAAGCGCGCAAGATCGGCTGGGGTGCCAGCGGACGCAACGGCGGGCAATTGATCCGCGGCGTTGGCCATGGTCTGGAGCAATTTCTGCCCATCATCGGCGAGCAAGGCGTACGCAACTTGAAACTCATGGGCCTGGAAGCAGTGGATATCGTCCGCGAGCGTGTCGAGCGCCATGCCATCGCCTGCGACCTGACCTGGGGCTACTGCGACCTGGCCAACAAGCCGGGTGAGCTGGAAGGCTTCGCCGAAGACGCCGAGGAACTGCGCAGCCTCGGTTATCGTCACGAACTGCGCCTGGTACCGGCCTCGGACATGCACAGTGTGGTGGGCTCGGATCGCTACGTGGGCGGACTGATCGACATGGGTTCGGGCCATCTGCACCCGCTCAACCTGGCCTTGGGCGAAGCACGGGTCGCCGCCAGCCTGGGCGTGAAGCTGCACGAACAGTCTGAGGTGACGCGCATCGACTATGGCTCGCAGGTGCAAGTCCATACCGCCAAAGGGCGTGTGCGCGCCGGCACCCTGGTGCTGTGCTGCAATGCCTACCACAACGACCTGAATCGCGAGCTGGGCGGCAAGGTGCTGCCTGCCGGTAGCTATATCGTTGCCACCGAGCCACTGGGCGAGGAACGTGCCCGCCAACTGTTGCCACAGAACATGGCGGTCTGCGATCAGCGAGTGGCGCTGGACTACTATCGCCTGTCGGCCGACCACCGCCTGCTGTTCGGCGGAGCCTGTCATTACTCCGGGCGCGACCCGAAGGACATCGCCGCCTACATGCGCCCCAAGATGCTCAAGGTATTTGCGCAACTGGCCGATGTGCGCATCGACTATCAATGGGGCGGCATGATCGGCATCGGCGCCAACCGCCTGCCGCAGATCGGGCGCCTGGCCAGCCAGCCGAACGTCTATTACGCCCAGGCGTACTCCGGCCACGGCGTGAACGCCACCCACCTGGCCGGGCGCCTGCTGGGTGAGGCCATCAGCGGCCAGCAGAGCGGTCGCTTCGACCTGTTCGCCCAGGTCCCGCATATCACCTTCCCCGGTGGAAGGCTGCTGCGTTCGCCGCTGCTGGCCTTGGGCATGCTCTGGCATCGGCTCAAGGAGTTGGTCTGACTCCAGGCGCTACCCCCGCTCCCACAACAATTGCGGTTAGTCCTTCCAGAAGGGTTTACGCCCTTCTTCGCGAGCCTGCTCCCAGCTCAGTCCCACATCCTTCAGTTGGCTATCATCCAACTGCAACAAGACCCGGCGAGTGCGCCAGCGGTGCAGCATCAACCCCCAGCGTCCCAGCCCGGCCGGGGCGTTGTAGACCTTGGGCCGCAGGCCTTCTTCCAGTTCTTTAGCCAATAATTGCAAACGTACGTCGCTCACGCCGTCCATCGCCACGCTCTCCTGCTCTGATCGAACCCTGGAAAAAGCATGCCGTTTCGCGCCCTCGACAATACAGATCCAATACCGGCTTATTATTCCCATACAGAATTGGCCGAAACAGGACTGAATGGCGTATTTTCCACCCATCTGTACCGGTCCTAGTCGCAGACGGTTCCAAGGAGTATGCCGTGACCCTTTACCTCAACCTTGCCGAACTGCTTGGCGCACGCATCGAACAAGGCCTGTACCGCCCCGGCCAGCGCCTGCCATCGGTGCGTGCCCTGAGCCTTGAGCATGGGGTCAGCCTGAGCACAGTGCAGCAGGCCTATCGTCTGCTCGAAGACAACGGCCTGGTCTCGCCGCGGCCCAAGTCCGGCTATTTCGTCGCCGAGGACCGCAGCCTTCCTGCGCTGCCCGCCATGAGCCGCACCGCCCAACGTCCGGTGGATATTTCGCAGTGGGACCAAGTGCTGGAACTGGTGCGCAGCACGCCGCAAAAAGGCGTGATCCAGCTCGGTCGCGGCATGCCCGACATCGACAGCCCGACCCTCAAGCCCCTGCTGCGAAGCCTGGCCCAGCTCAGTCGGCGCCAGGACATGCCAGGTCTGTATTACGACAACATTCATGGCAACCTGGCCCTGCGCGAGCAGATCGCCCGGCTGATGCTCGACTCCGGCTGCCGCCTGGGCCCGGCCGACCTGGTGGTGACCACTGGCTGCCATGAGGCGTTGTCCACCAGCATCCGCGCCGTGTGCGAACCGGGGGATATCGTGGCCGTCGAAGCGCCCAGCTTCCACGGCGCCATGCAGACCCTCAAAGGCCTGGGCATGAAGGCCCTGGAGATTCCCACCGATCCACTCACCGGCATCAGCCTGGAGGCCTTGGAACTGGCGCTGGAGCAGTGGCCCATCAAGCTCATCCAGCTCACCCCCAGCTGTAACAACCCACTGGGCTACATCATGCCCGAGGCGCGCAAGAAGGCCCTGCTGAACCTCGCCCAGCGCTACGACGTGGCAATTCTCGAAGACGATGTGTACGGCGACCTGGCCTACACCTACCCGCGGCCGCGGACCATCAAGTCGTTCGATGAAGACGGCCGCGTGTTGCTGTGCAGCTCTTTCTCCAAGACCCTGGCTCCGGGCCTGCGGGTCGGCTGGGTGGCGCCCGGACGCTACCTGGAGCGCGTGCTGCACATGAAGTACATCAGCACCGGCAGTACCGCCAGCCAGCCGCAACTGGCCATCGCCGATTTCATCGAAGCCGGCCACTATCAGCCCCACGTGCGCCGCATGCGCAGCCAGTACCAACGCGGCCGCGACCAGATGAGCGACTGGGTGACACGGTACTTTCCGCCCGGCACGCGCGCCAGTCGGCCCCAAGGCGGGTTCATGCTGTGGGTTGAATTGCCGGAAAGTTTCGATACGCTGCGCCTGAATCGCGCTTTACTGGAGCAGGGGGTGCAGATCGCCGTCGGCAGTATCTTCTCGGCGTCGGGCAAGTACCGGCATTGCCTGCGCATGAACTTCGCCGCGCGGCCCACGCCCCAGATCGAAGCTGCGGTACGCAAAGTGGGTGAAACCGCCCTTCGTCTACTGGAAGCGGACGAAGACCCGGCGTAACTTTGCGCCGCCCTCCACGGTCCAAACCATAAAGCCTTTGCTGTACAGGACGTTCTTCACTTGAGACTCCAGCGAGCTCTGCCACTGTTGCTGGCGCTGCTGCTTGGCCTGTCGGGCTGCGCCAGCGTCAGTACGCCCCGCCAGGTCAGCCAGACGCTGCCGGCCAGCGAATCGGCGTTCGGCCGCTCCGTCCAGCGCCAGGCCGCGCCCTATGACGGGCGCTCGGGCTTTCGCCTGCTGCCCAACAGCAACGAGGCCTTTCGCGCCCGCGCCGAGCTCATCCGCAACGCCCAGGCGAGCATCGACCTGCAGTACTACATCGTCCACGATGGCTTGAGCACCCGAGCCCTGGTCCACGAGCTGCTGCGCGCCGCCGACC
Source organism: Pseudomonas sp. BYT-1 (assembly GCF_023611805.1). Taxonomy (NCBI): domain Bacteria; kingdom Pseudomonadati; phylum Pseudomonadota; class Gammaproteobacteria; order Pseudomonadales; family Pseudomonadaceae; genus Pseudomonas; species Pseudomonas sp. BYT-1. Next base: position 5,375,298 of record NZ_CP072559.1, read on the forward strand.
GCGGCGTGCGCGTGCGCGTGCTGCTCGACGACACCACCAGCGACGGCCTCGACACCATGATGGGCACCCTCGCTGCCCATCCCAACATCCAGATCCGCGTATTCAACCCTTTGCACCTGGGGCGCAGCACCGGCGCCACCCGCGCTGTAGGCCGGCTGTTCAACCTGTCGCGCCAGCATCGGCGCATGCACAATAAGCTGTTTTTGGTGGACAACAGCATGGCCATCGTCGGCGGTCGCAACCTGGGCGATGAATACTTCGACGCCGAGCCGAACCTCAACTTCACCGACATCGATCTGCTCGGCGTAGGCCCAGTGGCCGACCAGCTCGGCCACAGCTTCGACCAGTACTGGAACAGCGCCCTGAGCTTGCCGATCGGCGACTTTCTCTGGCGCCAGCCGGATGCCAACGACCTGCGGGCCAGCCGCAAGCGCCTGGAGATTTCACTGGCGCAAGCGCGGGTCAAGCACAAAGCCTTGTACGACCGCTTGATGGCCTACCAGTCCAATCCACGGCTGGACGCGTGGCGCAACGAGCTGATCTGGGCCCACAGCAAGGCCCTCTGGGATTCACCTAGCAAGGTACTGGCCCAAGGCGAGCCGGATCCACACCTGCTGATGACCCAGCAGTTGGCACCGGAGCTTGCCAATGTGCACCGCGAGCTGATCCTGGTATCGGCCTACTTCGTACCGGGCGAATCGGGCTTGCTGTACCTGACCGGCCGCGCCGATGCCGGTACGTCAGTCAAGCTGCTGACCAACTCCCTGGAAGCCACCGACGTCCCAGCGGTACATGGCGGCTATGCCCCCTATCGCCGCGCCCTGCTCGAGCACGGCGTGCAGCTGTACGAACTGCGCCGCCAACCCGGTGACCCGAGCGCTTACCGCAGCCTGCGCCTGTATGGCAGCTCGGATTCCAGTCTGCACAGCAAAGCCATCGTCTTCGACCGACGCAAGACCTTCATCGGATCGTTCAACTTCGACCCACGCTCGGTGTTGTGGAACACCGAGGTCGGCGTGCTGGTCGACAGCCCCGAGCTGGCCGAATACACCCGTGATCTTGCGGTGCAGGGCATGGCGCCAGCGCTGAGCTATCAGGCCAAGCTGGTGGGGGACAAACTGGTGTGGGTGACCGAGGACAACGGCAAACGCCGCCTGCTCACCTCCGAGCCAGGCGGGCTGTGGCGGCGATTCAATGCCTGGATCAGCAAGGCGGTGGGGCTGGAGAAGATGCTGTGAGCCGCCGCCCCGTTCGCAGGTGAACCCTGCCCACAATTCAAGCAGCGCTATAGCGCCGCACCTGTGGCCCGCGAATCGGCTACAAACTCGCTATCAGGCCGAAGCAGGCTCGAAGGCATCGCGCCTGCGAGTCAACACGACCAACCCCGCCGCCCCTGCCGCCATCAGCCACGGCAATGCATGGCCACTGATCCATTGACTGCCGGCGCCAGCGATCAGCGGCCCTAGCAGGCAACCGATGCCCCACAGCTGCGCCACATGCGCGTTGGCGCGCACCAGTTCATCGTCCCGGTAGCGCTCACCGATCAGCACCAGCGACAGGGTGAAAAGCCCGCCGGCACTGGCCCCGAACAACACCCAGACCGGCCAGATCGCAGGTGTGTGCAAGGTCAGCGGAATGGCCAGACTCGAAACGAGCAGGGTCAAGGCGCAACCACTGAACAGCGTCCGCCGCGACATGTAGTCGGCCAGGGCCCCGATCGGCAGCTGCAGCACGGCATCGCCCACCACCACGGTGCTGACCATGAACAATGCGATCTCGGCGGTGAACCCTTGCTGCAGGCAGTACACCGGCAGCAAGGTCAGGATCATCGCCTCGAAGGCAGCGAACAGCGCAATGGCCCAGGCGATCACCGGCAGACGCCGGCAAAACCCGAACAGGTCGCCGAAGGTGACGCTGCATGCCTCGGTGCTGGGTGCACCGCCGCGGCCCAGCAGCAGCAAGGGTGCGAACAGCAGCAGCGCTGTGGCGGCCCAGAATCCAAAGTCATCGTCCGAGCCCAAGAACCCCAGCACCAAGGGGCCGGCAAGCTGGCTCAGGGCATAGCTGCTGCCATACAGCGCCACCAACCGACCGCGCCACTGCTCGACCACCAGTTGGTTGATCCAGCTTTCACCCAGGATGAACACCACCGTCAGGGCCATGCCGATCACCAGGCGCAATGCCAGCCACAGCGCATAACTGGGCAGCACGGCTACAAGGCCGATCGATAACGCACCGCCCCACAGGCACAGGCGCATCGCCGCTGGCACACCGACCCAACCCGCCAGGCGGCTGGCCAGGCTGGCCCCGAGTAGCACACCGAGCGCGGGCATCGCGGCCATCACGCCGATGGCGAACCCACCGTAGCCCCAGCCCTCCAGGCGCAAGGACACCAGCGGCATGCTCACGCCGAGCGCGAGCCCGACACTGAGCACCGACGCCAGCACGGCAAAATAGGTTCCCCAACGCATGACAGCCTCCCAGGCAGATCTTGAACAGCAAAGACGACAAAGCCGGGACGGCATGGGCCGGCCCGGCTAGTTGCTTTCAGGGCTGCTGCGCAGCCCATCGTGGGTAACCGCTCCTACGAATCCTGTGGGAGCGGTCACCCACGAAAAGGGCCGCCCAGCGGCCCGCTGGATTACAGCTTGATCCAGGTCGCTTTCAGCTCGGTGTACTTCTCAAGTGCGTGCAGCGACTTGTCACGACCGTTGCCCGATTGCTTGAAGCCACCGAACGGCGCGGTCATGTCACCACCATCGTACTGGTTGACCCACACGCTGCCGGCGCGCACGGCACGAGCGGTGTTGTGGGCCTTGGAGATGTCGGCAGTCCAGATGCCAGCCGCCAGGCCGTACGGGGTGTCGTTGGCAATCGCCACGGCTTCCTCGGCGGTGTCGAAGGTGATGACCGACAGCACAGGGCCGAAGATCTCTTCCTTGGCGATCTTCATGGCGTTGGTCACGCCGTCGAAGATGGTCGGCTCGACGTAAGTACCGCCGGTTTCTTCCAGAATACGCTTGCCGCCCGCGAGCAGCTTGGCACCATCCTGGTGACCGGCGTCGATGTACGACAGCACGGTGTTCATTTGCTGGGTGTCCACCAGAGCACCGACGGTGGTCGACGGATCCAGCGGGTTGCCCGGCTTCCAGGCCTTCAGGGCCTCGACCACCATCGGCAAGAACTTGTCCTTGATCGAGCGCTCGACCAGCAGGCGCGAACCTGCGGTGCAGACTTCGCCCTGGTTGAAGGCGATGGCGCTGGCAGCGGCTTCGGCGGCGGCCTTGAGGTCAGGGGCGTCGGCGAAGACGATGTTCGGGCTCTTGCCGCCGGCTTCCAGCCAGACGCGCTTCATGTTCGACTCGCCCGCGTAGACCATCAGCTGCTTGGCAATCTTGGTCGAGCCGGTGAACACCAGGGTGTCGACGTCCATGTGCAGGGCCAGGGCCTTGCCCACGGTGTGGCCGTAGCCTGGCAGCACGTTCAGCACGCCTGCCGGGATGCCCGCTTCGATCGCCAGCTGGGCGATACGAATGGCCGTCAGCGGCGATTTTTCCGATGGCTTGAGGACGATGGAGTTACCAGTGGCCAGGGCCGGGCCGAGTTTCCAGCAGGCCATCAGCAGTGGGAAGTTCCACGGCACGATCGCGCCGACCACGCCCACAGGCTCGCGGGTCACCAGACCCAGCTGATCGTGCGGAGTCGGGGCGACTTCGTCGTAGACCTTGTCGATGGCTTCGGCAGTCCAATGGATGGCGTTGGCGGCACCTGGGACGTCGATGGTGGAGGAGTCACCGATCGGCTTGCCCATGTCCAGGGTTTCCAGCAGGGCCAGTTCTTCGACGTTCTTGCGCAGCAGGTCGGCGAAGCGGATCAGGGTAGCCTTACGCTTGGCCGGAGCCTGGCGCGACCAGACGCCGGATTCGAACACGGCGCGGGCATTTTCGACGGCGCGGTTGGCGTCGGCCAGATCGCAGCTGGCAACCTTGGCCAGGAAGCGTCCGTCCACCGGGCTCAGGCAGTCGAAGGTTTCACCGGATGCGGCATCGGTGTATTCGCCGTTGATGAAGGCGCGACCTTCGATCTTCAGTTGCTGGGCACGCTGTTCCCAATCCGCACGAGTCAGGGTGGTCATACGAAACTCCTCCTCTTGTTAAGGTGCAACGCCGTACTGAGGACATCACGGCGTGTCAATAATTCTGGCCGGGTGACAAGCGCACACTGGCACCCGACACCCTAAACCAGCCGGTGGAAACTATCAATATATTTGACACGAAAGGCCTAAACGCCTACTGATGTGCATTTTATTAAACAACAAAAGGGAATCACCATGAGCATCGGCACCATCATCGACTTCGCTCAGGCACTCACCGAGGCCGAACGCTACCGTCCAGCGGCGGAAAAAATCCTCAAGGGCGAGCCCGACCAGGCGGTCTACAACCACTATTCCAGCCCCTGCGGCCAGTTCGCCGCCGGCGTGTGGGAAGGTGAGGTGGGCCAGTGGACGGTGAACTACACCGAGCACGAATACTGCGAGATCACCCAGGGTGTCTCGGTACTGCGCGACCAACAGGGCAATGCCAAGACCCTGCGCGCCGGCGATCGGTTCGTCATCCCGGCCGGCTTCAAGGGCACCTGGGAAGTGCTGGAGCCCTGCCGCAAGATCTACGTCATGTTCGAACAGAAGTAAGAGTCGCAGGTGAAGGGCATCATCGAAAGTTTCCTCTTCCGCCCTGAACGCCGGACATAAAAAAACCCGCTTCCGAGGAAGCGGGTTTTTTCAGGTTGCCGATCAATTACTTGATCTTGGCTTCCTTGTAGACCACGTGCTTGCGGACGACCGGATCGTATTTCTTGATCTCGATCTTGTCCGGAGTGGTGCGCTTGTTCTTGTCGGTGGTGTAGAAGTGGCCGGTACCGGCACTCGAAACCAGACGGATCAATTCACGCATGATGTTCTCCCTTAAACCTTGGCGCCAGCACGACGGATGTCGGCCAGAACGGCATCGATACCGCGCTTGTCGATGATACGCATGCCCTTGGCGGAAACGCGCAGACGCACGAAACGCTTCTCGGACTCAACCCAGAAACGGTGGTGCTGCAGGTTTGGCAGGAAACGACGACGGGTTTTGTTGTTTGCGTGGGAAATGTTGTTCCCGGTTACCGGACCCTTACCGGTAACTTGACAGACTCTCGACATGCCTCAGCCCTCTAAAACCACATGCCCAACCCGGCATGGGTTGGCCGCTTAATCTCTCAGTCTATGGCGCCAGGCGCCGTGTTTCCGGGGGTCCTATCGACCGAATCGGCTTGCGCGACAGACCGTGCCCCTAGAAAAGAGCGCTGCTTTATACCAGAAAGACTCGACCACAACAACAGAAGATACGCATCCTGATAGGGCCGAGCGCGCCCGGCCAGCATAGCGACAAGGCTGGCGTGCTGTCGACCGCTCGTCGCCGGGCAGGCGAAAAAGAAGGTGGCCATTTATCAATGCGCACACTAGGGTAGGACCTTTCCTCAGCTGCACAGTCAGATGGGCCCCGGATCAGTCAAGGAGTCACCATGCGTGTCGCCGCCCTATCGTTGTTGTTCACCTCCCTGTTCGCCGCAGGCCTCGCCCAGGCGGCGCCCCTCTCCGTTTGCACCGAGGCCAGCCCCGAAGGCTTTGACGTCGTCCAGTACAACTCGCTGACGACCACCAACGCCTCGGCCGATGTGCTGATGAATCGTCTGGTGGAATTCGATGCCAGCCAGGGCAAGGTGGTGCCCAGCCTGGCTGAAAGCTGGACAGTGTCCGATGACGGCCTGATCTATGACTTCAAGCTGCGCAATGGCGTGAAATTCCATACCACATCCTGGTTCAAACCCAGCCGTGACTTGGACGCCGACGATGTGCTGTTCAGCTTCCAGCGCATGCTCTACCCCGCCCACGCCTGGCACAAGACAGCGCCTGGAGGGTACCCGCATGCCCAATCGCTGCAGCTGGCCAGCCTGATCAAGCTGATCGAAGTGCCGGAACCGCACACGGTACGCTTCACCCTGACCCACCCGGACGCGACCTTCCTGGCGACCCTGAGCATGGGTTTCGCCTCGATCTATTCCGCCGAGTATGCCGACAAGCTGCTCAAGGCCGGCACCCCGGAAAAGCTCAACAGCCAGCCGGTCGGCACCGGACCGTTCGTGTTCCAGCGTTTCCAGAAGGACGCGGTGGTGCGCTATCGCGCCAACCCCGACTATTTCGCGGGCAAGCCCGCCGTCGACCCGCTGATCTACGCCATCACCCCAGACGCCAACGTACGCCTGCAGAAACTCAAACGCGGCGAATGCCAGGTGGCCCTCTCGCCCAAACCGTTGGATATCACCGAAGCTGGCAAGGACGGTAATCTCAAGACCGCAAGTGTCCCGGCGTTCATGACGGCGTTCGTCGCCATCAACAGCCAGCACCCACCGCTGGACAAATCCGAGGTGCGCCAGGCCATCAACCTGGCCTTCGACAAGCCCGCCTATCTCAAGGCCGTGTTCGAAGGCACCGCCATCGCGGCCAATGGCCCCTACCCGCCCAACACCTGGAGCTACGCCAAGGACTTGCCTGGCTACGCCATGGACCTTAAAAAAGCCAAGGCGCTGTTGGCCAAGGCAGGGCTTGCGGACGGTTTTGCCACGACGATCTGGACCCGCCCCTCAGGCAGCCTGCTCAATCCAAACCCGAGCCTGGGCGCACAGATGCTCCAGGCGGATCTTGCGAAGATCGGTATCAAGGCTGAGATCCGCGTGATCGAATGGGGCGAGCTGATCCGCCGGGCCAAGGCTGGCGAGCATGATCTGCTGTTCATGGGCTGGGCCGGCGACAACGGCGATCCGGACAACTTCCTCACCCCGCAGTTTTCCTGCGCGGCGGTCAAGTCCGGTACCAACTTCGCGCGTTTTTGCGATAACCGCCTGGATCAGCTGATCAGCGCCGGCCGCACCACTAACGACCAGAGCGTGCGCAGCCGTTTGTATCAACAGGCGCAGACGCTGATCCAGCAGCAGGCACTGTGGTTGCCACTGGCCCATCCGACTGCAGCCACGCTGCTGCGCCAGGGTGTGGAGGGTTACCAAGTGAGCCCGTTCGGGCGATTGGATTTCAGCAAGGTTTCCGTCACGCGCTAAGTCATTGGCCGGGGCGCTTTGCGCCCCATCGCTGGCCATAAAGCAGCCTTAGGCCTCGAACCACCCCTGCTCGATCATCGACAGCGGCTCACCGTCCCCGACGATGACATGATCGAGCACCCGCACATCGATCAACGCCAATGCCCGTTTGAGCACCAGCGTCATGTGCACGTCATCCTCGCTGGGCTCGCTATGGCCTGACGGATGGTTGTGGCACTTATGGTATATGTTTGGAAACGTTGCAGACGTGGAGCTTCCGATGCCCGACGTGCCTTGCTGCGAAATCCGAATGATCCGGACTGCTTCCAGCGGCCTCAGGCCGTATCTGCTGGTGGAGGGGGTTCCGGTGATCTTAGCAAACCTCTGGGCCGAGGATTTGCTTCACAAATCGCGCCTCAACACCGTTGAGAGCTACCTTCGTGACGTTGCTGTCGCGTACGAGTGGGCCCTCAGCCGAGACTCTCCCCTGGAGCGAAAGCTTGAACGCTTGGCCGTTTTCAGCTCAACGGAGCTGACAATGCTGGCTGAGCGCCTATGCTCAACCAGGCGCGGTGCGGAAGCGAGTCAGTCGACCTGCACGCGACGGCTCGAATCCATCAAATCATTCATAGATTTTTCGTTTGATCATTACATCGAGCTCAATCGGTTGGGTCTGCAGGAGCAGAGCCAAGCTGAAAAAAACAAAAATAAAAACCTCCGAAACCTTAGTAAAAAAGTCATTAAGATCGCGCAACAGTCTGAACCCTCCCGACCTTCCACTCCACTCGATGCAGACGAAGAAGCTCTACTCAAAAAAGTTTTATACCCGAGCAGCTCGAAAAATCCCTTCAAGAGCGTAAAAATCCAGGTCCGTAACTATTGCCTTTTTTTGGTCATGCTGGAAACACTTGCCAGACGTGGCGAAGTTGTACTGATTGAGTTGAACGATCTTGATCTAGGCCCCTCTGCAACCATTCGTATTAAGCAGCCGAACGATATCAATAGGGAGCGACGAAGAGACGGGGCGAGCCTAAAGACACGCGGACGTATAGTTCCGATATCTGTATCGCTGGCCGCGATGCTGAATGAGTATCTTTGCGACCATCGACCGAGGCTGCTCAAGCCGAAACAGCCTTGTACCGCACTATTTGTCAGCTCCCGTGACGGCAGACGAATGTCAGCACGAACAGTGAACACGATTCTCAGAACCGTCGCTAGTAGCCTTGGCCTATCCAATTTCTCAACCCGCCTTCACCCGCATGGTTTGAGAACAACAGGTGCAAACGACGCCCGCAAAAAGCTTGAAAAAAGCGATGCACCCAGCCTCAACATCAGAGATGCTCTTGCGTATCTGGGAGGCTGGAGCCCGAACAGCGACAGCATTCAGAAGTACTCTCGACAAGCCATATCTGATCGTCTCGGAGAAATACTAAGGACATCTGACAGAACACTTCCACGAGAGAAAACTGATGACTAATTCTCCGACTGATTTGACCACAGAGGTCGAACGTAGATTCGGCATCGAGACTGACGATTTCCCTTTTCGGGTGCAATCTACTTTCGGCCAGACCATAACGATTCGCAACAATACTGGATGGCTCGAAAAGATGACCATCGAAATCATCGGGTGTGCCCCGATGAATATTTCCTGGGGCCACCAACTTCACGAGAATTTGTTAGTGGAGTGGCTTCTCAGAGGATGGTTTATAGATCGAATTCAAACCCACATTGACCTTAGACCGCTGATCCTCGTGCAGCGAATCTTAGCCGCTCATGAGTTTCCGGGTGACGATGCAGAGACTATTGGAGATCGGCTATCATCCTTTGCTGTACGCGAATGCATCCGCCTAAAAACATCCGGCCGCAACGACGACTTAGTTGCCCTCCGAGTGTTCTATCGATGGTGCCTGGACGAGGATGTTTCAGGATTCAATGAGCATGATAGCCTTGAGCTTTCTCAGTTAACTGTAAAGGCATTTGATAACAAGCACTTGGTCACGATGCGAGACGATGACTTCGGACCTTTTACTCGGGTACAGTTAACGCACATTGAAATGCGTATTTTCACAAGTAAGCATGTATCGCATGTACAACGCACGATGTTTCTCCTTTGTCGGGATTGGGGAATACGCCCAATTCAGCTAGCGCTCATGCAGGTCAAAGATTTTGGTATTGACGAGAACGGCCCTTTCGTCATGGTGCCAAGCGTGAAAGGAATTCGACGTTCAAGGCTTAGGAGACACCCCAGTAATTTGAAGAAACGCTACATTTCCAACGATACAGCGGAAGCTGTTCAGCAACAGTGCGCCTTAGCTGAGCACCAATGCAAAGCTGCATCGGGGTTAATTGAAAAGCTATGCGTAACGCATGGTATCAGCGTCCCTCAACTGCCCATACCATTGTTTCCAGCACCATTCAGAACTGAACCCCGTCTCGTGCGATTTCTAACCAATCCAAGACTGACCCCCTTCACATTACATCAAGATAATCGACGCTTGAGCTATGAGCTAACCTCGCTTACTTGGGAGCTTCAGTTGCTTGATCCTCACAAGTCCCCTAGAGAAGCCGCGCCTTTTATGCGTATTTCTGCGTACCGGCTTCGCAGAACCAAAGGAACCTCCATGGTCCTTTCTGGGGCGTCTCCTGACGAGGTAGCAGAAGCTCTCGATCATATAAATCTAAATTCCATAAAGCATTATTTTCGCTACAACCTTGAACTTCAAGAATTCATTAACACCACTCACATGGCTAGCCCGGAAATCAATGCGGCAGTTGAGATGTGGTGCGGAAGGTTCATGGAGGATACTGCTGACAGATCTGCATTATCACCTATAAGCAGCTTGGGATTATGCAGCTCGAAAAAACCATGCCCTTTTCACCCTACTGTTACATGCTATGCATGTTCCAAATTCAGGCCCAGCCGTCACGCAGACCATGAAGCCGCTCTAGCTGACATCACTAGATTTCAACAAATGTTGGGAAGCTCTTCTAGTGGCGCCATGGCTCAACAAGTCGAAGCTGCAATACACGGCGCCAAGTCAATTCTAATTGCCGTGAAGGAGCTAGACAATTGAGCGTATCAATGGCTGTTCTCGATGAACGTTATGAGCTTGCACGAAAACAGTTTAACGACCTCAAATCGAGTGGACTAGTGTCCGGAGATTTCGAGGGTAAGGTATGGCAATACAGATCGAGTAATATCCCATTTACGTCACTCTGCTCTGTGCAAAAACGACATGAAGATCAGCCCGCTCTTCCGACAGTGACGGGAAAGCTGGCTCGCTGTTTCATCGCCCATGAAATGCTTAGGCGTCCTTCGGCCACCCTGGTCATCGGACGAATGGCAGCGGTCAGACGCCTCTCGGCCGTAATGAATAACCATGACGTCAAATGGAGCGACATAACACGCAAGGTTTTTGACACCACCGTGGACTCAATCAGGCAAGATCACTCGGAGGCTACGGTATACCATAGAGCGAACGCCCTAAAGGCTTTTCTAAACTTCCTCAACAACTTCAGTATAACCAGTAGCGGAGTACCGCTTCGGTTCCTTGAAAGATTCATCAAGTGGAAGACTGGCGTACCTAACCCGACCCACAGCAACCTTGAGCTCACGTCTCAACAATTCAGACACAGAGAAGAAACCCTGTTCTCTCCTGACTTACACGAGGGCATCGCGAAAGCCCGATGCCTTATAAAGAACGATCCGAGCCTAGAGCCAATCAATGGCTTCGACAGAGTACGTCTGGAAGCGACTTGCTTCGGCATGGCGCTCGGCTTGAGGGTGGGTGAAATCACAAACTTACCGGAAAATTGCCTCTTCCAGGACCATGATACTCATACAACTTTCGTGCGGGTCCCTGTTGAAAAAAACCTCATACCAGCCGCCGTACCAGTCGCAGATTTATGGAGCACTCCACTCACAGAAGCTTATGCGTATTTACTGGAGTTTTGCCGTGATGCAAGAGATCGAGCCCTTGATATCGAAGCGAATGGTTTCTCCTTCGTAGATAAAATACTCACCACCTACCGAGAAAAAAATCCACTAGACTCCGGAGCTAAAGATCAGCTCACATCGCTGGACCTAACCGTAGAGCACCACTATTTTGTAGAGGAATTAACGAGTTGCTTTGCGATATCAGCTAAAGAGCTTTGCAGCGGCGGGCGGTTTTACAGCTCTGCAATTGAACTTCCTAGAATAACAGCTGCACGCTTTGCGGCCTGGATAGACGACCGAATTAGCAAGTGGGACTGGTCGAACTACCTTAATGAGTACAAAAAGAATTGCTATAGTGTCTCTGTGCTTGATATCGGGATTCACACCAACTCATCTCGCTCATCAGTAAACAAATGCAAGTGGTTTAATGACGAACTTCGAATATTTCTCAAGGGGATGGTCAAAAGCGGGCTATTTAAGCCTGGTGCCCTGCCCTCATACGTGCAGCTGTTCGACATTAAAAGAGAATGGGCTCGCATTAGAGAACTCATGCTGTCTAGGAGAGGGATGGGAGCGGGGGTTCCCTCCCTGGCCATAGACATCAGATTATTCAAACGAGCTCTAGAAAAAAAGTACAGATTCCATTTGCAACGCCACTTTGACGAACAATTTGCTATGCCCGATGATGGCGAAGAAGCACCTTATCATGCAAAATTTTCGAGCAAGGGCTACCCTAACAAACTCAGCGACAACCTAATTGTTATCTGGGAGAACCAATTTAATTCGGTCTCACAGCAAGGTATTATCCCGCGCCCGCTTTTCAGGGCGGACCTTTATAACTACCTTTCAAACAACTCGTCAAAAAAAACTATTTTTCAACGCCTTGATTTGAGGGACCGAAACGGGAAGATATTTTCCATCACTCCCCACCAGATCCGACGCTGGGTTACCACGGCGATCCTACGCGCCGGTCCCTCTGAGACAGCGGTGGATCTCTGGATGGGACGTACTCCACGCCAGAGTCGTCAATATGACTATCGGACCGCTAAAGAACGGGCAGAATATGTGAGGTCGTTATACTTGACCGATGAGCCACCCGAAGACTTTTTGGGAAAATTAGTCATCCGATGGCGCGAGGAGGAAGTCGCTGATGATCTAATTGAAGATATGATCATTCAGAAGCTGAGCATTTTAAATCTAACGCCATGGGGCGGATGCTCACGGGAGTTGTACATTAGCCCTTGTGATCGAGGCCTCATGTGCGTAAGAGGGTTCGGCACGGAAGCAGGGTGCAAATCATTTCATCTGAACCCTGATGATCTAGAAGCAAGGGCAGCCATTGAGACCTTACTCACAGAGTATGAGCGAATTATGAAGGTGATTTTTGACAACCGAACAGATATAACAGCCAGCATCGAGTCCGAACTCGACAGCACACATGAATTCGATCAGCACGTTTTGTTTGTTTGCGATATGGTTAGGAGCTGCAAGGCAGCTTTGAATGCATATTCGAAATCTAAGCAGGTATCATCGTGAAGCAGGATAAAAAATGGAAGGAGCGTGCGAGGTCTATTCTTGCCGATTATAAGGAGGGTCGAGTTACGGGGCCGCTCACACAAAGTGGACTTGCGCAGAAAGTCGCTGTCAGTCGCCAGACTCTATGGAGAGACGAGGAGATCCGATCTTTATATGCTACTACCCAGGATTACCTTCTAAATATAAAAAAGAAAGGACGAAAAGACAGCTGCGCCAGGATTTTTGCTCTCGAAACGCAACTTGAGAAAGCGCGTGCGGAGAACAATCGGCTGATTCAAATTATCATCAAAGCTGCTCAGCTCATGACGGAGGACGCGATCGATCCAAGACGGTATTTTGGAGATGCCACAACCTGACAAAGCCTCTATTCTCTTCGGAAAAGCTCTTTGAATGAACGTTGCTGGCAATCAACGCTATTAGGCAGGTAATAACGCCGCCCACTCTGAACGGTGTAACATCTGTGCAAGCCATCGTCGCTTTCATGAATAGCCTCCAAGGGCTCCATTGACCACTCGCCGCTGCCATTCATCCATCCTGGAGTGACAATCTGCAAGGACAGCTGTGCTGTGCCCTCTAGGGCCATCCGTGTGAATCGTTCCAGGCCCCGCATGTCCTCCAGGAAAAAGACCTCGATACATGTGTCTTCTCCCCGCGCCCTCGTGACCGTGATGTGGATCCAAGGCGATGAAAGCCGTTGCTCTACGAAATGCCAAGCCTGCTGATCCTCAGCCAGCCAGGCGTGTGAACGATCCACTTCTGCCCATCGGTTGGTGATAAACATACCGACTCCCTCTCAAATGAACAGCATACATTGTAGTCATATACTGTTCGTCGGGTGCCTTATCGTTCCTTTTGTGGAACATGCAAAGTGGAATTGAAAAGCGCATTCGGCCGGATTTTGCAGTGGATGAGAGTCAAGCAAAAACTGACCCAGGAAGATTTCGCGACTGTGAGCAGCCGTACCTATATCAGCACGCTGGAGCGGGGCCGATACGTTCCAACCATACAGAAATTGGACACGATCGCGCCGGTGCTAGGAGTGCATCCGGTAACGCTGATGATAGGTAGCTATGCCCTTAAGGAGAACCGATCAGCTAGGGACCTCCTCGCTCAAGTTGCTCAAGAAGCTGAACACATGGACCTTGAGGCTGCACTGTCAGCATTGAGTAAATCCTCTCGCTCGATCCCCTAGGCTCTCCGCGCGAGTCGACTGGATCTTAGGTGAGGAAGCTGAACGCGGCCTGGTAGACGACGTAGGAGCACTGATCTGGCGCATTGCCCGTGGCTCTACAGCCGGACAGTCATGGCTCAGCGCAGGAATAGCCAGGTACAGCGTATCAGGAACTCTGGGTATCAAGCCCGGACGATACGGTGGCTGTGGCAGCCCTGCAGGGGTATGGTGGCACCCTGACACAATCGTCTCAAATAGACCAGAGAGATAGGAATGAAACGGATCGCCGCAACACTCTGTGTCGCTCTATCCGTCGCAGGATGCGCCACTGAGCAGCAAACCTAGAAGGCAATGGCCACAATCGACGAATTCACTGACAAGACCACTATGATGGTCACCACAGGTGATCAGAGCACGCCGAGCCTGATCGTCACCCAGCCGCTGCACTTCTATCCCGTAGTTCGCAAGGAAGACGGCGAGATCTACGTCGGCATCATGTCCGGCGGCCGGCTCAAGGTGCCGGTCGGTACCGTTCAGTTGCGTATCGATCAGAACGATGCATGGACGATCACCCCGCAGGAGACGCCGGTGAGTATGGCCCCGTCGATACCGATGGCGCCGCTCGTTACACTCCAAGGGGAGCAGGCCGCGCTGGTCAACAACGCCCAGGAACAAGCGATGAAGTCCACGTCGCAACTGATGAGCTCGTACACTGTGTGATCTTGCCCAGCAGCCGTGGACACGGGTTTAAGCACACATCCTGGCCTCGAAGGCCTCTGGGCTGATGTGCCCCAGCGTGCTGTGTCGCCGCTGGCGGTTGTAATCGGTTTCGACGTATTCAAACACGGTTTCACGCATCTGGGCGCGGCTCGTGAAGCGCTCGCCGTGGATGCACTCGACCTTCAGGCTGTGGAAGAAGCTCTCTGCACAGGCATTGTCGTAGCAGTTGCCTTTGGCGCTCATGCTGCATCGCAAGTGATGGGCGCAGATCAGCTCCTGGTAAGCCGCTGAGCAGTACTGGCTGCCGCGGTCGCTATGCACGATCACGTCATTAGGCTGCCTGCGTCGCCACAGCGCCATGTGCAAGGCATCGCAAACCAAGTCGGCCGTCATGCGTTCGTTCATGGCCCAGCCGATCACCATCCGTGAATACAGATCGATGACCACTGCCAGATACAGCCAGCCTTCCTCCGTATGCAGGTAGGTGATGTCACCCACCCATTTCTGATTTGGCGCAGATGCCTTGAAATCCTGCTTGAGCAAGTTCTCTGCCACTGGCAGGGAGTGCTGAGAATTGGTCGTGGCCTTGAACTTCTTGGCGGCCTTGGCACGCAGTCCTTGCCGTTGCATCGAGGCGGCTACCGTCTTGCGATTGCAGGGTAGGCCGGCTTCCCGCAGGTCATGGCACAGCCGTGGAGCCCCGCTGCGGCCCTTGCGTGCGCTGTATGCCTGAGCGACCTGCCGATCCAGTTCGTCTCTTCGCCGCTGGCGCATTGACGGCCTGCGAGAGCACCAAGCGTAGTAACCGCTGCGGGCAACGCTCAACACGCGACACATGGCCTGGATCGAGAAATGCGCGGTATGAGTCCTCATGAAGGCGTACTTCACTTGAGGCTCTTGGCAAAGTACGCGGCGGCCTTTTTTACGATGGCCAGCTCCTCGGCGTGCTCGGCCAACAGCCGCTTGAGTCGGGCATTCTCGTCGGCCAGCGACTGCTCGCGCTCGCTGCCGGCCTGAGTCTGGTGCTTCTTGCTCCGCCAGCCGTAGAGCTGGGAAGCATGCAGGCCAAGCTGTTCGGCAGCCTTGCTGACGCCAATGCGCTCGGCCAAAGCCAGCGCTTCGTCCTTGTAGGCTTGGGAATGGCGGGTGCGGGTCTGTTTCATTGGGGTTGCTTGTCTTGCCATGATTCACCTCGTTGCAGTTTATCGCTTAACGGGGTGTCCACTGGGACTGGGCAAGATCACTTCAGGAAAGTGTCCAGGGTGTGTACATAGCGTGCTTCGTTTGGCGGTAGCTGCTCTGGAGTGGCTGAGCCGGACAGCACTACATGCGCTTCGACCATGGGGCCGTAACCGATTTTACTGCGCAGATGACTGCTCAGCAGTTTGCTGATGCGTATGGCATGCTCCTTCTTGATGGTGAAAGGGCTTTTGCCTCGGGATTTCTCGTTGACTCGCCACTCACCACGATAGCTGGTGAGTTTGCCGTTCCAGTCCTTAATCTCCACCAGCAAAATACGGTCGCTGGTGATGATCAGCAAATCAATCTCCATCGAGCCCTGGTCATCGGTAATCACCAGAGACGAATAGGCTTGCCAGGTAGTTTGAAAGTGTTCCTCCATCTGACTTACAGCATAGGCCTCTCTTGGATGCAATCCATTTTTGCCTATTACTACTAACTTCATCTGTTTGCTCCTTCCTATGAGCTACCGCGCCTATCACTTTTGCTATCGAACAAACTGAGAAGCGAAACGTATGGGGTGTGGTGACTGGTTAGGAGCAGATTAATATCGGCTTTTGTGCCGGAGAGATCGCTCTGCCTATCCCGTTCGGGCTATCAACCCCCTATCTCAGCATTTACTAGCAGTGGATATTAAGGTTTATCGGCTCTTCGCATTTAAGGGTGTAGAAAAAATCTGACCGGCTGGAAAAGGAGTCGAGGATCTTAGAAAATGTAAGCTCTCACACCAACAAAAACTAAGCCCCCGACGTGAACAATCTTACCTTTTCTAGCCCTGATCTTTCCAGCTTTTGCCAACTGAATAACCTCGGCCTGACTGCCACTGGACAACATCTTTGTGCAGAGCGCGCCGTCATCGAATGTCGTTTAACCAAAGCACCCGAGCCATGCCCCAAGTGCGGGGCTGCTGGTGTTTCACGCGGTACTGTCGATAGGCATCTTGCTCACACACCTTACGGACAACGACCAACCAGATTGCTGCTGCGTATCCGTCGCTGGCGTTGTGCTTGCGGCTGTTTCTGGCATGAAGATACAAACAGTGCAGCACCTCCACGTTCAAAGCTTTCATATGGGGCGATACGCTGGGCATTAGCTGCCATCGTGCTGGATCATCTGTCGGTATCTCGTGTTGCGAGCCAGCTTGATGTTGCATGGCACACCGCTAATAATGCCATTATCAACGAAGGACGGCGCCTGCTTTTTAATGACTCGACACGTTTTGACGGTGTGACCGTGCTGGGCGTGGATGAGCATGTTTGGCGACATACACGCTGTGGTGACAAGTACGTCACCATCGTGGTTGACCTTACGCCCGTGCGTAACAAAAACGGGCCGGCCCGCTTGCTCGATGTGCTGGAAGGCCGCTCCAAACAAGCCTTTAAGCAATGGCTACAGAGTCGCCCCAAATCGTGGCGTGACCAGATCGAAAGCATTGCCATGGACGGTTTTACGGGGTTTAAATCTGCAGCGCAAGAAGCCCTGCCTCAAGCCCAAACCGTGCTGGATCCTTTCCATGTCGTGCGCTGGGCAAGCAACATGCTGGATGAATGCCGCCGGCGTGTGCAACACGACATCCTGGGCCGCAGAGGGCGTAAAAATGACCCGCTCTACAAAAGCCGTCGAACGCTACTGACTCGGATCAGCTACCTGTCTGACGCCAACAAAAAGCAACTGTTCCAGCTGTTTGCAGATGAGCACCACCTCGAAGTGGATTGCACCTGGAGCATGTACCAACGGGTGGTCAGCGCCTACAACGAGCCGGATCGAAAACGTGGTAAAAAACTCATGGAAGAGGTCATAAATATCATTACAGCCAGCGACTTGCCCAAAGCGCTCATCGAGGTGAAAGGCTTGGGGGAAACGCTGAAAAAATACGCTGAGAGCATCCTTGCCTACTTCGACCGGCCAGGAACCAGCAACGGTCCAACAGAAGCTATCAACGGGCGACTTGAGCACTTACGAGGTACCGCCTTGGGCTTTAGAAATTTAACCAATTACATAGCCAGGTGCTTGCTGAAGTCAGGAGGGTTTAGAAATCAGCTACACCCTTAAATGCGAAGAGCCGGTTTATCCATTAGCACTGCCAGCGTCCGTTTCTGCCCGGTTTTTGCCTGTCGCCACCGGTAGCAATGCGCAGCTCTCTGCCGATCATGGTTATGAGACGTGCTGGTCAAATCCGATGCAATCAGTGGTCAGATCGAATGCAAACGCCAGGTCAAGTGCAATGCAAACGAGTGGTCAGGACCGATGCAATCATGTGGTCAAGTGGAGTGCAATTTCGCAGCGATACCGAGAATGGTCTTCGTTGCATGCTTTCCGAATGAGTTTTTCACGTTGGACGGTAGCTCATAAAGGCCAACGAGCTGGATGGGGTTGTCGCATGCTGGGCACACAGCAAACTGAGTTAGCTTGTCTGCACTGCCGGGCTGGTACCACGGCTCTCTGCGGAGGGTATCTTGCTCGAAGCGATCCTTGTTGATGATTTTGCTTTCTGTGTCTTCAATGCGAAGCTTATAAAGATCCATTTTTGCTGAAACCGTTTTAATAGAGGGATTCTGGATGGTAACGAGTGAGAGTAGGCAGCAGTAAGGCCTAACTGATCCTTGTGGCGGTCATCCGCCCGTTCGAGGCCCAGCTAAAACATACTCAGATCGAGCTGGGTGCCCCCAGAAACAACTAGCCCCCTGGTGCGCAGTACCGGTCTAAGACCTGCCCGAGGCGTGGGGACTATTTTTGGAGCGACATTCCCATCTGGTTCGGGAAGGATCAATTGGTTGGTAAAGCTTGTCCGACATTTCCAACCGTGAGCCACCGATGACACTCGACCGAGATCAAAACTGGATCTGATCAGTTGGGCCGGCTCCCAGCGGCAGTCCGGATTTCGAAGCTACGTTGCGCTTCTCAATACTGCGCTTGAGGCCGCGATTGGCTGGATGGTTGCGTCGGGAGGGGGAGGAGTGAGCCAGTGAAGCACCAGGGCGGTCAGGAGGCTTGCGATGGTGTTCACAGATATCGCGATGAGAGCGTTACGCATTTTGGAGCGTCCATTTTTTGAAGTGGACCTCTATTTAATGCGCATAAACAGTGTGTCACCACCACCCCAAAAAAATTTCGTCACGCCCCAAAATGGGAATTGTCATTCTGGCGCATCACTTTTTATCTCGTGCCAGAAGCACTCGACCCCTATTAGTGCGGATTCCACGGTCATCTGGCCACCCATTCCATGAGCATCTGACCACCGATTCCATGGTGATCCGGCCACCCATTCCACGCGTATCCGACCACTGATTCCACGGCCATCCGGCCACTCAACCGGGCAGGCAGTAACGCAGGATTTCTTCACTACCATCGACCTCTTTTTCGAAGCAGAGAGGTCGTCGTGGAGCGTTTATCCATGCGTAAGATTCGCGAAGTACTTCGTCTCAAGTTCGAGGTCGGGCTATCGGCTCGCCAGATTGCAGTCAGTGTGCAGGTCGGTCGTGTCACCGTCGGCGATTACCTCTGTCGCTTTGCCGCCAGCGGCCTCAGTTGGCCCTGTTCGTTGTCCGATGCGGAGTTGGAGCAGCAGCTGTTCCCGCCATCGCCGGCGGTGCCCAGTGAGCAGCGGCCACTGCCTGATTGGTCTTGGGTGCACGCCGAGCTGCGTCGCCCCGGCGTGACCTTGGCGCTGCTCTGGCAGGAGTATCGCCTCAGCCAGCCGAAAGGCTTTCAGTACAGCTGGTTCTGCGAGCACTACCGGGCCTGGCAGGGCAGGCTGGACGTGGTGATGCGTCAGGAGCATCGCGTCGGCGAGAAGTTGTTCGTCGACTACGCCGGGCAGACGGTGCCGGTGATCGACCGCCACAGCGGCGAGATCCGCCAGGCGCAGGTGTTCGTCGCGGTGCTCGGCGCATCCAGCTACACCTTCGCCGAAGCCACCTGGTCGCAGCAGTTACCTGACTGGCTGGGCTCCCATGCCCGCTGCTTCGCCTTCCTCGGCGGCGTGCCGGAGATCGTGGTGCCGGACAACCTGCGAAGCGCGGTGAGTAAGAGCCATCGCTACGAGCCGGACATCAACCCCAGCTACCGCGATCTGGCCGAGCACTATGGCGTGGCGGTGGTGCCGGCGCGGGCACGCAAACCGCGCGACAAGGCCAAGGCCGAAGTCGGCGTGCAGGTGGTCGAGCGCTGGATCCTCGCCGCGCTGAGGAACCGCCAGTTCTTCTCCCTGGATGAACTCAACAGCGCTATCGCCGGGTTGCTGGAGCGGCTCAACCGACGACCGTTTCGCAAGCTGCCGGGCTCCCGGCACTCGGCCTTCGAAGCCCTGGATCGTCCAGCGCTGCGCCCACTGCCGGAGCAGCCCTACGTCCATGCCGAGTGGAAGAAGGCGCGGGTGCACATCGACTACCACGTCGAGGTCGATGGGCACTACTACTCGGTGCCGTACCAACTGGTGAAGAAACAACTGGAAGTACGCCTGACAGCGC
This sequence comes from Pseudomonas sp. BYT-1, assembly GCF_023611805.1. Classification (NCBI taxonomy): domain Bacteria; kingdom Pseudomonadati; phylum Pseudomonadota; class Gammaproteobacteria; order Pseudomonadales; family Pseudomonadaceae; genus Pseudomonas; species Pseudomonas sp. BYT-1. The sequence continues at coordinate 5,395,501 of NZ_CP072559.1, forward strand.
GCACGGTGGAGTGCTTCCACGCCAATCAGCGGGTGGCCAGCCACCTGCGCTCAGCGCACAAGGGCCGGCACAGCACACAGGCCGAGCACATGCCCAAGAGCCATCGCGAGCACGCCGAGTGGACGCCGCAACGGCTGATCCGCTGGGCCGAGCAGACCGGACCGAACACCGCCGGCGTGATCGGCCACATCCTCGAACGGCGCATCCACCCGACTCACGGCTACCGGGCCTGCCTGGGCATCCTGCGCCTGGGCAAGACCCATGGCGAAGTGCGTCTGGAGCTGGCCTGCCGTCGCGCCCTCAGCCTCGGTGCGTGCAGCTACAAGAGCCTCGAATCGATCCTGCGCCAGGGTTTGGAAAGCCTGCCGTTGGCTCAAGCCAACCTGCCCCTGCTGCCGGACGACCACGCCAACCTGCGCGGCCCCGGCTACTACCACTGAACCCAAGGAAACTCACCATGCTGCCCCATCCGACCCTGGACAAGCTGCAAACCCTGCGCCTGCACGGCATGCTCAAGGCGCTGAACGAACAACTGAAAACCCCGGACATCGACAGCCTGAGCTTCGAGGAACGCCTCGGCCTGCTGGTCGACCGCGAGCTGACTGAACGCGACGACAAGCGCCTGAGCAGCCGCCTGCGCCAGGCCCGGCTCAAGCACAACGCCTGCCTCGAAGACATCGACTACCGCAGCCCGCGCGGGCTGGATAAGGCGCTGATCCTGCAACTGAGCGGCGGCCAGTGGCTACGCGACGGCCTCAACCTGATTATCGGCGGCCCCACCGGCGTGGGCAAAACCTGGCTGGCCTGCGCCCTGGCCCACCAGGCCTGCCGAGAGGGCTACAGCGTGCGTTACCTGCGCTTGCCGCGCCTACTGGAGGAGTTGGGCCTGGCTCACGGCGACGGGCGCTTCGCCAAGCTGATGAGCAGCTACGCCAAGACCGACCTGCTGATCCTCGATGACTGGGGTCTGGCCCCGTTCACCGCCGAACAGCGTCGCGACATGCTGGAGCTACTGGATGATCGCTACGGCCAGCGCTCGACCCTGGTCACCAGCCAGATGCCGGTGGACAACTGGCACGAACTGATCGGCGATCCGACCCTGGCCGATGCCATCCTCGACCGCCTGGTGCACAACGCTTATCGGATCAATCTGAAGGGGGAATCGATGCGCAAACAGACGAAGAAATTGACGACACCGAGCGCCTCAGACTAACAATGCAACCCCTGCGTCGCTGCGCTCCGACTGCCCGGCCGGATGGCCGTGGAACAGGTGGCCAGATGGCCGTGGAATGCCTGGCCAGATGAGAGTGGACTGGGTGGCCGGATGGCGTGGAATCCGCACCTATTAGCTAGCGAGCCAGGACTCGACCACGTCGGCACCATACTCGTTCTTCCAGGCCTTGAGTGTGCGCTGATTACCACCTTTGGTTTCAACGATCTCACCGCTGTGTGGATTCTTGTAGACCTTCACCGCACGTGCTTTCCGAAGAGCCTTCGGGGTAATCGAAGCGGAAGCCACCGCTTGCGGATCAAGGATCAGCACCACTTGGCGCAAGCCGTAGCCATACTCGTTTAGTAGGGAGCGAAGCTTCGTTTCGAATTCCATTTCCTGCTTCAGGGATGAGTCATTTTTCAGGGCTTCCAACGCGGCAAGTTGGGCAGTGAGTTGTTGTTCGAGCAGGCGAAATTCAGCGAGACGGGACATAGGATTGTCCAAAATGGGTTCGGCTATTTTAGCAATCACGAAAGAGAGCTTGCTAACTATCTTGATCCCACTTGCCTCAATCGGCTATCGCGAGGCTGAGCGATCGCCGTGGATAAAAAGGTGATGGCGCCTGAGTCGTCGCTCTGCATAGCCTCACCCATTAGGTATTCAATCAGTTTTTTGCTTCTCACCCATACGTACTACCGGCATGCAGCATTTGGTATGGATGGTTCAACGGGGCGAAGACGTCAGCGAGAAACTGGATTACACGCCGGGCGTGTTCACAGTTGAGAGGAAGCCAATTATCCTGACATGTGATGATCACGCATCGTGTACGTTTTCATGAGGCGGTACCCACCATTCACAATGGCGCCCCCGTGAACGGTAAGCTGGGTACTGTTCACTTAGCATTTCAGTAAAAATAGAAAAGCCCACCATGTGAGGCGGGCTATCAAGTGTCTCCGAGCGGAGGCCATGGCCAACAAAGTCTCAGAGCAACGGCCTGTGCCATCGACTATTGGCAATGACATAGGCAAAACCCTGCTAGCCGCGCATCACCTTGTTCCAGTCAATTTCGTAGCCGCCGTCTTGAAGCTCACGGCTCAAGGCTTGGTTCCAACCGTCGTCGTTCATCGACGTCCACACTACGCCAGCAAAGTCGCTGGGAATCTCAACCTGGCCACGCTTCAGTGCACACACTCGTTCGCGCCCCAGGTAGCCGAGGAAATAGCCAAATTTCAACAGGACGTTTTTCTTCTCAAGTGCTTTGATGGCTATAGGTTTTTCAGCAATTCACAGGCATCTGCCCAGGAATACGCACCTTCCAAGGGGCTATGCTCGAAGACCATCAGGTAGCGGTAATCCCGACCTGCACACCTTTCCCAATACTTCCCAAGCTCGATTTTCGCACTGGAGTCCGAGTTATCCCGGTCACTGCCCTTTGTCTCCAACAGTATGATGAGACCTGAGCGCAATTTCAGGACGAAATCAGGGTAGTGGTTGATCGGACCGTTCAGGGCGAACCCACGACTGCTTGAGTTCCTATGCCACCACCGGACGTTTTCACAGTCCGACAGGAATTCGGACATGCGCTCTTCGAGACCATTGCCCTTCTCTTCACGAACGTACAAAGAATTCTCTGCCGCGAGAGGGGCTTTCTGCCTTGGAGCAATCTCCATTGGTAGTTGGTAGGAGGGTCGTGTGTCCACCTTGTTCAGGTCGATCCACTGCTTGAAGCGCCTGCGCGAGAAGCCCAGCATTTCGCTTCGAACGCGCTGCTTGATGCTCTCAACATAGGCATGTTGCTGTTCAAGCACCTCATCCAACTGACCAGCACTCAACCTTGCCAGAATCTTGCGGATGTATGCCTGCAAATCAGCCTCAGCCAAAGGCGGCATCTTGCCCAGCCAGTTACCCACCAATCCTGTAAGCTGACGCCGCTTACCCTCGGAATCCAAGCTGGACAGGTAGTCCTTCAGCTTGCGAATCTCGTTGTCCTTCAACTGAATTTTCGTAGGCTCGTAGTCACCCTGCGCGCTACCCACACGAAGCAGATCGAGCTTCACCAAATCGCCGCTCACAGGAGCAACGGTAAAGTCGTTCACGTCGCAATCTGCTAGACGAAACTCTTGGTCGAGCAACTGAGATTTGTCGAGAAGCACGCCGCCGTCTTCGTCAGCAAAAATCAACCCAGCGGGCGCTTTCCGGTAGAACTGGGGTAGCTTGAGTTCCTTGATCTCGTCAACGAATTCAGGTCGGAGGGAGAACAGTTCCATTGCACCTCTCACGTCATTGGGGATGTGCTTTCCGCCGTTGGTAGCCGCAGCAGCTACCAGCTCTGCATTGGCTTGGCGCGCAGCCTCCAATGTCGATTCAAGGAAGTCGTCGCTGGTCGTCTCACTACCACTACCCAGTTCACTGCCGCCGCTCGATGCCAACTCGAAAGGTTCTGGATCACCCGCAGAAGTATTCGTGACGAACAGCCCCGGTTGAGGTTTTGTTGGCTCAGGCGTGACTGCTTTTGTGGTCTGGCTATCAGACTTGGAATCGCTCGAAACGAGATCAGGAGTCCTGAAATCTGCACGGCTGAAACCAGCTCTGTTCAGACCGACAACGATCCTTTCCAACGTCTGACTGAAGACGCTGGAAGCCGTCAGCACATAGCTCATGTTCAGTGGTTCATGACCATGAGCGCGAACGTATGGCTGTCGCAAAATTCGACCAAGAATCTGCTCCACATCCACCGCAGATGACCTATCAGCCAAGGTCGCGAGAATGTAGGCAAACGGGCAGTCCCACCCTTCCTTCAAGGCGTTCACGGTAATGATGAATCGAACCGGGCAGGACGTAGACATGAGGTCCAAACCGCTCAGCTCATCTTTGTCCGCAGTCTTGATCTTGATCCAATCTTCGGCAATCCCATGCTCTAGCAGCTCAGCCTTCACCAGCTCGAAGGTTTTTGCATCTGCCTTGGTTTTGCTTTCAGCCTGCAGCAATACGATAGGTCGGATGTATGCACCACCAGTCTGCTCTTCTGCTTTCGCCTCAGACTCGAGACGCGCCCTCAAATCAATGGCATGAGCAATGACAGAAGTTCGGCTTGGGAGGTTTCTCACGATGACTGGAAGTTTGACCATGTGTTGGTCACGCATCACCAGAGCATCTACAAAGCTGATGATATTCGCCCCAGTTCGCGGTGTGGCGGTCAACTCAAACACAAAGCTTGGACTGAGGTTGCGAAGCATGTCTTGGGACAGGCTACTGGTCACGTTGTGGCTTTCATCAACGATGATGACTGGTTTCAAACCAGCCATCGAGGCGACCAGAGAGTAAGGGTCAACGCCCTCACCTACCGCCACAGCCGTGGACGCCAAGTCATCCAGCGCACTATTCTCTTGGTAAAGCTTGCGATCATCCTTGTTGCGCGCTTTCAAGCTGTCATAGGTCAGCACAGCAACGACAAGACCGTCTTCCACCTCATCCCGAGAAAGGAAACCGGACAGCAAATCGCGCTTATCCATGATGCTCACACGACCTTCGAACAAACGGTTCAAAGCCTGCCGGTAAGGATGTGTTGGATTACGCAGCGCCCTCAGAACCTGATCTAGAATGGACAGCGACGGAACAAGCCACAAGCACAAACGAGCATCGCCTTGACGCTTCTGCAGCGCACTGAAAATGCTCGAAACGGCATGGAGTCCGATGAAGGTTTTACCACCGGCAGTCGGCACCTTCGCACACACTTGTGGAGCGCCATGCGGAGCTGGCTGATAACCGGGCATCTTTGTCGCGCCCAGTGCATCCCAGTGAGCGCGATAAGCTAACTGAGGGTCATCACAAGCGGTCCAGCGACGAAGGAACAGCTCAAGATCCTCAATGACCTGACTCTGATAGGTGTTCAATTGCATTTTCTAGATCCTCAGAGTCGAGCAATGTCGCGTGGGATTTTCTTGAAGCCAATGCCGTGCCGACGCATGAAGTCCTCACCAAGAGCCAACTGGTCAGCGTAAACCAGTACAGGTCCAGCGACCTTCACCAGTTCAGCCAGAAGCTCAAGGTCGAGCGTGGTTACGGAATGTTCTTCATAGGCGAAGAAGACTCGCAGACCATTTGCTTCGCCAAGCCAGTAACGGTGCTGGCTTTCAGCAGATGACGAACCAGTGCCTTCAACGATCCCTTCCTGCCATGCGACATAATTACGGATCGCGTCGATTCCGGCAGCAGGGTTCAGGTTGCCGTATTCCACAAACAGTGGCTCGCCCAATGCGTAATAGGTGAAACCACCACCCAGCCCCGCCACTGCCTTGCTCTCTTCGCCGTAGCCATTGGCAACCCGCTTGATGCGTTCGGCGGTGAGCGATTCGGCGTAATCCATCATCTCAATCAGGATGAAACGTCGAGTGCCTTCATCCTGGGCGTTCGCCTTCAAAACGGCGTGTCCGGTCGTACCAGACCCGGCATAGGAATCGAGGATGATGGAATCTCTATCAGCAGCGATGTCCAAAATTCGACCAATTAGGCTACTAGGCTTTGGCGTATCGAAAGACGAAGAGCCGGAGAAAATAGCCCGCATTTCGTTCTTGGAGCTACGATTGCTGCCCACGTCCTTTTTCCACAACGTGCGGGGCACCAAGTCACCCACCTCGTTGAGATACCGCTTGATGCTGGGACGGGCATCGCCGGTTGGACCCCACCAGACACGACCCTCTGCGTCGAGAGCACGCAGCTTTTCCTCAGAGACACGCCAGAAGCGCCCCGGAGGCGGAGAGAAATCACGTCCAGTTGGACCTGTGATGGTGAACAGTCCCTTGGAATAGGGCTTGTTGGCAAAAGGATCACCCGCAATCCAAGGACCGTTGGGGTCGTCATCTGGATTGTCATAAATGGAATCCGATTCACCCGCCGCGTCAGGATAGTTGTCGTGTGAGTTGATTCGATGAGTCTTGGTCGGTGGGCGGAAGTGAGAGCCGTGTGGCGCGTTATTCGATAGAGCATCGGGAGTGGGTGGTGCGGCAGATGATGCCGCCCTTGAACCGGACGGTGCCGGAGCTGGTGGAAGCGACAGGCATTACTGATGCCACCCTGTATGCTTGGCGCAAACAGGCCAGAGCAGCGGGAGCAGTGGTGCCGGGAGATGGACAGCAGGCCGACCAGTGGTCGAGCCAGGACAAGTTTCGGGTGGTGCTGGAAAGCGCCAGCCTCAATGCGGCTGAGCTGGCGGAGTACTGCCGGCGCAAAGGCCTGTATGTCGAGCAGATCAACGCCTGGCGCGAAGTCTGCGAGCAGGCCAACAGCCTGGCTCAGCCGAGCAAGACCCGGCGCGAACGCGAAGAGGAAAAGGCCGCGAAGAAGCGCATCAAGCAGCTGGAGCGTGAACTGCGGCGCAAGGATGCAGCGCTGGCAGAAACCGCGGCTCTGCTGGTGTTGCGAAAAAAAGCCGAGGCGCTCTGGGGGAAGGACGAGGACGAATGATCAGCGCCCCGGATCGCCGTGAAACGCTGCAGTTGATCGAGGACGCCGTGGCGGCGGGAGCGCGGCGGGCGCAGGCCTGCGCCGAACTGGGCCTGTCGCTGCGCAGCCTACAGCGCTGGCAGCACTGCCCGGAGGATCGGCGTCCTTCGGCACAACGAGCTGAGCCGGCCAACAAGCTGACCCCGCAAGAGCGCCGCCGCGTGCTGGAGGTCGCCAACCAGCCCGAGTTTGCCAGCCTGCCGCCGCAGCAGATCGTGGCGCGGCTGGCCGATCAGGGCACCTGGCTGGCCTCGGAGTCGACCTTTTACCGGTTGCTGAAGGACGCCGAACAGCAGCATCCGCGCGGCCGTAGCCGCCCACCGGTGAAACGAGCGCTGACGACCCATGTTGCCGACGGCCCGAACCAGCTGTGGTGCTGGGACATCACCTGGCTGCCGACCACGGTCAAGGGCCGTTACTTCTACTGGTACATGATCAAGGACGTCTACAGCCGGAAGTTGGTGGCCAACGAGGTGCATGAAAGTGAAAGCGCCGAGCAGGCCGCCCAGCTGCTACGCCAGGCCTGCCTACGTGAACAGCGGGCAGGCCAGCCACTGGTACTGCACTCGGACAACGGCAGCGCGATGAAGGGCTCGACCATGCTGGCGGCCATGCAGAACCTGGGTGTGATGCCCTCGTTCAGCCGCCCGCGGGTGAGCAATGACAACGCCTATGCCGAGGCCTTGTTCCGCACGGCGAAGTACTGCCCGCTGTGGCCGGAGCGGCCCTTCGACACGCTGGAGCAGGCCAGGAACTGGGTGAACAGCTTCGTGGCCTGGTACAACCATGAACATCGCCACAGCGCCCTGAAGTTCGTGACCCCGGCGCAGCGACATACTGGCCAGGCGGAAGAGTTGCTGCGCAAGCGTATCGAGCTGTACGAGGCGGCGCGTGCACGGCACCCGGAGCGCTGGAGCGGCAACATCAGGAACTGGGTGCTGGCACCAATCGTGTGCCTGAACCCGGAGCGGGAAGCGGTACTGCAGCAAACATCAAAGGCAGCGTGACACGCTCACGCGACAACTACCTTGAAAATCGCCGTTCAGCAGTACGAGCCAGCCGAGCAGGAACCCAATTGGGACGTTTCGAGTAGACCAGAATGTAGTCATGGTCTGTAGAGAATTGGCTTGCAGAATTCCGAGGCGAATCCGCTTTTTCCCAAATCACGCAGGTCACGAAATTTCCAACGCCGAATATCTCATCCAGAACCGGACGAAGAATACCAACCGCGTTGTCATCAATCGAAACCCAAATAGACCCGTCGTCGGAAAGCAGTCGATGCAGAAGCTTTAGACGTGGATACATCATGCAGAGCCATTTGTCTTGCCGGCTCATATCCTCGTTTTCTTTACCGACTACTTTTCCAAGCCATTTCATAATTCGTGGGTCATTAACGTTGTCGTTGTAGACCCAGTTTTCATTGCCGGTGTTATAGGGCGGATCGATGTAAACACATTTCACTTTCCCCTCATATTCAGGCAGCAGGCTTTTGAGAGCTTCCAGATTATCGCCGTGGATAATCTTGTTATCGAAACTGTTCTTCGGCAGGCTCTGTTGAGCAGAAAAAGTGAATTGCTCGCGCAGAACGCGATAGGTTACATCCCGATGATGGTTTCGGACTTGATCCTTCCCCACCCAGTGCAATGTAGGCATGGTGCTAGCCTTGTCCTCGAAAAATGAAGCAAAAACCTGCCTCCCAAGGCAGCCGGTGATTTGACACCATGATCCCCGCCAAGGCAAGCGGGGACTGGCTTCATAGGCATCGCCAACAAGCCTCACATGGTACGCGACGCGCTTGGAACCGTAGGGTTCACGCCTTAAGATGGCCATATGACATACCCAACGATTTAGGGCATTTTTATGCATCCACTGGCAGAAGAAGCAGAAGCTCTACAGCACATGCTGGTCTCGCAGGCTACGGGCGGTAGTGAAGACGACACGGCGTACCTGATGCTAAGACGCACCATCCTCGACGATCCCACGCTTGCCACGATGGTCCCACGGTGCGTGAACACATGCCGCAGCCTCAGTCAGTTCTGGCAGTTCATCAAGAACAAGTACGCCACCTATGCCGAACGCCGGACTTACCTATGGGACGAATTCCGTCCACTGCTGGACTATGTAGAGAAAGGTGGTTCATCACCAGCGGATCAGGTAGTGACTGGTGCAATCGAGCGGTTTGATTCCGAGCATGTGAGAATTGCTTGGACGAAATCCTTGGAGCGACGCACCACGGACCCAGAAGGCGCAATCACTATGGCGCGTACCCTTCTGGAATCCGTCTGCAAGCACATCCTAGAAGAAGCTGGGGTTGAGTACGACGATAGCCCAGACCTCAACAAGCTTTACCGCCAGACGGCTGAATTGCTCAACCTTGCACCCTCTCAACACACAGAGAAGGTTTTCAAGCAGATCCTTGGCGGCTGCACGTCAGTGGTTGAAGGACTGGGGGCATTGAGGAACCGTCTAAGCGATTCCCACGGCACAGGGAGGGCAGGTGTAAAACCTGCTCCACGGCATGCAGAACTGGCTGTGAATCTGGCTGGCTCGCTTGCTCTTTACCTGCTCGGCACTTGGGAAGCGAAATCGACCAAACCTGTCTGATCCCAGAACTGATGAACCGTTCTGACTTTTTTAGCAGAAGGTAAACGGCGCACGTACAAAAGAAAAAACGGCATAAAAAATGACTGCGAGGATACCAATCAAAGCTAGGATTAATAGAGCAGTGAATTTGACATTGATTTTTTTGAAGAATGGATTTTCTTTGTCGAGCCAATTGGCAGCAGCTACCGTTGAAAGAGCCTTTCCTTGAAGCATCAAAAAAACATGATTCATGCCGACAATTGACAACAAAAGAAATGCGAAAGACATCGTGGAGTTACAGGAAAAGTTTTTCTCTGCCAGCAGCTTAACAACCAAAAAAGCCGAAGCAAACAGTGCAACATCAAAGAAGAATTTGATATTCGTTGTCAACATGCTTTGAAACAGGCGCACGCAGGACAAAGACCTACTAAAAAGAAGACTGAACGCATAGATTATTAAGGACCATGAAATTACGGCACCACCAACAAAAACGTTGTCGATAGAAGCGTTATCGTTGAGAAAACTCAGCGTCATACCCAAGCCAAGCCATTCAAAAATCACAGCAACTATTAGGGCAGTAACGAAATTCTGGACTGGCAAATGCCCAAAATAATACTCAACTTTATTTTCAGGGATTTTTGACGCGTTAGGGGTTAAGCCTACAGCGGTTTCCTTTGCTTGCTTTGGATTACCCAAAATCTCAGGCAGGACTGGGGTTTCAACTGCTGGCTTCACAAGCCCCACCGACGATTTTGAATTCGTCAAAGACCTATACGCCACGAATGCTCCAGCAGCAGCACCCACAAAAAATTTCCAATTCGATCCTTTCTTCTGCACCTTGAAGTCCTTTCGCTCGTAGCCGATATACATGATGGCATTCTACCTACTAGGAGTCTTCAGGCGTAGAATCTGAGCGCTGGAGCGTGGCATTTGGTAATGGGCGAGCTGAGCAGCACACGCTGGAACGTCTCACTAACTACATGCGGCCAGCCCAGCATTTTCTTCGCCCGGAATGGATCGTGTCCCGCTCATGTAAACCTCTTTTTTTCACTGTAAACCACAGTGGTTTACAGTGAAAAAAGAGGTTTACAACGCTCTGATCAGCTTGAGCCTTTCGGACCTATCGACCCCATTTAGCCCGTGAGGGGTCACAGACCGTCCATATACAGATGAGCCTGACATCGTCAACACGACTCAGCGGATCGACTGTTCATTCGTTTTTGTGATGATCTCGTCCAGCAGATCTACTTCGGTGAGATACCAAAGCCACCTTTGACCTGTTTCGTTCAGGGCCTCGAATTGATGGTCGCTCAGCTTCAGTAGCAGCAGAGTGATGACGCGCCTGAAGGCAGCGGGATGGATCTGCAACATCGAAAATTTAACATCCATCTCTCCAGAGAACCGCCGCCAAGACGCCTAAAACGCGTGTCGCAGCCAATTGCAACAAGTCGTTTGACACCATAACCGCGGAGGATCAGGGCGGCGGCGTTGTGCAACAGCGAGCGCCGCACCACCTCACGCGGGTAGACGCTCGCCCGGTTGATCGTCCCCCTGAACAGGACCTCGAACGCCAGCGGCCTGTGCTTGGTGTCCAGAAACAGACAGCCGAACACTTCGCTAGCTTCGTGACGCAGCCTGGACTTCAGATAACGCCGCACAGACGCCGGATTCTCCAGAACGGCTTCACGCGAGATGGATTCATCCAGATAACGTCTGCCGATCTCCAGCAACGCTTGCAACTGCGCATATTTCACCAACCCCAGGCCCGGTTCGCGCAGCACGGCATCGCGGTCTGCCTCGAGAAACTGCCTGAGTCCGCCGAAGCGCATCAAAAGCCCCCGCGACAGGTCCAGCACATTTCGCCCGGCAACTCCCGAGCCCAGCAGCACAGCGAGCAATTCAGCGTCCGACAGCACGGCCGCACCGCGCTGCAACAGCTTCTCCCGTGGCCGCTCGTCCGCTGGCCATTCCCTGATGTTCATACCCCTCCTTGCGTGTTACTGCGGTGCGTTTAGGCCCTGTGTTAATCTATCCCGCTCCGTAGATGCGACGATCTGCCGCAGGCAGCAGTCGTCGTCGCCCGCTTTCACTGGAAAAAGGCAAGCCTATGCAGCGGCTGTATCGCAAGCGCATCGTTCTCGGCGTGGGTGGCGGCATCGCCGCCTACAAGAGCGCCGAGCTGATTCGCCGACTCCTGGAACACGGCGCGCAGGTGCGCGTTGTCATGACCCGCGGTGGTGCCGAGTTCATCACGCCACTGACCCTGCAGGCACTGTCAGGCCACCCGGTGCACATGGATCTGCTCGACCCCGCGGCCGAAGCGGCCATGGGGCACATCGAACTGGCCAAGTGGGCCGACCTGGTATTGATCGCCCCGGCCACCGCCGACCTCATGGCACGCCTGGCACAAGGCATGGCCGATGACCTGCTGACCACCCTGGTACTGGCTACCGATGCCACTGTTGCCGTGGCGCCAGCCATGAACCAGGCCATGTGGCGCGACGCGGCCACCCAGGCCAACCTCGAACTGCTCAAGAGCCGCGGCATCCAGGTATTCGGCCCGGCCTCCGGCAGCCAGGCCTGTGGCGACGTTGGCCTTGGTCGCATGCTCGAAGCCACGGATCTAGCCTGGTGCGCAGCCGAAAGCTTCAAGCGCCAGTCGCTGACCGGCAAGCATGTGCTGATCACCGCCGGCCCCACCCAGGAAAACATCGACCCGGTGCGCTACATCACCAATCATAGCTCCGGGAAGATGGGCTTCGCCCTGGCCGAGGCGGCTGCCGAAGCCGGGGCTCGGGTGACCCTCGTCACAGGCCCCGTGCACCTAGCGACGCCCGATCGCGTCAACCGGATCGACGTGGTGAGCGCGCGGGACATGCTCGCGGCCTGCGAGGCCGCCATGCCCTGCGACTTGTTCATCGCCTCGGCAGCGGTCGCGGACTACCGCCCGGAAGTCGTTGCCCCGCAAAAGCTCAAGAAAGACCCTACGACCGGCGACGGCATGCTGCTGCAGATGGTGCGCAATCCAGATATCCTTGCGACCATCGCTGGCCGCACCGATCGTCCGTTCAGCGTCGGCTTCGCCGCCGAGACCGAACACCTGCTCGATTACGCCACGCGCAAGCTCAAGGACAAGAACCTCGACCTGATCGTCGCCAATGATGTGGCCAACCCCAGCATCGGCTTCAACAGCGAGGAAAACGCCCTGACCGTCATCGACCGCCAGCAGCACCAGACCCTCTTCGCGCAGACCAGCAAGGGCAAGATCGCCCGACAACTGGTCGCCTTCATCGCCGAACGGCTCAACCAGGTTCAATAAGTTACATGCACGCTCTTCAAGCCAAGATCCTCGACCCTCGCCTGGGCAATGATTTCCCTCTGCCGCAATACGCCACCCCCGGCTCCGCCGGCCTGGACCTGCGCGCCATGCTCAAGGAAGACACTGTCCTGGAGCCGGGCCAGACCCTGCTGATTCCCACTGGCCTGTCGGTATATATCGGCGACCCGGGCCTGGCCGCAATGATCCTTCCGCGCTCAGGCCTGGGCCACAAGCACGGCATCGTGCTGGGCAACCTGGTCGGCCTGATCGACTCGGACTACCAGGGCGAGCTGATGGTCTCCTGCTGGAACCGCGGCCAGACGCCCTTCACCATCGCCATCGGCGAGCGTATCGCGCAGCTGGTGCTGGTGCCTGTGGTGCAGGCGCATTTCGAGATCGTCGAGTCCTTCGACGAGAGCCAGCGCGGGGCTGGCGGCTTCGGTCACTCCGGCAGCCACTGAGACCGCTTGACGACCGTTGGGCCATGGATGGCGAACTCTCTGGCCAAAGCATCGTCCAAGCGTTCAGTTTGCGCCTGCCCAGAAGCCTTTGATTATTGGAGCACCCAGAGATGAACGACATGGCCCACCTGGTACCCGCACTGCCCGAGAGCATCTTCCGTGCCTACGACATCCGTGGCGTTGTCGGCAAAACACTGACCGGCGAGACTGCCTATTGGATCGGCCGTGCCATCGGCGCCCAAACCCTCGCCCAGGGCGAGCCGCAGATCTCGGTTGGTCGCGATGGCCGCCTGTCCGGACCGATGCTGGTCGAGCAGCTGATCAAGGGCCTGGTCGACGCCGGTTGCCAGGTCAGCGACGTCGGCCTGGTCCCGACTCCAGCGCTGTACTACGCCGCCAATGTGCTGGCCGGCAAGTCCGGTGTGATGCTTACCGGCAGCCACAATCCGCCTGACTACAACGGCTTCAAGATCGTCATCGCTGGCGACACCTTGGCCAACGAACAGATCCAAGCCCTGCTGACCCGCCTGAAAACCAACGACCTGAGCCGTGGCGAGGGCCGCGTCGAACGTGTCGAGATCCTGGAGCGTTACTTCCAGCAGATCGTCGGCGACGTGAAGCTGGCCAAGAAACTCAAGGTGGTGGTGGACTGCGGCAATGGCGCCGCTGGCGTCATCGCGCCGCAACTGATCGAGGCCTTGGGCTGCGACGTCATCCCGCTGTTCTGCGACGTCGACGGTAACTTCCCCAACCATCACCCGGACCCGGGCAAGCCAGAAAACCTCGAGGATCTGATCGCCAAGGTCAAGGAAACCGGCGCCGACATCGGCCTGGCCTTCGACGGTGACGGCGACCGCGTGGGCGTAGTGACCAATACCGGCACCATCGTCTATCCAGACCGCCTGCTGATGCTCTTCGCCCAGGACGTGCTGTCGCGCAACCCCGGTGCCGAAATCATCTTCGACGTCAAATGCACCCGTCGCCTGACACCGCTGATCGAACAGCACGGCGGTCGCGCCCTGATGTGGAAGACCGGGCACTCGCTGATCAAGAAGAAGATGAAACAGACCGGTTCTCTGCTGGCCGGCGAGATGAGCGGACACATCTTCATCAAGGAACGCTGGTACGGTTTCGACGACGGCATCTACAGCGCCGCACGCCTGCTGGAAATCCTCAGCAAGGCCGACCAGGACGCCGAAAGCCTGTTCGCGGCGTTCCCGAACGATATTTCGACGCCGGAAATCAACATTGATGTGACCGACGAGAGTAAATTCAGCATCATTGATGCACTGCAACGCGACGCCGACTGGGGCGATGCCAACCTCACCACCATCGACGGTGTGCGGGTCGACTACGCCCAAGGCTGGGGCCTGGTTCGCGCTTCCAACACCACCCCGGTGCTGGTGCTGCGCTTCGAGGCCGAAAGCGATGCCGAGCTCAAACGTATCCAGGCTGTCTTGCGCACGCAGTTGCTGCGTGTCGATCCAGCCCTGCAACTGCCGTTCTGACCGACTATCCGTTCCTTATCTGGAGCCCTGCATGACCCTCGATCGCGATGCCGCTTCCCATGTAGCCGAGGTTTTGTCCGAAGCACTGCCTTACATTCGCCGCTTTGTCGGCAAGACCCTGGTGATCAAGTACGGCGGCAACGCGATGGAGAGCGAAGAGCTCAAGACCGGCTTTGCCCGGGACATCGTGTTGATGAAGGCCGTGGGCATCAACCCGGTGGTCGTGCATGGCGGCGGCCCGCAGATCGGTGATTTGCTAAAGCGTCTCTCGATCGAGAGCCACTTCATCGACGGCATGCGAGTCACCGATTCGGCCACCATGGATGTGGTGGAGATGGTTCTGGGCGGTCAGGTAAACAAAGACATCGTCAACCTGATCAACCGACACGGCGGCAGCGCCATCGGCCTGACCGGCAAAGATGCTGAATTGATCCGCGCCAAGAAGCTCACCGTCACCCGCCAGACACCGGAGATGACCCAACCGGAAATCATCGACATCGGCCATGTGGGTGAAGTGGTGAGCGTCAATACCGACCTGCTGAACATGCTGGTCAAAGGCGACTTCATTCCAGTGATCGCACCGATCGGCGTGGGTGAGAACGGCGAGTCGTACAACATCAACGCCGACTTGGTGGCCGGCAAGGTAGCCGAGGCGCTCAAGGCCGAGAAGCTGATGCTGCTGACCAATATCGCAGGCCTGATGGACAAGCAGGGCACCGTCCTGACCGGACTGACCACCGAGCAGGTCAACGAGCTGATCGCCGATGGCACCATCTACGGCGGCATGCTGCCGAAGATCAAATGTGCTTTGGAGGCAGTGCAAGGTGGGGTGAACAGCTCGCACATCATCGATGGTCGCGTACCGAATGCCGTGCTGCTGGAGATCTTCACCGACAGCGGCGTGGGCACATTGATCACCAACACCAAGCGTCACTGACCACTTGGTCTGTCAGATGGCTCTTACCATCTGGCGTCGATTCACGGAAAAAGGCGACCTCTAGGGTCGCCTTTTTTTATTCATCCTCACCGCACCCGCGCTTTAAGCTCCCGCCGCACATAAAGTTATTCTGCTTGGCGCCGAAAAGGTAATAGCATAGCGCCATCGTTTTACTTTCTAATGGAGATATCGCGTGAAATACGCATCACAAGGACTCGTGCTGGTAGCCGCTCTGGCTATCGGGTCCCTTTCCGGCTGCGCAACCGAAACCTCCACGGCAGTTGCCGTGCAGCAGGTAGAAAGCGTCAATCGTCCTTACAGCGGCCTTCGGGCGCCGATCGCCGTGGGTAAATTCGACAATCGCTCCAGCTACATGCGCGGCATCTTCTCCGACGGCGTTGACCGCTTGGGCGGCCAAGCCAAAACCATCCTGATCACCCATTTGCAGCAGACCAATCGCTTCAATGTGCTCGACCGCGACAATATGGGCGAGATCCAGCAAGAAGCGGCGATCAAGGGCCAAGCCCAGCGTCTCAAAGGCGCCGACTACGTGGTGACAGGCGATGTAACCGAGTTCGGCCGCAAAGAGGTCGGCGATCACCAGCTGTTCGGCATCCTGGGGCGCGGCAAGACCCAGATTGCCTATGCCAAGGTTGCACTGAACATCGTCAACATCAGTACCTCCGAGGTGGTCTATTCGAGCCAGGGTGCAGGCGAATATGCACTCTCCAACCGCGAGATCATCGGCTTCGGCGGCACCGCCAGCTATGACTCCACCCTCAATGGCAAAGTCCTCGACCTGGCCATGCGCGAAGCCGTGAACAAACTGGTCAATGCCGTGGAAAGCGGCCAATGGAAGCCACAAGCGCAGTAAGTGGATAGAACAAGGAAGAAGTTACATGACGACCTCACTCTCGGCCTGGCGCGCAGTCGCCGCGCTCTTGCTTGGCTGCACCCTGCTGGCAGGTTGCAGCGGCCCAAAGTCCTTGTACCAATGGGAGAGCTACCAACCCCAGGTATATGAGTACTTCAAAGGTGAATCCTCGAAAGAGGAACAGGCCATCGCCCTTGAGCGTGACCTCGAAAAGATCAAAGCCAAGAACGGCGCGGTGCCGCCCGGCTATCACGCCCAACTTGGGCTGCTCTATTCCAGCCTGGGCAAGGACGATCAGATGATCCAGCAGTTGCGCACCGAAAAGGCACTGTTCCCTGAATCGGCGCCGTACATGGACTTTCTGATGAACAATGCCAGCAAGGGAACCAAGCAATGATCAGTCGCCTCACCCAACTGCTCGTGAGCGTCTGCGTGCTGGCGCTGCTCACCGGCTGCGCCGAGCGCAAGACCATCGATTACACGGCCTATAAACAAAGTCGCCCCAAATCGATCCTGATCCTGCCGCCACTGAACGAGTCCCCGGATGTCAAAGCCACCTACAGCATGCTGTCCCAGGTGACCTATCCGCTGGCTGAGGCAGGCTACTACGTAATGCCCGTGGCACTGGTTGACGAAACCTTCCGCCAGAACGGCCTGAGCACACCCGCCGATATCCATCAGCTGCCGCCCAACAAGCTGTATGAGATTTTTGGTGCGGATGCAGGCCTGTATGTCACCGTCAGCGATTACGGTACGCGCTATATGGTGCTCAGCAGCGCAACTGTCGTCACCGCCAGCGCCAAACTGGTGGACCTCAAGAGCGGAACCACCTTGTGGACGGGTAGCGCCAGCGCCTCGAGCGAAGAAGGTCGGCAGAATCAAGGCGGCCTGATTGGCATGCTGGTCACCGCAGCGATCAACCAGATCATCAGCAACGTACAAGATGATGCGGGCTACCCGATCGCGGGCATCACCAGCAGTCGTTTGCTCACGCCCCAGCCCAACGGCGGAATCCTCTATGGCCCCCGCTCGCCGAAGTACGGCACGGACTGAGCGCAGCCGCTATCGCGGCGGTTCGCCGCGAACGAGGCCTGAATAGCCTGCACAAAAAAGGCGACCTTCTCACGAAGGTCGCCTTTTTCGTTGCAACGCGGGGCGTCAGATCCCGTATTGCGCCCGATAGGCTTCGACAGCAGGCAGGTGCTGCTTGAGCTGTGGGTCATCGGCCAGGAACTCCAACACCTGGGTCAGCGAAACGATGCTGACCACCGGGATGCCGAAGTCGCGTTCGACTTCCTGGATCGCCGACAGCTCGCCATTGCCACGCTCTTCGCGGTTCAGCGCGATCAGAACGCCAGCGGCCTTGGCCTTCTGCGCGTTGATGATCTGCATCACTTCGCGGATAGCGGTGCCAGCGGTGATCACGTCGTCGATGATCAGTACGTCACCGGCCAGCGGGGCGCCGACCAGGCTCCCGCCTTCGCCGTGATCCTTGGCTTCCTTGCGGTTGAAGCACCATGGCACATCGAGCTGGTGTTGCTCGGCCAGCGCCACAGCAGTGGCTGCGGCCAGGGGAATACCCTTGTAGGCGGGGCCGAACAGCACATCGAACGGGATCTTGCTGTCGACGATGGCCGCCGCGTAGCAACGCCCCAGTTGCGCCAGTGCAGAACCGGTATTGAACAGGCCGGCATTGAAGAAGTACGGGCTGGTACGCCCCGATTTCAGGGTGAACTCACCGAAGCGCAGAACCCCGCGATCGATGGCAAAACGAATGAAGTCGCGCTGATACGGCTGCATGAAGAGTCCCGGACACCACGGATTTAGCTAAATGAGTTGAGCTCGGGTATCATACACGCACGAGATTTTTGGGGCCATTTATGCGGATCATCAGTGTGAACGTGAATGGCATTCAGGCTGCGGCCGAGCGTGGATTGCTCAGCTGGCTGCAAGCCCAGAATGCCGACGTCATCTGCCTTCAGGATACCCGCGCCTCGGCCTTTGAACTCGACGACCCAGCTTTCCAGCTCGATGGCT
The DNA here is from genome assembly GCF_023611805.1 of Pseudomonas sp. BYT-1. Lineage (NCBI taxonomy): Bacteria > Pseudomonadati > Pseudomonadota > Gammaproteobacteria > Pseudomonadales > Pseudomonadaceae > Pseudomonas > Pseudomonas sp. BYT-1. Next base: position 5,413,935 of record NZ_CP072559.1, read on the forward strand.
ATTTCCTTTACGCCTGCGACGCGGAGGTGCCAGCCCAAGGTGGCGTGGCACTGTACTCGCGGATGCAGCCCAAGGCAGTCATCACCGGCCTGGGCTTCGAGACAGCCGACCGTTACGGGCGTTACCTGCAAGCGGATTTCGACAAGGTAAGTATTGCCACCCTGCTGCTGCCTTCGGGCATGAACGGCGACGAGGACTTGAACCAGAAGTTCAAGTTGATGGATGACTTCGCCCGCTACCTGGACAAGCAGCGTCGCAAGCGTCGCGAGTACATCTACTGCGGCTCGCTGTACGTGGCGCAACAGAAGCTGGACATCAAGAACTGGCGCGACAGCCAGCAGTCGCCAGGCTTCCTGCCACCGGAGCGTGCGTGGATGGACGCAATCGTTGGCGACATGGGCTACGTCGACGCCCTGCGCGAAGTCAGTCGCGAAGGTGACCAGTACAGCTGGTGGCCGGACAACGAGCAGGCCGAGATGCTTAACCTGGGTTATCGGTTCGATTACCAGATCCTTACCCCAGGCCTGCGCCGTTTCGTGCGCAACGCACGCCTGCCACGCCAACCGCGCTTCTCCCAGCATGCGCCACTGATCGTGGACTACGACTGGACACTGACGATCTAAGTCAGTCTGCCGCCCATTCGCGGGTTTACCCGCGAATGGGCCTCAAAAAACCTACTTGATCGGCCGCCAGATCAGCGGATAGCGATAAGGCTTGCCCTCGTTGGCCCTGACCCCCGCAAGGATGGCCAGGACCAGCACCGCTACCGTCAGGATGGCGAAGAGCACGATCCCCACCAAAACGAACATCAGCAGGAAGCAGATGAACCCTGCGATGGTCACGCTGATCTGGAAGTTCAGTGCCTCCTTGCCCTGCGCGTCGATGAACGGATCCAGCTCACGCTTCCAGATCCACATCACCAGCGGGCCCAGCAGGTGCCCAAGGGGCACCACCAGGCCCAGCAGCGCCGAGAGATGACAGAACATCGCCCATTGCCGGATCTCGGCGTTGGGTGGGGCGACCGGCAGGTCGTCAGGCTCGTTCATGTTCCACACCTCCTTGGCAGCCAGGTCAGTCGGCCAGCGACGCGTTCTGCAGTTCGAAGATCTCGGTCATGCCCTTTTGGGCCAGGGCCAGCATGGCGTTGAAGTCTTCAGGCTGGAACGGAGCGCCTTCGGCGGTGCCCTGGACCTCGATGAAGCCACCGGCGCTGGTCATGACCACGTTCAGGTCGGTCTCGGCGGCGGAGTCTTCCAAATAGTCCAGGTCGAGCACGGCCTCGCCCTGATACATGCCCACCGACACAGCGGCGATCATGTGCTTGAGCGGGTTGCCACCCTTGAGACCACCACGCTTCTTGATCACGGCCAGGGCGTCGCACAGGGCGACCATGGCACCGGTGATCGACGCAGTGCGGGTTCCGCCATCGGCCTGGATCACGTCGCAGTCGACGTACAGGGTGACGTCGCCCAGCTTGCTCATGTCCAGCGCGGCGCGCAGGGAGCGACCGATCAGACGCTGGATCTCCAGGGTACGACCACCCTGCTTGCCACGGCTCGCCTCGCGCTGATTACGCTCGCCGGTGGAACGCGGCAGCATGCCGTACTCGGCGGTCAGCCAACCCTGGCCCTGGCCCTTGAGGAAGCGGGGAACACCATTTTCGACGCTGACCGTGCAGACGACCTTGGTGTCGCCGAACTCGACCAGTACCGACCCCTCGGCGTGCTTGGTGTAGTTGCGGGTGATGCGGATCGAGCGGAGCTGATCGGCGGCGCGACCACTTGGACGTTTCATCTGGGATACCTGTACCGGGACTTGAATCTGGCGAGCATTATAAGGCCCGTCGCCCTGTGAGGACATGCCTATTGTCGCGCGCCGGGGCAGCCTGTCGTCTTTTCCCACCGACCTTGCAGGCGCTCTGTAGCATGGGTGGATTGGGCGCCCGCACCGCACTGCGTTACAATCCCACGCCTTGGCCGAAAGGCTTTCCCGTTCATTCAGACTTCGCGAGGTACTCACCATGGTGCACAGCATGACCGCTTTTGCTCGCGTCGAGCGCGCTGGCAGCCAAGGCACCCTGGCCTGGGAACTGCGCTCGGTCAACCACCGCTACCTGGAGCCTCACCTGCGCTTGCCCGAGGCCCTGCGCGATCTGGAAGGCGCGGTGCGCGAAGGCCTGCGCCAAGGCCTGTCGCGCGGCAAGGTCGAATGCACCCTGCGCCTGAGCGAAGACAACGCCGGCAAGCCCCTTCAAGTCGACCGTGAGCGCGCCGCGCAACTGGTCGCCGCCGCCGAGACCGTCGCCGGTCTGATCAAGCAGCCCGCACCGCTGAACCCGCTCGAAGTCCTGGCCTGGCCCGGCGTGCTGGTGGCCGACGCCAGCGACCCTCAGGCGCTCAATGCCGAGGCCATGACGCTGTTCAACGAGGCGCTCGCCGAGCTCAAGGCCGGCCGCCAGCGTGAAGGCCTGGAGCTGGCCCGCCTGATCAACGAGCGTCTGGACGGCATGACCGCAGAGGTCACCACCTTGCGCGCTCTGGTGCCTCAAATGCTGGCGGCCCAACGCCAGCGCATCCTCGACCGCTTCAATGACCTGCAGGCCGAACTCGACCCGCAGCGCCTGGAACAGGAGATGGTGTTGCTGGCCCAGAAAAGCGATGTGGCCGAAGAGCTGGACCGCCTCAGCACGCACATCACTGAAGTCCGGCGCGTACTCAAGTCCGGCGGCGCGGCCGGCCGGCGCCTGGACTTCCTGATGCAGGAGCTCAACCGCGAGGCCAACACCCTGGGCTCCAAGGCATTCGACCCGCGCAGCACCCAGGCGGCGGTCAACCTCAAGGTGTTGATCGAACAGATGCGTGAACAAGTACAGAACATCGAGTAAGGCCACCCCCACCATGAACCACAGCAGCGGCACTCTCTACATCGTCTCGGCCCCGTCCGGCGCCGGCAAGACCAGCCTGGTCACGGCACTGATCAAGGACGATCCACGCATCAGCGTCTCGGTTTCGCACACCACGCGCAACAAGCGCCCGGGTGAAGAACACGGCGTGAATTACCACTTCGTCAGCCATGACGAGTTCAAGGCCCTGATCGAGCGTAACGACTTCCTCGAGCATGCCGAAGTGTTCGGCAACTTCTACGGCACTTCGCGCAGTGCGCTGCAACAGGCCTTGGACCAGGGCCAGGACCTGATCCTGGAAATCGACTGGCAAGGCGCCCAGCAGGTACGCAAGCTGATGCCACAGGCGCTTTCGGTATTCATCCTTCCGCCGAGCCAGCAGGCACTGCGCCAGCGCCTGGACAACCGCGGCCAGGACAGCGAAGAGATCATCGAAGGCCGCATGAAGGAAGCGGTCAGCGAAATGGTGCACTACGACGAGTACGACTACGTCATCATCAACGATGACTTCGCCGTTGCATTGGAAGACCTCAAAGCCGTGTTCCGTGCGAACCGCGATGGTGACTCGCTGGCCACAGAACGCGCCGAGGCGCTCAAGCTGCACAAGCAACAGCAACGCCATGGAGCGCTGCTCAAGCAATTGATCGGCTGAAATCAAAAAGGGGCTGCGTTCGCAGCCCCTTTTCTTTCATTACTCCTGCAGTTGCAGGTTGGCCTGCTGGCGCAACGTTGCGCCCAGGAAGTAGGCCGGTGCGCGCCAGCGCGACAGCACCATCAACACGATCCCCAGTGCCGAGATGATTGCCGCGATCACGAACACCAAGCCAAGACCGGCAACGTGAGAACCGCTGCCGAAATCCGGCGAGGCGCTGTCGATCGCCGTGCGCACGAAGATGATCGACAGGATCACACCACCCACCAGCGGGCACAGGCCGCGCATGAAGAAGTGACGCAGGCTGCCGAACAGACTGTGGCGGAAGTACCAGACACAGGCATAGGCCGTCAGCGAGTAGTAGAAGCAGATCATCATGCCCAAGGCAGTGATGGTATCGGCCAGCACGTTCTCGCTCAGGGTGCGCATGGTCACGTAGAACAGACCAGCAGCAACGCCCGCGCAGATGGTAGCGTAGCGCGGGGTCTGCGAACGCGGGCAGACGCTGGCAAAGCGCTGCGGCACGGCACCGTAGTAGCCCATTGCAAGCAGGGTCCGCGCCGGCGACACGAAGGTCGACTGCAAGGACGCAGCGGTGCTAGCCAATACGGCAATGGACATCAGGATCGCCAGTGGGCCCATGACCGGACCGGCCAGGTGCGCAAAGACGTTCTCCTGGATACGCGGGTTACCCAGACCCAGGCCGACATCACTGATTCCGGCGAACTGCAGGGTGGCGATGGCGGTGACCAGATAGAGACCAAGGATCAGCAATACCGTCCAGGTGGCAGCCTTGCCCGGGACTTCGTCACTGCCGATCGACTCTTCGCTCACGGTCAGGCACACGTCCCAGCCCCAGAAGATGAAGATCGACAACGACAGACCTGCGGCGAACGCCGAGAAAGACTCCACGCCAAACGGGTTGAACCAGGCCAGATCGAATGCCAGCGGTGGCGGTGCGGTGGTCTCGCTGAAGGCGGCGAACGCAAAGCCGATCAACACCAGCAACTGCAAGGCCACCAGGCCGTATTGCACGGTCATCGTGGTGCCCATGCCACGGCAGCAGATCCACACCGCAAGGGCGATGAACACACAACAGGTGGTGATGTTCACCAACAAGTTGTCCGCCAATGCCGCCAGCTCCTGCTGACCGGTGATCTGTGCAATGAACAGATAGAAGAAATCGACGGCCACACCCGCCAAGTTGGACAACACGATGGTTGTGGCCACGACCAGCCCCCAGCCACCGATCCAGCCGATCATCGGCCCGAAAGCCCGCGCCGACCACGTAAAGGAAGTGCCGCTGTCCGGCTCCGCGGCATTGAGCTCGCGATAACCCAGCGCGACCAGCAGCATAGGCAGGAAGCCGACGATGAAAACAGCGGGAAGGTGGGCGCCCACCTCACGCACGGTGGGGCCAAGGGCGCCGGTCAGGGTATAGACAGGTGCAATCGTGGAGATGCCCAGCACCACGCTGGCCAGCAGGCCCAAACGGCCTTTTGCAAGGCCTTTACTGGCGCGCTGGGTGTTGCCTGCATCGGTCGCCACATCGGGTGGGCGGCCGGCTTCGGTGTATTCGCTCATGAGTCTTTGCCGTAACTATTGGTATTGTTTTCACGGACCTTGCGAACAAGGCCCGCTTTCACTCATTGAAAGCTGTTGCAGGGAGCGGGTCATCCAAGACCTTCGGGTAACGTCAGAGTGTTTTCTGGCGCGAACCCTCCCGTGCAGCATGGGCAATGCAGGCCTCGCGGAATGCCTGGAACAGGCGCCGGGAGACCGGGTTTTCGGCGAAACGCCATTCCGGGTGCCACTGCACGCCGAGCACGAAGCCCGGCGCATCAGGCATGGACACCGCTTCGATCAGGCCATCCGGGGCCCGTGCCTCGACGCGCAGGCCAGGGGCCAAACGGTCGATGCCCTGGCTGTGCAGCGAGTTGACCTCGAACTGCGCAGCCAGGCCCAAGCGCTCGAACAGCCCTCCCGGCGAAACGCCGACGGGGTGTCGAGGGCTGTATTGCACCTCAAGCGGTGCATCCTCAGGTTCTCGGTGATCCAGGTAGCCGGGCAGTTCCTGCACGCGCTGGTGCAGGGTGCCGCCGAGGGCGACGTTCAACTCCTGGAAACCACGGCAGATACAGAACACCGGTATACCGGCGGCAATGGCTGCCTGCAGCAACGGCAAGGTCAGACGGTCACGCGCGGTGTCGTGCCGGGTCCCTTCCGCGCTGGGGGCGCCATTGTAATGATGCGGCTCGACATTAGAAGGTGAGCCGGTAAAAAGAATGCCATCGAGCCGAGCGAGCAGCGCCTGTGTGTCGCTGCCACCGTCGCGGGCCGGCAATATCAACGGAAGCCCCGCAAAGCCGGCCGCCTCCACGTACTTGTCGCCCACAGTGTGCGACGAGTTTTTCCCCACCTGCTGGCGGCAGGCGCTGACACCGATCAGAGGGACCGCATTTGCGCTCATGGGCTTATACCGTGTGCAGGTACCAGTTGTACTCGAGGTCGGAGATCGACACTTCGAACTCGGCCAGCTCGCTTTCCTTGCAGGCCACGAAGATATCGATGTAGTCCGGGCTGATGTATTGGTTGAGCACCTCGCTGTCGTCCAGCGCGCGCAGGGCGTCACGCAGGTTGTTCGGCAGGCTCTGCTCCAGCTGCTCGTACGAGTTTCCTTCGATCGGCTCACCCGGCTCGACCTGGTTGGTCAGGCCGTGATGGATGCCGGCCAGAATGGCGGCGAGCATCAGGTAAGGGTTGGCGTCCGCGCCGGCCACGCGGTGCTCGATGCGCACGTTCTCGCTGCTGTCGGTGGGCACGCGCAAGGCGACGGTGCGGTTGTCCAGGCCCCAGCTCGGTGCGTTAGGCACATAGAACTGTGCGCCGAAGCGACGGTAGGAATTGATGTTCGGGCACAGAAACGCCATCGATGCCGGCATGGTTTCCAGCACACCACCAATCGCGTGGCGCAGCGCATCGCTCTTGAGCGGGTCTTCGTTGGCGAAGATGTTCTTGCCGGTCTTCTTGTCCAGCAGCGAGATGTGCACGTGCAAGCCGTTGCCTGCCTGGCCCGGGTAGGGCTTGGCCATGAAGGTGGTATCCATCTCATGGTCGTAGGCGATGTTCTTGATCAGGCGCTTGAGCAGGATCGCGTAGTCACACGCCTTGAGCGGATCGGCCACGTGGTGCAGGTTGACTTCGAACTGGGCCGGGGCGCTTTCCTTGACGATGGCGTCGGCAGGAATGCCTTGCTCCTTGGCCGCTTCCAGCATGTCTTGCAGGCAGTCGGCGTACTCGTCCAGATCATCGATCAGGTACACCTGGGTCGACTGCGGGCGCTTGCCGGAGATCGGGGAGCGCGGTGGCTGCGGACGGCCATTGAGGTTGTCCTGGTCGATCAGGTAGAACTCGAGCTCGAAGGCTGCGCAGATATCCAGGCCCAGCTCGTCGAATTTGGCGACCACTTGACGCAGCACTTCACGTGGGTCGGCGAAGAATGGGGCGCCGTCCAGCTCATGCATGGTCATCAGCAACTGAGCAGTGGGGCGCTTCTGCCAAGGCTCGTCGGACAAAGTGCCGGGGATCGGATAGCAGATGCGGTCAGCATCGCCGATGTCCAGGCCAAGGCCGGTGCTCTCGACGGTCGAGCCGTTGATATCCAGGGCGAACAACGACGCCGGCAGGTTGATGCCTTTCTCGTATACCTTGTGCAGGCTGGCGCGCTCGATGCGCTTGCCGCGTACCACACCGTTCATATCGGAAATCAGCAGATCGACGAACTGCGTGTCCGGATGAGCCTCTAGGAATTCATTCATCTCGCTGGAAGAACTGGCGCACGGGATTACCGACGTCATGGCTGTACATCCTTTGATTCGGGGCGGCGATGTGGAGGGATACTGCTGGCGCCTCGCGGGCGGCGATGGTTGCTACTGTTGTTCTTTTCACTGTCCCATCGTTGGGGATAGGGTGCGACCCGGTGTGCATTGATTCCCGGGGGCCGTTCCACTATAAAATGGCCTCAACGCAACAGACATTGGCATTTCGGCAAGCAGAGCGTGCAACAATGCAATATCAGATTACCCATGCCGACCTTTCGTTGGTCCTGGCCCTGGAGCGTGGTCGCTCGCTGGCCAAAGCCGCCGAACTGCTCAAAGTAGACGTCTCGACGGTGTTTCGCTCGATTCGCCGACTGGAGTCCGCACTGGGCACAGCACTGTTCGTCAAGAGTCGCAAAGGCTACCTGCCCACCGATACCGCCCAGGCCCTGGCAGAGCAGGCCGAGCGCGCCGAGCAGGCGCTCGATGCCGCTCGCATCGCCCTGACCAGCGGGGAACAGGTCGTCAGCGGTACCGTTCGTCTGACATGTACTGAAGCCGTCATGCACAGCCTGCTGCTGCCAGCGCTGGCTGACTTCATGTCGAACTACCCTGCCCTGTCGCTGGAACTGGGCACCTCCAACACCTTCGCCAACCTCAGTCGACGCGATGCCGACATCGCGCTTCGCCTGACCAACACACCGCCCGAGCACCTTGTCGGCCGCTGCCTGGGCTCCACGTCCTACGTGGTCTGTGGCCAAGCGCAGTGGCGCGAGCGGCTGGGCGAATCGCACCACAGCGTACCGTGGATCGCCCCGGACGACTCGATGCAGGACCATCCCACAGTCGTCTGGCGCAACCAGCAGTACCCTGGCTTGAACCCACGCTACCAGTGCAGCAGCATGTCGACCATCGCCCAGCTGGTCAGCACCGGGCTTGGCGTCGCGGCATTACCGGACTACATGGTCGATGCCCTGCCCGAGGTTGAAGCCCTGAGCGGCCCCCTGCCCGGTTGCGATACCCAGCTGTGGCTGCTGACCCGCCCGGACTGCCGAGCGCTGCGCTCGGTACAGACCTTGTTCGAAGAGCTCACCCCGCGCCTGCGCGACGCCATGTTGTGATAACGCGCCAAGGAGGGTTGTCTGCCGTCTATGCATCCCGTTATCGTCAGGGTAGAGCGTGCCGGTGTCTGTTCCGGTGCTTTCGCGAACAAGTCCGCTCCCACAAGCACAACGCTGTGTCTGTGGGTTTACCCGCGAAGCAGCCAATACAGGCCCGACAGACCAGCACCTGACAAAACAGCGCTTCCCTATTGGCTGGTGATTTTTTAAACTATCGAGTCCGCCTGCCCACTCTGGGCTGCACGCTAACGCATTTGCTACTGAGGAAGACCATGGCCCGCGTAACTGTTGAAGACTGCCTGGAACACGTGGATAACCGCTTTGAGCTGGTCATGCTCTCGACCAAGCGCGCCCGTCAGCTGGCCACCGGCGGCAAAGAGCCGCGCGTTGCATGGGAAAACGACAAGCCGACCGTCGTCGCCCTGCGCGAGATCGCCGAAGGTATCGTCACTCCCGAGTTCATCGCCGCCGAAGAGATCGTAACGGAAGATCCAGTCTTCGCTGCGTTCGAGGACGAGAACAACGAGGCTGTCTGATCCATGCCCGGTCGACATCGTGCGGCACAAGGCCCTCTCCCTCGGCAGGAGGTGAACCCATGCCGGGTATAGAAGCCCTCGCCGAACGGCTGTCGACCTACCTCGGCCCCGACCAGGTCAATCTGGTCCGCCGGGCCTACTTCTACGCCGAACAGGCGCACGATGGCCAACGCCGCCGCAGCGGCGAGCCCTACGTGACCCATCCGCTGGCCGTGGCCAGCATCCTGGCCGACATGCACATGGACCATCAAAGCCTGATGGCCGCCATGCTGCACGATGTGATCGAAGACACCGGCATCGCCAAGGAAGCCCTCTGCCAGCAATTCGGCGAAACTGTCGCCGAGCTGGTCGACGGGGTCAGCAAGCTGACCCAGATGAACTTCGAGACCAAGGCCGAGGCCCAGGCCGAAAACTTCCAGAAGATGGCCATGGCCATGGCCCGGGACATCCGTGTGATCCTGGTCAAGCTGGCCGACCGCCTGCACAACATGCGCACCCTGGAAGTGCTCTCTGGCGAAAAACGCCGACGCATCGCCAAGGAAACCCTCGAAATCTACGCCCCTATCGCCAATCGCCTGGGCATGCACAATGTGCGCGTGGAATTCGAAGACCTCGGCTTCAAAGCGATGCACCCGATGCGTTCCTCGCTCATCCATCGCGCCGTCAAGAGCGCCCGTGGCAACCGCAAGGAAATCGTCGCCAAGATCGAACAGTCGCTGGCCAATTGCCTGGCCGCGGACGGCATCGAGGGCGAGGTCAGCGGCCGGCAAAAACACCTCTATGGCATCTACAAGAAGATGCGCGGCAAGCGCCGCGCCTTCAACGAGATCATGGACGTGTATGCCTTCCGCATCATCGTCGACAAGGTCGATACCTGCTATCGCGTGCTCGGCGCCGTACACAACCTGTACAAGCCGCTGCCCGGTCGCTTCAAGGACTACATCGCGATTCCCAAGGCCAACGGCTACCAGTCGCTGCACACGACGCTGTTCGGCATGCACGGCGTACCCATCGAGATCCAGATCCGCACTCGCGAAATGGAAGAGATGGCCAACAACGGGATCGCCGCCCACTGGCTGTACAAGTCCAACGAGGACGAACAGCCCAAGGGCAACCATGCCCGCGCCCGGCAATGGGTCAAGGGCATCCTCGAACTGCAGCAGCGTGCCGGCAACTCGCTGGAATTCATCGAGAGCGTCAAGATCGATCTGTTCCCGGACGAAGTCTACGTCTTCACGCCCAAGGGCCGGATCATGGAGCTGCCCAAAGGCTCCACCGCCGTCGACTTCGCCTACGCAGTGCACACCGACGTCGGCAACAGCTGCATCGCCTGCCGCATCAATCGCCGCCTGGCGCCCTTGTCCGAGCCGCTGCAAAGCGGCTCGACAGTGGAAATCGTCAGCGCACCGGGCGCACGCCCCAATCCGGCCTGGCTCAACTTCGTGGTCACCGGCAAGGCGCGTACGCACATTCGTCACGCACTCAAGCAGCAACGCCGCTCCGAGTCGATCAGCCTGGGCGAACGCCTGCTGAACAAGGTGCTCACCGGTTTCGACAGCAGCCTGGAGAAAATCCCGCCGGAGCGCATCCAGTCCATTCTCAGCGAATACCGACTGGAACTGCTCGAGGATCTGCTCGAAGACATCGGCCTGGGCAATCGCATGGCCTATGTTGTGGCTCGCCGCCTGTTGTCCGCCGAAGGCGAGCAACTGCCCGCACCGGAAGGCCCACTGGCCATCCGCGGCACCGAAGGCCTGGTGCTCAGCTACGCCAAGTGCTGCACCCCGATCCCCGGCGACCCGATCGTCGGGCACCTGTCGGCGGGCAAAGGCATGGTCGTGCACCTGGAAAACTGCCGCAACATCAGTGAAATCCGCCACAACCCGGAAAAATGCGTGCAGCTCTCCTGGGCCAAGGACATCACCGGTGAGTTCAATGTCGAACTGCGTGTCGAGCTGGAGCACCAGCGCGGCCTGATCGCCTTGTTGGCCAGCAGCGTCAATGCCGCCGACGGCAATATCGAAAAAATCAGCATGGACGAACGCGACGGCCGTATCAGCGTGGTCCAACTGGTGGTCAGCGTGCATGATCGCGTGCACCTGGCCCGCGTGATCAAGAAGTTGCGTACCCTGACCGGCGTGGTCCGCATCACCCGCATGCGTACGTAGTCCGTCAACCAAGGAGTCATCATGACCAAGACCGTCATCAACAGCGACAAGGCCCCAGCCGCCATCGGCACCTACTCCCAGGCGATCAAGGCCGGCAACACCGTCTACATGTCCGGCCAGATCCCGCTGGATCCGAAAACCATGGAACTGGTCGAAGGCTTCGAAGCCCAGACCGTCCAGGTCTTCGAAAACCTCAAGGCCGTTGCCGAGGCCGCTGGCGGTTCGTTCAAAGACATCGTCAAGCTGAACATCTTCCTCACCGACCTGAGCCACTTCGCCAAGGTCAACGAGATCATGGGTCGTTACTTCGAGCAGCCTTACCCAGCGCGCGCCGCTATCGGCGTTGCCGCTCTGCCGAAAGGCTCCCAGGTCGAGATGGACGCGATCCTGGTCATCGAGTGATGCCTCCGGTGGCGGGCGCCCTGCCCGTCACCTTTCCTGCCCCAAGGTTTTACGCCATGCGCCATGCCCTGCCCCTTGCACTGGCAGCCCTGCTCCTGGGCGGCTGTGCCAGTCACAAACCTGAAGACTACAACGGCACCTGGATCAACCAGGACGCCATCGATGCCGCCGACGGCAGCAGCCTGCACCAGGCCCTGAGCAAAAAAGGGCCCGTACTCGAATGGAAAATCGACACCGCCAACCAGCAAGCCAGCTACAGCAACGGCTTCGAGGCAGTGGATGGTTACCTGAGCGCGAAGGAAGACCAGTGGCAGGCCAGCTTCACCGGCGGCCAGACCGAGCAACTGGACCTCAGTGGCGACAAACTGCGCGTCACCTCGCAAAACGGCAACAAGCAGACCTTCGTGAAGGTACCGACGGCCTCCGCCAACACACCGCTTGGCGGCAGTTTTGAAAAGGCCCTGTATACCGCCTATCTGGGTGGCGAGTGGAAGATCGTCGAGGGCCCGGGCAAGGGTGCGACGGTGCGCTTCGCCGACAACGGCAGCGTGACCGGCCTGCCGAATCTGGATCGCTACGCACTCTGCCTGGCGGGTGATTGCGCCGACATGGGCGGCGACAACGACAGCCTGTGGTTGGAGCGCAACCAACGAGGCGCGCCGTGGATATTCAAGCGCGACGGCGACACGCTGGAGATCCATCAAGCGGTCAATCGTGCCCAGCCAGACGAAAAGCCGCAGCTGGCCCCCGGCGCCCGGCAGTGGGTGCTTGAGCGCGACTGATTCGACCTCGCAAGTCCCTCGCTCCCACAGGCACCGCGGCACTCTCGATAACGCCACGGTGCCTGTGGGACGGGTTTAGCTGCGAAAACCCGAGGCGGTCCTGCAAGAAGCAGCCTTGATTGCGGTCTACCCTTTCAAGATCGCGGTGTACCCTTCCCTGTAGCTTGGATACTGTGGCGCCCATCCCAGCGCACGTGCTCGTGCATTGCTGCAGCGCTTGCTGCCGGTACGCCGAACGCGTTGCTCGTCCGACCATTCGCTCACGCCCATGTACTGGCGCAGCCAGCCCACTACCTCGGCCAAGGGTGCAGGGTCGTCATCAACGCCGATATAGCATGCGTCCAGCGCCACGTCCCGGGCGTCGGCCTGGAGCAGGAAGGCCAGCAAACCTGCCGCATCCTCGGCGTGGATGCGGTTGCCATACAGCGGCGGCTCCTCGGCCACCCGATAACCCTGACGCACCTGGCTGAGCAGCCATTCCCGACCCGGGCCATAGATGCCAGTCAGGCGCACGAGCGTTGCGGGCAGCCCGCTGTGCAGCGCCAAATGCTCGGCCTGCAGCATCACGCGGCCCGAATAGCTTTGGGGTTCGGTCACCGCGTCTTCGTCGACCCACTCGCCCTGCGCCTGCGCATACACACTGCTGCTGGACACGAACAGCAGCCGCCGGGGCTGCTGTCCACGCGCCTTTAGCCAATCGAGTACATGACGCAGACCGTCGACATAAGCGGCCTGGTATCCCGCCTCATCGTGTTGGCTGGCGGCCACGCAGTACACCAAATAGTCGGGCGAACGCTGGGGCCAGGCTGCCGGTATCGCGGGCTCGGAGAGGTCGGCGGCAATCGGCACGACGCCCGCAGGCAGGTGCTCGACCGAGCGTCGCAAGCCACTGACCTGCCAGCCCAGCGCCAGCAACTGGCGAGCTAGACGACCGCCTACATCACCGCAGCCAACGATCATCACGCAGGGTTCGGACATTTCAATCGCTCCACAGGCAAAGGTTCAGGCTAACCGGATTAATCGATAGGCGGCTAGACGATGGTTAAAAAAGGCAACTTTATTACTTCTGCTAACAAGAATTACTTGCAATAATGGCGCCCTATCTGTTCTCGGCCCGCCTCGAGGCCTTGGAGAACGTCACCTTTTTATCTTCATCAGGTCCGGCCAGCATGACACGTACACAATCCTCCGCTTCGCCAACCACGTCGCGCGCATGGCGCGCCATCGCCGCGCTGACCCTCAGCCTGGTGCTGGCCCCGGCCGCCATGGCCGATGAGCCTGCCACCGCAGCCACCAGCGCCCCCGCTGCCGCTGCAGCACCTGCCGCCCCGGCTCCAACCGGTGAAACCCAGGCCCCCGCTGCTACCCCCAATGCCCAGGCACCTGCGGACGAGAACGTCCAGGCCCTGGTCGAAGACACCTCTCTGGGCATGGCACACGATCTTTCTCCCTGGGGCATGTATAAGAACGCCGACGTCGTCGTCAAAGCCGTGATGATCGGCCTGGCCATCGCCTCGCTGATCACCTGGACCATCTGGATCGCCAAGGGCTTCGAGCTGATGGGTGCCAAGCGCCGACTGCGTGGCGAAATCGCCTTGCTGAAGAAAGCAGCCAGCCTCAAGGAAGCGAGCGACGCCGCCAACAAGGCAGGCACCCTGGCCCACACCTTGGTCCATGATGCGCTGGACGAAATGCGCCTCTCGGTCAATGCCCGTGAGAAGGAAAGCATCAAAGAGCGCGTCAGCTTCCGCTTGGAGCGCCTGGTCGCCGCCAGCGGCCGCAGCATGAGCAGCGGCACCGGCATGCTTGCCACCATCGGTTCCACTGCGCCTTTCGTCGGTCTGTTCGGTACCGTCTGGGGCATCATGAACAGCTTCATCGGCATCGCCAAGACCCAGACCACCAACCTGGCCGTAGTCGCCCCCGGCATCGCCGAAGCCCTGCTGGCCACCGCCCTGGGCCTGGTCGCGGCCATTCCGGCCGTGGTCATCTATAACGTCTTCGCCCGCTCGATTGCCGGCTACAAGGCCCAGGTCTCCGACGCCTCGGCCCAGGTACTGCTGCTGGTGAGCCGCGACCTGGACCACCAGGGTGGCGAGCGCGTTGCCCCGCACATGGTGAAAGTGGGGTAAGCCATGGGCCTGCATCTGAACGAAGGTGGCGACGACCTCGCCGAAAACCACGAAATCAACGTCACGCCTTTCATCGACGTCATGCTGGTGCTGCTGATCATCTTCATGGTCGCCGCACCGCTGGCTACCGTCGACATCAAGGTCGACCTACCAGCCTCGACCGCCAAGCCGGCGCCGAGGCCCGAGAAGCCGGTGTTCGTCAGCGTCAAGACCGACAAGAAACTCTATGTCGGCGATGACGAGGTGGCCCAGCGCGACCAGCTTGGCGCAATGCTCGATGCCAAGACCAAGGGTGACAAGGAAACCACGATCTTCTTCCAGGCCGACAAAGGGGTTGATTACGGCGACCTGATGGAAGTGATGAACACCATGCGCGCCGCCGGCTACCTCAAGGTCGGCCTGGTCGGTCTCGAAACGGCAGCCAAGCAATGACAACGACACGGTCCAACCTGGCGCGCTACGGCGTCAGCCTGGCGATCGTGCTGGGCGTGCATGTGCTGGCGGTGCTACTGACCCTGAACTGGTCCGTGCCCCAGGCCGTCGAGCTACCACCGGCAGCCATGATGGTCGAGCTGGCGCCGCTGCCCGCACCGGCACCGGCACCGCCACCACCGCCCAAGGCCGCACCGCAGCCTCCGGCACCGGTCGAAGAGCCTCCGCTACCCAAGCTGGTAGAGGCGCCCAAGCCGAAGATCGCCATCGCCAAACCACCCAAGCCCAAGGCCAAGCCTCAACCGCCCAAGCCTGAGAAAAAACCTGAGCCGCCGAAGGATTTGCCACCGGCCAAGGAACAGGTCGCGGACACGCCGCCCAGCAACACGCCACCGCAGAAATCGGCGGCACCAGCGCCGAGCATCGCGTCCAATAGCAATGCGCTGCCGACGTGGCAGAGCGACTTGCTGCGCCACCTGGCCAAGTACAAGCGGTATCCGGAAGACGCTCGCCGCCGTGGTCTGCAAGGCATCAACAGGCTGCGCTTCGTGGTAGACGCCGAAGGCAAGGTGTTGTCGTTCTCGCTGGCCGGTGGTTCGGGCAGTGCGGCGCTAGACCGAGCGACCCTGGAAATGATCCGCCGGGCGCAGCCAGTACCCAAGCCGCCGAAGGAATTGCTGAACAATGGCCAGATCGAAGTCGTGGCGCCGTTCGTCTACTCGCTGGACCGTCGCTGATACTTTTGTTTCTGTCACAAAACAGCAAGTCTGATAACGTGCGTCTATCGATTGCAGCCGCTATGCTGGGGCCGCAACTTCATGGACGCACGTTATGACCCTCACAGAATTACGCTACATCGTCACACTCGCCCAGGAGCAGCATTTCGGCCACGCCGCCGAGCGTTGCCATGTCAGCCAGCCGACCCTGTCGGTCGGTGTGAAGAAACTCGAGGACGAGCTTGGCGTGCTGATCTTCGAGCGCAGCAAGAGCGCGGTGCGCCTGACCCCGGTCGGCGAAAGCATCGTCGCCCAGGCGCAGAAGGTTCTGGAGCAGGCCCAAGGTATTCGCGAACTGGCCCAGGCCGGCAAGAACCAACTCACCGCGCCGCTCAAGGTCGGTGCCATCTATACCGTCGGCCCCTATCTCTTCCCGCACCTCATTCCTCAGCTGCACCGGGTCGCCCCGCAGATGCCGCTGTACATCGAAGAGAACTTCACCCACGTACTGCGCGAAAAACTGCGCAACGGCGAGCTGGACGCGGTGATCATCGCCCTGCCGTTCAACGAGGCGGACGTGCTGACGTTGCCGCTGTACGACGAGCCCTTCTACGCGCTGATGCCCGCCGATCACCCTTGGACCGCCAAGAAGACCATCGACACCGCCATGCTCAATGACAAGAGCCTGTTGCTGCTCGGCGAGGGCCACTGCTTCCGTGATCAAGTGCTGGAGGCCTGCCCGACCATCAACAAGGGCGGCGAAGGCTCCAAGCACACCACGGTCGAATCCAGCTCGCTGGAAACCATCCGCCACATGGTCGCCTCCGGCCTTGGCGTGTCGATCCTGCCGCTGTCGGCCGTACACAGCCACCATTACGCCCCAGGCGTGATCGAGGTGCGCCCACTCACGGCGCCTTCGCCTTTCCGTACCGTCGCCATCGCCTGGCGCGCCAGCTTCCCGCGGCCCAAGGCCATCGAGATCCTCGCCGACTCGATCCGCCTCTGCTCGGTCGCCAAGCCGCCTGCGGAAAAATCGGCCTGACCCATGACCGAGCTGTCGACTGTCCCGGTGACCGCCCTCAAGGGTGTTGGCGAAGCCATGGCCGAGAAACTGGCCAAGGTCGGCTTGGAGAACCTGCAAGATCTGCTGTTCCACCTGCCGCTGCGCTATCAGGATCGCACCCGCGTGGTGCCCATCGGGGCTTTGCGTCCCGGTCAGGACGCGGTGATCGAAGGTGTGGTCAGCGGCGCCGACGTGACCATGGGCAAGCGCCGCAGCCTGGTGGTGCGCCTGGGAGATGGAACCGGCGTGCTGAGCCTGCGTTTCTATCATTTCAGCAATGCCCAGAAAGAAGGCCTCAAGCGTGGCACCCATTTGCGCTGCTACGGCGAGGCCCGCCCCGGTGCGTCGGGGCTTGAGATCTATCACCCGGAGTACCGGGCGCTCAATGGCAACGAACCGGCGCCACCAGTCGAACAGACCCTGACGCCCATCTATCCGAGTACCGAAGGCCTGACACAGCAACGCCTGCGCCTGTTGTGCCAGCAGAGCCTGGCCATGCTCGGCCCGCGCAGCCTGCCGGACTGGCTGCCCGAAGAACTGGCCCGGGATTACCACCTGGCGCCGCTGGACGATGCGATCCGCTACCTGCACAACCCACCGGCCGACGCCGACCTCGACGAACTCGCCGAAGGCCAGCACTGGGCCCAGCATCGCCTGGCCTTCGAAGAGCTGCTGACCCATCAGCTCTCCCAACAGCGCCTGCGCGAAAGCCTGCGCGCCCTGCGAGCCCCGGTATTGCCCAAGGCCAGCCGCCTGCCAGCGCAATACCTGGCCAACCTGGGCTTCAGCCCCACCGGCGCCCAGCAGCGAGTCGGCAACGAAATCGCCTACGACCTCAGCCAGCCCGAGCCGATGATGCGCCTGGTGCAGGGCGATGTCGGCGCAGGCAAGACGGTAGTCGCGGCCCTTGCCGCCTTGCAGGCCTTGGAAGCCGGCTACCAGGTGGCCCTCATGGCGCCTACCGAGATCCTCGCCGAACAGCATTACCTGACCTTCAAACGCTGGCTCGAGCCCTTAGGCATCGAGGTGGCCTGGCTGGCGGGCAAGCTCAAAGGCAAGGCGCGCGCCAGCGCCTTGGAGCAGATCGCCAGCGGTGTGCCGATGGTGGTCGGCACCCATGCGCTGTTCCAGGAAGAAGTGAAGTTTCGCCGCCTGGCCCTGGCGATCATCGACGAGCAGCACCGGTTTGGCGTACAGCAGCGTTTGGCCTTACGCCAGAAAGGCGTGGACGGCGCGCTGTGCCCGCACCAGTTGATCATGACCGCCACCCCGATTCCGCGGACGCTGGCGATGAGCGCCTACGCCGACCTGGACACCTCCATCCTCGACGAGTTGCCCCCTGGCCGTACCCCGGTGAACACCGTGCTGGTGGCCGACAGCCGGCGCTTCGAAGTGGTCGAGCGGGTACGCGCGGCCTGCGCCGAAGGGCGCCAGGCGTATTGGGTCTGTACCCTGATCGAAGAGTCGGAAGAACTGACCTGCCAGGCGGCAGAAAGCACCTTCGAAGAGCTGGGCAGCGCCCTGGGCGAACTGCGTGTGGGCCTGATCCACGGACGCATGAAACCGGCGGAAAAAGCCGCGGTGATGGCCGAGTTCAAGGCCGGCAATCTCCAGTTGCTGGTGGCGACCACCGTGATCGAGGTGGGCGTGGATGTGCCCAATGCCAGCCTGATGATCATCGAGAACCCCGAGCGCCTGGGCCTTGCCCAGTTGCACCAGCTGCGCGGTCGGGTGGGCCGGGGCAGCGCGGTCAGCCATTGCGTGCTGCTCTATCATCCGCCCCTGTCGCAGATCGGCCGTGAACGCCTGGGTATCATGCGCGAAACCAATGACGGCTTCGTCATCGCCGAGAAAGACCTGGAGCTGCGCGGCCCCGGCGAAATGCTCGGCACCCGCCAGACCGGTCTGCTGCAGTTCAAGGTAGCGGATCTGATGCGTGACGCAGATCTGCTCCCTGCCGTGCGTGATGCAGCCCAGGCGCTGCTGGCCCGTTGGCCCGACCATGTCAGCCCACTGTTGGACCGCTGGCTGCGCCATGGCCAACAGTACGGACAGGTGTGATGCCGATCACGAAATGCACCCAAACCTAGAGGCCTGTTTTGCAGCCTCACGCTGCCTGGGCCACCATCGAAGCATAATGGATCCAGTTATCGCGCCGGGTGGTTATACTTCGCGTTTAAAAGAAAACCTTGGACTCAGACCATGACTGAAGTTGCCCTGGATACTTCGACCCCACACGCACCCTCTGTCATTCGGCTGTTGCTCGACAAGCTCGGCGTGCCCTACCGCGAAGTGCCCGAGCATGCGCAGCTACCGGTCAACGCTCGAGTCCAGGCGATCCTTCTCGACGACGAAGTCGGCGCTTTGATGGTGCTGTTCCCGCAGAGCCAATTGCTGGACTTGAACCGCCTGACCGAGCTTACCGGTCGCAAGCTGGTGGCCGTGCCGGTCGCACGCCTTGCGCACATGCTCGACAAGCATGCTCTCAAGACCCTGCCGGGGATCCCGGCACTGACCAGCTACCCCTGCCTCTACGAAGCCAGCCTGCTGAAAGTCGACAATCTGCTGATCCAGTCCGGTGAGCCCGGCTTGCTGCTTGAGATCCCACGCGAAGCGTTCAAAGGCATGTTGAGCAAAGCCAGCGCGGGTAACTTCGGCGAACAGACCCACGACATCCGGCCCAACCTCGACCGCCCGCACGATGACCCCCAGGAAATCACCCGCGCCGTCCAGGCCTTCACCGCACGACGCATCCAGCAACGCCTCGAGCAGACCATCGAGATTCCTCCGCTGGCGGACACCGCACAGAAAATCATTAAACTGCGCGTCGACCCCAATGCCAGCATCGATGACATCACCGGTGTCGTGGAAACCGACCCGGCCCTGGCCGCTCAGGTGGTCAGTTGGGCAGCCTCGCCTTACTACGCCTCGCCCGGCAAGATCCGTTCGGTGGAGGATGCCATCGTGCGCGTACTGGGCTTCGACCTAGTGATCAACCTGGCCTTGGGCCTGGCGCTAGGCAAGACTTTGAGCCTGCCCAAGGATCACCCTCAGCAAACCACGCCTTACTGGCAGCAGTCGATCTACACCGCTGCGGTTATCGAAGGCCTGACCCGTGCCATGCCCCGAGCCGAGCGACCTGAGGCCGGCCTGACCTACCTGGCGGGCCTTCTGCACAATTTCGGGTATTTGCTGCTGGCGCACGTGTTTCCGCCGCACTTCTCGCTGATCTGCCGCCATCTGGAGGTCAATCCGCACCTGTGTCACACCTACGTGGAGCAACACCTGCTGGGCATCAGCCGCGAACAGATCGGCGCCTGGCTGATGAAGCTGTGGGACATGCCTGAAGAGCTGTGCACCGCGCTGCGCTTCCAGCACGACCCGAGCTATGAGGGGGAGAATTCGGCGTTCCCCAACCTGGTGTGCCTGGCGATTCGCCTGTTGCGGGCCCGCGGTATCGGCTCAGGGCCTCAGGAGGAGATTCCCGAGGCCTTGCTGGAACGGCTGAGCCTGACCCGGGAAAAGGCCGACGATGTCGTGAACAAGGTGCTGGAGGCCGAGGCGTTGCTGCGCGAACTGGCCTCGCAGTTCCATGCCCCGCATTAAGCGGTGAGCAGCTGTGGGAGCAACCGTCTTGTGCACCGGCCTGCTCAGGTAAACCCGTGACCCCTAGAGGGTCGCGGCTTACCCGCCGAGAAGACAACAGGAAAAGCCGCTCCCCGTATCAACCCTTCTTCTTGGGCTTGAGGTATTTCATCAGGCCCTGGAACCAGATGACCAGCGCCGGATTGCCCTTGATCTGGATACTCTTGTCCTGAATGCCTTGCATGAAGGCCAGCTGCTTGTTGCTGGCCTGGAGCGTGGCGAAGCCAAAGGCTGCGTCCTTGAAGGCAATGGCGAAGGCCGGCTGCGGGTGCAGGCCCCCTTTACTGCTGATGCGCTCGCCGCTGACGATGAAATGCCGGCCAATCCGGCCATCGAGGGTCTGCATCTGGAACACCAGATCCTTGTCACGCAATTGTTGCTGGAACGCCGGATTGTTGCGGCTGGCCCTGGCCATCAACAGGCCCATGGCCCAGAGCAGGAAGCGAAACTTCATCAACACGCCTCGACTAAAAAGTGACTGAGCGGCGCAGTTTATCCTTTTATTGGTCGCTCAATGCAAATCTGCTGTTTCGATGATTTTCCAGGTACCTGAATGCACAACGGGCGCCCAGGGCGCCCGTTTGGATAACCACTGTTATCGATGAAGGGTCATTTGCCTTTTTTCGCAGGCTTGGCGGGTTGGTTGACGCTGTCGCGCAAGTTCTTGCCGGGCTTGAAGGCAACAGTGTTGCTGGCTTTGATCTTGACGGGCTGGCCGGTCTGCGGGTTCTTGCCGGTGCGGGCGCCACGATGACGTTTTTCAAAAGTACCGAAACCGACCAGGGTGACCGTGTCCTTGTCCAGCGCACCGGTGATGCTGTCGAGGATCGCATTCAAGACCTGGTTGGCCTTTTCCTTGGTCAAGTCGGCCTTTTCGGCGATAACAGCGGCGAGTTCTGGTTTACGCATAGTGAAGCCTCTTATACGGGATTTCTTGTTGTTATTGCCGTGCTGCTTCGCGAAGCAGCGTTCAAGGCACCGCAGGCTCTAATCTGCGGCAGACGGGAGTGAGAATGGCACGCTCACCGAAGCCGCGCCAGTACTTGGGTGGCCATTGTCGCTTCAAGAACAGGACATACCCGACAGAGCGCCCGCTATTTACGCCATCAGGGGTGGCAACTGCCGATTGAGCGCCAGCTTTTCCATCACCGCCGTGCCGGTCAACGCATAGCCCAGCAGCTGGCCAGAGGCATCGCGGCAGAGCACCTTGAGGTCGGCGCCCTGCCCCTCGACCTGCCAGACACCTTCGCGCCCAGGAGGGGGCGGGGAAACCACCAGCGGGCACGCTGGGGTTTTAACGGTCACTGGCATCGGCCCATAGGCGACAGCGGTAGGGTTGCCAGCGAGCGTCTGGGCCAAAGCACGGGCGCAGGTCATCAGCGGCATGACATAGAGCAGGTTGATTCCATCGACCTCGGCGCAATCGCCCAGGGCGAAGATATTGGCGTGGGAGGTGCGCAACTGCCGGTCCACCACCACACCCCGGTTTGTCTGCAAGCCCGCGGCAGCGGCAAGGTCCGTGCGCGGGCGCAGGCCGATGGCCGAGACCACCAGGTCACAGGCGATCACGCGGCCATCGGACAGGTGTGCCTCCAGGCCTTGTTCATCGCGCTGCAGGCGGGTCAGCACCGGCCCCAGATGAAAGCGGACCCCAAGCCCCTCCAGGCCCGCCTGTACCGCACTGGCCGCAGCAGGGTGCAGTAGGGTTGGCATCACTTGCTCACAAGGGGCGACCACATCGACTTCGAAGCCGCCAAGGCTCATGTCGTTGGCGAACTCGCACCCGATCAGGCCAGCGCCGAGGATCAGCACCCGGTGTTTGCCTGCCGCCGCGGCCCGAAAGCGCCCATAGTCTTCAAGATCATTGATGGGGAAGACCAGGTCAGCCGCATCGCCCTCGATCGGCACTTGGACCGTCTGTGCCCCCCACGCCAGGATGAGATCGCGGTACTCGACCGCCTCTTCACCGATCCACAGACGCTTGTGGCCAGGATCGATGCCACTGATGGGAGTATGGGTGCGGATTTCGGCCTTGAGCTGTTCGGCCATGGCGCCCGGCTCGGCCATGCACAGGCCGTCGGCATCCTTCTGCTTGGCAAAGCCGGTGGAAAGCATGGGCTTGGAGTAGGAACGGCCATCGTCGGCAGTGATCAGCAACAGCGGCGTATCGCTGTCGAGCTTGCGAAACTCCCGGGCCAGATTGTAGCCCGCAAGGCCGGTACCGATGATCACCACGGGGGACGTCATGTCATGCTCCTCTCGTTGAACAGGTGTGATCAGCCGATGGCGATCATTTCGAAATCACTCTTGCCGACACCACAGTCGGGGCACAGCCAGTCTTCCGGCACGTCTTCCCAGCGGGTGCCCGGGGCGATGCCGTCATCCGGCCAGCCTTCGGCCTCGTCGTAGATCAGGCCACAGACAATGCATTGCCACTTCTTCATCTCGTTCTTCCTCATCTGGATCAGGCGCGGCGGTACCGCAGGGGCTTTGTACTGGCCCTTCCAGCAGTATGCAAGCAACAGCGGCAAACATGCTAAGCTCGCCGCCTCTCTGGCTGTAACAAGCATACCGACGTGCCGTACGAAACCCCGCAAGCAGCCGCTGTCGCGTGGCTGCCGTATTCACAGCTGGCTGCCGGCATCGAACCGTCGATTCTCGACTGGCTCTTCGATCAAGGCTCTCTGACCCGCCGCCTGACCCACCTCTCCCGTGACCATTTCGCCGTCACCCCCCTGTTCGAGGGCTGGCAGCCCCTGCGCGATGACGAATGCCAAGCCTTGGGCCTGGCTCCTGGCGAAGAAGGCTGGGTGCGCGAAGTCTACTTGCGCGGCCATGACCAACCCTGGGTGTTCGCCCGCAGCGTGGCCGGGCGCAGCGCCCTGGAGCGCGGTGGCCTGAACCTCGAGACGTTGGGCAGCCGCTCGCTGGGCGAGCTATTGTTCTGCGACCAGGCCTTCACCCGTCACCCCATCGAAGTGTGCAGTTATCCACAGGCTTGGCTGCCGCCCGAAGCGCGCCATGCCAACCTGTGGGGGCGGCGTTCGCGGTTTGCCCGCGATGGCCTTGACCTGCTGGTGGCCGAGGTGTTCCTGCCGGCCCTATGGCAAGCGGCCAAGGAGGAAATCCGCTGATGTACCTGCAACTGCTCAAGTCGTTCAACCGCCTGCATCCCCGGGCCTGGGACTTCATCCAGCTCAGCCGCATGGACCGCCCGATCGGCATCTACCTGCTGCTGTGGCCCACCCTTTCTGCAGTGTGGATCGCCGGCAACGGCTCGCCGACGCTGGCCAATGTGCTGATCTTCGGCCTGGGCGTGGTACTGATGCGTGCCGCCGGCTGCTGCATCAACGACTTCGCCGACCGCAAGGTCGATGGCCATGTCAAACGCACCGCCGACAGGCCGCTGGCCAGCGGCCGGGTAAGGCCTCGCGAAGCGCTGATGCTGTTCGCGATCCTGGTGGGAGTGAGTTTCCTGCTCGTGCTGTGCACCAATGCCCGCACGGTATGGCTGTCGTTCGGCGCGGTGGCATTGGCGTTCTGCTACCCATTCATGAAGCGCTACACCTACTACCCCCAGGTGGTGCTGGGTGCGGCTTACTCGTGGGGTATCCCCATGGCGTTCACCGCCGCAGGGGGCGAGCTGCCGGCCAGCGCCTGGCTGTTGTACATCGCCAATTTGCTGTGGACCGTGGGCTATGACACCTATTACGCGATGGTGGACCGCGACGACGACCTGAAAATCGGCGTGAAATCCACGGCAATCCTCTTCGGCGAAGCCGACCGGACCATCATCCTGACCCTGCAAATGCTGTCGCTGGGCTGCCTGTTGCTGGCGGGCAATCGCTTCGACATGGGGGGATGGTTCCACTTGGGCCTGCTTGCGGCAGCTGGGTGCTTTGCCTGGGAATACTGGTCAACGCGCAAGCTGGACCGGGAATCGTGCTTCAAGGCCTTCCTGCACAATCACTGGGCAGGGATGCTGATCTTCATCGGTGTGGTGGTGGACTACGCATTGCGCTGAGCCCTGCACCATCGCTGTGGGACGGGTTTAGCCGCGAATCGATGGTGATTGCACCTTCGCATTCGCGGGTAAACCCGCTCTGTAAGGTTCAAGGCTTGGCGATATGCCAGACGTCCTTCACGCCGTCACCGGTCTTTTCCCCGGCTTTCTTGTCCTTGATGAAGGTATACAGCGGCTTGCCGTCATAGGCCCACTGCTTGGTCCCGTCATCGCGGGTGACCTGGGTCCACTTGTCCTTGGCGGGCTCGTCTTCGGCCTTGACCATCAACGGTGGCCAGTTCTTGGCGCACTCGCCGTTGCACATGGACTTGCCGTCGGCATCCTTGTCGAAGGTGTAGAGGGTCATGCCAGCATGATCGACCCACATGCCATCCTTTTCCATCGCGTGGTGGGCCGATGCCACCCCCGGTAGCGCCAGCGCAGCGAAAAGGGCCATCCAGCTCAGCGTATGTCGTGTCATTGGAATCACCATGGTTTCGGGGGGTGTAAATGAGGTTTCGCCACCGCCGTGGCGGCCCCTTCAAGCCTAGTCCAGTCATGGAATGTCGCCAGAATCGCCAATGTCCTGTCACACAGCTGCAATAATTCCGTTATCTAATGCGGGCCAAGACACAGTTCCTGGGAGAGGTTTTACGCAATGGTTGGCAGAAACATTCTGATCGTCGACGACGAAGCGCCCATTCGCGAGATGATCGCCGTTGCATTGGAAATGGCCGGCTATGACTGCCTGGAAGCGGAAAACTCCCAGCAAGCCCATGCCATCATCGTCGATCGCAAGCCGGACCTGATCCTGCTCGACTGGATGCTGCCCGGCACCTCGGGTATCGAGTTGGCCCGGCGCCTGAAGCGCGATGAACTGACCGGCGACATCCCGATCATCATGCTCACCGCCA
Organism: Pseudomonas sp. BYT-1; assembly: GCF_023611805.1. Classification (NCBI taxonomy): domain Bacteria; kingdom Pseudomonadati; phylum Pseudomonadota; class Gammaproteobacteria; order Pseudomonadales; family Pseudomonadaceae; genus Pseudomonas; species Pseudomonas sp. BYT-1. The sequence continues at coordinate 5,439,221 of NZ_CP072559.1, forward strand.
AGGGTGAAGAGGACAACAAGATTCAGGGACTGGAAGTCGGCGCCGACGACTACATCACCAAGCCGTTCTCGCCTCGTGAGTTGGTCGCGCGTCTCAAAGCCGTACTGCGCCGCACCGGCCCCAGCGACAGCGAGGCGCCGATCGAAGTGGGCGGCCTGCTGCTCGATCCGATCAGCCACCGCGTGACCATCGACGGCAAGCCCGCCGAAATGGGCCCTACCGAATACCGCCTGCTGCAGTTCTTCATGACCCACCAGGAGCGCGCCTACACCCGGGGCCAGTTGCTCGACCAAGTCTGGGGCGGCAATGTCTATGTCGAGGAACGCACCGTCGACGTGCATATTCGTCGCCTGCGCAAGGCATTGGGTGAAGCCTACGAAAATCTGGTACAAACCGTCCGAGGCACCGGCTACCGCTTCTCGACCAAGAGCTAGCTGCAAGCGCCAAGCTTCAGGCGGCACGCGCCGGCAGCGCCGAACAGCTTGCCGCCAGGCTTGGAATAAAGGACTGAACAGCACCACCGATCCGCTTCTTCTTGCAGCTTGAAGCACACAGCTTGCAGCTTGAAGCTGGATCCGAAGGATCCCCTCAATTGAACCAGAACTGGCACGCGACCTTGATTCGCCACATGCTGCTGCTGATCACCGTCTGCCTGATCGGCGGGCTGGTCAGCGGCTACTACGGCTGGAGCCTGGCCATCGGCCTTGCGCTCTACCTAGGTTGGACCCTCAAGCAACTGCTGCGCCTGCACGACTGGCTGCGCAATCATCAGCCCGACGAAGCCCCGCCCGATGGCTACGGCCTGTGGGGCGAGGTGTTCGACAGCATCTACCACCTGCAACGTCGCGATCAGCGGGTGCGCGGCCGCCTGCAGGCGGTGATCGACCGGGTGCAGGAATCCACCGCGGCGCTGCGCGATGCGGTGATCATGCTCGACAGCGAAGGCAACCTCGAATGGTGGAACCGCGCCGCTGAAACCCTGCTGGGCTTCAAGACTCCACAGGATGGCGGCCAGCCGGTGACCAACCTGGTGCGCCACCCGCGCTTCAAGGAGTACTTCGAATCGGAGAACTACGTCGAGCCGCTGGAGATCCCCTCCCCGATCAACGACCGGATGCGGGTCCAGCTTCACATCACCCGCTATGGCAACAACGAGCACCTGATGCTGGTACGCGACGTCACCCGCATCCATCAGCTCGAGCAGATGCGCAAGGATTTCGTCGCCAACGTCTCCCACGAGCTGCGCACCCCCCTGACGGTCATCACAGGGTACTTGGAAACCCTGCTGGACAACGTCGACGACGTGAACCCACGCTGGGGCCGGGCGCTCCAGCAGATGAGCCAGCAAGGCGCACGGATGCAGACACTGCTCAACGACCTGCTGCTGCTGGCCAAGCTCGAAGCCACCGACTATCCCTCGGACAATCAGCCCGTGGCCGTCGAGGCCCTGCTGCAATCGATCAAGGGCGACGCTCAAGCGCTGTCCGGCCCACGCAACCAGCGCATCACGCTGGAGGCAGCGCCTGGCGTGCGCCTCAAGGGCAGCGAGTCGGAACTGCGCAGCGCCTTCTCCAACCTGGTGTTCAACGCCGTGAAGTACACCCAGGACGAAGGCAACATCCGCATTCGCTGGTGGGCGGACGAGCAAGGTGCTCACCTCTCCGTGCAGGACTCCGGCATCGGCATCGATGCCAAACACCTGCCCCGCCTGACCGAGCGCTTCTACCGGGTCGACTCCAGCCGCGCCTCCAATACGGGCGGCACAGGACTTGGCCTGGCGATCGTCAAGCACGTGCTGCTGCGCCATCGTGCACGCCTTGAGATCAGCAGCGTGCCAGGCCACGGCAGCACCTTCACCTGCCATTTCGCACCTGCCCAGGTGGTGACGAACAAAGCCTGAAACCACGGCACCGCAGGCGCGATTTTACCCGCCGACGCCGGCACAGCCGGTGCATGACCTGGTTAGCGGCTGAACCCGCTCCCACGAGGTGCGTGCCAGCCGTGCAGGCGGCGTTGCCACCAACGGGGTGATAGCGCGCCCTTTGCTTTTGCAGCTTCAACCGCTACATTGGATCCCCTGTGCCAGCCAACGCTGGCACTTTTTTTCTCCCTAATTCAAAGACGGACCCTGTAAAAACTCCATCATGGACCCTTCCCCTGGTTTCAGCTTCATCTCCCTCTTCGCCGACTTCGGCATGATTCTCTTTGCCTTCCTTCTGGTGCTGCTCAACGGCTTCTTCGTTGCCGCCGAGTTCGCCATGGTCAAGTTGCGCGCGACCCGCGTCGAGTCGATCGCCGAACTGCACGGCTGGCGCGGCAGCATCCTGCGCAAGGTTCACAACCAGCTGGACGCCTACCTGTCGGCCTGCCAGCTGGGCATCACCCTGGCCTCCCTGGGCCTGGGCTGGGTCGGTGAGCCGGCCTTCGCGCACCTGCTCGAGCCGCTGCTAGCCGCCGTTGGCGTCGATACGCCGGAGCTGGTCAAAGCGATCTCGTTCTTCGTCGCCTTCTTTGTGATCTCCTACCTGCACATCGTGGTCGGCGAGCTGGCGCCCAAGTCCTGGGCGATCCGCAAACCCGAGCTGCTGTCGCTGTGGACGGCGGTGCCGCTGTACCTGTTCTACTGGTTGATGTACCCGGCGATCTACCTGCTCAACGCCAGCGCCAACACCATTTTGCGTATCGCCGGCCAGGGCGAGCCTGGACCGCACCACGAGCATCATTACAGCCGCGAAGAACTCAAGCTGATCCTGCATTCGAGCCGTGGCCAGGACCCAAGCGACCAAGGCATGCGTGTACTGGCTTCGGCAGTGGAGATGGGCGAACTGGAAGTGGTCGACTGGGCCAACTCCCGCGAGGACATGGTCAGCCTCGATGCCAAGGCACCGCTCAAGGAAATCCTGGCGATGTTCCGTCGCCACAAGTTCAGCCGCTACCCGGTCTACGACGCCGAGCGCGAAGAGTTCGTGGGGCTGTTGCACATCAAGGACCTGCTGCTGGAACTGGCCGAGATGGACCACTTCCCAGAAACCTTGGACCTGGACGACCTGGCTCGCCCGCTGGAGCGCGTCTCGCGGCACATGCCGCTGTCCCAGCTGCTGGAGCAATTCCGCAAGGGCGGCGCGCACTTCGTGCTGGTCGAGGAAGCCGACGGCAAGGTGATCGGCTACCTCACCATGGAGGACGTGCTGGAAGTGCTGGTCGGCGACATCCAGGACGAGCACCGCAAGACCGAACGCGGCATCCTCGCCTACCAGCCGGGCAAGCTGCTGGTACGTGGCGACACGCCATTGTTCAAGGTCGAACGGCTGCTGGGGGTGGATCTGGACCACATCGAGGCCGAGACCCTGGCAGGTCTGGTCTATGAAACGCTCAAGCGCGTACCGGAGGAAGAGGAAGTGCTGGAGGTCGAAGGCCTGCGCATCATCATCAAGAAGATGAAAGGGCCGAAGATCGTGCTGGCCAAGGTACTGAAGCTCATCTGACTGCTCTGGGGGCGCTTTGCGCCCCATCGCTGGCTGGCGCCAGCATCCACAGCGCCCCCTGCAAGCTCAAGGGTTGCCAGCGGTGAAGTCTGGCATCCCTCCGATCGGTCGGTCGAACTGGTAGGGGATCGACTCCAGCGCCAACCCCACGTTGCGCTGCACCACGAAATGCAGGTGGGGCCCGGTGCTGTTGCCGGTATTGCCCGACTTCGCCAATGGCGCCCCCTGCAACACCCGCTGCCCTTCGCTGACCACCACCGACCCGCGCATCAGATGCAGATAGACACCCATGGTGCCATCCGGATGCAGGATCCTGACGAAGTTGCCCGCCGGGTTGTTGCCACGGCCCGTCTGGTTGTTCTCGATCTTCACCACCACCCCGCCCCGCGCCGCGACGATCGGCGTGCCTTCGGGCATGGCGATGTCCATGGCGTAGCGCCCTTTGGGGCCAAAGTGGCTGAAGCGCCCGTTCGGGCCCTGGCTCAGCCGGAACGGCCCTCCTTGCCAGGGGAACGGATAGCGAAACGCCTGTGGGCGCCGCGCGGGGTCACCCAGGGCATAGCGCAGTTTCGAATCGTATTTCACCCGCTCGCCGGGCAACGCCGCCAGTACCGTCAGCACCTGCGTCGAGCGCGGCGGTACCACGCGCCGGACGATCCGGGGCGCACTGCCGCCCTGGACATTGGCCAGGCGCTGCAAACGCAGCTCGACCTCCACCGGCGCGAACAGATCGTTACGCACGAAAAAGCGCGTACCGCCCGCAAAATCGACTGTACGCAAACGCACCTGGCGCTCCAGCCGCTCGAACATCGGCTCGCGCAGCACGAACGCTTTGGCACCAGGGCTTGGGTGTTCAGAGTAGGAGACCACGCCGTAAGCATCGGTGGTCTTGTACAGCGTCATGCCCACGCTCGACGCCGAGACCGTGAGCAAGGCACAGAACAGCAGCAGACGAGTTGGCATGGCGGTGGCTTTTTGACAGTTATTGTGTCTGGAAGCCTAGCAGTCGGATTTCAAAGGGGTATTGCAGTTGGTCGGGAAATGAGCAATTGGCCATCACTGGCGCCCCGCTTCACCCGCGAAAAGGGGCAAAGCCCGTGGTATCCATGGACGGTGGCTGCTTCACAGGTAAACCCGCTCCCACACGTGCTCCGCGGATACCTGTGGGCGGGTTTACCTGCGCGCAGCCGCGCTCCGGATTGGCGATCTAGGCGCCGGGGGTGAAGTGCTTCTGCGCGGTTCCGCGGGCGATCAGGCGCGACAGGTAGTCGAGCTTCTGCGCATCCTGGTCGACGAACTTGAACGTCAGTTGCAGCCAGTCACTTTCAGGCTTGGGCTCCAGGGCGGCGATGGCGTGCAGGTAGCCATTTAGCCGCGCGACTTCGGCGTTCTCGCCTTGCTCCAGGTCCAACACCGCCCCTTCGAGCACCTGTGGCAGCGTGGGGCTGCGACGAACCACCAGCAAGGCTTCCTTGAGGCTCAATGCCTTGATCACGCAGGGCTGGGTACCGCTGGACAAGCGCAACTGCCCCTGGCCACGTCCACTCTGGGCGGCGGCGGCGGCCGTCTTCGGGGTCGGCGCGTTGATCAGCGGTTTGCCAGGCGCAGGTGCCGGCGCAGCGGCAGCAGCCACCGGAGCCTTGACCGTCTCGGGGCGACCGCCGGTCAGGGCACTGAGCGAGTCATTGGCAAATGCCGAGTTGACCCGCGCCGGTGCGCTGGCCATCAGGCTGTCGAGCTTGCCGAGCTTGGTCAGCGACTTCTTCACCTTGGTCAGCAGTTGCTCGTTGGTGAACGGCTTGCCCACAAAGTCGGAAACACCGGCCTGGATGGCCTGGATCACGTTTTCCTTGTCGCCACGGCTGGTCACCATGATGAACTGCAAGTCCTTGTACTCCGGCTGCTGCCGGCACCAGGTGAGCAGTTCCAAGCCAGACATCTCCGGCATTTCCCAATCGCACAGGACCAGGTCGAACCGTTCCTTGCCCAGCATGGCCATGGCCTTGCGGCCGTTGACCGCATCTTCGATGACGATGCCTGGGAAGGCATTGCGCAGACACTTCCTCACCAGGTCCCGGATGAATGGCGCATCATCCACGACCAGCACATTGACCTTACTCATCGATACTCCTCTTGAACCCCGACTAGCATACCGCCGACTGATGGCCATTTGCCAAACCACTGGTCACGCCGGGACTCCTCTGGTCATTCGCGGGTGCCTGCTGGCTGCTCGACCGCAAACGAAAACGCCCGGCCTAGGCCGGGCGTCGATGCTCGGGAGCAATCCTACTTATCGTCCGATTCGGCCGGAACATTAGCGATTTCGCCATCGTCGGCCGCTTCGCCCAGCACTTCGGCCTTCATGCGTTTGAGGCCCATGTGACGCACGTCGGTGCCGCGCACCAGGTAGATCACCAGTTCCGAGATATTGCGCGCATGGTCGCCGATGCGCTCCAGCGAACGCAGGGCCCAGATCACGCTCAGCACGCGGGAGATCGAGCGCGGATCTTCCATCATGTAGGTGACCAGTTCACGCAGGGCGGTCTTGTACTCGCGGTCGATGGTCTTGTCGTACTGGGCCACCGAGAGGGCGAGATCCGCATCGAAACGGGCGAAGGCGTCCAGCGCGTCACGCACCATGTTGCGGACCTGGTCACCGATGTGGCGCACTTCGACGTAGCCGCGTGGCGACTCGCCTTCCTCGCACAGCTGAATGGCGCGGCGGGCGATCTTGGTCGATTCGTCGCCGATGCGCTCCAGGTCGATCACCGACTTGGAGATGCTGATGATCAGACGCAGGTCAGAAGCCGCCGGCTGACGACGGGCGAGGATGCGCACGCACTCCTCGTCGATGTTGCGCTCCATTTGGTTGATCTGCTCGTCGACTTCACGCACCTGCTGGGCCAGGCCCGAGTCGGCCTCGATCAACGCGGTGACGGCGTCGTTGACCTGCTTCTCGACCAGGCCACCCATCGCCAGGAGGTGGCTGCGAACCTCCTCGAGCTCGGCGTTGAACTGCTGGGAGATGTGGTGGGTAAGGCTCTCTTTGTTGATCATGCTTTCGCTCCGCGAAGTTGCAAGCCCCAAGCTGCAAGCTTCAAGTGGTTCGTGTCGTTCCCTGGCGCCGCGCTAACCGCTTTTTCTGGCAGCTGGCAGCTTGATGCTTGCAGCTGCGCCAAAGGCGCCCTTAGCCGTAACGACCGGTGATGTAGTCTTCGGTCTGCTTCTTCGCCGGATTGGTGAACAGCGTGTCGGTATCCCCGAATTCGACCAGTTTGCCCATGTACATGAAGGCGGTGTAGTCCGATACGCGGGCCGCCTGCTGCATGTTGTGGGTCACGATGACGATGGTGTATTTGGATTTCAGTTCGTAGATCAGTTCTTCGACCTTCAGCGTCGAGATCGGGTCCAGCGCCGAGCAAGGTTCGTCGAGCAGCAGCACCTCCGGCTCAACGGCAATGGTACGGGCAATGACCAGACGCTGCTGTTGACCACCGGACAGGCCTAGGGCCGAGTCGTGCAGGCGGTCCTTGACCTCATCCCACAGGGCCGCGCCCTTGAGGGCCCACTCGACGGCTTCGTCGAGCACGCGCTTTTTGTTGATGCCCTGGATGCGCAGGCCGTAGACCACGTTTTCATAGATGGTCTTGGGGAACGGGTTGGGCTTCTGGAACACCATGCCGACGCGGCGGCGCAGCTCGGCCACATCCTCGCCCTTGCGGTAGATGTTGTTGCCGTACAGGTTGATCGCGCCTTCCACGCGACAACCGTCGACCAGGTCGTTCATGCGGTTGAAGGTGCGCAGCAAGGTCGACTTGCCGCAGCCGGACGGGCCGATGAAGGCGGTCACGCGCTGCTTGGGAATGTTCATCTTCACGTCGTACAGCGCTTGCTTGTCGCCGTAAAACAGGGACAGACCCGGGACTTCGATGGCCACGGTTTCTTCGGCCAGGCGCAGGCTCTGCTTGTCGCGGCCCAGGGCGGACATGTCGATGCCGTGGGCGTGGGATTCATGCTGCATGTTCTCACTCCGTTCGTAGCTGCAAGCTTCGAGCTGCAAGCTGCAAGTTGGGTCAAAGCGGCAATCTGCTTGGAGCTTGCCGCTTGAAGCTTAAAGCTGAAATCAGCTGTCGAGGGCCTTGTACTTCTCGCGCAGGTGGTTACGGATCCACACCGCCGAGAGGTTGAGGGTCGCGATCACCAGCACCAGCAGCAGCGCGGTGGCGTACACCAGCGGCCGCGCGGCCTCGACGTTGGGGCTCTGGAAGCCGACGTCGTAGATGTGGAAGCCCAGGTGCATGATCTTCTGGTCCAGGTGCAGGTACGGGTAGTTACCGTCCACCGGCAGCGATGGCGCCAGTTTCACCACACCCACCAGCATCAGCGGCGCCACTTCGCCCGCGGCACGGGCCACGGCGAGGATCATGCCGGTCATCATGGCCGGACTGGCCATTGGCAGAACGATCTTCCACAGGGTCTCGGCCTTGGTCGCGCCGAGCGCCAGGGAGCCTTCGCGCACCGTACGTGGGATGCGCGCCAGGCCTTCCTCGGTGGCCACGATCACTACCGGCACTGCCAGCAGCGCCAGGGTCAGCGAGGCCCACAGCAGGCCCGGGGTACCGAGGGTCGGCGCCGGCAGGGCTTCGGGGAAGAACAGGCGGTCGATCGAGCCACCCAGCACATAGACGAAGAAGCCCAGGCCGAACACGCCATAGACGATCGCCGGAACACCCGCCAGGTTGTTCACTGCAATACGGATCAGGCGAGTCACCGGGCCCTGCTTGGCATATTCACGCAGGTAGACCGCCGCCAGTACACCGAACGGGGTAACGATCACGGCCATGATCAGGGTCATCATCACGGTGCCGAAGATGGCCGGGAAGATACCGCCTTCGGTATTGGCTTCACGCGGGTCGTCGCTCAGGAACTCCCACACCTTGCTGAAGTACACGCCCAGCTTGGTCATGACAGACATGCCGTTGGGCTGGTAGGCATGGACCACCTTGCTCAGGTTGATCTCCACTTCGCGGCCATTGCCGTCGCGGGCCACCAGGCTGTCGCGGGCGAATGCCTGGTGCAGGCCGGTCAGGCGCTCTTCGATGGCCTTGTAGCGAGCGTTGAGCTCGGCACGCTCAGCGTCCATGTCCGCCTGGGCGGCAGCGTCCAGCTTGCCGTCCAGCTCGAGCTTGCGAGCCTGCAGGCGCAGACGCTCAAGACCATGGTTGATGGCACCGATGTCTTTCTTCTCAAGGGTCTGCAGCTCTCGGGCCAGCTGGTCGGCGCGCTTGAGGCGACTCTGCAGCTCAGCCCAGGCGGCAGGGCCTTCGGCGACCACACGGCCTTCTTCCTTGACGCTCGCCAGGTAGCCATAGAAATTGCCCCACTCGCGGCGCTCCAGGGCAATCAAGTCGGCCGGCTTCTGCTGGTCGACCAGCCAGTCGCCTACCAACCAGGTGAAGTCGCTGCCGTTGAGGTCGCGGTTACCCACCTTGACCAGCTCGCGGGTCATGAACTCCGGGCCTTCGTCCGGAACCGGCAAGCCGGCGCCCTTGAGGCGGGCACGTGGCACTTCTTCTTTCTGCACCACCTCTGCGATGATCACATGATCGCCCTGGCCCGGCACCTTGTAGGTGGCCTGGATCAGGTCGGCTGGCCAGAAGTGGCCCAGGCCGCGGACGGCGATCACGGCGAGCAGGCCGACGGTCATGATCACCGCCATGGCGACCGCGCCACCGCTGATCCAGACGCCAGGGGCGCCGCTCTTGAACCAGCCTTTGAGGGAATCCTTTTTCACGGATCTCTACCTTTCTATCAAAGCGACGAGTATTTCTTGCGCAGACGCTGGCGAATCAGCTCGGCCAAGGTGTTCATGATGAATGTGAACATCAGCAGCACGAGGGCAGCGAGGAACAGCACACGGTAGTGGCTGCCGCCGACTTCGGATTCGGGCATTTCCACCGCCACGTTGGCGGCGAGGGTGCGCATGCCTTCGAACAGGTTCAGCTCCATGACCGGGGTGTTGCCGGTGGCCATGAGCACGATCATGGTCTCGCCCACCGCACGGCCCATGCCGATCATCAGCGCCGAGAAAATACCCGGGCTTGCGGTGAGGATGACCACGCGGGTCAGGGTCTGCCAGGGTGTCGCACCCAGGGCCAGGGAGCCCAGGGTCAGGCTGCGTGGCACACTGAATACAGCGTCTTCGGCGATGGAGTAGATGTTCGGGATGACGGCGAAGCCCATGGCGATACCCACTACCAGGGCGTTGCGCTGGTCATAGGTGATGCCCAGGTCATTGGTGATCCACAGACGCATGTCGCCGCCGAAGAACCAGTTCTCCATGAACGGGCTCATGAACAGGGCGAACCAACCGATCACCAGGATGACCGGGATCAGGATCGCCGCTTCCCAACCGTCCGGGATACGCAGGCGGATCGACTCCGGCAGGCGGCTCCAGGCAAAGCCGGCGGCGAGAATGCCGATCGGCAGGATCAGCAGCAGGCTGAACACACCTGGCAGGTGACCTTCCAGGTACGGTGCCAGGAACAGGCCGGCGAAGAAGCCGAGGATCACCGTCGGCATCGCTTCCATCAACTCGATGACCGGCTTGACCTTGCGGCGCATGCCCGGAGCCATGAAGTAGGCGGTGTAGATAGCGGCGGCGATGGCCAGAGGCGCGGCCAGGATCATCGCGTAGAAGGCGGCCTTCAGGGTGCCGAAGGTCAGCGGCGACAGGCTCAGCTTGGGCTCGAAATCGGTGTTGGAGGCCGTGGACTGCCAGACGTACTTCGGCTCGTCATAGTTCTCGTACCAGACCTTGCCCCACAGCGCGCTGAAAGACACTTCCGGGTGCGGGTTCTTCAGGCTCAGTGGCAACAGCTTGCCGCCTTGCTCGATGATGATGCGGTTGGCGCGTGGCGACAGGGCCAGCACGCCGGCGCCTTCCGCGACCGGCTCGACCAGCAGGGTGCGGTGGGCGGTACTGTGGAACACGCCCAGCTTGCCTTCGCTGTCCAGGGCGACGAAGCCCTTGCGACGCTCTTCGGCATCGATCTGCACGACCGGCGCCTTGCCCAGTTGGAAGCTACGGATCAGCTTGAAGCGCGACTCGCCATCCGGGTCGCGAGCCATGAACCACTGGCTCAGGCCACCCTTGGAATCACCGAAGATCAGCGAGATGCCGCCGACCAGTTGAGCACTGGCAGTGATTTCGGTGTCGCCATCCTCAGACAGTTTGTAACGACCATTGAGGCTCTTGTCGCGCAGGCTGAAGACGTCGGCGATGGCACGACCGTTGACCACGTACAACCACTGCTGACGCGGATCGACGAAGATGGCCTTCACCGGCTCGGTCATCTGCGGCAGCTCGATGCGGTTCTGCTCGGTGGTGACTTCGCCGGTCATCATGTTTTCCTGACGGGTCAGCTCGGTCACGTGCAGTTGCGAACCAGTGGAGCCAGCCAGCAGCAAGGTATCGCCGTTGACGTTGACACTCACGTGCTCCAGCGCGCGGCCCTGTGGGTCGAGCACGAACGGCGCCTGACCATAGGGGTAGTCGATACCCGCATCGATGGTCTTCTTGTTGTCCGGATAGGTGATCTTGTAGGTGTGGTGGAACACCAGCGCCTGGCCGTTGGACAGACCAAGCACCACCAGCGGGCTGCCCGGCTGGTCGGCGCTGATGGACGTCACTTGAGTGCCTGCCGGCAACGGCAGGTCGACATGCTCGACTTCACTGCCGGTCTTGGTATCGAAGAACAGCGCCTGGCCCTTATCGGAAACGCGCATGCCCACGAGGTTCTGCTCCTCGAGGGCGATCATCAGCGGCTTGCCGGCATCCTGTTGCAGCCACGTCGGCTCCAGCGCTTTCTTGCTGGTCAGCTCGGCGCCCTGGAACAGCGGCAGGACCACGTAGGCCAGGTAGAAGAAGATCAGGGTGATGGCTGCCAGCACGGCAAGCCCGCCAACCAGTACATACCAGCGGGTCAGGCGATCCTTCAGCGCACGCAGGCGGCGCTTGCGTTGCAGCTCGGGCGTATTGAAGTCAATCCGCACGGGGGGAGAATTTTGGGTCATGGTGGAGTTGGCCAGATCATTCATGCGCACACCCTAGCGGTCCCGTATGACAAAAACATGACAATGCAGTGACGCAAAAAAGCCCGCCGCTCAGGAATCCTGGCTTCGGACGAGGAATTCGTGGAGGAGGCCGGCGTTCGGCGCCGGCCTCTTCCTCAGTTACTTACTTCTTTGCAACGTTACCGGCGTGGGACAAACCCAGGTCAGCCAGGGTCTTGTCGACCACTTTGGCCGGCAGCGGGATGTAGCCGTCTTTCACCACGACCTGCTGGCCCGCCTGGGACAGGACCAGTTTCACGAACTCAGCTTCCAACGGGGCCAGAGGCTTGTTCGGGGCCTTGTTGACGTAGACGTACAAGAAGCGCGACAGCGGGTAGGTACCGTTCAGGGCGTTGGCTTCGTTGTCCTCGACGAAGGCGCCGCCTTCTTTCTTGGCCAGAGGCACGGTCTTGACGCTGGCGGTCTTGTAGCCGATGCCCGAGTAGCCGATGCCGTTCAGCGAGCTGCTGATCGACTGCACGACCGAAGCCGAGCCTGGCTGCTCGTTGACGTTAGGCTTGAAGTCGCCTTTGCACAGCGCTTCTTCCTTGAAGTAGCCGTAGGTGCCGGATACCGAGTTGCGGCCGAACAGCTGGATCGGCTTGTTGGCCAGATCGCCGGTCACGCCCACATCACCCCACGTCTTGACGTCGGCTTTGCCGCCACACAGACGGGTCGAGGAGAAGATGGCATCGACCTGAGCCATGGTCAGGCCCTTGATCGGGTTGTCCTTGTGGACGAAGACTGCCAGGGCGTCGACGGCGACCGGAATGGCGGTCGGCTTGTAGCCGTACTTCTGCTCGAAGGCCTGCAGCTCGACGTCCTTCATCTTGCGGCTCATCGGGCCGAGGTTGGCGGTGCCTTCAGTCAGCGCGGGTGGCGCAGTGGAGGAGCCGGCAGCCTGGATTTGGATGTTTACGTTCGGGTATTCCTTCTTGTAGGCCTCGGCCCACAGAGTCATGAGGTTCGCCAGGGTATCGGAACCGACGCTGGAGAGGTTGCCCGATACGCCAGTGGTCTTGGTGTAGGTCGGGATTGCAGGATCGACGGCGGCAACCGCATTGGCGGTAGCGACGCCAGCGGCGGCGAACGTGAGGGCCGCCATCAAACGCTTCAGTTTCATGCCTAACTCCTAGCAGGAATATTTGGGGTGTGAGATGGATCGGGCCCAAGTATCTGCAGGCCGCATGAACACTCTATGACTTGAATGTGACAATTGGATGAAAGGCCATCACGGTCGCCCGGGATGGCCTTTACAGGATGTTGCGGCACTGCAGGATAAACATCGCCATGCCGTCTTTGCGGATACGACCGCCCTCGGTCAGCGCTTGGTCGCGAGCAGGTAGACACCCACCAGCAGACCCACGGCGCACAGGCAAGCCACGTAATAGGCAGGTGCCATGGGGCTGAACTTGAGCAGCGCGGTGACCACCATTGGCGTCAGGCCGCCGAAGATGGCGTAGGCCAGGTTGTAGGAGAACGAGAGCCCACTGAAACGCACCACCGGCGGGAAGGCCTTGACCATCACATAAGGCACCGCACCGACGATGCCGACGAACAGACCGGTCAACGCGTACAGCGGGAACAGTAGGTCCGGTCGCGTCGGCAGGCTGTGGTAGAAGGCCCAGGACGATGCCAGCAGCGCCAGGCTGCCGACGATGAACACACGCCCGGCGCCGAAACGATCGGCCAGGCTGCCGGCACCCACACAGCCAATGCTGAGCAGGACGATAGCCAGACTGTTGGCCTTCAGCGAGTCGGTGGGGCTGATGTGATAGAGGCTTTGCAGCAGCGCCGGGGTCATGAGGATCACCACCACGATGCCCGCCGACAACAGCCAGGTCAGCAGCATCGACAAAATGATCGCACCACGATGATCACGCAGCACCGCACGCAGCGGCAGCTCTTCGGCCAGGGCCTTTCGCTGCTGCATCTCGGCAAATACCGGCGTCTCGTGCAGCCAGCGGCGTAGGTACACCGCGAACAGGCCGAACACGCCCCCGAGCAGGAACGGAATGCGCCAGGCGTAGTCCGCCACTTCGTCGGCGCTGTAGACCGTATTGATCAAGGTTGCCACGAGCGAGCCGAGCAGGATGCCTGACGTCAGGCCCGCCGTGAGCGTGCCGCAGGCATAACCGGTATTGCGCGCCGGCACATGCTCGGAGACGAACACCCAGGCGCCCGGAACCTCGCCACCGATGGCCGCACCTTGCACGACACGCATCAAGAGCAGCAGGACCGGGGCCCACAGGCCGATCTGCGCGTAGGTTGGCAGCAGGCCCATGACCAAGGTCGGCAAGGCCATCATGAAGATGCTCAGCGTGAACATCTTCTTGCGACCGAGCAGGTCGCCGAAGTGGGCCATGATGATGCCGCCCAAAGGCCGCGCCAGGTAGCCGGCCGCGAAGATGCCGAAAGTCTGCATCAGACGCAGCCACTCGGGCATGTCGGCGGGGAAGAACAACTTGCCGACTACCGTGGCAAAGAACACGAAGATGATGAAGTCGTAGAATTCCAGTGCTCCACCAAGGGCGGACAGTGAAAGGGTCTTGTAGTCACTGCGGGTCAGCGGCCGCGAGGGCTGCTCGATACTGCTCGGCACGGAGGTCATGGGTTGTTCTCTTATTGGTCTGCAGGCCGTTTGTCACGCGGCTTCTGGGTCAGTGACCCGCGAAGATAACAAATTGCCGCACCCGCCTCATAGCGGTACAAAATCCATACAGATATTCACGAATGCGCGGTCGTCGCTGGCTGTGCAGGTCTATATACTGACCGCTCGTAGGAAAAGGTTGAGCAACACGTGGGATGCTGTGCGAAAACGCCGGTCAATGTTGCAGGCGGTTTCGCAGAGTCTCCCTTTGGCCGCCCATCGAAGCGAAATCAGCGTAGTATGTTTCAAGCTGAATCGTTTTCCCGGCGACCGTCATTTGCGCCAACCAACGAAAGCGTCACGGGTCCGAGGCCCCACCGCATGATTGAGCTCGAACAAGAAGATCCTATCCCACAGGGCGACCTTGCCCTTCAGATCACTGCCCTACCCCGTGAAACCAACGGTTTCGGCGATATCTTCGGCGGCTGGCTGGTCGCCCAGATGGACCTGGCCGGCACCGCCATGGCCAGCCGCGTCGCCGGTGGCCGCGTTGCCACCGTGGCGATCGACCGCATGGCTTTCCTGGTCCCGGTGGCCGTGGGCGCGCAGCTTTCCTTTTACACCCAGACCCTGGAAATCGGCCGTAGCTCCATCCAGATGATGGTGGAAGTGTGGAGCGACGACCCGCTTTCCAGCGAATGGCGCAAGGTCACCGAAGCTGTGTTCGTTTTCGTCGCCATCGACGGCAGTGGCCGTACCCGTTCAGTCCCTCGTCGCTGAGCCAGGGGCGCGGTAAACTCGTTGCAAGGCATGAGGTCCAAGGCCTGATATGCATCACGACGAGACGAGCGCATGGCTACTTTCCAGGTCGAAACGGAACAACACGGCGAACTCAACTGCTGGCGCATCACCAGCAATCATGCCGAACTGCTGATCGCCCAACAGGGCGCCCAGGTCTTGAGCTACCAACGACTGGGTGAGCCCCCATTGCTGTGGTTGAGCGACCAAGCCATCTTCCGCCAGGGCAAGTCCGTGCGCGCCGGAGTGCCGGTGTGCTGGCCCTGGTTCGGCAATCTGCAGCGCAACCCCCAGGCCGTGCAGGCCATGTACCAAGGCGAACAGGCACCAGCCCATGGGTTGGCGCGCACCCGTGACTGGCAGCTGCTGGGCATCGAGGAGGCCGCAGAAGGCCTTCGCATCGAGTTCAGCCTACCGGAAGCGCTGGGCGACCTGCCAGGCTGGTCTCATGAGGTCGAGCTCAAGCTGCTGATCGAAATGGGCACGCAATTGAAGCTGACCTTGAGCAGCTTCAACCAGGGTAATGACAACGTCACCATCAGCCAGGCCCTGCACAGCTACTTTGCGGTCAGCGATGTACGACAGGCTCGGGTCGAGGGCGTGGAGAACCTTGGTTACATCGAAACCCTGGCCGACTGGGAACTGCGCCAGCAGCACAGCGCCCTGGGCTTTGCCGGCGAGACCGACCGCATCTACCTGCAGACACCTGATCTGCTGAAGATCGTCGACCCGCAATGGAACCGCCGCATCACTTTGCACGCTACGGGCTCACGCTCGGCGGTGATCTGGAACCCATGGACCGATCGCGCCCGGGAGCTGGCGGACATGGCCGATGATGGCTGGCAGCGAATGCTGTGCATCGAAACAGCGAATGTGTGGGACGATGTGGTAAACCTGGCCCCAGGGGCGAGTCATTCGCTGAGCGTTACGATCACCAGCGAAGCACTCTGACCAGACCCGCTCCCACTGGGTTCTCACATAACCTGTGGGAGCGGCTCGGAAAAGACCGAATCAGAGGTCGGCGTCCTCTACCACCCTCACCTTCCCTGCCTCCAGCGCATAGGCCGCATCGGCCAGGTCGTTGCTGACCTTCTCCACCTTCAAGGTGCCACTGACCCACAGCGGCGTGTAGATGTCGTCGATTTTCATGCCTTTGGGATAACGCACCAGCACCAGCTGGTTGGGTGGCGGTGGCGGCACGTGGATACAGGCGCCGGGATACGGCACGAGGAAGAACAAGGTGCTGTTGCCCTTGGCGTCGCTTTCCAGCGGTACCGGATAACCGCCCAGGCGGATCTGTTTGCCATTCATGGCGGCCACCGTCTTGGTGGAGTACATCACCGCCGGCAGACCCTTGGCCTGCTTGAGCCCACCCTTTTCGGTGAAGGTGCCTATGGCTTCAGGAGAGTCGTGGTCGATTTCAGGCATCTGCTCGAGCGCCTTCTGGTCCGACTTTGGCATCAGCTCCAGCCAGTCGGTTTCGGGCAGCTCGGCATGGGCCAGTGCACTGGCCAGCAGTAGGGGAACAAGGAAAAACGCACGCATGAAAATGCTCGGCAACTCAGTCAATTGCCGAGCATTCTAAACCAGTCACCCGCGTTTCTTGATGAATCCGTAGATCACCAGAAGGATGATGGCACCCACCAGGGCGCCAAAGAAACCTGCGGCCTGCCCCGCCTGGTAGATACCCAGCGCCTGCCCGCCATAAGTCGCGGCAAGGGACCCGGCGATACCGAGAAGAATGGTCATGATCCAGCCCATGCTGTCGTCCCCTGGTTTCAGAAAACGGGCCAGCAGGCCGACGATCAGGCCGATGAAAATGGTTCCAATGATACCCATGGCAATCCCTCTGCTTTGAAGATGGAACAAGCCAAAGCCTAGACAGCACTTTGGCTTGTTGCCATTTCAGAGGGCCTGCGCAGGGCAGAGGTTCAATCAGCCGGCAATCAACGCTTCGACTTCGGCGATCTTGGCCTTGAGAGTGGCCATGTCGGCGCAGCGCAGGGTGGCGTGACCAACCTTGCGGCCGGCCTTGAAGGCTTTGCCGTAGTGGTGCAGGTGGCAGTCGTCGATGGCCACGACCTTATCCACAGCCGGCACTTCACCGATGAAGTTGAGCATGGCGCTCTCGCCGACCTTGGCGGTCGAGCCCAGCGGCAGGCCGGCCACGGCGCGCAGATGGTTCTCGAACTGGCTGCACTCGGCCCCTTCGATGGTCCAGTGCCCGGAGTTGTGGACCCGCGGGGCGATTTCGTTGGCCTTCAGGCCACCGTCGACCTCGAAGAACTCGAAAGCCATCACACCCACGTAGTCCAGTTTCTGCAGCACGCGACCCACGTAGTCTTCGGCCAGCGCCTGCAGCGGATGCGCATCGCTTGCGACCGACAGGCGCAGGATGCCGCTCTCATGGGTGTTATGCACCAGCGGGTAGAAGCGGGTTTCGCCATCGCGGCCACGCACGGCCACCAGCGACACTTCACCGGTGAACGGCACGAAGCCTTCGAGCAGGCATGGGACGCTGCCCAGCTCGGCGAAGGTGCCGACCACATCCTCGGCACTGCGCAGGACCTTCTGGCCCTTGCCGTCATAGCCCAGGGTCCGGGTCTTGAGGACTGCCGGCAGGCCGATGCTGGCCACCGCCGCGTCCAGGTCTTCCTGGGACAGGATGTCGGCGAACGCCGGCGTCGGGATGCCCAGATCGCGGAACATGCTCTTTTCGAACAGACGGTCACGGGCGATGCGCAGGGCTTCGGCACTTGGATAGACCGGAACGAACTGCGAGAGGAAGGCCACGGTTTCGGCCGGAACGCTTTCGAACTCGAACGTCACCAGGTCGACTTCGTCAGCCAGCTGACGCAGGTGATCCTGATCGCCGTAGTCGGCGCGCAGGTGCTCACCCAAGGCAGCCGCGCAGGCGTCCGGGGCCGGGTCGAGGAAAGCGAAGTTCATGCCCAGCGGAGTACCCGCCAGGGCCAGCATGCGGCCGAGCTGGCCACCACCGATTACACCGATCTTCATGTTGATAGCCTCAGGCCTGGCGCGGGTCCGGATTGTCCAGGACAGTTTCGGTCTGCTCCGTGCGGAACTGCTTTAATGCCGCGTGATACTGCGGGTACTTGGCACCCAGGATGCTCGCCGAGAGCAGCGCCGCGTTGATGGCACCGGCCTTGCCGATGGCCAGGGTGGCGACAGGTACGCCTGCGGGCATCTGCACGATCGACAGCAGCGAGTCGACACCCGAGAGCATCGAGGACTGCACCGGCACGCCCAGCACCGGCAGGTGGGTCTTGGCGGCGCACATGCCCGGCAGGTGGGCAGCACCGCCAGCACCGGCGATGATCACCTCGATGCCGCGGCCTTCGGCCTCTTCGGCATACTGGAACAGCAGATCCGGCGTACGGTGGGCGGAAACCACCTTCACCTCGTAGGGAATGCCGAGTTTTTCCAGCATATCGGCGGTGTGGCTAAGGGTGGACCAATCGGACTTGGAGCCCATGATCACGCCAACCAGTGCACTCATCGTCGAGCCTCTTCGCTTGTGCGCCCTTGGGCGCGTCAAAAAACAACAAGCCACGCGGGACGACCGGCGTGGCTTGTTTGCTGATCATGGCCGGATCGTTCCGGCCTGGGGGCCGCGAAGTATAACGTAACGCGAGGCCATCCAGGCACCCCCGGCGACCAACTGTCGGCCTTATTTTTCGGGGCTTTGGCTGACTTTCGGGTCAACAGATGCGGTCGTCGTGCCACCCTCCAGCTTGCGCCAGAGCAGACGCACGTTGGCCTTGCGAACCAAGGCGCAGCGATAGAGGCGAATTTCCAACGGCACGTGCCATTGGCTACCTCCACAGATCGCCAGTTCGCCACGCTCCAGCTCGCCGCGCATCGACAGCCGCGGCACCCAGGCGATACCCATACCCTCAAGGGCCATGCTCTTGAGACTGTCGGCCATGGCGGTTTCATAGACAGTGGTATAGCGCAGGTTGCGCTGACGCAGCAGCAAGTTGACCGATCGACCGAGGAAAGCCCCAGCGCTGTAAGCCAGCAGAGGCACGCTGCTCTCGCCTTCAAGGTCGAACAACGGCTTGCCGTCGGCGCCCACGGCGCATACCGGCAGCATCTCGGTAGTGCCCATGTGCAGCGAGGGGAAGATTTCGGCATCCATCTGCAAGGCCGCATCCGGGTCATAGAACGCCAGCATCAGGTCGCAACCACCTTCACGCAACGCATGCACGGCATCGCCCACGTTGGTGGCCACCAGACGGGTGGCGATGTTCAGGCCGTCGTTGCGCAACTGGGCCACCCAGCGTGGGAAGAAGCCCGATGCCAGCGAGTGTGCGGCAGCCACTTGGACCACTTCACCCTGGCCGCCTTCGAGATGATGCAAATGGCGCAGAACTTCGCTCAATTGGTCGACAACCGTGCGCGCCGTGACGAGAAACAACTGCCCGGCCTCGGTCAGCTCGATCGGTGTGCGGGAACGATTCACCAAGGTCAGCCCCAGCGCCGCTTCCAGGCTGCGGATACGCCGACTGAAGGCCGGCTGGGTGACGAAACGACGCTCCGCCGCCTGGGAAAAACTACGGGTGGCGGCCAGGGCGCTGAAGTCTTCCAGCCACTTGCTTTCGAGGTTCATGAAGCGGTCTCCCAGCGCGCACCAAAATGGAACACGCTCGTTTGTCAATTGGCGTCACATGAATCGGTATGCCGTTTGTGCATAGGTTAGCGTGCAACAGCATTGGCCGCAAAATCCGGGCAGGCCTAGGATTGGCGGCATTCCGGCAGGTGCCGGGTTTAAATCGAGATGATATCCGTCATGTCCTCCGCTGCATCGTTCCGCGTCGAAAAAGACCTGCTTGGTACCCTTGAAGTCCCTGCCGATGCCTACTACGGCATCCAGACTCTGCGCGCTGCCAACAACTTCCACCTCTCCGGTGTTCCGCTGTCGCACTACCCGAAGCTGGTCGTGGCCCTGGCCATGGTCAAGCAGGCCGCTGCCGACGCCAACCGTGAGCTGGGCCACCTGAGCGATGCCAAGCACGCTGCCATCAGCGAGGCCTGCGCCCGTCTGATCCGCGGCGAGTTCCACGACCAGTTCGTTGTGGACATGATCCAAGGTGGTGCAGGTACCTCCACCAACATGAACGCCAACGAAGTCATCGCCAACGTCGCGCTGGAGGTCATGGGCCACCAGAAGGGTGAGTACCAGTACCTGCACCCGAACAACGACGTGAACATGGCGCAGTCGACCAACGACGCCTACCCGACCGCGATCCGCCTGGGTCTGCTGCTGGGTCATGACGCCCTGCTGGCCAGCCTCGACAGCCTGATCCAGGCGTTCGCGGCCAAAGGCAAGGAATTCGACCACGTACTGAAGATGGGCCGTACCCAGCTGCAGGACGCCGTGCCGATGACCCTTGGCCAGGAATTCCGCGCCTTCGCCACCACCATGACCGAAGACCTGCAGCGCCTGCGCTCGCTGGCTCCGGAGCTGCTGACCGAAATCAACCTGGGCGGTACCGCCATCGGCACCGGCATCAACGCCGACCCTGGCTACCAGGCCCTGGCCGTGCAGCGCCTGGCGACCATCAGCGGCCAGCCGCTGGTCCCGGCTGCCGACCTGATCGAAGCCACCTCCGACATGGGCGCCTTCGTGCTGTTCTCCGGCATGCTCAAGCGCACCGCGGTCAAGCTGTCGAAAATCTGTAACGACCTGCGCCTGCTGTCCAGCGGCCCGCGCACCGGCATCAACGAGATCAACCTGCCGGCACGCCAGCCAGGCAGCTCGATCATGCCAGGCAAGGTCAACCCGGTTATTCCGGAAGCCGTCAACCAGGTGGCCTTCGCCATCATGGGCAACGACCTGGCCCTGACCGTCGCCGCCGAAGGTGGCCAGCTGCAGCTGAACGTCATGGAACCGCTGATCGCCTACAAGATCTTCGACTCCATCCGCCTGCTCCAGCGCGCCATGGACATGCTGCGCGAGCACTGCATCGTCGGCATCACCGCCAACGAACAGCGCTGCCGTGAACTGGTCGAGCACTCGATCGGCCTGGTCACTGCCCTGAACCCGTACATCGGCTACGAAAACGCCACCCGTATCGCCCGCGTCGCCCTGGAAACCGGCCGCGGTGTTCTGGAACTGGTGCGCGAAGAGAAGCTGCTGGACGACGCGATGCTCGACGACATCCTGCGTCCGGAAAACATGATCGCTCCACGTCTGGTTCCGCTGAAGGCGTAACCAGACCGCTGTAAAACGTCTCACCAGGTCGAGGGACTAGACACCTCTCAACCTTTCAAGGGCCCGAGCGCACGCTACGGGCCCTTTTTTTATGCGCGCGGCCACCAAGGCCGTAGTGGACTGCAAAGCAGCGCCACATGGCCGTCCGGCACACAACTTGCTCCATAATGCTTCCCAGCCCCACGGGATACCGAGCATGCTGCACAGCCACCTGACCACCCTCAACGCAGTTTCGCTGATTCTCAAGGTCTTCCAGGAAGAAGGCTGCGATGCCGAGCGCCTGCTTTGCGGCAGCGGCATTGGCGCGGCGGATCTGGGCCATGCCGATGCCCGCATCACCACCCAGCAAGAACTGCAGGTATGCGCCAATGCCGTAGCCCTGCGCGAGGAGATCGGCCTGGAGCTGGGGCGGCGCATGCACGTGTCATGCTACGGGATGCTCGGTTACGCCCTGCTCTCCAGTGCCACTTTGGGTGACGCCCTGCGCTTGGCGCTGCGCTATCCCGCACTGCTGGGCACAGCCTTTCACTTGCGCCTGGAGGACGACGGCCAGCGGATCTGGTTCAGCGCCAGCGATTACCAAGACAGCCCTGCCCTGGCGGCCTTCAATGCCGAATTCTGCCTGGTGTCGCTGAAAGTCATCTGTGACGACCTGCTGGGGCGCCCACTGCCGCTGCTCGCGGCGCGCTTCGAGCATCCACGGCCGGGTTACCACGCGCTCTATGCCGATGCATTCCCGTGCCCCCTGGGCTTCGAGGCCAACGACAATGCCTTTGCCTTCGAACGCCGCTGGCTGGACATGCCCCTGCCCCTGGCCGACCCCATCACCCACAAGGCAATGGCCGAGCGTTGCCGCCAGCTGAACCTTGAGTTCACCGGGCGCCAGGCGTGGCTGGGGCGCATCCGCCAGCTGCTGATCAAGCAACTCGATGCCGCCCCCGGACTCGAAGGTCTGGCGCGCCAGATGAACTGCTCCTCGCGCACCTTGCGCCGACACCTGCAAGCCCTGGGCTGCAGCTATCAGCAATTGCTCGACGAGCTGCGCTTCGAGCGGGCCAAGCAGTTGCTGGCCGAGGACCAGATGCCAATCTACCGCATCGCCGAGACGCTCGGCTTCAGCGAGACCGCGAGCTTTCGCCATGCCTTCCAGCGCTGGAGCGGCGTTGCACCGAGTCATTTTCGCGGCTGATCGGTGCCGGGCTTTTCGCGGGTAAACCCGCTCCTAAGGTATTTGTGCTGAATTCAAAATCAGCGGGAGGCCTGCGGGAGCGGATTTACCCGCGAACATTCCCCCACACCGGACACTGTCTTTGGCCACATCGATCCCCTTTTGGCCGTTTGCAACGTTCTCCCGCCACTCGCCGACTCACACAATGAGGCCACGCCAGTAAACCCGGAGAATAAAAATGCTGACGATCTATTCTGATGATCACCGCCTGCACCACGGCCGCTGCGAGCTGATCGACGGCAAGCTGATGCCCTGCTTCGAGATGCCTTCGCGCGCTGACCACGTCCTGGAGCAAGTCAAGAAGCGCAACCTGGGTCCGGTCGAAGGGCCACGTGATTTCGGCCGCGCGCCCTTGCTGCGGGTGCATGGCGCCGACTACCTGGACTTCTTCGAAGGGGCCTGGGCGCGCTGGTCACAGCTGGGCCAGGAAGGAGACCTGCTGCCCTTCACCTGGCCAGCCCGCACCCTGCGTAAGGTCAAACCGACTGGCCTGCATGGTGAGCTTGGCTACTACAGCTTCGATGCCGGCGCGCCGATCACCGCCGGTACCTGGCAAGCCGCCTACAGTGCAGCCCAGGTTGCCCTCACTGCCCAGGCCGCGATCCAGCAAGGCGCCCATTCGGCATTCGCCCTGTGCCGTCCACCAGGGCACCATGCCGCGGCCGAAGTGATGGGGGGCTACTGCTACCTCAACAACGCCGCCATCGCAGCCCAGGCCTTCCTTGACCAAGGCCACCGCAAGGTCGCCATCCTCGATGTCGACTATCACCACGGCAATGGCACCCAGGACATCTTCTACCAGCGCGGCGATGTGTTCTTCGCCTCGATCCACGGCGACCCGCAGGACGAGTTTCCGTTCTTCCTCGGCTATGCCGACGAAACCGGCGAAGGTGCAGGCGAAGGCTGCAATATCAATTACCCGCTGCCCGCCGGCAGTGACTGGGCCGCCTGGAGCGCTGCCCTGGAGGACGCCTGCCAGCGTATCGCCGCCTACGCGCCGGACGTGGTGGTGGTGTCCCTGGGCGTGGATACCTTCAAGGACGATCCGATCTCCCAGTTCAAGCTGGACAGCCCAGACTACCTGGAGATGGGCAAGCGTATCGGCCAGCTCGGCAAGCCGACCTTGTTCGTGATGGAAGGTGGCTACGCTGTGGAAGAAATCGGTATCAACGCAGTCAACGTGCTGGAAGGCTTCCAGCATGCCCAGCCAGGAGCCCGGTAATGGTCCGACTCAAGCGTCTGCTCGCCCCGTTCATCGCTGCCACCCTGTTCACCGGAGCCCTTCAGGCCCAGGCCGAACAGCGCACCCTGCGCGTGTACAACTGGTTCGACTACATCACGCCGCAGACCTTGACGGACTTCCAGAAGGACAGCGGCGTCAAGCTGATCTACGACATCTTCGACACCAACGAAGCCCTGGAAGCCAAGCTGCTCACCGGCAACTCCGGCTACGACGTGGTGGTGCCGTCCAACGTGTTCCTCGCCAAGCAGATCGAAGCCGGTGTGTTCCAGCCGCTGGACCGATCCAAGCTCCCCAACTGGCAGCACCTGGATCCGGCGCTGATGAAGCTGATCGAGGCCAACGATCCGGGCAACAAGTTCGCCGTGCCGTACATGTATGGCACCGTGCTGATCGGCTTCAACCCGGACAAGGTCAAGACGGTGCTCGGCGACAAGGCGCCCGTGGACAGCTGGGATCTGATCTTCAAGGAAGAGAACATCGCCAAGCTCAAGCAGTGCGGCGTCGCCCTGCTCGATTCACCGTCGGAGATCCTGCCCTTGGCGCTGCAATACCTGGGGCTGCCACCGAACAGCGAGAAGCCGGCCGACTACAAGAAAGCCGAAGAGCTGATGCTGAAGATCCGCCCGCACATCACCTACTTCCATTCCTCGAAGTACATGGCTGACATCGCCAACGGCGATATCTGCGTGGCGGTGGGGTATTCGGGTAGCTTCTCCCAGGCCGCCAACCGCGCGCGCGACGCCAAGAATGGCGTGGTGGTGGACATGCGCCTGCCCAAGGAAGGTGCACCGATCTGGTTCGACATGCTGGCGATTCCCAAGAATGCCGCCAATCCTGAGGATGCACACAGGTTCATCAACTACCTGTTGCGCCCTGAAGTGATCGCGCCGATCAGTGACTTCGTTGGCTACCCCAACCCCAACAAGGACGCCACCGACAAAGTCAGCCCGGCGATCCGCAACAATCCCAACCTGTACCCGACCGCCGAAGCGATGGCCAAGCTGTATACCCTCAAGCCACTGCCACGCGAGGCCGAACGGGCGCGCACCCGGGCCTGGACACGCATCAAGTCCGGGACTTGAGTTGGAATGCTTCGCGGTTGAACCCGCTCCCACAGGTACAGCGCTGCCTGTAAGTACAGCGCTGTGTCTGTGAGAACGGGTTCACCCGCGAACAGGTCGCCACGCCCTGCGCAATCGCATCACTGCATCCGCAATCTGCGCTTCAGGCACCGCCGCGAACCCCAGCACCAATCCGGCGCGCTTATCCACAGGGACATTGCCGTCTTCGAGCCAGTAACTGCTCAGCGGGTTGACCTCCACCCCCACCGCCTCTGCCCTGGCCACCAACTCTTGCTCACGGGCAAGGTTATCCACAGCCACTTTCACATGCAGCCCAGCCGCCACTTCCGGCATGGCGCCCAGCCCTGGCACATCCTCCGGCCACCCGGCTTTCAGGACATTTCGCCGCGCCAGCGCTGCCTTGCGCATGCGCCGGATATGCCGTTGAAAGTGCCCCTGGGCCATGAATTGCGCCATTACGCACTGGGTGCCGACCTCCGAATGGCGCACCGCCAACGCCCGCCCCTGACTGAATGCCTCCACCAACGGTCGAGGCAGCACCAGATAGCCCAGGCGCAGGGCCGGGAAGGCGATCTTGCCGAACGTGCCTACGTACAGCACCCGTCCCTGCCGGTCCAAGGAGGCCAAGGGCGCCAGTGGCGCACCGCTGTAGCGATACTCCCCGTCGTAGTCGTCCTCGATGATCCAGCCATCCTGACGCTGTGCCCAATCCAGCAATGACAGGCGCCGGGCCAGGCTCATGGTGACGCCAGTGGGGTACTGGTGCGCCGGAGTCACATAGGCCATCCGGCAATCGGGAAGTTGCGCCAGCTGCGCGCAATCCAGCCCTTCATCGTCCACTGGCACACCCCTGACTTTCGCCCCCGCCAACGCAAAAGTGTGGCCGGCCGCCCGATACCCTGGGTTTTCCACAGCCACTCCATCGCCCGGCTGCAACAGCAACTGTGCACAAAGGCTGATGGCCTGCTGGGCACCGCTGGTGATCACAATTTGTTCAGCGCCACACGACAACCCACGTGAGCGTCGCAGGTAGGCGGCGACGAGTTCGCGCAGTTGCGGTTCACCCGCCGGATCGCCATAGCCGAGCGATGAAGGATCGGGATTTCGCCAGAAACCCGCTTGCAGCCTGGCCCAGACCTCGAAGGGAAACAAATCGAACGCCGGCACACCGACGCGAAAAGCCCTCGGCGCACCAGCCTTGGGTGGTGGAAGGTGGTTGTTTTTAAGCCGCTGCAAAGGCTCGCTGGAGCGCCCTGAACTGGATAAATCTTCAGTATCAGAAGGCAACAATGTGGATAACTCTGTTGATAACCCCTGGGATAACCCTGTGGATAGCTGTGTGGATAGTTTGGGCAGCTGACTCACATAAGTCCCATCGCCAACCCGACTTTCAATGTAACCCTCGGCATACAGCTGGTCGTAGGCCCGCACCACGCTGTTGCGCGAGAGCGACAACATGGCCGCCAGGTCGCGGGTGGCGGGCAAACGCGTGCCACTGCCCAGGCGTCCATCCAGCACCCGCGCCCGCAATGCCTGGTACAGCTGCTGGCTGAGCCCGCGCCGGCGGTCGAGCACGATACCCGTGGGGTCGAAGGGCAGCGCGAGAGGACATTCGTTCATGGCATTGGACCTATGAAAACAGGCTGTATTGGCTCTTACAGAGTACCAATAGCCTGCCTAGGATGAAGCCATTGGACAAGGAATCTCGCATGTATAACGCCAAGCCCCACCAAGAACATGACCTCGCGCGCCTGCACCAGCAAATGTGCGACACCCGCCTCGCCGTTCTGGTCAGCCACGGCGAAAACGGCTTGCTCGCGACCCATCTACCCGTGCTGCTCGATACAGCTCAAGGCGAGTACGGCACTGTCTATGCTCACCTGGCCCGGGCCAACCCTCAATGGCGGGACTTGGAGCAAGGCGGCGAAGCGTTGCTGGTTTTCCCAGGCGCAGATGCCTATGTCAGCCCGAGCTACTACCCGAGCAAGACCGAAAACCCCAGGGTCGTGCCCACCTGGAATTACCTGGCCGTGCACGCCTATGGCGCGGTGCAGGTAATTCACGACGCCCCTCGCCTGCTGGCGATCGTCAGCCGCCTGAGCGATTGGCACGAACAAGACCGCGCCAAACCCTGGAAGGTGAGCGACGCACCTAGCGATTACATCGATGGCATGCTGCGCGCCATCGTCGGCCTGCGCATGCCCATTGCCCGTCTGCAAGGCGCGCGCAAGCTCAGCCAGAACCGCTCGGCGCAAGACATCGCCGGCGTACGTGACGGTCTGGCCAGCAGTTCCGATTACCTGGACAACCAACTCGCAGCGCACATGCGCCCACTCTGAAGGAAAAGACCATGCCCAGCGTTACCCTGCGCCCAGTGCGCGCCAACGACCATGCCGCCTGGCTCGCCCTCTGGCATGCCTATCTGCGCTTCTACGAAACCGAATTGGCCGATGAGGTCAGCGCCAGCACCTGGCAGCGTTTGCTCGATGAGAACGAGCCCACCCACTCGGCGTTGGCCTGGGTCGATGGCAAAGCCGTGGGGATGGTCAATTGGATCTATCACCGCTCCAACTGGAGCATCGAGAATTCGTGCTACCTGCAAGACCTGTACGTCAACGCCGACCAGCGCGGCCTGGGCATTGGTCGCCAGCTGATCGAGCATGTCTACGCGACCGCCAAGGCAGCCGGCTGCATCAAGGTGCACTGGCTCACCCACGAGACCAACGCCACCGCCATCAGCCTGTACGAACAAGTCGCAGAGCGGCCGGGCTTCATTCAATTTCGCAAAGGCTTGTAGGCCCATGACAGACGCACTGAACTGGAAGCCCGCGGCAACGCCCAACGCCGAGCCCCTCGAAGGACGCTTCGTCCGCCTGGAAAAACTCGACCCGGCCCGCCACGGCAATGACCTTTGGGACGTGTTGCAGGGCCCTGGCTCGGACCCAGTGCTGTGGGACTACCTGCCCTATGGGCCTTTCAATGAGCGCGCCAGCTTCGACCGCTGGCTCGAAGGCAACGCCGCCAGTCGTGACCCGCTGTTCTACAGCGTCATCGACCGCGCCACCGGCCAGGCCCAGGGCATCCTGAGCTACATGTCGATCGTCCCCGAACAGGGCCGCTTCGAGATCGGCCACATCGCCTTCGGCGCCGCCATGCAGCGCACCCCTCGCGGCACCGAGGCCGTCTACTTGCTGAGCCAGCTCGGCTTTGCCTTGGGCAACCGGCGCCTGGAGTGGAAGTGCAACAACGCCAATGCCCGCTCCAAACGCGCCGCCGAGCGCTTCGGCTTTGTCTTCGAAGGGGTGTTCCGCAAGCACATGGTGGTCAAGGATCACAACCGGGACACGGCCTGGTACTCGATCACCGATGATGAGTGGCCAAGCGTGGCGGCAGGCTTCGAGCGCTGGTTGAGCGAAGAGAACCAGCAGCCCGAGGGGCAAGTGAAGACCTTGGAAGCATGCCGTAAAGGCTGAGAGTGCCGGCGGTACACCCACTCCCACGGGGATGCGTTATCCCTCTGGGAACGGGCCTGCTGGTGAAAGAGACCGACAAATTCAGCACAAAAAAAGGGGAGCATATCGCTCCCCATGAGGTAAACCGCTTGCTGTCGAAGGCTTGGATCAGCCTTCGATCTCGATCAGGATCTCGCCCGGCGTGACGCGATCACCCTTGGCCACGTGGATGGCAGTGACCTTGCCGGCAATCGGGGCCTGGACTTCGGTCTCCATCTTCATCGCTTCGGTGATCAGCACCGGTTGGCCGGCCTTGACGGTGTCACCTTCCTTGACCAACACATCGACGATGTTGCCCGGCATGGTGGTGCTCACGTGACCTGGGCCAGTGGCCTGCTTGCGCTTGCTGCCACCGCCGCTGACGAACTCGTTGAGCGGCTCGAACACCACCTCTTCCGGCATGCCATCGATGGACAGATAGAAGTGACGCTTGCCTTCGGCCTTGACGCCCACACCGGTGATATCGACGCGGTAAGTCTCGCCGTGCACGTCGATGACGAACTCGGTCGGTACACCTTCGCCGCCCGAGCCTGCCACGGCACCGGCTTCCGGAATCGGCAGCAGGGCTTCTGGAGTCAGGGTGCCGGCTTCACGCTCCTCGAGGAACTTGCGACCGATGTCCGGGAACATCGCGTAGGTCAGCACGTCTTCCTCGCAGCGAGCCAGGTTGCCGATATCGGCACGCAGCTTGGCCATCTCCGGCTTGAGCAGGTCGGCCGGGCGCACGTCGATCACTTCTTCGCTGCCGATCGCCTGGCGACGCAGTTGTTCGTTGACCACACCCGGCGCCTTGCCATAGCCGCCTTGCAGGTAAAGCTTCACCTCGTTGGTGATGGTCTTGTAGCGCTCGCCGGCCAGCACGTTGAAGAAGGCCTGGGTGCCGACGATCTGCGAGGTCGGGGTCACCAGCGGCGGGTAGCCGAGGTCTTCACGTACGCGTGGGATCTCCGCCAGCACTTCGTTCATGCGGCTCAGGGCGCCTTGCTCCTTGAGCTGGTTGGCCAGGTTGGAAATCATGCCGCCTGGCACCTGGTTGACCTGCACGCGGGTGTCCACGGCGGTGAACTCGCTCTCGAACTGGTGGTACTTCTTGCGCACGGCATAGAAGTACAGACCGATTTCCTGCAGCAGTTCCAGATCCAGGCCGGTATCGAACTCGGTGCCCTTGAGCGCGGCGACCATCGACTCTGTCCCTGGGTGGCTGGTGCCCCAGGCGAAGCTGGAGATCGCGGTATCGATGTGGTCGGCACCGTTTTCCACGGCCTTGAGTTGGCACATGGCGGCCAGGCCAGCGGTATCGTGGGAGTGGATGAACACCGGCAGCGATTGTTCAGCTTTGAGCGCCTTGACCAGCTCGCCGGTGGCGAATGGGGTCAGCAGGCCGGCCATGTCCTTGATCGCGACCGAGTCGCAGCCCATGGCTTCCATCTGCTTGGCCTGGGCGACGAAGGCGTCGATGGTGTGCACGGGGCTGGTGGTGTAGGCGATGGTGCCCTGGGCGTGCTTGCCGGCAGCCTTGACCGCTTCGATGGCCACACGCAGGTTACGCACGTCGTTCATGGCGTCGAAGATACGGAACACGTCAATGCCATTGACCGCGGCCTTGGCGACGAAGGCCTTGACCACGTCGTCGCTGTAGTGGCGGTAGCCCAGCAGGTTCTGGCCACGCAACAGCATCTGCAGGCGGGTGTTAGGCAGGGCGGCGCGCAGCTTGCGCAGACGCTCCCACGGGTCTTCCTTGAGGAAGCGCACGCAGGCGTCGAAGGTCGCGCCACCCCAGACTTCCAGAGACCAGTAGCCCACCTTGTCGAGCTTGTCGCAGATCGGCAGCATGTCTTCGGTGCGCATGCGGGTGGCCAGCAGGGACTGGTGGGCGTCGCGCAGGATTGTGTCGGTGACAAAGATTTTCTTGGACATTATTCGGTTCCTCACAGGCCTGCGTGTGCAGCAATGGCGGCGGCGATGGCCAGGGCCAGCTCTTCGGGTTTGCGCTTGATCGAGTAATTGGTCAGTTCCGGGTGGCTTTCCACGAAGCTGGTGTTGAACTGGCCGCTACGGAATTCCGGATTGCGCAGGATCTCCTGGTAATACGCGGCGGTGGTCTTCACGCCCTGCACACGCATGTCGTCCAGGGCCCGCAGGCCACGGTCCATGGCTTCTTCCCAGGTCAATGCCCAAACCACCAGTTTCAGGCACATGGAGTCATAGAACGGCGGAATGGTGTAGCCGGTGTAGATCGCGGTGTCGGTACGCACACCTGGGCCACCGGGCGCGTAATAACGGGTGATCTTGCCGAAGCTGGGCAGGAAGTTGTTCTTCGGGTCTTCGGCGTTGATGCGAAACTGCAACGCGTAGCCGCGGTGCTGGATGTCTTCCTGCTTGACCGACAGCGGCAGGCCCGAGGCGATGCGGATTTGCTCGCGCACGATGTCGATGCCGGTGATTTCTTCGGTGATGGTGTGTTCCACCTGCACGCGAGTGTTCATTTCCATGAAGTACACCTCGCCATCGGCGAGCAGGAACTCCACGGTACCGGCGTTCTCGTAGTTCACGGCCTTGGCCGCGCGGACCGCCAGGTCGCCGATGTAGGCGCGCTGTTCCGGGGTCAGCTGAGGGCTGGGGGCGATCTCGATGAGCTTCTGGTTGCGGCGCTGGATCGAGCAGTCGCGCTCGAACAGGTGCACCACGTTGCCGAAGCTGTCACCCAGGATCTGCGCCTCGATGTGCTTGGGGTTGACGATGCATTTTTCCAGGAACACTTCCGCCGAGCCGAAGGCCTTGGTGGCCTCGGAGATCACGCGGGGGAAAGCTTGCTCGAGCTCTTCGCGGCTGTTGCAGCGACGGATACCACGACCGCCACCACCCGAGGTGGCCTTGAGCATGACCGGGTAACCGATACGATCACCTTCGGCCAGGGCTTCGTGGATGTCGGCGACGTTGCCTTCGGTACCGGGCGTTACCGGCACACCGGCCTGGATCATGGTGCGGCGCGCTTCAGTCTTGTCGCCCATACGGCGAATGACGTCGGCGGCAGGGCCGATGAACTTGATGCCACGCTCTGCGCAGATTTCCGCGAGCTCGGCGTTTTCCGACAGGAAGCCGTAACCTGGATGCAAGGCATCACAGCCGGTTTCCACGGCCAGGTTGACCAGCTTGCGCGGGTTCAGATAGCCGGCCAGGGGCTCGGCACCGATGCTGTAGGCCTCGTCGGCGCGCTTGACGTGCAAGGCATGACGGTCGGCGTCGGAATAGATCGCCACAGAGCGAATGCCCATCTCGGCGCACGCACGCACGATCCGAACTGCGATTTCACCCCGGTTGGCGATCAGGATTTTTTTTATCACTGGAGTCTTCCCAAAGCCGATGGAACACACGAGCCGGATTCCCCGGTCGGCGCGTGGCCAGAGGTTGCTGGCCAGTCGCAAACCAACCCTATCGCTGTAGGTTGATAAACAAAAATCAATATTTGTTAGGGTCGACATAAGCAAAAGCTTATAGTGCCGTAACAAGGTTTTGCGGGAGCCTGTGGAAAAATGCGTAAGTCATTGATGCGTATGACATTGCGTCAGTTGCAAATCTTTAACGAGGTATGCGATCTGCGCTCCTACAGCCGGGCGGCGGAAGAAATGGCATTGACGCAACCCGCCGTAAGTCTACAGATCCGCCAGCTCGAGGAGCTGATTGGCCAGCCGCTGTTCGAGTACGTGGGCAAGAAGCTCTACCTGACCGAAGCGGCCGAGGCCCTGCAGCGCGCCAGCCGGGACATCTTCGGTCGCCTGGAAAACCTCGACATGCAGCTCTCGGACATGCAGGGCTCACTGCAGGGCCAACTGAAACTTGCGATCGAATCCAGCGCCAAGTACTTCGTGCCCCACTTGTTCGCCGCGTTCAAGCAACGCCATCCAGAGGTCAACCTGACCCTGACGGTGGTCAATCGGGCACAGGCGATCCGCCGGCTTTCGGACAACCGCGACGACCTGATCATCATGTCGATGGTGCCCCAGGACATGGGGCTTGAGTTCATGCCGTTCCTGAACAACCCGATCGTGGCCGTGGCACCGCCGGACCATCCGCTGTGCAAGCTGGAGAAGCTGCGCCTGCAGGATCTCGAGCCTCATACCTTGCTGATTCGCGAGCAGGGTTCGGGCACCCGCAAGGCCTGCGAGGAATACTTCAAGGACAAACGCGTGCACTTCACTCAGACGCTGGAAGTCGCCTCGGCCGATGCCCAACGCGAGTGCGTGATCGCAGGCCTCGGCATCGCGCTGCTCACCCGCCATGCGCTGAACTTGGAGTTGGCCACCGGCGTGCTGAAAGAACTGCCGGTAGAGGAGTTGCCGCTGTATCGCAGTTGGTGCGTGGTGCAGTCCAAGGCCAAGCGGCAATCACCGGTGGCCTTGGCCTTTCTTGCATTCATACGTAATGAACGGGCGAAAATCAGCGGGCTTGTGGAGCGATTTTCGGGGAAGATGCCGCCGATACCTGCCAAACCGTGATGTCTCGCAGGTCGGGGTAGTCGGTAATGTCGCGCAGCAACTGACGCTGGTCGCAGTAGCTTTCGATCGCACGGCGGAACTCCATGCGGCGCTGGTCCTTTTCCTGCTGCTTGCGAGCTTTGGCGGTGGGTTGGAACGAACCGTCATGATCACGTGCCATTGCCTGTCTCCCAGTTAGGATGCGGGGAGCTTCAGGTTGGCCTTGCAGGTTTACGGTTTGGCTGTGGATTGGTGACAAAACCGTGAAATTTGCTTTGCCTGTTCTGGCCCCTGCATCGGCAGCAGGCTCAGTCGTCGGTCGCCTTGATCGACTTGGGCGACAGTCGCAGGCTACGCAAACTGCGTTTCACGCTCTTGAGGTGATTCACCAGGCTCGGTCCGCGGGCCATGGCCACGCCCATGGCCAGTACGTCGATCACTACAAGGTGAGCGATGCGCGAAGTCAGCGGGGTGTAGATCTCGGTGTCTTCGTGCACGTCGATGGCCAGGTTGACAGTGGACAATTCGGCCAACGGCGTCTGGCTCGGGCAAAGGGTGATCAGGTTGGCGCCGCTTTCACGCACCAGATTGGCGGTGATCAACAGATCCTTGGATCGACCCGACTGGGAAATGCACACCGCTACATCGCCAGGTTTGAGGGTCACCGCCGACATGGCTTGCATGTGCGGGTCGGAGTACGCCGCAGCGCTGAGCAATAGGCGGAAGAACTTGTGCTGGGCATCGGCGGCCACCGCGCCGGAGGCACCGAAACCATAGAACTCCACGCGCTGGGCCTGGGCCATGGCGGTCACCGCCTGCTGCAGAGCCTGGGGATTGAGGTGCTCACGCACTTCCATCAGGGTGTGCAGGGTGGTATCGAAGATCTTCAGGCTATAGTCGGCGACCGAGTCATCTTCATGGATTGCGAACTGACCGAAACTGGCGCCTGCAGCCAGGCTCTGGGCCAGCTTGAGCTTGAGATCCTGGAAGCCCGAACAGCCGATCGCGCGGCAAAAACGCACGATGGTCGGCTCGCTGATGCCCACGCTGTGGGCAAGGTCGGCCATCGAACTGTGCATGACGGCAGCCGGATCTAGCAGCACATGGTCGGCCACTTTCAGTTCCGATTTGCGCAGCAAATGGCGCGATTGGGCGATATGTTGCAACAGATTCACAGGCTGGACTCGGTTATGATCGGCTGGCCGGGATGTAGCTTTCTTGTAGTTATACTACATGACCAGCGACCCGCCCAGCTAAACCAATGTGGAGAGTGGTGGTTTTGACTATTCCTTGCGACATCCTGGTCTTCGGCGGTACGGGCGATCTGGCCCTGCACAAACTACTGCCGGCGCTCTACCACCTGTACCGCGAGGCCCGCCTGCACAATGCCGTGAGGATCATCGCCCTGGCGCGGCGCAACCTGCCCCGGGATGAATACCTCAAGCTCGCCGAACGCAATTGCAGGGCGCAGATCGCCCGGCAGGATTTCGACGAAGAGGTCTGGCGACGTTTTTGCGCACGCCTGGACTACTTCGCCATGGATGCCTCGCAAAGCGCTGATTTCGTTCGCCTGGCACGCTACCTGGGCGAGCCTGGCGGCTTGGCGCGCATCTACTACCTGGCGACCGCACCCAACCTGTTCGTGCCCATCGCCAACCATTTGCGCATCGCAGGCCTTGCCGACAGCGAGGCGCGTATCGTGCTGGAAAAACCCATAGGCCACTCCCTTGAGTCAGCCACGGCCATCAACGAAGCGATCGGCGCGGTGTTCGACGAGTCCCAGGTGTTTCGCATCGATCACTACTTGGGCAAGGAGACCGTGCAGAACCTCATGGCGCTACGTTTTGCCAACGCCCTGCTGGAACCGGTCTGGCGCAATGGCCACGTCGACCACGTGCAGATCAGCGTCTGCGAGACACTGGGCGTGGAGAACCGCGGCGCCTACTACGACCGCGCAGGCGCAACCCGTGACATGCTGCAGAACCACCTGCTTCAGCTTCTGTGCCTGGTGGCCATGGAGCCGCCGGCGCAGTTCGAAGCCGAAGCGGTGCGTGACGAGAAAGTGAAGATCCTGCGTGCCCTCAAGCCGATCACCGGTCAGGACGTGCAGGACAAGACCGTGCGCGGGCAATACGGCGCCGGCCGGATCGGCGGCCAGGAAGTGCCGGCCTACTACTTCGAAAAAGACGTGGACAACGACAGCGACACCGAGACCTTCGTCGCGGTCCAGGCGCACATCGATAACTGGCGCTGGGCTGGCGTGCCCTTCTACTTGCGTACCGGCAAACGCATGGCACGACGCTCCTCGCAGATCGTCATCCAGTTCAAACCGGTGCCCCATGAGCTATTCAGTGGCGGGCAGGTCAACCAGTTGCTGATCCAGCTGCAACCCGATGAACGTATCAGCCTGCGCATGATGACCAAGAGCCCGGGCAAAGGCATGCGTCTGGAGCCGGTGGAGCTGAACCTGAACCTGGCTCAAGTGTTCGGCCAGACCCGTCGCTGGGAAGCCTACGAGCGGCTGCTGCTGGATGTGCTCGCGGGCGATTCGACCTTGTTCATGCGTCGCGATGAGGTCGAAGCCGCCTGGGCCTGGATCGATCCGATCCTGCAAGGCTGGGAAGAGCACTTCCAGGCGCCTCGCCCCTACCCTGCCGGCAGCAACGGCCCGGAGCAGGCCAACAGCCTGCTGGCCCATCAGGGCCGGCATTGGCACAGCTGAAATCGATCAGCTCATCAGGATGCTCGGGGATTTATCCAGCAAAGCCTTGAACGCCTGGGCATCCAGCGGCCTGCTGATCAGATACCCCTGCGCCTCGTCACACCCGTGATCATGCAGGAAGGCAAGCTGCTCCTGGGTTTCCACCCCTTCAGCCACGACCTTCAAGCCCAGACTCTTGGCCATGGCGATGATCGCGCGGATGATCGCCGCATCCTGGCTGCCCTCCTGCAGACCGCGAATGAACGCCTGGTCGATCTTCACGTAGTCCACCGGGAAGCGCTTGAGATAGCTCAGCGAGGAGTAGCCGGTACCGAAGTCGTCGATCGCCAATTTGACCCCCAGCTGGTGCAATTGCTGGAACGTCGAGATGATGTGCTCGACGCTGTCCAGCAATTGGCTCTCGGTCAGTTCCAGCTCCAGCAACTGCGGCGCAAGGCCCGTTTCCGCCAGCACCTGACGCACCAGGCTGACGATCTTGCCTTGGCGTAGTTGATAGCCGGAGAGGTTCACCGAAACCCGCACGCTCATGCCCTGACGCCGCCATTCAAAAGCCTGCCAGCACGCTTCGCGCAGCACGAACTCGCCCATCGGCCCGATCAGTCCGGTTTCTTCGGCAAGGCCGATGAAGTCGCCCGGCGGCACCATGCCCCACTGCGGATGCTGCCAGCGCACCAACGCTTCGGCGGCGAGCAGGCGGCCGCTGCGCAGGCAAAGCTTGGGTTGGTAGTAGACCAGCAATTGGCCTTCGTCGATGGCTTTGCGCAAGTGGTTTTCCAGCTGCAGGCGCTCCAGGGTGCTGGCGCGCAGGCTTTCGGTATAGAACTGGAAGTTGTCGCCGCCCAGATGCTTGGCATGCTGCTTGGCCATGTCCGCCTGGCTTAGCAATGCGTTGAGGTCGAAACTGGGGTCCGACAACACGCTGATGCCGACCGAGGCACTGATCACCAGCTCATGCCCACCCAGACGTTGCGGGACGCGCAGCTTGTCGAGCAGGCGGGTCGTCACTCGCACCAGGCTGGAAAGGTTGCTGTAGCCATCGAACAGCACGACGAACTCATCGCCAGACAAGCGCGCGACAGTGTCTGCTTCAGGTACCGCATTGGCGATGCGCAGGGCCATTTTCTTCAACAGCTGGTCGGCCAGTTCGTGGCCCAAGCTTTCGTTGAGCAGCTTGAAGCGGTCCAAGTCGATGTGCAGCAACGCCAGGCTGCGCCCGTTCACCCGAACCCGTTGCCCGGCCTCATGCAAACGCAGGCGGAACAGGGCGCGGTTGGCCAGCCCGGTGAGGTCGTCGTAGTGGGCCAGGTAGCGCAGGCGCTCCTCCGACTCCCGTCGGGCCGACAGGTCGGTGAAGAAGCCTACGATATTGCTGATGTTGCCCCGCGCGTCACGCACGCCATTGAGCTGCAACCACTGGGGGTACAGCTCGCCGTTGCGTCGCGCCTCGACCAGCTCGCCCTGCCAGCGCCCCTGCTGCTCCAGCGCCTGGCCGATCGCCTGGCTGTGACGCCGGGCGTCCCGGCTGCAGGGCAACTCCAGGGCATTGCGCTGCAATAGCTCTTCCCGGTCGAAGCCAGTGATTTGGCAAAAGGCCTGGTTGACGGCCAGCAGTTGGAAGCCCGCATCCAGGATCGCGATCCCTTCACTGGCCGCTTCGAACACCGTGGCCGCCAGACGCTGCTGTTCTTCCTGCTCCTTTTGCGCGGTGATGTCACGCCGTGTGCCGAGCATGCGCAGGACTCGGCCGTCGGCGGCGTGTTCCACGGCACGGCCTCGGTCTTCGATCCAGCGCCAATTCCCCTGGGTATGCCGGATGCGGTATTCGACCCGGTAGTCCTCGGTACGGCCTTTGAGGTGTTCGACCAATGTCCTGCGCAGCAACGGCAGATCGTCCGGGTGCAGGCGCGGCTTTAGGTCGGCGCGGACCGAGCGGACCTGCTCCGGGTCCAGGCCGAACAAGGCGTACAGCTGCGTGTGATGCACTTCGTCGGTGAGCAGGTTCCAATCCCACAACCCCAACTCGCTGGCCTGAAGCGCCAGGGCCAGGCGCTGCTCGCTCTTGCCCAGGGCCTGGTTGGCCAGGTCCAGCTCATGGCTGCGTTGAAGCACTCGCTGCTCGAGCCCAGCCTGGGCCTGGCGCAGTTGGTCTTCGGCATGACGACGCTGCCGCACCTCGACCAGCAACGCCTGGTTCAGTTGCTCACCACGGTGCTGGGCGCTCTGCAGGTGTTCGATCAGCGCCTGGTTCTGGAAACGGCGCAACAGGCTGCGCTCGAGCAAGCGGTTAACCTGCCAGGCCACCACCATCAGCGCCCCCAGCAGGATCAGGCCGAGCCAGCCCCAGCCGCGCTGCGCACCGGCATCGAAGTAGAACAGGAACACAATGGGCGGCAACAGGCAGGGCAAGGCGAAACTGAGAAACGCCGGCAGGCTCACGGCATAGGCGACACTGGCCGACAACGCCGCCGCCCCCAACAGTCCGAACACCCAGGCCTGCTGCACGAAATCGTCCACCGGCACCAAGGCGATCGCCGCACAGGCCAAGGTCAGGCCGCTGAAGGCCGAGCCGGACAGGAACATGTGCTGCCAGGACGCCTTGGCTTGACGCGCTGGCGTGGCCGCATCGAAGGCCGCGACCTGGATCACCCGCAGGGCCACCAGCGCCAACAGCCAGGCCAGCCATACACTGACCAGCAGATAGCGCTCAGGGCTCCACAACAGCCAGGCGCACAGCAGGCCGTTGATCAGCATCAGCAGGGTGGGCAGCAATGAGCCCTGATAGAGAAGACGGGTACGCTCGATGCAGAGCTGGGTCGCAAATTGCCTGCGCACACTCCTTGCCGTCTCCGGCGATGCTCCGATCGCCGCGAAATCCTGGGTCATAGGGTCGTGTTCTTGTTGTGTTCTTGTATTGGCAGACCGCAAAAGTGCAGCGAGCATACACAAGCCATGGCCTGGGCCAAACTGCTCTACGTCATGTTTTCAAAAATACCGGCGGCCGTTTACTCAGACCGCTCAAGAACAGGCCTCTGCCCAGGCCGCCGATGAACGGCCTGGCACCGCCTGCAAGATTTCTCCGGGGGCCGTTTGCCCTGCCCCCTGTGCGGCCCTAGAATGGCCGGATGCGCAATGATGACCTCTCCCTCCTGCTGAACTCCCTCAACGATGCCCAACGCCAGGCCGTAGCGGCCCCGCTGGGGCGTCAATTGGTGCTGGCCGGTGCTGGCTCGGGCAAGACCCGCGTGCTGGTGCACCGTATCGCCTGGCTGATCCAGGTCGAACAGGCCTCCCCCCACTCTATCCTGTCGGTGACCTTCACCAACAAGGCGGCGGCCGAAATGCGCCAGCGGATCGAGCAACTGCTGGGCATCAATCCGGCCGGCATGTGGGTGGGGACCTTCCACGGCCTGGCGCACCGCCTGCTGCGCGCTCACTGGCAGGAAGCTCGGCTGGTGCAGAATTTCCAGATTCTGGACAGCGATGATCAGCAGCGCCTGATCAAGCGGGTGATCCGCGAGCTCGGCCTCGACGAGCAGCGCTGGCCCGCCCGCCAGGCCCAATGGTTCATCAACGGCCAGAAGGACGAAGGTCTGCGTCCACAGCATATCCAGGCCGGTGGCGATCTGTTCCTGGGCACCATGCGCAGCATCTACGAGGCCTACGAACTGGCCTGCGAACGCGCTGGGGTCATCGACTTTTCCGAATTGCTGCTTCGCGCCCTGGACCTGTGGCGCGACCACCCTGGACTGCTCGAACACTACCAGCGGCGCTTCCGCCACCTGCTGGTGGACGAGTTCCAGGATACCAACGCCGTGCAGTACGCCTGGCTGCGCCTGCTTGCCGCAGGCGGCAGCAGCCTCATGGCGGTGGGGGACGACGACCAGTCGATCTACGGCTGGCGCGGCGCCAAGATCGAGAACATCCATCAGTACACCGCTGACTTCCCCGACGCCGAGCTGATTCGCCTTGAGCAGAACTACCGCTCCACCGGCGGTATCCTCAAGGCGGCCAACGCCCTGATCGCCAACAACAGCGGGCGCCTGGGCAAAGAGCTGTGGACCGACATGGGCGAAGGCGAGCCGCTGACCCTCTATGCCGCCTACAACGAGCATGACGAAGCGCGCTATGTGGTGGAGACCATCGAGAGCTTCATCAAGCAGGGCAATGCCCGCAGCGACGTGGCCATCCTGTACCGCTCCAACGCCCAGTCGCGGGTGCTCGAAGAAGCCTTGCTGCGCGAACGCATTCCCTATCGGATCTACGGTGGCCAACGCTTCTTCGAGCGCGCCGAGATCAAGAACGCCATGGCCTACCTGCGCCTGCTCGAAGGCCGCGGCAACGACGCCGCGCTAGAGCGAGTAATCAACGTTCCACCGCGCGGCATCGGCGAAAAGACCGTCGAGGCGATCCGCGAACATGCCCGGCACAGCCAGTTGTCGATGTGGGAGGCCATGTGCCAGTTGTTGGCGGCCAAGGCCCTCAAAGGCCGCGCCGCCAGTGCCTTGGGCGCGTTCATCGAATTGATCGAAAACCTCGCAGCCAAGGTCCTGGAAATGCCCTTGCACCTGATGACCCAGACTGTCATCGAGCAGTCCGGCCTGATCCTCTATCACCAGGAAGAAAAAGGCGAAAAGGGCCAGGCTCGGGTAGAAAACCTTGAGGAACTTGTCAGCGCGGCGCGCAACTTCGAGACCAGCGAGGACGACGCCGACCTATCGCCGCTCTCCGCCTTCCTCGGCCACGCCTCCCTGGAGGCCGGCGATGCCCAAGCCGACGAGCACGAGGACAGCATCCAGCTGATGACGCTGCACAGCGCTAAGGGATTAGAGTTCCCCTATGTGTTCCTGGTCGGCATGGAAGAAGGCCTGTTCCCCCACAAGATGAGCCTGGAAGAACCCGGCCGTCTGGAAGAAGAACGCCGACTGGCCTATGTGGGCATCACCCGGGCCATGCGCCAGCTGATCATGACCTACGCCGAAACCCGCCGTCTGTATGGAAGCGAGACCTATAACAAAGTGTCACGTTTCGTACGGGAAATTCCGGCAGGCCTGGTTCAAGAGGTGCGCTTGTCCAACTCGGTCAGCCGTCCCTTCGGTGGCAGCCAGAGCCAAGCGAGCAGCCTGTTCGCCAATGCCAGCATCCCACAGACCGCGTTCAACCTTGGCCAGCGCGTGCAACACGCAGTGTTTGGCGAAGGCGTGATCCTCAACTTCGAAGGCTCTGGTGCCCAGGCACGGGTGCAGGTCAACTTCGCCGAGGGCAGCAAGTGGTTGATGCTGGGGTATGCCAAGCTGGAAGCGATTTGAGGCCCGCTGGCACTGACCCCGTGCGAGTAGGGCCTACCGCAGGCTTCGCCAGCTCCCCTGGTTCAATGCTGCCGCCTCCTACAGATCTTGACGAATGGTCCTATCCAGCAATCAGTCTTGCCTCAGACCATTCAGGCAAAAGCTGGAAACATTATGGCGCTGGTCATGTCTCCTACAACATGTGCAACATGACGCGCGTGCAATCCACCCACAGGGGATATCCCATCTATGCAACGTTTTCTTAGCATCGTACTGGCGCTGTGCGTCGGCCTGACGCTGAGCCTGGATGCCAACGCCAAGCGTTTCGGCGGCGGCAAGAGCTCGGGCTCCGCGCCTATCCACCAGACCCGCCAGGCTGCGCCAACCACACCTGCCGCCGCGCCAACCGCTCCTGGCCGTGCACCGGCCGCCGCCAGCGGTGCTTCGCGCTGGCTGGGCCCACTGGCCGGTATCGCCGCCGGTGGTCTGTTGGCCTCCATGTTCATGGGCGACGGCTTCCAGGGCATGCAGATCTTCGACTTCCTGATCATGGGCCTGATCGCCTTCCTGGTGTTCCGCTTTATCGCCGCCCGCCGCCGCCAGCAGCAGCCGCAGATGGCCGGTGCCGGCCATGCGCCCTACCAGCGTGAAACCCATGCCCAGCCAGCCCAACCGTCGGTCTTCGGTGGCGCTTCGGCCGCCGCTGGCGCACCGGTCATCAACGCTCCGGCCTGGTTCAACGAGCAAAGCTTCCTGTCCGCTGCCCGCACGCACTTCATGTCGCTGCAGCAGCACTGGGATGCCAACGAAATGGACAAGATCGCCGAATTCGTCACCCCGCAGATGCTCGAGTTCCTCAAGCGCGAGCGTGCCGACCTGGGTGATGGCTTCCAGTCCACCTACATCGACAACCTCGATGTGCAGCTCGAAGGTGTCGACGATCGTGCCGACAAGACTGTCGCCACCCTGACCTTCCATGGTGTATCGAAGACCTCGCGCTTCGACCAGGGTGAAGCATTCAGCGAAAGCTGGCACATGGAGCGCGCCCAAGGCGAAAACCAGCCTTGGCTGCTCGCCGGTATCCGCCAGAACGGCTGATCTACCGCGTTGCACTCAAACCCCGGGCTTGCCCGGGGTTTTTGCTTTTGGCACAGCGGGCTACTAGGGTATAAACCGCAGCGTTGTCATCAAGGCCAGAGGATGTAAGCCGTGGAAGAAGTGATCGATCAGCTCCGTGAAGCCAATGAACCCGTGCCGGTGCCACTGGAATTGCCGGACGAGGACCTGTTGGTAGAAATCGAGGAAGAGTTGCTGATCAACATGCCGTTCGGCCTGCGTGAGTTCCTGCTGACGGTCAGCGACGTGGTGTACGGCAGCCTGGAGCCGGTGACCGTCACCGATCCCCAGTCCCACACCTACCTGCCAGACGTTGCCGCCAACGCCTGGGATGCTGGCGTACCACGCGACCTGGTCCCGCTGTGCCAGGATGGGGACAACTACTACTGTGTCGAGGAAGACGGCACCGTGGTGCTGTGGGACGCCGAGGAAGAAGCGATCAGCGAAGACAACTGGGAAACCGTCTGGCACTGGGTCCGGGACGTCTGGCTGGAAAGCTGAACCGTACTTCCCGCAAAGCTCGTGCACCTCGGTGCGACATAATTTCTTGCGCCAGGAGATGGCTCATAGCCACCACCCAACGTAGAATCGCCAGGCGTTCTGCGCCTGGCGGCGGCGTTACCGTTCCATCCCCTCGGACTGCGACGTCGCCTTGCGCAGAGAGCGCAAACGCTCAATGGGTTTGATCCCGGTTGTTTTCCAGCGTTTCCAGCAAGGCGATTTGCATGCGGGTATGCACCCGGATGAACCATCGCCACAGCAAGGCCACCACCACCGCTGCCACGATTGCGATGACCAGCAGCAACTCGTTGGTCGGCAGGATGCTCGCCGAAAGCGCCGACAGCAGCAGGAAGATCACCAGCAGCGACAGCAACGGAATCACCTCGGCAATTACCCGACGGACACGTTGAGTGTGCCGTCCGGCCATCTCCGGCTTCACGCTCATCTCCGCCAACAGCATCGATAGCGCCTTGAGCTTGCGATAGGCGGCAATCAGGAAAGGCAGCGACAACAACAAGGCGGCCCCCCAGATCAGCGCCTTCTGCTGGCTGACATCGTTGACCCATTCGCTCAACCAGTTGCCAATGCGCGCGGCAAAGTAACCACCGCTAAAGAAAATCGCGATGACCAGCGCCAGGTTGACGCCCACCTGCATCAGGATACGCCGGATCATCGCCGCGACCATCGCACCCTCGCCGTGGGGCTGAATGCTGCGCAGCCACTCCCCGTATAACGACAGCACCCGCGCCAGGCGTCCGGGCACCACCTTGCCAAGCTTGAGCGAGAGCGGATCGGCAGCGCGAATCAGATAAGGCGTGAGCAAAGTGGTGATGGCCGACACGGCCACAGCCACCGGATAAAGAAAATCGCTGGTGACCTGCAAGGTCATGCCCAAGGCAGCGATGATGAAGGAAAACTCGCCAATCTGTGAAAGCCCCATGCCAACACGCAGCGAAGTGCGTCCATCATTGCCGGCGATGAATGCCCCCATGCCGCACGACAGCATTTTGCCCAGCACCACCGCCAGGGTGATCACTGCGATCGGCCAGGCGTAGTCGAGCAACACGCGCGGGTCGATCATCAGGCCGATGGCAACGAAGAAGATGGCGCTGAACAGGTCGCGTACGGGCTCGATCAGACGCTCGATCTTCAGCAACTGCCGGGATTCGGCCATGATCGCGCCGATCAGGAACGCACCCAGGACCATGCTGTATTCGAGCTTGACCACCAACAGACAAAAACCGAAGCACAGCCCCAGTACAGTGATCAGGAGCATCTCGTTGCTTTCGAACCTCGCCACATAGGCCAACAGCCTTGGCACCAGCAGGATGCCGATCACCAGTGCAACGATCATGAACAGCGACAATTTGCCGACCGTGGAAAACACTTCGCCGGAACTGACCGTGCCGCTGACGGCGATACCCGACAACAGGGCGATGATCCCGATGCCAAGGATATCCTCGACGATCAGCACGCCGAAGATCAGCTGGGCAAAGCGCTCGTTCTTCATCTTCAGGTCATTGAGCGCCTTGACGATGATGGTGGTCGAG
Source organism: Pseudomonas sp. BYT-1 (assembly GCF_023611805.1). Taxonomy (NCBI): domain Bacteria; kingdom Pseudomonadati; phylum Pseudomonadota; class Gammaproteobacteria; order Pseudomonadales; family Pseudomonadaceae; genus Pseudomonas; species Pseudomonas sp. BYT-1. The sequence goes on from NZ_CP072559.1 coordinate 5,483,161, forward strand.
GAGATCGCCAGGATCGCCCCAAGGAACAGCGAGTCCATGGTGCTCCAGCCGAACCAGCGGCCGATCTCGAAACCGATCCAGATCATCAGGACGATTTCCAGGAAGGCGGCGATGAACGCAGTGGCGCCGACCTTGAACAGCTTGCGCAGGCTGAATTCCAGGCCCAGGCAGAACATCAGGAAGATCACCCCCAGCTCAGCCAGGGTCTTGATGGTGTCCTCATCGTGGATCAGGCCAAAGGGTGGTGTGTGAGGCCCAATGATGAAGCCTGCGACGATGTAGCCCAGCACCACCGGCTGCTTGAAACGGTGGAAGAGAATGGTAACCACCCCGGCGACCAGCATGATCACGGCCAAATCCTGGATGAAACTGATGGCATGCATGGCGAGGTACTCCTTTTCTCGTTGCTCGGGCAGACCGCTCCTCTGCCAAGGCAAACCCAAGCGAGCAGCACGTACATACTGTGTTCAAAGCAGGAAAGCCCATGTTGCATGGGCTCGCTCAGGTTAACATCGCGCCTTCGCATGAATAGCCGATGCAATATGTAGAAACAGATCGGCGATTTTGCTGCCAGAGATGGCACGATCCGCGTGACGGAAGCACGTCAGGCGACGTCCCGTACCAGGATGGGGAAACCCTATGAGGGGGAAACAGAAGTGTCCGCAGATACCAGCCCCGTTTCAGCGCAACCAACCCGTGAGCACACTATGGAACCTGGAAACGCCCAGCTGACGATGACCGTCCTGATGACCCCGGACATGGCCAACTTTTCCGGCAACGTCCATGGCGGCACCCTGCTCAAGTACCTCGACGAGGTGGCCTATGCCTGCGCCAGCCGCTATGCCGGCACCTATGTGGTCACCCTGTCGGTGGACCAGGTGATTTTCCGAGAGCCTGTACATGTCGGCGAACTGGTGACCTTCCTCGCCTCGGTCAACTACACCGGCAATACGTCCATGGAAGTGGGCATCAAGGTCGTGACCGAAAACATCCGCGAGCGCTCCGTGCGGCACTCCAACAGCTGTTTCTTCACCATGGTTGCGGTCGACGACAATCGCCGTCCGGTGCAGGTCCCGCCACGCCAGCCCCAGAGCAGCGAAGAGAAGCGGCGTTTCCTGCAGGGCCAGCAGCGTCGACAGATCCGCCAGGAGCTGGAACAGCGCTACCAGAACCTCAAGACCGATTCGATCTAGACGTCAAGCAACCGGCAGGGCTGCACAGCGGCCCTGTCATGGGCCTAGATCGCCAACCGCTGCGCCTCGAAGCGCACACGCGGATGGGCGATGCGGTCTTGGGCCCTGATCGGTTGCAGCTCGTAGCTCGCGCAGGCCTGGGTCTCCAGCAGCACTTCATGCACGGCCGCAGCGGTGAACTCGAACGCCTGGACCCAGCTGTCCCCGAGCAACACGCGGGCCAAGAACAGGCCGGAGGTCAAGTCACCCACCCCTACCGGCTGACGTGGGAAGGCCAGCAATGGTCGACGCAGATGCCAGCTGTGTTCTCGGGTCACCAGCAGCATTTCAAAGGCGTCCTCGGCGCGCCCCGGATAGGACAGATGCTTGACCAGTACCACCTGGGGACCGCGCTCAAGCAGGCCGCGCGCCATGGCCACGCAATCATCCAGGGACTCGGCCCGACGACCACAGAAGCTGTCCAGTTCAAGCTGGTTGGGGCACAGGATATCCGCCACTGAGGCGGCTTCCTCCAAGAGAAACTCACTGACTTCGACCGGCACGATGCAGCCTTTTTCCGCATGCCCCATGACCGGATCGCACAAGTACAACGCCTTGGGGTTCACCGCCTTGATCCGCTGGACACCCGCCAGGATCGCCCGGCCCTGCTCGGCGCTGCCCAGGTAACCGGAAAGCACCGCGTCGCAATGGCCCAGCTCGCCGATGTTGGAAATGCCTTCCACCAGCGCAGGAATTTGCGCCGGAGCGAGCACTTCACCGGCCCACTGTCCATACTGGGTATGGTTGGAGAACTGCACGGTGTTCAGCGGCCAGACATTGACCCCGACCCGCTGCATGGGAAACACCGCAGCGCTGTTTCCGGCGTGGCCGAAGACCACGTGGGACTGGATAGCAAGCAGATGCGGTGTACGTTTCATGTGGGAAATTCCAAAGCTGTTTCAGTAGATGTGCGCCGCGCAGTATGAACCCGTTTGCCACCTGTACGACAGGCCAGGGACACAGTTAAGCTGGATCTACCGTTTTGGAGCATATGCAAATGTTGACCCTGGAGAACCTCTTCGTCCTGATGGTACTGGCGACCGCCGGTGCCTGGTTGTGGCACAACCATGGGCTGCGCGAAAAGGCCCTTGAACGGGTCAAGCAGCATTGCACCAAGCTTGACCTTCAACTGCTCGACGATAACGTCGCCCTCAAGCGCATCGCCTTCGTGCGCGATGCCAATGGCCGCAAGCGCCTGGCGCGTGTCTATGGGTTCGAGTTCACCGTGACCGGCGAGCAACGCCACCCTGGGACAGTGACGCAGTTCGGTGCCCACACCCTGCAGATCGAACTGGCGCCCTATCCATTTGAAATCAAGGTTCCGCCGAAGGCAGACAACGTCATCGAGATGCAGCAGTGGCGCCAGGAACATAACCGCTGGCGCAACTGATCAGGCCTCCAGGCGGCAAGCGACCAAGGCTTCCTGGAGGGTGTCCAGCAGCTGCGGCTGATCGAAGATCAACTCCAGACGTGAATCCTTGCGCCATTCGCTCGGCTGCCAAGCCAGTGCCTCGCCTTCCAGGCTATTGAAGGACTGCCAGCCGGCGTCGCTGTGGATAACACCTTTTGCGCGGCGCCACGGCCAGCTTTCAAGCATTGCGAGCAAACGCGTCGCGTCGAAACGCTGCGAGGGGTGCCAGCGCCAGCCAACACTCCAGCCACCCTCGCCTTGCTGGGCGAGACAGATTGGCTGGCGAGGATCTGTCCACAGGGCGCCAGCAGGGTTCGAAGGGGTCTCCCTGGGTAGTTTGTCCACAGCCTCGAGAGGGCTCGTTGTGCCAGACGTGACGGGCAAAAGGTCCACCGACAATCGCCCATGATCGGTCCAAAGCCTTGGCAACTCGGGGAACTGTGCAGTTATCAACAGGCGCTGGGTTTCATCCAAAGCCCCAGCCTTGTTGAAAACCAGCAATGCAGCCTCGGGCAAGGCTTGCCGTTGCGCGTCAGGCAGCGGTTCACCACGGGCCAGAGCCTGGGCGTCCAGCACCATCACCAACGGCTGTACGGCCAGTACACCCACCCAGGGCGCCTGACCCAACTGGGCCAGCAAAGACTGAGGATGGCCCAGACCGGACGGCTCGATGAACACCCGATCAGGCCGAGCCTTGCGCAACAAGCGGCCCAAGCCGACCTGGAACGGCATGCCATTGACGCAGCACAGGCAGCCGCCGGCCACCTCGCCAATAGCGATGCCATTCTCGTCCCGACTCAGCAGCGCCGCATCCAGGCCAATCTGCCCAAACTCGTTGACCAATACGGCCCAGCGCTCCCCTGACGGGCGCTGAGCCAACAGCTGATGTATCAGGCTGGTCTTGCCGGCGCCCAATGGGCCTGCGATCACGTGGGTCGGGATGTTCTGGAGCATGGGCCATACCTTGGAAATAGCCTCCAACTATGCGCCCTCGTTGCTACCAGTCAAGCCGCCAAAAGTTATCCACACCCTCACGCTGCTTCGTCATACCAAGGCCCGAACGGATCGGGAAGACGCAGCCATGCCATCTCCCCTTGCGCCCATTCCTCGTCGGTCAGCAGACATGCATCCAGTTCTGTGGATAGCTGTGCGAAGTCGATATTCTGACCAATGAACACCAATTCCTGCCGGCAATCGCCACATTCTTGCGTCCACTGCTTGAGGATCGCCTGGGTGCTCTCGGAGTCCTGCGGCCATTGCTCCTGCGGTACAAAGCGCCACCAGCGACCGGCGAACCCATGGCGCATCATGCCGCCTGCCTGGGACCAGCTGCCCGCCTCCTGGAACTTGCTGGCCAGCCAGAAGAACCCCTTCGAACGTAGCAACCTGCCGTTGCTCCAGGGCTTGTGGATAAAATCGTGGAAGCGTTGCGGATGCAACGGGCGACGGGCCTGCCACGTCCCTGCGGCGATCCCGTACTCTTGCGTTTCCGGCACGTGCTCGCCACGCATCTCCTGCAACCAGCCAGGTGCTTGGGCCGCTTGCTCGAAGTCAAAAAGGCCAGTATCGAGAATACGTGCCAGCGGCACCTGGCCCATGACCATCGGCACGATCTGCGCCCGTGCGTTGAGGCTGCGCAGGATGGCCGTGAGTTCGTCTCGCTCATGCTGGCTGACCAAGTCGATCTTGCTCAGCAGCAGTATGTCGGCGAACTCCACCTGTTCGATCAACAGATCGCTGATAGATCGCTCGTCGTTTTCACCCAAAGATTCACCGCGGCTGGCCAGGCTGTCGGCTGCCTGGTAGTCACGCAGAAAATTGAGCGCATCGACCACCGTGACCATGGTGTCCAGGCGTGCCATGTCCGACAGGCTTCGACCCTGTTCGTCACGGAAGGTGAACGTCTCGGCGACCGGCAACGGTTCGGAAATGCCGGTGGACTCGATCAGCAGGTAATCGAAACGACCCTCGCTCGCCAGCCGCGCGACCTCCTCGAGCAAATCTTCCCTCAGCGTGCAGCAGATGCAGCCGTTGCTCATCTCCACCAGCTTTTCTTCCGCCCGGTTCAGGCTGACATTGCGCTGCACCTCGCTCGCATCGATGTTGATATCGCTCATGTCGTTGACGATCACGGCGACGCGCAGGTCTTCGCGATTGCGCAGCACATGGTTGAGCAAAGTGCTTTTGCCAGCTCCCAAAAAGCCGGAAAGCACAGTTACAGGTAAACGGTTAGGCATTGGTCGTACCTCGACAGGCAAGCGCATTCGAAACGATGCATTGCGCATTGTTATAATATAACAATAGAATTTCGCCAAGCCGCGTTTGTCGATCCTTGCCAGAGAACCCATGATGACCAGCCTGACGCTTCCCGACGTCGCCACACAGTCCCTCCCCGAGGCCGTCCCCCTGGAGTGGGTTGGTATGTGTGGAATCGCCGTGCCGTTGCAATTTGAAGGACGCACCCTCAATGCCCAAGCCGACGCGGGCGTCAATCTCGAAGACGGCGCCGCCCGAGGCATCCACATGTCGCGGCTTTACTTGGCGTTGGAAGCCTTGGAAAACACCGAGCTCAGTCCGCTGCTACTCCGTCGGCTGCTGGCGAGTTTCCTCGATACCCACGTCGGGCTCTCTTCAAAGGCGCAGGTGAGTTTGCGCTTCGAGCATTTGCTGAAAAGACCTGCCTTGGTCAGCCCCTTGGCTGGCTGGAAAAGCTATCCCGTCTCCTTGGATGCTACGACGGACAATGAAATGTTCCACGTGGAACTCTCGGTGGTAATTCCTTACTCCTCCACCTGCCCCTGCTCCGCAGCGCTCGCCCGACAGCTGATTCAGCAGCAGTTCCTCAAGGACTTTCCAAAACAGGTACCCGATCAATCGACCTTACTGGAATGGCTCGGCAGCAATCAGGGCATCGTCGCCACGCCCCATAGTCAGCGCAGCGAGGCCCAGGTCCGAGTACGACTGCGAGAGAACCTGCAGCACTTGCCGCTCTCCGAGTTGATCGACACGCTGGAGCGTGCCTTGGGTACGGCGGTACAAACAGCGGTAAAGCGCGCAGACGAACAGGCGTTCGCCTTGGCCAATGGACAGAACCTGATGTTCTGTGAGGATGCCGCCAGGCGTTTGCACCAGGCGCTTAGGCAAGTGCGGTGGGTAGAGGGGTTCAGCCTGCGGGTGGAACATGCAGAGAGTCTGCATGCCCACGACGCAGTGGCGATCAGTCGCTATCGGTTTTGAAGCCTCAACTGCGAGGTTTCACCGAACCGCAGTCGTTACCCAGCCAGACCGCCTTGGTGTTCATGCTGCCCTGTTGCTGAACGCCTGAAGCGTTGAACGTGCCACTGACCTGGGTATGAAACTCCCGGTCACTGAGGAAGGTCGCCTGCCCGGTGCCTTGGGCACGAGGGCAACTGAACTGGAATTTCCATACATTGCCTGTACGGTCGGTGATCTTCTGCGTGCAGCCGGACTGAGGGTCCTGCAGCGGAATGTCATTGGTCCGGACCTGCTCTGGTGTCAGGCAGGAGCGCACGCCCTTACCACCCACGGTGATGCCCTGCTTGGCCAGCATGCCTTCCATCATGGCGCGTTGCTCAGGTGGCAGGTTCTTCAATTGCCCGAGCATGAATTCCATGTCCGGTAATGGCTTGCCATCGACCTGCATATTGCTGGTGGTCAGCTCCCACAAGCCCGGTTGCAACATCTGCGCATGTACCAGTGGTGCGCTCAGGCCCAAGGCCAGCGCCAGCAGTGGCAGACGAATCTTCATGGATCAATGCTCCTCGATAGTACGGCCTCTGCCGATTGAGCCTTAGACGTCATTTCCGCTTCCGGGTTGCAAGGCGGGACAGGAACATGCTCTGTTATCGTCAGGCTCTCAGCAAGCAGGATGCATATGGATTTCCACAGCCCCTATTTCTTCGGCTATGTGCTTGGCCTGATTCATCTGCTAGGCATCATCGCCGCGCTGCATGCGGTGTTCACCGTGCGCACCGCCCAGGGTGCCATCGCTTGGGCGATGTCCTTATTCTTCATCCCTTACTTCACGCTGATTCCCTACCTGGTGTTTGGGGCCCGCTCCTTCTATGCCTACATCCAAGCCAGACGCCAGGCCAATCAGGAAATGCACGTCGCCATGGCCAATCTCAACTGGCGGCCTTGGGTTGAGGAAGCGCTGACAGCCCGGGAGTCGGAAAGCTATGCCGCCCTGCGGGCAATGCCGAAACTCGGGCGCATGCCGTGCCTGGCCAACAACGAAGTGAAACTGCTGATCAATGGCCAGGCCACCTTCGATGCCATCTTCGCAGCCATTGCCGAAGCCCGGCAGGCCGTGCTGGTGCAGTTCTTCATCATCCATGACGACGACATCGGCAAGAAACTGCAGCAACTGTTGCTGCGCAAGGCGGCAGAAGGTGTGCAGGTATTCGTGCTGTATGACCGGGTGGGGAGCCATGCTTTGCCGGCCAGCTATAGCCAGACCCTGCGGGAGGGAGGCGTGAAGATCCACGCCTTTGCCACACGCCGTGGGTGGTTCAACCGCTTCCAGGTGAACTTCCGCAACCACCGCAAGATCGTCGTCGTCGATGGCCTGCTGGGGTTCCTCGGCGGGCATAACGTAGGGGACGAGTACCTCGGCGGCCACCCTCGCCTGTCGCCTTGGCGTGATACCCACGTTCAGGTCAGCGGCCCAGTGCTTGCCTGCTTGCAGGAGTCCTTCGCCGAAGACTGGTATTGGGCCGCTCGCCAGTTGCCGCCGTTGATCCTGCCCGACACCTATCCGGATAACGGTGTGCTCTGCCAGGCATTGGCCAGCGGTCCGGCAGACCCGCAGGAAACTTGCGCGCTGTTCTTCCTTGAAGCCATCCACTCGGCTACTCAGCGCGTGTGGATCACTAGCCCGTACTTCATTCCAGATGAGGCGATCTTCGCCGCCCTGCGCTTAGCGGTGTTGCGCGGCGTGGATGTGCGTATCCTCATTCCTTCACGGCCGGATCACCGCATTGTCTACGCAGCGTCCAGTCTGTTCGCCTTCGAAGCGGTGCGGGCCGGAGTGAGGGTGTTCCGTTATCAGCCAGGGTTCCTGCACCAGAAGGTGGTGCTGGTCGATGACGAGGTGAGTGCGATCGGCAGTGCCAACCTGGACAACCGTTCGTTCCGTCTGAACTTCGAGATTACCTTGCTGACCGTCGACCGTGCCTTTGCCGACCAGGTCGAGTCGATGCTGCTCGATGACTTTGCCCAAGTCCGGGAGATCACTGCCGAAGACAGCCGCGATACGCATCGCCTGCAACAACTTGGGATGCGTATCGCCCGGCTGATTTCTCCGATCCTGTGAGTCAGCGGTAGAGGTCCTCGCGGGTCCAGGGCAGGTCATGGTGCCCATCGGCGTAGGGCTTCACCGCCAGGATCTGGTGCAGGTTGATCCAGCCCTTGGAGAAGGCATAGGCGCATCCGGCCAGGTACAGGCGCCAGATGCGCAGAGTCTTCTCTGGCACCAGGGTGGCGGCTTTATGCAGTTGGTTCTCGAGGTTTTCGCTCCAGTGATTGAGCGTCTTGGCGTAGTGCAGGCGCAGGCTTTCCACGTCCACCACTTCCAGTCCGGCCTCACAGATGTTGGCCGTGATCATCGAGAGGTGCGGCAGTTCGCCGTGGGGGAAGACATAGCGGTCGATGAACTCGCCCGCGCCTCGCCCGACTGGCCGGCCATCCACGTGTTTGGCCGTGATGCCATGATTCATCACCAGACCGCCTTCACGCACGGCGCCGAACAGCTTCTGGCAATACAGCGCCAGGTTGGCGTGGCCGACGTGTTCGAACATACCGACACTCACCACCTTGTCGAAGCGTCCGTCCTGAGGCAGGTCGCGATAGTCCAGGATTTGCAGGTCGACCTGATCGCTCAGCCCCTCCTTCTTGACCCGATCACGACCTAGCTTGAGCTGCTCCTTGCTCAGGGTGATGCCGAACACCTTGGCGCCATACTCACGCGCGGCGAAACGCGCCAGCCCACCCCAGCCGCAACCCACATCCAGCAAGTAGTCCCCAGCCTGCAGGCGCAACTTGCGGCAGAGGTGATCGAACTTGTTCTGCTGGGCTTCGTCTAGGGTGTTGTCCGGTTCGCGGAAGTACGCGCAGGAGTAGGCCATGTCCTGGTCGAGCCACAGCTGGTAGAACTCATTGGACAGGTCATAGTGGTAGGAAATGGCTTCGGCGTCGGTAGCTTTGTCATGCGCGATACGCTCTGGCGATACTTCTTCCTCGTCTTGGAGCAGAGCTTCGCTGAGCTCGTCGCAGACGCGGATGACTTCCCCGATATCGCCTTCCAGTTCCAGCTTGCCTTCGACGAAGGCGACACCCAGTTCGTCCAGGCTCGGGTGGGTCAGCTGACTGATCAGCTGAGGCTCCTTGACCAGGATGGTGACCTGTGGGCTTGGCCCTAGGTCGAACTGGTTGCCATCCCACAGCTTCAGACGCAAAGGCAAGTGCAGGCTCTGCAACGCAGGTGGAAGTTGCGCAAGCATGAATTTCCCTCCCTTCATGTGTACCGGACGCCTCATCTCATATTTGGGACGTCACCGGGGCAAGGGTAGTTCATTCACCGGAAGTTTCCGTTTATCAAGACCATGGTCTAGAGCCATTCAGTACGAATTGCTCTCAAGATTGTATACAACCTTGATTTCGCAGACTAATCTTGTGGCCCTCTGCGCTTCTTCACTCCTGGAGTAAATCCCATGAAATCCTATGATGTGGTGATCATCGGCGGTGGCCCCGGCGGCTACAACGCAGCGATCCGCGCCGGCCAGCTGGGCATGAGCGTCGCCTGCGTCGAGGGCCGCTCGACCCTCGGTGGTACCTGCCTTAACGTTGGCTGCATGCCATCGAAAGCCTTGCTTCACGCCTCGGAGCTCTACGAGGCCGCCAGCGGCGAGGAATTCGCCCATCTGGGTATCGAGGTCAAGCCAACGCTGAACCTGGCCCAGATGATGAAGCAGAAGGACGAAAGCGTGACCGGCCTGACCAAGGGCATCGAGTACCTGTTCCGCAAGAACAAGGTCGACTGGGTCAAAGGCTGGGGCCGTCTAGACGGCGTGGGCAAGGTGATCGTGAAGGCCGAGGACGGCAGCGAAACCACCCTGCAAGCCAAGGACATCGTCATCGCCACGGGCTCCGAGCCGACTCCGCTGCCAGGCGTGACCATCGACAATAAACGCATCATCGACTCCACCGGCGCCTTGTCCTTGCCCCAGGTACCCAAGCATCTGGTGGTGATCGGCGCAGGCGTGATCGGCCTGGAGCTGGGCTCGGTCTGGCGTCGACTGGGCGCCGAGGTGACGGTCATCGAGTACCTCGACCGCATCTGCCCTGGCACCGACGAAGAGACCGCCAAGACCCTGCAGAAGGCCCTGGCCAAACAAGGCATGACCTTCAAGCTCGGCAGCAAGGTGACCCAGGCCACGCCATCCGCCGACAGCGTCAGCCTGACCCTCGAACCCGCCGCTGGCGGCGCAGCCGAAACCCTGCAAGCCGACTACGTGCTGGTGGCCATCGGCCGTCGTCCATACACCCAGGGCTTGAACCTGGAAAGTGCAGGCCTTGTCACCGACAAGCGCGGCATGCTGGCCAACGATCACCATCGCTCCTCGGTACCCGGCATCTGGGTGATCGGCGATGTCACCTCCGGCCCGATGCTCGCGCACAAGGCCGAAGACGAAGCGGTGTCGTGCATCGAGCGTATCGCCGGCAAGGCCCATGAGGTCAACTACAACCTGATCCCAGGTGTCATCTACACCCGTCCGGAGCTGGCGAGCGTCGGCAAGACCGAAGAGCAGCTCAAGGCCGAAGGCCGCGCCTACAAGGTTGGCAAGTTCCCCTTCACCGCTAACAGCCGCGCCAAGATCAACCACGAGACCGAAGGCTTCGCCAAGGTCATCGCCGACGCCAATACCGATGAAGTGCTCGGCGTGCATCTGGTCGGTCCAAGCGTGAGCGAAATGATCGGCGAGTTCTGCGTAGCCATGGAGTTCTCGGCCTCGGCTGAAGACATCGCCCTCACCTGCCACCCGCACCCGACCCGCTCCGAGGCCTTGCGTCAGGCAGCGATGAATGTCGATGGCATGGCGATGCAGATCTGACGACACGCACAGCGCATCGAGAAAAAACCGAGCACGGGGCGAACATTACGGTTCGCCCCTTCTTCTAGGATGCTCAAAAAGCGACAGAACGGCGGTACTCAGAGGTCGCGACGACCTGGCCGCGCTTGAGCACCATCAGGCGCGCCGGCAGATCGAGAATCACATCACGGACCGACTGCGTGTCGATCAGTACCAGGTCGGCATCATTCCCCACCGCCAGGCCGTGGTTCTTCAATCCCAGCGCTTTGGCTGGGCTTGTGGTGAGCATCGCAAGCACGGTCGCCTGATCATCCGCGCCCCCCAGATGGCAGGCCGAAAGGGCAAGCTGTGCGATGTTCAACAGATCACCCGTACCATAAGGCGTGAATGCATTGCGGATGTTGTTGGTCGCCAGGCAGACATTCACGCCTGCGTCGCGCAATGCCCTTACCGGCGTCAGAGCGCGACGCACATTATGACTGTCACCGCGGGCGCCCAGGTGCAGGTCGGTCGCTGGCAGGCACATGACACTGATACCCGCCTGACGCAGCAGATCGATAATCGCAGCCTGTCTATCCGGGGGAACCGCTCCCAGGCTGGTCAGGTGTCCTACGCAGACACGACCTTGATACCCCTGCTCGATGGTCTTTCGCGCGAGGTACTCGATGGTCATGTTCTCGGCGTCATCGGCGAAGTCCTGGTGCAAGTCGATATCTTTGTCGTACTGCTTGGCCAGCTCGAACACGAAGTCGATGTGCTCCAGCGGCGAAACATCGTTATACGGAATTCCGCCGACGACATCGGCCCCCTTCTCCATGGCCTGGACCATCATTTCCTTCATCCCAGGCAGCTTCAAGATCCCTTCCTGGGGGAAGGCGACCACCTGGATATCAATGACGTCACGGAATCGCTCGCGCAGTTCCAGCACCACATCCAACCCCGTGAAACCTTGTGAAGGGTCGAATTCGGCATGCGCACGCACATGGGTGCTGCCCGCCTGCACCAATGCACGCAGCACCTGGGTCGAACGCTCCAGAATATCTTCGCGAGTCAGGGTAGGCTTGAGCTCGGCGGTGACAGCGATCGCTTCCTGCAAGGTGCCAGAGCGATTGGCCTTGCGATGCATCACGTTGGCTTTTTCAAGGTGCAGGTGCCCTTCGACGAACCCAGGAATCAGCACATTGCCGTTGCCCTGCACTTCCTGCGTCGCCTGGACGGCAATGGTCGGTGCAATCTGGGCGATCTTGCCGTCCAGCACCGCCACATCCGTCAGTGGCAGACTGTCGTCGATGCGTACATTTCGAAAGATCAAATCCATGCGTGTCATTCCTCGTTCAAAGGCCCGGCCACCCTGCGGCAGCCGGGTCATTGACCTGTGACCGAATCAGAAAGGCTTGGTCGGCAGGTACTTGCCGTCCAGGGTGATCACCGCGCGGGAGCCACCTTCTGGATCGTCGACCTTCTTCACGTCCAGCTTGAAGTTGATGGCGCTGATGATGCCGTCGCCGAACTTCTCATGGACCAGTGCCTTCAGGGTGGTGCCGTACACCTGCAGCATCTCGTAGAAGCGATAGATGGTCGGGTCAGTGGGGACACGGTTTTCGATGCTGCCACGCAGCGGGATGGTCTGCAGCAGCGCCACGGCATCAGCGTCGAGGCCCAGCTTGTCACCGACAACCTGTGCAGCTTCCGCAGGCAGTGGGTGCTGACCCAGCAGCGCGGCGGTGACGAACGCTTCGGACAGGCCGGTACCGTCAGTGATCTGAGCGAAGGACAGATCCTTGCGAGCCTTGGACAACAGGATGACTTCGGTCAGGGCTACGCGGGCATTCTGGCTGACTTGGGACTGGATCATGGTGATATCTCCGTTTGGGGGATGAAAGGGGTTCACACAGCGCGCTGAAGCTGATGGGCGACAGCACGGACATTAGGGTTGCTGGCCAGGGGCACGAACTGGCCGGTACGGCCATCGAAGGCGTCGATGCAGCCGCTCTCGATGTCGTAGATCCAGCCATGCAGCGCGACACGGCCCTCCTCGAGGGCCAGGCGTACGGATGGGTGCGTCTGGATGTTGGCCAACTGGGCAATCACGTTCTCGCGCACCATGGCCTCGACCTTCGCCTGCGGGTCCTTGTGGTTACGCGCCTCGTTCACCACCCGGGCGGAGTCGGCATAGCGCAGCCAACCGGCCACGGCAGGCATGTGGTCCAGGCATTTGCAGGTAGCGATGGCCGTCATGGCGCCACAATCGGAGTGGCCGCAGATCACGATGTCCGATACCTGCAACGCGGCGACGGCATATTCCACCGAAGCCGACACACCACCCGGCTCAGGGCCATAAGAAGGCACGATGTTGCCGGCGTTGCGGATGACGAACAGATCACCTGGCTCGCGCTGGGTAACCAGCTCCGGTACCAGCCGGCTGTCCGAGCAAGAGATGAACAACGCCCGCGGGCTTTGCTGGGTCGCCAGGTTCTTGAACAGGCCCACGCGCTCGGGGAAGGCGTCTCGCTGGAATTTCAGGAAACCGTCGATGATGTCTTTCATGGCTGACTCCTCAGGTCGCGATGCGATGAGGCAAAGGTTACGCAGCCCATTTCATAAGGTAAAAGTCTCATTTATGATGCACTGCATCAGATATTCTTATGAGAACGACCCATGCTGGCACGGCATATCCAGTACTTCTTGGCCGTCGCGCAACACCAGAGCTTCACGCGGGCCGCGACAGCCCTGCACGTCTCCCAGCCGGCCCTGTCCCAGCAGGTCCGGCAATTGGAGGAAAGCCTTGGTGCGCAGTTGTTCGATCGCTCAGGCCGCACGACGCGGCTGACCGATGCCGGGGAGGTCTATCTGCGTTATGCGCAACGGGCGCATCAGGAATTGCAGGAGGGCAAGCGCGCCATTCATGACGTGGGCGACCTGAGCCGAGGCTCGCTGCGAGTGGCCGTCACCCCGACCTTCACCACCTATCTGGTAGGCCCGCTCGTCGAGGCATTCCACGGCCGCTATCCGAACATCACCTTGAACGTGCGTGAAATCGCCCAGGAGTACATGGAAGAACTCCTGCTATCCGATGAGCTGGACGTCGGAATCGCGTTCGAAGAGGTGCACGCCCAAGACATCGACGCCTATCCGCTGCTGGTCGAAACCCTCGCCTTGGTGGTCGGCGCAAAGCATCCGCTGGCCGGGCAACACACCATTGGACCAGAAGCCTTGAACGCCGAATCGCTGATCCTGCTCAGCAGCGAGTTCGCCACCCGCGAGCAGATCGACCGATACTGCCGCCAGCATGACATCCGCCCGCGTGTGCAAATGGAGGCCAATGCCATCAGCGCGGTCATCGAAGTGGTGCGCCGAACCACGCTGTCCACCCTGCTGCCCGCGACCATCGCCCTCGCCCACGACGAGCTGGTCGCCATCGAGCTGGACCCGCTGCGATTCCAGCGCACCGCCGTGCTCATGCAGCGCAAGGGCGCGTATCAGAGCGCGGCGGCACGTGCGTTCATTGAAGTGGCCACCGAGGTCGCTGGCCACTTGGAGAAGCGCCCGGGCTAGAGAAGCGACCCTTCGCGAGCTGGCTGCTCGGTACATCGTCGCCCCACACATGCGGGAACATGTTTCAGTCGCCAAAGGGTCGGTAGCATCGGTCCCATGGGGCGAAGACGGCTGACGCATCAAGGCCCTGCTGCTTGGTGACAGGTTCCTTTCCGTACGGCTTAGACGTAGCCTCTGACACTGGAATGACGCGTTCCCCGCGAGACAGGAGATCACTTGAGTGTCAGTAGAAAAATTATCATGAACAGACATTCCTCCTTGCCGCCTCTTAACGCGCTCAGGGTCTTCGAGGTGGTTACCCGCCATTTGAACTTCCGGCTGGCCGCCGAGGAGTTGGGAGTGACGCAGGCTGCTGTGGCGCAGCAAATTCGAGGGCTTGAGGCGATGCTCGAGTTGAAGCTGTTCGAGCGACTGCCCCGGGGCTTGCGTATGACGGATCCGGGTAGGACCTACAGCATTGCCATTCGTGAGGCCTTCGCCTTGATCAGCACAGCCACTGAGGCGCTCAAACCAGATGATCTGGATCTGACGGTGAGTGTCACGCCTACGTTTGCAGCGAAGTGGCTGATACCGAGACTGTCTTCGTTCTCAGCTGTGCACCCTCAGATCAATTTGCAGGTATTGGCCACTGACCGAATTTCGCAATTCCGACCTGATGGAGCGGACCTCGCTGTCCGTTACGGGCGAACGCCTTTCGAGAACATGCTCAATGCCAAACTTCTCTTGCCTGAACGTATCGTTGCGGTAGGTAGTCCGGCATTAATTGAAAAACTCGGTAGTCCAGAGCGCGTAGAGAAACTCCAGGAATACACACTGCTGCATGACGCACACAATTTTTGGCCAGCGTTCATTGAACAGGCCTTCCAAAGTTCCTTGCCCCTGCCCTTCAGAAATATACGGTTCAATCAGACGGTATTAGCTATCGAGGCAGCAGCAGCAGGACAAGGGTTGGCCTTGGCTAGCTACTACTTTGTCAAAGCCGATATAGAAGCAGGCAGATTAGCGCTGGCGACGACTCATCAGATGAGTTTGGAGAAAGCCTACTACTTGGTCTGGCCACGAAACGCCCATCAGCCGGCGGCCCTTGAAACGGTGCGGGAATGGCTCATGGAGCAAGCCAGACTATAAAAAATCTACTGCATCGAAGAAGCGTTGATGTCTCTCTGCTGAGTGCTGGGCGGTGCTAGTCTCAATTCACCAACAACCCATCCACGCCTCACTCAGGAGGATGTATGTCAGTAGAAAAAGTAGCAATCGTCACTGCCGGCGGCAGCGGCATGGGAGCAGCAGCAGCACGTCGACTGGCTGCTGATGGCTTCAAGGTCGGTATCCTGTCGTCCTCGGGCAAAGGTGAAGCGCTGGCACAGGAACTGGGTGGTATTGGGATAACCGGTAGTAACCAGTCGAACGAAGACCTGCAACGCCTGGTCGACGCCGTCATTCAAAAATGGGGTCGTGTTGACGTATTGGTAAATAGCGCCGGCCACGGCCCCCGTGCGCCGATCCTCGAGATCAGCGATGAGGATTGGCATAAGGGTATGGAAACATACCTGCTCAACGTGATCCGCCCTACGCGACTGGTGACGCCATACATGCAGCGTCAGAACGGCGGTGCGATCATCAACATTTCTACTGCCTGGGTGTTCGAGCCAAGCGAACTCTTCCCGACTTCGGCGGTATTCCGCGCCGGCCTGGCGTCGTTTAGTAAAATCTTTGCTGACAAGTATGCTGCCGACAACATTCGTATCAACAACGTGCTGCCTGGTTGGATCGACAGCCTCCCTGCAACGGAAGAGCGCCGTGAAGGTGTGCCGCTCAAGCGCTATGGCACCAGCGAGGAAATCGCCGCCACTATCGCCTTCCTTGCGAGCGAAGGGGCCGCCTACATTACCGGCCAGAACATCAAGGTCGACGGCGGGGTTACCCGCAGCGTCTGATGGCCTCAGGGTCGCGTGCATTACCCGACCCTTTTCCTTCGCACCTTGAATGTGGATCTTCGTGAGCGCAGCGCGGCTGTGTAACGGCTGCTCGTTTATCTTGAATTCCGAGCCAACGGTTTGGCCCAGAAACGGAAAGCCCCCGTAGATACGGGGGCTTATGCATTGTGTAGAACTTATTCCATACAGTCAGACGCTTGTTACGGATTAATAAACTTTGTCACAAAAGCTCTTGGATTCCGCGGCCGAGCGGGGGCGCTGATCCTGGAGAAGAGAGAATAAAGGTTGTCACAAAGCATAATCTTTCAAAAATTCTTGGGCTTTTCCGTTTAATAAAGGTCGTCACAACAGTAAAGGTTGTCACAGCAAAGGTTCAGCCAAAGAAAAATCACAAGGATATATCGTGCAAAAACCCCGGAAAAATTATGATGGTATCTTTGTACACAGAGGTAATCGGTACGAGCTTCTCCTGTTCACAGGTACTAAGTCTGTCTCATGCCCCCTCTTCACTCTGCCAGCACACAGTCCTAGATCGGGCCTTACAGTCCGGTTGGAAGCGATTCTCGGCTGCGCGGCGAAACAAGCAAAGGGCCAGTACAGCGAGCTCATGACGCAGCCCCACCGATACGTCATCAGAAGAAATTTCCATTGCCCGGCAAGCTGAGTTCTTACATCTGCGGTGGCCTGGTGTGCGTTTCACCGTGGCAGTCACGGCACCATGCAAAGAGGGCGTCTTACAGAATCCGGCCATGTTTGAGCATTTCGTGGTCATCCGTGTAGCAGCGAAACAGCCCCAAAGAAATGGCGTAAAGCCCCGCCGACTGGGGCGTGAGATCCAGCCTGGACGTGTCCGCGCCACGGACGATTTCGGCGAGCTTGGCCAGAGTGGGATCATCGAGCTGGTACTTCTTGAGGAAGGCGTCGAAGCTGCTTAACGGCCCGACATGGCTCAGGTCTACCCCTAGAATGTCATAGAGCGTGGCACCTTCATCACTTGCCACGCGCAAGACCTCGCTGCTGGGGACGTAGCGGAAAACCGGGACTGTATCGATGAAGCGCTGGATGAGCCAAGGACAGGCGATCCGATCGATCTTTGGACGTTCACGCGTTACCCATTTCATTGGACACCCCACCGCCGGCAGGCGATGGGTCATGAAACACCGGCCGATGATGTCGGCCGGCAGTTGGTTTCAACCACGCAACATGTGGACTGCCAGGCCTGCCAGGGCGCAAGCGAATAGAACCTGAATGACACCCCGCTTAAAGCGGAATAGGGCAATTGCTGCAGCAACCGCTATCATCGCTGAAGGCCAGTCAAACGCCCCACTGAAGCCTTTTGGCCAAAGTACGTGGTAGCCGAAGAACATGGCGAGGTTCAGGATCACCCCCACCACAGCCGCGGTGATGCCTGTCAGCGGTGCAGTGAATTTCATCTCGTTGTGAGTCGACTCCACCACTGGGCCACCGGCAAGGATGAAGATGAAGGAAGGCAGGAAGGTGAACCAGGTCACGAGGCTCGCCGCGACTGCACCGGCAAGGAACGGGTGCTCCGCACCGAACATCGGATGCACGTACCCACCGATGAATCCGACGAAGGCAACCACCATGATCAGTGGCCCTGGCGTGGTTTCCCCCAAAGCGAGGCCATCGATCATTTGGGTTGGCGTCAGCCACCCGTAATGACCGACAGCGCCCTGGTAGACATAAGGCAGCACCGCGTACGCCCCGCCAAACGTCATCAGTGCAGCCTTGGTGAAGAACCAGCCCATCTGCGTCAGGCTGCCGTCCCAGCCAAACGACAGCGTTAGCAACCCCATGGGCAGCACCCACAGCGCTCCACCGACCAGCAGCAGGTGTACCAGATGTCCCCAGCTGAAACGGGCATGCTCAGGGGTTGGGGTGTCGTCATCGATCAGCGCCGGACCGAAGCTGTTCTTCGCGGCCCCATGACCGCCGCCGATCACGAACTTGCCGGGTGCGAAGCGGCCCCCCACATAGCCGATGATGGCGGCCACCAGCACGATCAGCGGGAACGGCACGTTGAGGGCGAAGATAGCGACGAACGAGGCGCCGGCCATAGCCCACAGCCAGCCGTTCTTGAGGGCTCGTGAACCAATCCGGTGTGCAGCGTGGACGACAATGGCGGTGACCGCCGGCTTGATGCCATAGAAAATGCCCGCGACTACCGGCACCTCGCCAAAGGCGACATAGACCCAGGACAAACCGATCAGGATGAACAGTGAAGGCAGCACGAACAATGCGCCGGCAATTACCCCACCCCAGCTGCGGTGCATGAGCCAACCGATATACGTTGCGAGCTGCTGAGCCTCGGGGCCGGGCAGCAACATGCAGTAGTTCAGCGCGTGTAGAAACCGTTTCTCGCTGATCCACCCCCTACGCTCGACCAACTCCTGATGCATGACTGAGATCTGTCCGGCAGGCCCGCCAAAGCTGATGAAGCCTAACTTGAGCCAGAACAGGAAGGCTTCATACAGACCGATCGGCTGCTGAGACGCTTGCGATGGCGGCTGTTCACTTACTGCGGAGGTGGTATCAACCATTTTGGGCTTCCTCGCTTGCGAAAGCCGTCAGCAGGCCATCGAAGATGCCTCCTGCGACCATTGTCAGTTGATCGTCATCGCCAATGCTCTCTCTCAATCCGGCGAGGACACGCTCGATACCGGGTGCTTCGGAAGGTTGTACGCCTCCCACATCCAGGTAGTGGATGACACCCGCCAGGCGTGCCAGGCCTGGCTGCTGAAAGGCGAAGCTCTCGATGAGGGTTTCGAAGGAAACCCGCTGGCCAACGTGGCTGAATCGGGCCCCATCAAAATCAAAGCCGAGCGCATCGCTTGGGCAGTCGCTGGGACTGTCCAACCAAATGAATTGGGCATCGGCATCAACGAAGCGACGGATCAGCCAGGCACAGGCCAACCGGTCTACCCAAGGACGTTTTCGCGTTGCCCATCGGCGACCTTGGTATTCGCTGCGCTCCAGCTGGTTGATCGCCTCATCGTGCGCACTCGGCTCATCAGAAGACAGAGCGCGGCTAATCGCGGTCTCAAGCTCCTGCAGGGCCGCGTCGGCTTGGGTCTTGAGTACACCTGGGAAGAAATCGATCGCTGCCAACTGGCCGAAGGCCTTCCTGAGCTTGCGCACCTGTCGGGCTGTCAGCAACGCATTATCCGGGGATAGGTCAGCTCGGCAGCCTGCAATTTCTTCCATCAGCTTGGCGTATTCATCGCTTCTGTCGAATAGCCCGCTGAAGCGCTCCTCGCGTTCTGGCAACGACAGCAGAAATGCCGTGCCGTTGATGGCTAGCACATCTCGCTCCACGGCTTCGAACGTTTCGCGGCCCGCGCTTTGTTCCGGCAGCAAGTACACACCATCGCGTAGCACGGCGGCGCCAGAGGCCTTCAGCGTTCTCCAGGCGCGCATTCGTTCGGTGGCGTTTGCTGTCGGCAGTCCCAAAATCAATAGCGACCAGCTAATCATGTAGAAAACTCAACATAAAATGTATCTTTTCCTACATTAAGCCAGTTTCGTCCAAATGCAACGGGTATTCATCGAGCGTGTCGAGCCGTATGGAATCGCGTTGACCATATCCCCCTGGGGGGGATACGCTGTTGTCGATCTGATGAAGTTCAGGCGATAGAGATCGCCTCCAGCCGTGCACGGAGGTGCCATGCTATCTGTCCTGAAAAACCGCACTTACAGGCACCTGTTCATTGCTCAGGTGATTGCCTTGATCGGCACCGGCCTGGCGACCGTAGCGCTTGGGCTTCTGGCCTATAATCTAGCCGGCGCGCAGGCCGGCGCCGTCTTGGGCACTGCGCTCGCGATCAAGATGGTGGCCTACATTGGCGTGGCGCCGATTGCCGGTGCGTTTGCCGAACACCTACCCAGAAAAGCCATGCTGGTCTCCCTCGACCTGGTCAGGGCAGCCGTGGCGCTGTTACTCCCGTTTGTCACCGAGATCTGGCAGATCTACGTGCTGATTTTCGTGCTGCAGTCTGCATCTGCCGCGTTTACGCCAACGTTCCAGGCCACCATTCCTGACATCCTCCCTGACGAGCGTGAGTACACCCGGGCGCTATCACTTTCGCGCCTGGCTTATGACCTGGAGAGTGTTATTAGCCCGATGCTCGCGGCAGCCCTGTTGACCGTGGTCAGCTTCCACAGCCTGTTCGGTGGCACCGTCGTGGGTTTCCTCGTGTCAGCTGCGATGGTGGTTTCAGCGGTATTGCCGGTAGCCGTTCGCGGGCCCAAGCGGAGCATCTACGAGCGGACGACCAAAGGCCTACGGATCTTCCTGCGTACCCCGCGCCTGCGCGGCCTCCTGGCCTTGAACCTCGCAATTGCTGCAGCCAGCGCGATGGTTATCGTGAATACGGTCGTGTTGGTTCAGGCGAAGCTTGGGCTGGATCAGAGCGCGATGGCCATGGCGTTGATGGCTTTCGGTGGCGGTTCGATGGTGGTGGCCATGCTGCTTCCGCGACTTCTTGAGCGTCTGGACGATCGTAAGGCCATGCTTGCCGGCGGAGCGATCCTGGTGGCTGGTTTGCTGATCGGGGCTTTCGTCTCCAGTTATTCGGCCTTGGTTGTTCTGTGGGTGGTGCTGGGCGCTGGATATTCCCTGGCACAAACGCCGTCGGGGCGGATCTTGCGTCGATCTTCTTCGGCTCAGGATCGACCAGCGCTGTTCGCGGCGCAGTTCGCCTTGTCTCATGCTTGTTGGCTGATTACCTACCCGCTGGCCGGGTGGCTGGGAGCCAGCGTCAGCCTCACTGCTGCGTTCGTTGGCCTAGGTCTACTCGCTGGGTTTGCGTGGACACTGAGCAAATGGATCTGGCATCCCGACCATGAGCACGAGGTTGTGTCGCATCAGCACGACGATCTTTCGGAAGATCATCCTCATGTCGCTGATGGAAAATCTCATGCGCACTCGTTTGTCATTGATGAGCTCCACCGGAAATGGCCACGGCGATAGCGCCCTCCATCCAGGGCGGTGGAGAGTCGCTGGGTCGGTGCTATTTCTTGAGCGCCTTCAGCCGCGCACTGGCTTTCTGTACGGCGGCCATCTTCTCCGGACGTTTCATGCGCTTCCACTTGCGGATTTCATCTTTCGACCGTCCGCAGCTTACACAGAGATCGCCCTTCAACTGACAGAGTGAAATACAAGGGTTCTCGATCTGCGAAGCCATGGATGAGTTACCTGTGGGCAGGATTGTGGCGCGTGAGTGCAGGCCGCCTCAGCGGCCCGCATCCACAGATTAGGCTTGGTGAATTTCGACGGTCAGGTGCCGAATTTCATGAACCGGCAACAGCCGCTCACGAATACTTTCAACACTGGTTGCGGCTTTGCCAACAACGCTGACGATAGCGGCGTGGGCGTCGGGGCCTACGCGCCAAACGTGAAGATCGCAGATGCGGACGTCACCCGGTTGCTCAATGAACTCGCGGATTTCCTGCGCTACGTGATCATCAGTTTTGTCCAGAAGGACGCCGGCAGTCACTTTCATCAGGTTCCAGGACCAGCGCCCGATAACAACGGCGCCGACGATGCCCATCACAGGGTCGAGCCAGACCCATCCAAGGTATTTGCCCGCCAGCAGTGCGACGATCGCAAGGACCGAGGTCAGTGCATCGGCCAGGACATGCACATAGGCCGATTGCAGATTGTTGTCGCCGTGCCCGTGGCCATGATCGTGGTGATGGTGGTGGTCATGCCCGTGATCATGGTTGTGCCCGTGGCCCAGCAGCAACGCACTCACGATGTTCACCAGCAAGCCAACTATCGCGATACCAATCGCGATGCTGAATTGCACTTCATTCGGTTGGAACAAACGGACGATCGACTCAGCACCCACTGCCAGGGCAACGAGTCCCAGGATCAGCGCCGAAGCAAACCCACCCAGATCGCCGACCTTGCCCGTACCAAAACTGAACCCAGAGTTGGTGGCGTGTCGCTTGGCATACGCGTATGCAGCGGCCGCGATGCCGAGCGCACCAGCGTGTGTGGCCATGTGGAAGCCGTCGGCGAGTAGGGCCATCGATCCGGTGATGTAGCCTGCGGCAATCTCACCCACCATCATTACAACGGTCAGCAACACGACCCAGAGCGTGCGCTTCGCATTCTCTTCATGGGAGGCACCGAGAAAAACATGGTCATGGGTGGTTGCCGTCGTGCTCATAGCTTGGATGTCCGAAGTCATTTTGAGTACCGCTGAATGGCTTCCAGGAGTTCTTCTACGCCCTTGCTGCGCTCTTCGTCAGTAAGTGACGGGTGAGCTACGTGCGCCCTGGCGTGATCCTTGATGATTTCGTCCAGCAACCCATTCATCGCTCCACGGGCCGATGCCACCAGTAGCAGGGTCTTGGCGCAGTCCTCTTCTTCCTGAAGGGCTTTTTCAATTGCCTGCACCTGCCCAGCAATGCGTTTGACGCGCTTGAGCAGCGCCTCTTTGTTCGATGCGAGATGGCCCATACCATACTCCCCCTATGTATATTGGCGCGGAGATTGTCATACCCCACCCCCCTATACAAGAGACCAGTAATCAGCAGGCGATTTTTGAGACGAGCGGGATGACTGGCGAACGTATCAACCGTCATCCTGAGGAGCGGTAGATAGAGCCTTCCTTGGCTCTAACCGGGGTATCAGTCGTGAGCGTGGCCATGGCCCGCGCTATCGTTCGACACCTCTGGCTCGGCATCGCCGCATGCGACGAGCAGGCCGAGGAGACCGATTACAGCGAGCGAACGTAGCAGTTTGATGGTCATGTCGTAGGTTCCACAGTGGTGAGATCAAAAAATTGATAGGTCGAGGCTCACTTCTAGTGAGCCTCGACCACGCGTCATTTCTTCAGGTTGAGATAGTCGCCAGTCGTGTTCAGCACAATGGTGACGTTACCCGTGGTACGGTTGCGCCAGAACCAGCCATGGGTGCCGTCGAAGAGCGCAGTCAGCTCACCCTTGTCGCTTTGCACCTGACGACCCTTGCTGTAGCTGTGGAAGTCGCCCTGGGCCGCGTCATAGGTTTCACCGTGGGTGTCGTGGTTGACCGGTCCCGAAGCATTCCACTCATATGCAACGACAGTTCCCTTACGCATTTCGAGCTTGATCTCGCGCCCTTCGCCTGGCTTGAGGGTCAAACTGACCTCGTCGGTTTTTGCCGCTGGCTGCACTGCTTGCTGGGCAGGCTGCACCGCTGCAACTTGTGGAGCCGGAGCGGGAGCAGCCTCGGGAACCGGTGCCGGTATTGCCGGCGCAGGTACAGCGGCTTTCGTAGCGGCCTCATCGGCCAAGGCTTCTTGGGCGAGGGAGATCTTGATCTCGCCCATCTGGGTAAGACCCATGGCTCGGCCCAGACCTGTTGGGTCGACGGCATACTCCGAAGGCATGACCACGGTGACCAGAAGGCCCATCGCGGCAGCGAAGGCGATGGCGGTGGATCGAATGAGCTGACGGCTGCTCGGCAGTTCGTTTGCCGAAGGAAGTGGGGAGTTGAACATGTTCAGAATCCTCAAGCGGTAACAATCAGGCCAGTCAGCTGATAACCCATCAGCAGGAAACCGGCGCTCATCATGGCAACGTTGGCGGTGTAGGCGTGACGCCAGAAACCACCGGTTCTTCTCCAGAAGCCCATCACGATCAGGATGGCGCTCAGCGCGAGCAACTGACCGATCTCAACCCCGACATTGAAAGCAATGAGGTTGGGGATCAGGCCGTCGGCCGAGATTTCGTACTCCTGGATCTTTGTTGCCAGGCCAAAGCCATGCAGCAGGCCGAAGACGAGCGTCGCGGCTTTGGTGTTCGGCTGGTAACCGAACCAGCGCTTGAAGGCCCCCAGGTTGTCCATCGCCTTGTAGACCACCGAGAAACCGATGATCGCGTCGATGATGTAGGAGCTGATGCTGATCTCAGTAAGCACGCCGAACAGCAGCGTGACCGAATGTCCAACGGCGAATAGCGTGACGTAGAGGCCCACGTCCTTGAGGCGGTAGAGGAAGAAGATGACGCCGAACAGGAACAGCAGGTGGTCATAGCCCGTCATCATGTGCTTGGCGCCCATGTAGATGAACGGGATCAGCATGACCCCCGAGCTTTCCTGGATGAATCCCTTGTCGCCTTCCGCTACGGCGTGTGCCAATGCCTCCGGCATGCCGATAAGCAATGACGCGACGAACAGGAACAAGAGGCAGATGGGATGGCGTGCACGCACAGCGAGCAAGCTCCCACCCGTTATCGAGTGTAAACGCATGGATCAATCCTTTTTGCAGTGATCGAGAGCCGCAAAGCGGCCAGGGTCAGGAAGCAAAAGCAGGACGAGGTGGGCGTTCGATTCGGAAGATAGGCGGGTGTGGTACCGAGTTGCCTGACCAGGCCAATGGCATGGACGGGCCGAAGATAGGTGTCAGTTGCGCAGCAGAAGAGAGCTGAGGGGTCTCGTGCTGGTGGTCGGGCGTGAGCGGGGCATGATAGTGGTCAGTGCAATGCGCGCAGCTCCATGAGGCCTCGCCATGGTCATGCCCATGCTTCATGTTCCCTGCTTCTTGGGCAGCGACTTGAGTCGGTACTGCCAACGAATAGGCGTGCCCCGTCCAGGCCAGCATAACGGCCATAGCCAAAGCCACGAGGATGGCTGATGACAGGAAACGACGGGACATTCAGATGCCTATGACGCTGATTCAACAGCAACGTTGCACGTTTGACCTAACCCCCTGGGGGGGATAGCATCGCCAGCGTAATGTATCGCCGACAGAGACTCAAGATATGTCCGATGATCACCAGCACGATGATGAACAGGGCCATGCCCATACTCACCAGAGCCATGAGGCGATCATCAAGCGCCTGAAGCGTGCAGACGGCCATCTGCGCAGCATCATTGCCATGATCGAGGATGGGCGCGAGTGTGTAGACATTGCCCAGCAACTGCATGCGGTTGAAAAGGCCGTCTGCCAGGCCAAGCGCACGCTCATCCAGGACCATATCGACCACTGTCTTGAGGACTCGGTTGCAGCCTTGAGCAAGGGCGATCGATCGGCCCTGGACGAATTCAAGCAAATTACCAAGTACCTGTAGGGCCGTGTTCGAGCTCACCAGCTACCTCGGCCTGTTTCTGGCAGCTTTTGCGGCCGCCACGCTGCTACCCATGCAGTCAGAAGCCGCGCTGGCCGCGATGCTAGTGTCTGAGCTGTACCTGCCCGTGGCGCTTGTCGCGGTGGCTACCGCCGGCAATGTGCTGGGTTCCGTGGTTAACTGGTTTTTGGGTCGAGGCGTCGAGCACTTCAAGCACAAGCGCTGGTTCCCGATTAGGGAGTCCAAGCTGGAGAAGGCACAAGTCTTCTACCAGCGCTATGGATACTGGTCACTGCTATTGAGCTGGGTACCCATTATCGGCGATCCAATTACGTTGGTAGCCGGGGTCATGCGCGAGCCACTTTGGCGGTTCACACTGTTGGTGACCTTGGCCAAGGGTGGGCGGTACTTGCTACTGACTCTTTTGGTACTCGGGAGCATGCCGTGACGTCAGATCCCATCCGTCACAGAGAGCGGCACACGGGCCAGGACCTGATCAAGTGGATCGCCTTGATTACGATGGTGCTCGATCACATGCGGTTGGCCTGGCCGGCTACCAGTAACCTGTTTGTCTTAGGCCGACTGTCCTTTCCTTTGTTCTGTTTGGCGGTGGCCATCAACGTTTCGCGGAACCAGCCTGGTGAGTTGTTTATCCGGAGTAATGGCCGGTATCTCGCCCTTTTGGTGTTGTTTGCGGCGCTATCAGAAGTGCCATACCGGATGGTCAGCACCTCAGGCACATTCAACGTCCTGGTCACGTTGGCGTTGGGTCTGCTGGTCGCTTGGGGAGTGCAGCACCGGACGCTCGAAAGCCTGGTACTGGCCGGCGGGGCGATTCTGGCTGCCTATTTGCTGAGCGAGCCGTTGATGTTCGGCTTTTATGGAGTGTTCGTGCCGGCAGCTCTGGTGCTCGCGATCAAGCGCCCCGAACTTTTCGCGTTACTGCCCGTCGCACTCTGTGCTGCTGCCAACTCTCGAACTGGCCTGTTCGAGCAAGCAGCGCAACTAGAACCATTCGCCATCCTCGCACTGTCGACCGCCGCTCTTGCACCTCTGCTCGGTTTGGCGCTGTTCTGGGCCCCATTGCCGTTCAAGGTCGTGCCTGTCAAACAGTGGAGCTATTGGTTCTACCCCGGCCACCTGGTGGCGCTACTGGGTATTCGCAACTTGCTTTAGCTGCTGGCTTTGCTTCTATGGCTGGCATCCTCAGGGTCAAGAACACCAGCGCTGAAGGACCTGCGGACCGCCTTAGTGACAGTGGCGCTCGCCCGTTTTGTGGTTGGTGTGGCAACCCTTGGAGTCGGTACCGCCGCTATGTGCGAAGGCAGTGACCGAGGAGAACGACAGGACTGCTGCGATCACGAGGTAAACGATTTTCATCAGGCTACTCCATGCTTGGTTTTTGTACGTGGCTTCGGCCACCGGCGAAGATTATGGCTAATTGCCTTCATACGGCAAGCGGCTGCGTCCCCGACGAGGTGTGGTCCAATGAAAGGGGTAATTACGGGCGTCGGGCTGGAGCCCGTGGAATTAAACGCTGCGAGAGTTTTAATTCTCTAAATCCAATCGTCCCGAGTCCCGTATACACCTACAGGCCTCCTAATGAGGCCCAAAGAGTGGTGAACTGGCGCTTGCGCTACAGCGCAGAACCCGATACGGGGAGCTAGTTGAAAAGCTCCAAGAAACGGCTGAAATTGACGGCAGCTATGGCAAGGCCACTCAGTACGATAACTGTCGTGTAGATCGGATGGTCTTTGACGATTTCAATCAACACAACAGGGTGCACCCCGTTCCGCTCGTACCATTTGGATTTCGTCTTCAAGGACTTGTCATGTGTCCGTTCGAAGAAGTTCGCAAACATATCGAGCTTCCTCAAGGTCGATTGATGCATTTTTATGTACTCAGCGTTCACAAAGGCGGCAGCCTCATCAGCGCCCGGCAGCGCGTCTTGGTCGCTGGCATTGTTGAGTTCAGCTAATGCCATGATCCTGCCTTTCCTTCCCTTGCTATCGGCATGCGGGGCATAATTTCTTCCATACAACGCAACCAGCTCACGCGCAAGGTCAACCTTCTTGTCATCCGGCAGCTCTACGGGTTTGCCGCCGAGTACCCGGAAGCGATGCTCAAGCGCAAAGAACCCGAAATTTTCGTCTCGCATATTCCAGTGCAGGAAACGGCAATCCTTGTGCTTATCAAGCCATTGGAAAAAGCCTTTGAGCATCGACTTTTCGAATTTATTGAGCTCTGCTTGCATGCTGGAGAGCTGTTTGCTGAGCTCTGCTTCTTTATGGATGGACCATGATTTGGTCTGGCCGGTTTTTAGGTTTCGTGTGGCGATGGAGGTCACACGTTTCGACTCCCCCGTATCGTTCTGATAAAACGATTCGCAGGAGTAGTGGATTACGTAAACTCGGTTCGCGTCGAGGTAGAGGTCTTCGATTAACGCTCTGCTCCTTTTGCGATCCTTTACCCGATCTAGCTCTGCTCCCACCACCTTCCCCTCAACCCAGTGCAATGTAGGCGAAGCTGGTGATTCTGCCCTCAAATGTGAGTACCCGCTAGATTTACCCCTAGCTTTGCCTTTGACTCTCCCTGAGGGTATACCGCCTGGGGATAACCAGCTTGCTTTGTCTTGGCGGATTGCCCTGCCGATTGACGTGGCCCACATAAGCCGCTTCAAATGCCGTCAGAACGCAGGACCATTCGCTCCCGTCGAGCTGGCTGGTGGGCGTGAGCCAAGAGGCGTATCCTACAAGCGCTTGCTCCGAGACTTGTTGGCCTACAGCCTCCCCTTGGAGACATCTGATAGCCCGCCGCCGAGGCGGGCTTCTTTGCTACCAGATCTGTACAGCAGCGCCTTTGGTTGGCTAGCTGCCCAAGCTAGGCTCTGCCAGAACGCATGCCCATAAGCGGTCTACCTGTCTCCCTAGGCACGCCGGTTATCGACGTACCCAAATCTTTTATCAGGCGCATGGAAAGCAGGCGGAGGTTTGGCGAAATTCGCTTACGCAGTCATTGCTTCGCAGGAATCTGCGCAGGTCATACAGGCCTGTGCGCATTGCTGACAGTGGTCAGCATCTCGGTGCGAAGGCCTGCCCGATCATTTAAGGCTGGAAAATCACTGCTTCTGAATGCTCACGATTTCGCGACGCTTCCCCCCATACGGAACCCAAATTTCACCTTGTCTCCTACGTTCAAGCCCTTCAGCTGTGCAGGCTCAGCTTGGATCCGTCCCTGAAAACGTTATGGAGTCATGAAAATGATTCCTCGACAGATCAGCGCCCAGCCGCGTGCCATCGCCCCGCTGCTACGCAGAACGATGGTGTGAAATTAAGAGGGAGTCAGACGCGGGGAGGACGCCATGGATCGGGGGGGAGAACCTGTCGCTATGCCTACAGCATAGGTATCGGCAGGTCGTGGGTAACCGTCTGGCCAACTCACCCCTCAGCACACAGACCAGCTCGGACAAGAACGGGTGGAAAACAAAGCCTTGCCCGCAGGTATACCCATTGAATAAGCCTGTACTGACGTAGGTCATGCAGAGCCTGCCAGCGGGTCGCAATCGACGATGGCTTCATTGTATACTTCGGCTCCGCATACCCCTTGAGCTACAGGAACATCAGCATGACTGTACTCCAAACGATCTACTGGCAGCCTACGCCGCCTTAGCGCTACGCCCCCTCGCAACAACCTGCTTCCGCTAGCCTCGCTCGCGGGTGCTCACTGCTGTACGCCTGGTTTTACACCTTAAGCACACAGCAAAAAATCCTCAAAATTTGAATTTGTATCGATTCGCTCGCCACTCCCTTGGCGTGCGCGATGCTTTGCCTTGGATATTTATATGCTGCAAAAACTTAGACAAACGTGGTTTTCCAACGTCCGTGCCGACGTGCTCGCGGGGCTGGTGGTCGCACTCGCGCTGATCCCGGAAGCCATCGCCTTTTCCATCATCGCCGGGGTAGATCCCAAAGTCGGTCTCTACGCCTCCTTCTGTATCTGTGCTGTCATCGCCTTTGTCGGCGGGCGCCCCGGAATGATCTCGGCGGCGACAGGCGCCATGGCACTGCTGATGGTTACGCTGGTAAAAGAGCATGGACTCCAGTACCTGCTGGCCGCGACGCTACTATGTGGCGTACTTCAAATCCTTGCCGGCTACCTGAAGCTCGGCTCGTTGATGCGCTTTGTTTCACGCTCGGTAGTCACCGGCTTCGTAAACGCATTAGCGATTCTGATTTTTATGGCGCAATTGCCTGAGCTGACCAATGTCACCTGGCATGTCTATGCCATGACCGCTGCGGGCCTGGGAATCATCTACCTGTTCCCGTATGTACCGAAAATCGGCAAGGTGATTCCCTCTCCATTGGTGTGCATTCTGACGCTGACTGCCATCGCCATTTACCTCGGTTTGGATATCCGCACCGTCGGTGACATGGGCCAACTGCCTGATACGCTCCCGATCTTCCTCTGGCCTGAAGTTCCGCTGAATTTTGAAACCCTGCGCATCATTTTCCCGTACTCGGCTGCGTTGGCAGTAGTGGGTCTACTCGAATCAATGATGACCGCGACCATCGTCGACGACCTTACCGACACCACCAGCAACAAAAACCGCGAGTGCAAAGGCCAGGGTGTGGCCAACATCGCTGCCGGCATGCTTGGCGGCATGGCAGGTTGCGCCATGATCGGCCAGTCGATCATCAACGTGAAATCTGGTGGCCGCACCCGTCTCTCGACATTGTGTGCCGGCGTTTTCCTGCTGCTGATGGTGGTATTTCTTGGCGAGTGGCTCTCCAAAATCCCTATGGCGGCACTCGTGGCTGTGATGATCATGGTGTCCATCGGCACCTTTAGCTGGGATTCCTTGCGTAATCTGAAAGAGCATCCGCTGTCGACCAACCTCGTCATGGTGGCGACCGTCGTGGTCGTCGTGGCCACTCACAATCTGGCTTACGGCGTACTGGTAGGTGTGCTGCTGGCCTCCCTGTTCTTCGCAAACAAGGTCGGGCACTACCTGGATATCAAGAGCACTCTTGAAGAGACGAAATCGCATCGGACTTACCGCGTCGTGGGCCAGGTGTTCTTTAGCTCTGCGGACAAGTTCACTGAGGTTTTTGACTTCAAGGAGGCGCTCAACAAGGTCACCATCGATCTCACACAGGCGCATTTCTGGGATATCACCGCCGTCGCAGCGCTGGATAAGGTCGTGATCAAGTTCCGACGCGAAGGCGCTGAGGTTGAAGTGCTCGGTCTCAATGAAGCCAGCGCGACAATCGTTGACCGCTTCGGCGTGCATGACAAACCCGGTGCCATCGACAAGCTCATGAGCCACTAAGGAGAACGACAATGACCCGCGTAATGGCATGCATTGATAACTCACAATCCTCATTGGCGGTCTGCGATTACGCAGCATGGGCCTCGCAACGACTCAGCGCTCCCCTGACCTTGCTTCATGTGCTGGATAAGGAGAAATATCCTGCATCCGCTGACCTCAGCGGCAATATCGGTCTCGGTAGCAGAGAACATCTGCTGGAAGAGTTGGCCATGCTGGATGCGCAGCGGGCAAAACTGGCGTTGGAGCATGGGCAGCACATGCTTGAAAAAGCTCGCGAGCGAACAGTTCACTCTGGCGCCATGTCACCTGATATGAAGCAGCGCCATGGCCATCTCGTCGAGAGCCTGAGCGATCTCCAAGACGATATTCGGTTACTGGTGATTGGAAGAGTCGGTGAGGACAGCACGCGCAGTGCCCAAAGTCTTGGCAGCCAGATTGAAGCGATAGTCCGAACTATCCACCGCCCCACCCTGATTACAACCAGCCATTTCAGGAAACCTGAAACGGTCATGGTGGCATTTGACGGCAGCGCAACAGGCCACAAGACCTTACAGATGCTTGCTTCAAGCCCGCTGTGCGAAGGCCTGCCAATTCATATCGTCATGGTTGGAACGGATTCTGAAGACAACCAGAACGCGCTGGAGAAGGCACGAACCACGCTTGCGTCTTCCGGCTCGCTGGTGCATTCCGAGATCCGCCCAGGCGAAGTAGAGTCCACACTGCATGCGTATCAGGCAGAGCACGGCATTGACCTCTTGGTCATGGGGGCGTACGGGCACTCACGCATCAGGCAGTTTCTGATAGGCA
The DNA here is from genome assembly GCF_023611805.1 of Pseudomonas sp. BYT-1. Lineage (NCBI taxonomy): Bacteria > Pseudomonadati > Pseudomonadota > Gammaproteobacteria > Pseudomonadales > Pseudomonadaceae > Pseudomonas > Pseudomonas sp. BYT-1. Next base: position 5,514,621 of record NZ_CP072559.1, read on the forward strand.
GCACGACCACGACGATGCTGCGTACATCCACTGTACCCTTATTGCTGCTTCGCTGAGCCAGTTCCACTGGCCACAGTATTTCCAGAACTGAGGAAATACCGTGGCCACCCTGGACGATGACTAACTGATCTTGCCGCTACGAGACCACATGCAACTCATAACTGAAATTGTTCACCCCGAGCTGAAATCCAAGCAGGGCAGAGTATTCCGTCGACATGCAGCTCGCGGCATCGTGATGCGGGGTGAACAGATCCTGTTGCTGTTCACCGAGCGCTATAACGATTTCAGCTTTCCTGGAGGCGGCCTTGATGGTGACGAGGACATTGTCGCAGGCCTGAAGCGTGAGCTTGAGGAAGAGACTGGTGCTCGTGAAATACAGGTGCTCCAGCACTACGGTTACATCGAGGAGTACCGGCCCTACCAAAAGCCACAGTACGATCTGATGCACATGACCTCGCATTTTTATCAATGCGAAGTAGCGCCCCAGCTAGAGCCGGTGAGAATGGAAAGCCACGAAATCGCTAATGGTATGCGGCCTGTCTGGATCAACCTGCATGAAGCCATCGCACACAATGAAGCCGTCATGCAGCGTCACGAGTCTTCGATGGGGCAGTCAATTCTGCGCGAAACCTACATGCTGAGAAAAGTCGCTTCCGAATTGTTGATGCCAATCAGCCTTTGAGCTGACTATTTGGCGAAGTCCACTTAGCCTGCCTCAGGCAAGCATCCAATGCTGCGGGAGTAATTGCGTGATTTCGCTCGCCCGCTGTGTCGGAAGCCGCATCAGTACATCCTTGAGATAGGCATACGGATCGTGCCCATTCATACGCGCCGACTGGATCAGGCTCATGATTGCCGCCGCCCTTTTTCCACTGCGCAGCGACCCGGCAAATAACCAGTTCGAGCGCCCAAGCGCCCACGGCCGGATCAAATTCTCGATCTGGTTATTGTCGATGGGCACAGCACCATCTTCCAGGTAGCGCGTCAGCGCTACCCAGCGTTTAAGGCTGTAATCCAGGGCCTTGGCCGTGGCCGAACCCTCGGGCACAAGTTCGCGTTGGGCCAACATCCACTCATGCAGTTTTTCAGCGATGGGCACCGCTGTTTCCTGACGTAATCGCCAGCGGGCTTCGTCGCTCATTTCCTTGGCGTGTCGCTCGACTTCATACAACCCGCCAATCGAGTGAAGCGCCTGCTCCGCCAACTGGCTTTTATTGGCTGCATGCAGGTCGAAGAATTTGCGGCGTGCATGGGCCATGCAGCCGATTTCGGTGATGCCCAGCTCGAAGCTGGCCTTGTAGCCGGCGAAGTCATCGCAGACCAGCTTACCGTTCCACGTGCCCAGGAAGTTACGCGCATGTTCGCCGGCACGGCTGGGGCTGAAGTCGTAGACCACGGCCTTTAGGGCCGAGAAAGGCGTGGTGCTATAGGCCCACACGTAAGCGCGGTGGGTTTTCTTTTCGCCTGGTGCGAGCATCTGAACCGGGGTCTCATCGGCGTGGATCACGCCCTGGGCCAACACATGCTCACGCAGCGCATCGACCAGAGGCTGGAGCTGCACACCGGTCTGTCCGATCCATTGCGCCAGTGTCGAACGGGCGATGGGCAGTCCGGCCCGACCAAAAATCTTCTCCTGCCGGTACAGCGGTAAATGGTCGGCGAACTTCGCCACCATCACGTGGGCCAAAAGGCCTGCGGTCGGGATGCCCTTGTCGATCACTTGGGCCGGTACAGGCGCCTGGATCAGTGTTTCACACTGACGGCACGTCCATTTTCCACGCACATGCCGCTCAACTGTGAACACGCCCGGAGTGTAATCGAGCTTCTCGCTGACGTCTTCGCCGATTCGCTGAAGCTGGCAGCCGCACACGCACTGAGTATTCTCTGGTTCGTGACGGATCACGGTTCGCGGAAACTGCGGCGGCAGTGGTGCACGCTTGGGCTTATGACGTGGCTCGGCCGGTGCGGCCGGCGGATTGGCTGCCTTCAGCTCGGCTTCGATAGCTGCGATATCGGTATCGAGCAGATCATCAAGCAGACTGCCTTGGTCGGGGCTCAGTTGCTCGCTGCGCTTGGCGAACTTGTGTCGCTTGAGGATGGCGATTTCATGAGCCAGTTGCTCGTTGACCGTTTCGAGGCGTTGGATTTTCTGGCTCATGGAGTCGACCTGGGACAGCAACTGCATAGCCTGTTCGGCCAAGCCGCGCAGCTGTTCCGGTGTCATCTGGTCGAGATTGGGCGAGGAAGTCATGCCGCTGATTGTGTCAGAGCAGGTCGTCAACAGCGATAAACCGATGGGCTAATGGCAGGGGCTAAAGCACTGTGATCGCGCTGCCTGCGCCGACCCGCTGCCACGGCAAACCCAGTACCAAGGCTTGAAGTTGCTCGTTATCGAGTTCGACTTCCGATCCGTGACGGATGCCGGGCCAATGAAACTTGCCTTGGTTCAATCGTCGCGCTGCCAGCCAAATGCCCACACCGTCATGCACCAAGACTTTCATTCGGTTGGCACGGCGATTAGCGAAGAGGTATGCGCAGTGCGGCTTCGCCACACCGAACACCGCGATCACCCTGGCCAGCGCGGTCTCGGTACCGGCGCGCATGTCCATAGGCTCGGTGGCAAGCCAGATGGCATCGATCCGAATCATTCCAACAGGTCTCGCAGAAAGGTGGCACAGGCGACAGCGCTTTCGGTCGGCCAGTTCACTTTGACGGTGCCACGCGGGTGCTGGATTTCAATGCAGATACTTGATGAAGCTGCCTGCGAATGTCCTCCGGCTAGCGGCAAGGGCACTGGAATGAAAGCAGGTTGCAGCGCCATAGTTTTGTTCGTGAGTACCCTAATCCATTTATGTACGAGGTTCGCGTTAAGGCTGTGCTTCTGCGCGACGCTGGCAATCGATGCGCCGGGCTGGGCGCACTCTTGGACAACTTGGGCCTTGAAGGATTTTGAATAGGAACGGCGTTGTGACTGCATGGAAAGACCCGCTTAAAAGGCTAGAAATGGTGTCCACTTAAATGATCTGACCCCGAAATGTTGGACGCCTTCTATGCCCGCCGGGCTTGAGTCCTGTACTCCACAGGGCTCAGGCCACTCAGCTTTAGCCTGATTCTCGAATTATTGTAGTAGTGTATGTAGCTTGCTATCCCGGCTTCAAGCTCTTCTAGGTTATTGAATTTGTTCAGATAGAAGAACTCAGATTTCAAGGTGCCAAAAAAACTTTCCATCGCCGCATTGTCATAGCAATTGCCTTTGCGAGACATGCTTTGCTTCACCGCATGCTCGTTCAGGACACGTCGGTAGATTGGCATGCGGTATTGCCATCCCTGGTCTGAATGTAGGATCGGCTTATCACGAGGCTTTAGTCGCTCAAAAGCCTGCCGCAGCATTGTGCCGACCATGTCGAAAAGTGGTCGCCTGGCAGTCTTGAAGGCGATTATTTCGCCGTTGTAGAGGTCGAGTATGGGCGAGAGGTAAAGCTTGTGCTGGCCAACTCGAAACTCTGTCACGTCAGTTACCCATTTCTGATTTGGCCGTTTTGCCACGAATTTTCTCTTCAGTAGGTTGGGCGCTATCTGACCTTCCTCTCCTCTGTAAGCGCGGTATTTTTTGATGCGTACACAGCTTTTCAATTCAAGCTCGCCCATGAGGCGCTGGACAGTCTTGTGGTTCACCAGGTGGCCGCCCCGCCTGACGGCAGCAGTGATACGGCGATACCCGTACCGCCCCTTATGCTCATCGAAAATCGAGCGAATACAGCTTTTAAGCATCGCGTACTTATCACCCGCTTGTCGCACCTTTTGTTGATAATAAAACGTGCTGCGGGCGAGGCCTGCCAGTTTCAGAAGGCCATCTAAATGATATTTCTGCCTCAGTTCCATCACGATTTGCGCTTTTTCGGCTGCGCAGATCGTTCCTTTGCTTGAACCAAGGCTTCTAGCTTTTTTAAATAATCTATTTCCATCCGCAGCTGCTGCAATTCGACCAGCAAATCATCGCGGGTGCGATCTTCGTCGTCCGTAGAGGCGAGCTGAGAAGGTTGGGGGATTTTCGCCATTTTGCTATGAAGTCCACTTCCTGGATGCCGGGATAATGCATCTAAACCGCCCTCATCATAGCGACGTTCCCACTGGCCAATGATGTCGAATTTTCGAATGTCAAACAGTGCGGCCGTTTGACGATAAGACAGCTCTTCATCACGCATGCGCTGCAATACGTTTAGCTTGAACTCGGGGCTGTAGTGTTTCTTTTTCTTGCGTTTCAGCCCCGCCTCACCAAGCGCCTGGTACGCCGCGATCCACTTCCGAAGGGACGAGACATCAACCCCATGTCGGTGCGCGACCTCTCTGTGGCCTGCGCTACCCGAGCAGTAGTCTTTCACCGCTGAGAGCTTCACCAGCTCTGTGTATTTTTCCATGCCTTCCCCTTTGATGATGTCCAAGGTCTGGGGGTCAGATCAAAATTAGGTGGACACCATCGCCTTTGGCGTCGGGGTCAGGAAGGTGAGTTGGCCGGACGGTTACGGTCGTGGCTTGGCATAGTCAGTCCAGGCGTTAGGAAGCTGGGCTGCACTGTGCTGGCAGTCCTGCACTCCTGGCCTACCTTGCAGGATTGGTATGGTCACCAGTCTTTCCCAGGTCTTGGTCCTGGCAGCAGGCATGGTCCATGCCCGCCATCATTTCCATGCCCATGGTCTGCATTGGGCAAGGTTCAGTCGCCGAATCGATGCCCGCCATCCCGTTAAGCGGAAGCGCCACGATAAGAATCAGGATGGGCGAGTATAGGTTACCGGGATGAACTCACCATTAAGGGGTTGGGGCTGCACCAACCAACCGCATGGAGGCTGGGAGACTGATGAAGAAGGTTGTGACACCCTCCGCTGAAGTACACCAAATTCGTCCGCTGTGAGCCTCGATGATGGAGCGTGTTATCGACAGGCCTAGGCCTGCATTGCTTGGCCCGCCTTCGCGTCTGGCTGGATCGGCCCGATAGAACCGGTGGAAGATCTTGCCAATGTGCTGAGGATCGATGGTTACTCCGCTGTTACGTACGGATAGCGTCACGGTTTCACGTGTTTGCTCGATCTGCACTGATATCTCGTTGCCTTCCGGGGTGTAGCGCAACGCGTTCGATAAAATGTTGGAAAGCGCTCGGTCAATCATCAGGCGATCGCCACGAACCTTGCCACGACCTTGGAGGGTCAGCTGAATGCCCCGGTCCTCAGCCAGGAACTGGTAGTACTCGAACAGCTTGTATACGAGTTCGGAGAGGTCCACATCGATCTGCTCGGGCACGATCAGACCGTTGTCCGCCTTGGCGAGGAAAAGCATGTCGTCAATCATGCGCGACATGCGCTTGAGGTCTTCCAGGTTCGAATAGAGGTTTTCCTCATATGCATCCAGGTCACGCTTCTTGGTGAGCACCACTTCAGTATGGGTCAGTAGGTTGCTGACCGGCGTTCTCAACTCGTGAGCGATATCGGCAGAAAAGTTGGACAACCGAACGAATGCATCCTCCAATCGTCCCAGCATCCCGTTGAAAGACAGGATGAGCTCCTGAAGCTCAATCGGTACGGGCTTCAGGGGAATGCGCTCGCGGAGCGATCTTGCTGACATCGCGGTCGCCACTTTGGTGATTTGCCCGACAGGCCGAAGCCCGCTTTTGGCCACGACCCAGCCCAAGCCTGCACTCACCACTGCACTGATCACCAAGCCGATCCCGAACCACCACTGCAAGGTGTGGAAGAAATGGGCATGAGTGGTGACATCGAGCATCAGCACCGCCGTCACAGGTTCCGGCTCGCCCGCGATGGCCAACTGGGCGGTGATACCGCGGAAGTTCTGCGATTCATCCTGCCACTCCCAGACCGCACCCTGGCGCGCCTGCTCGAACCGCTGAGGAATTTGGGAGGCTTTGGAGTCTGAAAAAAGGGTCGTTCCGTCAGCCTTGGTGATTTTCGCCGAAAGATCCTGATGTGCGCCGAGCAATGCCCGCAGCTGCTGCTCCTGATCGCCGAGCTCGCCTCGCGCTGCTGAAATGGACAGAATATGACGCGTTGACTCCAGCTTTTCGGAGAGCGCCTGCTCATCCAGCATCCGGAAATGGTGCTGGCTGAGCCCGTAGAAAGCCACGCCGGCAACGACCAAGACAGCAGTCACCGCGAACATGAACATCAGGGTCAGTCGCTTGACGAGCGATGATTGCGGGCGCATCACTCTGCCACATCCATCATGTAGCCCATGCCTCGGGCGGTATGGATGAGCTTTGGCGCGAAGTCGTCATCAATCTTGGCCCGCAGTCGGCGAATCGCGACCTCGATCACGTTGGTGTCACTGTCGAAGTTCATGTCCCAGACCTGAGAAGCGATCAGCGACTTGGGGAGCACCTCCCCGCGTCGGCGCATGAGCAGCTCCAAAAGGGCAAACTCCTTGGCAGTAAGGTCGATCCGCTTGCCGTTTCGCGTAGCCCGGCGCTTGAGCAGGTCAACCTCAAGGTCCGCCATCTTCATGGTGGTTTGAGCAGAACCACCGTTGCCTCTGCGCAGCAGTGTGCGGACCCGAGCCAACAGCTCAGAGAACGCAAAGGGCTTCACAAGGTAGTCATCAGCACCCAGCTCCAAGCCTTTAACGCGATCATCTACGCCATCACGGGCCGTGAGAAAGAGGACCGGCACGTCTTTCCCCGCTGCCCGGATCTTGCGCAGGACCTCCCAGCCATCGAGCCCCGGCATCATTACGTCCAAGATCAGCAAGTCATACGCTTCGCTCTGCGCCTGTTGCAGGGCGTCAGTGCCTGTCATCACCCGGTCTACAGTGAAGCCAGCCTCTGTTAGGCCTTGCTGGAGGTAGACACCGGTTTTCGGCTCATCTTCGGCTACGAGTAATTTCATCTGCTCTCATCCACGCGGAGTGCATCTCCAGTTTGCAGGAAAAAAGACGCCCAACCAGAAGCTGACGGAAAAGTAATGTCGCGATCAGTTTTCTGACAGCACCGCGAGGCTAATTTGACCCTGTACCTGACGCCATGAGGCGCAGAACCCACTGAGGATCTCCAGATGAACATGGTCAAAGCAATTGTGGTGGTCGTTACCTTCGGCATGGCAGGCATCGCCCTGGCAGAGGGCGGCGCGGACCGGACCTTTGCGCGGATGGAAGCGGCTCGCCAAAACTCCATGCAGGCCTATCAGGTTGCGCAGCAGGAGAAAGAGCAGCCGCCGGTCGCCGCACAGTCCAGCAAGCATGTCGGCCACGAGAGCTGCTGATCCGAGCTTACAGAAATGTAATCACTCCGGAATCTGAACTATGGCAGTTTCAGACTACGGCCTCTCATCAGCCTCGCGCAGTAGCGAAAGTCTACGAGACTGGTGAGAGCTCCAACGAACCCAAGGGCTGCGCCATCGAGCAGCCTGGATATCAGCGATCTACCTGACTGGACGCAACGGCATGCAAAGCAAAACCACGAGACGATCATTCGTCAAAGGCCTGGCCGCTACCGGACTTCTGGGTGGGCTCGGCATGTGGCGCGCGCCGGTCTGGGCTGTGACCAGCCCTGGCCAACCGAACGTGCTCAGCGGCAATGAATTCGACCTGTATATCGGTGAACTGCCCGTCAACATTACGGGGGCAGCTCGTACGGCCATGGCCATCAACGGCTCCGTGCCTGGGCCGATCCTGCGATGGCGCGAAGGCGACACCGTGACGCTGCGTGTACGCAACCGGTTGAAACAGGACACCTCCATTCACTGGCACGGCATAATCCTGCCCGCCAATATGGACGGTGTGCCGGGCTTGAGCTTTCACGGCATCGCTCCCGATGGCATGTACGAATACAAGTTCAAGGTCCACCAGAACGGCACTTACTGGTATCACAGCCACTCAGGCCTCCAAGAGCAGTCTGGGGTCTATGGCGCACTGGTGATCGATGCTAAGGATCCCGAGCCGTTTGTATATGACCGCGATTACGTCGTCATGCTCAGCGATTGGACGGATGAGGACCCGGCGCGGGTGCTCTCCAAACTCAAGAAGCAGTCCGACTATTACAACTTCCACAAGCGCACGGTCAGCGACTTCGTTGACGACGTGAGCGAGAAAGGCTGGTCGGCCGCTGTAGCGGATCGGAAGATGTGGGCTGAAATGAAGATGAGCCCCACCGACCTCGCAGATGTGAGCGGGTATACCTACACCTACCTCATGAACGGCCAAGCTCCGAACGGCAACTGGACGGGTATCTTCAAGCCCGGCGAGAAGATCCGCCTGCGATTCATCAACGGCTCGGCCATGACCTATTTCGATGTCCGGATTCCTGGGCTCAAGATGACGGTTGTGGCTGCCGACGGCCAGTACGTCAAACCCGTATCGGTCGATGAGTTCCGGATCGCCGTTGCTGAAACCTACGATGTCATCGTCGAGCCTGAAAACGAACAGGCCTATACGATTTTCGCGCAATCCATGGACCGTACCGGGTATTCCCGAGGCACCCTGGCAGTTCGCGAAGGCTTGCAAGCGCCCGTACCGGCGGTAGATCCACGCCCGATCATCGCCATGAGCGATATGGGCATGGACCACGGCAGCATGGGCGGAATGGATCATGGCAGCATGGCTGGCATGGACCAGGGCAGCATGGCCGGCATGGATCACAGCAAGATGGCTGGAATGGACCACGGCAGCATGGCCGGTATGGACCACAGCAAGATGACTGGGATGGGCAATGAAGGCATGGCCGGCATGAGCGGCGCAATGCAAAGCCATCCGGCTTCCGAGACCAACAACCCACTGGTCGATATGCAGACTATGTCGCCAACGCCAAAGCTGAACGATCCGGGAATTGGCCTACGCAACAACGGGCGTCGAGTGCTGACGTACGCCGATCTGCGGAGCACCTTCATCGATCCCGATGGTCGAGAGCCTGGACGGACAATCGAACTGCACCTTACCGGCCACATGGAGAAGTTCGCGTGGTCGTTCGACGGTATCAAATTCTCCGACGCTGAACCGCTGCGGTTGAAATATGGCGAGCGTCTTCGCATCACCTTGGTCAACGACACCATGATGACTCACCCCATCCACCTCCACGGTATGTGGAGTGATCTGGAGGACGAGAACGGCAACTTCATGGTTCGCAAGCACACCATCGACATGCCACCTGGCTCAAAACGAAGCTATCGCGTCACCGCAGATGCCTTGGGACGTTGGGCCTATCACTGTCACCTACTGTTCCACATGGAAATGGGCATGTTCCGAGAAGTACGTGTGGACGAATGAACTGGAGATTTGAGATGAGCAAACCAATGAAACGAAGCGCCTTTTTCCTTTCTGCTGCGATGGTAGGCATTCTGGCTGTTTATGCCCCGTCGTCGTGGTCCAGCGACAATCATGATCAGCATTCCCAGAAAACCACAGAGGCCGGCAAAGCCAAAGGCTCGCAGGACAAGCAGGGCCAGGGGATGAACCATGAAGGCATGGACCATGGTTCCATGGAAGGTATGGACCACGGCTCGATGAAGGGAATGGACCATGGCTCGATGGAAGGCATGGACCACGACAAAATGATGAAATCGCATGGCAGCGACAAAGCTAAGGCAGGGAAAGATGGCCAATAGCCTCGGGCGGCCTTCGCTGCTGGCTCTGACCGTTTCGATCAGCATGCTGGGCGTAACGCCCAGCTTCGCTGCTGAAGAAATGGATCACTCGGGCATGGATCATTCGAAAATGGGGCACGGCTCCATGCAAATGGATGCTGCTCCATCCGAATCGATGCCGGCGATGGATCACAGCAAGATGGGGATGGGCAAACAGCAGAAAAAGCCTGCCCCTGTTGATCACAGCCAGATGGGGCATGCTCAAAGCAAGAGTAAATCCAGCCCGGTGGACCACAACAAGATGGACCACAGCAAAATGAACCATGGAAACATGCAGGGCATGGATCACGGCTCTATGAAGGGCATGGACCATTCCCAGATGAACCATAGCTCAGCGACTTCTCCGACCACGACGAGCCGCACGCCGATTCCAGTGCTCACTGATGCGGATCGCGAGTCGGCCTTTCCGCCCCTGGGTGGCCACCAAGTGCACGACAGCGGAATCAACAGCTTCTTCCTGTTGGACCAGCTCGAATACCAGGACGCCGATGAGGGCAGCACCCTGGCCTGGGACGCATCAGGCTGGATAGGCGGCGACATTAATCGCCTCTGGGTTCGTTCGGAAGGCGAGCGCACCAATGGGGTAACCGAAGATGCTGAGCTGCAACTCCTGTACGGGCGCTCGGTCAGCCCTTGGTGGGATGTGGTCGCCGGGGTCCGCCAGGATTTCAAACCGGAATCCCCACAGACCTGGGCAGCCTTTGGTATTCAGGGCATGGCTCTGTATGACTTCGAGGCCGAAGCCACGGCGTTTATAGGCGAGAACGGTCAGACTGCTGCGCGTCTTGAGGGCGAATACGACATCCTGCTGACCAATCGCTTGATTTTGCAGCCCACGGCCGAGGTCAATTTCTATGGCAAGAACGATCCTGAGCGCGGCGTTGGCTCGGGCCTTGCCAATACCGAAGTCGGGCTGCGCCTACGGTATGAAATTGTCCGCCAGTTTGCTCCATACATAGGCGTTACCTGGAGCCGCTCCTACGGCAACACCGCTGACTTCATCCGAGACGAGGGTGGAGATGTTGATGAGGCACGCTTCGTTGCCGGTATCCGGATGTGGTTCTGAGAATTCCAACATGAAAAAAACAATTACAACGCTGCTTGGGGCCGGTGCTGTCGGAAGTGCTGCGGTATTGGGCACAGCCTATTTCGGTCTGGTGAATGTCGGCGCTGATGATCCTCACTTCCCGGCAGTCCATTCCTTTCTCGCCATGGCTCGTGATCGGTCTATTGAGGTTCGAGCGCGAGACATCGAAGTCCCTGATCTGAAGGAAGCCGCGTTGATCAAAGCGGGGGCGGGCAACTACAACGCCATGTGTATAGGCTGTCACCTTGCCCCTGGCGTTGGGAAGACTGAGCTAAGCCAAGCGCTATACCCGTCGCCACCCGACCTCACCAAGGTGGGTGTCGGAGGCGATCCAGCCGCCGCATTCTGGACAATCAAGCACGGTATCAAAGCCACGGGCATGCCCGCCTGGGGCAAGAGCATGGGCGATGAGTACATCTGGGGAATCGTCGCGTTCCTGGATCAACTGCCCCAGATGAATGCCGAGCAGTACAAGGCCTTGGTGGCCACGAGCGGCGGCCACCAGCACGGCGGCGGTGAAAGCGATATGCACAACCATGAGGGCCAGCACGGCGGGAGCGGTCGTGCCGAGCATGGTGATCACGATGAAGCGGCAGACGACGATCATGCCCAGGCAGCTCACGACCATGGAGCTGCACCCGCAGGCTCCGCTCAAGCGGCAGATCATCACGGTGACCACAATGCGGCCGAGGCCCATTCGGATGCCCACCCGACATCGTCGCCAAAGACGCATGTTCACAAAGACGGTAAGGAGCACACTCATGCCAACTAACCGGATATTCGTTCGGCTAGCCGCTATCGCTGGGCTTCTGGTGACCTCGGCGGCCTATGCTGCCGAGCCATTGTCCATCGACGTTCACCGAGACGCGAACTGCGGTTGCTGCAAGAAGTGGATCGCGCACCTGGAAGCCAATGGTTTCAAAGTGACCGACCATGTTGAGACGGACATGAGCGCAGTGAAACAGAAGCTGGGCGTATCGCCACGGTTAGCGTCCTGCCACACAGCTGTGATCGACGGAAAGTTTGTTGAAGGTCACGTGCCAGCTGAGCAGATTCGAGAACTCAGGGGGCGGAACGATCTAGTCGGGATCGCCGTACCAGGAATGCCAGCTGGGTCCCCAGGCATGGAGGTTGATGGCGTAAGCCATGCCTACCAAGTCATTGGTTTAATCAAAAGCGGCGAGGACCAAGTAGTCGCCAACTATCCAGCCAAATAACGCACCTACCAGGAGGACGGCGGTAGGCTGACTGCCGTCCCTTATTCCCCCGCTAGAAAGCTTCATCAGCTCAACAGGACGACAGAGAGGGGCTACAAAGGGTAGCTAGTCAGATTCACGGCGCTCGCGGACTGGCTTGAGTACGATATCGCCGTTGATGAGCTCGATGGAGAGTCTGTCGCCCGTCGTGACCCCGAGCTCGCGCAAAATGTCATCGGGTAATTCCACAATCACATCGCCGGAGCCGTCGCCGGGATCTAGGCACTTTACCGTGGTGCGCGCTGATTGAGTCATTGGACTCTCCTGCCTGAGCTACCAGTCCTCATCGTACTCCACCAGTCATGAAAGCCGGTAACCAGGCGATCTATTGCCGGAATTGACGCTTCAACCCGGCGTTTTATCAGAGTAAGTCCTGTCCACTCGCTCAGTGCTCAGTTCTGGCCCCGGCAACCGACTCCAGCGGTCCGGTATTCAAGGATTTTCACGTCTCCGTTGGAATCCTCGTAATTCATCTGTGCCGGCATCACGTCACAGCTCGCCTTGGTCGACGTCATGCTGATCACCTTCGCCACGTCGAGCCGCATCCCGTAGCGATAGTGGATCACCTCCGGTGGGTTCTTTCCCTTGGCAGCGGCATAAGCTCGCATAGCTTGCTCATTGGCCTGAATCATCTTTCCATGCAGACGGTCGGATCCTCCTTCGGCGAGTACGGCTGACGAAGCCACTAGGGCCAGGATAGCGGTGATACTTTTGATGACTTTCATTTCAATCACTCCAATAAACGTGACTGAAGATTAGGGGTTGATCGCTGTCAATTGAGTGATACGGGAATTACAAGGTTGTAAGTCCCGCATGTAAAAAGAGGTAGCGTTGCCTCCTCGCCGCATACCAACCTCGCCCTCAGGCAAGCTACTGGTAGACACCCAAGCGTATACGCTCAAGATAGTCCGCTACGACGCTGAACCCGAGCGACGTGTCGAGCATCTCGAAGGGTACAAACCCCAACAAACGGCCGCACGGCCGACAAAGCCACTGCTCCGCGAGCATCTGAGAGCCAAATACCTTCGATGCAAGCTCCAGTCCTTTCGCATACTGGAACGCCACCGCGCTCTGCTGGGCATCCAGACGATGGGCCTGAGCGGGATGGCTCAGACGGTGAATGCTTCTGGTCGATCTTCCTGTGATTCGCCCGACGAGGTTACGAGCCTTGAACAGGCTCGATGACTCGACCATGCACTTCACGTCGCTGAAAAAGAATCCTGTTTGGACTAGACTCAGGAGCTCCAGCTGGCTCAACCCGTCGGGGTGGTTCCGCCCTGCTCAGATTCTCGCGCGAGATCTGCGTATCCTTCTTCACCACTGAGATGGTCGTAGAGTTCTTCCAGGGTTAAAGCCAAACCAACTTTATAACCCGACAGGTCAGCAAGGTATTCGTTAAGGTCGCCAGCTCCGAAGCTCATATGCATAAAAGGGTCCTAGGCGTGAAAGTAATGCGACGATAGTATCGGTTTGCTAAACACTCCACAAAAGGGCCCTGTGGACAGCGAAATACAGGCAGATCCTGTCAGTTGCCCGGACCCACTCACGGCCTGGTTTTGGCTTTTTGGCCGAAAAGGCTGTTGCTTAAATTGCAGAGCGATTATTAGCCTTTTAGACGCCAATGGTCCAACCAAAGCACTCTCGGTTGATCGGAAAACCAAGCGTAGAAAACTAGTGCCGCATGCTGCTAGCTGCCTCTCGCCAGCGTCTTCTACCGGCCCAGGCTGTGTAAAACCTTGACCAGTGCTAATGTTATTCTGCCGTCGGCAGTCATAGCGGAGTAGTCCATGAGGCCATTCCTCCAAGGCAAGCATCGAGATTAATGCACGTTGCGGCCTGAGAGCCTGGATGATTATGTCGCAGATACTAACTAGGTTCGAGTAATCGATGTGCTCGACGATGAGCTTGATCTCACCCGTTGGGCTTCAGTGGTGTGGTTCTCACCGAAACTGGACGCCCTGCGTACCCTGCTGCACTGCTGAAGATCAACATCTATGGCTATCTCAACCATCTTTCCGTCAGCATTGGGATGAGCTTGGTTCCGACCAGCTCCGGAAAATAGCTTTGGGGACTCCTTGGAAAATGAGGTCATAAATGGCCTGGGCTAGCGAACGGGAGCTTTGCTTCTCGCAGGTTTGGGGGCATGCTGTGAGCGAAACGTGGCAGGAGGAATGCGCCATGAACCAGGGGACACTCCAGACAGCGGTACTGTCGGCCGCCGAACTGATCGACTACCTGTGTCCTACGAGCGGGGCGCCTTATTCGGTCGAGCGCTATGCCGAGATCTTTGGCCTCAGCCCTACCGAGTTTGCCGGTCAGATCGCTGCCTATCGTCACAGCAAACCAGATGCTACCAGCGCATCCGACGCCGAAGCGACGCAACGCTTTATCGCGGATGTCTTGCGGGTGATCTTGGCCCTAGACGAGAGCGGAGTCGCCGTCGAACGGGCGATCACTTGGTTTCGACTCGAGCCGTTACCGACCTTCGAACAGCAGACCGCGGAGCAACTGGTCAGTCAGGTTCAAGTTGAACGAGTGCTGCAGTTCCTAGCCTCCTGGCAGGCGGGGAGCCAGGGATGAATCGGGATACCCAATGGCAGGTCGATCATCAATCGGCATACCAGTCCTGTTATTGCACTGTCCTGCACACCGTAGATGCGCGTTACGACGTTCGCGGTTCTGTGCTGGCAGAAATGGTGAAGGCCTGTCTGATTCACCGCGCCACACTGCCCGCAGCGCAGCGGGCCTATTTCGTACAGCACGCATCAGAGGAAGCGGTGACCTACTTGGAAAAGTTCACAGCCAGGCTGTTTTTTGGCCCCCAGGGACGCTTTTCGCCGCAAGAGTATCGCTACCGGCCTGCTATAGATTTGCTGGAACCGGCTCCTCATGGTCAGCCTCAATGAGGCTCACTGGTCAATTGAAGGCAATTTGCCATCTGGAAAAATGCTAGAGGTCCCAAGCATTCTCGGCGAGTAAAAAATCTTTGACGTAGTCGCGCTGCTTTGAAAGAGTGGAGCGGTTTAGAGCCCAGCCGAGATGAGCGCTGACAAACTCGCCCTGAGTCTCGTCGAAGTAATAAGCCGTGCGCGCCTTCGCCAAGGAATACAGATTGATCAGCCGAGCACGTACGTGCGGCTTGAGATGATCATAGACGACAACGTTGGGGTTATTGGAGAATACTAAAGCTTTACCTGGCGAGATGGCGATGATGAACAACAGGTCCCTCAAATAGTCTCCCCAGCGAGATGCGGGGTAATCAGATGCGAGCAAGCCCGGTTGTTCCCAATTGTACTCCCGCATGGTTGCCTTCAAGAGTCCATCTGAAAATGCCTCGTCAATAAACGGCGAAATCTCGTTCTGGGCGAATAGGACTAACGACATCGCACCGAGGGACTTGCTTGATTTAAAATAGTCAACCACTTCATTGATCGAAGTATGTGATGAGATCTGCTCATCCTTCATATTTTGCCTAATAAGATCGAGTTCCGAGCGGATATCCATGGCTTTTAGAATGTCGGGATGGCGAGCCTCCAGAAACGTCAGGGTGTTCGCCAGTTGTCGGCGGTCCAGATGGTTCCAACCCTGAACTCTACTGCTACGTGCCTTTTCGATGATCTTATGGCCCGCTTCATCAATCATCGGGGTAATATGGCTGGATTCGACCTCAAATCCCCCATCGGGAAAGTCGATACGGTACAAGTCCTCAATCGAAGCAGTATGTTTTATAGCAACCGGCTTGATTTCCAGCGCACCATTCGAAGGCAGTCGGCGGTAGCGGAAGACTCTCCCAGGAGCGTATTGCCAAGCCTTGAGAAAGTGTTGTGGAACGAAATG
The DNA here is from genome assembly GCF_023611805.1 of Pseudomonas sp. BYT-1. NCBI lineage: Bacteria > Pseudomonadati > Pseudomonadota > Gammaproteobacteria > Pseudomonadales > Pseudomonadaceae > Pseudomonas > Pseudomonas sp. BYT-1. Next base: position 5,530,439 of record NZ_CP072559.1, read on the forward strand.
GTGATTGCGAGGGGGATTCGGCATGCAGTGGTTCTCTCCAAAAATGAGGATGCTATAGCAATGAAGATTTTCACACCATTACCTGGAGAATATGTGGCGTCGGCACTGCAGCGGGGAAACGAGATGCTCGGTATCCGAACCCTGCCACATGAGGATTTCCGGATAAGACCGATACCAAGAACAGGTTACGGACGCAAAGGAATTGGGGGAAAAGCGGAAATTAGGGGGTACGCAATTTTTAAATTTCCCTCCTTATTTACTGAACGAAAAATCACGGAAGAGGTTTTGCACAACCACACCCTGTACCCTCTCACCGCAGCGCTAGGCCGACCTACAAACCAAACAATAGTAACCCCCGCTTATTGGAAAAAAATTTGCCCCGAATGCGCATTCGAGGACTTTGAGAATCACGGCACAGCGTACGTACATCGAAGCCATGTACAGTCTTATGTTAAGGTTTGTAGCATCCATGGTTCTGACCTCATAACTATCTGCCCCGCATGTTCAACCCCCATTAATAAGCATAAAATAACCCAACTAGGAATATGCAGTCAAAAATACAAAAACCCGACACGTCAATGGAAATCACCGAACCATCTGTATTCAATATTTATCGCAGAACTTCTGAACTACAAAGGCCCTCCAGCTAAAACGCACAACGCTGAATGGATAGTGACCAAAAGCTTATACAAAAATTATTTCGATGAAATATACGGCAATTATGGATACGTGTCTGAAATTATAGTGCGTGAGCTCGGCACAAAAACTATAAATCCCTATTCAAAGGGGGCGACTGATTACAACTTCGTAATTCAAGCCTTCCTAGGCTGTCGCACCGCTGCCAGATACCTAGACTTGCTAACAAACAGTGCCGCGTGCACTCAGTTGCAAAACGAAGTTAATGAACTTATTCGGTCTGACTTCATCAAACGCAAATATCATACAGTAGATAGAATACCTAGTACCTCCTCATCAGTTACATGAGACAGCCGAATCCCAGCAAGCCGGTACACAACACTTATAGCACTTCGCTCAGATAGAAGATAATGTCTCACCGCCCATCTGATTTTACGAACTTGATGGTCATGATCAGATTCGAGAATATCTTTCATCAACAAAGTACTTATTGGGAACTTATCAGGTACCCTCAAAAAATCATGGCTACGAGCGACCTTCCTGCTTAACGCGGCGCGGGTCACCTTTTTCGGTTTGCCCTGCGTAGACAGAATCTGGTCCCTGGCGATTAGCAGATCTTGAGCAAGCGCTGCGTCTCTCGCATGCCAATCGACCAACCCCCTCCTTACCCTTATGAAAGGATGGGCAGACACATACTGCGCTAACCACTCCTTATCATGGCGGTAAAGCCACTGATAGCCCGGCTTATCATGGCATTTCGCGTTCTTGCTGCTCGAGAAAGCTTCGCGGCGTGCCTCAATTTCGCCGTCCTCTATGAGGGGCCTAGTATCGTTGCCCCTAGCCGCTTCACCGCTGCGAGCATCAGCTCGCGGGTGAAAGGATTTGAGGTGCTCAAGGTCTGCCTCAAGGAGCCAGCAAAGAAAGTAGAATTTTAATGGCTGTACGACCGCCCCGCGTGGACGCACGACGCCCAACACCCAGTCCCAAGAGCAACTGAGCTCCTGGAACTCATTAGCGCGAGGGCTACAGAGAAGACGCGGCGTCAGGAAGCTCCTTAATACCTGTTCCCTCACCCGACCAGCCTTAAGAAACCCCATCTCATCCAGACGATGCTGAAGGAAGTTTCCGGTCAGCAGATTTTGTACATCCGCTGGGTGCTCAAGTCCCCAAAACTGCATTTCACCTATCACAGCAGCTGAAGAGTCAGGAGCCCGCATCACTGGCGACCCCGCTGCCTCCGCCGGAAACAGCATGCAACGCCAGTCAGTTCCATCCGGAAACATCGTCCCGCAGAGCACCTCTCCATGGAGCGGGCAGATGCAAGTACCCATTGCTTGGTGAATACGATGCCAGTAGGCCGAGCCGCAGTTTTGAATATCTTCTTCAACACACCTCTCGCAGTACCTGAACGACGCGTGCTTGAGGAAGCCTGAGGCTGTGAGACCCAGGCTCATTTTCAGGCCCGTGCCGTCGGTACCAGTCATGGCGATACGCGCGGCTTTGCTCTTCGTGTCATTCAAAAAAGGTTCGTACAGAGGCAAAAGGGTAAAGCGATCGATCAAATGCTCTACCGAATAAGCTGATGCTAACCGTTGCGACAGAGCACCCAAGCAGCACGGCAGGATAGAGCCACAGGTTCTGGAATACGCGCCGAACAACTCCTGGCTTGTCCGGCGATAGCTGTCGTTCGACGACAGCCTATGATAACGGACCGCCAGGCTGTAGAGAGACTCATCAGGGAACGGCTGAGGAAACCAATGCAAGCGATCCATTGACCTGATCTCCCGCGGTTCATGTCACCAAGCAGAGTCCTTATCTACCCAGCCTCTCTGCTCGAGCTGGGTCTGCACATCATCGCCTTCGGAGAAATGGGCAGTTGGTGCTGACTCGTTGGCAACCGGAACCACCGGTTTACTAATAGGCTTTGCGGCTGCCCTTTCACTGTGCTCGACAGGTGTCACTATCGCGGCCTGGGTAATTAAAGAGAGATTCGCCCTGTCTGCACGCCGCGCCAAATCGTAATTCATCATCTTGGCGACCTGGTCCTTCGTGGGCATCATGTCTTCGAAGTCAGCAATTTGCAGCGGATCCCCGCTTCGTAGAGCCTCGATGGCCTTATGAAGGAGCCTCATCTGACTGTCGTACACCTGCTGCAGAACCGCCGGTGTAATCGAGTCGATGCCCTCCCAGATTGCGTGCCGCTGAGCCAGCATTAGAAGTTTGGCCAGGAAATCCGTGTTTCCTTGAGTGAGGTCATATATTTTGGAAAGGATCTCACCCGTCAACGGAGTGGGGGTTTTGGTCCAGTCGTATGCCCAGAGCAGTGAAACCAGATGCGCCCAAAACGGATCATCTTCGGTAAACCTGTCAAAAGTGATAGGCCCCATTCCTGCCGCACGCCGAGCATTTCGCAAAACACCAGAAAACAGCGGAAGCATGGCATTTGTGCCAACGTAGATCAGCGGGATGCCGGCGTCATTCGACAGCTGCACAAAAAAGTTGAGAAGCTTTTCGCGGTCTTGCCCGCCTCGGGATGAGCAGAGGTGCTGCATCTCATCAATTATGAGAGCTCCGATGAAATAGGTTTTGCACAACTGACTGATATTTTGAAGCATCACGCTGATGCTGCGGCCAGTAGCAGCTCTGCCTGAGTACTTTTTTATGCCTAATGCTTCATCCAATGAAGAGAAGAATGCGGTACAAAAACCTCGCAACGAGCCATCGTGCGGACAATCGATCTTGAGCCAGACCACCTGCGTCTCAATGAAGATCTGCTCTTTATACTTACTGTGACTGATCACCTGTGGATAAAGCTTGGCAATGGAGTTCAGCGCAGTCGTTTTACCCATGCCGCTCAACCCGATCAGTGTCAACGTTTCAGCGGTGGACATAAACCCGTGCCCCTTGATCTCCGCAGAAGAGGGCAAGCGATGCCTAACGGATGACGCATGCAATGGATTGCGCCCGGTGTATCCGTACCGAATCAATTGACTGAACAGGTCCTCAAGCCTGAGGTGGATTTCAAAAGGTACAACGACATCCTTCAGCCTGTTGATGCCATGACCACGTAATTTCGGGTCCAAGGCCCGCTCCACGTTGTCAGGCCGGGGCGGGGCGCTCCCAATGCGCCTGACTACATCAACATCCGAAAGAATCTTCGGGAGACACTCAATCAGTGGGTTACCGTCGTATTGAGGCATGCCAGTCGGGTTGTAATCTGCTGGCGCAAAACTGGAATCACTCATGACTAGCCTCGTTACCCGCGTTGATCACCAATTTCAGGAAGGCGGCGCTCCGACCCGAGACAGGTTTCACGGTTACAGGTGTATAAGTCTCCTCCGCGGCTGGCGAGTTATCCACAAGGCGAAGCTGATTTAGGTCAGCGGTATGCAAGTCGCGCTCAGTCTGGGTTTCAACGGCACGTTTCGAACGCTTGTCCCGCTTGAACTCAGCGTCAGATTTCGGATCTCCCTGCCCCTGGCGTTTGGCTTGCGCTCGATGAAGAATCTCCTCCTGGCGGCCTTGAAGAAGCGCTCCAGTATTGGCATCCTCGTACCGGGCATCTGGGGCAACCTGATTCAAAATCTTGATAATATCGAGGACCTCCTCCATACGAAGCCCACCGTACTTAACCCGCTGCTGCGGTACAATGGTCAACGGCTCGAAACCCGCCTCAGATTTCATCCAGCAGTTCTCAATAGAGTTTGGATCGTAGAAAACCCTAACGTACCTCGTTTTAAAGTTGTGAGAGCGCTCCAACCATTCCGAACGAATGGCGGTTTCACAGGTGTACTGCACACCTTGGAAATTTATACCTCCTCGACCAATTCGACACACCTGCGAGGGTAACAATGCAATCTTCAGCTCCGCTGGTGATACGAATTTCGAATTCAGGAGATTGTTTGCCATAGACCACTTCCACATGGCCATAGGCGTGGGCTCCACTTCTGCCGCGATCATCTCACGGTTCAGAAGATGAGGAACTCGAAGGCTCTTGTTGTGAGCCAAAACACCGAGGATTACCATCTCAGTAAACTCATCGATATCGAAAATTGCGTCGAGCTGGTAGTCACGATCACCACGCTCCATTTTCCGAGCATCTACGCCGCCAGGGACAAATTTCAAATCCAGCTTTTCGTTGAGCAGTCGGAAACGGCTTTCAATGATACTTTTCCAGTCAGGCCGAAACGGTGGCAAAATCTTCAAGGCTGTACCAAGAGTCTTTGTCATCGTCTCCCCAGCTTCACTGAGAAGTTCAGCGCGATCTGCGACGATTTCAACCGGTAGATGAGAACATGGCCAGTCAACCTCATCGATCTCAATATTATAACGCTTGCAAAACTCCTTCTTCGGCGTGCAAGCATTATAAATGGCATGTCGAGCACCATTCCAACTGGGCCCTTCAAGCCCGACATGAATACCTACGATCATTCTGGTGAACGTATCAACCAACACATACAGCACTGGCCTGCCGATCAACCATAACCGATTGACTCGATGTACCAAATAAACATCAGCAATCGTCGAATCGATTTCGTACCGATGACTTGCACCGACTAACCCTTGAGAGGCAGATCCAACTAGCGCACGATGGTCTTTATTATAGCGGATTGCGCCGCCGCTCTTCTTCAACCTATAGAGTTCATCAAAGAAAAGTTTTCCATGGTACTCCAGTTGATTGATGGACGGGTAGCTACCTCGAACCAGGTTACCTTTTGAACCGTCGGACTTGATCGACCGATAAAACTTATTGAGCATCCAATCATAGGCTTTCTTTAGCTTGCCACACCTGCCACTGGCAAAGCGCCCATAGGCCAAGCGAATATGCGAGATGTGCCGTGACTCGAGCAGAATTGCGCCACCGTCATCCACAACTACGCCACGATATTTAAGCGGTCGGCCAGGAACAATGCCTGAGGCCCGACTTTTTTTCTTTCCACGGCCTCCACACGTGCTGGTATTCCACAAAAATGCGTTTCGTGTCTGCCCCATGCTCCAATACCGATAGAGAAGTCGATAAATTTGCTTCCGGTCAACTCCCACTACCATTGCGGATTCCACGGTCATCTGGCCACCCATTCCATGAGCATCTGACCACCGATTCCATGGTGATCCGGCCACCCATTCCACGCGTATCCGACCACTGATTCCACGGCCATCCGGCCACTCAACCGGGCAGGCAGTAACGCAGGATTTCTTCACTACCATCGACCTCTTTTTCGAAGCAGAGAGGTCGTCGTGGAGCGTTTATCCATGCGTAAGATTCGCGAAGTACTTCGTCTCAAGTTCGAGGTCGGGCTATCGGCTCGCCAGATTGCAGTCAGTGTGCAGGTCGGTCGTGTCACCGTCGGCGATTACCTCTGTCGCTTTGCCGCCAGCGGCCTCAGTTGGCCCTGTTCGTTGTCCGATGCGGAGTTGGAGCAGCAGCTGTTCCCGCCATCGCCGGCGGTGCCCAGTGAGCAGCGGCCACTGCCTGATTGGTCTTGGGTGCACGCCGAGCTGCGTCGCCCCGGCGTGACCTTGGCGCTGCTCTGGCAGGAGTATCGCCTCAGCCAGCCGAAAGGCTTTCAGTACAGCTGGTTCTGCGAGCACTACCGGGCCTGGCAGGGCAGGCTGGACGTGGTGATGCGTCAGGAGCATCGCGTCGGCGAGAAGTTGTTCGTCGACTACGCCGGGCAGACGGTGCCGGTGATCGACCGCCACAGCGGCGAGATCCGCCAGGCGCAGGTGTTCGTCGCGGTGCTCGGCGCATCCAGCTACACCTTCGCCGAAGCCACCTGGTCGCAGCAGTTACCTGACTGGCTGGGCTCCCATGCCCGCTGCTTCGCCTTCCTCGGCGGCGTGCCGGAGATCGTGGTGCCGGACAACCTGCGAAGCGCGGTGAGTAAGAGCCATCGCTACGAGCCGGACATCAACCCCAGCTACCGCGATCTGGCCGAGCACTATGGCGTGGCGGTGGTGCCGGCGCGGGCACGCAAACCGCGCGACAAGGCCAAGGCCGAAGTCGGCGTGCAGGTGGTCGAGCGCTGGATCCTCGCCGCGCTGAGGAACCGCCAGTTCTTCTCCCTGGATGAACTCAACAGCGCTATCGCCGGGTTGCTGGAGCGGCTCAACCGACGACCGTTTCGCAAGCTGCCGGGCTCCCGGCACTCGGCCTTCGAAGCCCTGGATCGTCCAGCGCTGCGCCCACTGCCGGAGCAGCCCTACGTCCATGCCGAGTGGAAGAAGGCGCGGGTGCACATCGACTACCACGTCGAGGTCGATGGGCACTACTACTCGGTGCCGTACCAACTGGTGAAGAAACAACTGGAAGTACGCCTGACAGCGCGCACGGTGGAGTGCTTCCACGCCAATCAGCGGGTGGCCAGCCACCTGCGCTCAGCGCACAAGGGCCGGCACAGCACACAGGCCGAGCACATGCCCAAGAGCCATCGCGAGCACGCCGAGTGGACGCCGCAACGGCTGATCCGCTGGGCCGAGCAGACCGGACCGAACACCGCCGGCGTGATCGGCCACATCCTCGAACGGCGCATCCACCCGACTCACGGCTACCGGGCCTGCCTGGGCATCCTGCGCCTGGGCAAGACCCATGGCGAAGTGCGTCTGGAGCTGGCCTGCCGTCGCGCCCTCAGCCTCGGTGCGTGCAGCTACAAGAGCCTCGAATCGATCCTGCGCCAGGGTTTGGAAAGCCTGCCGTTGGCTCAAGCCAACCTGCCCCTGCTGCCGGACGACCACGCCAACCTGCGCGGCCCCGGCTACTACCACTGAACCCAAGGAAACTCACCATGCTGCCCCATCCGACCCTGGACAAGCTGCAAACCCTGCGCCTGCACGGCATGCTCAAGGCGCTGAACGAACAACTGAAAACCCCGGACATCGACAGCCTGAGCTTCGAGGAACGCCTCGGCCTGCTGGTCGACCGCGAGCTGACTGAACGCGACGACAAGCGCCTGAGCAGCCGCCTGCGCCAGGCCCGGCTCAAGCACAACGCCTGCCTCGAAGACATCGACTACCGCAGCCCGCGCGGGCTGGATAAGGCGCTGATCCTGCAACTGAGCGGCGGCCAGTGGCTACGCGACGGCCTCAACCTGATTATCGGCGGCCCCACCGGCGTGGGCAAAACCTGGCTGGCCTGCGCCCTGGCCCACCAGGCCTGCCGAGAGGGCTACAGCGTGCGTTACCTGCGCTTGCCGCGCCTACTGGAGGAGTTGGGCCTGGCTCACGGCGACGGGCGCTTCGCCAAGCTGATGAGCAGCTACGCCAAGACCGACCTGCTGATCCTCGATGACTGGGGTCTGGCCCCGTTCACCGCCGAACAGCGTCGCGACATGCTGGAGCTACTGGATGATCGCTACGGCCAGCGCTCGACCCTGGTCACCAGCCAGATGCCGGTGGACAACTGGCACGAACTGATCGGCGATCCGACCCTGGCCGATGCCATCCTCGACCGCCTGGTGCACAACGCTTATCGGATCAATCTGAAGGGGGAATCGATGCGCAAACAGACGAAGAAATTGACGACACCGAGCGCCTCAGACTAACAATGCAACCCCTGCGTCGCTGCGCTCCGACTGCCCGGCCGGATGGCCGTGGAACAGGTGGCCAGATGGCCGTGGAATGCCTGGCCAGATGAGAGTGGACTGGGTGGCCGGATGGCGTGGAATCCGCAACCATTGCGTGATTAGCAACAAGGGAACCAAAGTTAGACGTCAAGATATCGAGGGGGCCATGATTCTCCACCAAACCACGTACCAGCTCCCAGTTCCTATCTCGGCTGTCTTTTTCATTCTCACTGATCTCGTCGTCACTTCGAAGCAAGTGCATAGGTACCATTTCAGGGTTGATCACCGCCGCTCCGTTATTGATCTCTTCGATCAATAGTGAGCTTCCAACCCGCCATGGCTTCGTCGGACTTGTACCGAGTTCAATGACTAAGACAAACTCATCCTTTATAGCTAAAACTCTGACCGGTTTCTTCAGCAGCTCAGATCCCTCACCCGGAGAAACGATGCAGTTAACTCCCAGACTAAGCATGACGAGGCACCTCGATTTCTGATGTGCTGGAAAAGGATGGCTCAGCAATCCAAACATGCAAAGGTTCAGATAAGCTTATTACCTTAGCGCTTAGACTCGCCCCCAGTCTGCCCGTCCAAAGAAGATGGTGGAAGAGGCGTTTAACACCAATATATTCTATAAAAATTACCCTCGAGGCTTTTTGCAGCAGTGCCTTTAGTGGCAATTCACTAGTCTTACATCCCGCTATAAATTCGAGCAGATTATTTATATTATTCTCCGTCGGCAACGAAGGATGGATGACCGCGTAAGTTCTAAGTATGACAAGATTTGCTATTTTAACTTGCGAGAGATTTTCATGGAGAACCAGTTTCCATTCTACCTTTCTCATAGCCCAATATTTAGCTTCGATCTCAAGCTTTTCCGCCATCCGATTCTGCTCCTTGAGGCTGGCATCCTCGAACTCCTTACGGTATTTCACAGAGCGCGCGGCCAAGGTTGCTTCGCCCTTCGAATCTATGAAAGTTATGAGGAAGTCAGTGGTCATAACCACTGGGACTTGAGTACCTGGATACACAGGATGACGGTAATTCAGGCTTGACGCGATCGCTTGAGTCTCAGCTTGCGTTAGGAGCGGGAACTGCTCACGAATGTCGATGATGGAAGGATCATGCTCAAGGATCAGGTGATAGTCGCGCTCAGCGTTGGATAGCAAATGATGACTGCGATGAAATTTCACACCCGGTACAAGATGCGACACCCCGCTCGACTGGATATCCCAAATCTTGATCCAAGGCTCATAGGACTCTCTAACGCCAGATCCGCGACCCGATTGTATTCTTCTATCAATTTTCCGCTGAGTCATTAGCTTCGAGCTAGCTGGATTCACCGGTTCAGTGGGTACAGATGTCATTTCACGAGTCGCTCATCGTTGAGTGACCCGCTCGATCGGATCGGAACGACACAGGTCGTGGCGCGGAGAAATTCAAGAGCGGGCTCAGCCAGGACAGCAGTCACTGTGGTGCAGAAGGGATTGTGATCCTATATCCATGGACAAGGCTCTGCCCCGACAAACGGGCCGTGACAGAGCCTTGTGACAACCTTTCTTAACTTGTGACAACCTTTATTTTTTTGTGACAACCTTTATTCTTTAAAAACAACGCTGAGAAACACATGGAAAGTCTTACTCCACCGTCACCGACTTGGCCAGGTTACGCGGCTGGTCGACGTCAGTGCCTTTGAGCACCGCCACGTAGTACGACAGCAACTGCAGCGGGATGGTGTAGACGATCGGCGCCAGCGCATCGATGACGTGGGGCACTTTGATCACGTGGGTGCCTTCGCCGTTGCTCATGCCGGCATTCTCGTCGGCGAATACGACCAACTGTCCGCCGCGGGCGCGGACTTCCTGCAGGTTGGACTTGAGCTTTTCCAGCAGCTCGTTGTTCGGTGCGACGGTCACCACCGGCATGTCGTTGTCTACCAGAGCCAATGGGCCGTGCTTGAGCTCACCGGCTGGGTAGGACTCAGCGTGGATGTAAGAGATCTCCTTGAGCTTGAGCGCTCCTTCCATGGCCACGGGGTACTGGGCGCCACGGCCCAGGAACAGGGTGTGGTGCTTGTCGGCGAACAGCTCGGCGGTCTTTTCGACGATGCTGTCCATCGCCAGTGCTTCACCCAGGCGCGTGGGCAGGCGGCGCAGTTCTTCCACCAGCTCGGCCTCGACGCCTGCCGGCAAGGTGCCGCGCACTTGGCCCAGGGCCAGGGTCAGCAGCATCAACGACACCAGCTGGGTAGTGAAGGCCTTGGTGGACGCCACGCCGATTTCCGGGCCGGCCAGGGTCAGCAGGGTCAGGTCCGACTCGCGCACCAGCGAGCTGATGCCCACGTTGCAGATCGCCAGGCTGCCGAGGAAGCCCAGCTCCTTGGCGTTACGCAGGGCGGCCAAGGTATCGGCGGTTTCACCGGACTGGGAGATGGAGACGAACAAGGTGTCCGGCTGCACCACTACCTTGCGGTAGCGGAACTCGCTTGCGACTTCGACCTGGCACGGGATGCCGGCCAGCTCTTCGAGCCAGTAACGGGCGACCATGCCGGCGTGGTAGCTGGTACCGCAGGCGACGATCTGGACATTGCGCACCTTGGCGAACAGCTCGGCGGCTTGCGGGCCGAAGGCCTGGACCATGACGTGGTCCTTGCCCAGGCGACCTTCCAGCGTGCGCTGGACGACGCTCGGCTGCTCGTGGATCTCCTTGAGCATGAAGTGGCGGTAGGCGCCTTTGTCCGCGGCTTCGGCCCCTTCGTGGTACTGCACGGTCTCACGCTGGACCTTGTGGCCGGCCTGGTCCCAGATGCTCACCTGGTCGCGGCGGATCTCGGCGATGTCGCCTTCTTCCAGGTACATGAAGCGGTCAGTGACCTGGCGCAGCGCCAGTTGGTCGGAGGCCAGGAAGTTTTCACCCAGGCCCAGGCCAATGACCAGCGGGCTGCCACTGCGGGCGGCGACCAAGCGATCTGGCTGATGCTTGCTGATCAGCGCCAGGCCGTAGGCACCGTGCAGGCGTTGGACGGCGGCCTTGAGGGCGTCGGTAATGTCGGGGACGGATTTCAGGATGTGGTGAATCAGGTGCACGATGACTTCTGTATCGGTTTCCGAGGCGAAGACATAGCCCAGGCCCTTAAGTTCTTCACGCAGGGCTTCATGGTTCTCGATGATGCCATTGTGAACGACCGCCACATCATCGCCGGAGAAGTGCGGGTGGGCGTTGTGTTCGGTCGGCGCACCGTGGGTAGCCCAACGGGTGTGGGCGATGCCCAGCTGGCCTGCCAAGGGGTCGGCGGCAACAGCGGCTTCCAGCTCACTGACCTTGCCGATGCGACGGCGGCGCTCGAGAACGCCTTGGGCAGTCAGAACCGCCAGGCCGGCGCTGTCGTACCCGCGGTACTCCAGGCGCTTGAGGCCTTCGATGAGGATGGCAGTGATATTACGCTCGGCTACGGCACCGACGATTCCACACATGGTTATTGCTCCTGGCTGATCGCGGCGCAGATCAGATTGATGCCGCGGGCTTGAATCTGTTCGCGTGCCTCCAGCGGCAGGCGATCATCTGTAATAAGGGTGTTGACGCTGCCCCAGGGCAGCTCGAGGTTGGGGATCTTGCGCCCGACCTTGTCCGACTCGACCATCACGATCACTTCCCGGGCGACCTCCGCCATGACCCGGCTCAGGCCCAGCAGTTCATTGAAGGTCGTCGTGCCACGGGCGAGGTCGATGCCATCGGCACCGATGAACAGCTGGTCAAAATCGTAGGAACGCAGGACCTGTTCGGCGACCTGGCCTTGGAAGGATTCGGAATGGGGATCCCAGGTACCGCCGGTCATCAGCAACACCGGTTCGTGCTCCAGTTCGCTGATGGCGCGGGCCACGTTCAGGGAGTTGGTCATCACCACCAGGCCGGGCTGGCGCCCCAACTGCGGGATCATGGCGGCGGTCGTGCTGCCGCTGTCGATGATGATGCGCGCGTGTTCACGAATCCGTCCTACAGCCGCCTTGGCAATCGCCTGCTTGTAGCTCGATACAGGCTGTACGGTCTCGACGAGCATTTCCTGTGGCACAGGGATGGCACCGCCATAGCGGCGCAGCAGAAGGCCATTGGATTCCAGCGCTGCTAAGTCCTTGCGAATGGTGACTTCGGAGGTTTCGAAACGCTTGGCCAACGCGTCCACGCTCACTTCGCCCTGTTCGTTGAGCAAAGCCAGAATGTTGTGGCGACGCTGAGGGGTGTTTCGTTTCGACATTGGCGTCTTAAGTTTCGATTCGAAAGATAATGGTTGCAATCAAAACCTAAGGACAATCATTCGTCAAGCACTGCCTGCCGCATTTTGTCGCCTCAGTTACGCCACTCAGTCGGGAGCGCCTTGTAGGTTGCGATTGGTTTTCCACAGATAGAAAAAAAAAGCCGGCTTATTCACATAAGCCGGCCTGTGCATAACTGACTGTGGATAAATCAACTCTTCTTGATTTTTTCAGGACGCTTCCAGCCATCGATATTGCGCTGGCGGGCACGGGCCACGGCCAACTGCTTGGTTTCGACCGTCTGGGTAATGGTCGAGCCGGCTGCGGTGGTTGCGCCGGACTGAATTTCCACCGGGGCTACCAGAGAGTTGTTGGAACCGATGAACACATCCTCGCCCATTACCGTCTTGAACTTGTTGGCGCCATCGTAGTTGCAGGTGATGGTGCCTGCGCCGATATTGGTACGCGCTCCGATCTGCGCATCGCCCAAATAAGTCAGGTGACCGGCCTTGGCGCCTTCACCCAGGTGGGCGTTCTTGAGCTCGACAAAGTTACCCACATGGGCCTTGGCGTCCAGCACACTGCCCGGACGCAGGCGAGCGAAGGGACCGGCATCGCTGCCCTCACCCATCACGGCCCCCTCGATATGACTGTTGGCCTTGATGATCGCGCCCTTGCGCAGGGTGCTGTCCTTGATCACGCAGTTGGGGCCGATCTGCACGTCGTCTTCGATGACCACCTTGCCTTCGAGGATCACGTTGATGTCGATCAGCACATCGCGACCGACGGTCACCTCGCCTCGCACATCGAAGCGCGACGGGTCACGCAGGGTCACGCCCTGGGCCATCAAACGACGGCCTTCGCGCAACTGATAATGACGCTCGAGCTCCGACAGCTGACGCCGGTCGTTGGCGCCTTGCACTTCCATCGGGTCATGAGGCTGCTCGGTGGCCACCACCAAGCCATCAGCCACGGCCATCGCGATCACATCGGTGAGGTAGTACTCGCCTTGAGCGTTGTTGTTGGACAAACGGCTCATCCAGTCGGCCAGGCGTGCCGCCGGCATGGCCAGGATGCCGGTGTTACCTTCCTTGATCGTTTTCTGCGCATCGCTGGCATCCTTGTGCTCCACGATGGCCATCACCTGGCCTTGGGCATCACGAACGATGCGGCCATAACCAGTCGGGTCCTCCAGATCGACGGTCAGCAGGCCCAGCTGGTTGGCGCTGACCTTGGCCAGCAGGCGCTGCAGGGTTTCGACCTCGATCAACGGCACATCGCCATAAAGCACCAGTACGGTGTCAGCAGTGATCGCTGGCAGAGCCTGGGCAACAGCGTGGCCGGTACCCAGCTGTTTGTCCTGCATCACGAAGTTCAGGTCGTCGGCGGCCAGACGCTCACGCACCAACTCCGCGCCATGGCCAATAACCACGTGAATGCCCGTGGGCTTGAGCTGTCGGGCGCTGTGGATAACATGGCCCAGCATGGAGTTGCCAGCAACCGGATGCAGAACCTTGGGCAGCGCCGAACGCATGCGGGTGCCTTGGCCTGCGGCGAGAATAACGATATCGAGAGACATTGACTGGCTACCAATCCTGGGCGGTCAGTGACATGACCGGTATATGAAGGACAAAAAGAAAAAGGGTAGCCGATGGCTACCCTTTTTCTCAATCTGCATGAAGCCTGCGGTATCAGCCGCCGAACTTCTTGCGGATCTGCTGGACGGTACGCAGCTGAGCTGCGGCCTCGGCCAGACGTGCGGATGCGGCACTGTAGTCGAAATCCGCGCCTTTCTCATGCAGGGCCTTCTCAGCAGCCTTGACGGCATCCTGAGCGGAGGCTTCGTCCAGGTCGGCGGCACGTTGCACGGTATCGGCGAGTACCTTGACCATGTTCGGCTGCACTTCCAGGAAACCACCGGAGATGTAGAACACCTCGCGATCGCCACCCTGCTTGGTCAGCGTGATCGGACCTGGTTTCAGATTGGTGATCAGCGGCGCGTGGCCTGGAGCGATACCCAGATCGCCCAGGTTGCCGTGCGCAACCACCATCTCGACCAGACCGGAGAAGATTTCTCCTTCCGCGCTGACGATATCGCAATGGACTGTCATAGCCATCTGCTTGCCTCAACCTGATTAGCGCCCCTTTCGGGGCGCCGGGATTACAGTTTCTTGGCTTTCTCGATCGCTTCGTCGATGCTGCCGACCATGTAGAACGCTTGTTCTGGCAGGTGGTCGTAGTCACCTTTGAGGATGCCGCTGAAGCCAGCGATGGTGTCTTTCAGGGAAACGTACTTGCCTGGCGAACCGGTGAAGACTTCGGCCACGAAGAACGGCTGCGACAGGAAGCGCTGGATCTTACGAGCGCGGGCAACCAGTTGCTTGTCGGCTTCGGACAGTTCGTCCATACCCAGGATCGCGATGATGTCCTTCAGCTCTTTGTAGCGCTGCAGAACATACTGAACCTGACGGGCAGTTTCGTAGTGCTCGTTGCCGATCACGTTCGGGTCCAGCTGGCGCGAAGTCGAGTCCAGTGGGTCGACCGCTGGGTAGATACCCAGAGAGGCGATGTCACGGGACAGAACGACGGTGGCGTCCAAGTGGGCGAAGGTGGTGGCTGGCGACGGGTCGGTCAGGTCGTCCGCAGGTACGTATACGGCCTGGATCGAGGTGATCGAACCTTCTTTGGTCGAAGTGATACGTTCTTGCAGAACGCCCATCTCTTCGGCCAGGGTTGGCTGGTAACCTACTGCCGAAGGCATACGGCCCAGCAGTGCGGATACTTCGGTACCGGCCAGGGTGTAACGATAGATGTTGTCGACGAACAGCAGAACGTCGTTACCTTCGTCACGGAACTTCTCAGCCATGGTCAGACCGGTCAGCGCTACGCGCAGACGGTTTCCTGGTGGCTCGTTCATCTGACCGTAGACCAGTGCTACTTTGTCGAGAACGTTGGAGTCCTTCATCTCGTGGTAGAAGTCGTTACCCTCACGAGTACGCTCACCCACACCGGCGAACACGGAGTAACCGCTGTGCTCGATGGCGATGTTACGGATCAGTTCCATCATGTTAACGGTCTTGCCGACACCGGCACCACCGAACAGACCCACCTTACCACCCTTGGCGAACGGGCAGACCAGGTCGATTACCTTGATGCCGGTTTCCAGCAGGTCGTTGCCGCCTGCCTGGTCAGCGAACGAAGGTGCCTTCTGGTGGATACCACGGCGCTCTTCCTCGCCGATCGGGCCAGCTTCGTCGATCGGGTTGCCCAGAACGTCCATGATACGGCCCAGGGTGGCCTTACCGACTGGAACAGAGATGGCAGCACCGGTGTCGACGACATCCAGACCGCGTTTCAGGCCTTCGGTGGAGCCCATCGCAATGGTACGAACCACGCCGTCGCCCAGCTGCTGCTGAACTTCGAGGGTGGTTTCCGCGCCTTGTACTTTCAGCGCGTTGTAAACACTCGGCACGACGTCACGTGGGAATTCCACGTCGATGACGGCGCCGATGATTTGAACGATACGTCCGCTACTCATAGCTGGATCCTCTGAATATTTGAACCGTTAAACCGCGGCAGCGCCGCCGACGATTTCCGAGATCTCCTGGGTGATCGCAGCCTGACGCGCCTTGTTGTAGATCAGCTGGAGTTCGCTGATCAAATCACCGGCGTTGTCTGTGGCGTTCTTCATGGCGATCATCCGGGCCGCTTGTTCAGCAGCGTTGTTCTCGACCACCGCCTGGTACACCTGCGACTCCACGTAACGCACCATCAAGCCGTCCAGCAGCTCTTTTGCGTCGGGTTCGTACAGGTAGTCCCAGTGATGCTTGAGATCCTGATCCGGGGTTGCCACCAACGGTACCAATTGCTCGACCGTCGGTTTTTGGGTCATGGTGTTGATGAACTTGTTCGAAACCACCGAGAGGCGATCGATACGGCCGTCCAGGTAGGCGTCCAGCATCACTTTGACGGAGCCGATCAGATCGTTGATCGATGGCTCTTCGCCCAGGTGGCTGATCGCGGCTACTACGTTGCCGCCAAAGATGCGGAAGAAAGTCGCACCCTTGCTGCCGATCACGCACAGGTCGATTTCAACGCCCTGTTCGCGGTTCTCGTTCATGTCCTTGACCAGGGCCTTGAACAGGTTGGTGTTCAAGCCACCGCACAGACCACGGTCACTGCTCACCACGATATAACCGGCGCGCTTTACAGGGCGCTCGATCATGAACGGGTGGCGGTATTCCGGGTTGGCGTTGGCCAGATGACCGATCACCTGGCGGATACGCTCCGCGTAAGGACGGCTAGCAGCCATGCGCAGTTGTGCCTTGCGCATCTTGCTGACCGCCACTTTCTCCATGGCGCTGGTAATTTTTTGCGTGCTTTTGATGCTCGCAATCTTACTGCGAATCTCTTTTGCGCCTGCCATGTATCACCTATCAGGTTAGCAAGCGGGGGCCGGAGCCCCCACTGCGGCTTACCAGGTCTGGGTGGCCTTGAACTTCTCGATACCGGCTTTGATGCCAGCGTCGATTTCGTCGTTGAAGTCACCCTTCACGTTGATCTTGGCCATCAGTTCGGCGTGATCACGGTTGAAGTAGGCGATCAGTGCTTGCTCGAAGCTACCGACCTTGGAGACTTCTACGTCGGTCAGGAAGCCACGCTCAGCGGCGTACAGCGACAGCGCCATGTCCGCGATGGACATCGGAGCGTACTGCTTCTGCTTCATCAGCTCGGTAACGCGCTGACCATGCTCCAGCTGCTTGCGAGTAGCCTCGTCCAGGTCAGAAGCGAACTGGGCGAATGCAGCCAGTTCACGGTACTGAGCCAGAGCGGTACGGATACCACCGGACAGCTTCTTGATGATCTTGGTCTGGGCGGCACCACCAACACGGGATACCGAAACACCGGCGTTAACTGCAGGGCGGATGCCCGAGTTGAACATGGCCGATTCCAGGAAGATCTGACCGTCGGTGATCGAGATCACGTTGGTCGGAACGAACGCGGAAACGTCGCCAGCCTGGGTTTCGATGATCGGCAGAGCGGTCAGGGAACCGGTCTTGCCAGTCACGGCACCGTTGGTGAACTTCTCGACGTACTCTTCGGAAACGCGAGATGCACGCTCCAGCAGACGGGAGTGGAGATAGAACACGTCGCCTGGGTACGCTTCACGTCCTGGCGGACGGCGCAGCAGCAGGGAGATCTGACGGTAGGCAACGGCCTGCTTGGACAGGTCATCGTAAACGATCAGTGCGTCTTCACCGCGGTCACGGAAGTATTCGCCCATGGTGCAGCCGGCGTACGGGGCCAGGAACTGCAGTGCGGCGGATTCCGAGGCGCTGGCGGCAACAACGATGGTGTTGGCCAGGGCGCCGGCTTCTTCCAGCTTGCGAACGACGTTGGCGATGGTCGACTGCTTCTGGCCGACGGCCACGTAAACGCAGAAGATACCGCTGTTTTTCTGGTTGATGATCGCATCGACCGCCATAGCGGTCTTACCGATCTGACGGTCACCAATGATCAGCTCGCGCTGGCCACGGCCAACCGGGATCATGGCGTCGACCGATTTGTAGCCAGTCTGTACAGGCTGATCTACCGATTTACGCCAGATAACGCCCGGAGCGACCTTCTCGACCGCGTCGGTTTCGGTGGTGGTCAGAGGACCTTTACCATCGATAGGGTTGCCCAGCGCGTCAACGACGCGGCCCAGCAGGCCCTTGCCGACCGGCACTTCGAGGATGCGACCGGTGCACTTGGCGCTCATGCCCTCGGCGAGGGAGGTGTACGCACCCAGTACCACCGCACCTACGGAGTCTTGCTCCAGGTTCAGTGCCATACCGTATACGCCGCCCGGGAACTCGATCATTTCGCCGTACATAACGTCGGCCAGACCGTGGATCCGCACGATACCGTCGGAAACGCTTACGACGGTACCTTCGTTACGGGCTTGGGAGCCGACATCGAGCTTCTCGATGCGACCCTTGATGATTTCACTAATTTCGGAAGGATTGAGTTGCTGCATTGCTCTGCTGCCCCTTCAAACTCAAGATTTCAATGCTTCGGCCAGTTTCGCGATCTTGCCGCGAACCGAGCCATCGATTACCAGGTCGCCGGCGCGGATGACGACGCCGCCGATCAGGCTGGCATCCTCCGACGCGTGCAGGCGCACTTCCCGGCTGAGCCGTGCACTGAGAACCTTGGCGAGTTTGTCTTGCTGTTCTTGGTTCAACGCAAAAGCACTGGTGACTTCCACGTCCACGGATTTCTCTTGCTCGGCCTTGTACAGGTCGAACAGAGCGGCAATCTCCGGCAGGAGCAGGAGACGGTCGTTTTCCGCGGCAACATGAATGAAATTCTGTGCCTGTGCATCGAACTTGTCACCGCACACTTCAATGAATGCGGCGGCCTTTTCTGCGCTTGTCAGTCGCGGGGCCTTGAGCAGGCGCTGCATGGTGTCGTCTTCCGACACCGCAGCAGCCAGGCCGAGCATGGCTGACCAATTGGCCAGTTGCTGATGGGCCTGGGCGTGCTCAAAGGCAGCCTTAGCGTAAGGTCGGGCCAACGTGGTCAGTTCTGCCATGATCGCCCTCGCTTAAATTTCAGCGGCCAGTTTGTTAACCAGCTCCGCATGCGCGTTTTGATCGATTGTGGCGCCAAGGATCTTTTCAGCACCGCCAACGGCCAGGGCACCCACTTGGGCACGCAGGGCGTCTTTGACGCTGTTGAGTTCCTGTTCGATCTCGGCTTGAGCCTGAGCCTTCACACGGTCAGCTTCGACGCGAGCCTGTTCACGGGCTTCCTCGACAAGCTGAGCAGCGCGTTTCTTGCTTTGCTCAATGATTTCGGCTGCCTGTGCCTTTGCTTCACGCAGTTGCTGACCCGCTTTCTCTTGGGCCAGCTCCAGGTCGCGAGCTGCGCGGTTGGCAGCGTCCAAGCCGTCGGCAATCTTCTTCTGGCGCTCTTGCAGAGCAGTGATGACCGGAGGCCATACGTACTTCATGCAGAAGAGCACAAAAATCAGGAAAGCAACGGATTGGCCAATCAGGGTTGCATTAATGTTCACGCCAACACCTCGCTCGGTCTTTGTCCATCACACCAATCAACTCGTAGAAACGAGTGATTAGCCGGCGATCTGACCAACGAAGGGGTTCGCGAAGGTGAAGAACAGAGCGATACCAACACCGATCATGGTTACGGCGTCGAGCAGACCGGCAACGATGAACATTTTGACCTGCAGCATCGGAACCATCTCAGGCTGACGAGCAGCGCCTTCCAGGAACTTGCCGCCCAGCAGGCCGAAACCAATGGCGGTACCCAGAGCACCCAGGCCGATCAGCAGAGCAACAGCGATAGCGGTCAGACCAACTACAGTTTCCATCTTTCCTCCCGACTTTTACGTCGTATTGGTTAGGTTTTTAGTTTGAAGCGGTAAAACAAATCGTTTGGTACAGCGGTGCCCTTGCGGACGTTTTCAGCCTTCCCCCCAAACAGGCAGGGAAGGCTATCAGACACGCCAGGCGGTCTTAATGGTTATCTTCGTGAGCCATCGACAGGTAGACGATGGTGAGCATCATGAAGATGAAGGCTTGCAGGGTGATGATCAGGATGTGGAACACAGCCCACGCCCACTGCAGCACCACACCCAGGCCGCTGAGCCAGAGGATGCCGGCGCCGAACATCACGGCGATCAGGATGAACACCAGTTCGCCGGCGTACATGTTGCCGAACAGACGCAGTGCCAGCGAGATCGGTTTGGCGATCAAGGTGACGAATTCCAGCAGGAAGTTCACAGGGATCAGCAGGATCTGAACGAAGATGTTCTTGCTGCCGAACGGGTGCAGGGTCAGCTCACCGATGAAGCCGCCCAGGCCCTTGACCTTGATGCTGTAGAAAATGATGAGGGCGAACACGCAGAAGGCCATGGCCAGGGTCGCGTTCGGGTCGGTGGTAGACACGGCACGGAACGGAATGTGCGGGTCGCCAGAGATCAGGATGGCCAGCTGCGGAATCCAGTCGACCGGTACCAGGTCGATGGCGTTCATCAGGAACACCCAGACGAAGATGGTCAGCGCCAGTGGGGCGATCACCGGGCTACGGCCATGGAAGGAATCCTTCACGCTGCCGTTGACGAAGTCCACCAGCACTTCGACGAAGTTCTGCAGACCGCCAGGCTGGCCGGAAGTCGCCTTCTTGGCTGCCATGCGGAAGATGAACAGGAAGATCAGACCCAGCGCGACGGACCAACCCAGGGTGTCCAGGTGGAACGCCCAGAAGCCCATTGCCTTGGCTTCTGCAGCCGAATGGGCGAAGCCCCAGCTGCCGTCTGGTAGTTGACCGTAGGTCAGGTTCTGCAAGTGGTGCTGGATATAGCCCGAAGCGGTTTCTGCTGCCATGGTTGCCTCAAACGCCCTAAGGTCTCGAAAGTCTTTTATTCATCAGCAGGGGCGCGAACCAGCTGACCAGTAGGGTCAGCAGGAAGACGCCGAATACTGCTAACGGCGCCAATGGCTTCACTCCTGCGAAGGTCAGTGCAAAAAGCACTGCCGTCAAAATCAATTTGCCTGCCTCGCCTGCGTAAAACGACTTGACGATGGCCTGCGCTGCCCTGGCCCCGCTATAGCGAAAAGCCTTCCAGGCGAAATACACATTGGGCAGCCAGCCAATCAACCCTCCGCAGAGACCTGAATAACCGCTGACCGCTCCTTGCCACTGCCACAACACCAGAGTTGCCAGCAGAAACACGATACATTGAGCCAGCAGTACCGGAAAAACCGCCCAGCGATGGAAAGGCAAGCGGTTTGGCGTGCGGATTTCCATCACAACTGCTCCTCGAAAGTCGACCGTCAAGTCAGCAATGACTTGGCATAATTTGTGCCGACAAAATGCGCGCAGAGTATAGGGGTGGTTTAACCCCTATTCAACTATTCGGTAGTGATTTCCGACTGCGCGCTACAACAGGAAGTGTTTCAGCGAATGTGAGCCAGTACGCCTTGCAACTCATCAAGAGAGTTGTAACGAATTACAAGTTGGCCTTTGCCCTTGTTGCCATGACGTATCTGAACCGCCGAGCCCAGACGCTCTGCCAGACGCTGTTCAAGGCGCGCGATATCCGGATCAGGTTTGCTCGGCTCGACCGGATCAGATTTGCCATTGAGCCATTGACGCACCAATGCCTCGGTCTGGCGCACGGTAAGGCCACGTGCGACAACATGCCGCGCCCCCTCTTCCTGGCGATTTTCTTCCAGCCCAAGCAATGCACGGGCATGGCCCATCTCCAAGTCGCCGTGGGCCAGCATGGTCTTGATCGCTTCGGGCAGTGAGATCAGGCGCAGCAGGTTGGCCACGGTAACCCGTGACTTGCCCACGGCATCAGCGACCTGTTGCTGGGTCAGCTCGAATTCCTGCTGCAGACGCTGAAGCGCCAGGGCTTCTTCCAGCGGATTGAGATCCTCACGCTGGATGTTCTCGATCAGGGCCATCGCGATGGCGGCGTCGTCCGGCACTTCGCGGACCATGGCCGGAATGGTGTCCAGGCCAGCCTGCTGGGTGGCGCGCCAGCGGCGCTCACCGGCGATGATTTCGTAGCGGTTCTCACCGATCGGGCGGACCACGATCGGTTGCATCACGCCCTGGTTGCGAATCGAGTGCGCCAGTTCTTCGAGCGCTTCGGGGTCCATGTCGCGGCGTGGCTGATACTTGCCACGCTGGATCAGTTCGACCGGCAGGTGTTGCAGTTCCTTCTGGTCCACCTTCACAGCCTGCTCTTCGAGCGCGCCGACGGAAGGACCACTGAGCAGTGCATCCAACCCACGTCCGAGACCCCGTTTCTTAACGGCCATGCGGATTCCTTAAGTTGTCTGTGCAGTGCGTGATTGACGGCGTTGACGGCGCACCAGTTCCCCGGCCAGTGCCAGGTAGGCCAGTGCGCCACGCGATTGCTTGTCGTAGGCCAGGGCCGGCATGCCGAAACTCGGCGCCTCGGCCAGGCGAATGTTGCGAGGAATGACCGTGTCGTACAACTGGTCTCCGAAGTGCTCCTTGAGCTGGGCCGACACATCGTTGTTCAGGCTCAGGCGCGGGTCATACATGGTCCGCAGCAGACCTTCGATCTTCAGCTCCGGGTTCAGGCGGGCGGCGATGCGCTTGATGTTATCCACAAGGTCGCTGAGACCTTCGAGCGCGTAGTACTCGCACTGCATCGGAATGATCACGCCATCGGAGGCGACTAGGGCATTGAGGGTCAGCATCGACAGCGAGGGTGGGCAGTCGATGAGGATGAAATCGTAATTCTCGCGGATCGGCGCCAACGCGTTGCGCAGGCGGCTCTCCTTCATCTGCATTTCCAGCAGCACCACTTCGGCGGCGGTGAGGTCGCGGTTGGCCGGCAGCAGCTGGAAGCCGCCATGCTCGGAGTAGTGCATGGCCTGGGCCAAGTCGCATTCCCCGATCAGCAGGTCATAGACCGAATGCTCCAGGACGTGCTTGTCCACACCACTACCCATGGTGGCGTTGCCCTGTGGATCGAGGTCGATCAGCAGCACGCGACGTTTGGTCGCGGCCAGCGATGCGGCGAGATTGATACAGGTGGTGGTCTTGCCCACACCACCTTTCTGGTTCGCGATTGCGAATACCTTAGCCATTGTTGCGTGTGTTCCCAGTCATGCCTTGCGGCGCAGTATCAGCAGATGGCGCTGGCCCTGGCAACCCGGAACGGTCAGGGCCTGCTCGCTTTCCACTGTGAAGTCTGCGGGCAATGCTACCAGTTCATCGGCCGGATGCAGCCCCTTCATTGCAAGCCATTGCGTCCGGGCGTCGCCCAAGTGGCGTGTCCAGTTGGTGAAGTTCTCCATGCTGCTGAACGCACGAGAGATGATCCCGCAGAACGGCTGCGCCGGTTGGAACTCTTCCACCCGGCTGTGGATAACCTGCAGGTTGTCCAGCTTGAGCTCCATCTTCACCTGGGTAAGGAAGCGTGTCTTCTTGCCATTGCTGTCGAGAAGCGTCACTTGCTTGTGCGGATGCAGAATGGCCAACGGAATCCCCGGCATACCGCCGCCACTGCCGACATCCAGCCAACGCTGGGTGTCTTTGTGGATAAACGACATGACGCTCAGGCTGTCCAGCAAATGGCGCGACACCATCTCGTCTGGGTCGCGCACTGCGGTCAGGTTGTACGCTTTGTTCCACTTGATCAACAGGGCCAGGTAACCCAGCAGTTTTTCCTGCTGTTGCGGGCTCAGCTCGACACCGAGCTGGCGCGCGCCTGTGGACAACTCTTCTGCATGTTGCGGGGTGACCAGGGAACTCAAGCGCTTTGCTCCAATTCGCGGCCTGCGCCGCGTTTTTTCAGATGAATCAGCAACAGGGAAATTGCGGCGGGCGTCACGCCCGGAATACGCGAAGCCTGCCCGAGGGTCTCTGGACGCGTCTGGCCGAGCTTGCTCTGGATTTCCTTAGACAGCCCGGAAATCGTGGTGTAGTCGATATCCACAGGCAGACGGGTATCTTCGCTGGCACGCAGGCGGGCGATTTCTTCCTGCTGACGGTCGATATAGCCGGCGTATTTGGTCTTGATCTCGACCTGTTCGGCCACCTGTGGATCGATTTGTTCCCCACCGGTCGCTTCGATCAATCCGGCATAGTCGATTTCAGGACGCGCCAGCAAGTTCAGCAAGTTGTACTCATGGCTCAGCGGTGTGCCGAACTTATCCACAACCGCCTGGCCTTCGGGCGTTCCCGGACGGATCCATGTGGATTTCAGCCGCTGTTCCTCCCGCTCGATACCTTCACGCTTGGCGCAGAACGCCGCCCAGCGGGCGTCGTCGATCAGCCCGAGCTCGCGGCCCTTCTCTGTCAAGCGCAGATCGGCATTGTCCTCGCGCAGGATCAGCCGGTATTCGGCACGCGAAGTGAACATGCGGTATGGCTCTTGGGTACCGAGAGTAATCAGGTCGTCGACCAGTACACCGATGTAGGCCTCGTCGCGGCGCGGACACCAGCTGTCACGGCCCTGGGCGCGAAGCGCGGCGTTGGTGCCAGCCAGCAGACCTTGGGCCCCGGCCTCTTCGTAGCCGGTGGTGCCATTGATCTGCCCGGCGAAGAACAGCCCGCCAATGACCTTGGTCTCCAGGCTGTACTTGAGGTCGCGCGGGTCGAAATAGTCGTACTCGATGGCGTAGCCCGGGCGAACGATGTGGGCATTTTCCATGCCACGGATCGAGCGGACGATGTCCAGTTGCACATCGAACGGCAGCGAAGTGGAGATGCCGTTGGGGTATAGCTCGTGGGTGGTCAGGCCTTCCGGCTCGATGAACACCTGGTGGCTTTCCTTGTCGGCGAAGCGATGGATCTTGTCTTCGATCGATGGGCAGTATCGCGGTCCTACGCCTTCGATGACGCCCGAGTACATCGGTGAACGGTCGAGGTTCGAGGCGATGATCTCGTGGGTACGGGCATTGGTGTGGGTGATCCAGCAACTCACCTGGCGTGGATGCATGTCGGCATTGCCCATGAACGACATGACTGGAATCGGTGTGTCACCGGGTTGCTCTGTCATCACCGAGAAGTCAACCGAACGCCCGTCGATACGGGGTGGGGTACCGGTTTTCAGACGACCGACGCGCAGCGGCAGTTCACGCAGGCGGTGGGCCAAGGCGATCGCGGGCGGATCGCCTGCACGACCGCCGGAATAGTTCTGCAGACCGATGTGGATAAGTCCACCGAGGAAGGTACCAGTAGTCAGAACCACCGAGTCGGCGAAAAAGCGCAGACCCATCTGGGTAATGACGCCTTTGACCTGGTCCTGCTCGACGATCAGGTCATCACAGGACTGCTGGAATATCCACAGGTTCGGCTGGTTTTCCAGGATCTCGCGGACCACGGCCTTGTAGATAGCGCGGTCAGCCTGGGCACGGGTCGCACGGACGGCGGGGCCTTTGCGGTTGTTCAGGATACGAAACTGGATGCCGCTTTTGTCGGTGGCCAGCGCCATGGCGCCGCCGAGCGCATCGATTTCCTTGACCAGGTGACTCTTGCCAATGCCACCGATAGCCGGGTTGCAGCTCATGTGACCGAGGGTTTCCACGTTATGGGTCAGCAGCAGGGTTTTCACACCCATGCGTGCGGACGCAAGCGCAGCCTCGGTACCGGCATGGCCGCCGCCGATGACGATCACTTCAAAACGGGAAGGGAAATCCACCACGCACCTCGTGCCTGTTTTTGCGAATAGAGAAGGTAAGCGGACAAGTATAGGGACTTCACCCCCTTCAAAGGAACCTTCTGAGCAAAATTTGACCAGGCTGTGGATGAATGGCAGGTAAAAGAAAACAAAGAGGAAAAATTTAAAAAAGCTTTGTTTTTATGTTTATTCTTATGCACCCAGACCTCTGTGGATAAACTTATGCAGCCCAGTATCCATGCACTCTTGGTGGATTCAAAACCCTGTGTTTGAAGGGGCATGAGGGTTCTGGATAACAGCGTTTAACCTGTGGATTAAAGTGCCAATTACCCACAGGGCGGTTTGTCCTCAACAAAAATAGCTGGTTATCAACGGTGCTGAAGGCGACTTTTCCACAGAGCTTATCCGCTCTGCTTCGCATCTGTTGATGATTTTTTCCGCGATCGGGCTGCCCGCCGGGTCTTTCCACAGGCAAAAAAAAGCCGCTCCCGGTGGAGCGGCTCTGTGTAAAACCTCGGCGCGACGCTATTTGCCGATACAGAAGCTCGAGAAGATACGTCCCAGCAGGTCGTCGGAACTGAAGGCCCCGGTGATCTCGCCCAGTGCTTGCTGTGCCTGTCGCAGGTCTTCGGCCAGTAATTCTCCGGCGCCGGCCAAGGTCAGTTGAGCGCGACCATGCTCCAGATGCGACTCGGCTTGGCGCAGGGCTTCCAGATGACGCCGTCGGGCGCTGAAACTGCTTTCGGCAGTCTGCTCGTAGCCCATGCAAGCCTTGAGATGATCGCGTAACAACTCCAGCCCACCGTCTTCACCCTTGGCGCTGAGGGTGATGGTCACATGGCCATCTTCACACTGCTCCATGCCGACTGACTCACCACTGAGGTCGGCCTTGTTTCGTATCAGTGTGACCTTGGCTGGGTCTGGCCGCTTGTCGAGAAATTCTGGCCACAGGGCGAACGGATCGCTTGCTTCCGGCGCTGTGGAATCCACTACCAAGAGCACCCGATCCGCTTCATTGATGGCCTTCAGGGCACGTTCGACGCCGATCTTTTCCACATGATCGTCGGTGTCGCGCAGGCCAGCGGTGTCCACTACGTGCAGCGGCATGCCATCGATGTGGATATGTTCACGCAGGATATCCCGCGTGGTCCCGGCGATGTCCGTGACGATAGCGGCTTCCCGACCAGCCAGGCGATTGAGCAGGCTGGACTTTCCGGCATTCGGACGACCAGCGATGACGACGGTCATGCCGTCGCGCAGCAAAGCGCCCTGCCCGGCTTCACGCTGGACTGTGGACAACTCGCTGCGCACGTTATCGAGCATCGACAGTACATGGCCATCGGCTAGAAAATCGATCTCCTCTTCAGGGAAGTCGATCGCCGCCTCGACGTAGATGCGCAATGCGATCAACGCTTCGGTCAGATCGTGCACCCGCTTGGAGAAAGCGCCCTGCAGTGAGCGAAGGGCGTTTCGCGCTGCCTGGGTGGAGCTCGCCTCGATCAGGTCGGCGATCGCTTCAGCCTGGGCGAGGTCGAGTTTGTCGTTGAGAAACGCCCGTTCGCTGAATTCACCTGGGCGTGCAAGGCGGCAGCCCAACTGCAGACAACGCTGCAGGAGCATGTCCATCACCACCGGACCACCATGGCCTTGCAGCTCCAGGACATCTTCGCCGGTAAATGAGTTCGGCCCCGGGAAGAACAAGGCGATGCCTTCATCCAACACCAGGCCATCGTTGTCACGGAACGGGCCATAGTAGGCATGGCGTGGCGTCAGGATTCGGCCGGTGATGGCCTGCCCTGCCTGGCTGGCCAGTGGACCGGACAACCTGACGATGCCAACGCCTCCGCGCCCCTGGGCGGTTGCAATGGCGGCGATGGTTTCACGCACAGTGTTCATGCTCGAAAACCTCTACGGAAAATACACAGATAGCAAAAACGCCCCACGAGGGGGCGTTTTTATTCACAGCCGTCAGCCGTTGGTCAAGCAGCAGCTTTTTTGGTTGCGGCTTCGATGCTACGGGTGATGTACCACTGCTGTGCGATGGACAGGCAGTTGTTCACAACCCAGTACAGCACCAGACCGGCTGGGAACCACAGGAAGAAGAAGGTGAAGATGATCGGCATCAGCTTCATGACCTTCGCTTGCATCGGATCCGGTGGAGTCGGGTTCAGACGCTGCTGGATGAACATGGTGGCGCCCATGATGATCGGCAGGATGAAGAACGGATCCTTGATCGACAGGTCGGTAATCCACAGCATCCATGGGGCCTGGCGCATCTCGACACTTTCCAGCAGTACCCAATACAGCGCCAGGAACACCGGCATCTGGACCAGGATCGGCAAGCAGCCACCCAGTGGGTTGATCTTCTCTTTCTTGTACAGCTCCATCATCGCCTGGGACATCTTCTGGCGATCATCACCGAAGCGTTCCTTGAGCTGGGCCAGTTTCGGCGCAACGGCGCGCATACGCGCCATCGAGCGGTAGCTGGCGGCGGAAAGTGGGAAGAACAGACCTTTGATGAGCATGGTCAGGACGATGATCGACCAGCCCCAGTTACCCAGCAGGCTGTGGATATGTTGCAGCAGCCAGAAGATCGGCTGGGCAATGAACCACAGGAAGCCATAGTCGACCGTCAGTTCCAGCCCTGGGGACAGTTCCTTGAGCTTGGACTGGATCTTGGGACCGGCATACAGCATGGCGCTGGTTTCAGCCTTGGCGCCAGCTGGGACGTTCAGAGCGGGACCGGTGTAACCGATGATGTAGTTGCCCTGGCTGTCCTTGCGGGTCTGGACGACGTTGTTGTCCGATTTATTCGGGATCCAGGCGGTCACGAAGTAGTGCTGCAGCCAGGCAACCCAGCCACCGGACACATTTTCTTTCAAACTGCCCTTGTCGATGTCCTTCATCGACACTTTCTTGTACGGCTCCGAAGCTGTCCACAGGGCTGCGCCCAGATAGGTGGCGGTGCCGGTAGCAGTGCTCGACGACGGATCGGAACTGGCGTCACGCTTGAGTTGGGCAAACAGGTTGCCGTTCCAGGCTTGGCCGCTCTGGTTATCGATCAGGTAGCTGACGGTCAGGTCGTACTCACCGCGCTTGAAGCTGAAGCGCTTGATGTAGTTGACGCCGTTTTCGCTGAACTTCAGGTCCACCACCAGTTGGTCCTGGCCATCAGCCAGCTGGTAGCTCTTGCTGTCGGAAGCGTACAGCGGGCGGCCGGTGGAACGGGCGTCCGGACCGTTGCTGCCCGTCAGGCCACTCTGGGCCAGGTAGACGCGCTCGCCACCGTTGTCGAACAGCTGGAACGGAATGTCCGGATGATCCTGGCGACGCGGGTACTTCGGCAGAGTCAACTGGACGATATCACCGCCGACCGGGTCGATAGCCAGGTCCAGGACATCAGTCTTGATCCGGATCAGGTCCTTGCTGACAGCGACAGGTGCCAGCTCCGCTGGGGTCGCTTCAGCATTGGTGCTCGGCACATCGGCGCTGGCGCCGTTATTGCCGGCCGGAACGGTGTCCGGCAGCGCCGGGGCAACATTGCTGGCAGCAGTATTCTGAGTCGGCAAGGCAGCCTGACCGTAGTCTTGGTTCCATTTCAGGACCATGACGTAGGACACGATTGCCAGGGCGACGATCAGGATCGTGCGTTTAATATCCATGATTACTCGGCTATCGAAGAAGTTCGGGAGGAAGGAGCGGGCGGAACGGGATCGAAACCACCGTCGTTCCACGGATGACAACGCCCCAGGCGACGAACGGCCAGCCACCCACCACGCAAGAGGCCATGGTTTTCAATGGCTTCATAAGCGTAACAGGAGCAACTGGGGTAGAAACGACAGTGACTGGCCATCAGTGGACTAATGGCATAACGGTAAAACTGGATCGGAACGAGTGCCAGTTTACGCATCGTGACTGTCTACCCCTGCGGAATCGGCATTAGCCGCTGGAGAGGGCCGACTGCGAACCAGTCGCTTCCAGAGCTTGCCAAAGTGTTGGTGCAATTCTGGGTTTTCAATCTCGCCCAATCCCTTGCGCGCGACGATCACGATGTCCAACCCGGCGAGCAGCTGCTGGTTCAGACGGAACGAATCGCGCATCAAGCGCTTGAGACGATTGCGTTGAACGGCGAGCTTGACGCTCTTCTTGCCGATCACCAAGCCGAGGCGTGGATGATCGAGGCCGTTCTCGCGAGCAAGGATCAGCAGGTTTTTCCCTGGAACCTTGCCGGTTGGGGAGTCGAAGACCGCTTTGAAGTGCCGGGGTGTAAGCAGTCGCTTATCCCGACTGAAGTCCTGACTCACCACCTGTGCCGAAAAATCAAATTGCCAGACGCTTACGGCCTTTGGCACGACGACGCGACAGAACAGCGCGGCCGTTCTTGGTAGCCATACGGGCACGGAAGCCGTGGGTGCGCGCGCGCTTGATGGTGCTTGGTTGGAAAGTACGTTTCATGGCGTGTTACCTGGGTTTGTCGACAACGGGCCGGAATGGCCCCCTTTTTAAGAGACCGGCGATTCTAGAGAAAGCAAGCCCATAGGTCAATTTCCAACCAGCTTTTGCCTATAGAAGGTACGGAGGGGTCGAAGGCCGTCAGGTGGCTTGATCCGGACGTGGGCGAGAGGACAACATGAAAAAAAGAAGGACATATAAAAAGCTTTTCTGAAGAACTTATAGATCTTTAGTGGATAACGATCTGTGGATAACCTACCCCAGGCCTTTATCCATGTGCGTTTCAGGAAATCATAACCTTGTCGGTAAGCGGTGCCTTCGCTGTGCTGATGACACGCACAACCTGTGGAGCGAACGGCTTGTTATCCACAGATGAGTTATCAACAGGTCTGAGGGTGGGGTTGTGCATAGTGCTCAGGGCGGGTTATCCACAGAGCTTATTCACAGCGCACGTAAGGCGTTTAGGAAGTTTTTTGGCCGATTTGTCCCTGTGCAAGTCGGTGTCACATGTGGATAACTGGTCTACCTCCCGGTACAATGGCGGTTTGTTTTTGCCTCATCCGGCTTTCAAC
>NZ_CP072560.1:0-267513 GCF_023611805.1 Pseudomonas sp. BYT-1
ATGCGAAGAGCCGGTTTATCCATTAGCACTGCCAGCGTCCGTTTCTGCCCGGTTTTTGCCTGTCGCCACCGGTAGCAATGCGCAGCTCTCTGCCGATCATGGTTATGAGACGTGCTGGTCAAATCCGATGCAATCAGTGGTCAGATCGAATGCAAACGCCAGGTCAAGTGCAATGCAAACGAGTGGTCAGGACCGATGCAATCATGTGGTCAAGTGGAGTGCAATTTCGCAGCGATACCGAGAATGGTCTTCGTTGCATGCTTTCCGAATGAGTTTTTCACGTTGGACGGTAGCTCATAAAGGCCAACGAGCTGGATGGGGTTGTCGCATGCTGGGCACACAGCAAACTGAGTTAGCTTGTCTGCACTGCCGGGCTGGTACCACGGCTCTCTGCGGAGGGTATCTTGCTCGAAGCGATCCTTGTTGATGATTTTGCTTTCTGTGTCTTCAATGCGAAGCTTATAAAGATCCATTTTTGCTGAAACCGTTTTAATAGAGGGATTCTGGATGGTAACGAGTGAGAGTAGGCAGCAGTAAGGCCTAACTGATCCTTGTGGCGGTCATCCGCCCGTTCGAGGCCCAGCTAAAACATACTCAGATCGAGCTGGGTGCCCCCAGAAACAACTAGCCCCCTGGTGCGCAGTACCGGTCTAAGACCTGCCCGAGGCGTGGGGACTATTTTTGGAGCGACATTCCCATCTGGTTCGGGAAGGATCAATTGGTTGGTAAAGCTTGTCCGACATTTCCAACCGTGAGCCACCGATGACACTCGACCGAGATCAAAACTGGATCTGATCAGTTGGGCCGGCTCCCAGCGGCAGTCCGGATTTCGAAGCTACGTTGCGCTTCTCAATACTGCGCTTGAGGCCGCGATTGGCTGGATGGTTGCGTCGGGAGGGGGAGGAGTGAGCCAGTGAAGCACCAGGGCGGTCAGGAGGCTTGCGATGGTGTTCACAGATATCGCGATGAGAGCGTTACGCATTTTGGAGCGTCCATTTTTTGAAGTGGACCTCTATTTAATGCGCATAAACAGTGTGTCACCACCACCCCAAAAAAATTTCGTCACGCCCCAAAATGGGAATTGTCATTCTGGCGCATCACTTTTTATCTCGTGCCAGAAGCACTCGACCCCTATTAGTGCGGATTCCACGGTCATCTGGCCACCCATTCCATGAGCATCTGACCACCGATTCCATGGTGATCCGGCCACCCATTCCACGCGTATCCGACCACTGATTCCACGGCCATCCGGCCACTCAACCGGGCAGGCAGTAACGCAGGATTTCTTCACTACCATCGACCTCTTTTTCGAAGCAGAGAGGTCGTCGTGGAGCGTTTATCCATGCGTAAGATTCGCGAAGTACTTCGTCTCAAGTTCGAGGTCGGGCTATCGGCTCGCCAGATTGCAGTCAGTGTGCAGGTCGGTCGTGTCACCGTCGGCGATTACCTCTGTCGCTTTGCCGCCAGCGGCCTCAGTTGGCCCTGTTCGTTGTCCGATGCGGAGTTGGAGCAGCAGCTGTTCCCGCCATCGCCGGCGGTGCCCAGTGAGCAGCGGCCACTGCCTGATTGGTCTTGGGTGCACGCCGAGCTGCGTCGCCCCGGCGTGACCTTGGCGCTGCTCTGGCAGGAGTATCGCCTCAGCCAGCCGAAAGGCTTTCAGTACAGCTGGTTCTGCGAGCACTACCGGGCCTGGCAGGGCAGGCTGGACGTGGTGATGCGTCAGGAGCATCGCGTCGGCGAGAAGTTGTTCGTCGACTACGCCGGGCAGACGGTGCCGGTGATCGACCGCCACAGCGGCGAGATCCGCCAGGCGCAGGTGTTCGTCGCGGTGCTCGGCGCATCCAGCTACACCTTCGCCGAAGCCACCTGGTCGCAGCAGTTACCTGACTGGCTGGGCTCCCATGCCCGCTGCTTCGCCTTCCTCGGCGGCGTGCCGGAGATCGTGGTGCCGGACAACCTGCGAAGCGCGGTGAGTAAGAGCCATCGCTACGAGCCGGACATCAACCCCAGCTACCGCGATCTGGCCGAGCACTATGGCGTGGCGGTGGTGCCGGCGCGGGCACGCAAACCGCGCGACAAGGCCAAGGCCGAAGTCGGCGTGCAGGTGGTCGAGCGCTGGATCCTCGCCGCGCTGAGGAACCGCCAGTTCTTCTCCCTGGATGAACTCAACAGCGCTATCGCCGGGTTGCTGGAGCGGCTCAACCGACGACCGTTTCGCAAGCTGCCGGGCTCCCGGCACTCGGCCTTCGAAGCCCTGGATCGTCCAGCGCTGCGCCCACTGCCGGAGCAGCCCTACGTCCATGCCGAGTGGAAGAAGGCGCGGGTGCACATCGACTACCACGTCGAGGTCGATGGGCACTACTACTCGGTGCCGTACCAACTGGTGAAGAAACAACTGGAAGTACGCCTGACAGCGCGCACGGTGGAGTGCTTCCACGCCAATCAGCGGGTGGCCAGCCACCTGCGCTCAGCGCACAAGGGCCGGCACAGCACACAGGCCGAGCACATGCCCAAGAGCCATCGCGAGCACGCCGAGTGGACGCCGCAACGGCTGATCCGCTGGGCCGAGCAGACCGGACCGAACACCGCCGGCGTGATCGGCCACATCCTCGAACGGCGCATCCACCCGACTCACGGCTACCGGGCCTGCCTGGGCATCCTGCGCCTGGGCAAGACCCATGGCGAAGTGCGTCTGGAGCTGGCCTGCCGTCGCGCCCTCAGCCTCGGTGCGTGCAGCTACAAGAGCCTCGAATCGATCCTGCGCCAGGGTTTGGAAAGCCTGCCGTTGGCTCAAGCCAACCTGCCCCTGCTGCCGGACGACCACGCCAACCTGCGCGGCCCCGGCTACTACCACTGAACCCAAGGAAACTCACCATGCTGCCCCATCCGACCCTGGACAAGCTGCAAACCCTGCGCCTGCACGGCATGCTCAAGGCGCTGAACGAACAACTGAAAACCCCGGACATCGACAGCCTGAGCTTCGAGGAACGCCTCGGCCTGCTGGTCGACCGCGAGCTGACTGAACGCGACGACAAGCGCCTGAGCAGCCGCCTGCGCCAGGCCCGGCTCAAGCACAACGCCTGCCTCGAAGACATCGACTACCGCAGCCCGCGCGGGCTGGATAAGGCGCTGATCCTGCAACTGAGCGGCGGCCAGTGGCTACGCGACGGCCTCAACCTGATTATCGGCGGCCCCACCGGCGTGGGCAAAACCTGGCTGGCCTGCGCCCTGGCCCACCAGGCCTGCCGAGAGGGCTACAGCGTGCGTTACCTGCGCTTGCCGCGCCTACTGGAGGAGTTGGGCCTGGCTCACGGCGACGGGCGCTTCGCCAAGCTGATGAGCAGCTACGCCAAGACCGACCTGCTGATCCTCGATGACTGGGGTCTGGCCCCGTTCACCGCCGAACAGCGTCGCGACATGCTGGAGCTACTGGATGATCGCTACGGCCAGCGCTCGACCCTGGTCACCAGCCAGATGCCGGTGGACAACTGGCACGAACTGATCGGCGATCCGACCCTGGCCGATGCCATCCTCGACCGCCTGGTGCACAACGCTTATCGGATCAATCTGAAGGGGGAATCGATGCGCAAACAGACGAAGAAATTGACGACACCGAGCGCCTCAGACTAACAATGCAACCCCTGCGTCGCTGCGCTCCGACTGCCCGGCCGGATGGCCGTGGAACAGGTGGCCAGATGGCCGTGGAATGCCTGGCCAGATGAGAGTGGACTGGGTGGCCGGATGGCGTGGAATCCGCACCTATTAGCTAGCGAGCCAGGACTCGACCACGTCGGCACCATACTCGTTCTTCCAGGCCTTGAGTGTGCGCTGATTACCACCTTTGGTTTCAACGATCTCACCGCTGTGTGGATTCTTGTAGACCTTCACCGCACGTGCTTTCCGAAGAGCCTTCGGGGTAATCGAAGCGGAAGCCACCGCTTGCGGATCAAGGATCAGCACCACTTGGCGCAAGCCGTAGCCATACTCGTTTAGTAGGGAGCGAAGCTTCGTTTCGAATTCCATTTCCTGCTTCAGGGATGAGTCATTTTTCAGGGCTTCCAACGCGGCAAGTTGGGCAGTGAGTTGTTGTTCGAGCAGGCGAAATTCAGCGAGACGGGACATAGGATTGTCCAAAATGGGTTCGGCTATTTTAGCAATCACGAAAGAGAGCTTGCTAACTATCTTGATCCCACTTGCCTCAATCGGCTATCGCGAGGCTGAGCGATCGCCGTGGATAAAAAGGTGATGGCGCCTGAGTCGTCGCTCTGCATAGCCTCACCCATTAGGTATTCAATCAGTTTTTTGCTTCTCACCCATACGTACTACCGGCATGCAGCATTTGGTATGGATGGTTCAACGGGGCGAAGACGTCAGCGAGAAACTGGATTACACGCCGGGCGTGTTCACAGTTGAGAGGAAGCCAATTATCCTGACATGTGATGATCACGCATCGTGTACGTTTTCATGAGGCGGTACCCACCATTCACAATGGCGCCCCCGTGAACGGTAAGCTGGGTACTGTTCACTTAGCATTTCAGTAAAAATAGAAAAGCCCACCATGTGAGGCGGGCTATCAAGTGTCTCCGAGCGGAGGCCATGGCCAACAAAGTCTCAGAGCAACGGCCTGTGCCATCGACTATTGGCAATGACATAGGCAAAACCCTGCTAGCCGCGCATCACCTTGTTCCAGTCAATTTCGTAGCCGCCGTCTTGAAGCTCACGGCTCAAGGCTTGGTTCCAACCGTCGTCGTTCATCGACGTCCACACTACGCCAGCAAAGTCGCTGGGAATCTCAACCTGGCCACGCTTCAGTGCACACACTCGTTCGCGCCCCAGGTAGCCGAGGAAATAGCCAAATTTCAACAGGACGTTTTTCTTCTCAAGTGCTTTGATGGCTATAGGTTTTTCAGCAATTCACAGGCATCTGCCCAGGAATACGCACCTTCCAAGGGGCTATGCTCGAAGACCATCAGGTAGCGGTAATCCCGACCTGCACACCTTTCCCAATACTTCCCAAGCTCGATTTTCGCACTGGAGTCCGAGTTATCCCGGTCACTGCCCTTTGTCTCCAACAGTATGATGAGACCTGAGCGCAATTTCAGGACGAAATCAGGGTAGTGGTTGATCGGACCGTTCAGGGCGAACCCACGACTGCTTGAGTTCCTATGCCACCACCGGACGTTTTCACAGTCCGACAGGAATTCGGACATGCGCTCTTCGAGACCATTGCCCTTCTCTTCACGAACGTACAAAGAATTCTCTGCCGCGAGAGGGGCTTTCTGCCTTGGAGCAATCTCCATTGGTAGTTGGTAGGAGGGTCGTGTGTCCACCTTGTTCAGGTCGATCCACTGCTTGAAGCGCCTGCGCGAGAAGCCCAGCATTTCGCTTCGAACGCGCTGCTTGATGCTCTCAACATAGGCATGTTGCTGTTCAAGCACCTCATCCAACTGACCAGCACTCAACCTTGCCAGAATCTTGCGGATGTATGCCTGCAAATCAGCCTCAGCCAAAGGCGGCATCTTGCCCAGCCAGTTACCCACCAATCCTGTAAGCTGACGCCGCTTACCCTCGGAATCCAAGCTGGACAGGTAGTCCTTCAGCTTGCGAATCTCGTTGTCCTTCAACTGAATTTTCGTAGGCTCGTAGTCACCCTGCGCGCTACCCACACGAAGCAGATCGAGCTTCACCAAATCGCCGCTCACAGGAGCAACGGTAAAGTCGTTCACGTCGCAATCTGCTAGACGAAACTCTTGGTCGAGCAACTGAGATTTGTCGAGAAGCACGCCGCCGTCTTCGTCAGCAAAAATCAACCCAGCGGGCGCTTTCCGGTAGAACTGGGGTAGCTTGAGTTCCTTGATCTCGTCAACGAATTCAGGTCGGAGGGAGAACAGTTCCATTGCACCTCTCACGTCATTGGGGATGTGCTTTCCGCCGTTGGTAGCCGCAGCAGCTACCAGCTCTGCATTGGCTTGGCGCGCAGCCTCCAATGTCGATTCAAGGAAGTCGTCGCTGGTCGTCTCACTACCACTACCCAGTTCACTGCCGCCGCTCGATGCCAACTCGAAAGGTTCTGGATCACCCGCAGAAGTATTCGTGACGAACAGCCCCGGTTGAGGTTTTGTTGGCTCAGGCGTGACTGCTTTTGTGGTCTGGCTATCAGACTTGGAATCGCTCGAAACGAGATCAGGAGTCCTGAAATCTGCACGGCTGAAACCAGCTCTGTTCAGACCGACAACGATCCTTTCCAACGTCTGACTGAAGACGCTGGAAGCCGTCAGCACATAGCTCATGTTCAGTGGTTCATGACCATGAGCGCGAACGTATGGCTGTCGCAAAATTCGACCAAGAATCTGCTCCACATCCACCGCAGATGACCTATCAGCCAAGGTCGCGAGAATGTAGGCAAACGGGCAGTCCCACCCTTCCTTCAAGGCGTTCACGGTAATGATGAATCGAACCGGGCAGGACGTAGACATGAGGTCCAAACCGCTCAGCTCATCTTTGTCCGCAGTCTTGATCTTGATCCAATCTTCGGCAATCCCATGCTCTAGCAGCTCAGCCTTCACCAGCTCGAAGGTTTTTGCATCTGCCTTGGTTTTGCTTTCAGCCTGCAGCAATACGATAGGTCGGATGTATGCACCACCAGTCTGCTCTTCTGCTTTCGCCTCAGACTCGAGACGCGCCCTCAAATCAATGGCATGAGCAATGACAGAAGTTCGGCTTGGGAGGTTTCTCACGATGACTGGAAGTTTGACCATGTGTTGGTCACGCATCACCAGAGCATCTACAAAGCTGATGATATTCGCCCCAGTTCGCGGTGTGGCGGTCAACTCAAACACAAAGCTTGGACTGAGGTTGCGAAGCATGTCTTGGGACAGGCTACTGGTCACGTTGTGGCTTTCATCAACGATGATGACTGGTTTCAAACCAGCCATCGAGGCGACCAGAGAGTAAGGGTCAACGCCCTCACCTACCGCCACAGCCGTGGACGCCAAGTCATCCAGCGCACTATTCTCTTGGTAAAGCTTGCGATCATCCTTGTTGCGCGCTTTCAAGCTGTCATAGGTCAGCACAGCAACGACAAGACCGTCTTCCACCTCATCCCGAGAAAGGAAACCGGACAGCAAATCGCGCTTATCCATGATGCTCACACGACCTTCGAACAAACGGTTCAAAGCCTGCCGGTAAGGATGTGTTGGATTACGCAGCGCCCTCAGAACCTGATCTAGAATGGACAGCGACGGAACAAGCCACAAGCACAAACGAGCATCGCCTTGACGCTTCTGCAGCGCACTGAAAATGCTCGAAACGGCATGGAGTCCGATGAAGGTTTTACCACCGGCAGTCGGCACCTTCGCACACACTTGTGGAGCGCCATGCGGAGCTGGCTGATAACCGGGCATCTTTGTCGCGCCCAGTGCATCCCAGTGAGCGCGATAAGCTAACTGAGGGTCATCACAAGCGGTCCAGCGACGAAGGAACAGCTCAAGATCCTCAATGACCTGACTCTGATAGGTGTTCAATTGCATTTTCTAGATCCTCAGAGTCGAGCAATGTCGCGTGGGATTTTCTTGAAGCCAATGCCGTGCCGACGCATGAAGTCCTCACCAAGAGCCAACTGGTCAGCGTAAACCAGTACAGGTCCAGCGACCTTCACCAGTTCAGCCAGAAGCTCAAGGTCGAGCGTGGTTACGGAATGTTCTTCATAGGCGAAGAAGACTCGCAGACCATTTGCTTCGCCAAGCCAGTAACGGTGCTGGCTTTCAGCAGATGACGAACCAGTGCCTTCAACGATCCCTTCCTGCCATGCGACATAATTACGGATCGCGTCGATTCCGGCAGCAGGGTTCAGGTTGCCGTATTCCACAAACAGTGGCTCGCCCAATGCGTAATAGGTGAAACCACCACCCAGCCCCGCCACTGCCTTGCTCTCTTCGCCGTAGCCATTGGCAACCCGCTTGATGCGTTCGGCGGTGAGCGATTCGGCGTAATCCATCATCTCAATCAGGATGAAACGTCGAGTGCCTTCATCCTGGGCGTTCGCCTTCAAAACGGCGTGTCCGGTCGTACCAGACCCGGCATAGGAATCGAGGATGATGGAATCTCTATCAGCAGCGATGTCCAAAATTCGACCAATTAGGCTACTAGGCTTTGGCGTATCGAAAGACGAAGAGCCGGAGAAAATAGCCCGCATTTCGTTCTTGGAGCTACGATTGCTGCCCACGTCCTTTTTCCACAACGTGCGGGGCACCAAGTCACCCACCTCGTTGAGATACCGCTTGATGCTGGGACGGGCATCGCCGGTTGGACCCCACCAGACACGACCCTCTGCGTCGAGAGCACGCAGCTTTTCCTCAGAGACACGCCAGAAGCGCCCCGGAGGCGGAGAGAAATCACGTCCAGTTGGACCTGTGATGGTGAACAGTCCCTTGGAATAGGGCTTGTTGGCAAAAGGATCACCCGCAATCCAAGGACCGTTGGGGTCGTCATCTGGATTGTCATAAATGGAATCCGATTCAGCAGTACGAGCCAGCCGAGCAGGAACCCAATTGGGACGTTTCGAGTAGACCAGAATGTAGTCATGGTCTGTAGAGAATTGGCTTGCAGAATTCCGAGGCGAATCCGCTTTTTCCCAAATCACGCAGGTCACGAAATTTCCAACGCCGAATATCTCATCCAGAACCGGACGAAGAATACCAACCGCGTTGTCATCAATCGAAACCCAAATAGACCCGTCGTCGGAAAGCAGTCGATGCAGAAGCTTTAGACGTGGATACATCATGCAGAGCCATTTGTCTTGCCGGCTCATATCCTCGTTTTCTTTACCGACTACTTTTCCAAGCCATTTCATAATTCGTGGGTCATTAACGTTGTCGTTGTAGACCCAGTTTTCATTGCCGGTGTTATAGGGCGGATCGATGTAAACACATTTCACTTTCCCCTCATATTCAGGCAGCAGGCTTTTGAGAGCTTCCAGATTATCGCCGTGGATAATCTTGTTATCGAAACTGTTCTTCGGCAGGCTCTGTTGAGCAGAAAAAGTGAATTGCTCGCGCAGAACGCGATAGGTTACATCCCGATGATGGTTTCGGACTTGATCCTTCCCCACCCAGTGCAATGTAGGCATGGTGCTAGCCTTGTCCTCGAAAAATGAAGCAAAAACCTGCCTCCCAAGGCAGCCGGTGATTTGACACCATGATCCCCGCCAAGGCAAGCGGGGACTGGCTTCATAGGCATCGCCAACAAGCCTCACATGGTACGCGACGCGCTTGGAACCGTAGGGTTCACGCCTTAAGATGGCCATATGACATACCCAACGATTTAGGGCATTTTTATGCATCCACTGGCAGAAGAAGCAGAAGCTCTACAGCACATGCTGGTCTCGCAGGCTACGGGCGGTAGTGAAGACGACACGGCGTACCTGATGCTAAGACGCACCATCCTCGACGATCCCACGCTTGCCACGATGGTCCCACGGTGCGTGAACACATGCCGCAGCCTCAGTCAGTTCTGGCAGTTCATCAAGAACAAGTACGCCACCTATGCCGAACGCCGGACTTACCTATGGGACGAATTCCGTCCACTGCTGGACTATGTAGAGAAAGGTGGTTCATCACCAGCGGATCAGGTAGTGACTGGTGCAATCGAGCGGTTTGATTCCGAGCATGTGAGAATTGCTTGGACGAAATCCTTGGAGCGACGCACCACGGACCCAGAAGGCGCAATCACTATGGCGCGTACCCTTCTGGAATCCGTCTGCAAGCACATCCTAGAAGAAGCTGGGGTTGAGTACGACGATAGCCCAGACCTCAACAAGCTTTACCGCCAGACGGCTGAATTGCTCAACCTTGCACCCTCTCAACACACAGAGAAGGTTTTCAAGCAGATCCTTGGCGGCTGCACGTCAGTGGTTGAAGGACTGGGGGCATTGAGGAACCGTCTAAGCGATTCCCACGGCACAGGGAGGGCAGGTGTAAAACCTGCTCCACGGCATGCAGAACTGGCTGTGAATCTGGCTGGCTCGCTTGCTCTTTACCTGCTCGGCACTTGGGAAGCGAAATCGACCAAACCTGTCTGATCCCAGAACTGATGAACCGTTCTGACTTTTTTAGCAGAAGGTAAACGGCGCACGTACAAAAGAAAAAACGGCATAAAAAATGACTGCGAGGATACCAATCAAAGCTAGGATTAATAGAGCAGTGAATTTGACATTGATTTTTTTGAAGAATGGATTTTCTTTGTCGAGCCAATTGGCAGCAGCTACCGTTGAAAGAGCCTTTCCTTGAAGCATCAAAAAAACATGATTCATGCCGACAATTGACAACAAAAGAAATGCGAAAGACATCGTGGAGTTACAGGAAAAGTTTTTCTCTGCCAGCAGCTTAACAACCAAAAAAGCCGAAGCAAACAGTGCAACATCAAAGAAGAATTTGATATTCGTTGTCAACATGCTTTGAAACAGGCGCACGCAGGACAAAGACCTACTAAAAAGAAGACTGAACGCATAGATTATTAAGGACCATGAAATTACGGCACCACCAACAAAAACGTTGTCGATAGAAGCGTTATCGTTGAGAAAACTCAGCGTCATACCCAAGCCAAGCCATTCAAAAATCACAGCAACTATTAGGGCAGTAACGAAATTCTGGACTGGCAAATGCCCAAAATAATACTCAACTTTATTTTCAGGGATTTTTGACGCGTTAGGGGTTAAGCCTACAGCGGTTTCCTTTGCTTGCTTTGGATTACCCAAAATCTCAGGCAGGACTGGGGTTTCAACTGCTGGCTTCACAAGCCCCACCGACGATTTTGAATTCGTCAAAGACCTATACGCCACGAATGCTCCAGCAGCAGCACCCACAAAAAATTTCCAATTCGATCCTTTCTTCTGCACCTTGAAGTCCTTTCGCTCGTAGCCGATATACATGATGGCATTCTACCTACTAGGAGTCTTCAGGCGTAGAATCTGAGCGCTGGAGCGTGGCATTTGGTAATGGGCGAGCTGAGCAGCACACGCTGGAACGTCTCACTAACTACATGCGGCCAGCCCAGCATTTTCTTCGCCCGGAATGGATCGTGTCCCGCTCATGTAAACCTCTTTTTTTCACTGTAAACCACAGTGGTTTACAGTGAAAAAAGAGGTTTACAACGCTCTGATCAGCTTGAGCCTTTCGGACCTATCGACCCCATTTAGCCCGTGAGGGGTCACAGACCGTCCATATACAGATGAGCCTGACATCGTCAACACGACTCAGCGGATCGACTGTTCATTCGTTTTTGTGATGATCTCGTCC
Organism: Pseudomonas sp. BYT-1; assembly: GCF_023611805.1. NCBI lineage: Bacteria > Pseudomonadati > Pseudomonadota > Gammaproteobacteria > Pseudomonadales > Pseudomonadaceae > Pseudomonas > Pseudomonas sp. BYT-1. The sequence goes on from NZ_CP072560.1 coordinate 11,295, forward strand.
AGCAGATCTACTTCGGTGAGATACCAAAGCCACCTTTGACCTGTTTCGTTCAGGGCCTCGAATTGATGGTCGCTCAGCTTCAGTAGCAGCAGAGTGATGACGCGCCTGAAGGCAGCGGGATGGATCTGCAACATCGAAAATTTAACATCCATCTCTCCAGAGAACCGCCGCCAAGACGCCTAAAACGCGTGTCGCAGCCAATTGCAACAAGTCGTTTGACACCATAATGGCACCCCAATGTCCCGCAACCATCTTCTTCACCAGTTAAAAGCTGGCGGGCGAACCCTTTCCCTGCAGCCAGGTCTCTAACTTCTTTCTCCGCAAGGTATGAGTATTCCGGCTCTTCGCATTTAAGGGTGTAGAAAAAATCTGACCGGCTGGAAAAGGAGTCGAGGATCTTAGAAAATGTAAGCTCTCACACCAACAAAAACTAAGCCCCCGACGTGAACAATCTTACCTTTTCTAGCCCTGATCTTTCCAGCTTTTGCCAACTGAATAACCTCGGCCTGACTGCCACTGGACAACATCTTTGTGCAGAGCGCGCCGTCATCGAATGTCGTTTAACCAAAGCACCCGAGCCATGCCCCAAGTGCGGGGCTGCTGGTGTTTCACGCGGTACTGTCGATAGGCATCTTGCTCACACACCTTACGGACAACGACCAACCAGATTGCTGCTGCGTATCCGTCGCTGGCGTTGTGCTTGCGGCTGTTTCTGGCATGAAGATACAAACAGTGCAGCACCTCCACGTTCAAAGCTTTCATATGGGGCGATACGCTGGGCATTAGCTGCCATCGTGCTGGATCATCTGTCGGTATCTCGTGTTGCGAGCCAGCTTGATGTTGCATGGCACACCGCTAATAATGCCATTATCAACGAAGGACGGCGCCTGCTTTTTAATGACTCGACACGTTTTGACGGTGTGACCGTGCTGGGCGTGGATGAGCATGTTTGGCGACATACACGCTGTGGTGACAAGTACGTCACCATCGTGGTTGACCTTACGCCCGTGCGTAACAAAAACGGGCCGGCCCGCTTGCTCGATGTGCTGGAAGGCCGCTCCAAACAAGCCTTTAAGCAATGGCTACAGAGTCGCCCCAAATCGTGGCGTGACCAGATCGAAAGCATTGCCATGGACGGTTTTACGGGGTTTAAATCTGCAGCGCAAGAAGCCCTGCCTCAAGCCCAAACCGTGCTGGATCCTTTCCATGTCGTGCGCTGGGCAAGCAACATGCTGGATGAATGCCGCCGGCGTGTGCAACACGACATCCTGGGCCGCAGAGGGCGTAAAAATGACCCGCTCTACAAAAGCCGTCGAACGCTACTGACTCGGATCAGCTACCTGTCTGACGCCAACAAAAAGCAACTGTTCCAGCTGTTTGCAGATGAGCACCACCTCGAAGTGGATTGCACCTGGAGCATGTACCAACGGGTGGTCAGCGCCTACAACGAGCCGGATCGAAAACGTGGTAAAAAACTCATGGAAGAGGTCATAAATATCATTACAGCCAGCGACTTGCCCAAAGCGCTCATCGAGGTGAAAGGCTTGGGGGAAACGCTGAAAAAATACGCTGAGAGCATCCTTGCCTACTTCGACCGGCCAGGAACCAGCAACGGTCCAACAGAAGCTATCAACGGGCGACTTGAGCACTTACGAGGTACCGCCTTGGGCTTTAGAAATTTAACCAATTACATAGCCAGGTGCTTGCTGAAGTCAGGAGGGTTTAGAAATCAGCTACACCCTTAAATGCGAAGAGCCCCATTAATGCCAGGTCGTCAATTCTAGGGTCATGAGTCAGGGCTACAACGGCAGTTGCCGCGTGGCAACCACCGGCAGCGATGAAAAGAGGCTCTTCGCATTTAAGGGTGTAGAAAAAATCTGACCGGCTGGAAAAGGAGTCGAGGATCTTAGAAAATGTAAGCTCTCACACCAACAAAAACTAAGCCCCCGACGTGAACAATCTTACCTTTTCTAGCCCTGATCTTTCCAGCTTTTGCCAACTGAATAACCTCGGCCTGACTGCCACTGGACAACATCTTTGTGCAGAGCGCGCCGTCATCGAATGTCGTTTAACCAAAGCACCCGAGCCATGCCCCAAGTGCGGGGCTGCTGGTGTTTCACGCGGTACTGTCGATAGGCATCTTGCTCACACACCTTACGGACAACGACCAACCAGATTGCTGCTGCGTATCCGTCGCTGGCGTTGTGCTTGCGGCTGTTTCTGGCATGAAGATACAAACAGTGCAGCACCTCCACGTTCAAAGCTTTCATATGGGGCGATACGCTGGGCATTAGCTGCCATCGTGCTGGATCATCTGTCGGTATCTCGTGTTGCGAGCCAGCTTGATGTTGCATGGCACACCGCTAATAATGCCATTATCAACGAAGGACGGCGCCTGCTTTTTAATGACTCGACACGTTTTGACGGTGTGACCGTGCTGGGCGTGGATGAGCATGTTTGGCGACATACACGCTGTGGTGACAAGTACGTCACCATCGTGGTTGACCTTACGCCCGTGCGTAACAAAAACGGGCCGGCCCGCTTGCTCGATGTGCTGGAAGGCCGCTCCAAACAAGCCTTTAAGCAATGGCTACAGAGTCGCCCCAAATCGTGGCGTGACCAGATCGAAAGCATTGCCATGGACGGTTTTACGGGGTTTAAATCTGCAGCGCAAGAAGCCCTGCCTCAAGCCCAAACCGTGCTGGATCCTTTCCATGTCGTGCGCTGGGCAAGCAACATGCTGGATGAATGCCGCCGGCGTGTGCAACACGACATCCTGGGCCGCAGAGGGCGTAAAAATGACCCGCTCTACAAAAGCCGTCGAACGCTACTGACTCGGATCAGCTACCTGTCTGACGCCAACAAAAAGCAACTGTTCCAGCTGTTTGCAGATGAGCACCACCTCGAAGTGGATTGCACCTGGAGCATGTACCAACGGGTGGTCAGCGCCTACAACGAGCCGGATCGAAAACGTGGTAAAAAACTCATGGAAGAGGTCATAAATATCATTACAGCCAGCGACTTGCCCAAAGCGCTCATCGAGGTGAAAGGCTTGGGGGAAACGCTGAAAAAATACGCTGAGAGCATCCTTGCCTACTTCGACCGGCCAGGAACCAGCAACGGTCCAACAGAAGCTATCAACGGGCGACTTGAGCACTTACGAGGTACCGCCTTGGGCTTTAGAAATTTAACCAATTACATAGCCAGGTGCTTGCTGAAGTCAGGAGGGTTTAGAAATCAGCTACACCCTTAAATGCGAAGAGCCAGTATTCCTTCCAAGATCCGTCATTGAGAGGAACCTGATCAATGATGGCGTTGATGCATGACTCACGCACCTTGTTAACCTTGAGATTATCGAATGAGAAACTATCTCCAATCCCGGGCGTAATTGCTACCACCACAAGCCGCTTACGATGTTCGAGTGTCCCGAAATCCCAGCCGTCCAGAACAGCCTCATGCACCACATAGCCCAGATGCGTGAAAACGCTTCGAATAACCGACATCGATGCAGTGTTAGCATACTCCCCGACATTTTCAATGATGGCAATACATGGATTTACATGACGCAGCCAGTTCAGATACTCGACGAACAGTGCGCCGGCGTCATTATGACTCTCTGCAAATGCAAGTTTGTTTTTACTCCTGCCGCTCTTGCTCGCTCCTACGCAAGGGATACCTCCGACAAGTATCTCGCACAAAGGTGTATTTTCACTCAAATATACGTCCCGAACATCAGAATGAATAGCGATCGAGTCCTCTGTCCAAATATCGCCATTGTTTCGAATTGAGCAGTCGAGATAATCACTTTCCATCTCAACGCCAACCTGCACAAATGAGCCGACACCGGACTTAACCATGCCTGAGTGCAAAGCTCGGTCAAGCACCCCGCCACCGTGGAAGAGCGATGCTACGGCGAGTTTTTGACCACGCTCCAACTTTTCCTTCATGCGCTTGAGGCGCTCGCGGATCTTTGTCTGAATCTGCAAAGCAGTAATCACAATCCGGCCACGACGAATCGCGACTCGGACCTTATGGTCATCTTCAAAGACTTCACGGATTTTCTCAGAGCGCAAGTCGATTACTGGATGTACAACCCCATTACGCTCACGCTTAGATACGCTGATGCACTTCCCGGCAAAGCCAGTTGGAACCTCAATTAGTTCGAGACGCCGTGCAATCTTGTCTGACTTAATCGAGTACTTCTTGCCAATCTGAATACCGGCTGTCAGGAGGTGACGGCCTTCCATAAAGACACGTGAAACGCCCTTCGATTCGCCGATTTTTGCGTTGATGATGGTGGTCATTGTGCTGCTCCAAGTAGTCGACACAGCTCCCCTGGCGGGGACTGAGCCCGATTGGGGGAAATGACAAACTGGTTGTCTGTACTTCCTGGAATGCGTAACAGAGACCGATATTTTTCTCGGGCAACAAAAAGCCCCCGTCAACGCGGAGGCTTGGGTACCCAGCATGGCTCAGATCGACGCTGGCACATCCTCGCCACCCAGCACCAGGTAAAGCGCCGGGAGAAACTCGGCCAAGGTCATCATCATCAGCGCGAACGTCGCATCTGCCTGCGCTAAGGCGTCATCGCCCCCATCCTGCTCAGCCTGGGTCTGGAGCAGGTCCTCGAATTTGAGGCGCCGGATAACCAGCTTGTCGTCCAACATGAACGACAATTTGTCCTGCCAGGCCAGCGCCAGCTTGGTCACAAGCTTGCCGGTTGCAAGATGATTCTTGATCTCGCCACTGGTGAGATCCTGTCGCTTGCAGCGCACCGACCCACCCTCGTCACTGGTGTCCTGCAGTTCACATTCGTCCAGGACGTGGAAGCCCTCGCCCGCTTGCTCGTTCTTGAGCCAGTCAGTGAGGGTTGCAGTCGGAGCAATCTTGACCGTCACCGGCCGCACCGGCAGCGAACCGAGCACTTCACGAAGCGTGGAGAGCAGATCCTCGGCTCGTTTGGCACTCGCGTTATTGACGATGATCAGCCCGAGCTTTGGCGCGATGGCTGCCGTGATCACGCCGCGGCGGATAAACGCCTTCGGCAACATGGCCTGGATTGTCTCGTCCTTGATCTGGTCGCGCTCTTTCTTGTACACCTTGCGCTGCTGCTCTTTCTCGATCTCCTCGACCTTTTCCTTCACAGCATCATTCACCACGCTTGCTGGCAGGATGCGCTCTTCCTTCCGAGCACTGATCAGGAAGAAATTACCGCTCTGGTGAACGAGCGGAGCCTCCTCTCCCTTGCCCAGCGGCGCGACAAAGCCGAAAGTGACCAGCTCTTGCGAACCGCACGCACGGGCGGGCTTCGACGCTAGGGCGGACTGCAGCGCCTCCGCCGCAAATTCAATATCTTGAGTCAGACGATAAACAGTCAGGTTCTTAAACCACATGGTCATGCCTTGTTAGGTGATTTGGGTGATGACAGTGCCCTCATGAGCACTGTCTTGGATGCTTGAGGTTGAAGCTTCTACGTGCTTCGGGATGCTGCTAGGTGCTATGCCGATCAGCTGGCTGCCGTGTAGCGAAGGCAAGCGATCTCTTCGCGGGGGTTTGGCCGATCGAGCTCTGCCCACCATCCTCCCCACTCCTCACAGCTGACTGGTCGCGATGTGCCGGGCGCCCCCTCTACGCAGAACTTGCCTACGTCCGACGACCAGGTGACCGCCAGCAGGGAGGCCTCAATTCCGTCCTTACCGCTCCAGTTCCAGTAACGGCCTGCACTTTCGGGGGCCACTTGAGACCAAATCCGGCGTGCACGGCCTTCAGAATCCTGCGGCCGGTCTTCATGCACGATCTCCACCGGGCACGTAGGCGACCCACTGCAGGGCGTGAGTAGCCCTTCAGTACCCACCTGTTGGAGCCAGGGCATTGGCGAGTTCATGTACGCGATGTAGTTGGCGAAGAGATTGGCCGTGTCACGCACCCCCACGGCCGTCGCGTACTTCAAGAGCTGAGCAGCCTGTGATGGTTGTGGCGCTGTGAGCAGCTTTCGCAGAAACACCGCTTCAGCGGCGGAGAACTGGTGACTGCCGACATGGCCAATGGCGCCCGACGGAACACTGAGCCCCGTTACATGCGCCTCGATCATTGCTTGGTCGAGCGCCATATCGAGAGTCTCACCGCCCAGAAGAGCGTCGATGCCGATACGCACCATTGGGGCATTGGCTTTCCCAGTCCGCAGGGCTGGACCACGCAAGTAGAAATACCGCTGGGCGGCCTTCAAGAGCACAGCTGCAATGTCAGCAGTGCCGGCGCTGGTAGCGCCGGGGCCTACATCAAGCAAATTCCCCATGGTGTCCGTCTCTCACTGGGCGCTTGCGATCGACAGTCTTGGTGCCTGCTGCAGAGCAGGCTTCGAGGTTTCGTTGGCCAGAGCTGCCTTGAGTTCCGCCAGCTCTTGCTCCAGCTCCTCACAGCGCCGGGTAACCTGAGCCAGTGCACGAACCGTCAGATCGCCCTGCTCATCCCGCTCAATGCTCAAAGCCAGGCGGTCGATGATTTCAGAGTTCATGCTGCGGTGATTTTCTTTCGAAATTTCTGCGATCTTCTCTCGCATGCCATCCGGCAGGCGGACAACAAACTTGTCAGCTGTGCGGGAGTTATTGCGAGGCTGGGACTTTGGCATGGGGATAACCTCAGGAATGACCGGCTGTCGGTGCTTCAGGTGAAATGTGATTATGCGGCGCGAAGGTGCCGGGACTTGTTCTCGCGGCTCTCCTTGGCTTCGACCGTGAGCAAAGACCGGGGATTGGAGAGCAGGCGCCGCAAGCCGATTGGCTCACCGGTATCAATGCAATAGCCGTAACTGCCGTCGGCAATTGCCGACATCGCCAGTTTGATGTCGCGCAGACTTTGGTTCTCGCGCTCGATGCTGCCCAGAATTGATTGACGCTCTTGCTCGATCAGCGCTGCGTCAACTTCGTCTGGGGCTTTTTCCAAACCCGTCAGGTCGACTCGCAGCTGATCGATGCGCCCCATTGCGGTAGCACTTTCACCCACCAACAGGCTTTTGAAGAACGCTACCTGGTCAGGGTTCATGTACTGGTCTTCGGGCTGTTGCAACAGTTCCTCAGGGGTCATCAGTTGGGCCTCGTGATTAGTTGGGGCAATGTGCCTCGCGCCAGCGTCTCGGGTATCGATACGACAGGTTGATGGCACCATGCTGTCATTTTCACACGCATCGATATTACGACCAGTATCTGAAACGCACAACACAAAATTACACATACGTGTTATTCATGCGACAGAAAAAATTTTCATCTCGACCGCCCTGGCTTTCCGTTGGGCAAGAAAAAACCCCAGCGCTGAGCGGTGGGGTTTGGGTGAATCGTTATGCTGCTGCCGGCTGAAGGCTCCGTTTATCTACGTAGATCTGTTGTACGAGATGAACCCGGTCTGGATTCTGCTGCGCGAATTGAGCAAGGGCGGCGCCCGGGCTACCACCACCACAACGGAACGTCTGAAGCGAATCTTCGTTTGGCACCGAGTAGACCAGCAAAAATGCGGTGTCCTCGTGATAACGATTGGCTGCATAGTCTGCAGCCTTGCCTGTCAGGCCAGCCATCTCAACGACCCATTGCATGGTCTCAGCTCGAACCTCAAGCTCGACCATCGCCTCTTCGCCAGCTCGTGGGAACTGTACTTGCGAGAAGTCGCGGTCAAGGTAGGCTTTCTTCGCTTTCTCATACCCACTGAGCATGAGATGAGCGAAATTGCCGAACTGGAACGCCAGCTTGGCGCGCAGAAGGTCCAGCGGCTGATAGAAATCAGGAGCCGTCCAATCAGCAGGCACACGGCCTTCAGTGGAGACTGCTACAGCGTGGGTTGGATTGGTCATGATCGCGGCACCTCATGTGCGTTAGGTTTGTGGGTGGTTATGGCGCACACGGTTATGTACGACCTCGCGGCCCTCTCCCAATGGGATGCCCGGCGCCGGCGGGCAAACAACTCAGGCCGCTTGTGTGTCCAGGATATGAAGATCTGCAGGGACACTTACGACATCCCCAAGCCATCGCCGCACGGCATTCCGCAGGGTATCTTCAGGGCACCCTGGCTCAGCGCTCATCATGAATCCAAAAGCCTTGAAGCTCGCCTCGCGCACGGCCCACTCCAAGCTTGGTCCGCTCAGCGCCTCGACAAACACCGTCTGGTAGGTATGGTCAGTTCGGCAACGTCCCAGCAAGCCCGGAGCGGTTGCTCGTGCGAGGAGCACTGAAGCGCCAGTTGCGTGCTCGGCTCCATTCACTTCCGCTACCACCAGATCGCTGTGACTCACCGCGACGACATCCTTCAGGCTGAGCTGGGGTCGAGAGAGCTCTGACTTGGCCATGTCGAGCGCATGCTGCGCGGTGGCCGCAGCGAACAGTTCGCCGGTGACCACTCGGAATGCTTTCAAGCGGAAAGTCTCCGCGACTGCGGGGCGTTGATTGGTTTGCTCGACTTGTTGCATGTTGGGGTTCTACGCAAATTCACTGGGTGGTAATTGGAGGGTCTCGAAGGCGGATGACGTCAGCCAACACCCGCTCGCACCATTCGCACTTTCACCCCTCGTTGCTCGAAAGCCCTGGCTACGCGTACTTGACGCTCATCTTTGCCATCGCTGAAGACAATGGCGTGGGTCACTCCACCTGGCAGAGTTTCTGGGCTCAAATGCCTGAGCACCGAGCTCGACGGGACCTTCAGCTTCTTGCTCAATAGCTCACGATGCCGCTCACCCGTGATCAAGCAGTCAAGGACGATCTGTTTTACCTGGTGATCGAGGATGAACTTGGCGATTCGGTCGACTTGAGCCTTATCGATCGTGGGGCCTGCGGTGCTGATGAAAAGCTTTGGTATGACCTGGGCTTCGGCTTTATCAGCCTCTCGGAGAAACACAACGACCTGATCGCATGTTCTGCAGCTGTAGAACGCTTTCCTCTGGACCATGCGGTTGTGCCTTTTCGTCGACAACCGAAAGCGCTTTCCTTCACACCCGCACCGATACAGAAACTCTCTCTTGACCGATCGCGACGTGTCGAGCTGGTGACACCTATCGGCCCGGATCTGGAATACCTCGACCATGACCTGGGTCCACTCAGCACCGTGCGGCTCAACCTTCGCCCCCCAAATCAAATAAGTGATGTAGTGGGCTACCTCATGCGGGCAGATATTATTGAGGTACTCCGAAAGGTTCTCTCGGGCCAGGATACGGTTGAATCGGAACTGCAGGTCGTAGCACCGGCCAGTTTCCTTGTTTTGGCGGTACCTGAACATGCCACCTGTTTTACCAGTAAGGTCAAACAGGACCGGTATCTCGGGAATGTCACGGGAAAAGTAGGATGCGGCCATCTCCAGGCACTCGGTGACTCGAATCCTAACCGCCTTCAACTCGTCGACAGCGCGCATCAGATTTCAGCCACTCGCAGCACCTGAAAGCTCAGCTGGGTGTCGTTAGCAGAGAAAAGTGTAGGCATGGCCGGGATCCTGGGTAGAGACAGAAAATATTACACGTACGCGTTATGTATCGTAAACCAATAAACCAGAATGATAGCCCGCTCCGCCATCTCCATGCATTAGCGAAAGGCTTTTGCTCAGGCTGCCGGCGCGGGCTGCGGGTAAAAAAAAACCTCAGCATGGCTGAGGCTTCTGGTGAGAGTGATACTTCAGGACTACCTAGGCACGAGCTTTACGGCAGCGAGAAGGATCCGGTCATAGCGCATGACCAATTGTTTGAGACGGCGGCTAGAAACGTTGTCCTTGATCGCTTTCGCCACCATTCGCTCATGCCGTGCTTGAGCACGACGCAGCCTCTGCCCTTGAATTCCCGCCCACAGATTGAGAGGCATTTCCGGACCAGTAGGGGTCGAGTTGAGTGTTCCCATTTGCAATCTCCTGAGGCTTGCGTTGCATGACCTAGGGAGATGTGGAACAACGCTACATACGTCTCAGTCCACGTAGCTCCCAGGAGAACAACGCAAACACCCCAGAACGCTGCGGGACCCCTGGCAAGGTCCCGCCTACTTAGCCTTGGATTTCTTCGGAATCACAATTACTGGCAAGCCGCGGACCGCATCATCCCAGTGCAGGTCACGATCTGGATCGCTGGCAATTTTGCTGATCCACACAGCGGTTTTTTTCCAGCGAATTGCAAGCTTGCGGCCATTCCAGCCGCGGGCCTTGTACGCACCCTTGAATTCATCAGGGGTCAACAGCGGTTGTTGCAGCTGAACTTCGGGCAAGCCGCGGACCGCGTCATCCCAGTGCGGACTACGGTCTAGGTCGTTGACCAACCTGCTGATCGAGAAAGCGGTTTTTTTCCAGCGAATGGCGAGCATACGACCATTCCAGCCGCCTGCCTTGTACGCGGCCTTGAAATCGTTCGGGCTCAAAAGCGGTTGTTGCAGTTGAACTTCGTTGTCCAAATTCTTGCACCCGAAAATGTATGGGTAGACGGCATGCTGGCAGAGTCAGTCAATTATGATGGCCTTGGACAAATCCCAATCTGCAGGTGCTGCTGCACTAGTCGCAAAGGCAAATCGCATAGCGACCGAGGGTGAATTGTTCTTCATCAGCTAGGCGGCTGCACCAGCGCACATCGCTGCGACCGCGGGTCAACTCTTTGGCCCCACCCTCATCCACGCAAGCACAATGGAAGGCTCCATTTTTAAACTATAGGACAACACTTATCAACCTGAGGCTCCCCGTCACCATTCTCAAGACAAAAAAACCCGGCCTATGGCCGGGTGGGTCTAGCGTTGTCGGTTCAAAGGGCTAAGGCCTGGCAATCGTCGCAAAGACCTACCTGGAAAACCTCAAGATCGGCGAAGCAGCGGGTGCATTGCTCGACATCATGATCTTCGGCGAGCTTGCTGATCACGTCGCCATACTCAGCAACCAATGCGGCGTAGTGATCGCCAGTTGAAGCGTCTCCCCTCAGCTCATAGTAGCGGTCCTCGCTCTTCGAGTAGGCTTTGAAAACTGGCTTTCCGTTGAACTGGCTGGCACCTACAGAAATTGGCGCTCTGTTGCGTAGCAAAGCGATAGTCTCGGGCATGGTTTGCATTGGATTGCTCCTCAAGTATCAGGTTGACCGTGTCCTGGGAGATGGCCAACAACACCTGATAAGCGGTTCTAAGCGGCAAGCGGCCCCGGGCTCCCGCCGCGTCAGGATAGTTGTCGTGTGAGTTGATTCGATGAGTCTTGGTCGGTGGGCGGAAGTGAGAGCCGTGTGGCGCGTTATTCGATAGAGCATCGGGAGTGGGTGGTGCGGCAGATGATGCCGCCCTTGAACCGGACGGTGCCGGAGCTGGTGGAAGCGACAGGCATTACTGATGCCACCCTGTATGCTTGGCGCAAACAGGCCAGAGCAGCGGGAGCAGTGGTGCCGGGAGATGGACAGCAGGCCGACCAGTGGTCGAGCCAGGACAAGTTTCGGGTGGTGCTGGAAAGCGCCAGCCTCAATGCGGCTGAGCTGGCGGAGTACTGCCGGCGCAAAGGCCTGTATGTCGAGCAGATCAACGCCTGGCGCGAAGTCTGCGAGCAGGCCAACAGCCTGGCTCAGCCGAGCAAGACCCGGCGCGAACGCGAAGAGGAAAAGGCCGCGAAGAAGCGCATCAAGCAGCTGGAGCGTGAACTGCGGCGCAAGGATGCAGCGCTGGCAGAAACCGCGGCTCTGCTGGTGTTGCGAAAAAAAGCCGAGGCGCTCTGGGGGAAGGACGAGGACGAATGATCAGCGCCCCGGATCGCCGTGAAACGCTGCAGTTGATCGAGGACGCCGTGGCGGCGGGAGCGCGGCGGGCGCAGGCCTGCGCCGAACTGGGCCTGTCGCTGCGCAGCCTACAGCGCTGGCAGCACTGCCCGGAGGATCGGCGTCCTTCGGCACAACGAGCTGAGCCGGCCAACAAGCTGACCCCGCAAGAGCGCCGCCGCGTGCTGGAGGTCGCCAACCAGCCCGAGTTTGCCAGCCTGCCGCCGCAGCAGATCGTGGCGCGGCTGGCCGATCAGGGCACCTGGCTGGCCTCGGAGTCGACCTTTTACCGGTTGCTGAAGGACGCCGAACAGCAGCATCCGCGCGGCCGTAGCCGCCCACCGGTGAAACGAGCGCTGACGACCCATGTTGCCGACGGCCCGAACCAGCTGTGGTGCTGGGACATCACCTGGCTGCCGACCACGGTCAAGGGCCGTTACTTCTACTGGTACATGATCAAGGACGTCTACAGCCGGAAGTTGGTGGCCAACGAGGTGCATGAAAGTGAAAGCGCCGAGCAGGCCGCCCAGCTGCTACGCCAGGCCTGCCTACGTGAACAGCGGGCAGGCCAGCCACTGGTACTGCACTCGGACAACGGCAGCGCGATGAAGGGCTCGACCATGCTGGCGGCCATGCAGAACCTGGGTGTGATGCCCTCGTTCAGCCGCCCGCGGGTGAGCAATGACAACGCCTATGCCGAGGCCTTGTTCCGCACGGCGAAGTACTGCCCGCTGTGGCCGGAGCGGCCCTTCGACACGCTGGAGCAGGCCAGGAACTGGGTGAACAGCTTCGTGGCCTGGTACAACCATGAACATCGCCACAGCGCCCTGAAGTTCGTGACCCCGGCGCAGCGACATACTGGCCAGGCGGAAGAGTTGCTGCGCAAGCGTATCGAGCTGTACGAGGCGGCGCGTGCACGGCACCCGGAGCGCTGGAGCGGCAACATCAGGAACTGGGTGCTGGCACCAATCGTGTGCCTGAACCCGGAGCGGGAAGCGGTACTGCAGCAAACATCAAAGGCAGCGTGACACGCTCACGCGACAACTACCTTGAAAATCGCCGGGCTCGGCGCCAGCACAATGAACCGCCGCTGCAATAAGGCCCTCAATCAGTTCTGGCAGCCTAATTGAGCGTGAGCGTAGGCGTAAAAAACCCCGGACTGCTTGAGCAGTACGGGGTGGTGTAGCGTTAGGTGCCAGACCCGGTGCCAGGCCATGCGATGGCCGCTGGAAAGAATCACGCCTCGCGGCTGTAAGCCTTAATACGCGCGTCCGCGGCCGCCAGGTAGCCCTGAATCTTCCCAATCGCTTTGGCCATGTTTTCAAGATCATCGGGCTTTGCACGTGAGCACGAGATGTTCGACACCTCGGCCAGCACTCGCTGGGCAACCTCTTTCCAATTGGTTACCTCATCGGCGCTGCAGCAGGCATGGTAGTCATTCACCTTACGAAAAAGACGATCGAAAGCGCGACGGTAATCGGCGACAGGGACTGTTTTGGTGCTGCTCATGGGGCACTCCTCAGAAGGGAAATCTGGTTGAACTTGCCCATGGGGATGGTTCACGCACGCGTGTAATGGGTGCCAGCGACCTTGTTCCACCATGTAATTCATCCCTGAGGACGATGTTTAATTCCTCAGGAGAAAACCCATGGCAACACTCGTGAAAGTATCGACCTGCTTGACCCCAGAGCTAGCACGAACCGTCGTCGAAATGGCATGCGTCGTACGCATCGCAGAAACTGGAGAGGGCGTAGAAATCCGCGACACCAGGCCCCTCCTCGATCGCCTGGCATCACCAATTCGGGGGCGAGGAATTGTGCGTACCCTTGGCGACACGCATTTCGTCGTGACCGAGGACCTAGCGAAGCGGATCGACGCAAAACACCTACCAAGTGAGCAGGCCCCGACTGAGGCTACAGGTGTCGAAAACGACGCACTGAAAACACTCATCGCTGATCGGTTGGGTGCTATGGGCTGGCTGATCGTTGATGGGCTGAGCTTTAACTGCACATCAGCAGTGGCCAAAAAAGAGTACCGAACTGCGGTTGGCATCAAGGAGGCGATCGCCTTTCTCGAAGCCGGAGATGAAGGTGCCAGACGCCTGATCGCTCAGTACTACAGCGAGGGCAATAACGTACTGAGCACAACAACTGCGCGATTCACTCCTGACTGGTCGCCCGAAGTTGTTGAATCGGGCGCCAGCCGATTCGCGGCCGAAGTTGACGACGTAATCAGCGACACCTATGCGGTACGCCTGCTTCGCCATCGAGACCAAGCCGCTGATGGCGCATAACACTCTCAGGCTCACTTAGGCAAACGCACCACCACACCCCGGGCTCGCCCGGGGTTTTTATTACCCAGCTTCGTAGTTCATGTGCGCCATCACCAGGTACACCGCCAACCAAGCTCCGTGGAGTCACCATGAACCACTATCAACACCTGATCGCGGACCAGATCCGGTCCGTCCAAGGACAGAAAGACTATTGCTTGCAAGTCCTATCCGCCGGCGGCCTTGAACCCTGGGAGTCGAAGGAATACAGCGACCTGGTTGAGCAGTATGACCAGACGCTCAAGGAACTGAATGAACGATTGCCTGAAGCAGACTGATCCCTCACCTCATCTATCTAACCTATGGGAAGAACACCATGACCAACGCAATCGAAGCACAAGCACAGAAGGTCGAAGCTGCCTACGCAGTTACAGGCAGCGTCAATCCAGAATACGAGCGCGAGTTCGACATCCTCTCCGACATGCGTCGTGCTGAAATGGCCAAGGAATTCCGCTCAGAGCGTGGCCTGCCTCCCACGGCGAAAACCCCGTATGACTGAGCCTCAGCTATGAGGTTTGAGCATGCACCACCGCCCCCGGCTTGCTGGGGGCTTTTTTCGTTATGCTTCCTACAGACTGAGCCGGGTCGCCCATATCTTCGGGCTTAGGGAAGCTTACTGTGCGGCGTTATACGGCCGCCAAGCAAAGGTAGGCACGTGTGCCTACTGGCATGAAAATAGGCACACGTGCCTATCTAGGCCTGTGCCTCTTCAGTGTCGAGCTTTGCAGCCTGCTTTCGACGCTCCATCAACTGTTGCATGTACACGATCCCGTCTCGAAGCGCATTCACCGCCCAGGTTGGGCAAGGCCGGGAAGATTTCTTGGTCGGATCGTTGAGCCAGGATCGAACAGCGCGATCGGAGCAAGGCCGCTTGGTGACGGCGTTGATGAGCATCGCGCTCTCGCGTTGTTTGACGTCATACTTTTTCAGCAGCGCCAGAAACGCTTGCCGGTTGGCTTCACGCCCTTCGTCGTCCATCTTACCTCCAAACGGTTGAGAATAGGCACATGTGCCTAATAGCTGCATTCTAGGCACTTGTGCCTATCAAGGAAACCCCCAGAGCGTGCGCGAACTCAAGCCCGTACGGTGCCCCGATGCAGCCTGGCTCAAAAGCCGCCCCCCATCACTTCAACTTCGAGCGAGCGGAACTTCAGCCACGGCCCTCGAAACCACTTCAAGTTCATTTTCAGTGATACCCAGTAGCCCGGGCCAGATTCGGACCATAGCCGGCTAGCGCCAATACCTAAAACCGCCTCCGGTACGAGTGCTGATGATGACTTGATCAGGCTGCAAGGCGTAGCAATTACTGTGACGCATTACTCAGGACCATGCATACCCATGAGGAATCCATCATGACAACTGAGCAAGCACTAGCGCCACATCTGACCAGCACAACCCATGTTGCGGTTGAGCGAAAACACTTCATCGGAACTGGCCGGAATGCCTGGCTCATAACAGGTCGAGTTTGTGGTGATGACGACGACACTGCCTATCTGGTGCTGGCAGATGATGAGGCCATAGCTCAGGAGACCTTCAAACGGGAGCTTCGAGACTGTGAAGTGTTGCAGAACGACGCCCCAAACGCGGATGATCTTCCTGAGATCTACATCATCCAGAGTGACATGCTGAGCTGAGCATTTTGAGGAAAACGCTCCACCATACCCTGGCCTCAGGCCAGGGTATTTTTTTGAGTGCGCCAGGCATGGCGCGTTGAGCGACCACGCTCACAACAGGGATAGGCTACTAAACGCGGCTGCTTGGTCGAAGGCTCATATCCCAGCCGTCGCGTAAGTTGTACCAGCCCCCACAATTTGCTCCCTCATGGCCTGCCCATGCGCCTCCAGCTCCTCTACCTTTCGCTCAAGCTCCCAGGCTCGGCGGTAAAGCCGCTGGTTGATAGCGATTACCCACTGCAACGCAGAACGCTCGCGGTCGCCGATATCACCCGAGTCGGTGCCTTGACCAACCCGGGCTAGAATATCGGCAGGAACCTCCGGCAAAGGTTCATCATCCCACAACATGCTGCCTCCTGTACTGGATATAAAAACAGTATGCGATGACTTGGAGCTCCAGCCAATCCCTGGCTCAGCGCCACCCCACACGGCGGCCTCCCATTCTCGTCAGTGAGCTTCCCGTAGCAGGGAAGTCAGCAGCCAGACGATGAAGCTTACTTAGCATGGGTGCGGGTAGTGCACAAACTCATTGTTTATCAACTGAAACGGTGTATACGTATTCGTCACCATTATCGTTGTCTTTATATTCGCGCTTTCCACCACTAGGAATCACATCAGTTATAGAAAGCCTGTAACCATCAGTCCGAGGATAGTCAACAACAAGACCACCAGCTTTGTCGGTCCCCATATCCGCCAAGTGCACGTAGTTAACGTCCATTGTTAAGCGGACAGTTCCATCACTAGCAACATAAGGCGTGAAATAAGCGGTGGAGCCGAGCTCCAGATTAGCAAGTCGCGCCTTATTCGGATTGATTAGCTTCCTGTACTTCTTGTACTCAATATTTCTGTAAGCCTTTCGGACACCACTTTGAGTTGTCACGCTATAAGCATCTACAATATCGCCATTGCGAGTAAGCTCAGTACTAATGACGATTGACTCTGCCGCCGAGGCATTAACCGCTAGTGCAGCCATAGCTGCGAGGACAATTGCTTTCATGAAATCCTTCACACACCAAAATCACATTAGATGCCTTCGACCCCAGCATCTGGCCGGCACAGAGGTCGAAGTTGCCTACCTGTCTTGTTTTCAAAGATGGGGCAGATCTCGCAGCAGGGCTTTGAGCTCATGCCAAGGATGCTGAGCATTTTCCGTCTCGTTCGAACATCCCGCCCTATGGACGAATGCATCAGCTGCTTGATCTACAGCCTGACTGGACTGACACTCTTGGCACCAAATGATCGAGTTCTCGACTGACCATTTATCGCCGAAAGCATCCAGATCCTGATCAAGCTGGCTGTACTGCTCGTCTCCGCTCATCTCGTTCTCCCGTTGTTGGCGCGTACCGTACGCCTATCTTCGACCTGGTTAGGTTGTGGTTCAGTATGAAGTGTAACTGGCGACAACGGATTTCCCACAGCCAATAGCGGGCATTCCATGTTGGCGGAATGGGGCCAGGTACCCGTTCTGTTTTTGCCCCCGGTGACACCGGGTGGCCGTCACCTATGACTCCATTTCACGGTAAACTTGCGCTCCAATTACGCACCTGCGCCATCCGATGGCTCGCAGCGTATAACTCACAAAACAGGGAGAGTGGCATGCTGACCTTCGAAGACCGGTACACCGCAGCTCGCGACAAGTTCTTTGCTGAGAACCCGCAGGCTATGAGAGAGATTGAGGCGGTCAGCGCAGAGGTGATCAAGGGCAGTGGGATGACGGTAGAGGAATATCGTAGCCAGCAACGGTTGCAGGTATTCGCCGAGGCGGCTAAGAAGCGGGGCGTTGAGCTGGATGAATTTGTCATTCATCTGGTCGCCCAATCTCCTCAGCAAGCTCAAGAATGGCGGATCGAGCGCCATCGCCAAATGGCTGAAGCGCTTGGGTCATCCTGGGAAGAGTACAAGGACCTCAACCGAATTACTGAGTAGTCCAAACGATATTTCGTTGAACCGGATTCTCTGGTGAGGTAAGTTGGCGCTCGATGCGCGGGGGATTCCAGGTTGCGGTTCGTAACAGCCGCTTCGTGGTTTCACCTCAGCTGCTCCTTTCATGGCGTTACGGCTAGGAAAGTGAAGAGCCTCGGATTTTTCCGGGGCTTTTTTGTGGGCGCCTCAGAAGCGGCGACCTCTCTCCTATCATGACGATGGTTCACAACATGGTGATTGACGTACACAAGATCGCGCATGACTTTCGCGCATCGATCGAGGAACAGAAAGCCTTGGGCATTCTCCCGCGGCACATGGCAGGTTTTCCACATGCCTGCTGCGCGGTGACGTCCGAACTGCTCGGCGACTACCTCAACAGCATACCTGGGGGCCTGGAAGCGGAAACCGTTAGCGCTATGCGAGACGGCAAGCCTCACATGTGGTTCGTGGTGAATTCGCTGATCGTTGACCTAACTGCAGACCAGTTCCCTGACGGACGTTCGGCGGTGTATGTGGGGCCAGAGGACGCCTGGTACGCCGGCTGGGAAGTCGATCTGCGTGGCAAGGCTTCACACGGCGGAACCTGCACATCGAATGACGAACGAGCGGTGTTGGAAAGGTTCATCGAACATGCCGGGCTACCCACCTTCGATTAAGCTGCGCAGCCCCACGTCGCGCCCCCTGAGTGCGTAGTCAGGGATGAGGCCGCCGGATAACGTCCACCCGGCGCCCCTCTGCCCAGCCCTCACCTATCTGCAGCGAAATTAGCCTTTCGAAGCCACCCCTCTACCGCCGCAGACCGGGAACGTTCCCGGGCGTCGATATGCCGCCCCCTGAACATGCCCCACGCTCGATAGGAACGCCCGTCGACTGAGACCCAGAACACGACTTGCTCCTCATCCACCTGCCGAAAAATTGCTTCTGGTGCTGCTCTCATGATTGGACCTGCTTGATATTGGAGGTCCTAGAATGGCGTCACGACCATCGGCAGAGTGAGCTCACGCTCGGAACTGAAGGGCGTACGCCAAAAGCTGCGCGTTCAGTTCATCTCGGTTCTCACTGCGGATTCCACGGTCATCTGGCCACCCATTCCATGAGCATCTGACCACCGATTCCATGGTGATCCGGCCACCCATTCCACGCGTATCCGACCACTGATTCCACGGCCATCCGGCCACTCAACCGGGCAGGCAGTAACGCAGGATTTCTTCACTACCATCGACCTCTTTTTCGAAGCAGAGAGGTCGTCGTGGAGCGTTTATCCATGCGTAAGATTCGCGAAGTACTTCGTCTCAAGTTCGAGGTCGGGCTATCGGCTCGCCAGATTGCAGTCAGTGTGCAGGTCGGTCGTGTCACCGTCGGCGATTACCTCTGTCGCTTTGCCGCCAGCGGCCTCAGTTGGCCCTGTTCGTTGTCCGATGCGGAGTTGGAGCAGCAGCTGTTCCCGCCATCGCCGGCGGTGCCCAGTGAGCAGCGGCCACTGCCTGATTGGTCTTGGGTGCACGCCGAGCTGCGTCGCCCCGGCGTGACCTTGGCGCTGCTCTGGCAGGAGTATCGCCTCAGCCAGCCGAAAGGCTTTCAGTACAGCTGGTTCTGCGAGCACTACCGGGCCTGGCAGGGCAGGCTGGACGTGGTGATGCGTCAGGAGCATCGCGTCGGCGAGAAGTTGTTCGTCGACTACGCCGGGCAGACGGTGCCGGTGATCGACCGCCACAGCGGCGAGATCCGCCAGGCGCAGGTGTTCGTCGCGGTGCTCGGCGCATCCAGCTACACCTTCGCCGAAGCCACCTGGTCGCAGCAGTTACCTGACTGGCTGGGCTCCCATGCCCGCTGCTTCGCCTTCCTCGGCGGCGTGCCGGAGATCGTGGTGCCGGACAACCTGCGAAGCGCGGTGAGTAAGAGCCATCGCTACGAGCCGGACATCAACCCCAGCTACCGCGATCTGGCCGAGCACTATGGCGTGGCGGTGGTGCCGGCGCGGGCACGCAAACCGCGCGACAAGGCCAAGGCCGAAGTCGGCGTGCAGGTGGTCGAGCGCTGGATCCTCGCCGCGCTGAGGAACCGCCAGTTCTTCTCCCTGGATGAACTCAACAGCGCTATCGCCGGGTTGCTGGAGCGGCTCAACCGACGACCGTTTCGCAAGCTGCCGGGCTCCCGGCACTCGGCCTTCGAAGCCCTGGATCGTCCAGCGCTGCGCCCACTGCCGGAGCAGCCCTACGTCCATGCCGAGTGGAAGAAGGCGCGGGTGCACATCGACTACCACGTCGAGGTCGATGGGCACTACTACTCGGTGCCGTACCAACTGGTGAAGAAACAACTGGAAGTACGCCTGACAGCGCGCACGGTGGAGTGCTTCCACGCCAATCAGCGGGTGGCCAGCCACCTGCGCTCAGCGCACAAGGGCCGGCACAGCACACAGGCCGAGCACATGCCCAAGAGCCATCGCGAGCACGCCGAGTGGACGCCGCAACGGCTGATCCGCTGGGCCGAGCAGACCGGACCGAACACCGCCGGCGTGATCGGCCACATCCTCGAACGGCGCATCCACCCGACTCACGGCTACCGGGCCTGCCTGGGCATCCTGCGCCTGGGCAAGACCCATGGCGAAGTGCGTCTGGAGCTGGCCTGCCGTCGCGCCCTCAGCCTCGGTGCGTGCAGCTACAAGAGCCTCGAATCGATCCTGCGCCAGGGTTTGGAAAGCCTGCCGTTGGCTCAAGCCAACCTGCCCCTGCTGCCGGACGACCACGCCAACCTGCGCGGCCCCGGCTACTACCACTGAACCCAAGGAAACTCACCATGCTGCCCCATCCGACCCTGGACAAGCTGCAAACCCTGCGCCTGCACGGCATGCTCAAGGCGCTGAACGAACAACTGAAAACCCCGGACATCGACAGCCTGAGCTTCGAGGAACGCCTCGGCCTGCTGGTCGACCGCGAGCTGACTGAACGCGACGACAAGCGCCTGAGCAGCCGCCTGCGCCAGGCCCGGCTCAAGCACAACGCCTGCCTCGAAGACATCGACTACCGCAGCCCGCGCGGGCTGGATAAGGCGCTGATCCTGCAACTGAGCGGCGGCCAGTGGCTACGCGACGGCCTCAACCTGATTATCGGCGGCCCCACCGGCGTGGGCAAAACCTGGCTGGCCTGCGCCCTGGCCCACCAGGCCTGCCGAGAGGGCTACAGCGTGCGTTACCTGCGCTTGCCGCGCCTACTGGAGGAGTTGGGCCTGGCTCACGGCGACGGGCGCTTCGCCAAGCTGATGAGCAGCTACGCCAAGACCGACCTGCTGATCCTCGATGACTGGGGTCTGGCCCCGTTCACCGCCGAACAGCGTCGCGACATGCTGGAGCTACTGGATGATCGCTACGGCCAGCGCTCGACCCTGGTCACCAGCCAGATGCCGGTGGACAACTGGCACGAACTGATCGGCGATCCGACCCTGGCCGATGCCATCCTCGACCGCCTGGTGCACAACGCTTATCGGATCAATCTGAAGGGGGAATCGATGCGCAAACAGACGAAGAAATTGACGACACCGAGCGCCTCAGACTAACAATGCAACCCCTGCGTCGCTGCGCTCCGACTGCCCGGCCGGATGGCCGTGGAACAGGTGGCCAGATGGCCGTGGAATGCCTGGCCAGATGAGAGTGGACTGGGTGGCCGGATGGCGTGGAATCCGCATTCTCACCATAGTGAGCTTCTCGATGGCAGTTCGGGCATAGCGCCACGCAGTTGTAGAAGCGATCCGACACGTCCGCACCCAGCACGTGGTGCACGTCCAGGAAGCCGGGGAATGTCCGACTCTCGGCGCATCTTTCACATCGGTACTGAGCCCGCTCCAGCACCGCAAGTCGCACCTTAGGATCTCGCTTCACGTGTGACCGGATAGTGCTCACCCTCTCCCCGAGGTCACGCCCTAGAGCCGAATAATCCGGCACTGGGCAATCGTCTAATGTGTCGTCAAGGGCTGGCGGTATCTGACCCGCCACAGCCAGCTTCGCGAGATCAACAACCCCTGGCCATTCCCACAATACATCGGCTACCTGGTGGGTATCTGGCAACCGATCATCTTGAAGCCACAGCGTTGGGCTTGTTCCGTTTTGGGCATGGTTCTTCCTGATGCGACCTTTCAGCCCCATGCGCAAGAGCTCATCGCTCACCTCCCGCTGCCGATTCCAGATCTGGTGCAACGCATCTGTAGGGATCAGGGCGGCATAGACCACGACCTCACCTTCACGCTGAAACAGGAGGTTGTGACTGACGCCAAGGGCTAGGTCTCTCCCCACCACATGCTCCAATGTGGCATCCCAGCCACCAGGCCGAAGGTGGGCCGTCAGCTGAGCAGCTGAATATCTCTGCTCATTCGAGTTGCGACCATCTCGGCGCCAGCATAGGCGAACCCGGGCTTTGACCTCCTCACCATCATTGTTGAGGAACGTGACAAGCTGCTGGGATGCTGAGCCAGTGGGGATTCGCTGGTCTGCAATTACACTGAAGCCGCAGGCCTCCAGGAATGGACTGACTGCATCGCGTGAGCGCTGTTCCGCGGCGAGACTGTCAGTGCCTCGAAACTGTCGGGGTGATGACTTGGACACCGGAACTCTCCCTTCGAGCTCACAACTGATCATGGCTGCTCAAGTGCATGGACGCAGTCCAGTCTGGCTCATAGCTCACCGGCCTGCTCGGTCCTTTTAATGGACAAGCCCCGGGAGACCGGGGCTTGGGGCGTGCACAGGGTGGTGATTTACTACGAGCCAAGCTAGTACTGGGGCAACTCATCCTGCAGCGGTCTGAACAGCTTGGTGAACGGCTGCTGTTCGAAGCCCCGAGGCAGCCGGTTACCCGGCCCCAACATTGTGAGTCGCAGCCGCCATGCTTCTTTCCACGACAATCTGCTTTGACGCAGCCCAGCGTCGTGGCGCACTGCAGCGCGAATACTTTTGATGATCTGCAGCCCAACAGCCGCTTTTGGCTCTGCCATTTCTGCCGGCGCTGCAGCTAGTGCTGCACGATGCGCTTCGGTCGACCGGCAGGTTTTGCAGGTGACCCCATTGGGCTTCGTGATCGAAACCAGATTGTAATTGTTTCGACCACAGGCAACTTGGTCCGGGCCAATTTCGTAGTGGGTTACCATGTTCGATTTCCGCCCTTGGCTGTTTTCTATGGATCATTCTCACACGTTTGTGCGGGCGTTTTTACAAAGGAATGCTCGGCCCTGCTGGAATCAGGATCACAAGAGATCTGGTTTCAGCAAGCTTTAATTACTTTTTGTGTTTCGGAAGGCGTTGCGCAACTTCCTCTGGGGTTAGGTCCTCCAGAGGGACAAGACAAGTCGCGCCACGACAAACCAGAATCATACGAACACCATCTGCAGACACACCCTTGTAGTCGCTGTGCGTACTGCGATAGATCAGGTCAAGCTGTGCTTTGGTAACAGTTGTCATGCTTGGTGCCCTCAAGCCGCAGGCTGATCCGTCTGGGACATGATTGCCTTGGCCGCATGGTTGATCATGTACAGTTGCGCATAGAGGCTGTCGCACGTCTCAGTTATGCGATGCTCGTACCACTCGTCTCCCAGGCACAGCACCGCGGAGTTGTCCTTCATGAAGCTATGGGCTTCTTCGGTGAAGCCAATATCCTCGGCTTGGTCGAAGAGATCGTCCCAGTGCATCCAGCGATCATCTCCATTCGACATGTCTCGGCGATGCGTGGCGGTCAGAGCGCGGAATTCAGCCCAGTGCGCGCCTCGAACCAAGTCCGAGTCCTGCGCCCATGCCGGCAGGGTATCCCAAATCGCCTCAGAACAGTCATTGTGCAGCTCACGGCAGATGCACGACACTAACACCTGCCGGAACAGGTCCTGGCTGAACACCTTCTTCTTGTGGGACTCGTTCAGCTTGGTGTGCAGGTAGTAGGTGACGTCATCGCCGGCCAGGAATTTCATGCCATAGCTCAAACCGACACCGAACGTTAGGTGACCAATATCGCCGACTACCGCGATACCGAAGCGAGTCATCATGATGTCGAAGGCATAAGCCGTAGTGCCCTCGGCTTTGCATCGCCAGATCTCTGCGTCGTCCTGGTTCACCAAACACGTATAACGATGATTCTTGAGCTTTTCAGCAGCACGGGCTTTGCGCTCGTCTTCATTCTGCCGGCGTTGCTCGATGTAAGCAGCACGCGAATTCGCAACATCCATGATCGGCTCCTAAGGGGTTTGGATGCTGAAAAGATTAAACTATAGGGCAACTATTTTCAACGACATGCAACGCTCTACTTTTACCTTAGAGCCATGGCGCCCAGCTTATCTCTCACAAGTTGGCGTTGATTCCTCACTGCAGATTGCGGACATTTATGCCTGCCCTGGCACTTCATGCGAACGCTGACAGAGGGCGGTCAAATGGCACACCAATATCTACCCGTGGTCCAGGATGGGCACTGCCCTGCCCCACATGTATCGCCCCCTTGGAGCTGACCATGCCTTTGATTGCGAGATTTCGCGAGTTCCTTCAACGCCGCCAGGCGGCACGACTCGATGCGCGGGCGATCGGCTTGCAGTTGGTGCACCTGCACAGCGAGTCCGCACGCGACCATTTTGTGTTTCCTGGGCTCAACATCACTGCGGCTATCGAGCATCGTGGCCTCCGCATCGGCCACGTCGCTTATGGTATTAGCCCGCTGAACGACCGACTGTACATCAGCAACTATCAGGTCCTTGGCAGTCACCGCAACCAAGGCCTCGGTATGGCGGCGCTGTGGTGCCTCAGCCGAGTCCACAGCATGCCATTGGCCACCGTGCATGAGGTCAAAAGTTCTAAGGGCTTCTGGACTAAAGCAGAAGCCCGCCTCGCTGCTGCTGGTGTCCACCTGCTGCGCGATCTTCGCCGCTATGACCTGTCCGCCGAACAGCAGAGATGGCAGCACCTGGTACCGGAACCGGAGCACATGCGACTGACCCAGGAAGTGATGAGCACCCCAGAGTGGCCGGCAATAAAAGCCAGCAATGACGCAGGGCCCAGTCCATACCGTCAGGGCTGACTACCCTCTGCGCCAACTGACCGCCGTTCAGTTCGAGTCGCTGGAGAGCAGTGCCCAATGCAGCAGAAAAAGGTTCAAGACGAACCTCTCATAAGCGCAAAGATATCGAAGTGCTGGTCATCTTCACCGGCACTGAGCTTTGGGCTTCCGACATCGCCTATTAGATCCGTGGTCGCAGTGATCTGGACCGTTTCAGGATCGATCGGCACAGCGCCTCGCAATGTCAACCGATCATAAAAGGATGGAACCATATCGACGACAAACAGCGTGTAATCGTGTGCGACTGCAACTTGGTACAACGCCCCGATTAACCTCTTGCCAAGACGCTGATGTCTCATCGTCTCTGGCATGAAGATATTCGGAATAAGCATCTGTCTGGCGCCGTGTAAGAAATGGAGCCTGAGAACGAGCGTTTTCCGTTCACTCTCCACATCCTGTTTGCAACGAGCCTCAATCAGAGATTCCCCGTCACTCGGCTCATGCGTCAGTTCGATTTTGGTACCAGTCAGGCTGTCAAACCCGGGCCTGAGCATTTCGCATATGACTGAGTAGGAGGTTTCAGTGACTGCTACCGCAGCGGTCGTCAGTTCCACATTTTTTCCTTAGAGATCGGCTTAGCCACCCAGGGTAGCTTTCGCAATTCGGACATAGCACGCACCTTAACGCTGAACGCAACCAAGCCTCCGTTGCTGATCATGGTTGGGTGGAGTTCGTACAGGCGGGCATCCTGGTAGCGCTCTTGGATGTCATCACTCTCAGGCTCTGCGGCTCGCCGATCACGACGATACCCCAGTGCTCGGTGAGCAGACCAGCGAGAGTGGGAGTGAAGCACGTTTACACGGCTCTTGATAGGGCTGGTACCACGGGGTCGACTCCAACAAGAGCGTTAACTGGGTAGCCAAAATACTGGGCACAAAAAACCCGGCCGAAGCCGGGTAGGTATCGCTTTGATGTCGAATCCCGACACGCCGAGCGCTGCTGGCGTGCACAGGGGCTAGTGTCAATAACCTTGACGTTTAATGAAGCCGGTGACCGACTCAATGGTGGGATCAACAAGCCCATGGTACGCATGGAAATGAAAATCCTGCTCCTCTTCTTCCCACAAGGCCAACTGATCCGAGTCGAACGCCCAACGCTTGCCGCCGTGGGTGAACTCAGTCCAATCATCGTTCGCTTGGTCCTGAGAATTAGAGTCCGCGGGAGCTGCCTCCTGATCGCTGACCGCGACAGCCTCGACAACCTCACAACGAGTTCGGCATTCATCCAGTTCTTTCTGCGCCATAATGGCATCACGCATTTTGTCACCAAGCAAGTAGGACACTTTGTATTGCATATGAAATTCACCCCTCAATTTAGTCTTGGTTCCAATCAAGCGCAGAGCGCTCATTTTTCTCGTTAGACAGCGTGACGGAATCGGACCAGCTGAACGGGCACAGTACCCAATCGATAGCTGTCACCGAACAGTGAAGTACCCATAAAACCACCGTATTTGAGATCCGATTTGCAAACGGTGCGTAATTCGCCGTTATGTTGAACTGTATCGCCAGCACGAATCATGTCGATGTGAGTTTTAACTGTGTCGTAGTTGGTCATGGTGTATTTCCGTCCGATTTCCCGCAGCTAATCGCCGTGAAAGCAGCCGTCGCAGAACGCGGGTAGTAGACAAGTCCACTAATCTCCAGACGGAGGCTCTCTTCAGTAATCGCACGGCCCAGTGCTTCCCAGCCGTCTGCAGTAGCATTCAGTGGAAGCCCTACAGGCAGATCACGCAGCTCTTGCGATACCATGATGCAGAGTGGGCGCATCCAGTTTTTCATTGTCAGATCCATTTATTGCCGGAGTAAACATTCACACCACCCTTATGGAGCAGCTCGCTTACTTCGCAGTAACGGTCGCTCAACTCCCCGTGTGACTTGCCAAATTGCGCTGCCAACTCACATTTGATGCGAGCCGTTCTTACGGGGCCTCGTACTGCTGATTCTTGAAGTCCCTCAAGAGCCTTGCCGAGTGACGCTGCAGCGCCTCTCCGGGCCGATAGCGGCTCTACTTCGTTTGAAAACACACTCACAGCATCAGAACCCAACGGGATAGGTTCAAAGTACTGCCGAACAGAGCGGGGCACATCTTCGATAATCCGCGGGTATAGCAAGCCTGTACGACCGTGCTCCTTCAGCACGGCTTGGACATGCGTTTCCTCAGGAACGGTACAGTTAGCTTTGATGGCGATAAAACTGGGCATGGCATTACCTCGATGTTGTCCTAACGCTTGAGGGATGAGCCACACCCAGCATGAAGATCCGCCGCCCTGCTGCAGGAGGATGGTGAGCAGTACCAGGCCATTGGCGCGGATCAGAATCGACAAAAAAAAACCGGCGGAGCCGGGTGAAGGTAGGCGACGACTTACACCGGAGGGACTACCCGGCGCACGGGTAGCAACCCGCGTTTATAATGCATGCCAATAAAAACGGGGCAGTCGGCCAGCTGGCGCCATGTTGTAGCGTCATCCCCCAAGAACTGGTCATCTGCTTGCATCGTCTCGCCTGGCGCCAGCAGGCGATACCCAGTTGCCTCGGTCCGACCAGCGCAGGCGGACAGTGCCGCATGCACATCAGCCAGGCGGACGAATTCGCCGTCGTCAGCCTGGTATTTTTCGAGCGCAGCCATATACGCAGGCAACTCAGCCAGTTGGGCCCTTAACGAGCCGCACTCAGCTTTGAGCGCGTCAATGTCATCCGAACTGAGCTTGCTCCTCTGCAAGGCCCCGATCGTGACCAGCGCTTCACGAAACTGATCAACGTAATGCCCAACGCTGGTCGCCGGGAACTTGCTCAGCAAGCACTCGTCGTCGACAGCAGCGTCTGTATCTTCGGCCTCTTCTGACGGTTCACCTGGAACCATGAAAAACTCGCGCTCCACGGCCCCCAGGTAGTCCGAGAAGCGCTTGATGTTTT
The DNA here is from genome assembly GCF_023611805.1 of Pseudomonas sp. BYT-1. Lineage (NCBI taxonomy): Bacteria > Pseudomonadati > Pseudomonadota > Gammaproteobacteria > Pseudomonadales > Pseudomonadaceae > Pseudomonas > Pseudomonas sp. BYT-1. The sequence continues at coordinate 38,936 of NZ_CP072560.1, forward strand.
CCAAGTTTGTCAGAAGCACACTCAGAGACTGCCCATGGTGCACGCCGATTACGTCGTACACCCGGGCCATGTCGCGTTGTTCAGCGGACGAAACAGATGGAGCCTTCAGATAGACCTCACCTCCACCCTCCTCGTCCGTAATCGTGTCATGGGCAATCAGCAAGACCTGGCCAGCATGCTCCAGAGCCGCGATGCCCCCTTCCAGTAACCACTCCAGTCGAAGGCCCTCCTCCTCATCCGCTTGTGTTACCGCAACCGCTTCAACACGGATTGGATCCTCGCTGCCCAGGGCCTGTGATTGCGGCTCCAGCAGCTGCTCCCCTTGGTCTGTTAACTCTCACAGGCCAGGGCTTCGCTGAACTCGCTTGAGCAACCCCAGCTTAGTGAGCACATCAAACCAGTGGTTACCGATGTCGGCTCCCTGGCCGTCGCTGGCGCACTCGTCGAAGCGCTGCAGCTTCCGAATGACCAGATTAGCGAAGGGCGGCAGGCTAGCCAGTTGTCCGTGACGACTCATGCTGCTACCTCGACCGGTTGTGTGAGCGCTTGCTGGACGGCTTGGACGATCCGGAGCAGGTACAGGTAGTCCGGATTGTCTTCTGTTGCGCGGTCAACGGGGTAATGCCACTCATCACCGAACAGAAGGGACAAGAGTTCGGAATGGTTCCAGCACTCCCGCAATGAATCAACATCGCGGAGCTCATCAAGGCGCCTATACAGCGAACGGGCTTCCTCTGCGCTGAGATACCCCAGCTCCCAATCGGTACCACTGCGCTCCCGCCGGCGATCGATGATGCACTTCACTGAAAGCTGTCTGAGAGCCTTTGCGCTGAAGCGTGTGCTGCTCAGGCCGCGGCTCAGGCAATTCAGGACGTACTCGTCAGCGCATTTGGCGACGAATTGGGTCACTGTCCTCTGACCCATTCCTCCCCAGTAGGCTGTCCAGCTCTCTCCCGCACAAGCGATAGTCAGATTCCCCTGACCGGAAATGTAGTCTGGGTTGTGATCTTGTGGCGAGGCCCTAACGCCAAGGTCTTCCAAGAAAACTGTGATCGGGTCAAGGTTCACGGCTCCCGTGATGACTAGCTTTGTTACCACAGAACGCTCTACAGTCAGGCTCGTGGCTGATGCTGCTTCAGCACTGCAGTCCATACCCATATCATCCTCATGCTCAATGGATTCATAACACGTATGCATACGTTACATGCGGGCGATTGAACTGGCAACAAAGGTACTTCCCCTTGCTTCGGTCAGTACGCCAAGTCTGCATAAAACTCATGCTGACACTCAGGGCAACACAGCTCTGCGTCTAAAAGTGCTTCTGGAAGCATAACGGTATCGCCCAGTTGCGAAGCCACGACTGCGCGGCAGATGGCAACCAGAGGGCTATCGCCACCCTGGTAGCGTTGATCTTCTTGGCCAGAAACCCAAGCCTCCCAGCAGTCCTCGCTTACCTCGATCAAATTCACGCGGTACTCAAAGATGAGCGAGCCGCCCTGATTCCAATCGGTGGACGGCGTGTAACCCCCTGGAACACGGATAGGATTCAGGCGGAAACCGGTGATTACGGAGTGCTTGCCTTCAACCTCAACCAGTTTCTCACCATTGGCCTTAGCCACAGCCCAATCCAAGGCTGCCCCAGCCAATTCGGCAGCTTTTGCTTCCACAGTAGTGGTCATGGCCTCGTTTTCCTAGACGTTCAGTGCTTGGATCAAACCCAACTCATTGAGCGCTTCATGCTTGCAAGAATTGGTTCAAGAGCTATGCAATCCTGTTTATTTGAGGCTGAAACAACCAAATGCCGAGCATTACAATGCTGGCACTCACCGAACTGGACGCCATGACGCACAGGAACAACAAGCTCTTCATTTTTCGAGGGGTCTGGCGTAATCCAGGTACCACATTCTGCGCAGGGAAATTTAGGCAAAATCACGCTTTCCATGCGCGTTTCATTGATGATCGCATGCAGTCTGCTAGTCATCTTTCGACTGTCTTGAGCCTCTGCTATTCGTTGCTCCCGAGAACCACGGTTTTTTGCCTGTCCCATAAACAATGCTTCCTCATGCTCTATGGACGCGCCAAAAGCGCGCCTCTGTTACGGTATCAGTCCAACGCATGTCTGGATTTTCTGCGCTGGCCGATCTGGCGCTTCTACTAACCGAGCCCCGCCACTGGCCGAGGCGTTGGTTGTACTCGATATTTCCTATTCGTCTCGTTCTCGGGTTTCGTTGTAGTGCGTCCGCTCAGTGCGAGGGTCTTTGGCGTACAACCAGAAAAACATCACCCAGGTCAGGCTCGAAACAACAATCGCGCTCCAGCCGTTTCCGACCCCGAACAGCAGCCAGCCGACCAGGCAGGCAATGACGTACAGCAAAGTCACTACCAGAGAACGTCTGAACACCCAAGCGAAGTAGTCAACGTTCATCGCAGCCTCCGCCAGCGTTATCGTTAATGGCCATCCTGAATTCCTAGATTACTGTGATCAGTTCGCAGGGCGCCGTTGTCTTGCGATAACGGACACAATCAAAACACACACTGCCACCCCGAGAATGCCAAACGGTGTTGGTACGCCCAACACATGGCTTTGTGCGATGGAATCAACCAGCGACAGCCAAGGCCGGTCGTTTGGCATCATGCTCGGAACGAGAAAGACACCGAGCGAAGCAATCCACACCGCAAGTAGCAGAAGCACAGGCTGGAAGACCGTGCAGACCGCTTCCGCTATCTTGGCGAGCACTACGCCAAATAGGATGTACGGGAGCAGGAGCAAAAAAATCAACAACTGAAGAATCGCTATCATCGGTACTACCTCATGTGGTGGTGGATGCCAAAGCTTCGGCACCCTTTCACTGGCTTAGCCCCGACTGGCGGGGCTGGGGGTGTCGCGGCGATTTCCTCGAACAGTTACTGTTGATCAGCCATGACAGAGCAAAAGTAGATGAACCACGTCAGCCCAACAGTCACCACAAAGAACAACAGCCATAATTTCCAGGCCCCCTCAGTTTCCCGACATGCAGAAGCACACCATCCGAGTAATACCGCGAGAACTGCCGTAAAAAATATTGCCCCGCCTAGACTCATTTCATTCCCTGCTCGATCCTGGGCACGCTTGCCGTGCCCCTCTACTGCCGCTGCCCAGCAGGGGCTGGGCTTGGGCGGTACCGTGATTTCCTACAAGAAAACGGTGTCAGTGACGGTCTTGCCGCCATCGGCGCCGATGGTGGTCATGCGCATACGTGCCCCCTCGCCGCCGCGCAGCTCGAAGCCCTCGGGTGGCTCGATCAGGAACCCGGCTGTGCGTGTGGTTGGGTCGCCAATGCCGTAGACCGGGTTTTCGCCTTCAGCGCTCGGTTTCACACTGCCAAAGCAAGGCAGCACTGCTTCAATTTCTTCCGGGGTCAGTGGCAGGTACATGTTGTTGGAATGCTGGACCAGCTCGCCGTTGCAGTGACGCAGCAGGTAGATATCGGACCCGAAAATGCCCTGACGACGGCGGATCTGGACCACGTAGCCGATCTGGTTCACCAGCGGCACCGGGCCTGGCCCAGTCCGCACATACTGACCGAACACCGGCAGTTGATCCTGGGCACCGGCAAACATGGTCGTGGCACGCTTCTCCCACGATGCGGATTGCAGCACCTGGGGGAAGACTTCTTGATAGTCTGGTTTTTCGCGGTCCATCGGCATTCCTTGATTTCGCGGGCGCGAAACTCGCACCCTGGTACTGCAAAAGGCCCAATCAAGGGCCGTGCTGTGCAGCGGGATTTTCCTTGGTCAGATTTCGGTGCTACCAACCCAGTGGGCGCCAAGGTAGCCATCGGCGCCGTCACGGGTAATCGCTTCATGCTGCGTGGCAACTTCCAGCAGCTGCTCATGCGTCCAACCGGATACCGGCGCTGTCACCGTTGCCAGCACGTTGCCGGCGAGCGAGCGGATTTCGAAAGCCTGGTGCTTCACCGTGGCAAGCAATTCCGGCTCTCCTGGGCGCTGATCTGTAACGAGACTCAACATGGCGTTTTCCCTGCTACTTCGAATGGTTGAGCTTCATGGCCATAGCATCGGTTAGAGCCTGAAGCCTCTCAAACCCGCAAGAGTCACCCTTCGGATCGAAAAAGCTTACTGGTTCACCCTCGGGGCGCTCTTTGAGGTCATCCGAAGCGGGGTTCCTGGGCAAGTAGTTGGCACCGAGAACTGGGACTTTCTGTGCTGGGCTGGTCATTTATCTTCTCCTACTCGATCCTTGGCACGCTTACCGTGCCCCTCTACTGCCGCTGCCCAGATCGATGGCTGGGCTTGGGCGTACCTGGGCGACGTTTTCCCTTAACTGGCGGCCTGCGTATCGTCGGCCAACTCAATGTCAAAAATTGCCTTGGCTGGTTTATCCCAAGCCAGCGAGAAGGCTTCGATGATCTTCTGCCGGAACGCCTCAAGTGTTGCTTGGCGATCCTCAGGAGCCAGGGCATCGAGGTCGATCAAGAAATCACCCGCCGCATGGATTTCTGCGCCCTCGCCATCGAGGCCGACTGAACGGTCCCCTTCAGTCCAAACGTGTACGGACGCTACCTTGCCACCCAAAATACCCATTCCCTATCTCCATGAATTGAGCCGCAAAACGCGCCTCCTGGTACTGCCAAAGCCCGCACTCGGCGGGCTGATGATCGGCGGCGGTTTCCTATTGCGCATCAGGGTCAACCGCGACCCACGCTTTTGCACCGTTGTAGTCGTCGCCGCCCTCGGCCTTGAAGACCACCCCGGCCTTGTCCACGGCGTACGCACCTGGGCGCTCGCTGGCCGGGTCGCGCAGTTGATCCTTCCAGCCGTACACGTCGCCGTCCCACACCAGCACGACGCCTTCACGGTGTTCCTGGTTGCCTGCTCGCCACTTCGCGGCGGTCGAGCGCAGCGCCTCGATCAGTTGTGCCATGGTCACGTTTTCCTACACGTCCTGAATGAGATTGCGTAGCCGCTCCAGCACGGCCCGAGCGAACTCAGGCGCTGCCGCTTTGGCGTCCTCGATGCTGGCAAACCCGCTACCAATGTGGCCCAAATAATCCAACTCGAAAGCGCCGGCATCGTCGGTGATGGCCATCATTTCCTGACCCGCGAAACGGGCGACTTGCATCACGTCGGGGCTATCCCCCCACCAGACCTGTTGAGGCCGATTCAGGGGGAATACGTCCCCCTCTCTAACTTTGATCTGCATGCTCTTTTCCTCGAACAAATCAGTGGTTAGTCTTGGGGTCAACCCACAGCTCACGACCGCGACGATAAAACACGACCTCGTGTCCATCGCGTTCAAGCTCTGCAGCTTCCGCAAGCACAGCTGCGGCTGTCGAGTCTGGCCCAAACACCTGTGCCATATGCTCAAGAATCGCCCGGTTGACTATTTTCGTAACGTTTGGATCGTCGATCATCTGAGCGTCGTTTTCCTTGTTACCCGGCTGCATGGGCCTGAGCTGCTTTCGCAGCCTCGACCTTTGCGGTGATGTCCTGATGGTTGGTGAGTTCATTCCCGCAACGACGAATCGAACGCTCGCCCGTGCGGATCTCTTCCGTGCAGCTGGTCGGCTTTGATTTTTGAGCACGCTTAACGGTCCCACAGGACTCGCATTGAGCAATCCAATACTTCATGGCGAATTCCGTTAACAGTTAGTCGAATCGTTTCTTGGCACACGCTGAGACCCGCCGCGTCAGGATAGTTGTCGTGTGAGTTGATTCGATGAGTCTTGGTCGGTGGGCGGAAGTGAGAGCCGTGTGGCGCGTTATTCGATAGAGCATCGGGAGTGGGTGGTGCGGCAGATGATGCCGCCCTTGAACCGGACGGTGCCGGAGCTGGTGGAAGCGACAGGCATTACTGATGCCACCCTGTATGCTTGGCGCAAACAGGCCAGAGCAGCGGGAGCAGTGGTGCCGGGAGATGGACAGCAGGCCGACCAGTGGTCGAGCCAGGACAAGTTTCGGGTGGTGCTGGAAAGCGCCAGCCTCAATGCGGCTGAGCTGGCGGAGTACTGCCGGCGCAAAGGCCTGTATGTCGAGCAGATCAACGCCTGGCGCGAAGTCTGCGAGCAGGCCAACAGCCTGGCTCAGCCGAGCAAGACCCGGCGCGAACGCGAAGAGGAAAAGGCCGCGAAGAAGCGCATCAAGCAGCTGGAGCGTGAACTGCGGCGCAAGGATGCAGCGCTGGCAGAAACCGCGGCTCTGCTGGTGTTGCGAAAAAAAGCCGAGGCGCTCTGGGGGAAGGACGAGGACGAATGATCAGCGCCCCGGATCGCCGTGAAACGCTGCAGTTGATCGAGGACGCCGTGGCGGCGGGAGCGCGGCGGGCGCAGGCCTGCGCCGAACTGGGCCTGTCGCTGCGCAGCCTACAGCGCTGGCAGCACTGCCCGGAGGATCGGCGTCCTTCGGCACAACGAGCTGAGCCGGCCAACAAGCTGACCCCGCAAGAGCGCCGCCGCGTGCTGGAGGTCGCCAACCAGCCCGAGTTTGCCAGCCTGCCGCCGCAGCAGATCGTGGCGCGGCTGGCCGATCAGGGCACCTGGCTGGCCTCGGAGTCGACCTTTTACCGGTTGCTGAAGGACGCCGAACAGCAGCATCCGCGCGGCCGTAGCCGCCCACCGGTGAAACGAGCGCTGACGACCCATGTTGCCGACGGCCCGAACCAGCTGTGGTGCTGGGACATCACCTGGCTGCCGACCACGGTCAAGGGCCGTTACTTCTACTGGTACATGATCAAGGACGTCTACAGCCGGAAGTTGGTGGCCAACGAGGTGCATGAAAGTGAAAGCGCCGAGCAGGCCGCCCAGCTGCTACGCCAGGCCTGCCTACGTGAACAGCGGGCAGGCCAGCCACTGGTACTGCACTCGGACAACGGCAGCGCGATGAAGGGCTCGACCATGCTGGCGGCCATGCAGAACCTGGGTGTGATGCCCTCGTTCAGCCGCCCGCGGGTGAGCAATGACAACGCCTATGCCGAGGCCTTGTTCCGCACGGCGAAGTACTGCCCGCTGTGGCCGGAGCGGCCCTTCGACACGCTGGAGCAGGCCAGGAACTGGGTGAACAGCTTCGTGGCCTGGTACAACCATGAACATCGCCACAGCGCCCTGAAGTTCGTGACCCCGGCGCAGCGACATACTGGCCAGGCGGAAGAGTTGCTGCGCAAGCGTATCGAGCTGTACGAGGCGGCGCGTGCACGGCACCCGGAGCGCTGGAGCGGCAACATCAGGAACTGGGTGCTGGCACCAATCGTGTGCCTGAACCCGGAGCGGGAAGCGGTACTGCAGCAAACATCAAAGGCAGCGTGACACGCTCACGCGACAACTACCTTGAAAATCGCCGGAGACTGCTTTGTAACAGTTGATTGAGAGCAGACATAGGATGATCCAGGTGATAGAAGTAAAGAGCACGTACCACAACCCTACCCCTTGGTAGATCAGGGCTGGAACAGCCGTCACAAGGCATGCGGTCATTACGCCCAAGAAAAACAGATAGATTAGGAGGCACTGGAATGTTTGGATACCCGATTTCATGGAGTTTTCCTTAGTCGATCAGCTCAATGCGACCATCGTGGTACACCCGGCGATGGCCACCGCCGTTGCAGTTCACCTCAACGACGAAATCCGGCCAGATTTGTACGATTTGCCAGTCAGCTTTTTGCATGGCGTTTTCCCGTTACTCGTCGTCAAAGTCTTCAAGCTGGCCGAACAGTGCGATTTCGCCCAAGTGGGTTTGGTCTGGCTTCGCGTGCTCCAGCTCACGCAGAATCTTCTGAGCCAGAGCCAGAGCTTGGTCCTTCGGAATAACCAAACGAACAAGATCCGGGTAATGGGACTTGCCGCCCCACATCTGCTGGCCTTTACCGACTGTAAACTCTTGATCCTTGCTACGCATGGCGCGATTCCTTTGGCTCGTTGCTACATTGGTAGAGCCGCCCGGTCTGACGTTTGATTACCTTCTGACAGCCTGGCTATCGCGGGTGATCGGTACTCCGGGCGACTCTCCAATGCAGCCCCTGTGGGCTGCCGGGATTTCCTATTTACTGGGAGCAGTTAAAGACAGCTCTGCTGCTTCGACCCTGACACGCTCAAGAACGGGGTCGCTCAGCTCCTGAGCCGCACCCTCCCAGACGTACTGCTCAGTAATCCCAGACACGCACAGGCCAGGCACCCCGCGAAGCACAAACAGCGCCTCGGCCTGCTTCACAATACTGGCTTCGGGGAACCGGGACTTCACAAACTCTTTGGCGCTCAATTTCAGTGACATGCGGTGGTTTCCTTGGTCTGGCTCATTCTTCAAACTCGGTGTACTCGCGCAGTGGCGGCGGTGCATCACCGTTGTAGCCGTCCACCTCATCATCACGAGGCAGAACGTACAGCTTTTGGAACTTGATCAGGTCGGTAATCGTCGCGTAGCTGCCAACCGACATACCGTGAACCACCTGACCGCATTCATTCACGTAGGTGGCATGCGCCTCCCAAGCACGAACATCGAACATCGCACGGCGGGAGCGCCAAGCGCCTTTCACCGGGTAGACGTTCTCTGGCGACCAAGTGAGTGCAAGGCCATGACGTTCAGGGAACGCCGCTTGAAGCATCTTGCACAGCTTTCTGACCTTGTAGCCTGCCATGGTCGCGTTTTCCGGTAGGTCAGTCGAGGCCGCGCAGGGGCAGGCCAAAATCATCGCGCAGCACGCGCAATTGCTCTTTGTCCATTTCTTCCAAGTCGGAGCAGTCGGCATCGGCCAGGCCCTGACGGCGCAACAGTGCGGCAACATCCTCAACCTGGACAATGAACCGGGCCGGGCCAGGTCAGCAGCTGCGTACAGAATGCCCTGCTGCAACTAGGTCGGTTTCCGAGGGCGGCGAGGCTTTAGGCTTGTGGTCATGGTCTCGCTTTCATTCAGGCAGTCCTACAGATCGATCGGTACAGCAATGTTCCTAAATCTTTTTTCGCAGAAAGCGACCCCTGCGTGCCGATGCGGGTTGAACTCCATCAGCAGAATCAATGGCAGCGTATTCGCTGCTTAACCACTCATCCAGCAAGCACGGCGATAACCCTTCCTTCTCAGTAATAGCCTGCAACCGTCTGTATGCTTCTTTGTCCAGCGGGTCATACTCAGCCAGGAAGGCATCCATCCTAGCTCCCCATGTCTTTGCTGCTTTTCCGAAGCGAAGCACTGCCGCAAATGTTGCGCACGACGCCAGCATCGAAGTCCAGCCCGTGCCTACGGCCGCCACGGAGAGGGCTCCGACCGCCATAGCAGCAGCTACCGCAAGAGCCATGCGCGGCCCGAGAAAAGGAGGCTCAAAGAAAAAACGCGAGCAAGTCCGTATCCGGCCTAACTGCTTGCGGCGTTCAGCTGTGTCGAGGGACTGCCCCGACGGCTTACCGCCCGTTATCACTCGTAAATTCTTGGGATTTCTAGACATTTGCAGACTCGGCCATCCCAGTGAAGACCGCAGTCAATGCACCTACCATCCAAACCATCGCCATGACGTGGCTTGCAGAACGATAAAAGCGTTCGTCCTCTGCACTAAGCTCTTTCGTTGGTTTCTTCTTGAACATCACAATTTCCTGTTCATTGGCTTCGATCTCGGATCGCCCGGCCGGTAATGCGCCGCCCAGGGCTGACCTGCAAAATCATAACGCGTACGCATAATACTGCAAAGTACAAATGGCTTTACTGCAAGCGCAGCTGGCATGAGGCGGGCTGGTGACCGGACTGTTTGGTTAGAAGGAAGCAGTTAGTGTGGGCCGCCAAACGGAAAAACCCCAGCCTTGGCCGGGGTGTGTGGAGCATTTACTGAAAGCTGACCACGCAACATGCGCACTCGTCAGAGCTGCGTGCGGTGATGGCTAACCGGAAAAGCCCCTGAACATCAGTCAGCCGGGGTTTTCCTTTGATCAAGACCAGGACCAGCAACCGCGGCCTCACTGGCGAGAGGCCAGTTTAGCAGCCCGGGCGGCGGGCGATGGAGTTTCCTTGATTAGGCGGGCAAGGAAGGCGGTGTAACTGGCCTGTTCGTTGATGTGCATGATGCAAGCGAGGAAATCTTTGCGCTTGCGCTCAAGCCAATGCTCGGCCTTGTCGGCGCCCTCAATGGGCAGGCGTTGGGCGAACAGGGTGTAGTCGTTTAGGGCGACCTGTTGTGGCCAGGTGAGTTCGGATACGGGCAGCTGATTCATGTTGGCATCTCCAGGAGGATGTAGGCTTCGTATCCTGGAGATGCTCAACACCGAGCATGAAATCTGCTCTGCATAACGACATCCCAATCCTACCGGCGCAGGCTATCGCCACTCACTACTCATCATCGTCGAAGTTGTACATGCCCGGCGCGAGATTCTCGAAGCGGGTGTACTTGCCAATGAACGCCAAGCGCACGAAGCCGATGGGGCCGTTACGCTGCTTGCCGATGATGATTTCCGCCACACCCTTGTGCTCGGTCTCGGGGTGATACACCTCATCCCGGTACACGAACATGATCACGTCGGCGTCCTGCTCGATCGCACCGGACTCACGCAAGTCGGAGTTCACTGGGCGCTTGTTCGGCCGCTGCTCCAGGGAGCGGTTCAGCTGCGACAAGGCGATCACTGGGCAGTTGAATTCCTTGGCCAGGGCCTTGAGGGAACGGGAGATCTCGGAAATCTCATTGGTCCGGTTGTCGCCGGCGGAGCCCGGGATCTGCATCAACTGCAGGTAGTCGACCATGATCATGCCAATCTCACCGTGCTCGCGGGCCAGGCGCCGGGTCCGTGCACGCATCTCCGAGGGACTGATACCGGCGGTGTCGTCGATGAACAGTTTGCGGTTGTTGAGCAGATTCACCGCCGAGGTCAATCGCGGCCAGTCATCGTCATCCAGCTGGCCGGAACGCACCTTGGTTTGGTCGATGCGGCCGAGCGATGACAGCATACGCATGATCAGCGATTCACCTGGCATTTCGAGGGAGAACACGAGCACCGCTTTCTCGGACCGCAGCACAGCGTTTTCCACCAGGTTCATGGCGAAGGTAGTCTTACCCATCGACGGCCGGCCGGCCACGATGATGAGGTCGGCCGCCTGCAGGCCGCTGGTCTTCTCGTCCAGATCGGTGAAGCCGGTCGACACGCCGGTGATGTCGCTGTCAGAGTTGAATAGCGTGTCGATGCGATCGATGGCCATCGTCAGGAGGTCTTTGACACCAACCGGCCCGCCGGTTTTTGGCCGGGCTTCAGCAATCTGGAAAATCTGCCGTTCGGCCTCGTCGAGGATCTCCGAAGCGTTCCTGCCTTCAGGGTTGAAGGCACTGTCTGCGATGTCCGTGCTGATGCTGATCAGCTGGCGCAGGGTCGCCCGCTCCCTGATGATCGCAGCATAGGCTTTGATGTTGGCCACCGAAGGGGTGTTCTTGGCCAGCTCTGCCAGATAGGCCAGCCCGCCAACCTGGCTGCTCAGCCCTTCCTTGTCCAGGCGCTCATGCAGCGTGACGATATCGAATGGCTCGTTCAGGTCCGCCAGCTTGTGAATGGCGCGGAAAATAAGCCGGTGATCGTGCCGGTAGAAATCGCCGTCGGAGACCTGATCGAGCACGCGCTCCCAGGCATTGTTATCGAGCATGAGACCACCGAGCACGGATTGCTCTGCCTCGATAGAGTGCGGTGGCACCTTCAGCGAGGAAGTCTGTAGGTCGAGCTGCTCTGAAGCGTAGTCTTCGTTCATGTGGGCATCTTGTTCAGTAAGTTGAGGGCGCTTGCGAGTGGAGAGGCGTCAGCGGGCTTTATGGCGGCTTTCTCGCGCCTTTTCGGCGCCGCCCCCTACCCTTGCTCTCGACTTTGTTCGCCGCCCCTTCTGCGAGCTTCTGGACGGGCATGCGGCCAAGGCGTGGGTTAGGGTCAATCCTCTCTACCCCCATCTCTTGTTCAGTGAAGTCGTGCGTACCCGGCTCCAAATTAACGAAGCGTGTGTATCGACCCTCGAAACCAAGCCGGACGAAACCGGTCGGGCCTTCTCGCTGCTTGCCGATGATGATCTCTGCGGTACCAGCAAAACGGGAGTCGGGGTTGTACACCTCATCTCGATACACAAACATGATCACGTCTGCGTCTTGCTCGATAGCGCCGGACTCGCGCAGGTCGGAATTCACAGGTCGCTTGTCCTTGCGCTGTTCCACCGAGCGATTGAGCTGCGAGAGTGCAATCACGGGGCAATCAAATTCCTTGGCCAAAGCCTTGAGTGACCTGGAGATGGCCGAAATCTCGTTGGTCCGATTGAGACCGCCGTATCCGGGGATCTGCATCAGCTGCAGGTAGTCCACCATGATCAGTCCTATCTCGCCGTGCACACGTCGAAGTCTCCGCGTGCGGCTACGCATCTCCGATGGGCTCAGCGCCGGCGTGTCGTCAATGAAGAAGCGATCGTTTTTGTTGAGCGCGTTGGCAGCCTTGGTCAGCTTGGTCCAGTCCTCGTTCAACAGCTTCCCGGATCGGACTCGCGACTGGTCAATGCTACCCATCGAGGAGAGCATGCGCGTTAGCAGTGCATCGCCTGGCATCTCCATGGAGTAGACCACGACCACTTTATCCGACCGCAGAACGGCCTCTTCCACAATGTTCATGGCAAAAGTGGTTTTGCCCATGGATGGCCGGCCGGCCACGATGACCAGGTCAGCAGGACGCAACAGGCTCAGTTTGCTATCGAGGTCGACGAAACCTGTCGATAGGCCCAAGGACTCAAGCCCTGACTCATGGGCGGTTTCGATCTTCTCGACGGCCTTTCTGAGCAGGGTTTCGATGCCAACCGGACCGCCCTCCTTCGGCCGTTGACCGGCCACAGACAGCATTTTCGCTTCGGCATCATGCACCAGATCTTCCACGGAGCGACCGGCTGGGGAGTTGGCGCTCTGCTCGATCTCCTCGCACACACCGATGATCTTCCGGAACTGCGAACGCTCGCTGACTACGCGGGCAAAGGAGGCGATGTTGGCGACGGACGGGGTGTTATCGGAAAGCTCTTTTAGATAGGCCAAGCCACCTGCATTCGAGAGCTCACCTGCACGTTCCAAGGCCTCCTGTACCGTGACGACATCAAGCGCCCGGCCCTCTTCAAGCAGCCTGGCAATAGCCTTGAAAATGAGCCTGTGGTCAGAGCGGAAGAAGTCAGATTCGACGACCAGGTCAGAGACTCGAACCCAAGCACGCGGGTCATTCAGCAATCCCCCTAGAATGGCCTGCTCGGCTTCAACAGAATGCGGCAGCTCCCGGCTCGGGGTCTGTTCGTATTCAGCCGCTAGATGGAAATGGTCTTTCAAGCCTCAGGCCTTACTAATGGAAATGCTGGGGGTGGACCGGGCCGACAGCTGCGAGCAGTACCTCATAGAGGCTCTGGTGCGAGCTGACAGCTGGGTTTCGGGCACGATGTTCGTTGTTTGGGTGCCATGAACGCAACTACCTTGCGCTGGGTGGCCATTCTGGTTAGAACTTGACCTCAATCAACTCAGCCCGCCCACTGCGGGTCTGAAAGTCGCAAAGGCCCAACTGAACCACCCGTGGCTGCCGATGAGCGATGCAAGTAGCGACCTGGGCGCGGAATGCTTTGAGCTCAAGCGGCAGCAGTGAACGGCCAGTAGCGGCCTGGATCTTGTCGCCGAACTCCTGCAACGCGGCCTTCAGACCAGCACCATCGAAGTTCTGGTCTACGGGTTCGGCATTCGTTGTTGGGTTCAACATTGAAAATCTCCAGAGAGGGACTCGGGGCTACTGCGGCTGAACTCACATCCTTAGCGGCGTGATACAACCGAAAAATCGTAACACGTACCTATAATCATGAAAGCCGTATCGAATGTCAATTCAATGCCTAAAGCCAGAAAACAACTCATAATTTACTGATTTTCTATTATTCCTGCGAAACCATCAGGTCGGCCGGACACCCCGGAATACAGAGCACGGGGTAAGCCCTAAAGCTCTTCCGCCAGCTCAGTATCGAGCTCTTTCGTCTGATTGCTTTGCAGCGCCTGGATGGCAGTTGTACCGCCGGCTTCATTCTCGGAGGTGGATGCTGCAGGAACAACCCAATTGTATTGGTGCCCATCGAGCAGCCGTGATGTCACCTTATTCCATAGACTAGAGCGCCAGCGCAAGATCAGGTACTCCTCAACTTCCTTGCGACCTAATGGAATTGCGCAGAAGGACAGTTCGTAGTTACTCGAATACGCTTTGACTAGACCCTCTTTGTCGCTGGCGTCAATATTGAAGCGCACACAAGTGCCCTTCGCAAATGAGTGGTTTTTAAACGAGGTAAGGTCGCCCATTCGGGCGCGTAGTGCCGATGTCTCACCGACGTATCGTGCAATACCGGCCTCCCAGATCACGTAAACCCCAGCGTCACTTGTGATGTCATTTTTCCAGTCATGTTTACCGGCCAAAATTCGCCGCGGGGCAGCGATGAGCGTGGCTTCGTAGTGGCGCAATTTCTCCTGGACGTTCATGTAACCTAAATTCCTCGGTCTTGCTTAATGGAGCTATCGGTCTCTTGATTTCACTGATTGGGCATTACTATTTAAATTTTACTCAGCGAATATCGTAACACGCCTTGCTATCCTGGGATGCAATGCACGCTTTCCTGTATGCGCCCTGAGCTTGAATACTCACGTTATCGCCCTTAGCCCCCCGAGACTACCCCTTCAAGCTGATACCAGCCATCAGTTGTTTCCAGGGTCGTAATGGTCGAGAAAGCAGAGTCATGCAGCACAAGAGACTTCACCTCTCCAGCAGGCCGCGTAACTTTCTCCGGAGCGTAATGGTAGACAGCCCATATAACCAAGGCCAACAACAGTAGCACTATAGGTACGGTGATAAGATGATCCCTAACTGTCGGATCAAGAGCTTTCCATTTTTCGACAAGCATAGGAAATTTACCATATTCCTAAATATGATTTCGGTTTATGAGCAGCCCCAGAAATCAGCTCATTTTAATTTCATTTCGACTCCGCTGCTGCCGCCACTTCCGAAATGCAGCGAATGAATCACACACCAGTCCATGCCAAATCAGGCCCATAATTGTCAGTACAAAATAGTCTCGCGGCCCACCCAGGACCGCACGACTTTGAGCGTCCAATAGCTCAAGAGGAGTGAATAATTTGCCAACCAAGGAGACTAGCAGGGCAACCAGCACTAAAACCGCTGCTGAGCGCAATAAGCTGAGAATCGTGAATACAACTATCATTGCGAGCGCTTTGAGTGTGTGGATTGTGAAAAACCGAGGTCGCTCACAAACTCCGAGCCAGTTTGTCTTCCAGCCAGAATCACCATTCTTGAATTTTCGTTTCATCTCGATTCGACCTGTACTGATTACTGGGACTGGACGGACGGTGAACGCGAGATTGCCGGACCGGTATGCGGAGCACCGTCAGCTTGCTCCTGGGAAGCCTCCTCATCCTCGCGTTGAGCATCACAGCGCTCGTGGACATCTACGCAAGCGCCGCCGCAAGGTGCTGCCCGTTTCTTCTTGAAGCCGAACCCATGCCCTGTAGCCAGGTGTACAAACGGCAGTGCCGCCCAGTACCCAACCACAAAGGAAGCGGCCTTAGCGGTAAGGCCTGGCAATTGATATGCGAACGACGAAGCGAGAAACGCGAGAAGGCAGACGGCGCCCACCACATAGTTGCGCCGAATCTGAATTTTGGAGGTCCGCCGGCAGGCCGCGGTTTTGGAGCTACTCATTGTGCCGTTCCCTCGAACGCCGCTGCCTGGCGCTCAACTAATGCACAGCGCTCCTTGACCCAATCCAGATCCCTGACCCGGATGTCTTGCGCACTCCGATTGGCATCCACCAGGAGCCGAGTCGCGCATTTGGAATCACGGGCCGCCGCCTGAATTTCCTCGCTCGTCGCCGAGGAAAAACTGGTCCTCAGATTGTTCAACCCAAGGCCCTTATAAGCCAACGGCCCGCCGACCAGGGCCAGCAAAGCTACCCCCCAAAAAACCGCACGTCTGCGGGTGTGTTTTGCTGAAGTCACCATTGATCTCCCGACATGGTTTGCATGGCGAGAAAATAACATATAACGCGTACAGATAAGTCATTTAGTATCGAAAACGAACATCAAGGCCCATTGCCTTACATTTCTACAGCCCTCAGGCCCCTGCATAAGGACACCAAACAGAATGAAATGGGACGATTTGGACAAGCGACAGCAATGGTAGGTTACAGGCTTTATGGCCTTAAAGCTGTGGAATCAGTGGCTCCTTGTGGCTATCTGCGCACTGGTCACGTCAGCTGTGTTCTTTTACCCGATGCTTCAGATCCGTGAGCTGTACGGGAACACCGCGTCAGCCATTTTCTACGCCGCAACCTATTTCCTCAGCGCCAAGCACATTGGCTTTTGGATCATCAATCCTATCTGCGGGCTCGTCAGCCTCAACAAAATCCAGCGATCGTATGGCCCCCTCACCCGCCGGCAGGTCCAGGAATGGTTCGTCGAGTGGTGTTACACGCCGATCGACCTCTACGATGGGTCGGCACTGGACATTGCGCAGTTCGCCCGGGCAAACGGCGAAGGTAAGTAAAACCGTATCATCTGCTCGGCCTAGTCCCAGCCTGTAAGTCGAGGCCGAGCGTCATTGAAGCCATTGCCCCTCAAGTAGCTGCCAGGCCTAGCCTAGGCCCTAGACCTCAACTTCACGGCGCAACCGCCCTGTGTCGAAGGTGACGGGCTCAATCATCGTCCTTGGCAAGGCCGTACTCACTAAGTGCAGGCCCAGGCCCACCACCAATGTCGTAGAGCTCCTCCGGCGTATAGAGGCTGTCATTGCCCTCAAACAGCTCATCACCACCACGATTTCCAGCTCCAGCGCCCGACTTCGATCTGCGGCACCACACTGCGACATCTCGAATGAAGAAGCCCGCGGAGATGACTGCGAAAGCAAAGAATGTGAGCAGGACGCCCTTCGTCACGAGGATCAAGGCACCGGCTCCAAGGAACGCCAGCACCCCCTTCTGAATAGAGTGATCTGGGTCGCGGAGATGGCTCAGGCTGCAGCCGAAAGACAGCATCACCAGGGCCGCAGCAATCGCCACGCCTACATCCGCTTCTGCACTACTATCGATGGTTCCCCAGATACCCGCTGCCACAGGCCCTACAATCGCGGCCAGATGGCGCACCACGGCCAGCGGGGTGCGACGAATCCAATCCTCAATAGCCCAGCGGGTACGAGTTGAAGGCTTCATTTGAGGTGCCCGAACCAGGTCGGCCAATCGGTCCACTGCGGTCACCATGTTGCGTCTCGCAGATTGACTCACCACCGGCATGGCAGCGAGATCCTGGATGACCTGCACACAACGCTTGAACTCTGGGGTTACCCGCTTGAGTGAGGCTGCGTTGAAGTAGGCCAGGTCAATGCTGCCTGCGTAAAAACCAAGGTAACCAGCAATCAGAGCCTCGGCTCGCGCTACTTCTCGCTCAACAATTTTATACTGATTCATCGCTCATCCTTTCGAGTGCCGTCACTTCCTAGTATTACAACCATTCAGGGGATTCCTACGCCGCTTTGTGCTCTGGGGGAGCCACCGCCATCCAGCAATCAAGCCCAAAACGGCTCACATACCCCTCTCGGAGAAGTGCGAGGCGCCACCGCAGGGGAACACTTCTACCCATCAAGTATAGATACGCCAGTAGAATCTATAAATTTAAAATATTAAATGGCTCTTCGCATTTAAGGGTGTAGAAAAAATCTGACCGGCTGGAAAAGGAGTCGAGGATCTTAGAAAATGTAAGCTCTCACACCAACAAAAACTAAGCCCCCGACGTGAACAATCTTACCTTTTCTAGCCCTGATCTTTCCAGCTTTTGCCAACTGAATAACCTCGGCCTGACTGCCACTGGACAACATCTTTGTGCAGAGCGCGCCGTCATCGAATGTCGTTTAACCAAAGCACCCGAGCCATGCCCCAAGTGCGGGGCTGCTGGTGTTTCACGCGGTACTGTCGATAGGCATCTTGCTCACACACCTTACGGACAACGACCAACCAGATTGCTGCTGCGTATCCGTCGCTGGCGTTGTGCTTGCGGCTGTTTCTGGCATGAAGATACAAACAGTGCAGCACCTCCACGTTCAAAGCTTTCATATGGGGCGATACGCTGGGCATTAGCTGCCATCGTGCTGGATCATCTGTCGGTATCTCGTGTTGCGAGCCAGCTTGATGTTGCATGGCACACCGCTAATAATGCCATTATCAACGAAGGACGGCGCCTGCTTTTTAATGACTCGACACGTTTTGACGGTGTGACCGTGCTGGGCGTGGATGAGCATGTTTGGCGACATACACGCTGTGGTGACAAGTACGTCACCATCGTGGTTGACCTTACGCCCGTGCGTAACAAAAACGGGCCGGCCCGCTTGCTCGATGTGCTGGAAGGCCGCTCCAAACAAGCCTTTAAGCAATGGCTACAGAGTCGCCCCAAATCGTGGCGTGACCAGATCGAAAGCATTGCCATGGACGGTTTTACGGGGTTTAAATCTGCAGCGCAAGAAGCCCTGCCTCAAGCCCAAACCGTGCTGGATCCTTTCCATGTCGTGCGCTGGGCAAGCAACATGCTGGATGAATGCCGCCGGCGTGTGCAACACGACATCCTGGGCCGCAGAGGGCGTAAAAATGACCCGCTCTACAAAAGCCGTCGAACGCTACTGACTCGGATCAGCTACCTGTCTGACGCCAACAAAAAGCAACTGTTCCAGCTGTTTGCAGATGAGCACCACCTCGAAGTGGATTGCACCTGGAGCATGTACCAACGGGTGGTCAGCGCCTACAACGAGCCGGATCGAAAACGTGGTAAAAAACTCATGGAAGAGGTCATAAATATCATTACAGCCAGCGACTTGCCCAAAGCGCTCATCGAGGTGAAAGGCTTGGGGGAAACGCTGAAAAAATACGCTGAGAGCATCCTTGCCTACTTCGACCGGCCAGGAACCAGCAACGGTCCAACAGAAGCTATCAACGGGCGACTTGAGCACTTACGAGGTACCGCCTTGGGCTTTAGAAATTTAACCAATTACATAGCCAGGTGCTTGCTGAAGTCAGGAGGGTTTAGAAATCAGCTACACCCTTAAATGCGAAGAGCCTATTAAATCGCGCCCGTGAGTGGATAGGCATAGCTAAGTGACCGGATCTTAGAGAAGTTGCAGAATCCAATTATTGGTGTAACATAAACCGAAATTCATGAGCTGAAACTTTACTGCTCAAGCCGAAAATATTTCAGTGCCATCCAGAGGCTGACATGCTCACTCATCATTTCACCATAGTTCAGCATAAATATCTTTTTGTGAGCGAAGAGCGTGAAGCGTTCTGGGTAAGTGAAGGCCTAAACCC
This sequence comes from Pseudomonas sp. BYT-1, assembly GCF_023611805.1. Lineage (NCBI taxonomy): Bacteria > Pseudomonadati > Pseudomonadota > Gammaproteobacteria > Pseudomonadales > Pseudomonadaceae > Pseudomonas > Pseudomonas sp. BYT-1. Next base: position 58,272 of record NZ_CP072560.1, read on the forward strand.
TTCAGAAGCAGAAGGCCTTGCATTGATTCCAGTAATTGCGCTGACGCTGAATGTTCCGGGCCTTGACCTCTATCACCAGAGGTTCTTCAAACACAATGATAAAATCTCGATAGCTAATTTTCTATACGAAGCTTGGGCATCAAACCCTTTCCTCAAAGGCATTCCAGACCAATTATGCATTGACGAAGAGCTACTGAGTGTCGTTCCCCTGAAGGGCATCCTTCAGCTAATTGATCCTGATGGCCAACTCAAGGAAATTGTGACCGATACTGACGCCACTTTCGGCGCTAGCAAGGTTCAGGCGCACGAGCAATCAATAATTTACTGGGAGGATTTCGAACTATTGAGAAAGCCAGCGTCAGTAGAGTCCCTACTGAACATTATTGGCAAGATGGTTTCTGAGCGCCAAGGCATCCTTGTAGAATCCTCCCCTCATGACAAAAGCAGAGATCATCTACTTGAAAAACACTTGGCGATATCACCCTCATTACCATCAATCTCTTTAAGCCCAGACGAATATTTTCGTCTTGATACCGACTGGGTAACCAAAGAAAGCTGGCAGGTACCCATGCCGGCCATAGGCAAAGCGTACTGCTATAGCGAGGAAAATGACGATCATCGCTGGATACATTGGCTGTTCCTCCAGGACGAAGATGAGGAGCCAAATGACGTTGACCAATATAAACTTATTGACGAAACCAGACATTATTGGTCTCCCGAAACTGAGGGCTTAATTGCCACGCTAAACGCTTTGGCGTACCCCATCGTAGAGTATTTGCCTGAGCACATTTCAAGTCGGGCACTTAGGTCATTCATGAAGGGGCGGGTACCCCTATCGAAAATCATGACCAAAGACCTCCTGCACTTAGTTAAATCACTACCAATTGTCATTTATCCAAAGACAGTTGAGGAGTGCACAGCCGCCTTCGGATGTATAACTCGCCATGGGCACTGCAAGTATATTTTCGAGCTAACAGGAGGTGAACACTCAAGCCATAAATTCCGGTTTTTTGCCGGCAATGCACCTACTACAGGAATTTTTTTGATAGTAATCCAGGTTGGCAGCATGGCTGATGGGCCAATGCTGAAGAGCGCGCTTTTCTGTAAAGAGGATGACCTTGACATTGGTCACGCGGGATTCGCAGCGCTGTCTTATTGGGTTGAGAGACTGCCTGAGTTCAACATAAAAGGTATCTGCACCCTAATTTTAGATATGGTTGAAAAAATGCTGCACGCCTCGATGGATGGCCTTAAGAACTGACTCTAATAGCTACATAAACTAGCATGTGAGTGGCGGGCACGGATCTCGGCGTGGAAGCGACACCCCAATGACCCGCCTCGCGTACGTGCCCCAGCAGAAAATGCGCCAGTGGAATGCCGGGGTGTGCCTATGCGTGGCGTCCCCGGTTGCGTCTCTCAGATCGCCGAAGGCCCACCGTCGCGGCCCATTGCTCTTCACTCTCCAACCGCTTCCCCTTAAAGTGGCCGCTCAACTGCGTTAAGAGGCAGGTGCCACGGTGCGCATCGGTTGTACGCAGAACTCCATCATTTGGAAACGCAATGGATCACAACCCCTACAGTGCGCAGTACGAAGCTGCTGTCGCCGCCCTTGCCGCGGCTGAAGTGGGCTTGCGGGAGCAGTACGAACTCTACGGCCACTTGTCTCGCTTTGATGAAGCTCAGGCCAAGTTGGCGCTCAAAAATGCCGAGGTGAAACTAGAGGAGCTCGAACGGGAGAGTTCCGAATTGGGTGGATTAACCCTGATCGATCGTGCCACAGTCCACGAGGCAGTCTATCGTGCGCACCGCTCGTTGCTCGGGCAAGCATTCGACGCTGTAACGGGGCGGGTTCCTCCCCCCCAAAAAATGTCCGAGGCAGAGGAAGCCAAGCTAGCCGAGAAAGCTGCACGGTTGGATGCATTGATTTGCGAAAATGGAGAGATAGCCACCCAGCAGCATCTGGTACAGAGGCTTCGATACGATGTTCAGTTCCACTCTACCCTGGACTGGCTCGAAACCGATTCCGACTACGCCACCTACAGTTCGCAGATCGCAAGACTGCAGCCAGCCGTTGAAAGTCTTGCAGCCAAAATTGCCAGGTTTGAAGAGCATATTCGTGTGCCGCAGGCACAGTGCCTCAAATATCGCGAGCGTCTGATTGTGGCCAAGGAGAAGCTGGCCCAAGCGATCATTTTCCGAGATGACCACCGAAACGCACCACCACGGTCAGAGGAGGCCGCGAAAGTTAAGGGGGCTTGTAGTAACTATTTCGGAACAGATGACATTGCCCAGGTCGTCAGGCACAAAACCAGCGATGTTGAGGACCTTGAGCGTGAGCTCGCAAAATGGGAGCAGCGAATGGCGTCGCTCCGGCAGCGCGATAGTCGGGTCATCGAGCGGCTGATCATTGACGGGAGCAACCTATGCAATCGTGGCCGGGGCAAGAATCAACAGTTCATCGGACTGAACGCTTTGAGTGCACTCGTTCCGGCACTGCTTTCAAACTGGCCTGGCAGTGAGATCATTCTGGTCTTTGACCCAGGCATCACGAGAAAGCTTCAGGTTTCGTGGGAGGACATTCAACGCACCTTCCCAGCGTCAGTAGAGACGTACCGCGTCGGCAGAGGCCGCAGCGCCGATGAAATGATCATCGAATTGGCATATTCCCCGAACGCTTACATCATCAGCAACGATCGTTTCGGGGAGTTCAGCAATCGACCTGCCATCAAGGAAAACAGAGTCTTTGGCCATGACATTACCAAGGCAAACATCTTGGTGAATGAGCTGTGGATCTCGGTGGAATATTGCTCTCCAGGCTGAGGCGGGTAGGCCTCCCCGCCCTCCATGCCACCCTACGAGCCGGTCAGAACGAAGCCCTAGAAGCCCCGACAGTTCGACATGCTGGAGTGTTCGACCAAAAGCCTGTCAACCGCCGTGGCCAGGTCGAACTCAGCTCGCTGTAGCGCCAGAAACAATTCTGCGCTGGTAGCCGTCTCATCGTGCGCATACTTCAAGTGTTCCGCACGTGCGTCCCTGAAGCGCTCGATCGCGTCAAGGGTGTTCTGATCCAGGTGCAAGCTGAGAGGCAGCTTCAGATCGCTGGTGGTTGGTATAGCCATTTTCCTGTCCATTGCTCGGTAAAAACCAGACCTTCCCCTGCTGAGTCATTGGTGTCGATCAGACGGCTCCGTCACGGCTGTAGGAAAAGTCAGCAGGCCAAGCCATGGCGGCTGAAACGCCCAGTATGCGCTTCACACTGTGCAGTGCGCAGCGCATACTGAGATGCGCGCTGCATCAGTTGCAGCATAGGCAGAATGGAATCCTTTTAACCCCCATAAACACTGGCTTGTAAACCACTTTTTTGACTTGTAAACCTCTGTGGTTTACAGTGAAAAAAAGTGGTTAACACGGAGCCAGGATATGCCGAATTTACAAGACGAAGCTAAGGCCTACATCGAGTCCGTTCTAGGTGTGACAGCGCACCTGACGCCGGTGCCACTCCGGGTCCCCTACACCATCCGGGATAGCTACAAGACCTACGAATTGAGCATGCCGATGGGGAAAAGCTCGGCGCTCAATATGATGCTGCTGGTCTCGCGTGATGAGGTTGCTTATCCGGGCATCGTGAAGCTGCAGAAGCACATCGAGCTCGTGCACAAGGCCACCAAACAGGTGGTCGTCTACGTCTGCAGATCATTGTCGGTTCAAGACCGCCGCAGCCTGATCACGCATCAGGTCAACTTCATCCAGCCCAGCTTTCAGATGTTCATACCAGAAATGGCGCTGGACCTGCGCGAAAGCTTCCGCCTGCGTCGAGAGCAAAGCGAGGTGGCCGCCCTCCTCCCGGCAGCCCAAGCCATGCTGCTCTCATGCCTGTATGCCGGCAAAACCGACGAAGCCTATTTTACGACGAACGCCCTCCTGGGCGGTCTCAATTACAGCCGGGTAACACTCTCGAAGGCGGTGGAACAGCTGACCTCCCTTGAGGTGATCACCCCTGCAAAGAGCGACCTTCACTGGAAGACCTACGCCTTCAACGGGACACCAGCTGAGGTGTTCCGAAAGGCCAAGCAATACCTACGGTCCCCCGTCAGAAAGAGAGTTGGCATAACCCGCAACACTCTCCCCATGGCGCCCGGTGTGTGTCTCGCCGGGGAAACTGCCCTGGCCAAATACACGATGCTGGCGGAGCCTAAACAGGCCGTGTGGGGAATGACCAAGAAAGTGTTCAACGACATGCTGGCGCTTGATGCGTTCAAAGTCATAGATTCGTTGGACGGGATCGAGGAGTGGGTGGAGATCTGGACGTATCCGTCGCTCACCGAAAGACACAACATAGCAGATGCGGCATCGCTGTATCTGAGCTTGGATGAAAACCCTGACGAACGCATTCAGATTGCGTTGGATGAACTCAAGGAGCAAGTCAATTGGTTAGCGTAATAGGCCTGGATGTCTTCGGCAAACACTTCCATGATTTTCGTGATAGCTACGTCCTGATCGGAGGCGTTGCCTCAGCTCTCGCAATGGAGGACGCGGGCGAGGATTTCAGGGTCACTAAGGACCTGGACGTTGTCTTGGTAATCGAAGCACTGAATGCCGACTTTGTTGCAAGGTTCTGGGCGTTCATAAAAAGTGGCGGTTACGAGATCAAGCAGAGAGGCGGCGAGCGTCCAGAACCCATTTTCTATCGGTTCCAAAAACCTACAGATCCCTCCTACCCCGTCATGATCGAACTATTCTCGCGGGCGCCGGAAGGCCTGGAGCACGAAGAGAACGCGACGCTGACCCCCATCCCAACAGACGAATCGGTTTCGAGCTTAAGCGCCATTTTGCTGAACGAGGACTATTACCAGTTCCTACTGTCCGGCCGCCAGCAGGGTGAGGAGCTGACCTATATCGGCGCCGATCGCCTTATCCCCTTCAAGGCTAAAGCCTGGCTCGACTTGTCTCAGCGCAAAGAAAACGGTGAAGGCGGGGCAGACAGTAAGGACATCAGAAAGCACCGGAACGATGTCCTGGCCCTGACCAGTCTGCTGACCGGCGAAGTGATCGAGCTGCCCGAAAGCATCACCGCGGACATGCAGCTGTTCCTAGACCGCCTGGCTACCGAGGATCTCGACTTCAAAGCACTCAAGATCCAGGGTGACCTCCCGACCATTGTCGGCCGTATTGCAGAGTCCTTCGGCCTTCAGGTGACCGCTTAAAGCGAATCGCCCCGCACAATTCGCGCTCGACGTTCAAGTCGGGCGCCATTGCCCTCCCCTAGTTCGATCAATCCGTGATCCTCATTACTTCACGGAAACGGATTCGGTCACCACGAACGAGACCACACCGCCCAACGCAACGCCGTCCAGGCCTTGCTTCCCATCTTTGTCGACCACATAGCCTTTCAGCTCTCGCTGCTCAACTCCGTCGCACGACAGTGTGGCGGTCGCAGCCACATGCTTCTTCATGCTGTTGTTCCATTCGAGGGGGATGCCCAGAGCGCAGTCGCCGCCGGCCAGGACCTGAGAAAAATCATAATCCACCTTGCCAGCCCCACCTGCGCGGTACTCGGTCGGCAGAACAGTGCCAAGCGCAGGATCACCGAGGTGATAGAGTTTTGCGTAGATGACAGCGCCCATTGGGATGGTCACGTTGATCTTTTTGTCATTGCACCCTGCCAGCGACAGAGCGATACAACCGTACACGGCAAGATTTCGAAGTGGTGACATACTTTTTCCAGTTTGAGAATGGGTGTCAAAAGTCAGCAGTGCTAAGCCAGCGGCCATGCGATTCCGCTAACAGTTCAGTTGCCAGCGGCCCTTGGGCCAGGTCTTGTCGACGTGAGCCATGGCCGCTTCCTTGGTTTTGAAGCGCCGGCGCATCACCTGATCGGGATGGCCTGGGTCACTTCGATCACCTGTTATGTACGGCGCCCAAGCCAGCCAATAAGCCGCCTCGGGCTGGTCGTCTGCGCCGTGCGGTTGCGCGACACCGGCCAAGTCACTGCGAGTCCAACTACTGGGGCGAAACTCGCGCCATTGGGGCTCGGTCACGGGCATTTAATCCGGCTCGACCGGGTGCGGATCTGGTTGGAACTGGGCGACGTAGCCAAGCACGGCCGCGACCCGCCGGCCGGTCGCGCTCCCCTTGTCGGTGCACTCGCGGTAGGCTTGGCCACTCTGGACTATTTCCTTAAGCAGCTCGGCGGCCTTGTCCAGGTGCTGCTCGGTTTCGTTGGTGTGCTCGATAAGCTGTTGGTAAGCCTTTTGCGACTCACCATGGCGCCGGTCCATGGCCTGGACGATTTCGAGCAAGCGGTCTGTGCCGATTTCGTCGGTATCACCCAAGCAGAGCCGGTCGCCCTCATCCTGGGTGCATTGGCAGTCGTCGGTCAGCACTTCCGAACTACCGACCCAACCGCAAAGCTTGCACTCGACGGTGTAGTAGTTTCCCACCAGTGGTTCCTGGCCGATGCAGACCGGCATGCGTACCATCTTCTCAACGGTTCTCATCGTGACCTTCCTTGAATCTCACACCGGTTTCAGGTGAGGCGTTTTTGAGTCGGCAATCTGCACTAGCATCGCTGGTTGCATGGTCATCACATCGAAGCCCATCGACTCAAACCACTCGCGATTCATCAGCGAACGGGCTTCGGTTGGTACGTCGAAGAATCCGTTGTCCTCTGACCAGAAGCGGCAACTGACCGGGTGCAACAGATCGAGGTCGAATGAGCCGCCTGGATAGATGCACACGATCAGCTCCCAAGACGCATCAGGCGGCGTTGGCCACTGATACCCTGCTGGCGCTTTGCGTTCACGTTGCCCGCCTTCAAAGCGCCCTGAAAGGCCGTATACGAACGCACGCACCTGCCACATCGCCACCACGCGGCCTTGTGCTTTCTGATCGGCACAGACGCGCTGGAAAGCCTTACGCACCAATGGCTTTGGCAGGCCCCATACAAAGCAGGAAATGCCTTGCTGGTAGAAGGCCTCAAACCCCATTACCGGATACCCCGCTTCGTCGGTCGCTCGATCCAAATAGTTCATGGCTCATTTTCCCTAGTGCGCGACCTGGGCGGCTTTGGCCCGGTCATTAAGTTGCTTGGCCAGCGCCTCGCCGGCTGCCGTCAGGTCGTAGTCACCGTGCGCGAATGACACCAGCCCTCGCTTTCGCAGCGCTTCGCAGGTACGCACCCGCGCAGCGTAGGACAATGGGCCATGCACGCCGAAGTCATCCCAGCCCCAGCCGGTCCCCAGCTTCATCAGTACGGTTTTCATCGGCTCACTGAGCTTGGTGGTCACGGTCGATATCCCTACCAGAATGGGGTCATAGGAACGCGCTCGGTCATGAGCTTGTCATTGCCATGCTCAGCACTGAATGCCTCGTACTTGGCGATATTTGCCTTGCAGAACGCTTCCAGCTCATCGGCTGCTAGGCGTGGCGAATAGGCATAGACAGGTTCCGCCGAATCATCCAAAAACTGCTCTGTGCCATCCGCATGGATCACTACGGGTACGCCCCCAGCAGCACTTCCACATCGGTGATGAAGGGCGCAGTCTCGGCGCCACGGGGATCAAAAATCACCTGCCCCCCGGCCTTCATAGCTTCAAGCAGCAAATTGCGCCGGCCTTTGGATCGCTCGTATTCGATCACAATCACGCGACCATCGGCGTACACCTCAAAATCATTACCGCATGCGTCGCAGGTGTCTGGCCTGCTAGGCCCATCCATCTGCCGGACCACAGCAATCTGGGTCGTGACCGTGTGCTGGCAGGCCGGACACGCAACGTCGAGCGTGCGGCCTGCTGGCCAAGGGTTTACCGCCGCAGTCAGCTTGAAACGGAAATCAGTGCGGCAGCCTGCACAGGTCACGCCGTAGGCGCGAATCGGCGCCAACGAAAAATGCCCCTGTGGGTCTTGCTGTCGCCAGGTCGAGGCATGGAACTCTTCGGTGGTATGGCAGTGCGGACAGGTCACATCAACGCTTGTCGCGTCGGGGTTGATTGGCTGGTGCACTTCGAGCATATCGGACTCAGATGGCATGGTCGCTCATTTCCTTAGTACCACTAGATATTGTGTTGAAAGCAGCTGAAGAGGACACAAGATGTAGTGTCACAGCGTCATTTCCTTCATCGGATCAGAGGGAATGGAGTGGTTCACAGTCCAGCGACAAACGTGACTACTGATCAGACGCAGTGCCCCCCTGCCGATCGTTTTGACCTAGGGCCGGCGCGAGCCCTGCTTCGTCAGTGGCGAAGTACGAAGCATGCGCAGCCCAATTACATTTTGGGCAGGGGATGTCACCGCCATGGCGCAAGGCGCCACCTGGTTCGTCGCAACTGTCCTCATCCCAAAGAAACCCATCAACACACTGCGCGTCGGGATAGGACGCACCGAAATGCCGACCTTGGTAATCGCAACCCAGAGCTATACCAGAGATCACACACCCTCCTTAGCAACATAAAGCAAACTGATACATAACACGTATGCGTAATAAGATGGTACCACAGGTCGAGTGCTGGGGCAGACCAGGAAAGAGGGGACAGATCATTTCAGGCCGGCAGTGCAGGCGTTGTAGCTTCACAGAAAAGCTGGCTTCACAAATAGTTGACCGGCCGGGCTCCAAACTAGGTCCCAGCGGTCACCATCAAGCCCGCTTCCGCGGGCTTTTTTGACTGGAACTCCTGCAGAAGCGCCCTCCTCCGCTAAGTAGGAAAGGGCCGCCAATGGAGAGGCGTGGAGGATGGGGGCGGTGATGCGCTCCTGCGCACCTCATTCTTCGCTCATGCACTCAACCTAGCGCCACCGATAGGCGGCCTCTGCAGGGCTCACGCATGGGCCCCAGGCCCCTTTGTCGCTGACCCCAACAGCAGCACCAAGCGACAGGGTATAGTTGACAAGACGAAATCTTATAAAAAACAAACGTCCACGATTCATGGAATGTGGACGAATGACATTTCTTTTATTCCGGAACGTCAATATTTTTTGACCATTTCTGATCGACGGAGGAAATTTCTCAACCAGAATGCATTGAACCCTTCCGCGGATGCCGGCCTCTAGCCTGGCAACGAAGAATTTTCTTGACTATTTAATTAGTACCAAGAGAATGTTGTCCACGATTCATGGAATGTGGACACGCGGAGAAAAGCCAGTTATGAAGAGTCAAGACATTTTGTTGCTTTTCAAAATGACTAGCCTGCACGCTCAAGAGGAAAACCTGTTTGGCCGCATGGAATTGGAATCTACCTCTGAGCATGTGAGAAACATTCTCAACCCAGAGCCCCGTTGGTTGGCGTCAGTTAGCGGCCAGGTAGGTGAGGTGCTGTCTCAGTTGCTGCCGAATGACGAAGACACGGTATTTCGGCCACAAGAACTCGATTCACCGATGGGCGATTCTGACCGATGGGAGGGCTGGTCGGATGTGGTGCCGTCGACCCCAGTAACGAGCTGGAGCGAAAACTATTCCTTGCGGGCGCTCTCTGCGTCGCTTGGCCTCAGTAAAAGTGAAGTCTCCAACGCCATGGCGCGTTGTCGCAATGCCGGCCTTCTTACCAGCGATTTCGACACCGGTCTTCCAAAGGTGAATCGACGTGAGCTGCTGAAGGTTGCCGAGCACGCTCTGAAGTACTTTTTTCCAGTAAAGCCAGGTGCAATCGTCCGTGGCATCCCTACCGGCTTTGCTGCGCCAGCCCTTTCGAAAAGCCTAAAAAGTGCTGGCGGACTGATACCTGTCTGGCCCGACCCACTGGGCAGCGAGCGAGGCCAGTCAATCGAGCCCCTCTACAAGACGGTGCCCGAAGCGGTAAAAATAGATAGGACCCTTTATCATTACCTCGCGCTTGTAGACGCGATCCGCGTTGGCGGCCCAAGGGAGTGTGGCGTGGCTGTCAACATACTGAAAGCAGGGATGGGGGTGAAGTAATATGGCATCGAATGCGGACCACAACTACGAGCTTATCTCGTTTGTGGCTGATGGTTTGGGCGACGAGTTTTTGGCTGAGTGTGCCTTTGTCGGTGGATGCACAACCGCTATGTTGGTCACCGATAGCGCAGTGCTGGACGACATCCGATTCACCGACGATGTCGACCTGGTGATCGAGCTAGCAGGCATTTCTGCCTGGGAAAAGCTTACAGTGCGTCTTGCAGCGAAAGGCTTCAAGATCACTGGGGAAGATGATGTGAACTGCCGGTTCAGGTTCAATGATGTCATCGTCGATGTGATGCCAAGCGACGCGTCTATTCTCGGCTACGCTAACCGCTGGTATGTAGAGGGACTGGCTCAAGCGGTACCATTTGAGCTACCTAGCGGTCGGGCAATTCGAATCTTCAAGCCAGCATTCTTCTTGGCAACTAAGCTCGAAGCCTTCAGTGGTCGGGGTAACGGCGATCCGTACCATAAGGACGTCGAGGATATCATCATCCTCCTAGACGGACGCCCAGAGCTATTGGCAGAGGTCCGTGAAGCCGGCGAAGAGCTCAGGCAATACGTTGCCGAGTGTATTGGCGCTCTGGCAAAACTTAACGGCATCGATTATGCAGTTGAGAGCTCAGGCTCTGTTCGAGCCAACCCTGGGCGTGCCAAGCTCATTCATCAACGCATGAAAGACCTGAGCGCGCTCGCATGAGATATCAAACTAGGTCCGTAAAAGGGCATGACCGAGCAGCGAACCACGACTTTGCAGCCGCCGAGATCCATGGGGCACGAGGCCTTTTTGTCATTATGGATGGCACCTCGAAACCAGGCAGCGGTCAGCTTGCGCAAGGCTTGGCACAAGGCGTGATTAGAGCCTATCTGAGCAATGTAGCTCAGGGCGCAGATGACTCCAGCCCAGAACAAGTTCAACAATTGCTCAACGGTATCTTGGTGGATATGCACCGTCAGCTATTCACAAACCAGACTGGCACCACCAGCTATCTGATCGGTGTCGCATCCCAGGGCCTACTCACCGTTGCTTATGAGGGTGATTGCGCCTGTGGGATGGCTGGAAACGACGGCAATATCGAATGGTTTACTCCTCCACACTGCCAAGCAAACTGGAAGCGCGACAGATCGCACCGCGAATTGGCGTTGGATCCTGCACGCAATCTGGTTACCCGCAGCCTCAGAGCAACACGCGCTCCGAGTCCTGATTTTTTACGCCAGCCGGCACCGGCGGGAACTCGTTTTGTCTTCGCCACAGATGGGTTCTGGGCCGAGCTCACTGAATCGCAGCAAGCTGCTGCGATCAATGAGCCAGCTGGGGACATTGCTGTCGTGAGTGATGATGTCACTTGGATTGACGTGAGAATGTGAGTCCTGCCGAGCCAACTATTGGGTGGATCAGATAGGCCTTTCTCATCTGATCTTTGAAAACTGATGGGGGCTATCGCCAAAGAATGACCTTGAGGCAGCTTTTGCTGAGCCTGCAGAGTCACCATTTTCGTGGCTCTACAGGCGTGCCTCCCCTGCCCTTTGCTTCAAGCCCCTGGTTAAATGCCTTGCGAGTTACGAAAAGCACGGAATCGCTCGCAGGCTTCCTGCGACGAATCACCCAGGTGCCACAGCGTGCCTTCTGACGCTAGATAGGCCGAAGTCTCCTCTTCCCATAGCACGGCAAAGGCAGTCGTCGAGATGAGAAATCCATCGCATTTGCCGTCCATGACAGCGTTCTGCAGCACGTTTCTGTGACTCTCAATAAACTCTGAATTGAACGCGCTCAGTACGCCTCTCGCATCAGCTTTGTTAGGACCACTCACGACTTTCCCGACAGGGACCAAATCGTCCAAATTGAGGGCAATGATTCCGCCATTGTTGAACGGTGCCAGCTGCCTAGCAGCATGGCTGACACGCTTCTCAACCCCGAGCGTTGACCAGATCTTCTTGCATGCGATCGGGTAATCGCCCATGCCGAAGTCAACCAGGATATCTGGCTCTGCAGCTTTGGCCGTAAGCCCACGGTTCTTCAAGTCGGAAAGCAGCACCAGCTCCCACAGAGCGTCTTTCCCTTGGTGAGAGTTGCTCCGATCGTGAGGCTGCATTACTCCGCCGGCCATGCGCTTGAGCGCCTCTTGAATCCCTGGTTCATCTGGCAAATTGGTGACTGCATCAGCGAGACGATTCACGTACGCCGCTTCCCACACCACCCGGTCATCCGGCTTCACCTGGTCAGCCCATGCCCGGCTCAGCTTGTCGGCCTGACTGAGCAACTGACAAAGCGCGCTCCCGGACCGAAGCCTGATGTTGCGCTGCACCAGCACGGCCCTGACTTGCTGGGCTTTAGCAGCAATCTCTTCGTAGGTGTCTACCCAAGCCTTGCTCATAAGATCGACGGGCTTCACTTCACAGCTCCTTTGGAGATGGCTCATGGATTCACTGGAACAATGGCGGTGATAACTGATTCGAGCGCTGCTTTCACCAGTGGCAGAATGAGCTTTCGCCCATCAGCACTGTGCCAGACCGGTTGCCAACTCGCACCTTCAATGGAAGGGAGAACGAATTTGCCCGGCCTGCGCTAGCCGAGTACCTGTCGGTGCAGGCCGGCGGATGGCCTCAGGGCAGCTGGAGCGCCCCATTACCTGCATGGCTGGGCTGGATGTCTTTGAACCCGGGATGCTCCAGGTCGACCGTCAAGCTGCTCTCAGCGAAATCCTTTCCCACATACTTCTGTGCCCAGGACCGGCGCTGATCCGGCGTTCTGCATGCACACGCACGCTCGTGGCGGCTGAGCCAGGCCTTGCAGAGCCTCTGCATGTCGCGCTTGAAATCGGAGACCAGTCGATACTCAGCCCCACAGTACGAGCACTGAGCAGTTCCAGTGTTATGTGCCATAAATCATTTCCGAGTGACGGGCGCCCGAAGGCCCGCCCTGCTTCTGGTGATATGCATCTTGGCGCAGGACCGCCCGTACTGCACGTGTTCGCGAGGACTCAAACGGGTTGTCCGGTGGCGCTTGCCGCAAGTCCTTTGCAGCCAGGCTGATTTGCCTGATGCGGGATCGCAGCCAGTTGGCATCTGCCGTGTAAATGGCATCGGGATTGTTGGCCAACAGGGCGCGCAGTTTATCGCCTAATTCGGCGTTGATCACCACTCGCCCCAGCAGGTGAAAGTCGTGATGGTGCAGCGTTGCACAATCCTCAGCACTCATGGCCGCTAGATTGGATGGGATCCCCGCGCAGAACTGATCTGTTTGAAAGATACGCTTGGCATGCGCCAGCATCACACCCGCTGAGAGCTCCCCACACTGCAATGGAATAATCACACGAGCGCCGGCCATGATCCACGTGCGCACTCGCTCTGCATGCACAGCCCACAAGTCGAGGGTTGCCGATTGGTCACCGATGATGTCCGGCGCCACGATGCTAAGAGCCCCTGGGAAGTCTGTCCGCGCCAGCACGCATTCGTACGTGAAAAACACTTTCTCCCAGCCCACGAGCTCGCCCTTCTGGAAGGCTGAAAAGGCTCCGGAGTCGATGAACACGGAACCTCCTGCATTCAGGTGCCGGGGAAGCGTGCCAAAGATTTTCAGGCTATCCAGCAACGTTGCAACTACCCCTACGGGGACGCCCTCATCAACCGCAGCTCGCAGGTCCTGAGAACTGGACATTCCAGAATGAAAGGCAACGCTCCAGGTCAATGGCATGATCTTGATTCCCCCTGCTGCGCACACGAACCCCGCGGCGCTTACACGGCATCGACCCAGCTCGCTGGCTGGGGATGCGTGGTTCAGGGAGATCTAGATGTGCACCGCAGTTTGATCGTTCGTGATGCGGACCTGGCCTGCTACAGAACAAGGTGGATGATCAATCCAGCCCCCGTAGGCTGCTAAGTCCATAGTCATCGCGCAAGATTCGCAGCTGCTCCTTGTCCATTTCGTCTAGGGCCGAGCAGTTTGCGTCGGCTAGGCCCTGCCGGCGCAGCAGATCAGCTGCATCACCTCTGTCATAGATGTAGCGCGACAGGTCCGCGGCGGCGAGGAGAATACCGACCTGCAGCTGAGTCGGTTTGTTGCGAGGCTTGCGCTTGGCGACAGCCATGAGGATGTCCTCGATCGTGGTGTGAGCCGGTCAGGCCCTGGGTGGATGTACCGGACAAGGCCGGCGCGGGCCGTACTGAGGCGGGCAAGTGCAGCTCATGCCTTCGCGAGCGCCTCGACCAGAAGCGCATCGAACTCGTCCACCGCCAGCGGCACCCAGCGATCATCGATCAGCTGGTCGTGGTACCACTTGAGACCCGCGTAGGACACCCGCACACAAACGCCGCCCAGTATTACCAATGGCACCTGGCGTACAGACGCTGGCAGGATTACCGGGGGAATGTCAGCAACAGAGGCCTTCACAGCGAGGTTTTCCATCGCCTCACGCAGGGCGACGGCACTGACCTTCTGGGCCTGAGAGTTGCCAGACAGGGCAGTACGCAGAGTCTCGACGGCGGAGCAGGACCCGCGGTCATCGCCATTGCACCGCGCCACAAAGTCGTCAAGCCACAGCAGCGCCTCTTCAACATCGCCAGCACAGGCCGCCGTTTGAGTGTCATCACCAGGCTGGCTCTGAGCGGACTGCGACGCCCCTTGCTCGGTGAGCCATGCCGCTACGTGGTCGGCGCTCATAACAGCCAAGGTTTCCGAGCAATTATCACAGCCCAGAACCAGCTGGCAGCGAATGTCGCTGGTGCGCAGTCGCCCGTGCTGCGCATCACTGATGTTCTGGTTGTGTGTCTGCCAGCTCAGGGCCTTGCTTCCGCACTCGCGGCATTCGGTAATCTTAGTGATGCTCATGCTGTGCCTCCTGCAGGCGTTCGACATCTGGCAGCAACTGCGCCAGCGGGTCAGTGGTGAAGCTGTCTTATCGCGGGTACCGGACCGGCGAACCGGGCCGATGTGATTAGGCTGGGCCGCGTGGCACTTCGTAGTACGAGCTGCGTAGCCGGTTCACGGTATAACCGCGGCGGCGCAGCGCCTCGACAACCGAAGGGCCGTTGCCGGTGTAGCGGCCAGTTGCAAAGCGCAGAGTGACCCCATGTGCCTTGCAGTGCTTGAACTCTTCAATCAGGCGCTCAGTGTTGGTCATGATTCGTCCTCCTACGCCGCCGCCAGGCAGTCGTTCCAAAGTTGTGGGTCCGCGTACATGAAGTAACCGGGCTTGTCCGGATTGGCCACGCAACGCCCACCCTTCTGCCGGTACGTTTGGTAAGCCCGGGCAACGCGAGACTTCTGCACCTGATCTAGCCGGCGTATCTCCGCCTTAATCTCCAGGTCGAGCGTGAAGCCCTTCGCTGGCGCCATGGCGCAGGTTGTGCCGAAGTGACGTATCTCGTTGGTTTCGCAGTCCTCGATCCAAACCACACGCTTGAGGCCTTGCTTGCCGCAACATTCGCAGTGCGATTTGTCGTCGTTGATCCCGAGAAATTTGAAGCGGCTCATGGCGTGCCCTGATGAGTGACTGAGCCAAAAAGTTAAACTATAGGGCAACAAATAGCAATACAGATTAAACTATATGGCAACCTTTTCTCTTCCATGCGAAGCCTTGCTCAAATCGCCGGTTTCACATCAGTCCGTGAGAAAAGCTCAATATTTCACAGTGAAAAGCCCTGAACGCAGTCCAGGGCCTCAAACGGCTGCCTTACCGGCCAAACACACGGTCAAGCACAGGCCTTGACTCGATGATCGCGGTACCCAGCTCATCGACGGTCGTAGCGCCCGTCAGGCGGTCCTCGACTGCGGACAGGTCGGTAAGCAGCTCGTCGTTGCCACCCTCCTTGTAGAGCGTGCTCTGCACAGCTTCGAAGGTCCGCAGCAGATCGCGGTGGGTGTCCTGGAAGTTGCTTTCACTGCCAGAGACGGTTGCCTGGGCCCAGCTGGTGAGCGGGTGGTGGCGAGCCTCCACCTTACCGGGGCCGAACATGCGGTCGTAGGAGCGCTGCACCAGGCTTTCAATCAAGAGGCCGTTGTTTCTGTCATCCATTCGTATGCTTCTCATCGTGATGACGTGATCGTCACGTCGTGGTGATGATGCCAGGCGCACCCGGCATCGGTTTCGCCGATCAGCGGCAGCTCTGTATCGGCGGTCTCTAAAGGGTCTTCAGCATGGGGCACCGGCTGATCTGGCGCCCAAGCCGTAGGCCTAGGTCGATCAGCCTCATTCTGTCGCCAGCTGCGACACGCTCAGGCCTACCGCGACGGGCCGTACCCAGATGGGCATGCTGCTGAGCATGAAGGTTTCCCCTTGGGCTGCCAGCAGCAATGTCGTGCCCATGACATGCCCGATCGCCTCCGCCGCCGCCGGCGGAACGGCGTTGCCAATCCGCTCGCGCCAGGCCTGATCGCTCAAACCGTCCAACTCCAACTGCTCCTCGGGCTCGACAAGGCTTTGCAGCGCTGCCAGTTCCAGAGTCGTGAAGGGGCGGTGCCAGGTCCCGTCGAGCGACTCGATAATGCAAGTGAGCCTGTCGTTGGCCTCTGGGAGCCGGGGATCGGCTACGCTCCAACGGCCGTTGTCATGCTTGGCGCTTGCAGAGACGGCTCCCGCTGAGCCCTGCCACGGCACCACGCCGTAATGCCCGCCAGTCAGGTAAGCGTCGCCCTTTGTGCGTTTCATGGCCGGTCGGGGATCGGCGACGCTGAATGTGCCTTGTCCTGGGCTTTTAACTCCAATGACGGCACCGCTGGTGTCCTGCCATCGGCGAACACCATACTGCTGGTACTGCAGGGCGCCAGCTTTGGCTCGCGGATCTGCAACCGAGAACGCTCCGTTTGTTGGGTTCGATCGGCCAGCCACCGTGCCCATGCTGTCATTCCATCCATGCACCCCCATGTATCCCGATCGGTACCCTGGAACAATGATCAAGTCGCGCAGGTAACCATCCTGGATCGCGAGATCATTCAGGCTGCGCCAGTCTTTTCCGGCTTCGACCAAGGCCAGGCGGACCCATGTTTTCCATTGCAGAGCCGGCACCCGGTGCATAGGGCCAGCCTGCTCGATATCGCCGGCCAGAGGCATGCGACCGAGGATGTCACCTACAGCACGAAGGCTCTTCTTCTCTGGCTCATACAGGAACGACGGCACCTTCTCGACGTGGCGAGCCACCAGCAGGAATCGCTTGCGGCTTTGAGCCAATCCGCCGATGACCCCACAGTCATGGGTGGTTTCGGCGACGGCATATCCATAGTGGCTTAGCAGAGCGCCGATCTGGTCCAGCAGATGGCGGCCACGATTGGCCAGGCGTGGGACATTCTCGAATACCAGCATTGGTACAGGGTCATCCCGCCACGCCTCCGCCATCAGCCAGATACAGCGCAGAGTCAGCTCGTTCAAGGCCTGGTACTTCGGGGTCAGGCTCATCTTCTCCGACAACAACCCGCTGGCGCCCTTGCATGGGGAGCTGATGAAAACGGTGTCGGGCCGGCGGTTCTGGGCCGCACGGCGGATGTCCTCTGGGAGTGCCTCCCGCCATCCGGCTGGCGGCTCCTTTCCGTGGAAGCGGATGTACTGATCACGTGTGAAGAGATCCAACAGCGTGCCTTCAACACCGGACAATCGCTTGAAATCGGCGAGGCCGGCCGGGTCAACGTCAACGCCTCCCAAGCACTCCCATTCAGCTTGCACGTTACCGACGATGGGCTTTGCCCGGTTGAAGCCCTTGGCGCCCCCCCCCAAGCCGCAGCAGAAGTGGAAATGGGTGAGGATTTTTTTTATCAGCATGCAGTGTCCTACGAGAGTTGAGTGGCGCCCGCCAGGTGGACTGGCTCCCCTGGTTTACCTACGGACCGGACTAAAAATTAAACTATAGGTCAACCTTTATCAATATTTATTAAACTATATGGCAATTTTTATCTTTGTCCAAAACGACTTCCGTGGGTTACGCTCTACCCTGGAGGCCAAAAAAATCCGGCCAAGAATGGCCGGATTGGGTGTAGCGTTCGTGAGCTTTGCGCGGTGCAAGGAAACGCTGGCTAAAAGGGCGGGTTCCGAAGATAGTCGTAATATTGCGCGTCCAGCAGAGCCGCTGGTGAAGGCTCGATCGCAATCAAGGTCCATTTACCATCGACACACCGGCCTACCTTCCCATAATTGAGACCGGGCAAGTCGTAGCTTCGCTCGATCGTTGCCCAGTCCTCTGGATACTGTGCCTTGAAGACCTTCCGGAAAGACTCGTTGCCGTAACTGCCCATGATGGTTACGACAGCAGAGAACTTCTCATCTCGATCGCTGATCAGCTCTATTGAGCTGGCCATCAGTTTGGGTGCAGCCTGTTCGTTGGGTGTCCGCATGCCATAATCTCCATTGGCAAATATCTGCCAAAAACAGCCTTCTATCGGTGCGATGTCGACAGCCCCATCGCATTCACTGGTCAACTCGAAATGGGCAACACCAGCCGATAACGAAACCTGGCGCCACAGTGCACACAGAACAAGAAGGGGGTCGGCACCTATCGCGAGCTCCGATCCTTGCCCGTTGGGCCTCTGCAGTTCCCTATTCCTCCCGATCGAGCTCAGGCGTTCTGTACGTTTTCCACTGCAGCAGCGTGTACCGCCCGAGCTTCACCTTCGTCTCGGTTACCACCTGGCCAAAGGCGTAGTTACCGACCTCGGTCACCCAGACCGAGATCAAGTTCTGCCCCAGGCCGGCCCCGAATAGCCGCTGCAGCAGTGTTCGCCGGGTAGGCGCTTCTGCGAGTGGGGTCATGCTCATAGTCCACCTCTGTAAGCCGTTGTCCCGATGACGCCGAAATGTGCCATCGCTAGTGTCAGTTGCCAGCCCCGTATCCCTCCCACGGAAACGCTGGGCTGGCGCCTTTCGAAATGTGCCATCGTTAGTTTCTGGTGGTTTGTATGGCACATTTGGTCAAGTCAGTAGCAGAAGGGCCCGCTAAACTGCCACGTGCACGACTAGAGTACATTTGTACTCCTAGCACCAGCAGCTTATCCTTCAGCCGCCCGATCGTTCAAAGGAAGACAGTGGGAGCATGCGCCTTGGCCTTCCCCCTTCTTGGCCGCGGGGAGCTCTTATTCTGTTCGGTCTTACGCCCGTTCCCAGAGTTGCTCAAGTTCACGTCGTAGAGCTCACACAAGCTCGCGAGCTGCTCGGCCGGTATCAACCGGTGCATCTTGCTGAGCCGCAGCAAGATGGCCTTCGGGGTGCGCTTGTGTGCGGTGGCAAGCGCGTCGATCGCTTCGCCATTCCGGTATCCCGCAACGAGCCGCTGGTCTTCGTCATCGGTCCACTTGCTGCCCTGGGCCGTCGACTCGGTGCTCCCGCTGACAGTGCGGCTTGCTTTTGCCGGCTGCTGCACAGGCTCGACTTCCCGTGCTGGCGCCTGTGCCATCTGCACTGGAGCAGCAGGAAGCTCTGAATCAAGTACCGTCGACAGCATGGCCAACCACCTGGTGCGATCAGTGTCACGTGAGTGGTGGAAGCCAACGCTGCCTATCACCACCATGGGGTTCACGTTCAGCGCTGCAGCGATCTGCCAGGCGTGATAGTTGTCCAAGAGATCCTTGCCGGTGCGCCATCGGGAGAACTGGGTCTGGCTGACACCGAGAAACTCTGCAGCCGAGACATCGCCATGAAACCCTTTGACCACCTTCAGCTGGTCGAGCCAGTTAGCAGCGGTCTTGACCAACTTCACATGTGGACTATTCGTCTGGTTCGAGAATGGCGTCGACCGCTTGGCACGCTGCGACAACGCTGCGGCTCCCGCAGCTGCGGCCAGGCGCAAGTTTGCTGTGATCGGTACACGCTCATCACCGCACTCAATCCCGGCTTCGTCCAAGCCGGCCGACAGGTTGATCAGGATCGCGATGGATCGATTCGTCATCTCATCTTGTTTGGCCATGCCCCCTCCCCTGGATCCGCTGAGGATCGCTACATGCTGCCCCGGGATACCGAGGGCCGCCGCCTGAAAATGAATCATAACGGCATAACTGATTCTTTACACGTACCTATATGCTAACAGATTCAAGTAAAACTCATCAGAGATTGCCAGATCCGTGTGTGGAGGGGCGGATCGCGGTGACGATCTGCAAGTGTAGGTTCACAGAAAAGCTGCACGCTTTCACAAATAGATGACCGGCCGGGCTTCAACCATGGCCCCTGTCGGTCACCATCAAGCCCGCCTTCGCGGGCTTTTTTTTGCCTGGAATTCCTGCCGGGGCGCCCTACTCCGCTCATTGGAAAATGATGCAGATGGGGGGATTTGAGGAAGTGATTTGATGGGGCGCTGGAAGTGCTGAGAGGGTCGGCGGGCGGATCTGAGCAGCAGAGAGATTGAGAGGACTTTAAAACTAATATTTGAACACCTTAATAGTTAATTAAGCGTACGTGTTAAGTATTAATTTGAACAATTTAGTATGGAAATGGAATTTGGTGGAAGTTGCCATTTTGGATTTTTTGTAGATTTCGAAGGGATGTTGGAATAAGATCTATGACCAACTTTTCCGCTTTGCACTGAAGATTTTCAGCCAAATCAGCTGTTTGAAGCGAGAGCTTCAGACCTGATCCAAATTGCTCCAGCGATCACGAAGTGGCCGTTTAGAAATAAAGAGAGCAAGCCGATTGCTTTAGATTCTGATCAGTCATGAGAGTCATGACCAATGAGAGAAAAGGAGACCTGAAAATGTAGAAAAACGCGATCAATCCCGAGAGGACTGACCGCGCTTAGCGAAGCAGACTTGCGTCCTCAGAACCCGCAATGTCTGCTTTTTCGAAGCGACTGTCAATCCTCTCCCATTTTTTCGACCTTAGCGAGGTTACTCGACGGCACAGTGTTGCCTGTCGAAAGGCCTCACTTCGCCCGCCCTGCGCCTTGATTTTTTGGCGCAGCGTCGGCGCTCGTTTCGAGATTTTCGGAGGTGTTTCATGACAGTACGAAAGGTGGTCACGCGGCGGTCCAACCATTACCGCGGCTACTTCCCATCGCTCAAAAATAAAAAGCCTGTGCCCTGGGAGTCCCAGCTCGAAGGCGCTCTTTTTCGGCTTCTTGAGCTGTCTCCTGCGGTCATCGGCTACGTCCCGCAGCCCAGTGAGGAACGTGTTCCATCGCTCCAGGGCTACTTCAAATATTACCCAGACGTACAGGTTTTCCTCGCGGATGGGCGCGAGTGGTGGTTTGAAGTGAAGCCTCACGACCGACTGAAGATTGCCAGCGTCAGGCAGCGACTGGATGCCGCTGAGCGCTACTTCAACGCCACTGCCCGTAACTTTTCGGTGATCACTGAAAAGTTAATTGAAGCTGAACCCCTGGCTACCAATCTTAGAAGGCTGATGTATCACCGGCGCGGTCCAGAGCTTTCGCATCAGGCGTTGGAGGAGGTAATGGCGACCTTCAACGAATGGCCGCCTATGACCGTTGCAGATCTGCTCTACGTGGTTGGTGAGGGGAAAGCCTGGCGCTTGTTAGGCCTTGGGGTGGTGGGCATTGACCTTGATAGGTCAATTGACACTGACTCCCCGGTCTTCCTGCAAGGGGGGCACCGTCATGCAAACCTTTTCCCTTAGGGTGAAATTGGTCGTCATCGTTCGTGGCGTACTGATGGTGCTTGAGAAGAGGCTTATTGACCGGAAGCTGCTCTTTTTCGATGAGCTTGGTGAGCCCACGAAGCTATCCGAGAAGGAGTTCTATGAGGCCTACGAGAAGCGCGAGATCGAGATCTCCGCTGATCAGCCATACCTTGGGAGGGTTCCGTATGTGCGGAACGTCCCTCCAGATATTTCATGCTTCCCCAAAAAACATGGAGATGAGGCATTGCGTCGACGCAAGTATCTGGACGACCTAACTAAGCGCGGTAAATACAAGCTACATCCTGGTGCTCCTGAGCATCAGACGAGTGAATCGCCCCGAAACCTGTAGATACAAAATGACCGCTTCTCGCCGTTAGCTGCCTTTCTTGAAGGACAGCTTTGGGTCGATAGCGGCCTTCGTGGAGGTTGGTGTCTACGGGGTCGGTTTAGTCAATCTGAATCTCCGGTTTCACCTCCGTGAGGCCGGCCATCGTCATGCATCAGATCTTGATTGACACGCGTGCCGCTTTGGATAGCCTTGCAATTGAGGGCTGCAACTGCGCATTTGTCGGGCCTGGGTACCAGCATGAGCCCCCCGCAATTTTGGCAGCAGAGGAAGCTGGTTCCTCTGAAGTAGTGACGGCGGGCATTGCCAGTCGGATTCTGAACCCAAGGTCGCCAGACTAGGAGCTAAAGGATCGCTGCGACTACTCCTCATCCCTTACCGAAAAGTCACGCGTCGGTCGTAAACGGCCCTTTCCAGGCCAATCAACTTTTGTGATTGGTGAGTAGGGATTTCTCGGCTTTTCTGTGAAAAGCACCCCTTCATTTCACAAAAAAAATGGCGAAGATTCCAATTTCACGGGGTCTGGCCTATCACCTATTTTGTGAACCTACAGCAAGTGACTCACTAGCCCATCTGATCCGTTCATGTGTTTGGTCTAGTCAAAGTCTCAAAACGCAGCTTAGATTCTGCTGTGGCGCCCAGCAGACGCCCGCTAAAGGTTGAGGAATGGACACACGAGACCCAGCCATACGAAAGCTCATTCATCAGCCCGGCTAGAACTCTCAGCGGAAAGCGGAAGCTACCAAGGATGATGCCAGCCCCTGAAGGTGTAGAGCGGGCCGGAGCTGTGCCATGTGGCCCCGGTGAGCTGCGGATTCCACGCCATCCGGCCACCCAGTCCACTCTCATCTGGCCAGGCATTCCACGGCCATCTGGCCACCTGTTCCACGGCCATCCGGCCGGGCAGTCGGAGCGCAGCGACGCAGGGGTTGCATTGTTAGTCTGAGGCGCTCGGTGTCGTCAATTTCTTCGTCTGTTTGCGCATCGATTCCCCCTTCAGATTGATCCGATAAGCGTTGTGCACCAGGCGGTCGAGGATGGCATCGGCCAGGGTCGGATCGCCGATCAGTTCGTGCCAGTTGTCCACCGGCATCTGGCTGGTGACCAGGGTCGAGCGCTGGCCGTAGCGATCATCCAGTAGCTCCAGCATGTCGCGACGCTGTTCGGCGGTGAACGGGGCCAGACCCCAGTCATCGAGGATCAGCAGGTCGGTCTTGGCGTAGCTGCTCATCAGCTTGGCGAAGCGCCCGTCGCCGTGAGCCAGGCCCAACTCCTCCAGTAGGCGCGGCAAGCGCAGGTAACGCACGCTGTAGCCCTCTCGGCAGGCCTGGTGGGCCAGGGCGCAGGCCAGCCAGGTTTTGCCCACGCCGGTGGGGCCGCCGATAATCAGGTTGAGGCCGTCGCGTAGCCACTGGCCGCCGCTCAGTTGCAGGATCAGCGCCTTATCCAGCCCGCGCGGGCTGCGGTAGTCGATGTCTTCGAGGCAGGCGTTGTGCTTGAGCCGGGCCTGGCGCAGGCGGCTGCTCAGGCGCTTGTCGTCGCGTTCAGTCAGCTCGCGGTCGACCAGCAGGCCGAGGCGTTCCTCGAAGCTCAGGCTGTCGATGTCCGGGGTTTTCAGTTGTTCGTTCAGCGCCTTGAGCATGCCGTGCAGGCGCAGGGTTTGCAGCTTGTCCAGGGTCGGATGGGGCAGCATGGTGAGTTTCCTTGGGTTCAGTGGTAGTAGCCGGGGCCGCGCAGGTTGGCGTGGTCGTCCGGCAGCAGGGGCAGGTTGGCTTGAGCCAACGGCAGGCTTTCCAAACCCTGGCGCAGGATCGATTCGAGGCTCTTGTAGCTGCACGCACCGAGGCTGAGGGCGCGACGGCAGGCCAGCTCCAGACGCACTTCGCCATGGGTCTTGCCCAGGCGCAGGATGCCCAGGCAGGCCCGGTAGCCGTGAGTCGGGTGGATGCGCCGTTCGAGGATGTGGCCGATCACGCCGGCGGTGTTCGGTCCGGTCTGCTCGGCCCAGCGGATCAGCCGTTGCGGCGTCCACTCGGCGTGCTCGCGATGGCTCTTGGGCATGTGCTCGGCCTGTGTGCTGTGCCGGCCCTTGTGCGCTGAGCGCAGGTGGCTGGCCACCCGCTGATTGGCGTGGAAGCACTCCACCGTGCGCGCTGTCAGGCGTACTTCCAGTTGTTTCTTCACCAGTTGGTACGGCACCGAGTAGTAGTGCCCATCGACCTCGACGTGGTAGTCGATGTGCACCCGCGCCTTCTTCCACTCGGCATGGACGTAGGGCTGCTCCGGCAGTGGGCGCAGCGCTGGACGATCCAGGGCTTCGAAGGCCGAGTGCCGGGAGCCCGGCAGCTTGCGAAACGGTCGTCGGTTGAGCCGCTCCAGCAACCCGGCGATAGCGCTGTTGAGTTCATCCAGGGAGAAGAACTGGCGGTTCCTCAGCGCGGCGAGGATCCAGCGCTCGACCACCTGCACGCCGACTTCGGCCTTGGCCTTGTCGCGCGGTTTGCGTGCCCGCGCCGGCACCACCGCCACGCCATAGTGCTCGGCCAGATCGCGGTAGCTGGGGTTGATGTCCGGCTCGTAGCGATGGCTCTTACTCACCGCGCTTCGCAGGTTGTCCGGCACCACGATCTCCGGCACGCCGCCGAGGAAGGCGAAGCAGCGGGCATGGGAGCCCAGCCAGTCAGGTAACTGCTGCGACCAGGTGGCTTCGGCGAAGGTGTAGCTGGATGCGCCGAGCACCGCGACGAACACCTGCGCCTGGCGGATCTCGCCGCTGTGGCGGTCGATCACCGGCACCGTCTGCCCGGCGTAGTCGACGAACAACTTCTCGCCGACGCGATGCTCCTGACGCATCACCACGTCCAGCCTGCCCTGCCAGGCCCGGTAGTGCTCGCAGAACCAGCTGTACTGAAAGCCTTTCGGCTGGCTGAGGCGATACTCCTGCCAGAGCAGCGCCAAGGTCACGCCGGGGCGACGCAGCTCGGCGTGCACCCAAGACCAATCAGGCAGTGGCCGCTGCTCACTGGGCACCGCCGGCGATGGCGGGAACAGCTGCTGCTCCAACTCCGCATCGGACAACGAACAGGGCCAACTGAGGCCGCTGGCGGCAAAGCGACAGAGGTAATCGCCGACGGTGACACGACCGACCTGCACACTGACTGCAATCTGGCGAGCCGATAGCCCGACCTCGAACTTGAGACGAAGTACTTCGCGAATCTTACGCATGGATAAACGCTCCACGACGACCTCTCTGCTTCGAAAAAGAGGTCGATGGTAGTGAAGAAATCCTGCGTTACTGCCTGCCCGGTTGAGTGGCCGGATGGCCGTGGAATCAGTGGTCGGATACGCGTGGAATGGGTGGCCGGATCACCATGGAATCGGTGGTCAGATGCTCATGGAATGGGTGGCCAGATGACCGTGGAATCCGCAGGTGAGCCAGGTTATCGCTCACGTTGGCGACCTGCTCGTCGCATAGACCTAGATAAGCAAGATGCGACAGGACTACTACTCACCTGCCCCTACCGCCATCAAAGGAGCTGCAGATGCCCTGGCAGAGCTCGCGGTGGTCAAACAGATCGTTGTAGAAGGGTACCAAGACTGCAAACCCAAGAGAGATCTCCTGGACCGCATTGGTAGGTGCGAACGGCAAGTCCAGCGGTCCGCTTCCCGTAGAAACCCGTAGCCTCCTGCTTCACAGCCGGCTTCCAATAACAAAGCCCGCCAAGGCGGGCTTTGCGAGCCATGTGAGGCTCAGTGAGCAGGGTTGAAGATGAGCTCACCGATACCGACCATGAGGAGGAGAATACCTATTCCTCCCATCGTTGCTGCAGCATCCAGCGCGAAGTACTGCTCACATGCAGCGCCTGATACCAAGAGCCCCAGCAAGGTCACCAGCAAGGCTGCGATTCCTCTGATTAAGATCACCGCCACGCAAGCCAGTATCAGCAGTGAGAAGCGCTCTG
Source organism: Pseudomonas sp. BYT-1 (assembly GCF_023611805.1). Taxonomy (NCBI): domain Bacteria; kingdom Pseudomonadati; phylum Pseudomonadota; class Gammaproteobacteria; order Pseudomonadales; family Pseudomonadaceae; genus Pseudomonas; species Pseudomonas sp. BYT-1. The sequence goes on from NZ_CP072560.1 coordinate 84,039, forward strand.
GCGTTATGTGGAGCACCCAACTCACCATCTCCTGACCCACAAGCACTGGACCGGAGAGGAAGACGCCCATCGCGAGGGAGAGGAGGCCAAGGGCCCGATACACCGCGTTGCGGTTTACGCCAGTCACTGCTTTCAACTCAGGTTTTTGCATTGCCGGTAATCCCTTGTTCAGTGCTTACTCGGCCGTCGTAGGCGTCTAGTTGCTTCTTCATCTCAAGACGTTGCGCATCGAGCATCTGATTGAGCTGATCCGCTTTGAACACATCGAAGGGAGCTCGTACGAAGGCCAGCACCTCGATCGGCGCCGAGGACTGGCGCTCGACCTTGCTCGACTGACCGGAGCTCGCGCTGTCTGGCAGCCCCAGCATCTCGGTACAGGCCCGGATGGTGTAGTCGTAACACCCCACCTTCGCCTCACCTGCCAGAACAGCGCTCCGGAAAGAGACGCTCGGGAAGATGGTGGTACCACTCACAACCCCAGCCATGATCAGCACCAGGCCGAAGGCACTACCCGCAAATGCGCGAAATGCCCCCACCAGGAATGCGAACAAGCTGACCCCGGACGCAATGAACGAGATGGCTGGGGGATTTACTAACCAAGAGGCATGTTTCAGATCATCGGGGCTCACAGGAACCTTGAAGTTCAGGACGGCGGTGCTGATGGCAGCAAACACGACGTACACCACCAACGCGGCCAGGAAGACGCTCGCGAAGATCAGTGATCCCTCGCCTGCCTTACCCGGCGTGAGATCGAAGTAGTCATTGGAAGAATCGTGGTCACTCATGGTGCTCACCTGCTTGGTTCTTAGTTGGGGGTGTGGGGAGGGTGTCGGTCTGGACTACCAAACCCTTGCGGAGCTCTTCTTTCAGTTCCAGGCGCTGCGTATCGAGCATTTGGTTGAGTTGATCCGCTTTGAAAACATCGAATGGCGCCCGAAGGAAGGCCATCACCTGGACAGGGGTGGCTTGGTGGCCACCAAGCTGGGCCGACTGATCTGGGTTGGCTGCTCGACTGGGCAGCCCCAGCATCTCGGTACATGCGCGAAAGGTGTACTCGTAACAGCCGATTTTGGCCTCCCCTGCAAGAACAGCGCTGCGCAGTGAGACCTCTGGAGCAGTGGAAACGCCACCAACAAAGCTGGTCATGAGTACACCGAGGCTCAGAGTCATCGGGCTGATCAATTGCAGAGCGAGTGCGAAGCCCATGACCAACATTGCGCCGTAGAGAAAGGGCATGAAGTAGGGGGCGTTCACCAACCAGGATGCATGCTGTAGATCCTCAGCGCTGACCGGCACCTTAAATGCCAGGACGAAGATGCTGATTGCCGCAACAACGACGTACAGCCCAAGCAAAGCAAGGAATAGCCCCCTGAATGTGAGCTTCCCCTCGCCGGCCATATCTGCTGCGCGAGCGAAGTATTCGCTGGATGAATCGAAGTCACTCATATTGCTCACCTACTGTGTTCGAATTCCGGGTTGGAAAGGTCCTGAGCTCTACAGCTTCAGGTCCCTGCGGATCTCTCGGGCCGACGGCATTCCGCGGTACCGGTGCACGGAAACCCCTACTGCCTTCATCAGCTCGTCACGACGACGGTCCTTTGCCTTGGCCTTCGAGCTGTTGTGCGTGGAGTCGTCGACCTCGACCAGCGCCACCGGCTTGAGCTTCTTGTCGCAGAGCAGGAAGTCGCAGCGGTTGTGGGCCACCACATGCCGTGCGTGGTTCTTGTCGGTCATGGCGGTGGCCTTCACCTTGATGAAGGCACCGAACACCACCTGGGGAGCGATGACCAGGTCGTTGCCAACTGCCTCCCTGAGTCGCCAGAAGAAGTCCTGCTCGCGCTCGGTGAGCAGGGGGATGCACTGGTAGTGCTTGGTTGAGTAGCCTTTGCGACCCTTCAGCATCTTGAGGGCGACGTACCCGATGGCGCAGACCACCAAGAGCGGGACACCTAACCCGTCCAAGCCATTGAAAATTGACATCCTTACTCCTGATTTAATTCTATACGCGTACCAATACGCTATATGGTTAAAAAATGGCGAGTAATCCGCCTGTGATGTTGGTCAAGTAAATGTGATTACGCTTCCATCTCGGGAGGGGCACCGCCGCCTCCGCCGATCAACAAACCTGCCCTGGCTATTGCTCAATGGGCGTGGAACCGTTAGCGTAGTTATCCGCTCTTACCGACACGCTCGTGTCGTGCAACACCTCACTCCAAACCTCTCGTAGCCAAAGCAAGTCACCGTCCTGCAATCATGCGCGCCGACTTGACCAATCCCACAAACGAACTATTCGAAGCCTGACCGCCTGGCGCGATAATGAGCGCCAGCAACGCCGCTAGATGTGATCCTCCGAGAGGTGCCCGGTGACCGCCGGCAGCTGATGCGAGGGTTCAATACCTACGGCCCGCTTGCCCCGTCGAGAACCCCGGCCTTTCACCTCGCCCGCGGCCGCCGCCTCTTTCACCGCCCGGGCTGCCATGCCCTCATTGACCATGTCCAGAATTTCCTGAGACATCCGCTGCTGCACAATGCGAGAGTTCCCCATGCGGTTGTTCGCATCGGTACGCTCGGCATCCGCAGCCTTTGCCCATTCCCTCAGGACGTCCCGGGCCTCGCCGATGCTCCCCTTGATCTTGACGAAGATCTCGAACATCAGCGGGTCAATGGATACGGATGACTTCCTGGACACGCCTCCCGCTTCACGGCGGTAGAAGATCCGGATGAAATCGTCAGCCATGCCAGCCCCCAGCACCTATCAGTAGGTAGTCCATCAGGCCACATCCAGGTGAAGGTCACTGACCAGGCGCCAGGTGATATCTGGGCAACCGATGAACAAGCCACCATGCAGGCGGCCCTGGCGAACCATTGAAGCCACGGTGTCGGCCGCCTCGGATACGGAGACACCGACAACGCCAGCGATCGCCACCGCGGTCAGTGCGGCATGGCGCAGGATGGCCAGCTCGATGCGCGACTCAACCACATCGCCTTCGAACAACAGAGCGGCATCGGCGCCGACAAGCTCGACCACTTTGGAGTGCGCCCCCGCGCCGGTGGTAGCAGCGAAGGAATCGGCCTCTTGTTCAGGGCTCACAACCAGCACGAGCCCCCCTGCTTGTTCGGTGTGCTTCGCCACAGGTCGTACCGCTTCACCCACAACCCCAGCGGCCTCGCAGTAACGCAGCACTGCCTGGATCTGCTCATTCACCTCAATGGATTCCATCGCACGGGTCAGTGCCACGTACAGCAGGTGGAGTTCTTGGCGTAACTCCGGGGTATCCAGCACCAGCGGCAGGCCGGCATCGGTGATCAGGTTGAGGAAGTCGCTCAGCAGTACGACCTGCGGGAACTCCAACCCTTTCGAACGGTGGGCAGTGCACAGAGTGACGGTCGCATCCGTGATGTCGCTGACGCAGGCATCCTTGATGCGCTGTACCAGGCTCGGGATTTGATCGCCGTACTGCTTGGCAACACTGATGAGGGCGTGGATCTCTTTGTCATCGGTGTCGTTGGCATAAGCCTCCAGATCCTGGAGCGAGCGGAACGCACTGAGCAAAGGATCGCGTAGACGGACACCCGTGTTGGCGCGCAGGTGGTGCACTTCAACCAGCTTGTCGAACGGGTACTCGTTGACGCCACCCACGAAGTGAAGACGCTGGCCTTCCAGCAACTGGACCGCACTGGCGAACAGCTTCGCATTGGTGCGCCCGATGATCGCGTAAGGCTTGGTGCGGTCGACGGCGAATCGGGTAGTCAGCTCATGGCGCGAACTGCGCACTGGGTCCTGCTCGCCGGCGAACTGACGCAACAGCATGGTGGCGAGCTCGGCAATGCCGGCGCCATAACGGTGGCTCTCGCTCAGCGTTACGACTTGATCGAACTGCGACGGCTCGAAGGTGTTGTAAGCACCTCGGAAGCCGAAGATGGCTTGGAAGTCATCACCGGCCAAGCGCAGTGGGCAGCTCTGGCGCAGGATCACCGCTGCAAAGACCGGATTGGTGTCCTGGTACTCGTCCAGCAGGATCTGGTCGTAGCGGTGGCTCAGGTCCGGGTCACCCAAGCTCCACAGTTTCAGGTAGCCGTCGTGCGGCATACGCAGGGGGGTGGATTCCAGAAACTCTGCTCGCTCGGCTTGGCTTTCGCCGCACCCACGAGACCACTGACGCAAGCGCTGCAGATCCGCCCACACATGCTTCGCCCATTCCGCAGCCTTCTGACGGTCATCGCCAACGATCTTTGTGGGCACGTGCGCAGCCAGGATCTCCCGATCTGCCGAGACCATGAAGTTGTGCAGAGTGACGTACAGGTGGCGAGCAAAGGCCATGGGAATCTTGTACTGCTTGGCCAGTTGGGACGGATGGAGATCATCCTGCTTGCCAGTCTTCTTGAACTGGCCACCGACCTCCCAAGCAAGCCCATGGCTGGTCCTGGTGGTGACGTTGGAAGGGAAGCGAGCAGCTGCGTCCTCCTTGTTGGCCTTGCCAAAGGTGACATACAGCAGGCGCTGGTCAGGGAAACGCAGGGCGTGCGCGATGAGCAGCGAGGTCTTGCCGGCCCCCGCCTTGGCGCGGATCAGCAATCGCTTGGCGGTGCTGCCCAGAGCAACAGCCTGGTCTGTGTTTGGGGTGAAAGCTTTCGCGGCCATTGCCGGCCTCCTTGAGGTGCGAGTGGTAGATCAGTCGTCTCGGTTGAAATTGTTGAAGCAGTCGTTGAAGGGGTTATGCCCCTCCTCCTGATCCATGAGCGGGACCTTCTTGCTGCGCTTCGCGTTTGGATCAGCAAACAGGTTGAAGAACACGACCATTGGGATGCTGGCTGCGACCACCAGGAGCAATGAGCCCGCGAACACCCAGCCACCAAAAGCGTGGCGGGCGTATGCAGCAAACAGACAAGCCGCTACAGCCAGAGCAATCGCTCCAACGCCCTTTCCAACCTGTTTCATCACACCGTACTTGCTCATTGCGGCGGCTCCTAAGCACAACCATTTATGACTCAACGATACCTATAGATTTGCATGGATGCAAGACAAATTATAGTTACGTGTTACGAATGCTGGCATAAGCATTTATGGATACTGGCAAGGCAAAGCTCCGGGTGCGAGCACAACCATTTATGACCAGGGGGTAGGAAAAGCGTGGCGCAGGTGCATAACCATTTATACCCATACCAGCCCATAAAAGCCGGCCCCGGCGGCCCCCACACTCCGACCAGGGATGGGAAGGAAGCCTGCAGGCAGAGTACTGCATGTAGAGAGCAGAGAGACATGAAGACAATGAAGCACCCTCCCCCGCGAGACACAGATCAGAGAAAAGCAGCTCCAAGCAACCCGAGCTGAGACGGACCTGACCGGGTCACACACCGCACCAGATGAGCAGACAGGTCCTGCATCGCCACCACCGACAGCCAAGCGTCACACGCCGCGAGCCGGATCGCACACAGCCTGCTCAGATCCAACACCACCCGCCACCGGGCGCCACCCATCGCACTCTGCCAACCTGGTCAAACAGCAGCACCGGGCAAGCCAATGGTCGCGAACCGCCGCACAGATCCCACGGCACCCACCACCGACTGCTAGCGATCATCAGAGGCCAGCTGCAGGATCAGCACCGAGCTTCTGCACGGCCGCCGCCGCCGCCCCCGTCGCATCCTTCTCAGCCCGTCGCTCTCCTCCCCCGTCAGATCCTTCTTGGGGTCGCCACCGGCAGCTGGTGGGCTGTATTGCTAGGCGCAACCGAAAGGTCTCCTGGCAGGGACCGGTCATCTGAGACAGAGAGGCACAAATGGTTATGCTGTCGGAGGAAGCAAAAGCGTCAAGCGCGCACCGGCAGCACAGACATCGGAATAATGAAATGCCAATGCGACAGCGCAACAAGAAGAACCCAAACTAGCGATGGCACAATTCACCAAATAGAACTGGTGCGAGAACAACTGGGCGGTACCACGCAAATCCGCACGCGCATGAGAAGATGTAGAAGTCGCAGTGGAATAATGGAGCTGAAGAAGAGAAGAGAGAAAAGAGAATCTACAGCGGCAGAATGAGCTCAACGCCTCGCAGGGAGAAGGAGCCGGTCGGCGCAGAGTCACAAGCGGCACAGACAGAACTGGCAGGCAAACAACAGCCAGCAGCACGGGCGGACACCCAAACCAAACTTGCACAATGGGGCGTGACACAACGGGCAGCCGCAAAAGAGATTCTGACACAAGTGCCGGCGCCAGAACGAGATCTATGGTGCGACCAGAATAAGAGAAGATGAATGAAGTAAATAAAATTAGATTAAGGGGATGGGCGCGAGGCGGCTCGGATCCAACACCGCCCGGCCCAGGTAAAACTCGGCCCACCACCGAATGCGAATGCAATTCTCCGCAACCAGATCACACTGCGCCCAGCAAGCCCGGGTTCTACTTGGCCAAACCACCGGTAGGCTTCTGGCCCGCTTAACCATAGCCGCGGGTCTCACTGCGCATAACACCGGTTTGCTTCTAGTCCGCTTTGCCCATAGCCCGGTTCCTACTTGGCCTGACACCGCAATGTTTCCGGTTCCGCTCAGCCACAAAAAAGGCCCTGCCGACGTTAATCGACAAGGCCTTCGCGAATCAGATTAAGGTTTACTCGTCCACGTCGAGCTCTCCTTCAAACTTGGTTTCGATCTGGTCCAGCATGCTGCCCACCAATGTCTCAAGAGAAGACAAATCATCCTCGCGTGCTTTGAGCGTTAGCTTTACGCCATGACTCATATTTCGTACTCGTTCGTGCATTTCCGCTCTAAGGTCAAAGAGCTTGGAAACCCTCTCGCACAGGATCAGTACCAGCTTGTGGTTCGGCTCGAACTCCCGTGCACGCTTCACTCTCTTCGTCAGCCCTTTATGACTCACGTTCGTGGACATCCATTTTCCCTTGCCGGCCTTGAGCTTGCGGTACACCCGTACGAATGGCCTGGACTGACCTCGGTGCTGGTTGAAATCGATCCCTATGCGCCCCGTCTGAAACGGCTGCATGACGTAGAGCAATTCGCCCATGCGCACCAGGAGCTGATCGATGCGGATCAGGTAGTCGACGGCGGTGTCGACCGACTCTTTGCCTTTGCGCCGCAGCTCTTCGAAATCGTCGATGGAGGGGGGGTTGTGTATAGCCATTGTTTAAGCGTTCGCCGGGGGGTTGTGTATAGCCGCGCCGAGGGGCGCGTTCTGGCGAATTTTCTTTGTGCTTATCCAGTATTGTCAATACGTGTTATGTATCTTAGACTCGACTCAATGCATACAGGGCAGTAGCTACTGCGTACTGATCTGTAGGTACTGCACACTGTGCAGTGCGCATCATTAACCCCTCTAAGTCTCTGGTTTATATAGGTTTAATTCCATGAAAGGTCGCGTAGCAATCGGTTTGGATGCGGGTCGTAGCGCCATTAAGGTGGTCGCGTATCACGAAGGTAAGCGCACTCAGGTCATGTACCCCACCCTGGCGGTTCCTGCCGTCGAACTCACCGACCCAACGACTGCCGCTCGCGCCAAAGCCGAGACCGAGATTGTCGACGGGAAGGCATACTTCACCGGCGATACCGCTCGCCTCCAGGGCAACCTCACCTCCTCTATTGGCTTGAACGACAATTGGACGGACACCCCGGAATATCTGGCTCTTATTCAGTCTGCTTTTACCCGGCTCCGTGCCAAGGGCGTTCAAGGGATTGATGAAGCATTTGTCATCATCGGTACTCCGTCCAAGTTGTTCGGCTCTCGCAAAGACAGTCTGGTTGAGCGCACCAAGAAAGCACTACCTGATACTGTCGAGTTGAAAGCGCTCCCTCAGCCAATGGGTGCTTACTGCGACTACATTTTGGATCAGTCAGGGATCCCAGTAGAGGAATTGATCAATGGCGCGAACGGAAGGCCAAAGTCCTATGGCGTCATTGAGGGCGGCCATTATTCGACTGATTTCCTTCTGATGCGGGAAGGTCAATACATTGAGCGGGGTGCTGACTCTTGTGCTGGAATGAGTGCTGCTGCTGAGCAGTTGCGTCGTATCCTCGGTAAGCACGAAATACAAGCCAGCCTTGTCGAGTGCGAGGAGTCGTTCAGCACTAAATTCCTTTTCCAGTTCGGCGAGCAAATTAACATTGAAGCCCAAGTGGCCGAAGCTCAACAGCATGTGGTTCAAGAGGTTATCTCTAAGGGTAACTCGTTGTTCTCCGATGATGCTCGCTCGCTTAATGGCATTCTGGTTGCTGGTGGAAGTGCCGAGGCGATCTATGGGCGTGCTAAAGAGGTATGGAAACACAGCATTCTGGTGAAAAACCCTCGCTGGGCTGTTGCTGATGGCTTTGCTCGATATGCCCTTGGCCAAATCATCCGTAGCATCGTAAATGCGAATGCCAAAAGGATGTCCGCTGTAAATGGCTAAGTTAATTCGTGTATATGACCCTAATGAAACTGAGCGAAAAATCAATCTGAACATCCCAGAAGATGTTTGCCCAGGTTTGCTGGAGTTCATGTCCGAACTGCCATACGGAAAAGACACACCTCTAATCAGGGGTGTCTTTTACCAATGGTTTCTGAGCAACAATGCGGCCGGCACCTTAGACCAAGCTCTCAATGCCGCACTTGCTGGGCCAGGGGGCATGATTCCGACCGGCCGCCAATCCAGGCGTGAAAGCGCAGAACCGCCAGCTCGCAAAAAGCGGGTACCAAAGCAGCGGGAGGTCACAGCCAGACCTGGAACGGTCAAGGCCTCTGAGATTTTGGGTCACCCAGAACCTCAAGCTCCAGCGGCTCCGGCTATCCCGCCACACGTTGCCGAGGAGGTCCACTCTCCCCGGCAACCCGAGCCGGTAGCCGCTCCGGTTGGTGATCCATTGCTCAGTGGGGCGGATGAGGTCCAGGCAGAACGCGTACAGACACAGCCAATCACTCCCCTATCCAACCCCATCCATAGTACGGATGTTCAGGAAGCGAACATCGAACTGCAGGCTCAGCAGCTCCCAACCGCAGATACCCCGGATGAGGTCCACTCACTACCTGCCGCCCAAGACGCAACGCCGACTGAGCCAACACTCGTGCAGTTGGCAGCATTGGACGCGATGGGCGATATGTTCTAATCCCACAGGATATCAGTTGAAAGATGAAAATTGGTTCCAAACTGCTGACCGTGGCTCAGCGCATAGCGGCAACCACGACTGACTTTGCTCTGGTGTCGCTGGTGCTAGGAGGATCACTAGCGCTTCTGGCATCCATCATGGCGCACAACGCCCATGTCGATATGTCGGGCCCATTCGATGCTGCTACTCCGGGCCTGAGCTGGACTGAAGGGGCTGCGCTGAGCCTCGCCCCGTACTTCCTTGTTCTGTTGCCTTTCGTGTGGTTGATCTATGAAGCAACTCTGACCAGGACCTGCAAAGGCACAACGGCCGGCAAACTGTTGTTCCGCGTCAGGACCCTCTCTCTCACAGGTGATCTGTCCACTTGGCAGTGCATACTGCGCACCACCTTGAAGATCATGTCCGTCTTGCTTTTGCTGAGCATCGGTCACCCGCTCGCACTGGCCGGGGTGCTGGCTGTCTACGTCGCTGTTCCAGTTTTCACTGTGAAAACCCAGTTCATTTTCGACCTCCTGGCATCCACAACCGTAGCAAAACGAGGAACGTGAGCTCCCCAGATTGTATGACCGGCCTAAGGGCCGGTTTTTTTGTCCAGAGGAAAACCTGTTTATCAGTCCATGTTCGACATCACCTGAGGCAAAGTTAACGGATACTCCCACTGGAGAAGCCAGTCAGGTCCGAGGTCGCGAAGCCTCCTTTGTAGTCAGCAACACGGTAACGGGTTAGCGCATTACCCACATACCGCCTGATATCTCCGCTCCCTAATGCATCCCCTGTGTTTGCCTCTGTGTTCTCGACTCGGTGATGCACCGCCAGTTTTGAGATCAGACAATAGTCGAGTCCGGGCTTCTCCCAGGAACTGACAACACAGCTGGACGATTAGGTCGAAGCGGTTATCCCTCAGGTCGCTCACCACTACGTGAGCAGCGCAAATGACTTCCCCGGACATAGGTCCTTACATAGCAGCCAGGTGCAACTGGTGGGGATTCGCAAGCTAGCCAAGCAGGACGTCGTACTGCTGTCGACTATCCTAATGGCGATAAAGAGGTGAGCTCAGTCTTGGTAACGGTGGATTCTCCACCTACAGCGCCGCGGCAGCTGTGGTTACCAGGACTGGGCTCTTTGTATATCAAAGGCCCAGTTTTTTTGTCTGTCGTTGGCAGCCCGGGCTGTCGGCTTCTTACCCTAAGTCGTGAGTTACCCTGCCTCTCTCACGATTCCCAGTGACGCTAGGCCGCCCACTGACCCACACCTCCTCTGCCCTCCTCTTGTCCTGCTACACATCTCCGTGTTTTTGTACGTAGACCAACACCGCGAGCTTCTGATGGGGATTTACGGAATTGCCCAATCCCGCATCGATGCGCCACTCCACTTTCGGCACAATCATTTTGCCACTAGCCTGGAGCACCTCACCCCAGTATTATAGTTACATGTTATCAAGACTCCTGAGGCCTCCACGTGATCAACAAAGCAATCGCCGCATTAGCTGCCACCTGCGTCATCATCGCCTTACCAGGCTGTGCCGCAAAACCAATCACCGTTGAGGAAGGCTCGGTACGCGTTCAAGCAGCTCAGATCAACGCACGGCTTGTGGATGGCTTGACAGTAAAGGCTGTAACCGAAGACGCCGCCCTGGCTGATATGACTGCGTATGTGAATGAGGCTCTCAAGAAAGCTGGCTACAACCAGACTGCGGGCGATGCCAAGGTCACCTACACAATCAGTGAGGTCTATGCGGGTCCAGCCTCAGAGTACAAAGAAGCCCATACTGCCGTTGGCAATGCTGTGGCTACGGGCGCGTCCGTGGCTGTCTCTCTCACGACCTGCTTACTGTTGAGCAGTTGCAGTGACCCCGGAGTACTGGGGAACAACGTCACCTCAGGCCTAACCGCAGCATCTGACGCTGCACAAAACACCAACGGCCAGAACGTCGACAACCTCGCTGGAACGAACCTGGTAATCCACACGGTTTGCCAAAATTTCCGGGGCTGCGCCAGTTCAGCTGCTGCGTCGTCAGATCCCTCGATGACGCTGGATGATCTGCGTATGCAAAACGCTAAGCTGGGTATTCCTCGCACGATGAGGATCGGCGAATAACGCTGGTGCCGTATGCGACCGGCTGCTTGGCAGCCGGTCTTCAGGGGTTGCGCCCTCCCCCCTCACTTCTCCTCTCCCCCCTTTGCTCATGGAGCTAACCAAGGGCATCAAGATTCAGCTAGTACGTTATGCATCTCCCGTTATCAGGCCTCCCACCGTTCCGGTGCAGGTCACGTTTCCAGGAGATCGCAACATGGCAATGCGCATCATCACGGGCCCAGAGGCTCAGCAAAACTCAGCTGCATGGTTTGCCTGGCGAAGTGGAGGGATCGGAGCTAGTGAGGCGCCCCAAATTATGGGGACGTCGAAGTTCCGAAGCTCATACGAACTCTTCCGTCTCAGGCTAGGCATTGGACCTCCCCCGCCAGCGAACCCCTTTGTCGATCGAATTCGCGCTAGGGGCCATCAGTTGGAGCCCGTAGCAAGGGCTGCCTACGAAAGGCACACCGGCAGCACCGTAACGCCCATCATCGCTGAAAGTGACTCAATACCGATCATCCGTGCATCGCTAGATGGCTTCGACCCCTTCCAGCAGATCCCAGTTGAGATCAAATGCCCCGGGGAGACTGCTCATGGGCTTGCACTCAAAGGAATCGTCCCACCGGAATACATTGACCAGGTTCAGCACCAGATCTTTGTTGCTGAAGCCCGCTTCGCTCATTACTACTCCTTCGACGGATCTAACGGGGTGCTGCTCAAGGTCCCTAGAAATCAGAAGCGGATAGATCAAATCCTCAAGGCCGAGCTCGACTTTTGGGACCGGCTACAAACAGAAAATGGAGCACTGATGAATGGGAGGCTGCAGCGGCCGCCTGGCAGCAAGCAAACCGGGTCCTTCAGGAAGCCACTGCTCGCGAGGAGGCAGCCCGGAGTGCTCTGTTATCGCAGATGCCCCCAGGCCGCAAACGACATCAAAGTGATGGTGTTTCTGTTCTGCTTTCCGCACGTAAAGGGAAGGTCGACTGGCGTGCCTTGCTAAGGGCACACGGTGTAACGCTGACTGAAAGCCAAATTGATGCCTACAGGAACCCCTCTGTAGAGAGTGTGATTGTTCGGGATCAGTTGGGTGCCCCCCTGAGTATCCCTGCGCTACCGGCGGTGAAGAACCCATACACTGTTCCTCCAACCGCACACTCTGGCCAGCCAGCATCTCAACCAACGACTCAAGACCTGAAGAGGGATTTCATCTTCTAACGCCACACAGCCCCCGGAAACGGGGGTTTTTTTTGCCTTCTGTTTGCACAGCCATGTGCAGCATCACCTTTCATAAGGTAAACCCAGGAGACCGAATGAAACGTATCAATAGGCATGTATCCACTTGGTTTGTCACAATCTTTATTTACATTGTTTTAGTGGCAATGACAGATGTGGCGAACAAGCTAACGCTGTTTGTTTTGACAGTCCTTATATGTTTTCCAGTAATTGCCTGGTGGAAAACAGGGGATTTTACATACTGGCCAGCACTCCAGACTCAGCCCCCCCCCTCGGAATTTAGATCTCGCAAAACATACGAACACAGACATACAGAGCAACCTCAGCGCAAGCGGGATACGCCTAAGTCCTATGACCTGAGCGACATTCCATATCCCCCCAAAAGAAGCAACGCCTCAAGCCTCAAGTGCCTCCCCCAAAGCAACGGCATAAGCCCGCGCCCGACAGTAAAGCAGCCTAACGTTGCTCAGTGTGCCATCCTGACAAAAAGGACCACGCAACCGAGCAAAGTAAAGGCTATACCTGTAATTGGATCTACCGGAGACCTGTTCGAGAGTGAAACCAGCATGGTAGACACCTCAGACGACATTCTCATTGTTCCTGATGGCGATGTCTTTCTCTAACTGCACCACATAAACCAGCGCCTTATTTAAGGTGCTGGTTTTTTATTCCAAAAATAAACTACACTTTCGATACGCCATCCCTAAACCGCATTTTTGCAGACATAAAATCGTGCATACCAAATTTTGCACGCATTAAAGTTAGCTTACTACGGAACTTTTCTGGCGCCGATTCGTTGACCCCTCCGACATCACGTCCCTATAATTTGACAAACAGCGCCAATCAACGGACTAGATAGGGATACTGTATGTCTTTCAGCTTTGACACATACCAGGGAGCTACGGAAATTGGTCTTTCGTCGCTCGGGTGCCTTTCAACAGATGGCAAGCCAAATTGCCCGAGATTCAATAAAAGCTGCTCCAACAAGTGCGCGTCGAAGTGCATGCGCAAAGCGATGACAGACTTCCCAGAAGCTAAGACGGAAATTTTGCTTGCAGGTGTCGTCATCGCGTCAACTTTTGCATCTGATGTCACAGAGGTTCGTGCGGCACTGTTCGGCTTCGAACAGGCAATCCAGCTGACCTGTATCTGACCCCTCCTGCCTCACCAATCTCATGCCTGCGTAATGCACAGTACAACGATTGAAACCTGCCAATCTTCCACATACGCGTTATGGATTTGATTGACGTTATCTGTCACGTACGTATAATCAATAAAGGCGACCCTATGTGGCCGCTACCAGAGGTAATGCTTCATGATTCACGAGTACTCCCCAATCGAGATCGGCCTGGACGCCCTTGGTGTTGAGCCTGGTCAGAACCCCAGCACAGTGTTTGGGGTGGATGACCTCAACAGAGCGGACCAGATGCGGATAGTAGGTGAGCGGATCGAGCAAGCGATGAGTGCCTACCCTGAGATCAAGACTGAGATCTTGGCTGCCGGCATCAATGTCCTCCTTGATGTCTCCAGTTCTCTGGCGCAATTCAGGAGTGTCGCTCTCCCTCAACTGGATCGATCTGTGGATACCGTGGCTGCGTAGGATTGATAAATCAACGAGCCCTTTATGGCAGTAGAAAAGTTTGAAGCCCTGGAGCAAGAAACTGCTTCAGGGCTTGCACTAGGCACCGACATCGAGCATCTCCCCTCCTCCGAGCCTTCCGGCCCTCCCTCGACCTTCGAAAAGCTGTGCGGGACTTACATCTCGAACACGGACCGATCGCGCACCTTTGTAAACCGCTTGGCCTACGAGATGGACCGCGATGAGCGCGTCCGCAAAATCTGCAGGGTGAAGCTTCGGCAGAACAAGTGCGAACTCACAGATTTTGATGAGGTCATGCAAAGGACGCTTGAGGTCTTCTTTGGCTCGATGCTGGCAAAAATCGAAGATCAAGACGCTGTGTATGCCGTTGTCTACGCAGTAGCGCATAACGTAAGTCGAGAAGTCCTCCGGGACCGCCAGAAGCTACTGATCAATCATCGCTCCATCGAGGACATGCAGGAAAAGGGTGAAGAGCTGGAGCAGGTCGGTCTTGCCGACCAGGTAGAAGTAGACCACGATCGAGATATCGATACAGAAGCTGCCACCATCAAAATGGCCGCAGCACTTAAACGAGTGATCAACGGAGAACAAACAGTGGCCAGTTCCGGCATTTATGCCATGGATCAAGATCCAATGGTGCGCCTTGTACAACCTAAGCCTTCGGACGAAGAGCACGAGACGGACACTACGTCACAAACCAAACCAGCTGACGCTAGCACCAAGCGTCCTCGCGGCGGCAGCCGTGCCGAGCTTTCGGCAGATCAGCAAGAATTGGTCAAGATTGGCTCTGACCTGGGCTTGCGCAATCAAGATTATGCCTTTGCCCTGGGTATCGGTCTCCCTCGCCTATCCTCCTACATTTATGGTCGTACAGCGTCGGTGCCGGATGAAGTAATGGAAAAGGCTCGGGGACTTCTGGCAGAAGAACCGCACCGCAGGGAACGCCTTAAGCGTTTCGACCGAGACATGAGCGTCATTCTGACCGATTGGATGAAACGCCTCGGTACCAATGACGACGAAGACATGGGCACCACACTTGGGGTGACCAAAATGACGATTTACCGGTGGCGCAACAACGAGACCAAGCCCGATGCAACGGCTCTAGCTCGGTATGAGCAGCGGATTGACTACGAAATTCGTATGAGAAAAGCTGTAGAGCAGCGGCTTCAAGGTAAGCGCTCTTAAATATAAACCCGCACATATGCGGGTTTTTTTATGGCCCAAAAAACCGGCCTCTGCGGCCGGTCTTCAGCTGAGGAGCTAGGCTTGCTTAGTTCTTCCATCCTTCAACGACATCACCGCCCCACTGCGCTTTCCACTCTTTCAGCTGCCGGTGATTGCCACCTTTGGTCTCGATAGTCTCACCGGTGTGTGGGTTCTTGTAGACTTTGACTTCACGTGGCTTGCGCTGCTGGCGATTGCTATCAGGGCTTGTAAACGATTTGCGCTGAACCGAAGCCGGATCGAGAATAGCGATTACCTTGCCCAAATTCGCATCGTACTCTTGCATCAAGCTCTTGAGCTTCTCTTCGAATTCAATTTCGCGCTGCAGACCAGAATCATTCTTCAGCGCTTCCAAGGCAGAAAGTTGCTCTTGCAGAGCTTTTTCAGCAGCGCGAAACTCAGCCAGCTTGCTCATCTGTAACCCTCAATGATGTAAGATTCAGAAAAGTAAATATAACTAATCTGTATAAAAAATTACTATACCTTAGGTACAGCGAATTTTCTACTGACTCAACGGAATTTCTATGATTTGCAACGCTGAAACCTATGCGGCAAGCGGCCATCACCACCACATAGCAACACTTCTAGCTGGCCGGAGCTTTGAGGGTGTTTACTTGATTGCAGAACCACCCGAAACCACATGCATTGATGGGGAAATGGGGTTGATCTTCATCGCATCCGATCTGACTGGCAGTATCAAATGTCTTGTTGATCCTGTGCGGGCGGGATGGGTGCAGGGTGAACACTTTGCGAGTATTCGAGTGCTACTGAAAGGCCAGGTGATTCTCATCGAGGATCAGCTGTGTGCGCGCATCAGCGAGTTACACCAACTGAAAATACAGTGGTAAAAAAAAAGGACCTTCTGGAGAGTGTCCAGAAGGTCCTTTTTAAACCAAGGCCCGAATGCAGGCCTTGCTCAGTGCAACACGGGTGATGCTCGCCATCGTCAGTACTTGATATGCGGCAGCAGCCCTCCCTTCCTCCAGTGCCGCAGTCGCCAGCACCAGCAGTGCATCGGCCGGTACGAGCGCAAACTCGGCGGAACTGGAATCTTCGAAATCAAGGGTAATTTCCTCATCATCTGCCACCGTAGCGCCTGAACATAAACCGTCAAACGTATGAGGGGCTTCGGATAGGATGAGGTCGAAGAACTCAACAAAGGCGCTCAACTCGCTGGCAGAACCAGCAGAGAAGATACGGCCTTTGTCGAGGGAATTTTGAACGGTGTGGATCACATACTCGACAGCTTCAACTTCACTGAGGAGGTCCTGGCCAGCCGACAGAAGTGCGTCCTGAACAGACGAACCAGTCGCAGCATCCGCGAGCCCGGTGACATCTAGGTCTCCCCCAAAATCGCTGTAGCGACACTGGGCAAGCACCTTGATCTGGGCTTCGTAGGATGAGTCGGCATGGACCTCATGTGAGAACAGCTCCCCGTTGGGGAACAGCCCGGAAATCAGCAGGGATCGAGTTTGCGCTTGAGTGTGTTGAGGGTGCGAAATCATGTGGGGTCTCCTGAAAGAGTGTGCTGTTAAGGCTTCTCGCCTAACGGCCTTGCTTCAAGGGATGTGTCACATGCGTTTATAAAGTGAAATCACGAACACATAACGCAAAATACCAAACCATGGGATAGTGATACTGTAGGCGTATTTGTACGAGATAAAAAGTTGAGTAATTACTTCACTGTGGCCATTTGATCCCATCTGCGTTGAGCCTCACTCCTTGAATGATTAATGACCATGCCCCATCAAGACGTTACAATTTGACATTCTACCTCTGGATAGCTGACTCATATTCTCATTGAGATTTTTATGAAACCCCTGGCAAAAATTTTTCAGAATCCTGCAGCCTTACCAACGATCTCCACGGTGGTAATGGAACTGCTAGCGATGTCGAGGGACCCTTTAGTACCGCTGGCAAACATTGTGAAAGCCGTGAGCCTTGACCAGGCTCTCGCGGCGAAGGTGCTACGCACTGCAAACTCTGCTTATTTCGGCAGGAGCGGTACTATTTCCCGTCTTGAAGACGCCATATCGACCATTGGCATTCACAATTTCCGAACCACCATCATTACCACCGGCCTATTGAAGGCGCTGCCGGACGCCCCAGGCATTGATATGCCGACCTACTGGAAGATGGGTTTGCATACCGCATTCATGGCTTCCTTTCTGGCCGAGAGCATCGGAGCTGACCGAGATGTCGCATTTACGACTGGTTTGATGCAAGGCATTGGCGCACTACTCATTCACCTCGTAATCCCCGAAGAAGCTTGTGTCGTAGTAGAGTCCGTAGATCCATTCGACTTCGCGGGCCGACGTCCCGTAGAGCAGATTCAGCTAGGATTTGACAATGCTGAGGTTGGTGCAGAGCTGCTGAAACGCTGGAAATTCCCGGCCCCAATTCAAAAAGCGCTGCAAACGTATTCCAATAGATCACCGCTACCCGATATCCTTGGCCAATTGCTATCAGTATCCTCGACCTATGCTTACGGCGTGGTTATGGGGTTGGATAGATCGTCACTCGCAGATCAGATGGACACCGAGATCATAAATTCCTTAGGTCTCACTCATGATTTGTTGGATACCTGCCGACAACGTTTGTCTGAATCTGTGCTGATGATCGGTTAAGAGAGAAGGATTTGTAGTGAACCCAGGGCTCCGCCTTTATCAGGCCATAATCGATAGATCTGAACTGCTATCGCTCCCTTTCCAAGAAGCCAGCAAAGCTTGTGGTTTCACCGCTGACACGTTAGCGAGTTGCTTTGGGGATGAGTCAAAAGCCAAGCCGCGTGCCCTCCACGACGAACTGGATCGAAAACGAATCGACCTGATCGCTGCATTTCTTGACTGTTCTGGTTTTCGAGTGCTGCAGATGGCGGACGTTTTCCGCTGGTCGGATTACTGCCTTATCCAGCAGTCCGCGATGTTCAATACGAAAGCAGTCAGCGAGAGCCATGAGACTGCAGCCTATTTCGAGGACGTCACAAAGGCAGACGTCGCCTCTTCTCCAACCTTCATCCTGGATGAACTGATCGCAGCCACCTGGTCTGAGAACCTAAAGGAGGCGGCCGAAAAAATTCATGTCCCTTTTGAAAAGCTCAACTCATGGCGCACTGGGCGCCCAAAACCCTCACTGCGTGATCTTTCAGCGATCAGGGTCGTGGCGAAGCATATTGATATCGGAACCCCACTGATCATGATGGCACTTGGCGTCCTGGAGAAATCTGATTTCTTGCTGGGTGGCTGCTCAGTCGACATAGAAGATGAGCTGAACAAAGCCTTAGACATAGAAATACTATAGGGCAATCCAAGCATACCAATAGAGCATATAACACGTATTGATAAGAATTTCCTGTATTGCTAGTATCCGTTAGGCAAGTAACGGTATTTCTTGAGCCAAGGGTTTTCTTATATGCGTTTTGATGCCCAGTCTGCATCCGCCAAGCTCTCTAGTTTGCGAATCCCAATACCGTCCAGCGATGTGCTCGATGAGGTTTACCAATCAGAGGGCGATGCCCTTAGTGACGCGATCGAAAGGGCGCAAGCTGGCGACCACACTGCCCTGCACTACCTCAAAGGGATTTTTTTCACGATCCTCCCGGGGTGTGTCGAGCGCATCCGCGTAGCCAATCTGCCACAACCGTCTTTGCCTTTGCTGATCAACATCGGGAAGGTCGAAGGGCCGAAATTTTCTCAGCAGCTCAAGCAGTGGTCGGATAGCGGGTGTGCTGACTCAGATATTGGCAGGTATCTCTGTGACACCTACAGAAGCTTACATCAGCAGTTCTCCTCCCCTGAGGAACAAGAGGTGTTGATAGAGGCCGCCGAAATCCAGAGTAGTGAAGAACCAGCTACCTCTGAGCTATCGAGCGAGTCTGCAGACAAGAAGACCTTCGTCACTCGGCATGTTTACGGGGCGAAGGTGGCCTTGTGCTTCCAATCTGATACAACCAGAAGCGGAGAGCATACGATTCGGATCGAAGCTGCCGAAGCAACCGCGTCCCGGACGTTCAACTGGGCCGAAAAAATCAGTATTCAGCTTTCTGGCCGCGAGCTGCCTGGTGTGCTGGCCACCTTCATGCAGATGCAGACGAAATTCGATGGTAAAGGCCACGGTGCGCAGAACGAAAAATGGTTCACCATCGAGAATCAGCCAGGGAAAGTGTTCATCTCGGTGAACACGAAAGGCCGTCCGCCGAGATCGGTACCCATAGGTCCAGGCGACTGCTTCGGGGTTGTGACCTTGCTCATTGAGCAAATGCTAAAGAATGCCCCTTACCTTTCGGCCGATACCCTATTGAACCTGGTGCAGCGGACCGCGCAAATGGCTAAGCCCGCGTAACAAAGCGTCAGATCTTGCCGGCACTAAGCAAGAATTGAAGGAGCGTTTCCGGGGTCGGAGTCTCAGGGAAGCGTTCCTGGAACAGGATTGCCACCAAGCAATTGGTCACCATAGGGGTCAATCCTTTGGTTCGGTACTGCCCGTAAGCGAAGTCATCCTTCCTCAGCTCGGCGTCATACTTCTCTGCCAGCTCGTTCTTTTCTTCATCCGACAACCCCTGGAACTCGCCACGGATAGTCTCGCGTTGAGCAGCTCCCCACTGCTCCAAAAGGTCTGCCATTTGATTCGTTGGTGCTGCTTTCGGCGCTGGCTTTGGTTTCGCAGCTGGCTTAGTAGCGTTAGCCGATGGCTTCTGGGATTTGCCAGATTCCACTCCCTTCTGTTGGGTTGGCGCCTTGGCGTAGTTGTTGGCGACCGCAGCCTTGAAATATGCCGCGGGACTTGCAACGTTGGCCCCTTCCTTGCGCATTTGCGCTTCTGTGTAGTCAGCTTGAGCTAGGAGGTATTCTTCATCATGAGTCATCCCGAGCTCATCGATATCCTTTTTGCTCAAGGACAGTGCTTTCAGGCGCTTGGATACGTCCTGGCTAACCAGCTCCGGGGATGGTCCCAAGTCTAAGCCTGGTTGAACCAAGGTCTCCAATTTGAACCAGAGTTTATCCATCTTCCGGTTGGCCTTGGTCACGTGCGGAGTGATGCGGAATCTTCGCTCGATGCTGTTGACCTGGTCGATAGCACGACCAAGCATCTTGTTGAAATCGCGAAACTCGGCGTGCGGAGTGGCTGATCCAGATAACACAACGCTCCACTCAGACCAGTGCGCACGGTAGGTCTCACCCATGGGTGAACCAAAATAGCGTGACGTGATCTCGTGGAGCGTGAGCGCTGAAAAGCTTGAAAAGTGGTACTGCATCCGCAGATCGATCAAATTGAAGATCGCTGGGTCGAGCAGCCGGCGTTTCAGATCTGGTGGGAACGAGAAGCGCAGGGTTTGCCCATCCTCAAGGATGTAGGCTTCAGCAATTAGGTTTGCGATACCCCACTCGCTTTTTCGGCCAGGGCTCTCACCTTTGTAGTCAAACTCAACCTGCGTCTGCGACATGCTCACGAGCACCTTTTTGAGGTAGTCGCGGCTATTGGACGTGGTGTGTCCAATGTTGTCTTCGACGTCTCGAATCGGGATCTCGTGAACCATCTCCTCCCGTGGCCGTTGCTGGGCGAACTGCAGGAGCGTGTTGTAGAGTTTTCGCTGTAGGAAGGTGAAGTCACTAGTGGCGGAGACGTTTCGCATTGACAGGGCTTCGGTAGCCTTCCTCAGCTCAACGGCTTTGGATGGTTCGACATCTCGAACGACCTGGAGCTTTGGTGCTCTCTTGCGTCTCGCTGGACTAGTTTCCGTTGTTGCTCCGGTTGTACGCTTTGCTCGCGGAGCTCTCGGTGTGGGGGTTTCTGAGTCCATTGTGAATTGTGCCATCAGTGACTGTGGTGGCACATTACTCGATCAATTGTCGTCCGGTCAACGAAATTACGGTTCCACCGTCAGTGGTAAATTGTGCCATGCCTAGAGAGTGCTTTTTGCTCTTCGCTTTTGACTCAAAATTGCGAAAGCAAAAAACCTACAACAGCTTGTTTCTGTTTTCACTGCTTTTTTAAAGCTTTGTTAGTGAAGCCCCCAAACCCTTACGCCACAAGGGCTACAGCCATTTTTCTGTGCCATCTCCAGGGCCAACAGTGCCATCTTTCTAGGCTTATGTGCCGGGGCTAGATGTCGCCAGTGCCATCCTTAGAGCTATGTGCCACGTTTAGTACCTTCCTGTGCCATTGCTAGAGGA
The DNA here is from genome assembly GCF_023611805.1 of Pseudomonas sp. BYT-1. Taxonomy (NCBI): domain Bacteria; kingdom Pseudomonadati; phylum Pseudomonadota; class Gammaproteobacteria; order Pseudomonadales; family Pseudomonadaceae; genus Pseudomonas; species Pseudomonas sp. BYT-1. The sequence continues at coordinate 105,431 of NZ_CP072560.1, forward strand.
TCTCCTGAAATGTGCCGTCCCTAGGGATTGGGCTTCCTAGGCATGGCACAATTTGCTGGAGCCCAATAAATACGGTGCCTCCAGCTTATCTGCGGCTCATAACTGGGCATATGTGCGAGCCCTAACGATGGCACTCTTCCCCAAGATTCGCGGCACCCAAACGCGCTAATCCTCAGCAATTGCTTTAGCAATGCTCTAACGATGGCACATTTCGATTCTTGAGCCTTATCAGACACCTACAGAGCCTCCACTGCCCCTGACGATGGCACAATTGAGGGGGCAAGGGTAGTAAGCCCCCCCCGTGGACCCCCTCTCTTACCTGATAGACTCGACGCACATTGCCTCCGTCTCTTTGTACTAGTTGAACGGAGCTCGTAAACGGCATCGTTGATATAGTTTTCACTGTGAAAAGTGGCATAAGCCAGATGAGCTACTGCACTAAGCGTGGCACATCTGGAGTGGACGCTATCTCCAGGACCATCATCTAACGATGGCACATTTGGTGGGCGGATCCTGCTTTAGGCTCTAGGCGTGGCACATTTGGCAATCTAGGCGCTCTCGATCCTCTAGCAATGGCACAATTCGCTGCTTTAGCTGGTATATCGGCCGGCGGATCCAGGGGGACGGGCCGTTGAGAGGGGCGTTCATCTAGCAATGGCACAATTTGACGGCGCCAGGTTTTCACGTGAAAACCAATGAGCACAGCGATGGCAGGTCAACAATCTGCCGTTGAGCGGGCGTGCTGGAGCCCTGGTGCCGGATGGATGTGGCAGGGGCTTAACCCGCGATGGGCGATCGAGTCGACCAGAGCAAACCGAACAAGGGGGCAGGCTTGGGTGGTCACGTTGCTCGTTAACCGTAGATCCCATCATCTCTGCCGGCGAAATCGCTGCGGTTAGTGGTAACGAGGTTGTGGTGCGTTCAGCGGTAGATCAACTGGCAACGGAATCGGGTCAGTCATGGCCTGTGACCTGCTCTGCAGCGGCTCTCTGGCTTGATGTGTGTAGCGAGTTTGCTGCGAAGGGGCCGACTGGTGCTAGACAACCGCTCCGGCGCTCATGTTAGCCGCCCTCCTACAGCACTCTGCCTCTCAGTCACTTCGCATACTGCAGTAGCTGCCTACCATGCTGTTGTTAGAGCCCTTACGCCAGCGTGGGTGGTGCCTGGCCAATTCGACAGGCAAAAAAAAACCCCGCTAAGGCGGGGTCGTGGGGTTTATCAGAATGCGAACTTTGGATCACCTGTATCCACTGCACCATTCGGCGTTTGGCTGTTTGGCGTTGCAGCATCAGCTGATGGCATTTGCTGGCTAGCTGGCTTTACTTTGGGTGAAACCGAGAGGCTGATGAATGGTGCTCCACCGTCAACGCCTTCCTTACGCCATCCCGCGATCCGCATTTCGTGGTTGAAGCCGAAGCTCCCCGCGTAGTCGGGACCCTTTTCCTTCTTGTCGGCCTCCTTGAAGAGGCTCGCGTTGATGCCACCCACCGACAGCGAATAGAACTTATCGTTCGTACCCTGCTTCTGCTTGACCCAGACGGCTACCTCAAGCTTGAGCTTCTGGTTGCGCTCCTTGTTCAGCGGGAACTCCATGTAGCCGACCATCACAGGTGCTGCGTCAGACGTGCGGTTCTTGTTTTCAAAGATGGTTCCAGAGCCTTCACTCAATACCAGTGCAATAGACATGCGTTTCTCCAGATCTGATTTGGGGGCGTTTACGCCATAGGTTGTACTGCTGATATGCAGCACATGGTTGTGTATCCGCTATGTAACACGTAAACGTACGCTATATGAATCGAATGATAGCAGGTTGTGGTTTGGCTCCGTGAACCTAAAGCACGCGAAGGATAGGACGGTACTCCATTGTGGTGGTACAGGACCTACCTAGGACCTGCTAGCACAAACCGTGGGAATGGGTACTGGCCTATATCCGCTAATCGAGTCAGCCGTGCTCGCTCCCTAGTCAGCCCGGATGATGCCTGTCGGCTTTCCACAACCAGAGCTGACCGTTGGGTTTTGCCGCTAAAGGTTGAGTCGCTTGGGCAGCATCAAACCAGGATCTATGGCCTGGCATGAGACATCCCTTTTCACTGTGAAATGCCAGGGACCAACCAGGCAGAGACACACGTCCTGGAACAGCGATCGAGGTGCCCTAGTTTTCACAGTGAAAAGTCTCAACCTTCTCGTGTTTCAAGCCTTGGCATGTGGCTCTGTACCTGGGAAACCTTTTCACTGTGAAAAGCCCGCGAGATGTTGATCGGCCTGCTCGTGTAAATCAGGTCTGGTCAGGCGACGCTTCGTTGATGCTCCGAATGATTGAGTCGCTTGGGAAGCATCAAGCTGTTCCCCCTTGGGGCAGCGCAGGTCTACCTTTTCACGGTGAAATGGTTGGAGCCACTCAAGTGGAGTCATCTACTGGAAAGTAGGTACATGCGTTAACAGCAAAAGCTGAGAGTCGTGGTGCTTGGAACTTAGAATCTGGTGACCAGGTTTCTACAGTGAAAACCTGGCATATCTCGTTCGAGCTGCTCTCGGCCAGTGGCTCTAAGCCGGGGATGCCTTTTCACTGTGAAAAGCTATCCATGATGAGGGTCGACCTGCCGGTGTGCATCAGGTAGAGGCGGAGCGACCGTACAAGCGTTACCCAAACAAGGGCTAAGGCGCTGGGTAGCATCAGCCCAGCAGCTCGGGACTGTTCCTTTTCACTGTGAAATGCAAGGCCCCCTCCGGCAAGACAGCTCTTAAGGTGCAACTGCATCCCATGGCCGGTAGATGGTTTGAGGCACACAGCCTGGATCGGAAAATGAGGCGCGATTTTCACAGTGAAAAAATCAGGCAGGTCGCGTGCTTGCGCCCTTGGCCAGTTGCTCAAGATCAGGGAGAGATCTTTTCACAGTGAAAAGCCCAGCGGGATGCGTATCAGCCTGCCCGTGTTAACCGGCTCGCCTCACGACCAAGAACCTGGTTGTACCCAGTGAAAGGCTGCAGCTTTTGGACTGCATCAGGTCCCATTGAGTCGACGTTTGGGTATTCCCTTTCACTGTGAAAGGGCGGCTTAAGCCTATTTGAGAGCGTGGGGGGCCTATCCTCGTCATCCCCAATGCTTGCCACTATATGTGGATCGTTCGAGGCGCAGATGACGTCCAGGAAAGCTCATGATTTCACTGTGAAAGGGTGGTGATTAAAACCCTCGCCATGGGGTTGAGTGCTTGCAGTTGATGCGTGGTCATTCACAGTGAAAAGACAGGCAGGCCGAGTGTAGGACTGCCCAGACCAGTCTGAGCAGCTGGTTCGTTCACCGGCCCATGTTGAGGTGCTTTTCACTGTGAAAGGGTGAGCGGATCTGATCGACACCGACATCAGCCTGTGGGAGATGCCAGTGATATCGCTCTCGTTGATCTTAGAGCTCAGTTCTGGAGCGCAGCCTGTAGCCGGCAGTCAGGACGGGGCTCCAGTCTCATTGGGAAGCGTGTATGAGAGCTACAAATTCCCCCAGTCGGCGCGCAGTGGCTGGAGGCGAGGAGTCGGCCTGGGCGAGGGGCAAGCTCGATGGACCTTTTCACAGTGAAACGGTCTCCACGCGGGCATCTTCGTTGCTGCCCAAGCAGGTAGGACGATGTGCACAGTGGTAACTGTGCAGTGTGCAGTTATCACTGTGCAGTTATCACTGTGCAGTATGCAGTGAATGGTGCGTTGTGCGTGTTGGTTTGAGCAGCAAGATCTGATCACCAGGCTAATGCCGACTGTTAAGTCAGACGCCTGGTTGCGGATTCCACGGTCATCTGGCCACCCATTCCATGAGCATCTGACCACCGATTCCATGGTGATCCGGCCACCCATTCCACGCGTATCCGACCACTGATTCCACGGCCATCCGGCCACTCAACCGGGCAGGCAGTAACGCAGGATTTCTTCACTACCATCGACCTCTTTTTCGAAGCAGAGAGGTCGTCGTGGAGCGTTTATCCATGCGTAAGATTCGCGAAGTACTTCGTCTCAAGTTCGAGGTCGGGCTATCGGCTCGCCAGATTGCAGTCAGTGTGCAGGTCGGTCGTGTCACCGTCGGCGATTACCTCTGTCGCTTTGCCGCCAGCGGCCTCAGTTGGCCCTGTTCGTTGTCCGATGCGGAGTTGGAGCAGCAGCTGTTCCCGCCATCGCCGGCGGTGCCCAGTGAGCAGCGGCCACTGCCTGATTGGTCTTGGGTGCACGCCGAGCTGCGTCGCCCCGGCGTGACCTTGGCGCTGCTCTGGCAGGAGTATCGCCTCAGCCAGCCGAAAGGCTTTCAGTACAGCTGGTTCTGCGAGCACTACCGGGCCTGGCAGGGCAGGCTGGACGTGGTGATGCGTCAGGAGCATCGCGTCGGCGAGAAGTTGTTCGTCGACTACGCCGGGCAGACGGTGCCGGTGATCGACCGCCACAGCGGCGAGATCCGCCAGGCGCAGGTGTTCGTCGCGGTGCTCGGCGCATCCAGCTACACCTTCGCCGAAGCCACCTGGTCGCAGCAGTTACCTGACTGGCTGGGCTCCCATGCCCGCTGCTTCGCCTTCCTCGGCGGCGTGCCGGAGATCGTGGTGCCGGACAACCTGCGAAGCGCGGTGAGTAAGAGCCATCGCTACGAGCCGGACATCAACCCCAGCTACCGCGATCTGGCCGAGCACTATGGCGTGGCGGTGGTGCCGGCGCGGGCACGCAAACCGCGCGACAAGGCCAAGGCCGAAGTCGGCGTGCAGGTGGTCGAGCGCTGGATCCTCGCCGCGCTGAGGAACCGCCAGTTCTTCTCCCTGGATGAACTCAACAGCGCTATCGCCGGGTTGCTGGAGCGGCTCAACCGACGACCGTTTCGCAAGCTGCCGGGCTCCCGGCACTCGGCCTTCGAAGCCCTGGATCGTCCAGCGCTGCGCCCACTGCCGGAGCAGCCCTACGTCCATGCCGAGTGGAAGAAGGCGCGGGTGCACATCGACTACCACGTCGAGGTCGATGGGCACTACTACTCGGTGCCGTACCAACTGGTGAAGAAACAACTGGAAGTACGCCTGACAGCGCGCACGGTGGAGTGCTTCCACGCCAATCAGCGGGTGGCCAGCCACCTGCGCTCAGCGCACAAGGGCCGGCACAGCACACAGGCCGAGCACATGCCCAAGAGCCATCGCGAGCACGCCGAGTGGACGCCGCAACGGCTGATCCGCTGGGCCGAGCAGACCGGACCGAACACCGCCGGCGTGATCGGCCACATCCTCGAACGGCGCATCCACCCGACTCACGGCTACCGGGCCTGCCTGGGCATCCTGCGCCTGGGCAAGACCCATGGCGAAGTGCGTCTGGAGCTGGCCTGCCGTCGCGCCCTCAGCCTCGGTGCGTGCAGCTACAAGAGCCTCGAATCGATCCTGCGCCAGGGTTTGGAAAGCCTGCCGTTGGCTCAAGCCAACCTGCCCCTGCTGCCGGACGACCACGCCAACCTGCGCGGCCCCGGCTACTACCACTGAACCCAAGGAAACTCACCATGCTGCCCCATCCGACCCTGGACAAGCTGCAAACCCTGCGCCTGCACGGCATGCTCAAGGCGCTGAACGAACAACTGAAAACCCCGGACATCGACAGCCTGAGCTTCGAGGAACGCCTCGGCCTGCTGGTCGACCGCGAGCTGACTGAACGCGACGACAAGCGCCTGAGCAGCCGCCTGCGCCAGGCCCGGCTCAAGCACAACGCCTGCCTCGAAGACATCGACTACCGCAGCCCGCGCGGGCTGGATAAGGCGCTGATCCTGCAACTGAGCGGCGGCCAGTGGCTACGCGACGGCCTCAACCTGATTATCGGCGGCCCCACCGGCGTGGGCAAAACCTGGCTGGCCTGCGCCCTGGCCCACCAGGCCTGCCGAGAGGGCTACAGCGTGCGTTACCTGCGCTTGCCGCGCCTACTGGAGGAGTTGGGCCTGGCTCACGGCGACGGGCGCTTCGCCAAGCTGATGAGCAGCTACGCCAAGACCGACCTGCTGATCCTCGATGACTGGGGTCTGGCCCCGTTCACCGCCGAACAGCGTCGCGACATGCTGGAGCTACTGGATGATCGCTACGGCCAGCGCTCGACCCTGGTCACCAGCCAGATGCCGGTGGACAACTGGCACGAACTGATCGGCGATCCGACCCTGGCCGATGCCATCCTCGACCGCCTGGTGCACAACGCTTATCGGATCAATCTGAAGGGGGAATCGATGCGCAAACAGACGAAGAAATTGACGACACCGAGCGCCTCAGACTAACAATGCAACCCCTGCGTCGCTGCGCTCCGACTGCCCGGCCGGATGGCCGTGGAACAGGTGGCCAGATGGCCGTGGAATGCCTGGCCAGATGAGAGTGGACTGGGTGGCCGGATGGCGTGGAATCCGCAGCCTGGTCGGGACACCCCCGATGATGAGTGAAATTTTCACTGTGAAAAGATGCGAGCGAGCTGATTTTCACAGTGAAAACTGGGCAACGGAACCTGGAATTTCACTGTGAAAAATAGGAGCTAAAAGGAGAAAACGCAGGATGAGATTTTCACAGTGAAATCGTGAAAAGCCAGAAATATCAGAGGATTAACCGGGGGAGGGCGTAGACGCCACGCCGCCGGAGGACCCGGCGGCGGAGTGGCAGCGAATTAGCTACGAGCTTTGAGCATCTCCTCGATGTAGGCGAGGACCTCCGCTGGATCAATGCCTTTGGGAGGGGTGAGGATCAACTTGCGCCCATCAATACGAGCGTCCAATTGGGTGCGCTCTTTATAGTCGATCTGCCGTGGAGGGATTGGTGCTTGAGGAGAAGTCTTGCGCCGGACCTCGCCCTTGGCCCAGTTGATTGCGCTGTCCTGGGACGCACCTTCTTTAATTCGGTTGGCGGCTGCCAGTACGGTTTCAGTATGTCCCTTGTCAGCTAGAGCAACCATCTCCGAGACAACCCTATTACCAATCAGGTCAGGATCTTCTTCCAGCAGTGAAATGACACCCACAGGCAGCTTGAAATAAGCAAGGCAGCGGCTGATCGTGGCCATGCTACGGCCGACACGGCGGGAAAGCTCCGCCTGGGATTGCACAACCTTGTCATCGAGAAGCTTCTTGTAACTCGCACCTCGCTCGAAATCAGTAAGGTCTTCCCGGGCGTCGTTGTCCGTAACCGACAAGATAGCCGCTTCAGCATCCGACAGATTACGGATGAGCGCGTAGATGTGGTCTTTGCGGAGCAGCTCATGGGCTAGGAACCGGCGCTCACCGGCAATCAGCTCGAAAGTACCGTCCGCTAGAGGGCGAACGATAATCGCGTTGTTGAGGCCTTTATCTTCAATCGTGTTTGCGAGAAGACCCAGCTTCTCAGGGTCGAACTTGCGGCGTGGCTGATACGTGCCTCGGCGTATGAGCGTCAAAGGCAAGAACGTCGCCTCGCCTGGCAAGCGCTCCCCGCTCAAGATTATGTCATCAAGGCCCGGCTCATGAACGTGATCCGCCTGAGCAACAGGTGCACGATCAAGCGGCTCTTTTGAGCTGCTTGTGTCCTCATCAAGGTGCAACTCACTCAGCACATCACTCATCGGCCGGAGGTTGGCCTCCGGAATCACTTTAGGTACGTGAACACCTTGAATGCTGCTCGTACCCTCAGCTGTCGGGATTACGGTTGGTTTGCCAATTGGGCTAGAGCTCCTCATTTACCCTTCTCCAAAACCGTTTTGATTCTTCCAACCATTTCCTCAAATACGCTTCGGAACGCCCCCAGAGAGTTTTCGCTACCTTGCTTCCAGAGGGAGAGAGGAACACCGTCTTCCAAGCTTTTCGAGTAGTCCTCGGAGTGGAACAACTGTTGTTCTGTGACCTTGCCGGGGAACAAGCTGGACAAGCGAGCGAGGTTAGCTTGTAGACGTGGGCGGTTGCGCATGTACATGGTGGGAATTGCAACGATCTCTGGGGCCCGGCCGAAATCGGAGCTCATTTCATTGATCTTGTGCGCCAGACGGGAAAGTGCACGGAAGGAGAATTTGTCCATACGGATAGGGCACAGCAGGAAATCAGCAGCGGCAAGGCTGTTACGGGAAAGCATAGTTCCAGAGGGTGCGTTATCCATGATGATCACATCATAGCTCGACAGGTCGCAGTGCGGCAGAAGGCCTTTGCGGGCTCGCTCGATGAAAAGCGAATACCGGAAGTCGGCGCCCTGGGCATTCCGTAGCACAACGTCCATGTCGTCCAGAGAATCAAACGCTGGGATGAGGTGAGGGCCATGCTCGCCGAAAGGTTTCTTGATTACCTGGTCTAGCGTCATCTCAGTGAAGTTACCGAGGCGGATCAAGTTGCCGAGATGGCCCTCAACAGCTCTATCAGCAGGGAGGCCAAGCTCTACAAGCTCTTCGGTTGTTTGGTCAGGATCATAGCCCAGCATGCTGGACACATCGGCTTGAGGATCGTTGTCGATGATCAGGGTTTTGAATCCCGCCAAAGCGAACTCGATGCCGATATTGCAGGTCGTGGTGGTTTTTGCGGTGCCACCCTTCTGTACGTACGTAGAGCAGGTGATGGGGCGGGAAAAGCCTTTAGTGTTTCCATTCCCGCGACGAATCGAGGCGATCAAAAACATGTCAGCGAGCGTGTAGCTACGAACCTCAACGGATCCACGAGCTACACGAGCGATGTTGAGGTCGTTTTCCTTCTCTATGGCCTTGAGGGTCTGAGTGCTTATCATCAAGCGTTCAGCCACAAATTGTGGGGTGAAGGTTAACTGAGTGAAATCAGTGAAAGTGTACTGATCGAGGGGAGTAGCAGCTGCAGTCATGTGATTTACCAGTGCCAAGTAGGTAGGATGACCGCATTCTCATACGAATCCATACGGTCAGACAAGCATAAATGCGTTTCTACCAGATAGAGATAGGCCATAAACCGAAGTTTGTCATTAGGTCAGATCTCGAAGAACCAGCTGTCAACCGCATGACTGAATTGATAGTTAGACCGTTTTGCGGCATGAAATGTCGAGGGTAGGGCGTTCAGGATTAGGTAAGGGAGAGGCACAAAACAAAGGACAACTAGGCAGGGGGCCTAGAGCGAGCCCCGCGGTTGGCCAGGCATCGAGCGAGGTGAAGTAGGTCACGGAGCTCATAGGTGTGTCGGAGCTCAGGGCTCAGCAGACCTGTGCAGCGCTTGGCGCGACCTCATTCTGCGGCAGCGGCCAGCCGCTCGACCTCGATGCCGGCGGCCTTTGGCCTGCGGCAACACTACCGGTGTAGTCGCGGTGTGCTTAGTGTTTGGACGACCCCTGCATGCAAAGCGTCGTCTTCAGTGTGCAGATATCGGCTGGTTGTTTCGATTTTGCTGTGACCAGCCAGCGCCTTGATCATCACCAGGTCGCCGGTAGCTTTAGCCAGGTGGCTAAAGCACGAGTGGCGGAGCCAGTGTGTTGAGGCCTCTTCAAGCCGGTCGGCTAAATCAAATAGGCTGCGCTCAACAGCGAGGGCTGCAGCGCGATGCATGATGTCTTTGATCGATTTCAGGATGGTGTCGTTATGGGCGCGTTTGAGCTTTGAGTTCGAGGCTAGGAGGAGGGGGGTTGTGTCCTTAACTGGAACCTCACGTGGCAAACCGAACGCTTCGCGATACTGCAGTAGGTCCTCATAGAGATCATCGGATATCGGTACATCTCGAATTTTGTTCCGCTTGCCCAGGACCTCCAACCACAGAACCCCGCTAGCAGAGCGCCTGATCTTGCCCATGGTTGCCCCAGTCGCTTCGAACGTCCGCACACCGGTCATGTAAAACAGGCTCAGCATGAAATGGTCACGGGCCCGTTTGCGTGGGCTTTTGGTCGCTGCAATAGCCTCGAATGCCAAGGCGATGGCAGCCTCGGGCAGCAGTCGCTTGATTGTTAAGTCCACTTCGACCTGTGGCTTTGCCACGAGCGATACGGGGTTCGCTTTCAGGCGTCCACCCTTGATCATCCATTTGTACATGCTGCCAATCTGGATCAAGGCATACTGCTGGGATGCTTTACTAAGAGGTCCTGCAAATGGTCTCCAGTCTGGGTTCGAGCGCTTGTGCTTTGTAGGTGATACCCAAACCTCAGTCGGCTGGGGGTTATCCATAAAGTCGATGTACTGGTTGATGTCCATCACCGTGATCTGTGAGAGCTGCTTACCCAGGGTGTGCATTGCCCAGAGAATGAACCTCTCCACTTCCTTTTGCATAACGCGCCTGGTCTTCGGATTTTTTCCTTTGGCATGGAGCCACATCCAGGCTGCTTCGATGTCGCTATCCGCTTGGATTACATCGACCTGATCAAAGTCGTCAGCTGACTCGCGATCGAGCAGAGCAACTTCTGACTTGGCCTGGAGGTAAGGAATTCCGTGTACGGCTGGAGAGTTCGTGCTCATCGTATGTCTCGCGTTTTGCCGTTGTAGACAAGGCAGTCGTCAATCTCATCGGGCTCGAACCAGCGCTGCGCCCCTGATGGTGCTTCGCACTGGTACTCTTCCTGTGCACCTCCAGCCGAATCGACGCCTTCCCGTGTGGCGATCACCACCAGGATGGCCCCATACGCTGCAAAGTTGTCGATCTCCCTGTCGACGACAAGCTCGGCGCCGCGGGTTAGGTACCGTCTCCAACGATAGCCGTCGGTATAGGCACCGGCGAAATCGTCGTCATCATCATCATGATCCCAATTGAAAGGCTTGGGTGTCGCAGCAGGGGGCGCTATCGCTTGAGGCATTTCAGTCGATGCTTCATGGACTGCAGTTGTCTTGCGCGGCCGTTTTGTTGGTGGCGCCAGCACTAGTCGAGCTGCCTTAACGGCGGCCTGTTCGTTAGGGCTCAGTGTAGGTAGAGCTCGCGCCAGATCGTCCCATTTACAGTCCCGGTCGTCGTCTGCTGCGATGCGGCTCATGTGCTCAGGGCGAATTGACCATCGGCAAGCCACATCTGCCATGCGCCATCCCTTCTGAACGATCAGTTGCTTGAAGTCATCTCGGGACAGTTTCCCCGGGCGCAAGAGCAGCAGCCCACGAGAAATCTTTGCATTTTTGGCTTGATCCACAGCGCAAGTCTTTTGTGGTGAAAGCCCTGATTTTAGGGCCTTTCATGGTGAAATCAAGTGGCTGGATGAGCTAGGTCGACTATGTCCGGTAAGCCCTGAAATGAGCCCAAATAACCGGATCCTCACGCGCTCCTGTGTGAAATCTGACGACCTTAGCCCCTGCGAGTTGATCAGAATCGACGTAGGAGCGGCATTCGAGGGCGGTTCAAACAAACCCTGGAAGGCGCTGCGGCTCATGAGCAAGGTGAAGCTGTGCTTTTGCTATGTCCTCGGAAGTAATTCTTAGGATGCTTGCGGAACTAATTCCCAGACCATGGCGTTTTTCCTCCAAGTCCACGAATTACTTCCGGTCGTTGGCTGTCATGCCTCGGATCGTGTGGATTGCCGCCGGCGTCCGTCTGCTCGACATAGAGGGCTTCTGAAGGTTTTCTGCAACTGGTCGGACCTTGGCCGGGCAGCGGTCGCTCCGTGCTAAGCTTTGGAGGATGAGCATGGATCGATTCGACGATGGTGCTCCGCGGATGCCGTGCCGCTTTGCTTTCGCATGTTTAACTGTGGTTGTGCATTTTTCGCATATATGACTGTGGTTTCGCATTTTTAGCTGACGTAGACACTTGATCTCCAGCGCAAGCAAAATTTCCAGAACCCCTTGTCCATAAGGGTTTAGCGAGAAATCAAAAACGCCTCTCTGTAAAGCCAGCTACTGATAGCGATGGGCTTTTAGAGGGGCGTTTTTTTGCCATCTGAAAAATTCGTGATAATCGGAGATATTCACGAATTTATGGCTTCATGGATATGTATCGTATGATACACAATACATTTTTGTAGTTTTCGGGGCGTGGGTGTAAGCTCCGTCCAGGGCCGCACCGCCCCGTCTGATGGGCGCGACCTTGTTGCAAGCCAGCCTCTCGCCGAGCTTGTCGACGCACAGCCTTCTGACTTTTACCTATCTACCTATCAGGTTACGGCTAATGACCAGCACCGGAATTTCATCTGACAAAAGGCTAAGTACGCGGGATCTTGTGCATCTCTACGCGAGGGAGCTACTTGATGCGGGGCGCGAAGTGCGCCAGGCGGATATTCGTGAGTGCATTTACGCCAACCACGACATAAAGGCCTCGCCCAACCTGGTGTACGAGGAGATCAAGAAATTCTGGAGCGAGATAGGCCCTGTCCTGAGTGCCAGGCTGCGAAGACCTGGTGTTCCTGACGCGGTGTGCGAGAAGCTCGATGAGATCTGGGATGTGGCTCTGAGAGCGGCAACTGACTCCCATGCGGTTGAGCGTAAAGCCCTTGAGGCGGAGGCCGCAGCTGCCGTAGTTGCGGCAAGGGTGGCGCAGGAAAATGAACGGACTGCTTCAGCGAGCCTTGAGGCCCAGCGCCGAGAGCTGGCCGGACTCATGGCGGACAAGGAGCGGCTGACTGACCAATTGGATCAGGTGAGCGCTGATGTTCGACAGCTCCAAGCAGAGCTCGCAGAGCTCAATGCAAAGCTCGTTTCCTCAAGCCAGTCGCATAACGAGGAAATCAAGCGCCTTCAGGAAGTGCACCACGGTGCAATCGAGCGCGCCCAGGAGATGCATCGTGGAGAGCTTGAGCGCCTTCAGGAGCAGCTCAAGGCAGCCAACACGGCGACAGAGACTGCCCAAGCTAAGGCCGAGACCGCCCGGGTTGCCGCAGAGCAGCACCTTGAGAAGACCGAGAACCACTTGATGATGGAGACCGCAAGGGTTCGGGACGATGAGAGAGCCAAAACAGAGAGGGTCAGCAAGGAGCTGCAGCAATCGTTGACGCTGATTGACCAGTTAAGGATTCAGCGATCGAAAGCCACTGACGAAGCGGCTGAGATGCGTGGTCGGTTAGAGGCTACCCAGCAGGGTCTGCGCGCCCTAGAGGCCCAGAACAAGGAGCTAAGAGAGTTGAACACCACCCTGCAGACTGCCCTGCTGGAAGGCTTGAGGGATGCCAAGGCGGGATCGCTAGCAGCAGACGAATAGTTTGCCTTATTGACATTTTGTCAATTTGTCAAGTGCTTATTGAATGTTTCTGATGGATGGTGGTATCTTTGTGATGCATCATTTGGTGCACCAACATAAATGAGGAAATTACATGGAAATTAACCGCAAGACTTCATCGGACACCGACACCAACCTGAAAGCACTTCTGGATGTGTTCGCCCAAAACAACTTCCAAACAGTCATCTTTTTCGCAAGTACTACCGTCGGTGGGTCAGATGATGATGGTCCAGACACGAACTGGCCATTGATGGCGGCCTTGGTTCAGACCCTTCAAGGCAATTATGATATTTACGATGGATTGTTCCTGACCGCAAAACGGTACCCGCGCTACATGGAGGTGAAGAGCGTGCTGGATGCAGCCGTAGCGGTTAGCAACGGGAGCGTTCACTTTGCGCCAGCACCACTGCCGTTCACTGCTGGCAAAACGAAGGAGGACGCTCTTGCGGTGATGCTTTCAGTCCAAACCAAGGTGTTTGACCAAGATTCGCGAGCAGATTATTTCAGGCTGCTGAGCCGAGTGACCGAAAAGCAGCTCGCTGACATGCACAATTGATCATGCCTCCCTGGCTTTCTACGTGACAGCCAGGGAGTCATGGTCAGGGTCAGCAGCTCATAGGTCCAGTTGCATCGGTGCAACCGGAATGCCCACCATCACCACTCCAGGTGCAGCCTCTACAGTGGGCAACTTCTCGGTTCGAATTAGCGTGCTCAATTTCAGTTTAGGGTCGTAGATCATCAGGTCGGCCTCCAGCACGTAATCAAATCCATCCCTTGTCCCACAGATCGGAATTTCTGCCGCTTTCACTGCTGCGCGGATACCTTGCAGCTGCTCAGCTGAGCTGGATTTTTTCTTCCTAGGTGCAACGAATGCAGTGAAGTTGGCGCCCGCCTCTGCAAGTGCCTTGAGCGCCGCAGCCTCGGCAGCGGGGCTTACCCTCCGCGTTGGTACAGCGTCTGGATCAGGGATAGCTACCGCTACAGAAACGGAAACGACTGGGGCGTCATTATTCGGTACAGTGGCAGGGTAAGTACCCTCTTGTTCTGGCGCTGAAAGCCCACTTTGCTCGGTTGTATTCACCGGCGGAGGCTCACTGATCGCGAACGCGCCGAACACATCATCAACATCATCGACGTCATCGTTACCAGGCTGCCCAGATTCCAGATTTAGGAAGTCATCCTCTGGTTCTGCCTCTGGCCCCGGCCCAAACGAGCTGAGCGACAAGCTCTGTAGATCGTCGTCTAGTAGGTCGTCATCATCACCGCCGCTCACGATCGGGTCGTCATCATCTAGTGCCGCTTGCGCATCAGCTGACATACCAGTTTGAGCGTCGTGCTCGTCGCTGGCCTCGTTAGCCGCGGTGCGGGCTGGCGAGGAGCTTTGATGTGCGTTTACATTGGTCGTCATAGCACCTGGTTTCGCTCCACTGGTGACAGCAGTTGCAGGTTGACCCTGCTCCACATCAGGCTGAGCTTGTGGTGCTGGTGCTGGTGCTGGTGCTGGTGCTGGTGCTGGTGCTGGTGCTGGTTGTGGCTTCGGCTTCTCTTCCTGCTTGCCGGCGATGTTCACCTTCGCTGCAATCTCAGCGCTGAACCCGCGAGCAACAATCGCCCGAAGCGCATCAGCTTCAGTGATACCCAGGTTGTGTGTGAACAATGGGCGCTCGATGTCCAGCTTGGTACCCATGTTGGGCAAACCACTGAGGCCGGCAAGCTCGGGGGTCGTGGCAACTGGCAGTACAATGATGCAAGGCTCCCAGGTAGTCAGATGTGCACCTGTTTGTGCGTTGCGCAATGACACCGAGTACATCGGCAAGAACCGGCTCATGTCGGCATGATTGTGCCGCGAGTACAGTAGCCCTTTTTCCTGGAGGGTTGTCATCAGGTTGAGGGTCATGCGGTAACGGCCCTCACCCTCCTCCAACGACCAGCCCATTTTGGCCAAGATCAGAGACCGTAGGTCCTTTTCCCTGATGACGATCAGTCCGTCATGCTTCTGAGCAATTTTGAGCGTGGAGTCCTTGGCCTGGTCACCGGTGCCGTTTACCCTGCCGTACTCCGTGATGATCTCGACGAAGCAGTGATAAATGGCGTTGGACTCGTCCTCAGAAATCTCGTGATCACTCAGTGTCTCTGTGATACTCGACTCGGCCGTGCCGGTCTTCTTGTCTACCAGGATCAAGAACTCCATGAGGGCTGTCATGCGGTCATCCAGGCTAAGGCCATTGCGGTCAACCGGGAAATCACTTGGGTGGTGGTAATGTGCAATGACCAGGTTCACGGCTTGTCGATCGCGTGCAGGGAGGGCCCAGTATTCTGGGAAGCGAGCAAGAATTCTCGCACCCAGGGCGTCGTGGGAGATGCGGTTGTCATCCTGAGGGGTGAGCGCTCCGCCCTCCTCCTGGGTTTTCACGCTACCGTCGGGTAGGAGGACGTAGGCTTCGAGCTTCCCGATATCGTGCGCCAGGCCCAGAATCGGGATCAGTGGATCAGTAGCGTCAAATCGATATTCCTTGTTCTTCAGGTCGATGATTTTGAACTTGGGCTTTCCACGGGCCTTTACGTAAACCCCGTCGAATACGTAAGTGCCAGCGTCCTCCAGCGCGGTGTCTGCCACGGCCAGACAATGCTCCCAAAGCCGGCGATTTCCGTGCCCCCCTTTGCGATGCGATGCGGGGAAGTGAGCATGTGCAGAATAGGTATCCCAGATGGCCCAGAAGAACGCTACATGGGCTGGCCACTTCTTCTCATTGGCGGCAACCCAGGCGAGCACTTTTTTGCTTGCAATGGGTAGGCGCTTTGACGCAGCCTCGACGCGAGGTAAAGCCAAGGTGGGCATAGGAACTTTGCCGAGCGTCGAGCGGGCGCCGTTGAGGGTGTTTCCTTTCTTGCCGGCGTACAGCTTGTTCAGTGCAGACAACCTGGTGAACCAGATAAACCAGACACCGATGAACAGGCCGGAAACAACACCCAGAATCCAGTGTGAGACGTTGTAGCCCACCAGAGGCCAGCTATCTAAAAACTCTATAGGAGAACCGCCGAAGGCCCGGGCAGTGAGCAAAAGCCACCAGAAACCGAACACGATGGCCGTTGCGCGTATGACCTTGTTGTTGGCGTTCACAGGAAAGCTCCGCTGTCTGTCTGGATCGTTGGAGACGGCGCCCCGTCAGAACTTGCTGGTTGTTCCTTCGGTACCGGAGTCCCGTTATTGTCTTTCACGGTGTTAGAGCACCCACCGCCCCCCTTCACAAAGCCACTGCAACCCCAGAAAGGAGACTTTTCAGCATTCCGCAGGTACATGGGTTTACCGCAGAGGTCACATGGAAATGACTTCGGCCGCTCCACTGGATCGCCGTCGCGATCGTTCATGGTGTGATTGCACTGCTCTCGATCAACGCAGGCCCAGAAGTGCCCTTTGGGGGCTTTGATTTTGCGCATGCCGCCTTGGCATTTCGGGCAGGAAACGACATTCCCTTTGGAGTCCCGAGTGTTCGCCGTCGGGTCGAAGTAAAACTCGACCTTGCCGGTGTCGAGCAGCTTCAGCCCTGCCTCGAACTTGGTGGATTTCTTCGGATTGACAAAGCCCTTGAGCCCAAGCACTACCTTGTCCCGGAGCAAAGTTTCTGCTTCCGATACTTTTAGCATGCGACTGGCAATCTCCCGCCATATGGAAAATCCGCACTGCCGCTCGCACATGAACGTTCGGGCCTGGATCTCAACTGCGCCACCACAGGTGGGGCAAAGAGCGCCAAGCTTCTTGACCTGGACACCTGCGTATTTGTTCTTGATGGTGTCGAGGATTGCCGTCGTCAACTCTGCAAGCTCGGACTTAAAAGCGTCCCGCTTGTACGCCCCCTTTTCCATCTGACGGAGCTTGTGCTCCCATTCCCCGGTGAGAACTGGCGACGTAAGGGCATCGATGCCGTTGTCGACCAGGAAACGGTAGACAGTCATCCCCTTTGCGCTGGGAGCAAAGTACTTCTTCTGCTGGATGAGATAGGGCTCTTTCTTTCGGCCGGCACCGTCCTTGGTGGATTGGAGCGATTCGATCATTGCAGAGCGCGTGACCGGTGTACCCAGTCCCCGCTCTTTCATCGCCTCACGAAGGTCTTCATCCTCTACCAGGCGCCCTGCCGTCTCCATCGCGCCCAGCAACGTGTCCTCGGTGTACCGTTCTGGAGGCTTGGTTTTGAGCATCTTCAGCTCGATGCCCTGCGGAGTGACTGACTCTCCCTTGACGTACCGTGCGAGCTCTTTCTTGTCGTCGGAGTCACCATCTCGATCGGTTGCGTCCTCGACGATCCCGGCTCCGTAAACCACCATCCAGCCTGGGGAGACAAGCACACGACCAGTCGACCTGAAGAGTTCGTCAGCCACCGTCGTAAGCCGGACAGTCACCGAATACTCAGCCGCTGGATGGAAAACGGCAATGAAGCGCTTGACGATCATGTCATAGATTTTCTGAACGTCCGGCTCTAGGTCCCCTGCTCGCTTTCCGGTAGGAATGATTGCGAAGTGGTCCGACACCTTCGTCGAGTCGAAAATCTTCTTGTTGGGTCGCACCCAGCCTTCATCTAGCACGCGTTGCGCGTGCTCTGCATAGGGGGTTCCTCCAAACATCCCCATGACCTTCTTCGTGTCGTTGATTGCGTCATCAGGGAGGTAAGCCGAGTCTGTTCGTGGGTAAGTGGTGAGGCTGAGCTCCAGGTAAAGCTTCTGCGCAATCTCCAGCGTGTAAGCTGCAGAAAATCCAAGCTTGCGGTTCGCCTCGCGCTGAAGTGAGGTGAGGTCGTATAGCTTGCCAGGGCCTGTCTGGGCAGGCTTGACTTCATCCACCACACTGCTCGGTGCTACTCCAGAGCACTTGCTGATCAGAGCATCCGCTTTTGCTCGATCCATGATCCGGTGCTGGGATCCGCCCTTCGCCTCGGAGGGCTGTGGTGCCACCCA
Source organism: Pseudomonas sp. BYT-1 (assembly GCF_023611805.1). NCBI lineage: Bacteria > Pseudomonadati > Pseudomonadota > Gammaproteobacteria > Pseudomonadales > Pseudomonadaceae > Pseudomonas > Pseudomonas sp. BYT-1. The sequence continues at coordinate 123,432 of NZ_CP072560.1, forward strand.
CTTGCCGGTGTATTTACCAGCGGCCACCCCAAAACTGCCGTGCACCTCCCAATAGGGAACCGGTCGGAAGGTTAGAATGGCCAGCTCCAGAGCACAAACCAGGGACAGCGTAGGGGTCTGCACGCGGCCGAGCGGGAAGATCTCTGCTTTGGCTGTCTCACGCTCGTAGAGGCGGGAAATCCCCCGACTTGCGTTAATGCCTACGATGTAGTCGCCCTCGCCTCGTATCTCAGCCGCCATTGCAAGGTTGTCGAAGTCAGCGCCGGGCTGCATATTCTTGTATGCCTGGCGGATGGCGTCATCGACCATGGATCTCATCCACATCCGAAGCATCGGCTTTGTGCACCCAGCCATCTTGTAAATGAGCCGAAAAATCAGTTCACCCTCGCGGCCGGCGTCACACGCGTTCGCTACAGCAGTGACATCCGGGCGCCGCATAAGGCGTTGAAGCACGTTGTAGAACTTGGCCTTGGGCTCGATGACCCTCAGGTCGAAATGGTCAGGGATCACTGGCAAATTGCCGATGTCCCGCCCGGCCTTGGCCATTTCCTCGGAGTAGATTTCAACCAGGTGGCCGGCCGCGGGGGCAAGAATTGCGTTCTCGCTCTCAAGCCATGTTTCCACCTTACTGAAGCCCCCGACCGCTTGCGCGATAGAGACCGCTACGGTTGCTTTTTCAGTGATGATCAGTGTCTTGCCCATTGCGGCTTAGTCTTCCAATACAGAATTTGATTTCTTCCTCAGCTGCCGGCTGTGACTGATGGCTGAGAAACAAAAAAGCCACCGACTCCAATGCTGGATCTCGATGGCTTCACGAAACGGGTTGAGGCAGCCCCAGCTTAATCGTCCTGTTGCTCACCTGGGGTTGCAGGCTTGCTTGCCGACTCAGAACCAAAGGCCGATGCGAACAAAGCGCTGCGTTCTGCACCGCCTTCTTTCGGTTGCGAAGCTTGAGTGCCGTGGCTCTTGAACAGTTCAGCGGCCCAGCCCGGCACGATCTTGATATGACCTGAATCGGGGGTCACAGGAGCCGGCATATCTTTGGCCTGGATGTATGGGATCTTGGACACCTCAGCGATCCCTGTTTCCTCATCAGGCAGGGAGATGGCCTTGACGTCCATACGGAACTCACCGTTGACGATGATGGGCATGCCGCGGGCAAGCTTTTCGGACAGCGGCTGCAGATTACGCCCATACCACCGAACAGGGATGCAGGCATCGGTGTCTTTCGACTGTCGAATCAGCACCACCAGGCGGTCGTTGATTGGCGTACCGTCCACGGGGTGTCGCCGGTTGCGTTCCAGATTCTTGGCTTGGATGAAGCCTGCAATGCGAATCTGGTTCGAGGCGTTTTTGTTGAGATCCATCGCCTTCCAGTCGAAGGAGTCGAGACGGTCTTCAGTACCGGCGCCGGGCTGCTGCTCCAGCGCTGCAACCGAGGCCGGAGTGCCAGAGTCTTTTGCGGCGGCATGTACGACAGCATCCCACTTCCGCATAAAGTCATCCCGGAAGCGGCCGCCCAGGTGCATAACGTTCGGCGCCTCGAAACGGATGCTCTTGAGCCGTGCAATACGGTTTTCACCCTGCATGGCGCCATCGGTGTGAACGAACGCCATGATGAGGTCCCACTCCTTGATCTCCCGAGGAATCGGCGACTTCTTGGGGTCGTAGTGGATGGGAAGCATGTGGTTTTCCGAACGGGTCTGCTGGATGAAACAGAGACCTTCGACCGGATCATTGAACCGCAGGACGCCGGCGATGTAGCCAGAGTTGAGCATCCCGTTTGGATACGAATAGGAATCAGGCTTCCGCTTTGCGTCCTGGGGCAGCATTGAGTACCTCGATACGTGAATGGCGTGGTTTTCCAAAGAATACGCAACACGTACCAATAATACAAGATGAATCAAAATCGTCTTGTCTCGCGTGAAGCGCCCGCAGAGCTACCGCCACAGGGACACACCAGGTCAAAGAAGTCTCTTTTTCCACCGGAACAAGAGATTTGAATCTTGTTGTTAACTGTGTAGAATCTTTTCCATTTAATACTGGATTTCTCTGCTTTATTTGTCTAGAGAGCGTCCCGAATCATGTTAGACGCCGCGACCAAACCGGAGCCGCACAATGCCCAAAGCTAGCGACAAGACCGCAAGTGAATCGACAGGACGGCAGTCTCAAGCGCCTGCCAAAGCACCTGCAAAAGCTGCTGCGAAGCCAGTAGCTCGAAAACGTGTTGCTGAGGCCGAGGCACAGGCTCCTCAGGCTGCCGCCACGCCTAAGAGACCTCGTGCTTCAGCCAAGGCCAAAGCAGCGCCAAAAGAAAATTCACCTGCAGCAAAAAGCACTCGAAACACCATGCCAGGCTCCCGCCTCGTCAAGCTGATTAAGAAGGTGATCGTCGATCGAGGGCTGCCCGACCGTGCAATTGCCGATGTCATGGGTATCACAGTCATCTACTGGAACTCCCTGGCTAACGGGAATCGCCAGATTCGGTCGCTTGGCAAAGAAAAGCTGTCGTTGGTGGCCGACTTCCTTGGTCTTCCGCTCATCCAAGTTTACAACCTGGCTGATTTCTTCACGCCAGAAGATTTTGTCTACAAAAAAGATCTTGATGAGCAACTCTGGCTGTCGATTGAGAAGATGGGCAGCGATCCCACCTGGGTTGGCTATATCCCGAAACAGGAAGAATGGGATCAAACCCCTCTCGCCGTTCGCATGACCATGGTGTTGCTGTATGAGCAGCTCTCCGGGCGCCAGCTGTTGGCTAAGGCGGAAATCGAGCTGCCTCATCTGAAAGGCTCGCCGACTGCTTAACCCACATCCATAGAGAAAAAAAGAAACCCCGGTCATTGACCGGGGTTTTTTGTGGGTTAGAAAATGAACGCAGTTGTTAAAGCCTGCGAGTTCGTATCCGATGCTACCGCCTTCTCAGGCTCGATTAGGGGTTGATCAGGTGCTGTTCCAAAGAAGACATTATCTTCTGACTTATGACTAGTTGGAAGTGGTGGGATCACCGAGACTTCAGGGACAATAGTCACCTCATCGTGTTCGACTTGTGGCTGAACAGAGGAAGGCGCCGAATTACTGAAGAAAACGCTGTCTTGATCCACTACTGAGGCCGGATCTGACGCTTCAACACTCAACGGATCAAACTCAGTCGCATGTTCTCCAAGAATCTTTTCAGGATCCATGCAGAATGACAGCAAGCTAGATACCTGAATGTAAGCAAGTCCTTCAATGCTCGGTCCGCTAGGGACAGCCGCTAATACCGAAGCACACATCTGTTCCAGGTTAGAGAACTTGCTTGAGAGAACGCTCATCGCTTCAGCTTTGTCCTGAACGCGACGAATCAAGCCCAAGATCCTTGATGTGGTTTTCCCGTTGCCTTTGCGAGTCCAGGAGCGATTAACGTCCTCCGCAATCTCTAATGCAGCTTGCCCGACTAAGCCTTTGACCTCCTTTTGAAGCGCATCATCTTCACCAAAGTAGCTGGTGTCGTTGATACGAATCGCCGAAGTGTCGAATGTCAGCATCCTTTCAAGTACTGAAACCTGAGGAGCATGCTGGCGGATCAAGTCTGCACGAGACTTACCACCCTGTGTTACACCTGCGTTAGTAGCCGAACTAGCCCAGTCCTCTACCATTTTTGGAAGACCGCTGAGGAATTTAGCTTTCTCCTCTAGGTACTTCTCTTTAATCGCATTAAGTACTTTTGCAAGCTCTTTGGCGTGCTGAGTAGGAACGAAGTACCCTCGGATACGATTGTTCACCTTGCGAGATACCCCTACCTTGAGAATCTCTCGCTTTGCTTCCGACCGGGACTTGTTGACCCAGGCAAACGAGCCTGAAGGCAGCATGCGGCCAACCTCACGGATGAAGTCGTCGCCATCAACTGTCTTCTCACCGGTGCTGCCACCAATGATGTAGTCAAAAAGCACAACATCCTGAAGGATGCTGATACCCAGGTCATCGGTTTGATTGGTTGTGCTCATGATGGCTCTCCTGAAATTGAAAGAACGGATCTCTTGCGAAAGACCCAGTGTCAGGAGATGTCTCACAGGCGCCCATAAACGAAAAAACCCCGGCGAACCGGGGTATGGTGAAGCGTTAGACGGTACCGACGATGGTCGACCAGATCTTCAAGATCGACGCGGCTTCATGGTGTTGAGCAAAATCCAGAACCGTCATTTGGAGAGCCAGTTTCTGGCTTTCCTCGGTCGTTTTCCCCATCTGCATGAGCAGCCTGTAGTTCATCGCCCAGTTCAGCACGTTCCGGGTGGTGATTGTGAAGTTAAGGGCCATGCCACCAGCCCCAGCGTCCTCAGTCAGAGCAATGAAATTGGCTCTGATCTTGGCAGCCAGGGTTGCCATCGCTTGCGCGATGACCACGGGGGTGCCGGTCTGCTCAACAATGAGGTTGGCCTCCCGGCCTTCCTCCATGTAGTTGCAGTACATGACGTTGAAACGGTCAATCGTGGCGATGTTCATTTTCTTCGTGCCCCTGTAACCCGCAGCACTACCTCCTTTACCGCCAGCGGAACCGCTACCATTCGTGTTGCCGGTAGCTGCGATCAAACAACCTGGCGCGATGTGAATCAACTCGCCAGTCTGATCAAGGAAGATTGGCTTACCATCGAGGATTCCATTGAGGCCCATTTGGATCTGAGGTGGCAACTGATCGAACTCGTCCAGGAGAAGAATGGAGTTAGGGGTTTTAGCCCACTGACACACCTTCCCGTTGATCCACTGCATCCCGTCAGGGCCGCAGAGTTTCCAGCTACCGAACAGGTCGGAAAGCGTAGATTCTTCAGAGCACTGGACTGTAAACACCGATCTGCCCGTCCGTGACGCGAAGGCTTCTACCAAGGTTGTTTTACCAGCGCCAGAGGGGCCGTAAATGTAGGTCGCTTTCTTGATGGAGGCCTTGAAAAAGTCCTGTGCAAGTCCAGCTGAGGCTGCCCAAACGATTAAGCGAGTTAGTAAATCCGGATCAAAACTGTATGGAACAATTTTTGGGGTGAACCGGGTTTCTTTGAAGATTTTGGTCTGCAAGCCAACAAAAAATGGCGCGTCGGTACCAAAAACTTCTGGTGCAAGACGAACAGCGATTGGGTTGAGTGTGTCGATTACGGCGTCGAGTTGTGGCTCATTGATGGACTGAAAAGCGGTCATGATCGATTCCCTGTAGACAATGGATGGCCTCTTGCGAAGGCCTGGTACAAGGGGATGCCTAACACGCGTGTAGAAGAATAAAAAAACCGGACCCCAAGGAGTCCGGCTGGTCTTACGTTGTGGTCTATACGAAACCCTGCTTAAGCGCCGCAAATACGGCTGTAGCCAGGTCGTTGTCAGTCTTAGCTACACCACAGGCCATCCCAGCATCCTGGAATAGGTTGTAGTGTTCATCACCGATCAGGACGAAGCGTACTTCGATTCCCATGAGCGCTGCCTCGTCAACGGCCGACCTCAGCATGTCGCTGTTACCTGGGTCGCCATCGGTGATGACAATCAGGATCCTGCGCGCCTCCGGCCGGTCAATGAGTTTCTTCAGCGCCCATACCACAGCAAGGTGAGTTTTCGTTTGTCCCTTGGGAGTAGGCATATACCGTTGCAGCGTGCTAGCCCAGCTATCTTCAAATGCGTGCCATTCCCGAATCACCGTGTTGTAAGTGGCAATTCCGACAGGTATGGACGTATTATTCAACACCTCACCCACTGCGACCGAAACACGGTTACAAGCTTCTTGCGCTGTGATCCTGTTGTCGTCCTTACCTTTTTCAGGTTCGGGTCCAAGTCGACTTCTCATGGACGAACTTTCATCACCCAACAAATAAAAGCAGGTGTCGATTTCCTCCGCTTGCTTTCTTTTGGTGAAGATCTGATCGTCGCCTACTGCGTACCGCCAAAGTTTTCGGGTGTTAAGTCTTCCCTCGTTTGTTGTCAAAACCTCATTTTGGGTAATAGCTTCAATAAACTGTTCGAAGGTTGCAGATAGCATTGCTGCCGTTTTCTGAGCGCCAGCCCGAAGAAGGCGTCGATTTTCAAATGATCCGCCAGACTTCGACAGACTCATTTCCTGCATCTCGTTGGATAAGTCTGGTTGATATCCGCCAGCCCGATTCTGATTGACCCCAGGCAGGCTAGAGCAAATTATATCTTCCAAACCTTTTGCATAACTTCCGCAGTCACTCTGGCTTGCGCTAAGGACTTGGTTGAGAGCGTCTGAGATATCTCCTGGTTGACCTTTCCCTTCAGTCTGACCCGGAGAACCGGGCTCGCCTTGCGTGTCGGACGGGCTACCAGGGCCTTGCTCGGGCGCAGCCGTTTGTTGGTCCTTGGTAAGTTTCAGCAGATCGACAATTTCATTGGCAGCTTTGTTTGCCCCCTGAGTATCCGGTGCATTGCACCCTTTCACTGCAATTGCCTTGACTTGATCAACTAGCGCCGCTCCAAATGTTGCGACAGCAAGAGCACGGTAAGCGAGAGAGAACTCCTGCAGGCAGGTTTGTTCAAGGAGCTCGCTCCGAAGCTCAGTGACCAGCCAGGCGACCAAGATTGACTGAGGGGTTTCTTGGCCAGCGACAGGCCCGTGAAAAATCCCTCTTTTCTTCAGGATCTTTAGGGCGTTGTGGATATTGGTGTTGGCTCCACGAAAGCGTGGCTTTGCCAAAAGCTCGCCTCGTGGATCCTCAAGAACGTTCAGCAATGTTCCGGAGATATCTGGTTTCATCACGACGGAGAAATCCGTGTGAAGGCCATGACAGAGGATTTCATGGTCGAGTAGACCATTAATCAGTTCGAGATCTTCCTCAGTACCCATAGCAGCGGTCAGTGGCAAGGTCAGTAGCAACCCGCCAGACTCCTGGTGATCAGGGCCAATCGAAGCCGTTTTGATATTCCCCCAGATGATGCGCACCCGTCGACCCGCCTTGTTCGCTTCCGCGATCAGCAGATGGGTGTAAAGGTAAATGTGGCGCATCGAGACGTTGGACTTTGCAGGAAGCTGCGTTTGAGCGAGACCCATGGATATCCCCTTTTGTTGAATGACGGCATCGGCTATGCCTACGCCTTACAAAGGGAGATGCTTGACACGTGATTGGAAAATCACTGGTCAGTCAATGGCAGCTCGATTCCGTGCTTCATCAACTGGTCGCGAAGAGCTCCATGGAGGTCCTTCATCAGTGCTGCGCCATCAAGTGCAGGTGCTGGAGGCTGCACTGGAGCCGGCAACAGTGATTGATGGTCTAGGGGTGGCAGTAGCGCCCGCTCGTTGGCTTTGTAACGGGCGATATAGTCCTCGACAATGTCGCGTAGGAGTGCAGAGGGTGTGAGGCCTGGATGGGTTGACTGCGACATCTCTGCGACGATCGCTTGAAAGTCCTCTTCGGTCGTTCGACTTACCCTGGTCGACAGCGATTGATCAGCGCTCTCGCGACCCGCGAAGTTAATTCTCTCTGCCTGGGCAAGGTATGGCTCCAAGATCGGTGCCATCAGATCACGCACAACCTCGTCGTCCACATACTGGAAGCATTGGATTTTGACGGTTCGACTCAAGAAGCCTATGAGTATTGGCGAACTCTCAACTGCCTCAAGCAGGCGCAGCTCAGCGACGGCGTCATTCGCATACTTCCAGATGGTAGGCAAGCTGATGACATACATACGGCCGACATCCCTGGCTATGTCCCCTGCGAGTAGCCGCTGGTAAATCGCTACCTTGACTGCGAGCGGTGTTGATTTTGCGGCCAATTTGACCTCCCTATCTATTGCTGAGCCGGAATGAGGCCTGCTTTTACAGCCCCGGCCTCTATTTCACCACGAGTGAGGCTCAGGCCAAAAAATAGAGTGAATCGCCCCTGGTTTCCTAGGGAAGGTCTGAAAAAGACTTCCCGAATCTGGTGAAATACGCCGATCCCGCCAGCCGAGTTTTTCCATGAAGCAGATGACCTTCGCCGACGCCGAGTACGCCGGCAAGCGCAAGCAGACCCGTAAGGAATTGTTCCTGATCGAGATGGATCAGGTGGTGCCGTGGAAGGGATTGATTGCCCTGATCGAGCCACACTACCCAAAGGGTGAAGGTGGTCGTCCAGCCTATCCGCTGATGGCCATGTTACGTATCCATCTGATGCAGAACTGGTTCGGCTACAGCGACCCGGCCATGGAAGAAGCGCTCTACGAGACGACCATCCTGCGTCAGTTCGCCGGGCTGAGCCTGGAGCGCATTCCCGACGAAACCACCATCCTCAACTTCCGTCGTTTGCTGGAGAAACATGAGCTGGCAGCCGGCATCCTCGGCGTAATCAATGGCTACCTGGGGGATCGCGGCCTGTCGCTGCGCCAGGGCACTATCGTCGATGCCACACTGATCCACGCACCCAGCTCGACCAAGAACCAGGACGGCAAGCGCGACCCGGAAATGCACCAGAGCAAGAAAGGGAACCAGTATTGTGTGTCACGAACACAGGTCGTATGACCTGTGATGCTGTACCGAAGATGGAAGTAGGCCTTCCGAAGTCGGCTTGCAGGAGCAGGCTTCAAACCACCCGGTGCTGCTGCATCCAAAAGGTGCGGTGGTGAGCAACCGAGGAAAAGTCATCCCATGATGATGGCAGGTGAGTATGGAGAAGATGAGCGAAAGCAAACCGTCCGATGACGCATCGTTATTCCCTAAAGTGCTGTCGAAACTGAGGTTGAGTACTGGCTTCAGGACGAGTTGGGGCGTTACCTGCTTACGGCCCCAGTGGCAGCCGGTGTAAAGGCGGCATGATCTCCATACAGGCTTGGGTACGGAACGTGAGAACCTTGTTCCAGATGCAAAGGAAAATGACAAATGGCTAAAACCATGAGGAAGAATACCAATGCTGGAATGAGGGGCGGAGCCTCCTGTAGTAGTGATGAAGCCTTTGTAATGAAGGCGGAGCGAAGGGGAGGCGTTATCCTGTCAACGAACGCTGTCAACCTCAGGGGATGAGTGGCGTGAGTTCGAACAAACCTTACAACATAGCGAAGCGCGTGATATGGGAGGCCTATCAGCAGGTCAGAACCAACCGGGGAGCTGCTGGAATCGACGATGAGACCATTGCCGATTTTGAGCGGAACCTGCCGAAGAATCTTTACAAGCTATGGAATCGAATGTCGTCGGGGTCTTATTTCCCGCCGCCGGTCAAGGTTGTTGAGATACCGAAGGCATCGGGGGGTATACGCAGGCTGGGAGTGCCTACGGTCAGCGACCGTATCGCACAAACTGTAGTCAAACTCCTCATCGAGCCGAAGCTGGATGCGCTTTTCCATCCGGACTCATATGGATACCGACCAGGGCGTTCAGCCAAACAGGCCATAGCGATCACACGCGAGCGCTGCTGGCGATACGACTGGGTGGTGGAGTTTGATATCAAGGCGGCTTTTGATCACATTGATCATGAACTGCTGATGAAAGCGGTGCGAACCCATATCAAAGAGGACTGGATACTGCTGTACATCGAACGATGGCTGGTTGCTCCGTTCGAGGCAGCAGATGGCGTTCGCATTCAACGCGAACGTGGCACCCCGCAAGGCGGCGTGATCAGTCCCATGCTGATGAATCTGTTCATGCATTACACCTTTGACGCTTGGATGCAACGAAACAGCGCAAACTGTCCTTTTGCCCGGTACGCCGATGATGCGGTAGTGCATTGTCGTAGCGAGAGGCAGGCAGAACACGTGATGCGTTCAATCGCTTCACGTCTAGCAGTTTGTGGTCTCACGATGCATCCCGAGAAATCGAAAATCGTGTACTGCAAGGACAGCAATCGACGCGCGGAGTATCCGCATGTGAGCTTTACCTTCCTTGGTTTCACTTTTAGACCCAGGAAGGCAATCGGCCAACAGAACAACCTTTTCACCAGCTTCCTGCCGGGAGTCAGTGCGCAAGCGTTGAAGCGGATGCGGCGAGCAGTGCGCGAGTGGCGGGTCAACCGCCAAACTCACGTGACGCTGGCTGCTGTGGCTCGGCTTTACAACCCAGTGATACAAGGTTGGTGGCAGTACTATGGCGCGTTCTATCGGACGGCCATGCTTGGCATCTCTCGACATATCGATAGCGCACTCAAGCGTTGGGCCGGTCGTAAGTACAAAATACTTCACGGGCGCAAGCGGCGCATATCTCAATGGTTGGACACGGTGCAGACGGCTGCCCCTCGACTGTTTTATCACTGGCAAGTAACCGAGCAACAGGTTGGATAACGGGAGCCGTATGACGCGAGAGTGTCACGTACGGTTCTGCGAGCGGCTACGGGGGCAGTTCCTGTGGCCGACTCACCACTTTGGCATGAAGGCGCACATCGGCGTGGATGATGAGTCGGGGCTGGTACACAGCGTGGTAGGCACGGCAGCCAACGTGGCGGATATCACCCAGGTCGACAAACTGCTGCACGGTAACGAGAACGTCGTCTGCGCCGATGCCGGCTACACCGGCGTCGAAAAGCGCCCCGAACATGCGGGCCGCGAAGTGATCTGGCAGGTCGCAGCACGCCGCAGCACCTACAAGAAGCTCGATAAACGCAGCGCCCTGTACAAAGCCAAGCGCAAGATCGAGAAGGCCAAGGCACAAGTGCGAGCGAAGGTCGAGCACCCGTTTCGAGTGATCAAGCGCCAGTTCGGTTACGTGAAGGTGCGCTTCCGTGGCCTGGCCAAGAACACCGCTCAGCTGGTGACGCTGTTCGCGCTGTCGAACCTATGGATGGCGCGCCGACATTTGCTGACTACCGCAGGACAGGTGCACCTGTAATGCGGAAAATGGCTGCTGCGAGGTGCTCGCGGCGGCCAAAAACGGAGAACTGAGCGGGTTACCTGGTCGATTTTGATCGACGGCCCGCTTTCAAAAGCAGCAAGGGCTGAAGTCGACCGGAAATACAGGGTTACTTCAGACCTTCCCTAGACACTCTCCAAGCTCAGGAAATAGCGTTTCTCATATTCTATTGGAGACAGCTGCATAGCACTGCTGTGTCGGCGTTTAGGGTTATAGAACATTTCGATGTAATCGAAAATATCACTTCGGGCTTCTTCACGGGTTGTGTAGATCTTTCGTCGGATTCGCTCCCGCTTCAAAAGCTGGAAAAAGCTCTCGGCTACGGCATTGTCGTGGCAGTTTCCCCGCCGGCTCATGCTGCTGATTACATTGTTAGCCTTCAAGAAGCTTTGAATCGCCCCTGGTTTCCTAGACACTCTCCAAGCTCAGGAAATAGCGTTTCTCATATTCTATTGGAGACAGCTGCATAGCACTGCTGTGTCGGCGTTTAGGGTTATAGAACATTTCGATGTAATCGAAAATATCACTTCGGGCTTCTTCACGGGTTGTGTAGATCTTTCGTCGGATTCGCTCCCGCTTCAAAAGCTGGAAAAAGCTCTCGGCTACGGCATTGTCGTGGCAGTTTCCCCGCCGGCTCATGCTGCTGATTACATTGTTAGCCTTCAAGAAGCTTTGCCAATCTGAGCTACTGAACTGACTACCTTGATCTGAGTGAATCATCACTTGCTGCTGTGGCTTACGTCGCCACACAGCCATCAACATTGCGTCGATAGCCAGGTCGCTGCACATCCTTGGCTTCATTGACCAACCAATTACTTGGCGTGAGAACAGATCCAGCACTACCGCCAGATAGAGCCATCCTTCATAGGTGCGGATGTAAGTGATATCTGTCACCCAGACCTTGTTCGGCTCACTGACCTTGAACTGCCGCGCGAGGTGGTTGGGCGAGGCCACTGTTGGTTTTCCACCGTAAAACCCTGGACGCCGCCGATAGCCCGTTTGCGAACGCAGCCCCTCCGCCTGCATCAAGCGCCCGACTCGATTTCGTCCGCATTCCTCTCCCAGCTCACGTAGGTCATCGTGAATTTTGCGGTAGCCGTATACACCTCCGCTTTCTAGCCAAGCGTGTTTGATCAAGCCAAGCAGACGTTGATCTTCTTTTGCTCGGGCAGATTGAGGCTCGGCCAGCCAGGCGTAGTAGCCGCTGGGGTGCACCTTGAGGGTTTGGCAAAGGCGCCGCACCGGGTAATCAGTCGAGTGCTTCTTGATGAAGGCGTACTTCAGCCGCACTCCTTGGCAAAGTACGCGGCGGCCTTTTTTATTTCACCATGACTCCAGCACCGAACTTCGCTGGACTACGCCACAGCTCGTTGTGGCAGGTTTATCAAGAACTTACGTGAGTTCATCCTATGCCGGTGCTTTCCGAAACTTGACCCGGCTTCCGACCGCTTGGCTCCCAAGAGGCTCCTGGAAACGGGTCTTTCCAAGGAGTCAGCTATGGCCAAGATCAAACTCACCAAGTCCGCAGTCGATGCGGCACAACCCCAGGCGCAGCCCATCGAGCTGCGCGACACCCTCGTTCCCGGCTTCCTGTGCAAGATCACGCCGGCCGGCCGCAAGGTGTTCATGCTCCAGTACCGGACGAACGCCGGCGAGCGCCGCAAGCCCGCGCTGGGCCAGTACGGCGAACTGACCGTCGAGCAGGCCCGCTCGCTGGCGCAGGAGTGGCTGGCCGAGGTGCGTAGGGGCGGCGATCCGGCAGCGGACAAGGCCGAGGCACGCAAGGCGCCGACGGTCAAGGAGCTGTGCGTGAAGTTCATGGAGGACTACTCCAAACAGCGCAACAAGCCCAGCACACAGAAAGGCTACCAGAGCGTCATCGACCGCAACATCATCCCGATGATCGGCCGCCTGAAAGTCCGGGACGTGAAGCGCCCGGACATCGCCGGGATGATGAAGAAGATGGCGCACAAGCCAGCCGACGCGAACCGCACGTTCGGCGTCATGCGCCGGATGTTCAACCTGGCCGAAGTGTGGGGCTACCGTTCCGACGGCACGAACCCATGCCGCCATGTCCCGATGTATCCCAACGGCAAAGCCACCCACCTCATCAGCGACGAAGATATGGGGCGCATCTTCCGCCAGCTCGACAAGCTGGAGGCGGAGGGGCTGGAGAACTACGTCATTCCCCTGGCGATCCGCTTGCAGTTCGAGTTTGCCGGTCGCCGCTCCGAAATCATCGGCCTGCAATGGGATTGGGTCGATCTGGAGAACCGGCGGGTGGTCTGGCCCGACAGCAAGACCGGCGGCATGTCGAAGCCCATCAGCGAGGAAGCCTACCGACTGCTCTCGACGGCCCCACGGCTGGAAGACTGCCATCGCCGAGCCGTCCAGGGCAGCACCTGACCACGGGCGAGTATTACAACGGCTGGAGCCGCGTCCTCAAGGCGGCGGGTGCGACGCATGTGGGGACGCACGGCATTCGCCACCGCTCGGCCACCGACATTGCCAACTCCGGTATCCCGGTCAAGGTCGGCATGGCGCTCACCGCGCACAAGACCGTGGCGATGTTCATGCGCTACGTCCACACCGAGGATGACCCGGTGCGCCAGGCGGCCGAACTGGTGGCGAACCGGCGAAAGACCATCACCGGGGCGCGGCGTGCCGAGGAGGCAGCGGTATGAGCAAGAAGACGCCTCCGGCGGCGGGGAAAAGCCCCGCCGCCTTGCCGGCCGGCTATGCCGGCATCCACGGCGGCATCGTCGAATTGCTCGATGCTGCGCGCCAGGCGGCGGCCCGCAGCGTCAATGCGCTGATGACGGCCAGCTACTGGGAAATCGGCCGCCGCATCGTGGAGGCCGAACAACAGGGCAAGCGGCGCGCGGGCTACGGCGAGCAGTTGATTGCCCGACTGTCCGCTGACCTGACCGAGCGCTTCGGGCGTGGGTTCAGTGCGGACAATCTGGAGAACATGCGTCGGTTCTTCCTCGCGTACCCCTGGTCTGCAATTTCCGAGACACTGTCTCGGAAATCTGGCAACGAGCTGGCTGCGGTGAAATCCGAGGCAGTGTCTCGGAAATTAGCTCTCTCCGAACTGGCGCAGGTGTTTCCGCTGCCGTGGTCGGCTTACGTCCGGCTGCTGTCGGTCAAGGACGACCATGCCCGTCAGTTCTATGAGGCCGAAGCCCTGCGCGGGGGCTGGAGCGTGCGCCAGCTTGACCGGCAGATCGGCAGCCAGTTCTACGAGCGCACCGCGCTGTCCAAGGACAAGGCGGCGATGCTGGCCAAGGGCGCGGTGCCCAAGCCAGCGGATGCCGTCACACCCGACGACGCGATCAAAGACCCCTATGTGCTGGAGTTTCTGGACCTCAAGGACGAGTATTCGGAGTCCGATCTTGAACAAGCCTTGATCCGGCGGCTGGAGGATTTTCTGCTGGAGCTGGGCGAAGGGTTCACCTTCGTGGGGCGGCAGCGGCGGTTGCGCATCGACCAGACCTGGTATCGGGTGGACCTGCTGTTCTTCCATCGCAAGCTGCGCTGCCTGGTCATCATCGACTTGAAGCTGGGCAGCCTGACCCACGCGGACGTGGGCCAGATGCACATGTACTGCAACTATGCCAAGGAGCACTGGGCGTATTCCGACGAGAATCCGCCCGTGGGACTCATCCTTTGCGCCGATAAGGGCCACGCGCTGGCGCGGTACGCCTTGGAGGGGTTGCCTACCAAGGTCATGGCGGCCAACTACCGAACCGTGTTGCCGGATGCCGAATTGCTGCAACAAGAGCTTGAGCGCACGCGGCTCATACTGGAGTCTCGCGGCACGACCCGTCCTTGAGCGCGAGCGTTGAGGTTCTTCGCCTTACAGACGGATGCCGCCGGACTTCGGCGTTGCGAATTGCTCGGGTTCTTCGCCGAGCGGGAAGCCGACCACGTACAACACCGTGAGGGGCATCGGCTTGGCATCCGCTGCATCTGATCCCCACGTCACCCGTACCTTGCGCGTGGCGTAGCGCAGCGAAACACCAAGCGCCTTGAGCGCGTCGATGTGGGACTGCATTTCGTCGTACACATCGAACTTCTGCGTTTCGCTGTAGGCATCGGCGCAGTCCCGGTAGTCCCGAAGGTAGTCCACCAGCATGGCGAATGTCTCGTCCGCTTCGCGGGTCAGCTCGAAAGCCGGTTCCGACAAGTCCATCGAGCAGGTTTCCGCCAGCTTGGCCAACTGCTTGCCCGTGGTCAGTGGAATCGCTGTCAGGGTGACGTGCTCCCGGTCGAACTTTTCCTTTGCCGCTTTGGCTTCTTCCTCGGACGGAATGGCGAACGGCTTGTTGAGCACGTCTATGTCCTCGAACTCGAAGGCTCGGGCAAGAGCGCGGCGGGTATCGAGACTGGCGGACAAGCCTTGTTCGACTCGCTGGATCGTTCGCACGTTGAGGCCGGAAATCGCGGCCAACTGCTCCTGCGACCACTGGCGCATTTCACGGAACATCTTGATGCACGCGGCCAGTTCAGCGGGCGTCAGCAAGCGGGGTTGTTGAGTATGTTCTGTAGTGTTCATGGGTAGCTCCATCGTTTTCAGCAGACGTGACGAAGTATGAGGAGCCAGGGACAAGGACAACACGACAGCAACCCGACAGCCGGCCGACAGACAACTATAAATGCCGCATGGGGTTCACTCCACAAGGATATTCAGGGGATGAATCCGTGCGTCCCGGCGTTCCGCCGTCGGGCTCGCGGGCTGCGCCCCGCGCTTCGTGCCGAATCGCGGCCATCCGGCTTTGATCCCTGGCGCCTCCGGCCCTTGAGGGCCTGCGCGCTCCGCTTGCCGACAGGCGGGTGTGTGCAGTGGGCGGGGTGTGGGCGGTCTTGCTGTTCCCTTCACCGTATCACGGCGTTCTCGCCGTCAAGGGCTGCGCGTGCCTTGCACGCTGGCGGCCGTGGCCGTCTTCGACCCTGTGACGGCTTGCGCTGCGCCGTGCTGGCGCCGGTTCCGGGCAATTCCGCCCGAGCAACCGGAGCACGATCATGACGCAACTGTCCTTTTCCTCGTTCGATTCCTCTCTGCTGGTGCGTGACGCGCAGGGGCGCTACCTGCCGGCGTCGGTGGATCAGATTCTTGATGCCGCGCGCCAAGCCATCGACCAGAAAATGCAGCGGGGCATGTCCTTCACCTCACCAACCATCGTCAAGGAGTATCTGCGCACCAAGCTGGCTGGCTTCGAGCACGAAGTCTTCGCGGTGCTGTTCCTCGATTCGCAGCATCGCCTGATCGAATACATCGAGATGTTCCGGGGCACCATCGACAGTGCGTCGGTGTATCCGCGCGAGGTGGTCAAGGAAGCGC
Source organism: Pseudomonas sp. BYT-1 (assembly GCF_023611805.1). Classification (NCBI taxonomy): domain Bacteria; kingdom Pseudomonadati; phylum Pseudomonadota; class Gammaproteobacteria; order Pseudomonadales; family Pseudomonadaceae; genus Pseudomonas; species Pseudomonas sp. BYT-1. The sequence goes on from NZ_CP072560.1 coordinate 139,553, forward strand.
TGCGACTCAACGCGGCGGCGGTGATCTTCTCGCATAACCACCCCAGCGGGAATCCCGAGCCGAGCCAGGCTGACAGGCAGATAACCCAGCGGCTCAGAGATGCGCTTGCGCTGGTGGACGTGCGCACGCTGGATCACATCGTCGTCGGCGGCGAGTCCACAGAATCCTTCGCCGAACGGGGGCTGCTTTAACCAAGGGGGCTTCGGCCCCCTTTTACTTGCGCTAGCTACCGATGATCGCAGCCAGTGCAGATTTACCTAACGCCTTAACTGCATCGAATGTTAATTCAATGCCTTTATCGTTCGCCGTAGCCTTGATGCGCTCCCACACGGCTTTGCTCCGAATCGTTTCCAACAGGTCATGCCCAGCCCAGGTAAGCCCTTGTGCGAGGACGGCATCGCCATCCATATCGCTTGCATCCATGCCTTCGATAAATCCAGCCTTCCATAGAAGAACACCATGCGCGTCCTTCTGAGGCTCGTCGCTCTCACCGGACGGGCCGTACTGGATGTCCTCATGCCGAGCACTGTCCAGTGCTTCGACTTCGATCAATACATCGCGAATGGTGTCCCAGTCTCTTTTCATGCTATCTCCATGTTGCATATAGGTATGATGGTTTAGGTTTCGGTGCCTTCCTGTAGCGCAAGCAATCGCTTCTTCAACGGGGCTGCTTTCCCCGGATGAAACCGTTCCAGATGCAGCACTCGTCCCATCACTTGGGCATAAGGGCCACGTTCAAACGAAAGCACCTCTCCACTCGCTATGCGCCGTTCTATGTCATGTACGGCAGCACGAGTCTTGCTGTACACCGCTTTCCCCAAGCCAGGCTTGGCATTCACGGAAAGCTTTGTGACTTCCATGCGAGTGCCGGATGTAGAAATCTCATGCTTGGCCCGCTTGGGCTGATACCCATGCTTGAGCAACATGCCGTATATCTGCCGCATCACTTCCGATTTCTCCTGGTTGCTCAGGAAGGTTTTTGATGACACGGCGATGTCATCGACGTAGCGAGAGTAGACAAGTCCTTGGGCTGCAAACTTTGCATGTAGCGTCGGTTCGTCCTGCCAAAATACGAGGTTTGCCAGGAACGAGCTGGTAATGGCACCTTGTGGCAGCTCACCTTGCCGAGTAGTTAGCTGGGTCAGGCACTGCGAGACTTCCTGGCTAAAGCCGAAAAGTCCGTGCCAGACATTGAATACATGCTCTGCGGAAGTAGAGGGAAAGAATCCGCTGATGTCTTCGTTGATGACAATTCTGGCGTTCGTATGAAGTGAGGCGTTTACTTTGTAGTCGCTGCCTTTAATGCTTCCAGTCAAATAGGCTGGATAGACCACATGATCCAGAATCTGGCTTTTGATCCTTCGGTGGACTGCCTTCAGCGGCGCCAGGGCATCGTAGGTGTTACGGATGCTGCCGTCCGGCTTGGTAATGGACTTTGCGACGCGGTACAGACCATCGGCCCGCTGGGCAAGCGATAGCAGTTCATCGACAGACAGACCCAACGGCAAACGCAGGGCATTCAGTGTGCCGATACGACGTTGGCTATATGAGGGCGCGCTGATTGCTGGTGGGTTCATTAAGCAATTCCAGTGCGGTACGCGCAAGTTCCCCTTGCAGCGTCTTGTCAATGCCGTCCAGGTCGCCGCCTTCTGCACCCAGGAAAAAAAGGATACCCACGGGCACGCGCAATGCGTGTGCGATCTTGGTCATGGTGGAAAGCGTTGGGTCACGCTTATTGTTTTCCAGCATGGACAGGTAGGAGACAGAGCACTCAGCCTGTCGTGCGAGATCAGCTTGAGAGACTCCCCGCCGAGTGCGGCACAGCTTGATGGCTTGTCCAAGGTTCATGAGCTACTCCGAATAAACAAATATTGGGCTTGCTGCGTCTTGGCTCACTCTCATCACTTCATCCAGTCAGTGAGATTACTCACTGCGCGGATAACGATGTCGGTGATGCGCAGAGCCCGGAACACGAGTTCACTGTGTTCAAGCTCCCGCCTTTCCGAACCGTCAAGCATGTTGCGTAGTTGCTGCAACACATCATCCAGTTCTGCCAGAGCGCCAGCATCGAGTTGGCTGTAATGCACATCGCGAAGCTTTTGTAGCGTTGCGATGGTGTTCCTCAAAGTTTCGTACTTCATGGGTGTGCTCCTTTTAAACTCGGCAAAAACGCCGAAGCCCCGTAACAAGGCGATTGGCCGAAAGGAGCCAACTCGATGCGCAAGCCCAACACCAGTCTTCGCGGCTTTGAAGCCCCGTCTCTGCGACCACCTGCTGCGGCTACCGTTAGCTGACTGCACGTCGCTAATGGCGGACACACGGCGGCGAGAGGGCGGACCTTCGCGGCTGACCGATGCTGCCGGCCTGCCTCGCCTCAAAATCTCCAACACTGGATGAAGGAGCGGCCTGAATCGCTTCAGGCAATACACGCTGACCTTTCGCTTTTACGGTAAGAGCACCACTTCAAAGAACAACTACCTAGGCGGTTCGCCTAGCCACAGTCATTACAGCACAAGCAGCGCCATTCGTCAACAAAATTTCACTGACAGTGAAATTAGTGTGCCCCGTGTGCGTGTCTGTGACCAAGGGGCAACCCAGCCTGGTTTCCCTCCGCTTGGTTTCTGCCGCCGAGACATAACCCTGTGCGTCCCGGCGTCCCGGCGTCCCGGCGTCCCGGCGTCCCGGCGTTCCGGCGTTCCGGCGTTCCGCCGTCGGGCTCGCGGGCTGCGCCCCGCGCTTCGTGCCGAATCGCGGCCATCCGGCGTTGATCCCTGACGCCTTCGGCCCTTGAGGGCCTGCGCGCTGCGCTTGCCTGTCCGTGCCTTCGTTGGAGGTGGGGAGGCGGTCTTGCTGTTCCCTTCACCGTATCACGGCGTGCTCGCCGTCAAGGGCGGCGCGCGCCTTGCGCGCTGGCGTCCTGGCGGCCGTCTGCGACCCCTGACTGCTTGCGCTGCGCCGTGCTGGTGACGGTTCCGGGCAATTCCGCCCGAGTAACCGGAGATCGTCATCATGAACGACAAATCACACGTTTCCCTCGAACAACACGTTTGCCTGGTCTGCGGCACTCGCTTCGATACTGGCGCGATCCTGCTGGACAAGCGCCTGCGCGCGAGCATGGAGCGCCACACGGCGACAGGCTGGGGCCTGTGCGCCGAACACCAGAAGCTGTCCGATGACGGCTTTGTCGCCCTGGTCGAATGCGATCCCGAGCGCAGCGGCTCGCCAGCGGGCGGCGGCCGCGTGAAGCCGGAGCAGGCTTACCGGACGGGCCGGCTGGCGCACCTGAAGCGCAAGGTGTTCACCGAGCTGTTCAACGTGCCGATCGCGGCCGAGCAGCCGTGTGTGTTCGTCGAACCCGGCGTGATCGAACAGTTGCAGGCGATGGTGTCACCAGCGGCGAGCTGATCGCACGGCCAACATCCGGTGCGTCGCCCTGCGGGGCGGCGCACTTTTTTTTCTGCTGCGCCTGGTGTCGAGTTCTTCGGCCCTGCGGGCCTGCGTGCTGCGCTTGCACTCCAGGGGAACGGCTTGCAGCCGATCCCCGCCGCGCTTCGCTTGGCGCCCCTGACAGCCGCCGAACAGGTTGCACCTGATCGGCCTTCGCGCCTGCGGCGCTGCGCACTTCGCTTGCGTGGGGTCGGCGCCATCTGCGGCCGTTGCCAACCACCGCCGTCTTCCCTCGCTCATCACCTTGTCCGCGACTGTAGCCCGCGGCCGTGCGCCGTCAAGGCGCGCCGGGCCGTGTCCTCGCTGCGCTGCGGGCCGCACCAACCCGGCGCTCGCTTCCTTGACCGCCCCCGTCCACGGACTCCCTTTCGTCGCGGGCGATGAACTCAGGAAAGACGGTGGCAACGAGGCCGGCCCAGGTCTCCGCGCCGACCCCACCGGAAAGCCGAAAGGCGGGCTCCGAATCTAGGAATCCGGTATGCGGTTTCAACAGCAAACCCTATTGTCAGGAGTAACACCATGAACGCCATGACCCAAACCATCACCACCGCTACCCCGGCGCAGCATCTGATTCTGGTGCCGCTGTCGCAGCTTCGTCCGTCGCGCCGCAATGTGCGCAAGACCGCAGGCCAGTCCATCGACGCACTGGCGGCCAGCATCGCCCGCGTGGGCCTGCTGCAAAACCTGACCGTGATTCTTGCCCACGATGGCGAGCATTACGAAGTGGTGGCCGGTGGCCGCAGGCTGGCCGCCTTGAAGCTGCTGGCGAAGAAGCGCCGCATCCCGAAGGAATGGGAAGTGCCGTGCCTGCTGGTGGCCGATGGCAGCGCCCGCACTGTGAGCCTGACCGAGAATGTGCAGCGCGAAGCCATGCACCCGGCTGACCAGTTCGAGGCATTCGCCGCGCTGGTGGCCGAAGGCCGGCCCATCGAAGACATTGCGGCGGATTTTTCCGTCACGCCGCTGGTGGTGCAACGCCGCTTGAAGCTGGCGAATGTATCGCCGCGCCTGATGGCCGACTACCGCGCCGATGCCGTCACCCTCGATCAGTTGATGGCCCTTGCCATCACCGACGACCACACCGCGCAGGAGGCCGCGTTCTACGATGCGCCCGAATGGCAACGCAGCCCGCACAACCTGCGCGAACGCCTCACCGAGCGGGAAATCGACGCCTACCGGCATCCGCTGGTGCGGTTCGTGGGACTGGACACCTACGAGGCCGCAGGCGGTGGCGTGCGCCGCGACCTGTTCGCGGAAGGTGACGCGGGCGTGTATCTGACCGATGCCGCGTTGCTTGAACGTCTGGCACAAGACCGGCTGGCAGGCATTGCCGCCGAGGTGAAGGCCGAAGGCTGGGCATGGGTGGATGCCACGCCGGGCGTGACCCATGCCGACCTGCACGCCTTCCAGCGTGCGCCGAGGGAGCGGCGCGAACCGACCAAGCGCGAAGCGCAGCGCATCGAGAAGCTGCAAGCCAAGATGCAGGAACTGGCCGCAGCCGTGGATGATGCGCTGGACGCCGAGGACGAGGACAAGGCCGACGCCTTGCAGGAAGAAGGCGAAGCCGTGGGCGAGCTGTTGCAGGCGCTGGAAGATCGCTTGCAGGACTACAGCCCGACCGTGAAGGCCGCAGCCGGTGCCATCGTCACCATCGACCGCAACGGCGAGGCCGTCATTCATCGCGGGCTGATGCGCGAGGCCGAGGCCAAGGCGCTGCGTACGCTGGAACGCCTGCGCCAAGGTTTCAGCGGCGAGGATGCCGAGAGCGACGACGAAGGCGAGGACGACGAGCAGCCCAAGACCGCCGCGATATCCGACCGGCTGGCGCAACGGTTGAGCGCCCACCGCACCGCCGCGCTGCAAATCGAAGTGGCCCGGCATCCGCAGGTGGCGCTGGCCGCGCTGGTGCATGACATGGTGCAGACGATCTTGCAGGACAGCCGTTACGGCCACGACCTGCCGCTGGGTGTTCGGCTGACGGTGCAAGACCGGCTGGAAGGCATGGCCCCGGACTGGCCGGAGTCCTCCGCCGCTGTCGCGTTGCGCGAACTGCAACAGGCATGGCGCGGCAAGCTGCCCGAGGACAGCGCCGACCTGTTCGCCGCGCTGCTGGCAATGGAGCAAGACGAACTGGTCAGGCTGCTGGCCGTGTGCGTGGCTTCAACGGTGGATGTAGTGACGCCGCGCGCCACACCGCGCCAGCCCGGCGAGGAACTGGCGCAGGCCGTCGGCCTCGACATGGCCGCATGGTGGCAGCCAACCGCAGAAGGGTATTTCCGGCATGTGTCGAAGGCCGCGATTCTGCAAGCCGTGGGCGAGTACGCGCCGGAGCACGTCACCCGGCTGGCGAAGTTGAAGAAGGCCGACATTGCCAGCGAAGCCGAGCGGCTGGCCGATGGCACCGGCTGGATGCCCGCCGTGTTCAAGGCCGAAGGCCCGCAAGAGGAAGGCCCGGAGCAGGACGCCCCGGAGGATGCCGAGGCCGCGACGGATGAACCCGCCGAGGTGCTGGCCGCTTGACCCGCACCGCAGGCAAGCGCCCCGGCCCTGACCGGGGCGCTTCGCTTGAAGGAGAAGCCCCCATGACCCACACCACCACCCGCCGCCCACGCATAGTGGCGATCTACGTCCCCGGCACGGTACGCGCCCGCCGTTGGCACGGCGAAGGCGACGTGCGCGGCTACCGTCCGCCCTCGGGCTGGTCGGCCCGTGCCGACCTCACCGACATTCACCCCATCGCGGGCCGCGCCTTGCCGCGTGCCGTGTGGTGGCTCATCGAGACGAAGGATTAACCGCAGTCAGCACCGCGCCCAGGCCGTTCCGTCCTGGGCGCGGTGAAACGCAACCCCGGGCGCGGCAATGGCCGCGCCCGGTGCTCAAGGCCAACAGCCGAACCAGAACGCCGCCGCCTTCGCGCTGGCTCAGGCGGCGTTGAAGGCATCGCTGTAGTGCGCGATGCCTTCCGGTACTGGCCCATGCAGGGCCAGCGCCATGAAATAGTCGGGCGGTACGCCCGGCAGTTGCAGGCCCGCATGGGCCTGAAAGCCAAAACGCCCGTAGTACGCGGGATCTCCCAACAGCACGCAACCTGCGGCCCGCATGGCCCGCAGTTCGGACAGCGCCTGTTCCATCAAGCGTGAACCGATGCCTTGCCCCTGCCTGTGCGGCAGGACGGAGATCGGCCCCAGCCCATACCAGCCCTCGGCCTGCTGGTGGTGGCCATCGGTGATCGTGACGAGGGACAGCGCGACGTGGCCGATGATCTGCCCCTGTTCCTCGGCCACGATGGAAAGCGTCAGTTCGTTGGCTGCGCGCAAGGCACGCACGATGAATTGCTCGGTGTGGCTGGTGTGCGGTGCATCGGCGAAAGCCGCAACCGTGACGGCTTCGATGGCGGCAATGTCGTTCGGGGCTTCGTGTCGGAGCTGGAGGGTCATGGGCTTGTCTTCGATTGCTTCCTGAAAATATAGAACGGCCTGGGCGTGTCGGCGCATAGCGCCGCCGGGCTTTCGGGCTGCGCCCCGTGCCGACTTCACTGTCACGGCCATTCGGCTTCAATCCCTCACGCCTTCGCGCCTGCGGCGCTGCGCGCTGCGCTTGCCTCCAGGGGAAAGCCCTGCGGGCTATCCCCGCCGCGCACAGCTTGGTGCCCCTCGATGCAGCCGAACCGGCTACGCCGGATCGACCCGACTGGCACCCCGCCGCAACGGACAGGGCGCTGGCGAACACGCCGGAGCTTGCTGCGGCAGGTTGTGCAGAAGCGTGCCGTCCTCAACGCTGGCGGTTCTTGCCCATCACGTCACGAAGGACGGTTCACGGACAACCCCGCCCGGCATCGCTATGGAGCTTCCACGCCACGCCTCAAGACCGGCACCGCAAGGTACGGCTGGGGCGTTCCCGCCAGTCGTCGGGTGGTTGACCTAGCCCGCGTCAGGGGGCGAGCCGGAGCAACCTTCGTGCGGGGATGCCGGGGTTAGCCACGTCTCCTTTCGGAAGCGGGCGGCCCCTGCGTCCTTGGCTTGTCGTGAATCCTGGCGGTGGCGCGGCTGCGCCTTGGGCTGCATGGCTGCAACCTTGCAGCGAAAACAATTTCCCCGCCGCTACGCGGCTTCCTCGCGCGGCAAATTCTTTTCGCTTCCAGGTGCTCCACGGTGTTGCGCCCGCTGCGCGGTGCAGTCCGCCCATCCCCCGCCGGCCGGTTCACAACAAGGACGCGATGGGCGCGACCTTGTTCAACCCGAAAGGAGAAACATCATGGCTACCATCGGCACCTTCACCGCAGAGAAAGACGGCTTCACCGGCACGCTGCGCACCCTGACGCTCAACGTCAAGGTCAAGCTGGTTCCCAACGACAAGGGCAGCACCGAGAACGCCCCCGACTTCCGCCTCCAGGCCGCCGGCCACGACATCGGCGCGGCATGGAAGAAGACCAGCGAGGCCGGGCGGGACTACCTGTCCGTGACCCTCGATGATCCTTCGTTCCCGGCGACGGTCTATGCCCGGCTGATCGAGAACGAGGACGGCACGCACGACCTGATCTGGTCGCGCAGCAAGCCACAGGCGGCCTGAGCGGCCGCCCACAGCGCCCCGCCCCGTCCTGGTGACGGGGCGCTTCAGTTTCCGCTGATTAGACAGCGCACTTTGAGCACGTCAAGGCCCGGCGGGCGGCAAATCATTCAAGCGAACTCGCTCGACAACCATCCGCGCTGCCTCCAGTGGCATGTACTCGTCTAGATCCACGTAACCATCAATCGAAAAACTACCACTTATGTCGGCATGATCGAAGCGCATGAACATGATTGCGTGATCGTTCTTATTCTTGATGATGTTTCGGATGGCGCGCCATTCTAGGCCGCACCACTCCTTACGCTCGTACTCCTCACAAAGAAAAACGACAACCAGATCGGAGTTGTTGAGGTAGATGCGCTGCAACAAAGTGTCCAGATTAGGACGCGCTAGTTGTGCAGTGAAGTCCTTGTCGTAGAAGACGGCATCGCGCCCCAGTCTCTTTTTTACTTCGGCGGCCACGGCGGCTACGTAATCTCGTTTCTCACCGGGAAAGGAAAAAGCAACCCGAAATCGCATTTCTTCGACGCGACCCGGCGGGCGGCCTTCGGCTACAAAGCTCTCATCTACAAGGCCCTCCGAGGCGAGTAGCTCGAAAAGATCTTCATCCTTTACAGCCCAGTGGGTGCGCGACATCTCCCACTTTCCAATATCAAGCTTCGTCAGTAATGGTTTCAGCTTGGAGAAATTGAATCCAGGGATGCTTTCATCGAACTCATACTCGACCAGGATGCTTCGGCCTCGCTCCTTTATTCTTCTGATGTACCCAACCCGCACAACTTCATCATCCCCTTCGTAGGTGAAAAGTGTTGGTAGCGACTTTAGTTCTTCCAGAGCATTTGCATCGAGACTGGAGAGCTTCGCCTTGAGGCTGTCTGTTGTGTACTCAAGAAACCGCGTCCGGTCATATTCGTATGCGGAAATATCCCATGCACCTTCGGCTGCCGTAACAAGTAGGTTGTACATAGTTCTAATCTTCCTTTGTCAGCGGCCGTGGCGGTAAATAGGCGGCGATGCTCAGTCACCGCCTTTTTCGGCAACTTCTTTGAGTTCCTGGCGCACCTGCGCCAACAGCTCATCGGCCTTGCGCGTGCTGTCGCCGGCATAGGCCAGCGTCAGCAACGTGAGCGGATGCACGTCCATCACTTCGCACAGTTCGGCCAGCTTGCTGAGGGTTGGGCTTTTCAGGTCGCGCTCCAGGATACTCATGTAGGTGCGGCTCGACACGTCGGAAAACGCTTCCTGGCTCAAGCCACGCGCTTTCCTGACCGTCTTCAACGCCTTTGCCAATGAGTATTGTTTCGCCACCTATGGTTTCCCCTCAAAAACCAAGATGACAGCCCATTGCGCCCTATAGGGCTACAATCTATAGTGTTCATTTATTGTTGCTATTCTCCGTATCCGTGCTTTTGCGGAAATCCGCATCTGCGACTGGCATCAAATTCACGGAACCGCATCCGTGTCTTTACGCTTTTACGGATGTGGGGGTTTGCGTCTTCACGCTTGTGAGCGGAAGCGCACTGTGTCTTTTTCGGTCTGATCCCAGACCGTCCCGGTCTCAATGGGCAAGCTTGCACCCAAGTAGTGCGTGCCTGATCGAAACAGTCATGATGCCCGGCGCGGCTTTTGGCAGGCTGGCCAATGCGGCACGCCATCTTGGGGTAAGCCGCCGTCGCATTCGGACGAAACCCGCAACGCACCGGAGCCAATCGGTCTTGACAGGCAGCTTATCGTTTCACCCATGACGTTTCGATGATGGCTTCATAGCGCGCCTTTGCACCGTAGCGACGTACCTCGAACCGAGGGAGGTCGCGCTATGGCCGATCACAGCGCCGCGTCCTGGTATCCGACGGCGGCCTATCTCTACGTCCTGCACCTGGATGGTCCGGCGCTGGCCTGGGAATATCTGCGCCGCCATCCCGACTATCGCCACGACTGGCTGCGCCGTCGCCGCCGGTCGGATGCGGCGCATCGCTGGGGGCTGCGCCTGCTGGAAGACCCGGCCCTGGATGCGCGCGACGCGCATCCCGCCTGGTTTCCCGATCATGACGCTGTGCTCCAGCTCTACCCGGACGCCGACCCGCCGCCCGATGCGGTGGCCTTCACGCTTTGGCGCCTTCCGGGCCGCAAGCACCTGATTCACGACGGCCGGCGCCTGCTGCTGATGACCCGTTGGCCGGGTGGCTGCCTGCGCTTCGCGCTGGCGCCCGACCTGACCGATGGCATGGCCTACGCCTATGCCATTCGGGCGCGCGATACGCCCCTGGCACGCTGCCAGGCACTGGCGGCCTCGCTGAACGAGTTGGCCGCCGCCATTGGCATCAACCCCGTGGCGCGGACAACGCCGCGGCCATCCCTGACCGCTTTACTCGAACTGCACACCTTGCAGGCGCTCGACGCAACCCTGGCGGGCGCGTCCTTGCGCGAGGTCGCCGAAGGGCTGTTCGGCAGCGATGCCGTTGCCGCTGGCTGGTACGCCGATGGTGGCCTGCGCTCGCGCGTGCGTCGCCTGGTACGGCGCGGCCGGTCGCTGATGCGCGGTGGCTACCGCCGCCTGGCGCAACTCGAATGATCCGGGGAGGGTCGTTTTGCTCTCGCTGCAAAACGACCCTCTGCGCAACGCATCGCTTTCTTGAGACTGCCTCCATCCTGTCGCGTTGTGCGGCCGGGCGTTTTCAACCGATGGAGGCTCATCCCATGCGACCCGCTCCCTTGCGGCCTGCCGCCGCTGCTGCTGCCACACCTGCGCAGCCCCAACGCTACCTGACCAACGACGAAGCCGCCGAGTACCTGCGCCTGTCGCCGCGCACGCTGGAGAAACAGCGCGTGATCGGCGGTGGCCCGAAGTTTCGCAAGTTCGGCCGTCGTGTGATGTACGCCGTGGCCGACCTCGATGCCTGGGCCGATGCGCGCAGCTATGAGGCCACGTCCGATCCCGAATACGCCGAACGCCACGCGGGCGACTACCGTGATGGCCGCTGATCGTCGGCGCGCCGGTGGCCATCGCCATGTCCAGCCCATCGCTGCCGTTGCGGCAGCGACCAGCGCAGCAACGGGAACAGCTCGACCTGTTCCGCGCGCTGCCGGGCGAGGACATGGCGCCGCGCGACGCCCAGGACCTGATGGCCTACCCGTTCTTCTCGCTGGCCAAGTCGCGGCGCACGGCGCCGATCGACTTCCGCAGCGGCAACATCACCATCCGCGTGGAGGGCACCCAGGAACACGGCATCGCCACCATCTGGGATGCGGACATCCTGATCTGGGCCGCCAGCCAGATCGTGGAAGCCCGCGATGCGGGTATCCAGCCCTCGCGCCGGATGCAGGCCACGCCCTACGAGATCCTGCGCTTCATCGGGCGCGGTACGTCGCTGCGCGACTACCAGCGCCTCAAAGCTGCGTTCGACCGGCTGCAATCGACCACCGTGGCGACTTCCATCCGAGAGACGACCGGGCGGCGGCTGCATCGCTTTTCCTGGATCAACGAATGGAAGGAACTGGCCGATACCAGCGGCAAGCCGCTGGGCATCGAACTGATCCTGCCGGACTGGTTCTATGCGGGCGTGCTCGATGCCGCGCTGGTGCTGACCATCGACCCGGCGTACTTCCGCCTGACCGGCGGCATCGAGCGCTGGCTGTACCGGCTGGTGCGCAAGCATGGTGGCAGGCAGGAAGGCGGCTGGCAGTTCGACGTTCCCTACCTGTATCGCAAGTCCGGCAGCCTGGCGCAGCCGCGCGATTTTGCCCGCGACCTGCGTGCTCTGGTGGCGCGGCAGTCGCTGCCCGGTTACGAGCTGTCCATCGAGCGATGGCCCGGCGCACCGGAAATCCTCGCGTTCCGGCCCGTGCCGCAAACGGCACGGGGATAAGCCTGGGGATGAAATCGGAACAAGCTGTGAGTGGGCTCGTGCTATCGGGCGCGCGAAGACTCGTGCTATCAGGCGCGCCGGTATCGTGCTATCAGGCGCGCAAATCGCCTCTAACTTCAACCACCACAAGGGTTTTTCCGTCCCTTAACTTTATATCTAACTTAAACATCTTTCTAACGAATAATAAAACCTTGTTATTGGGCCGGTGGATAACCACCGAACACCGGCAGCACAAGCGTTTTGCAAGCCGTTCATCGCGTCGCTTTCCACCACGGAGGGCTGCGCCATGATCGTCGCACTGCTCAATCAGAAAGGCGGTGTGGGCAAGACCACGCTCGCCACCCACATTGCCGGCGAACTGGCGATGCGCGGCCAGCATGTCGTCCTGCTGGACGCCGACCCGCAGGGTTCATCGCTGGACTGGACGCAGCGCAGAAGCCAGCAAGGCTTGCCAAGGCTGTTCAGCGCCGTGGGCCTCGCAAGGGAAACCCTGCATCAGGAAGCGCCGGAACTCGCCAGACGGGCCGATCACGTCATCATCGACGGCCCGCCGCGCATCGCCGCCTTGGCGCGCTCCGCGCTGCTGGCGGCCGAGCGCGTGCTGATCCCCGTACAGCCCAGCCCCTACGACCTGTGGGCCAGCGCCGAGATGGTCGCGCTGATCCGCGAGGCGCACGTCTTCCGGCCTGCGCTGCGCGCGGCCTTCGTCATCAACCGGCGCGTCAGCACCACGGTGATCGGACGTGAAGCCCGCCAGGCGCTCGCCGACCAGCCGCTACCGGCACTGCGCGCCGAGGTGCGCCAGCGCATCGTCTTCGCCGACAGCGTGGCCGCTGGCCGGCTCGCCCGCGAGACGGCGCCCGACAGCGCCGCCGCGCGTGAAATCACCGCCCTGGTGGACGAACTACTGCGGTGGCCGACATGACAGCGAAGCCGCCGCCCAACAGCAAGCGCGCGGCCAAGCGTGTCGGCATCGGCGCGCGTCCGCCCGCGAATCCGCACGCCGAGGCGTGGATTCGCCAGGGCGATGCCGATGCGCTCAACAAGGGCGACCTCTACACCGCGCGCCTGACCCTCGACATCACGCCCGCCATGCGGGCACGCATCAAGGTGTCGGCCTTCACGCAAGGCGTGACCGTGGCCGAACTGCTGCGTGGCTTGCTGGAACGAGAGTTTCCCGAGAACCGCACGGAGAACCTGCCATGAACGCATCCGCTACGCTCACCGCGAACGTGGTCGCGGCTGCACCGCCGCCTTCGCTTTCGGCCCTGGCCGGCCAGGGCGGCAGCGTGCCGCCGACCCGCGTTGCGCTGGCCTACATCGAACCGCGCTTCAAGCTCTACCTGCGCTTCGGCGAACCCGTGCGCACCGTCCGGCTCGACCGCTGGCGTCGTATCGCGGTGTTCCTGCCGAACGTCGTGTTCTGCCGCATCCGCTGGCAGGCCAACGACTACGGCACGATTCGTTGGCAGCTCATGGTGATGCAAGCCTGCACGCCACTGGACGCCATGCAGTGCATTCCCGGCGTGCAGCCGGGCGCGCGCCTGCTGCTGCACACCGAAGGCGATAACCAGGTCCGCGCCGTGCTGGAGCGCATCGACGCCATCGAGACATTGGGCATCGCACCAGCCGGTGCCTCGCCCGCGTACTGGCGCACGCTCGCCAACCGGCTCGCTGCGCGCTTGCCGCTGCCCGAATACACCGCCGAGCGGCACGCCGCCTGGCTAGCCGGGAGGGCGCTGCCATGACGCACCAATCCGCCATGAGCGGCGCGGCCGGCATCCCGCCGCGTCCTCGCTCGCGCTTGCGCGCTCGCCTCGTGCTGGCGGTTCTGTCCGCCTGCGGCCTCGCCGCGCTGGCCTGGGCGTCTTTCGTGCAGCCGCTGCCGCGCCTGATCTACAACCCGTCCGACAGCGTGCCGGTCGGCTGGTATCGCGTCGATCCGCTGCACCATCAGCCCGGCTCGCTGCCCTGTCCGTTGTCCGTGGACAGCATCGTCCTGACCCGGTTGCCCCCCGACGCCACGGCACTCGCCGCGCAACGCGGCTACCTGCCGGCACACGTTCCTCTGCTCAAGCGCGTGGGCGCCGTCGCGCCGCAGGAGGTGTGCATCGCTGGCGGCAGCGTCCGCATCGACGGCGTGCCTTCGGCCGTCGTGCTGCCGGCTGACCGTTGGGGCCGGCCGCTGGCATCCTGGCAGCAATGCCGTCGCCTTGAACCCGGCGAACTGTTCCTGCTCAGTGTGACCAACCCATCATCGTTCGACAGCCGGTATTTCGGCCCGGTCAGCGCATCCGCCGTGATCGGCGTCGCGCACCCGGTCTGGCTGGAGACTGCCCGTGATGGCCGCTGATTCGCTGCACGTCGCCGTGCATCTCATCGTGCCATCGGGCGTGTCGTCGGGCGTGTCGTTCTGCTGGCTGTCGCCTTGTCGTCGCGCGTACAGCGCGGGCGCATCAGCGCCGCACTTCGCGCTGCCTTCCCATGTGCAGGCGTCTTGCCTCGAACGCGCCCGGCCCGTGGCCGTCGCCGCGTTCGCCGGCGTGCTGGCTGCTCGCGCAGCAGCGCCGCCGGGCCGCCGACGCCCGGAGCGACAGCGAAGGGCAAAGGCGGAAGGCAAGACAAAAGGACGCGGCACCAGGCCGCGTCGAAAGCCAGTCTGCACGTGGGGGTGGTGCGGCACGGCGCGGCTTCGCCGCCGTGCTGCGTGTGGCGCGAGGCCCGCGCCATTGCAGACATGTCCGCGTGCTTCGCACGACAGGACACGCCAGAGCTTGCAGGGAGCAAAGCCATGAGCGACCGCCGCGACGATTTCCGCGTGCGCCCCAGCGCCCCAAAGAACCGGGGCAAGGGCCAGGGGCAGAGCTTCGTTTCCAAGGTGCTCAAGCAGGCGGGCAAGGCCAGCAGCGGCAAGTCCACGGTGCGCCGTCCGGCATCGGCGCGAGGCACCGGCCAACGCCCCGGCTCGCGTCTCGGGCGCGGCCACACGGCGGCGCGCTTCGCCGGTGCGAAGCTGACGCCCATGTCCCGGCGCGTGACCATCAAGACCTTGCTGGTCAATCACCAACGGGCCAGCCCGCAATCGCTCGCCAAGCACCTGCGCTACATCGAGCGCGACGGCGTGGGCCGCGACGGCGAGCCGGGCCAAGCCTACGGGCCGCAAGCCGACACCGCCGACCTCGACGCCTTTAAGGAACGCTGTGCGGCTGACCGGCACCATTTCCGCTTCATTCTCTCGCCCGAGGATGGCGCGGAACTGGAAGACCTGCGCACCTACACGCGGCACCTCATGGGCCGCATGGAGGCCGACCTGGGCACGGGCCTCGATTGGGTGGCCGTGAACCACTGGAACACCGACAACCCGCACACGCACATCGTCGTGCGCGGGCGTGACGACACCGGCAAAGACCTCATCATCGCGGGCGACTACATCGCCGATGGCTTCCGCCACCGCGCCGCCGAGCTGGCGACCGAATGGCTGGGGCCGCGCACCGAGCTGGAGATCCAGCAGACCTTGCGGCGCGAGGTAGAGCAAGAGCGGTGGACGAGCCTGGATCGCACCTTGCAGCGCGAGGCCGGCGACGGTGGCCTGGTGCATGACGAACGGCTCAACGAACCCCGCTTGCAACGCCAACGCCTGCTGCTGATCGGCCGCCTACAACGCTTGCAGCGCTTGGGCCTGGCCGACGAGACGCAGCCCGGCACCTGGGCCGTCCATGCCGATGCGGAGAAGACCCTGCGCGCCCTGGGCGAGCGCGGCGACATCATCCGCACCATGCAGCGGGCCATGCACGGCGAGCCGCGCGAGCTGGCGGTGTTCGAGCCGGGGGACGATGGCCGAACCATCCTCGGCCGCGTGGCCGCGAAGGGGCTGGCCGACGAACTGCACGACCGGGGCTATCTGGTCATCGACGGCGTGGACGGCAAGGCGCACTACGTCGCGCTCAATGCCCGCGACGAGCTGGCGAACTATCCGGCCGGGGCCGTGGTGGAGGTGAAGGGATCGGCCGACGTGCGCGCGGCCGACAGGAACATCGCCGCGCTGGCAAGTGATGGCCTGTACCGCACCGACCATCATCTGGCCGTGGCGCAGGGTCAGGCCGCCCCCGGACGCGACCCGCAGGAGGTTGTGGCGGCCCACGTTCGCAGGCTGGAAGCCCTGCGCCGTGCCGGCATCGTGGAGCGCGTGGCCGAGGGGCTATGGAAGGTGCCGGGCGACCTGCCCGAGCAGGGCCGCCGCTACGACGCGCGGCGCCTGGGCGGCGTGGCCGTGGAGCTGAAATCGCACCTGCCCATCGAGCGGCAGGCGCGCGTGATCGGGGCCACCTGGCTCGATCAGCAGTTGATCGGCGGCTCGGGCCTGGGCGACCTGGGCTTTGGCGGCGAGGCCAGGGAGGCGATGCAGCAGCGCGCCGACTTCCTGGCCGAACAGGGGCTGGCCGAACGGCGCGGGCAGCGCGTGATCCTCGCCCGGAACCTGCTGGGCACGCTGCGCAACAGGGAGTTGGCGCAGGCCGCGAAGGGCATTGCTGCCGATACCGGCCTGGAGCATCGCCCAGTGGCCGACGGGCAGCGCGTGGCCGGCATCTACAGGCGCAGCGTCATGCTCGCCAGCGGGCGATACGCAATGCTGGATGACGGTATGGGGTTCTCGCTGGTGCCGTGGAAACCGGTAATCGAGCAGCGGCTAGGGCAGCAGATCGCCGCGACGGTGCGCGGTGCCGGGGTGTCGTGGGAAATCGGACGTCAGAAAGGACCAGCCATTTGACTCCCTGAGAAAACCCATACAGCATACTTTGCGAAGCAATATCCTAGGATCGGTTTGTCACTGGGCCGACCAGACGTTTAAGCCAATTAGCCTGCCGCTAGATTCAGCGATATATGCTTCTCGACTTGTTGAATAGCGTATTGAGTTCTGCGGCAGGGTATGCGTCAGCGAACCCGTCGAAACGGCCCTGCTCGGCGATTGTGCGTGCTGCTTGCATGAAGCCACCCCAGGCCGCGCGTGCCAATGCTCCACCCACACTGATACGCCTCACACCGAGGTCAGCGAGGTCCTGAACTGTCAGGTCGCTCGCCCAGCCGATCAGCACGTTGACGGGCTTGGGCGCAACTGCTGAAACCACCGCGCTGATCTGCTCGCGTGTCTTGATGCCTGGGGCATACAAGCAATCCGCTCCGGCGTCCGCATAGGCTTTCAGGCGCAGGATGGTGTCATCGAGGTCAGGCCGGCCCACGATGAAATTCTCCGCACGCCCGACCAACAAGGTATCGCCACCAGCAGCATCGATCGCGGCACGTGCTGCACGTATCCGTTGAGCCGACTCCCCTATCGTTCGCAGGGGAGCCTGCTGATCACCCGTCGAATCTTCGATGGAAATGCCCGCCACGCCAGTTTCCACCGCCATACGCACACTCTCGGCCACCCCGTCCGTGGTATCTGCAAACCCACTCTCGAAATCGGCGTTGACGGGCAAATCGGTGGCCTCGACCATGAAGCGCATATGCGCCAAGGTAGCATCACGAGAAAGTTGCCCATCCGCATGCGCGTGCGACCATGCGCAACCGGAACTAGTCGTCGCCAGTGCCTTAAAGCCAAGTCCTGCCAGCACGTGGGCACTGCCAGCGTCCCAGGGATTGGGCAGCACAAAGCAGCCCGACTGGTGCAACTCGCGAAAGAGCACACGCTTTTGAGAAACATTGTCGTCGGTCATGAAAGATCCTTGTCGTGGCTGCAATTCAGATTGTCTGGTCGACAGGCAGTTACGCGTGACCAGTGCAGGTCCGGCGCGGGATGAATAGCGCCAAATGGGCTCTGATATTGCGACTAATGAATCACCCAAATCGCCACGCCCATCAATAAGCAGAGAGCTACCAAGGCAAATGGCAAAATCTCAAGATATACCGCTCGCTCCTGACCATGCCCCTTCGCAAGACCAGCGGCAATCGACATCCTGACTGGCGAGAACAATCCCATCGACATACCGGAAACCTGCTGGAGGGAGGCGACAGCAGGAATGCTCAAACCGGCCTGCAATGCCAAGGCAACCTGCGATGGCAAGAACAGACTGTTCGCAGGATTACCGCTATTGGTCAGGACACCGAAAGTTCCCGACAGTACTGGGGTAAGCAGGAGCGCCTTCTCTCCAAGCGTATCGAATGTCAGAGTGGCAAATGCACCGGATATGCCCGACGCCGTCAGCACCTCGGCCATCATGGAGAACGTGAATACGGTGAGCACAGCATGCTGTCCCGTGGACCAGGCTGTTCGGACCTCCTGCCTGAGATAAGTGATCTGCCTACGAGCGATCAAAATGCACAGCGCACCCACCAAGAGCCAGCTCCCTGCGTGAAAAAATGGTGACCACGCTGGCAAGTCCTCATAGGGAGTCAACCGAGCCAGACTACTCAACAACCTCTTCGCCTCAGGCCATAACCGGACCAGTGCCAGGCCACCAATGAGGAGAACATACGGAAGCACTTTTCGAAATCCTTCTTTCGCTTGCGCGCGATTCGGACGGAAATCCAGCAGGTAGCGAACCAAGATAATGGGACCGTAAGCTGCCAATAAGGCCGTCTCCGGCCCTAAATACATAGTTCCGAGCGCCAACAAAGCCATACAGGTGCCTATCCAGGCCACTTCTCGTACGTTCTCGGTAAGAGGGGCGGCAATACCTGCTGCACGCGCCGTACGCCAGAACAGCGGCAGCCATACCGACATGAGAAGTGCAACGGGCCCCACGCAGTACACGCCCAGCAGCTCAGGTGGAATACGAGCATAAGCGGCCGCCAGAAGCGTCCCACTGCTCATCGCGCCCCAAGGAATGACGGTCTGACTCATGAGCGCAAAGATCATCAAATGCCGCGGCGCAAAGCCAAGATGGCGGATCATCATCACCGTGCCAAGCATGCCCACACCGAATCCAGTGGCAGACTCTGCGAATGGACCCAGGAGGAAGCAGGCAAAGAATACCAATCGGCGGCGGCCGATCTCCGTTCCGGACGAGCAACTAGTTTTATCCGCCGGTGCCGATGGAGAACCTGCCGGGTTGCGCGCTGCGACCTGCCAAAACAGCAAACCACCCAGAATGTATGGTGCGATGACAGCGCCGATCCATAGTCCACGCAACAAAGCGCTAAACAAGACGTTACTATCAAATGCCAGCGGCCCCCAGAACAAAGCGATCGGCACCGTGGTCGCCAGTCCCATCAGGGAGGCAGCCGTCGTACTGCATCGGCCGCTGATAATGGCTGCAAGAAGCACCAAGGTGGGCAGTGCCCACAAGAAATACGTCATGGACTCATGCTTTGGTTAGGGTTCAATGTTCGTCAAGCGAGCTGGCATTCTTCGAAAATCGAGGCAAGCCGCTCCCGATCATTACCTTGCAGAGCCAGTAACGGAGCCGGAAGGCATGGGGACGCCGCATGCCCGAGCAGTTCCGCCGCGGCCGCCACCACACGCAGGCTGCCATGCTGGCGGAACAGCGCCCAAAGTGGCTCCAGTCGCTGCGACAACTGATTCGCCTGCGAGGCATCGCCCGACAGCGCGGCGCGGGTGATCGCCAATGCGACCTCGGGAAACAGTCCACCGACCACCGAGTACCAGACGTTACAACCCGCGAGCAGGCCGGTTGCAGCAGCAGCATCGCCACTGATTCCGATGCTGACATGGGACGGGATCAGTACGCGCAGGCGCTCAACCCGCGCTGTGGCAGCACCAGGGTCCGCAGGCACCGCCGGAATTTTGATCGAACCAATATTCGGAAGTTCGGCGATACGACCATGCAGTTCATCGCTGAACTCGAAGTGCGTGGTGCCGGGGTTGTCATACACCACCAGCGGTATGGACAAGGCATGGGTCACCGTTTCATAGAGGCCAAAAACCTCCTGGGCCGATAGTTTCTGATAGGACATCGGTGCAAGAAGAACCGCCTTCGCGCCCGCCTTTTGAGCATCCTCCGCCAACTCAACCACATCCCGCGTACGTAGCGCGCTAATGCCGATGATCACAGGCACGCTGCCCGCATGCTGCACCGCGAGTCGAGCAACCCGCTTGCGCTCTGCACTATCGAGGTATGCATAGTTCCCGGTCGAACCCAGAGCACAGATGGAATCAACGCCTGCCGCAGCGAGTCGTTCGGTCAGTTGCGCGAATGCAGCTTCATCGACACGACCACCACGCAACGGGGACAAGGGAAATGCACTAAGGCCAGTAAACATGGAATGCTCCAAACTGTATTTCAAAGTGGATGTTAAAAATTCTCGCTATCTGGTAACTACCCAAGCTGCCATCTAGCCGTGCTGATGAGCGGGCATATGCGTCAAACGCTGGTGCTTTTCCTGAAGCAGAACAACAACAGTGGTAGCCACCATGAAGCCAACTGCCGCCCACAGAACGCCGCCGGGCAGTCCACGATCCAATAGAAGTCCGAACAGAAGTGGGCCGATAATGCCTCCCACATTGAATCCGGTTGAAACGATGCCGAAAGTTCGGCCCTCGGCACCTACTGGGGAAGCAGCCCGGACCAGCATGTCACGCGAGGGAGCGACTACGCCGGTCAGGAAACCTGTTATACCCAACGCAACGGCTAGCAGAACCGGCGGCAGTGGTATCTTGATTACCAGCACGACCATCAGTGCGGCCAAGCCGAAGGCCACTGCCGCTACATACCCGTGTTTATCGGTTCGGTCTGCAAGCACGCCACCTGCCAGAACCCCAAAAGCACTGGCAAACAGAAAGGCAGTCAGTGCCACGTTCGCCGTCGGCAGCGTCACGTCAAAGCCTTGAACCAGCGCCGACACTGAAAACTTTTCAATGGCCCCGGTGCTCAGACTGAGCAGGGTAAAGAGCAGTGTCAGCACTGCCAGCGCCATGACTGGCGTGGTGAGCGGACGATGTTCAGTCGGGCTGGATTTTCCCGTGCTGGTAGCAGGTTGCCCGGCCGGTAGCGGCGAGCTGATGAGCATCGCACACCATGCCAATCCTCCTGCCAGGGCCGATGCGGCAAAGGACCAGCGCGGTGACGCGGCAAGGGCCACGCTGACCATGACAACAGGCGCAAGGGCCGCGCCGAAAAATCCAGCGAAAGTATGAATGGAGAAGGCACGGCCCATGACATCAGACGGAACGCCGTGTGATAGCAGGGAGTAATCGGCGGGGTGGTAAATCCCATTCGCCACGCCAGCCAAAACCATGACGGCGAGCAGGCAGGGATAGGTGGGGAACACCGCGAGCAAGCCGAAGCTGGCCGACCCTAGCAACAGTGCCGCCATCAGCATCTTCCTGGCTCCGACTCTATCCACCAGAAACCCGAACGGCGCCTGGACCAGCCCGGTCACGATGCCGAACACGCCCATTGCAATGCCCAGTTGGACAAAGCTCACCTGCATATGATCGGGCAGCAAGGGCAACAAGGCGGGCACCGTCATGATATGGAGGTGACTCACCAGATGGGCTATGGATACTTGGGCCAGCAGCCCTCTATACGAGGATTTCATTCTTTGGTCATCACCTCATTCTTCATCGGTTCAGTTGGACAGCGCACGTAGCACGTTCGCCAATTTCTTGATGGAGACCTCCAGCTCATGCGGCGCATGGGCGGCAAATCCCATGAGGAATCCGGCCTTGTGGCGGCTTGACGCATGCAGGGCCGTCAAACCCAATAGGTCAATACCTGCGCGACGTGCCGACTCAACGGCCTGGTGCTCGGGAATATCCCGGATGAACACGCAAGGCATCTGCATGCCCCCCGCAGGTATCCGCGGTTCAACAAACTCGGCCAGGTGCTTGCGCACCAGCCGGACCAGCACGTCGCGCCGTTCGGCATACACGGCCCGCATCGTGCGGACATGAGCCCCGTAGTGACCGCCCTCGATGAAACGCGCCAGCGTGAGTTGCGGTATCGGCGCGCTGTGGCCGTCCAACAGGGTGCGAGCCACGGTCATGGGTGCTACGAGCGATGTCGGCAGCACCATGTAGCCGATACGAAGGCCCGGAAACAGCGATTTCGTGAAGGTGCCGATGTAGATCGTCCGCTCATGCGGATCGAGTCCCTGGACGCAAGCCGTAGGCTTGCCCGCGTAGTGGAACTCGCTGTCGTAGTCGTCCTCTATGATCCAGCTCTGGTGCTGCCTTGCCCATTCGATGACGGCCAGTCGCCTGTCCAACGCCAGTGTTGCCCCTGTTGGAAACTGGTGTGATGGCGTCAGAAACACCGCTTTGGGCTGCTCACCCGGAGCGGTCGCCGCCTGGGTCAGGTATTCCACTCGCAAGCCGTCGGCATCAAGCGGTACAGGCACGCATTGCAGCCCTGCGGCATCGAATGCCTTGCGTGCGCCGTGGTACACGGGGTCTTCAATGAATATCCGTTCACCGGCATCGAGCAGCACGGTGGAGCACAGAGTCAGGGCCTGCTGCGAACTGGTCAGCACCAGCACACGCTCAGGTGTTGCTCGCGCACCGCGTTCGAGATTGACGTAATCGGCGATGGCGCGCCGCAACGGCTCCATACCCTGTGGCGGGCTGTGCAACAGCGCCGAGGTGCCGTACTCCTTCAACACCTGACGCTCCAGCCGCTCCCAGGTTGGGAGCGGAAAGCTGCGCGTCTCCGGGACGCCAGGCGCAAACGGCCGAGGCGTCAGAAAATCTCGCACACCGCCACTCTTGAACATCGCAGCCCCGCGCTGACTGAGGCGAGGCGTGCCGGTGTTATCTCCCTTGGGCCGCGCTTTTCCCCGGCCGGGTAAACGTTGTGCCCGTTCGGACACGAAGCTGCCACTGCCTACACGCCGTTCGATGAAGCCCTCGGCATGCAATTGGGTATAGGCCGACTCGATCGTATCGCGGGAAACCTCCAACGACTTGGCCAGCGCACGTGACGCAGGCAGTGGCCTGCCGACGTCGAGTGCACCGTCGAGGATCAGCTGGCGGATACCCCGCTGAATGCGCGCATGCAAAGGCAGCGCGCCATGCGCCGGGTCGCTGATCCATGCCTTGACGGATTCAAGTTGAGCATGCTTGAACAATTGGCCGGTATCTCTAAGTAAAAGTGGTGGGGAACATCCGTCCATTTTAGAGCTATAAATCAATCCCGTAAACACATCAACCCTATTTGGGAGTCAGCGTCACGCCATGTCATCCGCCCCATCACGCTCGCCCGTTCGTTGGAACGACCTTACCCATCCTGTCGTAGCTGGCCTGATCTCGGTCATCGTCAACTACGGTGGTACGTTCATTCTGGTGTTCCAGGCTGCCAAGGTGGCCGGTCTGAGCCCCGAGCTGACAGCTTCGTGGGTCTGGTCGATTTCGATTGGCGTGGGTGTGACGGGGATCTTCCTGAGCTGGATCTCCCGTGAGCCGATCATCACCGCCTGGTCCACACCGGCAGCGGCATTCCTGGTCACCGCGCTGGCGACCACGCCCTACGCGGAAGCGGTCGGTGCCTATCTGGTCTCGGCTGCCGCGTTCGTGGTGCTCGGGCTGTCCGGCTGGTTCGAGCGGGTCATCCGCATGATCCCGCCGGGCGTGGCCGCCGGGCTGCTGGCCGGCATCCTGCTCCAGTTCGGCATCGGTGCCTTTGGCGGCATGACCGTCGATCCACTGCTCGCAGGGCTGCTGATCGTGTCCTACGTGGTGTTCAAGCGCTTCAGCGCGCGCTATGCGGTGGTGGGCATCCTGGTGCTGGGGCTGGCCTTCCTGCTGGCCCAGGAGCGTGTCGATCTGTCCGGGCTGAGGCTGGAGCTGGCTACGCCGATCTTCACCATGCCCGCGTTCTCGCTCAATGCCCTGCTGAGCGTAGCCTTGCCGCTGTTCCTGATCACCCTGACCGGGCAGTACATGCCCGGCATGCTGGTGCTGCGCAACGACGGCTTCAAGACCAGCGCCAACCCCATCGTGACGGTCACAGGGCTGGGTTCGCTGTTGATGGCGCCGTTCGGCTCACACGCCTTCAACATCGCCGCCATCACAGCCGCCATCGCCACGGGTAGAGAAGCTCACGAAGACCCGTCCAAGCGCTGGATCGCCGGCATCGCCGCAGGCATCTTCTACGTGCTGGTCGGGGTGTTCGGGGTCACGCTCGCCGCGGTGTTCATGGCCTTCCCGGCGACCTTCATCACCACGTTGGCCGGCCTGGCGCTGCTGGGCACGATCGGCGGCAGCCTCGCCAGTGCGCTGATCGATCCCAAGACCCGCGAAGCATCGCTCATCACCTTCCTGGCCGCTGCCGCCAACATCAACTTGCTTGGCATTGGTAGCGCCTTCTGGGGACTGGTGATCGGTCTGGTGGCCTACGCCGTGCTCAACGGGCGATTGCCCCAACCGGCGCCCAAGCCTGCCGTCACCCCGAAGCCCACCAGCGAGAGGGTAAGCTGATGATCGAGCCTTCCGACACCCAAACCCGGCACGACCAGCACGGCCGCTATCCCGAGGCCACCAAGGTCGAGGACTTCCGGCACAACTTGGCTGCGGTGCAGACGCGTATCGACCTGGCCTGCCACCGCGCCGGCCGCGAACTGGCAACCGTACGCCTGCTGCCAGTCAGCAAGACCAAGCCCGAAACCAGCTTGCGCCTGGCCTACGAGGCAGGTTGCCGGACGCTGGGCGAGAACAAGGTGCAGGAAGCCCATCAGAAGTGGGAAGCGATGCAGGACCTGACCGACCTGCAATGGTCGGTCATCGGCCACCTGCAAACCAACAAGGCCAAGCTGGTGGCGCGCTTCGCCAGCGAGTTCCAGGCGCTGGACAGCCTGCGGGTTGCTGAGGCGCTGGACCGCCGCTTGCAGATTGAAGGGCGCTCGCTGGATGTGTTCGTGCAGGTCAACACCTCTGGCGAAGCCAGCAAGTACGGCTTGAGTCCGGAGGACGTACCCGCCTTTCTCCAGGCGCTGCCTGCGTTCTCGGCCCTGCGTGTGCGCGGGCTGATGACACTGGCGTTGTTCTCCAGCGAAGCCGAGCGGGTACGCCAGTGCTTCATCCTGCTGCGCAACCTGCGCGACCGACTGCGACAGAGCGCACCCGCCAGCATCGGACTGGATGAACTGTCGATGGGCATGTCCGGGGACTTCGAGATCGCCATCGAGGAAGGCGCCACGGTCGTGCGCGTCGGGCAGGCGATTTTCGGCGCTCGCCACACGCCAGACGACTACTACTGGCCTAACTACAACCATTCAAAGGAAACGCTCTTATGAGTGTCGAGACAGCCTCCTCCTTAGTTCGCGACGTGCGGCCCGACGACGAACCCGCCTGGCGACGGCTTTGGGCGGGCTACAACGCCTTCTACGAAACCAGCGTCGCCCCGGAAATCACTTCCCTGACCTGGCAGCGGATTCTGAACCCCGCTGCGCCAGTGCTGGGCCGTCTCCTGGAGGTTGAAGGCCAGCTCGCCGGATTCAGCGTCAGCGTCCTGCATGAAGGCACATGGGTGTCGAGTGCCGTCTGCTACCTGGAGGACTTGTTTGTCGATCCCGACTACCGGGGCCGGGGCCTTGGCCGGATGCTGATCCAGGACCTGGTTGATTGCGGCAAGGCGCGCAACTGGTCCACGTTGTATTGGATGACGCGGCGCGACAACCCGGCACGGCGTCTCTACGACGAATTCGTGCAAGCCGACGATTTCGTTCGATATCGGCTGCCTCTTTAGGCCATCGGTCACACCACCGAAGGAATTTCATCATGAACAAGACCGCCATCGCCATCCGGCACCTTCACTTTGAAGACCTCGGCACACTGGAGCCGGTGCTTCAGGCACGTGGCTACACCGTGCGCTATCTGGATGCGGCTGCCGGCGACCTGCGGGCCGCAGACACTGCGAGGGCTGATTTGCTGGTGGTGCTGGGCGGGCCCATTGGCGCCTGCGATGAGGGCATCTACCCCTTCATCGAAGACGAGCTGGCCATCATTGCCCAGCGGCTGGAAAGCCGCCAGCCGTTGCTCGGCATCTGCTTGGGTGCGCAACTGATTGCCCGCGCGCTGGGAGCCGGCGTCGCCGGCATGGGCGTGAAGGAAATCGGCTTCTCGCCGCTGGCGCTGACCCCGGAGGGGGAAGCATCCCCGCTGGCAGCGCTGGGCGGTGTACCGGTGCTGCATTGGCACGGCGACCGCTTTGACATCCCCATCGACGCCACGCGGTTGGCGGGCACGGCGATCTGCGACAACCAGGCGTTCAGCATCGGCTGCCACGTCCTGGCACTGCAATGCCACCTGGAAGCAGACCCCCGACAGATCGAGTCCTGGCTGGTCGGCCATGCTGGCGAGTTGTCACAGGCCGGTATCGACCCCCGCACACTGCGCAGCGAGGCCCAGTCACTGCAAACGCGGCTGCCAATGGCAGCCGAGGCGGTATTCAACGCCTGGTTGGATGCGTGCGAGTCCGTAGCGGCGGAGGGCTCATGACCAAGGATTCATCCCCGTCAAGTCGCCCCCTATCGGTGGATGTCGTCTCCGTGCAGTCGCAGGTGGTCTATGGCCGGGTGGGAAACAACGCGGCCATTCCGACACTGGAGGCGCTGGGACTGTCGGTGGCGGCGGTGCCCACCGTGGTATTGAGCAATATCCCGCACTACCCGACGATGCACGGTGGGGCGTTGCCCATAGAGTGGTTCGACGGCTACTTGCAGGATCTGTCGGCACGCGGCGCCCTGCACGCCCTGCGCGCAATCCTGGTGGGCTACCTGGGCAATCCGGCACAGGCACAGGCCCTGGCGAACTGGATGCAGGCGCTGCTGCCACAACAAGCTGGCCTGCGCATCGTCATCGACCCGGTGATCGGGGACCACGACCACGGCATCTATGTCGATCCCCAACTGGCAGATTCCTACCGCAAAGACCTGCTGCCGCTGGCCGATGGACTGACCCCCAACGGCTTCGAGCTGGCACACCTGACGGGAATGGTGACCAACGATCTGGAAGGCGTGGTGGCCGCTGCTCGGACCTTACTGACCGGTCGTACCCAATGGGTTGCGGTGACCAGCGCCGCCCCCGAGACCTGGGCGGCAGGAGAGATGCAGGTCGCCCTGGTGAACCGCGCGCATGCCTATGTGATCACGCACCCACGCATCGACGCTGCGCCCAAAGGCACCGGCGATCTGTTCTGCGCGACCCTGACCGCGCACTGGCTCAAGGGTGACTGTCTGGAGACAGCCGCCCGGAAGGCATGTCACCGAGTCGTGCAGGCGGTTCAACACACCGAACGGGCGCAATGCGCCGAGCTGCTACTGCCGCCAATGGACGGCAGCCTGGATAACAACGGAAGGATTCGCATCCGCGAACTGACCTTCTCACGCGATGAATCCAAATTGAAACCTTTGAGGACTTCCCCATGCGACCTGCCACTTCCCACTTGATGCGGGCCTATGCCCGCCAGCCTGTGTCCTTCGTGCGTGGAAGCGGCGCGCGACTTTGGGACGAACAAGGCGTGGAGTACCTGGACGCCATTGCCGGTGTCGCAGTGACGAGCCTGGGGCATGCGCACCCGGAGATAGCCGCCGTCATCGCGGAACAGGCCGGGATGCTACTGCATACGTCCAATGTCTTTCGCATCGATTGGCAGGAGCGGTTGGGAGAGCGTCTGTGTGCGCTGACGAGCATGCAGAGGGCTTTCTTCTGCAACTCAGGCGCTGAGGCCAACGAAGCGGCGCTTAAGCTGGCAAGGCTGCACGGCCATCGCAAGCAGGTTGCCGAGCCGAAGATTCTGGTGATGGAGAACGGCTTTCATGGCCGTACCATCGCAACGCTGTCCGCCACCGGCAACCCCGCGAAACAGCAGGGCTTCGAGCCGCTGTTGCCCGGCTTTCTGCGCGTGCCTTATGACGACATCGAAGCGGTACGCCAAATGGCGGCCAATGCGCCCGGCATCGTGGCGGTGCTCATCGAGCCGGTACAGGGCGAAGGCGGTATCCGCGTTGCCAGCGCCGACTACCTGCGTGATCTGCGCGCGCTGTGCGATCAGCAGGACTGGCTGTTGATGCTTGATGAAATTCAGGCAGGGATGGGCCGCACGGGTGCCTGGTTCGGTCACCAGCATGCGGGCATCACGCCAGACGTGATGACGGTGGCGAAGGCGCTGGGCAACGGCTTTCCCATCGGTGCCTGCCTGGCGCGCGGCGCGGCAGCCGATCTGTTTTCTCCAGGGCAGCACGGCTCGACCTTCGGCGGCAACCCGCTGGCCTGCCGGGTGGGCTGCACCGTGCTCGACCTCATGACCCGCGACAAGCTGCCCGAGCGCGCCGGTGTGCTCGGCACGCGCCTGCTCACGGGATTGCGCAAGGCATTGAGTGGCCATCCGAACGTCACTGCGATCCGGGGCCAAGGACTGATGATCGGTATCGAGATGAATCAGCCCTGCAAAGAGCTAGTCGGCCGCGCACTGGCCGAGCAACGCCTTCTCATCACCGTGACCCGCGACACCACCATCCGGCTCCTGCCGCCGCTGATTTGCGACGAAACCCAGATCGACGACATCGTGGTCCGCGTATCCCGGCTCCTGTCGGTGAGTGCCCTGGATGGGGCAGCGCCGACACCCAGTACCACCCAGCAGGAGCTGACGTCATGACCGTGACCCCGACCTACCAGCAACCCGACACGGAAGGCTTCTTCGGCCGCTTCGGCGGGAGCTTCATCAGCGAGACCCTGGCGCAAGCAGTCGAGGAGCTGGTGGCCGCCTGGCAGCGCTACCGCGACGATCCCGCGTTCATCGCCGAATACGAGGAAGAACTGGCCGATTACGTCGGCCGTCCCTCGCCGATCTACTACGCCCGGCGTCTGAGCGAGGAAACGGGCGGTGCCCGCATCTTGCTCAAACGCGAAGACCTCAACCATACCGGCGCCCACAAGATCAACAACGTGATCGGACAGGCCATGTTGGCGCGGCGCATGGGCAAGCGGCGCATCATCGCCGAGACCGGCGCGGGCCAGCATGGCGTGGCCACTGCGACGATCTGCGCGCGCTACGGCCTGGAATGCGTGATCTACATGGGCAGCGAGGACATCGAGCGGCAACGCCCCAATGTCCAGCGCATGGCGCTGCTCGGCGCAACCGTGATCCCTGTCGCCTCCGGCAGCCGCACGCTCAAGGACGCGATGAACGACGCGATCCGCGATTGGGTCAGCAACGTCGATGACACCTTCTACCTGATCGGATCGGTCGCGGGCATGCACCCGTATCCGACGATGGTGCGCGACTTCCAGACCGTGATCGGCAAGGAGTGCCTGACCCAGATGCCGGCACTGTTCCAGCGCCTGGGCATGGCGAAGGAGCACCCCGATGCGGTGATTGCTTGCGTGGGTGGCGGCAGCAACGCCATCGGCATCTTCCATCCGTACATTGAACACGAGAGCGTGCGCCTGATCGGTGTCGAGGCGGCGGGCCTGGGACTGGACACGGGCCGGCATGCCGCATCGCTTCAGTGCGGCAGTCCCGGTGTCCTGCATGGTAGCCGCTCGCTCATCCTCCAGGACGACAACGGACAGGTGCAGGAAACCCACAGCATCAGCGCCGGGCTGGACTACCCCGGCGTCGGACCGGAACACGCCTGGCTGAAGGAGATTGGCCGCGCCGAGTACGTCGGTGCAACCGACGACGAGGCGCTGCACGCCTTCCATCAACTGAGCCGCACGGAAGGCATCATTCCCGCGCTCGAAGCCAGTCACGCCGTAGCCCATGCCATCAAGCTGGCGGCCACCTTGCCCAACGAGCAGGCCCTGCTGGTCAACCTGTCCGGCCGGGGCGACAAGGACATGGAGACGGTCATGGCGCAGGCCGACGCGTCTGGAGGAAAGCCATGACCCGGCTCGATCCCACCTTCCGGCATCTGCGGCGAGAGGGGCGCAAGGCGTTGATCCCCTATGTCACCGCGGGCTACCCCGGCGTGGACATCACCCCGGCGCTGATGCACGTGCTGGTCGAGGCCGGTGCCGACGTCATCGAACTGGGCGTGCCGTTCTCTGATCCATCGGCAGACGGTCCCACGATCCAGGCGGCCAGCGAGCACGCCCTGCGCCAGGGCATCGGGCTGCCGCAGGTGCTCGACCAGGTCCGGCGCTTCCGCGAATCGGACACTGAGACCCCGGTGGTGCTGATGGGCTATGCCAACCCCATCGAACGCTATGACCTGTTACGTCAGCCGGGCGCCTTCGCCAAGGACGCAGCCAAAGCCGGAGTGGATGGCGTACTGGTTGTCGATTACCCGCCCGAAGTATCTGCTGACCTCGCGGCGCAGCTACGTCAGCACGGCCTCGATCTGATCTTCCTGCTTGCGCAAACCTCTACCGAGCAGCGCATCCGCCAGGTCGCCAAGCGGGCCGGTGGCTACGTCTATTGCGTGTCCATCAAGGGCGTTACCGGCGCTACCACACTCGACATGGCAAGCGTGCGTGACACGCTGACCCGCATCCGCCGTCATGTGCGCATCCCTGTCGGGGTCGGGTTCGGTATCCGCGATGCCAGCACCGCCCGGGCGGTTGCCCAGGTCGCCGACGCCGTGGTGATCGGCTCCTGGCTGATCGAGAGCCTGGCCGGCAAACCGGCGGCCGAAGCGCTGGCCGCGGCCAGCGACCTGATCCGCGATGTGCGCCGGGAACTGGACAAAGACGTGCCGGAACAAGACCCAATCCCAAACCCCAAGCATTCCAACACCTAGGACGAATTCCATGTACGACACTTCGCTGACCCTCACCGATTTCGACCCCGAGCTGGCTCAGGCCGTTCAGCACGAAGAACGCCGCCAGAAAGACCACGTGGAGTTGATCGCTTCGGAGAACTACGCCAGCCCGCTGGTGATGGCGATCCAGAACTCGGTATTCACCAATAAGTATGCAGAAGGCTATCCCGGCAAGCGCTACTACAGTGGCTGCGAGCATGTGGACGTGGCCGAGCGCCTGGCGATCGAACGGATCAAGGCGCTGTTCGATTGCGACTACGCCAACGTCCAGCCCCATGCCGGCGCCCAGGCCAACGCCGCCGTGTACCTGGCTCTGACCAATCCCGGCGACACGGTGATGGGCATGAACCTGGCGCAGGGCGGCCACCTGACCCATGGCAATCCATCGAACTTCTCGGGCCGACACTACAAGATCGTGCCCTATGGGCTTGACCCCGAGACCGGCCTGATCGACTACGACGAGATGGAACGGATCGCACTGGAGACTCGACCCAGGATTTTGATCGGTGGCTTTTCCGCATATTCGCGCCACAAGGACTGGGCGCGAATGCGTGCCATCGCCGACAAGGTGGGCGCGATCTTCTGGGTCGACATGGCTCACGTCGCCGGCCTGGTTGCCGCTGGCGAATATCCGAACCCGCTGCCTCATGCCCATGTCGTGACCAGCACCACCCACAAGACCCTGCGTGGCCCGCGCGGCGGCATCATCCTGTCCAAGGGGCAGGACGAGGATTTTTACAAGAAGCTCAATTCTGCCGTGTTCCCTGGCATCCAGGGCGGCCCGCTGATGCACGTGATCGCCGCCAAGGCGGTGGCCTTCAAGGAAGCCTTGACGCCTGAGTTCAAGAGCTACCAGAAGCAGGTCGTGACCAATGCGCGGGCGATGGCTGCGGTCATCCAGCAGCGTGGTCACCGAATCGTCTCCGGCGGCACCGACAACCACCTGATGCTGATCGACCTGTCCGCCAAGCCCTACACCGGTAAGGAGGCGGATGCCGCACTGGCCGATGCCTACATCACCGCCAATAAGAATTCCGTGCCCAATGATCCGCGTTCACCGTTCGTGACCTCTGGCATACGGATCGGTACACCGGCCGTAACGACGCGGGGCTTTGGCGTGGCCGAGTGTGAACTACTGGCAGGCTGGTTGTGTGACGTGCTGGATGCCCTGGGAGCAGGTAGCAAGGAGCTGATCGCAGTGCGTGACCGGGTGCGGGATCAGGTGATGGAAGTATGCCGTCGCCATCCCGTATACCGATAGCGGATAGCTGGCGCATGGAACTGCGGCATCTGCGTTGCTTTTTGGCCGTAGCGGAGGAACTGCACTTTGCGCGTGCGGCCGAGCGGCTGCACATCGAGCAGTCGCCGCTGTCGCGCACCATCAAGGAACTGGAAGAAGACCTGGGCGAGCAGTTGTTCGTTCGTACCAGCCGCAGCACGCAGCTGACGCGGGCGGGCAAGCTGTTTCTGGAACACGTCCCGCGCATCTTCACTGCCTTGCAGCAGGCCCGCGACAGCGTGAAGGCAGCGGCCAATGGCTTTCACGGTCAGCTGCGCATCGCACTGTCCGATGGCATCACGCCTTCGCGCTTGCCGACATTGCTGGCGCTTTGCCGGCAGGAGGAACCCGAGGTCGAAATCCGGTTGTCTGAAGTGCCTCTATCGCAGCAGATCAAGGGGTTGCACGACGACCTGTATGACGTGGGTTTTTCTCAATCAGACGAAGTTGGTGATGCGTTGGTCGCCCGGCCAGTCTGGAGCGATCCTCTGATGGTCGCTGTTCCCGCACGGCACCCATTGCTCAAACACAAACGTATACCGTTGGACGAAGTGTTGCGCTATCCGCTGGTGCTGTGCGATCCACAGGTCTGCGAAGGCCATGCCCGCCAGGTCGAGCGGGTGCTACGGCGAGCGGAACAGGAACCCATGATCGCCGAGCGCGTCGCCTCCTGCGACCTGATGATGGCACTGGTGTCGGCAGGCTTTGCCCTTGGCTTGGCGGGTGCCCCGCACATCGTTTCCAGCCGCGAACCCGGTGTGGTGGCGCGGCCATTGGCGGGGCGTTCGCCGATGCTGACGACGTATCTGCTGCACCGGGAGGCGGAGGGCTCGGAAGTCCTGGCCCGATTCATCGAGCGGGTGCAGGCCATCGAATCGCCCGAAGGCGTCAGACCTGTGCCGCCGTCCGAACCTGATCTGGAGGACATCGAGCCATGAAACAACTCATCCCGTTATTGCTGGTCGCGGCGCTGGCCGCCTGCGGCCAATCGGAGGCACCCAGGCAGGAGGCAACCACGGAAGCCGACGTGCCGACCGTGGAGGAACTGGCCGCCGACCCCGAACGATTGAGGGAGCTGCGCGAGCAGTGCAGGACCGATCGGCCGCGACTGGGCGACGTGTTGTGCAACCGCGTGGCCGAAGCGACGAATCGGCGCTTCTTCGGTGACGGCAACGTGCCCTATACGCCGCCGGAGACACCGCCGCCGTTCTGATTCGTCGGCCGCTCGCCACAAAATCCGCTTTTCTTTGCCGACACGCCGCAGCGCGCCCGCGCTGGCGGCGTTTTTGTCGTGTTCGCCCCCGCTTGAAACGATGCTTTTTGCATCACCTTGGTTCCGATAACGGTCTTTGACCGGCACTGGCCCGGCACCGATCCTCGCATGACAGGCACGCCCAAGTGCCGCTTTTTCATGGGGAATCAGCGCAGGAGAAGTCGGAGGCCAGGTCATGCAAGGGACGAACGTACTGTTCGGGCAGATCGCCGTCGTATTCGGCATCGTGATCGCCGGTGTGTGGAGCGCCACACAATGGACAGCCGCCGCCCTGGGCTACCAACTACGCCTTGGCTCGCCCTGGTTCGACTTCTTCGGCACGCCGGTCTATCACCCCTGGAAACTGTTCGAGTGGTGGTTCTTCTTCGGCGCTTATGCGCCGGAGGTCTTCGACATCGGCGGCGCCATCGCTGGCGGCAGCGGTCTTGTCGCCGTGCTGGTCGCCATCGGCATGTCCATCTGGCGCTCGCGCCAGGCGCGCCGGGTTACGACTTACGGCTCGGCCCGCTGGGCCGATGCCCGTGACATCCACAAGGCGGGACTGACCCGGCCCGTCGGTGTCTTTCTCGGCCAGCATGAACGGCAGTACCTGCGCCACGAAGGCCCGGAGCACGTTCTGGCCTTCGCACCCACGCGCTCGGGCAAAGGGGTCGGGCTGGTCGTGCCGACCTTGTTGAGCTGGCCCGCATCGGCCGTCATCCACGACATCAAGGGCGAGAACTGGCAGATCACCGCCGGCTGGCGCTCGCGCTTCTCGCACTGCCTGCTGTTCAACCCGACCGATGCGCAGTCGGCCGGCTACAACCCGCTGCTGGAAGTGCGGCGCGGCGCGCATGAGGTGCGCGACGTGCAGAACATCGCCGACATTCTGGTCGATCCCGAAGGCGCGCTGGAACGGCGCAATCACTGGGAGAAGACCAGCCACGCACTGCTAGTCGGCGCCATCCTGCATGTGCTCTATGCGGGCGAGGACAAGACGCTGCGCGGCGTCGCCAATTGTCTGTCCGACCCGGCGTGCCCGTTCGAGCTGACCCTGCACCGGATGATGACGACGAAGCACCTGGGCGATGCGCCGCATCCCGTCGTCGCCTCCGCTGCGCGCGAAGTGCTCAACAAGGCGGACAACGAGCGCTCTGGCGTGCTCTCCACCGCCATGTCCTTCCTCGGCCTGTACCGCGACCCGACGGTGGCCGAAGTCACCTCGCGCTGCGACTGGCGCATCGCCGATCTCATCGCCGCCGAGCATCCTGTGTCGCTGTATCTGGTGGTGCCGCCTTCGGACATCAGCCGCACCAAGCCGCTGATTCGGTTGATCCTCAATCAGATCGGGCGGCGGCTGACCGAATCGCTCGACGGTTCCGACGGCATCGAGCGCCGCCACAAGTTGCTGTTGATGCTCGACGAGTTCCCAGCGCTGGGCCGGCTCGACTTCTTCGAGACGGCGCTTGCCTTCATGGCCGGCTACGGCATCCGCAGCTTCCTGATCGCGCAGTCGCTCAACCAGATCGACAAAGCCTACGGCCAGAACCATTCGATTCTGGACAACTGCCATGTGCGGGTGACGTTCGCCACCAACGACGAACGCACCGCCAAGCGCATCTCCGAGACGCTGGGCACCGCCACCGAGCTGCGCGCGCAGCGCAACTACGCCGGCCACCGGCTCGCGCCGTGGCTCGGGCACCTGATGGTGTCGCGCCAGGAGACGGCGCGGCCGCTGTTGACCCCTGGCGAAGTGATGCAGCTACCGCCCGACGAGGCGGTGGTGATGGTGTCCAGCGTGGCGCCGATCAAGGCCAGGAAGCTGCGCTACTACCTCGACACCAATTTCCAGCAGCGCGTGTTGCCGGCGCCCGTGCTCGCGGTCGGGCGCTACGCCGATGCGCCGCCGGCTCGCGCCGACGACTGGACCGAGTTGGCGATTCCGGCCGTGCCCGCCGCATCGGCTGCCGCATCCGCCGATGGCCTGGGCGGCACCGATGACGGCGGCCCGCGCCGCCAGCCCGAACTGTCCGAGGCCGTCGCCTACAGCCCCGAGCCTGAACACCCGGCCAGCGACTTGTCGCTGCTCGATGACGACGACCTGCCGCCGGTTCTTCCCGGCCAGCTCGACCCCGCCATGCAGCGCGTGGCGCGGCTGGCTTCCCTCAATCCCGATGACGGAATCCAGCTATGAGCCGATACCGCCTGAACCTCTTTATCCATCCCGAGCACGCCAAGCGCCTGGACGAGCTGGCCGCCAAGAAAGGCGTCTCGAAGTCCAGCATCGTCGCGGCGGCGCTGGCGTCCTGGCTGTCGCCGGACGCGGCCGACCAGCGCGAGGCCGCCATCGCCAAGCGGCTGGATCGCCTGTCGCGCCAGTTCGAGAAGCTGGAGCGCGACCAGAACATCGAGATCGAGACGCTGGCGCTGTTCGTGCGCTACTTCCTGACCGTCAGCACGCCGGTGCCCGAAGCGCATCAGGACGCCGCCCGCGCCCAGGGCAAGGCGCGTTTCGAGCAGTTCGTCGAACAACTGGGCCGCCACCTGCTGCGCGGCCGCAGCCTGGTGCGTGACGTGGTGGAGGAACTGCACCCCCAGGATCATGAGTTCGGGATGCGGATGGGGGACGCGGCGACACTGGCCGAGGCCCACGAACGAACTGCGGAGCGTGCCTCATGAGCGCCGTTCCACAGACGTCCACCGCAGCCTCTCTGGATCGCCGCATCCAGATGCTGCGCACGGCGATGGGGCCGGTGATCGCCGCCGCGCTGGAAGACCCGGACGTGGTGGAGATCATGCTCAACCCCGACCGGACGCTGTGGGTGGATCGCCTGTCGTCCGGCCGCGCCCCGCTGGGCGTGGAACTGTCCGAGGCCGATGGCGAACGCATCATCCGGCTGGTGGCCGCCCACGTCGGCGCGGAAGTGCATCGCGGCCAGCCGCTGCTGTCCGCCGAACTGCCCGAGACGGGCGAACGGTTCGAGGGCGTCCTGCCGCCGGTGGCGCCGGGACCGGCCTTTGCGCTGCGCAAGCGTGCCATCAACGTCATCAGCCTGGATCGCTACGTGGCCGACGGCATCCTGACCGAGGCGCAGGCCGAGTTCCTGCGCCGCGCCACGCGCGAGCGGCAAAACGTCCTGATCGCGGGCGGCACCAGCACCGGCAAGACGACCCTGGCCAATGCGCTGCTGGCCGAGATCGCCACCACCGGCGACCGCATCCTCGTGCTCGAAGACACGGTGGAGCTGCAATGCGTGGCCCGCGACCATGTGCCGCTGCGCACGCACAGCAATGTGGCCTCCATGCGCGATCTGGCGCGGGCCACGATGCGGCTGCGCCCCGACCGCGTGGTGGTCGGCGAGGTGCGCGGCGGCGAGGCACTGGATCTCGTCAAGCTGTGGGGCACCGACCATCCGGGCGGCATCGCCACCATCCATGCCGGTTCCGCGCAAGGCGCGCTGCTGCGCCTGGAGCAACTGATTCTCGAAGTCGCCGCGAACGCGCCGCGCGCGTTGATCGCCGACGCCATCAACGTCGTGGTGCGCATCGCCGGGCGTGGCCGCCAGCGCCACGTCGAAAGCATCACCCGTGTCGTCGGTCACGACGCCACGGGCTACCAACTGGCCGACGCGCTGGAAACGCCGTTTCCCGAGCTGTCGCCGACTTCCTCCCCGTCCCCTGATCCCACTGGAGAACTGCCATGACGCCTTCTCATGCTTTGCGCGTTTCCGTAAATCCGCTTTTCCGTCTTGCCCGCCTGCGCTGCCTGGCCGAGCCGGCGCAACAGGGGCTGCTGCTGGCGCTCGTGTTCCTGCTGATGGCCACTACAGCACAGGCCGCCGGCTCCTCGATGCCCTGGGAAGGGCCGCTGCAAGCCATCCTCGAATCCATCCAGGGGCCGGTGGCGCGCATCGTCGCGGTCATCATCATCATCGCCACAGGCCTGGCGCTGGCCTTCGGTGACACGTCCGGCGGCTTCCGCAAGCTGATCCAGATCGTGTTCGGGTTGAGCATTGCCTTCGCCGCGTCCTCGTTCTTCCTGTCCTTCTTCAGCTTCTCCGGCGGGGCCGTCGTATGAGCGCCGCCAACGAAGGAACACCGGGCTTTGCGCCCGGCTTCGAGATTCCCCTGCATCGCTCGCTGACCGAGCCGATCCTGTTGGGCGGCGCGCCGCGCACGGTGGCCATCGCCAACGGCACCCTGGCCGCCGCCGTGGGGCTGGGCCTGCAACTGTGGATTCCCGGCCTGGTGCTGTGGATCGTCGGCCATTCGCTGGCGGTCTGGGGGGCGCGCCTCGATCCGCAGTTCATGCAGGTCTTCGCCCGGCACATCAAGCACAAGCCGCTGCTGGACGTGTAGGGGGACGCCACGATGCTGAACCTTGCCGAATACCGCCAGCGTCCCGCGCTGCTGGCCGACTGGTTGCCCTGGGCCGGGTTGGTCGCGCCGGGCGTGGTGCTCAACAAGGACGGGGCGTTCCAGCGCACGGCCCGCTTTCGCGGGCCGGACCTGGACAGCGCCACGCAAGGCGAAATGATCGCCACCACGGCGCGGCTCAACAACGCGTTGCGCCGGCTGGGTTCGGGCTGGGCGCTGTTCATCGAGGCCCAGCGCCAGCCGGCAGCGGACTATCCGCAGGCGGACTTTCCTGAAGCCTTGTCCTGGCTGGTGGATGAGGAACGCCGCGCCGCGTTCGAGGAAGCGAGCCAGCACTTCGAGAGTGGCTATTACCTGACGCTGGCCTTCCTGCCGGCGGAGGAATCCCGCGCCCGCGCGGCCAAGGTGCTCTACGAGAACGCGCCCGGCGAAGGAGTGGATTGGCAGGGACGGCTGGATGCCTTCGTCGCGGAAACCGATCGCGTGTTCGACTTGCTCGATGGCGTGATGCCGGAGATCGCCTGGCTGGATGACGGTCAGACGCTGACCTACCTGCACTCGACCGTCTCGACGCGGCAGTACCGCATCGGCGTGCCGGACGTGCCGTTCTACCTGGACGCGCTGCTGGCCGACTCCGCGCTGATCGGCGGCCTCGCGCCCGTGCTGAACGACCAGCCTCTGCGCGTGGTGTCGGTGCGGGGCTTTCCGACCTCGACCTGGCCGGGGCTGCTGGACGACCTCAACCGGCTGGGCTTTGCCTACCGCTGGAACACACGCTTTCTGTGCATGGACAAGGCCGAGGCGGAAAAGGAACTCGGCCGCCTGCGCCGCCAGTGGTTCGCCAAGCGCAAGAACGTGGTGGCGCTGCTGCGCGAAACCATTTTCCAACAGGAAAGCCCGCTGGTGGACACCGACGCCAGTAACAAGGCGGCGGATGCCGACGCGGCCTTGCAGGAGCTGGGCAGCGATCAGGTCGCCTTCGGCTATCTCACCGCGACGGTGACGGTGCTCGACGCCGACCCGGCCACGGCCGACGAGAAGCAACGCATGGTGGAGCGCGTCATCCAGGGGCGGGGCTTCGTCACCATTCCGGAAACGCTCAACGCCGTGGATGCCTGGCTGTCCTCAATCCCCGGCAATGCCTACGCCAATGTGCGCCAGCCCATCGTCTCGACGCTGAACCTGGCGCACATGATGCCGGTATCGGCGGTGTGGGCCGGGCCGGAGAAGAACCGGCATCTCGATGGCCCGCCGCTGATCGTCACTCGCACCGATGGCGCAACCCCGTTCCGGCTGGTGACGCACATCGGCGACGTGGGCCACACCCTGGTCGTGGGGCCGACCGGCATGGGCAAGTCCGTGCTGCTGGCCACGCTGGCGATGCAGTTCCGCCGCTACGCCGGTTCGCGCATCTTCGCCTTCGACATGGGCCGTTCCATGCGCGCCACCATCCTCGGCCTGGGCGGCGAGCACTACGACCTGGGCAACGATGGCGAGATCGCTTTCCAGCCGCTGGCCCGCATCGACGACGAGGGCTACCGCACCTGGGCGGCGGAATGGATCGAGGGCCGCCTGCTGCACGAAGGCGTGGCCGTCGGCCCCGACGAGAAGGCCGCCATCTGGTCGGCGCTGGGCAGTCTCGCCGGAGCGCCGGTGCAACAGCGCACGATGACCGGGTTTTCCGTGCTGCTGCAATCGAACGCCTTGCGTCAGGCGCTGGCGCCCTATGTGCTCGGCGGTGCCCACGGCAAGCTGCTCGATGCCGACCATGACCGGCTCGGCAACGCCGACGTGCAGGGCTTCGAGATGGAGGAGCTGATGCACAGCAAGGCGGCAGTGCTGGCCGTGCTGGGCTACCTGTTCGCGCGGTTCGATGAACGCTTCGACGGCGCACCGACGCTGTTGATTCTCGACGAGTCCTGGCTGTTCCTCGACGACCCGGTGTTCGCCGCGCGCATCCGCCAGTGGCTCAAGACGCTGCGCAAGAAGAACGTCAGCGTCATCTTCGCCACGCAGTCGCTGGCCGACATCAAGGATTCGAGCATCG
The DNA here is from genome assembly GCF_023611805.1 of Pseudomonas sp. BYT-1. Classification (NCBI taxonomy): domain Bacteria; kingdom Pseudomonadati; phylum Pseudomonadota; class Gammaproteobacteria; order Pseudomonadales; family Pseudomonadaceae; genus Pseudomonas; species Pseudomonas sp. BYT-1. The sequence continues at coordinate 179,044 of NZ_CP072560.1, forward strand.
CTCCGGCGATCATCGAAAGCTGCGCCAGCCGCATCTTCCTGCCCAACCCACAGGCGACCGAACCGCAGATTCGCACGATCTACGAAGGCTTCGGGCTGAACGCCCGGCAGATCGAGATCGTCGCCACCGCCGAACCCAAGCGCGACTACTACTACCAGTCGCGCTTGGGAAATCGCCTGTTCGACCTCGACCTGGGGCCGGCAACGCTGGCTTTCGCCGGCGCTTCCACGCCGCAGGACCAGCGCGACATCGACCGCGTGCTGCTGAACGCCGGCACGCCGGGATTCGCCGGTGCCTGGCTGCGCCATCGCGGCCTCGACTGGGCGGCCGATCTGCTGCCCGCGTTCCCCGGCCTTGCGCTGGCTTCCCCTCGTATCGCTGACCACCCACAGGAGAACCTGCCATGAAAAAGCGTCTTCTCGCCGCCGCCATCGCGGCCATGCTCTGCACCGTCTCCACCGTTCAGGCGCAATGGGTCGTGGTCGACCCCACGAACCTCGTGCAGAACACGCTGACGGCCATTCGCACGCTCCAGCAGATCAACAACCAGATCAACCAGCTCCAGAACGAAGCGCAGATGCTGATGAACCAGGCGCGCAATCTGGCGACGCTGGACTTCAACATCGTCAATCGCCTGCGCTCGACGCTGGCGACCACCGAACGGCTGATCGCCGAGGCGCAGGGGCTGGCCTACGACGTGCAGAACCTCGACCGCGAGTTCGCACGGCTGTACCCGGAGCAGTACGCCGCGACGGTCAGCGGTGACCAGATGTACCGGGATGCGCAGGAACGCTGGAAGCACACGCTCGACGGACTGCACACCGCGATGCGGATGCAGGCGCAGGTATCGCAGAACCTGCGCGAAGACGAAAGCGCGCTGGCCGATCTGGTGAGCCAGAGCCAGTCGGCGGAAGGCGCCTTGCAGGCCATGCAGGCGACCAACCAGCTTCTGGCCTTGCAGGCCAAGCAGTCGATCCAGGCACAGCAACTCCAGATCACGCAGGAGCGGGCGGCCGCGCTGGAACTGGCGCGGCAGGCCGCCGCCATCGAGCGCGGCCGCGAAGTGACACGCCGCTTCCTGGGGGAAGGCACGCCCTACACGCCGCGGCGCGTGGATTTCTACGGCAACTGACGGGAGACGACCATGCGATGCGTTCCCGCCTTGCCGCTGTGTCTGCTGGCCGTGCTGCTGACCGCCTGCGGCCAGCAGCCTGCCGACGACCTGGCCGATGCCTTGGCCGCCGATCCCGCGCGGCTCAAGGCGCTGCGTGCGCAGTGCGCGCAAGACCGGCAGGCGGCGGGCGAGGACGCTTGCCTGGCCGCCGCCGAAGCCTTCCGGCGCCGCTTCTTCGCCGGCCAGACCGGGCCGGACGAGTACGACACCCTGGCCGAGCTGCCGCCGATTCCGCCCAGCTTCGATACGCCCGACGATGAGGACGGCGAGACGGCGAACGCCGCGACGGAGGACGCGCCATGAACGACGTCACCGTCATCGACCGTTTCCTCAACACCTTTTCCACCTACATCGACTCGGGCTTCGGACTGCTGCAAGGCGAAGTGGCGTTCCTGACCGCCACGCTGATCGTCATCGACATGACCATCGCCGGTCTGTACTGGGCCATGAGCCACGCCACCGGCCAGGGCGATGACGTGATCGCCAAGCTGCTGCGCAAGGTGCTCTACGTCGGCGCCTTCGCCTACATCATCAACAACTTCAACTGGCTGGCCGGCATCGTGTTCCGCTCCTTCACCGGCCTGGGCCTGACCGCCACCGGCTCGACCCTGGGCATGGACGAGTTCCTGCAACCGGGGCGGCTGGCCAAGACCGGCATCGACGCCGGGATGCCGATTCTGGCGCAGGTCAGCGATCTGGCGGGCTTCCCGGAAGTGTTCGTGAACATCACCCCCATCATGGTGATGTTCCTGGCCTGGCTGGTGGTGATCGTCACGTTCTTCGTGCTGGCGATCCAGCTTTTCATCACGCTGATCGAGTTCAAGCTGACCACGCTGGCCGGCTTCGTGCTGGTGCCGTTCGCACTCTGGAACAAGACCAGCTTCCTGGCCGAGAAGGTGCTGGGCAACGTGGTGTCCTCGGGCGTCAAGGTGCTGGTGCTGGCGGTGATCGTCGGCATCGGCACCGGGCTGTTCGCCGAATTCCAGGTGCATCCGACCGAACCATCCATCGACCACGCGCTGGTCATCATGCTGGCCTCGCTCGCCTTGCTGGCGCTGGGCATCTTCGGTCCGGGCATCGCCACAGGTTTGATTTCCGGCGGGCCGCAGTTGGGTGCGGGTGCGATGGCCGGCGCCGCTGTCGGCGCTGCCGGAACCGCCATCGCCGTCGGTGCTGCCGCAACTGGCGTGGGCGGGGCGGTGGCCGCCGGGGCACGCATGGCGCCGGCGGCTGCCAAGCTGGCCGGCAGCGGCGCGCGTGCCGCGACTTCTGCGGCCAGTGGTGCCCGGTCGGCGTTCCAGACGGGTTCGTCCGCAGCCGGTGGTGGCCTCAAGGGCGCGGCGGCGGGACTGGGCAACGTCGCCAAGACCGGCGCGCAGGCCGCCGGGCAAAGCGCTGCCTCCCGTGCCTCTGCCGCCGGGCAGCGCATGGCGGCTCCTTTCCGCGCTGGATTGAATGGCTCTGCGACAGAGGGTGGCTCGGGAGCTGGGGCCGGTGCTGCCGCTTCCGACCCGGCCACCACATCGTCGCCACAACAGCAACCCGCCTGGGCCAAGCGCCTGCACCGCCGCCAGCAGATCACGCAGGCCGCGACCACTACCGCGCACACGCTGCGCGGGGGCGATAGCGGTGGATCGGGCAGCGCCCCGAGCCTGCGGGATTCAGATTCATAAGGAGGACTAACCATGCGATTCAAACGACCGCAGGTGCGCTATGCCGATACACCGCAGCCTGCGACCCCTTACCAGTCCGCCGCCCAGGTGTGGGACGAGCGCATCGGCTCGGCCCGTGTGCAGGCGAAGAACTGGCGCCTGATGGCGTTCGGCTGCCTGGTGCTGGCCCTGCTGATGGCCGCTGGCCTGGTGTGGCGATCGGCGCAGTCCATCGTCACGCCCTATGTCGTCGAGGTCGATCAGACCGGCCAGGTACGCGCGGTCGGCGAAGCCGCCACGCGCTACCGGCCCGACGATGCGCAGCAGGCACACCACGTTGCCCGCTTCATCACGATGGTGCGCTCGCTGTCCATCGACCCGATCGTAGTGCGCCAGAACTGGCTCGATGCCTACGACTACACCACCGACCGGGGCGCGGCGGTGCTCAACGACTACGCCCGCACCAACGATCCGTTTGCCCGCATCGGCCGCGAGTCGGTGACGGTGCAGATCACCAGCGTCGTGCGCGCCAGCGACACGTCGTTCAACGTGCGCTGGACGGAGCGCCGCTACGTCAACGGCGCGGCCGCGGGACTGGAGCGATGGACGGCCGTGGTGTCCATCGTGGTGCAAACCCCGCGCACCGAAGAACGCCTGCGCAGCAACCCACTGGGCATCTACGTCAATGGCCTGTCGTGGAGCCGCGAACTCGATGCCGAAGGAGCACGACCATGAACCCGTCTTTCCGCTTTTACGTTTTGCCGTTGATGCTGGTGGCCCTGGCGGGCTGCGCCACCCAGGGCAAGCCGCCGCCGAGGATTTCGCTCGATGAGCCGGTACAGGCCCAGCCGTTGCCCGAACCGCCCGCGCCGGTGGAAGTCGTCGCCATGCCCGAACCACTGCCGCTGCCCGGACAGTTGAAGCCGTTGCCAGACACCGATGCTGCCAAGCCAGCACCCGAGCCGGCCGACGAAACCGTGCGCGTCTCCCGCGCCAATGCCGAGGCGCGGGTCGCGCCCACGCGCGAGGGCTACGTCAATGCGATTCAGGTCTGGCCGTACAGCGATGGCGCGCTCTATCAGGTCTATGCGGCGGTCGGGCGCGTGACGATGATCTCGCTCCAGCCGGGCGAGGATCTGGTGACGGTGGCGGCAGGCGATACCGTGCGCTGGATCGTCGGCGACACCTCCAGCGGCAGCGGCGACGAGCTGCGCGTCAATGTGCTGGTCAAGCCGATCCGCTCGGGCCTGAAAACCAACCTGGTCATCACCACCAGCCGCCGGACGTATTTGCTGGAGCTGACCTCGACCGAACGCGCCTGGATGGCGTCGGTGTCCTGGGACTACCCGCGCGACCGGATGCTGGCCTTGCAGCGCCAGGCGCAGGCGGCCAGCGTTGCCGCGCCGGTCGATACCGGCCTGTCGCTGGAGAACCTGCGCTTCCGCTACGCCATCAGCGGCAGCAATCCGCCGTGGAAGCCGCTACGCGCCTTCGACGACGGCGAGAAGGTCTATATCCAGTTCCCCGCCGGCATCGCCCAAGGCGATCTGCCGCCGCTGTTCGTCATCGGCGCGCAGGGCGACGGGCAACTGGTGAACTACCGCTTCCGTTCGCCGTACTACATCGTCGATCGGCTGTTCGGCGCGGCTGAATTACGCCTCGGCGGTGACAGGGGCGACGTGGTGCGCATCGAGCGCACCGACGGTGTGTCCCGGAGGAACTGACCATGAGCCAGGACGACACCCCGGATATCGCCACGCCGCAGGCCGACAAGGTGGCGCCTGAAACGGTGGCGCTGCGCGCTCAGCCGCGTCCGGTCACACGGCTGAACCGGCGTACCCTGGCCGCGCTTGTTGGCGGGCTCTCCGTCGCGGTGCTGGGCGCCACCATCTGGTCCTTGCAGCCATCGAAGCCCCGGAGCGGCAACGATCCGTCCGAGCTGTACAACGTCGATCGCGTGTCGCGCTCCGAAGGGCTGGAACGGCTTCCGACGGACTACTCCATGTTGCCGCCACCGCCGCCGCCCGAGGTGCCGGAACTGGGGCCACCCCTGCCGGGCGATCTCGGGCCGGCCATCGTCCAGTCGCAGCAGCCGGCAGTGGCCAGCTATGCGCCACCGGGTCACGATCCCGAGGCGGCCGAACGCGAAGCCTTGCGCCAGGAGGCCGAAGCGGCGGCGGCTTCATCGGTATTCTTCAACACAGGACAGGGCCAGACCGCGGCCGTGGCGCAGGCGACGCCGGGAGTCCCCGGCATGGGCAACACTCTGGCAGCCTTCGACCCACTGGCCGCCGGCCCGGCCTCGACAACGGCCCAGCCCGCCGACCCGACCGCCGTGCAGAACCGGCAAGACCAGAAAGAGGCTTTCCTGCAATCCGGCTCCACGGAAACCCGTAATTCCGGGAACCTGCAACTGCCCAGCTCGCCGTACCAGGTCATGGCCGGCACGGTGATCGCCGGGGCGCTGGTGACGGGCATCAAGTCCGACCTGCCGGGCGATGTGATCGCCACGGTGACGGAGCCGGTCTATGACACGGCCACTGGCCGGCACCTGCTCATTCCGCAGGGATCGCGCATCCTGGGTCGCTACAACAGCCAGGTCAGCTACGGACAGACCCGTGTGCAGGTCGTCTGGAACCGGGTGATCCTGCCGGACACGTCGTCGCTGACGCTGGATAACCTCGTGGGCACCGACCCGGCCGGGTATGCCGGCCTGGAGGATGGTGTCGATTGGCATTGGGATCGCATCTTCGCCGGCGCCGTATTGACGACGCTGCTGGGCGTCGGCGCCGAACTGGCCGCGCCGGAGAACCGCCAGGCCGGCGACCGGATCATCATCGCCGGCCGCGACAGCCTGCAAGACACGGTGAATCAGGTCGGCCAGGAAGTGACGCGCCGCAACCTCAACATCCAGCCCACGCTGACCAGCCGGCCCGGTTTGCCGGTGCGGATCATCGTCAATCGGGATCTGGTGCTGCGGCCCTACCAGCCGATGATTTTCAACCGAGGAACTTCGCAATGAACACCACACGCAAGCTGCGGCTGGGGCCGCTGCCCAAGACCGAGACCGTCAAACTGACCTTCGCTTGCCCGGCCAGCCTGAAAGCCGACCTCGACCGCTACGCTGCGCTGCACGCGCAGACCTATGGCGAGGCGGTCGATGCAACGACGCTGATCCCGCACATGCTGGAGGCGTTCATGGCCGGAGACAGGGGATTCAGGAAAGGGACGACAACGCCGAAAGCGCCACCCGCGCCCCGACGCGATGCGCCGCCCACGTAGGTGTGACGGTGTACCCGCTGCAAAGCAAAAGCGCAGGCCGGTGGCCTGCGCTTTTGCTTTGGGCTATGGCTTGAGGGAGCCTTGTCGTACCATGGCCGCAGCCGCCATCAAATGCCCGCCCGGACACGCTGGAGCCCGCAACCGCGTTGCCCTTATGTGGCTCCTAGCCTTTTTGCACGAGACTGCGCGAACGGCCGGCGAAAAGATCCAAGCCCTTGTCCCATATAGACTTCGGGCATTCCGCCTATCTTTCGATAATGCTTGACAGGCGAAATTTTTTAAGATGTCTCGCTCTTCCGTCACGCGCTTGAGTTCAGCGCGCAGCTTGCGCAGTTCGGCCTGCTGATCGTCGTCTTGCTGACGCTGCTCTTGGGGCTTGCTGTAGACCTTGATCCAGGCGTAAAGGCTATGCACGGACATGCCCAGGCGCTGGGCGACATCGGCGACAGGTTTGCCTTTTTCGGTCACTTGCTTGACCGCTTCGATCTTGAATTCTTCGGGGTAACGCTGACGACTCATGGCACCTCCTATTTGGGCCTCATTATGAGGCTTGGAGGTGTCTAGGAAACCAGGGGCGATTCAAAGGTCGCGTGGCACCAGATTGTCTCTCGCCCTCTAGGCTCAGATCGCCATAGCCGCGACTCTCCGCATCCTTTTCGGCCAGTACAAACCCGTCATTGCAAGCGGTCAGCAGCCTCAGGCGTGAGGACGCTGACTGTTTGATTGGACTGGGTAGATACATAATGAAGAATCCGCGGCCTCCTTTCCGAGCTACTCGGCCACGGAGCTGGTGCAACTGCGCTACGCCGAAGTGTTCTGGACTCACTGCAACCATCAGTGTCAAACCCGGGAAGGTTACCCCAACCTCGATCACAGTTGAGGCGACTAACAGCTTGATTTGGCCAGATTTCATCTTCTCTATGGTTTCAGTTTTGGCCGACTCGGGAAGGCTGCCGTGAATGTAACCTACATCGTCTCCCAGAAGCCTCCGGAAACGTTCGTAGGCTGCCTCCACAGCATTCCGAGTGTCTGCCTCACCATTCACCACTGGATAGACGAACGCAGCCTGTCCGCCCTGCTTGATGACCTGCATGACCAGATCATGCAGTTTCTGCCTGGCGTTGTGGGTGATGATCCTTGTGACGATATCCCGCGGTACCGGGGTGGACCTCAGGATTGAGATCGGTAGCCCGCCCAGTTGGACCAGCGCCACTGTTCGCGGGATCGCGGTTGCTGTTGATTCAAGGAAGTTGGTATGAGGCGCGATGAGCTTCTTTCGCTGAGCTACAGAAAATCGTTGCTGCTCGTCAGCGATGACCAGGTCAAAGACGATCCCTTCTTTGCTTGCTGCAGAAATAACTGCTGTGGTGCCCACCACGATCCCAGATGACAGGTCGATCTTGGCTTTCCCAACAGGGCCTACAACGGTGACAACTGGAATTTCGTAAAAGAGGCTGCTCAGCTCAGCCGCCAGTTGCTGCGCGAGGATCTGGCCAGGCGCGATAATGGCGACCCTGGCCCCAGCGAGATAGCTCGCGGCGGCTGGAATCATGAACGTGAATGACTTGCCGGTACTGACATCGCCCGACAATATGCGCTGCATTGGATAGGGTGACCTTAGGTCTGACACGATCTCATCGATTGCTTGGAGCTGGTCAGCAGAAGGCTTGAAAGGTGCTCGCTTGATCAGGTCAGCCACCTGGTCCCGGTCGATTCGCAGGAGAGCCCCCTTCACTGCTGGGCGGTTCCGATGCGCTTCGACGCGATTAACCAACGCCTGAATGCAGACGGCCTTGGCAATTCTCACCGCCTCCTCTCCCTCCCGGACTGAAAGGGGTGAATGCAAGTTACGGAGCAAGTCAGCTGGGTCGTTGAGGCCTGTGAGCTTTCGAAAGTCATCCTCGTGCATCAGGGCCTGTTCCAGCAACAGGCAAGCGGCCTCATTGATGTGTGCCATAGCCGAGGTGACGGCTTCGCCAAGAACTTCGGCGCTCACCTGATTCTGCTTGCCCTGGTAGACAGGCATCACACGCCCAATCATCGCCGGAGGTATGACCATCGGATTCGACATGGTAGGCCGCCCTTCGAAGGTGACCACCTCACCGTAAGTGTGCACAGTTGCGCCAAAGTCGTACCCCATCCACGGTTCGATCGAAGGCTTACCTATCAAGTTGATTTGCAAGCGCTGCCCTCGCCCGTCTACCACCTTGACGTATCCGCGGAACGCACCTTTGACTTCTTGCAGTGCAACGCCGCCACGATCAAAGATCGCTCGCTCAATCAAGGTCAGAGCCATGTATGAGGCCTGCCCGAGATCTGGCAAGGGAAGCACCTCAATGGGCTCGTGAAAGTCCCTGTATTCCTTTGGTACCGTCAAAAGGCACTCGGGCAGCGTTGTGAACCCCAAGCGAGTGAGTCGCCCTATGTCATGCATAATCAGATTTCGTGGCTGGTGATCGAGGATGGATAGTCACGCGTAACTATAACCCATGAGAATCAAAAGTGCTTGGCACAAAAAAGCCCTAGACGATATGTGTCGTCTAGGGCTTTGGGGTACAACTTGTTAGTGGCTGACCCGAGAGTCGCCAGTTTGGCCTGTGATCAACCGAACCGAGTCACCAGGGGCGAAGGTCTCTGCTGGATCTTTGGCCTGGGTGACGGCCTGCAAGCTGCCGTCGCTGCTCATTTTCACAGTGATTTCGATCCCGTCAGTATCATGGGCTTTCTTGTCGACTGCAGCACCAATCGCGGCGCCGACCGCGCCAGCGACAACCATTACGGCCAGTTGCCCCAAACCACCACCGCCATTGCTGCCGGCGATCGCACCGAGGGCGCCACCAGCCATGCCACCAATCGGTGAAGGCTTCCCGTTGATTTTCACATCACGGACTGAGTCGACAACACCAAGCTCGACCTTCATTTTCTGCATTGCGGTTGCCCGGGAGTAGTCCCGGCTCGTCATGCTCGAAGCACAGCCAGACATAGCTGCTGTGGTGATGATCAGCAGAGAGGCGATGAATTTTTTCATATATTGCATCCTTGAGTTCAGGGGGGCGCTTTAGGTAGGCGCGAATTAGAATTGGCACATAACGGCAGGGGTTTTGCTGGTGGTGACCAATCGTTAGGAGAGAGGCTTGGATTAGCTTTACATTAGAGGTATGTGTGACACGCAGTTGTAAAGCGGCTCTTCGCATTTAAGGGTGTAGCTGATTTCTAAACCCTCCTGACTTCAGCAAGCACCTGGCTATGTAATTGGTTAAATTTCTAAAGCCCAAGGCGGTACCTCGTAAGTGCTCAAGTCGCCCGTTGATAGCTTCTGTTGGACCGTTGCTGGTTCCTGGCCGGTCGAAGTAGGCAAGGATGCTCTCAGCGTATTTTTTCAGCGTTTCCCCCAAGCCTTTCACCTCGATGAGCGCTTTGGGCAAGTCGCTGGCTGTAATGATATTTATGACCTCTTCCATGAGTTTTTTACCACGTTTTCGATCCGGCTCGTTGTAGGCGCTGACCACCCGTTGGTACATGCTCCAGGTGCAATCCACTTCGAGGTGGTGCTCATCTGCAAACAGCTGGAACAGTTGCTTTTTGTTGGCGTCAGACAGGTAGCTGATCCGAGTCAGTAGCGTTCGACGGCTTTTGTAGAGCGGGTCATTTTTACGCCCTCTGCGGCCCAGGATGTCGTGTTGCACACGCCGGCGGCATTCATCCAGCATGTTGCTTGCCCAGCGCACGACATGGAAAGGATCCAGCACGGTTTGGGCTTGAGGCAGGGCTTCTTGCGCTGCAGATTTAAACCCCGTAAAACCGTCCATGGCAATGCTTTCGATCTGGTCACGCCACGATTTGGGGCGACTCTGTAGCCATTGCTTAAAGGCTTGTTTGGAGCGGCCTTCCAGCACATCGAGCAAGCGGGCCGGCCCGTTTTTGTTACGCACGGGCGTAAGGTCAACCACGATGGTGACGTACTTGTCACCACAGCGTGTATGTCGCCAAACATGCTCATCCACGCCCAGCACGGTCACACCGTCAAAACGTGTCGAGTCATTAAAAAGCAGGCGCCGTCCTTCGTTGATAATGGGGCTCTGTTGCAAAGATTGGCGGCAGTCAGAGGTAGGCTGTCGCTCTGCGCCGATCAGGCGGCTGCTGCGAAATGGTGGTTGAGCATGCCCATGGCCTCCGTCAGCGCCGAGGGCCCAATGCCAAAAGCTCTCTCCACAAGGCGCACCTCGCCCCTGATGCCGGGCTGCAGGCACCAGGGGCGAGCCTGTCCTTTGCGCAGGGCTCGCATGACTTCGAATCCCTTGATCGTGGCATAGGCCGTGGGGATCGATTTGAAACCGCGCACCGGCTTGATCAGTATCTTGAGCTTTCCGTGATCGGCCTCGATCACGTTATTGAGATACTTCACCTGCCGGTGGGCCGTCTCCCGGTCCAGCTTTCCTTCGCGCTTCAATTCGGTGATCGCTGCACCATAGCTCGGCGCTTTGTCGGTATTGAGCGTGGCAGGCTTTTCCCAGTGCTTCAGGCCTCGCAGGGCCTTGCCCAGGAACCGCTTCGCTGCCTTGGCGCTGCGGGTCGGCGACAGGTAGAAATCGATCGTGTCGCCCCGCTTGTCGACTGCCCGGTACAGGTAGGTCCACTTGCCCCGCACCTTGACGTAGGTTTCATCCAGGCGCCAGCTCGGATCAAAGCCACGCCGCCAGAACCAGCGCAGCCGCTTCTCCATCTCCGGGGCGTAGCACTGGACCCAGCGATAGATCGTCGTATGGTCGACCGAAATGCCGCGTTCCGCCAGCATTTCCTCAAGGTCGCGATAGCTGATCGGATAGCGACAATACCAGCGCACCGCCCACAGGATCACATCACCCTGGAAATGGCGCCACTTGAAATCCGTCATCGTTCCGTCCGTCCAATCTCCGCCAAGCATGCTCAAGCTTCACGATTTTTGCAACAGAGCCCTATGGACGCAATTGCGCAGACGACGTTTGTGCCGATGCGGTGCTGCTATCCCGGGCGGTAGGCCGACCGGTACGGGTACAACTGACTCGAGAACAGGAGCACGTCTGGGAGCCCAAGGGCACAGGTCAGCTGATGGAAATTGACGGCGGGTTGAATATCGAAGGCGGTGTGGCTGCCTACGATTTCCAGACCAGCTACCCGTCGAATGGCGCACCGACGCTCGCGCTGTTGCTCACCGGCTCAGTGGAACCGGTGCCGGCATTGTTTGAAATGGGTGATCGGACCTCAATCCCGCCCTACGACTACGAAAACATGCGCGTCACCATCAACGATATGACGCCGCTGGTTCGGGCATCCTGGATGCGCGGTGTTTCGGCCCTGCCCAATAGCTTTGCTCACGAATCCTACATTGACGAGCTTGCCTTTGCCGCTGGCGTCGACCCTGTGGAGTACCGACTAAAGCATCTGTCCGACTCACGCGCGATCGATCTTGTGAAGGCCACCGCTGAAAGAGCGGGCTGGAAGCCACATACACAACCGATGCAAGCCCCTGCCGAAGGTGATGTATTGCGAGGTAGAGGTTTTGCCTATGCACGCTACATTCACAGCAAGTTTCCTGGTTTCGGGGCGGCGTGGGCCGCGTGGGTCGCGGATGTTGCCGTGGACCGTCGCACTGGCGAGGTCGCCGTAACACGCGTAGTGATTGGTCATGATGCCGGCATGATGGTCAACCCCGATGGTGTACGACACCAGATACACGGCAACGTGATTCAGTCCACCAGCAGGGTGCTCAAAGAAGAGTTGGCCTTTGAAGACTCGAAGGTCGCGAGCAAGGAATGGGGCGGCTACCCGATCCTCACGTTTCCTGAAGTGCCTGACATCGATGTACTGATGCTTCCGCGCCAGAACGAGCCCCCAATGGGTAGTGGTGAGTCGGCATCAGTACCCAGCGCAGCGGCCATTGCGAACGCAATTTTCGATGCCACAGGCATCCGTTTCCGCGAACTCCCAATTACCGCAGAGCGAGTGCGCGCGGCCCTGAATGGCAGCGGCCCCAACGTCGAACAAAATCCAACGCAGAACCATGCACCGAAACGATCGAAATGGTGGTTTGGCTCCCTTGCCGGCCTGTTCGGGGCCGCTCTTGGAATGGCAGCGACAGCGTTGCCTTGGCGGGCGGAGATTGCACCTGTAACCCCGCCACTTGCCGGCACCTGGTCAGCTGCGACGCTTGAACGAGGACGCCAACTGGCCGCAGCCGGCGACTGTGCGGTCTGCCATACCGTCACGGGGGGCAAGGTCAACGCTGGCGGACTGGGAATGGAAACGCCCTTCGGCACCCTCTACAGCACCAACATCACTCCGGATCCAGAGACCGGAATCGGCAATTGGTCGTTCGCCGCCTTCGATCGAGCGATGCGTGAAGGTATCAGCCGCGATGGCCGGCATCTTTACCCAGCCTTCCCCTACACCGCATTCCGCAACATTACCGATGCAGACATGCAGGCGCTCTACGCTTACCTGATGTCCCAGGATCCGGTACGCCAGGAGGCACCCGCCAATCACATGAGCTTCCCGTTCAATCAGCGCCCATTGATGGCCGGCTGGAATGCTCTCTTCCTAGGGCGGGGCGAATACCAACCTAATCCGCAGCGCAGCGAGCAATGGAATCGAGGTGCCTATCTCGTGGACGGCTTGGGTCACTGCTCTGCTTGCCACTCGCCCCGCAACTTGATGGGGGCAGAGAAAGGAGGCAAAGCCTACCTGGCCGGAGGAATGGTTGATGGATGGGAAGCCCCAGCGCTCAACGCTCTTTCGAAATCCCCCACCCCTTGGAGCGAAAGCGAGCTTTTCGAGTATCTGCGCACCGGATTCTCCCAAAAGCACGGCGTTGCCACCGGACCTATGGGTCCCGTTGTCAGTGAATTAGCCACCTTACCGGAGAGCGATGTACAGGCCATTGCACATTATCTGGCGTCTCTAAGTGGCGAGGCCGAGCCGCGCGCGGCAGTTGCCAGCGCCCCGACCAAGGTTGACCCCCAAGTATCGCTGAGCAATGGCGAACGGGTTTTCCAAGGCGCGTGCCAAGCCTGCCACAGCGAAGGAAAGGGGCCCAAGCTGTTCGGTGTGAGCCCGTCCATGGCAGCGAATACCAATGTCCACAGCGATCTGCCGGACAACTTGCTGAAGGTAGTACTGCACGGGATACCGACCCCGGCGACTCGCGACCTGGGTTACATGCCGGGCTTCAAGGACAGTCTTTCGGATCGTCAAGTCGCAGACCTATTGGCCTATATACGCCATCGTTTCGCTTCAGGTAAGCCTGCTTGGGAAGGGCTGCTTGCGAAGAGCGCCCATGTGCGCGCCAACCCCGGCACCCATTGAGCATCAACGACGCAGGCCACGTAGAGCCAAGTCGCTAATGAAAAGGAGCCAGTCGTCCTTGGCGCGCTTGTCGCCAAGGTCCTCATCAAGGAAGGAGCTCAGCGTGTAAAGGTTGGAGTTATAGAAGTAGCAGAGCGAGGCGATCATTAAGTACGCGTGCTTGATGTCGATATCGTTGCGGAAGAGACCCTTGGCCTGCCCGGCCTCGATGATTGGCCGCAACACCCCAACCGCCTCGCCCGATAAAGCCTGCAGATTGAGCGATTTCTTTGCATGCTGACCTCGATGTAGGTTCTCGGTCGCCAGGATGGTTACGAACTCCGGGTGGTGCAGGTAGTAGTCCCAGACAAAAGCCACCAGGTGGCGCAATGCAGACTCAGGGTCGGACAGGTCGAGTTCTAGCTTGCTCTCCGCCTCGTTGAAACTGGCGTAGATGTGCTCTAGCACGCTGATGAATAGCTTTTCCTTGCTGCCAAAGTAGTAATAGATCATCCGATCATTGGATTTTGCTAGCTTGGAAATCTGCTCAATGCGTCCCCCGGTGAAGCCGTGCTTGCTGAATATCCGGACTGCAGCCTGAAGGATGCTGTCCTTAGTGCGATCGGCTTGTAAGGCGCGGATGCCAGTTTTGCGATTCTGCATTTTTATCTCTGGGGTGCTTCTGCTGGTTGACCAGAAACGATGCTTTATCGTCCTGAGAAAGGCAACACTGCCACAAATTTAGACTAATTACTCAAGTATTCAGATTCAAAATTTATAGAGAAAACCTGGGCACTGATTCTTGCAACCATCTGCCCCGGCGGGGGTCGGACTCGTGCAAGGTCCATTTCAATTTCTATACATACTTCATAGCCCTCAGCACTCAATAAAAGAAGAATTTACTTATCCCCAGTCAAATACCCAACCATAAAGCAACACAGCTCAGATAATCGAGGTAGAGGAATATGCAACATCTCGACCTGCTGGTAATTGATCAAGCACTGGAATGGGCGCGCGCCGGTCACTCGATCTGGTTGTGCACGGTGCTCTCTACTTATGGTTCAGCACCTCGCTCGCCAGGTGCCATGTTGGTTACCTGCGGTTCGGGAGAATACAAAGGTTCGCTGTCAGGTGGCTGTGTAGAGGAAGAGTTTTTAGCCAGTTTGGGGCGTGGCGAGTTTAGAGATATCGCACAGATCGTCCGCTACGGTGAAGGCATGGAAGAATGCCGTCGACTGCAGTTACCTTGCGGTGGAGTGTTGGTGGTGCTGGTTGAACATCGCGATCCGAACATTGATTGGCTGGAGCATCTTGAGGCTTTGCGAGCCGCATTAGTCGGTCAACGTCGCGTTTTGCGCAAGGTCAATTTGAATGGCGGTGCACTAGGACTCGAAGGAGGAATTGAGCATGGCAGCGAACGAGTACAATTTCTCGATGATTCGGTATGCATTCACATTGGCCCGGCTCTACGCCTGATACTGGCCGGCATATCTCCTGTAGCAGAAGTCTGTGCAGACATTGCAAAAGCGCTTGGTTGCGAGGTAATAGCATGCGACCCTCGGGAAGAAATGCTGCACATAAATCTTGATGGGGTGCAAATGCAGCGCGTCCTACCATCTCTTTTCAGGCTCTTCGCATTTAAGGGTGTAGCTGATTTCTAAACCCTCCTGACTTCAGCAAGCACCTGGCTATGTAATTGGTTAAATTTCTAAAGCCCAAGGCGGTACCTCGTAAGTGCTCAAGTCGCCCGTTGATAGCTTCTGTTGGACCGTTGCTGGTTCCTGGCCGGTCGAAGTAGGCAAGGATGCTCTCAGCGTATTTTTTCAGCGTTTCCCCCAAGCCTTTCACCTCGATGAGCGCTTTGGGCAAGTCGCTGGCTGTAATGATATTTATGACCTCTTCCATGAGTTTTTTACCACGTTTTCGATCCGGCTCGTTGTAGGCGCTGACCACCCGTTGGTACATGCTCCAGGTGCAATCCACTTCGAGGTGGTGCTCATCTGCAAACAGCTGGAACAGTTGCTTTTTGTTGGCGTCAGACAGGTAGCTGATCCGAGTCAGTAGCGTTCGACGGCTTTTGTAGAGCGGGTCATTTTTACGCCCTCTGCGGCCCAGGATGTCGTGTTGCACACGCCGGCGGCATTCATCCAGCATGTTGCTTGCCCAGCGCACGACATGGAAAGGATCCAGCACGGTTTGGGCTTGAGGCAGGGCTTCTTGCGCTGCAGATTTAAACCCCGTAAAACCGTCCATGGCAATGCTTTCGATCTGGTCACGCCACGATTTGGGGCGACTCTGTAGCCATTGCTTAAAGGCTTGTTTGGAGCGGCCTTCCAGCACATCGAGCAAGCGGGCCGGCCCGTTTTTGTTACGCACGGGCGTAAGGTCAACCACGATGGTGACGTACTTGTCACCACAGCGTGTATGTCGCCAAACATGCTCATCCACGCCCAGCACGGTCACACCGTCAAAACGTGTCGAGTCATTAAAAAGCAGGCGCCGTCCTTCGTTGATAATGGCATTATTAGCGGTGTGCCATGCAACATCAAGCTGGCTCGCAACACGAGATACCGACAGATGATCCAGCACGATGGCAGCTAATGCCCAGCGTATCGCCCCATATGAAAGCTTTGAACGTGGAGGTGCTGCACTGTTTGTATCTTCATGCCAGAAACAGCCGCAAGCACAACGCCAGCGACGGATACGCAGCAGCAATCTGGTTGGTCGTTGTCCGTAAGGTGTGTGAGCAAGATGCCTATCGACAGTACCGCGTGAAACACCAGCAGCCCCGCACTTGGGGCATGGCTCGGGTGCTTTGGTTAAACGACATTCGATGACGGCGCGCTCTGCACAAAGATGTTGTCCAGTGGCAGTCAGGCCGAGGTTATTCAGTTGGCAAAAGCTGGAAAGATCAGGGCTAGAAAAGGTAAGATTGTTCACGTCGGGGGCTTAGTTTTTGTTGGTGTGAGAGCTTACATTTTCTAAGATCCTCGACTCCTTTTCCAGCCGGTCAGATTTTTTCTACACCCTTAAATGCGAAGAGCCTCTTTTCATCGCTGCCGGTGGTTGCCACGCGGCAACTGCCGTTGTAGCCCTGACTCATGACCCTAGAATTGACGACCTGGCATTAATGGGGCTCTTCGCATTTAAGGGTGTAGCTGATTTCTAAACCCTCCTGACTTCAGCAAGCACCTGGCTATGTAATTGGTTAAATTTCTAAAGCCCAAGGCGGTACCTCGTAAGTGCTCAAGTCGCCCGTTGATAGCTTCTGTTGGACCGTTGCTGGTTCCTGGCCGGTCGAAGTAGGCAAGGATGCTCTCAGCGTATTTTTTCAGCGTTTCCCCCAAGCCTTTCACCTCGATGAGCGCTTTGGGCAAGTCGCTGGCTGTAATGATATTTATGACCTCTTCCATGAGTTTTTTACCACGTTTTCGATCCGGCTCGTTGTAGGCGCTGACCACCCGTTGGTACATGCTCCAGGTGCAATCCACTTCGAGGTGGTGCTCATCTGCAAACAGCTGGAACAGTTGCTTTTTGTTGGCGTCAGACAGGTAGCTGATCCGAGTCAGTAGCGTTCGACGGCTTTTGTAGAGCGGGTCATTTTTACGCCCTCTGCGGCCCAGGATGTCGTGTTGCACACGCCGGCGGCATTCATCCAGCATGTTGCTTGCCCAGCGCACGACATGGAAAGGATCCAGCACGGTTTGGGCTTGAGGCAGGGCTTCTTGCGCTGCAGATTTAAACCCCGTAAAACCGTCCATGGCAATGCTTTCGATCTGGTCACGCCACGATTTGGGGCGACTCTGTAGCCATTGCTTAAAGGCTTGTTTGGAGCGGCCTTCCAGCACATCGAGCAAGCGGGCCGGCCCGTTTTTGTTACGCACGGGCGTAAGGTCAACCACGATGGTGACGTACTTGTCACCACAGCGTGTATGTCGCCAAACATGCTCATCCACGCCCAGCACGGTCACACCGTCAAAACGTGTCGAGTCATTAAAAAGCAGGCGCCGTCCTTCGTTGATAATGGCATTATTAGCGGTGTGCCATGCAACATCAAGCTGGCTCGCAACACGAGATACCGACAGATGATCCAGCACGATGGCAGCTAATGCCCAGCGTATCGCCCCATATGAAAGCTTTGAACGTGGAGGTGCTGCACTGTTTGTATCTTCATGCCAGAAACAGCCGCAAGCACAACGCCAGCGACGGATACGCAGCAGCAATCTGGTTGGTCGTTGTCCGTAAGGTGTGTGAGCAAGATGCCTATCGACAGTACCGCGTGAAACACCAGCAGCCCCGCACTTGGGGCATGGCTCGGGTGCTTTGGTTAAACGACATTCGATGACGGCGCGCTCTGCACAAAGATGTTGTCCAGTGGCAGTCAGGCCGAGGTTATTCAGTTGGCAAAAGCTGGAAAGATCAGGGCTAGAAAAGGTAAGATTGTTCACGTCGGGGGCTTAGTTTTTGTTGGTGTGAGAGCTTACATTTTCTAAGATCCTCGACTCCTTTTCCAGCCGGTCAGATTTTTTCTACACCCTTAAATGCGAAGAGCCATTAATGGAGGCAGTGAATACACCTGCTTTCTACATAGGCGCAATGGGCTCAAATGCAACTTCAGCCAAGCGCGCCGAGCGTCTCAAACGCATTGGAGGTCTTTCCGACGAGCAGATAGATCGCCTACACATGCCGATCGGTCTCAATCTCGGCAGCAAGACACCGGCAGAAATCGCATTGGCGGTAATGGCAGATGTATTACGGGTTTATCGCGGAAAAGAGCGTCATGCCTTGTAATCAAGCCATCGTATAGATGCCGACAGTAGCCAAGCACCAGCCTCTTTACCAAGTAACAACTCGGCTTCCCCAAAGTGCGCTCAAGGGGGACGCCCCTGAATACTGCTCAGTTGGTGACGCTACTTGCCCTATCAAGCCTATGGATGGCTAACGGGGAGGTGCGCCTGTAAAACGCAGAAACCAGGCCCTCCCCCTGGCTTCATTGTAAATTATCCTCCGAAGGTTGGGATGCAGAGGGAATCAGGTCACCGATCAAACGCCTAGGCGTCGCAGAAGTTCTTCGGCACCGGCTGCTTGGCCAGCTCGCGCAGGGCGTTGGCCGCGGTGATATTCATCTCTTCATTGATACGGGTTACGCGAACTTCAATTGGCGGCAACGCTGAGATACCTCAGTTACACCGCAGGGAGTTCAAAGACCAAAACCTCGGCGCGTGGAGACATTGCACCAATCTGAGCTGGGATGGCTGTCGCCATCGCTAAAGCGTCGCCAGCGTTAAGTAAGAGTGGGGTCGTGAGTGGCGCATCGGCGATTATGGCGCCACGGATAACATGTAAATAAACACTGCGGGACTGTGAGGTTGGAAGAGGGAGAACATGGCCAGGAAGGAGCGTGGCAGCATGGATCATAGCGTCTTGGTCCACCGACAAACTTCCGTCCCGTCCATCAGGCGTTACCAGCGCTTGCCATTGTCCTATCCGTTGCTTCGTATCGAAGCGACGCTGTTCAACTGCAGGCTTGGCCCCAGCCGTCTGAGGCCGCAGCCATACCTGCAGATGATGATCTACCTCTGACAACGACGCGTTCATTTGGCTATGCCAAATTCCCGAACCGGCAGTCATTTTTTGCACATCCCCTGGATTGACGAAAGCACGGTTGCCGAGGCTGTCACGATGTTCGACGGCCCCTGACAACGGAATGATGAAGATTTCCATATCCTTGTGCGGGTGCATTTCGAAACCCATTCCCGGCTGTATGACATCTTCGTTCAGTGCCACCAGAGGGCCGAAGCCGTTGCGTTGCGGATCGTAGTAACTACCAAAGGAAAAGCGGCTCTTCGCATTTAAGGGTGTAGAAAAAATCTGACCGGCTGGAAAAGGAGTCGAGGATCTTAGAAAATGTAAGCTCTCACACCAACAAAAACTAAGCCCCCGACGTGAACAATCTTACCTTTTCTAGCCCTGATCTTTCCAGCTTTTGCCAACTGAATAACCTCGGCCTGACTGCCACTGGACAACATCTTTGTGCAGAGCGCGCCGTCATCGAATGTCGTTTAACCAAAGCACCCGAGCCATGCCCCAAGTGCGGGGCTGCTGGTGTTTCACGCGGTACTGTCGATAGGCATCTTGCTCACACACCTTACGGACAACGACCAACCAGATTGCTGCTGCGTATCCGTCGCTGGCGTTGTGCTTGCGGCTGTTTCTGGCATGAAGATACAAACAGTGCAGCACCTCCACGTTCAAAGCTTTCATATGGGGCGATACGCTGGGCATTAGCTGCCATCGTGCTGGATCATCTGTCGGTATCTCGTGTTGCGAGCCAGCTTGATGTTGCATGGCACACCGCTAATAATGCCATTATCAACGAAGGACGGCGCCTGCTTTTTAATGACTCGACACGTTTTGACGGTGTGACCGTGCTGGGCGTGGATGAGCATGTTTGGCGACATACACGCTGTGGTGACAAGTACGTCACCATCGTGGTTGACCTTACGCCCGTGCGTAACAAAAACGGGCCGGCCCGCTTGCTCGATGTGCTGGAAGGCCGCTCCAAACAAGCCTTTAAGCAATGGCTACAGAGTCGCCCCAAATCGTGGCGTGACCAGATCGAAAGCATTGCCATGGACGGTTTTACGGGGTTTAAATCTGCAGCGCAAGAAGCCCTGCCTCAAGCCCAAACCGTGCTGGATCCTTTCCATGTCGTGCGCTGGGCAAGCAACATGCTGGATGAATGCCGCCGGCGTGTGCAACACGACATCCTGGGCCGCAGAGGGCGTAAAAATGACCCGCTCTACAAAAGCCGTCGAACGCTACTGACTCGGATCAGCTACCTGTCTGACGCCAACAAAAAGCAACTGTTCCAGCTGTTTGCAGATGAGCACCACCTCGAAGTGGATTGCACCTGGAGCATGTACCAACGGGTGGTCAGCGCCTACAACGAGCCGGATCGAAAACGTGGTAAAAAACTCATGGAAGAGGTCATAAATATCATTACAGCCAGCGACTTGCCCAAAGCGCTCATCGAGGTGAAAGGCTTGGGGGAAACGCTGAAAAAATACGCTGAGAGCATCCTTGCCTACTTCGACCGGCCAGGAACCAGCAACGGTCCAACAGAAGCTATCAACGGGCGACTTGAGCACTTACGAGGTACCGCCTTGGGCTTTAGAAATTTAACCAATTACATAGCCAGGTGCTTGCTGAAGTCAGGAGGGTTTAGAAATCAGCTACACCCTTAAATGCGAAGAGCCGGAAAAGCTGAAGCGCGCATCCAGCCAGTCCAGTTTCAGCGCACCTCGGGATGCGTCCCGGCGTATGTCAAATCGAATCATTTCTCTGTTCCCACGCGGCGCAGTTAGGCCATTCGATGCATGACGCAATCGCGGTCAATGTAACGATGTTTTGCAACAGCCAAGAGATGCATTCCAATCAGCCCGAGGAAGATATAGGTAACGACGGTGTGCACATAACCGACCGTGGCACCAGTGGTTGCCCCAAGTGTGGGAAAGAACTTGGGCAATGGAACATCGAAGAATTTCACGCCGTAGCCATAGATGTCGGATGTTGCCCATCCTGTCAGAGGTGCTGCAAACATCATCGCGTAGAGCAGCCAGTGCCCGTAATGCGCTAACCGTTGCTCCCAGCGTGGCATGCTGATAGAGAGCGGCGGGACTTGGCTTAACCGCCGCACGATAAGCCGGATCAAGAACAGCGCGATGATCAATGCACCAATTGATTTGTGGAAGCTGTAGAAAGCCGCGCGTAGGGAATCTTTGGCGTCGAACTCGACCATTATGGCGCCGGAGACAAAGAGCGCCGTAATGCACAAAGCCATACTCCAGTGCAATGCGCGCATTGGTGCACGGTAGACGGATGTGTCGGCGGAGACAGTTTTCATCTATGGACTCTCAAGAATGGTTGGCGGGAGATGGCGACCTGTTGGTTATGGACGTCACTGCGGCCGGCGCCAGCTGACCAGCATGCCGCCAGCGGCGATGACCACTATGAATAGGTAAAGAGCGAGGTCATGGCGGTGCCGAGCTGAGGCATCACGAAATGGCCAGGCTATTTGGCATGGCGACACTGAGAACGCTGTACTTCGCCACGCGGTGGACACGTATTGTCGTGCGGGTCGACCGGCAATTAGCAGGATGCGCCCGCCCCCCCCGAGCGCCACCCAGAAAGTAAGCGCAATCGGCGACCATCCGGCTTTGTCGGCCAGTTGAGTAAGGCGTGACGTGGCCCCGAGCAAGATACTGGGCAGTACGAGCAGCAGCAGGGACTCGGTGAGGTGCCGCTTCGTGGTTACTACCGTAGGGAAGGAAGACATGGTGCGCCCTGAATTGATCAAGGAGCTAGTCTACGAACAGCCTCTATTGGAAAAAATACGCCAACTGGAACACAATTTATTCCATATAGGAAAAATTGGCGGGATGGGAAATTGGTCAATCTGCTGACCTTGCGCGCGTTCAGGCGCGTAGTGGAATCCACCAGCTTCACTCGTGCTAGCGAGATGTTGGACATCTCGCCAGGTAGCGTCAGCAAGCTCGTTGCCCAGCTCGAGCAGCACCTCGGCGCACGCCTACTGCAGCGCTCGACGCGCAAGATGAGCCTGACCGAAGCGGGGCGGATCTACTACGCGCACTGCGTTCGCGTGCTCGATGAGCTCGACCATGCCGAGCGCGCAGTACAACAACTGGTCGATGTGCCGCGAGGGACATTGCGCATCAGCGTACCAACATCGTTCGGCATCCTCTGGTTGAGCGAACGGCTGCCAGCATTCCTACGGCAATATCCAGAAATCCGCCTTGACGTAGTCGCGAACGACCATTACGTGGACCTGGTGGATGGCGGCTTCGACCTCGCGCTGCGCATCGGCAGGAAGCTTCAGGACTCCTCGCTAGTGGCCAAACCCCTCGTCGAGATTCCGCACGTGCTCGTCGCTAGCCCTGCGTACCTCAAGGCGGTCGGCATGCCACGCACGCCGGCAGACCTCACGCTGCATAACTGCCTGGTCTATACGCTGTCTCAAATGCCGGGCGAATGGGTATTCGGGGACGGAAAGTCGGCTGTGACCGTGCAGGTCCAGGGTAATTTACAGTGCAACAACAGCGTGATGCTGCGCGCGGCGCTGCTGCAGGGCGCTGGCATTACGCAGACGCCGCTGCCGGTGGTTGAGGACTTGTTGAAGTCCGGGCAGCTCGTGGCTTGCCTGGATGATTTGCGACCGCCACCGCATCTCCTGTTCGCGATGCTGCCGCAGCCGCGCGCGGTGTCGCCCAAAGTGCGCGCCTTTATCGACTTCATCGCGCAGCAACAGGGACGGGGGGCTTAGTTACCTGTAGATGCCGCAGCCGATGACGACATCGTCAACTTTCTGAAGTAGCTGGACTTGGCTTCGTCCACTTGAAACCAGTCGCTAAGGCCGAGCCACCATGACCACGCTAAACGGAATCGGCGACGGTGCAAGGAATGACGGATGCACACCAGCACCGACAAGGGTCCTGTGCGCTTGTTGTTGGTGACTGGGCGGGGATATTAAGCCCTCTTCGATATGGTGTCGGATATCTTTCGCTGCACCGGAGAACGTCGCCACTCTCCGTGGCGACGTTACCTAGACTGCTATCCAGGGTCTGTTTGAGGGAGGTCGCGAAACTTGAATTTCGCGAGAAGGAGGCGCCGATCCACGATTGTGCGCAATCCATTTCTCAGGGGGAGTGCAGGTGCTCACAATGCAGTGCGGCTCCGTCAGACGATGAAGTGCTTCACCATGCCATTCAATTCGTTGGCCAAACTGGCGAGCTCCCGAGTGGACGCCTGAGTCTGATTGGCGCCGGCAGAGGTTTCTGCTGAAACGTCCCGGATGTTTAGGAGGTTACTGTCCACCTCACGGGCAGCATAGGATTGCTCTTCGGTGGCGCTAGCAATGCTTAGGTTCCTGTCATTGATCTTAGTAATGGAGTCCGCGATAGCATTCAGCGTGACGCCGGCTTCGCGTGCTATTGCCAGCGTATCCCGGGTCTTGCCTTTACTGCTCTCCATGGCGCCGAGGGCACCTTGGCTGCCTTGCTTCACCGAACTGATGATCTCCTCGATCTGCATTGTTGATTCCTGCGTTCTCAGCGCTAGGGCCCGCACTTCGTCCGCCACGACGGCAAAACCGCGCCCACTTTCGCCGGCCCGGGCCGCTTCAATCGCGGCATTCAGGGCCAATAGATTGGTTTGCTCTGCGATGCCACGAATCACGTCCAGCACTGAACCGATGTCACCTATCTTGCCTGCCAGTACCTGCAGGGACTCTGAAGTGAGTTCGATATCGTCGGAAAGTGAGGTGATGGAGTCGACTGTCCGGGAGACGCCGACTAAGCCCTGCTGAGATTGCACTTCTGCAGACTGGGACGCCTCCGAAGCCGACGCGGCGCTGCGTGCCACGTCATCGATCGCCATGGTCAATTCGGTGACAGCAGCAGCGGCTAGGTCGATTTGCCCGCACTGGCGATTCAAGCCGCTAGTGGCATCCACTGTTGTGGCGTTCAGTTCCCTGGCGGTTGAATCCAATCGCTCGGCAGTAGCCTGAATGTGCTTGACTGTGCCGCGTAACCCCTCTTGCATACGCTGCAGTGCTTGCAGCAGGCGGGCCGCCTCATCTTTGCCGAGCACATTGATCGGCTGGCTCAAATCACCCTCGTTGATTCGCTCGGCGGCCGTAAGGGCTACTGTGAGTTGCTTGCACAAGCTAAGTGACATCCAGCAGGCGTAGCTACCACCGACCAGCAGCAGCACTAACAAGGCGATGGTCATGAGAATAATGTTTTGCCGGTTACTGTTGTTGCGAGCCTCCAATGCCTTATCGAGGGCCTCCTGTGCTTGCTGGTTAAGGGCAAAGAGGGCATCTGTAGCCTCGGTATAGGTGGCAACATATTCGCTGGCCGGATAGTTCAGCACACTTGTAGAGAGCAGTTGGGACTCGGTCAGTGACAACGCCTTCTTTATGCGGGGGTGCAGCTCCGCTAAGGACGGCTCCAACCAGGACCTGAAGCTAGGGGCAGTCTTGCTGACCTTGGCTAAAGCGCGTGCCATCTTGTCAAATCCCTCCAACGCTTGAGTGATTTGGTTGGTCAGTACCGCACGCTGCTCGGGGTGAATTTCGCCTAGCGCAAGGTGTTGCGCCCCCGTCGCGCGCAACTTCCCGAGTAGTTCGCTCGTCCGTGGTAATTCGACCAGGGCACCGGCGATCAGGTAATAGGTCTCGAAGACTGGATCTAGGGACAGCTCGAAATGGTCGAGCAGCAAATCCTCGATCTTCAAGCAGGCGTCGATAAGTTTGGAGTGCCGCGAGAGGCTTTGTGGCGTGTCGATGGTGGCCTGGTCGATCTGGCTGGTAAGACTATTCCATTGCTGCTTTACCTGTCGCAAGGCCGCCATAGTCTCAGGGGCGACCTGGGCCTCTTGCAGCGCGTTCTCGGTTTGTGAGAACGCACGGTCGACCTCTGCCTGATTTCCTTGCCTAGCCGCATCTAGCGTCCGATTGCCGCTCAAAACGGTGGATGATAGGTAGCTATGCTCTTGTAGCTTCTGAACGAGCAGGAGCAGTTCGTGTATCGGCTCCACGCCACGCGCTTCCTGGGCAGTCTGCCGGCCCTGATCCAAAGCTCCGAGCAAGTACAGGGTGGTCGGGGCGGCAATAAGGATTAGGGCTAATAGGCCGAGCAACGCGAACTTTCCGGGCAGAGATAGACGTTCAAGCGTTTCCAATTGTGGACTCCTGTCGCATGTTGGGGCCGAGCCAAGAAAATTGTCGACTGCTATGGTGGTGTGGCCTGTCCGCTCTTTCTGCAGCGGTTGTGGCCTTGTATGGACATGTGCAATGAGCGCAACGGCGGCAGGCTTCAGCCTCCACGAAGCGCTGAGCGCGGAAATATCACGTGCGATGGTTAGTACGCTGGTAACTTGGCTGTGCTCGTCGGCACGATGAATTCCAGCGAGTTTTCCACCAAAGTCCGGTGTTTCTGCTCTCTGAGTCGTAACAGTGTCCGGCGTCCGTGGGCTGGATACCGCGCAGTGAACAGTGGAGTGTCATCTCTTCGTCCATCTAGAAAATCCTGCCGCGTAGCCGTTGGAGTTCCGGATTGGCACGAACCAGATCACCCGTCAGGCAAGACCTCCAGTGATCGGTCAACGGAGGGCGAAGGCTCGGCGGAATGCGGGGCGACGAGCCCGTTCACCAGTCCCTCTCTACCGATGTCCAGCAAGGTCACGTAGTGCTCTCCTACCTTTGCCCTGCCAATAGTGCAGGCATGGCGAACCTGGCTTTCGATGGCCGCAGGAGGTTCGATGGCCGCCGGTGATATTTCCAACACAATTCCGACAACATCGACAGCGATGCCGATCACTTGCAAATGCTCTGAACTACGCAATTCAATAATGACGATGCGAGTGCGCGGCGCAATCTTGATTGGCTTCAGATCGAAGAGCGCTCCCAGGTCTATCACTGGCACCAGCATGCCGCGTAGCTTGATCGCCCGGCGGATCTTCAACGACACACCCGTATTAACGAAAAGTTGATCTGCCACGACGACGCTTACGACGCTTAGTGCATTGACTGCAAACGCCTCATTACCGAGAGCGAAGGTTAGGTAGCGCCAGGTTTCCCCCGTCACGCCCTGGGCTGTCATGGCAGGCGACGGGGCCAAAGCGGAATTGCTCAGGGCCAGTCTCTCCTTCGCCAGTAGCTGGGTGAGATAGCCCAGATTGCCCATGTTATCGGCAAGCTTGATCAGGGCCCCATCACACGTCGCGGCCATCGCATCAATGGTGGTATCGAGTGCCGTCTGGCCGGTCTGTGAGGTCGCTTCATCGCACGTATCAGCGTGCCCGGCGATGCTTATTCCAACCTTCGCAGCTGCCATCTGTTTGTCAGGGATAGACGACTCCATTGCGCTGGAGCCCTTCAGGTCCTGAATGTGGCAAGTACTATGGGGGACTCTGGGAGCATTATAGTTGGCGTCGTTCCGCGCTCTCTGAGCCTGGTGCAGTGCCGCAACAGAGACGTCGAGCCGCGCGACAACATCTCGCATGGTCCGCACTAGATTCTCGTGTTCGATTTCTGCATCCGGCTTGATTTTGGAGCGATGTCTGACTAGGTAACAACATCCAAGGACGGTAGTCATAGCCAATCCAAGTACAGCCGCTGTTAGCAACAGGGCCCAACGGCTGTGCATACCGAAATAAGGAAACTTGTACTCCACCGCGTCGAGAATGTGCTGCTGATTCTCGGCGAGGATCTGTCCAATTACAGTCAGGGAAAAATTCATCTCGTCATTCCTTGGCGCGCGCGAATCCGGCTTCCTGGGGCGTTGACTGTCTTTCGGCCGATGCGCATACGCTGCCTCGGCCTTCGTCATGGCTAGCGCGACCGCAGAAGCTCTACGAACAGGATTCGCCTTCCCCCCATCTCACCAGGCAAGCATCACCAGAAACAGCAATTGCCAAGGTTTCCGCTGTCGCATGTGCCGAAAGCGAGGGAGGGAAGTCAGTTGCGATACGAGGCGCGTCCTAATTGCCTCTCCGCTTAGCCGTTGAACACGTCGTCCACCGATTGCAGCGGATAGTGTTTCGGATAGGGCAAGGCCGCCACGGCGGAATCGAGAGCGGCCCTGGCCACGGCATCAGAGACGACGGTGATCAGACGCTTGTCCATCGGCTTCGGAATGATGTACTCACGCCCGAACTCCAGGGAGTCCACGCCGTAGGCCTCGCAGACGTCCTTCGGTACCGGCTGCTTGGTCAGGTCACGCAGGGCCAGGGCCGCAGCGATCTTCATCTCTTCGTTGATACAGGTGGCGCGCACGTCCAGGGCACCGCGGAAGATGAAGGGGAAGCCCAGCACGTTGTTGACCTGGTTCGGGTAGTCGGAACGACCGGTGGCCATTATCACGTCGCTGCGGGTCGCGTGGGCCAGCTCCGGCTTGATTTCCGGATCCGGGTTCGAGCAGGCAAATACGATCGGGTTGGCCGCCATGCGCTTGAGGCCTTCCGGGCTCAGCAGATTGGCACCGGACAGGCCGACGAACACGTCCGCGCCGTCGAGGGCTTCGGACAGGGTGCGCTTGTCGGTCTCGTGGGCGAACACGGCCTTGTACTGGTTCAGGTCGTCACGACCGGCGTGGATCACGCCCTTGCGGTCGATCATGAAGATGTTCTCGACCTTGGCACCCATGCTCACCAGCAGTTTCATGCAGGAGATGGCGGCGGCGCCGGCACCGAGGCAGACGATCTTGGCTTCGCCGAGGGTCTTGCCGGCGATTTCCAGGGCATTGAGCATGCCGGCGGCAGTCACAATGGCGGTGCCGTGCTGGTCATCGTGGAAAACCGGGATGTTGCACTGCTCGATCAGGATGCGCTCGATCTCGAAACACTCGGGCGCCTTGATGTCTTCGAGGTTGATGCCGCCGAAGGTGATGGAAATGCGCTTGACCGTGTCGATGAAGGCCTGCGGGCTTTCAGCGTCCACTTCGATGTCGAATACATCGATGCCAGCAAAGCGCTTGAACAGCACGCCCTTGCCTTCCATTACCGGCTTGGAGGCCAGCGGGCCGAGGTTGCCTAGGCCGAGAATTGCAGTGCCATCGGAAATGACCGCTACCAGGTTGCCCTTGCCGGTGTACTTGAAGGCCAGTTCCGGATCACGCGCGATTTCACGTACCGGCTCGGCGACGCCCGGGCTGTAGGCCAGCGACAGGTCGCGGGCGGTGGCAGTCGGCTTGGTCAGCTCGACGCTGAGTTTCCCGGGGCGAGGCTGGGCATGGTATTCAAGGGCTTCACCCTTAAGGTCAAGTATCTTTTCTATCTTACTCATTTCTTACACGCATCCTTCAAGTAATATAAAAAGCGCTCGCCCACTATAACCAGGAGCTAAACGCTCACCCTGCAAACACCTAAAGCGTAGAGCTCTTATTAGTCACTCCCCGCGTATATATTTTTGAAGATGATCAATCAGCTCCGCCTGCTCAGTTATAATATCTTTCACCAAATCCCCAATAGAAACCATGCCGATGACTCTGCCAGCCTCAACGACAGGCAGGTGGCGCATATGCCCACGAGACATCAACTGCAAACAGTGCTGGATAGTTTCACTTGGACTTACGGTAACCACTGGTGAACTCATTATGATACTGACGGGAGTTGCCGCTGAGGCGCGACCACAAAGCACCATTTTACGAGCATAGTCACGTTCACTAACGATGCCGACCAGTCTCTCCCCCTCTTGAACAATAAGTGCCCCGACGTCTTTTTCAGCCATACGACGGATTGCTTCAAACACAGAAGATTCAGGGTGAATTGAATAAATTAAAGACTGCGGCTTTCCAGCGAGCGTTTGTGCAATCGTTCTCATGAATTTTTCCAATAAAAATCGGCGGGCATTAGCGTTTGCCACAGCCAAAGCTAATAGCCATTCTTCTAATTGACTTAACAGTCTCATACGCCCAGATCCGGCAAGGGCTTTGATACACCTACATCGTTCGCTGATTACTCAGACGAAGTTCAAATTAACGATTAACCAGCTTGGCCGGCAGGGCGATGACCAGGAAACAGCTGAGGATCAGGCAGCCGGAGAAGAGCCACAGGGCGGCATGCGTGTTCCCCGAGAGATCGGTTGCCAGGCCCATCAGTGAGTTGCTCACCAGGCCTGCAATGTTGGCCAGCGAGCAGGCGAGCGCAAAACCGGTAGCGGCCGCGGTGCCCTTGAGGAAGGTGGCCGGCAAGCTGAAGAACACCGGCACGGCGCCGATGATCGCCGCCGAGGCGATGGCGAACAGGAGCACCGTCATCACCACGTTGTGGCTGAAGAACGTGCTGCTGGCCATGGCAATGGCACCGACGATAAAGGGCACGATGATGTGCCAGCGGCGCTCACGATGGCGGTCGGAACTGGCACCAATCAACAGCATGCCGAGCAACGCGGCGAGACTCGGAAGGGCCGTGAGCAGGCCAATGTCGAAGGTATCGGCAACCCCGGCGTCGCGGATGAAGGTCGGCATCCAGAAGCCCATGGCATAGGCACTGAGCAGAATGGAAAAGTCGATGCCACCGAGCATCCACACCTTCAGGTTGAAGAAGCCATCCTTGAAGCTGTGTTTGCTGCCCTTGCCTTCAGCATCATCAGCCGCCAGGTCACTGGCCAGCTGTGCCTTTTCGTCTGCCGACAGCCACTTAGCCTCCTCGAAGTGATTGGGCAGCGCCCAAAAGGTGAGGATACCGAGCAGCACACTGGGAATGGCTTCCAGCAGGAACAACCATTGCCAGCCCTGCAGGCCGTGAACTTGATGAAAGTGACTCATGATCCAGCCCGAGATCGGTCCGCCGATCACGCTGGACAACGGCAGGCCGATCATGAACAGAGCAATGATGCGACTACGCCGGTAGGTAGGAAACCACATGGTCAGGTAGTACAGCACGCCCGGCAGGAAGCCGGCCTCGGCGGCACCCAGCAGGAACCGCAAGATGTAGAACTGCGTAGTGGTGGTGACGAACATGGTGCAAGCCGAGAGCAAGCCCCAGGTGATCATGATCCGGGCGATCCAGATCTTGGCGCCCACGCGCTCAAGGATCAGGTTGCTGGGCACCTCGAAGATGATGTAGCCAACGAAGAAGAGTCCCGCCCCTAAGCCATAGGCCGCAGCGCTGAACTGCAAGTGCTCGAGCATTTGCAGCTTGGCGAAACCCACGTTGATACGGTCGAGGTAGGCGGCGAGGTAGCAGAAGCACAGGAAGGGGATGAGCCTCCACGTGATTTTGCGATAGAGCTCTTGAGTTCCGTGACGAGCCTCGCTCTGGCCCTTAGTTGCATTCGCAATGGGCATGATCCTGTCTCCTGGCGGTGACTTGTGTTTGCTTTAAGGCCAGCAGCTATCGACGCGCACGATGTGCCGCCAACTACGGGCGGCTTCCAAGGACAGCGCCAGAAAACCCCAAGAGTTCCTACAGGGCAGCCGCCCGGGAACCGGGCGGCAAATGGAGCGGGCCATCCCGCCCCGCTCCTTGTGTAGTGCCGTACTCAAACGGCCAGTCGCGCAAATTGCGCCATGGCTTCCTGCCGACTGACGACATCGCCGTACTTGCTATCGATGTCGAACAGATTGGCTTCATGGGGATCAGGGTGGCGGTCACCAACGCATTCTCGAACCACGATAGTGCGAAAACCATGCTGCACGGCATCCACCGCGCTGGCACGAATACAGCCACTCGTGGAACAACCGGCCAGCACGACGGTATCAACACCTTGAGCATGCAGCAGCGAAGCCAGGCTGGTTCCGAAGAAAGCGCTGGCATACTGCTTGCTGATTACCGGCTCGCCAGATCGCGGGACCACCGGCGCGCAGAACGCGGCCAAGGGATTGCTCTCCACCATGTCCTTCATCACCGGTGCTTTGCGCACCCAAACACCGCCATCGGCGAAGTGATCGGGCTGGTAGCGGATGTTGGTGTGCACTACGAGAATGCTTAGTTCACGAGCCAACTCCAGCAGACCAGCGGCCTGCTCCACCGCTGCCACCACACCCGGGGCATAGAGCGGAGCACCTGGAGTGGTATAGCCCTGCATGAAGTCAATCAGCAAAAGGGCCGGCTTACGACCGAAGCCGATACGTTGGCCCCAGACCCCCTGGTAGTTGTCGCTTGCGCTCTGCGAGATGCTCATGGCTGCCTCCTGATCAGTATGCGCCTGACAGCAGGGAGCCGGCACCGGGCACCACCGGCTCCAAGTCCAGCGCCTTGAGCATGGCATAAGTGGTGGCGATGGCAGCGGTAACTACCGGCTTCCCGGTCTGTGCCTCGACCTTCGCAACTGCCGGTAGCGATGGCATTTGCACGCAGGCGGAAAGCACCACGACGTCGACACCTTCGAGATTCATGCCAGCGACGATGCCAGGCAGGTTCTCCGGGTCATGGCGAGCCACTTCGAGGTTGTCCGGGATTTCCAGTGCACGCCAATCCTGGACTTCAAAGCCCTCTTCACGAATGTAATTCACCACCAGTTCTGTGAGCGGCTTCATGTAGGGCGCAACGATAGCGATGCGTTTGGCCTTCATCACCTTGAGAGCATCTACAAGGGCGCCGGCACTGGTGATCACTGGTGCAATACCATCGTTGTCGGCAGCCGCTTGGCGCAGTCGTTGTTCAGACTGGCGGTGGTAGCCCAGCCCCATGGACATGATGGCTACCAGACAGGCGTAGCCCAGCACGTCCACTTTTGCGTCAGACAGTTCGACGGCGCAGCGATCGGACTCGGCATCCATCGCAGCCAGCTCTTCCTTCTTTACCTGCTTCATACGCATACGGCTGGAGTGGAAGGTGAAGCGTTCAGGACGAATCGCCTGGCGAGCGGTGAGCATCGCTGGGATTTCGGTTTCCATGGTGGTGTTCGAGCTCGGGACAATCTGGCCGATGCGATACAGTTTGGTCATGGTTTCGTGCTCCTAAACAATGGGTTGGCCAAGGAAGTCTCCGAAGGCTGCAAAGAAGCCTTCGAGGTCGTCCCAGGGAATCATGTGGCCAGCGCTCTCTACGCGAGCAATTTGAACGCCTGGCTTAAGTTCGCGAATTTCTGCCTCGTCCACCGGCTGGATCACTCCTCCACGTCCGGCCACCATCAGCAGCACCGGCTGAGTGACGCTAGGCAGGTACTGATGGATATCCACTTGGTGGAAGTCTTCGAATGCACGCACTATCGCCGGCTCGAAACAGGTGTGAAGCCACTCGGCACGCAGTTGCAACTGCTCGCTGGTCCAAGTCGGGCAATACGCGCGCATGTCATCTGCGTTCATGCCGACCGTGGCCTGTCGGATGGAGTCGACATACCAAGGCAGTTTGCTCGGATATTCACGGCGCCCCGGCCCCGAGACTGGCGGGTCCACCAGTACCAGGCGTTGCAGGCCAGGAGCCCCCAAGGCGGCAGCGCGGATGGCGAAGCGCGCTCCCATCGAGTGTCCGACCAAGTGGTAGCTGGTTAGCCCAAGTGCTTCGGCAAAAGCAGGTATGTCCGCGGCACAGGTATCAGTGCCGTAGTCCAGGTCGGGCCCGCTAGAAGACAGACCACGTCCACGCACATCCAGCACATACGTATCGAAGTATTTCCCCAGGCGCTCGGCGACGAATCCCCAAGTGATAGCCGGGCTAGTGATGCCAGGCACAAGGATCAGCGCCTGGCCCTTCCCGCCATAACGCAGATAGTGCTGACGAATGCCGTTGGCGTTGACATTCCCCCCTTCGATGAAGGTGCTCATGCGGCTACCCCGCTCTTGAGCTCCTGGGCGTAGAGGTCGTAGCCGTAGACCCAGGCCGGGTCCTCCTGGGTGCGCAGGAAGGTGTTGGCGTTGGAGACCGCCTGCACGCGGGAGGCACGCTCCTTGCGGTTGGCCTCATACAGCTCGAAGGCCGTACGGTGGTCGGAGAGGCCGGTCGCCTGCAGGCAGCGGGTCAGCATGGCGGCGTCTTCGATGGCCATGCAGGCGCCTTGCGCCATGTGCGGCTTCATCGGGTGGCAGGCGTCGCCGAGCAGGACCAGGCGACCGCGGCTCCACAGCGGCAGCGGGTTGCGGTTGCGCAGCGGCCACTTGGTGATGGATTCGGTGGAGCGGATGAGGTTCTGCACCGTCGAGTGATAGCCCTCGAACGCCGCGAACATCTCTTCCTGGTTGCTGTCGACGAACGGCCCCTGGAAGTCCCAGGCCTCGTGCGGAACCCCGGTGACGAAGTAGTACTCGTCGCGCTTGCCGGTGGTGTAGTAGACCATCATGTGACGATCCTCGGTCCACCACTTCACGCAGTCCTCGAACACGTCGGAGAAGCGCGCCAGGTGCTCACCCCGGATCAGGGCACGGTGGGCCACCCAGCCGCTGTAGGTCGGGGCTTCGACACCCAGCAGCTCTTCGCGGATCTTCGAGTGGATGCCGTCGGCGCCGATGACGATATCGGCGGTAGTGCTAGTGCCGTCGGCGAAGTCCAGGCGCACCTGATCGCCCTCGTCGACGATTTTGGAAAGACGCTTGCCGAAGTGCACGGTGCCCGGCTGGATGCTGGAGATCTGCAGTTCATGCAGGTCGCCGCGGTGCACGGTGATGTAGGACGCGCCGTATTCGCGGCGGGCAAACTCGCCCAGCGGGATGCGCGACAGGTAGTCGCCGGTCACGCCATCGCGACTGAACCAGAAGTCCGGGTGGGAGCTCATCAGCTCCAGTTTCTGTTCCAGCCCCATGCGGCGGAAGATCTTCATCACGTTCGGGCCGATGTGAATGCCCGCGCCGAGCCGGGTGAATTCCGGAGCCTGCTCATAGACCTCGACATTGAATCCAGCCTGTTGCAGCAGCGTGGCGGCAGCTGCTCCGCCCAGACCCGCACCGACAATCGCGATTTTCTGCTTACCCCGCATGGGCACGCCTCCTCTTGTTTTGAGTGATTGCAAGCGGGCAAGCCCGCATGACAATTCAAGTGTATACGCTCTTTTTTTGGGATGGGAATAGGAGGCGAAAGAATTTTTCAAACAAACGAGCGAAACCACGACAAACGGCTAACAGGCTAGTCATGGCGCGGTCTGTGTGTGGATTCGTAACGAACGAAACCAGCTCTGCCGCCTTTCACATCGATGCGTTTCATTTCGATTTATTGGGCGTATACGCTATAAATGCATGCGAGGAGGAAGCGCAGCGCACTGCCCTGGCGCATCGGTTCACCCATGGGCGCCCGCGCCTTCTACGGTAACTTCCTGCTCTCCACCGGCCCGGACACCGAGGTAGGCGGCAAGCGCAAGACGCCCTGCCACATGGATATTCCGCTGCGTAACTGCGATATCGACCTCGACGACCAGTCCGTGGTGCTAGGCGGGGAGCGACGCGTCGACGGCCCACTAGCCCTCGGCCAAGGCTTGGTTATACTGGCCGGGCTCTCCAGTCGGGGGCCGCCAGTTCATCCAAACCTATTGCTCAACCCATTACATGTCTGAAGAAATCAATTTGGCGCCTGGCGGCGCCCCGCAACTCAACGCAGATTCGTACGATGTCACCGAGCAGATCGGCCACCTGCTGCGCAAGGCCTATCAGCGGCACACCGCGATCTTCCAGCAGAACGCCTGCGACCCCCAGCTGACCTCAATCCAGTTCGTTACCCTCTGCGCGCTGCGCGACCACGGTCCCAGCTCCCAGGCCGAACTGGTCAAGGCCACGGCGGTGGACCAGGCGACCATCCGCGGCATCGTCGAGCGTCTGAAGGCGCGCAACTTGGTCGCGCTGTCCCCCGATCAGGAGGACCGGCGCAAGGTCATTGTCGACCTCACCGCGGCCGGTAACGAGGTGCTCGACGCCATGACCCCCTGTGCCCGGCAAATAAGCGAACTGACCATGGACAGCCTCAATGCCGCCGAGCGCGTCGCCATCCTCTTCCTTCTGCGCAAGATGAATGAAAGCGAAGCCACAGCCAGTTGAGGTGGTTTTTTAGTAGGTCTAGCGGGCTCCAACCTCACGCGGCGCGGCTGATGCCACTTCTGGCCGAGGCTGCGTAAAAACGTTTTGAACGCCGAGCACTGATCGTTTTATGATCAATTTCGGCGTCTCCTTAACGAATTCTGATCATCTCATCCCGGCCAAATTCCAAGGATCTCGCGTAGCAATGCGCACGCTGACCTGGTGCGTCACGATCACCCGCACCGAATTGGTGTCCGCGACGTTGTCATCCAGGCACACCCATCCATCCCGAGATGAATTCAGCTGCTTATCTGGGACAGTAGTGCTCGTACCCAGCAATGGGCCGGGTGTTGCTGGGTACGCTCATGCCAGACCAGTAGCTTGCGAAAGCCTGGGATGGCCAGCGGCGGTTCCAGCACCTGCAGGCCGTCCCCGGGCCGTACCAGCCTGCGGGGAAGGACTGCGATCAGGTCACCGCTGCGCAAGACCTCCAGTAACATCAGGAAGCTGGGTACCGATAGCGACACGCGTCGTTCGCGGCCAAGTTCAGCCAGCGCCTCGTCGGTCACTCCGCGAAAGGCATCACCTGCCATCGAGACGATGGCGTGTTCTAGGGCACAGAAACGATCAAGATCCAGTTCGCTGGCGGCTGGGTGGGAGGCTCTCGATGAAGATCACAGCAATGGAACAGGCCGAATCGGTCAGTGATGTTCTATGCGACGTTTGTGGCGCTAGCACGCGTGTTGAAGGGTATGGATTGCAATTTGGCACCCTTCGCGCCAACTGGGGCTATGGCTCGGCCCATGACGGTGAGTGCTATGAAGTCCATCTGTGCGAGCCCTGTTTTTTTGGGACGCTTTCAGGCCTCAGACGCGAGCGCATGGTGAACTTCATGTTCAGTGATAAGGACCAAGACCTCAGCGATTTTGGGCGCGTTGCTCGCGATGATTTTTTCAATGACGGCGGCAGCTCGACCTCATGATTTCTCTGCAGGGGCAGCATCCAAGGCCTAGCCGGCATTTCACCTGGAATTGCGAGATCAGCGTCAGCGGGGCGCCGTATGAAGCGCTTTATCCAGGGAAAGCATTGAGGCCAAAGCGAGGCCACTTCTTGCGCCCAGCCTGGAGGCTGACACCGGCGCTCACCAGACAAGACGATATTGGGAGTTTTATATAAGTCTATGACCGTGGCTGACTGCAAAAAATACCCCGTGCGAGACGGGGTATTTTATGTTGACTGGCTAACTCGTGGAGTATCGATCGCTCTTCCCTCTGCTCAAGCCACTGCTTGTTTCTGCATTTGAATTAAACGGTCCCGCACAACAAATTTGATAATGCCTTTTACATCGCTTGTGCAGTTTTCAAAAGCAAGGTGGGATATGATATCGCGACCATTCTTCAGAATAAGAGCACCAATCAGTTCATCGACAAAAGACTGAGTTACATCAGTTCCTGCGAAATCGATAACTACATCTTCACCCGCATTTAGAGATAGTTCGATCTTTTCTCTATAGGGGATAGCAGAGGCACGCATACCGTAAGTTCTAATTGAGCTATCTTTCTTTAAGCGAATCTGTGTTTGCATGACTAGGCCCCTTCACAATCCCTACATCCTTATAAATATTCCTACCAGCTTGCAGGCTTGCGGGAATGATGGCATCTACCCATCACCCTCGACTCTAGCTCCCTGCCCTTCAAAAATCCAGTATCTGGACCTAGCGAAAATCGAGGTCCAGTTCAAGGTCTTGGTGATCTTGAGCATCTGAATTTTCATCTTCCTCGCTAGGTAGCAAAGCGCTGATCGAGATGCCAGGGAGGCTTTCCCGCTGGCAGGTGAAGCCGATCGATACGCCTTGCCACCCTGTTTCGTGCATCTCATCAAAGCGGTTCCGCTGAGTGTCGTGGATTGCTCGACCACTCACCACGATGAGGCCTCCGCCTGCCGTTTCGGCAA
The DNA here is from genome assembly GCF_023611805.1 of Pseudomonas sp. BYT-1. NCBI lineage: Bacteria > Pseudomonadati > Pseudomonadota > Gammaproteobacteria > Pseudomonadales > Pseudomonadaceae > Pseudomonas > Pseudomonas sp. BYT-1. The sequence continues at coordinate 215,889 of NZ_CP072560.1, forward strand.
TTTTCGCGGTCGTTGTTAAACCTACTCCCTGGTTCTCACTGCCAAGGATGTTTGCCATCGCACCGCGATTGCAGCTCACCCTTGGCTTGAGAGCGGCTTCGATGGCGCCACGATCCGTGCGCTCTGCCAGCTCGGGATGGTTCCGGAGCGTTGCAAGGAAGCCGCATCCGTTGTCGACAATCGCCATCCGGACAAGGTTCAGTTTTGGATAGAACTGGCAGGTGACCCAAACAGCTGCATCTATCCGCCCCTCGCGTCGTGCGTGGGTGAGTGAGTTTTCAAGCAGTTCCTTGAGTGCGTACTCAAGCGGCCCTCTATAGGAGTCGAACTCGTTGCGGCCGGTCTGTTCATCGACCGGCGCATCAGGGTCAGAACGGGTGAGCTTGCCGGTGATTGCGTTGGCAAGACGAGACGCGACGGCTTCAGCTTGGGCGTGTTCCGACACCTTCGTAATCTCGACGAGCGAGTTCGCGCGGTCATTCCTGCGGGCGAACTGGTTGAGATCGACTCCCTCAATGTCGAGACCCTTGAAGAAATCCATCCGAGCCAGATAAGAAGTCAAATTCTTAGACAAAAACTGAATAGATATACGCTTGGTTTCGATCTGTTGCTCGAACAAGGCTCTCAACGTCGCCATACCCAACGGGTCCACGTAGTTAAGGTTGCTCGCGTCAAGGACGATGTCGTTGCCACTATTGGCAATTTGGGAGCACAAAGTGAACAGAGCGTGCGGGGTGCTAGTCCCCAGGCCAGCCGGCAAAACGATTGCGTCATCTAGATCTATAGCCGGCATGTAATTTCCTATCAGCCATCCTTGTTTCCATCGGGACCGGGGTCGACCGGCCGCTAGATCATAGCTGAAGGCCATCACTGCTACTATGGGGATATGCCTAAAATCAGTACCTTACGCTAGCTGACAAACAGGCCGAGCTGCTGAGACCTGGGTTTGGTGTCGATAGGCCCCTTGATATTTGTCGACTCCGTTCATTTCCGAAAAGAGTATCTGAGCGATATCGGGCGGGGTTTGCACACTCGATATCGGGCAGTTCGGTCACCAAGGGCAGCCGCGTTGTTACGCGACGTCCTCACACCAATTGTTCGATCCCGGCTATTCCGCGTGGACGATCGCCTTCTGCGTGCCTTCCAGGACAGCACTCCGCCCCGATCGCACCTGCACGACCAACTGATGAATCTGCCGAAGATAGGAAACGTCGTGGTTGACGCGCGTTGTTCAGCGCATGCTGGTTCAGGGTCTACCCCAACTCGCCTTGCGTGATTCAGCAGACGCCCACCGATGTGGCAGCAATTGCTCGATCTCACTCGCCCGCTGGGTTGGCAGCCGCGAGAACACCTCCTTCAAATCGGCATACAGGCCATGCCCCTTGAGGCGTACTGACTGGATCAGACTCAAGATCGCCACCGCCCACTCGCCATCATGCTTCAGCTCTGCCCACTCAGCCCGGGACAGACAAGCTACCTCGGTGGCCAGCGCAGCCTGGATCCACGGCATCAACGCCAACGTCATCTGTAAATGGCGACCGATTCCCCATGCGCAGCGGATACGCCAACGTGCGTTGACATCATCGTCATTTCTGACGATGCTACGGGCATGAAATATCCAGGCGGAAAAGGCAAGTGCTACCAGCGCTTGATCAATCTGATGCCTCCGCATCACACCTACATTGAGTCGCATCTGGGCGGTGGCGCGGTCATGCGCCACAAGAAAGCCGCAGCTCGAAGCATAGGGCTGGACTTAGATCCCATAGTAATCAACCGCTGGCGAAACGAGTTTCCTGAAGTCTGCGAATTGCACCAGACGGATGCAGTGGCCTTCCTCCAGACGTACGAATTTCAAGGCGATGAACTCCTTTACGTTGATCCGCCCTACGTTCCGGAGACTCGCCGGCGAGTGAAGGTGTATCGCTGCGACTACGCCCATGACGACCACCTCCAACTGCTGCGACTCCTGATGACGCTGCCCTGCAAAGTCATGCTTTCGGGATACGACTGCGAGCTCTACAACGCGGAGCTGGACGATTGGCGCAAGGTCAGCTTTCCCGCAAAGACACATGTCGATGTACGGGAAGAATGCGTCTGGATGAACTTCGAACCCCAGAGCCGGCTGCACGACGCGCGCTACATGGGCGACACGTTCCGTGATCGCCAGACCATCCAGCGCCGGCAAGCCCGTCTAAGGTCACGTATTGACCGTATGGACCCCACCGAGCGCCACGACCTGCTGCAGTGGATGCAGGAGAACTATGGTTGTACCGAGGAGGTCGCCTGATGCAACACGGAGCCATTTTTCTCGATAGGGCCGTGATCAACGTTGAGTTCCCGATGCCAGAAGCGGAAGTGCTTCCTGGAGTGCCGTGGGGCTCGATTGACGCGTTTCCTACTCCAGCCTACTGGGCGTACCAGATTTACGCGCGGCGGGTTCAGGGTAATCGCGTCAACTACAAGCTTGGGGCGACCCTGAAAGAAGAGGTAGGTGCCTGCCTGCTTGGTGGCCATGGAATACCCGCAAGCGTTGGCCTAGCTGCATTTCGTCATGTGAAGCAGAAAGGAGCGTTTGGCGATGTGCCGCCGTCCGAAGAAACTCTTTTAGAGTGGCTACATGAGCCCCTGGAAGTGGATGGGCGGCAAATCCGCTACCGGTTCGCCAAACAGAAAGCCCGTTACTTAGCAGCAGCACTACACAAGCTGGCAACAGAAGAGGCGCCGCTCGGCTCTGGGAAGGCGCTGCGCAATTGGCTGTTGTCGGTCCCCGGGATAGGCTACAAGACCGCTTCGTGGGTCGCTCGAAATTGGCTGGACGCTGATGACGTGGCCATCCTCGATATCCACATCCTCCGAGCCGGATTGCTGGGCAAGTTCTTCCAAGAACGCCTGACCGTGGAACGCCACTACCTTGAGCTGGAGGAGCAATTTTTGCGCTTTAGCGAGGGGCTGGGCGTACGGGCGTCTGAACTCGATGCACTGATCTGGCTGGAAATGATGTCCTCCCCAGAAACGGTACACAGCATCTTGGGGATGGGGCACACCTCACCTGCTCGCAGTGGGCGAAGCAGAGCCAAGAAGAGCCAACCCCACACCCACCAACTGGCGCTGCTTGGCTAGCGAACTGGCCCACGGCTCACCGGTGATGCCGAGTGGGCAAAAGCTAAGTCCCAAACCCTGAGCAGCAAGCGCCATTACGCCAAGCAAGGCCCCAGTATCTCGCCAGATCAAACTGCACCCGTCCGCATACTTGGACATGGTCTTTCCAGGTTCTGCCAGAAATAACAGCTCGGTAGCCTCTGGCGCATCCAGCACCTCCCGACTGTGAGCAAGCAAACCGCTCAGCAATCCGGAAGCTGAGGGGAGTTCAATGAGGAGATGACCACGCGGTTCGTACAACCACCACCGTGCGTCCCCAGGCCGGTTGATCACCAGGTGAATCGGGTGAATGGCCCCTGCCGACGGTGCTGATCGATGTTCCAGCTCAAACCCCAGATCCGACGGCCAAGTCTCGAGGCTACGACATGCATGCCAGAAGAAGTCGGCAAGCTCTGCATCCCCAAGCGGCCCAAACTGACGCGACGTTCGTCTCTGCTGCAGAACATCGAAAAGGGCCGGCGAGGCGCCTAGAGACCCAACCGGCAATCTTTGGACTTGCCCGGTTTCCCATTGGAACAGGTCGTACTGCTCCCATTCCTCCCTCGGGAAGGGATTACCCAGGTCGATCCAAGTCATAACCGACCTCTCGGAACACGGCGAAGTATTTGTTGCACCCGCGACAGTTGCCACAGGGCACGTCCGCCTTATGGCAGCTATGCGCCCAAGCCAAGTGCTCCGCAGGTATTCCCGATACCCGAACCAGATCTGCAGTCGAGAACTCGATCGCGGGCGCTTCAACGACCATGCCGCCTTCCTGCAGGGCCATTAGCTGGCTGATGGCTCGGACAAATGCAGGCGTACCGTCCTGGTGCGATCCATCGGATTTGACGGTCCCCAACCAAAGGTGCGTAACGCCGAAGGAAATGGCCTTCATGGCGGCGAGAGTAACCAGCATCTGATTGCGGTATGGCCACCAGTCGGATGCCGGTGCCAGGCCATCAGCAGTGCTTCCGGCCATATCCCCGGAGCCAAGGGCGCGGCAATCAATTTCCAGCACATGATGGGGGATTCCAAGGCGCTCGCAGATGGCGCGGGACGCCGCGATTTCTGCCTTGGCGGCCAGCTGTCCGTAGTCAAGGGTGAACGCCAGATCGGGACGTTTCCACCAGGCGAGTGAGAGTGAATCCATTCCACCGGAGAGCAAGAGGGCAACTTTCATAGCTCCGCTGCCGCCCAAACTGTCTGATAGACCGCCGACACGTAGTCGTCTGTAATTCGGCAGGCAGATCCTTCCATCATTTTCTTGTCTTCCTCTGACTCGTTTTCCGAGTACATCACCACGGGCTTTTCCAGGGCTCTGGCGTAGCCAATCTCATAGATAGTCCCGGCATCCAGTCCATCGCCGATAGCAAAAAGCAGGTCGCAGTCCCGAATGCCTTGCAGGTCCTTCTCCACAACATCGTCAGCCGAGCCGCGTCCGACGTCGTGGTATGGCGAAAATACTCTCAGCCCCATTCCTCTTAGGTCGTTCCGGGCCTCACGAACCAACCAAAGCTGGGCCAGGGAGAAGAAGGGCCCCGCGAGGTAGACCTGAGGCTGGTAACCATCCCGATACCGTTCAGAAGCGCACAACGGCTCGGGACTGAACTGATCCAGTTGTTTCCGGCTTGGGTGGCCCTGGGATTCGCAATAGAAGGCCGTGGCCCGAGACGCGATATCTGCAGCATCACGAGGTGAACGCCTCTCCTGCATCCAGGCATAGGCGAAGTGAGCGGCAAACGTATCTCCGGAGCCGATTTTCCATACGTGCTTGGTTCGATATGCGGGGACTGTAGAAACGCTCCCGTTGTCGTACACCAAGGCCCCCAGGGGGCCCATTTTGATCACGACCACTTCAGCGCCGGCCTCGTTGGCAAGCTGCCTGGCCATTGCTTCTGGCGTCTCGCCAGAGGCGCGAGACATACAACTGGCCTCATAGCGGTTGAGAACCAAGGCCAGGTGTTTGGCTCGAGATCCGTTGGCATGGAAGGGTTCAGGGTCCACGGCACTTTGCGGATCGTAGACTGCATACTCACAGTCAACGACAGCGTCACCCTCGATCATGCCGAAACGAAGCACACGCTCCTTGGAAATGTGGAGCGGCTCATAAGACTCGGCCGGCCTACGGATATCAGGAGTCGATAGGCCGTGTACGTAATCAAACGCTACACCCTGTGGGACCTCGACTGCATCCAGCTGGAATCCCTCCAGAGCCGCTCTATCTCGCATGACATAGAGCGCCTCGCGATCCAGGTAGCTGTGCAGGGATACGTCGCCGCCAATTCGCGCGATCGCAGTTGCTGCACGCCCTGCTGAACCATAGGTCTCTTGCCAACTGGGGCGCATGCAGCGCTCTCGGTATACCCCGCCTACTACGGTGATCATGGTCAGCCCCCCGCTTAGTGAATATTGGCGGGGAAGACGCGTACCCGGACCTGCCCGTTATTGATGCTCAGCACCCGAGCGGCATAGATAGTTCCTTCCGCCAGACATTGGCGAAGTCGCTGCAGTTGCTGGGCGGCGATTCCTCCCGCGACTTGCCCCTGCCAAAGCGCATGCACTACGGCCTGTCCATTCTGCTCGCCAGTGACGATGTCGAGAACGCAGCCCTCCTCCAGTTGCTCAACGACTTCCTCCTTCGGGGAAGCGAGTTGTGCGGTGAAGTTGAGCTGATCGCATGCGTCGGTATAGGTGGGGTAATCGTCGCGGGTAGTACTGGAGCCTGACATGTGCATGATCCCTTGCGTAGTGAATGGCTGCCTCATCAATAGCACAGGGCAGTGGCTGATTGCCATCCACCCCACGGCCGAGACAGGATAGGCGCTGAGCAGGTCCGGGCGTAGACTTGCGGTGTTGCCCTGGCGACCTCTCTCAGCTCAATACTGATGACGCAACTAGGTCTGCGCCAGTTTCCATTAGGGGTGGCTTGCTCTCTCTGAGGTGCTGGCCTACCTGCTTCGAGCGGTGCTGTGATTTACCTGTCCCAAGATCAGTACGCACGTCGCACCTCTGATCGCTCTGGAGATTCGACATGACTCGAGGCATCTCCCAGCCAGCCCCCAGTGATTTACTGGAACACGTGAGGGATATTCTGGTATCGCGAAGCTCCACAGCGGAAAGCCAGGAAGCAGTCCGCACGTTGCTGGGTGAAGGCTTTCCCCTAGCTGGGCTAATACGCACAGTAGAAGAAATGGGGTGTAGCGAGCAGCGACTGCTCATAAGCAGAGCAGTTGGTGTATCAGATCGCACTTTCCGCCGCTGGCTAGCGAATCCGGCAAAGCACCTCACCTACGATCAATGTGTTCAGGCCCTGCGCTCCGCGTGTGCCCATGCAAAAGCACAAGCCGTATTTGGCTCAACCAAGCTATCCGAGCAATGGCTCACCAAACCTGCCATGGGGCTTGACGGCCAAAGGCCGATTGACCTGCTCGAAGACCAAGACAGCTTCGAACTCCTCGCCGACTTCCTGGGACGACTTGAATACTGCGTTTACCAATAGATGCCCAAGTGCAGTCATGGGCTCACAAGAGAACCTGCATACCGCGTGCCCCCTGAGATTGTAAAGTTCCTGCCATATCCGACCGAGCCACCCCTACAGCCGTTTACTTCTTGTGTTCCAACGAGGTGCCTGGAGACGCCACTCCTCCGCTTTCCCCGACCAGACACCTAGGAGACGATTCACAGCACTGTCATTAGCCGGCTGGCCGCGAGCAACCAGGTATTTTCTGGCCTCAGTTCGCTCACACATGCTCGGCGCATAGCATTGGTCGAACAGGAACTGATCCACCGGGCGGTACAACCAGAAAGGCAACGTAGACCGGTAATTTTGGATGTAGGAGCTGGACACTTTTGCCGTAAGACAGGCATTCACAAAGAACTCTGGCCAGCACTCCAACAAGGTGCGCAGCAGTTCGAGCTCCAGGCTGCGATCACCAACTCGCATCGCCTCAAAACAGTAATGGCATTGAACGGGACATTGAAGATCAAGGCACTGGAGTCGGTCGAGAAGCTGCTCCCTGACGCGACGAAACCTACCTCCGCCTCCCAGGAGCTGCAGCAGTCTCTTGAGCCCGCGAAACATTAACAACGAGTAATTACTTGCGCCCGGTAGATCCAATGCACAGCCGTCGACTAGGGCCGTGAGCAGCCGTTGCTGAAAATCCAACTCCCGAGCATCAGCCGGCAGGTCCCCAGTAACGGGCAGGCGAAGGTCCCAGTGACACTGATAGCAGTACGCTAACGGGCTCTGCAGCGGAAGCAGCCGCTTACCTCGATCACTCAATGTGGGCACAACAGGGCTATGACACAAAGGGCACGCATCAGAGAGATAAATCCCGTGCCTCGTACACGTTGTACTGAAAGCTAGGCGCCAGCCACGGCGGAAATAGGGGTCCTCGTCTTCCGCTAGGCATAACCTGCAAAACTGGAGGGCGTAGCCCTGACGTTGTCTAGGATTGTGCGCTCCTTTGCGATAAAGCAAAGCCCAATCCAATGGCCCTCTCGGATTAAACCGCTCCCAAAGCACCCCTGCATAGGCGCTTAAACAAGATTGGTGCGCACGCTCGGCCGATACGCCACATCTCCGCGCAACGGAGTTTAAGAGGGAGTCCGCCGCAACCCGGTCGATATCCTGGGAAAGGAATTGTGCAGATTGAAGAAGGTGATGAGTGGTAAACGCCTGAAGCTTGGTTCCATTCCCCCATGCCAACCGGCATAGCCAGGACGAGAACAGTTCATCCTCGAAAGGGAGAGGTACGGTACGGCCAGAAAGCTGTCATCTTATTCAGCCAGTTGTCGGGTTCTGTCCGAGGGCATCACATACCCCAACGCATATAGATTCTCCCTTGTCAGTAGGTCTGCTGTCACTTTCTCCGTTCCGCTGCGAACCGCCCACTCAGCCAACAGTTCAAGAATTTCTACAGCTTCGCCCAGTAAACCTTCACTGAACATCAGAAGATTCTCAAGCGTCTTACGCTGCATTATTTCCATGCCGCCCTTTAATTGGTAGCGCGGCATGATCGTCAAGACAAACCTAGCGAATTCCTCCAACCGATCTTTATGCCACTTCCTGACAAAAATTGGCTTAAACCTATTCGCGATGGAGGCATCAACCGCCAGGATGTTTTGAATCTCAGGCGTACCAGAAACGACGATAGGAATTGCAAGTTCGACACTGAGGTTTCGCAGAGCATTAAGAAACCTCCGCCGACGCGATATTGAGCTGGAAGCGATATTGAGGAAATCATCCATGATCAACATCTGAACCTCTAGTTTCTCAAAGACAATCCTTATTCGCCTCAACTTAGCGTCTTCCGGCTCGCGATCAGCAACGTGCAAGCCCAAATTTTCCAGAATACGGCTATACAAACGCCCTTCATCTGCCGATGGCGGGGTCTGCACTAACATAACAGGAAGCGTAATTTTGCTAGCATTAGGATCAAATGGAGGATTAGCCCGATCCTTAACGCTGGACAAGATCATTGACTTCCCACTATTACTCTCGCCAATCAAGGCCATCCCCGGCATTCGGTGCGTTTTGGGATGATCTAAGAGATTCTCAATTTCTCCACGAAGCAATATAGCTCCTTCATACCCAATCCACTTATCTTCCTTGAACAGCCTTATCCGCTCCCTATTCTCAGGACTGGCTCGCCCCCGCATCACGCTAGCATCGACTGTGGTCATTCTTCTTACCCATTATCAACGTTCATCGTAAGGAGTAAGATGAGCGAATTCATCGACTACATCCTCAACGGCATTCGATACTTTAACCTTAGCCTCTGGCCCAGCTAAAGCTTGCTGCTCAACCCGAGGAATAACGGCAGGAGTTACTTTCCTATGGCGGCGTGAGCGCTCCTGATTCAAACGCTGCTTCCGAGTCTTGCTTCGGGCCTCGTCTTCAATGCGCCGCATCTCATTCCAGGCCTTGAATATCTGCTCCTCGTCTTCAATTGAGATACGTCGGGCTTTCATATAGGCCTTAATGGACCTCAATTCCCACAAACTGATCGGAGGATATTTCGTATTCCGATAAGGAATCCTATAGTACTGCTGCACATCAGGGTCCCAGAAGATTAAGTAGCTTATATCTCTAGGGTCTTGACGAAATACAAACTCCCGCGCCTTCTTATTAGTGCGCGGATCACGCGAGCCGATCCACTTATCCGGCTCTTCGCATTTAAGGGTGTAGCTGATTTCTAAACCCTCCTGACTTCAGCAAGCACCTGGCTATGTAATTGGTTAAATTTCTAAAGCCCAAGGCGGTACCTCGTAAGTGCTCAAGTCGCCCGTTGATAGCTTCTGTTGGACCGTTGCTGGTTCCTGGCCGGTCGAAGTAGGCAAGGATGCTCTCAGCGTATTTTTTCAGCGTTTCCCCCAAGCCTTTCACCTCGATGAGCGCTTTGGGCAAGTCGCTGGCTGTAATGATATTTATGACCTCTTCCATGAGTTTTTTACCACGTTTTCGATCCGGCTCGTTGTAGGCGCTGACCACCCGTTGGTACATGCTCCAGGTGCAATCCACTTCGAGGTGGTGCTCATCTGCAAACAGCTGGAACAGTTGCTTTTTGTTGGCGTCAGACAGGTAGCTGATCCGAGTCAGTAGCGTTCGACGGCTTTTGTAGAGCGGGTCATTTTTACGCCCTCTGCGGCCCAGGATGTCGTGTTGCACACGCCGGCGGCATTCATCCAGCATGTTGCTTGCCCAGCGCACGACATGGAAAGGATCCAGCACGGTTTGGGCTTGAGGCAGGGCTTCTTGCGCTGCAGATTTAAACCCCGTAAAACCGTCCATGGCAATGCTTTCGATCTGGTCACGCCACGATTTGGGGCGACTCTGTAGCCATTGCTTAAAGGCTTGTTTGGAGCGGCCTTCCAGCACATCGAGCAAGCGGGCCGGCCCGTTTTTGTTACGCACGGGCGTAAGGTCAACCACGATGGTGACGTACTTGTCACCACAGCGTGTATGTCGCCAAACATGCTCATCCACGCCCAGCACGGTCACACCGTCAAAACGTGTCGAGTCATTAAAAAGCAGGCGCCGTCCTTCGTTGATAATGGCATTATTAGCGGTGTGCCATGCAACATCAAGCTGGCTCGCAACACGAGATACCGACTGATCTTGCCCAGCAGCCGTGGACACGGGTTTAAGCACACATCCTGGCCTCGAAGGCCTCTGGGCTGATGTGCCCCAGCGTGCTGTGTCGCCGCTGGCGGTTGTAATCGGTTTCGACGTATTCAAACACGGTTTCACGCATCTGGGCGCGGCTCGTGAAGCGCTCGCCGTGGATGCACTCGACCTTCAGGCTGTGGAAGAAGCTCTCTGCACAGGCATTGTCGTAGCAGTTGCCTTTGGCGCTCATGCTGCATCGCAAGTGATGGGCGCAGATCAGCTCCTGGTAAGCCGCTGAGCAGTACTGGCTGCCGCGGTCGCTATGCACGATCACGTCATTAGGCTGCCTGCGTCGCCACAGCGCCATGTGCAAGGCATCGCAAACCAAGTCGGCCGTCATGCGTTCGTTCATGGCCCAGCCGATCACCATCCGTGAATACAGATCGATGACCACTGCCAGATACAGCCAGCCTTCCTCCGTATGCAGGTAGGTGATGTCACCCACCCATTTCTGATTTGGCGCAGATGCCTTGAAATCCTGCTTGAGCAAGTTCTCTGCCACTGGCAGGGAGTGCTGAGAATTGGTCGTGGCCTTGAACTTCTTGGCGGCCTTGGCACGCAGTCCTTGCCGTTGCATCGAGGCGGCTACCGTCTTGCGATTGCAGGGTAGGCCGGCTTCCCGCAGGTCATGGCACAGCCGTGGAGCCCCGCTGCGGCCCTTGCGTGCGCTGTATGCCTGAGCGACCTGCCGATCCAGTTCGTCTCTTCGCCGCTGGCGCATTGACGGCCTGCGAGAGCACCAAGCGTAGTAACCGCTGCGGGCAACGCTCAACACGCGACACATGGCCTGGATCGAGAAATGCGCGGTATGAGTCCTCATGAAGGCGTACTTCACTTGAGGCTCTTGGCAAAGTACGCGGCGGCCTTTTTTACGATGGCCAGCTCCTCGGCGTGCTCGGCCAACAGCCGCTTGAGTCGGGCATTCTCGTCGGCCAGCGACTGCTCGCGCTCGCTGCCGGCCTGAGTCTGGTGCTTCTTGCTCCGCCAGCCGTAGAGCTGGGAAGCATGCAGGCCAAGCTGTTCGGCAGCCTTGCTGACGCCAATGCGCTCGGCCAAAGCCAGCGCTTCGTCCTTGTAGGCTTGGGAATGGCGGGTGCGGGTCTGTTTCATTGGGGTTGCTTGTCTTGCCATGATTCACCTCGTTGCAGTTTATCGCTTAACGGGGTGTCCACTGGGACTGGGCAAGATCAGACAGATGATCCAGCACGATGGCAGCTAATGCCCAGCGTATCGCCCCATATGAAAGCTTTGAACGTGGAGGTGCTGCACTGTTTGTATCTTCATGCCAGAAACAGCCGCAAGCACAACGCCAGCGACGGATACGCAGCAGCAATCTGGTTGGTCGTTGTCCGTAAGGTGTGTGAGCAAGATGCCTATCGACAGTACCGCGTGAAACACCAGCAGCCCCGCACTTGGGGCATGGCTCGGGTGCTTTGGTTAAACGACATTCGATGACGGCGCGCTCTGCACAAAGATGTTGTCCAGTGGCAGTCAGGCCGAGGTTATTCAGTTGGCAAAAGCTGGAAAGATCAGGGCTAGAAAAGGTAAGATTGTTCACGTCGGGGGCTTAGTTTTTGTTGGTGTGAGAGCTTACATTTTCTAAGATCCTCGACTCCTTTTCCAGCCGGTCAGATTTTTTCTACACCCTTAAATGCGAAGAGCCACTTATCCAGTACAGGATCATGATAATAAATGCCATCCGACAACACCCCGTATGCTTGGATAGTACGGGTGACGATCGGCATAAAATCAATTTTGAGCTTGTAAGGATCTGCAGCGAGAGGCAGCATTCCAATACCCGGAAACTCATCCGTACCAAAAATACCCTCCTCATAACGCTTAAGAGGCGAGCAATCAAGGGCGGAGTGCAACTGGTGGTGATATTCACCAAGGATCAGGTTCGCCAACCATCTCTCGAATTCATCAAGAGTCATGATAGCGTTCCCTTCTGAATCATACTCGCCGCGCTCTTGGGTGTTCGAGAAAGTCGTTCCTTCCAGTTCGTGAATTCGCTCAGCAAAAGTACCTAATATACTGGCGGCGGCAAAAACTGAGTGCAACACCTGACCTTTCCGGTACGGTGCTGCCCCTATGTCATATACCGAACTCAGCGTTGAAGAACGCGCCACCATCCAAATCGGCCACGCCCAGGGCTTCAGCCTGCGCAGGATTGCTCGCCTGATCAATAGGTCTCCTTCGACCATCAGTCGAGAGCTGCGCCGCAATCGAGATGTCTGTGGCAGCTACTCGGCCCGCGCGGCCCAGGAGCAGATGAAGGCCCGCCGCCAAGTCTGTCGACCGAGCCGAAAGCTGCTGCCGGGGAGCGAGCGCTTCGAACTGGTGGTTCATATGCTGCGTGAGCGTTTGTCTCCCGAACAGATTGCCGGCAAGCTGCGCCACATGAACATACCTAGCCTCAGAGATGCCTACGTCTGTCGCGAGACGATCTACAACGCGATCTATGCCCTGCCAGTGGGTGAGCTGCGTAAGGAGCTGATCATCTGTCTGCGCCAAGGCAAGACGACGCGCCGGCCGCGCTCTGGTGGCGTGGATCGGCGCGGCCAGATCCCCGAGATGGTCAGTATTCATGTGCGCCCGCCGGAGATTGAAGACAGGCTGATGCCGGGGCATTGGGAAGGCGACCTCATCAAGGGTAAGGCCAACGCCTCGTCCGTCGGTACGCTGGTGGAACGCACCAGTGGGTACCTGATGTTGGTGAAGATGAACGACGCGACGGCGACTTCGGCGCTGGAAGGCTTCAGCGCCGCGCTCAATAGCATGCCGCTGGAGATGCGCAAGAGCATGACTTACGACCAGGGCCGGGAGATGGCACGACACGCCGAGATCACCCAAAGAACCGGCGTGGCGATCTACTTTTGCGACCCGCACAGCCCCTGGCAGCGCGGCAGCAACGAAAACATCAACGGCCTGATTCGCCAGTACTTGCCCAAGGGCACAGACCTGTCGGTACATAGCCAGGAGGAGCTGGACGCCATTGCGCTGCAACTGAATATGCGACCGCGTAAGCGCTTCGACTTCAAATGCCCAATCGAAGTTATGGGGCTCTTCGCATTTAAGGGTGTAGAAAAAATCTGACCGGCTGGAAAAGGAGTCGAGGATCTTAGAAAATGTAAGCTCTCACACCAACAAAAACTAAGCCCCCGACGTGAACAATCTTACCTTTTCTAGCCCTGATCTTTCCAGCTTTTGCCAACTGAATAACCTCGGCCTGACTGCCACTGGACAACATCTTTGTGCAGAGCGCGCCGTCATCGAATGTCGTTTAACCAAAGCACCCGAGCCATGCCCCAAGTGCGGGGCTGCTGGTGTTTCACGCGGTACTGTCGATAGGCATCTTGCTCACACACCTTACGGACAACGACCAACCAGATTGCTGCTGCGTATCCGTCGCTGGCGTTGTGCTTGCGGCTGTTTCTGGCATGAAGATACAAACAGTGCAGCACCTCCACGTTCAAAGCTTTCATATGGGGCGATACGCTGGGCATTAGCTGCCATCGTGCTGGATCATCTGTCGGTATCTCGTGTTGCGAGCCAGCTTGATGTTGCATGGCACACCGCTAATAATGCCATTATCAACGAAGGACGGCGCCTGCTTTTTAATGACTCGACACGTTTTGACGGTGTGACCGTGCTGGGCGTGGATGAGCATGTTTGGCGACATACACGCTGTGGTGACAAGTACGTCACCATCGTGGTTGACCTTACGCCCGTGCGTAACAAAAACGGGCCGGCCCGCTTGCTCGATGTGCTGGAAGGCCGCTCCAAACAAGCCTTTAAGCAATGGCTACAGAGTCGCCCCAAATCGTGGCGTGACCAGATCGAAAGCATTGCCATGGACGGTTTTACGGGGTTTAAATCTGCAGCGCAAGAAGCCCTGCCTCAAGCCCAAACCGTGCTGGATCCTTTCCATGTCGTGCGCTGGGCAAGCAACATGCTGGATGAATGCCGCCGGCGTGTGCAACACGACATCCTGGGCCGCAGAGGGCGTAAAAATGACCCGCTCTACAAAAGCCGTCGAACGCTACTGACTCGGATCAGCTACCTGTCTGACGCCAACAAAAAGCAACTGTTCCAGCTGTTTGCAGATGAGCACCACCTCGAAGTGGATTGCACCTGGAGCATGTACCAACGGGTGGTCAGCGCCTACAACGAGCCGGATCGAAAACGTGGTAAAAAACTCATGGAAGAGGTCATAAATATCATTACAGCCAGCGACTTGCCCAAAGCGCTCATCGAGGTGAAAGGCTTGGGGGAAACGCTGAAAAAATACGCTGAGAGCATCCTTGCCTACTTCGACCGGCCAGGAACCAGCAACGGTCCAACAGAAGCTATCAACGGGCGACTTGAGCACTTACGAGGTACCGCCTTGGGCTTTAGAAATTTAACCAATTACATAGCCAGGTGCTTGCTGAAGTCAGGAGGGTTTAGAAATCAGCTACACCCTTAAATGCGAAGAGCCCCATTGGCTCTTCGCATTTAAGGGTGTAGAAAAAATCTGACCGGCTGGAAAAGGAGTCGAGGATCTTAGAAAATGTAAGCTCTCACACCAACAAAAACTAAGCCCCCGACGTGAACAATCTTACCTTTTCTAGCCCTGATCTTTCCAGCTTTTGCCAACTGAATAACCTCGGCCTGACTGCCACTGGACAACATCTTTGTGCAGAGCGCGCCGTCATCGAATGTCGTTTAACCAAAGCACCCGAGCCATGCCCCAAGTGCGGGGCTGCTGGTGTTTCACGCGGTACTGTCGATAGGCATCTTGCTCACACACCTTACGGACAACGACCAACCAGATTGCTGCTGCGTATCCGTCGCTGGCGTTGTGCTTGCGGCTGTTTCTGGCATGAAGATACAAACAGTGCAGCACCTCCACGTTCAAAGCTTTCATATGGGGCGATACGCTGGGCATTAGCTGCCATCGTGCTGGATCATCTGTCGGTATCTCGTGTTGCGAGCCAGCTTGATGTTGCATGGCACACCGCTAATAATGCCATTATCAACGAAGGACGGCGCCTGCTTTTTAATGACTCGACACGTTTTGACGGTGTGACCGTGCTGGGCGTGGATGAGCATGTTTGGCGACATACACGCTGTGGTGACAAGTACGTCACCATCGTGGTTGACCTTACGCCCGTGCGTAACAAAAACGGGCCGGCCCGCTTGCTCGATGTGCTGGAAGGCCGCTCCAAACAAGCCTTTAAGCAATGGCTACAGAGTCGCCCCAAATCGTGGCGTGACCAGATCGAAAGCATTGCCATGGACGGTTTTACGGGGTTTAAATCTGCAGCGCAAGAAGCCCTGCCTCAAGCCCAAACCGTGCTGGATCCTTTCCATGTCGTGCGCTGGGCAAGCAACATGCTGGATGAATGCCGCCGGCGTGTGCAACACGACATCCTGGGCCGCAGAGGGCGTAAAAATGACCCGCTCTACAAAAGCCGTCGAACGCTACTGACTCGGATCAGCTACCTGTCTGACGCCAACAAAAAGCAACTGTTCCAGCTGTTTGCAGATGAGCACCACCTCGAAGTGGATTGCACCTGGAGCATGTACCAACGGGTGGTCAGCGCCTACAACGAGCCGGATCGAAAACGTGGTAAAAAACTCATGGAAGAGGTCATAAATATCATTACAGCCAGCGACTTGCCCAAAGCGCTCATCGAGGTGAAAGGCTTGGGGGAAACGCTGAAAAAATACGCTGAGAGCATCCTTGCCTACTTCGACCGGCCAGGAACCAGCAACGGTCCAACAGAAGCTATCAACGGGCGACTTGAGCACTTACGAGGTACCGCCTTGGGCTTTAGAAATTTAACCAATTACATAGCCAGGTGCTTGCTGAAGTCAGGAGGGTTTAGAAATCAGCTACACCCTTAAATGCGAAGAGCCAGTTATGGGCGAGGTGATGCAGAAGGCCATGGCTATGCGGCATGATGCTCCAGTTTCAATTCAATGACCGTGTTGCACTCAGCTCCTGCAACCGCCTACTTTCAATGTGACCGCCATAGTTTGGCGTCCTGCGCTTCCTAAATTGCATCTGAAACCCATGCTCTTGGCTGGCATCTTGGAGCATGGTTCCGTGAAATTCTTTCGCGTTGTCCGCCATTATGACGCCAGGTTTACCCTGACAGGGCCACGGAAAATCTACATTTAGTTGCGAGAGTAAAAGATCCTTGGGGAGGATAGCACTCGCAATACAGAGGCCTGTCGACAAGGAGCCAGGAGGGTCGAACGATATGTACCATCCCACCACCATCCGCGAAAACACGTCCATCGCCAGGGTAATCCAAGGCCTACCGATTGGAATACGATCGCGCTCATCGACCAACATAAGGTCAACAGGCGTATGGTCGATCTGCCATTTTGAATAGAGGGTATCAACATTCGGCAGTGAACCTTTTTTGGCTCTAAGAGCGAGCGCAGCATTTCGCCCCTCTCTTTTGCGTGCGCGCTCTTCTGGAAGTATTTCCGAAATCCTAGACAACAGCGCAACTTTACTAGGCAGCGGCAAACTTAGATTCTTGCAACGCCTTCGTATCTCCCTGAGTGTTGCTGTCGGGCTCTTCTTAAGATCCGTCAAATACTCGTTAAGAATTACTTCCTTGATAATTTCCTCAACTCTTTGATCGAGGCGTTTGCCTCCCGCGTCCGACCTTCGCTTGCGCAGCAAACAACTAACCGTTCCGAAACGCTCAACCCGCTCAAGCCATCTGTAAACGGTCGAAACAGTGACCAGGAGCTCGTCCGCAACCTCTCCCACCAAGCGGGCAGTGCGATCTCGATTGTGAATCAAGGGCCTCATTGCCTTGTATCGCTCTACGGCAAGATCCCAATCATCCTCGGAGATTGATGTCAGGTCGCGACTCGTTCCCTCGTCGTCGACTGCCTTGCCGTAGCTCGAAGTGATGTCACTCAAGCGGAGCTTGCGGTCCACGCCGGCAACAACATCTCTCGCCAGGACCTCATCCAGCGAAATAAAGCGCTTGATACAAAAGGTTCGTCCTTCGCAGGTAACAATCGCCCCTGCCCCAACGTGCACGGTGGTGGGAATCATACGAAACGCTCCGACATCCAGCGGGTACCGTCCGTTGGCCAGATCGGCGAGGCCATGGTAAGAACCGAATTGAGATCGACCCCGATGAGGGTCTGGATAATCAAGCCCCACAGATAAGGGATGTATTCAGCCTGACGGTCCCGATTGGTCGATATCGCGAGGATAAGATCGCGTGGAGTCGTCGGCCCCAATCTCACAAGCGTCTCCGCAAGGTGTTGTTCCCTTGCTCGACGAACGATGGGATCGCCCGTAATCGATCGGTAGTTCATCAGGAACCGAGCATTAGTCAGATAGGGAGTCCGAATTTCCGTTTCCGTCACGATCGCGAATCTGCAGCCGTATTCCTTTGCCCAGGAGATGCCAGCACGCAGGCGAGGCTTCTCCACTGCCCATCGCTCCTTTAAGAACTTCCGCGACTTCACCTCAAAAATGGTCGTTCGTAAGGAAGGATCGAGTTCACGTGCGTGCGAGGTGTATCGCACGGCAACGTCGGGGGTAAACCGTCGCTGCTTTCCATCGGAGTCCCGCCAGCGGATCTTGAATGGCTGGACGATGTAGTTGCCAACACGCAGGTCAAACTCGAGCAGCGTGATGAAGTCCTGCTCCAGGGTGGACTCTGCGCCCTGAACCTTGGGGCCTTTGGAGGTAGGGACGTAGCCCGTCACGCTGAAGCTACTAGGGCGAATTTTCCTTGCAGTCATCTCACTTCCCTCGAAAAGCCGGCTGAGCCAGACGTCGAAGGAAGCCGGTGAAACGTTCTCGATGTAAGGGCGAGCTTTGTACATTCGCAAATACCACCATTCTCGTTCTCATATATTATATTCCTTAAGAGAATGCCTGGCTGCCGATTACGCGATCAGCTACGGATGACTGGGATGTACCTTTGCTCAGGTGAGATATACCGAGGACAGCGCAACAATGCTGCTCTGCGAAATCCACTACCATTTGTAGCCCCTGCCGAACTTCGTTTGCCCGGTGCATATCCCCACGAATGAGATTGATCAGTGGGTCGAAAATCAGCAATGAAACGCCGTCAATCCTTGCGGCTGCTTCATCCAAAAGGGAAAAGTTGGCTGCAGGATCAAACTGTCGTCTGTTCCCACGTTGATCTCTGAGCCCCTCGATAACGTGCACGCGGGTTAGGTCTGCATCTGCAGCCGTAAGGCGGGGAATGATCGTATCAGCGATACCATCCTCGCCGCTCCAGATTACGATGTTGCCTGCTGCCTCACATTTGCTGCCGTCTGGCCAGTCACCACCTCTGCTGAGCGTGGCGGCCAGCGAGATTGCCAGCGTGGTTTTGCCGCATCCACCTGCGCCGGCAAGAATGGATAACTTTGCCTTTGGCAGCCAGCCTGGCCAAATCCACTGGATTTTTTCCGCTGGAATATCGACCGCTGCTGTGAGTTCTATCGTCCAGCCCGGTTGTTGAGGTGTTCGGCGCTGCATTACAGCGCCTCCCTTTGCCGAATCCAAGCCTGGACTTCGCTGTTACGCCAACCGACGCTGGAGCCGCACAAAAGGCGCTGTCGCGGGAAAAGGCCTTCCGATATTTTCCGATAGATCGTTGAACGTTTTAGGCCGACGATTGCTTCGACATCGCGCAAACGAAGAATCTTGTCATCGTCGCCGACGTCGTCAAAGTTGCTAACGTGCTTTGCCATAGGTTTTGAGTCCCAGGTTCTGAAGCGTGGGGCAGCGTCCTCCGGCACTACTGCTAAAAAGGGTAAAAGACGGGTATCGGCTGGCTATATAGCGAGCAGGGGCATTTGCCACACGCATAGGTATATGCGCGTTTCCGAGATTCATGGTCGGTAGCGTCGGAGGTCGTTGTGGGCTACAGAAGTTCTAGGGTACTAAGGCTTCTAGGGATGGTCTGAAGTAGCCACGTATTTCTGGCCGACTACAGACCTCGCTGTTTTTTGAAGCGATCCATCGATCAAAAAGCGCTCAGATCGTCGTCTTATGTAGGGTTTTTAGCCGCTACGCGTACCCCGTAGCGGCTATTCGCCGTGTTACAGGCGCACCTCTCCTGTGTTCGCGAGTAAATGCCGCCGCGCCATCCACAGATTCGACAGCGCAAACAGCGTAATCAGTTGTGCGGTGTTCTTGGCCAGGCCACGGAAGCGCACCTTGGTGTAACCAAACTGGCGCTTGATCACCCGGAATGGATGTTCGACCTTGGCACGTACCTGCGCCTTGGCCTTCTCGATTTTGCGCTTGGCCTTGTACAGCGGGCTGCGCTTGCTCAGTTGCTGGTAAGTGCTGCGCCGCGCCGCAATCTGCCAGATGACCGAGCGGCCTGCATGCTCGGCACGCTTCTCGACGCCGGTATAGCCGGCATCGCCGCTGACCAGGTTCTCTTCGCCGTGCAGCAGCTTGTCCACCTGGGTGACATCGGCCACGTTGGCCGCCGTGCCCACCACGCTGTGTACCAGGCCGGATTCGCTGTCGGCGCCGATGTGCGCCTTCATGCCGAAGTGGTGAGTCGGCCACAGGAACTGCCCCCGTAGCCGCTCGCAGAACCGTACGTGACACTCTCGCGTCATACGGCTCCCGTTATCCAACCTGTTGCTCGGTTACTTGCCAGTGATAAAACAGTCGAGGGGCAGCCGTCTGCACCGTGTCCAACCATTGAGATATGCGCCGCTTGCGCCCGTGAAGTATTTTGTACTTACGACCGGCCCAACGCTTGAGTGCGCTATCGATATGTCGAGAGATGCCAAGCATGGCCGTCCGATAGAACGCGCCATAGTACTGCCACCAACCTTGTATCACTGGGTTGTAAAGCCGAGCCACAGCAGCCAGCGTCACGTGAGTTTGGCGGTTGACCCGCCACTCGCGCACTGCTCGCCGCATCCGCTTCAACGCTTGCGCACTGACTCCCGGCAGGAAGCTGGTGAAAAGGTTGTTCTGTTGGCCGATTGCCTTCCTGGGTCTAAAAGTGAAACCAAGGAAGGTAAAGCTCACATGCGGATACTCCGCGCGTCGATTGCTGTCCTTGCAGTACACGATTTTCGATTTCTCGGGATGCATCGTGAGACCACAAACTGCTAGACGTGAAGCGATTGAACGCATCACGTGTTCTGCCTGCCTCTCGCTACGACAATGCACTACCGCATCATCGGCGTACCGGGCAAAAGGACAGTTTGCGCTGTTTCGTTGCATCCAAGCGTCAAAGGTGTAATGCATGAACAGATTCATCAGCATGGGACTGATCACGCCGCCTTGCGGGGTGCCACGTTCGCGTTGAATGCGAACGCCATCTGCTGCCTCGAACGGAGCAACCAGCCATCGTTCGATGTACAGCAGTATCCAGTCCTCTTTGATATGGGTTCGCACCGCTTTCATCAGCAGTTCATGATCAATGTGATCAAAAGCCGCCTTGATATCAAACTCCACCACCCAGTCGTATCGCCAGCAGCGCTCGCGTGTGATCGCTATGGCCTGTTTGGCTGAACGCCCTGGTCGGTATCCATATGAGTCCGGATGGAAAAGCGCATCCAGCTTCGGCTCGATGAGGAGTTTGACTACAGTTTGTGCGATACGGTCGCTGACCGTAGGCACTCCCAGCCTGCGTATACCCCCCGATGCCTTCGGTATCTCAACAACCTTGACCGGCGGCGGGAAATAAGACCCCGACGACATTCGATTCCATAGCTTGTAAAGATTCTTCGGCAGGTTCCGCTCAAAATCGGCAATGGTCTCATCGTCGATTCCAGCAGCTCCCCGGTTGGTTCTGACCTGCTGATAGGCCTCCCATATCACGCGCTTCGCTATGTTGTAAGGTTTGTTCGAACTCACGCCACTCATCCCCTGAGGTTGACAGCGTTCGTTGACAGGATAACGCCTCCCCTTCGCTCCGCCTTCATTACAAAGGCTTCATCACTACTACAGGAGGCTCCGCCCCTCATTCCAGCATTGGTATTCTTCCTCATGGTTTTAGCCATTTGTCATTTTCCTTTGCATCTGGAACAAGGTTCTCACGTTCCGTACCCAAGCCTGTATGGAGATCATGCCGCCTTTACACCGGCTGCCACTGGGGCCGTAAGCAGGTAACGCCCCAACTCGTCCTGAAGCCAGTACTCAACCTCAGTTTCGACAGCACTTTAGGGAATAACGATGCGTCATCGGACGGTTTGCTTTCGCTCATCTTCTCCATACTCACCTGCCATCATCATGGGATGACTTTTCCTCGGTTGCTCACCACCGCACCTTTTGGATGCAGCAGCACCGGGTGGTTTGAAGCCTGCTCCTGCAAGCCGACTTCGGAAGGCCTACTTCCATCTTCGGTACAGCATCACAGGTCATACGACCTGTGTTCGTGACACACAGTACTGGTTGCCCTTCTTGGTCTGGTGCATCTCGGGATCGCGCTTGCCGTCCTTGTTCTTGGTCGAGCTCGGCGCATGGATCAGCGTGGCGTCGACGATGGTGCCCTGGCGCAGCGACAGGCCACGGTCGCCCAGGTAGCCATTGATCACCGCCAGAATCCCGGCCGCCAGCTCGTGGCGCTCCAGCAGGCGACGGAAGTTGAGGATGGTGGTTTCGTCGGGGATACGCTCCAGGCTCAGCCCGGCGAACTGGCGCAGGATGGTCGTCTCGTACAGCGCTTCCTCCATCGCCGGGTCGCTGTAGCCGAACCAGTTCTGCAACAGATGCACGCGCAGCATCGCCATCAGCGGATAGGCGGGACGACCGCCTTCACCCTTCGGGTAGTGCGGCTCGATCAGGGCGATCAGGCCCTGCCACGGCACCACCTGTTCCATTTCGATCAGGAACAGTTCCTTGCGGGTCTGCTTGCGCTTGCCGGCGTACTCGGCGTCGGCGAAGGTCATCTGCTTCATCGGAAAGCTCTGCGGGTGAAGTCGGCGGATTTTGCCAAATCAGGAAGTCTTTTTCAGAGTTTCCTTAGCAGTGATGCGTACGTCCAAGGCTGCTGGCCAACTGCGATCTGTATTAGCAGTGAGAGGCTTCACTTTCATAAAATAAACATTGGTAGGTGCCGGTCTAGCTGGTACCTGTGTCGCGCAGCGGATGGCGGCGGTGATGCGCTACCCTTCACTGCATCGCTGCTGTTCGAATGCAATGCGGTTCATTACGCAGATGGGGATGGGGTAGCCCTGGATGTGGGTCGTGAGAGCCTCGCTGCCGGCGATCACCATGATGCAGGAGAGGCCTCTGCGGAAGCGCATTCCTCGTCCCGAGTAATTGCGCGGGATGATCTCCCATGATTCGTCGTCGTAGTAAAAACCAACGATTTCTGACCAGTGCGATTGGACGCCCGCGCCCATGATGCCTACTGGTGTCAGGCAGAAAATTTCTACCTGGGTTTCCTGCCCAAGAGGTACGGCGTAAACCCGACCGTTTGGTGCAATGGGTGGGAAGTACTGCCCGTTACCGAGGTGGCGAAATTCCATGGTGGTGCTCCGGATAGATGAGGTCGCTAGACACTCTCCGGTAGTTTTAGGAAAACCCAAGATCAGATGTTGCCTGCGAGTCGGCGCACGGGTTATGGCGTACCGGGCAAGCTAATTCGCCACATCGAGAAGCGAGCATGCCGTTGATCTAAGCGCTTCGGCGCTCCGGTCATTTTCGCATTGACGCGGCAACTGACTACCCAGCCAAGGTCATCGCTGATCTCATGGACTTGGGTGGCAAATATTGCGTATCGCAGTAGTGATGCCTTGCAGGTGGATTCGGGTAGGCGCCCGCTGCCGATGAAAAGGCAGCGGACAGTTTGTTACAGGTATCTGGTCATACCGCTGAAGACTCAATCGTCGCCACGCTTCTTGTCCAGATACGCTGCGACCATGTAGCCAACAGCACCTGTGATGGTGAGCGCACTGATGACCGCAAGTACCGCATATACCAACAATTCAAAACGATCCACGCCCTGACTCCTTTGACTCGAGGTAAGCCAAGTTTAAGGGCGTCTGATCTAATCCCAAATCTGCTGCGTAGTGCCTTAGCGGCTGGTACCGGCTGCTTCCTTCAGTAGGGTGGCTCGGGCACCGACGTATGCATCAGTTTCCCAGATACGTAAATTTCCGAGCTCGTAGGCGACGTGATCCCGCGCCTCTAGATCCTCGTCGTGGGGAGCGTTTCCCCCAAGAATCGGAGCTTTATGATCGGCCCATTGTTCGTAGAGCTCGCAGGCATACGCTGAGCGGCAATCATCAAAATTTAACCCATGAGCAAGCAAAAGCTCCTTAGCTGCAGGTAGGCTGTTTTGCCGCCATATCCGCCATGCTTCTTGTCTTGGATGGTGACAGTGCCGCACACCTTGAACTGCCGAGGCCGTTTCCAAAACGGCGATCTGCTTGCCCCCTGAGATATTAATTTTGCGGTGATCGTATGGATCTTCGCTGCCGTTACTTACCGAATGATATCCGTCTGCTTTGGCGTCATTCAGAGCTATTCGGGCATCGAAGAAAAACGCTTCACGCAGCGAAATGCCCAGATACCGCACTAACATAATCACCACCGCCAGGTGCTCAGAGAGGCGAGTTTGAACGTCTTCTACAGCTGCCTCGAACCTCGCTTGATCAAGGCTGCGCGGGACGGTAATCCGTGCATGGTTAGGAAAGCCAATACGGTCGCCAACGTCAGCTGTCGCGACTTTCCAGCCACCATCGGTTGCAAGGGCCATTACTGAATACACGGTCTCAAGCAAGTTCGCCGCGCCTTGCTGCGAGAGATTCCCGTGGTACACCTGGATACAGAGTTCTTCGCCGTATTGCCGCACCAGTTTTTTATTGACGAGCTCCAGGATGTCCACCTCATGAGACTCCTTGGCGTAAATACTAAACTGGGCCCACTGCTGGTCGTGGATCATTGCCTCGTGTTGGCTGAGGAGGCCGCGCCGGACTGCCTCCCTGAGGATCGCCGAACCGGCCTTGCTCAAGTCCCGATCAAAATGTAGGTGGAAACTCTGCTTCATGGTCATTCCTCCAATCAGCTCAGGTGCTGAGCTGCTGTAGGGAATGTTGAGGAAGAAAAAATATCCTGTGGTTCGTTTTCGGTCGCTTTCAGCACCTGAAATTGACGAGCGCATCCGTCCCGTAAACGGTCGTTTTTGGTACACCTATTCCAGACGAGCTACTGGTGTCATTTTCAGAAGACGACTGCACCAGTTGATTGGGCGTAATGGCTGTTGTGCAGCCAGCTCCTGACAGTTCAATATCAGAAGTGATCTGCACCAATCTCGACTATGCTCAATACTCGTGTGCACCAAAGCGAGGTGAGCATGGCGACGGAGGCTCTGTTGCAAAGATTGGCGGCAGTCAGAGGTAGGCTGTCGCTCTGCGCCGATCAGGCGGCTGCTGCGAAATGGTGGTTGAGCATGCCCATGGCCTCCGTCAGCGCCGAGGGCCCAATGCCAAAAGCTCTCTCCACAAGGCGCACCTCGCCCCTGATGCCGGGCTGCAGGCACCAGGGGCGAGCCTGTCCTTTGCGCAGGGCTCGCATGACTTCGAATCCCTTGATCGTGGCATAGGCCGTGGGGATCGATTTGAAACCGCGCACCGGCTTGATCAGTATCTTGAGCTTTCCGTGATCGGCCTCGATCAC
Organism: Pseudomonas sp. BYT-1; assembly: GCF_023611805.1. NCBI lineage: Bacteria > Pseudomonadati > Pseudomonadota > Gammaproteobacteria > Pseudomonadales > Pseudomonadaceae > Pseudomonas > Pseudomonas sp. BYT-1. The sequence goes on from NZ_CP072560.1 coordinate 240,839, forward strand.
GTTATTGAGATACTTCACCTGCCGGTGGGCCGTCTCCCGGTCCAGCTTTCCTTCGCGCTTCAATTCGGTGATCGCTGCACCATAGCTCGGCGCTTTGTCGGTATTGAGCGTGGCAGGCTTTTCCCAGTGCTTCAGGCCTCGCAGGGCCTTGCCCAGGAACCGCTTCGCTGCCTTGGCGCTGCGGGTCGGCGACAGGTAGAAATCGATCGTGTCGCCCCGCTTGTCGACTGCCCGGTACAGGTAGGTCCACTTGCCCCGCACCTTGACGTAGGTTTCATCCAGGCGCCAGCTCGGATCAAAGCCACGCCGCCAGAACCAGCGCAGCCGCTTCTCCATCTCCGGGGCGTAGCACTGGACCCAGCGATAGATCGTCGTATGGTCGACCGAAATGCCGCGTTCCGCCAGCATTTCCTCAAGGTCGCGATAGCTGATCGGATAGCGACAATACCAGCGCACCGCCCACAGGATCACATCACCCTGGAAATGGCGCCACTTGAAATCCGTCATCGTTCCGTCCGTCCAATCTCCGCCAAGCATGCTCAAGCTTCACGATTTTTGCAACAGAGCCCACACGAGTATTGAGCATAGTCGAGATTGGTGCAGATCACTTCTGATATTGAACTGTCAGGAGCTGGCTGCACAACAGCCATTACGCCCAATCAACTGGTGCAGTCGTCTTCTGAAAATGACATTTGGTATCTCTCATAAACGGATGTTTTTGAGAGAACTATCTTCGGCCTTCACACGCACGAAAGGCGGCGAAGCTCCGCCGTTAATCCGTCCGCCGGAGATCTCGCCCAGGCAGGCTGAAGGCCGAGCAAGCCTGACAGGCCCGAAAAGCCCGGCACGGGCGTCGGCGGCGATGACGGCGGCGGCATTATCCAGGGTTGATGATGGAAGTGGAGGATATCGACAACCTCTCGCGCAACCAAGACATCGCGGTCGGACTGCAAGTGATCTTGAAGCCACGGGCCCGTCCCACCCCGACATGGACCTCGATGCCCGAACGGACGTTAGATTTCGAGTTCTAGGCGTTCTGCGATGAAGGTTGGATCCCAGCCGGGATTGAAAGTGTCGACGTGGGTGAATCCGAGCCGCTCGTATAGGCCACGCAGGTTCGGGTGGCAGTCGAGCCGCAGCTTGGCGCACCCCTGCGTTCGCGCGGCATGGCGGCAAGCCTCGATCAGCGCGGAGCTGACACCCCGGCCCGCATGTGTCCGTCGCACCGCGAGCTTGTGCAGATATGCGGCCTCCCCCTTGAGGGCGTCGGGCCAGAACTCGGGATCCTCGGCCGACAAGGTGCAACAGCCGACGATGCCGTCGCTGCAACTCGCGACTAGGAGCTCGGATCTCAGGACGAAGGTCTCCGCGAATGTCCGGTCGATCCGCGCGACGTCCCAGGCGGGCGTTCCCTTGGCGGACATCCACGCCGCAGCGTCGTGCATCAGCCGCACAACCTCGTCGATATCACCCGAGCAGGCGACCCGAACGTTCGGAGGCTCCTCGCTGTCCATTCGCTCCCCTGGCGCGGTATGAACCGCCGCCTCATAGTGCAGTTTGATCCTGACGAGCCCAGCATGTCTGCGCCCACCTTCGCGGAACCTGACCAGGGTCCGCTAGCGGGCGGCCGGAAGGTGAATGCTAGGCATGATCTAACCCTCGGTCTCTGGCGTCGCGACTGCGAAATTTCGCGAGGGTTTCCGAGAAGGTGATTGCGCTTCGCAGATCTCCAGGCGCGTGGGTGCGGACGTAGTCAGCGCCATTGCCGATCGCGTGAAGTTCCGCCGCAAGGCTCGCTGGACCCAGATCCTTTACAGGAAGGCCAACGGTGGCGCCCAAGAAGGATTTCCGCGACACCGAGACCAATAGCGGAAGCCCCAACGCCGACTTCAGCTTTTGAAGGTTCGACAGCACGTGCAGCGATGTTTCCGGTGCGGGGCTCAAGAAAAATCCCATCCCCGGATCGAGGATGAGCCGGTCGGCAGCGACCCCGCTCCGTCGCAAGGCGGAAACCCGCGCCTCGAAGAACCGCACAATCTCGTCGAGCGCGTCTTCGGGTCGAAGGTGACCGGTGCGGGTGGCGATGCCATCCCGCTGCGCTGAGTGCATAACCACCAGCCTGCAGTCCGCCTCAGCAATATCGGGATAGAGCGCAGGGTCAGGAAATCCTTGGATATCGTTCAGGTAGCCCACGCCGCGCTTGAGCGCATAGCGCTGGGTTTCCGGTTGGAAGCTGTCGATTGAAACACGGTGCATCTGATCGGACAGGGCGTCTAAGAGCGGCGCAATACGTCTGATCTCATCGGCCGGCGATACAGGCCTCGCGTCCGGATGGCTGGCGGCCGGTCCGACATCCACGACGTCTGATCCGACTCGCAGCATTTCGATCGCCGCGGTGACAGCGCCGGCGGGGTCTAGCCGCCGGCTCTCATCGAAGAAGGAGTCCTCGGTGAGATTCAGAATGCCGAACACCGTCACCCTGCTGCGTAACATCGTTGCTGCTCCATAACATCAAACATCGACCCACGGCGTAACGCGCTTGCTGCTTGGATGCCCGAGGCATAGACTGTACAAAAAAACAGTCATAACAAGCCATGAAAACCGCCACTGCGCCGTTACCACCGCTGCGTTCGGTCAAGGTTCTGGACCAGTTGCGTGAGCGCATACGCTACTTGCATTACAGCTTACGAACCGAACAGGCTTATGTCCACTGGGTTCGTGCCTTCATCCGTTTCCACGGTGTGCGTCACCCGGCAACCTTGGGCAGCAGCGAAGTCGAGGCATTTCTGTCCTGGCTGGCGAACGAGCGCAAGGTTTCGGTCTCCACGCATCGTCAGGCATTGGCGGCCTTGCTGTTCTTCTACGGCAAGGTGCTGTGCACGGATCTGCCCTGGCTTCAGGAGATCGGAAGACCTCGGCCGTCGCGGCGCTTGCCGGTGGTGCTGACCCCGGATGAAGTGGTTCGCATCCTCGGTTTTCTGGAAGGCGAGCATCGTTTGTTCGCCCAGCTTCTGTATGGAACGGGCATGCGGATCAGTGAGGGTTTGCAACTGCGGGTCAAGGATCTGGATTTCGATCACGGCACGATCATCGTGCGGGAGGGCAAGGGCTCCAAGGATCGGGCCTTGATGTTACCCGAGAGCTTGGCACCCAGCCTGCGCGAGCAGCTGTCGCGTGCACGGGCATGGTGGCTGAAGGACCAGGCCGAGGGCCGCAGCGGCGTTGCGCTTCCCGACGCCCTTGAGCGGAAGTATCCGCGCGCCGGGCATTCCTGGCCGTGGTTCTGGGTTTTTGCGCAGCACACGCATTCGACCGATCCACGGAGCGGTGTCGTGCGTCGCCATCACATGTATGACCAGACCTTTCAGCGCGCCTTCAAACGTGCCGTAGAACAAGCAGGCATCACGAAGCCCGCCACACCGCACACCCTCCGCCACTCGTTCGCGACGGCCTTGCTCCGCAGCGGTTACGACATTCGAACCGTGCAGGATCTGCTCGGCCATTCCGACGTCTCTACGACGATGATTTACACGCATGTGCTGAAAGTTGGCGGTGCCGGAGTGCGCTCACCGCTTGATGCGCTGCCGCCCCTCACTAGTGAGAGGTAGGGCAGCGCAAGTCAATCCTGGCGGATTCACTACCCCTGCGCGAAGGCCATCGGTGCCGCATCGAACGGCCGGTTGCGGAAAGTCCTCCCTGCGTCCGCTGATGGCCGGCAGCAGCCCGTCGTTGCCTGATGGATCCAACCCCTCCGCTGCTATAGTGCAGTCGGCTTCTGACGTTCAGTGCAGCCGTCTTCTGAAAACGACAGCTCGGTTCGTTAAGCTCCCCGCGCTACGGTTCAAATAACTGGTACGCTTAATCAAAGTTCAACTATTACTAACGTAGTCGAGTAAACAGTACTTTTGATGAAGATCGGTTATGCGCGAGTGAGCACTCGGGATCAGAAAGCCGACCTACAAGTCGATGCCCTGAAACAGGCCGGGTGCGAACGCATCTACCAAGACATCGCCAGCGGCGCGAAAAGCGCCCGGCCGGAGTTGGACAAACTGCTGGCCAACGTGCGGCCGGGTGATGCCGTGGTGATCTGGAAGCTGGATCGCCTTGGGCGTTCCCTCAAGCACCTGGTCGAGTTGGTCGGCGAGCTGGCAGAGCGCAAGGTCGGCTTACAGAGCCTGAATGACCCCATCGACACCACCCACGCCCAAGGCCGCCTGGTGTTCAACCTGTTCGCCTCGCTGGCGGAGTTCGAGCGCGAGCTGATCCGCGAGCGGACTCAGGCGGGTCTGTCGGCCGCACGGGCGCGTGGCCGGATCGGTGGCCGTCCCAAGGGCCTGCCAGCCAAGGCTGAGGCCACCGCCATGGCGGCCGAAACCCTCTACCGCGAAGGTCGCCTGAGCGTCAGCGCGATCGGCGAGAAGCTGCACATCTCCAAGAGCACGCTGTACAGCTACCTGCGCCACCGTGGTGTCGAGATCGGCGCGTACCAGAAGAGCGCCAGGTCACGCGACCAGCAGCCTTCGGCCGCGTCGCCGGCAGAGCCGCCCGCCGCCGAGCGGGTGGCCACCGTCACCCTGCGCCTCGCGGTGGTGAATAACAGCAAGTTCGTGCGCGGCCGGAAGCGGGCCACGGAGAACATTGAGCGCTACTGCCTGGAGCCCTATGGCATGAAGCGGCTGGATGCCGGCCACTATGAGTTGACCATTCCGTATCGGAGCGACGATGAGCTGGACAAGAGCGTGCATGACCTGCTGACCGAGATCAGCCAGGAGGCCGACATGCGCAACTGTTTTGTCGAGATGGGCGCCTGGGAAGAAGACACCGAAAAGCGTTGGTAGGGCTTACGTTGGTTTTTGGTTCCATTGCTCCCCAAACCCCACAATCCACTGCAAAGCGGGCAAGCTCAGTGCCATCTGAAAATACGATCGGCAGGCTGTGATGCAACGGCATGACTTGCCTCCACTGAGCAACTGCGTCCCCTACAGGGTCATTGCCATCTAAACGCTCACTGCTCTCCACTGACCCACCCCTTGCTGACTGCGTTCACGTACACCTTGACCCATCCTGGTACAGGCCGCTGCCCTCTCTCCCAATAGCCCACAGCGGCATAGGCCCAGCCCAGGGCATTGGCTAGCTGTGCCTGAGACCAACCTAGAACCTCGACTCTGATGCGCCTGACATCTGCGCCGGTGAGGGTCGGTTCACACGCGGGCAATTGGCCCTCAACAGCAGCGCGATAGAGTGATCGAGCTGCAGCTGGCATTTCGGCCCCCTTCTCCCACTTCGATATCAGCCCGGGCGAGACGGATAGCATCATGGCTATAGCTTTCTGTGTCAGGCCCGCCGAATGGCGTTGGCGTGCAAGCTCACTCTGCACGGTCGGGGGGAGTTGGATATCGTGCTCCCTGGCCATGTCGTCGCGGTAGCATTGCGCTGCGTGTTTTGCCCGGGAACGACCGTGGTAGGCCAAGTCGCGAAAATGGCGATCGGCGACAAACTTTCCAGCCTTCATCAACCGCACACGCCAGCCCGCGTCCGAAGGTTTGGACGGTCGATTGTCACGAGTAATGCCCTGCATCTCAGTGTCCGAAATGCGCCTAGTTGTAGAGGTGGAGGTGGCAGGCTGCAGGCTTGGGATATCCATAGGACTTCAGTCCGTCGCGAAATCGGACTGATCTGGGTCCGGACCATCATCTCGGTCGAGGAGTAGTCCACTGCCGGAAAGCAAACCACCGCCCAGAACCAGAGCTGAGTTAAGCCCCAGCGCCGGAACCCCATCAGAATCTCCAGCATCAGCGTTGGCGCCCTTGGGCCTAGGCTTCACCGGCATAGGGATACTCGCGGGAGACGAAGGTGCAGGGGCCTGGAGTATCATGGGCTCCGCAGGGCGCCGTTGAGGAACTGGCTTCGGAAGTGGGTTACCCCGCTCCGGCATAAGCAGCGGCACGTCATCATCCAGGTTGAGTGTGACCTCGCTCGCCTGCGCTCTCTCCAGGCTGCTGAAGAACTCGTCAGACTTGGCCATTAATTTGCTGAACTGCTTGTCTGACATGGGCTCCTTGCGGCGTAACCCGCCCATGTTGCGGATGGTGTCAGTGGTGATGGCGTACAGGGCGTCTTTGAGTTCGGTCCGCATCTGGTGCGTCATGAACTCACACTTCAAGGAGAGTACTTGCTCCGCCCTTCCGACCTGGGTCGCCAGCTTCTCAAGAGCCTGCAGTTGGCGCTCGATCCGCAACTCAGCCGCTTGTGCCGTGGTTCGAGACCGATTGAACCAGTACCAGGCACCAAGGAGGGCAAGGCCAGCCGCCGATGCAACCAGGTACGTTGGCAGTTGGCTTGCGGGAGGGGCTGGCACGAGATTGAAACTGAACGAGTCAGCTGAGACCAGGGGCAGCGCTACTGCCCCTGACAGTGACAAAAGCAATTGACGTTTAGCAGTCATTTCAGGCTCCAGCGCAGACAGCATCACTTTGCGTTAGGGATACAGAACGCGTACACGTACGTAGATAGTATCTCTTGGCGCCTTGTTGTGACACTGAAATATTGGGGAGGCTGAACGGAGGCATAATTCAGCGCAGGCCAAACCGGCCTGAGCCGCACTGAATCGGAGCCCCCTCAACGGAGCCACCGTCGATGAGCGGTTTCCCACATAAGCGGGGGGAGAGTTCGATCGCTACGCTGCAGCTTTGCAGCAAATAATTCAATTGCACAATCAGTTGGTTCTAAACCAGACCGTTGCCAGCAATCATTGTTTGTTTAAACGAGATAATGGCATAATGACTCCCTGGATTCTATTCCGATGATTTCAATATTCAATCATGAGGTGAGAGTATCATGCGTTCGGTTACTTCGTTTTTTTGTATTTTCATTGCAGCCTTTGCGCTGACTGGGTGTAAGGAAAGTCGTGAAGATAAAATTGACCGCCTATTTCCGGCCGAGAAACGCATCCAGAGCGGAACAGAGCAGTTGTATAAAGTCTATGCTGTTAGCTACCCTCACATTGCTCCTCTTGAAGCCAAGGCTGTCATTGAGGAAAGTTTTAGGGCCAATGAGACCTTGAATAGAGAGCTAGTGCAAAAGCAATGGAGTGAATTGAACTGGTCAGATGAAGAGCTAGAGGTAGTAGCGCGAATGATTCAAAATCCTGCTAATGCCGTATCGATTGCAGGAAGCGAAGATAACGCAAGGCGTATATCTATAAAAATTTACGAAACACAACAACAAACCTATACGCCCGAGGTCAAAGCTAAAGTTTCCGAACTTAATGAGAAAGTTGATGAAAAACTTCGCGCTTTAGAGGCCAAAGCTAACAGTTGATCATTGCTGCGGCGTTCCGAAATGCATAAAAGAAAACGCCCTGGCCTCGCTGTGGCAGGGGCGTTGGCTATGTTCGGACGGCGCCGCTTCTGGAATCCTGTAGCCCCAACTGGCCGAAAGGCTGAGAATCACGCCTCGACGATTGCACTACATCTGATCGAGCTTAAATGACTCGGCGCCGGCAACCAGATCATTGCCTAGGTTGGCTAGAATCGTATCCCCAGAAACCGCTACCCCGTGCCCGCGGACGCCGCCTGTGCTGACCCAATACACCTTCCCCGTACCGGCTTCTACAACACGCTTGTGAAGCTGAACCGAGTAGCTGAAAAGACGCTCCCCCGGCTGATAGTCGGCCGTCTCCAGGTAAGCGTAGATCTTGTAGCCGCCATCCAGCTTCACAACCTGCTTTGGCAGGTGAGATGAAATCGTCTCCTTGATCAGATCCTGGGAGATCTCAGCGGCATGTGCAGAAAGCACGAGCTCGACAGCAGAGGCACTACTAGAGCCGAAGACCATAATTGCGAGGAGGGCCAGTTTTGTCAGTTTGATCATGGGAGGATTACTCAAGCGGGGTCATTTTCAGTTGGTAAGTGAGTGCTGCAGGCCGGTGCAGAAATGGTCTCCCCGCGTAGATGCAGCATCATTGCGTAGATAGCGACATCAAGGGGATCTCCTTTTGCGACGTGCTCGCGCAGCTCCGTTGAAAGGAAATCAGCAGTGCATGTGGTCTCGTCATTCCAGCCAGACCGCCCTTTTGCCCGGTTTCGGGCCATCTTCACTTTCATGTTGAGTGCGATAGCGTCGACGGCCGCATCATCAAGCACAGCCTCGCCGAACTGGCTCGGTGAGTTGTAGGTACGAACAACAAGCGCCGTTTGTTCTTGAGCCTGCACTCTGACCTGGACCTCACCGACCGCCTCCAAAGCAGCGTGCACGCCGCCGGGGTTCTCTCGGTGAGCGACCCGGAGTGCCTCCAACCAGATCTGTTCGGTTGGCATGTCGCTGCCGGCTCCCATGGGGGCAGAGGCCTGGTTCTTCGCGTTGGCCAGCCACAAGATCGTGTTACAAGCAGGACAAGGGATTGACTCGTTGTAGCTGGGAATGCTGCCTTGACTCGCCATGAAGCCGAATCCTTCACAATGAAGGGTCCCGCTGATCATCATGCAGCCCCCAGTCGCATCCTGTGGCGAGGCCCCTGCCAGCTGGGTAGCGCTGCCCGCTGGACGCGCACCTGAGTCGAGGTGCGCACTCGAATTCTCTACTTGCACAAATCCACCTGAATCACTGATCAAAGGAACACAGAAGTGCCAGCCTCAGAGGGCTTTGCCTGTGCTGGTTGCGGTGTCGTCGTTTTGCCTGGCGCCAAAGCAAATGAAGACAGCAGCACAGCCGCATCCTGCTTCGCTTGATCGATCACTGCGGGATTGACTCTCTTCCAGTAGCAGTAGGCCGATCGAGAGTTCTCGTGCATGGCCAGGTCACGCTTGCGCATCAGGTGCTCGATCTCCGAGACCACCCAGTGACCAGCGCCAAACGCGTGGTCTCTCCCCGCAATCCAGTACTGCGCATCAGTGATCTTGAAGAGCATCTCAAAGACGGCCAGCGCAGCGACGGCCACAGGATCTGTGCTGCACTTGAGATGAGCCATGATAGGGCCAAGGGTGCGTATGTGAGCTAGACGAAGAGATTGAGCCCAAGAAACAGAGCGAGGGTGCCCCGCCAACTGGGGCAAGCTCATCTGATAGAAGCCTTTGGCTTGCGGCGCAACGAGTTCGCGGATATGGGCGCTGCATTCCCCACAGATCGTGCTACTGGCGTAGAGGCGATCCTGCCTGCGCCCGCCCATCCCTGGCGAGGTGAAGCTGAACAGATCAAGGTGCCCACAAAGGCACTTGGTTGGAGCGGTAATGTGAGCCCCCATGGACACCTCCAGAATACACACCAGTAAACGCATTCAGAATCTTAATGAAGCATAACACGTATGTATATTTTAAAGGCGCAATCGTCCTCACATTTTTCGCTATTCCTATGCGGCCGGCAGCAGCGATAGGATCAGGGGACCTAACTCGTTGGCGGTGTAAGAGCCAGAGATAGCCATCTTGACTCGAAACGGGATGGGTTTTCGTCCTTTTCGGATAGAGGTGAAATCCTCCAGGGATAGGCCTATCCGGGACGCTTGCTCAGTTTCACTGAGGCCTGAGATCTCTGCCAGACCATCAAAGAAGGCGCTGACCAAATCTGGTGATCCGCCAGCATCCAGACGATCGAAGAATCCGTAGAGCAAAGTCTCACGGACCACCTGCGACTGCTGATTGGCCGCCTCAACCGCCTCTCGAATTGGTTCAGGCAATGCAGCGAGCAGAGTCGACAGGGTCACCTCTACCCCCATCGCACCGAGCGTGCGTATGCGCGCCGGGGGCGGCAACGGGCGCATGTTCACTCGGCATTGGCGGATCATGGAGATGCTGATGCCAATCTCCTTGCTAAGCCGAGTATCCGCCCAGCCCTGCTCCTCGCGGAACCGGTCCATCAGCTGGGCCCAGGCGACACTGCTCAATCCGGTGTCTGCAGATTCAAAAAAGAGATTTCGAGAGCTCAGGTCGGCTGGCACCTCGGGATTGCCGTCCCCGGCATGAATGTCGAACATCTATTTGCTTCCATCAACTTCTGCCGCACCCTGCTCGTCCTGCTCCATGTGAGCTGCGACGCAGGCGCGGATCATGAGGTAGAGGGCTCCGCCGACAAGGCAGAGAAAAACCCCCTTGAAAATGAGGACCGGGGAAATCTTCACCAGGCCAGCGCCAACAGCCATGGTGGCCAGCAAGCCCATGACGACAACGCAGAGAGCAACAACGACGCGGGTGATCAGAGAGTGTGAAGGACGGGTATCCATGACAAGCGCCTTATCGATACGTAACGTGTACTGATAATACTGGATGACTATAGATCAGCACAATGTCGTGTTTGGAAAGACAGAGGCTAATAATCAGCAGGCAAAAAAACCCGGGCACTTGGCCCGGGCGTGTAGCAGGTTTACAAGCCGGGCACCCCAAGCGGGATGATTGGCGAGGTAACGTTATGCAGTCCGAATCCGTTCATTTCGACGCTTACCGATGCGGTCTTGACGCGAATCGCACCCAAGATTCCGACATTGGAATTGTGGACGATGCGCTCCTGGGCAGTCTGCGTTACTGCGACAGGTTCGAAATCCGCCCCCATGTCATTGGCCAGCAGTTTGTTGATGCGTGCAGCCATTTCAGCTGCAGCTTCGTCGGCAAGACTTTCAGCCGAAGCGGAGTCGAAACAGATACCGATCACCTCGGCATCCGCGCCAGACTCATCATCGTCCTGGGACAACACAACGTGAGCAGTGGCCTTCAGCTCGCTGGAGCTGACCAACTGGGCGATGACTGTCGATCGATACGCTTGCTCAAGCTCTGCGAGTTCGGCATCGCGTACTGTTCCAACAGGATACGAGCCCACCTGCTGTACCAGGTTGCCGAGGGAATCGACCGGTGCAGCTGCTAGTTGAGCGTACTTGATGGCTGTTTCATGAAAGTTCATGCGTTTCTCTCCTGAATGATGGGTGCAAGGCCTTGCGTTGCCTTACAGAGGAGGTATGAGAAACACGGACTTGTATTGGATCGGCACTCCATGGCGGCATCCTTTTGGTGGCCACTCATCGTGAGAGCCGGCTGAACTGGAAACTGCCGTTATCGATATTTATATCGAAAATGGCCCGACCTATAATTTCCTTGTCTGTTACGAACCCCCAATAGCGACTATCCAGGCTATTGGAGCGATTGTCACCCAGCACAAAATAAGAGCCTTTTGGTACAACACATGAAATCCCTGAAACATTCCTCACGCAGCCTGGGATGGCAGGGAAGTCTGTATTCACACCAAAATCACTGCTGCCATTGTCCTGCAGAGTATCAATTTGCAAGCCTTGAATTCGCTCCAACGTATAGGTGGCGTGCTTAAGCTTTCCGCTGGCTTCATCTTCGTAATCATATGGCATTTCCATTTCGCGCACCGCCGGGGCACCATTGATAGACAACTCACCACTTTGATAAGTGATATTGTCGCCCGGGACGCCGACCACTCGCTTAATGTAAGGCTTAGCCGGGTCAAGAGGAAAACGGAATACCAGAACATCACCAAACTTCGGCGCCCCCCCATGCGAGATCGGTTTTGAAACGAAAGGCAACCTCACACCATAACTGAACTTGTCTACGACAACCACGCTGCCTACTTCTAGAGTAGGACGCATTGAGGAGGACGGAACAAGATAGGGTTCTGCTACGAAGGATCGGAATAAGAGCAGGAACACGGCAACCGGGGTCAGCTCCACCATGTAGCCCATAATGCCTTGCGTATAGTGCTGCTGACCCTTAGCTGCTCGATACCGTTCATAGCCCCAGAAAGGCACTCCGATGATCGCAGCAGCGGCGAGCAAGGTAGCAACATCCAGAAAGGTGCACAGCAAGATGTATGGACCAAGGACAGCGGCCCCACACCCTAAAGAGTACATCCAGGCAGGCCCGTGTAACCGGTACCTCTTGCTGCAAAGCACTGGAGCAGCCGCAGTTAAACCAAGCCCAACCCAAAACAGGCTCATAGATACTTACCTGATTTTCTGTTGTAGCCATAGATAGCGATACGGACAACGAACAGCAGAAAGAATATACCACCCAAACCCCAGCCAGAAGCCTTGACCCACAGGCCGTAACTATGGGGAATGGAAACTTCTAGCTCTTCCAAAAGGAATTCAACCAAAGATCCAAGAGCCCAGAGGAGCGCTGCAAATACCCAACCATTCAAAAGCAGCTGTACATTATACTTCACGCCTTTAGACCGGCTCTGTGTCGCTAGCATAGTTACTCCGCGGCAATAAACGACCACCCTGCCCGGCTTAGCGCGCATCGGTGTCCGTTCAACGGCTTGATCAACAATGTGGATTCAAGTGACGCAGCTAAGCACCCGAAGTGATAGCTGTAATATAGAGAAAGCTTTTCCAAATCTTCTCGTAAGCCCCGGCAATACGCTTCGTAATGGCGACTACCCAGCACAGGCTCTATATTCTCGTATTGAAGAGGAAACGGCTTAAGGGTAAGAAGCGCGAGTCGACACTTCGACGTCAGCCAGACGCAGGCAGCGTCTACTATATTTTGGCTTAGTTGTGATGACCTGAATTCATCCCTCACTTCAAGTCTTCTAATGAAAAGTACGCTGCCAGCTTCGAGCACAGCAGAGAAGTCATTCCGGCAGGTCCAGACCAGCTCCTGCACAGCCTTCTGGAGAGCCTCACTTACCAGGTCGCAAGCATCAGCCAAGGAATATCGCTTTCCATCGCCGCTGGACAACAGAACCGCGTCCAGGACAGCGACTGGCACAGCCTCTGACTGTAACCGAAGCCAGGCTGTAACCAGTCGCCCTTCACATACCGCAAAGCCATCAAACACATCCCCTGAAAGGCTCAGCTCTACGGAGTAGTCACCTGCGAGCTCCATGCGCTCAACCAGGCCGCGATGCATTGGAATTTCGCTGTAGAAGCCGGTATCTATTCGGCTCCGCACATGCGGACGACACCGCGACACTTGCGTTAGGCCGGCAGGCATGATGCAGCTCAGCGCAGCCCGGTACCAACACGGCCCTGCGCACTGGCCTTGGCCTTTTTACGATCGGCCACTTTCAGCAGCTGCACGAAGAGCACAACCATGACCAGAATCGCGATCAGCATAAACGCGGGTGTGGGACTGATGTGACCAATCTTCGCCCACACGAATACGAAGGCTGCCAGGGCCAAAGCCGCCGGCAACTGACCAACAATGTTCAAAGTCCGCATGGCCCAGAATTGAATTTTCGGCATTACAAGCTCCTCAGAATGATTGATAACACGTACGCATAATACTAGAAGATTTGCACGCCTGCCAGCCATGCGATGTCATGATAGCGCCACAAAAAAGGCCTCTGTCCACAGGGATGGACAGAGGCCTTGATCTACGGCCGGGAGAGCCTCACAGCGGGTAGAAAATCGAGTAGATACACACCGCCAATGCAGCCGCGCAAAGCGCCGAGCACAGCCAGATCAGAATTTTTACGTCGCGCAGCGAGCGATCGGTAAAGCCTTGCATTGCCTGGATCTGCTCAGGCCCGGAGGCATTTTTCACGGTGAAAAGGGCTTTGCGGCGCTTGATCGCGATCGAAATGATCACAGCCAGCACCACGACAGCGATACGAGCAAGCATGTCAGGAGTGATAGTCATTGCGTTTCCTCAGGTTGGATTTAATACAGAACAGGTAGAGCGAGTGAGTCAGCGAGAAACGGCGTCAAGGTTGCCGATTCCCTTGTTCACGCATGGTCTTAATGGCTGCGAGCACTGGATCCCTGGGGCTAGCATCTTGCCCCTCACAATGGGTATGGCGCTCACCTGGTTTGATCAAGCAGTAACGCCCTAACGGCTTGGAGACTGCTGCCCCGAAGTGAGGCTGGGCCACCGGCTTGAACATGATCAGGCCAGCAGCAGCGCTTACCGTGGCAAAGGCGGCAAGAGCAGTACGCCAGGAGCGGAGACGCCTTGGATTACGCACCAGCGGCAAACTCCAAACCGGTCGAAAGGCTGATCATCTGAACTGCGAGATCTGGGTTGATCAGTCCTTTCGACGCGAGCCCCCTGACCTGGCCAGAGAAAAACTGTACGAAGAAACGTTGGGAAGCGTGCTCGCTCTGTACAGAGTCGCCATGCTCCTTCACCTGGTTTCGTCTCTCGATGGCAGCGGCAGCAGAAGTGGCAATAGCGTTGGCCAGCTCTGCGGCCACCGCTTCACCACGGGGCGGCAGCCTGGTCACATCCAGCTGAGCAAGGACCTCATGTGAGAGATGCAAGCTCGCAAGGCCGTCACCATACCAACCGTCATAAACTGTCACCCCGTGCTCATCGGTAGTGAGCACGGTAAAAAAGCGGGAGAGTCGGTGGGTTTCATCGTCGCCGACAGCAAGCATGGGCGGGTTGGCTACCTCGTAGCCGGCGCCGACCTCGAATTCGTGGGAGTTGGCCAATTTGAACGCTCCTATCGGTTCCAAAAATGGGCGCCATCAATAATACATAACGCGTACGCATACGGCGATAGAGATCAATGTAAATCTACACGTTTCCCTAGGAGTAGGTGACAGGGTTCAGGAGGCCCACGCCGGGTCCCGGAAATCGAACCCAAAAAAAGACCCACCATCAAGGATGGTGGGTCGGATTTAGCGTTTCTTTATAGGTGGCTCTGCTGAGCGTTTATTTGGATTGCAGCGGCTTGCTGTTTTGGTTTGCACCGTATTTTACGCGTCTGAACTCACCTTTAATGGCAGCAACAGCTCCCATCAAGGGCGCGAAAAAGATGCGCGGTGCTTGCCTTGCAGCGTTAGCAAACTCAGACCCAAATGTCGAATTCATTCAGCAAACTCCCTGACGGCACGATATGCGCCAATGCAGATAAATATAAAGAAGAGACTCGCATCAGCCAAAACCAAGGCTTGTTCGAGTAGCGTCAGTATATCCAGCGTGAACTTGCTAATACCGAAATCAGCAAGGTAGTGGACTAAATGGTTGAGCAGAACTGCTGGCACCATGATGATGAAAAAGATGACAGTACCAACGAAGCCATGGGCTGCGAAGTGTGCGATCGGGTTCCACCAAGGTTTTTTGTGCGTTTTTGACATCTGTTACTCCTGAAAGGACCTGGGGCGGTCGTTGAGAAATCCCATAGGCCTTCTTGCGGTAGACCTAGCCCCTAGAGATGCGTAACGCGGGCCTGTAATCTGCAGGACGCAAAAAAGCCAGGCAGTGCCTGGCTTGGTGGAACAATTCGCTTAGCTCTGCCGTGCCTGCCGCAGCCGGCCGGGCGTGAATTTCCCAGAGAACGAATAGCCGAGATCCCTTACTCGCTCACGGACCTTCAGCTTGTTGGATTTGTCGCCCCGCTCCTTGTGGAGCTCGACATGCTCGGCTTCTACCTGGAGCAGAAACTCGACGTCCTTTTGGCACAGCTCCAGCGACTGCTCCAGCTTTTTCCGGTCTGAAAATTTCTTTCCGATCAGTGCAGCTGACGCCGCTGCCAGGACAGTGCTGGTTACAGCAGCGAAAGCATTTATCAAAGCGGATTGCACAGCTGGATCGTTGATTGCGAGAAGCATGATGGCCCCCTGAAAGTTAACTTGCTCCAAGGGGATGCTTCACAGAAACCAGTAAACCACAGGCACAAAAAACCCGCTCGATCGGCGGGTTCTTTGGGAAGGTCAGTGCTTGGGGGTGGTCTTGGTTGAGCGGTCGCCGCCGCCAGCCTTAGCCATTTCAGCCTTGATGGCCTTATAGGCACCAATCACAGGCGCAAAGTATATGCGAGGTGCTTGCTTAGCCGCACTCAGAAATTCAGAAGTGAAAGTGGTTGTTTTCATGTGCTTGCCCCTCATGGGAAAACTAGTGACTTCTGTATAGCAAATTAAGTGACCTCCATCAAGCGCCTGAAAAAATTTCATCAGGCAAAGAAAAACCCGATTCGCATAAGCGAGCCGGGTTTGTGTTGCGTTAGAAGCGGAAAATCTACCAATCAGATCAGCAAAGCCAATGATCCAGTTTGGATTTTGTCGACATCCGCACCGACGGACTCATCCTTGCAGGCGTGAGCAGATCGAATGGGAAAGTTGACTACGTTATTGCGTGAGGCCATGACAGCCCTGCCGATTTCTTCACCTACAGAGACAAACTTTGGATAGCTTACGCTTTGACCACAGATCTCATGCCCAGTAGTTTCAGAAACACCATCGGTTAATCCAGCTGGAATTCCTTTCAGCCTCTCGTGCTCGGCCGTGTTGAAAAGCCTGCTGAGCTTTGGATCCTCTGGGTGCACCAGGAACGGCTCGGTACTCCGGGCTTTGGCGTATCCGCGGTTATGGTATATGTTTGGAAACGTTGCAGACGTGGAGCTTCCGATGCCCGACGTGCCTTGCTGCGAAATCCGAATGATCCGGACTGCTTCCAGCGGCCTCAGGCCGTATCTGCTGGTGGAGGGGGTTCCGGTGATCTTAGCAAACCTCTGGGCCGAGGATTTGCTTCACAAATCGCGCCTCAACACCGTTGAGAGCTACCTTCGTGACGTTGCTGTCGCGTACGAGTGGGCCCTCAGCCGAGACTCTCCCCTGGAGCGAAAGCTTGAACGCTTGGCCGTTTTCAGCTCAACGGAGCTGACAATGCTGGCTGAGCGCCTATGCTCAACCAGGCGCGGTGCGGAAGCGAGTCAGTCGACCTGCACGCGACGGCTCGAATCCATCAAATCATTCATAGATTTTTCGTTTGATCATTACATCGAGCTCAATCGGTTGGGTCTGCAGGAGCAGAGCCAAGCTGAAAAAAACAAAAATAAAAACCTCCGAAACCTTAGTAAAAAAGTCATTAAGATCGCGCAACAGTCTGAACCCTCCCGACCTTCCACTCCACTCGATGCAGACGAAGAAGCTCTACTCAAAAAAGTTTTATACCCGAGCAGCTCGAAAAATCCCTTCAAGAGCGTAAAAATCCAGGTCCGTAACTATTGCCTTTTTTTGGTCATGCTGGAAACACTTGCCAGACGTGGCGAAGTTGTACTGATTGAGTTGAACGATCTTGATCTAGGCCCCTCTGCAACCATTCGTATTAAGCAGCCGAACGATATCAATAGGGAGCGACGAAGAGACGGGGCGAGCCTAAAGACACGCGGACGTATAGTTCCGATATCTGTATCGCTGGCCGCGATGCTGAATGAGTATCTTTGCGACCATCGACCGAGGCTGCTCAAGCCGAAACAGCCTTGTACCGCACTATTTGTCAGCTCCCGTGACGGCAGACGAATGTCAGCACGAACAGTGAACACGATTCTCAGAACCGTCGCTAGTAGCCTTGGCCTATCCAATTTCTCAACCCGCCTTCACCCGCATGGTTTGAGAACAACAGGTGCAAACGACGCCCGCAAAAAGCTTGAAAAAAGCGATGCACCCAGCCTCAACATCAGAGATGCTCTTGCGTATCTGGGAGGCTGGAGCCCGAACAGCGACAGCATTCAGAAGTACTCTCGACAAGCCATATCTGATCGTCTCGGAGAAATACTAAGGACATCTGACAGAACACTTCCACGAGAGAAAACTGATGACTAATTCTCCGACTGATTTGACCACAGAGGTCGAACGTAGATTCGGCATCGAGACTGACGATTTCCCTTTTCGGGTGCAATCTACTTTCGGCCAGACCATAACGATTCGCAACAATACTGGATGGCTCGAAAAGATGACCATCGAAATCATCGGGTGTGCCCCGATGAATATTTCCTGGGGCCACCAACTTCACGAGAATTTGTTAGTGGAGTGGCTTCTCAGAGGATGGTTTATAGATCGAATTCAAACCCACATTGACCTTAGACCGCTGATCCTCGTGCAGCGAATCTTAGCCGCTCATGAGTTTCCGGGTGACGATGCAGAGACTATTGGAGATCGGCTATCATCCTTTGCTGTACGCGAATGCATCCGCCTAAAAACATCCGGCCGCAACGACGACTTAGTTGCCCTCCGAGTGTTCTATCGATGGTGCCTGGACGAGGATGTTTCAGGATTCAATGAGCATGATAGCCTTGAGCTTTCTCAGTTAACTGTAAAGGCATTTGATAACAAGCACTTGGTCACGATGCGAGACGATGACTTCGGACCTTTTACTCGGGTACAGTTAACGCACATTGAAATGCGTATTTTCACAAGTAAGCATGTATCGCATGTACAACGCACGATGTTTCTCCTTTGTCGGGATTGGGGAATACGCCCAATTCAGCTAGCGCTCATGCAGGTCAAAGATTTTGGTATTGACGAGAACGGCCCTTTCGTCATGGTGCCAAGCGTGAAAGGAATTCGACGTTCAAGGCTTAGGAGACACCCCAGTAATTTGAAGAAACGCTACATTTCCAACGATACAGCGGAAGCTGTTCAGCAACAGTGCGCCTTAGCTGAGCACCAATGCAAAGCTGCATCGGGGTTAATTGAAAAGCTATGCGTAACGCATGGTATCAGCGTCCCTCAACTGCCCATACCATTGTTTCCAGCACCATTCAGAACTGAACCCCGTCTCGTGCGATTTCTAACCAATCCAAGACTGACCCCCTTCACATTACATCAAGATAATCGACGCTTGAGCTATGAGCTAACCTCGCTTACTTGGGAGCTTCAGTTGCTTGATCCTCACAAGTCCCCTAGAGAAGCCGCGCCTTTTATGCGTATTTCTGCGTACCGGCTTCGCAGAACCAAAGGAACCTCCATGGTCCTTTCTGGGGCGTCTCCTGACGAGGTAGCAGAAGCTCTCGATCATATAAATCTAAATTCCATAAAGCATTATTTTCGCTACAACCTTGAACTTCAAGAATTCATTAACACCACTCACATGGCTAGCCCGGAAATCAATGCGGCAGTTGAGATGTGGTGCGGAAGGTTCATGGAGGATACTGCTGACAGATCTGCATTATCACCTATAAGCAGCTTGGGATTATGCAGCTCGAAAAAACCATGCCCTTTTCACCCTACTGTTACATGCTATGCATGTTCCAAATTCAGGCCCAGCCGTCACGCAGACCATGAAGCCGCTCTAGCTGACATCACTAGATTTCAACAAATGTTGGGAAGCTCTTCTAGTGGCGCCATGGCTCAACAAGTCGAAGCTGCAATACACGGCGCCAAGTCAATTCTAATTGCCGTGAAGGAGCTAGACAATTGAGCGTATCAATGGCTGTTCTCGATGAACGTTATGAGCTTGCACGAAAACAGTTTAACGACCTCAAATCGAGTGGACTAGTGTCCGGAGATTTCGAGGGTAAGGTATGGCAATACAGATCGAGTAATATCCCATTTACGTCACTCTGCTCTGTGCAAAAACGACATGAAGATCAGCCCGCTCTTCCGACAGTGACGGGAAAGCTGGCTCGCTGTTTCATCGCCCATGAAATGCTTAGGCGTCCTTCGGCCACCCTGGTCATCGGACGAATGGCAGCGGTCAGACGCCTCTCGGCCGTAATGAATAACCATGACGTCAAATGGAGCGACATAACACGCAAGGTTTTTGACACCACCGTGGACTCAATCAGGCAAGATCACTCGGAGGCTACGGTATACCATAGAGCGAACGCCCTAAAGGCTTTTCTAAACTTCCTCAACAACTTCAGTATAACCAGTAGCGGAGTACCGCTTCGGTTCCTTGAAAGATTCATCAAGTGGAAGACTGGCGTACCTAACCCGACCCACAGCAACCTTGAGCTCACGTCTCAACAATTCAGACACAGAGAAGAAACCCTGTTCTCTCCTGACTTACACGAGGGCATCGCGAAAGCCCGATGCCTTATAAAGAACGATCCGAGCCTAGAGCCAATCAATGGCTTCGACAGAGTACGTCTGGAAGCGACTTGCTTCGGCATGGCGCTCGGCTTGAGGGTGGGTGAAATCACAAACTTACCGGAAAATTGCCTCTTCCAGGACCATGATACTCATACAACTTTCGTGCGGGTCCCTGTTGAAAAAAACCTCATACCAGCCGCCGTACCAGTCGCAGATTTATGGAGCACTCCACTCACAGAAGCTTATGCGTATTTACTGGAGTTTTGCCGTGATGCAAGAGATCGAGCCCTTGATATCGAAGCGAATGGTTTCTCCTTCGTAGATAAAATACTCACCACCTACCGAGAAAAAAATCCACTAGACTCCGGAGCTAAAGATCAGCTCACATCGCTGGACCTAACCGTAGAGCACCACTATTTTGTAGAGGAATTAACGAGTTGCTTTGCGATATCAGCTAAAGAGCTTTGCAGCGGCGGGCGGTTTTACAGCTCTGCAATTGAACTTCCTAGAATAACAGCTGCACGCTTTGCGGCCTGGATAGACGACCGAATTAGCAAGTGGGACTGGTCGAACTACCTTAATGAGTACAAAAAGAATTGCTATAGTGTCTCTGTGCTTGATATCGGGATTCACACCAACTCATCTCGCTCATCAGTAAACAAATGCAAGTGGTTTAATGACGAACTTCGAATATTTCTCAAGGGGATGGTCAAAAGCGGGCTATTTAAGCCTGGTGCCCTGCCCTCATACGTGCAGCTGTTCGACATTAAAAGAGAATGGGCTCGCATTAGAGAACTCATGCTGTCTAGGAGAGGGATGGGAGCGGGGGTTCCCTCCCTGGCCATAGACATCAGATTATTCAAACGAGCTCTAGAAAAAAAGTACAGATTCCATTTGCAACGCCACTTTGACGAACAATTTGCTATGCCCGATGATGGCGAAGAAGCACCTTATCATGCAAAATTTTCGAGCAAGGGCTACCCTAACAAACTCAGCGACAACCTAATTGTTATCTGGGAGAACCAATTTAATTCGGTCTCACAGCAAGGTATTATCCCGCGCCCGCTTTTCAGGGCGGACCTTTATAACTACCTTTCAAACAACTCGTCAAAAAAAACTATTTTTCAACGCCTTGATTTGAGGGACCGAAACGGGAAGATATTTTCCATCACTCCCCACCAGATCCGACGCTGGGTTACCACGGCGATCCTACGCGCCGGTCCCTCTGAGACAGCGGTGGATCTCTGGATGGGACGTACTCCACGCCAGAGTCGTCAATATGACTATCGGACCGCTAAAGAACGGGCAGAATATGTGAGGTCGTTATACTTGACCGATGAGCCACCCGAAGACTTTTTGGGAAAATTAGTCATCCGATGGCGCGAGGAGGAAGTCGCTGATGATCTAATTGAAGATATGATCATTCAGAAGCTGAGCATTTTAAATCTAACGCCATGGGGCGGATGCTCACGGGAGTTGTACATTAGCCCTTGTGATCGAGGCCTCATGTGCGTAAGAGGGTTCGGCACGGAAGCAGGGTGCAAATCATTTCATCTGAACCCTGATGATCTAGAAGCAAGGGCAGCCATTGAGACCTTACTCACAGAGTATGAGCGAATTCTGAAGGTGATTTTTGACAACCGAACAGATATAACAGCCAGCATCGAGTCCGAACTCGACAGCACACATGAATTCGATCAGCACGTTTTGTTTGTTTGCGATATGGTTAGGAGCTGCAAGGCAGCTTTGAATGCATATTCGAAATCTAAGCAGGTATCATCGTGAAGCAGGATAAAAAATGGAAGGAGCGTGCGAGGTCTATTCTTGCCGATTATAAGGAGGGTCGAGTTACGGGGCCGCTCACACAAAGTGGACTTGCGCAGAAAGTCGCTGTCAGTCGCCAGACTCTATGGAGAGACGAGGAGATCCGATCTTTATATGCTACTACCCAGGATTACCTTCTAAATATAAAAAAGAAAGGACGAAAAGACAGCTGCGCCAGGATTTTTGCTCTCGAAACGCAACTTGAGAAAGCGCGTGCGGAGAACAATCGGCTGATTCAAATTATCATCAAAGCTGCTCAGCTCATGACGGAGGACGCGATCGATCCAAGACGGTATTTTGGAGATGCCACAACCTGACAAAGCCTCTATTCTCTTCGGAAAAGCTCTTTGAATGAACGTTGCTGGCAATCAACGCTATTAGGCAGGTAATAACGCCGCCCACTCTGAACGGTGTAACATCTGTGCAAGCCATCGTCGCTTTCATGAATAGCCTCCAAGGGCTCCATTGACCACTCGCCGCTGCCATTCATCCATCCTGGAGTGACAATCTGCAAGGACAGCTGTGCTGTGCCCTCTAGGGCCATCCGTGTGAATCGTTCCAGGCCCCGCATGTCCTCCAGGAAAAAGACCTCGATACATGTGTCTTCTCCCCGCGCCCTCGTGACCGTGATGTGGATCCAAGGCGATGAAAGCCGTTGCTCTACGAAATGCCAAGCCTGCTGATCCTCAGCCAGCCAGGCGTGTGAACGATCCACTTCTGCCCATCGGTTGGTGATAAACATACCGACTCCCTCTCAAATGAACAGCATACATTGTAGTCATATACTGTTCGTCGGGTGCCTTATCGTTCCTTTTGTGGAACATGCAAAGTGGAATTGAAAAGCGCATTCGGCCGGATTTTGCAGTGGATGAGAGTCAAGCAAAAACTGACCCAGGAAGATTTCGCGACTGTGAGCAGCCGTACCTATATCAGCACGCTGGAGCGGGGCCGATACGTTCCAACCATACAGAAATTGGACACGATCGCGCCGGTGCTAGGAGTGCATCCGGTAACGCTGATGATAGGTAGCTATGCCCTTAAGGAGAACCGATCAGCTAGGGACCTCCTCGCTCAAGTTGCTCAAGAAGCTGAACACATGGACCTTGAGGCTGCACTGTCAGCATTGAGTAAATCCTCTCGCTCGATCCCCTAGGCTCTCCGCGCGAGTCGACTGGATCTTAGGTGAGGAAGCTGAACGCGGCCTGGTAGACGACGTAGGAGCACTGATCTGGCGCATTGCCCGTGGCTCTACAGCCGGACAGTCATGGCTCAGCGCAGGAATAGCCAGGTACAGCGTATCAGGAACTCTGGGTATCAAGCCCGGACGATACGGTGGCTGTGGCAGCCCTGCAGGGGTATGGTGGCACCCTGACACAATCGTCTCAAATAGACCAGAGAGATAGGAATGAAACGGATCGCCGCAACACTCTGTGTCGCTCTATCCGTCGCAGGATGCGCCACTGAGCAGCAAACCTAGAAGGCAATGGCCACAATCGACGAATTCACTGACAAGACCACTATGATGGTCACCACAGGTGATCAGAGCACGCCGAGCCTGATCGTCACCCAGCCGCTGCACTTCTATCCCGTAGTTCGCAAGGAAGACGGCGAGATCTACGTCGGCATCATGTCCGGCGGCCGGCTCAAGGTGCCGGTCGGTACCGTTCAGTTGCGTATCGATCAGAACGATGCATGGACGATCACCCCGCAGGAGACGCCGGTGAGTATGGCCCCGTCGATACCGATGGCGCCGCTCGTTACACTCCAAGGGGAGCAGGCCGCGCTGGTCAACAACGCCCAGGAACAAGCGATGAAGTCCACGTCGCAACTGATGAGCTCGTACACTGTGTGATCTTGCCCAGCAGCCGTGGACACGGGTTTAAGCACACATCCTGGCCTCGAAGGCCTCTGGGCTGATGTGCCCCAGCGTGCTGTGTCGCCGCTGGCGGTTGTAATCGGTTTCGACGTATTCAAACACGGTTTCACGCATCTGGGCGCGGCTCGTGAAGCGCTCGCCGTGGATGCACTCGACCTTCAGGCTGTGGAAGAAGCTCTCTGCACAGGCATTGTCGTAGCAGTTGCCTTTGGCGCTCATGCTGCATCGCAAGTGATGGGCGCAGATCAGCTCCTGGTAAGCCGCTGAGCAGTACTGGCTGCCGCGGTCGCTATGCACGATCACGTCATTAGGCTGCCTGCGTCGCCACAGCGCCATGTGCAAGGCATCGCAAACCAAGTCGGCCGTCATGCGTTCGTTCATGGCCCAGCCGATCACCATCCGTGAATACAGATCGATGACCACTGCCAGATACAGCCAGCCTTCCTCCGTATGCAGGTAGGTGATGTCACCCACCCATTTCTGATTTGGCGCAGATGCCTTGAAATCCTGCTTGAGCAAGTTCTCTGCCACTGGCAGGGAGTGCTGAGAATTGGTCGTGGCCTTGAACTTCTTGGCGGCCTTGGCACGCAGTCCTTGCCGTTGCATCGAGGCGGCTACCGTCTTGCGATTGCAGGGTAGGCCGGCTTCCCGCAGGTCATGGCACAGCCGTGGAGCCCCGCTGCGGCCCTTGCGTGCGCTGTATGCCTGAGCGACCTGCCGATCCAGTTCGTCTCTTCGCCGCTGGCGCATTGACGGCCTGCGAGAGCACCAAGCGTAGTAACCGCTGCGGGCAACGCTCAACACGCGACACATGGCCTGGATCGAGAAATGCGCGGTATGAGTCCTCATGAAGGCGTACTTCACTTGAGGCTCTTGGCAAAGTACGCGGCGGCCTTTTTTACGATGGCCAGCTCCTCGGCGTGCTCGGCCAACAGCCGCTTGAGTCGGGCATTCTCGTCGGCCAGCGACTGCTCGCGCTCGCTGCCGGCCTGAGTCTGGTGCTTCTTGCTCCGCCAGCCGTAGAGCTGGGAAGCATGCAGGCCAAGCTGTTCGGCAGCCTTGCTGACGCCAATGCGCTCGGCCAAAGCCAGCGCTTCGTCCTTGTAGGCTTGGGAATGGCGGGTGCGGGTCTGTTTCATTGGGGTTGCTTGTCTTGCCATGATTCACCTCGTTGCAGTTTATCGCTTAACGGGGTGTCCACTGGGACTGGGCAAGATCACTTCAGGAAAGTGTCCAGGGTGTGTACATAGCGTGCTTCGTTTGGCGGTAGCTGCTCTGGAGTGGCTGAGCCGGACAGCACTACATGCGCTTCGACCATGGGGCCGTAACCGATTTTACTGCGCAGATGACTGCTCAGCAGTTTGCTGATGCGTATGGCATGCTCCTTCTTGATGGTGAAAGGGCTTTTGCCTCGGGATTTCTCGTTGACTCGCCACTCACCACGATAGCTGGTGAGTTTGCCGTTCCAGTCCTTAATCTCCACCAGCAAAATACGGTCGCTGGTGATGATCAGCAAATCAATCTCCATCGAGCCCTGGTCATCGGTAATCACCAGAGACGAATAGGCTTGCCAGGTAGTTTGAAAGTGTTCCTCCATCTGACTTACAGCATAGGCCTCTCTTGGATGCAATCCATTTTTGCCTATTACTACTAACTTCATCTGTTTGCTCCTTCCTATGAGCTACCGCGCCTATCACTTTTGCTATCGAACAAACTGAGAAGCGAAACGTATGGGGTGTGGTGACTGGTTAGGAGCAGATTAATATCGGCTTTTGTGCCGGAGAGATCGCTCTGCCTATCCCGTTCGGGCTATCAACCCCCTATCTCAGCATTTACTAGCAGTGGATATTAAGGTTTATCGGCTCTTCGCATTTAAGGGTGTAGAAAAAATCTGACCGGCTGGAAAAGGAGTCGAGGATCTTAGAAAATGTAAGCTCTCACACCAACAAAAACTAAGCCCCCGACGTGAACAATCTTACCTTTTCTAGCCCTGATCTTTCCAGCTTTTGCCAACTGAATAACCTCGGCCTGACTGCCACTGGACAACATCTTTGTGCAGAGCGCGCCGTCATCGAATGTCGTTTAACCAAAGCACCCGAGCCATGCCCCAAGTGCGGGGCTGCTGGTGTTTCACGCGGTACTGTCGATAGGCATCTTGCTCACACACCTTACGGACAACGACCAACCAGATTGCTGCTGCGTATCCGTCGCTGGCGTTGTGCTTGCGGCTGTTTCTGGCATGAAGATACAAACAGTGCAGCACCTCCACGTTCAAAGCTTTCATATGGGGCGATACGCTGGGCATTAGCTGCCATCGTGCTGGATCATCTGTCGGTATCTCGTGTTGCGAGCCAGCTTGATGTTGCATGGCACACCGCTAATAATGCCATTATCAACGAAGGACGGCGCCTGCTTTTTAATGACTCGACACGTTTTGACGGTGTGACCGTGCTGGGCGTGGATGAGCATGTTTGGCGACATACACGCTGTGGTGACAAGTACGTCACCATCGTGGTTGACCTTACGCCCGTGCGTAACAAAAACGGGCCGGCCCGCTTGCTCGATGTGCTGGAAGGCCGCTCCAAACAAGCCTTTAAGCAATGGCTACAGAGTCGCCCCAAATCGTGGCGTGACCAGATCGAAAGCATTGCCATGGACGGTTTTACGGGGTTTAAATCTGCAGCGCAAGAAGCCCTGCCTCAAGCCCAAACCGTGCTGGATCCTTTCCATGTCGTGCGCTGGGCAAGCAACATGCTGGATGAATGCCGCCGGCGTGTGCAACACGACATCCTGGGCCGCAGAGGGCGTAAAAATGACCCGCTCTACAAAAGCCGTCGAACGCTACTGACTCGGATCAGCTACCTGTCTGACGCCAACAAAAAGCAACTGTTCCAGCTGTTTGCAGATGAGCACCACCTCGAAGTGGATTGCACCTGGAGCATGTACCAACGGGTGGTCAGCGCCTACAACGAGCCGGATCGAAAACGTGGTAAAAAACTCATGGAAGAGGTCATAAATATCATTACAGCCAGCGACTTGCCCAAAGCGCTCATCGAGGTGAAAGGCTTGGGGGAAACGCTGAAAAAATACGCTGAGAGCATCCTTGCCTACTTCGACCGGCCAGGAACCAGCAACGGTCCAACAGAAGCTATCAACGGGCGACTTGAGCACTTACGAGGTACCGCCTTGGGCTTTAGAAATTTAACCAATTACATAGCCAGGTGCTTGCTGAAGTCAGGAGGGTTTAGAAATCAGCTACACCCTTAA
>NZ_CP072561.1:0-75715 GCF_023611805.1 Pseudomonas sp. BYT-1
CTTCCTTGGCCGAACGTGTTTCGAGGCCCAAAACTCGTGCCATACTTGGCCTCATGCGGTTGAATTTCCTATCCGTCCACACGCGGTCAACTCGGCGAAGAACGCCGCTACCGGGCGAACCGCAACGCCCCCCTCGTCCACCAGCCGAAGGGCGCGAACACATCGTCGGTCGCCTCAAGCGACCCCACCAGCGGCACCACCAGCTCGCGCAGACTCCGTGGCTCGTCGTCATTCGTCACGAGCGGGGAACCTAGCCAGCACAGGTCAACCGGGCACGCACCCCGCGATTCGGGAGCCCAGTAGTTCGGTCAACAGGTCGGTCTTGACGGTCACTGGCGGGTTTTCTACAGCTTCGGTCGCGCGAGGACCTCGCATCGGATCCCGGCCGCGGTCAGATCCCGGTACAAACCGAAGCCCGTCGGCCCCGCCTCGTAGGCCTCCGCGACCGGACCCGGCAGGCCGGTGATCCAGGACTCGATGTGGTCGTAGAACGGGGTCAGCTCTGTCTGGAACAACTCGCCCGTGACGCCGTCGATCGCTGCTGCCGCGACCGAACTGGCATGCAGGTCGAACCCAACGCTCGTACCCTCGGTAAAACACCGCGGCCTCCCACAACTGGCGGACAGGCCGAGCAGGCTGCGCTGCTCGGTAACCCACGAATCTTGTGAGTGAGGCCTCGGCCCGCAACGGGCTCAGGCCGAGCCGGTCACGTCATACCGTCCAGTGCAGGGAGGCTAACAGCGTCGCGGCGCCAACGATCAGGATCTTAGGCCCCCTCGGCGGCCGCCCTCAAGGATTTCCTGCTGGTAAGGCAGGTTCATGTAGGAGTCCTTTCTGCTAATCTTTCCGTCTTCCAACGTCAAGATGTCACACAGGTCAATTCGTACCGTCTTGCCATTAGGTTGTATTACCACATTTCCAAGTTCAAGTGGCTTCTTAAGAGTCTGATAAAGGTACGTCTCGATTGCTACAATGTCGCCGCCGTAACGCATTCGGCGTTCCGTGAACCGAACGTCTGGCCAATACTCGAAGACGCTCTCAAACGCCTTGTACACCGCAGCCTTCCCCACGTTCTCCATCTGTACTGCGGGGAGGGTCCAGACTGTGTCTTCTGTGTGAAATTGAATCATGTCATCAACTGCGTGCCGATTCCATGCATCTGCGTAATCTCGAATCATCTGCACCCTAGGATCCAGTGCTTGCGTAAGCATAATCTTCCTCTTCCCTGCGCATGAATGTCCATCTTCTTTTCCTAACGGTAGAACGCTAACTCGGGACAGGTCTAGACTATTCCCGTCGAAACCCTTGGCTAAAGTCGCCACGAAGGGGCGTTAGGCGCTGCCAGCGTCTACCCCTTCACGCGTATGGATGCTGCCAACGGAGGCTGAAACTAACCCCCTCGCGGCAGGCGGATTCGTTGTCACGTCGCAATACTCGCTGGCAAGGAAGAGCATGTTGGGAAGACGGGGACGCAAACGACGTCTGGGGATCGAGGACGAGTACTGGCATCTGATCCTGGCAGGCGTCGGCAGGCGAGGCCTGCACCCTCGTTGGGATCGGTCGGAATACGGGCCACCGGTGGCGGGCTGAACGCGGTGGTCTGCCACCGCTGCGACGAGCCGAGCACATCGAACGGGTGGTCGTTTCGTCACCTAGCGGGCCCGAAGGAGGCAGTCCGGGCCAAGCAACAGTTGGAGTGGAGCCCGGAACAACTCGCTGTCTAGCTGCGCACCGAGCCTCCGGCCGGCCGCGTTGGCACGTGTGTCACGAGACGATCTACCAGACGCTCTAGGACGGTGCGAGCCGGCCTGAACAGGGTGTGGCGGGTTGTCCGCGATCACGCTGGTGTGTGGGTGTCGACGACGCTTGAAAACGAGGCCATAGCGACGGTCGAAAACGAGGCCACCCAGACAGATTGGATGGGTGATCTCTGTGGAGGATTGGGCTCTGATCCGGCGGCTGGTAGCGGACGGTGTTTCGCAGCGTCAGGTCGCACGGGACTTGGGCATCGGACGGTCGACGGTCGAGCGGGCGTTGGCCTCGGACGGGCCGCCGAAGTACGAGCGGCCGGCGGTGTCGACATCGTTCACCCCGTTCGAGCCGGCGGTGCGACAGCTGCTGGCCAAGACGCCGGACATGCCGGCGACGGTGATCGCCGAGCGGGTCGGCTGGACTGGGTCGATCACCTGGTTCCGTGACAACGTCCGCCGGTTGCGGCCTGACCACCGGCCGGTCGACCCCGCAGACCGGCTGGTCTGGCTGCCCGGGGATGCGGCGCAGTGCGACTTGTGGTTCCCGCCGAAGAAGATCCCGCTCGAGGACGGCACCAAGATGCTGCTGCCGGTCCTCGTGATCACCGCGGCCCACTCCCGGTTCATCCTCGGGCGGATGATCCCGACCCGGACCACAGCCGATCTGCTGCTGGGGATGTGGATGCTGCTACAGCTGCTCGGAGGGGTCCCACGACGGTTGATCTGGGACAACGAGACTGGCATCGGACGTGGCAAGCGGCACGCCGAAGGGGTCAGCGCGTTCACCGGGACGCTGGCCACGACGCTGCAGCGACTCAAGCCGAACGACCCCGAATCCAAGGGCGTGGTCGAACGCAGGAACGGCTACTTCGAGACCTCCTTCATGCCTGGCCGCGACTTCAAGTCCCCGGCTGACTTCAACATCCAGTTCGGCGACTGGCTGTCCATCGCCAACGGCCGGGTCGTGCGCACGATCAAGGCCCGTCCGATCGACCTGCTCGATGCCGACCGGGCGGCGATGCTCCCGTTGCCGCCGGTCGCCCCAGCGGTCGGATGGGCCAACCGGGTCCGGCTGGGACGTGACTACTACGTCCGCGTCGACAGCAACGACTACTCCGTCGACCCTGCTGTCATCGGCCGGTTCGTCGACGTCCATGCCGACCTGGCCCGTGCCGAGGTCCGCCACGAAGGTCGCCTGGTCGCAACCCACGACCGGGTCTCGGCACGCGGCATGACCATCACCGATCCCGCCCACGTCGCGGCAGCGAAGGTGCTGCGTGAACAGTTCCAGCGTCCCCACGCGACACCGGCTCCGGACGACGACATGGAACGGGACCTGGCCGACTACGACCGCGCGTTCGGGCTCCTCGACGGCGGCATGACCAACGGCCCCATCGATGGTGAGGAGGTGGCCTGATGGCAGGCAAGGCGAAGACCGAGGCGACCGAGGCGCTCAAGCAGCTGACCTACCTGGCATCAGCGTTGAAGGCGCCCCGGATCACCGAAGCCGCAGCAAGGTTGGCCGACCACGCCCGTGATGCCGGCTGGACCCACGAGGAGTACCTCGCCGCCGTGCTCGACCGCGAGGTCGCAGCCCGCAACGCATCCGAGGCCCAGCTGCGGATCCGCGCCGCCGGGTTCCCAGCCCAGAAGACCATCGAGGAGTTCGACTGGGACGCCCAACCCGCCGTCCGGCAGCAGATCGCGTCGTCGGCATCCGGCGGGTTCCTGACCGAAGCCCGCAACGTCGTCCTGCTCGGCCCGCCCGGCACCGGAAAGACCCACCTGGCCACCGGACTCGGGATCGCGGCTGCTACGTAAGGCTCGTTCACCCGCCCGGACGTCGTACCGCCGAAGCGCTGATCGCGGGCATGCACCAGACCCTCGGCGAGCTTCCAAAATCTGCCCGGCTCCCCTTTCCTGAGATCAGAGCTCGGAGATGGCCGGTCATAATCAGGTCGCTGCGCTCTTCGCCGAGGGTTTTTCTTCGCCCACGCCGGCAAGCCCTGGCAGCGGTCAACCAACGAGAACAGCAACGGTCTGCTTGCCAGTACTTCTTCCCCAAGGGCAGCGACCCGCGGGCCCACCCCATCGCGGACCTCCGACGCGTCGAGGAGCGAATCAACACCCGATCCCGCAAGACACTGGCGTGGGCGACCCGGCGGCAAATCCTGGCCACCGCGATAGCCTCGCTCTTACTACGGATCGTGCGTGCACGTCGAGCCCAACGCTCGTACGCTCGGTTCACACCGGGGCGTTCCATAACCGTTGGATAAGCCCGAGCAGGCCATCCCCTAGTCCGTGACCCATTTGTGGGTCCCTGGCCCGCAACAACCCGCAGCAGCCCCGAGCGGTACTCCATACGGTCTAGTCCGATGCGTGCTCGGCCCGCCCGGCGGATGTCAGATGTTCTGACACCACGGATCCACCGCAGCGACCTAACCGACAATCTGCTCGGTTTGGGAGCGTTGCTCAAGCTTAGGGCGAGAGCCTTGGCGAGCCAGGCTGGGATCTCCCGTCGCATTGTGACACAGGCGCCGCCGCAGGTCACCCTTGCATATCCGGCGGCCACGAGGGCTAGGCGGTCAGCGACGCGCCAGTGATCACCGAGAACTTCTTGACAAACGGCCCCTTTGCGGTCCACGTAATGTGATCTCCCGCAGGTAGCGCGATGAGGTCACCTGCTCGGAACTCGAACTCTTCGCCTGTCGAGTCATCCCGGATGTGAACCTCGCCTTCGAGAAGCAAGATGGTTTCATCTCCGAGGGTGGACGTATAGCCAACTCTACAGGTTCCATCAGCGTCGCCACCGGGAATGCCCTTACCCACTCGCCACAGAGCAGTGAAGTACGTGCCGCTGCTCCCTTGGGGATACAAGGTAATGTACTCGCCGGAAACCAACTCGCCTTCAAGCGGCTCATTGAAAACGTAAGTGACCCATTCGTCGGAATGCGGATTGTCGTTGGTACTTGCAATGTAGATGTCGTTCAAATCGGCGCCGGTGGGGTTATCACAATCCCAAGAGACCCAGAATGTCTTCAAGTACGGTCCTGCAATATCCCAGGTATGCTCGACACCCTTCGGAACGTGAACGATCGAATTGGGACCCACCTGGTGACTCGTTCCAGCTTGATTGGCGGTGACGGTCGCCGACCCGTCGAGAATCACCCAGACACCATCCCCCATGGGAGACGTCGATAGTACCGTTCCCGAGCCGTCTGGGTTGGCGCCGGGAGCACCTGCATGGTATCGCCAGAAGCCAGCGACCAAGCGGCCGCTTGTCCCTTCCGGTCGGAAGATCGCAACTTCGCCCTGCGTTTCAACCCGACCCAGCGCCGGCTCGTCCCACTGGAAGGGCTTCCAATCGTGAAGCGCAGGATCCGCGGCCCCTGCGTACACGCGGCTCTTCTTTTCCACTGCCATCAAACTCTCTCCTCTTGGGCGTTGTTCCGTCGATACGCTCAGTTAGGGCCCAGATGCGCTTCTGGGACAGGTTGCTCGCGCACACCCCTTTTTCTCCCGCCGATCGTTCTCAAAATGTTAACTTCTCAAACCGAAGATGTCAACTGCCCTGGCGGTCGCGAACTGCGGTGTGCGGCGAGTCCTCAGGCTTAGCTGAGGAGCAACGTCACGAGATTCCGACTGGGATACTTGGCCATGCGCGTTAAGGCTGTCACCCATGTCGCATCATTGTTGACTTTTACCGCCGCGATCCTTGTCTGATTCCGCCACGGAGGGCGCCGCATCCGGTGAGGCTTGGGTGACAGGAGTGGTGGAAGTAGCAGCCCGCCTCAACCACGAACTGGCCCTGTACGGGGTGTCGTCCAGACTAGGCGGGCCATCGCGTGAGGCTCTGCGAGAAGGCTCTAGTCAACTCGCAGAACGGGACTCACGCCATGACCCTGAACCAGTCTGCCCTGCTCGAGCTCACCCAGATGCTGCGGGCCGCCGATGAGGGCGACATGATGCGTCAGATGCTCGGCCTCATGCTTCAGGCACTCGTCGAAGCCGAGGCCACCTCGGTGTCCGGCGCGGCACCCCACGAGCGGACCGAGGACCGCACCAACCAGCGCAACGGCAGCCGACCCAGGACCGTCTCGACGACCACCGGCGACCTCACCGTCCGGATCCCCAGCTGCGCACGGGTCGTTTCCTACCCTGCTCGAGCCCCGCCGTTGGGTCGACGTGGCGTTGCACGCCGTCATCATGGCGACCTATGTCCACGGCGTGTCGACCCCCAAGGTCGACGACCTCGTCGCCGCGCTAGGCGTCGGCAGCGGGATCTCCAAGTCCGAGGTCTCCCGGATCTGCGCCAGCCTGGACGCCCAGATCGCCGCCTACGACACCCGCCCCCTGGACGGCACCGCGTTCCCCTGTCGTAATACTCCTCCAGTGCCGGCTACGGTCGACGCCCGGTACAGACCGAACGCGGAGGTCCTGCCTCGTAGGCCGCTGCGACCGGTCCCGGCCGCCGCCGGATCCAGTCCCTGATGTGCTCGGGTGACGGGGTCAACGTCTTCTCGAACAACTGACCGTCCTGGTGTCCGACCCAGCAGCACGCACCGAGAGGGCGTGCACATCCAGGCCGACACTCGTACGCTCGGTGAACATCGGGGCCTCCCACACATGTCGGATAGGGCGGGCAGGCGGGTCCTGCCCGCCAATGCACGATCTGTCTGAGCGAGGCCCCGACCCCCAAGCACTACGCGAGCCTGCGCCACGACACGTCCCTCTGTAGCTGCCAAGTCAGCCAGCTTGCTGTGGATACCCATGGCTACACCGACTTTGCCATGTCACATGCCCGTTTGCTTGGTTTTGATCTTTGCCCACTTTGCCATGTCACATGCCCGTTTGCTTGGTTTTGATCTTTGCCCGCGGTTGAAGGAACTCAAACAGCGCCACCTCTTTGTGCCACGCGGCACCAAAGTGCCCGCAGAAATCGCTGCGGTGTGCGAAGCCAATGTCGACGTCGCTTTGATCGAAAAGCATTGGGATAGTCTGGTGCACCTGGCAGCCTCGGTCATGAGCGGACATGCCAGTGCGGTGGCAGCTCTTGCGCGGTTCGGTTCTGCCGCCCAGGGCGATCCAATCTATGAGGCTGGCGTGCAATTGGGGCGGTTGCTGCGTACGGCGTTTTTGGCTGACTACTTTGTCAAGGACGCTTTCAGGAACGAGTTGCGCCGGGTGCTCAATCGGGGCGAGGCTGTTAACGCCCTCAAGCGCGCCATTTATACCGGCCGGATCAGCCCGGCGCAGGCCAAACGTGTCGATGAAATGCAGGCTGTGGCCGATGCGTTGAGCCTGATGGCCAACATCGTGATGGCGTGGAATACCTCACAGATGCAGGCGGTCCTGGATCGCTGGTCGAACCGCCGCCAGGTCATTCCACCGGAACTGATCGGGAAGATTGCGCCCACCAAGCTGGAGAGCATCAACTTGCGGGGTGTGTTTCGCTTCCCGGTTGACCGCTATGCTGACCAAATCCTGCCTTCGCGGCCAAATGCATCGATAACTGGCACCAATGGATGAAACCGACCACGGTTTGACGCCACGAATCGCAGATTTGAAAGTGAACAGGAAAGTCAATGAAATCAACGATCTACCAACACCACCTCCGCGCCAGTGCTAGCTTTTCGTACCGTCACTTATTGCACTGAAAACGAGGAGACCCCAACGTGGACATCCAGATGCGCACCAATGTGCCGCACATCTTCGCCATCGGCGACATCGTGGGCCAGCCCATGCTGGCGCACAAGGCGGTGCACGAGGCGCATGTGGCAGCCGAAGTCATCGCCGGTGAACTGCAAGGCAACAAGGAACTGGCCGCTGCCGCCTTCAACGCCCGCGTCATCCCCAGCGTGGCCTACACCGACCCCGAAGTGGCCTGGGTGGGGCTCACCGAAGACCAGGCCAAGGCCCAGGGCGTCAAGGTCAAGAAAGGCCTGTTCCCCTGGGCCGCCTCCGGCCGTGCCATTGCCAACGGGCGCGACGAAGGCTTCACCAAGCTGCTGTTCGACGACAGCCCCGAAGCAGGATCAGGAGACGGCCATGCTGGCCGGGGCCACGGCAAGATCTTGGGCGGTGGCATGGTCGGCACCCACGCGGGCGACATGATCGGAGAGATCGCGCTGGCTATCGAGATGGGTGCCGACGCAGTGGACATCGGCAAGACCATCCACCCGCATCCAACCCTTGGCGAATCCATTGGCATGGCGGCGGAAGTGGCGCATGGCAGCTGCACGGATGTGCCGCCTGCGCGCAAGTAAGTCCGCAGCCAAGCTACCCTGCCAAGGCCCGAACTGGCGACGGTTCGGGCCTTGTGCTTTGCGTACCCAAACAATCGCCGCAGAATACTGTGCATTTGTACAGTATTCATGTCAGCCACTTCCAAGCCCAAGCTCTACAACCCACGCCACCCCGAACGCACGCTGCTCTACCAAACGGTAGCCGAGCACTACGAGACCTGGCTAGAGTTGGCCAGCGCGGGTCAGTTCGACGGCCAGGGCGACCACCACACCCCCAAGCCCTTCGTGCGCAAAGCGTTTGCCAAGTATCTTGAGTGCGGCATCTTTGCCCATGGCTTTGCCCGCGCTCGCTGCGGCGACTGTGGGCACGACTACTTCGTCGCTTTCTCCTGCAAAGGCCGGGGAGTCTGCCCCTCGTGCACCACCCGGCGCATGGTGGAGACAGCAGCGCACCTGAACGATCACGTATTCCCCCGCCTGCCGGTGCGCCAGTGGGTGCTGTCGGTTCCCAAGCGGCTTCGTTACTTCATGCAGCGCGACGGAGCGGTGCTGAGCATGGTGCTGCGCATCTTTCTGCGGGTGATCGCACAAACTCTGCAGACCCACAGCCCCGGTGCGGCCCATATGGACAAGGCAGGCCTGCACATCGGTGCCATCGCCTTCATTCACCGATTCGGCTCCAGCCTCAATGAACACGTCCACTTCCACGTTTGTGTGGTGGACGGGGTGTTTGAGGAAGTGGAGGGCGAGGGCGATGCTGATGCGACCCCTCGAATCTCATCGCCGGGTGTCATCTTTCACGCGGCCACCGGCATCGATGCGGCTACCGTGGCCCCAGTGCAGACCACACTGCAAAAACGCATCCTGCGCGCCTTCGTTGCTCGGGGCCTGCTGGAGAACTGTGACGCCAAAGACATGCTGGGCTACAAACACAGCGGCTTCTCGGTGGATGCGGGGGTGTGCATCGAAGCCCACGACCGCGCTGCGCTGGAGCGGCTGCTGCGCTATTGCGCGCGTCCACCGTTTTCCATGGAGCGCCTACGCAAAGAGGGAAGCAAACTGGTGTACCGCTGCGGCAAGCAGCGCAGCGAACCCACCAGCGACAAGCGCGGTGCCAAGGTTGATGAGCTGCACCTCACACCGCTGGAACTGATCGACCGCATCGCCGCGCTGGTGCCACCGCCACGCACCCACCGGCACCGCTACTTTGGTGTGCTGGCACCAAACTCGCCGCTGAGAGCGGCGGTAACGGCGCTGGCTCAGCCTGCTGCGTCGCAACCAGCCACGGTGGAGACTGCACAACCTGGCGCGGGCGTACCTGGGGTGGCGGCGCCGGGCAACGCGGCCACACCCACACCCGAACCTGAAGCACGCCCGAAGCGAGCGGCGCATTACTTGTGGGCGGTGCTGATTGCCCGCATCTACGAGGCATTTCCGCTGCTGTGCCCCATGTGCGGTGGGCAGATGCGCATCATTGCCTTCATCACCCACAGCGCCGAAATCCGCCACATCCTGAACCACATCGGGGTGGAGTCTGCCCCCCCGCACATCACCCCGGCACGCGGGCCACCGCTGTGGGAGGGCTGCGACGCGCCGGTGGATGATGGTGCGCAAGGCGAGCCGGATTGGGATCTGGCAGCTCAACCCGACGAGGTAGACCAGCGCGTCAATTGGTGACCCAGTGAAGCGGCGGTATCCATCGCTGCGGGGAAGCAGCTGCGCGCGCGCCAGGCCCAAATGCATACTGCCTCCCAAGCTCTTGCCATTGAGCGGCAAGCGAGCGCTCAACCTTCCTTGGCCGAACGTGTTTCGAGGCCCAAAACTCGTGCCATACTTGGCCTCATGCGGTTGAATTTCCTATCCGTCAAGTTTCAGGCGAAAGTCGCCACCATGGCGGTGGGCGATCCGCGCGAGGGCAAGACGCCGCTCGGCGCAGTGGTTGACGCCAAGACCGTTGGCTATCCGTTGATCGCTGCCGGCGTCGATCCGGCCCATCTCTACGAGGATCAAGCGTCGGGCAAACGCGAGGATCGTCCCGGCCTGTTGAGCTGCCTGAAGGCGCTACGACCGGGGGATACGTTGATGGTGTGGAAACTTGACCGGCTCGGGCGCGATCTGCGGCATCTCATCAACACCGTGCATGACCTGACCGGGCGAGGCATCGGTCTGAAAGTGTTGACTGGGCACGGTGCAGCCATTGACACCACGACGGCCGCCGGCAAGTTGGTCTTCGGCATCTTCGCCGCGCTGGCCGAGTTCGAGCGCGAACTGATTACCGAGCGCACGATTGCAGGATTGGCTTCGGCGAGGGCGCGCGGTAGGAAGGGCGGCCGGCCCTTCAAGATGACTGCCGCCAAGTTGCGGCTGGCGATGGCCGCTATGGGGCAGCCCGAAACCAAGGTCGGCGATCTATGTCAGGAACTGGGCATCACAAGACAGACCTTGTATCGGCACATTTCGCCGAAGGGCGAGTTGCGCCTTGATGGCGAGAAACTGCTCAGTCAAGTTTGATGACAGGACAGCGGTTACTGTAGACGAATCGTGACGACTGGTTGAGTCAGTATGTCCTACCTGTTATCACTTGAACGCCAATAACAGAACGCCTCCGGCGACCATCGAAATGCCGGACCACTCCCTCAGTGACGGGCGTTCGCCCAAAAAGGCGAAAGCAAATACCGCCACCAGGACAAGACTGAGTTTATCCACTGGCGCAACCTTGGATGCATCGCCAATCTTGAGTGCGCGGAAGTAGCAGACCCACGATGCCCCTGTCGCCAAGCCGGACAGCCCGAGAAAAAGCCATGTCTTGGGTGATAACTCCAAGGGGTTGGTCCATTTCCCCGTGTAGGCAACAAACGCCGACAGGACGACGATGATGATGGCCGTGCGGATCAAGGTGGCCAGATCGGAATCAACTCCCTGAATGCCAACCTTGGCAAAAATAGCCGTCAGTGCCGCAAGGATAGCGGACAGCAAAGCCCAATAAAACCACCCCGCCGAATTAACCATTTAGCCTGCCTCCGCGTTTCTCAAACCGCTACCGCATGGGAGCGATAACGGCAACATTTAAGCCAGTTTGCTTCTCTTGATCTGAGAAGTCGAGGCGGATTTCAGCACCGATGCGATTGGCAATCGTCTGGACAATGGATAGTCCCAGACCCGAGCCGATCTGCTCGCTCCCCAGCGTGCGGTAGAAGGGATCAAACACTCGATCCCGTTCAGCCAACGGAATGCCAGGCCCACTGTCCTGAATACGTAGTACGACCTTCCCTTCCGAAACACCCACAGAAAGATCAACACGCCCTCCCTCTGGCGTGTAGCGGATGGCGTTATCGACTAGGTTCTTGACCACAGCGATCATGTCCAGCTCGCTTGCCCACACTTCGGCGTCCAGCGCGCCTTCGACACCGATGTCGATGTGCTTGGCCTCGGCCAGCGGCATGAGGTCTTCCAGCACGCGGCGGTAGATGCTCTGGACAGATACAGGCGACTTCGGCAGGTCGGTGGCCGACTGTGCCTTGGCCAAGGTCAAGAGTTGATCGAGCAGGCTGCGGCCGCGCTCGATCCCTTGGCGCAAAACCGTCAGCCGTTCGCGCGCCACGCTGGACATTTCCGCTTCCGCGAGCCGTTCTGCTTGCAGCGACATGGCTGTCAGCGGCGAACGTAGCTCGTGCGCGGCATCCGCCACAAAGCGGCGCTGAGATTCCATCGACTGGCTGACACGAGCGAGCAGGCGATTGATCGCCACGACAAACGGACGTACCTCGACCGGAAGGTGGCGGTCTTCGACGGGATGCAGTTCCTGCTCTGCCCGCTGGTCTATTTCCTTGGACAGCGCCGCGATGGGCTGGAACATCTTGCGCACCAGGTCAGCAACGATCAACAGCAGCACCGGCACGAGAATCAAGAAAGGCATCACCGTGCGCAGTGCCCCGTCGCGGGCAATTTCATTGCGGAAACCGGACTCCTGAGCCACAGCAATGCGTTCGCCGCTCGCCGTGGTCTTGACCAGCACGCGAAACGTCTCGCCACCAACTTCCAGCGTGTGCAATCCATCCGCCAAGGTCGCCGGGAGCGGGAGCACGCCTCCTGCATCCACGCCTACCGTAGAGGGACTGACCTCACCCAAGCGCTGGACGATCACGCGCGACTCTTCATCGACATCCTTGAGACGGATATCGGTGGTTGGCACGGCAGGCAACAAGCGCTGGCGATCCATGAGCTGCGCCACCTGGCGCAGTACATCGTCCTGTAGTTCGTGCGCTTCATCGAAGGCGGACAGGAACGAGAATACGCCCGCCACAACGGCCACCACGAGGATGGCCAGCGACAAGGTGAAGGACAGCTTGAGCTGAACTGATTCGTTCAAGCGCCTTTTGAGACCATCCATCCGACCCCCCTGACGTTCTTGATGACCTCGCCACCGAGCTTGCGCCGCAGTGCGTGGATTAGATATTCGACGGCATTGCTTTCGACTTCTTCCCCCCAGCCATAGATGCGATCCTCCAGTTCGCTGCGCGAAAGGATGGCACCAGGCCGAACCAGCAAGGCTTGCAGTAACGAGAACTCGCGGTTGGACAGTTGCACTTGGGGGCCATCATTGGCACAAGCCTCTTTGGTGGCCGGGTCAAGCGTCACCACGCCGTTGCTGAGCACGGGAGCTGCCGTGCCACCTTTGCGCCTCAGGACGGCGCGCATCCGGGCCAGCAGTTCCGCCATCTGAAAGGGCTTGGACACATAGTCGTCGGCCCCGCCATCCAGGCCGCGCAGGCGATCATCCAGACCATCGCGAGCCGTGATGATGAGCAGGGGAACCGGGTTGTCCTTGGCTCGGATGCTGGCCAGCACCTCCAGCCCATCCTTTCCGGGCAGACCGAGGTCGAGTAGCACCAGGTCGTAATGCTGGCAGCCCAGCGTGGTGAGCGCCGTCTGCCCGTCCTTCACCCAGTCGGCGGCGTAGGACGCATCCTTCAATGCGCCCTGGATCGCGTCACCGATCATGGGATCGTCTTCGACCAGCAATACCCGCACTCACCCTCCCTTCAATTGTTGTTCAATGCGCCGTCCTGGCGGCTCGCTGCCTGAACAGCAGGATTGCCACCACTATGAAGGTGAGCAGCGCGGCCGACGCTGAATAGCGGCTCAGCGCCAAGCCGCCCGCGCTCACCGGCTTGTCCAGAAAATCGCCGACCACGGCACCTAGCGGACGCGTCAGGATGAACGCCGCCCAGAACAGCAGCGTGCGGGACACGCTCGTCCAGTAGTAGGCTGCCACGACCAGCGCGAGCAGCCCGCCGAACACGACGGCCGCACCCGTGTATCCCAGGCCCGCCGTATCAGCCGTCCAGTCGCCCAGCGCGGTGCCCAGCGTCTGGGAGAACATAATCGTCAACCAGTAAAAGGCTTCCGCCTTGGGCGAGCTGACCGTGCTTACCGACACGGAGCCAAGGGTGCGATGCCAGACGAAGAGAGAGCCAAGCAGCAAGGCCAGCAGCAAGCTCGAACCGCCAGCGTACCCGATTCCGAGCGATCGGTCCGCGAAATCGGCCAGCGTCGTGCCGACCGTGGTTGTCGCGATGATGGTCGTCCAGTACAGGAAGGGGTGGAAGTCCTTGGCCTTGACCTGCGCGACCACGGCAGCCAGGAAGATCGCCGCGAAGATGGCTGTACCGACCAGGTAGCCCAGGTTCATGGACATCGAAACCGCATCACCGCCAGTTTCACCGAGCGTCGTGGCGGCAATCTTGATGAGCCAGAAGCCCAGCGTAACTTCGGGCACCTTGGCCAAAGCGTGTTCAGTGGATGTTTTCATGGGGCGCGCTCACTTTCCTTCGAGCGTGTTAAAGGTTTTCAGCAGGGCATCCATCGCAGCCTTGCAGTCAGCCTGGCTTGGCGTGTCTGCGCGAAGCGTCGCAAGCGACTTGTCGATGGCCTTGTCGAGCAGATGCCAGTCATCTGCCGCGCGCGGTTTGAGTCCGGCTTCGGCCGAATCCCATGCGACTTCCAAGTCCTTGATGCGTGACTTGGCAGCAGGCAGATCGCCCTTGTCAACGATGGCGGCGACATCAGTGGCGATGCTGCGGAAGGCCGACAGGTCGCCCAGCTT
Source organism: Pseudomonas sp. BYT-1 (assembly GCF_023611805.1). Taxonomy (NCBI): domain Bacteria; kingdom Pseudomonadati; phylum Pseudomonadota; class Gammaproteobacteria; order Pseudomonadales; family Pseudomonadaceae; genus Pseudomonas; species Pseudomonas sp. BYT-1. The sequence continues at coordinate 14,103 of NZ_CP072561.1, forward strand.
GGATGCAGTTTTGACTTGCAAGGCCGAGACAGTCTGGGCCGGTGTAGTTGATGCCGAGCTTGCGTTGTTCTGATCGGCAGATTTGGAACAACCAGCCGCGAGGGCCAAGAGCACGGCGGCCGAAATAGCCGCAACAGAGCGAGCGATTGAGTGCTGTATGAACATGTTTTTCTCCTTGTGTAGAGCGAAGAGGGTTATTCGACGAGCTGGGCCGAGCGGCGTCCATTCATGCCGATCTGCGCGACGGCCACCAGCATGACGATCACCGTGAGGAACAAGGCGCTTGTCCACATGGCACCCATGCCAAGGCCACCATAAGTCTTGGCCTGCGTCAGCAAGTCGCCGAGTGCGGCCCCGAAGGGGCGGGTCAAGATGTAGGCGATCCAGAAGGTCAGAACGGCGTTGCCGCCCATGCGCCAGGCGGTATAGGTGATGCCAATCAGCACACCGAACGCCACCGCGCCCCAGGTAAAGCCCAAGCCCAATGCCTCGGTCGCCAAATCGCCAGCAGCCGTGCCCAGCGCGAACGTGCAGAGGATGGCAGCCCAATAGAACAGCTCCCGGCTGCGCGTCACAATGTCGTGAATGGACAGGGTGCGCTCGATCCGATACCAGACGAAGAAGATCGCGGCGAGCGCAACGGCGAACGCCGAGGTGCTGATGTACAGGCTGACGCCAAGGCCATCGGTCAGCAGATCGGTGATCTGGGTGCCGACCACGCTGACCAGTACCACCGTCAGCCAGTAAATCCAAGGGGTATAGCGTCGGGTGCGCAACTGCATGAACAAGGCGGCCGCCAACAGGGCAGCCATGACGGTTCGAGTCACGCCTTGCCCCCACCCTGCGTTGACCGCCAGGAAATCGGCTCCCGTCTCGCCCACCGTGGTGGACATGATCTTGATGATCCAGAACGACAGCGCGACTTCCGGGACTTTATTGAGCCAGCCAGTGGTGCTGCTCGTGGGCAATTTGTTCATGGTGTTCTCCTGCCGGGGGTGAAATGGTTTGCCAGCAGTTTGAACATGCTGACTTAGCCCGCCCATAGGCTCACTCGCGCACCCATCCAAGCGCGATCAACCCGCTGAAAAGCCGCCGATGGATTCCGGTGGAAAGTTGATAACTTGGCAATAGATACCAGTGTGCTTCACGTAACGTCAGCCAGGCACAGATTGCAGCAACGGCGATGGCCCCGAGCATGTCGAATGGGAAGTGCACTCCAAGGTAGATGCGCGCCCAGGCAATGGGAACGCCCAGCAAAGCCAAAGTCACGCCTGCAATTCGTGGGCCTCGTTGCAGCGCGAGGCTGAAGGCAACCGCCCACCACAGCGTCAGGTGATCGCTTGGGAAAGACGAATCGGCAACATGAGGGATGAGGGTGTGACCCAGGCCGATCATGAAAGGTCGAGGATGCAACCAAGCCAGGCCGATGATCTGGTTGATGAGCAGGCCCAGCAATCCCGATGCGCTAGCAACGAGCATCGTCTTGCGGGTAGGCTCGCCGCCGCGAAGCCAGCCGATGCCGATCAGGAGTGGAACCGCCCAGATGAGCTGTTCGGCAAAGAAGGTGGCCAACGTCAGAGCCAAAGCACTGGGATGCTCCGGTGCGTTGAGCCAGAGAAAAAATGTATGGTTGAGTGATTCCATGAGGTCTCCGGGCCGGATCGCCTCCGAGGGAAACGATCCGGCCATACTGTCGGGAGTCAGTCCCGCTTGTCGTGGTCATCATCGTGATCCGCCTTGTCCTCGGCAGACGAGATGACCGTGCCCTTGTCGGCATCGACCCGGACATCGAAGACCTTGGCCCCGCTGACGACTTCCACGTCGTAGACCCAGCCTTGCTTCGAGTTCTCGTACTCGGCGCGTGACGCCTTGCCATTGGCGTGCTGCTCGGCGACGGTGACCGCCTGTGTGAGGGGAATCTTGGCCTTGCTGATTGCCAGGGCGTCGTTTTCCATACCGCCATTGGCGGCGTAGGCGACCGCGCCGGTTGCAGCGATGGCGACGGCCAGAAGGGAAAGTTTGGTGTAGCGGTACATGATGCTTCTCCAGAAGAGTGCAGGGATTTGCACAGTGGAGAAGGTACGCAGGCAGACTTAGCTCGCACTGAGCCGGGAAGTTTTCGCTCTCGCCGATGTAGTGTTATCGACTTCTAATAATTGGTGCAGTCGTCTTCTGAAAATGACAGATAAATCGCATGACGGCCTTTTTGGCCGGGGGTAGCATGACCGGACACTTTGCGTATACCCAAAATGACCGGAGGAACCCATGACCAGCCGCAACGGCTACTTCCCAGGCATGTCATTTTCAGAAGGCGACTGCACGGAATGTCAGGAGTCGGCTGCACGGCCTGTCGGGGCTATTTTTTGCGGGAGCGTTCCATGTGCAGAACAGCGTCAAGCAATGCCATTGAATCGCAGGTGTCGGATGCGTAGACCGTGCGCGTCCTTGGGTCATACGACACCATGACGAACGGGTCTGAGGTACGTTCCGTGCTCCGGGGCGCTTGACGCTTGGAGCGGTAGGTTCTGCATACCTCCCTCTCGGCAAGCTGCTGGCCGATCTTCTTCCAGTCAAAGAGATAGTCGGGATACAACCGGCGCATGTCTCGCTTGTCCTGCGGCTCAAGCGTGTAATTGCGAATCCGCATGATGTTGTAATTGCTCCTGCCGACTTTGACCGTGAGATAGCAAAAGCCCTTTCTGGTCGTGACGAAGGCACTGCTTTGCTTGCGGCTCATGGTTGCTCGCTCCCGCCTTGCAGCGCGGCGTATAGGGCCGTCTTGCTCACCTTGAGCCGTGTAGCAGCCTCCCGGACGTTCAGCCCGTTGGCAATATGCTCCTGCGCCCGCTGCAACTTGTCGGCAGTGACAACCGGCTTGCGCCCGCCCTTGCGCCCGCGAGCGGCGGCAGCGGTCAGCCCGGCCTTGGTGCGCTCACGGATCAAGTCGCGCTCGAACTGGCCCAGCGCGCCGAACACGTGGAAGATGAGCCGCCCGCCCGGTGTGGTGGTGTCAATGCTTTCTGTCAGCGACCGGAAGCCGACGCCACGCGCTTCCAGCGCGCCGATTGTCTCGATGAGGTGTGGCATCGAGCGCCCGAGCCGATCCAGCCGCCAGACGGCCAGCACGTCGCCGTCGCGCAGATAGGCCAGCGCGGCGGCCAAGCCGGGCCTGTCGGCCTTGGCCCCGGAAGCCGTGTCCTCAAAGACGCGCTCGCAGCCCGCCTTGCGCAGTGCATCCGTCTGCAAGGCGGTGTCCTGTTCAGCCGTCGATACCCGCGCATAGCCGATGAGTGCCATTACCGCCCCTTTTGTCCGTTTTTCCGTCCGCCTATCATAATGTCCGACAACCCGTTATTCAAGCGCATTGCCGGACAGTGACCGGCTTGGCCGACTAATGATCGTTTGACGGACAAGGCGGCGCATGTGCCGCCATCCCGGCGCAATGGAACAGCGAACCGACTTAAGCCGGAACCGCCGAAAATTCCGGCGCGATACCGAGTAAGCCGGAATCCCAGATTTTTCCGGCACCGGGTCAAATAACGCCAACGACCAACAGGAGCGCCCTATCTATTGCTTTCATTCGCTCATCGTCGAGGCGGCCAAACGGTTCACTGATTTTGGTGCGCGGTAGCGTCGAGAGCTTGTCCACCATAACTTGCGATAGTGCGCGCAGCCCGTTAGCTGGATTCGGTTCCACGGTGACGCGAAACGCGGCATTGCGCAGGTCGCTTGTCACTGGGCACAGCACAACGCTTTCCAAGTCGGTTAGTAGGTCTGATTGAACGATCAGGGCTGGTCGTGGTTTGCCGTAGTCACCCTGCAATGAAACCGTCACGAGGTCGCCTCGCTGCATCACTCCCAGCCCTCAACGTGCGATGCCGCCTCTTCGGTGAAGCGCAAAACCTCTGCTTCTGCTGGGTCGCCCTTCAGGCTTTGGCATTGCTTGCGCACTTGCGCCGTGAACTCAGGCGAACGGGTGTCCGGCACCCAAAACTGCACAGGCCGCAGCCCCGCCGCGCGCATCCGTTCGCGGTGTCGGGCTACCTTTGATTCGTGAATTGATGGCATGGTGCTCTCCATTGGTTGCATGTATGGTTACATGATACTGCGCATGAAACCATAGCGCAAGCCAAGCCGTTCCGCAACGTCGTGCAGGGAAGTTCTGCGCAATTTCCGCCCTTCTTGGAGTTTCGTGCATAGGACTGCTGACACGACCCGGTCAGAAGTCGGCTGCACACGGGGCGGCCAGCCTCATGAACTGGTGCAGACGTCTTCTGAAAATGACAAGGCAAGACCAAGGCGAAGCGCAGCGCGATCATCACGCCGCGCACCGCCCAGGAAACACAGATTGCGGCCATGCCGCGCCAGTCACGCGCAGCGCGCCAGGCGCTCGCCAAGACGCCACCGCTGCGCGTCGGCGGCGATGGCCTGGTCGAAGGTGCCGACCGCATCATGCGGACGCCGACCGAGCACCAGGCCGCCGGCGTCGCTTTCAAGGTCGCGCGCATCTACTTGCGCGTCAGCACCGACGAGCAGGACTTGACCAGGCAGGCCGCCATCGTGGAGAGCACCAGGGCCGCCGGCTTCTACGTCGCCGGCATCTACCGCGAGAAGGCTTCGGGCGCTCGCGCCGATCGCGCCGAGCTGCTGCGCATGATCGGCGACCTGCAACCCGGTGAAGTCGTCGTTGCGGAGAAGATCGACCGCATCAGCCGCCTGCCGCTGCCCGAGGCCGAACGCCTCGTGGCCTCGATCCGCGCCCAGGGCGCGCGCCTGGCTGTCCCTGGCGTGGTCGATCTATCCGACCTGGCCGCCGAGGCGAAGGGCGTGGCAAAGGTGGTGCTGGAGTCGATCCAGGACATGCTTTTGAAGCTGGCGTTGCAGATGGCCCGCGACGACTACGAGGATCGCCGCGAGCGGCAGCGGCAGGGCGTCGAGCTGGCGAAGGACGCCGGCCGCTACACCGGCCGCAAGGCCAACACAAAGGTGCATGAACGCATCGTGGCGCTGCGCAGCGCAGGCCACAGCATTCCAGAGACGGCCAGGCTGGCCGGGTGCAGTGAAAGCCAGGTCAAGCGCGTATGGGCGCTGCACAACCAGGCGCAGGCGTGACCTACTCGGCCGCCTCCAGCTCGCGCAGGCATTCCATGATCGCCGCCCGCTCCAGCGGATCGAGCTTGGCGAGCTTCGCTTGCCAGCGGGCTTTCTTCCGCTTGATGCGCTCGCGCTCGCGGAAGTTGCTGCCGAGGTAGCGCAGATCGTGCAGCTCGGCCGGCTCGGGGTAGTTCATCCACAGCCGTTCGATAGCGATGCCGCCGCGCGTCATCGCGTTGAAGTCGATGGTTCTCCATGACGCCAAGGGAGAGCTGTCATAGATCGTTGAGCTGTAGCCCGACACCATCACCGCGCACGGCAAGCCGGCCAGCACGTCGAGCAGCCGCACGTGGTCGGCGTCGTCGTATTCGTGGCGGTATAGCTTGCCGCCGCGCCGGCTGTCCATCACGTAGGGCGGATCGGCGTAGACGAACTCGGAGCCGGTGAACTGGTGGGACTCCAGCCAGGCCACGGCGTCGCCGTGGTGCAGCTCCAGGCCGGGCACGTCGAGCTGCTGCCAGACCTCGATCACCTCGGGATCAACGTCGATGCCGACGCTGCGGGCAGCGGGCCGCTTGCGCTCCAGGATGTTGCCGCCGCCCAGGTGCGTTTCGATGTACGTGTCGTGAGGCGGGATGTTGTTGATGATCGTCTGGTAGACGCCGGCACCGCCCTTGCCGCCGGGGTATCTCATGGCCTTCTTCCTGGAGTAAATCGGGACTTGGCCAGCATCGTCAGAAATGGCGATGCTGTCAAGGGAAGCCGGCCGGGCCTGCATCGTCAGAGCCGACGATGCGAAGCTGCTGGAGCGTCCTGCAGCACCGCCAGGAATGGCGATGCCGGATCGCTCAGTAGGTGGGGATGTAGACCACCTCAATGTCCACGCGCTGGTTCTCGCGCCGGCCCTCGGCCGTCGAGTTGTCTGCCACGAAATCGGCGGCCGATGCGAAGTTCACCATGATCTTGAGCGGCGAGACGCCGCGCGCCACCAAGTACGACCTGGCCGAGAGCGCACGGCGTAGTGCAAGGGCCTCATCGGCCGCGCTGGGCCGTAGTGTGCTGGTGCGCCCGCTGATGTAGATGATCGCCGCATTCCTAGCGTCGGCCAGCAGCTCCAGGGCCTCTGGCGTCGGCTGGAATGTCGCGCTGCTGTCGGGGAAGGACACCGATACGCCGGACTTGATCGGCGTGCCGAAGTTGCCGGCGTCGCCGGCGGCCAGTGCGCTTTGCGCGCTGACCAGGAACGCCAGAGAGAGGGCCAGAAGAACGGGTTTTCGCATGGGGCAGGACTCCAATCAGAAGAACAGGTAGCCGGCCTTGCTCATGGGGATGCGGATCAACCAGAGCGAGGCCAGGTGCAGCGGGTAATAGGCGTAGAAGGCCCAGCGCAGGCGCGGCACGCGCACATCCACCCGCGAGGCCAGGAAGAGCACCGGCAGGGCTGCCAAGGCCCACAGGTTGCGATTGACGAACCACAGGGCCGCGCAGGCCAGCACCGCGACCGCCGCGGCGGCCCAGCTCGGCCGGCGCGTGTACGACCACACCGCCAGGCCGAAAGCCACGGCCGGCCACCAATATTCGACCGAGCTGCCGCCGACCAGGAACACCACGCCGGCGGCCGCCAGGTGCAGCTTGCCGCCACGTTCGACCAGGTAAGCCGTGGCCGTGACGACCAGCAGCGTGAACATCACGTTGAGCGGCCACCAACCGGCGTACAGGCCGCCGAGGGCCACGAAGGGCACGGAGGCCAGCGCGCCGAACATCGCCAGGCGCGACATGGTGCGGCCGTACACGCCGCGTTCGAGCGTGCCCGGCCGGGCCAGGTTGTAGGCCAGGACGAACACGAAAAGGGGGAGCGCCACGCGGCCGGCCTCGAACAGCACCGGCAGCGTCGCGTTGAACAGGTACTTGTTGACGTGATCGCCGGTCATGAGAACCAGTGCGAGCCACTTCAACGCTTCGACGGTTCCATCAGGAATCCGCAGGGCCTTCATCAGCGCCGGCCCCCGCGAATCGCGTAGGCGCGCAGCACCAGGAAGATGATGTAGAGCGCTGGCAGTGAGAGCACGAAGGCGATGGGCTTGCCGATCCACGCCGGCAGCGCCCACAGCAGAAGGCCCAAGGCGAAGATCGGGCCGAGGCCCAGCAGAAGCAAATCGAGCTGGTTCTTGGCCTGTCCTTCCGCCCACTTGCAATAGGCTTGAAGCAACCGGCCGACGCCCAGCGTGTACCGCATCATGAAGGCGTGGAATTTGTCCATGTTTAGCCGCTAAATCGGAAGAGCCGGCCTACTCGGCCGACCCCTCGCGTGAAGTGTTGAAAGACACCGTGCGGGGCACGTAGCCGGCCACCGACACGCTGCGAGCTGCTGCGGCCGCTGGGGCGGCCTGCTGGGGTGCTGGTGCCGGCCTGGCCGCCGGCGTCGCCCGCTGGGCCACCGTCGCGGGCTGGCTGGGCGTCGAGGGCGTGGCCCCGGCCTTCGTCACGTCAAGCGTGACGAACCGAGCTTCGAGCCAATCGGCCCACTTCGACGCCTTGCGCATCAAGTCGGCCCGGTACACCGCGTTGTACTGCGGCGTGCGCGAGTGGTAGTTCGCCGCCTTCGTCCAGAGGTCGCCCTTGTCGTTGCGGATGTGCATCCGCAGCCGCCAGGCGGCCAGGTCGAACGAGTAGCAGCCGGCAGCCGCCACATCGTTCGCCGTGATGCCGTATCGGGCCAGGTCGCCCAGGTACGCGGTGTTGAACTGCATCGGGCCAACGTCATGCGTGCCATTCGAGTTGCGCACCCACTGGCCCGGCTTGCCGCCCTCTTTCTCGGCGACGGCCAACACGATGTTGACCGGCACCTCGTACTTGACGGCGGCCGAGATCGAGCAGACGACGCGCTCCTGGAGCTGCGGCGGCAGATCGGCGAAGAACGGCATGCCCTCCCCTCCCTCAGTTCAGCCAGGACTGACGGCGGCGCTCTTCGTCCTCGCGCCGGATGCGTTCGTTGTACTCGGCCAAGGCGCGGTCATAGTCGCGCGCTTCGACCCAATACCCGCCCCGCTCTGGCGTCCCGACATAGCGCGGCAGCGTGCCGCTGCTGGCGAAGTCGGTGTAGGCGTGGCCGGTGTAGGCCCCGCAGTAGTCAGGCAACTGGTTGCTGATGTACGTGCGCCCATCGTCGTAGCCGCCCGTCCACATCACCAACGTCGAGTTCAGCGACTGCGCGTCGCAACGGCCAGCGCCGCGCGAGATCGCCGACACGAGCGACTGCATTTCCGGCGTCTGGCTCGCCACCGGGCAAAGCTGGAGGAAGTTCAGGCGGGCGCGGATCGTGTCCGACAGCTTGCGCTTCGTGATGTTGAAGTACCGCGACAGCGACGGCGTGCATTCGCTCGGGCGCGTGCCCGACGACAGGCACAGGATCGCCTCGCAGGCCAGGCGCGTGTCGCCGGTCAGCACGTCTTGCGCGCTGGCCGTGCCGGCGGTCGATCCGAGGGCTGCCACGAGGGCGGCCAGGGCAAACAGTTTCTTCTTCATGGTTGGACTCTCCTTGGTTACGCAGTTGTGCCGTCGCGGCCTTGCTCGCGGTTGGCGAACGCAGCTACTTCGGACTCGGGATCGGCATCGGCGGGGCCGCCTGCCAGGCTGTTGTCGCCGAAGCTCGGCGCGGGCTGCTGGTCGGGCACGTCGATGTTCTCGGCCGTGCCGCTTCCTTGCGCCTTGATCGCGGCGGCGATCTTTCCGCCAGTGGTGTCGGCGATCCGCTCGGCTGCGGCTTCGCGCAGGCTCGCGGCTTTGGCCTTGGCAACATCGGCGGTTCCCTTCGCCAAGTTCGCGCCGGCGTCGGCGGCGATGCGGCCGGCCGTGCCGAGGGCCGATGCGGCCGATGCGAGCAAGCCGGGGCCGGTGCTGCCCGGTGCGGCCTGCTGCCCTTGCCCTGCCCCGCCGGCGGGCTTGGGTTCGTTCTTGGCGGCCTTGTCGGCACTGCTGCCGGTGCTGGCCGTCGAGCTGCTGCCCTGGCCGCCGGCGTCGGCTTTGCCGCCGCCCTTATCGCCGCCCTTCGAGCTGCCCGAGCTGCTGCCGGTCGAGGGGCTGCCGCCACCCGACGAAGAGCCACCGCCGGAGCTGCCGCTAAAGCCCGCAGCCTGAGCGAAGGGCGTGCTGCCGGTGCCGGCGTCGCCGCCGCCGCCCGCACCGCCGCCCGAGCTGCCGCCGCCCGAGAAGGCCGACATAACGTCCGTGCCTGCCGACACGTTCTCATTGGCCTTCGAGAAGGCGGCCATGACGGCAGAGGCACCACCGGCGGCCGAGGCTGCGCCGGCGGCCAGAGCGGCGCCGCCGGTCGCGGCCGCTGCTGCTGCCATGCCTGCGGCACCCAACGCAGCGCCTGCACCGAACTGGCCGATGCCGGCACCGCCCACGCTCGCGCCGGTGATGATCCCGGCGATGAGCGGCGGAATCTTGTTGACCAACGCCAAGAGGATGATGACGACGATCAGCATCACGCCCATTTCCTTGAGGCTGATGCCGGCGCTCATGCGCGAGTAGTAGTCATCGAGGAAGGTCTTGCCGATGCCCACCAGGAGCACCATTGCGAAGAGCTGCGCGGCCACGCCCAGGACGACCTTGTAGTAGTTGATCGCCATGTCGGAAGTCCAGCGCGAACCACCGAAGCCGAGGAAGAACACGCCGCCGTAGGCGAGCACCCAGCCCGACGCGAGCAGCAGAAGCATATTCACACCGACCAGGGCCAGGATGACCAGGATCGCCACGGCCATGAGGATGCCGGCCATGCTGTCCACCGGCGACCACACCGAGGACTGATCCATCACCTTGTCGAAGATCGCAAAGCCCACGTCCACGATGCCCGAGGGCGACAGAGCATTGCCCAGGCCCGTCGCGTTGCCGGCGAGCTGCCGCAACGACGCATAGATGGACGAGGCGAAGTTAGGGCCGTTGGTCAGCGCCCACCAGAAGAAGCCGGTAAAGATCGTGAAGCGGACGAACTCCGCGAAGAACTCGCCAATGTCGGCCTTGCGCAAGGCCATCATGCCGAACGTCCAGACCATCGAGATCACAACCAGCGTCCAGAAGAGCCAGGTTGCGGCCGTGGTGATGACACCGGCCCAGCCGCTCGCGGCGGCCTGGTAGCGATCCAGCACGCTATCGAACACGCCGGCGTTGTCGATGGCCGCGTGGGCATCGACCGCGAAGAACGCCAGCCAGACGAACAGCGGCAGGGCGAGGGTTTTTAGATTGGCTGGCATTCTCATCGTCAGCACCTCACCATTCGCGTTTCGGGCTGGGCTTGAAATCCCCACCACGACGCAAGCACAGCGACGAAAAAGCCTGCTGGACGCCCTTGTCCTCGATCTTGGCGATGTTCTCGGGCTTGCAGTTCTCGTCGTTCACTTCCGGCATGGGGGCCGTGGCCGGCTTGTTGTCGCAGCCGGCGACCAAGGCCGCCACGAGGGCGGCCGAGGCCAAGGACAGAGCCTTGATTGCTTTCATGAATCCCCCTTACCAGGTGCGCGCCGGGCTGGCCCGGTAGCTGCCCTGGCGCAGTTGTGCGGCCGCTGCCGCCTGCTGGGCTTCCTTGTCGGCGTCGGCCTGCATCTTGGTTGCCATCGCGTTCTGCTGCGCGATCAGCAGGCCACGAATCTGCAAGAGCTGGTTGGCCTGCTGGCTGGCGAGCTGGTTGGCGTAGCCGATGGCCTGCATTTGGCCCTGCGCGCCCTGCGCTGCCGATTGAAGACGCTGCAACGTCGCTGCATCGGCCGTGAGATTCGTTTGCTGCCTATCGAGGCCCTTGAACAAGGCATCGTTGGCCTTCTTCTGCGACTCGCTCGCGAGCTGGGCCACATTCCGAAGTGCTGCGCGTTCCGCGTCGGAGCACCCTGCCGCCGTAAAGCACGGCGAGTTCTTGTAGTAGTTCACGTCCTGGAACTTGCCGATGTAGCTGTCCAGGCTGCCGAGTTGGGTCTTGTAGTAATCCAGCGTGTTGACCGCGTTCATCAACCCGTTGATGGTCGATTGCGCCTGATCCCAGATATACGCGGCCGGGGCCATCGTGTTCTGGAGTTGGTTTTGATACTGCTGGAGCTGGGTGCTGTACTGCTCAATTTGCTTGAGCGTCTGGGCCACCGATTCGATGGCCGTCATGATGTTCTGCGACAGGTTGGTGCCGTCGATGACGGGGATGCCAGCCTGCACAGGTGTGACCGCCAGCGTGCTCGAAACAGCAATGACGAGGGCCAATTTAGCGGCTAAAAACTTCGGCTTCATGGTGCTTTTCTCCTATGGCGTTAGTAATCGAAGGAACGGTACGGCTTGGAAAACGTCATGTCCTTCGTGACCACGACGTTGAAGCGATACCCCGGCCGAATTTCCAGCGTCGGCGAAATGCTCAGGTTCTTGGCGATGAGTTGCGCCGTAACCTGGCCGAGCTGCTGGCCGAGGGCTTCGCTTAGGGCACTGCTGGCGCTCGGTGCGCCATAGGTGTTTGTGGCCTGGTTCTGGCGTTGGCTGTAGGTGATGCCTGCTGTCACGCCGGACATGAGGAAGGCCGAGCCGAACAGGCGCACATAGTGGTTGTTCACCTGGTCGTGGAAGCCCGCGTATCCCGCGCTGTCCGCGCCTGGCATCGCGCCAATGTCCATCGCCTTGCCATCGGGGAACACGATGCGTTGCCACGCAACCAGCACGCGCGCTTGGCCGTAGGCCACGTCGCTCGAATACGAGCCGACGAGGCGCGATCCCTGCGGGATCAACAGGTGCTTGCCGGTCGGTGTGTCGTACACGTCCTGCGCGACCTGGGCCATGATTTGGCCCGGCAGATCGGAGTTGATGCCCGAAATGAGCGTGGCCGGCACGACGAAGCCCGCGCGCAGCTCGAACGGTGTGCGCGGCGCTTCCGGCTGCGAATCCAGCTTCCAGCGGTCGCCCTGCCCACCTTGGCCGAACTGCGCCATGCTGTTGCGCCCGCCGCCGCTGGTCGAGGTTTGCAGGAGCTGCGGCGCACCGCCCGCGCCCATGCCGCCGGCGGCCGGAGCCGCGCCGCCACCACCGACGCCCATGCCGCGAATCTGCGCCAGGCGTGCTTGATAGGCGGCGGTCGGATCGTTGCTGCGCTGCGCGTCGATTTGCTGCTGCACCGCTGCGATGCGGTTCAGCATTTCATCGCGCGTCTGCGGCGTGCCGGTGTAGGTGCTCGGGCCACCCGGCGCGGAGCCGTTGCTACGCGGGGCATCCACGCGCACGGTGGTCTTGGCCTTCACGGCTTCGCCGAACATCTGCATCTTCGCCATGCGGATGCGCTGGGCCTCGTCGTCGTTCACCGGCTGGCCCGGGTTGCCGGGGTTGGCCGGCGGGGCCGGCGGCGCGTCCGGGTTGGACGGCCGCGCGATCTCCAGCGGAGCCGACGCCGGGCCGGTCGGCATGTCGGGCACCTTGAGCGGGCTTGCCGGCTCGATCAAGCCGCCGGTCTTGTCGCCTGCGATCTCCTTGGCGAACATCGACGTGTTGCCGGCCTTCTCCTTGGGGCCGTCCGCCGGCGCGTTCTGCTTGGCCGCGCGATCCGCCGCGACCAGGGCCATGACCAGCACGAACGACAGCAGGACGCCGCCGAGGATGTACATGGGCATGTTGTTGACGCGACGGACGCCCGCCTTCTTGGACACTTCGCCAGGCGAAGCGTCAGGTGCCATCTGATCGGCGTTTTCTGTCATGGCGTCACTCCTTGCGCACCCAGTACCCGGCCGGCGCGAACGTGCCGTTTTGCGCCAGGTAAGGGCGGGTGATGGATTGATTGCCGACCATCAAGGTCAGGCGGTACAGGTTCGAGTCGCCAGCCTGGTCGAGCACGTAGCGCAACGGCAGGCCGCCCGACGCGGCCGTGGTGGCCGGTGCGCTCGCCTGCGATGCCGCCGAGGCCGGGGCCTGCGTGGAAGCGCCGGCCGGGGCGTACTCCAGGAGGGCATAGCCCTTGTCGCGCAGCGACTTGACGAGCGCCTGGCCGAACGGATCGGGCGTCGGCTGTTGCAGCTCCAGGCGCGTGCGCGCCGGCGCGTACAGCGTGGCGAGCTGCTGCACCGCGTCGGTGGCGAGCTTCTGCTGATCGAGCGCGGCCGACTGGACGAAGTTGCCGTACTGGCTGGTGGTTGCGCAGCCGCCGAGGCCCAGGGCGAGGGCGAGCAGCGCGAGAGAGACGATCTTGCGCATGGTCACTTCCTCCGGCTGATGGTCACGCGGTCTTGGCTACTGCCAACACCGGCAATCAGGATCGCGCGGTCAAACACCGTGTCCACGATGTAGCGATTGCCCTGCACGCGGTAATTGACCAGCACCGTTTCGTCGTCGGTGAACAAGCCGCCCTCTTTGCGCACGACCAGGAGCGTCGGCGCTTCGGTCTGCTGCATCGTGCCGGGCATTTCGATGATGGTCTTGCGGCCATCGTTGTAGACGCGCACAGGCTTCCAGCTCGCCGACCCGGACAGCTCATAGTCGAACGAGAGATCGCCCAGGTACTCGCCCGTCGCCGGCAGGGTGTTGTCGGTGCGTTCCTGCTTCTCGCGGCGCTGGATCGCGTCCCACTTGGCTTGCGCTTCCTCGGGGTACGTGAACGAGACTTGCGGCATGTACTCGGTGCGATGCGAGCGCAGGCGGAAGTGGTAGCTGCGGCGGTTCGTGGTCACAACCAGGCTGGTTTCGAGGCCCACGTCCATCGGCTTGATGATGAGGTGCTGAACCTCGGTCGCGCCGCTGCCGGTGATGGCCGGTTCCACCGTCCACCTGGCCGTGTCGCCCAGGTTGATCGAGTTCACTTGTTCGCCGGGCTGCAAGGCCACGTCGCACACCTGGAGCACCGCGCAAACGATGCTCGGCTGCTGCGCGCCGTACACGAACTTGATGGCACCGCCCGAGCCGGCCACCGGCTTGATGCCGGTCGCCGACCCCGCTTCCCACCGTTTGGCGATGGCGAGCGCCGCGCGCTCTTGAGCGGTCAGCGTCGGGTTGGTCTTGTTGAAATACTTGTCGGCAATGTCGTCGCCAGGGGCGGCCAGAGCCAGGGAGGGCACCGCCACAGCAGCGCCCACGATCAAAGCGGAGAGGGTTTTCTTCATGGTGGATGACCTCGAATTCATTGGATGCGGGACCAGGAGTAATCACGCACGTAGATGCTCAACGGGTTGTTCCGCAGTTGCTCATCGGTGGTGTTGGGCGTGACCTCGGCGATGTAGGTAGTCACGAGCGCGCGCCAGGTGACGGGCTGACCTTTCAGCGTGCCTTGGCGGTCGCGCGTGGTTTCCACCCACTCGACTTGCCAGGTGTCGGGCGTTTGCGGGATGACGGTCTTGATCTCGACGCTGACCATTTCCTTCTCGGCGCGCTTGAACGGGCTGGAATCGGGCGTGCCGTTCAACCACTCGTTCATCTTTGGCGTCGCCGGATCGTTGGGGGCGAGCATCGAGTACGCCTTGAACACGCACTTGCGCTGCAAGGCCACGTCAGGCGACACCATGCGCGCGCAGCTCATCCAGTCCGCAACGGCGGCGTGGATGACACGCGGATCGGCCTTCCCTGCGGCCTGCACCGGGCCGGCGGCCACCGTCTGGCCCAGCTTGTCCACCTCGACCACGTAGGGGATGAACTTCGACTGGCTGCCGATGTGGATCACGCCACCCACGCCGGCCAGCGCGATCAACAGCGACAGGATGCCGATCACCTGCCAGGTTTGGCGCTGCGAGACGACGCCGCCCACGTGATCGTTCCAGGTGCGGCGCGCGGCCAGGTAGGGGTTCTCGGCCTCGCCCGCACGGCGGCCGCCGGCGAGCGGTTCCTTCGAGCGGCGCGGATCGCGCGGCTCGGCGGAGTTGGCGGGCTTCTTGAAGATCAAGCCCTTGAGGGTGTCGGCGATGCTCATGCGGCCTCCAGGTAGTCGTTGAGATTCAGCCCACGGCCGGCCAGCCACTCATGCACCCATTCGTGGCCGAACTTGGCTTCGAGGCTCTTGATGGTGGCGACCGATTCCTTGTCGGACGCACCGACGAAGGCCAGGGCCATCGGCCCCAGGGCAAGGTCATAGAGACGGCGGCCGTTCTCCGAGACGTAGTAGTACTGACGCTTCGGAATGGCAGTCGCCAGGATTTCGATCTGACGCGCGTTGAGGCCCATACGGCGATAGAGCGCCGATGTGTCCTCATCCCTGGCGTAGACGTTGGGCAGGAAAATCTTGGTCGCGGTCGATTCCACGATCACGTCCAAGATGCCCGAGTTGGCCGCGTCGGAGAGGCTTTGCGTCGCCATCAGCACAAGGCAGTTGGCCTTGCGCAGCACCTTGAGCCATTCCCTGATCTTGGCGCGGAACGCGGGGTGGCCCAGCATCAACCAGGCTTCGTCCAGGATGATGACGGAGGGCTGGCCTTTCAGTGCGCGCTCGATGCGGCGGAACAGGTAGAGCAGCACCGGCAGCGCGAACTTCTCGCCCAGGTTCATCAGCTCTTCGATCTCGAACACCGTGAAGTCGGACAGCGACAGGCCGTCCTCTTCGGCGTCGAGCAGGTGGCCCATCGAGCCGTCCACCGTGTACTGCTTGATGGCCTCGCGGATCGCCTCGTCCTGAATCGTCACCGAGAACTCGGAGAGCGTGCGCGCGCCGCTGGCGTGCATGCTCATGATCGCGTTGCCGATCTCGTTGCGCTGCGCCGGCGTGGTGTTGACGCCGTTCAACGCCAGGATGGTGTCGATCCACTCCATCGCCCAGGCCCTATCCCCCTTCGTTTCGAGGAACTGGAGCGGGCAGAACGCCAGGCGGTCATCGTCGGCGGCCACCGTGAAATGCAGGCCGCTCTTGCCCTTCGTGGCCGCGCGGATGCCGGCCGCGAGTGGGTACATCGACATGCCCTTGTCGAAGGCGTAGATCGACATGCCGGCGTAGCGACGGAGCTGCGCGGCGATGATGCCCAGGTGCGTCGATTTGCCTGCGCCGGTCGGGCCGAACATGAAGGTGTGGCCCAGGTCGCGCACGTGCAGGTTCAGGCGGAACGGCGTAGCGCCCACCGTCACGCAGTGCATGAGCGCCGGCGACAGCGGCGGGTACATCGGGCACGGAGCCGTGGCGCTGCCCGTCCAGATCGAGCTTGTCGGCAGCAGGTCGGCCAGGTTCATCGTGTTGATGAGCGGCCGGCGCACGTTCTCGACGCCGTGGCCGGGCAAGCTGCCCAGGTACGCATCGAGCGTGTTGATCGTCTCGATACGGGCCGCGAAGGCCAGGCGGTTGACGGCCTTCTCGACCAGGAGCGCGGAGGCCGCCAGGCGCTCCCGATCCTCGTCCATCAGCACGACCACGCTGGTGTAGTAGCCGGCCGCCACCAAGCCGCTGTTGACCTCGGCGATGGCCGCCTCGGCGTCGCCGACCATCGCGGCCGCGTCCTGGTTGATCGAGCCGGTATTCGTGTTGAACACCTGATCGAAGAAGCCGCGAATCTTCTGCTTCCACTTCTTGCGGAACTTGTCCAGGTGCTTCAAGGACTCGTGCTGATCCATGAAGATGAAGCGGCTCGACCAGCGGTATTCGCTGGGCAGCTCGGCCAGGGCCGAGAGCACCCCAGGCGTTGACTCCAAGGGGAAGCCTTCGATGGCGACCACCTGGATGAACTTGCGCCCGATCTTGGGCACGACGCCGCCCCACAGCTCTTGCCCGCCGATTACCGCATCGAGGTACATCGGATTGCTGGGCAGCATGACCGGGTGATGGAGGCCCGTCACGCAGAACTGCAACCAGCTCAGGAAGTCATCGTGCGTGACTTCCCTGCCCTCTTCCGACACGACTTTTTGGCCGCGCAGGCGCGTCATCTTGACCGCCGAGGACAGGCGCGATTCCAGGCTGGTGATCTCGCGCTTGAACTGCGCAATCAGGCCCGTAGTGCGCGCCGTATGGTCGGGAGCCACCGCATCGTCATCGAACATGAGTTCGACAAACTTGCGCTGGGCCAGCACTGGCGGGAACCACGTGACGGTCAGGACAAAGTAGCCCTCGAACATCGCGCCCAGGCCCTCGAACAAGCGCCGGCGTTCCTCGTCAATGGCGAAGGAAACGGAGTCGGGGAACGATGACACGCCCCGCTCCGAGTAGTTCGGCGCAGGCCGACGCACAGCATCGACATGCACCATCCAGCCGTTCCCCAGGCCCGCCAGGGCCTGGTTGATGCGGAACGACACCATTTCCCGCTGTTCCTCGGTGCTGCTGGCGTTGTCATCCCCCTTGTACAGCCAGGCGGCCATAAAGGAGCCGTTCTTGCCCACGATCACGCCGTCATCGACCACGGCGGCGTAATTGAGCAGATCGGCCAGGCCGGCATCCTTGGCGCGATGCTTCTTGAGCTTCAGCTCGGCATCGACAGCCCGGATGCGGGCAAAGAGGATGAGCAACAGAACCGCACCGAGCACAGCAATGGCAATTGCGATTGCTTCGATCATTTGTATTGCTTCCCTTGACTCGGCGTGTTGTCACGGAAGGGCGTGCTGCGAGCCGGGTAGTACGGCTTGTACCGGCGGTGCCGCAGGTACACGTGTCGCAGCTTCGGATCGGCCTTCGCCATGAGGCGCAGCGCGAAGAGCGCGCCGAACCACAAGGCGATGCCGAACACCGTTGCCCTCACTTCTTGGGCGCTGAAAATCAGCGCGCCGGCCAGCAGGCCCGAGAACATCACCAGCTCACGATCCCCGCCCATGAACAGGTTTTCTCGGTTGCCGGCCCTACGGATGGGGATCGCGCGCAGAGCCATGACTTACCCCGCGATGTGGCCGCGCTCGGCCCAGCGCATGACGGCTTCGCCGGGGAAGCCGGCCACGTCCAGCGCGGCGACCTTGACCTGGTGCAGCGCGCCATCGGTCAGGGCGGCGATTTCCGCGCCACGGCCGAAGAACGTGCTCATCATGTTCTGCGCGCCGACCAGCAGGGCCATGACCAGGACGATGAAGATCAACGTGCGGAAGAAGCCGTTGAGTTCGCCGCCGAAGATCAGGATGCCGCCGGCGACCACGATGCCGATGATCGACAGCGCGAAGGCCACCGGGCCGGTGACGGAGTTGCGGAGGTTGGTCAGCCAGCTCTCATACGGCAGAGAGCCGCCGGTGCCCTCGGAGGCGAATGCGTGCTGGGGGGCCAGCAGGAAGAACGCCAGGAGGGCGAAGAGGCCCATGTAGAACAGGGCGTTGCGGTTGAGGCGGAATGCCGGGAAGGTTGCTTGCATTGGTCGTAACTCCTAGTCAGAGGGTTTTGGTGATGTACTGGCCGTTGGCGAACCCGGAAACCTCCAAGATTTCCTGGATGCGCCGCGAGCCTTCGACGCGGGCGATATGAACAACCACGTGAACCGCCTCGCCGATAAGCGGTTCAATGGGTTTCGGGGAATCGGGGTGCATGCTGATGAGCATGGCGAGCCGATCCAATCCAGCTTTGGCGTTGTTTGCGTGCAGGGTTGCAGCACCTCCTTCGTGCCCGGTGTTCCAGGCCATCAACAGATCAAGGGCTTCGGGGCCGCGCACCTCGCCGACCAGGATTCGGTCGGGGCGCATGCGGAGGGTGGTTTTCAGCAGCGCCGTCATGTTCACGTCGATGCTGGTGTGGTACTGGACGTAGTTCTCGGCGGCGCACTGGATTTCGCCGGTGTCCTCGATGATGAAAACCCGCTCGGTCGGGTCTTGAATCACCATCTCGTTGATGATCGCGTTCACCAGCGTGGTCTTGCCCGAGCCGGTGCCGCCGATCACAAGGATGTTCCGGTGCGCGCGCACCGCTGCAATCAATGCCTCGCGCTGCGGCGCGGTCATGATTCCGCGTTCGACGTACTGATCGAGCGTGAAGATGGCGACGGCCTTCTTCCGAATGGCGAAGGTGGGTGCGGGCACAACCGGCGGGAGCTGGCCGGCGAAGCGACTGCCATCAAGGGGCAGCTCGCCTTCCAGGATCGGCTTGGAGCGCGTGACTTCCTTGCCGTGGTAGCCCGCGATGGTTTCGATGATGGCTTGCGCCTGCGCGACGCGCAGCGTGCCGATGCACTTCATCGGCTCGCCCAGGCGTTCGAGCCAGAGCTTGCCGTCCGCGTTGAGCATGATTTCAACGGTCTTGGGATCGTTGAGGGCGGCCAGCAGCTCCGGCCCCATGTCGCGTTCGAGCTTCTTCTTCGCCCGTTCCTTGATGCTGTTGTGTTCTGGTTTCTGGTCGGTCATTCCGTATGCCCTGTATGCCGTTGCGTTTCGCGCATTCTATACAGGTTCATACGATATACCGAACTAATTTCGACCGCAACACCGAAGCGCACAAGGGTGACTTCGGCCGCGACGTTGCATCGCGGATTGCAGGGGCGAAAGAGGCGACAACGCGGCGCATGCTCCGTGCGCCCTCGCGCCGAACCCGTGGCGTTTGCGTTATGGGTTGTCCGGGGGTTGAGCCACCCCGGCGGGCTTTAGCGGCTAAAACTTGGCTGGCTCTTGTGGCTCAGTTCCGCGCCGCTTCCCTTCCCTTCTCACATCCTGGCGTCAACTCCCTCTAAGTTTCTTCCTTGTCGCTTCGCCCCACTTCTTGACGATGAACGCCTGGTGTTCTGGCAGCACGGCCGCCACGCGCTCGAAGCCTGGCGGCAGGCTTCGGGGTGCCTTGCCGCCGGCCAGGGCGTCAAGGGCTTCTTTGTCCAGGTCGGTCGATTCAAGCAGGAGCGGCAGGGGAGTTTCAAGGGCCTGCGCAATGTCCTCCATCACCTTTAGGGAGGGGTTGGCTTTGCCAGTAGTGAGATCGGACAGGAAGGAGATCGAAACCCCCGACCTGTCCGATAGCTCCTTTTTCGTCATGTGCCGCTCATCGAGCAGCCGGAGCACGTTCGTGAAGAAGATGTAGTTGTACAAGGCCCGTATGCCTTCTCGGTGCGGGCGGCAGAAAATTTTAGCCGCTAAAGTTCTTGACCACGGACGCAGGTTTAGCTAAACTGACGACTCCATTAGCGAAAGGAGCATGACGAATGAGCCACAACCTGTTCCAGTTTATCGGTAATCTTACCCGCGATACCGACGTTCGCCATAGCGAAAACAGCGCCCGCGCCGTTTTCGACCTGGCTGTCAATCGCGTGTGGCGCAACGCAGCCGGTGCGAAGCAGGAGCAGACGGACTTCTTCCGCATCAAGTCGTTCGGCGGCCTGGCCGAGAACGCGGGCAAGTACCTGGGCAAAGGCTCCAAGGTGTTCGTCCAGGGCCGCATCGAGCCGACGAAGTACGAGAAGGACGGCAAGACCGAATACGGGTTCGATTTCATCGCCGAGGAAATCGAATACCTGGACACCAAAGCGCCAGGCGGCGGCCAGTAAGGCCAGGCCCGGCCACGGCCGGGCAGTATGCTAGGAGGGAGATTAGATGCAGAACGAGTTCAACGAGCAGGAATACAGGCGCAAGCTCATCGAGGGCGGGCTTAGCGAAGCCGACGCCACCGACCTTGCCGCCCGTACCGCCGCCGCTCGCAGGGACTCGGGCAGCGCCGGCGGGGCCTTCCGCCCCGCCGGTTCCCTCTTCGAGCTGCCGGCCACGGCCGGCGACAACGAGGCGGCTTTGCCGCCGAAGCTACCGACGCCGGCAAGTGCCGCCGTCGAGCGATCCGAGCGCATGGCGCAGGAATCGGCCGAGCTTGCGCGCACGATGGGCCTGCCGCCCGAACCGCGCACCGCCGTGAACAAGATGGCCGAGCAGATCGGCGCGCTGGCCCAGGACAAACGGAGTAGTGCGATGGCGACCAAGAAGCGAACGGCCGGCGGTGAGCTGGCCGAGAAGGTCAGCGAGGCCAAGCAGACGGCCTTGCTCAAGCACACGAAGCAGCAGATCAAGGACATGCAGCTCTCGCTGTTCGACCTGGCTCCCTGGCCGGATCACATGCGGGCACTGCCCAACGACTTCGGGCGGTCGGCGATCTTCACCGTCCGCAACAAGAAGGTGCCGCGCGCCGCGCTGCAAGGCCAGTCGATCTACCACGTCAACAAAGACGTGGAGATCACCTACACCGGGATCGAACTGCGCGCCGACGACGACGAGCTGGTATTCGCCCAGGTGCTGGAGTACGCGAAGCGCACCGCGCTCGGAGAGCCGGTTTCCTTCACGTTCTACGAGCTTTGCCAGGACTTGGACTGGTCAATCAACGGTCGGTACTACACAAGGGCCGAGGAATGCCTGACGCGGCTCCAGGCGTCGGCCATGCAGTTCTCATCCCAACGCATCGGCCGGCTCGAATCGGTGTCGCTGATCCGGCGCTTCCGCGTCCTGGATCGCGGCAAGCGCACGTCGCGCTGCCAGGTCGAGATCGACGCCGAAATCGTGGTGCTGTTCGCCGGCGACCACTACACGAAATTCGTGTGGGAGAAGTACCGCAAGCTGTCGCCCACCGCGCGGCGCATGTTCGACTACTTCGCCACCCACAAGGAGCCGTACCCGCTTAAGCTGGAGACGTTCCGGCTGATGTGCGGCTCGGATTCCACCCGGCCGAAGAAGTGGCGCGAGCAGGTAGGCGAAGCGTGCGACGAGCTGCGCGAAAACGGCCTGGTCGAAAGTGCGTGGGTGAACGACGACCTGGTGCATTGCAAGCGGTGATCGCCCCCCTGCCCTCCCCTGGAGCCGCCCGAGATCGAGGCGGCTTTTTTTCTCGAGCATCGCCACTTCCGGCGAGGCAGTACCGCGCACCAGCTCGCGCACGTCGAGCTGCAGCATCGTCACTTCCGGCGAGGCTGGCCACGTCCTGGCCACGTCCTGGCCACGGTCGACCATCGCCACATCCAACGATGCCCCGAGGGCCCCATCGCCACTTCCGACGATGAGATCCGCTCTTTGACATTTGAGGGGCCAAGCTGCGGGGGATTCTCCCGGCCGGCGGCCGCGAGAACCGGCTATGTCGTGCTACGCATCGAGCCAGGCGGCCACGGCCGCCCGTCTCGCCCCTGGCGGGCTTCCAGCGCCTTCCCGACGCTCACCGGGCCGGTGGCCCTCGCCGCTAGGCTACGAGGCCCTGGCGGGCCTTTCTGGCCCCTTCTCGGGGCCATAGAGGGCCGGCGCTGCCTGGTCGGCCTTGTGGATCGTTTGGGGACAAAACGCCGGCTGGTGACAGTTGAGGGGCGTTTCTTGACACTTGGGGGGCAGCGCACCCCGGCGCGATGCTGACAGATGAGGGGCCGGCCTCGAAATCGGCCGGCTGGAGCCGCGCCGGAGGCCGTCGAGGCGGCCTATGTGCTTGATCGGGCTGGCTTTATCCACAGAAGTTGTGGATAAGCCTGTTGGCAAGGCCCTTGCCGTACTGACACTTGAGGGGCGGGGGTGCTGACAGATGAGGGGCGCGATCCTTGACACTTGACGGGCAGACTATTGACCCTTGAGGGGCTTATCCATTGACACTTGAGGGGCGGCCCTTCGAGCCTTTTCCTTGGCGTATCAACGGCTTGCGCGCGTTTTCCGGTCAAGCTAACCGGCTTTTAACCCTTCATAACCTTTATATTAAACCTAGTTGTTATAACCGGGTGTCGAAAAAAGCGGCAAACCGGCCCAAGGTGCCCCGCAGAATAATCGGCCGCCGAAGGGGGGTGCCCCCCCTTCTCGATCCCACCCGGCCGCTAAAGCGGCCTCCCATCCCCCCAGGGGCGTTGCCCCTCGGCCTACGGCCTTCACCCCAAGAATGGAGCGCCTACGGCGCTACGGCTGACCATAGCCAGGCGCAAGCGCCTGGCAGAAGTTCGTGCTCTTCCAAAGGGGGCCAAGGCCCCCTCTGGACTCCCCAACTGTCAAGGCCGCGGTGACTCCTGCGCCGTCGCCAAGTCGGAAGATGGCTCCAGCTCGAAGGCCGCAAGGTTGAACGCCAAGGGAGGGGTCGGCCTGCCAGGCCCAGGGCGTGATTGCGCCCCTCAAGTGTCAAGAAGCGGGGGAATTCAGTCGTCCGCGTCGTCGTGCAGGATCGACTCGTAGTCCTGCCCGCCGTAGAACACGCCGATGATGGAAACCAGATCGCCGGCCACATCGAAGGCGATCACGGCGCGCTTGCGGTAGTTCGTGATGCGCAGGCCGGGCCGCACATCGTCGCGCATGGTGCCGCGCAGTGGAAACGTGCGCAGGCTTTCGCAATAGGTGACGATTGCCTCGGTGTAGCGAGCGGCAACGTCAGGCGACGCCGCCGCCGCGATGTAGCGGTACAGCTCGGCAAGCTGCTCTTCGGCCTCGGGCGAGAAGACGACCGCGTAGCTCATTGCGCCTTCGCATGCTCGGCGGCCAGGCGGGCGCGCACCTGGTCGGCGGTGACGGCTCGGGAGGGATCGGCTTTCAGGGCGTCATACGCCGGGCCGACCTGGTTGTGAAGCCAGGACTCGACGGCGCGATCACGCGCGAGTAGCGCACGCAGGCCGTCGCGGATGACCTCGCTTTCGCTCGCGTACTCCCCGGTCTTGACCTTCGTTTTCACCACGTCGGCCATGTCGTTCGGCAGGGTGATGCTCAGTTGCTGGGTGGTTCGCATGGCGGCCTCCATTCGGTTCAATAGGATTCAATCCTATCACTCCAAGGGGACGAAGTCCAGTTTAGCGGCTAAAGTTTAGCTAAAGTGCTTGACAGGTTAGGACATTTTGTCCTAATATACGTCTTGAAGGCCGGGCATGTCGCCCAGGTCAACTACCGGAGAGTTCCGATGAACACCCAAGACCAACCCGTCACCGCTTCCCTGGTCGCCGAGGCCCAGCGCCTCGACTTCTTGCCTACCTACTTCGGCCCGCGCCTGATGATGCGCGGCGAGGCCCTTGTGTACGCCTGGCTGCGCCGGCTCTGCGAACGCTACAACGGCGCGTATTGGCACTACTACACCCTGTCGGACGGCGGTTTCTACCTGGCCCCCGACCTGGCCGAGCGCCTGGAGATCGAGGTAGACGGCAACGGCTTCCGGGGCGAACTGTCGGCCGACGCCGCCGGCATTGTCGCAACCCTGTTCGCGCTCGGCCAGCTCGCGGCCGAGATCGCCGGCACGGACGCGGCCGACGCCCTGATCGACCGCTATCACTTCCTGCGCGGCTTCGCGGCCGGCCACCCCGAGGCCGCTGCGATCTACCGGGCTATTGACTGATGAGGGGCGGCCCCGGCTCCGGCCGGGGCTGCACCAGGAGCACGTCAAGCGATGGCGAAGCGAACAAAGCAACCGGCCCAGGCGGGCCAGGACTGGAGCGCGCCGGCGGCCGAGCTGCTGGCCGAGCTGCCGGCAGACCGTGACGGCCTGCTGGCTGCGGCCGTTGCGGCCGTGGTGGAGATCGACGCGGCTGTCATGCGCGGCGACGGGGCGGCGGCCGAGCTGGCCGGCGACCGATACGAGGCGATCATCTGGAAGCTGAACGGCGGCACGAACTTCGGGTGCATGGCCGACGACGAGGCCGCCGGCCGCGTCATCGAGCGGCATTGCGCTGCGGTGCCGGGGGACGTGCCCTTGTGGGGCCAGCGCGGCCAGTTCCTGGCCGTGGCGGGCGACGTGCGCGCCCTGGTGGAGTACGAGGCCGGTTATGGCGGGCCGCTCAACGCGCATTTTCAGTTCCACGCGGTTGACCTGGACAGGCCGTTTATCTCGGCGACGGGCTATCGCTCGCACTTCGACACGGCGCGGGGCTGCATGACCGTGGACGAGGTTGCGCGCGGCATCCTGACGGCCATGCTGGCCGAGAAGAAGCGGCCGGTGTTGATCGAGGCCAACTACCGCGACCGCTTGGCCGACGCTCCCCTGCCCGATTGGCTGGCCGGCCTGGTGCCGCCGGCGCGGCGCGAGCCGGCGACCGTGACGATCCCGCCGGGCTTCGTCTTGGTCGATGTGGTGCTGCCGGCGCACAAGGCGTTCATCGCGCGGCGCTGGGCGGCCGAGGCGGCGGGCAAGGTCAAGGCGGCCAGGGCCGCCAGGTCGAACGCCAAGGGAAAGGCCGGGGGCCGCGAGCGAGATCCCGCATCGGCGGAAACGGCGATGCGCTGCAGCACCGCCAAAGCTGACGATTGCAAGGCCGAGGCTGGGCCTGTATCGCCAGAAGCGACGATGCCGGGCGCAGGCGAAGCATCCTGCAGCACCGCCAGGAATGGCGATGCAGGCCCGGCCGACCTGGTGGAGTTCACGCCCGCACCAGGCCAACGGTGCGAGATCGTGAGCGTCCACCATCCGGTGTTCGCCAAGGAGATCGGCAAGCGCGTCATCATCGTGAAGGTGCATCCAGACACCCGCCAGGTGTGGGCGCATGACGACCGGCCGGTGACATACAAGACCAACCGCGCGGGCCGCCGTGTGGTGGATTCAGACCCGAGCTGCATTCAGTCGATCTACGGATTCGACCAACTGCGGCTTATCACGTGACCAGGAGAAGAAACGAATGACGAACGACGCCAATATCCGGCTGGAGTGCTTGAAGCCGGCCGAGCGGTGGGCGCAGCCGAGCGGCGAAGAGGTGCGCGAGGTGCTGCGCCTGGCGGGCCTCACCGGCGGCAAAGCCGCGAAGGTGCTGGGCCTCGGCCCGAAGGGCGACCGGACGATCCGGCGATGGGTGGGCGAGGACACGCCGATCCCTTATGCCGCGTGGGCGCTGCTGTGCGACTACGCCGGCCTCGGGCTGATCTGGAAAGAGGCTTGACGCCAGGGAAAGAGGCTTTAGCGGCTAAAGTGCTAGGCATCGGACTACGGTAAAGCGAAAATAGTTTAGCTAAAGTGCTTGACAGGCTAGGACATTTTGTCCTAATATAGCACTTGAAGGCCGGGCATTCCGCCCAGGTCGATTACCGGAGAGGTTCCGATGAGCAAGAACAAGATCATGCCTTGGGTTGACGCCCTGCCGAATGTGGAAGCCACCGACTTCCAAGCCCGCCGCGACCAGATCGAGGCCACGATGGCCGAGGCGGCCGAGCTGGTGAAGCAGGCGGAAGAGCTGCGCGGCAAAGCCTATTTCGCCGCCTTGAGCCTGGAGGCCAGTGCCAAGGGCGAATGGTCGAGCCAAGCGGTCGAGCAGGCCAAGCGCAGCGTCGGCTGGTAAGGGAAGGCGGCCCGGCTTCGGCCGGGTCATCAACGGAACGCCAAGAGGAAACAGTCCCATGAGCAAAGGCAAGATCGAGATCATCGAGACGTGCTGCCGGCGCTGCGGCAAGAGCATCCGAACCTTGAGCCACACCATCATCGGCGCCGATGATGCCCGCGAGAAGTTCGGCAGCATCTGCGGCGGCTGCATCACGCCGGAGGAAGATAACGAGCTGACGGAAATGCTGCTGGCGGCGGCCGTGCGACGCATGAGCGGAGCGACGCTGCAATGACGGCATTCCACACGTTCGACGGCCCCAGGTGGAGGAACGCCCCGGAGTGATCCGGGGCGCTTGGCCTGGTGCTGGCACACCGTAACCATGCTTCCGAGTGGGAGCATCCAGCATTCAACACGTAACCGCGTGGAGGGTCAAGCCATGTCCAACATCGTCAAGTTCCCCAGGGCGAGCAAGCCGCCGGCTCCCGAGCCGGTGCAGCCTGCCGCGCCCGCTGCTGCGCCTGCCGCACCCAAGGCCGAAGGCCGGGGCCTGGTGGCCGGCCTGGTCAAGTTCGTATGGGTGGCGACCGTGCTGGTCTGGCCGGTGCTCAAGTGGGTGCTGGCGATCATCACCTTCTTCCAGTTCGTGCGGATGCTCTACCACTGGAACACGCCTGGCGTGTATGCCGGCTGGTCGTTCCTGGCGTACTTCGCGGCACTGACCGCGATCACCTACTTCGTTTCGATCTACAAACCGAAAGGGCTTTGACATGGCAAAGCAGACCCTCCCCTACCCGCCTGGCTTCGTGGAGCCGACCACTGGCCGCGTGGCCGTCCTGGTGCGCGAGTACGCGGACAGCGACTTGAACGGCGACGCGCCGGCCTACTGGTACAGCGCGCAATCCGAAGAATGGGGCCTTGACCCCTGGCGTCTCGTGGAGGGCGTCGATCCGCACGTGGGCGGCGGTTCCTTCGACGTGTGCTTTGCCAGCGGCGGCACGCGCACCGTAGGCCCGCTGATGACGTTCTTCCTGAGTGCCGCCCATGCGGCACAGCTCATTGACGCCAAGGGGGAAGAGTTGGCCTTGCAGCGCGCCACCCTGGCCGTCATCGCGGACGGGCTGGGCCTGCCTGCCAAGGCGCTGCGCATCGAGGCGAAGGTGGAGGGCCGGCCGGCCGTGTTCTACGACCAGGACGGGGCCACGCTTTGCGCGTGCGCGGTGGATTCCGACCACTGGCGACAGGCGCGGGCGACGGCCGCAACGGCATCGGCCATCGACAAGGCGCGAACAAATTTTTAGCCGCTAAAACGCTTGACGGCTTCGCATGGTTTAGCTAAACTTCTGCACATGGTCGGCGGCTGGCACCGCCATTTGTTCAACAAACCGGGTGTGGAGTGTTATGGGTGCAATCCATGAAGAAACGGCTAACCGAAGCCCAATTCCAGACGGCCATCAAGGGGCTGGAGATCGGGCAGCAGACCATCGACATAGCGCGCGGCGTGCTGGTCGATGGCCGGCCCCAGGCGGAGTTTGTCACTTCGCTGGGGCTGACCAAGGGGGCGGTGTCGCAGGCGGTCAGTCGCGTATGGGCAGCAGCAGGGGAACAGCTCCCCGAGGGCTTCGAGCGAGTGACGGCGGTACTGCCGGAGCATCAAGCGTTCATCGTCAAGAAGTGGGAAGCAGACGCCAAGAGGAAACAGGAACCCAAGTCATGAAAACACTGGTCACGGCAATTCAGAAGGGCGGTCAAGGCAAGACGTTCGCCACCTGCCACCTGGCATTCGACTTCCTGGAGCGCGGCCTTCGCGTGGCCGTGATCGACCTGGACACCCAGGGCAACGCATCGTTCACGCTGTCGGCGTACCAATCGGGCTACCTCGCCAGCCAGTTGTTCACCGGCGACACCGATGACCTGCGGTATTGGTTCGGCAAGCGCGAGGGCGAGAGCCTGGCGCTGATCGCGGCAGACGCCAACCTGGCGAACCTGGACAAGATGGAGCTTTCCCAGGCGGCCGCCGCGCTGCGGGCCAGTGTGGCCGCGCTGGGCGAGTTCTTCGACGTGTGCCTGATCGACACGGCCCCCTCCCTTGGCGTCGCCATGACGGCGGCCGTGCTGACGGCCGACTACATGCTGTCGCCCATCGAAATGGAGGCGTACAGCTTGCAGGGCATGAAGAAGATGGTCGCGGTCATCAGCAACCTGCGCAAGCAGAACCCCAAGCTGCGCTTCCTCGGCATGGTGCCGAACAAGGTGGACGCGCGGAAGCCGCGCCACGTCAACAACCTGGCGACGTTGCAGCAGGCATACCCGCAGCTCATCTTGCCGTTCAGCATCGGCGCGCGTGACAGCATCGCCGAGGCGCTGGGCGAGCAGATGCCGGTGTGGAAGATCAAGAAGACCGCCGCGCGGAAGGCCACCCAGGAGGTGCGTGCGCTGGCGGATTACGTGTTCACGAAGATGGAGATCGCGCAATGAGCGCCAAGACCAACGCCAAGAAGAAGGAGCAGGACAAGCCGCAATCGTCCGGGCTGGGCCTGGACGGGCTGGGCGACCTGGCCGGCCTGCTGAACGAGCAGCCGGCGGCCAACGCCGGCGGCGCAGGCCCGCAGGAGCTGCCGCTTGACCTGATCGACGAAGACCCGCACCAGCCGCGCACGGCCGACAACCCCGGCTTCTCGCCGGAGAGCATCGCGGAGATCGGCGAGACGATCAAAGCGCGCGGCGTGAAGTCGCCCATCAGCGTGCGCGAGAACCCGGACGCACCGGGGCGCTACCTCATCAACCACGGCGCGCGGCGCTATCGCGGCTCGAAGTGGGCGCACAAGACCACGATCCCGGCCTTCATCGACAACGACTACAACGAGGCCGACCAGGTTATCGAGAACCTGCAACGCAATGAGCTGACGGCGCGTGAGATCGCCGACTTCATCGGCCGCGAGCTGGCGAAGGGCAAGAAGAAGGGCGAGATCGCCAAGGAGATCGGCAAGTCGCCGGCCTTCGTCACGCAGCACGTCACGCTGCTGGACTTGCCCGAACCCATTGCCGAGGCGTTCAATAGCGGCCGGGGCAAGGACGTGACTGTCATCAACGAGCTGGTGACGGCCTACAAGAAGAACCCCGACGAGGTGGCCGCCTGGCTGGCCGACGACAGCCAGGAGCTGACGCGCGGCTCGGTGAAGCTGCTGCGCGAGTTCCTGGAGGACAAGCGCAGTCACGAGGACGGCGACCGTGATCCCAACACCGTCGATGCGCTGACCGGCAAGACCGACGCCGAGGCCGGCGACGGCGAGCAGGGGCCGCAGGATGATGACGCCAAGGGGAAGAAGGAGCCGAAGGAGGCCGACCCCGACAAGCTCAAGAAGGCCATCATCCAGGTCAAGCACGACGACCGGCCGGCACGGCTGATCCTCAACCGCCGGCCCCCGGCCGAGGGCTGGGCCTGGCTCAAATACGAGGATGACGGCCAGGAGTTCGAGGCCGACCTTGGCACCGTGCAGCTTGTCGCGCTGCTGGAGGGCTGACACGCCCAGCGCCGGGCATCGCCGACCACCGACCCCCACCCATCGCCCCGCCATCGAGCGGGGCTTTTTTTTGCCCGCGTTTTAGCCGCTAAAAAAAGTTCAGCTAAACCGCTTGCGTAGTGTTGTATGTTGTAGTATGCTACACGCTACAACATACAACCGGCCAAAGGAGGCCCGACATGGCGATCTCGAAGGAGCAGATATTTGCGGTGGCCGACGAACTGGACGCGGCCGGCCAGAACCCCACGCTGGCGAACGTGCGCAAGCAGCTCGGCAGCGGCAGCTTCACCACCATCAGCGAGGCGATGAACGAGTGGCGCGCACGCAAGGCCAGCCAGGCCGCCCCGATCCGCGAGCCGGCACCGCAGGCGATCACCGACAAGCTGGCCGAGCTGGGCGGCGACTTGTGGGCCGTGGCGCTGGAAATGGCGAACAACCGCCTGGCCGCCGAGCGCGAGGCGCTGGAGGCCGTGCGCCAGGAGACGGAAGCAGCGCGCCAGGAAGCCGCAGAGCTGGCCGACCAGCTCACCGGCGAGCTGGACGAGGCCAAGGCCCGCGTCGCGGCCCTGGAGGCCGTCGAGGCGGCCGCCAAGGGCGAGGCCGACGAGCTGCGCGGCAAGCTCGCGGCGACCAGCGAGCGCGCGGCCACGGCCGAGGCCAGGGCCGGCGAGCTGCGCACGGAGCTGGATCACGCCCATCAGGAAGCCCGCCAGGCGCGCGCAGAGCGCGACAAGGCCCAGGAGAGGGCCACGGCCAGCGCCGACCAGGTGGAGGCCCTGCGGGCCGACCTCGCGGCCGCGAACAGCCGTACCGCCGAGATCGAGCGCCGCGCCGGCGAGCTGCGTGCCGACCTGGAGCGGGCGAACCAGGCGACCGACCAGGCGCGCGCCGCTCAGGCCGAGCAGCGGAAGGCCACCGAGGCGGCCGCCGCCGAGCGCGACCAGGTGCGCGCGGAGCTGGTGAAGGTGCAGGCCAAGGCCGAGGCGGCCGAGCAGGCCCACCAGGAGCAGCGCAAGGCGATGGCGGCCGAGGCACACCGCCAGGCCGAGCGGCTGACCGCCGCCCAGGGCGAGCGCGACCAGGCGAAGCGCGACGCTGCCCAGGCCCGCGAGGAAGCGGCCGGGCTTCGCGGCCGGCTGGAGGCCCTGGAAACCGTCATGGCGCAAGGCCGGGCGGCCGATCCGACCAGCGGCGGACGCAAAAAGACCTGATAAATCGGTTGGTTTTCCTTAAAATTACCCTGGAACCCTGACAAAACGCACAACCCGGCCGCTGGGAAGAGCCGGCCTCGCTTTGCCGAGGTCGGCTTTTTTGTTGGAGCGCGGCTTGCATGGGGCCACCATCACCCTTTTGAGAACCACGGCAACCATAGGAGTGCCCGATGAAAGAACGCCTCTTGGTCATGAACGGTCAACGCATCGTTCAGGCCGAAAAGGACGGCGCTTGGACGAATCAGAAAGTAGACAAGGCGGGCGCGTTGAAGCCCGGCATCTACAACCTGTACACGGCCCAAGCGGCCGACAAGAAGCAGACCCACGCCGGCGTGATCGTTCATGCCGACGCCACCAACGTGTACCAGCAGATCGGCAAGAACTTTGTCATGCACGCTCGGTCAGATTTCGATAAAGTACCTGAAATTGGGAGCGCAAAGAGCATCAGCTACAACGCCCAGGGCAAGGCGGCAGTCGCCGCAGAGGCCCCGAAACTGACGCGGGGGCGCTCCATGTAGCTTTAGCGGCTAAAAAGGAGGCACGCCCTTGAAACGACTCACCATCCCCGGCAGCGGCACCGAGAGCCGCGCCACCAAGCCGGCCCGCGTCAGCGCGCCGGCCACCCTCGGCGGTGCCGCCTTCGGCGCTTCGCGCGAGGACACCGGAGCCGACTTGCTGGAGGCCGCCCAGGCGGCCGAGATCGAGCAGCAGGCCACCCTAGAGGCGGCCCCGGTCGAGCAGTCCTACCCCGAAACCCTGGCGCTCTACGTGCAGGCCAAGCACGACCAGGTGGAGCACATCGAGGACAGGCTAGAAAACCTGATCGACCGGCAGCAGGCCCGCTTGCAGCAGACCCAGGCGTCCGCGCCTGGCCGGCTTTCCTTGCCCGGCTCTAAGCGAGCCTGGCAGAACCAGCAGGCGCAGCAGCAGGCCCGCTTGCAGACGCTTCACGCGCGCCTGGAGGCCGTCCGCGAGATCAAGGAAGGCATGGGCCTGCACTCGCCGAAGATCGAAGAGCTGGCGACGCGCAAGATGCGCGCCGAGAACCCCGAGCTGGCTTCCGATTGGGATGCCATGCGCGAGGCCGCCCGCCGGCATGAGCTGCTGATGCGCAAGCAGGAGCAGGAGCGCAAGCAATCCCAGGCCCAGGAGCGGCCAGGGAGATCGCAGTCCTTGGGCCTGTCAGCCAGGCCCGCATAAAAACGAAGCCCGGCGGTCGCCGGGCTTTTTTCTCGAGCATCGCCATTTCTGGCGAGGGAGGCCCGCCGAGGGCCTGGCGGAATCATCCTGCAGCATCGTCACAAGCGACGATGCCGGGAGCTGGCCAGCATCGCCGAACCTGGCGATGCCGCCGGCGCGGTCGACCATCGCCAGTTCTGACGATGAGATCCCGCATCGCCATCTACAGCGAGGCCCACAGGGCCAGGCCGGCGGCCACGACCGCCATGCCGGCCGCGACCATGTTCATCATGGCGACGCGCCGCGCCTCGCGGATCGGCGCGACGAGCTGCGCCGTCACCGCCTCAACCTCACGCCGCACGGCCTCGGCGGCCGCCTTCGCGCCCTCCTGCATTCCCCGCGTCATGGCGTCCTTGCTGGCCGCCAACGCCGCGTTGAGCGTCCTTTCCGCCTTTCCCTTGGCGTCATCACCCCATCGGTGGGCGATGGACTCCAGTTCCGACTTGAAGGCGTCCAAGATTTCCTGCTGGGCCGATGCGCTGTCCTGCATCAGCTTCATGTTGATGGTCTGGAGGATCAAGATCGGATCGTCGCGGCCCACGGCGATGCCGTGCTTGGCCGCGATCTCCCGTATCAGCTCCTCGATCTTGTCGTCGGCCGCCATCAGAGCACCGCCGCGTTTTCGAGCTGGGCGAAGAGCTGGGTTTTCACGATCTTGAGCCGCTGCCGCGTCATGATCGTGAGCGCCGAATCGGCCAGGGCCTCATCGAAGGTGCGCCGATCCTGGAGCATTTCGGCGAAGTCGCGGCCGTAGGTTTCCTCTTTCAGCGCCGGAATCTGGATGATGGCGGACACACGGCCCTTGTTGGCCGTGTACGCCTTCAACTGCTCGAACCCCTTGCCCTCGTGCTCGATTGGCCCCCAATACGGGTTCAGCCAGACCACGAACAGGCATTCGGCCGGGAACTGGCTGGCGAGCTGGGCGAAGCCGCTCACCGTGTCCACCAGGGCCTGGCCGCCGGTGACGACCGTATGCACCACGAGTTCGTGGCCCATGTCCTGGAGCAGCGCCGGCACCTGGTTGCTGATGAGGTAGTGCGACAGCGGCACGAACGAGCTGGCCCCGTTGTCGATGATGACGTCGCCCTCGGCCGACGCGATCATCTCGACCAGGGCGTCGAAATTCCGGGTGTTGATCTCGTCGCCGTCCATGATGTTGAGCCGGCGCACGTTGAGGGCTTTGTAGCCCTCGAACGTCGCGTTCACCGGATCGGTGTCGATGCAAAGCGGCTTCTGTCCCTTGCCGGCTTTGTACTGCGCGATGGTGGCCGCGATCATCGACTTGCCGACGCCGCCCTTGCCTTGCAGAACCATGTGAATTTTCGCCATTACAGTAAATCCTCTTTCTTTGGAGTCGCATCAAACGTGAAGCCGCCGATCTTGGGCGGCTCACTCTTGGATTCCGAGGCCGGCGGGGCGGCCTTCGGCTCGGGCTTCGCGCCCTTGGGCTGGCTGTCCGGGGGAGTGGCGGGAGGCGGCGGGGAAGCTACCGGCGCGGCCTTGATGTACCGCTTCACGTGCTGGGTGAAGGTTTCGTACCGACAGCGCAGCCGGCCGGTTTCCTTCATGTGCTCCCAGATCGTTTTCATCGCATAGCCCGCATCGAGCGCCGCTTGAACGTCGCTCTTGACGGCCAGGAACGCGACCACGTGCTTGTCCTGGCGCGGCTTCTTGGCTTCCCGTCCCTTCACCCATTCAGCCAGCTCTTCGGGGTAGGTCTTTGGCATCGTGTTCGTCCATCTAATCCTCTCATCGCAAATGTAACGCTACTAAGCGGCGCTACGGAAACGCAAAAAGTCCGCTATCGGCGTGCATTGGCACGCTTCGATAGCGGCATTATGGGCCATTGTGGCGGGTTTCGCTATATCCGTTGCTGCTTTTGCGGCCTGATAGCGCGATAGTTGCGGATAAATCGTAATGGCTGGTGTAGACTTTCCTTGGTGTTATTAACGCCGTAAGGCGGGCAGGATGTGTGAAGTTAGCTAACCGGCGAGCCGGTTATCTATCTTCACTGTCCCTTATTCGCGCCGGGGGCGCTCAACGGGTCATCCTGCTCTGCGAGGCAGCCGGCTACCGCCGGCATGAGAGACGAGGCGAGGCATGGAGAACGACGAAAAGGAACACGGCCGCCGGCGGCGGCAGCACCTGCGGGTGCCGGTGTTCCCCGAAGAGAAAGACGAGATCGAGGCGAACGCCAAGAGGGCGGGCGTCAGCGTGGCGCGCTATCTGCGCGACGTGGGCCAGGGCTACCAGATCAAGGGCGTCATGGACTACCAGCACGTGCGCGAGCTGGTGCGCGTCAACGGCGACCTTGGCCGCCTTGGCGGCCTGCTCAAGCTCTGGCTGACCGATGACGTGCGAACGCTCCAGTTCGGCGAGGCGACCATCCTGGCCCTGCTGGGCCGGATCGAGGCCACCCAGGACGAAATGAGCCGGATCATGAAGGCCGTGGTTCAGCCGAGGGCCGAGCCTTGACTTCTTTAGCGGCTAAAAAGCCGGAGGGGCGGCCATGATCGCCAAGCACGTGCCGATGCGCTCGCTTGGCAAGAGCGACTTCGCGGGCCTGGCGAACTACATCACCGACGCCCAAAGCAAAGACCACCGGCTGGGCCACGTGCAGGCGACGAACTGCGAAGCCGGTTCCATCCAGGACGCCATCACGGAGGTGCTGGCGACCCAGCACACGAACACCCGCGCGAAGGGCGACAAGACCTACCACCTGATCGTCAGCTTCCGGGCCGGCGAGCAGCCCAGCGCCGACACCTTGCGCGCGATTGAGGAACGCATCTGCGTCGGGCTGGGTTATGGCGAGCATCAGCGAATCAGTGCCGTCCACAACGACACCGACAACCTGCACATCCACATCGCCATCAACAAGATTCACCCGACGCGGCACACGATGCACGAGCCGTACTACCCGCACCGGGCGCTGGCGGAACTCTGCACGGCCCTGGAGCGCGACTACGGCCTGGAGCGCGACAACCACGAGCCGCGCAAGCGCGGCGCGGAGGGCCGGGCCGCCGACATGGAGCGGCATGCCGGCGTTGAAAGCCTGGTCGGCTGGGTCAAGCGCGAGTGCCTGGACGAGATCAAGGGCGCGCAGTCCTGGCAGGAACTGCACCAGGTCATGCGCGACAACGGAATGGAGCTGCGCGTCCGCGCCAATGGCCTCGTGTTCGAGGCCGGCGACGGAACGATGGTGAAGGCGAGCACAGTAGCCCGCGACCTTTCCAAGCCGAGCCTGGAGGCGCGGCTTGGCCCGTTCGAGGCTTCGCCCGAACGGCAGGCGCAAACCACCGCGAAGCGGCAGTACCGCAAAGACCCCATCCGCCTTCGCGTCAACACCGTGGAGCTGTACGCGAAGTACAAGGCCGAGCAGCAGAACTTGACCACGGCGCGCGCCCAGGCCCTGGAGCGCGCCCGGCATCGCAAGGATCGGCTGATCGAGGCGGCCAAGAGGTCGAACCGCCTGCGCCGCGCCACGATTAAGGTGGTCGGCGAGGGCCGCGCGAACAAGAAGCTGCTGTACGCCCAGGCGAGCAAGGCCCTGCGCAGCGAAATCCAGGCGATCAACAAGCAGTTCCAGCAGGAGCGCACGGCCCTCTACGCCGAGCACCGCCGGCGCACGTGGGCCGACTGGCTCAAGAAGGAGGCGCAGCACGGCGGCGCCGACGCCCTGGCCGCCCTGCGCGCCCGCGAGGCGGCCCAGGGCCTCAAGGGCAACACCATCCGGGGCGAGGGCCAGGCGAAGCCCGGCCACGCGCCGGCGGTGGACAACATCACGAAGAAGGGGACGATCATCTTCCGCGCCGGCATGAGCGCCGTGCGCGATGACGGTGACCGCCTGCAAGTCTCCCGCGAGGCCACGCGCGAAGGGCTGCAAGAAGCCCTGCGCCTGGCGATGCAACGCTACGGCAACCGCATCACCGTCAACGGCACGGTGGAGTTCAAGGCGCAGATGATCCGCGCCGCCGTCGATTCCCAGCTACCCATCACCTTCACCGATCCGGCTCTTGAGAGCCGGCGGCAGGCGCTTTTGAACAAGGAGAACACCCATGAGCGAACCGAAAGACCAGAGCATCGAGGACGAACTGGACGCGGCGCTGGCGGCCCTGGACAGCGGCCCGCTGCCGACCAGCACGCTACCGGAGCCGCAGCCGTCGCCCGAGCAGGCGACGGCCGGCCAGCCGCCGGCCGAGGCGACCGCGCCGACGCCGGCCTTCACGCCGCCACCGTCCACCGGAAGCCCGACGTTGGACGCCTTGGAAGAAAACCGCCGCCCCAAAGCCAGCACCGTTTGCGAGCACTGTCCGAACTCGGTGTGGTTCGCATCGCCGGCGGAAGTGAAGTGCTATTGCCGCGTGATGTTCCTCGTCACGTGGAGCAGCAAGGAACCCAACCAGATCACGCACTGCGACGGGGAATTTCTCGGCCAGGAACAGGAGTAGGCCAGACGCCGCCGGGCGTCGCCGCCGCCGACAAGTACATCGCCGAACGCGAGGCAAAGCGCCTAAAAGGTTTCGATATACCGAAGCATTCCCGATATACTGCCGGTGATGGTGCGCTCACGTTCCAGGGCACCAGGACTATCGAGGGCCAGGCGCTGGCCCTCTTGAAACGAGGTGATGAGGTCATGGTTATGCCCATCGACCAGGCCACGGCCCGGCGCTTGACGCGCATCGCGGTCGGCGATGCCGTCTCGATCACCGCGAAAGGCTCCATCAAAACGTCGAAAGGAAGGAGTAGATGAAGATCAAGATGAACAACGCGGTAGGGCCGCAAGTCCGAACCGCCAAACCGAAGCCGAGCAAGCTGCTGCCGGTGCTGGGCGCGGCCTCGATGGTCGGCGGCCTCCAGGCCGCGACGCAGTTCTTCGCCCACACGTTCGCCTATCACGCGACCCTCGGCCCCAACGTGGGCCACGTGTACGCGCCCTGGTCGATCCTGCACTGGACGTACAAGTGGTACAGCCAGTACCCGGACGAGATCATGAAGGCCGGCAGCATGGGGATGCTGGTTTCGACCGTGGGCCTGCTGGGCGTGGCCGTGGCGAAGGTCGTCACGTCCAACAGCTCGAAGGCGAACGAGTACCTGCACGGCTCGGCCCGCTGGGCCGAGAAGAAGGACATTCAGGCGGCCGGCCTGCTGCCACGCGAGCGCAACGTCCTGGAGATCGTCACCGGCAAGGCCGCACCCACGGCTACCGGCGTGTACGTGGGCGGCTGGCAGGACAAGGACGGCAATTTCTTCTACCTGCGGCACAGCGGCCCCGAGCACGTGCTGACCTACGCGCCCACGCGCTCGGGCAAGGGCGTCGGCCTGGTGGTGCCCACGCTGCTGTCGTGGGGCGCGAGCAGCGTCATCACCGACTTGAAGGGCGAGTTGTGGGCCTTGACCGCCGGCTGGCGGCAGAAGCACGCCAAGAACAAGGTGCTGCGCTTCGAGCCGGCCAGCACCTCGGGCGGCGTCTGCTGGAATCCGCTGGACGAAATCCGCCTCGGCACCGAATACGAGGTGGGTGACGTGCAGAACCTTGCCACGCTGATCGTTGACCCGGACGGCAAGGGCCTGGACTCGCACTGGCAGAAGACCGCCTTCGCGCTCCTGGTCGGCGTGATCCTGCACGCGCTGTACAAGGCCAAGGACGATGGCGGCACCGCCACGCTGCCGTCCGTCGATGCGATGCTGGCCGACCCGAACCGGGACATTGGCGAGCTTTGGATGGAAATGGCGACCTACGGGCACGTAGACGGCCAGAACCATCACGCCATCGGCTCGGCGGCCCGCGACATGATGGATCGGCCCGAGGAAGAAGCCGGATCGGTGCTGTCCACGGCCAAGTCGTACCTGGCCCTGTACCGCGACCCCGTGGTGGCCCGCAACGTCAGCCGGTCGGACTTCCGCATCAAGCAGTTGATGCACGAGGACGACCCGGTAAGCCTCTACATCGTCACCCAGCCCAACGATAAGGCCCGCCTGCGGCCGCTGGTGCGCGTCATGGTGAACATGATCGTGCGCCTGCTGGCCGACAAGATGGACTTCGAGGGCGGCCGGCCGGTGGCGCACTACAAGCACCGGCTCTTGATGATGCTGGACGAGTTCCCGAGCCTCGGGAAGCTGGAGATCATGCAAGAGTCGCTGGCCTTCGTGGCCGGCTACGGCATCAAGTGCTACCTCATCTGCCAGGACATTAACCAGCTCAAGAGCCGCGAGACGGGCTACGGCCACGACGAAAGCATCACGTCGAACTGCCACGTGCAGAACGCCTACCCGCCCAACCGCGTCGAGACGGCCGAACACCTGTCCCGCCTCACCGGGCAGACCACCGTGGTGAAGGAGCAGATCACGACCAGCGGCCGCCGCACGGCGGCGATGCTGGGCCAGGTGTCGCGCACTTACCAGGAAGTGCAGCGGCCCTTGCTGACGCCCGACGAATGCCTGCGCATGCCGGGGCCAAAGAAGAACGCCCAGGGCGAGATCGAAGAAGCCGGCGACATGGTGATCTACGTCGCGGGCTACCCGGCGATCTACGGCAAGCAACCCCTGTACTTCAAAGACCCAGTGTTCTCGGCACGCGCCGCGATCCCTGCGCCCAAGGTCAGCGACCGCCTGCGCGCCGTCGCACAGGCCGAGACGGAAGGGGAGGGCATCACGATATGAGCCGCATCCTGAAACGCATCGCGGCAGGCGTCGTCATCGCGGGCGTGGCCGCCCTGCTGCTGGCCGCCGGCGGCTATGCCGCCGGTGCCCGCGTGAACACCACCAAGAGCATTCCGGTCGGCCTGTACTGGACGAGCAGCGCGCCGGTGGAGAAGGGGGCCTACGTCCTCTTCTGCCCGCCGCAGCTCGGCGTGTTCGATGACGCCAAGGAGAGGGGCTACATCGGGGCCGGCTTCTGCCAGGGCGGCTACGGCTACATGATGAAGCGCGTTTTAGCCGCTAAAGACGATGCCGTCGCCGTCGCCGATGACGGCGTGCGCGTCAACGGCGAGCTGCTGCCCCTCAGCGCGCCGATCAAGGCCGACAAGGCCGGTCGGCCGCTGCCGCGCTATCAGTCCAACAGCTACACGCTCGGCAATTCCGAGGTGCTGCTTATGTCGGACGTGAGCGCCACATCCTTCGACGGCCGCTACTTCGGCCCGATCAATCGTTCGCAAATCAAGACCGTGATCCGTCCGGTCATCACCTGGTAGGGAGACACACCATGCGCCTTTTCATCGCAGAAAAGCCGTCCGTCGCCAAGGCCATCGCCGGCGAGCTGGGCGCGACCGGCAAGGGCGACGGCTTCATCGAGTGCGGCACCGACAAAGTGACCTGGTGCTTCGGGCACATGCTCGAACAGGCCGACCCCGACGAGTACACGCCCGATGACGTGCCGCGCGGCCAGTCCGGCAAGAAGGTCTGGCGCGTCGATGAGCTGCCCATCATCCCCGAGAGCTGGATTCTCAAGCCCAAGGACGACGCGAAGAAGCAGCTCGCCGTGATCGGCAAGCTGCTCAAGGAGGCCAAGGAGATCGTCAACGCCGGCGACCCCGACCGCGAAGGCCAGTTGCTGGTTGACGAAGTGCTGGAGCACTTCCGCAACAGCAAGCCGGTGCGCCGCTTTTGGGTGAGCGCGCAGGACTCCGTTTCCGTCAAGCGCGGCCTGGCCGCGTTGAAGGAGAACACCACCTATGCAGGCTGGGCCGACGCTGCACGCGGGCGGCAGCGCGCCGACTGGCTGATCGGCATGAACCTCAGCCGCGCGTACACGCTGCGCGCGCAGCGCGGCGGCTCGCGCGCCCTGCTGACCGTGGGCCGCGTGCAGACGCCGACGCTGGCCCTCGTGGTCGCCCGCGACCGCGAGATCGAGGCATTCAAGGCCGTGCCGTACCACACCATCCGGGCGGTGGTGCAGCACGCCGGCGGCAGCTTCGCCGCCGCATGGAAGGCGAAGGAGGATCAAGCCGGCCTGGACAGCGAAGGCCGCCTTGTCGATACCGCCGTCGCCGACGCCCTGGTGGCCGCCGTCAAGGGCCAGCCGGGCACCATCGCCGCGTACAAACAGGAGGCCAAGAAGCAGAACCAGCCGCTGGCCTTCGCCCTGTCCGACATTACGGCACTGGCCTCGGCCAAGTTCGGCTACAGCGCCGAGGACGTGCTGAACACCTGCCAGGCGCTCTACGAGACGCACAAGCTGACCTCGTACCCGCGCACCGACTGCGCCTACCTGCCGGAGTCGCAGCACGCCGACGCGCCGCGCGTGCTGGAGGCGATCAAGCACGTCAACCCCGAACTGGCCGGCCTGGTCGATGGTGCCGATCCGCGTATCAAGTCCAAGACGTGGGACGACTCGAAGATCACCGCGCACCACGGCATCGTGCCGACCATGCAGAAGGGCAGCAAGGCCGCCCTCAGCGAGCGCGAGCGCAACATCTACGACCTGATCGTGCGCGCCTACCTGGCGCAGTTCTACCCGCTGCACGAGTACATGCAGACCACCGTGGGCGTCGAGATCGCGGGCGAGAACTTCGCCGCGAGCGGCAAGGTAGTCACGCGCAACGGCTGGCGTGACGTGTACAGCCAGGCCGACGAGGAAGGCGAGAAGGACGAGGACGACGACAGCGGCACGCAGGCCCTGCCGTCGATGGCCCAGGGCGACGCCGTGACCTGCACGGACGCCACCCGCAAGGACGCCAAGACGAAGCCGCCAGCGCGCTTTACCGAGGGCACGCTGATCCGCGCGATGGAGAACATCCACAAGTTCGTCAGCGATGCCGAGCACAAGAAGATGCTGCGCGAGGGCGACGGCATCGGCACGTCGGCCACCCGCGCGTCGATCATTTCCGAGTTGAAGCGGCGCGAGTTCCTGGCCGTCAAAGGCAAGCAGATCATCAGCACGACCCTCGGCCGCAGCGTCATCGACGCGCTGCCCGAGGTTGTGAAAAGCCCGGTGCTGACCGCGCTCTACGAGCGGATGCTGAAAGGCGTCGAGCAGGGCACGGCCGCCCTGGACGCCTTCATCACGAAGCAAGAGACGTTCATCCGCGACCAGGTGGCGAAGGCCAACAGCGGAGCCGTGACCATCGCCGGCGGCAAGGAAGCCGCGCCGGTGTCATCCCTTCACAAGTGCATGGCCTGCGGCAGCGGCTTGTCGCGCCGGCCGAGCAAGAAGAAGGGGCAATTCTGGTGGGGTTGCAGCAACTTCCCCACATGCAAGCAGACCTACCCCGACCTCAAGGGTCGGCCCGACTACAGCAAGGGCCGCAACGGCCCGGCATCCGAATGACCACAGCGAAGGAGATCGACCATGAACGAGCAAACCACCACCAACACCGCCGCCCACGACGAGCCGCTGGCCGTCCTGCCGCCGGTTGACGACGACGCCGCCGGCCGCGAGGCCGTGCGCGAGAAGATGGCCGACGCGCTGACGCCCGGCTTCCAGGTCGAGTTCGACCCCGACGAAGCCGAGCGCGTGGGCGCGTTCGTGGAGGACGCGCTGTCCGAGCAGGACGCCGCCGCGAGCGGCGACGACCTGGTGGAAGTCGATGGCGCGCTGGAGCCGGCATTCCTGGACGACGAAGGCCCGAGCGCCGACATCCCGCCGTTCATCACCACCACGAACGCCCGCGAGCTGTACGACCTGCGGCCCGGCGAGACGGTTGCCCAGGCCGCCGCGCGCAAGGCTTCGGAGGGCTGACCCATGCCGATCACGAAAGCCGAGGCGCAAGGGGTGACGCGGGCTTTCGTCCGCGACTACCCCGGCGCGCTGGAGCTGGCCTACAAGTTCCGCGAGGACGCGGCCGAGCTGTACGGGCCGCGAGCGGCCGAGGTGCCGGCCGACATGAAGGGCGGCTACGTGCCCAAGGAGACGCTGCACGCCGGCCGCGCCTACCGTGGCCGCGTGGACGTGCCCTTGCAGAACGTCGAGAGCGCCAGCGACCTACTGATGACGCTGCGGCACGAGGTGCTAGGCCACTACGGGGCCAACACCTTCGCGCCGGGCGAGAAGCGCGCCTTGCTGGACGGCCTGGCGGCCGCCCGCAACGAACCCACCCTCAAGCCGCTATGGGATGACGTGAACCGGCGCTATGCCGGCCAGTCCCTGGACGTGCGCGCCGAGGAAGTGTTTGCCCTGCACTGCGAGGGCATCGAGCCGAGCCAGCACCAGGTCGCCGACCAGGTGCAGCAGCGCGGCCAACAGTCATTCACGGAAACCTGCATCGCCCGCGTGCGGCCCATGCAGGCCGACGACCTGCACAACATCGTGTGCATGGTCGCCCAGGGCCTGCGCGACCGTTCCCGGACACAGCAGAACTTCCCTCAGTTCAACGAGCTATTCCGAAGGGACGAGAACATGGAGCCGAAGAAGCCGTTTCACGAAGTCGTGGCCGAAAAGCTGATCGAGCAGCTCAAGGCCGGCACCGCACCGTGGCAAAAGCCGTGGGAGCCGGGCGAACCCAACGCCTACCTGCCGATGAACCCGACCACCGGCAAGCGGTACAAAGGGATCAACGCCATCCACCTGATGGCCCAGGGCCGCAGCGATGCGCGCTGGATGACCTACAAGCAGGCCGCCGCCGTGGGCGCGCAGGTTCGCAAGGGCGAGAAAGGCACGCCGGTTCAATACTGGAAGTTCAGCGAAGAGCAAGACAAGCTGGACGACAGCGGCCGGCCCGTCCTCGATGCGAAGGGCCAGCCGGTCAAGGAAACCGTCATGCTGGAGCGGCCGCGCGTGTTCTTTGCGACCGTGTTCAACGGCGAGCAGATCGACGGCCTGCCGCCGCTCCAGCCGAAGAAGGAACAGACTTGGAACGCCGTCGAGCGCGCCGAGCACATCCTGAAAGCCTCGGGCG
Organism: Pseudomonas sp. BYT-1; assembly: GCF_023611805.1. NCBI lineage: Bacteria > Pseudomonadati > Pseudomonadota > Gammaproteobacteria > Pseudomonadales > Pseudomonadaceae > Pseudomonas > Pseudomonas sp. BYT-1. The sequence continues at coordinate 57,026 of NZ_CP072561.1, forward strand.
CGACGATCACCCACGCCGCCGGTGATCGGGCGTTCTACCGCCCTTCGACCGACAGCATCACCCTGCCGGAGCGCGGCCAGTTCCCCAGCTCCGACCGCTACTACGCGACCGCGCTGCACGAGCTGGGCCACTGGACGGGCCACGCTTCGCGCCTTGACCGCGACCTGGCGCACCCGTTCGGGAGCGAGGGGTACGCCAAGGAAGAGCTGCGCGCCGAGATCGCTTCCATGATCGTCGGCGACGAGCTGGGCATCGGCCACGATCCGGGCCAGCACGCCGCCTATGTGGGTTCGTGGATCAAGGCGCTGCAAGACGAGCCGCTGGAGGTGTTCCGCGCGGCCGCCGATGCCGAGAAGATTCACGACTACGTGCTGGCCTTCGAGCAGAAGCAGGTTCAGGAGCAAGACCAGCAGCAGAGCCAGGCCCAGGACGAAGCCGTGGCCCAGGCCCTGGCCGTGGACATTGCCGAAGTCCTGGACAACCCGGACGTGTCTTTCAGCCACTACCAGGCATTCCAGGGCGACACCCTGGAAGACGCCTTGCGCAGCCGTGGCCTCGAAACCGTGGGCAGCATCACCGGCACCGATCCCGAGCAGTTCTACGCGGTCGCGCATGACCGGCTGTCGCCGGTGTTCGGCATCGACCCGAGCCACACCGACACCGACAACGCCTACCTGGAGCGCAAGGGCTTGGCGCAAGAGTTCGCCAACATGGCCGAACAGCTCCACCTCGCGCAGCAGCTCCAGCAGCACGGCGAACAGATCGTGTCGAGCATCGACGCCGAAGCCAGGTGGAGCGACGGCCAGCGCATCTTTGCGTTCCACGACCAGGACGGTGAACCCCACCAGGTTCGCAGCCTGGACGAGCTGAACAACTACGCGCCCGACCAGTTGATGGCCCTGCCGGCGCTGACCCAGCAGCAAGCGGCCGTCGCAGACCAGGAGGCGAACATGACCCCACCGACCAACGACCAGGCGGCCGCCCTGCTGGCCGCCCATCCTGCCGACGCGGTGCAGGGCATCGAGCAGGCCGCCGCCGCGCGCCGGCAGCTCGCCGCCGGCGAGATCGACGGCCAGGCGTTCGCCGACGCGACCCGTCAACACCTTGGCGTTGAGCTGCCGCCCGACTGGAGCGGAGAGCTGCGCATCGTCGGCGTGGCCGAGCAGGACGGCCAGACCGTCGATGCCGCCCAGGCCGGCATCGAGCCGCAGGCGTTCCAGGTCTACGCGCGCAAGGCCGATGCGCAGTTCGGCGAGGACGCCTTTGCCTTCGTCGCCGGCACCCGCACCGAGGGCCAGGCCGAGGCTCTGGCCGAGCGCCTGCACCTGGTCGATGCGCTGGGCACCGACAACCAGCACGAGCGCGCCGCCAAGCTGGCCCGCGTGCAGGAAGAGCGTGTACGGCGCGACCCCAACGCGACCGAAGAGGACATTTCAGCCGCTAAAGAGGCACGCAAGACCGCCGAGGCGTCGGCCATGCTCAACGACAGCGACGCGCAGCGCCGCGCGGCCGAGCTGGAGCGCCAGGAACGCGAGCGGCAGCAGGCGCAGCCGCAGGCCGAGAAGCCCGAACGGCAGTACATCAACGTGCCGTACAAGGAGAAGGACGAGGCCAAGAGCCTCGGGGCGCGTTGGGATCGGCAGCAACAGTCCTGGTACGTGCCGCCGGGCACCGATGCCGCTCCCTTCGCCAAATGGGCGCAGGGAGCCGCTACAGCGGCCGTAGAGCCGCGTTCGGCCCAGCCGGCACCCGAAGCCCAGGGCGAGGCGCAGAAGCCCGCGCAGCAGGCCCAGCAGGCCCGCCAGTACCTGGCCGTGCCCTACGAGCAGCGCAACGCGGCCAAGGCCGCCGGCGCGCTTTGGGACAAGGCCGCGAAGTCCTGGTATGTCGGCCCGCGCGCCGACGCGGCGAAGCTCGAACGCTGGAAGCCCGAGAACGTGCAGGCCCAGCAAGGGCCAGCGATGACGCCAAGGGAAGAGTTCGCCGAGGCCATGCGCAGCGCCGGCCTGTTCACCGGCAGCAACGCCCAGGGCGATCACCCGATCATGGATGGCAAGCGGCACCGCGTGCCGGTCGAGGGCGGCAAGAAGGGCGCGCTCGATGGCTTCTACGTGGGCCACCTGGACGGGCACCCGGCCGGGCGGATCATCAACAACAAGACCGGCACGGACATTACCTGGAAGAGCAAGGGCTACGCCTTGAGCGACCAGGAGAAGGCCAAGCTCCAGGCCGAGGCGGCCGAGAAGCTGGCACAGCGAGCCGTCGAGCAGGACAAGGCCCAGGAGGCCACCGCGCAGCGCGTCGGTCGGCAGATGGCCGACCTCGTGCCCATCGAGCAGCCGACGCCCTACCTGCAAGCCAAAGGCATCCAGGCGCAGGCCGGCGTGATGACCGACCGCGAAGGCCAGAAGACCTACATCCCGGCCTTCGACGCAGAGGGCAAGCAATGGACGATGCAATACATCCAGGAGGACGGCACTAAGCGGTTCGCCAAGGACTCGAAGAAGGAAGGATGCTTCCACCCGGTCGGCGGCATGGACGCCCTGGCGGCCGCGCCGGCGCTGGTGATCTCGGAGGGCTACGCCACGGCGGCCCAGGTGGCCGAGGCCGTGGGCCACGCCACGGTCGCCGCCTTCGACAGCGGCAACCTTGAGGCCGTGGCGAAGGCGCTGCACGCCAAGTTCCCGGACAAGCCGGTCATCATCGCCGGCGACGACGACCGGCACCTGGTCATGACCCACGGCAACAACCCCGGCCGGGAGAAGGCCGAGGCGGCCGCCCAGGCCGTGGGCGGCAAGGCGATCTTCCCGATCTTCGCGCCGGCCGAGAACACCTACCCGCGCGACTTGCCCGCCATCACGCCCGACAGCTTCAAGACCCACCTGCGCGCCGAGCAGCGCCTTGCCGACGCCGCCGCCGGCAAGGTCGAGCTGGCCGGCGACGAGGCGGCCAAGCTCAAGGCGTCGATGTTGAGCGGCGCGCAGATCGCGGCGCTGTCCACGATGAAGCAGCACACCGACTTCAACGACTTGGCGCACAAGAGCGAGCTGGGCATCGAGGGCGTGAAGCGGCAGATCGGCGCGGCCATCAGCCAGGTGCAGCGCGACGAGCAGCAGCACCAGGAGCAGAAGCACGTCGAGAAAAAGCAACAGCAGATCGAGCAGCGCCCACGGCGGGCCGCTCGCATCGGATAAGTCGAAAAATCCGGCTAAAGTGGCCGAGCTGCACATCAGGCCGCGCGGTTTTCCTCCCTGATCGCCGGCGCGGTTTCTTCCTCCCTGAACCGCATGCAGACTTGCCGCCTCGGACACCCCGAGGCGGTTTTTTTTCGCCTCGCTCGGGGTCTCCTCGTTTTCAGTGCAATAAGTGACGGTACGCAAAGCTAGCACTGGCGCGGGGGTGGTCTGGGTAGACCGTTGATTTCATTGACTTTCCTGTTCGCTTTGTAAACGGGTATGGTGGCCTCCCACTTTTGAGGTTCACGATGCAGGGTTGGCACACAACGTTTTTGGGGATGCGTGGGCTCCCCCGCGATATCAGCGACTTCGAGATGAAGGCATTTTTCACCTTCGATGGTGCCGAGCGCGACGCAATCAATGCACGCCGAGGTGATTCCCACAAGCTTGGTCTGGCGCTCCATATTGGTTTCCTGCGCATGAGTGGGCGTTTGCTCGGTGCCTTTCGGGTAATTCCAGTAGCCTTGTGGCGCCACCTTGGCAACGAGCTTGGCATTGCAGCACCAGAAGTCGCCTCGCTGAGAGCCATGTATGAACGCGGGCGCACGCTATTCGATCACCAACAAGTAGCCTGCACGGTCCTTGGATTCCAGTGGATGAGCGAGCACCAGCGCCGCTCACTGGTACGTGAACTGCGCGACGAAGTGGCGCGCTGCGCCGACCGCGATCAGCTACTCGTGCGGGCGCGTCAATGGCTGTACAAGAACAAGCTGGTGATCGTGCACGAGCGGGCAATTCGGACACTGATTGCGGCGGCACTTGCCCAGCTTGAAGTTGAAACAGGCACCGCCATCGCCGCCAGCGTTGATCCAGCAACACTTGATCGCTGGCGAGCCTCAGTTTCAGAGCTGCGCCCAGATGGACAAACCCAGCAGAGTTGGCTATGGGCTGCACCGGCGAAACACTCAACCCGCCAAATCAGCGAGGTACTGGAGCGCATCGACCTGCTTTACACGCTGGACGTTCATAAGCACCTGGCAGACATCCCCGATCTCATCTTGCGCCGCTACGCGCGCCGACTTGTCTCCAGGCCGCCCTCAGCCGGAGCCAAGATCAAAGAGCCAGCGCGCACCGTGGAGGTCGCATGCTTTCTTCGGTATTGCCTGTTCACCACCACAGACCAGTTGATCCTTATGGTGCAGCGCCGGATCGCCGATCTGTGGCGTCAGGCTGCCGCCGATGTCCCCGCTACCGTCAATTGGGCCGCAATGTACAAAACGCTGCTCGGCGAACTTGTTGCCTTGAGCGCGCAAGGTGCGGTGCCAGATGCTGAGTTGCGTGCCCGTCTTGAAGCCTTGATCACCGAAACCCAGAAACGCAAACCACCGAGCAGGGCCTCCCTGGTCCGCGAGGGATTGATTGATGGAATTCGCCCCGTGCGGTCGTTGCTCGTCGCCATTGCAAAGCTGCCCTGGCAGGCCACCGGCGAGCATCCTGCCATCGAGTACCTTGCCAAGCTGCAAGCTTTATATCTCAAAGGATCCAGAAAGCTGCCAGTTGAAGTGGTGGCACCAAGTCTGGGAATGATCTGGCAGGTTTCGATCTCCAGCCCAGACCGGGAACGGGCGTTTCAGGCGTTGGAGGTGGCCACCCTGTTTGCCCTGCGCCGCGCGGTGCGCAATGGCTCGGTCTGGATTGAGCACAGCCTGAGCTTTCGGGGTCGTGCGCGCTTGTTCTTCACGGACGAGCGTTGGCAGGCAGAGTCCAAGAAACACTATGCCCGTCTATCGTTACCCAGCAAGGCTGCCACTTTCTTGAAGCCTTTGCTGGCCAGAGTAACTGCCGGTGTCGATGCGGTGGCCGCTGCAGCCCGCAGTGGCGTACTGCGCGTGGATGATGAACTCCATTTGTCGCCATTGCCCGCAGAGGACGAAGACCCAGAAGTGACCAAGCTGCGCGCGGCTTTGGATCACCGCATCGGTGAGGTTCAATTGCCGGAAGTGATTCTGGCCGTTGACGCCCAGGTGCGCTTTAGCTGGATCATGCTCGGACGTGAGCCGCGCTCTACCGACGAGCTGCTGATGGTCTATGCCGGCATCATGGCCCACGGCACCAGTCTGACTGCGGTCGAATGCGCGCGCATGATTCCGCAATTGTCTGCCACCAGCATTCGCCAGGCCATGCGCTGGGCGCGGGACGAACGGCGTCTGAGCCAGGCCTGCCAGGCTGTGCTGGAATTCATGCAGCGACACCCGATTGCCGCCACCTGGGGGCGGTCCGATTTGGCATCTTCTGACATGATGAGCATGGAGACCACCAAACGGGTGTGGCAAGCCCGGCTTGATCCTCGGCGCAACACACCTTCCATTGGAATCTACTCCCATGTAAAAGACCGGTGGGGCATCTTCCATGCGCAGCCCTTTGTGCTCAATGAGCGCCACGCGGGCGTGGCCATTGAAGGTGTCATCCGCCAAGAAAAGCTGGAGACCAGCCAGCTTGCTGTGGATACCCATGGCTACACCGACTTTGCCATGTCACATGCCCGTTTGCTTGGTTTTGATCTTTGCCCGCGGTTGAAGGAACTCAAACAGCGCCACCTCTTTGTGCCACGCGGCACCAAAGTGCCCGCAGAAATCGCTGCGGTGTGCGAAGCCAATGTCGACGTCGCTTTGATCGAAAAGCATTGGGATAGTCTGGTGCACCTGGCAGCCTCGGTCATGAGCGGACATGCCAGTGCGGTGGCAGCTCTTGCGCGGTTCGGTTCTGCCGCCCAGGGCGATCCAATCTATGAGGCTGGCGTGCAATTGGGGCGGTTGCTGCGTACGGCGTTTTTGGCTGACTACTTTGTCAAGGACGCTTTCAGGAACGAGTTGCGCCGGGTGCTCAATCGGGGCGAGGCTGTTAACGCCCTCAAGCGCGCCATTTATACCGGCCGGATCAGCCCGGCGCAGGCCAAACGTGTCGATGAAATGCAGGCTGTGGCCGATGCGTTGAGCCTGATGGCCAACATCGTGATGGCGTGGAATACCTCACAGATGCAGGCGGTCCTGGATCGCTGGTCGAACCGCCGCCAGGTCATTCCACCGGAACTGATCGGGAAGATTGCGCCCACCAAGCTGGAGAGCATCAACTTGCGGGGTGTGTTTCGCTTCCCGGTTGACCGCTATGCTGACCAAATCCTGCCTTCGCGGCCAAATGCATCGATAACTGGCACCAATGGATGAAACCGACCACGGTTTGACGCCACGAATCGCAGATTTGAAAGTGAACAGGAAAGTCAATGAAATCAACGATCTACCAACACCACCTCCGCGCCAGTGCTAGCTTTTCGTACCGTCACTTATTGCACTGAAAACGAGGAGACCCCAACGTGGACATCCAGATGCGCACCAATGTGCCGCACATCTTCGCCATCGGCGACATCGTGGGCCAGCCCATGCTGGCGCACAAGGCGGTGCACGAGGCGCATGTGGCAGCCGAAGTCATCGCCGGTGAACTGCAAGGCAACAAGGAACTGGCCGCTGCCGCCTTCAACGCCCGCGTCATCCCCAGCGTGGCCTACACCGACCCCGAAGTGGCCTGGGTGGGGCTCACCGAAGACCAGGCCAAGGCCCAGGGCGTCAAGGTCAAGAAAGGCCTGTTCCCCTGGGCCGCCTCCGGCCGTGCCATTGCCAACGGGCGCGACGAAGGCTTCACCAAGCTGCTGTTCGACGACAGCCCCGAAGCAGGATCAGGAGACGGCCATGCTGGCCGGGGCCACGGCAAGATCTTGGGCGGTGGCATGGTCGGCACCCACGCGGGCGACATGATCGGAGAGATCGCGCTGGCTATCGAGATGGGTGCCGACGCAGTGGACATCGGCAAGACCATCCACCCGCATCCAACCCTTGGCGAATCCATTGGCATGGCGGCGGAAGTGGCGCATGGCAGCTGCACGGATGTGCCGCCTGCGCGCAAGTAAGTCCGCAGCCAAGCTACCCTGCCAAGGCCCGAACTGGCGACGGTTCGGGCCTTGTGCTTTGCGTACCCAAACAATCGCCGCAGAATACTGTGCATTTGTACAGTATTCATGTCAGCCACTTCCAAGCCCAAGCTCTACAACCCACGCCACCCCGAACGCACGCTGCTCTACCAAACGGTAGCCGAGCACTACGAGACCTGGCTAGAGTTGGCCAGCGCGGGTCAGTTCGACGGCCAGGGCGACCACCACACCCCCAAGCCCTTCGTGCGCAAAGCGTTTGCCAAGTATCTTGAGTGCGGCATCTTTGCCCATGGCTTTGCCCGCGCTCGCTGCGGCGACTGTGGGCACGACTACTTCGTCGCTTTCTCCTGCAAAGGCCGGGGAGTCTGCCCCTCGTGCACCACCCGGCGCATGGTGGAGACAGCAGCGCACCTGAACGATCACGTATTCCCCCGCCTGCCGGTGCGCCAGTGGGTGCTGTCGGTTCCCAAGCGGCTTCGTTACTTCATGCAGCGCGACGGAGCGGTGCTGAGCATGGTGCTGCGCATCTTTCTGCGGGTGATCGCACAAACTCTGCAGACCCACAGCCCCGGTGCGGCCCATATGGACAAGGCAGGCCTGCACATCGGTGCCATCGCCTTCATTCACCGATTCGGCTCCAGCCTCAATGAACACGTCCACTTCCACGTTTGTGTGGTGGACGGGGTGTTTGAGGAAGTGGAGGGCGAGGGCGATGCTGATGCGACCCCTCGAATCTCATCGCCGGGTGTCATCTTTCACGCGGCCACCGGCATCGATGCGGCTACCGTGGCCCCAGTGCAGACCACACTGCAAAAACGCATCCTGCGCGCCTTCGTTGCTCGGGGCCTGCTGGAGAACTGTGACGCCAAAGACATGCTGGGCTACAAACACAGCGGCTTCTCGGTGGATGCGGGGGTGTGCATCGAAGCCCACGACCGCGCTGCGCTGGAGCGGCTGCTGCGCTATTGCGCGCGTCCACCGTTTTCCATGGAGCGCCTACGCAAAGAGGGAAGCAAACTGGTGTACCGCTGCGGCAAGCAGCGCAGCGAACCCACCAGCGACAAGCGCGGTGCCAAGGTTGATGAGCTGCACCTCACACCGCTGGAACTGATCGACCGCATCGCCGCGCTGGTGCCACCGCCACGCACCCACCGGCACCGCTACTTTGGTGTGCTGGCACCAAACTCGCCGCTGAGAGCGGCGGTAACGGCGCTGGCTCAGCCTGCTGCGTCGCAACCAGCCACGGTGGAGACTGCACAACCTGGCGCGGGCGTACCTGGGGTGGCGGCGCCGGGCAACGCGGCCACACCCACACCCGAACCTGAAGCACGCCCGAAGCGAGCGGCGCATTACTTGTGGGCGGTGCTGATTGCCCGCATCTACGAGGCATTTCCGCTGCTGTGCCCCATGTGCGGTGGGCAGATGCGCATCATTGCCTTCATCACCCACAGCGCCGAAATCCGCCACATCCTGAACCACATCGGGGTGGAGTCTGCCCCCCCGCACATCACCCCGGCACGCGGGCCACCGCTGTGGGAGGGCTGCGACGCGCCGGTGGATGATGGTGCGCAAGGCGAGCCGGATTGGGATCTGGCAGCTCAACCCGACGAGGTAGACCAGCGCGTCAATTGGTGACCCAGTGAAGCGGCGGTATCCATCGCTGCGGGGAAGCAGCTGCGCGCGCGCCAGGCCCAAATGCATACTGCCTCCCAAGCTCTTGCCATTGAGCGGCAAGCGAGCGCTCAACCTTCCTTGGCCGAACGTGTTTCGAGGCCCAAAACTCGTGCCATACTTGGCCTCATGCGGTTGAATTTCCTATCCGTCCACACGCGGTCAACTCGGCGAAGAACGCCGCTACCGGGCGAACCGCAACGCCCCCCTCGTCCACCAGCCGAAGGGCGCGAACACATCGTCGGTCGCCTCAAGCGACCCCACCAGCGGCACCACCAGCTCGCGCAGACTCCGTGGCTCGTCGTCATTCGTCACGAGCGGGGAACCTAGCCAGCACAGGTCAACCGGGCACGCACCCCGCGATTCGGGAGCCCAGTAGTTCGGTCAACAGGTCGGTCTTGACGGTCACTGGCGGGTTTTCTACAGCTTCGGTCGCGCGAGGACCTCGCATCGGATCCCGGCCGCGGTCAGATCCCGGTACAAACCGAAGCCCGTCGGCCCCGCCTCGTAGGCCTCCGCGACCGGACCCGGCAGGCCGGTGATCCAGGACTCGATGTGGTCGTAGAACGGGGTCAGCTCTGTCTGGAACAACTCGCCCGTGACGCCGTCGATCGCTGCTGCCGCGACCGAACTGGCATGCAGGTCGAACCCAACGCTCGTACCCTCGGTAAAACACCGCGGCCTCCCACAACTGGCGGACAGGCCGAGCAGGCTGCGCTGCTCGGTAACCCACGAATCTTGTGAGTGAGGCCTCGGCCCGCAACGGGCTCAGGCCGAGCCGGTCACGTCATACCGTCCAGTGCAGGGAGGCTAACAGCGTCGCGGCGCCAACGATCAGGATCTTAGGCCCCCTCGGCGGCCGCCCTCAAGGATTTCCTGCTGGTAAGGCAGGTTCATGTAGGAGTCCTTTCTGCTAATCTTTCCGTCTTCCAACGTCAAGATGTCACACAGGTCAATTCGTACCGTCTTGCCATTAGGTTGTATTACCACATTTCCAAGTTCAAGTGGCTTCTTAAGAGTCTGATAAAGGTACGTCTCGATTGCTACAATGTCGCCGCCGTAACGCATTCGGCGTTCCGTGAACCGAACGTCTGGCCAATACTCGAAGACGCTCTCAAACGCCTTGTACACCGCAGCCTTCCCCACGTTCTCCATCTGTACTGCGGGGAGGGTCCAGACTGTGTCTTCTGTGTGAAATTGAATCATGTCATCAACTGCGTGCCGATTCCATGCATCTGCGTAATCTCGAATCATCTGCACCCTAGGATCCAGTGCTTGCGTAAGCATAATCTTCCTCTTCCCTGCGCATGAATGTCCATCTTCTTTTCCTAACGGTAGAACGCTAACTCGGGACAGGTCTAGACTATTCCCGTCGAAACCCTTGGCTAAAGTCGCCACGAAGGGGCGTTAGGCGCTGCCAGCGTCTACCCCTTCACGCGTATGGATGCTGCCAACGGAGGCTGAAACTAACCCCCTCGCGGCAGGCGGATTCGTTGTCACGTCGCAATACTCGCTGGCAAGGAAGAGCATGTTGGGAAGACGGGGACGCAAACGACGTCTGGGGATCGAGGACGAGTACTGGCATCTGATCCTGGCAGGCGTCGGCAGGCGAGGCCTGCACCCTCGTTGGGATCGGTCGGAATACGGGCCACCGGTGGCGGGCTGAACGCGGTGGTCTGCCACCGCTGCGACGAGCCGAGCACATCGAACGGGTGGTCGTTTCGTCACCTAGCGGGCCCGAAGGAGGCAGTCCGGGCCAAGCAACAGTTGGAGTGGAGCCCGGAACAACTCGCTGTCTAGCTGCGCACCGAGCCTCCGGCCGGCCGCGTTGGCACGTGTGTCACGAGACGATCTACCAGACGCTCTAGGACGGTGCGAGCCGGCCTGAACAGGGTGTGGCGGGTTGTCCGCGATCACGCTGGTGTGTGGGTGTCGACGACGCTTGAAAACGAGGCCATAGCGACGGTCGAAAACGAGGCCACCCAGACAGATTGGATGGGTGATCTCTGTGGAGGATTGGGCTCTGATCCGGCGGCTGGTAGCGGACGGTGTTTCGCAGCGTCAGGTCGCACGGGACTTGGGCATCGGACGGTCGACGGTCGAGCGGGCGTTGGCCTCGGACGGGCCGCCGAAGTACGAGCGGCCGGCGGTGTCGACATCGTTCACCCCGTTCGAGCCGGCGGTGCGACAGCTGCTGGCCAAGACGCCGGACATGCCGGCGACGGTGATCGCCGAGCGGGTCGGCTGGACTGGGTCGATCACCTGGTTCCGTGACAACGTCCGCCGGTTGCGGCCTGACCACCGGCCGGTCGACCCCGCAGACCGGCTGGTCTGGCTGCCCGGGGATGCGGCGCAGTGCGACTTGTGGTTCCCGCCGAAGAAGATCCCGCTCGAGGACGGCACCAAGATGCTGCTGCCGGTCCTCGTGATCACCGCGGCCCACTCCCGGTTCATCCTCGGGCGGATGATCCCGACCCGGACCACAGCCGATCTGCTGCTGGGGATGTGGATGCTGCTACAGCTGCTCGGAGGGGTCCCACGACGGTTGATCTGGGACAACGAGACTGGCATCGGACGTGGCAAGCGGCACGCCGAAGGGGTCAGCGCGTTCACCGGGACGCTGGCCACGACGCTGCAGCGACTCAAGCCGAACGACCCCGAATCCAAGGGCGTGGTCGAACGCAGGAACGGCTACTTCGAGACCTCCTTCATGCCTGGCCGCGACTTCAAGTCCCCGGCTGACTTCAACATCCAGTTCGGCGACTGGCTGTCCATCGCCAACGGCCGGGTCGTGCGCACGATCAAGGCCCGTCCGATCGACCTGCTCGATGCCGACCGGGCGGCGATGCTCCCGTTGCCGCCGGTCGCCCCAGCGGTCGGATGGGCCAACCGGGTCCGGCTGGGACGTGACTACTACGTCCGCGTCGACAGCAACGACTACTCCGTCGACCCTGCTGTCATCGGCCGGTTCGTCGACGTCCATGCCGACCTGGCCCGTGCCGAGGTCCGCCACGAAGGTCGCCTGGTCGCAACCCACGACCGGGTCTCGGCACGCGGCATGACCATCACCGATCCCGCCCACGTCGCGGCAGCGAAGGTGCTGCGTGAACAGTTCCAGCGTCCCCACGCGACACCGGCTCCGGACGACGACATGGAACGGGACCTGGCCGACTACGACCGCGCGTTCGGGCTCCTCGACGGCGGCATGACCAACGGCCCCATCGATGGTGAGGAGGTGGCCTGATGGCAGGCAAGGCGAAGACCGAGGCGACCGAGGCGCTCAAGCAGCTGACCTACCTGGCATCAGCGTTGAAGGCGCCCCGGATCACCGAAGCCGCAGCAAGGTTGGCCGACCACGCCCGTGATGCCGGCTGGACCCACGAGGAGTACCTCGCCGCCGTGCTCGACCGCGAGGTCGCAGCCCGCAACGCATCCGAGGCCCAGCTGCGGATCCGCGCCGCCGGGTTCCCAGCCCAGAAGACCATCGAGGAGTTCGACTGGGACGCCCAACCCGCCGTCCGGCAGCAGATCGCGTCGTCGGCATCCGGCGGGTTCCTGACCGAAGCCCGCAACGTCGTCCTGCTCGGCCCGCCCGGCACCGGAAAGACCCACCTGGCCACCGGACTCGGGATCGCGGCTGCTACGTAAGGCTCGTTCACCCGCCCGGACGTCGTACCGCCGAAGCGCTGATCGCGGGCATGCACCAGACCCTCGGCGAGCTTCCAAAATCTGCCCGGCTCCCCTTTCCTGAGATCAGAGCTCGGAGATGGCCGGTCATAATCAGGTCGCTGCGCTCTTCGCCGAGGGTTTTTCTTCGCCCACGCCGGCAAGCCCTGGCAGCGGTCAACCAACGAGAACAGCAACGGTCTGCTTGCCAGTACTTCTTCCCCAAGGGCAGCGACCCGCGGGCCCACCCCATCGCGGACCTCCGACGCGTCGAGGAGCGAATCAACACCCGATCCCGCAAGACACTGGCGTGGGCGACCCGGCGGCAAATCCTGGCCACCGCGATAGCCTCGCTCTTACTACGGATCGTGCGTGCACGTCGAGCCCAACGCTCGTACGCTCGGTTCACACCGGGGCGTTCCATAACCGTTGGATAAGCCCGAGCAGGCCATCCCCTAGTCCGTGACCCATTTGTGGGTCCCTGGCCCGCAACAACCCGCAGCAGCCCCGAGCGGTACTCCATACGGTCTAGTCCGATGCGTGCTCGGCCCGCCCGGCGGATGTCAGATGTTCTGACACCACGGATCCACCGCAGCGACCTAACCGACAATCTGCTCGGTTTGGGAGCGTTGCTCAAGCTTAGGGCGAGAGCCTTGGCGAGCCAGGCTGGGATCTCCCGTCGCATTGTGACACAGGCGCCGCCGCAGGTCACCCTTGCATATCCGGCGGCCACGAGGGCTAGGCGGTCAGCGACGCGCCAGTGATCACCGAGAACTTCTTGACAAACGGCCCCTTTGCGGTCCACGTAATGTGATCTCCCGCAGGTAGCGCGATGAGGTCACCTGCTCGGAACTCGAACTCTTCGCCTGTCGAGTCATCCCGGATGTGAACCTCGCCTTCGAGAAGCAAGATGGTTTCATCTCCGAGGGTGGACGTATAGCCAACTCTACAGGTTCCATCAGCGTCGCCACCGGGAATGCCCTTACCCACTCGCCACAGAGCAGTGAAGTACGTGCCGCTGCTCCCTTGGGGATACAAGGTAATGTACTCGCCGGAAACCAACTCGCCTTCAAGCGGCTCATTGAAAACGTAAGTGACCCATTCGTCGGAATGCGGATTGTCGTTGGTACTTGCAATGTAGATGTCGTTCAAATCGGCGCCGGTGGGGTTATCACAATCCCAAGAGACCCAGAATGTCTTCAAGTACGGTCCTGCAATATCCCAGGTATGCTCGACACCCTTCGGAACGTGAACGATCGAATTGGGACCCACCTGGTGACTCGTTCCAGCTTGATTGGCGGTGACGGTCGCCGACCCGTCGAGAATCACCCAGACACCATCCCCCATGGGAGACGTCGATAGTACCGTTCCCGAGCCGTCTGGGTTGGCGCCGGGAGCACCTGCATGGTATCGCCAGAAGCCAGCGACCAAGCGGCCGCTTGTCCCTTCCGGTCGGAAGATCGCAACTTCGCCCTGCGTTTCAACCCGACCCAGCGCCGGCTCGTCCCACTGGAAGGGCTTCCAATCGTGAAGCGCAGGATCCGCGGCCCCTGCGTACACGCGGCTCTTCTTTTCCACTGCCATCAAACTCTCTCCTCTTGGGCGTTGTTCCGTCGATACGCTCAGTTAGGGCCCAGATGCGCTTCTGGGACAGGTTGCTCGCGCACACCCCTTTTTCTCCCGCCGATCGTTCTCAAAATGTTAACTTCTCAAACCGAAGATGTCAACTGCCCTGGCGGTCGCGAACTGCGGTGTGCGGCGAGTCCTCAGGCTTAGCTGAGGAGCAACGTCACGAGATTCCGACTGGGATACTTGGCCATGCGCGTTAAGGCTGTCACCCATGTCGCATCATTGTTGACTTTTACCGCCGCGATCCTTGTCTGATTCCGCCACGGAGGGCGCCGCATCCGGTGAGGCTTGGGTGACAGGAGTGGTGGAAGTAGCAGCCCGCCTCAACCACGAACTGGCCCTGTACGGGGTGTCGTCCAGACTAGGCGGGCCATCGCGTGAGGCTCTGCGAGAAGGCTCTAGTCAACTCGCAGAACGGGACTCACGCCATGACCCTGAACCAGTCTGCCCTGCTCGAGCTCACCCAGATGCTGCGGGCCGCCGATGAGGGCGACATGATGCGTCAGATGCTCGGCCTCATGCTTCAGGCACTCGTCGAAGCCGAGGCCACCTCGGTGTCCGGCGCGGCACCCCACGAGCGGACCGAGGACCGCACCAACCAGCGCAACGGCAGCCGACCCAGGACCGTCTCGACGACCACCGGCGACCTCACCGTCCGGATCCCCAGCTGCGCACGGGTCGTTTCCTACCCTGCTCGAGCCCCGCCGTTGGGTCGACGTGGCGTTGCACGCCGTCATCATGGCGACCTATGTCCACGGCGTGTCGACCCCCAAGGTCGACGACCTCGTCGCCGCGCTAGGCGTCGGCAGCGGGATCTCCAAGTCCGAGGTCTCCCGGATCTGCGCCAGCCTGGACGCCCAGATCGCCGCCTACGACACCCGCCCCCTGGACGGCACCGCGTTCCCCTGTCGTAATACTCCTCCAGTGCCGGCTACGGTCGACGCCCGGTACAGACCGAACGCGGAGGTCCTGCCTCGTAGGCCGCTGCGACCGGTCCCGGCCGCCGCCGGATCCAGTCCCTGATGTGCTCGGGTGACGGGGTCAACGTCTTCTCGAACAACTGACCGTCCTGGTGTCCGACCCAGCAGCACGCACCGAGAGGGCGTGCACATCCAGGCCGACACTCGTACGCTCGGTGAACATCGGGGCCTCCCACACATGTCGGATAGGGCGGGCAGGCGGGTCCTGCCCGCCAATGCACGATCTGTCTGAGCGAGGCCCCGACCCCCAAGCACTACGCGAGCCTGCGCCACGACACGTCCCTCTGTAGCTGCCAAGTCAGCCAGCTTGCTGTGGATACCCATGGCTACACCGACTTTGCCATGTCACATGCCCGTTTGCTTGGTTTTGATCTTTGCCCACTTTGCCATGTCACATGCCCGTTTGCTTGGTTTTGATCTTTGCCCGCGGTTGAAGGAACTCAAACAGCGCCACCTCTTTGTGCCACGCGGCACCAAAGTGCCCGCAGAAATCGCTGCGGTGTGCGAAGCCAATGTCGACGTCGCTTTGATCGAAAAGCATTGGGATAGTCTGGTGCACCTGGCAGCCTCGGTCATGAGCGGACATGCCAGTGCGGTGGCAGCTCTTGCGCGGTTCGGTTCTGCCGCCCAGGGCGATCCAATCTATGAGGCTGGCGTGCAATTGGGGCGGTTGCTGCGTACGGCGTTTTTGGCTGACTACTTTGTCAAGGACGCTTTCAGGAACGAGTTGCGCCGGGTGCTCAATCGGGGCGAGGCTGTTAACGCCCTCAAGCGCGCCATTTATACCGGCCGGATCAGCCCGGCGCAGGCCAAACGTGTCGATGAAATGCAGGCTGTGGCCGATGCGTTGAGCCTGATGGCCAACATCGTGATGGCGTGGAATACCTCACAGATGCAGGCGGTCCTGGATCGCTGGTCGAACCGCCGCCAGGTCATTCCACCGGAACTGATCGGGAAGATTGCGCCCACCAAGCTGGAGAGCATCAACTTGCGGGGTGTGTTTCGCTTCCCGGTTGACCGCTATGCTGACCAAATCCTGCCTTCGCGGCCAAATGCATCGATAACTGGCACCAATGGATGAAACCGACCACGGTTTGACGCCACGAATCGCAGATTTGAAAGTGAACAGGAAAGTCAATGAAATCAACGATCTACCAACACCACCTCCGCGCCAGTGCTAGCTTTTCGTACCGTCACTTATTGCACTGAAAACGAGGAGACCCCAACGTGGACATCCAGATGCGCACCAATGTGCCGCACATCTTCGCCATCGGCGACATCGTGGGCCAGCCCATGCTGGCGCACAAGGCGGTGCACGAGGCGCATGTGGCAGCCGAAGTCATCGCCGGTGAACTGCAAGGCAACAAGGAACTGGCCGCTGCCGCCTTCAACGCCCGCGTCATCCCCAGCGTGGCCTACACCGACCCCGAAGTGGCCTGGGTGGGGCTCACCGAAGACCAGGCCAAGGCCCAGGGCGTCAAGGTCAAGAAAGGCCTGTTCCCCTGGGCCGCCTCCGGCCGTGCCATTGCCAACGGGCGCGACGAAGGCTTCACCAAGCTGCTGTTCGACGACAGCCCCGAAGCAGGATCAGGAGACGGCCATGCTGGCCGGGGCCACGGCAAGATCTTGGGCGGTGGCATGGTCGGCACCCACGCGGGCGACATGATCGGAGAGATCGCGCTGGCTATCGAGATGGGTGCCGACGCAGTGGACATCGGCAAGACCATCCACCCGCATCCAACCCTTGGCGAATCCATTGGCATGGCGGCGGAAGTGGCGCATGGCAGCTGCACGGATGTGCCGCCTGCGCGCAAGTAAGTCCGCAGCCAAGCTACCCTGCCAAGGCCCGAACTGGCGACGGTTCGGGCCTTGTGCTTTGCGTACCCAAACAATCGCCGCAGAATACTGTGCATTTGTACAGTATTCATGTCAGCCACTTCCAAGCCCAAGCTCTACAACCCACGCCACCCCGAACGCACGCTGCTCTACCAAACGGTAGCCGAGCACTACGAGACCTGGCTAGAGTTGGCCAGCGCGGGTCAGTTCGACGGCCAGGGCGACCACCACACCCCCAAGCCCTTCGTGCGCAAAGCGTTTGCCAAGTATCTTGAGTGCGGCATCTTTGCCCATGGCTTTGCCCGCGCTCGCTGCGGCGACTGTGGGCACGACTACTTCGTCGCTTTCTCCTGCAAAGGCCGGGGAGTCTGCCCCTCGTGCACCACCCGGCGCATGGTGGAGACAGCAGCGCACCTGAACGATCACGTATTCCCCCGCCTGCCGGTGCGCCAGTGGGTGCTGTCGGTTCCCAAGCGGCTTCGTTACTTCATGCAGCGCGACGGAGCGGTGCTGAGCATGGTGCTGCGCATCTTTCTGCGGGTGATCGCACAAACTCTGCAGACCCACAGCCCCGGTGCGGCCCATATGGACAAGGCAGGCCTGCACATCGGTGCCATCGCCTTCATTCACCGATTCGGCTCCAGCCTCAATGAACACGTCCACTTCCACGTTTGTGTGGTGGACGGGGTGTTTGAGGAAGTGGAGGGCGAGGGCGATGCTGATGCGACCCCTCGAATCTCATCGCCGGGTGTCATCTTTCACGCGGCCACCGGCATCGATGCGGCTACCGTGGCCCCAGTGCAGACCACACTGCAAAAACGCATCCTGCGCGCCTTCGTTGCTCGGGGCCTGCTGGAGAACTGTGACGCCAAAGACATGCTGGGCTACAAACACAGCGGCTTCTCGGTGGATGCGGGGGTGTGCATCGAAGCCCACGACCGCGCTGCGCTGGAGCGGCTGCTGCGCTATTGCGCGCGTCCACCGTTTTCCATGGAGCGCCTACGCAAAGAGGGAAGCAAACTGGTGTACCGCTGCGGCAAGCAGCGCAGCGAACCCACCAGCGACAAGCGCGGTGCCAAGGTTGATGAGCTGCACCTCACACCGCTGGAACTGATCGACCGCATCGCCGCGCTGGTGCCACCGCCACGCACCCACCGGCACCGCTACTTTGGTGTGCTGGCACCAAACTCGCCGCTGAGAGCGGCGGTAACGGCGCTGGCTCAGCCTGCTGCGTCGCAACCAGCCACGGTGGAGACTGCACAACCTGGCGCGGGCGTACCTGGGGTGGCGGCGCCGGGCAACGCGGCCACACCCACACCCGAACCTGAAGCACGCCCGAAGCGAGCGGCGCATTACTTGTGGGCGGTGCTGATTGCCCGCATCTACGAGGCATTTCCGCTGCTGTGCCCCATGTGCGGTGGGCAGATGCGCATCATTGCCTTCATCACCCACAGCGCCGAAATCCGCCACATCCTGAACCACATCGGGGTGGAGTCTGCCCCCCCGCACATCACCCCGGCACGCGGGCCACCGCTGTGGGAGGGCTGCGACGCGCCGGTGGATGATGGTGCGCAAGGCGAGCCGGATTGGGATCTGGCAGCTCAACCCGACGAGGTAGACCAGCG
This sequence comes from Pseudomonas sp. BYT-1, assembly GCF_023611805.1. Taxonomy (NCBI): domain Bacteria; kingdom Pseudomonadati; phylum Pseudomonadota; class Gammaproteobacteria; order Pseudomonadales; family Pseudomonadaceae; genus Pseudomonas; species Pseudomonas sp. BYT-1. Next base: position 75,591 of record NZ_CP072561.1, read on the forward strand.
CGTCAATTGGTGACCCAGTGAAGCGGCGGTATCCATCGCTGCGGGGAAGCAGCTGCGCGCGCGCCAGGCCCAAATGCATACTGCCTCCCAAGCTCTTGCCATTGAGCGGCAAGCGAGCGCTCAAC
>NZ_CP072562.1:0-41774 GCF_023611805.1 Pseudomonas sp. BYT-1
CTTGGGGTTTGGGGAGCAATGGAACCGAAAACCAACATAAGCACGAATTAAAGTTCGCTTTACTCGTCATCTGTTGTGGATTAGCGAACTTTGATTGGCGAAACGAGTTTATCGCACCACTTTTCGGGTGGTCACGGCCTTTCCTAGTGCTCGCTGAAACGGTTTCATAAAACGGTCGTTTTTCGAAACTGTCCAGACGTTACAAGGGTTTGCGGGGCAGCGACTGAGCTTAAGTGCACTTTCTGTTCCGTTGCTCCCCCAACCCCAAAACGCTCTGTGCTGTAGGGCTTTCCTTGCCTCGCAGGCGGTCGCTGTGACGGTTGATAGCGGCGTTAATTTCGCCCTGCAGGCTGTCGCCGCAATGGCTGCTCAGGAAGGGTACGGCCGTGGCCCACAGGCGGCCGGAACGGAATTCCTCGATCGTTGGCTTAGCAATGCCAGCCTCGCGGAAATTCAGCGGGTACTTGCGGAAAACGCGGTCAATACCTTGCTCGATGGCCGCATCCGAGAACGAACGCCGGCAGTGGATGCTATCGGCGCCGAAGGAGACGGGGACGCCACCCACCAGGTGATAGATAGAACCCTTGTAGTCGATCTGGCCATCGAAGTACGAACCCTGGAAACGGCAGGTGACGGCCTCAACCTGTTTGATGTTAGGACCATCTGTCCAGGCAACGGTGAGGCTCGCGCCGCCCGAGTAGGTATGGCTGCGCACACTGAATTTCATGTCAGGGAACGCCTCTTTCAGCGCTTTGCGAACGAGCTTTGCGGTGTCAGCGGCGGTAAGATACTGAGTAGTCATGGCTTAACTCCCATCTAGTTAGCTGTGATTAGAAGCCCTGGTACGGTTGCCGCCGTCCGGGGCTTCGTCGCTTATGCAGCCTTTCGTCTGCATGGGTCCATTATACTGCCGCTATATCTGGTAAGTCTATGCTTTTCTTTACCTTCTGTCGGGTGTTAAGGTGCTTCTGTCAATGCGGAAATTTGTTTTCCGTAGTAGCATCTTTTGATCTTTTGTCGGAGGACTCCCATGGAAAAGTCAGACATAGACAAGGCGCGCGGCATCGAGCTGGAAGCCGTTCTGGAAGGATTCGGAGCGATCCGCGACCCCGCAGACCCCAAACGCAATTGGAAAACCCACGCGGGGCGGGTAACTGTCACGGACGAAAAGTTCTACAACCACGACGCCGACAAGGGCGGCGGTGGAGCAATCGATCTGGCCATGCACCTCGGCGGTTTCGGTTTCAGGGATGCCGTGGCGTGGCTCGGCGGCACTCATGGCCGCGAAGCAGCGGTACAGACCTACCAGGCCGAAGCACGGCACCAGGCGACCCGCATCCTGGACACTACGCCAAAACCCAAATTGGAAATTCCCGAACCGGACCCGAAAAAGCTGGCCAGGGTCTTGAACTACTTAACAAATACCCGAGGCATCCCGGAACAAATCGTCAATACCGCAATCGACAAGGGACGGCTTTGGGCAGATAAGTTTGGCAACGCTGTTTTCGCCCTTCGCACCTTGGACGGGAAAATGTCCGGCGCGGAACTCCGGGGGACTTACAGCAAGCCCTTCCACGGAATCCGTGGGGACCGCGGCCTGTACTTCACTGGAAAAGCTGCATCGAAACTGGCGGTGTTTGTAGAGTCGTCGATTGAAGCCATGAGTTACCAGGCAATGAACCCCGAAGCGCTGGTGATCGGCACCGCAGGCAGTACCAGGGACATTCTCCAGGGTGCGGCTAAACACCTGGAAGGGCAGGGCTACAAGATCGTCGACGGCTTCAACGCCGATAAAGCAGGTGATCGACTTGGAGACCGGCTGAAAGAGGCTGTGAGCCAAGAGGTTGAGCGTCAACGCCCGACCGCTGGGAAAGACTGGAACATTGAGCTTAAAGCCAAGCAGCGCGCAGCTGCGAAGGAGAACACGCCGGGAAAGCTGGAAGCTGAACCGGAGCGATAAACAACAATACGATAATCACATTCACACTTATCGTAAAAGTGTTGCAGCAGAACGGGCATTACTGTAGGGTCAAACCACAGTAAAGCAATGTCCGGCCTGCCGGACCAGGGAGAGGTTATGAAGCTGGCACCATTCGCACTCTTAGCGGCTATGTGCGCATCCGCCGCGCTTTCAAGCACCGCGTATGCTGAAAGCTATCCAGTCGTCGGCAACGACGTGCAGCAGGATCGTGATGCGCAACGTCGCACGATCTTGGCCAACGAGCTGGCTACGGAACAAAAATCCCTCGATCAAGCTAACGCCGATCTGGCCGCCGCCATCAAGGCTCAAAAGTCACCAGAAGAAGTGCAGCAAATCGCCGCATCGGTGCAGAGCCACAAAACCAACATCGAATCGCTCCAGCGCGAGCTAGACGGCCAGGCCGGGAAGGTAGCCCGGCCCCGTCGCCCCGCGTTTGTCCCGCAGTCGGCCCCGCAAGGCCAAGCGGCCAGCCCCCAAGCACCGGCAGATGTCCCGTATTGGGACGTGTACAAGCGCAAACAGAACGTGCGCGCAACATCCCCCGAGGACGATCAAGACAGCGGGGCAGCCCTAGAAGAATCACCCGAAGCCGGTGACAAGGAGGCCAGTTCTGGAGCCACGAACTAGACACAACCGAAGCGGCAGTATGCCAAAGGGTGTGGCCACGATGTGTGGCGAGGTGAAGCCGAAACAATCCGAAAAGGATACGATAACGGCCCAACACTCAACACACGAGGCCACTGAAATGACGTCCATCTATGAAGACCAGCTAGAGGACAACGCCAAAAATAAGGCCATTAAACAGTTCATCTTGCGGGAGGTAAAAGAGGAACAGAAATTCAGCCTGATAGTGGTTTTAACCTGGAAGGATGGCGAAAACACTCTGTTCAACGCGAGGAAGCAACCACGACTCTGGCCGAACTTGAACACCCTGGCCAGCTACATACGGGGGCTTGATTGCCCCAACGCACCGATAATCCTGGAGCTTGACTATGACAGTACAGACGACTCATGAAACCCTGACACGCCCTGTAGTAAATCGCCGTCTCCTGGCGTTCGTGGCCGCTGTTTTCGGCTCGATCTTCCCGGCGCTGGCCATGGCAGCAAACCCGTTTACAACCGGTGCGACTGGACTGTCCGCCGACACCCTGGCAATGCTGACCCCCGTAGCAGGTATCGCGGTGATGGTCGTAGGTGCCCTAGCCTTGTTCGGCAAGATTCACTGGATGTGGCTCATTGGCGTAATCGTCGGCATCGTCCTGCTGTTCGGTAGCGACCAGATTGTTACCTGGATTCGCGGCCTGTTCGGCGTGTAACCGAGCCACACCCAAGCGAGGCCCCACATGGATAAGAACGACGGAATCCTAGTTGATACCTTGTTCGTGGGGCCTACGCGTCCCACGATGCGCTGGGGAGTCACCTGGCAAGCCTTCATCATCAACATGATGTTCACCATCGAATGTTTCGTATTCACGAAAAATTTGTTGTGGCTGCTGGCCTTCATCCCCATTCACCTGGTGCTGTATTGCATCTGTCTCTACGACCCTCGGGCGTTTGAACTGATCTACCTATGGGGTAGAACTAAGGCGTTTGCGTTCCTCGGTAACTTCTATTACTGGCGCGCCGCTACCTATAGCCCCCTGGAGTTCAACGTCGGAAAGAAACTGAGTAAGCGTAAATTGCGCAAACTCCAGAAAAGGGGATTGATATGAGCTTTGCCGAGAGTTTGAGGAAAAAGGTTATCAAACATGAACCGCCAGTTGCTGAGCGGCTTCCGTTTGAGGTTCACGTAGACCGCCACACGGTGATGACGAAGAACCGGGATTACATGCAAGTAATCCGCCTGACCGGCGCAAGTTTTGAAAGTGCAGATGACGAGCAAGTAAACATTTGGCATAAGCGCCTTAATGCCTTGCTCAAAAACATATCAAGTCACAACGTCGGAGTGTGGCAACATATTATTCGCCGTAGGGAACATAGATTTCCTCCAGGTGAGTTTCCACAAGGGTTTGCCAAAGACCTTAACGATAAATACTCGTCTCGACTGTCAGGCGAAAAACTGCGCGTCAATGAGCTTTATTTGACAGTGGTTTACCGACCGTTCCCGTCCGCTATTGGCAGCGCCATGTTTAACCTGGTGTCGAAGGCCGATAAGTCCAGCCGCCAGGCCGAACGCGAACAGGCGGTAGAGAAGCTGGATAAGGTCGTTCGCCAAGTCATGCGAACGCTGCGCCGCTACGATGCCGAAAAGCTGGGTATCTACAAGCATCAAGGCATCTACTGCTCTGAACCCATGGAATTCATGGGCTTCTTGCTGAATGGGCGCTGGCAGCGCGTTGCAATTGGCCAGGCGCCGCTGCGTAAGCTCCTGCCCGCTTCTCGTCCGTTCTGGGGTAATGAAACGGTCGAGGTTCGCGGCGCTACCAGTACCTATTTTGGGGCCATGCTCGGGATAGGCACTTACCCGGCTGAAACCGGCCCGGTGTTCCTTAATGAATTGCTCAATGCACCTTATGATTTTGTGTTGACGCAATCCTTTAGCTTTATCAAGCAAGAATCCGCACGCCGAACCATGCGCATAGCTCAAAGCCGCATGGAAGCTGCCGAAGATGATGCAACTTCGCAGATTGATGAAATTGACGATGCGCTCGACGACTTGGCTTCGCGCCGCATAGTTATGGGCGAACATCATTTCAATTTGTTCGTTAAGTCCGATACGGTTGAAGGGCTTAATGACAATGTGGCGGACGCCATTGATATCTTGGGTGATACTGGCATGACACCCGTTCGGGAAGACTTGGCCATTGTATCGGCTTTTTGGGCGCAATTCCCCGGCCAGTTCAAGGACCGTCCGCGAGTGTCGGGCATTAACAGCAAAAACTTTAGCGGGTTTGCTCCGCTGCATAATTTCCCGTCCGGTCGGTTGACAAACAACCACTGGGGGGATGCGTTAACTATGTATATGACTACAGCGGGAACGCCCTATTATTTCTCGTTCCATTCCTCTGATCCGCAGGACAAGAACGACGTTAAAATTAAGGACGTGGGTCATACCATGGTGCTCGGCCCCACTGGGTCGGGGAAAACCGCATGGGTGGCATTCAACCTGGCCATGCTTACCAAGTTCGGCGCTACCTGCGTGCTGTTCACAAAAGACCGGGATACGGAAATCATCATTCGTGCCCTCGGCGGGCGGTATTACCCCGTTCAAAGCGGCGTTCCGACCAACTGGAACCCGTTCCAGCTGGACAAAGACAACCCTATCACCATGCCTTTCCTCAAGCGTCTGACGCTCTACCTTGCGGCGCCGCAAGGGAACGTAGACGCATTGGACGTAACCGACGTGGAGCGGATCGAGGCGGCGGTTAACTCGGTACTGCGCAAGGATCTGGAACACCGGCGCTTGGGCCGGGTGCTGGATTTCCTGGACGTGGATTCGATCATTTACAAGCGCCTCCAGCGTTGGTGCTATGCGCGTCGTGCTGGCCAACCTGATGGCGAAAACGCCTGGGTGTTCGACAACAAGACCGACACGCTGGCCGGGTCGCTGGGCGATGCGCTCATTACAGGCTTCGACGTGACCGCGTTTCTGAACAGTGACGAGCTGCGCGCCCCGATCAATATGTACCTGTTCCACTTGGTGCAGTCGTTGGTAGATGGTCGGCGATTCGCCCTGTTCATCGCTGAATTCTGGAAGGCCCTGGGCGACGCGCCGTTCCAGGACTTCGTAGAAGATCAGTTGAAAACGATCCGTAAGAACAACGGGTTCGTTGTGCTGGACTCCCAGTCGCCAAAGGACGCGCTCAAAAGCCCAATCGCTCACACCTTGATCGAGCAGACGCCAAACAAAATCCTGTTCCCCAACGACAAGGCGGATTACGAGCAATACAAGACGCTCGGCGTGTCTGACCGGGTGTTCCAGCTTGTGAAAGAGACGGACCCGGAGTCCAGCCGGATCTTCGTGTTGCAACAAGGTCACAGTTCTGTGGTCTGCAAGTTCGATATGGAAGGTATGAAGTTTGAACTTGACGTGCTGTCGAGTAAGAAACACACGGTCGCCCTGGTCGACGCCTTGCGTGCTGAATACGGCGACGAGCCAGAAAACTGGCTACCACACTTCAAAGCTGCGGAGAGAAAATCATGATGAACTTCAAACGCATTACTGTTGCCATTGGACTGGCCACCGTGATTAGCTCGGGGGCCGCCCTTGCTGATGTTGTGCCTGTTATCGACGGCCTGGCCATTGAGAAAGCCATCGCGAATGGCGTGATTCTGAGCAACCAACTGAGCGAGATACAGAACAACCTTGAAGTGTCCAAGCAACAATACGGTTCGTTGACCGGTAATCGCGGCATGGGTGGGCTTATGTCCGACTCGCCGCGCAATGGTCTGCCGGATAACTGGGATGAAAGCATGGCTCTGTTGAACAGCAACAGTGGCCCGACTTACGGCGACTTGGCCGCTTCGGCTAACCAGATACGTGAGTCGCAATCTGTCCTTTCTTCTTCCGAAGCAGCGTCTTTGTCACCACAGATGCAAAGTTATCTATCGAACATGCGCAATATGAGTGCAAACCAACAAGCGCTTGGCCAGGCGGCTTATAACAACTCCGCAACACGTGTGCAGACCCTGCAACGCCTTTCCTCCAGTATCAATTCATCAACTGACCCGAAGGCGATTATGGACCTGCAAGCTGTGGCACAGTCCGAACAGGCCAAATTGCAGAATGACCAGGCGCAATTACAAAGCGTTCTGCAACTGACGCAAGCGAATGATGCCGCAGCGCGTCAAATGCAAAACGAAATGCGTATGCAGGTGAGCGGAAGTAACGATAGTTTTCCCGCCCTGGATACCTCGATACCTAACAACTGACTACGGAAAGAAAATATGAAACGGTTTTTTGCTCTCGCTGCTGTCCTGGTCTGCCTCTCGGGTTGCTGGGACGAAAAAGACAAGGTGGTTTGTGACGCTGAATGCCGGGCCGAAAGGTCCGGCGAGACTTCTTTCCCAAGTCTGGATACCAGCGCCCCGGACTCGTTTAAAAAAGCCCCTGCAAAGGGGCAATAACTCGGAGTCTAGGCTATGGCTACGCAAACCTATACGCAGGTGCTGACGTTCGTAGACGGAATGACTAACACGTTCATCACGCAGAACGTCGTCGCCGTCGCAAACGCTATTGCACCTGCGGTAAACACCTTACTGGCCGTGTACGTAATGTTTTGGGGCTATGCGTTGCTGAGAGGTGGCACCAAAGAACCTATGATGGATGGGTTACAGCGCATCCTAAAGATGGTGATTATCCTCTATGTCGGCTTTCAGTTTGCCGCATACAACCAGTATGTCGTTAACACGTTTAGCGTAGCCCCGTTGGAACTTGGACAGTCGTTCTTCGGCGCTTCTGATACCAGCACCATTTTTGGTTCGCTGGATAGCATCCTGGGTAAAGGCTTTGAAGCCGGTAAAAAGTTTTGGGACCAGGCCGGTATTTTGGTCGGTGACCCTGGTATGTATATGGTCGCCATCCTGGTTTGGGGCCAAACAATATTGGTGACGGCCTATGCGTGCTTTTTGATCGTCGGTGCCAAAATCGCATTGGCAATCATCATGGCAATCGGACCATTGTTCATCTTCTCGCTGATGTTCCAATCTACGTCCGATTTCTTTAGCCGCTGGGTGCAGCAACTCGCTAACTATGCCCTGGTTATCATTATGACCATTGCCGCTAACGCCTTAGTGATGACCCTGTATGAACGAGCATCAACCGGTGCAGCTGCTATCACCAATACCGCGCAGGTTAGCCAGTTGTTCCCGTTCCTGGTAACCGGCGCGATTTCCCTTCTGTGCCTGGTACAGATTCCATCAAAAGCGGGCGGCCTGGCCGGTGGCGTGTCGTTCAATTCCTACGGCGCTGGGCGCTTGGCTGCCCGCTTCCTGACTCGGTCGCTGCGCTCGCTCATGCCTCGCCGTCGTCCTCGCGATCCGAACCGCAACCGCGATAAGAAGCGGCCACGGGGCGGCCATATCAAGGTCTAACCGCTGGTCGCGTTTACGGGGAAACCAAGGCATGGACGCCTGCCTAACTACAGAAATGCCTTTTCTGCATAGACGGAACATAGTAAAGTGTTGCTATGTATCCGGCTTTTTTGTGCGTGTGAGGAATGCAAAAATGAAGATCGTTTTACGTGTACTCGCCCTGACCGTCGCCGTAGCCGCAGCTGGTTGCGCCCATCAGCCCCCTAGCTGCGATGGCAAGGATCGCCGCCCAATCAACGCAGACCGCCAAGCCGGAATTACCTTCCCCAGCTGCGGCCAGGCCCTCGCCCTTAATGCTTTCGACCTGGGAGACGGCTAATGGAAGTCCGCAAAAAACGTAAACAGTCCGATGCCCCAAGAACCGCAGGCGACGAAGCGTCGTTACAGCGGTTCCTGGCGACCATTCAAGAGTTCGTGGAATCTCACGAAGACATACAGCAAATCCTCCAGGCGTCCCAGTCCTGGGCGGATACCGAAATCGAACGCAAAGACAAAATGGTCAAATGGTCGTTTCGCGTCGCGGGCCTGGCTGTCGTCTTCGCGTTCGGTAGTTTGTGGGTAGCCCATCGAGCAGTTGAAACGGCAATGGTGCCTCCACCGCCTCCGCAAGTTCTCGTCATGAACGAGACAACCGGCGCTATCAACCCGCTGCGCTCCTTGGAGGAAGTCAAGGACAAGTACGAAGATGCGCTGTTGCGGCGCGCACTTAATACATTCGCGGTTTGCCGTGAACGCTATATCAAGGACATGGCGGAAAGTGACTACTTCTGTGCCGCTGCTTTTATGTCACCACAGTTGCAGTCGCAGTGGGGTAAATACTGGGATACTGAAAACCCGGATGGCCCGTTGAATGTCTACGGCAACAAGGCGACCGTTAAGGTTCAGATTGAAACTATCTCGCCACGGGAAAACACACAAGGAATTGTGGATACCGCTCAAATTCACTTTAAACGTACTGTTACGGCAAATGGCATTCCAGCGGTGACGCATTGGATTGCAGACGTAGCATTTAAAATGGTGAATTTGCCAAAGTCTGAGGAACAGCGCCGGGTTAATGATATTGGCCTGCAAATCACCCAGTACAACACTAACCAGGTGTTGAGTGCGCCGAGTTCAGAATCTCGCCGCCAAGTTCAAGCGGCACCGTATCAACCCGCGCAGCGCTCGGGTTTGTCCGCACCAGCCTACTCGCCAACTGACGGGAGGGAGTAGCCATGAAAATCACCCCTATCGCGCTTGCAGTTCTTATCGGCTGCACCTGGAACTATCAAGCTATCGCGGCATCGACCCCGGTAGCGTCAACCAAGGACAAGCGTATTCGATTCGTTGACTACGACCCTTACGACTATGTGACCGTGAAAGCCCGAATAGGCCGTGACACTCTGGTTATGTTCGCACCTGGCGAACGCATCTTGGACATGGGCGGTGGATATACTGACGCCTGGAATGTCGGAGCGATCACAGCCGGAAACGGCTTCTTTATGAAGCCATCCAGGGGTAGCCCCAACACCAACATTCACATTCTCACTAACAAACGTGTTTACAACTTGGACATGGTGCTAGCCGGTCCTAAAGAAGTGAACTATGAGTTCATCCAGTACCGCTACCCGGAAGATGACCTGCAAAACCGTCGCGCTAAGGGCCAAGCTGACCTGGTTAAGAAGATGCTGGCCCAAGGCGATGGCCGCCACCAAAGCGATAACTGGACTGTCGAAGGCGCTACAACTATCGAGCCTACGCGTGTGGTCGATAACGGTTTGGCTACATACGTGACCTTCCCACCTCGGGCCAAGATTCCGCAAATTTACTACGAAAACGAGGAAGGCAAGGAAGTCATGGCTAATTACAACGTCAACGACGACGTTGTAGTGATTCATGATGTGAAAGCGAAATTTATTTTCCGTAGTGGCGAGCTTGTGACCTGTATTTACAACGAGTCATATGACCCACGCGGCGGTGATCGCCCTAAAACCAAAACACAATCACCGCATGTTGAGCGTGTGTTGAAGGAGGCCGAACAATGAGAATGCCATGGAACCGTAGGGATGAAGTCGAAGAAGAAGAGGACGAAGTAGTTGAAGAACAGTCCATTCAAGGCGACCGCAAGATTGCATCGGTTAATAAAGGTATGCGGGTTCAAGCCCGTGTCACCAATATCATTGCCGGTGTCTGTATCTTGGGCTTTGCTGGATGGCTGTTATTCACCTACTACGCCGGTCTTATCAAAGAGCGCCAGGAGCGTAAAGACCGCGACGTCGACACTACCCAAACGGCCAACGCACAGTTGCCGCCTCTCAAGGTCGGCGCGCTGGATGCGCCCGCCAGTTCGCAACAGGGCGGTCAGACTGCACCTCCGCCGCCTAACGTCAACGCACGGGGCAGCAATGGCCAGCCGGTGAAATCGCCGGCGCAGATCGAGCGGGAAGAACGTCTGTCGTCGTCGGTGAAATTCAAGCTCGATGGCTCCGGTTCGGCATCGAGCGCTGCCGCTACTTCTGCCCGTGCTGGGGGACAGCCGGGTGGCCAGTACCAGGCCGTTGCTGGACAACCCGGGCAAGGTGGCCAGGCCAACCCTGGTGATCGTCTCTCGCAGTCGCTGCAATCCGCACAGATGGACCCTGTGGAAGCGTACCGACTGGGCGACCCTGGACTGATGGTTTACCAGGGCGAGGCTATCCCTTGCACTGTGCGCCCGGCCCTGGACTCGTCACTGGTTGGCATGGTGCAGTGCATCCAAACCGATGACCTGTGGTCTGCCGATCACAGCGCCATTGTGGCCGAGCGCGGCACCATCTACACCGGCCAGCAACTCATGGGCCTGGCTCGCGGAAATCGGCGTCTGCCGATTGTGTGGACCCGTGGCCGCACTCCGATGCCAAACAATGTTGCGTTCAACCTGAGTTCCGCGGCCACCGATGAACTTGGCCGTACCGGCGTCACAGGCGACATTGACTACCACTTGGCCGAACGCTGGGGGCCTATCGTCGCGCTGAGCCTCATTGACGACGTAGGCGCATACCTGGAAGCGACCCAGCAAAGCAACGATAGCCAGAACACCACTATCAACCTGGGCAACACCCGCAGCGGTGGGCAGGACTTGGCCACCGAGATTTTCAAGGAAGCCGCCAATATTCCGAACACCCTGACTCGTAACCAGGGCGCGAACATTTTTATCTATGTGGCGCGGGATATAGATTTCGGGAAGGTTTATAGCCTGGAGTACAAAGAATGACCGATAACAACGATGGACTGCATACGGTCGAGATCCATCTTGAGTTACTAAACGAATATCTCAACGGGGATTACAACGAACTCTGCATCAACAAACCGTTCGAGCTTTGCACCTATACCCATGGGCATTGGGAGTACGTCAGGATGCTGGAGCTTGACTACCAGTGGTGTGAAGAACTTAGCCGACTGGTAGCGAACTTTTCGGGCCAGCCTCGCGAGCCAATCATCAGCGCTGAACTTCCAGCAGGGCAGCGAATAGAAATCACCTTGCCGCCAGTCACAGAAACCCCAAGTATCACAATACGCCTTCCCCCCAAAGGGAAGGCTTTCACGCTTGAGGATATTATCGGCTTTGGTAGTTTTAAGCGTACCCAATGGGTTCAAACACGCGGTATCAGTGCAGAGGTACGGGCCGAGCTGAACCGCGAACTGACGCCAAAAGAGCGCACGCTGCTTGAACTGTTTCAAGCTAAGGATGTGGTGGGGTTCCTTTGCACCGCCGTGGTAGAAAAGCAAAATATTTTCTTTGTCGGTGAAACAGGCTCGGGCAAAACTGCACTGATGAACGCATTAGGGCATAAGATCCCGGAAACCGAACGCCTTATTACCGTAGAAGATACCCGCGAATCTCGTCTGCCACACCGTAACCAAGTGAACTTGAAGTTCACTAGGAGTACAGACGCATCGGAAAAATTGCGGGTGAAGGGCGTGCTGGCTTCTACGCTGCGTCAGTTTCCAAGCCGAGTGCTGTTAGCTGAGATTCGCGGCGACGAGGCGTATTTCTTTTTTCAGAATGTTGTGAACAGCGGCCACCCTGGCACCATGGCCAGCTTTCACGCCAACAGCCCGAAAATGGCATTCCGCCGCATGGCCAATATGATTCAGGCCAGCCCTGAAGGTAGCCAACTCTCTCAAGACCTAATCATCAAAGACCTTTACATGCTGATTAACATCGTTATTCAGTGCGAACGCGATGAACACGGCAAACCGTATGTAAGCCAGATTTACTACGATCCTGAATACGCGATCCAGGTAGCGGGATAAGGGGGTTATATGTTGTTGAACGAACTGGACAGCTTCAATGCCAAGGTAAAGGCCTTTACCGTTCTTGGTGTTATGGGCGTAGTTCTCGGGCTGTATCTCGCTGGTTATTGGTTCCTCTGGAAAATTGGCGAACCGCCATTCAATGCAACACCCAAGACTATCATTGACTATTGGGTTTATTACGGTGCTCAACCACAGGTTAAGAAGTGGCTGAGTATCTGCACGGTGGCGGGATTCATTCCGCCGCTTATCGTAATTGGAATCTGTGTTGCTCCGATCAACCGTAAGTTGCACGGTGATGCGCGGTTCGCCAATACCGCCGAAATCAAGCGGAACAAGTTGCTTGGCGAGCATGGTTTTATTATCGGCAAATGGCGGGGCCGCTTTCTGATGCTGTCGGGCCAGCTGGGTGCGCTCCTGTCGGCCCCGCCGCGCTCTGGTAAAGGCGTTGGTGTGGTGCAGCCCAACATGCTGAGCTGGCCTGATAGCGTCGTGCTGCTGGACGTGCGGAAGGAGTCTTACCGGCTGACCTCGGGGTTCCGGCAGACATTCAGCGATGTCTACCTGTTTAGTCCTGTAGACCCCGAAATGCGCACCATGCAATGGAACCCGCTCGACTACGTGTCAGACGATCCGATGCTGCGCGTTAACGATCTGCAAAAAATCGGCAATATGCTGTCACCAGATCCGGCAGACGGTGACCCATTTTGGCCAGCCTCTTGCCGCACTCTGTTCCTAGGTCTGGCTTTGTACGTATTTGAAACTCCAAGCCTGCCCCGAACATTCGGGGAGATTGTCCGGCAAATCATGTTCGGTGAAGGTGAAACCGTTGGTGAACACTGGAAAGAAATTATCGAGCAACGCGACGAATCCGCTATGCCGCTTAGTTCGGCCTGCAAGGCTGCGCTATATGATTTCATTTTCACTAGCGGTAATACGCAATCGTCTATTCGTAAGACCTTCACCGCTAAGTTAGAGTTGTGGCTTAACCCTCTGGTAGACGCTGCAACTTGCCGTAGCTCCGTTGACCTGCGCTTGCTACGGAAACAAAAGATTACTATCTACCTGGGCATTCTACCGAAAGACTTGGATTATCTGTCGTTGCTCTTGAACCTGTTTGCGCAGCAAATTCTTGAATTGAACATGGATGAAATGCCCGAAGATAACCCCGAACTTAAATACCAATTGGCTTGGATCATGGACGAATTCACGGCCCCCGGACGAATGCCAGTGATAGCCAAAGCTATCGGATACATGGGCGGCTATAACATTCGCCCGTTCATCATTGTTCAATCTATTTCCCAGTTGATCGCAACCTACGGAATCGAGGTTGCCAAAACGATCATTGAATGCTTGGGTGCTGAAATCGTATTCGCCCCTAAGAACAAAGAGCATGCCCGCACTGTGTCTGAAATGCTTGGTGACACTACGGTTAAAGCTAAATCCCATTCACGCCCAAAATTCGACATGAAAGGCGGATCTACTAATACGTCTGAAACGAAACGTGCCTTGCTGCTACCTCAAGAGGTACGCCAGATTGGTAAGAAGCGCCAAATCATCTTTGTGGAAAACATGAACGCCATTCTGTGCGAGAAAGTTTTCTATTATAAGGAAAAGGTGTTCAAGAAACGATTGCTTCCGCCGCATGTTCAACCGGTAGCAGAATACACTCCTCCTGCCGCCAGAGTGGCAAAACCAAAGCCTAAACCGGCCAAAGAAGAAATAACTGAAGTTGATGGCCAGCTGCTTAAGTACGTTGATCGGGAAATCGTTGCTGATGACATTGAAACTATAGATAAACTGTCCCTCACTGATTACAATATTGACTTTGAAAAAATCGAACTACCCGAAAACGAACCCGCCACTGACGAGGAAATGCAAGAACTGTTTGGCTCCTTTATTAATTCAATCGCTGACTGACGCAGAAGGAACGTAACTTATGGCTACTAAAGCTGATAAAGAAGGTCTTGTAACGGCGCTGCGTGAAAACAACGTCGATACCGCACTGGCAATCATCGACTCGAATAAATCTCTGAGCGCGAACATGAAAGAGCCGCTGGATAATGGCGTGCCTCTTCTTCTTTCCGCCGTTCGTGGCCAGCTTTCGACCGGTGAGAAAATCAATGGTCAAATGCTCCTGGAAGGTCTGGTATTGCGTGGGGCAGACGTGAACATGCGTTTGCCCAGCGGCAAGACGGTTATGCACGATCCGGCCCTGACCCCGCAGGCGGCTAAGGTGCTGATCGAGGCCGGGGCCAACATCGAGGCGAAGGTTTCGAAATCGGACTTGGAGGCTGGCCAGGTCAAGGGCGAAACCCCGCTCCTGTCTGCTGTGAAGGCCGGTAATGCCGAGGTGGCAAAGACGTTGATCGAGGCCGGGGCCAACGTCAATGCACGCGACCAGGACCGCGTTACGCCCCTGCACGCGGCAGCATCCGCCAAGGATGGCCGCACGGCCAACCGCTTGATCGAAGCCGGGGCCGATATCAATGCCAAGACCGCCGACAAGGATAATCCTCTTTCGGCGGTCGACGCGCTCAAGCAGAACGGTATTCCACTGATGGCCAAGGTTCCTGCTCCTGCTCCCGCACGCGAAAACAGCGTAGAAAGCGGCGTTTCCCGCGACGCTGATATCGACCCGGAACTGTCCGCGCTGGTTGGCCAGCAGCGCGACAACTTGCGCACGGCTGCGCAGAATCCGCGGCTGGACACTACTGTCGTTCAACAGCCTCCAACTACGCCTGAACTGGACAGCCAGGCCAAAGACTTTGCAAGCCGACGCCGTGCGGATCTGGAAGCCCAGCGCGCCGCTCCCGCCCTGGAGTCGGCAGATGCTGAGGCACGTTTGTTTGCAGCCCGCCAACGTGAGCGTGTACGCCTAGAACGGGAAACGCTGGGCCTGGCAGAGCGCACCCGCGAGCCGATGCCCCTGGTAGGCCCTGACAGTCGCGATTCAGCCGACGCTGGCCAACCCCTTCGTTTCAACAAAGAAGCCGTTACAGCGCGTGAGAAGGCCATTCCCGAGCATGTCAAACAACGGTTTGTCCAGGTGGACAACAAGTTCTATTTCCCCGATAAGACAGCAGCCTTCGATGACAAGGGCCAGAAACTCGCCACGAAGAGTGAAAACCAGGAAGTGATAGCTTCCATGGTGGACATTGCCAAGGCGCGTGGCTGGGAGAAAATCACCGTTAAAGGCACCGAGGAATTCCGCCGTGCTGCGTGGCTGGAAGCCTCCATGAACGGCCTGGAAGTGAGCGGCTACCGTCCTACTGCCATCGAGAAAGCGCACCTGGCTAAGCTGGTCAAGGACACTGCCAAAGAAAACAGCCTAGAGGCTGGTACCGAGCGCGATAAGGACGCTGGCCAGCGTCCGCCTAAATCACCTGCAGGTGATCGTCAGTTGCCAGGCCAGGCCGCCCCTGTCGCCGCCGTCAGCACCGAACAGAGCAAGGGCGAGCGTGGCCCGGATGTTTCCCGGCTCAAGGATTTCAGCATTCGTGCCGGTGTGACTACTGGGCAACTCCTCGAGCACGGCAAAGCCCCCTATCAGTTCAACGACAAGAAAGACCAGAGCTATTACGTCAAGGTTTCGACCGAGGCGGGCGAGCAGGTGGTGTGGGGTAAAGACCTGGAACGAGCCATGCGCGATAGCCAGGCCAAGCCTGGGGAAACCATCGCGTTGGAAAAGGTGGCCAGCAAGGACGTTACCGCCAAGGAAAAAGTGTTCGATGACCAGGGCCAGCAGATTGGTACCCGTGAAGTCGATGCGATCCGCAATACCTGGAAAGTGGGTTCGGTCGATAAGGCGCAAGCCTTCGTATATGGCGACCGCAGCGAAGTGGTTGGCAAGCACCCGGAATTGGCCCCGGCCTACGGCACTGTAGCGGCGGCGCACAAGTTTGCCGAACGGCAATGGCCGAACAACAAGGAAGAACAAGAACGGTTCGTAGCGGTCGCGCAGCTGGCCATGGCTGAACGCATCGCGCACGGCGATCCAGTACCGGCGCCTAAGATCCGCGAAGCCCAGCTGGTCAAGCAGCAGGGGAAGGAACAGGTACAAGCGGAGCCACGTAATGCCAAGCAGAGGGAGGCCGCCCGTTGAGGCGCCTTCCCCTGGCGTTCCTCCTGCTCTCGGTACTGGCTGCCCCTGGGGTGGCCAGCGCCGGGGCGCAGGCCGAGGAACAGATTTCCGCATCGGTTCGTGCGGGGTTAAGTCTGGCCGTCAGTGACCAGGCCACCCCGGACGGATCTTTTCTTTCCGTAGCAGCGAAGGAAGCCTGGCTAACTGCTCAGCTTCCCCGCCTGGTTGATTGGGTGCCTAACCCTGGTGAGCGTGAAAAGCTCTTGCTGGCCGTCCACTATGAGGCGACAAGGGCGGGCCTTGACCCTGAAATGGTTTTGGGCCTTCTGTACGTGGAAAGTCGGTTCCGCAAGTATGCGGTGTCCAGCGCCGGTGCTAGGGGCTACATGCAGGTCATGCCGTTCTGGTTGAAAGTGGTTGATCGGCCTACCGACAACCTGTTCCACCTGCGCACAAACCTGCGGTACGGTTGTGCAATCCTTCGTCACTACCTGGATACCGAAGGCGGTGACCTGTTCCTCGCTTTAGGGCGCTACAATGGCAGCCGGGGCAAGCGTGATTACCCCGACCTGGTGTTGGCTGGATGGAAGCGGTTCCAGCTTCCCCCGCCAGGCACGCCCGCTACGCAAATGGCGATAGCAGCACAATGAAAAAGCCCCGGTTACCGGGGCTTTTCATTGCTCGCGTGAGATGGGTTAGAGCTGCATCCTGCGGCGGTTTTCTTCGCTGACAGCATGGTTCACCAGGGCCAACACCTTGTCGACTACGTGCTTGACTGCAAGCCCTTTAAACAAAGTCGGCGTGACGTGGTACCGCTTCTCATTAGCCAGGATCTGCACGGCACGCTGCCAATGGCGGCTGTCGTTGCCTATAGCGATGATCGGTTGCGGGTGGACCTCTTCGATAGTCGCCAGGCGAATCCAACGGCGATCCCCCTCGGATGAACTGGGGTGCATACCTTCCTGACTTGGCGTGACCTGAATCCACATAGCGGGCTGGCCATGGGTAACAATGTTGTCCACCTGGAGCCTTTCAATGACTACTCCCATAACCCCGGCATAGTCCTGGTCTTCCAGGTCGCGAAGCGCTGGGACCACTTCCGCCAGTAGGTCCGGGTCCATCTGGAGCAAGTGAAAATACAGTTGGTCGCGGTCTAGTTCACCCTTGTAAATTCCTTTCACATCCTCCTTTGCCGCGTCGATCACCTGGGTTGCCAGGTGGTGCAGATTGGGGGTATCGGTCATATGCCTCTCTCCTTGGTGATAACCCAACATCTTGTGTCGCCGGCAGCTGCGATCGACACAAGATGTTGGGTTTCTGGCTTTAGCCTGGGGGTGGTAAGACTCTTAAAATCGGGAACAATTCCCGGTCACGCACCGCTCCAGCGTTCATAGGCGGCGATGATTGCGGGGTCAACCTCGGCAGCTGCGGTCGATGTGTTCCCATAGTGCAGCATGAGGCCGAACAGGTCGGCCATCAGCGACGCATCGGGATGCAAGCGGTGGTGGTTGTCTGCTGCTGGGTGCTGGTCACAGCACCGGCGCAAGGCTTCGGACAATGCTTGACGGGTAATGGTATCGGTGGCGTTCATGGCTGATTTCCTCTGTACTGACGCCGTGGTCATGGTGGCGTTTGCGCCTGGCCACTCCAGACCTGGTGCAACGTAACAAGAAAGCGGGACGGCTGAAACGCGCAGAATGCGCGCACTTCCTCGCCGCTGAGTGTGGCCAGGTCGATGACTCGGGTACACTTCACACGCTCGATGACGCGCTGTTGCTCGGGGCTTTTCTTAGTGGACATACCGCACCCCCTTGCGAATCGAGCGGCGCACGCGCTCTACGCAGACCTTGCCGCGCGCGTGCAAATCGACCCAGTGGGAACAGCCATTTATGGTGCCTTGAAAGACGACCTGGCCGGTACTGTCCAGGACGTTAAACAGTTGCGGTTTGCGGTGAGAGTCTGCGCGGTTCATTGGTGCGTCTCCTTAACAGAATACGCATTTATGATACGACACTTTTGCCAAAAGTGTTAGCGCAGATATTGCTAATATGGCTAGTCAGAAATTGATTTTTTGTTGACCTCAGCGCGGATTCGATAGACCGTGGCTATGCCCACGTCGCATAGCTTGGCGATATCGGCCATAGCCAGGTTCTCTTTCAGCCGTCGTTCAACGGCGGCCCACTTGGCCTGATTGCGGCCCCTGCCCCCTACCGGCTCCCCTCTCCTTCTCTTGTTGGCCAACCCCTCGCGTATTCGCTCCACACGCTTTTCCTGGTCGATCCTGGCTTGGGTGGCCATCAAGTCAAGCAATAGATCATTGATAACCGAAAGGAGTTGGCCGGTAACGTCATTGCCCCCGATAAGCAAATGTGTAGTGGGCAAGTCCGCGACAACCAAGCGCATGCCTTTGTCTTCGATCATCTGGCGCAACCGGCGCCAGTCGGCTCGGGATAGCCGGGAAAGCCGGTCAACGCTCTCGCATAGCAACACGTCGCCCGGCTCCGCTTCATCCAGCAGCTTGGCCAGCGCAGGCCGATCTATCTTGGTACCGGATATGGAGTCTGCGTAAACCCCGACGATGGACAACTGACGTTCAGCCGCGAATTGCTCCAGGGCGAACCTGGCTCGCTGCTCGTCCTGGTCTTTGGTACTGGCCCGCAAATAAAGGCGGCATTGGCTATTTATCATTTGACCCCAATAAACAAAGCTGAACGATAACCTATCGTTTGACTAATGATTTTCCGGCAAATGATAAATCAACCCGTACACTGTGGGCACTCTCGTTTGGGTAGACCTATCTGATAACTGCATCGGCAGCGTAGGAGCCATCTGCCGGCATCATCCTGGATCACCAAAGGTCCCGGGAAATCACGGCAATTCATCAAATTTGATTGACACAAGTGTCACCTTGTATATGATTGCAAGTGAGCGCGAAACCAGTGGCCTTCAGCGGCAATGACTGGCGTAGGAACCCCGGCGATGGCTGAACATCGGCGTAGGGTGAGACCTCCACACCCCTGCTTGAGGGTGTGAATATGAATATCAAGCATCTATTCAAGGGCTACTGTCGCTAGTAGCCCTTTTTCTTGCCTTCAAAAAAGTGTGTAGCGTTTGAACAACAACTCGCCATGACGATGTTTGTTGAGCGATTTAGCGTCCGTGTGCATAAAATTCCAGAGCATCAGCCCCTCGAAGAAAACGACGCTTACCAGCATTTGACGCTTTGACTCATATGCACCGATGAAAGCCAGGCGGTTAGTACCATCCGTAAAGGCCACCTTCCAAACCTCCAGCGGCCCTGTGAGCGTATCTAAAGCCATTCTCACATATCGTTCGCGAGCATCTAACCGCTTTTCGACAATGTGATAGATGCTGTTACGTTGTATCGTCACATCCCCCATAGGGGTCTCGACGGTTACGGACAGAATCGCAGGATCAATGAACCCCAAATGCTGAGCAGTTACCTCGATAGCGTCTTCATGGGTGGTCGCTGCGGTCACTTCGTCGAGGGCCTGCGTACGAAGCTCACGTGGCAGAGTTCGCAGGTCAGGCAGACCGCTATCAAGCCACGTAACTTGGCCTTTCACTTCGGAAATCTTGGGTAGGAAAATATCCGTGCTCAATCGTCAGTGCTCAATCTTGGCGTCGTGGAGTCATCATTGTGCCATGACTTACAAATCACGTTGCGACTAGTAGGGTTCGAGCCTGTTTTATCACTCGCCATTTTCTTTCCGTGGTAGCGATTTTGGGGCGTCGGCTTGACGCAGTAACTTGCCCTTGGCAGGACGGAAATCTACATGCTCCAGCTCTGAATCATCCCGTGGCATCCCGTAGTAAGCGATAAGGCCATCCCGCAAGGCAATGGCAGGGATGCCATAGCCACAATCGGAATGCTGCTCCACTAAGCCTGCTTCATCCACCAGGCGCCATTCATAGCTGCCGTTGGCCCCATCGCCAAACACTTCAACGCTAAAACCCGAATCGCACTCTACGGTCATCAGCGTTTTAACGTCGGTGGTGTAATTCAAAGCAAGGAATTCACGGCGTCTCATGATCGACCTCCGAGGCGGTTTGCGCTGGCTTGAGGTGCTGTCCGCGAATTTTACGTGCGCCGCTCCATACAAAGAAGGAACCGAATGCGATTGCGAACAGGTAGTAGCAGGACATTTTCAAGTCCCAATCGGTCAAGGTAGCCAGGAAGGCCCACAAGCCGAGTATTGCTGTGCCGGTTCCTACGATGATGTTGATCCAGGCCAAAACCACTTGGCCCATGCTGAGCTTCTGTTTCATGCTCCCTCCGGGGGTAGGTGGTACCAATCCACGCACAACAAATAACACAAAAGTGCGCATACAGAAAAGCCATTTCTGTTAACGCTCTTTCCCGTCTCGATCTGGTGCGGTTTGCTCCTGGCCGCGATCCTTCCCACGACCTTCCTTGATCTTCTGAACAATGGCCTTCTTGATTGCGTGCCGCTCGGTTTCCGGTCGAGGCATTGAAGCCGCATGTTCGCGAATAGCTTTGGCCAGGTCCGCGTCCCCTTCCGCTTCATACGTATTCGCGGCCTGGAGCATTTCACGCAGCGTCTTTTGCCGCCGGTTGATAATGGCCTTCTCCCACGGCTTCAACTCCGTGTCACCATCATTCAATTCCTTCGCGGCTTGCTTCACCTTCTCGGCTTGGACAAGTGAAGCCCCGCGCTGCTCCAGGTGATATATAGCTGCGGTCTTGCCCTTCCTGGTAACACCTCGGATCGACCTTGGCGTAGCGTTAGCTTCAATGCCCCTATCTCTAAGCTGCTCCGCGAAGGTTTCCCGCCAGGCCTGCAAGGTCGCTTTGCGGATGTGTAGGCGTCTCCCGTCATACCCCTCGGCCTTGATGATTAGGTGAACATGGGGGTGTGGTGGAGCATCCTTGTGCGGGTCCGTTTCAGGGGTATGCAGAACCATTGCATATTGGTGTTTTCCATACAGCGTTTCCCGCGCAAAGCCCTGAGCCGCTGCCAGTACCTTCTGCGGATCTGTTCCGGCAGGCATGGACAGCACGACATTGAACGCCTGTTTGAGCTTGCCCTGCCCCTTCGATAAGTCCATATCCCAAGAGTCGAATAGGTCGCCCACTTGATCCTTGCCCCGGATAAGTTCGCCCTGGTCATTAACCATGTCGAGCTTTCCATTTCGGGATATGTAATCGAAGTGAGCTTTTACGTGCTGGCTCGTCTTCCCGCCGCCCGATACCCGCACCATGACCTCGGGCACCTTGCGTACCGTGCGCCAGGCCTGAGCTTTTGCCGCGCCCTTCCCTAGCGTCAGTCTCTGCCCTTTTGGCTTGCGATGCCCAAAGGCGAATTCAATGTTGTGTTCTTGGTCGCGGGAGAACCCGCCCGCGTCATTGCTCGCCATCGTTCATCCCCCAATAGTCCAGGTTGCTTTTCACCAGACGTTTGACGAACTGCCGGTGCAAGTCGATGACCTTGTGCATGGTTTCCCACTGCACAGCATGAGCCTGGTTTGCATGATCCAGGCTCACATTGAGAGCACGGGCAATCTGGTTGACGTTACGACCAAGCGCCGAAAGCTGCATGGTCACTTGTCTTAGCTCCAGCAATTCTTTCTCGCTGAATCTCGGTTCACTAGAGAGATGTACGCGGAAAAGCTGGGCCAGATATTTGGACCTTGACCATCCCATTTCCCCCGCCAACTGTTCCAGCGCCTTACCTTCTGATGGTGCCAGTGGAACATCCACCCGCGCTTTAGCCTTCCCTGCTTCGGCGGGTTCGGCCTTGGCCATCGCCGAAGGCTCGGGCGATGGCTTCTGTAGAAATGCCTCCACCAGCTTTTCCAGTAGCGCGGCTGTCGTCATGTTCAATGACGCCGCCCGCTTGTCAAAGAGGCTTTTCGTGTCTGGATCTACCCGCGCCGATAGGAGCGGTTTCTTTGATGGCATGGCTTCTGCCCCTCCCGCAGTTCGAAGAACGAGGACCGCAGGGCGCACAGCGCCCGAGGACGTGCGCACCGAAGGTGCTGCACCTTTCGACGATTAGTCTATCCTGCATTAGCTCCTACACCAAGCCACTTTTTTGCCATGGCAAAAAAGGGCATCCACCTCTACGGAAACGTAGAGGTGGCAATCGCGGGCCAGGCTCTTGGCCGCGCAGAGCGCGGCCCGCCCCCGCCTGGTCGCCTGTTCGATTTTTGGATTGTACAAACCAGAACCGGCAGCGCCGCCTGGTCGCCCCATTGCTACTACGGAAAACAAATTTCGACGGCGGGCGCGGATCTGGCTTTTGCTCTCCCCCACCGGCCCGGCCGATGACAAGCGAAGCGCAGCCCGAAGCACGAATGTGCGCAGGGTGAGGGGCGCGGCTTTACCGCCCCGAATCGAGGGCAGCGGGGCCGGTGGGGGGGCTTTTGAGGTGGCGTTGTATCGGGCCGAAAAATTTGTCATGACAAAATTTGGTTTGTACAAACCAATAAAATGGATTGTACAAACCAAAGTTATGCTATAATTGGTTTGTACAATCCAAAGGAGATTGGCCGATGATGATCCCCACGAAAGACGCCTATGACGAGCTAGACCGAGCCTACGCGCATTTCAACGCGGAGCTTTTCAGCGGCCAATTGCCCCCCTGCCTAATCACGCTCCAGCGCGAGAAAAAAACCTACGGCTATTTTTCGGCTGAGCGTTTTTTTAACCAGGGCGACAAATCGAAAACCGATGAAATCGCGTTGAACCCGGCCTACTTCGGCATCATCCCTCTGAAAGAGGTCATGCAAACGATGGTGCATGAAATGGTGCATCTGTGGCAGCACCACTTCGGTAAGCCAGGCCGCCGCCGCTATCACAATCGGGAGTGGGGCGACAAAATGAAAGCCGTGGGCTTGATGCCCAGCGATACCGGCAAGCCAGGCGGGAAGCAAACCGGCGAGCGCATGGCCGATTACCCCATAGAAGGCGGTGCATTCGAACAGGCTTTAGAAAAGTTGCTGGCCACCTCATTCAAAATCACATGGGCTGACCAACGCCCTGGGCGCCATGTGCCCGCCGAACTCCTGCAAGCTGCATTGGAAGGGGCGGTGGACGGGGTAGACCCTGAGAACATCCAGGCCCCCGAACTGACGGAACCGTCACCATCAAAGCAGACCCGCGCCAAATATAGTTGCGCCTGTGAAAACAAAATCAACGTGTGGGCCAAGCCTGGCTTGCACCTGATCTGCGGGGAATGCTCTCAGCGATTCCAAGAGGTTGAATAGCCCGGCGCTATCGCCGGATGGCGCTTTAGCTATACCCTAACGCATATATGTGTTAGGGTATAGCTATATGCCACCGGAGAAGCCGCCATGCAGATACCAGAGCGTGAAACCCTGTTGCACGTCTATGAAACGGAAGTCAAAGCCGCTTATGGCGAACTGCTGGAACGGTTCCTGTTCAACCGTACCGGTGGCGTTGAGACGTTGCGCCATATAGCGGGGCGGTGTGGGGCGCAGGTAGCAGCCGCGCACAAGCGGTGCAAACGAGAGCTGATGTTTGCGGCACTTAGAGCCGCCCGCGACGATGGGTTAGACATAACCCCAACGGTCGCGGAGCACCTATGCACCCGGCTGATAGGCCGAGGGGTTGCGCTGCGTGCCGCTCTAGTGACTTTCGGCACACCTGGCCGGACAGCGGCGACGAAATCCACCGTAGGCCAAGCAGACTTGGCCGACTTCGAAGCCGCGCTAGCCCCGCAGGTGCAGTCGCTCATAGATGAAATGACGGTGATCCGAGAGCGGTACAAGGAAGAGTACGACGACCGCGCAAGAGAGGCAGTGAAAGGATCTGTATAGGGAGTCTGCGCCACTTACCGTGGCGGTTTGGTAGATGGCTCGTAGCCTAGTCGCCGCGTTAGCTGGACCAGACCGACAATCTGCTGTCGCATGTACTGCCCGTGGGTCTCCAGTTCCTCTACCTGGTGTTCAAGCTCCCATGCCCGGCGATAGAGGCGCTGGTTAATAGCGATCACTCGTTGTAGCGCTGAACGCTCGCGGTCGCTTATGTCTCCCGCGTCAACGCCTCGACCTTCCAACTGGTCGAGAATGTCGGCGGGCACCTCCGGCAACTGCTCGTAATCCCAAAACATATTGGCTCCTTGTACTGTATATGCAACCAGTATGCGGCAGGTCGTTTCCGCCGCCAATACCCTGGCCAACCGGATTAGCGTGGCAGGCATGAGCTAACCTAGAGCATATATGCGTTAGGGTATTCAAATAAAACGGCCAGGCAATGGCCTGGCCTGGTTGATCCTGGAATACATGGCATTCAGTCACTCTGATAGGAAGCCGTAGCCGAAGGGGACCAGGCGGCTTAGCAGGGCGTCATAGCTCCAGGCCAAAGCCGTAGATACCACGCCCGCCACCAGGAATACGGTGAATATGAACCATTCCCCGAACAAGGCACAGGCCAGGAAGCCCAGCAGCGAAAGCGCTGCAACGACCTCCAGGGCTAGCACCACTGCCGGACGAATAAGCGACAGCAGCGAGAACGCTGCCAGTCGCAGTGATCCAGTAGCTACCTTATGAGCTTTCATTCCTGCGATCCTCCACGCTCAAGATTTGGACGGTCGACAAATCGACCTCGCCAATCTCGCCCGTGTCAGCATAAACCACCTGGACAATGCCGGTAGGGGTGAGGCTGGCGGCCCGGCCCTCGACCAGGATTTTAACCACTGGCCAAGCTTGGCCACCGTCCTGGGCTTTGGGTTCCGGGGTTGCTGGTGTTGGCTGCACCGCTGGCGGCAGGTCCAACGGACGTTCTAAATGTCCGTCACCATCAGGTTTCGGCCCTGTGGTTTCCTCCTTATTAGCAGGACCGTTGTTCTGGCCCCCGCTTGGCGCATTGTCGCTCTGCTGGGCCTTCGCCTCGGCTTGCGCCTTGGCTTGTGCATCCGCGTCGGCTTGCAGCGCTTCGCGTGTGCGCAACTGCTCCACCAGGCGCCCCAGCGATGCCCGTGTGATTTCCTCGGCTGGCTGCTGAGCGAACCGCTCGACCTCGGCGGGATACTCTTTGTGTGCCTGGATCAATTCGTACAGGGTTCGGCCACCGATCTGCGTATCGTCGCCCAGCTGCTGAATGAAATCCGGTGCCGTCGCCAGTGCCAGGTGTTGCGATACCGCATCGGCGCGCATCCCGAGACGTTCGGCGATATAGGATCGTTTGTCGCCTTCCTCGACCTTCTCCGCAATAAAGCGCGCAAGCTCCATCGTGGTTAGAGGCTCCTGCTCGGTGTTCTCTGTCACCTGGTCATAACCATCGGCCTTGTCCCCGAAGATAACCGGCATGGTTTCCAATCCGGCAAGGGTACAAGCACGCCACCGGCGTTCACCCATGACAATCACGTATTTGCCATCGGCGTTTTTTGGCCGAACCGTGACCGGCTGGTTAAGGCGACTGGCTTTAATGGTCTTGGCCAGTTTTTCAAGCTTGGCTTGGTCGAACTTCTTACGCGGCTGTTTCGGGTCCGGGATAACGTCGCCCGTTGGCACCTGGACAGGGCCAGCGCTCGCGCCCGAGGTGGCCGGTGCTGCTACCGGCGTCGGGTCAAAATTCGCCAGGTCGGTGAGGTCCAGTTTCTTAGCCATTGGCCTGCTCCATCGTTTTCATCATCATTTCAAATACGGCGCGCACCTCTTTACCGGACGTACGCGCAGCGGTTTTGATCTGGCCTTTCTCATCGCGCAAGCGCCACACCGGCACGCCTTCAGCCGCGGCTTCCTTCAATGCCGCGCTTTTCTTGACCAAACCGCCGAACAGGTACTTGCGGAAATGGGTCATCAACTGCTTGAGCCATTCGGTTTGTGCTGGCTGGGTCGCGTCAAACTCATTGGGCAAAATGCCCAGGCTTACCAGGTGCGGGTTCCACTGCTGCTGAATGAACGCAATCCGCTTCAAGACCTCTTTAGCCACATCAATGCTGTAATCGTCGATCCGACACGGGATGGCTACGTAATCAGAGCTGACCAGGAACGCGTTAGCCACACGGCTGTTAGAACCAGCGGTATCGACAATCACATAATCGAAATGCTCCGCGATACGACCGATTTGAGCACGCACCAGGGCTACCATTTCTTCATCGTCCATCGTGGTGCGCTCGGCCTTGATCAGACCTTTGTCACCCATCAGGACGCTAAGGGTTTGCCCCTCAACTGGCTGGATGGCTTCGAGAGGGGTGTCTTTGAAAAGATCAGACGCCACCATGCCAGGCACAGCGTATTGCGCCAGACGCTTGCTGCCGTTGCCTTGTTCGTCGCCGTCCAGGTACAGCACGCGCTTGCCCAGTTCAGCCAGGTAAAACGCATCGTTATAGGACAGGATCGACTTACCACTGCCGCCCTTTTGGTTAACCCATGATTTCTGCTTGAATTTGCGCGGTACGTTCATTGTTTGCCTCTGCTCAAGTTTGCCCGTGCGGTTTGTTCCATCTGCCTGACGTGTTCCGCCAGGTCAGGGGGTAGGGTGGCAAAGACTGTTACCCAGCCTTCCGGCGCTGTGCCATGTTCCTGGTGCAAGTCGTATGCTTTCTTCACCATCTGCGAGACGGCTTTCTCCGTAACGCCAAGATCGGCGGCTATGTCCTTCTGCTTACGCCCCTCGACCATGACTTGGCGCACCGCCTCGATGTTCGCAGGCTTCCACCGCGAGCCCATATGGGCCTTGAGCGTGTCGAAGTCCTGCGGTGTCAGTCGCTCTTTTCGTCGCATGGCTTTGCCTCGATCTAGCCATAAGTCACTAACTCCCATCTTGTTAGCCGTCCAGGTTGCCGCCTGGAATACTGACAGAATAGGTTAAGTTTTGCCTTGAGTAAACAGATAAACCCTTACGCCAGATAACCGGTTATCAAGCTGCGGGGACGGGATTTTCTTTCCGTAGTCGCGTTGTTCTGGATCACCTGGCCAGCGCACGCACCTTGCAGGTTTAGGTGTGGGGAAACGTGTCTACGGTGTGTCGAATCACTCCCCATCAGCCACCGCACTATGCTTTATGGGGGATCATCAAAGGCTAAAAGCAGCTGCCTTGGGCGTCGCTTACCGCGCCGCCTAGGGGCAGGTATCTGATTGGCACCATACTTAACATCGCTAATTTTCCCGGCCTGGCCTGTCTCTGGCTGGTCAGTCGGGGCGGATCTGGCCGCCTGGCTTAAAACGCCGGCGTTGAAAGGCACCACGTTGTTAACGCGGGCTTCGGTGAGGATGTGTCGATAGGTGGCCACCGTCTGCCTGGTGACGCCTGCAAGGCTCGCAATGGCCGCTTGAGCAAGCGGCTTGCCCTGTTGCAATAGGATGCGACACGCGGCACGGATCTTGGATTCTGTGGCCTTGTGTCGCTCCTGGTGCGTGCGTTTGGCCGCTAGGCGTTGCCGCTCGACCAGGGGAAGGCTTTTGTCTAGCTCCATCACGCCACGGTGGCACCGGCTGTTGCCCGTGTACTTGCTCCAGGTCCACCGGGCGACGGATTTGACCGTTGACCGGATCGAGGACAGCGGTAGGTCAGTGACAAACGAGCCGCGCCCGCCAAAGCGGTTAGCGTTGTGTGCATGGGCGGTTAAGCGCCGGACAAAGTGGTCATAGGAGCCTTTATCGCGCTCCAAGTTGACGATGCTGTAGGCGTAGAACCGCAGGTTCTCGAACAACATACAATGCCGCGAGTGGGAAGCCGCTTCGTAGTCTGGTCCTTTGCCCCATGGGGTGATCGGCTCCAGGTCTACGCACTCGGCCAGGTCGGCCAGCTCGTAGACGTGGTTATGCAGTTCCTGGGTCTGCCACCATGGATGGCCAGGCGTCTTAGCGACTGGGCCGCCATGGTAATTGGGATCGGCATCGAGCGCTGCCACGAAAGCCTTGTAGATGGCTTTCAGGTAGTTAATGGGCCGACTGCGGGCGTTGTCGGTAGTGCATACCGGGATAATGGCGTAATAGAGGTGTGTTCCGCCTGTACGCCTATTGCGCACTATCAGATTCGGTGGCGGTAGCCCGGCGTCATCCCAAATCAGCGCGTTGTAGTGGTCCAGGTCGAAGATTAGCCACGACACCATGCCTTCCCGGTTGATCTGCATATACGGATAGCAGACGGCGTATTCACGCGGCAGGATGCGCGCAGCGGTTTTGTCATCGCTGCAACGGGGCAGATAGGGGCATTCCTGGAGGACGCGATTAAGGGCGGTGCCTTCCTGGAAAAAGCGCTGATTGGGCCGAGCAGAGACGGCTGTGTCTTTGACTCTTAGGGCCATAACCCACCGCCAGAACGGCGGTGAGGAGATAGACGGACGTGAAATAAATCACGGCCCATCTTGCACATAGCTGCGCAGGAATCCATACTCTCTTCACCTATACGGTGAGCACCACGACGAATCCGCCAAGATATCTAGTCGTTGGTGCTCTTTTTTTTTGCCCCGCCGTCAGTGGCTAGGGGTCTTCTCTTCGGCCTCGGGGCCGTCCAACTCCAGCTTGAACTGTGGATGCTCTATACCGGCGTCCAACTCGCTCAGATACTGCATAACCGCCTTGCGTAACACCGCTGAGGTGTTAGTGCCGCGTGCGCGCATGGCCGCGTCGAAACGGCGCTTTATGCGGTCGTCAACCTTGGTAGCCATGATGGTTTGCGCGTGAGCGGTCATAGTCGTTTTCGTTTCCGGGGTTATACCGTTTAACTCAACGGCTAAATCTAGTGGTTAAACCGTTTAACGTCAAGACGCCCGCCACCTTCACAGCTGGAGCCTGTTTTCATTTCCCGGGCCAGATGGTGCGCGTGCGGATTCTTGGTTTGTACAATCCACAAAATTGCATTGTACAAACCAGCAGAGCGGGGGGGGGGTGAATACCAGGTGCGGCACCTGGCCCGGGAAATGAAAACTGGCCCCGAAGGGCCAGTCTTGTTAGTGGACGCTTACAGCGCTGTATCCGCTGCCGCACTGTCGGCTATAGCCATCGTCGTGCGTGACGAAAACGGGGTTGGGGGAGCAACGGAACAGAAAGTGCACTTAAGCTCAGTCGCTGCCCCGCAAACCCTTGTAACGTCTGGACAGTTTCGAAAAACGACCGTTTTATGAAACCGTTTCAGCGAGCACTAGGAAAGGCCGTGACCACCCGAAAAGTGGTGCGATAAACTCGTTTCGCCAATCAAAGTTCGCTAATCCACAACAGATGACGAGTAAAGCGAACTTTAATTCGTGCTTATGTTGGTTTTCGGTTCCATTGCTCCCCAAACCCCATGATTGGCGATCACATCAACAAATACCTCTTGAACGACACCGTAGCCTGGCTGTACGACGCTGGCCGCCTGACAATGCCGTTGTTCGTGTTTGTTCTGGCGTACAACCTGGCTCGTCCTGGAGCGCTTGAGAGCGGCGCCTATCGTCGCACCATGATTCGCCTGGCTGTTTTCGGCGCCTTGGCTTCACCGGCATTCCTGGCACTCGGGGGCCTGGTCAACGGTTGGTGGCCGCTGAATATCCTCTTTACCCTGTTCGTCCTGACCGCCACGCTTCGCCTGCTCGAAATGGGTCGGTCTCAAGGCTACATGGCTGCTGGGTTGGCCTTTGCCCTGGGCGGTAGCCTGGTTGAATTCTGGTGGCCAGCTCTGGCCTTTGGCGTAGCGATCTGGATCTACACAAAACAGCCATCAGTGCCGGCACTGATCCTGGCATTTGTGTCTTGCGCTGCACTTGGGTACATCAACGGCAACCCATGGGCGCTGGCCTCGATCTTGATCCTTTTGGTTGCGCCATTCGTGGCCCTGCCGTGCCCTCGGCTACGTTGGTTTTTCTACGCTTTTTATCCCGCTCACTTGACCCTGATCTGGCTCGCGCGAATCCCAATGCGCCAGGCTGGGTATTTGTTCTTTACATAATTTTTAGCCGCTAAATGGAGTTATAGAAATGGCACTAACAATGCAAACCTGCGTCGCTGCGCTCCGACTGCCCGGCCGGATGAGCGTGGAACAGGTGGCCGCATGTTGGTGGAATGAGTGGCCGGATGGCGTGGAATCCGCACATTAGGTTATAGTTGCCGATTCGCTAAGCTCATCGGGCGTGACGTGGATTTAGTGCAAGACAACCACATCGTTCGGCCAAAAACGTGCTGCGCGGTCTGCATTACCAAATCCAGCAACCTCAAGGCAAACTAATGCGCGTAGTGCAGGGTTTCTCTACAAAACCACCGACTATTGGGCACCCGAATTCGAGCGAAGCATCCTGAATTCAACATCCAATGGCCCGTCCAAGGCGAACCCACCTTGTCCACAAAAAATCAGCAAGCCAAACCATTGGCAGAAGTGGAGCACTTCGCATGACAAACTCCCAAAAAACGATTAACCCCCACGCAGCCCAACCCACATCCCTCGTGGCACTTACCCGAAGTCTCTGGCGCAACCGCCAGCTTATCGTGCAGATGACCAAGCGCGAGGTCGTAGGCCGCTACAAAGGCTCTGCCATAGGTCTGGCTTGGTCCTTCTTCAATCCAGTGTTCATGCTAACCGTGTACACCTTTGTATTCTCCGAGATTTTCAAATCTCGCTGGGGTGGGATTGGTGCTGACGATAGCAAAACGCAATTCGCCGTAGTGCTTTTTGTCGGCATGATTGTGCTGAGCCTGTTTAGCGAGGTACTCAACCGCGCCCCCGGGTTGATTCTTTCCAACGTCAATTACGTCAAGAAAGTGGTATTCCCGATTGAAATACTGCCAGTCATTGCCATGGGTGCAGCGCTATTCCACAGCCTCATCAGCCTTGGCGTGCTGCTAGCCGCCTTTGCACTCTTTAACGGCTACTTGCACTGGACGGCGGTTTTCACCCCTTTGGTACTGCTTCCACTGGTTATTCTCACCACTGGTCTTGCCTGGATGCTGGCATCCCTAGGCGTATTTTTGCGCGACGTTGGGCAAACCATCGGCATCCTTACCACCGTGCTGATGTTCCTTTCCCCCGTCTTTTACCCGGTGACTGCAGTGCCAGAAAGGTTCCGTCCGTTCATCATGGCTAACCCGCTTACTTTCATCATCGAGCAGGCGCGTGAAGTACTGATCTGGGGGCATTTGCCGGACTGGATGGGTTTGGGCGGTTACACCCTGGCTGCTACCGCCATTGCTTGGGCAGGCTACGCCTGTTTCCAAAAAACCAAAAAGGGTTTTGCTGATGTCCTCTAATGATTTTGTTATCCGCGTTCGAGGTTTAAGCAAACGCTACGAAATTTATGCACATCCCCGCGACCGCCTTAAGCAATTCACGTTGCCGAATATTCAAAAATTTATTGGAAAAACACCATCTCAATATTTTCAAGAATTCAAATCTCTGGATGGGGTTTCGTTTGACATTAAAAGAGGGGAAACCGTTGGCATCATTGGACGTAACGGTTCTGGGAAGTCCACGCTGTTACAACTTATTTGCGGAACCTTGACACCGACAAGTGGTGGCGTGCAAACGAATGGCCGTATTGCAGCTTTACTTGAGCTCGGATCTGGTTTCAACCCTGAATTTACCGGACGTGAAAATGTTTACTTAAATGCCGCTGTACTTGGACTGAGTAACTCAGAAGTGGATAAGCGCTTTGAAGCGATAGCTGCATTTGCAGATATTGGTTCATTTATGGAACATCCTATTAAAACATATTCTAGCGGTATGGCGGTGCGATTAGCTTTTGCCACTGCTATTCATGTTGAGCCAGACATACTGATTGTAGACGAAGCGCTCGCGGTAGGAGATACAGCATTTCAACAAAAATGCCTGAATCGAATACGCCAAATGCAACAAGAAGGTGTTTCGATACTCCTAGTCACTCATTCTAGCAATACTTTGATTGAGTATTGTGACCGCGGCATATTCCTCAAACATGGAGAACTCATTCTTGATGGTCCTTGCCGTGACGTTGTAAAGGCATATGCCGACGATTTAGTGCAGGACGAGGGAGGCACCGTATTTGCCCCTAGAGAATCGACGACAATCGATGATGCTGCTCGCGGCGAATCGTCTGAAGTGGATAGCTCGGCTCCCTTGAATATCATAAAAAGCTCGTCGACTGATAGTAAAACAACCATCCAATCAGTGCGTATTTTGAATGAAGAGGGAAAAGAAGCGACTAACTTTACTCATGGTAGCGTTTTACGAGTCGAAGTTGCGATCAACGTGCATCAAGGCAACGTTCACCCTTGTTTCGGCATTCAATTATTAAGCACCGATGGCATAGGCTTGTGGAGTGCGACCACGCAGAGCATGAACGTACCATTACCTGCTTTACCGCAAGGGGTGCACAAATTCTTCTGGAAATTGACTGCCAATTTTTCAGGTAATCGCTATATCGTTTCAATCGGCGTTGGAGACATAAAGAGTGGCGAATACAAGCGTCACCATCGATTGGAATATGCAGGCCATTTTGATGTGCTTCCACAACCGGCCTGGGGAGCGGGATGGTTGTCGCCCCAGCCATCAGTTGATGGGCTGATCATTGACTCAATGTCTTTAGCCTTAAAGGAGGAAGCATAGTGCAGGAACAAAATACATTGACGTCGTTTAAGTCAAAAAAAACGCCTTCCCTTCGCATTATGGCCGTTGGCTATTATGGTGCGGGCAATATCGGAGACGATTTGCTCTTATCTATACTTCATAACTGGTGCGCTGAAGAAAATTGTCAATTAACGGCAGTCAGCATAGATCCAGCGGCGACAAAGAATCTACTTGGTATAGAGGCAATTGATTTTTACGATTTGCCCGCACTAATACAAACTATGCAGAATACGGATCTGCTCGTACTGGGCGGCGGTGGTTTATTCCAGGGTCACCATCAATTTTCGATAAATGCTCTTTACAACTACCTGCCGGGAGATATCGCGGCATATGCACGTCCGTTTTTCATGGCTCGCCAATTAGGGGTAAAGACCTTGGCATGGGCGCAAGGTGTCGGGCCTTTAGATAGCATGCAAAGTCGACAAATTGTTCGCGAAGTGTTCACTTTAGCCGACTGGGTTTCCGTGCGCGATGAAGGGTCGGCTGAATTATTGCGAGAGATTGGCGTAACCAGGCCCGTCAAAGTTGCGCCGGATCCAGTGTGGGCATGGCCACTTAATGACAAAAAAAATAAGAGCGCTATATCAGCAGCAACCCATCACACTCAAAAAAAACTAGCCATAGTAATACGCCCGTGGTCCTTCGTTGATGGATGGGAGGATTATTTAGTAACCGCGATTAAGGCTGTTGTACCTAGCACCTTTACGTTAGTCTGGGTGCCGTTTCAATCACATCAGATTGACGGTCGCTCTACATCTGATATTGCTTTCGTTGAATCTCTTATGGCTCGTTTGACCGATACGCATCAGTGCGCGCTGTACGGTAACCTGACTATTCCAGAAACGGTTGAAGTCCTGGGAGATTGCGATGCCATTTTTGCCATGCGTCTTCATGCGCAGATACTGGCACTGGCTATGGGGAAGCCCACCCTGTGCTACGAATACGACCCAAAAATGACGGCAGCCTCAGCATGGGCGGAGGTTCCTGACGACCTTCGCGTTCCTGTTTCAGGAACTGTAGAACAATTAAGGATTGCATTGAAAGCGCTTATTCAGGAACCAACGGGCTCAACGACGCATGGTGCAAGAACTCTTGCAGCAAAAGCCGAAGAACATCATCAGTTGTTGCAACATGCAATTACAGAAACTCTGCGTGATACGAGGCCACGAAAACAATGGGAAGCCTCCGATTTTGACTGGATTTCAGCATGGCGTGATGGACAAATCGCCAATCTCAGTCAGGTTGTGGTCAAGCACGATAAAGAAATCGGAATTCTCGCTCATACGATTGCCGAACGTGAAGGGCAGATCACTAGCCTTACTGAGGTGATTGTCCGATGTGAAGGGCAGATCGCCAGTCTCAACCAAGCATTGGGCGGACGCGACGAACAGATCGCGAGCCTTACGGAGATGATTGTCAGACGCGACGGGCAGATCGCCAGCCTCAACCAAACTGTGGTCGAGCGCGACGGACAAATCGCCAGCCTCAACCAAACTGTGGTCGAGCGCGACGGACAAATCGCCAGCCTCAACCAAACTGTGGTCGAGCGCGACGGACAAATCGCCAGCCTCAACCAAACTGTGGTCGAGCGCGACGGACAAATCGCCAGCCTCAACCAAACTGTGGTCGAGCGCGACGGACAAATCGCCAGCCTCAACCAAACTGTGGTCGAGCGCGACGGACAAATCAAATCGCTTCTTTCTACTCGTTCTTGGAGGGTGACCCGGCCACTTCGCCTAATTAACAGGTTGGCGCAGTCTATGGCTTCTCAAGAAAGACGTTATGCATTGCTGAAGGCTATTTATTGGCGCCTGCCTGAGCAATTTCGGCATAAACTGAACCGGCAACGTCATGCCTATGTTGCAAGGCGACTACATCACAACTTCACTATGAATCAAGGTGGCGATCATTCCTCGGTTTTCCATGCCATAGAACAGAGCGAATGGCTTGTAAGAGCCAATCAGGCAGAGCGCATTGCAATCATCCCGTGTGGCTTTGAATTTGACGAACTTGTTAACCAAAGACCGATCAACGCAGCAAAGTATTTTGCTGCTCAGGGATACTTAGTGCTGTTCGTTGCCTGGCAATGGTCGCCGAATGATACGTTGTCAAAAGGCTGCGGTGAAGTCTGGCCAAACGTGTACCAAGTCCCACTTTTTGATTTTGTCTCCAAGGCTGAGATGCTGTGTCAACCCCGAGAGTTATCGCTCTTCTTGGTCACTATGCCTGCACCCACGTTGGTCGATCTTATTCCTTCTTTACGGCAGCGTGGCTTGGCGATTGTTTATGACATCATGGATGAATGGGAGGCTTTCTTCCATGTCGGCCAAGCACCTTGGTTTAAAAAACCAATAGAAGACTCGCTGGTACTGCAATCGGATTATGTCTGCGCTGTATCTCCATCATTGCGAGACAAGTTCACAGCCCTTCGTTTAGATATCAGCGTCATTGGTAATGGCTACACGCCTGATGTGATTGGCGTCGAGCACAAGGGGGTCGCGGGGACTCAACGAAGTGATGAACGGGTAATTGGTTATTTCGGCCACCTCACTGACGCATGGTTTGACTGGCGCCAGGTCTTCCACCTCGCGAAAATTCGAACAGATCTCACGTTTGAAATCATCGGTTACGGTGAACCTGACTGGGTAAGGCAAGAATCCGCAGCACTACCCAATCTTCGCTTGTTGGGAAAGGTCCTTCCCGACGACTTGCATCGCTATACCTCCCGCTGGTCTGCCGGGATTATTCCATTCGTTGAAGGCGTTTTGGCTGAGGCCGTCGATCCAATCAAAATTTACGAATACCTCTATTTTGGGCTCCCAGTAATCGTGACAGGTATTAGGCATCTAAAAGATTACCCGATGACGTACTTTGCCGAGCGAAAGGATGTTCTCGATGCGCTTGAGCATGCACTTCAATCCAAGCGTAAACCTGAGGAACTTGATGCTTTTCTAGAGCGAACTACATGGCGTGCTCGCTTCGATACATTGGTTAGCGAACTAAACAAGAACCACAATATGCAGCGTCTATATGCAAACTAGAGTGTGTTTTATCTATCCTTGGGCTACGTTTGGTGGTGTTGAGCGAGTTCTTCTCAATCGCGCGCTAGCCTTCAAACACTATCTTCCAGAAATAATGGTCGACTTTTATTTCTTGCACGACTCTGGGGGGTTGGCCCCCTTAGTGGCAGCGATGACTCAATATGGGCTCAACGCAACTTCATCAATCTCAATCGTGTCTTCGCTTGATCAGAACTACGATCTCGCATTTATCATTGATTGTCCGCAAGCTATCGATTTGTGCGTTAGACGATCCCAGCGATATGTGGTTGAGTGCCACACTTCGTATGGGGAAAACCGGGGCTATCTTGCCAATGTGCCCAATACTTGCGAGAGGGTGATCACACCATCTTCTGTTTTCAGCGATCTTATCCGTAATGAGTTTCCTACCTTACCCGCGCCGGTCGGTGAGCTGCGGAACTTCGTACCGTGGGATCTACCATCTCAGGAATTTCCCCTTGATAACTGCCTACCTCGCTGGTCCAGAAAACCCATACTGTTCTTCGGACGTCTTGATCGCCTAAAAGATCCCTTGTCTCTGTTGGATGCTTTCCAGCTGCTAGAGCATCGTCGCAAAGGCGAATTCATGCTCTTATTCTGTGGGCCAAGGTCGTCGGAAATTGACCTTAACAAAGAGATTTCAAAGCGTTCACTAGGCGGCCTTTCTGTAGTATTACCTCCTGTTCCGTTCGCGTCAGCAGGACGTTTGTTAAATTCAGTTTCGCGTTCTGGCGGACTGTTTGTATCGCCATCCAAAGGAGAATCATTTGGACTCTCCGCAGCAGAGGCTATTTCGTCACTTGTCCCTGTAGTGCTCTCCGATATCAAGGCACACGTCGATTTGGTCAGTGGCTATGAACAAATCTTCACCTATCCATTGGGGGATACGAAAAAACTCTCAGCACGCATTGAAGCGGTTTTTGATGACTATGCCAATGCTTGCGATGCCGTTGCGTGTGCTAGAAATGCGTTCTCTGCAACCTCATTCATTGAGGACTGGAAGCATCTTTTTTATGAACTGGATATTGCCTGATGAAGAAAGTCTTGTGTGTAGTTGGAACCCGCCCTGAAGCCATCAAAATGGCTCCGGTGATTCTGGCGTTGAAAAATGAACCTTGGGCAAACGTTCGAGTGCTGGCAACAGCCCAGCACCGTCACATGCTGGACCAGGTGTTGAACTATTTTAGTATTGAGCCTGATATCGATCTGGACATCATGCGCCCCAATCAGACATTGACGATACTGACGGCTCGGCTGCTGCTGGATCTGGATGATGTGCTTCAAGCAGAAAAACCGGATGTCGTCTTGGTGCAAGGTGATACGACGACTGTAATGACAGCGGCATTGGCCTGTTTTTATCACCGCATCCCCATCGGGCATGTCGAGGCGGGCTTGCGTACCTTGGACATGCAAAATCCCTTCCCGGAGGAGGCCAATCGTGTGATTACTGGTCGATTGGCTCGCTGGCACTTTGCACCGACGGAGAGTTCGCGACAGAACCTGCTGCGCGAAGGGATTTCGGATAAGGATATTGTGGTTACTGGCAATACCGTGATCGACGCTCTGCTGATGACGGCAGCGAAGGACTTAGAATTGGGGATTGAAATCGATCCATCAAAGCGCCTTGTCCTTATTACCTCCCATCGTCGTGAGAATTTTGGTGAGCCGTTCCGCAGTATCTGTCGCGCATTGCATACCTTGGCGAAACGCAATCTGGATGTTCAGTTCCTTTACCCGGTACACCCCAATCCGAATGTTAAGGATGTGGCCCATGAAATGTTGGGGAACTGTCCAAATATTCATCTATGCGCGCCGCTGGATTACGCGCCCTTCGTTGCTGCGATGAAGCGCTCATACCTGATCATCAGCGACTCGGGTGGCGTGCAGGAAGAGGCGCCTGCGTTGGGCAAGCCCGTGCTGGTTTTGCGGGATGAAACCGAGCGGCCAGAAGCAGTTGAGCAGGGAGTAGTAAAGCTGGTTGGCCCCAACTACGACCGGATTGTGGAAGAAGCACAACGCCTGTTGGACGATGAGTCAGCATACGGAGAAATGGCACGTGGAGTTTCACCTTACGGAGATGGCCGTGGTGCCGAGCGGATCGTGAAGGTGCTCAGAGAGCATTTCGTCTGATGCGGCTAGTATATTTCTCGCCCGTACCCTGGGCAAGTTTTGCGCAGCGCCCCCACAAGTTTGTGGAGTGGTTCCATGCCAGACGTGGCGGAGATGTGCTCTGGGTTGATCCCTACCCTACGCGATTGCCGGAGCTGGCAGATTTTCGGCGTATAAAGGCTTCGGGAGGGAGTGCGATGCCGCTAGCGGCAAAGAGGAGTGCCCCAGCGTGGCTAACCATCCTTCGCCCGCGTTCATTGCCGATTGAGCCGTTGCCAGGCGCTGGTGCGCTTAATCGTCGGCTCTGGAACGATATATTGCAGGCAATTCACGCGTTTATTGAGAAAGAGGAATGCCGACTCGGAATTGGTAAACCCTCCGAGCTCGCGCTGCAGGTGCTTGCCCGGCATCCCACTGTTTCTTCGATTTACGATGCAATGGATGATTTTCCGGCGTTTTACCGGGGGCTGTCGCGGATAGCGATGGGGCGGCGGGAACGGAAGGTTGCGGCTCAGGTTACGCGGATATCGGTTTCTTCTACGGCGTTAGCCGATCGGTTCGCCACTTATCACTCAAAACTTACTCTTGCGCTTAATGCCTGCGCGATTGAAACCCTTCCGTCCCCCAGTGCCACAACTAAAAGCTCAGGGAGGCCTGTTCTCGGCTATGTCGGTACGATCGGCCACTGGTTTGACTGGCCTTTGGTGTTTGACTTGGCAGAGGCTAATCCATCCATGTGCATCCGCCTGATTGGTCCCATCTATGCCTTACATCCTAGGCCTCTGCCTCGCAACATCGAGTTGTTGCCAGCTTGTGACCATGCGACTGCGATGAAGTTTATGCAGGAATTTTCGGTCGGATTAATTCCCTTTAAGCATACCGACCTTACGGCATCGGTTGACCCAATTAAATACTACGAATATCGGGCGTTGGGCTTGCCGGTTCTCTCCACTAGCTTTGGAGAGATGGCCCTGCGGGATGGGCTGGCGGGAGTTTTTCTTATGAACAAACATTCTGATCTGGCCAGCCTAGTCAGAACAGCGATGGCATCCGAATGTGAAATAGATGAGATGCAAGAATTCCGAACAGCAAACTCCTGGGAGGTACGTTTTGACGCAAGTGGAATCCTCTCTTGATCCTGATGTGGTCATTGTCAATTACAACGCGGGTAAGCTGCTGGTTGACTGCGTTTCTTCAGTGTTTGCGGCGGGTGCCGCACGGGCCATTGTGGTTGACAACAATTCAACCGATGGCAGCCTCGAACAACTGGAATTGGTGATCGGACATGAACGATTATCGGTAATACGTAATGGACGAAACCTGGGGTTTGCAGCTGCTTGCAATGTCGGGGCACGCGCATCATCGGCAAGCCGAATATTGTTTCTGAACCCAGACAGCGTGCTGGCCACTGACGCCCTGGACCGTCTGGTTGATGTGTTGGAGTCTTCAGAAACCATTGGTATGGTCGGCGGCCTGTTATGCAATCCCGATGGGACTGAGCAACCAGGCGGGCGGCGGGTTTTTCCCACCCCTAAACGGGCTTTCATGCGGGCATTTGGTCTCTCTCGCCTGGCCAGATTTTTTCCTGATTTTTTTTCGGATTTTCTTCTGTACAAAGAGCCGCTGCCTGCTGAACCGGTTGTTGTTGAGGCAATCTCTGGTGCCTGTATGCTGGTCAAGCGTGAAGCAATCGATGATGTGGGACTGTGGGACGAGGGCTATTTCCTTCATTGTGAAGATCTCGACTGGTGCATGCAATTTCGGCAAAAGGGTTGGAAGGTGATGTTCGTCCCCGATGCAAAAGTAACGCATATCTGGGGTGCGTGCAGTCGCAGCCGACCGATTTTTGTTGAATGGCACAAGCATCATGGGATGCTGCGGTTCTATCGGAAATTTTTTCATCACCAGTACCCTGGCCCCCTGTGGTGGCTCGTCATAACGGGGGTATCGCTGCGATTTGTGCTGGTTGCCAGCTATTACAGCGTGCGGTACGCGTTGGCTAAGGCGGAGATAGCGGATGACTGAGTGCCAAGTAGGTGTCCTGGGTGCCACCAGCCTAGTGGGTGAATGCCTGTTGCCCTTGCTGACGCAAGCCAGTTGGCGGGTGACGGGGTATTCGCGGCGTGTGGCCAGACAGGCGGGTGACGGGGTGATCTGGCGGCGCTTGCCAACATCAGGCTTACCCTCATCCTTGGCCCCTCTCTCAAGGGGGGAGGGGGATTTGCCGTTGTGGATTTGCGTGGCGCCGATCTGGGTGTTGCCGGAGCATTTCACCTTGCTGGAAGAGCGTGGAGCGCGGCGGCTGGTGGCGCTGTCTTCCACCAGCCGCTTCACCAAGGGTGATTCCTCCGACCAGGAAGAGCAGGCTGTAGCCCGTCGCTTGACGGAGGCCGAGGCGCGTGTGCAAGCGTGGGCAGAAAGTCGTGGCGTGGAATGGGTGGTCCTGCGCCCGACGCTGATTTATGGCTTGGGGCGAGATAAGAACATTGCTGAGATCGCTCACTTTATTCGGCGTTTTGGTTTTTTTCCATTGTTTGGCAGCGCCGGTGGCTTGCGTCAGCCCGTCCATACGCGAGACGTGGCCGGCGCGTGCATTGCAGCCTTGCAGGCACCTGGTGCGGTTAATCGCGCCTACAACCTTTCCGGTGGCGAGACGCTTAATTATCGTGACATGGTCGCCCGTATTTTTACTGCGCTTGGCCTCCGTCCGCGCTTGCTGACTGTGCCTCTGTGGGCTTTCAGCCTGGCGGTGACCGTATTGCGCCGTCTGCCGCGCTATCGGAAGTGGTCGACAGCCATGGCCGAGCGTATGAGCCGTGATTTGGTATTTGATCACGCTGAGGCAACGCAAGACTTGGGCTTTAAGCCTAGGGCGTTTGTGCTCGCCGCAGGGGATTTGCCGACATGATTACGCTTGCGTTGGTGATGGCCTTGAGCGCACTGCTTGCTTGGGGCATGGGAGCATGCCACGGAGTATCTTTGGTAACGGGAAACCATCGTGCATTTCCTTATAGGTGATAAGGAAGTTATTGCTTGCGTAATGCGGGCCACGAACGCCCTGGCGTCTATGCAGTTGACGAGGATGGCCACGTCTTCATTGCTGAGGGTGGAGACGACCAAAACGGCGCCAAATGCTGGGTCGCAGTTGGCCCTGCGAACTGATCAAGGAAAAAATCGTCATGACTGAGAACACTGCCGAGCGTGCAACCGCCGTCTCGGATCTAGCTGACCACCTGGAAAATGACCTGCTGCCCTGTCCTGCTGGGCGTGCGGTACTGCTGGGTTGGTTGGAAAAACAATTGGCGCACCTCGCGCGCAACCCGGTACCGAGCGCAGCCGACGCCACCTGGCCCAATTGAGTAGCTTTTTTAACGGTGGTTCATTAGGGTCGCTACCTTGGTAACTTGGCCATAGCTGATAAGCTAGGACCATTTGGGTATACCCAAATTGGCTATAGCCAAAGACAAGGAGGTCGCCAATGACCATTAAGTTAAGTCACTGTTCGGGGATAAACCTGCCATGCGAGCTGGGCCTATGAAAGTCGCCCGCATTTACATGCGGGTTAGCACCAAGGAACAAGATATTCGCCGTCAAGAAGCTATCACCGAGTCTGCACGGCAGGCCGGCTATTACATTGCCGGCGTCTACCGCGATACCGAATCTGGCGTTCGCTACGACCGGCCGGAGCTGCTACGAATGATCGCGGAT